>CAVSTX010000001.1:0-841034 GCA_963730985.1 Pyrinomonadaceae bacterium
AATATCGTGTTCCCAAATCCGCATCACTCGCCAACCGGCTCTACGTAGCCTCGCTCGGTTTCGTCTGTCGCGCTCGACGTTGTAGAGGACCTTCCCATCCCAGTACTCTTGGTTGGAATGTGGACGACGATAACACCTAGGGCAGCCATGCCAAAAACATCCGTCAACGAAGATTGCCAAGCGTTCCTCCAAAAAAACAAAATCAGGTTTTCCGGGCAATTCATTAGCATACATTCGCCAACCTTTTAGCCGATTAGACACCATTGCAGCTCGCAACTTACGCTCGGTGGACTTAACGCCTTCGCTTTTCACCGCCCGCATAGTCGCGGAGCGAACTTCACTAGAGACGTTATCGGTACGTTTTGCCATCAAGTGCTCGCGATTATTTTGCCAAAATGCTTAGCTAACGCTTCTGCCAAGAGTGGAGGAACTGCGTTTCCAACATGTCTTTCTTGGTCGGTTTCATATCCATGGAAAATTATCTTGTCGTCAAAAGACTGCAATCTTGCTGCTTCTCTGACGGTTATTGACCGCTTGTCTCGATAATGCGTAAACCGCCCTGAACCGGGATTGCGGAAATTTGCCGTAACGGTGAAACCTATTCCCTTTGCGTGAAGCCGTGCGTAAGCCTGGCTATAATAGTTATCTGAGAATCTCTTCTCGTCTTCGAGATCTGCATTGCCCTTGCCAGGCCTAATCACGGAAATCTTTTTCAGAAATGGCTTCGAGTGTCCTCTCGCCACATGGTTGAATATGGCTATGGAATCTTTTCGTCTTTCGGTTTGGTAATCAGTTGCTGGATGTGAGCTGTACGGCAAGCCATCGATTCCTTGGCCGGCTTTAAGCGATGGTAAGTCAGCTATTGCATCCTCGACTGACACAAAACGCAGATGCGACTTAGCCTTGCGGTGTGAATCATTACCAATCTCGATTGCATCGTGGGTTCCCGTGGGGAACTTAAAATCCGAAACTCTTAAGTCCTTTCGAATCGCCACTACAAATGCTCGCTTGCGAATCTGCGGGACCCCAAACTGCGATGCGTTTAGAACACAGCTGCGGACTACGTATCCTGAGAATGCGTCTACAATTTCTTCATTAAATAATCTTTGCCACGCGGAAAGAGCGGTAGGAACATTTTCGATGATCACGCACTTCGGGGCGATCTCATGAGCGATAGAAATGAAATGGGCCATTAGCCGATTGCGGTTATCTTCTAACCAACGCTTCCCGCTCGGTGAGAAGCCTTGGCAAGGGGGGCCACCGATCAAGAAATCCAATTTGCGGCGTTTCAGCTTCAGAAGACCCAGCAGATCATCTCCATGTAGGTGGTCCAAGTCTTTTGGCCAATAGGGGATCTGCGGAAAATTCTTTTTGAATGAATAGGCTGCCGTCGGGTCTGAATCGACCATTAGCCGAATGTCAAAACCGATTCTCCGTGCGGACTTATTTACACGAAGAAAGCCGTGAGTAAAGCCGCCCACACCCGCGAAAAGGTCCACGACGGTCATTTGTTTGCGCATCTTTAACTTAGTCCGAATTGTTCTTCAAACAAGAAGGCGTTCAAGTCTCTTGCCGCGTGGTCGTGAATACGGGTGGTCACATCATCAATACATCGATCAACGTCATCCGGGCTTAAGCTCGTCTCAAGCTTCCCAAGTTGATAAATCGCTTCCTTGACGATGATGTCCACGTATCTCTGAAAGAGATACTCTCGCCAGCGTGTGGAATCGGAGGTGTACTCCTTAATGATCTTATCCGCCAAAGAGCGGGACGTATTTATCCAATATATGCCAGCTTCAACATCCTTTCTCCTGCGATAGATTGCGGGGTGACGTGGATCGCAATGAAATGGCTCGCTAGCTAACGGATCGAGCGGATCGTGATCCTCACTGGAAACCAATACTAGAGGGAAACGAGGCTTTCGCTTCGTGTCACTCCCACCTTCGTTCCCTGATCCAGGTCCGGTTCCGGTGCCGCCGTCTCCGCTTGAAGCGCCCTTGCCGCCGGGTCCTCCACCTGGTTCTACACCGCCGGAACCAGCTGGTCCTTTACCCACAAAAACTTCAGCCCACACTTGGCCCATGAAACGGTTCTTCCAACGATTGAGCATTTCATTGAAAGCGGACGTATTCTTGAGATCACGTTTTTTCTTCTCCTGAACATTTTTCGCTTCCATCTTTTCCGCGAGTTGCTCAATTTGATCTCGAACCCAATCGAGAAGGGCAATGCTTCGTTCGTTTTCAAGGAGCTTTTGGCGATCGTTGCGGACGCAATCGTTGTCAGGGTCTTCTAGAATCGGACTCTCACATTCCCCATATATGAACTCGCTTTGGCCAGAAAAGCGTGTAGGTCCTAGTTCGTGAATCCGATAACTCGCAATAACTCCGACCTCGCCAATAAAATCTATCGTATTTAGCGTTGAAAGATATCCCCGCAATGGTTCATTGGACGTCTTCAGCACCAAACGTCCCGGCCAATCATATTTTTGACCGGTGAAAGCAACTTTTCTTCCCTCCGATCGCAACATCTCAGGTATTTGAACCACAACTGCTTGCTCGAACCCGTCTTTAGGCGCGAGCTTCGGTGGCGCTGGGCGGATCGGTTTAGTCTCTTCGTTAAAGAGCAGGGTAATCGGTTTTCTTTCAATTAGCCTTCGCGCTTGAGGATGAAAGATTAGCTTCTCTACGAGCTTGTCGCGATTCGTGGTTCCTTTAACCTTATAAGGGTTGTCTCCACGTACCACCGTAAATCCAAACTCGGCGGAGGATAATCCGGCTCTAACGCTATCGGGTAACTCGATACTATCGATGCCCGCCTTACTGATCGCTTCATCCAAACTCATCTTTCGATCTTCGAAACCCTCTTCAAAGCCATATTGTCGTTTAGTATTGAAGCCAAAAATATTCATCCGGCCTTGCCGATACGTGATCGCCTGCGATGTCTTAAACATCTGCCGCATATAGAACTTTCCGCCATTACCATGGCCTCCAAGAGTTTTTATCTGCGCTTGTTTTGATCCTTTCTTTGCGGCCTGAGGATCGAAAAAACGTTTGAAGGCATCGTCGATTTGCTTCTTGTCCATTCCGACGAAATCAATACATTCCATCCGGCTCAACTGGCCCCGCTTATCATCAGTTAATCTGACAATGATGAACTGCTGGTCATCGGGAACTCCTTCGCGAAGGTAAGCGTCGCAAGAATTCTTCAACCATTCGGCAAGTCCTTTTGAGTGATCGAACTTGAACTCATTCCCAATGAGATCGAGTACCGCTTCATCTATTACGAACTTTTGAACTTTAATAGCCATGTCAACTCCTCGCGTCCAGTTCCTCCTTAAATCTAACCACTAAAAAACTATGTAATTGTTTGAGTGCCGAAGACAAATTATCCCGCCGCTTCTGGCTATGCGCTTTTACCGCTTGCTCAACGTTTTTCATTCGTCCCCAGAAGTCCCCGTTGCTGGTTCTGACCGTCACCCCAAGGAACTCATAGAAGTCTGTGTCTAAGATGGAATCCTGATGTCCTTCTTGAAAGAGTTGAAAAGCAGCCGAGTTAACGATCCGATTGATCTCGCTTTCTTCAGCCTTCGTAAGTCTTTTCTTGTCGCCTGCACTTGAGTGCATTAAGTTGCGAGCGGCCTCAAGGCCCTGCGCCGTAAGCTGAAAGGTCTTATTCGCCGCGCGGACAAGTCCCGCTCTCTTCATTTCGTAAAGCGGTTTGTGAATATCGGACGAATCAGGGTATTCAGGATATCCGCGCAATTGAAAATCTTCAGGGTATTTTTTGAAAGCGGATACAACGATATCTTCGTACTGCAAGGCCTTCGTTTCGCCATTGCAGAGATCAAACATAACCGCCAGAATCTTTTGTGGTTTGGTTAAAGCTTTCACGTCTTAGCCCGGAAGCGCTGGCTGCCGACCTCCTCAAACGATTCATCACCGCGCAGAATACTTGCGAGCATGCTCGTTGAAACATTCTTAATATCGATCCCTTCTGCTCTAATTCGCTCCAGGATATCTTCACATCCAACGATCTCATTGCAGTTCGAGAGTATTTCAAAACAGGCGTCCCGAAAGTTGGCGAAGTCCGGCAGGTGCGCTTCAAGCTGATGATCCAACATGTATGCGCCAGCTGTATTTCGAACGAAGAGAGCATTTCGCTCAAGCGCTCGCTCGACATCTGAAAGTGACCTACCAGCGAAGGCGGGGCCAAACCGATCTCCTAACTCCCATTGAATTTCGTATGGCGGTAGGGCTCTACTTGCTTGCGTTAGCAGAGATGAAAGCGCGCGCTCTAAACTCCAAGAGTCATGACTCAAGACTGTGTCAACACCCTTTTCATTGGGCTGACATCTCACTTTCGGGAGAGACTGGACTGTTTTCCAGAGCCGATCCACCAGTGGATCGTCCTCAGAGATTTCCAGAACCGAGCACAATTGTCCGAACGAAAAAGGCGGCTCAGATCTGCCAATAATGCGATTAACTAGTCGCTTCTCGGAAACCAAAAATTTCTTTGATGTATCGCCCCACGCCTTTAAGCCGTAATAGCCGAAACCATAGTCTCGCACTTCGGCGTTGCCTCTTAGCACGGACGCCATCGAAGTAGGCGTTATTGATCGAAAACGTTGAAGCTCCTCGCAAATCGCGGTTCCAATCATCGGATGACCCGCATTTGCCAACACTCTTGGGATTAGATCATTAACGTATTCCCGTTCTTCAATTCCCCACTCCCTGAGAGCAAAAAGAAACCGGCCCAAGTCGGTAAACCGATCATCTTCGCGCAGCAGCTGTGCGATTTCGTAAGCATTCGTCAGAGCAACCCAGTCAAACATCCTCTCATTGCAAACTTCTGAAGTTGATATCGGTCGATTTTCCTTTTTCAAAAGCCGCTCATAGTCGGAGCGAACTTTTCGCCAAAGCCGAAGTGGTAGACGAAAGTGTTGACGAAGGCCAAAAGCGCGACGATCAAGAAGATAGAATCCATCCTTCGGTTTCAACTTGTTCGCGAGTCCGAAGGGAGATGGAGGTGTGAAACGATCTCCCAACAATGTGGTTGCGCGTTCGATTATTTGTTCTGGCGTGAACGGTCCTGCCGCTTGCGACAAAACGTGAGTAACCCAATCGCGAGTTCGTAGATTCGACAACTTGATAGTGGGGCGTTCGGGTGAGATGAAGTCTACTGGCAAGGACTCACTTTGTCGCAACGCTTCAAGAAACTCCGCAGGCTTGAGTTGCGGAACTTTGCGGCTAGCCTTTAGTAACGCAAAAACTTGATCTAAGGGCTTAGAACTGACATCCCCGGTTAAGAGTTCCCGTAGAGCCTTAGTTATTTGAATTTCTCGTTGTGAACGCGCGGCAGTTTTCTGACCTTCAGCCCAAGCTGGGAGCGACGGGGCTAATTCGTGAAAGATGCGGATATAAAATGGAAGACAGAACTTAACCCTGGAACTAAATGCTCCGAGCGAATGCGAGAGGAATTCTGGACTCAATGGCCGCATCGCGGCCAGATGTTCTACTGCCATATCAGGTAACAAGTTATCAAATCGCAGTGAGACGGCTTTATGGATTTGCCTGCCAATCCGCTGGAGAATCTGTCGGACGCGTTCTCGAGTGATCTCATACTTTGATCCAATTTCTTGGAGCGTTCCGGGATCGCTGCCATCCGCGCCGTACCTCATCAGAACTATGCCGCGTTCCCTTAGCGGCATACCCATAACTAAATCGTCAATGAAATTGATCAAGCGTTCTTCCCTTGATCCTTCCGTCTCGGAACGGCCATCAAATTCGCCTGCTTGTATTCTCTGAACCAGCGTTACAAGTTCGTTTACTGTGTGCCGCCCACAATTCTTGCTCTTGATGATCTCCTCAAGCGAGCGTCCATTTAAATCACCTAATAGCCGACAGCCCCTCTTCTCAAGCACATGCTCAAGACGAACCGACATTGGCAGATCTTTGATTGCGCGACCGCGCGCACTCTGCGGAATGAATAGCAGCGAAGCTCGTCTAACGGGTGTCTGCGCTTGAGCGCTATTTTCTTCGGCGTCGTCCGCAGAAGCCTGGGCGGTGATGCCCCTTGCTAGTAGAGCCTCTCTAATTTCTATGAGCGTGTTCTGCCCAAGATTCTTTATGTGGAGGAGTTGGTCATCTGACATCTCGGCCAGCTCTTGAAGTGAGCGTATCTGAGCGTCTCTGAGGCAATTATGTGCTCTTGTCGAAAGTTCAAGATCGGCGACCCATCCATTGCCTGTATACCGTCGCCATCTCTGCACGCTGTCTCTATCCGTCGCGGGCCCAGTCTCTTCGATTGATTTAGTGCGCGCGATATCGACAGCTTTCATGCCGAGGCGTAGGCCCAGTGGTTGAAGTGCTTTACCGATCTCAGTCACCGTTTTGTGCCCGACACTCCAGTGCCTTAGCAATTGACCTTCAGACGTTTGTGCGAGATCGCGTATCGTCGTGATCTTGGCCCTACTTAGGAAATTTCTCGCACGCTGCGAAAGTCGAAGGTTCTTTATGGAGTCATTTAAGGTTTCGGACATTTGAAAATGACAAGAACGGCATACAAACAAACACCTAGTGGACAAAATTCTTGCCTGAAACCGTGACAGGACTAAGGCGAACTAGGACGGATTTGTTGAGCAGAGCAGGCTGGTTCAGGCCCCAAGAAGTTATCACGAACACCAATCAACGCCAAGAACGCAAGAACGCTCCCGCCACAACGCTCCCGCCGGACCATTCCCCCGGAATGCCGCAGCCTCGCTCTCGGAAAGAATGGATTACTCTAAACCGAAAAAACGGCCGTCGAAGGCTTGGGTCGCAAACGTCATCGCAAAAGAAAACCAACCGGCTCAGATTACCGGTACCACTGTCATTCAAGCCGCCGTTGTTTCGCATTTAGGGGAATGAGGACGAAGACCTCTCTGTCGGAAGATCTTGGTTGCGCGTGCTCACGCGCACCCGTTCGTGCCGACGTAGCTTGGCGCTGACCCGCGGATCAAATTCCACAACGAACAAATCGTGTTTAATTCACGCCGCTGGGCTATCGGACGGTCATCCGATAACGCGGCATTGATGTCCTGGTCAGACAAGCATCGTGCCATCTGGAAAACGATGTCACGCTGCCCGCACCGGCACATAATGGGACGTTATCGTACGCCCGGCTATCGTAGTTTTCGCCACTCGGTGGCCGCGCGCTTACTTCGCACTGACCTTTGCAACCAGAGACCGTAGGCGAGTAGCAAGGCCGCTGACCTCGGCGAAATGAAATCAGGAAATGAAATCAGGTGGGCAGACAAGATAGAGACTGAAAAATATATATCAGGTTCCGGCGTAAGTCATTGGTAATCAACAACTCTAGAATCAGGAATCCTTTAAATTAATCCTGAGAAAACCAGGAACTGGCAAAAGCGATTTGCGCTCAAACATTTGTGGCCTTTTTTCACGCGAAATTTTGCAGGGTCAATTTTCGGAAAACAGATTTTGTGAAGCTCGAATAGAACGCATCAATACCCTCTGCTTGGACGACGTTTCCGGCTTGCATTCACTTTGGGTTTCTTTTGCACACAGATGGCCCCTGCACGGGCGCCGGATCTCGCTCAATGGGTCCCAAGGATTCCGCTTCCCTCCGTGCCTGTCGGGAAAGACATACAGAGTTGTTTTTTCCTACAGCTTCTTGCCTGATTACTCCAGCTGTCTCGGGCTTCGGTTGAGGCCTCCCGCTAGTCGCATACCGTAAAATCACGGTTCTAGTCAGGTTCCGTGAGACCTTCTCGCGTCCCTTCTGCCGTCTATCGACGTTGGCACGTCCGTTGTAATACGCGATGGCATGCTCGACAAAGACCAAAACCTAAAAGAGAAACTAGCTCGCTTATTTGATCGCACAACTTATGAGGCGATGGCGTTGCTTCTGGCCCAACCCGATCCTGAGATAGCTCAGGCAGAACCCATGCTTGAATGGATGACCGCCACTCAGCTGGCTCGCTACTGGCAGATCATCAATGCAGAGGGCGAGCCCACGACCGCGGGAATCATGAAATGGGCTAAGCGTTCCGATGACGAACATCCGTTGCCTCACGCCTGCATGGGTGACCTTTTGCGATTCAAGCGCGAAGAAGTTGATCGCTGGGCTCAAGAAGAAGCTGAGCGCCGCAAGGCCGAAGGCAACCGAAAGAAACTTCAGCTCGCGAGTTAAATCGAGTTCGAATCGTGACACCGATCAAGCTCCTCGATAGAATGGCAGCATCACTTTGACGGCTGCCATTCTCGAAAGGAGAGAAACAGAAATGGCAGTCTGGAAACGTTACAACGGAAAGCGCGTCAAGGGAGAAGGGCCGAAAGGCAAAGGCATCTGGATCGTGGAGTTCAGGTTACGCGGACTCCACATCAAACAGGCCATCCCGGAAGCGCGGACGAAAGAGCAAGCAGAACAAGCACAAACGAAAATCAAGCGAGATATCTTCGATGATAAATACAATCGCGCCGCCGGCAACAAAGACTTCGCTGAATTTGTGGACGAAGTCTTTGTGCCCTGGGCGAAAGCATCGAAGCGCAGTTGGCAGGATGACGAGGAGCGATCTCGGCCACTTAAGGCTTTCTTTAAGGCCATGCGACTTCGCGACATCACGCCAATGCTGATTGAGAAGTACAAACAACAACGCTTGAATACAACCACATTGCACAAACGGAAGCGATCACCCGCAACGGTCAATCGCGAGCTACAAGTTCTGTCGAAGGTGTTTTCAATGGCCTATGACAACGGACTGGTGGAGACGAATCCGATGCGGCGTGTGCACAAGCTACGCGAGGCTCCGGCTCGTGAGCGTTATCTAACCGATGATGAAGAGAAAAGACTTTTCGAAATTCTCGTCGGCAGACGCGCTCACATCCGCCCGATCGTCGTCGTGGCTTTGCAGACGGGAATGCGACAAGGCGAAATCCTGGGCATGACGTGGGAGAACGTAGATTTCGAACAGAAGACGATCTACGTTGCTCACACGAAGACAGGCCGACCTCGAAAGCTTCCCATGAACAATCCCGTCGAAGTGGAACTTAGATCGTTGAAGCAGGATGCTTCGCCAGAAGAACATGTTTTCAGTTATGCCCGCACGGGTTTGAAGTTAACAACCTTCAGGCACGCGTGGGAGGGAGCATGTAGTGCGGCGAAGATTTCCGGTCTTCGTTTTCACGATCTGCGTCACACCTTCGCGACGCGTCTGCGAGGAAAGGGCGTGCATGAGATGGACATCATGACATTGTTGGGTCACACCACTTTGCAGATGACTTCTCGGTACAGCCATGCCATGCCGGAGAACCTGCGTACTGCAGTTGAATCACTAACGGGCGGGCCTTTGCCGCTGCGGTTGGTGGCCGGGAGCGCCAGAAGCGCGCCAAAAGCGCGCCAACTCGCCACTGGGACCGAAGGACGATGATCGTGGAAGTGTGTAGGTTGTTGAAAATAATGGCGGAGGGGACAGGACTCGAACCTGCATAGCCTTTCGGCCGGCGGTTTTCAAGACCGCTGCACTACCATTATGCGACCCCTCCGCGAGTGAGCCTTCAGGCCTTCATGGCAATAACCTAAAGTCTGACCTCAATATAACTTAGCTCTCCGCACGCCTCAACCGGCGTAGCGGGCACAATATTCGATGCAGAGCCGCGAGCGATAGCGAGCGGATGCCGTCACTCATCCTGCGTTCTATATGCTCTCGGATGAAAACATTGAGTGGAATTGAATGCCAGTATCCGCTCGTTGTCGCTCGCAGTTCTGAACTTGTGTCTTCCAAAATCTCCATCCCCTCACTTGATAATTTCAAAACCCACCAGCAGTGCTAATAGAAGCAACATGACGCTACTGAAAACTACTATCACACGCGCAACAATCACCGGCGGTCGCCAAAAGAACAGGAACCGGTAGCGGTATGCCTCTTCGACGGCGAACCGGTTGAACACAATCCCGATCAACGCAATGAGGGCCAACAGCACGACGTAAACTTTGGTCATTTCTGTTTTAGTTTACCTCAACACTTCGTTTGCGATCTCGCTCCGAAAGGTGCACGATCTACTCAGTTCTTCATTCAATTAGCATACGGGGCGCGAACCTACGATTGTGCGCGTAACGATCGGTCAGATAAACACAACCAACGGCGACTACGAGGGGAATACTTCGGCCATCATTCGGGCCATCGAACACGGCCGGAAAGATAACTCAGACGTCGTGGTCCTACCCGAAACATGCGTTCAGGGTTACACCTCTTTTGATTGGTTCCTGGATCGCGATGTCGTGCGCTGCGTGCTCGAACCACTTGAAAAGATCGCCGCGGCGACGGAAGGCATCACTGCCATCGTCGGCACCGTTCGACCCAACGATCAACCCACCGGTCGCAGGCTTTTCAACTCCGCCGCCATCATCCGCGACAAAAGAATCATAGGCTTCGCCGACAAGACGTTACTGCCGGAGTATGACGTCTTTGACGACCCGCGTTACTTCGAGCCCGCGCGCGAGCGCCACCTCTTCTCAGTTGATAATTACAAATTGGGGGTGGCCGTGTGCGAAGACTTCTGGAACGACAAGACGTTTTGGAAGGAACGACTTTACGGGCACGATCCTGCCGATGAGTTGATCGAGATGGGCGCGCAGTTACTGATTTCGATCAACGCGTCTCCATTCAACAAAGGCAAGATGGGCCAGCGTTGCGCAATGGTTTCGCACCGCGCGAAGGCGGCAAAACTTCCGATAGTGTTCGTTAATCTGCTCGGGGCGAACGATGGAATAATTTTCGACGGCGCCAGTATCGTTTCTGATAGCGAAGGGAAAATAATTCTTCAGGCGCCGCCATTTGAGGAGTTTTTCGGGACGGTTGATCTGAGTTGCGGAGTCGCGGACACGCGCTGCTTACCAGGCGACGACATTGAAACGATCCGTAGCGCGCTGGTGTTAGGCATTCACGACTACGCGCGCAAGAACGGTTTTACTAAAGCAGTGATTGGACTGTCCGGGGGCATCGATTCCGCAGTGGTGGCCACGCTGGCTTGTGAAGCGCTCGGCGCGAAGAACGTGTTGTCGGTGATGATGCCGTCGCCTTACTCGTCGCGGTCGAGCATCGATGATTCAGTTGAATTAGGTCGACGACTTGGAATGACCGTCATCGAGCGTCCTATCAATCAGGCCTTTGAAGTTCTCCTAAAAGAGCTCGAGCTTCCACCACCCAGCGCGGGAAGCAGTTCGACCGCAGCCGAAAATCTTCAGTCACGACTGCGCGGAAATATTCTGATGACGATCTCCAACGCGGAAGGGCGATTGCTACTGTCGACTGGAAATAAATCTGAGTTGGCACTCGGCTATTGCACTTTGTATGGCGACACTAACGGCGGGCTGGCTGTGATTGGCGACGTGTTGAAGACTGAGGTTTACGCGCTGGCGAATCATCTCAATAGAACTGAGGAGATCATTCCGCGCAGCATAGTGGAGAAGCGGCCGTCCGCAGAGTTGGCCCCCGGGCAATTTGACGATCAGTCCCTCCCGCCCTACGACTTACTCGATCCAGTCCTGCGGATGTACTTTGAGAACAAGGCAACTCCGGAAGAGATCATTGCCGCAGGTCACGATGCCACGATGGTCTATGACATTTTGAACCGGGTTGAGTCGCCGGCAAACGAGTTTAAGCGGCGTCAGTTACCGCCCACCTTGATCATCTCGCGAAATGCGATCGGGATTGGCAGGAGACGGCCAATCACGCATCGTTATCGGAGAAAGAGGGGTGAAAAGTGCTGAGGACAGGGAACGAGGGCGCCATGACCGCGCAGGTCGTGCGATACCAGAGTCGTGCTATTAAGCTTTGTCGCCCTTCGCGCTCCTATCAGGACTCAGGACTTTCTACTCAGCACTCAGCACTTACGTTACGCATACCGCGCGTAAACTGTCTTCGCCTTCTCCAGGAAATCGCGCCGATCAACGATGTGATAAAGCTTCACGTTCCCCGAACCGCCGGCCAGTTGATCAATCACCTGCTCTAGAATTTCAAACTGATCGCCTGCGGTGATCTCATGCGCAGCGAGATGACCGCTGTATCGCAATCGCCGCAACAGCTCGTGCAGTGTCAAACGACCTTCGAGCGTCCTTCCGCCGCTTACGTGCGATCGACTAACGAGGTATTGGACAGTCAACACCTCCGCATGAAGCACGGGCGCCAGAAACAGGCGATTCCCGTCGCGCTCCCATCCTTCCTTCAATCGTTGCGAGCGACGAATGTTTCTAACACCGGCAAACACTTCCGCCCAGTCAGTCTTGGGCTCAACCCGTCCCAGGTAAGCTCGCGTAGTTTCGAGCAACCACTCCTCATCCCCAAGAGTGACGTGTCTATCAAGCGTGTCGAGCCAATCAAAAAACGTGGTGCGCTTGTCTGACTTCGTTTCGATCACTTGAAAACGATCCTTTGGCAACTTCTTAATCAACTCTCGCCTGAGCGCATCGGTCGATTTACCGCCCTCAATGCGAAAAGTTTCGAGCAACGCGTGCCAGCGCTTGGCTGCGTTGCAGTAAGGACAGTGCGGAAATTTCTCTTCGGAATCAAAGAAAGGCCTGACCGCTTTGGGCGACGTCAATTCTGCAACCGTTGGTGAATACTTTTTGATTTCCGAATAGGCGGTGCGAGGCGCCAATCCAAGTTGTTTGGTGAAGATATCAAAGGTGCAAGCGAGACAAACTGACGTGGAAAACTCTGTGACCGAGCCTGGCGGAAACTTGCTGAGGTCGAGTTCCGCTCTCTTTTTGGAAGACTGGGGCATTGGCCAGTGGCACAGACTCTAGTCTGTCCTTCGAAAAAATACTGCTTCACAGATCAAGTCTATGGTACTCACGAGTGTTTCTAGACGGAAACAAGTGCCGGCGAGAGATCAGGATCGCTGTGACCGACCGCGAGGTCGAGTTCTGATTCCACGTCGCCCGTAGCGCTTCCTAATTTCTTGAAATCAAATAGTTGGTGGTCCAATAAGTGTGAAGGTGCCGCGTTGCCGAGCGCTGTTAACATGGAACTACGCACGTGCGGAATCTCTTTTTCAAGATCGGCAATCAACTGTTTCACTCGAACGCGCTTCAGGTTTGACTGCGAGCCGCAAAGATCACACGGGATGATGGGAAAATTCTGTGAAGCTGCAAACGCCGCGATGTCAGATTCCCGACAGTACGCGAGCGGCCTAATAACTGTGTTGCGTCCGTCGTTTGAACGCAAAACTGGAGGCATGGCTTTTAGCGACCCAACAAAAAGAAGGTTCAACAAAAACGTGGCGATGATGTCGTCGGCATGATGGCCCAGCGCGATTTTGTTGCAGCCTTCTTCGACAGCGATGTTGTAAAGGATCCCGCGTCGCAATCGCGAACAGACGGAACAGTAGGTCTTGCCTTCCGGTACGAGCCGCTTAACTACCGAATAGGTGTCGCGTTCTACGATCCGGTGAGTGATTCCACGGCTTTCGAGGTAATGGGGCAGTACGTCCGCGGGGAATCCCGGCTGCTTTTGATCCAGGTTGACGGCGAGCAATTCAAACGAAACCGGCGCGCGTCCCTGGACGTCAAGTAGTAGTTCAAGCAGCGTGTAACTATCTTTACCTCCCGACAAGCAGACCATGATTCGATCGCCGTCCTGGATCATGCCGAAGTCTTCGATAGCACGACCCATGGCGCGAAGCAGAGTTGTCTTGGTTTTCGTTTCTGCACCCATTTTTCTTTGATTTTCCGGTCTCCAGAATGCCACGCAGGAATTACGATGACAACGGGAGAACATGCAGGTCGCAAGGTCATCCTGCGAAGATGGTACGGTCGGGAACGCCTGCAACTTCCCATCTCAACTGACGCCTTGACTGCGATGGCGTCGCACTAAATAATACTGCCTTCAAAGCAGCCCACGCCGCGAAACCTCGAAGTAAACCTGTTCGGAAGGAAAATCATGTTCAATAGAAATAGAAGTGTGGTCGCACTCCTCGTGTTGTGTGGGGCTTTGGTGTACCCCCTCCTCATCGTTCATGGCGCTGGAGGTCAAATAGAAGGCCGTGTGACTAATACTAAAGGCGAATCGGTCGCCGGAGCGGCAGTTACCGTGACCGATGACGCGACCCAGAAGTCTTTTAAAGCTATCACCGATCAGGACGGGCGCTACAAAGTCGAAGGTTTGCCGCCCGGCACTTATACCGTAGTTATTTCAGCCAAAGGTTTTGGCGATGGCCGGAAACAATCGGTGAAGGTCGAAGACAACAGCACGGCTGCGGTTAATCTCCAACTGGAGGTCGCTTCGGTAGACTCGGGTGTGGTAATCCCGGTCGGCGCCTCAAGGGCAAACTCCGATCCTGTCTATCAGCAACTGAGGCAACAGGCAAAAACCGAACAGGATTTTTCCGGCTCTGTGGCTGCTGTGAGTAACGTGGTCTTGAAACGCGAGGGCGGCTCTTTCACGTTACGAAGCGGCGAAGTTTATTTTCTCAAGCCAGTTGAAGGTCGTTACACGGGCGGCGTGTTCATCGGCGACGGTGAGCTGCACATAAATCCGCCGACTGAGACTGAACAAAATGCGCTAAAAATATTCACTAACGAGCCCACGCTGACGGAGCAGTTTTCCACTCTGGTTCTGCGCTTCACCGACAAAACGTTTGATGAAATCAAGAATGCGCCGGGCACGCGAATGGGTGCGAGCGGCCCACAAATAAATCGAGCCCGCGATCTGTTCCACGAGAACCAGAATCTGTTGCGAAAGCAGTTGCGAGAGAATTCGGAATTGAGAGTGTTGGCGGACCTGTACGCCCCGGAGCGCCCGGGCTTTTTCACCGCCTTCATCAACGGCAAGCGATACAGCAAATTGGTCTATCAATACAATCCGCTCGGCATTCCTGAGGTCGCTCCGGAAGAAGTACTGCTCGCGAGTTATGGCGACAGCGACGGTGGTTACTGGACTGCGTTTCATCGGGCCGAGGAGTATCGCAACGGCACTGCGACAAGCGCGGAAGAGCATCGTCTGATCGATATGACGAAGCATGAAATCGATGGAACCATCAAGGGAACTCAGCTTTCTGCTACTGATCGGGTCACGTTCAAAGCTCTCGTCGGCGGAACTCGCGTCGTACTTTTCAACCTTTATGGTTCGTTGCGGGTTAGCAAAGTCACTGACGAACAGGGCAAGGAACTGAGTTTCATTCAGGAAGGCAAAGACGAAGACGCAGATTTCGCAGTCATCGTTCCGCAGCCACTCGAAGCTGGAAAGACATACACGATGAGCGTGCAGTACAGCGGCGGAGAAGCTTTGCGCGACTCAGGTGGCGGAAACTACATCCTGATACCGCGTTTGTCGTGGTATCCAAACAATGGCGGCGTGCAGTTTGGTGATCGGGCCATCTTTGACATGACGTTCCGTTATCCAAAGGGCCACATCTTTGTAGGAACAGGAGTGCCCGTTGGAGCAGAAATTCGCGAGGGCGACTATTCCGTAGCCAAGTGGTCAAGCGGAACTACCGAATTAGCGGTCTCGGGATTCAACTACGGCAAGTTTAAGAAAAAAGAAGTTGCTGACACGGTTACGGGATATAACCTCGAGTTCTACGCAAACACTGAAGTTCCGGACGAGTTGAAAGCAATTCAGAGGAATATTGAGCAGGCGGAGCGATCCGGTGTAGACACAGATACGACGCTGGGCGTGATCTCAACTACCAAGATGGCTGACGCCGCACTTGCCGATACGCAAAACTCTACGCGCATTTACAACGCGTTCTTCGGCAAGCTCCCTTACTCCCGCATTGCCATGACGCAACAGCCGGCCATCAATTTCGGCCAGGCTTGGCCCACGCTGGTCTTCATGCCTTATGCCGCGTTCATGGATTCAACGCAGCGCGCGCAATTGCTCGGCAGCCAGAGCGGCACTTCCACTTTCTGGAAATATGTTGGCCCACATGAGGTTGCGCATCAGTGGTGGGGGCATACGATCGGCTGGAACAGTTATCACGACCAGTGGATGAGCGAAGGTTTTGCTGAACTGTCGGCATCGCTTTACGTGCAGTACGTGCGCAAAGATCTCGGCAAGTTCGTAGACTTCTGGGAAGAGCAGCGCCAGCAGATTGTTCAACCATCGGCGGCAACCAGAAATCGCAAGCCTTACACGGTTGGACCAGTAACGCAGGGTTACCGTTTGAATAGCGCAAAGACCGGCGCCGTCGCGCAAAATCTCATCTACCCGAAAGGCGCCTACATCCTCCATATGATTCGGATGATAATGTACAACAACCAGACTGGTGACGCGCAATTTCAAAAGATGATGAGAGACTTTGTGCAGACCCACTTCAACAAGAATATCTCCACCGCGGATTTCCAGAAGGCCGTAGAGAAGCACATGACGCCGGACATGGACATCACAAAGAACGGCAGCATGAACTGGTTCTTCAACGAGTGGGTTTACGGAACCGAAATGCCGAGCTACAAGTTTGACTACAAGATCAACCCCGATGGCTCGCTTTCCGGCAAAGTGACACAGAGCGGAGTCTCGGAAAACTTCGCCATGCTGGTTCCAATCTATGTCGACTTTGGGAAGGGTTGGGTCAAACTCGGTTCCGCGGCACTGGTAGGTAACAATTCGCTGGACATCACCAACTTAAAACTCGCGCAAGTACCCAAAAAGGCCGCGATTTGCGCGATGAACGACGTGCTGGCAGCCAGCATTGAAAACAATAAGTAGGCAACAGGGACTGCGGCTATCACGCAAGGAGAGTCGCAGTTCATCCAGCCGCCAATTTAAGCTTGTAGATGTAGTTTGGTTGTGATAACTTGCGCGGCCACCAAGCGGTTTCGTCCTGCTCTAAATTTCTAACCAATTAGCGTGGCGTCCATTCCACTTTCGGGATTGGTTTCTCCCGGCAGAAATGAATGTCCTCAACTGGGAGAGCTGATCCTTGCTCCACTTAAAGAGAAAACCGAATGAGAGCCAGAGCCTGCGAACGGCGTCTGGCGTGATTCGGAACTACTCAGAGCTAACGGATTCCCATCAACAATTGAACACGCAAAGTCAGCAGGACACGAGTGTCTCTCGCGCCGTTCCTGTTTTGGTGCCGGTCAGGAAAGACGTCGCAAGCTATCAAACGCGCACGCCAGTAATTACCGGTGAAGCCCACTATAAGGGGATGCTTCCGATTGACGGCATTGTCACCGGCCAGCTGGGAGCAAACGGTGGCAGCCTCGGCATAAGGCAGCGGTCGAGTTCTTACATTGCTTCGCGGCCTGAGCTCTCTGGCGAAATAAGTTTCCGCGACATGCTCCGGGTGAACGGACACATTGCCGGCACGGTTTATTCGAGCAAGGGCACGCTGATCGTCGACAACTCAGCCGTAGTCGACGCCAACATCGATGTGGCAACAGCGATCATCAGCGGCACGGTGAACGGCGACATTGTGGCTCACCAACGTGTGGAGTTGACGGCCTGCGCGAGGATTCACGGCAATATCTGGACGCGCTCAATTGCGATTAAGGATGGAGCTGTCTTTGATGGTCTTTGCACAATGATTGGTGACCAGGGGGTATGAATCTTGGATAAGAGGATTGTGTTAGTCAATGAGCAATCATATTGAGGTAAGCACGCAAAATCATCCCCCGACCGAACCAACTGATTCCGATGACGTTTTTGATTTAGGTGGCAGCTTCGAACGTTGGTTCCGTGAGATTCAGTCAGAGTCAGATGCAGTTTCCGAATGTGAAAACCTCCGCGGGGAGAATTCGGATATCTACATTGGCTCCTTCCCAGGTTCAAACTGCGAAGTAACCTTCGAAGGCGTTTTGCATTTCGACGGCTACTCCTTCGGGAACATTAGCTCCCCCGATGGGACCCTCGTCTTAACAAGGCGAGGCCGAATTGAAGCTGACATCAACGTCGGCGCCGCTGTCATTAACGGCACCGTCATCGGAAACATCAATGCGACGGAAAAGGTCGTACTTGAGAGTCATGCAAAGGTGACCGGGCAGATCTACACGCCGGCTCTCTCCGTTCGGCTTGGCGCGATATTCGACGGGGATTGCGTTCTCACGGCACCGACGAGGAAGCAAACAGTGAGACAGTCGTGGACGTCAGACGTCGAAGAGGATAGTGAGCTTCTCGTCGGCGTCTGAGTGAGCAACCGGTGTGTTCCAACTCGTAACGATTGTATTTTGATTACAAGTCTGGACACCTCAACGGGAGTTGTCTATTATGGGTTTCCGCTCTCGGGTTTTACGCCTGCGATCGGCCGCCAGTTCTAAATTCCATTTAAAAAAACGGCACGCGAGTTTTTTGTTACTTCTACCGACCCGATGGCACCAGTGACTTAATCCCGCGCCCCCAACAACGGAGGTTTCGAATGCTTAGGATAGGAAAGAACCCGAAAGAATCGGGAGACCATGAAGTCTCGACCGAAAAACAGGAAGCGACTTATTCAACTCCGCGCACGTTCAGCTCGTATCAACCCGCCACACCAGAACCGAAACCACATGTAGAACCCCCTTCTTCGTCGCCTCGCGCCATGACTGAGAGCGAATCGCTCGCGCGCGACATGAAAGAGGGTAACTTGAGCGGTTTTGTGGGTAGCGGCACGGTCGTTACCGGCGAAGCGAACTTTAAGGCCTTGATGAGAGTTGACGGCCACCTGTCTGGCCGCGTGAGCTCGACCACCGGCACGTTGATCGTGGGCGCCAATGGTAAAGTCGACGCCAACATCGAAGTCGCCATCGCGGTCATTCATGGCACGGTTAATGGTGACATCATTGCGACGCAGCGTTTGGAACTAGGCCGGGCAGCCAAACTGAATGGCAACATTCAGACTGCATCTTTGGTAATCGAGCCGGGCGCTCTGTTTGAAGGCACCTGCAAGATGATCAAAATGATGAACGCTGCGACTGGCAAGTCGAAAAGCAATGGCCGGGACGCTCAGCCGCTGGACACCTCCAGCATGTCTCCGATCAATGCGGACTCCACCGAGCCGTCGACAGAGATCGCTGACGTATCCAGCGTCGCCAGCTAGTTTCAATCAAATCTATGTTCTCAGGCGCTTCGCCCGGAGACGGGTGTGGCGCCTGCTTGTTTTTATGCACGTTGCAAGGGCGTTTTCTGGTCCGTGATCGGCAATGCACGCCTTGACATATTCCACCCCCGTCCGTGATACATAGCACTAAGAAACTCCCCGCTTAGTGAGATTACAAAAACTTGATTCCGTCGAACGTGTGGTCGATGCGAACGGTCGAATTTAGAAAACTCATGATTCGAATAGCACTCGCCGTTACTGTTTCCTTATTGTCGCTAGTTCTCAATTGCCCGGTTCTTTCCCAAACGCGTGCGCGCGCCTCGCAGCGACAATTGCCAACGCAGGTTTTGATACAAATCATAAAGGCCGAGGACACACGGAAGTGGGACGACGCACTACGCCGGCTACTTTCGGACCGCAACGCGAAGGTTCGCAGCAGGGCAGCCCTCGCGGCTGGGCGAATTGGAGACGAAGCAGCCATAGAGTCTCTGGCGACCGCATTGGATGACTACGACCGAGAGGTGGCACAGATGGCTGCGTTTGCCCTCGGTGAGATCGAATCGCCAAAAGCCACTCCTCATCTACTAAAAGCCTTGCGTGAACCCAACAAAGGTATGTTGAGAGCGCGCGAGCTTGAAGCCCTGGGCAAGATCGCAGCGGCGTTACCTAAGGAGCAAGAGGCGCAAACTCGCGAGATCGGTGCGGCTATTCTTGACGTTTTGCAGCACGAGCAGCGAGGGCGTTCCGCGCCCCATATACCGACGGTGTTGCTTGGTGTGACAGCAGTGCTGCGTGCCAAACCAGAGGGCGCAGGCCCGGTAGTCGCCGACTTCCTTCTATACCGACTGCATCCGGCAGTTAGAGCAGACGCCGCGAACACGCTCGCGCGTCTTCGACTGAAAGATGGTAACGATCAACTGCGTAAGCTGCTGACAACCGATCCGGATCCGGTGGTCCGTGCAAATGCAGCACGCGTCCTTGGCGTGACTGAAGACAAGGATGCATTCGACGGGTTGCTCGATCGCGCGCTCAATGACCGTGATTCGCGCGTGCGCGTCAGCGCTATCCGGGCGCTTGCGACCGTGAAGGATGCACGAGCCACCACGCCCCTGCTTGAACGCGGCAACGCATTGGTTAAAGCCGTCGCATCCAGGACTCCCGACTTCCCCGATGTGGCTCCTGGTCATCCAACTGAGGCGAATGAAGCTCTTGAGATCGCAACAACGCTGGGCCGTCTTCGACAGGCATCAGAGGACGCGCGTGTCGTTACCTGGTTGAGAAGCTTGCGGCCGATTACTGGAAGGGCTGCTCCTGAAGTTGATATTGCGATGGCTCGCGTCCATCCGGCGTCTTATGTTTCACAGTTCGAGGGTGGACCGCTGGTAAAGCGAAAAGCGCAGGAGACAATCCTCCTCAACTGGCGCGCCGCCTCAAGTCTGGCGCAGGGTCTGGGCGAGATCGCCAACGTTCCAGACACGAATCGAGAAAATAAGAGAATCCGCTCTGAAGCGGAAGACCTGCTGCGGGCGATGCTGGACTATCGGAATTCAGGCATCGTCATCAACACACTTGTAGCCGTACATTCTGAATACGCGGTGCCTGACGTGTTGCGTGCCTTCGCTGCCTTCAAATCAAAGGATCTCGATGACGTCCTGCGCAAGCACTTTAACGACTCTGATGTAGTCATTCGTGGCACCGCCGCTGAACTTCTCGGGGAGTTGCCTCCGTCTGACACCAACACGCGTGTTCTCATTGATGCTCTCGCACCGGCGTTGCGCGACAAAGAGTTGAACGATGCTGCACTCGCTATTCTTGATGCCCTCGGCAAGCAGAAAAGCAGCAAGGCAAACGAGGCAATTAAGAGCGCGCTGGATTCAAGGGACCATCTAATCCGCCGTCGCGCTGTTTCCCTTCTCAAAACAAATGGCGCAGGCGACTTTTCCGCGCGCATCGGCCCGGTCCAAACACAGTACACCAACGCCGATTACATACGTGCCGTTTCCCGAATCGGAAAGCAAGTAACGGCAACCATCAAGACCACCAAAGGGCCATTTGTCGTTGCGCTACTTCCCGAAGATGCGCCTTTAAACGTTGACAACTTTATTCAATTGGCCAGGCGCGGTTACTTCCGAGGAATTATGGTCCATCGCGTCGTGCCTAATTTTGTAATTCAGGATGGTGATCCGCGCGGCGACGGCAACGGCGGGCCAGGCTACCAAATCCGTTGCGAAATCAATCAGGTAACGTACGAGCGCGGCGTCGTGGGAATGGCTTTATCAGGCAAAGACACGGGCGGTTCGCAGTGGTTTGTCACTCACTCGCGCCAACCGCATCTCGATGGCGGTTATACCGTTTTCGGAACAGTGTTGACGGGTATGAACGTCGTCGATGACATCATTCGCGGCGATATCATTCAGGATGTTTTGATCGCCGAGCAGTCTGCTCCAGTAAGAAGGGGTCGTTGATGATTGGTTGGCCATTGAGGTTTAGAACATCAGCGTCAATCGCCGGGGCAGTCTTTGCCATCGCGATTGTTCCCACCTTTGGTTCTCCGTCTCTTCAAGCCCCGTCTTCTGAAGCGCGAAATCTTTACCAGATCAAACTGTCGATCGATTTCGACGCGCTATCTTACACCGGATCTCAGCGGGTTCGTTGGACCAACCGGGGACCCGCTACGTCTGTATTGTATTTTCACCTCTACTCTAATCTGCGTTCTAATGCAGTGGATACTCCCGCCATCGCCGCAGAAAACGAAGAACCTCGTATCCAGATTAGTTCAGTTAATTCCCCGGCAGATGATTCACCAATTAGCTATTCAATCGAAGATCAGGGAACCAGCCTGAGGATCAATCTGCGGGAAACGGTGGCGACGGGCCAGGCAACCGAGATTGTGATCAAGTTTAAAGGCACGGTTCCCGAGGTTGATGCGGATGAAACTGGTCTGACGTCACACGTCATCAAGCAAGTCAGCGCGGCCTTACGCGGTGAACGTGAATTGCGGCGGTCCCGCGACATTAATTTCCGCTGCAAAGGTGTGATGCTAATCGGAACGCCACATCCGGTTTTGGCTGTGCGCAAGGGCGACGAATGGATGCGACGCCTGGATGCGAGCGTCGGAGATTTCATTTTCAATGAGGTCGCTGATTACCAGGTCAGCATTGACGGTTCGCCGGACGTCAAGATCTTTACCTCGGCCGCGCCGGGCGCCGTGGCTGAAGGTGACGCGCGTGTGTTTTCAGCGCCGGCGCTGCGCGACTTTGCCATCATTGCGGGCCGCAGCCTACGTGCAGAAGAAACGCAGGTCGGCGAGGTAACGCTGCGATCGATATTTTTGCCGGAGCATGAGCGCGTGGGAAAACGCGTGCTAACAATGGCGGGAAATGCGTTGAAAGTCTTCACCACCCGCTTTGGTCCACTGCCTTTTAAAAGCATCAATATTTCGGAAGCACCATTAATTGCCGGCCTGGGCAGCACGGAATTCTCGGGGCTCGAGATAATCGCGAGCGCTTATTACGTCGATTTCGAATCAGCCGCCGTTCGTAGTTTGCCGGAAATCATTCGCGAACAACGGCCCGCTGTTGAAGAGAGTCTCGAATGGAGTGTTGCGCGTCTGACCGCACATCAATGGTGGGGCGGCGCGGTTGGTAATGACCCGGCGCGCGTGCCGGTTTTGGATGAAGCGCTCTCAAGCTGGTCGGCCCTGCTCTACTTCCGGGACACATATGGCGAAGAGAAGGCTGCGGAGATTTTGAACGATCAGCTTAAGGGCGTTTATCGCGTGTATCGCACGTTTGGCGGCGACGATATGAACGCGAACCGCCCTTCGCGAGATTACCGAAATTCGTTTCAATATGCGGCCGTGGTTGCCACCAAGGGCGCGCTCATGTTTGTGCAACTCCAGGGCGTGATGACGGAAGAGAAATTGATGTCTTCACTCCGGAGTTATTACCAGGACAAGCTTTTGCAGATCGCCGAACTCGATGATCTGCGCGGTCAGCTTTTAGATAGTGCGCCACTCGAAAAGAGGCGAACTGTCGCACGCACATTTCAGCGATGGTTGATGGCCCGACACGGCGATGAGGACATTGCCAAGCCCGATCGAGAATTGGCGACATCGCTTGGATTGCCACCTCGTCCCAATCCGAAAGGCGGCGACCGCAACGCGTTGGGAGCGTTTGCACGCGTCGGCAAATTTTTCTGGCAGCAAATGACGCGAATTAGATAGCGGTGACACAGACATTATTCTGTGTTCAGATGAACACGCATGTTGAGGTTTGAATTACGAAGAAATGCGAGCTAACGAACAACTGATACTCGAGCGAGAGCGCTTACCCGCCGAGCGAAAGATAGAGATCGAACAGAGTATCGAGCGATTGAGTTGGTTGCTCGACGATCTGATCCGCATCCCGGGGGTTGGCTGGAGAGTTGGTCTTGACGCACTCGTGGGACTTATCCCCGGCGTTGGCGATACGCTCACTTCAGCGGCTTCGTTTTACATCCTCGCTGCAGCCGTTCGGTACCGCGTGCCGAAGATTACTTTGTTGAGAATGGGAATGAATCTCGGCCTTGACTACGCGTTGGGTTCACTGCCCCTCGTCGGTGATTTATTTGATGCGTGGTGGAAATCGAATCAACGCAACGTCACTTTGCTTAGTGAGCGCGCAACCGTGTCAGCGGAAAACGCGCGCTCAGGCCGCATCAGCGATTGGCTGTTCGTCGGGTTAATTGTGTTGACGCTGGTAGCTATTGCGGTAGGAGCTGCTGTTGTCAGTCTCTATCTAATTACAATGCTCCTCGCGCAATTTTCTCAGGCCCTGCGATAACAATTTAAGTGGCTGCGCTCGCTGCATACTGGTTCATCACTCGTTCAAGTGTCGCTTTCAAAAGATCCAGACCCCGTTCACCGGCTGCAAAGCCGCGTAGTTTTCCTTCAGCGTCAAAAAAATAATACGCCGGAACGTAACCCTGATCGTTCTGAAATGCCTCACGCAGCTTGTGCTCGTTATCTACCGCGCACGGCTCAGCAATGTGGTGCGTCGATATTGCTTCGCGCACGCTCTCAACGTCAGTGTCGGATTCATAGCGGGGCATATGAATGGCTACGACCCGTAGTCCCTGCTCTTTCAATTCATCACGCCACTGCCCGATTCGCGGCATGTTGTCCTTACAAATACTGCAACTTATCGACCAGAAGTGAACTAACGTTGGTTGGCCTTTTGACGTCGATTCCGCGTTTGCCTGGGTTCCGTTGAACCACTCGGTCGCACCCTCGAGCGACGGCATCTCTGTTCCAATTCTAAGTCCCATAATTATTATCGACCGACGACAGCGGACCGACGACCGCAGGCAGTGCGTCCATCGGCCGGCCGTCGGTCAGTCATCTGTTTACGCGTTAAGTGTTTTTTGTCCCGGTTTCCATTCAGCCTGGCATAATCCGCCAGTCTGCAATGCCTGAATCACACGCAGAGTTTCCTCCGCCGAGCGACCCACGTTCAGATCATGGACTACTTTGTAACGAAGAATTCCTTCCGGATCGATAATGAAGAGTCCGCGTAAGGCAATGCCTCGGTCTTCAATCAACACGCCATAATCGCGCGCCACGCTTTTGGTGGCGTCCGCCGCCAGCGGGTATTTCAAACCTTCAACTCCACCCTTGTCGCGTGGTGTCTTCAACCATGCCCGATGTGAAAACACCGAGTCAGTAGAGACGCCGATAAGGTCGGCGCCAATGCCTTCGAAATCTTCGTAACGGTCGCTGAACGTCGTCAGCTCCGTTGGGCAAACGAAAGTAAAATCCAACGGGTAGAACAAAAGCACCACCCACTTGCCCCGATAATCAGAGAGCTTTACGTTTTGATTCAGCTTCTCGATGTCTCTGGTCGATGCCATATCGAAATCAGGCGCCGGTTGACCCACCATTGCGTTTTCCATTGCTGTTGCTGTCGCTGCTGTCATGAATCCTCCAATTGAGTTTTATTCGAACTAATTCGTTTCGTCATTTCCGACAATCCGGACAAAGTCCCCTGAGCGTCAGGTGGACTGATTCCGGCTTAAACTTTGACTTTCGCGCGGCCGCCTGAATCAATTCGGCCGCCTGAGGCAAATCGAAATCGACTAACTTGCCACATTCGTTACAGATGGCGTGATCGTGTCGATGAGTGCCCCGGTCGTAGCGGCTGGCGCTGTCGCCGAACTTAATCTCGTGGACGAGTCCGGCTTCCTTGAGAAATCGCAGGGAGTTATAAACCGTCGCGTAACTGATCGTAGGCAAACGCACTCGCGCTGCCTGGAAAATATCGTTGGCAGTTGGATGATCGTCCCTCTCGCGAATCACCTGCAGAATGGCGTCGCGTTGGCGCGTCAACTTCTCTCCCTTATCTCGTTTAACTATTTCGGTCATTGGTTATGGATTTAGACTAATTCTAAATTAAGCAAATGTCAAATGCCCAGAAACCGCCTGAAAATGCTTATAAAACGGGGTGCGTGGCGGCGAACTCAGTGATCGTCTGAGCGTAGGTGTCGAAGGATGGGCAACGAATGCCGTGTGGTTCAAGCAGGCGAGTCGCTTCCGCAGTGTCGTAAGTTTGTTTGAGAAAGAAGTAAGGCACGGCTGAGTGGGGCAGACCGGACAATCGCGGCATCATCTGCCGCATCAGTGACCACTCGACCAGCCGCAACGGTATTGTCAGGCGAGATTGTTTGCCATTGATACTCCGCGCGATCGTGTCAAACAGTTGCTGCGTAGTAAATGGATTGGGGTCTGCTATCTGTATCGTCTTTCCGACCGCGCGGACGTCTGTGGCCAGCGCCGCCATTGCCGAAACAACGTAATCGACTGGCACGAGGTTGAGCGACACTTCTCGATTGCCGATGTTCAGCGCGCTGAGTAGGGCAGGCCATTTCAATAGATAACGAATCAGATAATAGATTCCGTCGTACTTCATCGTTTCACCCGTCTGCGAATCTCCGCAAACAACTGATGGACGATGGATCGTGACCGGCAATTCAGTTTTCAAAGCATCGACTTCCAGTTCCGCAAGGTACTTTGATTCTTCGTAATAATTACGAAAGCCGGCGTCGTGCCGGAGTTCAGCCTCCAGGATCACTCCGCGACGCTTCCCCGCCACATAGCAAGTCGAGATGTAATGGTAATGGCGGAGCGACTTTAAGGAACGGGCAAACTCATTGACCTTTCGCGTTCCGCCAACGTTGACCACTATCGCGGGTTCACGAGCTACCGCAAGATCGTACATCGCCGCCAGATGAAACAGGATAGTTGTTTCCGAACGCGCCTTATCCAAATCGCGTTGGTCCAATCCCAATTGAGGCGCAGTTATGTCGCCCGTCAGCAGTTCAAATTTGTTGGGACTCCTGGACGTTTCCCGCGCGATATCCTGAATCTCGGCGCGCGCGCGATCGAGAAACGATGGCTGCACCAGCAGCAGCAAACGTGCATCCGTTCGCGCGAGTTCGTGCACGAGGCGGCTGGCAATAAACCCCGGAAAGCCCGTTATGAAGATAGTTTCGTTCATACTCTTTTACTTAGACGCATAAATCGCACGAGCAGACAAACGATCCAGCGCGTAGTCATGGAGTATAATTCAGCACTTTTGTCGAACATAACACCAGATTTCATTGCGTCCGAAAGCTCGTCAACGTGGGTGCGAGCGCGCAAAACACAGGAGACTATCCAATGAAAATCCGCCAGTCACCTTCGCGAACCATCGCCCTGGCCTTACTTATTTTTGTAGCAAGCTTCGCCTCGCTGAATGCGCAACAAAAGTCGGATTGCGACGTTCGGGTGACGCTCTTGCAGGTGAACGACGTTTACCAGTTCGCGCCAGTCGACGGCGGCAAGCGAGGTGGCCTTGGGCGTCTTTTGACGTTGAAGACCGAGATTCAGAAGCAATCGCCGCATACATTGTTTCTACTGGCCGGAGATACGATTTCGCCGTCAGTCGAGTCAATCACTCACAAAGGCGCGCAAATGATCGAGGCATGGAACCTGATCGGCCTCGACTACGCTACCTTCGGTAACCATGAGTTTGATTTTGGTCCGGAAACGCTTCTTCAGCGCATGAAGGAGTCGCGTTTCAAGTGGATCGCGGCAAACGTGGTCGACAAGAAAACTGGTAAGCCTTTCGGCGACGCTGCCCCGTACATCATCCGCGAATTTGACGGTGTTAAGGTGGGAATATTTGGTTTGGTGTTGCCGGAAACGAAAACCACCTCGCGCCCCGGCGCAGACGTGGATTTTCTTAGCCCATGTGAAACGGCTAAAAAAATGGTGAAGGAACTTCGAGGGAATGGAGTCAAAGCAATCGTCGCGCTTACGCATCTGTCGATGGCTGAAGACAAGGAAGTGGCGAAGTGTGCCGACGTCGACGTGATCGTCGGTGGTCACGAGCATTCGTTGCTGGAATCGGCCGCAGGCGGCGCGCCGATTTTCAAGATGACGGCAGACGCGCGAGAAATGGCGCAGATTGACTTGAATATTTCGAAGGAATCCGGCGCCGTTGAAAGCATTGACTGGCGTGTGATTCAAGTGACGTCGGATACCAAAGAAGACCCGCGCTTTGCGATGATCAATGCAAAGTATGGGAAGTTGCTGAAGGAACTATCGCAAGTGGTCGGACGCACAGCGGTTGATCTCGACGCGCGAAGCGCCGTTGGCCGCAGACAGGAAACGAACGTCGGCAACTTTATCGCCGACGCTTTTCGCACTGCCCTGCGGGCAGACGTGGGACTAATGAACGGTGGATCAATCCGCGCAGACGAAATCATTCGTAAGGGCCCGATAACGAATCGCGATGTGCTGGCTATTCTTCCCTTTAAAAATCGAGTAGTAAAATTGGAATTAACTGGGGCTATACTCCAGGCGGCGCTCGAACATGGTGTTGCGCGCAGCGCGGAGGATGCGGAGCCTGGACGCTTTCCGCAGGTGTCCGGCGTACAGTTCTCATTTGACGCTACGCGGCCACCCGGTTCAAGGATAATGAATCTTACTGTCGGAGGCAGGCCATTCGATCGCAATGCGCTTTATACTTTGGCAACCAGCGACTATGTAGGCATCGACGGCGGCGACGGGTATGCAATGTTGAAAGAAGGGCGCTTGATTACGCCTCGTGAGCAGGCAAGGTTTGATTCAGATATCTTGAGGGCGGCCATTGCCGCACGCCGCATCATTGCCCCGAAGGTAGAAGGTCGTATCAAACGCCTTGATGATAGTCAGAAACAGAAAAAAGACTGCGACTAACCAAACATGACCGACGAAGTTTACGAAGACGATGTTTCGCCGACTGCGAAGTACGAAGCGAAGCAACTTTTTCATGAGGCTTATCAAGCCCAGCTTGCCGAAAGGTTTGAGGAGGCGATTGAGCTGTACAAACGTTCAATCGAAACCTACCCGACGGCTGAAGCGCATACTTTCCTCGGGTGGGTTTATAGTTTTCAAAATCGGTATGACGATGCGATCGAGGAATGTTTGGAGGCGATCCGCGTTGATGAAACCCTGGGAAATCCTTACAACGACATCGGCAGTTATCTTTTAGCAAAGGGTGATTCTTACAGCAGTGTACGCTGGTTTAAGCGCGCGCTGTTTGCGCCTCGATATGAATCGTACGCATTTCCGCATTTCAATCTCGGTCGCGTTTATGAAAGCCGCCGAAAATATTTAGACGCAGCGCGGCATTATGGAAAGGCCCTCGAGCAACAACCCGGCTTTACAGAGGCCGCTTCCGGACTTCATCGCATGCAGGCCCTGCTGAATTAACCGACTAATGCCAAACAACATTATCGAATCGCTGCCCGTCAGGAACGGGCATTTTCTTTTAGAGTCGGGATATCACACTGATCTGTGGTTCGACCTGGATCGGTTGTTCGTCGATCCTCAATCCATCACAGCCCACGTCGAGGCTCTGGTGAAACTGCTTCAACCGTTTTCGATCTCGGCAGTTTGTGGTCCATTACAAGGTGGCGCTTTTCTAGCCCACGCGATTGCTTTGCACATGGGCGTTCGATTTTACTTTACCGTTCCGGAAACACTCCCCGACTCAACAACTGGCGGAACCGAACTGTTTACAGCGCAGTATCGTTTACCGAAGGACTTGCGCGGTTCGATCGCAGGGGAACGTGTCGCGGTTGTTGACGATGTCATCAGCGCCGGCTCTTCTGTGCGAGCAACCCACGCAGAGTTAACTTCGGCAGGAGCAGAGGTAAGTGTCGTCGGTACGATTCTGTTGCTAGGCGATCGAGCGGTAGAATATTTTGCGACCCGAGGGATTTCCTGCGTTACACTGGCGTGCCAGCAATTTAATCTTTGGGCGCCGGAAGAATGTCCGCTCTGCGCGGTGCAACACCCGCTCGAAGATCCGCATTGACACTTATAGGAATGGCAATACGCAATGAAGACATTTTCACTTACACAACTGTTGATTTTGAGTCTTTTCATCACGGCCTGTGCGGCCGGAACCAGCAACCGGAGCATGCCCGCAACTAATAACCCCAGTCCCGCCAGTTCAGCGACTTCGCCTGGTCCGTCGCCGGCAAGCGCGGACCTTCTCAAGCGAATCGAAGAAATTGCTGCGAAGTCCAAAGGAAAAGTTGGGGTCGCCGCCAAGATCATAAGCAGCGGTCCGGGGGGTCGAGACGGTCAGCAATTGCTGGTTTCGCTAAACGCTCGCGAGCATTTTCCTATGCAGAGCGTCTACAAGGTTCCGATCAGCATGGCGGTACTGAAACAGGTTGATGCCGGAAAAATAACGTTGGACCAGAAGGTCAAGGTGACGGCTTCAGACATGATCGGGCGCGCAGCCCACAGTCCGATCCGAGCTCGACATCCCAATGGTGCTGAATTGTCCGTAAGAGAACTCTTGCAGTTTGCCGTCTCGGAAAGCGATGGAACGGCCTCAGATGTGTTGATGAAGCTCGCCGGCGGAGCGGAGGCAGTTACCGCATATCTTCGCGAGCTCAGCATCAACGACATGATGATAATCAACACCGAAAAAGAGTTCTCGCAGGATTCTTCGCTGCAGTATCGCAATTGGACAACTCCGGAAGCAGCGGTTGCGGTGCTTCAGGCCCTGCACGAACGGCGCGGGATAAGTGAGCCGAGCGCGGCGTTACTGGTGAAGTTGATGGTCGAATCTAAATCTGGCGCGCAACGCCTCAAGGGTTTGCTGCCTGCTGGAACCGAGGTCGCTCATAAGACCGGTACGTCGGGAACGGAGAATGGAATCACGGCTGCGACTAACGACATTGGAATCATAACGCTGCCGTATGGCCGGCATCTGGCGATTGCAGTTTTTGTTTCGGAGTCTCCTGCAGACCAGAAGACGCGTGAAGGCGTGATTGCAGAAGTGGCCAAAGCAATTTGGGACGAGGTCAATAAGGAGCAGTAACGCAGCCGCGCGAGCATGTCGTTAGCAACTAATCCGGCCGCGCAATCTTTTTCTTCTGCCGGTTTTCATCAACAGCAACGTATACGACTTCCGCTTCCGTAACTCTCACGCGTTCAGTTGAAGTCCCGACCCGCTCCGCTTCGACAATTACGCGGATCGTGATGGAAGTGGTGCCCACCGCAACTGTCTCAGCGTAAAAGCTCACTAGATCACCGACAAACACAGGCTTATGAAAAATGACTTCGCGCATCGCGACCGTTACAAACCGGTCCATGCGCGTGTGACGGTGCGCTTCGATCGCCCCGGCCATGTCGATGTAACTCAGAATGATGCCGCCGAAAACAGTTCCCTGGGAGTTTGTATCGCGCGGCAAGAGTGTGATGCGGATGGCGGGATCACGAAAGGGTTCCATGGACACGAATGGTAAACGTTTGTTAGTGGATCATGAAAGCGGTAAAAGACGCGCCTTTGCTCAAAAGTGCATGCAGACTGTCGACTGAGTGGGTCGAAGAGTGCAGAACCGGAGCGGTAGCAACGGAACTGACGTGGAATGCAATGCTGGCAAACTTAACGAAAAGTAGTCTTGTATTCCAAAGAGTGCCGCAATCCACTGTATCATCCGTCGCTACCGCTCCGGTCACGCCTCTATCTCGCGACTTTTGAGGCAAAGCCAAAAGACGCATTTCTCATTCGCGAATTCAACTTGGAAGCGCAACGGCTTCTTATGCGCGCCCGCGTGGGTCGACGAATACGGAACCGGGAGCGATAGCGACCGGATTCATACAGGGATGCGGTCATGATCAGTTCAAGGCCGGAAGGTGACGAAGCAAGTCACGCCATTTTCCGGTCACGGCAACTTAGTGTTTGTAAGAGTCAATTGCGTGTCGATGCGATGCTGGAATTGGACGACCTTCACTGACTAGAACTGATAGCTATCCCGGCTTGAAGCCGGTCGCTATCGCTCCCGGTTCTGCATTCTTCCACCCACAGAGTTGACTCGATCCGACGCGTTTCGAAGTTGATCCTGGAGGACGTGGGGGAACATTCGAACCACCAGGGAGTCTAATTCTCCGCTGGCTACGTTGGATCCTTTACACGAAAGGTTCAGAACATGTTCTACGTCGCCGGCATTTCTCATTTTCCATCGTTTGTGGTTCTTCTCCAGGAAACAGTTTCATCGGATTTCGACGATCTCGGCCAGATGCTGCTGGCGGGATTTGCACTGGCAGTGGTTGTGGCAGTTGGGATTGTGGTAATTAAGCGAAGGGCCGCTGATAAGAACCCTCCACCGCAGTTTATGTCGATTACCGCCACGCGAGGCGATGACGAGTAGGGCGTAAAAACTCTAATCAGGTTTCGTTAGATAGGTGGCGGCGGGTCCAATCGGTGATCACCTTTTTTAACTCGTCAAGGTGTCCTTCGAAGAAGTGACCGGCATCCTTGACGACGTGAAGCTCAACATCTGCATGGGTCTTTAGACGGTCAGCCAACGCTGTGACTTCCTCAACGCGTCCGTATTCGTCATGCTCACCATGTACGAAAAGGATTGGCTTGCGGCACGCTTCCATAAATCCAAAGTGATACTTATCGACCGGCGTTCCAATGCTGATCAGTGCGGCGACTCGTTCATCCACTATTCCCACTTCCATGCCGACTCGCGAACCGAATGAGAAACCACATAAGAACAGTTTCTTGCCGGAATAGTTTTCGGACAAATAATCGAGACCGGCGCGCACATCTTCTGTTTCTCCCTTCCCTTCATCATGTGTACCGGAGCTCTGCCCTACGCCGCGAAAATTAACACGCAACGTGATCAGACCCGCGTCGTTCAACGCGCTGGCGGCGCGAAAGACGACCTTGTTGTGCATGGTGCCACCGCCAAGCGGATGAGGGTGAAGCACGAGAGCAACACCACCGGCGTCCCCCCCGCGCGGCTCCTTCAGTATGGCCTCAAGTTGCCCGTGCTCAACGGGTATGAAGAGATTTCCTGCTGGATACATATGAACTAAGAATTAACCACTAACGTAACACGAACTCGCATCTGTTCAGCGAAATTGCGCTCACGCAGCAAACTAGACTCTGGCTTTCCAGAGTTTCCGCGAATACACTCTGTCAGACTTTTTCAGGGTCACCGGGGAAGGCACGATTAATTGGCAGGCGACAATTCAACAACCCACGCATCCGACCTACCTATTGCCTCCGAGTATCTGACCTCGATTGCGCACACGCTCGCCGAAACTGCCTCCGACGCCATCATCACCATCGACGAACACAGCACCATCGTATACGTGAACCGCGCAGTCGAAAACATCTTCGGTTACTCGCCTACTGAAATGGTTGGGGCCGAACTTACGATGCTGATGCCGGAATACCTGCGTCATCTACATCGCGCCGGCTTACAACAGTATCTCCACACCGGCAAGAAGCATCTTTCCTGGGAAGCGGTTGAACTGCCGGGTCTTCACAAGAGCGGCAGGGAAATTTTGCTGGAAGTTTCATTTGGTGAGTTTCAGTCCGAGGGCCGCCGGTTCTTCTCCGGTATCGCGCGAGACGTCACAAGGCGGAAGCAGGATGAGCGACGCCTGGCTTTGCAGCATTCGGTGGCCCAGATGCTTGGCACAGCGATCACACTTGCTGAGGGCGCGCCCAGGTTGCTGAAGACGATGTGCGTAAGTCTCGGTTGGAAGTTTGCAGTCATCTGGTTAATTGAGGATGGTCAGTTGCGCGTGGCGTCGCATTGGCGGGATGAATCGAATCCGGGAATGCTCGAATTGGAAATCACGACCCTCGATGCCAAGTTCAGTCGAGGTGTTGGGTTTCCAGGTCATGTTTGGATGAAAAACGAGCCCGTCTGGGTGGAAGATTTTGGCCGCGCCGGCTTCCAGCGTTCTCCGGTTGCAGCCCGCGGAAACGTCCGTTCTGCCTTCGGCTTTCCTATCCAGCTGGGCGAGGACGTTCTCGGCGTCATCGAGTTCTTCAGCACTGACTACAAAGAGGCCGATCCGCTGACGCTCGACAACATGATCGCAATCGGCGGCCAAATCGCACAATTCATCGAACGAAAAAGAAATGAACAGGAACTCGTGCGCGCGCTGACACACGCGCGCGAGGCTCACATCGAGGCTGAGAGGCTTACGAAACAGCTCGCGTCGTTGCAACGAATAACTGATGCAGCGCTCTCACATCTGTCGGTCGAGGAAGTGCTGGCTGAATCGTTGAAACGGATTCGCGAAGTGCTGGAAGTTGACACGGTTGCAATACTGCTGCTCGAACGTGAGGGCGACGAGATAGCCGCGTGGGCGGCCCAGGGTCTTGAAGAGGAAGTTGAGCGTGGTGTGCGAATTCCAGTTGGTAAGGGTTTTGCCGGACGGGTATTTTCGGAGAAGAGGCCGATCATTATTGAGGACATCGAACACGCCGACATTTTCAATCCAATTCTCCGGCGCAAGGGCATAAAGTCGCTGCTCGGTGTGCCGCTGCTGGTTGAAGGTCGACCTACCGGCGTTTTGCACGTTGGAAAATTCGAACTGGCCCACTTCACCGACGGTCACGTAAAAATGCTGGAGCTGGCCGCAGCCCGCATCGCACTCGCGATCGAAAACGCGCGGTTGTATCAGGAAGAACGCGCAGCGCGCGCAGAGGCCGAAGCAGCTAACCAGGCCAAAGACGAGTTTCTCACCATCCTTTCGCACGAACTGCGCACGCCATTAACGCCGATCATTGGTTGGATTCACATGATGCAGAATGGGATTCTGCCGCAGGCGGACATTCAACGCGTGCTGTCAACTGTTAATCGCAACGCATATAACCTGAAGAGATTGATCAACGATCTACTCGACATGTCGGCGATTCTCACCGGCAAAATGCGAATTGAAGAGACGGCCGTATCCGTCAGCAGCGTGCTTGAAGAAGCAATCGAAACTATGCGGCCCTACGCCCGCGACTCGAAGGTGTCGCTGCGATTGCGAATGCCGTCTGACGGTGCACAAGCGACGGTCAAAGGCGATCGTAATCGTCTGAATCAAGCCTTCTGCAACATCATTCACAACGCGATCAAGTTTTCTCCCGGCGGCGGCACAGTGCAGGTGTCATACGAAGTGTTGGCGGATGAAGTTGTGGTGATGGTAAAAGATCAAGGCGAAGGGATTCCAAGCGACTTTCTGCCGCACGTGTTTGAGCGCTTCCGTCAGGCCGACTCTTCGCGAACGCGAACGTTCGGAGGTCTCGGTCTGGGGCTCGCACTGGTGAAGAGTTTCGTGGAGGCTCACCACGGAAAGATAGAAGCGAAGAGTGAGGGCGCCGGAAAAGGCAGCGTGTTCGTCGTTACGCTTCCACGTGAACATGCCGAGAACCACAGCGCGAATATTGCGCTACGAGCCGGGCCTGCCGGTGCACGAGTGCCTAGCCGCGTTCTGTTAGTGGAAGATCAGCCGGACACGTTGGAGATGCTGACGGCAACACTGCAGACGAATGGTTACGAGGTTTTAGCTTGCGAGTCTGCAATTTATGCGATGGACGTAGCGGCGCGAGAGAAGTTTGACATCCTTATTTCTGACATTGGAATGCCGGCGATGGACGGTTTTCAGTTAGTGAAAGCCCTCAGAAGCCGGGAAAACGATGAAGACATTCCCGCGATTGCTTTAACCGGTTACGCGTCTCGCCAGGACGCTGACGCGGCGATCGCAGCCGGTTTCGATCTTCATCTTTCTAAACCGATTGATCCGAGCGCGCTGGTGGAGGCCGTTGAGAAGTTGCTCGCGTCGCGCAAAAGCCAGCTTGTGGCAGCGCAACCGGACGCAGTTAGCGGCGATGAGGTTAAGTAAAAAAGAGTTATCGCTTCGAGTTGGTTGCGGTAAACCCGACAACCCAAATGTGAACAAAGTCAACTCAAAGATAGCGAACTGGGAACGCGTCACTCCCTAGTTGTAGAAGTGCTAGACAGGAGACGCTGTTTCAGCTAAATTGATGTCCCCCTTTCAAGCAAAATTGACACGTAGTTCCCGGTACTGTCGATGACACAGCCCAGCGTTCTTCAGGTCACCAACGTTATTAGTTGGTGCCCAACACAATATTATTTTTCTCCCCCGCGCAGTCGCGCGACCGGTTCGGTTCCATCTGTTGACAGCCAACCTCTCGGTGTTCACGACGAACATCGTTGGGCATTGGTCGTAGACGATGTATCGGATGTAACCGAGATGTTGTCTGTGCTGATGACACACGCCGGCTACGAAGTATCGACGGCTTCTTCGGCGCAGGAAGCGATTGCGTTGGCGAAAGAAAACCAATTTGACATCATCATCTCCGACATCGGCATGCCGGAAATGAACGGTTACGAGCTGGCCGAGGCGCTGCGGGAGCTTCCGGGTTACTCTGAGGTGCCGATGGTTGCTGTGACGGGCTATTCGATGTTTGACGATCGCACCAGATCGTTGACAGCCGGCTTCAACGAACACGTGACTAAGCCTATTGATCCACGTGCATTCCTCGATCTTATCGAACAACTGTAGTCTCGGAAGCGCTGGTCGCGTTACAGTTGGCCGGTAATGAAAATCCCACGAAATCTAAAGAACTCGCTGAAATCAGAAGCGTTTTCGCGCGCCGTGGTGTTGGTGGTCGGCGCGATTGCCATCGGTGTCATTTTCTGGCGACTGCAATTCTCAACTTCCGCAATTTGCTGTGGCGATTTTGACGGCTATTACCACATCAAGTGGAGCCGCATGCTTTGGGAATCACTACGCAATGGAATCTTCCCACCGCCATTTACCTGGCTGCCGCTCACAACGCTGGATCCGAGACACTTTGTAGATCACCACCTCCTGTTTCACGGTCTACAAATTCCCTTCACCTGGTTCTTGGATTTGCGCATGGCTGGGAAAGTGTCTGCAACGATTTTCGCCAGCCTCGCCGTGTTTTCTTGTTACTGGCTGCTGGTGCGATATGGCGCTCGGTACCCGTTGCTTTGGTTGTTGGCTTTGCTTGCGTGTTCGGCGCCGTTTCTCTACCGCCTCAACATGGCCAAAGCACCGCCATTCGCCATCATCTACCTGGTGATTGGAATCCACCTGCTGTTCAAGAAAAAGTACTGGCCGCTGATACCGCTCGCGTTCGTCTTTACCCTCACTTACGACATGTTTGTGTTGCTAATCCTGAGCGGCGTGATCTGGATGGCGGTTATCGCCTGGACCGAGCGCCGGATTGAGTGGCGACCCGTGGCGTGGATACTCGTTGGGACCTGTCTGGGTTTGGTCATCAATCCTTACTTCCCAACAAATCTACAACTCTTGTATCAACACCTGCGCATCAAGGTTACGCCGAGCGACTTTACAACCAGCGTGGGTAAGGAATGGTATCCCTACGACTCATGGGAGTTTCTTGGAAACTCCCTCGTTGCGTGTGCGGCAATGGTCGTGGGCTATATCGCGTTTGACCCGTCCGATCGAAAGCGAGCCCACCATTCGTTGTTCTTCCTTGTGCTGGCAACGATCCTGATGATCATGACGGCACGTTGGAAGCGAATAGCTGAATACTGGCCGCCGTTTGCCGTGATGTTCGCTGCGTTCGCGCTGCAGCCATGGCTAGCCGGCGCACGCTCTTCGCTAACGCAATTGTCAACGGACATGCTCGACGAGTTGCAACCTTTTCTGGATCGACAAGCGCCAACCATGTCTTCGCGGGAAGAAGAGGCCAAAGCTCTTAACCGGGCAATCGCACTTTGCGTCGTGGCAGTCGTGCTGGCGACGGCCCTGTTTTTCAATTTGCGCGCGACGATTCACGATATTGCTGGAAGCGAGCCGCACGATTACTACCGCAAAGGCGCCGAGTGGATGCGCGCCAATGTTCCTCCCGGACAATTGATTTTCAATACTGACTGGGACGACTTTCCGCGCTTGTTTTACTACGACCCGGTGCACGGCTACGTATCCGGCTTAGATCCAACTTACCTTTACGACCGAGATCCTGCGCGTTCGAAACTGTACGACCGCATCACTTTAGGAGAAGAAGAAGACCCCGGTCCGCTTATCAGGGATCGATTCGGCTCACGTTACGTGTTTAGCGACAATCTGCATCAGGACTTCTTTGACAATGCACAGAACAGTGGTTGGTTCGAAATTATTTATGAGGACCGAGAGTGCACAATTTTCCGCATCCGTGATCAAAAAGAGGAGGCCGAACCCGCCGAACCGGCAACAGAACCGGAAGAAGTGCCAGAGCAGCCAAGTCCGTAAACACTGCTGGTGGTGCTCGTCTACATTTGTGATTAAGATTGGGTCATGAGAATGCGAGTAATCATTAACCTCTTTGTGTTCGTAGCGCTGGCGGTTGCAATGTCAGTCTTAATTTCGTGCAGCCGGACGAATACTTCTGAAACCGGTAATAGTTCGAGTTCAACCGCAACTTCGCCTGCGCCTCCAAAAACCGGGTTCGAAGCGGACCTCGAGTATGTGCGCAAAGGCCAGTACACGTACATCTGGGTTTTCTCGCGGCCCGACGGCAAACAGATCGATAAGGCAGACGCCGACTATCTGCGTAAGAACGCGCCGCAGGTTGTCGATTGGGTAACGACAGACGAAGGCAGGAAGGTGATCGCCGGAACTAACTTTGATCTCGCGCTGGGAAATCTTGACCTGTTAAAGAAACGGTTTGTCGCTGAGGATTACACCGGCAAGTAAGAGGCACAAACAATCCAACTCAATCATCTCTCAGGTAAAACTAGAAACAATCAGCTGACGTCATCTCTCAGGTAAGGAAGGGGGCATGCCCCCGCTCCTATTTTACTGAAAGACACGAGATGAACTTCAAAGCGGCGGGGGCATGCCCCCTTCCTTACCTGAGAGACGCCCTCTCTTGAGAGACCACACGCATTAGGTTCGAAGTCCATCAAGGCAACAACACTAGCTTCCCAAACTGCGCTCGATCCTCCATCAGCTCGTGAGCGCGGCGCGCTTCGGACAAAGGCAGAGTGCGATCCACCACTGCCCGGATCTGCCCGCTCTCAACAAACTTCATTGCCTCCAACAACTCCGCTTTCGAACCCATGAACGATCCGAGAATCGTCAGGTGCCGGAAAAAAACCTGGCGTAGGTCGGTCTGAGCGTCATAGCCGCTCGTGGCTCCGCAAGTGACCAGGCGACCGTTTGTTTTGAGAGAAGCAATCGAGCCTGGCCAGGTTGCGGCGCCCGTGTGTTCGAAGACGACGTCTACGCCTTTCTTTGCCGTGAGTTGCCTTACTTCTTTGGGCCAATCGGTGTTGGTGTAGTTGACTGCTTCGTCCGCTCCCAATTCTTTTGCCTTCGTCAACTTGTCTTCCGAACTCGCCGTCGCGATCACTTTTGCTCCGAAAAGCTTTGCTACCTGGATTGCGATCGAACCAACCCCGCTGCCCGCAGCATGGACCAGCACTGTTTCTCCTGGCTGAACACGTGCGCGTGTGACCAACATGTGCCACGCAGTGACTGTTACAAGCGGCAACGCCGCAGCCTCTTCCCAACTAAGCTGTGGTGGCTTGGGAACAACGTTGACGCCCGGAGCGGCAACAAGCTCCGCGTAACCGCCATGGCGGCGATAACCAATGATGTCGTAGTCGCGGCAAAGATTGTCCTGACCAGCCAGGCATTCCTCACAATGTCCGCACGAAACGCCAGGCTGCAACATCACCTCGTCGCCGCTTCGCACCCACAAAACCAATGGGCCAACCTCGCGCACTACACCGGCGATGTCGTTGCCGAGTATGTGCGGCAAGGGAATCTTAATGCCCGGCAGACCCATACGGGCCCAAACGTCGAGATGATTAAGCGCGCAAGCTTTGACCTGAACAAGAACTTCGTTCGGCTGCATTACCGGCTCCGGGACGTCTGTGAATGTCAAAACGTCCGGTCCACCATGTTCATTAAAAACTACAGCTTTCATCTTGTTATTAGTCGGGGCTCACTAGATCGTTTTAGTTACGCGGCTCGTCAAGCTTAGCGGCCCAGACGGTTTGCGGATATCGCTGGCGCAAAATTGCCGCCGCCTTTTCTTTCGCGGCCGAATCGTGGCTCCATCCGGAGCAGCCATACTTGTACTCCTGATTGGCTTTGAATGCGATGAACAAAGCTTCAGGAACTCGCGGGTCGCTCGGGCTGACTTCCGCCCACGAAATAACCTGCCTCCCAAGAAAACTCTTTGCATCGCCGATCTCCACCAAAGCAGCGTGCTCACGTTTCGCCTCGGCAAGTTGCTGAGGTGACAAAAACGCCGGTTTCGGTATCACCTTTGGAACTTCCTCACCGCTCATCGTCAATTCCGTTTGTTCGGGCCGACACCACCAAGCCGTCGCGAAGTAATAGCTCAAATCATCCTCACTTACAGAGAGTGGAATGCCGCCGGCAACGAAGGGCGAAAGTGACGGCGACTTCAGCATGACGAAAAGCGCTGCATATCGCTTCTCTTTGGGAGTATTCGCGTTGAGATAGTGTGAAAAAATCTCCTTTAGCTCCGGTGCGACCCGTACCACGTTTGGAGCTAGTTTGCTTGCTTCTTCATGTTGGTCCAGCAAGGCCGCCCGCGTCCAGGCCGCCAGCGTTAAATGCTTTCGCAGGTACGAAGGAATTGCGCGACTTACCGCTGCCTTACTCAACAGCTCAACCGACAAGTATGTGTTGAAGGTGTCTGCGCTGCCGGCATTAAACATTAAACGGCGGTCCCAGACTAAGAGCCCTGCATAACTTTCATCAAATTGTTCCGTAGAGTCGTATGTGTCTGAGTACGTTTCCCACGCCCGTTTGTCTGAGTCGAACAGATCTTGCAGAGATGCAATTCGTCCCTCGTCATAGAAGGCCATCGGCTTCCTTAAAGATGAGGCCAAAAACTGCTGAAAATCCGGCGCTAGTTCCATTTGCTGTTCCCGAAACAGATTACCGGCAGATACAGGTAAGCGATCCACGTGAGTCGCCATCATTTCATCGAGTAGATGTCGCGCTTCGTCTTGTTCACCGAGTGCGCTCTTCAAGCGGATCAGGTGGAACGTTGCAGTTGCATATGCCGGACTTGATGGTTCAATCCGCTGAGCAGCAGACATCAAGCGTGTGAGATGTTTCGACTTTGTACCGGCACTTATTAACGCAGATACCAGCCATGCGTTCGAGTCCGTGTCGCGCCACTTTCGATAAGCATGACGGTGAGACTCAGTCCCGGCGTCCTGGGTCGTGAAAATCCAATCGGTTAAGTCGTCTTGCCGGAGAAAGTCAGGCAGCAGATCCAACTTTAGTTTATCTTCAGAATATTCTCCTTCATAGCCAAAATTCCTCAGCCTGTAGTTTGGTCTCATCAACCATTCGCGCTGAGACATTGCTGAGCTGTACGCATTCTTGACGCTTTGAATGTCGTCGGTTGTTAGTGCTCGACCTGCTTCTTTCTGCGCCGCCCCAAGTGCTTCCGCCTCTGACGCATCAGGTTTGAGGTACAAAACGACCGTGCGGCCAATATCCTGTGGCGTGTTGAAATATATTCTTACGTCAATCAAATCTCCATTTGCCACCGCCTCGTCGCGCTCGGCGTTTGCTATCGAATCCTGAAGCTCCTCAACGTCAGCCGTTAACTTTGCGGCGGCGGCACGACTAGCTTCGTCGCGAATGACCTGTCCTTCAAACTTATCCACCAACCACACGTAGTCGATCAGGTCCTGACGCAGGTTTTCATTTCCACTTTGTGTGGTCAGGACGTGGGCCAACTCGCCGACGCGTTCCTGCGGATGCAGGCGATACTTTACGAGTCCCAGCAAGCGTTTCGAAGCGCCGGCATACTTTCCGTCCTTCGTCACTAGCGTTCGGAGATAACTTTCCGCACGCTGATATAACTCATGTTTTTCTCTCGGTGTCCGGGCTAAGCTTGCGTGCCGGACAAGTGTTCGGCCGACGAGGTAGCCCGCGATCTCTTGCCAGGGAGAATTGTTATCGAGCGCAATTCGTTCAAACTGGCTGCGCGCTTGATCGAGGTTGAGAGAATAAAAGAGGGCGGCGCCGATTTGATAATCGCGGTCCTTCCGAAGCCAGTCGGGCTTGTCAGTACCAATTTCAGCCGGCACGTTTGAACCGCCGGCGCAGTTTTTGAAAACTGTGTCCTGACCGGCGATCCACTCGAGAACATCTTTATCATCCGTACCATAAGTTGCAGAGCGTGCTTTTAAAGTTTCCGTGGCGACTTCGAAAGCGTTGGGCGTACAGTTTGGGAAAAAATTGAAGCCACCCACGTATTGCCGTTCAATGTAAATTTGAGAAAGCGTTTCATCTTCCGGCAAGAAGCGTTTGCGCTCAGCAACCCAGGCCTTCACTGCCTCCACCCCTTCGTTTTCAGGTGCTTTGCCCTTCAACGCCTCCACGAGATCATGCTGTTCGCCTTCCGTGAAATAACCACCATTCAAATAGCGATAAGCGATTACGAGAGTCTTTCGTCCAAACGACGGTTGAACGATTCCAATATTGCCGCGAGTGAAATCATCAAACGGTAAGTCTGGTGAGTTTCTCGAGATGAATATTGGCTCCATGACGTTGGGGCCACATGCCGTCGCCGGCGGTGTAACTTCGAGCAGTAACGTCGCGCAGAGCGCGAGAGCAGCAACGTATGAAATAGGAATTTTCATGGCAGTGGTTTCATTAGCAAACTGTTCAGACGGTCGGCTTTGCCTCAAAAGTCGAAAGATAGACGCGTGACTTTGCGGTAGAGACCTTGCAGGGGGTCGGCGAATACAGAACCGGAGCGGTAGCGACGGATGATAGAGTGAATGGCGGCAATCTTTGGACTGCCAGATTACTTTTCGTTAGGTTTTCCAGCATTGCATTCCACCTAAGTTCCGTCGCTATCGCTCCGGTTCTGTATTCTTCGACCCACTCATTTGACCGTCTGCATACACTTTTGAGGCAATGCCCAGACGGTCGGAAGTCCATCCCGAGTTATTAAAGACATACAGCCTTCGCTCGTTCCGCCAACTCATCTCAACCGGTTCATCAAGCGCGACGCCAAAACTGTTTCGACAGAGTGGCTCGCGAAAATCGTTGCCATCCGCGAGAAACGTCTTCACGCGTTGGCTGTCGAGCCCCATGCGAAAAACCATCGGCACGATTTCATCGACCGGCAAACCTTCCAGCCAGCGGTCTCCGATACAAAATGACGCCAGCGCAGTCATCGACAGTGGCATGCGGTCGGGCAACCGATCGCGTAAGGCATGAAGGAAATGGCGGTAAAAGAGTCGCTCCGACTTTGCAACGTCGAAATCAATTTGAACTGCGGAAATGTTATCGAGTTCTGTCGTTTGGATTACGAGTGACACGAGCTTCCTTAACTGGGATTGGCTAAAGGCCGGCTGCTTTGTCGAACTGCGAACGGGCTCAATGCGCGTAACAGCAATCAGAACTGTCGAGGGAGGAACCTTTAACGGCTGCCGCCTCGGGCGGAAGACCACTTCATCGTTTTCCAGGATTAGCGTCTGCGCCAGGAACGCCACGCCAACACGATTGGTGTCGATGAAAGAGAGATCTTCAGGCCGCTCCCAGGCCCAGAGAATGACGGGAGGCAACGACTTGCGGACGACTGGCGGCGCGATCCGACGGCTGAAATGCCAGCCGGCACAAACGATCAGCAGGCCAATGACGACCGCACCTTGAATGAGTTTGAGTTTCTTAAACACGCGCGGCGAAAGTAAGACGCCGCGGCGGTTAAAACAAGATAGTGCACCTACAACGGCGAAGCGTGGAAGCCTCACCGGTGTCCGTGGAATCCCGCATTGAGTGCGAAGCTGGTCGGGATGGAGGGAAACTAATTCAATGCGGAGTCAGCAGTTTCAAGAGGCGTGTCTGCCTGCTGTCGCGCGTGATAAGAGGACCGGGTTAGCGGGCTCGACTCGACGTGTTTGAAACCCATTGCCATGCCGACGTCGCGCCAGCGTTCAAATTCTTCGGGTGTGACGTACCGCTCCACCGGCAAGCGACGCGCATGTGGTTGCAGATACTGGCCGATTGTCATGATGTCGCACGATACGGAACGGAGGTCCTTCATCAACTCGACGACTTCATCGAAAGTTTCGCCGAGTCCAACCATGATTCCGCTCTTCGTCAACATCCCGCGGCCTTCAGCATCCCGGCGTTCCGCAGCGCGCCGCAGCAAGGTCAACGACTGTTGGTAATCCGCGTCGGGACGAACGCGCCGGTAAAGTCGCGCAATCGTCTCCGTGTTGTGGTTCAACACATCGGGCTGAGCATCGAGCACTGTGTTGAGCGCTATCGCGTCGCCATTGAAATCCGGAATCAAGACTTCGATCCGGCAATCAGGATTAAGTGCGCGAACCTCTCGCACGGTCGCCGCCCAATGAGCTGCACCGCCATCGGGTAGATCGTCACGATTAACCGACGTGATGACACTATGGGCCAGGTTCAGTTGTCGCACAGCCTCGGCAACGTGACGCGGTTCCTCAGGATCGAGAGCGACGGGTGCGCCTTTTCCGACGGCACAAAAGCCACAATGGCGCGTGCAAATGTCACCGCCCAGCATGAACGTTGCCGTCCGGTCAGACCAACATTCAAAGATGTTTGGACAACGGGCTTCCTGGCAAACCGTATGCAGATTCAGTCCTTCAATCAGGCTGAGCACGTGGTTCTGAGTGGCCGGGTCGCCCAAACGGATCTTCAGCCACTCAGGCTTCGGCTGCCTTGGTTTGACGGTGTTGCTGATGACGCGTAATTCGCGGGACAAAGTGTTTATCTCTCGATTTTTGGGTTGGATTAGATTCTAACATCGCAGGTGGCAGAAGGCATTCTCGTGTATCAGGTCGGCCCGGCAGCAGCGGCTCGACTTCTGGCTAACGATTGTTCATTCCCGAAACCCATCCGGTACTACTGGCGGTAGTGACCTGACAGCATCGAAACTCCCTACCCGTTGTTGTGTCTACGACCGCAATTTCTGCGTTATACTTCGTTCCAGATCTTCCCGACCAAGCGCCTGCCTAAACCAATTGGAGGTTCCCTCTATGAAACTAACTGCAACAACCTTGTCGTTGGCGGCCTGTCTTCTGCTTCTGAGTGTCACTGCGTTTGGTGATATTGCGCAGCCGAGAGAGCAGCCGCGCAAGCCACCCGCAAAGTACGTGATCAATACCGCGATGGAAATCGTGCCGGACTCAAAGGCCTACAGCGCGCGATTGCAAATCTCTGAAGCCACGCTCAAAGAGGTGCGCGATGCAATGAACAGCACCACCGCAAGTTCATTCAACAACCGGATTTCCGGCAGCTCTATGAGTACGATTGTTGCCGGACTTTTCCTGTTTATGTCTATCTCGTTTGCCGGCGTTTGGCTCGCTCGTTCCAGGGCTGGAAAAGTTGTCGCCACCAAAACAGCGGCAGTCGTCCTGTTGAGCATAGCCTTCCTCGGAGCCGCAGCCATTGTCACCACTGGGAATGCTGGACCACCGCCAAGTTATATGTGGAGAAACCTGCCGAAAAATTTAAACGACGGGCGCAGCACCAATGCCGCCGTTGATATTGAGATTGTGCCGGACGGTAACGGAGTGAAATTGATCATTCCGGTGAAGAAATCGGCAAACGGCGACGACTAACATGCAACGCACGGCTGATTTCACAATCCTTTCGCAGAAGGGACTGTCACTCGGTGACCGTCAAGTAGGTGCGAGATGGTTTGGCGCATTAGTGCTGTTATCTGCCTGTGTGTCGGCGGCACTCTCCACCTGGTTGCCGTTGCAGCTTTCGATCGTATCCGTTTTTTTGTTTGCCGGCCCGCACAATTGGTTCGAGCTTCGCTACTTCATGATGCGTCTGCCGGTCAGGTTTGGGAGATCGCGAAACTTTTTTCTGCTCGCGTTTTCGGGGATCGGCGTCCTGACATTGTCGTATGTGGCAATGCCAACGCTCTATTATTTTGGTTTCTGGCAGGGAACAAATTGGCCAGTCGTCCTAGCATCGTGGAACACGGCGCTACTGTTGTGGCTCGGCGTTTTGATTTGGCAACGGGGAAAGCAAAAACTACGACGCGACTGGTCCTGGGCCTTCGGCGTGGCATTTGCGCTTTGTTCAGTGAATTGGCTCGCGCCGGAGATTTTCAGCCTCGCGATTGTGTATGCTCACCCGCTCGTGGCCCTGTGGTTTCTGGACCGTCATCTCAAACGCAATCGTCCGGAGTGGCTGACCACTTATCGACGCTGCTTGTACCTGTTGCCGATCCTGCTTGGCGTGATGATTTGGCAACTCTCGCGTGTCCCAGCGTTAGGGGACGATAATGGGCTCTTCTGGCGCATCACCCAACACGCGGGCGCCGAACTCCTGCCAGGCATTTCGAGTCACATGTTGGTATCCGTGCATGTCTTTCTTGAGATGCTGCATTACGGCGTTTGGATAGTAGCGTTACCGCTTATTGGAGCGAGGCGTCTGGAAAAGACTTTTGACGGGAATGAAATCACAAAACACACAGATTCGATTTCTTTCAATTTGAGAGCACGAGCGGAACGCCCGGGCCACGAATTCCTGTGCTCGATTCCGTTAGCGCGTCATCCACGCGGCTTTCCCAAGCTGGTCGCTTCTGCGCTGTTGCTGGGCATATTTGCCGTCGTCGTGCTTTGGGCGGCCTTCTCACTCGACTACTCAACCACGCGCGACATCTACTTCACCGTCGCCATCGCACACGTTCTGGCGGAAGCGCCGTTCTTGTTGAGAATGATCTAAGACCCGGAGATCGGTTAGAGGTCAGGTAATCCGATTACAAATGACTCCTTCGGAACTTTGGTTTTTCTTCCCGATTGGTTATCTGCTAACAGTCCTCATCGAAGCACCAATTCTCGCCGTTGGTCTGTCAGCGCGCCACCCGTTACGACGCAGACTCGTAGCCGGCCTGTGGCTGACGGCATGCACCTATCCGATAGTTACGCTCGTGTTGCCTCTAATCCTGGCGGGCCAGTCGCGCACTGGTTATTTGATCGTGGCGGAGATTTTTGCGCCCGTCGTTGAGTGTGCTTTGTTTTGGATGGCGTTTGGAAGGAAAGAACTTCTGGCAAGTGGTTCAATGTGGAGAGACTTTGCGGCGATCATCCTTGCCAATCTTGCGTCGTTTGGAGTCGGGGAAGTTATGAACGCGTGGAGTTGGTTCGGCTTGTTGGACTAGGTCATCATCTGCGAAAGCAATTCCTGATCGATGTTTCCACCCGACAGAACCACTCCCACGCGGTTTGCGTCACGCGGCAGTTTCCCGTGCAGCGTCGCGGCCGCGGCCGCAGCTCCTGATGGTTCGACCAGCATCTTCAAACGGAACAGCAGAAACTTGATCGTCTCAACAATCTCGTCATCGGAGACCGTCAACACGTCTTCAGCAGTCCGCTGCAGGATCGGGAAAGTTAAATTGCCCGGCATCTGCACGCGCAAACCGTCAGCAATCGTCGGCGGCGGCGGAATCGAAACGCGTTCGCCTTTCACGAACGACTGGCGCGTGTCGTCCGCCGTGTCAGGCTCAACCGGAAAACAGCGGACCCGGGGATTTATCGACTTTGCCGCTGTGCTGACGCCGGCAAACAAACCTCCACCGCTGCACGGCGTTAACAAACAGTCGAGATCGGAAACATCTTCCATAAACTCCAGACCGCAGGTCGCTTGCCCGGCGAGAATCGAGTAATCGTCATACGGCGGTACGAGCACACGACCATCGCGCTGAGCGATTTCAACGGCGACTGCTTCGCGATCCTGATGCTGGCGGTCGTAGAAAATGATTTCCGCGCCATAGCTCCTGGTTCCTTCGACCTTAGCTTTGGGAGCGTCGCTAGGCATTGCGATGACGGCGCTGATGCCTGCCTCGCGCGAAGCGAGCGCCACCGCCTGCGCGTGATTCCCCGACGAGAACGCGGCCACGCCGCGGCGTTTCTCCTCCTCAGTTAACGAAAGAATTTTGTTGGTGGCGCCGCGAATCTTGAATGCGCCTGCCCGTTGCAGGTTCTCGCATTTGAAAAACACTTCACAGCCTGCGCGCTCGTTAAAAGAACGTGAGGTCACGACGGGCGTACGATGAACATGTCCGGCGATTCGTTCGGCAGCTTCCTGGATGGTTTGAAGGTTCAACATTGAACTGTGGCACGGGCATCTTGCCCGTGCAGCGCCCTCAAGCAGTCACGGGCTTTGTACCGAAAGACACTCAACGTTTCTTGTCTCCCCTCTCCGCAGGCGGAGAGGGGATGGGGGAGAGGTTGCCGCCGCGAAACCCCACCCCTAACCCCTCCCCGTTTACGGGGAGGGGACTACGCCTAACGACCCTGATCTTGTGCAAGGCAGCTATCGTTACCTCTACAGAGGTACCGGCTCGTAAAGCTCTTCGGTTATAACGTCAAACACTTCCACGAAATGATGAACGATTCGATCCTCTACCTCCGCCATGTCGATTTCATGGCCCAGCAGATCCTGCATCGATGTTACCTGCTCGCCGTCACAGGCGATGATCAGATTGAAGTAACTCAAGTCCGTATTAACGTTGAGCGCAAACCCATGAGTAGTAATCCAGCGCGCTATGTGAACTCCAATCGCTGCAACTTTGCCGCGCGTGGTGTGCACTCCTGTGAATCCATCGAGACGGAAAGCATCGATGCCGTAGTCGGCCATGGTGCGAATCAAAACTTCCTCGAGGTCGCGCACGTAACGGTGAACATCCTCGCGATGGGGACTCAGGTTGATGATGGGATAACCGACAATTTGTCCAAGCCCGTGATAAGTGATTTTCCCACCACGATTGGTTTCGAAAACAGTAACGCCTTTGCCTCTCAGCATTTCCTCCGAATACAGGATTGCGGCGCTGTCTCCACGGCGGCCAACCGTTAAGGTATGCGGATGTTCCAGGAGCAGCAGAGTGTCAGGTTGCTCGCCCAGTTTCACCGCGAGTTCGGTTTGTTTTTGAACGGCGAGGGCGGCGCCATATTCCAGGCGGCCCAGGCGCTTCACTAAAAGTTCCCTTTTGTCGATCATGAGTTAGTCAGGTTGTCGCATTCTAACAAGTGCGGACGGCCGATCATAATGCGAAGCTGAATTACTCAACGTCGATCACCTGTCAGGTTAGGAAGAGGGGCTTGCCCCCGCAAACGGCGGCCGCAAGCGGCCTTCCTGACCATGAGCCATTTGACTGTTGGCGGATTCCCTCAGCTTGACGAAAGATGAGCACAAGAATAGTTTGGTTCCTCAATCAAATAACCAGTGGAGGAGATCTCAACGTGCGACGCATTTCTGTGGTTTTGTTGGCAATGCTTTTCATTCTCCCATTAACCGGGATCGCTCAGACGCGCAGGCGTTCGACGCCGCGTCCGGCCCGACCGACGCTGGAGCAACAACGCGCGGCTGAAGCGGTGCGGCAAGGCGCGACGCGCGTTGCAGACCAGATCAAAATACTGACGCGTTTCATCTACCTGCTGGGGGGTGTCGCCAAAACGCTAGAGGGCGTAAATGATGCCGCGCGCCGGAACCAGCAATCGCAAGCTGCGGCCGAGCAAACGGAAAAGAGCCGGATCGTTATTCGCAACAGCATTCGTAACCTGCGCGCGGAACTCGATAAGCTTGAAATTGATTTTCGGGGGACGCCAGAGTTGCAACGCTACTACACGAAGCTTGCAGGTGTCGCCGCAGGCGCTGCTACAGCCGAGGACTTTGCCGCGGCAAACCAGTTTGATAAAGCAGGCCGAGCATTATTGGAAGTAGTGAACCGGTTGGCAGATGTGTTGACGGAAATGTGAACGGAGTGCTGAGTCCTGAGTACTGAGTGAAAAGTCCTGAGTGCTGAGTACTGAGTACTGAGTCGAGGCCCGAAGGGCCGATAGTTAATAGCCACGACCGTGAGGTCGTGGTAAATCAAGGGAATTATGAACGAGGCCCGAAGGGCCGATAGTTAATAGCCACGACCGTGAGGTCGTGGTAATCAAGGGAATTATGAACGAGGCCCGAAGGGCCGATAGTTAATAGCCACGACCGTGAGGTCGTGGTAATCAAGGGAATTATGAACGAGGCCCGAAGGGCCGATAGTTAATAGCCACGACCGTGAGGTCGTGGTAATCAAGGGAATTATGAACGAGGCCCGAAGGGCCGCCAGTCAATCTACTGCCGGCCCTTCGGGCCTCAATCCGTCTCATTCCTCTGACTCCACGACCTCACGGTCGTGGCTATTAACTATCGGCCCTTCGGGCCTCACACTCAGCACTCAGAACCTATTTCAGTTTCTCTTTCGGATAGTATCCCTGTCTGGCGCGCACGCGGAGTTGAGACTGCGTCGGTAACGTCACTGCAATTCGCCTGAACTGCGTTCCACCAGCTTGATTGTTTGAGTAGTACTGCAAGAGGTATTGTCCGCGGAGTTCTGCTGCCACCTCACTGAAAACTCTCTCCAGGTCCTGTTCAGAAGCGGGCACAAATGCCGTCCCACCAGTTGATTCCGCGATCGACTGCATAGCGTTCTGCGCTCGGGTGCTGATCTCGTTGAGCCGCACCGATGGACCACCCGGATTCACCGAGTAGAACGCTGCGTCGGCTTGTTGAACTGCACGTTGCACATCCACCACGGCGCGGCTGCGTCGCTTCTGTAAACTCTCGAGCGCTGCTCTCGGGGTCATTTCACCACGCTGGTTGGCTCGAGCTTCGGCAACTGTCAGGTCTTTAATGACATTACTGAAATTATCGTCACCGTCTGAAATCACCAGAATAACTCGCCGGTGGCCTTCCCCTGATGACGTCGTCAAATACTGTGCTGCCGCCAAAACCGTGTCATAAAAAGCGGTGGGGACTGGCGTAGTCGCGGCCGGAATGCTGAGAATCCTGGCGGTGGCCGCGTCGGCTGATTGTAACGGCGCTACCATCGTTGGAGTGTCTTTGATCGTGAATACTGCGGCTCGATCTACCGGCTTCATCACTTGCTTCAGAAAACTTGCCGCCGCTTTCTGCTGAAAAAGAAAAAAGCCCTTTTGGCTCACGCTGCTTGATACATCAAACAGAACCGCAATATCCAGAGGCACCTGATCCGGATTCCCAATCTCTGTGATCTGCTGCGTTCGACCTTCCTCGTCGAGTCGGAAATCTGCCAGCTTCAATCCATGTACCGGCTGCCCCTGCGGGTCAACAACCGACACGGGGACCATCACCAGACTCGAGCTGACACGAATTACATCGAAGTCTTCATCCTTCGGCGCCGGCGTAGGAGTCGGCTTCGGTGTAGGCGCCGGCGGCGGTGGTGGCAGATCTCTAATCGTCTGAGCAAATGTTGGCGCACTCAGACAAAAAAGAGCCAGCACCGCAATCAGCAGTGCCGGCCCACGATGTTTCCCCCAACGTTCCAGGTTCATTAAACCACTCCTCATGCCGCCAGTGTTGCTGGCTTCACTCTGCTTCGATAACAAAAGTTCTGACGGCATGATTCATGGCGTTAGGTGCGCGAGCGACGTCTAAAAGTTGCATCGCTCGCGCAGTTTGTGCTTCGGTTAGTTGCCCGAGCTCGTGCTGGTTGTCATTGTCGGCGCCTGCTGCATCAGGCCCTTGTTGACCATCAGCTTAACTTCGACTCGACGGTTCTGAGCGCGACCGTCCCTGGTGTTATTTTCCGCCACCGGGTTCGTTTCGCCAAAACCATATGGAGTGACAATGCGTCGCAGCGGAATGTTGTGGTTCTCAACCAGATAACGGATTACAGCATCCGCCCGGCGTTGGCTAAGTCTGCGATTCACCTCGATGCTTCCGGTGGTGTCTGCAAATCCCGAGACTTCCAAAACATAACCTTTGGCATTCAGCGCCTTGGTCGCGATCTCGTCCAGCTTAGTTTTCGAATCGGTAGACAATACTGAACTGCCCGACCTGAAATTGACCGCCAAAACTGTCTGCGGCACATAGTCGTCTAATGCTGAGATGCGTTCGTTGGTAACGTTTACGCCGGCGACTGCAGCATCAGCAGTTTCTTGCGCAGCACGAGCACCGCCCCGCGCCGTGTTGGCGACTGCGGCGAGTTCATCGAGCTGTCCCGATAGACGCTGAGCATTCTGTTCAACTTCGCTCACCTTGGTCTCGAGTGGCGCAGCCCGTGATTCAACAGCACGTGCCACACGCAAATCGGATTCGTTAAACCTCACCTTTTCCGCCAGCAGATTACCCGAGGCATCGCCGCGTCCTTCAATTTCCAAATTCAGGCCACGCAGGATCTGGGTTTGGGCATAGTTGGCGCCGCTACGGAGAAATCCGCCTTTCGCTTTAACACTGGTCCTGTCGTCGAGACGTACCGTTGTATCAACGCCGTTAATATCACGGACAACAAACGTGTCCGCGTCGCGTCGTACGACAACACCTTTGACCTTCATCTTTTGGCCGCTAACGACGCTGCGTGCACCGCTGGCGGGAGTCGTGTCCTGCGCGAAAGTAATGGAAGCTGAAAACGCCGCAATGGTAATCGCGAGCATGAGGGAGGAAAACATTCTGAACTTCGGGATTGGCATAAGTAACTCTCTCCTTTTATCGTTTGAGAAGTGGAACAGCTCACCTTCAAGCGAGCCGCGATTCAATGAAAAAAACTAACGACGATCTCTATCGGCGAGGCGTCATTCGAATGTAGCCGCGAAACAGATCGACCCTTCTTAGCCGTATGCAGAATGTAAGTCAAGCACTTGGGCCTCGCTGGTAAAATTCATCATCTAATTGCCACTCGATCGCAACAGTAAGCGCAGTTGGTCTATAAAAATGACAAAGGGCACGGTATGCCCGTGCCCTCGAGGTTGATCGTGTTTTCACTCTTACAACGAGAACTCGCCTGCTTCCAATAGCTCTTTAACATACGCCAGGAAACGTTCCGCATCAGCGCCATCAATTACACGGTGATCGAAACTTAACGCAAAATATGCCATCCATCGAACGGCGATGAAATCGTCGCCGTCGGCCGTCGTCAACACCTTTGCACGCTTTTCGATCTTGCCGACGCCGAGGATCGCCAACTGCGGTTGATTGATAATCGGTGTACCAAACAATCCGCCAAACACGCCCGGATTAGTGATGGTAAACGTACCGCCGCCCACTTCATCTGGTTTCAATTGCTTGGTGCGCGCGCGATCTGCGAGATCGTTTGCGGCGCGGGCCAGTCCTGAGATTGAAAGGTCGTCAGCGCGTTTGATTACCGGCACTATCAATCCCCAATCGAGTGCGACTGCCATCCCCAAATTGATGTCGCGCTTGTAAATGATCTGGTCGCCGCTGACCTGCGCGTTGAAGATAGGAAACTTCCGCAGCGCATTAGTCACTGCCTGAAAAATGAACGGCATGAAAGTCAGCTTCGTGCCGGTCCGTTCGAAGAACTCTTCTTTGTGTTCGTCTCGCAGCTTCGCTATGCGCGTCATGTCGATCTCGTAAACAGTGGTGACGTGCGCAGACGTGCGGCGCGACTGGACCATGTGCTCCGCAATCTTTTTACGCATCACCGACATCTGTTCAACGCGATCGCCCTCGACGGATTTTACCGTCGGAGCCGGCGCTTCAGACGCTGGAGCCGGCGCTCCACCTGCACGAGGCTGCGCAGCCGGTGCTCCTGATTCGATAAAGCTGAGAATGTCGTTCTTGGTCACGCGACCACTCATGCCGGTGCCTTCCAACTTCGCAATGTCGACTCCATGTTCCTGTGCAATCTTACGCACCAGTGGACTCGACTTCGTGCGGCGCAACTCGTCGGCAGTGGTCGCAGCGCCTCGTCCGTTATCAGCAGACTTTTTCTGCTCCGGCGCTTCGCGACGCGGCGGTTCGGTTTTCTGAGCGGGCTGTGGTTTTGATTCAGGTGCGGCGGATGCAGGTGGCGTCGTTTCTGAAGGCTTAGCAGAAGCTGGAGGCGCTGTCGGCGCCGGGGCCGCAGGAGCTGGTGCTGGCGTCGGTTCTGGTTTCGATTCTTGCTGAGCAGGTGCTGCTTCTGCCGCCGGCGCGGCTGAACCGCCGGAGGCAGCGCCACCGTCAAGCACGGCAACCGTGGTGTTGATTTCAACCGTGTCGCCTTCGTTAAAACGAATCTCAGTCAATGTGCCGGCCGCAGGTGACGGGATTTCCGCATCAACTTTGTCAGTCGAAATTTCGAACAGTGGCTCGTCGCGTTCGACTCGTTCACCGACCTTCTTTAACCACTTCGTGATCGTGCCTTCCGCGATCGACTCGCCCATCTGCGGCATTACAACTTCTGTACTCATCTCTTCTCCAATTGCTCGTGAAAGTAGCATGGGCGTCCGACCCATGCTGCACGGGCCAAATGCCCGTGTCACCTGTTAACTCGCTGCTGCCTGGCCGGCCGCGGTTTCCGCCGTTGTTGGATCAATGATCGTCTTGATTTCTGAAATGCGATTTGCGGGAAATCCACCCTGTTTCGCGTGTTCGCGAATCATCTCTTCGTTGGGAGAAATATAAACGCAGTAGACCTTGTCAGCGGTTACATAACTTTCCAACCATTGGATCTCCGGTCCCAACTTTTCCAGCACACTGCACGATGTTTGTGAAATTCCCTGTAGCTCCTGCTCGGAAAGATTTCCAGCTCCGGGGATGTCGCGCTCAATTACGTATTTCGGCATCTGATTGTCTCCTCATGCACGGACTAAAGTCTGTGCTTAGTTATTGAATGCAAAGTCAAATTAAACACAGACTGCCGTCTGTGCACTATTAGTAAGCAGCAAGTTTTCTCGCTGCGTCCAAAACGTCCTTAACTTGCGGCAAATAATAGTCTTCCAAGGGCGGCGAATACGGCACGGGCGTATCTATCGAAGCCACTCGAACAACTGGAGCATCGAGCCACTCAAACGCTTCTTCAGCCACGGTCGCCGCAATTTCTCCACCAATTCCACCCGTGCGTGACGCCTCATGCAAAATGATTGCGCGGCTGGTTTTCTTTACGCTCGCGAGAATCGCTGCTTTATCTAAAGGCGCGAGCGTCCGCAGATCGATTACCTCCACGTCGAGCCCTTCCTTCTCAAGCTCTTCAGCTGCGTCGATTGCGGTCAGCACCATCGCGCCAAACGTGATGATTGAAAGGTCGCGTCCTTCTCGCACGACCCGCGCCTTGCCGATTTCCACGATGTAGTCGTCTGAAGGCAATTCCTCTCGCAGACGCGGTAGGCGGTAAAGCTTCTTGTGTTCGAAATAGAGAACGGGGTCGGGATCGCGTATCGCCGCTTTGATCAATCCTTTTGCATCGTATGCGGTAGACGGCTCAACAATTTTCAGACCAGCAGTGTTAAGGAAAAACGCTTCCGCGTTGAGCGAATGAAAGGGTCCCGAACGCACGCCGGATCCACATGGCCCACGAAAGACGGCCGGAATGTTTGCGCCCCAACGGTAACGACATTTGGCAGCGTAATTCGTGAGCAGGTCGAACCCGGCGGAAATGAAATCGATAAACTGAAATTCCGCCACCGCGCGCATCCCCATTAAACCTGCTCCACACGCGGCGCCAACGATTGCTCCTTCAGATATCGGAGTGTCGATAACGCGCCCTCTGCCAAACTGGTCCAACAAGCCATCAGTAACTTTGAACGCGCCACCGTAAGCGCCGACGTCCTCGCCGATGACGAAGACTGTCGGGTCGCGTTCCATTTCCTCCCAGATGCCCTGACGGATCGCTTCAACCAGGGTCGCCTGGCCGCCGCGTTCGGGCCGCGCTGATTTATGCTCTTTTTTAGTTGCTGTCGACATTCGCTATTCGATAGACAAGCCACGTTCTTTTGCGATACCGCGTGCCTTCATCACTACGTCGTCATCCACGGTCTCGTCGCCCATCATCCAACCCTGCACTTCTTCCACCGGTCGCCCAAGTGCAATCGCCAACTTCTCATCGCTGTCTTCAAATCCTTCGCTACGCAAACGCCTGAGAAGCATTCGGCCCTCTTGCTCGCTCGTACCCTGATCATCAACCGCATTCTGTCCATTTACTTCTTCCTGATCACCCATGTTGTCCCCCCTGCCCAATTTTGAATTAAATCATTCGGTCGCTAACACTCCCGGACGAAAAGCCGGTTTAACTATTTCGTTATCGTAAACTCCGTAAGCCGCCTGCTCCGCCTCCGGCATCGGCGAAGATTCCGCCCAGGCGCAGTCCTCTTCGATTTCGCGTGTGACGTCAGCCGTTATCTCGTCGAGTTTTTCCTTTGTCGCTATCTTCTGGTCCAGCAAATACTTTTCATAGCGATCGACGGGGTCGTTGTTCTTCTCCCACCATTCGATCTCGCCGGCCGGCACGTAGCGCTGGTCGTCATGTTCTGCGTGACCCTTGCGCCGGTACGTCTTCGCTTCAATTAGGACCGCGCCACCGCCGCGTCGCGCGTGTTCCGCCGAGCGTTTGGTGACTTCGTAACACGCAACTACGTCATTACCGTCAACGATGTGGGCCGGAATGCCATAACCCGCCGCCTTCTCGGCCAGATCTCTAACGGCAGTCTGCAAACTCGTCGGAGTGGAATACGCGTACTGATTATGCTCAGCCACAACAATCAGCGGCAGTTTCTGCACCGCCGCAAAATTCAAACCTTCGTGGAACGCGCCCGTGCTCATGCCGCCATCGCCGATATACGCTACTGCGACGATGCGTTTCTTCTGCATACGCGCCGCGAGCAGCACCCCAGTCATCACCGGAATCATGTCGCCCAGATGCGAAATGGGCCCGATGAAACCCTTTTGCATGTCGCCGAAGTGAATATTCAAATCACGGCCGCCCGATGGCCCCCAGGCTTTGGCCATATATTGCGCAAAGATCTCGCGCGGTTTAATGCCTTTCACTAAGACGGCGCCGAGATCGCGAATCAAGGGCGTGATGAAGTCTCCCGTCTGAAGCGCGTACGCAGTTCCGACCGCGGTGGCTTCCTGGCCCAGCGAACGAAACACGCCGCCTACAACTTTGGTTTGGCGATAAAGATTGACGAGCCGCTCTTCGACTAAGCGCGTCAATTTCAGATACCGGTAAAGCTCCAGCAATTGATCTGGTTTCAGCGTCGTTTCGGTCGAACACGTTAACGGTTTTCCGTCCGCGGGCTTGCGTGGGGCAAACCTGGTGCTGACCCGCATCTGAAACGGCGCGCGCGGCGGACGGCGGTGCCGGTGCGGTGTCCTATCACCTGTGGGCTTCCGATCAGTTTTATTCGGTTGGTCCATGTTAGATGTGAACGGCGAGTCCATGAACGCCTTCGGCTGCTTCCATGACGGCTTCAGCGATCGTTGGGTGCGCGTGCATCGTTCGGCCTAACTCTTCGGCTGTAGATTCAAGTTGCATCGCTACACAGGCCTCGGCGATTAACTCGGTGGCGTGTGGTCCAATGATGTGCACGCCCAGTATCTCGTCGTATTTCTTTTCACTCACAATCTTAACGAAGCCTTCTTCTTCACCAATTATTCGCGCTTTTCCTGATGCTGAGAAAGGAAACTTGCCCACTACAACGTCATAACCCTGCTCTTTCGCCTTCGCTTCAGTCAGTCCGACAGAGGCAACTTCAGGATCGCAATACGTGCAATTCGGAACCAGACGCAGATTGATCGGCCGCACGTCTTTCTGTCCCGCCAAATGCTCAACAGCCACGATGCCTTCTTTTGAAGCGAGGTGTGCAAGCAACGGCGTGGGCACAACGTCACCGATCGCATAAACACCTTTCTCGCCCGTCTGCTGAAACTCGTCAACCTGGATAAAGCCTCGATCGACTTTGATCTTTGTTCCTTCGAGGCCCAGGCCTTCAGTAAACGGCATTCGGCCGACAGCTACCAGCAACATGTCGGCTTCGAGTGTTACCGTTTCGCCTTTCGAAGTCTTGCCGCTTACGCGCACGCCTTTATCGGTCTTTTCAAGTTTCTCCAGTTTCGTATCAACCTGCGCCTTGATGCCTCTCTTGCGAAAACTGCGCTCCAGGTCTTTTGAAACTTCTTCATCTTCGAGTGGGACTAATCTCGGTAACAACTCCACGACAGTCGTTTCCGCGCCGAAGCGCGAGTAAACAGAGGCGAACTCAACGCCGACCGCGCCCGAGCCCATGACAATCAGCGACTTCGGAACGTCGCGCAGCTCGAGTATGTGATCGCTATTGACGACTCGTTCCCCGTCAGTTTCAAAACCGGGAATAGGTCGCACGACGGAACCGGTGGCGATGATTATGTTTTTGGATTCAATAGTCTGCTTCTTACCGTCAGCGTCGGTTACTTCAACCTTGCCGGGCAGGGCGAGTTTTCCGGTTCCCTTGAATACCGTCACTTTGTTTTTCTTCATGAGGTATTCAATGCCCTTCGAATTCTTGAGCACGACTTTCTCTTTGCGTTTTTGCACGTCGGCGAAAGCTAGCTGAATGCCCGTCGCCTGCACGCCAAAGTCCGCCGCGTGCTGCATCTGTTCGTAGACGTGCGCGGACATAAGCATCTGCTTGGTGGGAATACAACCGCGAAGCGTACAAGTTCCGCCTAAACGCGGGTCTTTCTCGACAATCGCGGCTTTCAAACCAAGCTGGCCGGCGCGGATAGCGGCAACATAGCCGCCTGGACCGCTTCCGATTATCGTCACGTCAAACTGTTCGTTAGCCAATTTAGAAGGTTCCTCTCGTCGGGTTACGTCAAGTGGCACTGTCGTCTCGCCGGTGCATGAGGACAGGTGTCCGTGCCAAAACTTACAGAAGATTGCTGTGCTTAATATTTAAGACGGGCATTATAATCACTACCCGTTGATTCATCCAATTGCGCCGTTTCGTTGAGAAAGTTTGATACGATCCACGAAAATACACGAAATAGCAGGGACGTCATTTGTGTAAATATATTGCCCCTGGAGGCGAATGTGAGAGACAAAAGACCTGCGTGGGTCGACGAATACAGAACCGGAGCGGTAGCGACGGTAATCAACATGGGAAACCGGAGCCTGCGATGAACAGCTCCACGCTGAGACCGTCATTCATCGAATCATCCGTCGCTATCGCTCCGGTTCTGTATTTGTCGACCCACTTAAGAATGGATAGTTATGAAACACTCTGAAGGTTTTCTTAAACTCGTCAACGACTCAAAGAGCCGCATCCGCGAAGTTACGGTTGCTGAAACCCAGCAGCGGCTGGAGGCAAATCCGAACGCAAAACTGATCGACGTGCGTGAGGACAACGAATGGCAAGAGGCACATGCGGCCGGAGCTGAGCACCTCGGCAAAGGCATCATCGAACGCGACATCGAAGCGGCCGTGCCTGACAAGTCGACTGAATTAATTCTTTATTGCGGCGGTGGATTTCGTTCAGCGCTTGCAGCCGACGTGCTCCAGCAGATGGGATACACCAATGTGTTTTCAATGGCAGGTGGTTGGAAAGCCTGGAAAGATTCAGGAGCGAAGATTGAGAGCGAAGGTTGAACAAAGAAGCGGGGGCATGCCCCCTTCCTTACCATGAGATATTCCCACTAGACCAAGAAATCCCAGGTGAAGATTAAAATGACACGGGGGCAGCCCCCTTCCTTACCGTGAGATATTCCCACTAGACCAAGAAATCCGGGTGAAGATTAATCATGACGCGGGGGCATGCCCCCTTCCTTACCCTGAGACCTTCCAACTTGAACACGAGACATTCCAACTTTGTCCCGGAGACATTCGAGCTGAGTTAGTTCTTTACAAAGCCTGGTTCTGTCAGCCGGCGCACGATCTTCAGCAGTTGGTCCATATCAAGCGGTTTAGTCAGGTGTTCGGAAAATCCTTCATTATGTGCGCGCTCAATGTCGTTGCTGCGTCCATATCCCGTCAGCGCGACGGCCGGAACGCCCTTCATTTCCGGTAGTTCTCGTAACTTCTGCAACAGTTGATAACCATCCATCTCCGGCATTGATATGTCGGAAATTATCAGGTCAAACTCCTTCCGCTTCGCAATGTCCAGGGCCTCGGCGCCGCTGCGCGCCGACTCAACGATAGCGCCTTCCAGCTCCAGCAGCTTGCCAAGCATTTCAGTTGTTTCCGGTGAGTCGTCAACCACCAAAATGAATTTTCTGCGCAGGGCGCCAGTGGCCCCCGTCTTCTCCGCCGGCAGTCCTGAAATCCCGTGTTTATACAAAGGCACTTCTACCGAAAAGCGCGCCCCCTCGCCCACTCCCGCCGATTCAACCCAAACCTTTCCACCATGAAGCTCGGTAAGTTGTTTCACGAGCGCGAGGCCAATGCCCAGTCCGCCTTGCTTGCGCGCGATGCCTGCGTCCGCTTGCCGGAAAATCTCAAACACGTGTGGCAGGAACTCGGGCGCGATACCCAGGCCATTGTCCTCCACCACAAAGAGGGCGGACGAGTTTTGCTGGGCCAGCGACATTTTTACGGTGCCGCTCACAGGAGCAAACTTGATTGCATTATTGAGCAGGTTCCAGGCAATTTGTCCCAAACGAATCGGATCGCCCTCGACCACAACCGGTTCGAGTTCGATATTGACTTCAAGGGATATGTCCTTGTTGGCCGCTTCCTCGCGCACCGTTTCGATCGCATCCGAAATGATCGTTGAAAGTGAAACCGGCTGGCTGTTGAGCGAGAACTTGCCCATTTGTAAGCGCGACAGATCCAGCAGGTCGGAGACGAGCTGCGACTGCGCCAAAGCGTTGCGGCGAATTGTTTCCGCGGCTTTCAACACAAATGAGTGCTTTTGACTTTCATCGCTGCGACGAAGAATTTCGGCATAACCAATTACTACATTCAAGGGATTGCGCAGCTCATGAGACAGCGTCGCCAGAAACTCATCTTTCAACCGATTCGCTTTCTCGGCTTCGGCGCGCGCCTCACGTTCAGCCTGCAATAACCGGGTGCGTTCGTGCTCCGCTTGTTTACGGTCTGAAATGTCCCTGAAAACTACGACCAGGCCCGTCACCTTGCCGTCAGTGCGCAACGGTGATGAACTGTAAACGACGTCAAAAAATGTGCCGTCTTTGCGGATAAAGACGTCTTCAAATTCGCTGAGCATTTTACCCGTCTGAATTACCTTGTACGCGGAACACTCTTCCCTCGGAAAAGGAGTGCCATCTACGCGCGTGTGATGAGTGACGTCGTGCATCCTCCGGCCGAGAAGTTCATCCAGCGTCCACCCGAGAATGCGTTGCGCAGATGGATTCATGAACGTCACGCGGCCTTCGCTGTCAACCGTAAACAGCCCTTCGCCCATGCTCAACATGACGGTCTCGTCAAACTGAAGCGCGAGCCGCAATTGCTCCTGCGCTCTCTTGCTCTCAGTAATGTCGCGCGCAATCTTGGAAGCGCCTACTACCTGGCCTTGCTCGTTTATGATGGGCGACAACGTTAGCGAGACGGTTATCAGCGTACCGTCTTTGCGCTGGCGGATCGTCTCGTAGTGTTCAATTCTCTCACCGCGGCGCATTCTCGCAAGAATGTCTGCCTCTTCACTCTGGCGATCTTGAGGGATAATAATCGTGATCGACCTCCCCACAACTTCTGAGGCGGAATAACCAAATACTCGTTCAGCTCCCTTGTTCCAACTCTTAACGATGCCGTTGAGGTCCTTGCTAACAATGGCGTCCTGCGACGACTCGACGATCGCTGCCAGGCGCCGCTCCTCGCTCTGCGACTTTTCACGCGCACGCAACGCTTCGGACAACTCCATCTCATAGAGTTGGGCGTTGCGAAGCGCGATTGCCGCCTGGTCCGCCAGCGCCGACAACTGCCAGCGTTCATCCGGTGTAATCGGTTGTTCGCGAGCCACGACAAGCAAGCCATTCAAAACCTGTTTGGCAATTACTGGTACCGAAACCACCTGGTCCGCGCGATTAATACCCAGCGACTTAGCGAGCTCTCGTATAACATCCTCCTCCATACGGCCGGAGAATTCAGTCATCACGGCAGGATCAACCCCACGCGCCGCGCGAATGCGCAACCGCTCGTCGCTGTCGAGCAGTAGCAGCAGACAGACCTCGGCATCGATCAATTGCGAGGCGTTCTCGACAATGAGATCCAGGACCTCGTCAAAGTTTAAGGAGGTGGTGATGGCGCGATTGATCTCAGCCAATCGCCGGGAGTGTCCCTTGCCGTTCCCGCTATTCATAACATCATCGGGCTGTTTTGCTTAACTTTACCAATTGCGGGGGACTCTGTACGGCGGGGGAAGTTGATACGCTTCTACAATATTATTTCCGGAGCTTCTTTACAACTACGCCCTTGTTCGTAATTTGCAACTCGTGTTCATTGGCATCGTGGGCGCTACCGCGAGTCTTGATGATTCGCAGCGTGCGCAACAACTCGGCCTGCGGCCTGAATTGAAGCAGAATTACATTGTCGCTCATGTTCGAGGCTTGCTGCTCGGTGATGCTGTGAACCTCGAACAGGTGGGGTAATTCAGTCATCATCAGACACGTAACATTTCGCGCCGCAAACCACTGCGTAATCGAATAAACGAAATCTGAGAAGCGCTCCGGGTCAATAGCGCTCCGTTGCAGATCGCCCATTGCATCAATCACGACCCTTTTCGTTTCACCATTGCGGACGAGACTAAACAATTTGCTCGCCACCTGATCCAATTGCAGTTCCACCGGCGAGTGGTACATAAGTTCAAAACCGTCATCCATCATCGACTGCAGATCCCAACCAAAGCTCTTCATCAAACGGGCAAGCTGCGTTGGGTTTTCCTGGAACCCCAGGTACAAACCCTGTTCGCCTTTGAGCACGCCCGTCGTCAGGAAATGCAAGCCGATGATCGTTTTGCCTGAGCCTGTAGGGCCGGCCACCATTGTAGTGCTGCCGCGCCAAAACCCCTCCGCAATCAAATCGTCAAGCCCCTTAATGCCAGTGTTAACTCGCTCTACTTCCGCTCTGATAATCGGGAGGCACCTGGGGCGTCAACAAGCGCGGATAGGCTTGCAAACCATCGTGGGTTATCGAGATGGCGTGCATTCCTGGCAGGAAACCCGAGCCGCGCAGTTTCTGGACGCGCATGAACCTCTGCTCGCGGGCGTTTGAACTGACTTTGATTAGTTGCAGCACTACATCGGCGATTGCGAACTCAGGCAGCTCTGTCATTTGCGGGTCCGCATATTCCCCAACGAGTACGCTGGTACATTGATAAGCAGACAGCACACTCGCGAGATCGTAAACCCCCGTCCGGCGCGGAGTCTGGTCGCTGTACAATTCCATTAGCGCCTTGAAGGAGTCGATAAAAAGGAAGCGTGGACGCCGTTCCAACAGCAGGCGGGTGACAATGTCCGAGAGTTTATCTATCCCTTCTTCGCGGACCATCAGCCCAAGATCTTCGTAAAAAACTGAAACGCCGACTTTTTCCGACTCAAAGAAAGTGTGCTTTTGACCGTGAACAATAAACTTCTCGAGCGGCTCTGATAGTGTCGTCAGATAGAGAACTGGCGCCTCCGGCGTGGCGTTCTTGAAGGCGAACTGTTCTGCCAGAATTGTTTTGCCCGTGCCCGGCGCGCCCATCAGCACGGAAATGGTGTTGGCGGGGAGACCGCCGCGTAAGACTTCATCTAACCCCGAACACCCAGTGGGTATTTTATCTGTCATCTATTGTGCCTCTGCAGCTGAATGCCTTAGTGCCAACAGCCTCCGGATCGTGTCAATCAGGAGTTCTTCATCGAGGGGCTTCAACAAAAATGCGTCGGCGCCGGCTTCTAACGCGCGGTCTTCCGCCTGCAAATGACTAAAGACCAGAACGAGAATGTGTTTGGTTTCGGGGGCTGATTTAAGAGTGCGGCACAGTTTTAATCCATCAAGCTTGGGGACCAGTATTTCAGTCACGAGGATTTTCGGCTTCAACTCCTGCGCTCGCTCCAGCGCCGCCATCCCGTCGCTGGTGAACTCCACCGAATAGCCGGCCTGCTCGAGGAAGAAGCGTTCCAGACGCTGCACGGCTGGATTGCGTTCGACCACCAGAATCAGTGCGTGCGAGAGAGAATCGCCCGCCGAATCCGACTGGTCGTTCATTCGGGAAGACATGGTTTATCTGAAGTGAAACCCGGAAACCTGGTTCCGTCACGGCCAAACTGAATCGCAGAATGTTGTGAATGACTACCCTTAGTCTATATCTCAACCGCGGGGCGCTTTGCAACTAGAAGCCGAAACGGTCCGGTCCACGCTTCCTGTAATCTCTGCCACCCCGCTACCGCCGCTGGTACTGACCTCAGGTTGTTGTAGAATTGTACTTGTTGAAGCAAACGCACATCCGACAACTTGCGGCGCCTTCCGTCCGGCAAACGATACTCAAGCCAGGATACCCAAATGTCACCTGAAGCGACCGAACAATTGAAAGCGAAAACCGAAACGCGCGCGGAAACCGACTCGATGGGCCAAATTGATGTCGCAACCGACAAATATTGGGGCGCGCAAACCGAGCGTAGTCTTCATCATTTCGATATCGGTCACGACGTTATGCCACGCGAAATGATCCGCGCGCTCGGCCTTCTAAAAAAGGCTGCCTCTCAGGTGAACGAGGATTTGGGTAAGTTAACGCCGGACAAATCGAAATTGATCCAACAGGCGGCCGACGAAGTGATCGACGGAAAACTCGACGCACATTTTCCTTTGCGAATCTGGCAAACAGGAAGCGGCACGCAAACCAACATGAACGCGAACGAAGTGATTTCGAATCGCGCCATTGAACTCGCGGACGGCCAGATGGGCAGCAAGAAACCAGTGCATCCGAATGACGACGTCAATATGTCGCAGTCGTCAAACGACACGTTTCCCACCGCCATGTATATCGCCGCGGCGGAAGAAATGAACAAGTTGATGCCGCAGGTCCAGGCACTTCGGGATGCGATCGAGGCGAAGGCCAGGGAGTTTGGAGACGTCGTAAAGATTGGCCGCACGCATCTTCAGGATGCGACGCCTCTGACGGTGGAACAGGAGATGTCCGGCTGGGCCAACTTGCTGGAACGCGACATCGAACGATTGAAGATGGTAATGCCGGGTTTACTTGATTTGGCGATCGGTGGCACCGCGGTCGGGACGGGCCTCAACTCGCATCCCGAGTTTGGCGAGCGCGCCGCGGCCAAAATCGCCGGCCTAACCGGTTTGCCTTTCAAGTCACACCCGAACAAATTTGCCGCACTTTCGGCGCACGATGAAATCGTTTTCGCGAGTGGCGCCCTAAAAACTTTGGCTGCGTCTTTGATGAAGATCGCCAATGACGTTCGCTGGCTGGGTTCTGGTCCACGTTGCGGTCTTGGTGAACTCGTTTTGCCGGAAAACGAGCCCGGTTCATCCATCATGCCCGGCAAAGTGAACCCGACGCAGAGTGAAGCACTGACTATGGTTGCGGTACAGGTCTTCGGAAACGACGTAGCGATCACGATGGCCGGATCGCAAGGTAACTTCGAATTGAACGTCTTCAAGCCCGTGATGATTCATAACCTGCTCCACTCGATTCGATTGATTCACGACGCCTGTCATGGGTTTATCGAGTATTGCATCAAAGGCATAAAACTTAATCGCGAGCAGATTGACGAACACTTGCGAGATTCGCTGATGCTGGTGACAGCTCTTAATCCGCACATCGGTTATGACAAGGCGGCAGAGGTCGCGAAGAACGCGCACAAGAAAGGAATTGGGCTGCGAGAATCGGCAATCGAGCTGGGTTATCTAACCGGCGAGCAGTTTGATCAGCTGGTGATACCTGAGAAGATGACGCACCCATGACGAAGTCCTGAGTCCTGAGTCCTGAGTCCTGAGAAAATACCCGTGATTGTCATAATTACTCAGCACTCAGGACTCAGCACTCAGGACTCCTACCGCCATGCCTGACCGAAACGACCGCGTAAAAGAAAACATCACCGGCGCCTACTATGTAGACTCATCCTGCATAGACTGCGACGTTTGTCGCGATACTGCCCCCGACAACTTCAAAAGATCCGACGCCAATAGTTATTCTTTCGTCTTCAAGCAACCAGCAACAGAGGATGAAAAATTGGCGTGTGAAGAAGCTCTAACATGCTGTCCCGTGGAGGCCATTGGAAACGACGGGGAGGACGCTGGAGGCTAGATACAAGATGCTGGATGCTGGAAGGAGCGACACACTATTAGAAGATGCTAAACACCAGATGCTGATCTCCAGCATCTAGAATCTGGCATCCAGTGTCCAGCAACGCGCAAGAATATTTTGTTCCACCCGTTCTATCCTCGCGCACCGAAGAACCGAATGGGTGCGCCCAGTGAAAGGAAAGTGAGGGACTTAGTTATGACCCGGAAATTATTAACAATATTAGGAGCTGTCGTATTGGTCGCATTCATGACGGCCCAGGCGTCTGCTGAACAGATTACGATTCGCGGCAGCCTGCAAAGAACAGTTGAAGCCGGCGGCTGGCTGATTGTTTCCGCCGATCAAAAATACTTAATACTGAATGCTCAGCGATTCGAGAAAGAACCGTGGTTTGCTTCCAGTAGCGAAGTTGAAGCCCTGGGTGAGAAGAAGCAAGTTGTAACTATCTTCATGGAGGGAACACCCTTCGAGATACAAACACTTCGGCCTTTGTCACAAGGTACGGCCATTGCGCAAAGCGACTCAAGACTGACCAAAGTCATGGTGACTGGCGACTCGATAGTGCAGGCACAACCTGATACTGCCATTCTCAATCTGTCGGTCGTAAGCCAGGCTAAACGCGCAATCGATGCGCAGCAGGACAATGCGGCGAAGAGCGACACGGTGATTCGCGCACTCAAGAGTGCTGTTGGCCCAGACGCTGAAATAAAAACGAGTGGCTATAGTCTTCAGCCAATGCGCGTTTACAAAGAAGGACAGCCGCCGGTTATAACTGGATACGAAGCGCGCAACAGCGTGACGGTTGTGTTGTCAGACTTGACGAAGGTGGGAAGCGTGATCGATGCCGCAGCAATGGCCGGCGCCAACGACGTGGGTGGAATTTCATTCACGTTGCGAAAGGATCGGCCCGCCAAAGATCAGGCGCTCGCGGAAGCAACCCGCGAGGCGCTGAGCAAGGCGCAAGTTATCGCACGAGCGTTAAACGGACGCGTCGTTCGCATAGTTGAAGTAATCGAAGAAGGCGTCCAGCGTCCCAGGCCGGTTTTCGAAGATACGATGCAAATGCGAACCATGGCTGCTGCTAACACGCCAATCGAAGTTGGAAGTCTGGACATCACTGCCCGTGTTCAACTGATGGCCGAAATCGAGGCCGCCCCGCGCTGAGGTGTGATCATCCGCTGATTTCGCAGATTTCACGGTTGGGACCGCGGGCGTCTCGCCCGCAATGAGCGCTAAAGCGCGATCAGTTTAGAAAACATCCTCTGGAAAGCTGCGCGCTTGTGGCGCGTTGCGGGCGGGACGCCCGCAGTCCCAGCCACCAACTCCAATTGGCGGAAAAATGATTTCGGTATAATATCAATCCTGTCCCCTTCAAGTTTTACTCCCTCAAGTGGGTATTTCCCACGTCAGCCCCCTGAAAACTTTGTATATCTCGCCTCGTTTGCAGCGGGGCCGTACTTTCTTTGAAACGAGGAGGAGGAAATGGCTAGATACCGTAATGATTACGACGACCGCGAATATCGCGGCCGCAACGATCGATTCGAACGAGAACGACCATGGAATTACAACGAGCCCCTTCCCAACCAGGGACGATCATTTGACGAACGCCGTGATTTCGCCCAGGGCCGGTTTGGCGAGCGCGCTGATTATCAGCATGACGAACCACGATACACTGATCAACAGCGGCGCTATGGTCAGGAAGATTACCGCCGAAGTTCATACGAAGGCAGAGATCCGCAGTGGAGTAATAGTTCGTATGATCGTTCGTCGCGTTCGCGCCTGCGCGTGAGAGACATCATGACTCGCGATTTGGCTGTGGCCAGCAGAGACACCACGTTACGCGAAGTGGCTGCCATGATGCGCGACGAAGACACGGGCGTGATTCCAGTCATCGACTATGCAGCCGGTGACGCCACTGCAGCAAAACCGGCGGACGAACGACGTCGGGGCAACGGCTATGGCTACGGCAAACTTGTTGGTTTGATCACGGACCGTGACATCGCGATTCGCGCAGTCGCCGACGGCAAAGACTGCAACGCGACGCGGGCTGAAGAGATCATGTCAACCGACGTTCACACGTCGCGGCCGCACGATCGAGTCGTTGATGTGACGCGGAAGATGGGCGACAAGCAAGTGCGCAGGATTCCGGTCGTCAATGAAGGCGGAAGATTGCTGGGAATGGTTTCAATCGGCGACATTGCCGTCGAAACTGAGGCTGATCGCGAACTCGCGGAAGCTCTGGAAGATATCTCGAAAGAGTCGTCCTTCTGGAACAAAGTGTTTGGCTAAAGCGATCGATTAGGTGAACATAAACAGGGGAGGCTGCCCATATGGCAGCTTCCCCTTTTATAGCTTCGCAATTTCACCTATGCTGTAAACAAATCATGCCATATCGAGATCGCCGTGTTGCGATGATGACTGTTGCTCACAGAGTGAGACCTTCCGGAAGTTTATGGAACCCGGCCGCCGATGTTTACCACAGCGACGACGGTTGGACTGTGAAGGTGGACCTGGCCGGTGTCTGCGCCGACGAGCTTGAACTGTTGATCGAACCGTCAAGCCTATTGATTCGCGGTTGCCGTCGCGACACGTTGTATCGCGAGGGCTACAGCTACCAGCAAATGGAGATAACTTACAGCCGTTTTGAAAAACGCATTCATTTTCCCTGCTCGATTGAAGAAGCATCGATCGCCCACGATTACCGTGACGGCTTTCTAATCGTAAACCTCCATTGCAAATAAATTGATGGGTTGGCCCATTTGCACGGGCAATGTGCCCGAGCCACTTTGAATATGTCAGAAAATCTCGACAAATCAGAACCCGCTCCCGAGACGACCCCTGATGCGCCAGCTCCTGACGCGACGTCTATTCCGCAAGCGAATAAAGCCGAACCCTTTGAAATACCTGTTCTGGCTTTGCAGAATACGACGTTGTTTCCTGAGACGGTTGTTCCGTTCACAGTTGGTCGCCCGCGCTCCGTCGCTGCGGTTGAAGCAGCCTTAGCTACTCCGGAAAAACTGCTGGCGTGCATCACGGTTCGTCCCGACGCAAACAACACGACGCAGGACGCCAAGCCCTCCGAACTTTACGAAGTCGGCTCGCTGTCGACTATCAAGCGCATGGAGCGGATCGAAGGAACGCTTCACATCATCGCGCAAGGTACCGAGCGAATCAGGATTATTAACTGGAAACAGGAAGACCCTTACCTGCGCGCAACCGTGGAGATCCTGCCTCCGCTGAAAACGGTAGATCAGGAAGAAGTAGAGGCCACGAAGAGAAACGTGCAAGCAATGGTGCAGGAAGCGCTGGCGCTGTTGCCGGGTGTACCGCCGGAAGTTCGGGTGGCGATGTTGGGTTCAGTTGAGCCGATACGGTTGGCCTATTTCCTGGGTTCGATTCTGAATCTCGGAGTTGAACAGGAACAGAAGATGCTCGAAGCAAGCACTGCCGACGAGCTCATGCGTCTGGCCCACACGTATCTTGCCCGCGAGCTGGAAATCATTCAGTTGCGTTCGAAGATTGCGAGCGAAGCACAGTCTGAAATGGACAAGTCGCAGCGCGATTACATCCTCCGACAACAGATGAAGGCGATTCAGAAAGAGCTGGGTGAAGACGAAGGCGGCGAACGCGCGGAAGCCGAACTGTTACGCGAACGGCTCGCGAAAGCAGAACTGCCGGACGACGTTCGCACGGAAGCGGAGCGCGAACTAAAGCGGCTGGAGCGCTTGCCCGCCGCCGCGCCTGACTATCACGTTATTCGCACCTATCTCGAGTATGTGTTGGAGCTGCCGTGGCTGAAGTCGTCGGAAGACAAACTTGATCTGAACGAAGCACGACGGATCCTCGATGAGGACCATTACGGCCTGGAAGACGTCAAAGAGCGAATCCTTGAATTTTTGGCCGTGATCAAACTCCGCCCAGACACGAAGAGTCCCATCCTATGTTTTGTTGGCCCACCCGGCGTGGGTAAAACGTCGCTCGGACGCTCAATTGCTCGCGCACTCGGAAGGCAGTTTGAACGAATGTCGCTCGGCGGAATGCGAGATGAAGCTGAGTTGCGCGGACACCGCCGCACCTACATCGGTGCTATGCCCGGACGCATTGTTCAGTCGATTCGGCGCGCAGGAGTGAATAACCCGGTCTTGATGCTCGACGAGATTGATAAACTCGGCAACGACTACCGCGGCGATCCGGCGTCTGCATTGCTCGAGATTCTCGATCCGCAACAGAACAATACTTTCCGCGATCATTATCTCGATTTGCCGTTTGATCTTTCTCGAGTGTTTTTTATCGCGACCGCCAACCAGCTTGGGCCGATTCCCGCGCCGCTGCGCGATCGCATGGAAGTGATTTCAATCGCAGGGTACAGCGATAGGGAAAAACTGGAGATTGCAAAACGTTATCTGGTTCCGCGGCAAACTGAGGAGAATGGACTAACTCCGGCGCAGTTCGTAATTTCCGATGCCGCCGTAGAGCTACTCGCCACGCGTTACACACGCGAGGCCGGCGTCCGGCAGTTGGAACGAAACATCGGAAGTGTGGCGCGCAAAGTCGCCTTGAAAATAGCGCAAGGCGAAGCTGAGAGTGTCAGTGTGGATGCTGCACAAATACCGGAGTACCTCGGCCCACCCAGGTTTTATCCGGAGCAGGCCCGCAAAGAATTGCCCGCGGGCGTGGCAACCGGCATGGCCTGGACGGAGATGGGCGGCGAGGTGCTGTTTATCGAAGCAACATTGCTGCCGGGCGGGCAAGGCTTGACGATCACCGGTCAGTTGGGTGAGGTGATGCAGGAATCAGCGCGCGCTGCACGGTCGTACCTGTGGTCGCACGCAACTGAGTTTGGAATCTCGCCAGACATGTTCAAAGACTACGGTGTTCACCTGCATGTGCCCGCCGGAGCAATTCCCAAGGATGGACCAAGCGCCGGGGTAACGATTACGGCTGCGCTCGCTTCGCTTTATACGGGACGTCGGGTTCGTCCGGACACGGCGATGACTGGTGAAATCACGTTGTCGGGTCTCGTGTTTCCGGTTGGAGGCATAAAAGAAAAGGTGCTGGCTGCACATCGCGCCGGCATTCGCCGCATCGTCATGCCTTCCCGAAATGAAGCTGACGTCGAAGATATACCCGAGGATGTTCGGAAGGAACTGACAATAGTTTTTGTCAGCCGGATCAATGAAGTTATCGACTCTGCGCTGGAAGTGCTGGTAGCAAATCCGCCTCCGCCGCCGATGATCTACGATCAGCAGCGCGGCTCTCAACCTGACGAAACCACGATCTCCGTTCGCCAGCCATAATGTTCTATCTTGGTTTCACTGGGACAGTGCGGAAGAAGATTTTCCATCAAGGTTTTTGACCGCAAGCGAGGCACAAAGCGCCTTCAGCGCTGTTTAGCAAGAATTTAAGTAAGCGGCCACCGAGGATTCAATAAGCAAAGCAAAAAGGGCGGGTTAGTTCCCGCCCTTTTGCCTGTTTTGGAGACTTAGAGCCGCGTTACTTTGGTCCAAAGCGTTCCCGGTATTCCTCCGAGTAGATGAAACCGAAAACGAGGTGCCGGTAATCTCCCGGTGGGTGACTTCCCCGCCCGTTGGTCAATACGTCCACCCAATCATCATACCCGGCAGCCTCCGGATCACGTCTGAGATAGCCAAAGTATTCCATGGCCACAAATGCTTTGAAGAAGTAGGCATCCCAAACAACCTTCTGCTCCACAAACGCCCGTAGCGTCTGCGCCGTCGTAAATTCCCCACTTTGCCGCTTGTTGATTAGCTCCTGCCGGCCGTATTGCGGTGGCTGACCCGGCTGAGTAGGCGGAACCGTCGCCGGCAATGTAACGCCGGCCGTTTGTTCCAGCTTGCTAATAAACTCCGAGGCATGGCTGGGATCCATTATCCCGTTATAGATCGTGGTGAACTCAGGACGCTGGATAAACTCGTTTATGAAGTCGGCCTCATCCGCGTCGAGATCTGCCTGTGGTTTCAAGCCGCTCAGGCGTCTCATTTCTGGCGTAAACTCCGCAAACAGCGGCCGCCTGCCCAGACTGGCGCTGAAGAAGCGATAGACCCAGTAACCTCGTTCGCCAAACTCCGGCGATCGGAAGAAGCCTGAAGAAACATGGACCCGATCGCACTCCGGCGGAGCGCCCAGGAATCCCTGGTTCGGATTGCAGTTATTCAGCACGCTGAGCCAATCGTTGTAGCCTGCAGTGTCCGGCTCGCGCAGCAGGAAGTCGAGATACTGCTGCCGCACAAAGAAAGCGTTGATCAAGTACGGATTGCTCGGATTCGGATTGGTGTCGTTGTCCTGAATGGTGATGACCGTCGTCGAGGGCGAAACCAAATTGCCTAACGACTGGTTGCCCAGCGTCATGCTAAGCGTTTCGTCACCTTCGACGAAAACATCATCAACTATTGAGAGTACAACGGTCTTGCTGGTCTGGTTGGCCGCAAATCGCAGCCTCCCTCCGGCGGTGGCGTAGTCACACTTGCCTGAAGCATTGCCGTTAACAGCTTTGCAATTCGCCGGCTGCATGTCGTTTGCCGGTGTTCCACTGAAGTCGTTAGTCGCATAGTCAACCGTGGCGGCGACAGAAGGATCGCCGGTGCGCTTAACTACGACTGACATACTGGGGCCAGTCTCTGACACGGTGTAACTGGCCTGCTCAAACTGGAAGCCAGTTGTGTCGTCATTGAGAATCGTTCCCAGTCCCTGGTTATCGCGATCGTCGCATTAGACGGACTGGATAGATTCACAAAGAACGTCTCGTCTGTTTCCAACGAGAGGTCACCATTGACCGCGACAGTTATGGTCTTGCTGGTGTCGCCGGGATTGAAAGTCACAACACCGCTGTTGCTGGTGTAGTCGCTGCCGGACGCTGCGGTGCCGTTTGCCGTCGCGAAGTTAACAGTGACTGTTTGCGAACTCTGTGCAGACAGAGTGACGGTGAAAGTGAAGGTAGTTGTTCCAGTATTCCCTTCAACAAGTGAGACGTCGTTGATCGAGATGTTCGGCAGGGCTTCATCATTTTGAATTGTTCCCGTGCCATCCGCATCCGTGATGGTGGCATTTGTGGCGCCGCTCAAGTGGACGGTGAAGGTCTCATTTGGCTCGTAAACAACGTCGCCGTTAACGGCCACGCTAATGGTCTTGCTGGTTTCTCCGGGATTGAAAGTTAGTACACCTGACTTTGCCTGGTAATCCGAGCCTGCTGTTGCCGTGTTGTCAGCTGTCGCGTAATTGACGGTGACAGTGGAACTGCTAACCGCAGAAAGAGAGACCGTGAAAATCGCGTCCGTCGTTCCGCTGTTTCCTTCCACTACTGACACATCGTTGATAGTAACGTTCGGCGGAGTGGACGCCGTATCATCGTTAGTGATGGTGCCCAGGCCCTGAGCGTCTGCAATGGTAGCGTTGGTTGGCACTGAGAGATTGACGGCGAAAGTCTCGTTAGATTCCGCGTCGGTATCACCGTTCACAGTAATCGTAACTGGCTTGGAGGTGTCTCCCGGAGCGAAAGTGACTGTTCCGCTAGCCGCCTGATAGTCGGAGCCGGATGTAGCCGTACCGTTAGCTGTGTCGTATTTGACAGTCACCGTCGAACTACTTGCTGCCGAAAGTGTCACTGCGAAGGTTGCGTTCGTAGTACCACTATTGCCTTCCGTCACGGTGACGTCGTTAATCGAAATCGTTGGCGTGGGCGTGCTGCCACTCTCACAATTCAAGTTACCGACAACTTGATAGGAACCTCCCGTATAAGGATCGGATGATCCAAATAAACCGGTCGAGTCGATTGCAGACTGAGACTTAACTGTTTCGTTGCCGTTTCCTGAGAAGGTTCTTCCCACGAGCGCACCGATGATGTCTCCGGCCCTCGGATGGCCCACCTTGCTCCCGGAAATCGTGATAGTGATTATTCCCGTCGCCGGATCAAAGCTGCCGCTGTCAGCAGCGCCAATCTTACTTGGGATGCCTGCATTGGTAGGTACAGCCTCGACTGTGCTTACCGTTCCATACTCGAAGGTTGCGGCTCCTGCGTCGGAATTCATTCCAACGTAGTAAGAGCCAGTGAACGCGGTAAGTGCGGGCGGCGGACTTATCGGGTAATTCCAAATAATTCTCCACTGGCGGTTAGGAACAAGAATACTGAGATCGGCAACCTTCAGCTTGAACACCAGTTTGTTATCGACGCCTTCAACATGATCGGCCATCGAAACTGCCAGGATGTCCAGGTCACCGTTTGCCGGCCCCGCTTTCTGATCACCCGCTGCGTCAGTAACTTCGGTTATCCCTGTGCAGGAGTTCCCCAGCGGTGGGGCAAAGGCCTCATTATTCCCACATGACTCGCCGTGCGCATTAACGGCGACTACCTTGTAGTAGTAGGTCGTATTGGGATTAGCTGTCGTGTCGTCAAACTTGACGGCCGTTCCGGCGTTTGCCAGGAAGGTTTCACCACCGCTCGTAGTGCCGCGCAAGACTTTATAGTTTGTGATTGCGGAACCACCATCATCAGATTCTGACCAGGTCAGGTGAGCTACTGAACCATCGCGTCCAACGACTAAGTAGGGCGCACCTGGCACAGTGGATGTGGTAGTTGCAGGAGTATCGGGCCCAAAGAGCCGTCGCCCGCCAGTCTGACGCGCGATAGCTGCCAGTGCTGTATAGGAGTTACCGGTCGCTTCGTAGGGAGCCTGAACGCACGCTGGTCCGGTGCAGCCATCAGCATAGGCCACGACCACTCGACCCTGTTTGTCCACGTCTATCCCATTAAAGTCGAGCAGGTTGCGATGCGGAGGAGAGCCGCCACCGAGCCAGATACCGCCACGTTGTACCGGATCGTTCGGAGTTGCGTTGACTGTGGTCCAGGTGACACCGCCGTCATAGGTGTGTGCTATGTACACATACCAGGCCCCCGGAAACGCTCTATCTGTCACGCTGCCTTTTGCCGATGTTCCGATGAACGCCGCTGCGGCGCGATCATCGTCGCCAACGATGACTAATGGAAAAACGCTGTGATTGACGCCGGCTGCTGCTCCTACATCAAAATTATTTTTCCAGGTTACGCCGCGGTCGTCAGAGACGGCCACCATCGCGCTACCGTCGTTTAGTGAATATGCGAAGTAGACTCGACCTCCCGGTACTGTATCTCCGCGCCCGAGCGCTACCCATGGATCACTGGCCGCGCCCTCGCTGCTAAACATTCCCGGGTTATCCGGTTTTCCCACATTCCTTACTGCCCAGGTGATACCGTTGTCTTCGGAGACAATCACGGCCTGTTCTGAGCAACCATTATTAGGAACATATACCGTCCCATCGGCAGCGACTTTCACGTGCCCGTGAAGATTGCCGCAATCCACGAGCGTATAGATGGGGACCGATGCTCCGAAAGTTAGTCCACCATCGTCGCTTCGGGAACACGATGCGGCAGCGACTTCTTGCGAGCAGTAGTAAAACGCGTGCGGATAAGCTCCGGGTGCCTTCGGAAAAGGAAGGCCGCCGGGAAGATTATGGTAGGGACCAGCGCCTACAGTCTGATGATCTACGCCTGAATGGAGGCTGCCGCCCTCGCTGGCAGTCCAGGTGTCGCCGTCATTATCAGTAAATGATGCCAGGCTAGTGGTGCCCGCCAGTTGCGAAGCGAACGTACGACCAACGAAAGGTGCAGCAAGGTTGTATCCATGATCTGTGAACAAGATCGGATCCAGACTGTTCTGAGCATTTGCCGCGCTCTTGTCTTCCCATAGGGCGGTTGGCGATGACGGGCAGGAGTCGTTGAAGGTCAGTCGAAATGTTGTTAAGTAGGATTGGTAGAGCACGCGGCCGGTTATCCAGTTAACGCCTATAGACGGCTCACCTGCATCCGTGCCGTTACCCGCTGAGGGGACAGCCGGTTGACCCTGCGCCGGTGATCCGGAGGGTGTCGGCAGAGGCGCTGCCGTTCGGTTCAGGATGCTCCTCGGAGGAGTGAAAACCTGGTAGCGAGGCGTTGAGCCTGTCGCTTGCGGGAGTGGTTTGGGCGTGGGCTGTGGTGCTGCGTCTGATGCTATTAATTCGATCTTGCCGGTGAACGGTGTATCGGGTGCCACATCATACGGAACCACCTTGATAATGTAATCTCCGGCGAAGGCCTGGAATACCGCAATTTCCGGTTTAACTGTTCCCGGTCCCTGGCCCACCTTTGTAATGTTGTCTGATTTATATATGTAGACGTCGTAATCCGAATTTTCACCTAATTGAGTAGTGGGCGTACCTGTATTCGTCCAATCAATAGTTACTACAACGGAGTAACTTGTCGTGGTCCCTGAGGGTATATCTACATGAAGTGCAAATTCATCGCACGGTGCTGCCGGCTCCGCACATACGGGCGGATTCTCTCCAACGGGGCTCGAAGGATTTGAGACTGCGAAAGGCCCACCTGTGTAGTTAATAAGAGGACTTGACGGAGAGACAGTTCCGCTGGAGGGCGTACCGGCAACCACATGGCGAGTGACGCTAATAGCCAAAGCGGCTACGCAAATCGAGAGCAAGGCAAATAGAGCCCAACGGGAGTTAATAGATTTGGCGTGAGTGCGATAGGAGCTTTGCATAATTCGCCTTCCTTGAGGTTCGAAGCATTGCGGACCATTAAACGCTCACGTTTGAACAGCTTCCGCGATCTGTGGACAGTTTTCAAGTGTGCCCAGTTTGTACCTCGCGCCGGTTGAGAAATACTTGAGGAGAATCTCCACAGGCAATTCGGCACCCGACAATCATCAAATCGCAATAAAAGGAGGTTGAGGAAAGATGGGGCCTGAAAAGCGCCAACGCTGTTTAGTAAGAATTTAAGTAACGCGACCACTCCCCAGCAACAAAAAAGCGAGCGCTCCTGGAATAGAGCGCCCGCTTCTTTCGTCTTGATTAGACTATGACCTATGGGGTGCCGAACCGTTGCCGGTATTCGACTGAGTAGATGAACCCAAAGATCAGGTGACGGAAGTTTCCTGGGGCGATGCCCTGCGCCGGTCTGCCATTCACCAGCACGTCAATCCAGTCAGCGCGACCCGCCATATCGGGATTACGCTTCAGGTAATTGAAATACTGCATGGTGACAAACCCGCTCGGGTATTCCTTGTCGTAAACAACCTTCTGCTCCACAAACGCCTTCACCGTTTGCACTAAGTTTAACTGGCCAGTTGCACGCAGATTGATTAACTCTGCGCGGCCGTATTGAGTTGGCCCAACAACCACAGCCGGTGAAGCCGGAAGCGTAACACCCGCAGTCGTCTCCAGCAGGGTGATAAGTTGAGAGGCCTGGCCCGGAGCTGCGACCGCAGCATACCGGTTAACAAACTCCGTCCTCGCCCCAAACTCGAGCAGGTAGGCATCCAGGTTTTGCTGAATCTGCGCCGCGGTTAGACCGAAGCCACGCAGTTGAGCCGAATCCGGATTGTATTCAGTTGCATAGTCAGGCAATCGTGCAAGTCCTACGTCATAGAGACGATAGACCAGGAAGCCACGATCGATGAACTCCGTTGCGCCAAAGAATCCGATTGAGACGTGAGCTCGATCGCAAGTCGTAGGCGCACCCAGGAAGCCCTGGTTCGGGTTGCAGTTATTGAGCACGTTGACCCAGTCGTTAAAGCCGGCCGTGTCAGGTTCGCGCTCGAGGAAATCCAAATAGTGCATGCGGACAAAGAACGGATTATTCAGATACGGGTTCGTAGCCGAGGTCGGCGCGGTTGTATCGTTATCCGTAATCGTTATCGTCGTCACACCGTTTGGCCCAATCGATCCGCCGCCGCCGGGAATGGTGGACAGCTGAATCGTAAACTGCTCGGACGGTTCGACGTACACATCGTTGACGATTGGAATTTCAACCGTCTTAACCGTCTCGCCCGCTTCAAAGCGAATCTTGCCGCTAAGCATCAGATAATCGCATCGCTGCGAAGCGTTTCCGGTGTTGTTTACGTTGCAGTCGAGAGCACTGGTGCCGGCAGGCTCATTAGTCGCATAGCGTACCGTCGCCGCTCCGGTTGTGTCTCCCGTGCGGTTTACCTGGACGGACACATTGGCAAACCCTTGCGGCGTATTGGTCGCGCCCTCACTAATGCTTTGAGTCGTCGAGTTAAACTGGATGACTCCGCCGGCAACGTCGTCATCGTTAATCGTCAGCACTGCTGCTACCGGTGAACCCAACGCGCCCGAGCCTCCCGGACTGCTTAGCGTCAGGTTAACTGTCTCGTTCGGCTCGTTGGTCGCGTTGTTGAGAATGGGGATATCAACGGTTTCTGTTGTATCGCCTGGGACGAAGGTCACCACTTGTGACACGGTAGTAAAGTCACCGGCATCCGCACTGCCACCGATAACTGTTTGGAACAGCACGGTTGCGGTGCCGGCGGTACCGCCTACTCGATTAATCGTGATAGTGGCATTCGCCGTACTTTCACTGACAGTGTAGGTCGCTGAGCTGAACTGTAGCGCTCCACCGTCATTGACGGTGATGTTTACAGAGTCAGTATCAGATAACGCCCCGCCACTGCCGGTGTTGCCCAGATCGTTAGTGACGATCTGAAGCGATGCATTCCCGCTGAATCCAGCGGCCGGAGTAAACACCAGTCCGTTCAGTGCACTGTTGATGCTCGCGATTGTGCCTGTGAAGGTCATCGTGGCATCGGCAGTACCGTCGCCGGCTGAGAAGCTGAGGCCCGCAGTACCATTGAGACTAATCGTCCCGTTGGCTGCTGTAAGCGTGACTTGCACCGGGTTTGATCCAGCGTCGCTATCGGCAATCGATATCAGATTGCCGTTGCCGGCGCTGAAAGCAAACGCAGCATTCTCGGCTGTTGATTGGGCTCCAGGAACCGTGTTGACCGGAGCGTCGTTAACAGCGTCAACCGTGATCGACACTGTGGCTTCAGCGCTAGTCAACGCCGGAGCGCCTGTATCAGTGACCGTAAACTTGAAGCTATCCGGTCCCTGATAGCCGGCGTTCGGAGTGTAGGTCCGGTTCGCACCGGTACCCGAAAGCACGCCGTTGGTCGGCAGCACAGTCACATTGAAGATCAAGCTACCGGAAGGAGTTTCCGCGTCAGAGCCAGTCAAGGTAATTCCAAGCGGAGTGTCCTCATTGGTGTTGACCGACTGCGCATTCGCTGTCGGCGGATCGTTGACCGCAGTCACCGTGATCGTGAACTGCTGCGTCGGTGACGTGTCGTTACTGCCGCCGTTGTCCTGCAAAGCGATGAAGACCGTGGCGGTGCCACTGGCATTCGCGGCAGGAGTGTACGTCAGCGTTCCGGTCGATGACACGGCCGGTAAAACTGCAAAGAGCGGATCGTTGTTGGTGGTCACGAGGAACGTCAGCGCCTGGCCTGATTCATCAGCCGGGCCAGCGGAAATTGCTGTCGCCCAACCTGCCACCGACTGCGCTCCTGCATCTTCAGCTAACAGACCTGATCCGCACCCTTGGTGAATGAAGGCGGATCGTTGACCGGATTGACGGTAATGCTGGCCGTCTCGGTCTGAGCGCTGAACGCCGTTTGGCCGCCGTTCGTGGTTATGTTGGCAGTACCACCGTTGGTACCGGACGTCTGGTCCCAGGCCCGGAAAAGAATCGCGGGATCCACGACGCCGTTGAAGTTCGCATTCGGAACGAATCGCAGGCGCGTGTTGGCGTCAGCAGCCAGCAACCTTGCATCCGTTGGGTCTGGAGTACCGATCGATATCCAGTTTGTGCCGTTATTGATCGTGTATTCCCACGCACCGTTAGCGGGATCCACATCGGAAATCGCGATACCTTCAACTGCTCCGGCATCCGCATCCGTGATTCGATCGCCACCAGCGCTCGCAATGATGTCGGAAATCAACGTGCCTGTATTGCTGGCCGCAAGCACGTCTTCGTCAATCGCGTTGAGCGACATGGCGCCGGTGAAATCCAGAACGGGCGCGTTGTTAGTGATCAATACGAAGGTGACAGTGTTGTCGGTCGAGGTCGACGCCTGATTCGCATTTCCTACAGCGTCGGTAGCTACGCTGGCAGCAACCGTCGCCACCACGTCACCACTCGCCGACATTCCGCTAACTGCCACGTTGTAGGTAGTGCCGTTATTAGGCGCCACCTCCGTTATCGTGGCCGTCGTGGGCAACGCAGTCCCGGTAGGCACCACGTCTCCAGTTGCGAAGTTGGCAACTGGTTCGTTGAACACAACCGTGAAGTTGATAGGCGATGCTGAAGTCGGATCAGCCTGACCCGAAGCCTGATTGATCGTTACGGTTGGGCCAGCAGTATCCATCACCCATGAATCGGTTGCGCCGCTTGAGAGCGGTGCGCCGCCGGCATCGGTTATGCCACCCGGGGCCGTTAACGTGAGTGTGTAAGTACCGGCTGTTCCGGTTAAGCCGCTGAGGTTACCCAGCGTCCAGTTGATGTTGTCGCCACTCGTCAGAGTCTGCGCGCCAGTCAGCAGATTAACGCCGCCGTCTCGCGTCAAACTCAAATCAGCCATATCAAAGCCGGTAACGGCTTCACTGAACACGATCGCGATCGAACTCACTGCCGTGTTGCGTGGATCAGGTGTGACGTCAGTAATGTCGACGGTAGGAACTGCTCCGTTCACAACCCAGGTATCACTGGCACCCGCAGCCAGCGCATTTCCGGCATTGTCGGCGATGCCACCAGACGTCAACGTCAATGCGTAATTGCCGTCGCCACCGGTGAGTGACGTTAGATTTCCGAGTGTCCACGTGATGTTGTCACTCGTGGTCAATGTCTGTGAGCCGGTGAGTAGGTTCGCCCCCGCATCGCGCGTCAGACTCAAATCAGCGATATCAAATCCAGTGACTGCTTCACTGAACACGATTGCGATCGAGCTAACGGCTGTGTTGCGCGGATCGGGCGTGACATCGGTGATGTCGACCGTCGGCGCAGAAACGTCGGTTACCCAGCTATCGGTTGCACCGCCTGCCAGTGGGTTTCCGCCACCGTCCGCAATGCCACCTGGGGCCGTTAAGGTCAGCAGGTAAGTACCACCCGTTCCCGTTAGACCGCTGAGGTTGCCCAGAGTCCAGGTGATGTTGTCGCCACTCGTCAGAGTCTGCGCACCAGTAAGCAGGTTAGCGCCGCCGTCTCGCGTCAAACTCAAATCCGCGAGATCGAAACCGGTGATAGCTTCACTGAACACGATCGTGATCGAGCCTACGGCCGTGTTGCGTGGATCAGGTGTCACGTCAGTGATGTCAACCGTGGGCGCCGCAGCGTCCATACTCCACGAATCCGTGGCATCGGCCGCGAGAGCATTGACTCCATCAGTGATGCTGGAACCGGCCGCGGTCAGGGTCAGGACGTAGTTGCCGTCCGCCGCAGTGATACCGCTGAGGTTACCCAGCGTCCAGTTGATGTTGTCGCCACTGGTCAGGGTCTGAGCGCCAGTCAGCAGATTAGCGCCGCCGTTTCGAGTCAAACTCAAATCGGCCAGGTCGAAGCCAGTGATGGCTTCACTGAACACGATTGCGATTGAACTCACGGCCGTGTTGCGTGGATCAGGTGTGACGTCAGTGATGTCGACTGTCGGTACCGACTTGTTGATTGTGTAGACCTCACCCGTAGTGAAGCTACCGTTGCCGGCGCCCGTGCCACCAAGTGGATTGGCAGAGTTGTCGACAATCGAGTCATTGTCAACTACATCCAAACGGATCGTGCCGTCGCCTGTGCCAGTATTCACTGACACAGTGCGCGTCGCGCCGGAGCCGGTGACGCCGGTAACTGATGCACCCGCGATGCCGCCCGTGTTTGTCAACGCGAAATCTGCATTGTCAACACCTGTCACTGACTCACTGAACGTGACAGTGAAATCAACTGACGAGGCGTTGGTTGGATTCGCACTTGCTCGCACGATCGAGACAACCGTCGGCGCTACCAATTCGAAGTTAGTCGAACCGATGTGGTTCAACGGCTTGTTCGCGAACCCGGGCGGTTCAGGATTAGCACCTACCGTCCAGTTTGGAGCCGCGCCGCCGAGCGTGCCGGTTGCGACCCAATCGGAGGCAGCGGTTGAACCGATAGAATCGCCCTGCCGGCCAACATAAATTCCGGCAAAGCCAACTACCGCCATCGTATTCGGCGGATCGACTTGTCCACCACCGCCGAGCGCATATGTGAGCGCGCCATAGCCGGCGTCGGAGGCCGCGCCATCAAGTACTCCGATCGAATCAATCACGGCCCATCCACCGAACACGCCGCCATCAGCGGTGGCGTCGTCGTTTGCATCGATGTCATCGGTCAACGTCGGAGCGGTGGCCGTTTGAATGAGCATGAACGTGACGGAGTCGTCTTCAAGGTCGGTCGCCGAAGCGTCAGCGCTCCAGATCGCGCCGGGCAAGCCTCCAAAACCAACCGTGGTGCTCGTTAATACATTTGCGCCTGCGGCGGGCACGTAGGTGTTGCTCATCTGCAAGAGCACGAGATACCCATTGGAGCCGAACGTCAATCCTGACAGATTGATGATCGTTTGCACGTCGCCCGGATTTTCCGCAGTGTCGCCTTCGATTGCGACCAGGTAAGTGCCCGCGGGAATTGCGGAAGATGCCGGCCCACGTAACTCGATGTATTCATTGGGCGCGTCAGTTCCGGTCGGATTGAAGAGAATTTCGTTGATGAAGAAAGCATCAACGACGTTAATGTTGACGGTCGCTGTATCGCTTCCAAAAGCGTTGTTTGCTGTGTACGTGAAGCTGTCAGCTCCCGTAAACACTGCCGTTGGCGGGTTATAAGTGAAACTGCCGTTCGTGTTCAGTGTTACCGTTCCACCTGCGGTGGTTGCACCACCGGCAATCGCCGTAACGTCAGTTGGGCCACCGGTATCGTTAGTGAGCACACCTGGGGCAGGAACGTTAAGCGTCGAGCCTTTCAGTGAGCTGTAATTGTCGTCGACTGCTGTTGGTGGGCCTTCAACCACGTGCGGCTCGGTGTCAGCACTGCCTGCGAAGAGAGTGTCACCGCCATAGGTTGCCGTCAGCACCTTACTTCCGGAAGTAGTTAGCGTCAGATTGCACGTACCAACTCCGGCCGCAAGATTGCCGTTGCAGGTATCACCACTCGCATCATTAACAGTGATGACAACGTTGCCGGTAGCCGTGCCGCTGCTCGGCGCGTTGACAACAACACTGAAATTCACGGTCACCACGGCATTAGTTGCCGAAGGATCGGGATCGTCGAGCGTGATGGTTGTGGTTGTCGCTCCCTGATTGACGGTGATGTTTCCGGTTGCTGCCGCGCTCAGTCCGGTGCCTGTAGCATCAGACGACGACTGCGCATTGAAGCTGCCCGCTGCAATCGAATTTGGCGTCGGGCTGAACTTCAAGCCTGCATTGCCTTCGGCAAGCGTGATGAAGTCGTTGTTGTTGATCTGAGTAAGGCCGTCGTTCTTAAACAACGTGCCGTTTGTGATGTTGGTAATCTTGAAGTGCGTGACGAGCGCGCCATCAACTGCATTGGCGGTGATCACCAGACCGGAAGTTGTTTGCGCGTTAACGACAGTCGTCGCAGGAGTAATCGATGGAGCTTGATTGATGTGCGCGGCCAAAGTCCAATCCGAGAAGGTGGTGATGTTGTTCTTCTCGACCCAATTGTTAACCGCATCGCGCGCGCTTTGCTGTTCATCAACGAACACGGATCCGTTGAAGCGCCACAAATCGAGCTGGCCTTCAGCGTTGCCGTTAAGTTCCCCGTCGAGATAGTGGAGACGCACCGTCGCGTTGGGACTGCCCCCATTGGGCGTGATGCCGTAGGTTCGAAGGACCGCCGACGGGAATGCACCCGGTGCGGCCTTCGTCAGGTTCACGACGATGTCGGTCGGCGCGGTGCCGGAATCGATCTTGATCGAATTGAAAGGATTGCCGAAGCTAAGCGCGCTGCCGCCGGATACAAAACCTGTGCGCTTCACGCTGCCGATAACATCAAAGCCGCCGGACGATGTGCCCGACGCCGGCATGGTCAAAATCTTAGTGGCCGCGACGGTGATATCTCCGCTGGTTAAGGCAAGAACTCCGTTGACGGCATTGTCATTACTCATCGCCAACCCGGTGGCGTTGCTGACGGTCAAATTATTGAACGTGGTTGCCGACGATCCGGAAATTGTTTGGCTGCCGCTGCCGTTAAAGTTGACGGTATTGCCGTTTGCGGTGAAGGCGCCGTTGTTTACCCAGTTTCCGCCTACATTAATCGTAGTGGCGTTCGTTCCGGCTAGCGTGCCCGCTGCATCGATCTGAACGTTGTTGTAAGTGCTGCTACTCGTGAAGGTGCCTGTAATCACCTCTAACAGGCCCTGCACAGTGAGACCCGCGAAACCAGTAACTCCAGCGAGGTTGTTCAAATGCAAATTGTTATAGGTCGTGAATGTAGACGGCATCGTTTGAGCGCTGGTGCCGTTGTATTCGACCGTGCTGCCGGTAAGAACATAGGCGCCACCCGCGAACGTAGCCGGCGCCAGGAATGTTCCAGCAATCCGGATCGTGCCGGTGTTGGCGAGCGTTACGTTGTTGATTCCTCGCGCGCCGCTGATTGTCAGGTTGTGGTAATTGAACGCGATGATGTCTTGCGCGCCCGTGCCGTTGTAATTAATCGTGCTGTTGGTAACGACGTAATTTCCGCCGGCGAAGCTGGCTGCCGGATTAAAGATTCCCGCGATACCGATCGTTCCAGCGCCTGCGAACGTAACGTTGTTCGCACCGCGAGAACCGCTAATAGTCAGGTTGTTGTAGTTAAACGCCGGAACAGTCTGTGCACCGGTGCCGTTGAAATTAAACGTGCTGCCGGTAATCGTGTGGGCGCCCGCTACGGGCGTAAATATGTTGGCGACGCCAATCGTGCCGGTTGGCGCCAGCACCTTAGTTCCATTGGTGAACGTGAGATTGCCGTAGTCGGCTGCCAGCACCGCCTGACCGCCAGCGATCTGGTTGTAGTTAACAGTTCCCGTCAGCGCGCTCGTTAAGGTGCCCGTGCCGACTGACGTTCCATTGTTGAGCGTTAATGTATTGGTGCCGACATTAAAGGCGCCTGACGTCAACGTGAGCGTTCCGTTCACCGTTGCATTCGCATTCAGATTGACGTTGCTGGGATTGTTAATTGTCAGGTTGTTGAGCACAGTTGTGCTCGTAGGAAGCTCAACACCCGTCGTGATCGCGGCCGGCGGTGACGGCGCTGTATAGATCACATTAGCGCTGGTGGTGAATGTCGGCGCGGCGCCGAGCGTGCCGCCACTACGCGAAATTGTCGCACCATTTCCGAGTGTCAGGTTTGCGCCGTTAGCGAAGTTACCAGACGTCAGGAACAGTGTGCCGGTGCCGCCAATTGATGCTGCGGTACTGAGCGTCACACCAGCGGCGTTATTGATAACGAGGTTATTGAAATTCTTCGCGCCTGCGCCTGCGATTGTCTGCGCTGCTGCGCCTCCCGCCGTAACCGTGCCGGTTTGTCCATTGAATGTTCCAGTGATCGTGAACGGGGTTCCTACGAATGTGAAGTTATGCGAGCCTGCGTTGACTGTGTTGCTGCCGTTGATCGTGATGATACCGAACGTTGTCGTACCTGTACCCGCGAGCGCATGAGTAGTTCCGGCGAACGTAGTTGTTAATGTCGACGCTTGCGTAAATGTGCCGTTGTTGGTGAAGTTGTTATTGATCGTAGTGTTGCCACCCGTCGTGTTCGACGTGACAGCACCTGCGTTGATTACCAGGTTGAAGAAGCTCTTCGCATTAGCTCCTGCGATAGAACTCGGGTTTCCGGTGAACGTAAACGTAGACGTGCCGCCGTCCATGGTCCCGCCGCCTGCCGAAAACGTGCTGGCAATACTGTTCTGTGACGTGCCAAACGCTTTCGTTCCCGACCCGCTCAGGGTCAGGTTATTGAACGTCGTAGTGCCGGCAATTGTTTGAGTAAGTGCCGCTCCGTTAAACGTGATCGTGCCGGCGCCCGTGCCCGTGAGAGAGCCGTTGCCGGTCCATGTATTCACGACCGCGTAGTTCTTAAGATTGTTGGTGCTGTTGACGTTTAGGTTGAACGTTTGCGTAGCTAACGTGCCGCCTGCGTTGATCGTGACGTCGGCGATATCGTCGTTAGATTGCAACGTCACAGTATGCGGGCTTGCGATAATTACTGAATCATCGCTTTGCGGGACACACTGCGGCGTCCAGGTCGTAGCTACGTCAAAGTTACCGTTTTGGGCTGAAGTGAATGTGTCAGGAATTATGATGTTGACTGTTTGCGCCGTGCCAACGTCGAGCAGGACTGAAGGATTGTCAGTGCCGTGAACCGCGGGTGCAGTGTAAGTTCGTGCCACTGTACCGCCAACCGGAATAGCTCCGGTCAGCGGAGCAGAGATTGTCCCGCCGAGCGAGCCGGGCGCGAAGGTAAGCGTTAAGTTAACGAGAACGTCAGGAGCGTTGCCGCCATTTACATTCACGTTGTCAGTATTTTGTCTAACATCCGCTGTGATGGTCGACGTTGCAGGACTGCGACAGATCGTCGACGGGCTGGCAGTTAATTTCAGATCGATGCGCGGATTCGAGTCAACCGGAAATAAAGCATTCGAATTGGTTGCGGTATCGCATGGCGCCGCTGTCGGGAAAGCGTCGCATCCCCACCAGTTGTTTTCTCCGTTGACGTTTGCGTTTGATTGATTATGTAGTCCTGTGCCGACACCGGTAGCGGTCACCGTGTTGCCGCGGAACCGATTGCGATTCGCGACGAGGGTGTTGTTACTGAAGTTTGCAATTGCGCCGCCATCACCACCTCCGCTGGCCGCGTTGGTAGTGAAAGTTGTATCCGTCACACTGGAGGTATTTGCTGCGCGCGCAATACCGATAGAGATCGCGCCGCCCGCCGGAAAGTTGTCCTTGACGGCCGCCGTGTTACTGGTGAACGTGCAGTTGTCGACTAAAAGATTTCCCGTCGAACCCTGGCCGCTCGAGTTAAGAATGATGAAAGCGATGGCGCCACCCTGACCGAAATCAGCGTGGGGCGCTATGTTGCTGGAAAAAGTTGTATTGGTAACGGTTAGGTGAGCAGTGGCGCTTTGGATGCCGCCGCCCTGGCCGAATGTTCCATTGGCGCCACTGTTGCCCTGAACATTGCAGTTATTAATTAAGCTTGTCGTAACGCCGCCGCTGCCATTGTCGGCGCCAACAAAGATGCCGCTAAAAGTTGCGCCCCTGACGTCAAGATTCTGAAGTGAGAGAGCTATGATCGATAGATTGTTTGGAAAAGCGTTTCCAGTGAAGCCGGTAGTGATTGTGTCGTTGCCCGCGATCGTTTGATTGATTATGGGTTTGGTGCCGCCGGTGCCCATCACCGTCGTATTAAGGTTGATGGCGCTACCAATTTGTAAATCGTTAAAGCCCGCTGTGCCTGTAGTGCTCGGCGTATTGGGATTTGCCACACTGAGATTGTATGTACCAGAGGGAACATTAATAAGGTGGCCTGGACCGGCAAACGGGGCCGAAATCGTGTTTGCCTTAATCACCGCTTCGCGTAGACTGCAGTCGTCGGCAACGTTGTTACACTGATTGGCGATTGGGGTGCGAAACGAGTCGGTGGTTCTATTTACATTGAACGTGGTTCCCGCTTGATCCGGAATGATGATGGCTTGAGTTTCGCCCTCAGTCAGCAAGACATAATCGCGCGTTCCATTAACCTTCTGTGGCATCGACAACACGCCTACCGCCGGCGAGTCTGAAGTTAACGCTGTCACGTTCCCCTTAGATGAACGCACTGGCGACGATAGTGCCGAACGCGTGTCTCCAGCCTGGGCGTCAACAACATTGAGTTGACCACTTGTCCGATCCAAAACCATCAGATCGTCTGTGGCGCCCGGCATTTTGGTAACTTTGACGTTGCCGCCGCGCGCGACATTCACTGCCGGGAGTTCCGACTTGACCCACTGCTTTTGACCGTCCTGCCATTCAGGCACACGGGCCCTCGCCTTCATTCGCTCCACTTGCTGGCTACGGATCTCAAGCAAGGTCGCCGGCAACTCTTCGTCAGGGACCGCGAGCGAATCCGGTGCTTCCAACTGTCCGCGTTGCAAGTATTGGACGTTGCCATCATTAGAAAGCACGGCAACCTCCGCACGTCCCGCGCGGTCATCAATAAAATTTCCTATTACGACTTCAGTTGCAGGCTGCGAAAGCCTTACGTTTTCGAGCCGCGAGGGGGCGTCGAACGCTGGTTCCTGGCCGGGACGCGGGATCTTGTGTCCGTGAACGATAACGATCTCTTCGCCGGCTCCGATCGCGAGATCAAAAAACGGGTCTTCATCTAAGAGTCCGATTTGTATCGAACTCGCAGCGCCGGGTAGTGGATAACTTGCGACTTGTTGGCCGAATCTATTTTCAGTGTCTGATGTGTAGATGCGGGCTGCCGGTCCACCATCGCCGTTGACAGCGACGACCACAGACATTGTGGTTCCGCGGGGATGACTGAAAGCCCCGGCAGTTAACGATGTGACTGTCGCTTCAAGAGCTACATCCTGAATAGGAGAGAACGTGCCGTTTCCTGTACCGGCAAATAGGTGCAACGCATTTCCGCCGCGCGCCGCCGTCAATAAATCCAGGTAACCGTCGTTATCAAAATCACCCGTCACTATAAAATCCGGCGCATCCGGAAGGTCAAAGACGTCGGCTGAATTAATAAATGACGGTGGCAGAATTCCCTTGGCTGCATTACTGAAAATTTCCGGATCGGTCGGCACAAAAGCGTTGACGTTACCGCGCTGGATGGTGAGCACACCACGCTGTCCGAAGCCGTAACCAGAAACCAAATCGGGAGCGGCATCCTGGTTGAAATCGGCAGTTGCTAATGACAGCGGACGAGCGGCCCTCGACCTTAGCGCTTCGATTAGTTGCGGTTCACCCTGGTAATTAACGTCGAGCTTCTTCGGCTGTTGGAGATTGAGGAGTCGACCGCCTTCCGGCACAACCTTGACCTTCACCTCAGGTTTGGGTGGGGCCTCTCCGGCTCCAGCCGTTTCCCCTTTAACGTAGACGAGCACCAGCAACGCGCTCAACACACTAAGGGCCACGACAAATTTTAAGACCCAGTTGCCTCTCAGTGAAGACGACAGACTCTTGTTTACAGTAGGGGTATTGAGGGATGACATCGAGGTACTCCTTATTTACTAACCAACCGCTCCCTTAACGCGGAACAGCAATTGTCGATTTTGGCGCCGATAAGTTGATGGTGGTGTACAGCTTAAGTCTATGAAGAGTGAAAAACGTCGGCACATACTTTACGTTGGGTGTCTCTCCGTGGTCAACCGATTTTGAGCCAGTTACAGCCCGCCGGTTGAGAAAAGTGGGGGGACCGAGGGGAGCCGGCACACCTTGAAACCCTTGCCACAAAAATCGCGGGACGCCTGGCAAAAAGCGCGTCCCGCGAATTTGACCTTAATCGTTAACGCAAAATTAGTTACCGCAGTCAGCCACCGCTTCGCTGGTGATCGTCCAGCTCGCAGATTCACCGCACTCAACAACTTGATAGAAGAAGCAGCCATTCTCGTCTTCGGCAATCACCTTGATGTCCGCTCCGCTGCAAGCAACGTTGTTCAGCGTGTGTGTTCCGCCGGCCACGATCGTTGAATTGTTCAACTGATCCGAGCCCCAGTTGTCCTGGTTGGTCGGTGAAAAGTACACGTGCCGAATGGCGCGATTCGAGTTGTTGACGATAGTCAGTGCCATCGAGGGCGAGGCAACTGCCGGCTCTGGCCTGGCCGCTTTCGACATCAGCGGCATCAGTGCGACGGTGACGAGTACTGCCGCAGCAATAGCGAAACCGAAAACTGCCGTCCGTCTCTGTTTACTAACCTGGCTTCTCATAGCGATAACCCTTTCTGAATAATTTCAGCCAAATGTTTAATGAACGAACCTCGCGCCGAGGCTGCCCGCAACGTGCGTTACGGGCAAGTCTCGGTATAAAGCGGTGGGCCTTCTACCGCGGTTCCGTTGTTGTTGACCGGAACATATACCTTCGCGGTGGCCGTGCCTACGTTTCCTTGCGAGTCAGTAACCTGGAACGTGATGGTGTAAACACGTCCATTCAAGTTGCCGTCGCGTTCAGCGCGGAGCTGGACCGACTTGCAGCCCGGGGCAATGACGATGTCATTGAGCGTGCTGCCATCTGCTCCGCCAGCATTGTCTTCAAGCTCGTCGCTTGTGACGGAAGCAATTATCACGTCGTTAATGTCAACGCTCGCATCGCACGAATCGCTCGCTCCGGTGACAAATTGATTGACCGTAAAATTCGTATACTTGTGATTCGGTGGCCACAGAGTATACGACTGGCCGTTTGTGGTAATGACCGGCGGCCCGGAGTCAACCGCCAGGTTAGCGGTTTGTGACGCCGTGCCACATGCGCCGGTTGTTTCAACCGTGTAACTGCCTGCATCAGTCGGCTGCGCGTTGCTAATGGTCAACGTGCTGGTCGTGGCTGTGCTCGTAATGTCGACCCGTCCGCCGAAGTCACCATCCACCAGAACCATCGCACCCTTCTTCCAAACAAAGGTGAATGGACCAGTGCCTGATGCCGTGGTCGTGAACGTGGCCGTCTGACCCTGGCAAACCGATTGATCCGCTGGATCAGTGGTCGCCGTTGGGGCGTTCACCGTTAGTGTTGCGGTGTGGTTGACCGTGCCGCACGTGCCCGTCACCGTCAGACCGATGCTGTGATTGCCCGGACTGAGCGACGTTGTATCAACCGCCAGGTTCGGACTGTTTCCGCCAGTCGCATTTCCGTCCAACGTCCATGCATAACTGATGTTGGTTCCGGAAGCGGTGGTTGAGAAGTTGGCCATCGCACCCTGGCAAACTGTTGCATCCGCCGGGTCGCTGGCAACTGTATTGGCATTAACCGTCAGCGAGGCCGTGTGATGTAACCGTGCCACACGCCCCCGTTACTGTTAGACCAATAGTGTGGTTGCCGGAGCTGAATCCGGTCGTATCAACTGCCAGGTTCGGGCTATTGCCGCCTGCCGGTGATCCATCGACCGTCCACGCGAAGTTCAGATTCGTTCCCGTCGCTGTCGTCGAGAAGTTAGCCATTGCGCCTTCGCAAACTGTCGCGTCTGCCGGGTCAGTGGCCGTGGTGTTGGCATTCACCGTCAACGTTGCGCTGTGCGTAACCACTCCGCAATCGCCGGTAACAGTCAAACCGATCGTGTGATTGCCGGCAGTGAATCCGGTCGTATCAACGGCGAGGTTCGGGCTGTTGGTACCGGCTGGCGAGCCGTCGACTGTCCACGCGTAACTGATGTTGGTTCCCGACGCTGTCGTCGAGAAGTTAGCCGTTGCGCCTTCACAGACTGTTGCATCTGCCGGGTCCGTTGCTGTTGTGTTGGCGTTAACGGTAAGCGAGGCAGTGTGATTAACCGTTCCGCAAGCTCCAGTAACTGTGAGACCAATGGTGTGAGCGCCGATGCTGAGAGCGGTCGTATCAACCGCCAGGTTCGGGCTATTGCCGCCGGCCGGTGAGCCATCCACGGTCCATGCGAACGACAGGTTCGTTCCCGTTGCCGTGGTTGAGAAGTTGGCCATCGCGCCCTGGCAAACAGTCTGGTCGGCAGGATCAGTGGCCGTGGTGTTAGCGTTGACAGTCAGGGTTGCTGATTGCGTAGCGCTGCCACAAGCCGCCGCTGTAACCGTAACACTCACAGTGTGATTGCCCGCGCTGAAGCCAGTCGTATTAACAGCCAGGTTCGGGCTGTTGGTGCCAGCCGGGTTGCCGTCGACGGTCCAAGCATAACTAAACGGTCCAACGCCGCTGGCCGTTGTCGAGAAGTTCGCCGTGGCGCCTTCGCAAACCGTCTGGTCAGCCGGATCGCTTGTTGAAGCGTTCTCCTGAACTGTCAAAGTCGCCGATTGTGTTGTGCTGCCACATCCGCCGGTAACGGTGACTTCTACTGTATGCGCACCAAAGCTCAAGGAGCCTGTCGGTACGTTGATGCTTGACGTGTTGCCACCAAACGGCGATCCGTCAACGGTCCATGCATAGGTAAATGGACCAGTACCGGATGCCGTAGTTGAGAAGCTTGCAGTCGCACCTTGGCATACAGTGACGTCCGCGGGGTCGGTCGCCACCGTGTCTTGTGCGACGGTAAGCGTCGCGGAATGTACAACTGTTCCACACGCGCCGGTGACTGTCAGGCCGATGGCGTGGTTGCCAAGGCTCAGCGACGTGGTATCTACCGCGAGGTTCGGGCTGTTAGATCCAGTTGGGTTTCCATCCAGCGTCCATGCGTAAGTAAGGTTCGTTCCCGTAGCGGTGGTCGAGAAGTTCGCCATCGCACCCTGGCAAACAGTCTGATCAGCAGGGTCGGTAGCGGTTGTGGTTGCGTTAACTTCGATCGTTGCCGTCTCAACGCCGTTATCAAACGCGGCGGAAACGGTGGCCGTGCCGGACGCGGCGCCAGCATTGAAGTTGCTCGTCGCCATCGCTCCGCTAATGGTCGCGGTCGCGGGTGAAACGCTGCTGCCCGCTGGTCCACCAACCAACGCAAACGAAACTAGTCTCTCCATCCAAAGATGTGGGAGCTATGGTCGCTCCGTCTGAGTTCTTGGTGAAGTCTGCCGTCAGATACTGCGGAACCATTAGGACAAACTGGCGCTGGAGTTCGAAGTTAATACTAGATCAATTCGCGGATCAGCATCAGCCGCGCCGCTAACTGTTTGGCACCCCGAAGCGCCCGGAAAATCGTCGCAGCCCCACCAGTTATTGATCGCGTTAATGGTGGTCGAGCCCGTATTCGAAATCGCGGTACCCCCTCCCGCGGCGGTGTTGCCGAAGAAGCGCGACAAGGTGACACTGACGGGGTTATTGCCGCTGATCGCGACTGCGCCGCCACTACCACCGGCTGTTGAATTATTCTCGAAGTTGTTGTCAGTGATGCTGATCGTGTTACCAGTAGCGATAACCGACACTGATATGGCGCCACCTCCTGGGAAGCCAGCGCCTGAACCAGACGAGTTCGAAATGAAGTCTGAACCCGACACGCTAAAGTTGCCCGTTGAACCAAACCCCGTCGCGTTCGGCAAGTCATAAAAAATCGCGCCGCCCTGTTGCCCCGCCGAGTTATTACTGAACGTAGAGTTTTGAACAGTTAAATTGCCAGTCTGGTTAAAAATGCCGCCGCCCTGGTTGAAGGGAAAGAAGAAGTTGCTGTTGTCGTGAACATTGGAACTGATGATGTAGGTGTCGCTTTTGCCGGTGGCATTATCAACACCGGTAAAAATTCCTGAGAAGGTTCCACCACTAATTTCGAGATTGTTGAGCGTGAGGTTTACCGCCTGCGGCGTATAAAAGGCATCAGCGAAGCCGGTAGTGATTACGTCATAACCGGCAACGGTCTGTACGATGTGCGGCGTGCCGCTCACACCAATAATCGTTGTGTTGTGATTGAAAGCACTACCTACTTCGAGATCAGGCCACGCTGTGGTGCCGAAAACAGCCGGCGTTTCCGGATTGTTCACGCTTAAGATTGTTAAGTTCCGGCCGGAACACGAATTGTGATAGGCCCGACTACGCTGGTGATCTGCGTATTCGCGCTCAAGACCGCGCCGCGCAAGCTGGACACCTGAAACGGATCTGCCGACGGTTCCCGTGCCGCCGTCGAATGGTCGGCGTCGGCATCATCGGTGGTCGTGGTGACAATGTAATAAAGCCCTGGTCCCTGCATCGGCGCAGGTGGCGCCACACTCGCATTCGACAAGGCAGAGGTGCGCAGCCCTGCGACCGCAATCGCGGTCATTACGCAGGCCAGCAATATGGCAAATACACGGTAGGTTGTCCGGTTTGATAGCAAGTGCTTCAAGATTGCACCTCCAGCTTGTGAATTAAACTTTGGTATTCAATTATGCGGAAGGACCTCCGGGCTATCAGGAGTCAACTTCTGCATGCTTTACTGCGTGATCCAACAAATCTCTGTGCTGCAAATGATCCAGAACTCTCTGATCTGCTCTGGCCTGGACCAGGAGTTCTGTAGCAGCTTTTGCCGGTGAATAGGATTGGATTTCCTGGTGTCCATCATGGGCGAGGTTTACGGTCCAATAGTTGGTAATGCTCGTCAAACCCAGCTTGAAATTGAGGTCACCATGCCGGCGCTCAAAAGGTCTAATCCGATAAATCATCGTCGACCAGCTCGACGTTTCCATCGTTGAGATCGAAAGATCGTTTCCCAGATCCAACTGCGCCCACACAGCGAAGCAGTTAACATCTTTCGTGTCGGTCGATTCCCATGAGGCCGACAAATTAGTCAAATCGAGGGCGCTCGAGATCGACGTTAAGTCAACATCCACCAACTCTCTCGCTTCGCCGACGGTCCTTAACGACTCAGTGGTCTGTAGGGCCACCGGAGTGTTTAAAGCAAGCGACGCAAAATAGTCGTACTCAGCGGAAATCCCGGCTGGCAAACGATCTGCTCGTGGGTAGTGAGCGGGCGTGACCATTAACGCCACGCCGGCGGGAATCAGTTGGCCGCCCGGCTTGAGAAACCTTTCCCGCGCATCGGCCATGATGGGAACGATTTGTTCTTCAAAGATCACGTTTCCGATAGTTTCGGAAACAACTACGTCAAACTCTCTTTCAAGTTGCGCCTGTCGCGAATCAGCATTAACAACCGTGACCCGATCCGCGACTCCGTTCTCCTCGGCCATTCGCCGGATGAGTCCGATCAGCAACTGATCGCGCTCAATGGCTACGACTTTCCTGGCGCCCAACTGCGCGGCCATGACGGCCCAGATACCGCTACCTGAACCTATGTCGACGACCGCGCTTTCATTTGTTACACACCGTCGCAGTGCTTCAAAGAACGCCTGGTTTCTACGCTCGTCCGAAAGCAGAAGGTCATGTACGCTTAAAGTCTGCGCCGTATGAGCATAGAGCTGCGCCTCAAACTGGTTGTATTCCTTGGAACTCTCTCCCATTCGTTCTCATTGCGCAGCACAACCGGATCTAACCGATAATCAAGCAGCACTACGGACGCGCTGGAAAAACACCCTGCAAAGCGATGCAGAAATTCAGGGTCAGATAAGGCTGCATATTGTTATGCGGCAAACTTCCCCCCTGGTTTGAAAGCGCTAAGGGATGCATCAGGGTGTTATTTACAGTCGCCGTATACATGTTGACAGCGGCTCTTCTGCCGCCGCCGACGGCCCATATGTTCCCTGCGGGGCTAAGCTGATCGGCTGCGGTCGGGCTGGCGGCCCTTGCTGCTGGTCCATGATTATGTGCCGGAATCTCCGTCACCAGAAGGGTGATACTCTCTGAGCCGGATGTCTCGCCTATAAAACGTTGAGACAATCCCTGTCCCTGACCTTCGTGGATGGGCACATTTCCCTGGAAGTCGGGCAGAGCAAAGGTGCTCTTGCCATCTCCACCGTAAAAAGTTCCCAGCAGCGAAAACAATGCGGTGTTCTGACTTATCGGCAGCAGTTGCCCATTACAATAAGCCCAACCGGTCGGGGGGAAGTTGAACCCGAAGATTCTGATTTCGCCAACGAATGCTGTTGCCATCGCAATCTCCTTCTACTAGTTGCATCACAAACAAACGCGCGCACTTCGCGTTGCGTTTGGTTAATTGCGCGAAGGGAATATCCCTTGCAAGTTGATGATGTAATTCAGCACCAGGTATGGCTGCATGTTCGTGTGTGGCTGGCTGCCACCTACATTATTTGTCGCTTGTGCCGCCATCGCTGTGTTAAGGGCGGTGGAATAGATTGACTGACCGCCACTACCCCAAAACCTACCTACAGGATCGGGGTTATCAGCCGCCGCCAAACTCGCCGTCACGGTATGGGAGTGAGTTGCCATTGTACTTGCGTTTATGGTAACGGACTCTGCTCCCCCGACCTCGCCCTGAGTGTGACTACCAAAGTGGATCGGCACTCGCCCTCTCAAGTCAGGGAGCGCAAAGGTTGTTTGGCCGTTTCCGCCATACATCGTCCCCAACAACGAGAACAGCGCCTGGTTCTGATTAATCGGCAAGAACTGACCGTTACACATCGCCCAGCCCTTAGGTGCAAAATTGAAAGCGACGATTCTCAGCTCACCCATAAATGTTTCCGACATTGCTAGCTCCTTTTCAGCAGGTTTAAGCCGTTTTCACATTTGGTTGCGCGGCTGCACTTATGTTTGACTAGGAAATATTCCAAACAGGGAAATGCAGAAATTGATCACGAGATACGGCATCATGTTGTCGTGTGGTTGACTGCCTCCAGTTGTTCCCAGGGTGGTGGCATTCATATTCACGTTTGCGCCGGCTCCCGCCACGTATTGCACTGCCGCAGTGTTTGCATTAGCCGCCCAAACGTTGTCTGTGGGAGTCGCGCTGTTACCGGCGCCCGTATTAGCAGACGGGGGGTGGTTGTGAGTTGGAATCTGTTGTGTTGTGAGCGTCACGCTTTCCACTCCAGCCGCCTCACCAATTTGGTAGGTGGAACCAGAGGCAGCGCTGCCCATATGTATCGGAATACGACTTTGCAGGTTCGGCAGGCCAAACGTCTCCTGGCCGTCTCCTCCATAGGTCGTTCCCAATAGGATAAAGAGCGCGTCGTTTTCTGAAATCGGCACTAACTGTCCGTCACACTGGGCCCACCCGGCCGGGGGAAAATTAAATCCAAACATTCTGATTTCGCCAATATATGGCTGCGACATAGGAACTCTCCTTCCAATGCGAATTACAAACCGCTCGAATGGCTACGTTTTCTTAACCATGCGATTGAAGACCGCTTCGTAAAAAACCGAATCTTGTTCACCTTTTCCTACCGGAACCAAAAACAACTTCAACTGGCCCATGGCCTCGTTTTCCAACGAGTAAATTTGCTGTGGCAGCACGTCTGGACCAGCGGCACTAAACACAATGGCAAACATCTCTTGTTTTGGCGTGGCCCTGAGTTCCGATACCTCTATGAGCTCCAGAGGAATCGGTTCAACCCCTTCAAGCTGTAACTGGAATGTTTTATTGAGCTGCCCACTAAAGGCCTCGTGCGTAAATTTGTTTTCCACGATTGTCAAAAAAATACCCAGGCTAATTAGTTAAGCAACTGCCTGAGTCACACTCTCTGCCGAGTTCCACTCCATGCGCCAGTAAAAGTTAAACTCATCGACCTTATTGAAACCAAGTCGCTGGTAAAGCCGATGTGCCGGATTAAAGTTTTCTACAGTTAGACGGAGGCATTGCCGGTGTTCGGTGGCTTCCCGCTTTAAATCTTCAATCAATGACGTTCCGATACCGAGGCCTCGAAATTCGGGCAACAAGGCAATGTCGATGATCAGTAAGACTTCCGCGGATCGATCGAGGATCAGTCTGCCTACGGCAACACCGTCGTTCAAAATTACGGAATATTCTGCGTTGGGGAATTCGTTTAGGTATGAAATCTTTTGTGCTTTAACCTGCATTTGCAGGAATGCCTGTTTCTGCTCGTCAGTCCAGTCGACCAGCTTCATTTCATCCGCGCGCGTGCTGGCATAAACACGAAACATGAAGGCTTCGTCGTCAGCATTCGCCGCGCGTAACGCTATAGAGGCTGGGGGTACTTGCAAAATATCCTCTTTACAGCAATGTGCTAAGGATTTAGTCAGCTCTGGACTGTCGTGATAGTGCTACTGACGTGTCAATCGAGGTTCGCTGCGGGCTATGAAACTACGAAGTTTTGGGAGAAAACTGTCCAACTCCGGCACGCGGGAACATCCCCTCTAGCTATCGAGAGCGGGGACTATATACCGTAGCAAAAATCTTTGCAACAAAAACTTAATGCTTGCAAAAAAGAAAAAGAACAAATAGACTGCCGCACCTTCTTAGCGGACCTACCAGTACCCGACTTCTTTCAATGGAGGCTTAACGATAAATGGGCACACACCGACGCCAGTTCATGAAGACTGCCAGCATGTTTGCAATCGGGCTTGGCATGCCTGCGGTCGGAGCAAAACTGGCTACAGCTGCCACGCGCATCGAAACAAAAGGCCAAAGCGGGAAAGTGATCGACATCTTCAAAAAGGAATCGTTCACCCCTTATCTGAATACGAGTTTCCGCATACGCAATGGGGCGTCATCAGTGGACGTCCGATTAGTTCAAATCTCGGATTTTAAGGCGGAGTCAGCGAAACCTTCTAAGGTGAGAGGCAAAGAGAATTTCTCGCTCATCTTCCAATCGTCAACGAATTCCCAGATTCTGCTTGACAAGGTTTATAGCCTGGACCACGGTTCGCTTGGCACATTTCCAATGTTTCTGGTGGGAATCGGCAGAACCGACGTAGCCCGAAAATACGAAGCCACGATAACCCGCCTTTGATTCCACGGCTGGGCACTACCCTACTTTCTAACCTGTTCCCGTAAATCCAAGTTTCGGATTAACCGGTGGAGATAGTTTGGGTGCACACCGAGCAGCTTGGCTGCCTCGGTGTAGTTGCCTTTTGATTGCTGGACCGCGTCGAGGATGATCTGTTTCTTTGTTTCAGTTACGGCCTCATGATATTTCGTTCGCGCCGCGCCTGTTCCTGCCTCCACAACTGACTCTGGCAAGTCTTCGAGCAGAATCTGGTCTGTTGTTCCCAGCACGACCGCTCGCTCAATCGCATTCTCCAACTCCCGAACGTTTCCGGGCCATTCGTAATTCATCAACCGAGATTGAGCTTCCGCCGAGATTCCGGTGATGCGGCGATTACACTTCCTGCCGTATTTTGCTGCGAAGTAGTTGGCCAACAGCGGAATGTCTCGCTGTCGCTCGCGCAAGGCCGGCATCTTCAGGCTAACAACGTTCAGACGATAGTAAAGGTCCTGGCGGAATGTTCCGCGCGCAACCGCGTCTTCCAAATCCTTGTTCGTAGCAGTTATCACGCGAATATCGATTTTGATCGGACGCGTGCCGCCCACGCGTTCAAACTCCCGTTCCTGCAATACTCGAAGCAACTTCACCTGGAGCGATAGCGTGAGGTCGCCGATCTCATCAAGAAATACAGTTCCACCATCTGCAACTTCGAGGCGCCCTTTCTTTTGGACCAACGCACCCGTGAAGGAGCCCTTTTCATGCCCAAACAGTTCGCTTTCAAGCAGCGACTCTGAAAGCGCCGCACAGTTGACAGCCATGAATGGTTTGTTTGTTCGCTTGCTGTTCTGGTGAATCGCGCGAGCAACCAGTTCTTTGCCGGTTCCACTTTCACCCGTCACCAGGACGGTCGAATCAGTTGGAGCAACCTTCGAAATAAACTGGAGTACATCGCGTACAGGCGGGCTTTCACCAACCAGATTGTGCTCGATTCCGAAGTCGGCCAGAAGCCGCTCGTTTTCACTTACCAAAAATTCAAAGTGCCGGGCATTCTCGATAGCCACGGCCGTAATCGCCGAGATTGCGGAGACCAGCTGCAAGTGGTCCTTATCAAAGAACGTTTCAGGTTCGCGTGTGTCGAGGTAAATCACGCCGAGCGTGCGCTCCAGCATGATCAGCGGCACACATAAAACTGAAACCGGGCGATCGTCGATCAAGCTGTCTGCTTCGAGCACTCGTGTTTCGAGCTGGTTGTTGATTAGTAGAGCTTCACCCTGATGAAAAACTGATCGAGTGATGGTGCGACTGACTTTGATCGATTCGGCGGGTGTGGCGATGCGCCTGTCTAATCCAAAAACGGAAGTAAACGGTGGATCCGGATCGGTGGTGTTCTCATCGGTTAAGAAAATAGCGCCGCGCTCAGCCGGCACTACTTCAAAAAGCAGTTCGAGGAGCGTTCGCTGCAACTCGTTAACTCCGCGAATTGCGTTGATGGTGGTACTTACTTTCATCAGGGCGCTCAGATCGCGCGCCATCAGATACAAAGCATCGTTGAACCTTACCTGCAGCGTGGATCCGCTGACGATGTTCGCGTCATCCAGGTGAACTGCGCTCGAACGGGATGCAACCTCACCCTCGTGCATCATAAAGAGGAACAGCGAATCGCCAATGCGGACCCTGTCGCCGTGTTGCAACGTGCGACGCTTTACCGGCACGTCGTTAATGAACGTCCCGTTAAGGCTATCCAGATCCTCAATTACAAAGTCGCCGTTTTCTTTTTCGATTAGAGAGTGACGACGGGAAACTGAGGCGTCTGCGATGCAGAGCGTGGCGGCGGTTTCACGGCCGATTACGACCGGCAGTTCTTCAATGGTGAAGACGCTGCCTTTTAATCTTCCGGATATGGCTGTGAGTCGCGGATTCATCGAAATCGTGCGTGAGCTAAGGAATGCGCGCCCAGTGTACGCGTCCGTACAAATGTCGGCAACAGGTTTTAGTCACCCCTGATCGACCTAACCCAACTGCGGCCACTGACACCCATCGCATCAATTCGTCAATTTCAATCTATCTAAACAGATAAGCGTGGCTATCTAAAAGGATAGCAACAGGAGACTGCCTGTCAGCCGGCTGCTCTGCTTCTTGTAAAGCGGCAAACACACGAATTTGGGCGCGAACTCGCAAAGTCCACGCGAAGCTGCGCGGATGTTTGCTTCAATGATTTGTCGCGGCACGCAAGTGGCAATGTGAACAGTCAGCTCCCGCAAAACACATTTTGAAAAGCGGTTGAGCTGCCAGGCTGAAGACGCAATTAAGTTCAGCCGGCCAACAAAGGAGTTTGAAGGTCGAGCAAACTCGACGACGCCCAGAAAGGGAAGAAGGAGAAGACATGAAAAACCAAATTGTAAAAGGTATCTCGATGTTGACGTTGTTGGTGGCGGTTGCTTTCGCGACTGCGGTGGTATCAGCAAATGCCCAGTCCAGCAAATTGGTCATATCCAACGTCCCGTTTAATTTTGTCGTTGGAGACCAGACGATGCCAGCCGGCGAATACAGAATCAGACGAGCCTCAGCGTTGAGCAACGGTCTGATTATCCAGAGCTCCGACGCGACAAGTTCGGCCATGCGTCTGTCAAATGCGATTGAGCCGTCAAGTGAGAAGACGAACGCTCGCCTCGTGTTCCATCGCTACGGCAGCCATTACTTCCTGACTGAGGTATGGAGCGGTGGAGACAACGAAGGTCGTGAGTTAACCAAGTCTCGGCAGGAACGCGCCAGTCGACGCGAGCTCGCCACACTTTCCTCGAAGGGCAACGGTACGTACGCAATTGTTGAGATAGCAGCAACACTTCGTTGACGTCCCGCAGCCTCCCCGCGCAACGACCGGCAAGCGCCCGCTGACCCGGTCGGTTGTAGTAACCGAAACGGCAACCCAACGCCCCCGGGTTGCCGTTTTGGTTTTTTGGCTTGGATCGTTCCTAAAGTTGAAAAACCAAACCATTTATCATTTCTCATTTCATATTTCTCATTTGTCATTGGCAACAAAAGTAAACAGCAATCAGCAGACAGTAAACACCAATAGCTATCGCGCTTTCTAATTGCCGATTACTGTCTGCTGTCTGCTGTGTGCTGTTTGCTGTTTGCTGTTTGCTGTCTGCTGTCCACTGTGCGCTGTTTGCTGTTTGCTGTTTGCTGTTTACCAGTCGCTACTCTTTTCAATGACAAATATAAAATGAGAAATGATAAATGGTTTTAATTAACCAGTTTCCAATTATTATTCACTTGGGTCGGAATCTCTTTGTTGCGTTCCACCCAGTCAATTATCAGCTCCCTGATTTCTTCGCTTGAGCGATAGACCACCGGCGCGTTCTTGTACATCGTGTACCCGCCTCCGCCATTGACGCGGTAGTTGTTCGTGGCCAGTCGGAGTTTCTTAGCCGGCGCAACGGGGTTCCCCTGAAACTGCAAGTTCTCAATTCGCTGCCCAAAGGGTTTCCGCAGATTGATGTCGTAAGTCACTCCCTCTGCGATATCGAAGTTGTACGCAGGAATCTTTTCATCGATTAGCTCAGCCGGAGTTTTGCCTGGTTCAAACGGACGAAAGTATTTCGCCGAATGCTCGAGTGCATCTTTCAGTTGCTGTCCGGTCACTTCCAAGACCACGAGCGTATTTTCGTAAACATACAGCCCGGCAATTTCGCGGACTGTCACCTTTCCCTTCGCGATTCGCGCGTCCGGATTGAAACTCGCCGCCATCGATACGTCAGCCTTCCCGGTCTCGATTTGCACTCGCTGGATCAGATCCATGATGGCAGTGTCTTTAAACCGCGCTTCTGCCGCCGACAGCTCGGCATCCGATTCACCGATCGGCTGGTTAAGCCACGCCTGCGTTTCGCGATCATATGGTTCGACCAACTTCACAATTTCAGGATCCGCTGCGACCTTGTCGTCCACGGGAATCGCGCGTGCGGATCGAGCGTAAATTCGCCAGCGGTTAGCGGTCCGCTGTAAATACAAATCGGCGCGAGCTAGATGACGTCCCCAATGGTTGGCCTGCGTCAGCACTACCCCGTTAACGACCAGCGACGGAATCTCACGATGAGTGTGGCCCATAAAGATCACATCGACGCCCGGCACCGTCTTCGCGATTGCTATTGCCTGATTTTCGTTTTTCACTTGTCCCGGATTGATCTCGCCCGTACGCAGTTCTTCCTCGATTCCCATGTGCATCGCAATGATCACGACGTCAGCACGCTCTTTTGTCCGGAGCACGGGCACCCACTTCCTCGCTTCAAGCAATGGCTCGCGAAAATCCAGGCCAGCATAGTTTGGCTTATTCTCCCAGGTCGGAACGCCCGGAGTAGTGAGCCCGAGGATCCCGACACGCACACCCGCGATTTCTTTGACGATGTACGGTTGGTAATGGGTTTTGTTTGTTCCGCTGTTGTAAGTATTCGCCGACAGCCACGGAAACTTTGCTTCGCTTCGCGCTTTCTCGAGCACGCCCAACCCAAAGTTGTATTCATGATTGCCGACGGCCATCGCGTCATGACGAAGCGCATTCATCGCCAGCATCATTGGATCGGGAGGAGTGTTGTTCTTCTTGTTGTGATAATAGGCGAGTGGAGTTCCCTGAATCGTGTCTCCTGAATCAATGAGCAAAACGTTTGGATTGTCCTTCCGCACTTGTTTCACGAGTGTAGAGATCTTCGCTAATCCCCGATTGTCAGGACGGTTGGTGTAGTAGTCGATCGGCAGGATGTTTCCGTGCAGGTCGGTAGTGCCAAGCACAACAATGTGCACGCGTCCCGCAGGCGCCTGAGCCTGGAATGGACCAGACGCAAAGAGCAGCGCCAACAAAACGATGGGAAGCAATAAAAGATTTTTTCTAATGTTCATGTTGATACCGGAGGGATAGTCAGCCTCTTACTTGGGTTGATTGACAAAGACTTCCGCGGCATTCATTCCGTTTACTCTTACTTCGTGCAGTTTCTGACAATTGCTGCGAATCCAGTCCAGCTCGTCGCGATTCTCGAAGTAGGTCCGGCCGCGTTGCACGATAAAAAACGTCGGATACGGGGCCGACCTCGAATCGAAATCCAGCGACGAAATGGCTTTCGAATTCAAATCAGTACGATTGAACCGCCCCAGGTAATACCGTGCTACTCCCGGCGTTTCGTGCGCAATCGTGGCGTTCGGCGGCGCATTGTCACATACAAACTTAATTGCCTCGCGCAAGCCATCATCGTAAAACTCGTCGTGTGGAAAATAATAGCCAATGCGATTTGCTCCCATAGCGTTTGTGTAGAGCGCATAGTGAGGGGCAACTGAATAGGCTGACCACGCAGGCAATCCAATGAACAGCACTACCGCAGCAGCCCACGCGATCGAGCGAACGCGACTTGAAGTCCGCAACCTCGACACAAACACGCTTACGAGTTGGACCAATCCGACGGCCGCAAGCATGTAGAGGAACGGCATCAGCGATAACGTGTAACGTAACCACTTCGCGCCAATCAACGAGTACGGAACAATCCAAAACAGAAACATGAAAAGAACGAAGGCGTAACCAGGATGCCGCCAGCGCCTGACTGCGATAATCAGGCCCGTTACAAACGATATCAGCACGAGCAACGGGATCTTGATCGCAATGAACAACGCGTAGAAGTAAATAGGCGTGCCCCAAAAAGGCGAGCTCGAGACGTTGTTCTTATAAAGCTGATCGGCAAAAAGATAACCTGAATGGACCAGCAGTTTTTCGCCCATATACGCATTCAGATACGTCCAAACCTGCGGCAACAGGATCGCGGGATTTGCTATCAGGAAAGCTGCCACGAGCGCGACGTAAAACACGAGTGACGTCTTTCCGCTGGGCTCGCCGGGCTCGCGTTTCCTAACTCGCATGTAGTGGTGATAAAGCGAATTTAATCCCAGGTAGTGAGGGAAATACTTCGACGCAAACATCAACCCAAAAGATACTCCGCTGAGCAGGTAGTGACGATTCCGAACCTTGACGTTTCGCGAGTCGGTTTGTTTCGCGCGCAAATAAAAATAAAACGCGAACAGCATGAAGAACACCAGCAGAGTGTCTTCTTTGCCGATGCGATTGTAAGTGATGGCGTTTACACCGCAACTCCAAAACGCAGCGGCAAGCAGGCCTGTTCGACGATCGAAGAATGCAGCAGTGAGCAGGAACAGCGGAATGACCGTCAGCGCGCCAAACAGAGCGTTGGGAAATCTTATCGCCGCTTCTTCGCTCAAGCCCGTGGCCGCACGGGCCATCCGAACCGATGCAAACATTAATGCCTTCATCAACATCGGATGTTCTGCATTGGCGGTGATATCACCTTGTTCGTAAGCGCGAATGGCGTCTACTTTGTTGACTTCATCTTCAGCGAAACCGATGGCGTCGAGTTTTGCCACTCGAAATGCGAGGCCAATCGCGATCAGCACAACTAACGCAAGGATGACTGGTCTCGTCAGGCATACGTCCGCGCCCGCCGAGTAGCCGCTGATGTCGGGTTCAACTTTCGCCAAACTAAAGTCGCCTTTCGATGAAGGCATCATGTTAGCCCTAAACCGTCGCGGGCGGTTAGCAGACGGCGGACACGTAAACAGTAAACAGCCGACAGCAAACAGCAGACAGTAAATCGCTACACTAAACACTAAACATTAAACAGCAGCGCTTCCCACAAGGCTCGCTAGCCTTGCGTCCGCTGTGTGCTGTTGGCTGTTCACGGATGTCTGCTGTCTGCTGTTTACTGTCTGCCGTTTGCTGTTTGCTGTTTACTGTCTGCTGTCTGCTGTTTACTGTCTGCTGTTTGCTGTTTGCCGTTATGGTGTCTTATCGTTATTCACCACATGGATAACCTCGTCGTTTCAAACATTCGCCAACGCCCTATTCGCACGCTTGTAAGCGTCGCCGGTGTCGCGCTTGGAGTTTGCCTGGTGATGCTTTTCACCGGACTGGCACGTGGAATGTCGAACGATCTACAACGCCGCGCTTCAAACGTGCGGGCTGAAATTCTCTTCACGCGTCCAGGGGCGATGCAGTTCACGGCTTCCACCGCAAACCTCAGCACCATGTATGTGGACCGGTTGAAGCAAATTGAGGGCGTGGAAGAGGCGTTGCCGGTCATTCGCCATGTCTTCCAGGGAAATCGCGGTTTTGGTTTCGAACAGATCGAGGGCGTCGACTGGGAGCCGTTTGCTCGCATGAACGGCGTTCAGTTAATTGAAGGCCGAGCTCCGCAGGCAAACGACGAAATCGTGATCGATGGGACCAAGGCGCGAAACGGGAATCTTCGCGTAGGTGACCCCTTTCAGTTGTTTGGCAATAAGCCGTACCGCATCACCGGAATTTATTTACCCGAATCGGGCGCGCGCGTGAAGATGACTCTCGCTGCGATGCAGGATGCGCTTGAAGCGCCGGATCGCTGCACCTACATTCTCGTGAAGGTTAGCAATCCAGACCAACAAACCGAAGTAGCAAAACGCATTGATCAGGAGCTGCCGGGCAACAAGATTCAATTTACGCGAGAAGTGTTTACGAGTCTTGAAAAGAGCATTCCCTATCTCGGAATCTTTCTGCGCGTGCTCGTGGGCCTGGCAGCAGTAGTGAGTGCATTGGTTGTGATGCTGGCGATGTATACGACGATAACAGAACGCACGCGCGAGATCGGAATTCTGAAAGCCCTCGGCGCGTCGCGTCGCTATATCGTAATGATTATTGAATCGGAAGCCCTGGCAATTAGTGCAGTGGGTCTGGTCGCCGGTTTTGCGCTGTCGTTCGTCGCCGGTTTCTTAATACAGAAGGTGTATGGTCTATTTTTTGAGTTTAGTTGGGGATGGGCATTGACCGCAGCCTCAATTGGCATTCTGGGTGGAGCGCTCGGAGCTTTATATCCGGCATTGCGGGCTTCAAATCTCGATGCTGTGAGCGCGTTGGCCTATGACTAGGCGAGCAGACTGATGTTTCGATAACTAACCAGTCACTTCTCTGGAAACAACTCCTTCATCCAGCCCCGTCGCTGCTTTAACCGGCGATAATCCGCGACGCACCATCAAAACTACTCCGACTGCCGTCCAAAAAATGTCGCGTGACTTGCGAACAATCGCCAGCGTCACACCGACTGTCTTGGTCAGGCCGAGTATGCCCGCCACCATTCCGCTGCCACCCTCATCTACGCCAAGTCGAAACGGCACAAACTTAAAAACGACGTTAATGATCCTGTTAATGGATTCCAGGATGAACGCTGCCAACAGTGTCGGCGCGACCGTGGTGCTGATGAACGACAGCGTCGTATAAATTTCAAGCACGCCTGCCAGGTGGAAGCAAACCTCAAGCGCAAAGATCGGCACAAGCAGTCGGCGGTTACGCTTGTAGAAACCATAAATGCGATCCTCGAATGTCCTGGCTCCGGGAATTGTTTTCTCTGACCAACTCTTGGCGATGCCACGCCGCTGAAAAACCGATAAGAGTCCACTCGCGAACCGCCATTGCTTGTAAATGATGAGGTACCCAATCGGAACGAGCGAAGCCGTAATTATCAGCGCCGCGATACTTGCGTAACGCAATGGCGTTGGCAGCGGAAAACTCAGCATCAATGCAACCGTGCCGGAGAAGATGAACAGCACGACCGAAAGACTGTAGAAAATGTTTTCGAGCGCAATCGCCGACAAACCGGCGACCAATGGCACACGATTCCGCACAAACATTGCTTTCGAAGGTTCGGCAACGGCCATGCTTACGAACGGAATGATGTTGCCGAGGGCATCACCCATCAAGCGAGCCGCGAAGGCATCACGAAAGCGCAGCCTGTATGGTTCCTCAAAGCATTTTGTCCAGGCCAACGAACGCACGATGTGACGAATGGAGGAGATTGCGAGAATAAGGAGGAACCCTAAACCGAGCCGGCTGATTCCGTTAAGGATTTCATTCACGCCTGCTTTGCGCACGAAATAGGCAAACAGCGATAAGCCTATCAGTGCGAAAAGAACGCCGAGAGGCGCAAGTTTCTTCGATTTACGCTTCCCTTTTGTCGTATCGTTTTCCAACTTAGCTCCGTTGCAAATTACGGTATCACAGCAGAGTGTGGAGGTCAGTAAGGAACGCGGTCGCGAATGGCAAACACCTCAGCAGCTGGGGAACTGGAAACTGTCGTGAGTTGACTACAGCACGAGTGATTCATCGAGGATACAGGCATGTGTTATCGCTTTTGCGTTTTTAGTTTCGCCTAATTATGATGCATAGGTTAACCAAACATTCCACATGGTCAGGTGAAGATGAGTCAGTTGCAAACAGCTGTTGCCGAGCTTGGCGGGCATCCGTTAACCACTCTTTCTGAAGACGAACAGATGTTTCGTTCCAGCGTCCGCGAGTTCGCCGAGGGTGAGCTCCGGCCGCGCGTCCATCAAATGGACGAAGAAGCGAAACTCGATCCCGCACTGCTCAAGCAGTGCTTCGATCTGGGGTTGATGGGTATTGAAACGCCGGAGGAATACGGCGGCGCCGGCTCGTCGTTCTTTACTGCAATCCTTGCCGTCGAAGAACTTTCGCGTGTTGATGCATCCGTGGGCGTCCTGGTTGACGTTCAAAACACCCTCGTCAATAACGCGCTGATTCGCTGGGGCAACATTGAACAGAAGAAAGAGTATTTGCCGCAACTGGCTGCGAATACCGTCGGCGCCTATGCGTTGAGCGAAGCGGGGTCGGGATCAGACGCGTTCGCAATGCAAACGCGCGCTGTTGAAAAAGGCGATCACTACATTCTTAACGGGCAGAAGCTTTGGATCACCAACGGCATCGAGGCCGAAATCTTTGTTTTGTTTGCGAATGCGAATCCGGAGGCAGGTTACCGCGGGATTACCGCGTTCATTGTCGAAAAGGGATTCGAAGGATTCGCCGTCGGCAAGAAGGAAGACAAACTCGGCATTCGCGCTTCATCCACGACAGAATTGATCTTGAGTGACTGCAAAGTGCCTAAAGAAAATGTGCTCGGTGAGTTGGGCAAAGGTTACAAGGTTTCGATCGAGACGTTGAATGAAGGCCGGATCGGAATCGGCGCGCAGATGATCGGTATCGCGCGCGGCGCACTCGACGCCGCCATCTCTTATACCGGCGAACGTGAGCAGTTTGGCAAACCAATCAATCAGTTTCAGGGCGTACAGTTTCAATTGGCTGAGATGGCAACTGAACTCGAAGCGGCGAGGCTGATGGTTTACAACTGCGCGCGCATGAAGGACGCGGGAATGAATTTCGTAAAAGAAGCTGCGATGGCCAAACTTTATTCGTCACGCGCGGCCGAGAGCATCAGTTCGAAAGCTATTGAACTCTACGGCGGGTATGGTTTTGTTAAAGACTATCCGGTTGAGAAATTCTGGCGCGACTCCAAAATCGGCGCCATCTACGAAGGCACGTCAAACATGCAATTGCAGACGATTGCAAAGTTGTTGATTGGCAAATGACATCGCGAATCGAAATATTCAAACAGATGCTGGTCAGCGATCCGATTAACAGCAGCATTCTGTTTGGACTTGCCAAAGAGTATGAAAAAGCGGGCCAGACGCCGGACATGATCGCGACTCTGGAACGATACCTGGCGGTCTCCGACGACGAGGGCAACGCCTTCGGCATGCTCGCCCGGGCTTACGAAACAGCCGGAGAAGCTGAAAAGGCCCGAGACGCCTACCGGCGCGGAATCGAGGCTGCACAAAGTCACGGTCATCCTTCAATGGCAGAAGAATATAGAACGGCATTGGACGATATCGAGTAATCCAACTCCCGTTTAGAACCAGGAACATGAGCGACACAAAAGTCTTAAAGCTGGTGAAAAAGACCGCGAGTGAAGCGAGTGCTGCTTCTGAAGAAAAGAAGGCAGCTGCGGCCCCAGCTCGACCCGCGCCGCAGGCGGCTCCCAAGCCTGTTCTAGAACCAGTCCGGGAGGCGGTCCAGGTACCTCGCAGCCGGACGCGGCTTTCGCGCGAAGAGATGTTGGGCATCTACCGCACGATGTACATGTCGCGCCGGCTCGACGACAAAGAAATACAACTCAAGAACCAGAATAAAATCTTCTTTCAAATCAGCGGGGCCGGACACGAAGCGATACTCGTCGCGGCGGGCATGGTGTTGAAGCCAGGCTACGATTGGTTTTATCCCTACTATCGCGATCGCGCGCTTTGTTTGCAGTTGGGAATGACGCCGCTGGAAATGCTTTTGTCCGCCGTAGGCGCGGAGAAAGATCCAAACTCGCACGGGCGCCAAATGCCCTCGCACTGGGGACACAAGAAACTGAACATCGTGTCGCAGTCGTCACCGACCGGCACTCAGTTACTGCAAGCCGTCGGGTGTGCCGAAGCCGGCTATCGATTCAAACTAATTAAGGATCTGAAGAAGCGGGGTTTGAATTTTCAACGCGACGAAGTTGTGTATGTGTCTCTCGGTGACGGGACGACGAGTGAAGGCGAGTTTTGGGAGGCGCTAAATACAGCGAGCAACCTTAAACTCCCCGTTCTGTTTCTGATTGAAGACAATGGCTACGCGATTAGCGTACCGGTTGAAGTACAAACAGCGGGCGGAGACGTTTCGAAGCTCGTTGAAAACTTTCCTGATTTGTACGTGCAACGATGTGACGGCACGGATCCACTTGATTCGCTGGAAAAGATGAGAAGCGCGGTCCAGTATTGTCGCGAGCGGAAAGGACCTGCCCTCGTCCATGCAAAAGTAATTCGGCCCTACTCCCACTCGCTTTCCGACGATGAAAAGCTATACCGGCCGGACGAAGAGCGCGCGGCAGACGCCGAACGCGATCCGGTAAAACGCTTCGGCGGCGTCCTGATTGACGAAGGGATAATCGATCAGGAGGGACTGCAACGAATCAAGGATGAAATAGATGCGGCAGTAAGCGCCGCGGCCGATGAGGCATTAGCCAGCCCGCAACCTGCTGCCGAAACTGCCAAACTCTTTGTCTACTCGCCTGACGTCGATCCATGTTCGAAAGAATTTGACACGGAAGACAAGGTCGAACTTTCAGGAAATGCGGGCACGATGGTTGATTTGATCAATCGCTGCCTGCACACCGAGATGGCCCGCGACCCGCGCATCATCGTTTTTGGCGAGGACGTGGCCGACTGCTCGCGCGAAGAGTTTCTTGAGAATGTGAAAGGCAAAGGCGGCGTCTTCAAGGTCACAGCTAATCTTCAGCGGAAATTTGGCGGCGCGCGTGTTTTCAATTCGCCGCTCGCCGAGGCAAACATCGTCGGTCGCGCTATCGGGTTGGCTACGCGTGGATTGAAACCGGTGGCCGAGATTCAGTTCTTCGATTACATCTGGCCGGCCATGCATCAGATTCGAAATGAGCTCGCGCTGATGCGTTGGCGCTCCGGTGGCGATTGGAAGTCTCCTTCGGTTTTGCGCGTTCCGGTTGGTGGCTATCTCAAAGGTGGCGCCGTCTATCACTCGCAGTCCGGCGTTTCGACATTCACACAGATACCCGGCTTGCGCGTGGTCTATCCATCAAATGCGTCTGGACGCAAACGGCCTGTTACGTACGGCGATCCGGTGCGACGATCCGGTGTTGTTTCTGGAACACAAACATCTTTATCGTCAGGCCTACAACAAGTCGCAGTATCCCGGCGACGAATTCATGATTCCATTCGGGAAAGCAAAGACTGTTCGCGAAGGTACCGATCTTTCGATTATCACGTACGGCGCCCTGGTCCAACGCTCCATCGTCGCGGCGAAGCAAGCCGAGCAACAGGGCATCAGCGTCGAGATTATCGATCTTCGCAGTTTGTCTCCTTACGATTGGAAAGCTATCGAGGCAACTGTAAAGAAGACCAACAAAGTAATTGTCGCGCACGAAGATGCTTTGGGCTGGGGATATGGTTCAGAAATCGCCGCGCGCATTTCGGCAGAACTGTTTGAATATCTCGACGCTCCCATCGGTCGCGTCGGTGCAATGGATACCTTCGTCGGTTACGCGCCGCAATTGGAAGATGCGATCCTGCCTCAGGCTTCGGACGTCGCCGAAGCGATAACAAATCTTCATCGCTATTAGCTCTCGTTCGGTTGGTCGACACACCGGCTGAGTCATGAGGTCAGTACCACCCGCGGTAGCGGGTGAGTTTGCCTTAGAATTCTCTTAGCGCGTTCAAATTCAGTGGCAGGAGGCGATCATACCCACCCGCTACCGCGGGTGGTACTGACCTCATGTTGGCTGTTCACATTGTTTCGAAAGCGTTCTGACCGAGGCTCGCTTCACCGGAACCATGCGATACACCGGTGTATCGTTTGTGTATCCGGCTTTTCCAATTTCCGCTAAAAATAGGCCTATTTCCGCGATTTCAAGCCTTAACTAGCTGGCACGGGCATTGCGCTTCGAAATAGCTGAACTAGCCTAACAAACAACCCCCGACACAACTTATCGCGTTAAGTAAAGGAAAGGAGCAAAGGCTTAGTTATGAAGAAACTGTTTTCCCTTGTGGCGGCGGCTGTCTTGACCTTGTCGATAGTCGCTCTAGCTGCTGCCCAAACAACCACGACGACCACGGTCACAACACCAACTACAGTAACCAAGACCACGCAGCATCCGGACGGGACCTTTACCGTAGTTGAGTATCCCGTTGGCAAAGAAGTAAAGCTGACGCTAAATCCAGTGACGATTACCAACTCTCAGGGTGTCGCCACCATTCTGCGTGACGATAACGGAACGCGCGTCGTTTTAAATCTTACAGGCGTGCCCGCTGACGTTACGGCCCTAAACCTGTATGCGGTGGATCCGGCCGGCGCAGTAAGCAGCCTCGGACCGATCGCGATTACGAATGGCGTTGGAACTCTGACGGCGAGTACGCCGCTCAACCGGTTCATGCTGGTAGCCGCTCCAGACGCAGCGTTAACAGCCTATGATGAAAATACCAAAGTCTTCTTCAGAAGCGCGGTGCCCGAGGGCTTTGCTGTAATTCCACACACGATGTCACCAGTCGGTGAAACTGTTGCCGCCACGGCGACTACTGTAACGACACCGGTCTACAAGGTGCCGATGCTAAACATTCCGGCGTATGAAAAAGGCGATGACACGAAAGTGAAAGTGAATTTCACGGGCGAGCTCACCGGAGCGCGAGCCAACGTGTTTATCACGCCGAAGAAGGATGGACCCACGAAAGTAAAAATTCGTTTCCATGACCTCAAAGAAGCTCCAGCCGGTAAGGTATTCACGGCGTGGGCCGTAGGCGCGGACAATTCGTTCGTAAAACTTGGCCAGATTCTCAACACGGGAACCAAGAATGAGGCCGAGATCGAGTCGACTATTACGACTTTGTCTGACTTTGGCTTGTTCGTAACCGCGGAGGACGCAACTGCCACGACCATCGTTCGACCGGTGGGACCGGCGCTCGGAATTTTTGAGATTGTCAGGTAGTTTGCTGACTAAAATGTCGATTTGGGGCCGCCGCAGGGCGGCTCTTTTTTTGTCCGTAACAATTTTGTTACATATCACCCTGGGATTGAGTTAATATCGGGCTGACGGAACGGTTGCCTTCCCCAGGCGCCCCGGTCTTTATCGAGTCCCCCGACGTCGATAGCCCACAGTTAACGCCGTAGTCGTCGCTGCGGCCTCCTTCAACCGTTGGTTTGCCGGTACATCTCAGTCATGTTGAAACGCATCTTCCCCCAGTTGCTGCTTCTCGGCGTCAGCCTTTTCTCTGTCAATCCCGCATCTGCTCAGCAAAGCCTGCCTGACCTCGTCAGACGCGTTAAGCCTCTCGTAGTTGCAATCACAACTTACGACGAAGACGGCGAGGCCCTGATGACCGGCAGCGGTTTTTTCCTGCGTCCCGGGCAAGTGGTGACAAACCTGCACGTCCTGCGTGGCGCCAAACGGTGTGAAATAAAAACGCTCGACGGCAAAGGAAAGGTTTTTCCTGTCGCGGGTGCAGTTGCCATCGATGAAGAGGCCGACCTGGCATTGCTAAGCGTTTCGGCTACAACTTTGCCCGCGAGAACGAGCGACGTGGCCAAGTCGCTGCCCGACGAAGGTGAGACAATTTTCGTTATTGGAAATCCGCTGAAACTTGAAGGCTCCGTGAGCGACGGCATCGTGTCTGCCGTGCGTGAAGTGCCCGGCGTCGGCAAAATCATTCAGATCACCGCACCGACGTCACATGGCAACAGCGGCAGTCCGGTGTTCAATTTGAAGGGCGAGGTACTTGGCGTCGTCACAGTTAAAGTCACGAACGGACAGAACATAAATCTGGCGATGGGAGCTTCGCGGCTCGAAAAGCTGCGACCCGGAGCATTGCGTCCAGTTAACGCGCTGTCGTTTCGCGATAAAAGCACTGACACAGCCGATTCGTCATATCGAACCGGCCTCGAGAGTCTGTGGCTTGGCAACTACGACAATGCTGTCGGGTATTTTGAAACGGCGGCTAATAGAAATCCCAGGCGCGCCGATGCATGGGTGCAAGTTGGCTATTGCAAAGTGAAACAAGGGAAAGCCGACGAAGCGATTCGTGCCTACCAGCAAGCGCTCGTGCTTAAACCGGATTCGGATGAAATACACAACAAGCTCGGGGATGCTTACTACTACGCAGGCCGGCTACCGGAAGCCATCTCTTCATACCACCGCGCGGCAAGTCTGAGTCCGACAAACGCGGACGCGCATTACAACCTTGCCGTTGCCTACCTTGAGAGCGGGAACTCAAAGCTTTCGGCAGCAGCTGCCAAGGTTCTACTTCATCTGGATGCGAAGCTTTATGAGAAGTTTATGAGTGAGACGCGTCTCGGTCAGTAGGTTAGCTGGATCCAGCCTGCGGAGAAAACCACGGGATTTTCCATTTCTCATTTTCCCTTTTTCATTTGGTCATTGGAAATAAAGTAGACAGCAAACAGTAGACAGCAAACAGCAATTGCTATACAGCTTCTGATTAGCGCTCTGTTCCCTGTCCACTGATCCGCCGTCCGCAGTCCGGCTCTCTACTGTCCGCTGTCCGCTGTCCGCTGTCTACTGTCTGCTGTTTGCTGTCTGCTGTCCGCTGTCTGCTGTCTGCTGTCCGCTGTCCGCTGTCCGCTGTCTGCTGTCTGCTGTTGGCTGTCTACTGTCTGCTGTTTGCTGTCTGCTGTCTGCTGTCTGCTGTCTGCTGTTTGCTGTCTGCTGTCTGCTGTCCGCTGTCTGCTGTCCGCTGTCTGCTGTTTGCTGTCTGCTTTATTTCCAATGACCAATGAAAAATATGAAATGAGAAATGATAAATCCCGTCTTCTTGCCGTCTGAATGTAACTCTCCCTTGATTTAGCCGCCTGCTTCCCCCGTAAAAACTTTCGGATCGACGCTGGTTGGGCTGCCGAGCACAACGAAGCGAATGTTGCGCATGTACTTTTGAGCCACCCGTTGCACGTCCGCCGGAGTCACTGCGTTTAGTTTCTCCACAAACATCACCGAGTTTCTCCAACCACCGCCTAACAACTCATACTGCGCCAGCTCTGCCGCCTGGGCCGCATTCGTCTCCTGACCGACGTAATACGAAGTTATGTATTGCGCAACAATCGCCTGAATGTCGTCGACATCAATCGACTCCCGCTGCAACCGCGTCATCTCGTCCAGCATTACCTGCACGGCTTTATTCGCCTCAACTGCAGTGACGTAGATGCCGCCGATGTTTGCCCCCTGGCTGCGCAGAAAAGCCTCGGGCGCGTACGAGAGATTTCGCTTCACGCGCACTTCCTGAAAAACGCGGTCGCGCAGGATCGAACTCGCGATGCGCATCGGATAAATATCCGGAGAGGTTAAAGCCGGTGCCGTGAAATATCCCTGTACGTAATTCGTCGGCAAGTTGCGCGGAGTTACCTCGACAGTTGATTTGTCGAACGTTAGCTGCGGAATAGTGTCCGCTTTGTAGGCGCCACGCGGAAGCTTCGCCAAACTCGACGCGACCAGCGATTTCATTTTTGCTGCGTCGAGATCACCTACGATAACCAGCAATAAGCGGGAGGTTTCGAGCGTTTTCCGGTGATAGTTCCGCAGATCTTCGGGCGTCAACCGGCCGACGGTTTCAGCCGTTCCCTCAACTGAATTCAAATAAGGGTGACGCGCGTAAGCAACACGTTCGTGAAGCCGTTGCAGGTAAGTGTCAGGGTTATCGCTGTCGTCGAGCAGCGACGCCAACAGCCGTCCCTGGACCTGGGACACATCTTCCTTCGCGAATGTAGGACGCAGAATTACATCCGTGAACATTTCCCACGAGCGCTCAAAGTATGGGCGCGTGCAGCGTAATGAGATCACCGAGTAGTCATAGTTGACCGCGGAGGCGATCACTGTTCCCATTCTCGAGGTCTCGTCGCGCATCCGCGCACGCGGAAACGCGGCACTCGCTTCGGTCGCGGCATCGAGCATAAAAGCCTCGATGCCCGCATTCTCGGCGGTAATATTTCTGGCGCCGCCCCTAATGAACAAACCTGCGGACACAGTCAAACTGCCCTCGCGCCGCTTCACCAGTACCTTTAGACCGTTGACTTCAAACTCAGTAACGAGTGCCGCTTGTTTTGCTACCAAACTCTGAGCACTTTGCAGCGTAGGCGCTGAGGCCCGTGATGCTTGTTGCGCAGTTGCGGTGACGCCACCTGCGACAAGCGTGGACCAAACCAGCGCAAGAGCAAATACCCGTCGGACGTTGTTTGAAATGCTGCGCGCTATCGCGTTACTTCCTATGTTCTTCATTTACCTACCAATTCTTCCGGTTTTAACTGTAACTTTTCCTGCGCCTCAGGCGACAAAAGTACGATCGAAACATGCGGCTTGTTTTGAATGTAAGTTGTCACGTAACGACTGATGTCCTGTCGCGAAGTTGCACGCAAACGTCCAAGGTATCCGCGAAAGTAATCCAATCCGGTTGAGGCCCACCAGAAACTGATCGTATGCGAGTATTCGCTGAGCTTCTCGCGTGAATACAGATCGTCTGCCTCCAAGAGCGCCTTGGCGCTCTCGAGCTGGTCGTCGGTGAAATAGTCTTTGTCGTTAAAGTGTGAGACCTCGTTATAAATGGCCTGGACGGCAGCACGCGCCTTATCCGGAGTTGTCTGAACGCTAATGCTGATAGGTCCAACGTTACGCTGCGTGTAGTAACCAATACTCGCTCCCGTTGCCAGTCCCGAATCAACGAGCGCGCGCTGAAACTTCGAGTTTGGCTGCATCAGGATAAAAGAATAGACGTCGGCAGCATACGTCGAGGCGTCGTCTTTCCCGATTGATGGTCCATGCCAGCCGAAATAGATGGCGACGTTTTGAACGGGCTGCGTTAAGACGGACCCTTCGCTTTTGGTCAGCGGCGGATGTTCGACCAGCGGAAATTCGACGAAGGGATCTTTGTCACGCCGCGGCCAGTCGCCATAAAACTCATCTGCGAGTTTGAAAATCTCCGCGGGAGTCACGTCTCCGGTTACGACCAGAGCCGAATTGTTTGGAACGTAGTAACGCTGCTGAATCAGCCGCATCATGTCAGTCGTCGCGGCTGAAACTGTTTGACGGCTTCCCAGTGGGTTCTTGCGGCTGGTGTATTTGGAGAAGAGCCGGTTCGTCATGTCCTGGACGAGCGGGTAAAAAGGGTTGGACTCATTACGATCGATTTCGCCGATCACCACTTCGCGCTCGCGTTGAAACTCGCGCTCGTCAAACAATGGATACCGAATGGAGTCGCGCATGAATTGCAATGCAGTGCGAACATTCGGACTCGTGGTGGTGAAGAAATAGTTAACAACTTCTTCGCGCGTCGACGCGTTGTAAGCGATGCCGAGGTTGCCGATCGTGCGAATGTAGTCTTCACGTGCGAGCATCGCGCGATTGGTCTTGAAGAACATGTGCTCGTAAAGATGCGACAGGCCGTTTAGCTCCGGTGGTTCTGTGTAGGAACCGTTCCTTACGGCCACCTCGATCGTCACGAGTGGGATCGAATGGTCCTCGAGGACGATAACCTCGAGCCCGTTCGCCAACTTATGATTCGCCAGTTGTGCCTGCGGCAGGCGCGCCGGCGCCGCCGTCGATTGTTGGGTCTGCCTCGGGCCCTGGTGAACAGGCCAAAAAGGTCGCGCGACAGCCGTTGAATTAACCAAAAACGCCAGCACGAGCGCTACAAGAAATGTTTTACGCTTCACAAAAAACTCCACCTAACGCAATTTGCTTCAATTGGAAATCGTAAGAATTCTCTGGGGGGATTCGATGACGCGACCAGCGGTTTAGATGTCAGCCACGGTATGATTCATCCTGTTCTATCTTCGATAACACCCAATCAAACTCACCCGAGGTTATCTTTCCGCCGCAAAATTGACAAACGCCCGCGTTGTTGACCTTCAGCGGGGCACCACAGTTGGGACAATTCAGTTCCACTCCACTCGTCTCAGACTTAGCCTCGCGGTTTCGGATAAACGTCCAATATTCCGTCCAGCGTCGCAAGTTGCTTTTCGATCCGCTGACAACCCGGCCGCTTGAATCGACCGTGTAATCGTAACCTTGTGCGCCGATGCGAAGTGTTATCGAGTTGTAGAATGCATCTTCTGCAATCTTGACGGGCTGCATGGCTGTGATTTCACAACGGTCCAGGAGATTCTGTAACTGCTGTCGTTTGTACGCATCGATCCAGTATTGATGCATCTGAAACAGATTGTCAGTCTCGTGTGGCCGCGCCCGTTCCCAGTCAAGGGTTGACCATGCGGCTTGCAACTCATCGAAAATGAGTTTTGCCCGCGCCTGAAATTTTCCCCATGAAAAGCCGGGGTGATTTTTTTCAAACGCGGCCTTGTGGGTTTCGAAGGCGGGTTGGACCACGCTGGGAATGTCTGTGCCAACTTCCGGCGCTCCGCTTGTCAGCAACGGGCCTCTCGCTTCACGGCCCTGCACGTTTACCGCGCGGACGTACCATTGAAATTCACCACTTTGAATGCGCGCGCCACAAAATGCGCACGCACCCGTCGTGTCCTTCTGTAACGGCGCTCCGCAACGCGGACAATGAAGCGCCGTCGCCTGGGCCGGCGGTGGTGACAAGACTTCACGTTTGCGTTCCAACTGCCAACGCTCGCGCGCGTAATAGGTCATCTCCGTCGCTTTATCGTTGGCGCGCGAAACTTCTGTGTAGTTTGACTGAAACTCCAGAGTGATATTGACGACCGGACTCTGAAGACCGCGAACATCGATGACAGTCATTGCGCCAATAATTATTCCCTTCACTTCCTGGAGTCCCGCCGGATTTAACTGAAGCAGAACGCCGCGCGCCGGGTCACTGAGATAGGGAGACAGCTGATCCAATGATTTCGCGCCGCCTGCGCGGGCCTGATGGGCGCGCGCGTAAAGTGCGTAGCAAAAGTCAGTAAATACGATTTCTGAAAAGTTTGGATCAAACCTGCGGAGGTGCTCGAAGTCGCGCGCGACACTCTGCGGCGAATGACGATCGAGGCCAAGGGTGACTGTTTCGGAAGTTGTGGTGAAACTTTCTGACTTGGGGCGTCTTACTCTCGCGAAGTAATAAATAACTCCGCAGATAACAATGATGTCCAGGGGAATACCGATGATCGGATACTCAATGGTGAGATAGATCAGAAACCGAATTACTTCAAACAACAGCCAAATGATCGCGCCGCCATCATCATCGCTGCCTCCACCGCCTCCTCCGTAACCTTGTCCACCACCTACACGCGCCCACGCCTCAATCGGCAACAGCAGCATCAGGACCGGCACAAAGGGCAGCGCGCGTGCGCGGGAGCCATGCAACCACCCGCGATAAATACTTACTTTTGAATGCGCGCTGTCCATTAGAAGTCAAACTGCGGAGCGTCAGGAAGTTCGTTTGGGTTCTTGCCAGTCGGCGGCAGATGGATCGCGAGTAAGCATCCCAACTTCTGCAGCGTCTTTAAGAGTTCGTCGCGGTCAGGCTTCTCGCCCACACGATGTAATTCAAACAAAATTTCGTTCCATTCCAGCGGCGGGACAGCTTTCAGAATTCCGCGGTCGGCAATTAACTCAAGCCTCTTCTCCAGTAGCGACAGGTAAACCAGCACACCCATTTCCGCTTCCGTGTTGGCGATACCCGCCTCGTAAAACATCGCTGCCGCCCCAGTGCGAGCGGCTTCGTTACGGAAACGTTTTGTAGTTAACAGCCGGCGAATGCCAGTAGTTCGTGAGGATACGAAGAAGCCGAGTATGAATAGCAGGACAACATCTATCACTACCCAATACGCGGCAAACTCAACGGGAGAAAAAAGCAGGAACAGCAGACCAGCGAATGCGAGTATCACGCCGAATAAATAATCCGCTTGGCGATATGAACCAGAGCGGGCGCGGACCGCCAGAACGATTTCAGCGTCCGTATCTTTTTCAATAGCTGCAACACAGGAAGTTAGCGCTGCACGAGCGTCGTCGTCGAAGTGGGCGTGGCTCATTGAGTCAATGCGTAAGGTTCGATTACGTTCGGGATCCAAAACAATTGACCGTCGACCTCGACGCTTTTCAACCCGTGTTTAGGCAAGTCCTTCTCTTTCAAACCGAGGTAGGTAAAGTGAGGCAGGTCGCTTAGTACTGTCTGAAACCAACCGTGCCTGGCGAGTATTTCGCGCACGCGGGGATCGTCAAACTCAGCAACGTCAAACGCCAGCATCGCGATGTGTTGCGACGTGCCTGGCGCAGCTATCGAGTAGAGAATCGACTTGGAGAGGTCCTTGCTGAAATAAATACCGTTCTTTTCAAGTTCCAAAACTGCCGCAATTTGATCGTGAAGCGGCAGGCCTTTCAGTCGCGTAACATCATCCTCAGTCAAACGGCCCTGGGACAACCAATAGTCGAGCGCGGGAAGAAAGCGTGTGTTCCAAAGCATCAAACTGTCAGCGAAGCCACGCCGCGCCGCTTCCGCCCCGTCGCGCGGCGTAATGTCGAGCCCTTCTTCCAAAGCTTCTTCGCGCGCTTTCAACAGTGCCTTCATCGCCGGCTTTTGGAGTTCAACGTCCGCTCCAGCGATCGTTTCAGTTACGTAATCGATCGCGTCGTGAAACCTCTCCACCTGTTCCTCGCTCGTGAAAATGCAAACGGGAGGGGTCTTCACGTGCTTATCGGCAACGAAAATTGCCCCATACTCTTCCAGCACACGGCGAGCTACTGAGTCAGTCGGCGGACAAATGCTTCCAAGATTGGTTTTTCTTTTCTTGAGGGCTTTGTTCAAGACCTCGTAGAAGGATGCCGGCGGTTTCGGATTATCGACAGTTGTCATTGCCTCGAAGGCTTTTCCTAACCTCGCGTTCGCAAAGCTGCCTCCAACTTGCGAGCGCACCTCAGAATGGAAGAGCAAAAAGAATAACGTCAGGAGTAATAAAAACCTGGGGCCGCTGGCACTTGTCAACAAGTTTCACCACAACTTTCGCGATGAGTTGAACCGCAACTGGGTGACTTAGCGATGATAGTTGCCGCTGCGGGAACGGTCAAACCTACGTGTTGTAAAGCAACTGCCGGCTCGCAAACCAACAGCACAATCTAAGAATAGCGCAGCCTGGAGTTCCCCAAATGCCTGTTTGCGTTGTTACCGTTCCCGATTATCCTTTAGCGGCAAACGCATGGACACCGAAAATTTGATTAGAGAGATAACCGCGCTTTACGCCAAACACGGATGGCAACTCCGATTCATCCTCGTGCGTCCGGCGACGCTCGAGTCAATGACGGCGTCATTCGAGCCCGCGATGGTCAGGCAAGCGGAGGTAGATGCGTTATGGTTTTCGCGTCCTTCTCATGGCGGTCGCGATGCCTGGGAGCTCAGGCTAATTTCGGATCAACCTTATGCCCTGTTTGAAACTTTCGAAGCAGATGAAACGGAAGAACAGCGGGAGGAGATGCGACGCGAATTAGAGGCGCGATTAAGAGACTATGTAAGCAAGTAATATATCAGGACAACCTTACCCCTTACCCATTTTCATCGGAACTTCAACCTTCTCTCCGCCGCGCATCACTACAACCGTCACATTGCTGTAGGGTATCGCTTTCCTGATTCGGAACAGCAGTTCTTTCGGAGTGCGGATCGGCACTCCATCGAATTCGATTACGATATCGCCTTCTTTGATGCCGAACATGTCTGCGGGCCTGCTCGGTAAAATGTCGTCGAGACGAACACCGTGAAGGTTCGTTCCCTCAACCGGCACGCGTTCGGAGTCATTTTGTTCGTATCCAAACAACCCCAAACCTACCGGTCGATCCTCAAACTCTTTTTCTAATCTAAGTGCCTCGTCACGGGAGATTGTTGTGAGCTTGGTCGTTTTGGTTTCACCATCCCGAACATAGACAACGTCGACAGTTTTGCCAATAGGCATCGATCGCAACACATTCCTGATGTGGTCGTCATCGGTGATCGTTTGCCCGTCAATGCTCGTGATCCGGTCTCCACCAACCAGTCCCGCTAAATCGGCAGGACCTCCCGGTGTCTCTATGGCCTCGAAGGTGACTCCGCCTTCGTCGGCTGTGTCAAACTCATCGACACCAACCACCGATCGCGGCGCAGCCGGCGTCGAGAACCCGGCCGGCATTCCACCGCCGCGTTGCTTTATTATTGCTGTGAACACGGAGGCGCCCACAAAAAACACAAGCAGGATGATAAACATCCAGGTCATGCCGCTTAACCGCCGTTTGCGCTTTTTCATCTTGCCGGCAGGGTAAGCCGACATTGCGGCGTTTCCGGCGAGAGGGGAATATGCGCCTGAACTGTTACCGGGTACGGCCCCGCCAGGTGCGTTCGGAAAACGGACTGTCTCGGTATATTCCGCCGTCCCTTCTCCCAAGCGGTACCCGCAGTTGCGGCAAAACCTCAGTTCCCGCGGCATCGGACTGTGACAGTTCCCGCAGGTGGTGACCGCCGGCTCCATTTCAGGTTTCATTGACATCGTAATAATCGGGAATGGCTTTCACTCCCATAATAAGGCCCTGAAGCGACTATACGCCAAATGGAGGGCTCCAGTTGCATCGGTCACGAACAATACTAATCTGGAACTTTCCATAGTGGAACTGCAGGGCTTTAGAGGCGTCTAGGGTCGACTCCGGGGCTGGCACGTGAGATGCTCTGATACCAGCACTTTCCTGGTCTGAAAAAGACCACGCTGGCATTTCATCGAGATCGCGGAGGACAACGTGGAAGTTACCAAGGCGCTTGCCGCTCTTCAACCGTTATACGGCAAAGACAATATCGAGATCGTTATGGATGATGGCAAGCGAGTGCGCGGCCTGGTGCGAAGCCTCAAAACCACGCAAGCCCTAACTACACCCAGTGTGAAAATAGAGTGCGCAAACGGCGAAGTAGTGAAAATCCCTTTCCCTAAGATCGCCGAGATCAAAGACCACAACCTCATCGCTCGGCAGGGTTGAAACTGAGCGGCCGCGGAGTGTGGTCGATTCATTTTTCATTTCTCATTTCATATTTTTCATTCGCCATTGGAAAAAGCAGTGATCGGTAACAGCAAACAGTAGGAAGCAGACAGTGATCGGCAATCACTTTGCTGTTTACTGTCTGCTGATTGCTGTCTACTCTATTGCCAATGACAAATGGAAAATGATTCTTTATAGTACGCCGTTTTAGTTTCGCTATGTTGGTTGGAGATTAGAAGAAGTGCCAGTTGCTATAGAAGAATTTGGTGGGCGCCTTGCGAGTGTTTGGTCGGAATTGCGACCAACTACTCGCGGACTCGTTGAACGCGCTTTGCAAACGCCCTACGCCTCATCGCCCGCACGAACCACACCGCAGGCGCCATACGACGCGCGCGCGGATCATGAACTCAGCAATTTGCTAACAGCTTTGGACGAGCGTGCCACAGAGGCCGATGGTTCCGCCGAAACTGACAAGGCCGTGCAGCTTCGGCACATCGCCAACACCTGTGCCTCAGTGCTCCAGGAAAAAACGCGGTCTGCTGAAGTGTTTGCGCAGCTTGTGCGGCGCGCTGACAACATGCGGGATTATTCGAGAATCGACGCACTCGCTGATGCGCTTGACGATTTTGCGCCCAGCGAAATCTGTGAGCTGGCCCGATCCCAGGACGTCGTCGTTAAGGCGCTGGCGAATGAGACACTCGCGCAGTTTCCTACCTCAGTGTTGATTGGATTGTTAAGCGATCCGGTAGATTCTGATACCGCTCGCGAAGCTTTGCGACGGCAAGCAGTCGACTACGGTTCTGAAGAAGCAAGGCAGATTGTTAATGCGTTGGACCAGATGAACTTGAGCCAGGACGAGCTTTGAAGGAATTGAGACTTACGCGGCGGCTTTCTCACCTATCTCGTGCAACCGCTTCACAACCTGATCAATAAGCCAGTTTGGCGTTGAAGCGCCTGCCGTGACGCCAACTCGTGCGACGTTCACGAGATCGTCTGGGTTGATCTCAGATGGCGTTTCAATAAGAAAACTCTTCTCACATTGTTCCTGACAGACCGCCAGCAGCTTGACGCTGTTTGACGAGTGGCGTCCGCCAATGACGTAAAAGACCTCTACTTCACCCGCTAGAGCGCGCGCAGCATCCTGTCGATCGCGCGTCGCAGAGCAAATCGTATTGACCACCTGAGGTTCGGTGTCTGTCTTGGCCCGCACTGCTTCTGCAACTTCCATGAAAGTCTTCAACTTGATGGTTGTCTGAGAGACCACCAGCGGAGCACGCAGGCGCGGCAGGGCGGCGACTTCACCAGCATCGCGTACCACGTATGTGTTATCCGGCGCATAGCCAACCACGCCGATCATCTCGGGGTGTTCCGGATTTCCGGCGACAACGACGTCGCGCCCTTCATTGGCTGCGCGTTCAGCCAGATGTTGTACTCGCGTCACAAACGGGCAAGTTGCATCGATCACTTTTGAGGCGCGGTGCTCGAGCTCGTGTTGGACTTTGGGTGTGACACCGTGCGCGCGAATGACCGCGATCGTGCCCGCATCGGCCTCATCGGGACGATCAATCGTGGAAACGCCCAGCTCGCCCAGCCGGTCCATCTCCTGCGCGTTATGAATAAGCGGTCCAAGCGAACGAATGGGGCGCACACCTTCCGCGAGTGCGTCCTCAACCATTTCAACAGCGCGCTCTACGCCGAAACAAAAGCCAAACTCGTCAGCTAATAAGACTTCCATAAATTTTGTAGCGCGACGACCGCTTCCGGCGTCGCGTCTATCAGTTAGTTGACCGGATCGGCTGCGCCTTCTGCTTCCGTTTTGCAGCGTTCCCACTTTTGCTGCCATTCCTCGCGCACGCGATCTCCGCCTGCCACTCGCGCCTCGACCCATTCGATGTCCTTGTCGATTAAGCTGCGGACTGTCGTCAAGAATGATTTCTTGAGGTCGCCGAGGTTATGAGCCACATCTTTCGGCAAAATTGCATAAGTTACGTCGCCTACGTACTTCACCGCGTCGCAAAGCTCGTTGACGACCGAACGTTCTGATTGATTCGTCTCTTCCATAATTGCCCTCCAAGGTTACAGCCACATTCCGATCTGGGGCAGCCACATCTTAACACTAGTCAAAGTTGACCGCACGACGGCCGATGTAAGCACCCCAGCTCTCAGATTGTACGTTTGAAACGGCGTTAAGTTCGCCATGAAAGAGGCCAGCGGGTGAATAATGGTTGAACGACCCCGGTTCTATGGGCACGCCGACTGAACGCTCGACCGCTTAATCCGGCTCGCCGACAACTCGCGCCACGGTCGGCCACATCTGCTCGGCCCAAAGTTCATAACCCCGGTCGGAAGGATGAAATCCGTCGCTGGAAAAATACTCTGGATGAGAACGCAATTCTCGCTGCGTAAGCGTGAAGACATCAAATACCGTCACATTATGGCGCGCCGCTGCGGCTTCAACAATCTGATTAAACTCGACAATCATCTGCTGGTATTGCTTGCGTAAAATCTCCGGAATCCTCGGCGCGCTGGAAATGTCCGGAATGTTGGACACGATGATCTGCGCCGTCGTTTGGTCTTTGAGTGTGCTCAGGATTTTTTCGTAGTTTTCTGAAAACTCATCTTTGCCGATCCCGTGTCCAATATCATTGATACCGATTCCCAGCGTGATCAGATTAGGGTTGTCTTTCACGCCCCGCGTCAGTTGATCTCGTATCACGTCGGAGGTACTGGCGCCGCTAACGCATAGGTTCGTCAGTTTCGACTCCGGACGTCGCGCGACAATTTGTCGAAACAGTCGAATCACATAGCCGCCGTCTTTCGCGCCGATTCCGACGCCAGTTGAATCACCCAGGGCCAGGTAGCGAACCGGTCCTGAAATAGGAGTAACTTGCTGCTGGGTCGATTGTTGTCGAGACATATCTGATTTTTGCCCATCGCTTGGTTTGAAATTGCTTCCGCCACAGCTTGAAAATGCGCACGTGCAGACGATGCTGAACCAAACTAAATAATTCCTGGTGCGACTAATAGTCATATCCATGGCCCGTTAGTACAAAACTCTCCACCCGACGCCTTTAGGGGGCGTTGCGCATTGACTGTTCTGACTTTGTGAAACTCTAATGGCTCTCGCGAGTTTAAGTAGGCAGCCTCGCTAATTCAAACGCGATGCTCGAAGGTTCTAACGTGATGCCGGAAGGAGTCGGATTTATGCACACCCGATTGTCTGCTTATGCGGTCTTAACGCTTTTCGTTCTCTGCACAGCTGCGGCCGCTCAAAGGCCCGGACCTCAGTTTCGCCGGCCGCTTGCCTGCGAGCCATTGGAACCGCGCACCAAAATCGAGGCAATCGAGGGGCAATACGAAAGAGTGCTGGTGAAAGGATTTACCCAAATCGCCAGTTTGGGCGTACGGGGCGCTGAAATCCGGCTCGATGCACTTGAACTGAGAGATGCGTCGTCATCAACCCGAGCGATAGGTTTGGCCATCGCCATGCGTGAAACGGGCGAACGCGCAAACGAGAACCGGGCATTCGTTGATTATGAAGAAATCGACTCGCTTCTTCGCGCCATCGACGCTGTGTCAAAGGTGAACGAAACTTCGACAAAACTTGTCGGCTTCGAAGCGCGCTATCGCACCGTCGGCGACTTGGAAGTGGCTGTGTTTAGGCAAGGTCGCGCAAGTGGGACCGCCGCCTCCGTTTCGAGTGGCATCTGCGACCGAGTAACTGGACTGCTAACGCTCGATGAGTTGGAACGATTGCGGGCCCACATTGTGGAGGCAAAAGCCCGGCTCGACGAGATCAAGTAAGGTCACAAAAAGCCGCTGCGATCGGATGATCACAGCGGCCGCTTTGTGTCTGGGATGCTTATTAAAGACCGGTGACAACAGAACCATTGGCCAGATTAAAAGCCAACTTGGCTTCTGCCGGCGTCAATACTGGATGGTATGTCTTGCCGTAATTCTTAACGATCTTCTTCACGTAGTTCTGAGTTTCATTGTACGGCGGAATGCCGCTGTACTTGTCGACAGCACCCTCGCCAGCGTTGTACCCAGCCAGCGCCAGCGTCACATCGCCATTAAATCTCTTCAACAACCACTTCAGATATTTCGTTCCTGCTTCGATGTTTGAAGCAGCGTCGTGCGGATCTTTGTTGCCAAATCGCTTCGCGGTTGCAGGCATTAGCTGCATCAGTCCCTGAGCGCCCGCGTGAGAAACAGCCTCGTTCCTATAGCGAGATTCCTGTTGAATGACCGCGTGAATGAAACGAGGATCGACGCCCGTTTTTTCTCCAGCACGATAGATCATCCAATCAAGATCGCAGTCGCCGGAAACGGGAATGTCAGAAGGTATGGTTTCTACAAAGCTGGTGGCTTCAGCAGCCGGAGCAAGCACGGGGCTAAAAAACAATCCAGTGAAGTTCGTCAAAAAGAAAAGTGAAATGATGGCGAATGGACCAAACTTCACAGCATGAAAACGGGGAAACCTACGGGGAAACGTCATATTTGATTCTCCATGTGAGCGATGGCCCAAAGCCATCCAGTTAAGGGTTAAAACTACGTGCTGCGCATGGTGGAACCGATTTTCAAAGAACCTGAGGGACTTGAAATCGAAACCGGTACTCAGATGGAGAAACTGTTGCGATGGTTGCTTTTTCGCAACATCAATTTCGCCCGTAAGTCTTTCATTTTGATGTACTTAACTCGACCAAGAGAGGTGTACCCTAACGAGGCGGGCGTAAGTGAAGTGGTTACACAACTTCACTGTAAGATCGTTCAGGTTGAAGGATTTGGTTAGCGGAGAGGCTCACGCAGGACGGCATCAGCAGCGACGGCTGCAGTCTGTGCTGCCTGGGGATGAGACCTTCTGAGTCCGGCAATTTGTAACAATGCTTCGCCTGTTCGCGACAGAATGCGAAAGAGATCTCCTTCCTCCGCGCGCGCGAACACTTGCTCAACTTCTTGCATGAAGCACGTGGAGCCTAATGAAACGCACTATTTGACGAGGTGCTGTTGTGCAACTACGATCGGCATAGTCTGTAGATCCTAATGCATAAAGGGCGGTAGAATACTTGCTGTCACCGGAAGACGGGGCAAAGACGCGACGACTTGTATCGTGAGCCATTGCGGCCAAGACACTTGGGTAGCAAAGCAGGTTGCTCGCGAAATCGAGCGGTGTGGGGCCAAGACCTTTCTCGATGAGGCGGAAATAGATGCTGGAGCTGATTTCGAAGAAGACATACGCGACTTCCTTGAAAAGGCCGACGAGTTGGTCGTTTTGTTGACTCCTTGGGCACTTGATCGTCCATATGTGTGGATCGAACTAGGTGCGGCGTGGGGACGTCGAATTCCCATCGTCGCGTTACTGCTTGGCATCACTCCAGGAGAACTCCAAAGTCGTCCTGGTATCCCAGTTTTATTAAAGAAGCGTGACCTCCTCGAATTGAACAACATTGAGACATATCTTGATCAGCTTCAGACACGAACCACAAATCGAACGAAACAACACAAGTTATGAGTAGCAAGCAAGTATTTATTTCGTATTCCATGAATGATACCGAATGGGCTGCGTCGTTCGCGGATGCCCTGAGACGACGAGGCATTCGAGTTTGGTTTGATCAGTCTCTTCCAGCAGGAACGTCGTATACAGAAATGCTCGAGGAGGCTTTGCGTAAGAGTGATGTTCTAGCAGCTTTGATCGATCCCAAAATCTCATTCAAACCGAATTTGTATTTTGAGCTCGGCGCGGCCATCGGAATGGGAAAACAGGTGGTGCCGATTGTTCCGCGTGAGTTTGAGAGCTCGAAGCTTCCTTTTGAATTGCGAGTTCGCCGCTACCTGGTTAGAGAATCCCCAGAGAACACGGCACAACAGTTCGCTGATGCTTTACTAGCAGCCTGACCGCGAACTGATGCCTTCCGCCTTTTACCGTAATGGCTCTCTTAAAACGGCATCAGCCGCGATTGCGGCTGTCTGTGCTGCCTGGGGATGAGATCTTCTGAGTCCGGCAATTTGTAACAATGCTTCGCCTGTTCGCGACAGAATGCGAAAGAGATCTCCTTCCTCCGCGCGCGTCTCGTTGACAAGATCCGACCATTCCATGCCGCTGGCCCATTGGCCCGTTGCACCGGCTGCAGAAAAATTTAGTTCCGGCGCGGGTTCTATTCCGTGTTTCCATTCCTCGGTGGAAACACGAAAACTAATTTCCTCAAACTGCGCCAATGCAGTAACTAGAGGATCCTCTAATTCAAGCTCACCGTAATCGCGGTCTTCGTCTGCTGTGAGCGCCGCAACTACGCCAGCCAAGCGATGAAACTCCAGCGTATTGAATAGACCACTCGCCAACGCCTCGCCTACGAGAAGTGGGCGATCAATGTGCAGGTCAGCAAGCCAGCGCCCCCGTTCGGTAACTTTCTCTGCTTCGAAATCGAGGTAGCCAAAGGAAGCGAGTACGCGCGCGCGTTTTTCAAAGGGCTCCCAGACTTCTTCTCGTAGCGTCTCAATGCGACGCTCAATTGTTTGCAATTCGTCGGTTTCGGAAAGCACACTCCAGAGTGCTTCGGTACAACGCAAGCGCTCAGGCTGCGGCGCATCACCAGGAATAACTGCTTCAATCAGATCATCAAGCGCGCGAAACGCGCCGGTGTCTTCCGCGCGAGAATCGCGCAGCCGGGGCTCAGGTATTACCAATTCTCGTCCGCGCGTTCTCACGTCTTCGAAAGCATTCTCAATCGCATCGTCGCCGCGACGGTACACCGGTGAATAAACTCTGCCGACGCGTTCGAGACCGAGGGTTGCGCTGCGGCCATCCTCACGAATGCCGCGAAAGTTTCCTTCAGCCCGTTCAGTAACAAATACGAGCCGTCGACCGCTTCGGCCGATTCCAACCACTCGACCGGGCTGAACAACCTCATCGAGCCACCTATGAAAAACATCTGCGCGGGTTTGAGGCTTTGAGCCCTGAAGTTGAGAACGCGCGCTGACAAGTCGCTCAAATCCTCTCACCGCGCTCAGTGGCAGGTTGCAACCGGACGCCTGCAGCTTTGAGACGATGCCTTTCTCTGTTTCGAGTTTTGCGGTTTCGAGGCGATGGATCTGCAGCGACGCGTCTTGATGAGCGAAGCTCTTCTCAGCGATGTCTCGCACCTGTCCAAAGTTTCCAAACGCGTCGAGCAGGTTTAGTAACGTCGTGTAAGTCGCTCGAAACTGCGAGACCAGCGGATCTGGTGATGTTCTCAACAGGTGGGCTATTCGTTCAGGATCCTGATGTAGTCCGGGAGCAACGACAACGAAACCAACGTTATCGCGTCCGCGCCTGCCAGCCCTGCCCGTCATCTGCTGCAACTCAGAAGCGCTGAGCGGCCGCCAGCCACGTCCGGTGCGCGCGTCAGCGACGGTTAAAACCACCGTGCGAGCAGGAAAATCGACGCCGGCGGCAACGGTGGCCGTTGCAAATATCGCGTCGAGTAAACCCGAGCTCATTAAGTTTTCAATAACGAGTTTCCACGCTGGTATGTGGCCCGCATGATGCGATGCAACGCCACCGCGGATGATCGTGTCCCAATGACGGTGCCCGCGGATTTCCGGAAACTTCTCGACGAAGCTTCGCATCAGATGGCGGCGTTCCTCACGCCTTTGCTCGTTTGTATCTCGACGAATGGCAGCAGCTTCTGACGCGGCCTGGTCGCAGCGACGTCGCGTAGGCAGGAAGACAATTGCCGGCAAAAGATTGTAGGAACCGAGCGTCGCAAGCAAAACTGCCGGCGGCAGTTCAGGCATATTTAGCTTCATCTTCGGTCTTTTTAAGATCTACGCCTGTATCCCCGAGCAGGCGCGCGTCGTTGCTCGGTGGCACGTTCACTTAGGACTTTAATCTCAGGATTAAGTTTGTCCTGGTCGTTGAACAACGGAACGAGGCGTTTATCAGGAAAGATAAACGCTGCTCGCAAAGGGACAGGTCGCGCGCCCGGACGAGTAACCACGCCGCATCTCACGCCGCGCACTTCTTCAATCCACGCCGCAAACTCGTGCGCATTTCCAATCGTGGCGGACAACAACAATAGGCGAATGCGTGGCGGCGTGAGGATGATGGCTTCCTCCCACACGTGGCCACGGTCTTCGTCGCCCAGGTAGTGCGCTTCGTCGATCACCACCAGATCCGTTTGCACTTCATGGCCGCCGCGTAGAGAGTCGAACAGTTGGTTGCGATAAATCTCCGTCGTGCCAACAATCAGCGATGCATTTGAATTCTCTTTGCGGTCGCCGGTAAGAATGCCGACACTCTCCGCGCCAAACTCGGCGGTGAACTCCTGAAACTTTGAGTTAGTCAACGCCTTGAGTGGCGTTGTGTACCACGCGCGTTTTCCGTTTGCTAAGAGCCGGCGAATTTCTTCCCGCGCTATCCAGGTCTTGCCGCTGCCTGTTGGCGCAGTAACTAGCACGTCTTCAAACTCGAGCGCCGCCAGGGCCTCAAGTTGAAACTGATCCGCTTGAAACGGACGGGCGCGCGGAGTCCCGATTCCTTCAAGTAGCCTCTTTAGCTCACGCGACGTCCCCGGTTTAGGAGACTCGGTTCGACTACTCGGCGCCGCCCGTTGGTCTCGATTATTCCGCTCGCGGTCCTTTTCGCGCTTTGAACGCCGCCGCTTGTCTTGTCGGTTAGATCGCATTTGACCGTCATTTTACTCCAGCGGATGTTGCCTCTTTGGCGGTAACACCGGTCTGCCACGAAAATCGCATACTTTGAGCACGCGCGGGTCAAAGTGGTACGTTATTACTTACACTCGTAAAAAGCTCGCAACTGATTAAGCTTGGCGCGCGTCTAAACGAGGAACATACGCCAGCTTTTCGGCGTTTTATGGAGCACATGACAGACCTTTTTTCAAACTTTGAAGTCAACCGCGATTCTCCCAAGGCCGCAATCCTGCGGCTCCTCGGCGGTTCTTTTGCGCTGCACGTTATGGCAGTGATGTGTGTGCTTTACATTCCGGGATTGCGCGACGCGTTCTCATTAGCAATTCTGCTTTCCGACACGAGCTTTGTTGATAGAGCGTATAACCGGACTGAGATTGGCGATGACGTTCAGATAGTCGAGTTAACCGGTCGCGAACGGTTTCGGTATCCCGATGGCTACTGGGCCATGGATCAGCAACAGAGTTTGCCAATAGCCGCGGCGATGCCGCCGCCAAGCGTCGTGGTTCCACCCGCAACCACTGAGACACCGTTCTTCGTCGATCCGCAACCGTCCACGCCTGCAACTCCGGAGCCTTCGCCGGCCCAGTCGGTTGTTGCTAGTGCATCGCCGGTCGCAAACGCATCTCCAAAACAAACGAGCAGCCCAAGTCCGTCTCCGGTCGCGCACAACGTTGAGCAGGCTCAAAGGGAGCTTGAAAAGACTGCCGCGGAAAACAATCTGACGTTGCCGAAGGAAGGCGAGATCAACAAAAAGGCCCTGCGCGATTTTGCCGCCTATGCAAACGACTTGAAGAACCAGGGCAAACTCGATCTCAACAAGCCGTTTGAGATTGTGATCGAAGCTGAACTCGATGAGAACGGAAAACTGAAGGACCCGAAGTTTACGAAGAAGGAAGGCGATCCCAATCTGGTCGATCTTTTTGGTCGCATGATCGCCGCGCTAAACGACAGTGGGTTTCTTGTCTACCTGAAACCGATCGACAAAGACAATCCCGGGACGAAGGTGGTCTTTACGATCAAGCAAGGCGAAAAAGAGGTGCTGGCGTCGGTAGAGTCGGAAGTCTCGTCCACGGAAAGCGCGCGCGTGCTGGCGCAGGGCTTTAACGCGGCTCTCGCGCTGGGCGCGGAATCGCGGAGCGGAAAAGACGAAGAGGCTTTGCTAAGACACACCAGTGCTTCGCCTAACGGGAAAAAGATCGTTTTCAACTTCACAATGCCCCGGCAGGCAGTCGTTGATCTGATAAAGAAGCAACTGGCGGCGTCGTAATTTCTCACCAACCAGCCGCTTGCTACCATAATTACGCTCAACTAAAATCAACAAACCAAAGAACGCGAATTTTTGCGAAATTTAAGAGAAAACTATGGGTGTAGATAAATTACTGACGAAGGTTTTTGGAAGCAGCAATCAGCGATTCCTGAAGTCTGTCCAGTTTCTGGTCGACGAAATTAATGCCCTGGAGCCGGAAATGAAGAAGCTGTCTGACGAACAGCTTCGCGCTCGTACCGCGCAATTGAAGGAGCAGGTAAAAAAGGCAGTCGGTGACACGAAGGACAAGGAACAACGTAAGCGAATCGAACGGGAAGCGCTGGACGAGATTTTGCCGGAGGCATTTGCCGTCGTGCGCGAGGCAAGCGTCCGCACAACTGGAATGCGGCATTTCGACGTGCAGTTGATCGGCGGCATCGTTCTGCATCAAGGCAAGATCGCTGAGATGCGCACGGGCGAAGGCAAAACACTGGTGGCGACTTTGCCCGCGTACCTCAACGCGCTGACCGGTCGCGGTGGCGTCCATGTCATCACCGTTAACGACTACCTGGCGTCACGCGACGCCGAGTGGATGGGCCAGATTCACCGTTTCCTCGGTCTCGAAGTCGGTTGTATTCAAAACGACATGGACGACTTCGAGCGGCAGACCGCCTACGCCGCCGACATCACCTACGGCACTAACAACGAATTTGGTTTCGACTACCTGCGCGACAACATGAAGTTTGACCTCGCAACGTGTGTACAGCGCGGTCACTACTTCGCAATCGTCGACGAAGTCGATTCGATTTTGATCGATGAAGCGCGCACGCCTTTGATTATTTCAGGACCTTCCGACGAAGCCACCGACAAGTACTACAAGGCCGACGCGATCATTCCGCAACTGAAAAAAGGCGAGGAGATCGACGGAAAGAAAACAGGCGAGTACGTCGTTGATGAGAAGCAACACACGGCCGTATTGACGGAAGAAGGCGTCGACAAAGCTGAACGGTTGCTCGGAGTCGGAAATCTCTACGACCCTTCAAACATGGAGCTGCTGCACTGCGTCGAGCAGGCGCTGAAGGCCCACACGCTTTACAGGCTGGACCACCAGTATGTGGTGCAGGATGGCGAAGTAATCATCGTTGACGATTTCACGGGCCGGTTGATGAAGGGCCGCCGCTGGTCGGATGGACTGCACCAGGCGGTTGAAGCCAAAGAAGGCGTGAAGATCGAGAAGGAAAACCAAACTCTCGCGACGATCACACTGCAAAACTATTTTCGGCTTTACGAGAAACTGTCCGGCATGACCGGTACTGCGGAAACAGAAGCGGCCGAGTTTCAGTCGACTTATAAGCTCGACGTCATTGTGATCCCGACGCACATGCCAATGGTCCGTAGTGACTTTTCCGACGTCATCTATCGAACGCTGCCGGAGAAGTGGGACGCGGTAATCGAAGAGATCAAGGATTGCCACGACCGCGGACAGCCGACACTGGTCGGTACAGTTTCAGTTGAAAACTCCGAATTGATTGCGCGCCGGCTGCAACGCGAAGCGGTACCGCACAATGTTCTGAACGCCAAGTATCACGAGCGCGAGGCTGAGATTGTGGCCCAGGCGGGACGGAAAGGCGCCGTAACAATCGCAACCAACATGGCTGGTCGCGGCACGGACATCCTGCTGGGTGGCAATCCCGACTTCATGGCGCGCGAGTTTCTGAAGAAGGAAGAAATTGATCCCGACGATGCCACTGATGAACAGTGGTCCGAAGTGTTTTCGCGGGCGAAGCGAATCGTTGAGGCCGAGCACGAAGAAGTTGTTCAGATTGGCGGTCTTCACATCCTCGGTACCGAGCGTCACGAATCAAGACGTATCGATAACCAGCTGCGCGGACGCGCCGGTCGTCAGGGCGATCCTGGATCGTCACGCTTTTTCCTGTCGCTTGAAGACGACCTGATGCGCATTTTTGCCGGCGATAAAGTCAAAGCGCTAATGCAGCGGTTGGGAATGGAAGAAGGCGTCGCCATCGAATCGAAGATGGTGTCGAAACGAATTGAGTCGGCACAGAAGTCGGTTGAAGGCCGAAACTTCGAATCTCGCAAACACCTGCTTGAATACGACGATGTCATGAACAAGCAGCGCGAGACCATTTACGGCTTGCGCCGCCAATTAATGGAGGAGCCTGATCAGCGCGATTACCTGATGGGAGATCCGCCCTCGTCGGGTGTTGCGTATGATCTGCTTTCGGATCTCACGAAACAGTACCTCAATCCCGATGCCCCGCCGGACGACTGGGATACCGAGAACTACAAGATTCAGATTAAGACAATTTACGATTTCGACGCGGACGCAGAGAAGATCAACTTCGAGAATTTCGCTTCTGAGGAAGTTACCGCAGCAATTTGGGAAAAGCTGAAGGTTAAGTACGAGCACAAGGAGAAACAGATTGGCGCGGAGGCGATGCGGACCTATGAACGCATCATCATGCTCAACATCATCGACGCTCAATGGAAAGATCACCTTTTGTCGCTCGACCACTTGAAGCAGGGCATTGGTCTTGTCGGTTATGGTCAAAAGGATCCTTTGGTCGAGTACAAAAAGCAGAGCTTTGACATGTTTCAGGAGATGCTTGATCGAATCGACACGACCACGATCAGATCGCTGTTTAACCTCCAGGTGGTATCGGAACAACCCCCGGAAGCGCTGCGCCAGAGGCAACCACCGCGTCGTCACACCTCAATGACGTTCACCGGGCCTAACCAGGGAGCGGCGGCAGCCGGGGAAGAAGATGGTAAGGTCAAGACAGTCGTTCGCGATCAGCCGAAGGTTGGACGCAACGAACCATGTCCGTGCGGTTCAGGTAAGAAGTACAAGAAGTGTCACGGCGCGTGAGCCAGATGACTTGAATCCAGGTCTTTCGGTGATTGGCTGACCGAATCTGCTATGAGCGCCGTCCGCAATATCCAGTTTGAACCAGCCGTGCGTAATGATCCCCGCTTCGCAGTTCTTGACGCTTGTTTATGATTTCCAAAACGACAACGCCAAGCCTTACATACCGACTACTCTCGTCTAGCAAGCTTGTTCAGCGCCACTACAAGAACGCAATTCGTTTCGTTGCGCTCGCGTTATTGGTGTGCTGCGTTGCCGTAGCTGCGCCCTCAATCTCTTACAGTCAAACGACGATAAAGATAAGTGAAGAGACGAAAGTAGGAGTCGAGGCCTACGAGCGGCACGAGTTTGTCGAAGCGTCGAAACTCCTGAAACAAGCAGTCAAGAAACATCCAACTGATCAGATCGGCTGGTATTACCTTGGACTTTCGCTGATGCCGCAAAGCAAGTTCAAGGATTCGACCAAGGCCCTTGAGACGGCAATTAAGTTGCAACCGAATTTCGCAGCGGCGCATGCCGCGCTTGCCTTTGCATTGTTGAATCGAGACAAGCTGCTAGACGCCAATCGCTCCGCAAAAGCCGCACTGGCCCTCGATCCGAAAATGGCGGATGCCCACTATGTATTGGGCGTGGTGCAATTGCGCCTTAACTTCAAAAACGACGCGCTGCAAATTGCAGAAACTGCAATTAAGATCGACCCCAAGTTTGGGCCGGCCTATTTACTAAAGAGTCGCGCACTCGTGAGTTTTCTGCAGGATGTTTTGGTGATGCCTCCGCCGGAGCCCCGCGAAACGCGGACAGCCCGCTATCAGGAAGCAGCCGACGCGCTTGAGAAGTATTTACAACTCAGTCCGCATGCCGAGGATAAGCAACTCTGGACCGAACAACTTGAGAGTTTGCGGTTTCATGCACAGTCAAGTGGACCGGGAGTAAAACGCGCGGTGTTTACCGCAAAAGAAGTAACGACCAAGGCGCGCGTTCTTTCGAAGCCGGCGCCATCTTATACAGAAGTCGCGCGAGCTAACGGTGTGAGCGGCGTCGTAATTTTGCGATGCGTCTTCGCTGCAGACGGCACCGTCAAACATTTTCTGGTCATTGCAGGTTTGCCGCTCGGCTTAACGGAAGCCGCGATCAATGCGGCGAAGAAAATCAAGTTTGCTCCTGCGACGATCGACGGCCAGCCGGTCTCGATGTTTATACAACTTGAATACAACTTCCATTTGTTCTAACGCCTGCCTTCAATATGAACCGTTCACAAAATACCCCGTTCCTTTCTTCCCAAGACTTCCCCCGATAATTTTCTACTGAACCATCAGGGTTGTTGGAGTACACTTGAATCCCGCAGTCCTGCGGCACTTCCTGAATGAACACCTTGTCTAACAATCCAGTTGTGCGGTCGCTGCTGGACGGTAGTGCGCCGGAGCCCGCCAGATTGGCGGCGGCCAGCGGTATGTTGCCGCTGCCACAGGCTGATCTTCTCGAAGTGCTTGTGGCGTTGAGAAACGCCGGCGAAGAGCAGATCGCGCAAGCCGCTCGTGAAACCCTTGAATCACAGGAACCAGCGGATTTGTTAGAGGCGGCGAAGTCTGAAGAGACCGCAGAACTCGTACTTGACTACCTGGCGACGCTGACCAACGGCAGTAGTCAGATTCACGAGGCGGTAATTACCAATCGGAAGACGCCTGACCAAACGATCGCCACGCTCGCCGCCGCCAGTACTGAACCAGCACTGCTAGAGTTGATTGCGATCAATCAGCAACGGCTGGTGCGCTTCCCGAGAATCATCGATGCGATTCTCGAGAATCCGGCCCGGTCAGGCGAAGCTGAACGCCGCGCACGCGAAACACAGAAAGAGTTTTTTGAAAAAGAACGCGGCGCTCAACAAATCGCTCAGGAATTAAGAGCGCGAGGCAAAACAGCGGCGGCGGAGTTTTTTGAGACCGCCGAACTTACGGAAGGGTTTACGGCTGAAGATGCGTGGCTCATCGCACAACATATCGAAGTTTCAGACGCCGACATCGACACTTCATGGCTGCCCTCCGAACGCTATGAAGAGCTGACGGAAACACCCGAAGAGCATGCAGCCAATTTCAAACGCGTCATGGACTCCGTCAAGATGGAGATGGGGGACGTTCCCGCCGAACGCGTTTCTCTCATCCGTCGCATTATGTTCATGAACGTCAAAGACCGCATGAAGCTTGGCATGAAGGGTGACCGCGAAGCGCGCAGTGTTTTGATTCGCGATTCCAACCGCGTGGTAGCGACGGCGGTAATAAATAATCCCCGGGTGACGGACCAGGAAGTGGAAAACATTGCGGCCATGCGAACCGTGGCGGATGAAGTATTGCGACTGATTTCACTCAACCGGGCATGGGCCCGTTCCTACCCGATTATTCATAACCTCGTGCGCAATCCACGGACACCGATTCCAACCGCGATCAGCACGCTTCCTCGCATCCGTACGAAAGATTTGAAGAACATCACCCAAAACAGAAACGTGTCAGAAGCCGTCCGGCGACAGGCCCTCCGCCTGGCCCAAACCCGCTCCGGCGAGTAATCCGCTAGCCAACTGTTACAGAAGTTTTGCGAAACGGTTAAGAATGTTCTTGACACGTCACGGAATTTCCGTATAATTTCGCACACTGACGAAAGCAGTTGTTGAAAACTTGGCACTTTTCATTGAAAACGAGCCAAGGTTAGGTGCCCCAGGGTCGCGGTATACCTTTTATTTGACCGCGCGGCTTTATCTCGCCCGCTAAATTGCACCGCCTGGTTTACGGGATCGGCCATAAGTGACGATTCTCAGTTCTTTGCCACCGCCACCTAGATTTACCCGAACCTGCCCGGAAAATTGCCCCGCAGTCTTAATCGACTAGCGGGGCATACCTTTTCTAGGCATCGAATTTGTTATTTCGCGATGAGATTGTCGACGTGGGATTCCGCCGGTTGACGGTCCTGTTCCGGCTTAGTGTGAGCGGTGCCGGATATTTCCGCAAAAAGAGTTTCATACTTATCGACGACGTGCTCCCAGTCGTAGTGCTGCTGAATTCGAAGCTGCGCACGATTGCGGTAACTCTGGACCAGCGAACCATCGCGCAAGACTCGTTGTAATTTTTCGGCCAGATCAGTTTCGTCTGCAAACGGAATTCCCGCCTCGCCAACCACCTCAAGGTTTTCCGGAGTGGCCAGCGTCAACACACAGTTACCGTAGCCCATGGCCTCAAGCAGCGCCGGATGTGTCCCGCCAACTTCGGTCGCGTGCACATAGCAATAGGCGTTCTGTTGAAGCGCTCGATAGTCCTGACCAAAGACAAAACCCGTAAAGATGATCCGTTTGTCACCACGCGCGCGTCTCTTCAAATCATTGATGTACTCTCGCGCGTAAGGTGCGTCGCCTACCACTAACAACCGGTATGCAGTTCGAACTCTCTTGAAAGCCTCGATAACAAGATGTGCATTGTTCTCCGGTTCCAAACGCGAAACATATAAGACATATCGGTTGGGCTCCGCACGCCATTTGCGCACCGCTGCGCGGTCGGGTCGTCTTTCGATTTCAGAACCGTAAGCAATCATCTCTGAACGAGCGTTATAGCGATTGAGGTAATAGTCCTGGATGACTTGTGCGTCGGTGACGATGACGTTGGGTAGCAGGGTGGATAGTCTTTCCACCAACAGATAATAACGACGGCCCAGCCATCCCCATTTCTTTCGTTTGTGTTCGAGGCCGTCAACATTGATGGCCACCGGCGTTCCAGTGAGTCGCAAGATTGGCACAAACGGAGCATTGGCTGCGTTACAGATCAAGACCGCGTCGTAACGCTCCTTAGCAGCGTGGAGCGCTGAAAGGAAACAATGGATTACCGTGTCGAGATATTTATGACGGATGGTGGGCAATACTTTGAGACGAACGCCATGAAACTCGAGCTGGCGCGGCGAGATGTAGTGCGCCCGGCCATACACAGTGACCTCGTGGCCACGTGCAACGAGCCGCGTCGAAAGATGTTCAGCAAACGTTTCGAAACCGCCGTAGCTTGCCGGTATGCCTCGAGTTCCGAGAATGGCGATTCTCATCTACGTTTCTCTACACGTCGCTTTCATCGATTAGTCAGGCGGCCGCGCTCATGGCCAACGCTTTCATAAACTGCCAAGGTCTTCCGTGCAGTTTCATGCCAGTCAAACTCTGCCGCGCGCTGAAACCCTTTTGCTTGAAGCGAAGCCCGCAAATCCGCGTCGTCTACGATTCTTTCGATTGCATTAGATAGTGCAGCGATATCGAAAGGGTCAACCGAAAGTGCGGCATCGCCGACGACTTCCGGCAAGCTGGTCCTGTTTCCGGCGATCACGGGCGCGCCGCATTTCATCGCTTCCAACGGCGGCAAGCCGAAGCCTTCAAAAAACGAAGGGTAAACAAAGCAGAGCGCTCCGGAGTACAACGCCGGCAAATCGGTTTCGGGAACGTACCCGGTCAGGACTACAGATTTGCCAAGTTCCAGTTCACTGATCGTCCGAACTGTTTCGTTATAAAGCCAGGCGCATTTGCCGACTAGAACAAGTTTCGGAAGCTTAGCTTCCGGACGCCGCCGTCGCAAGTCGGAGTAAGCGACCATCAACCGCGCCAGATTCTTTCTTGGCTGAATAGATCCAACAGCCAGAAGGTAGTCTCCCTCTATCGCATAAGTGCGACGGACGCGTTGTAATTCTGCTTCAGTTGCGGGGCCAAAATGTGCAGGAGGCGCCGCCGGCGTAACAGTAATTCGCTCGGCCGGAATTTTGTAGGTTTCGCTAATGTCACTCCGGGAAAATTCGGAAAGCGTCAGAATGTGTGCAGCTCTCTTGGCTGTGTGTCGCACAGTCAGCCTGAGTTGCAACCAACTGCGGCGCTTGAAAGTGTGTGGCAGATGCTCGAAAGACAGGTCATGAATCGTGCAGACTACCGGACAGGGAACGAACGGCGGAGCAGTATATTGAACATGCAGAACGTCAACCGGGTGACGTCGCAGCTCCGCACTCAGCGTAATCGGTATGCGGATTAACGGCGTGTGCGGCAATGTCGAGCGAACTGTAAAGTTGGCCCACCTGTTCCTGAACCGATCGACCGCTTCACGATTGGTGACATACAGCGTGTACTCGTTATTCGTATCGATGGCGGCGAGCGCGGTAATGAGATTAGCAACGTAGCTCTCATTCCCTCCCAGACCGGTACCAATAGAATGCGCGTCAATCGCAATACGCAAGTATGACCTCACACTCCCGACTAGAATTATGTGTATAGGAAGTTTAGTTCAACTGTGGCGGGGATTGACAGAGAGCGTTCCGTCCATGTAGCACGGGCAAATGCCCGCACTACATTTGGACGGACATCAAATCTTATTTCTTTGCCGCTGCGGAGGCCTGCGATTCGGCGGTTTGCTGACCACGTGTATCACGTTCACGGATGCGGGCCGCTTTACCGCGCAGATTGCGAAGGTAATAAAGCTTCGCTCTACGAACCCGGCCGCGTTTCATTACATCAATGTGATCGACGATGGTTGCGTGCAGGGGGAAAATTCTTTCCACTCCGACACCGAAGCTCGTCTTACGCACGGTAATCGTCTCGCGGGCGCCACCGTGTTTCCGGGCAATTACTACGCCTTCGAAAACCTGCAAGCGTTCCTTGGTTTCGGATTCCTTGATTCGCACATGCACGCGCACCGTATCGCCCGTTTGAAAGTCAGGAATGTTCTGACGCAACTGTGTTTGTTCAATACCATCTAGTCTGTTCATTTCATTACTCCATCTTCTTCAAAAGGTCCGGGCGATTACGTTCCGTCTTCTTCAATGCAGCGTCGCGACGCCAACGCGCGATCTCTCCGTGGTTGCCTGTCAATAAAACATCAGGGACGTCGAGTCCTTCAAACTGTGGGGGCCGCGTAAACTGCGGATGATCAAGCAATCCATCCGAAAACGATTCGTTGCTGGCCGAACTATCGTTTCCCAAGGCTCCCGGTAACAATCTGACTACCGCATCCACCACCACAAGTGCGGCCGGTTCGCCGCCTGATAACACGTAATCTCCAATCGAGATTTCGTCGGTTACCAGGTTCTCGGCAACGCGTTCATCGACGCCTTCGTAGCGTCCACAAATCAAAACGAGTTGGGACGCATTTTGTGAAAGATCCTTCGCCAATTCCTGCGTGAACACGCGACCCTGCGGCGACAACAGGACAACTCTAACGTCGGGTTGATAATTCGCGCGCTCGACGGCGTTTGTTAGCGCCCGCACCGCCGCGAATATCGGCTCCGGCTTGAGCACCATGCCTTCGCCGCCGCCAAATGGACGATCATCGACTATGTGGTGCTTGTCTGAAGTCCACTGGCGCAGGTCATGCGCCTTAGTCTCTAGCAGTCCAGCCGCCCTGGCTCGCCGGATAATTCCGTAATCAAACGCTTCGCGAAAGAACTCCGGAAAAATCGTAATGATATCGCAGCGCAACACAGGACATTTCAAAGACAACTACAAATCCAACAATCCTTCAGGGGGATCTACGCGGATCATTTTCCGCGCCACGTCTATTTCAACAACAATCGAATCAGCCATCGGAATCAGGTGGTCGTTCTTTGGTCCAGCTTCAACCACGAGTAGCTCAACACCGCCGGTGCGCATTACTTCTCGCACTGTCCCGATCGACGGTCCGTTTACAACTTCAACTGAACAACCCTCCAGCTCCCAATCGTAAAACTGACCGGCGGGAAGTTCTATTCGTTCACTCTCTCCGATGCCGAACTGAAAACCCACCAACTCGTTTGCTGCTTCAACCGTGTCGTAACCAGCAAACTTCAAAACTACTCGATCGTTTTGAAACCAATACTTTTCCAGTTCCAGTGGTTTGCGTTCGCCGCCTGGCGCCACACCAATCATTTCAGAGATCTGTTCGAACCGTTCAGGAAAATCCGTCAGGACTTCCGCAACTAACTCGCCAATCAAACCCCTGACGCGAACAGCGCGAGCGACAATGATCAGTTCCTCGTGCTTGCCGGCATCGTCGCGAGTCATTCCACTATTTCCAGGACGAAGCGTTGCTTCTTCTTCACACTGCCTGCGTGGGCGAGTGAACGCAACGCTCGCACTGTACGTCCCTGGCGGCCAATAACTTTGCCCATGTCACCCGGCGCCACGCGAACTTCAATCAGCGTAGCTCCCGGTTGGTCGACTTCGCGAACGTCGACTGCTTCGACGTCGTCAACCAGCGACTTGACCACCATTTCGATCGCTTCTCTCATCAATTACGCTTCGGTGACCGCCGCGGCCTCTTGTTTCCCGCCAGTTTTGATCAACTTGCTGACGGTAAGAGTTGGCTTCGCGCCTTTTTCGATCCAATAACGGACGCGATCCATGTTCAACTTAACTTCAGCCGGATTGCGCGTCGGATTGTAGGTGCCAAGATTCTCCAGGTACGCACCATCACGCTTCGACTGTTTCTCCTTCACAATAATGCGATAGGAAGGTTGTTTCTTTGCGCCGGTGCGCATCAATTTAATCGCTAACAAATCGTTACCTCCGACTACGGCATAACACCGTACAGTTATCTTCGTTTCTTTTTTCGTTTCTTCTTCAACTTCTTCCGCGATGGGCCACCGCCCAGCGACGGCAGGGACGGCATCGACGGCAAATCATCTCCATTGCCGGCCATGCCTGCCATGTCGGGTATGCCCGCCATGCGCCGCATCATTTTTCCCTTCAAGCCGCCACCGCTAAACATGCCCGAGCCGGATAGCTGCCGCATCATCTGCCGCATCTCCGTGTATTGCTTGATCAGCTTGTTGACTTCCGCTACCGACGTGCCCGAACCCCGCGCGATTCGCCGGCGACGGTTAGCGTTAAGGATGCGGTGGTCAACCCGCTCTTCCCCCGTCATCGAATCAATGATTGATTCGGTGCGCTTCAGTTCCTTTTCCATCTCCTTCGTCTGTTCCTCGTCCATTTGCGGCATACCGATACCGCCCAGGAGTTGGTCCGGAAGGAGCTTCATTATCTTTGAGAAAGAACCGAGTTTCTTAACCTGGCGAAGCTGTGAACGAAAGTCATCGAGCGTGAATTCGTTCTTCTGAAGCTTTTTAAGCTGCTCTTCGGCTTCCGACTGATCGACCTTCGACTGAACCTCTTCGATAAGCGACAACACGTCGCCCATTCCCAGAATTCGTTGGGCTACTCGATCGGGATAAAACGGTTCGAGCGCGTCGTATTTCTCACCGACGCCTACAAACTTGACCGGCTGCCCGATGACTTGCTTGATCGAAAGCGCCGCGCCTCCGCGCGCATCGCCGTCCATCTTCGTCAGCACTACACCGGTGATGCCGATGCGCCGGTGAAACTCTTCGGCGGACCTAACTGCGTCTTGTCCCGTCATGGCGTCCGCCACAAACAGGATCTCGACCGGGTGAGTTTCACTCTTAATCGTGACCAACTCCTCCATCAACTCGTCGTCGATGTGAAGGCGGCCCGCGGTATCGATTAGCAGTGTGTCAAAGCCAGTCTGCTGAGCGTGCTTTACGGCTCCGCGCACCAGGGTTAGCGGGTCGTTCGTGTCAGCTTGTTCAAAGATCTGCTGGCCAGTCGCGCGTGCGATGACCTTAAGTTGTTCCCGCGCGGCCGGACGGTAAACGTCAACTGACAGCAGCAGCGGTTTCCGATCCTGATTCGCTGCAAGCCAGCGGGCTATCTTTCCGGTTGAAGTGGTCTTGCCGGACCCTTGCAGGCCAACAATCATGACCACGTTCGGAGTTTGCCGGGTAAAGACCAGACGCGACGACTGGCCGCCCAGCAAATCCACCAGCTCGTCGAATACGATCTTGACGACCTGCTCGGAAGGTTTCAGCTCCTGCCAAACCTGCTGACCCTCTGCCTTTTCCTTGACAGAGGCGATAAAGTCTTTTGCGACTTTATAATTTACGTCCGCTTCCAGCAGGGCGAGACGAATCTCGCGAAGCGCGGCATCGACGTGCTCCTTCGTCAGCACGCCCTCGCCGCGCAGATTTTTCAGCGTCCTTTTTAGTTTATCCGATAAGGACTCAAACATAGAGCACTAGGCGACAATTCCTGCCGGCGACGGAAACGGAGATGATAGCGGCGCGGACAAAAGAGTGTCAAGGTAAGCAGAATTGAATCCATTTCCCGTAATCTGTTGATTGTGAAGGCTCTGATTGCCGTGGCTGACGACGCTAACCGGCCGTTCGTTCCCCAGAAACCCCGACTGAAAGTAACAATCCCTATGGCTCGCATCGGTAAACAACTCCCGCCAGCTCAAAGGTTGCTGCAGGTGCTGTTGGCCGTTGTCTTGGTGCTCGGGAGTAGCTTCGCACCGGGTCCGCTAAGCCAGGCGCAGAACCTTCGCTTCACATCAGCGCTGCAGTTTCGCGAAGTTGCCCCTGGAATTGAATACGGCCAGATATCGGCGGGAAGAGCGACATCCGATGAAGCAACTGGACCATGGTTCATCAACCTGCTGCGATTAGACCTCTCAAAAGCCCGCGTGAAAGTTGTGCGAGCGCTGGATGTAGGCCTGGGCATGGAAACACTCAGTTCTCTCTCGCTGCGTCATGGGGCGACGGCTGGTGTTAACGGCGGCTACTTCCGTACAACTGGAACTTATCGCGGCGAGCCTCTCGGCTTCCTGTTGCTTGAAGGCAACTTGTTAAGTGAGCCACATAACAATCGAGTGGAAGTTGGGTTCATCAACAGAGGAAACCGCACCGAAGTAGTGTTTGGACACTTGAGGTTTACCGGTCAGTTATCGCTTGCCGGGTTTACGCACGCCGTCGCCGGATTAAACCGTCCCGTCGCCGCGAATGAGTTGGTAGTGTTCACGCCGGAGTTTCATTTGACCACGCTGACCAATCCGGGCGGACTGGAAATAGTGGTTCAACGAAATCGGATCGTCGCGATTAGCGAAAGTGGCAGCACTCGCATTCCAACAAATGGCTTCGTCGTTTCAGCCAGCGGTACTGCCCGGGATTGGTTGAAACAACATGGGCGCCGCGGAGCAGTAGCGAAATTTTCGTGGGACGTTATCTCTCTGAAACCTGCTGACAACATGAAGTGGAAACGCGCATACAGCATCATCGGTGGCGGCCCTCAGTTAATTTCCGGCGGCAAGCTGACAAACACTAAAGCGCAAGAGAAGATTACCGAAGCGTTTGCAAGTGACCGCCATCCGCGTACCGCGGTTGCTCTCCTTTCCTCAGGACGCTTGCTGCTGGCCACGGTTGATGGACGTCAACCAGGTGTCAGCGTGGGAATGTCGCTTAACACCCTGTCCGATCTGTTACTCGAGCTCGGGGCAATCGAGGCAATAAATTTGGACGGTGGGGGTTCGACAACGATGGTAGTCGAAAACAAGATGGTCAACCGCCCGTCTGATTCCACCGGCGAACGTCCTATCAGCGACGCAATTCTCGTTTTTCCTAAGAAAAACCGGTAAAAACATTCATAGACGGGGCGTAGTGCATGTGTTAGATTTTGCTCTGTATTGATGGTTATTAAGCCCAGTGGCGCGTGGGAAACAGCCGCTTCACCCAACCTCCCGCTTACCAAGCCTGAAGTGCAGTATGAAAAGTGTCGTGAATTGACCGTCTTTAAAGGTTTACATGACTAAAACTGTAGGCCCTCGGGGAAAACCCGGGACAGACGAATCTGCGAGTGGGGAAGGTGTGGTGGATCTTGCCGACGCCCGGGTGCGTCTACGCTCTGCCTCGAAACAAGCATCAAATCAACTTCTGCTCGAGGAGCTGGAACAGGTTCAATCGTTACTCGACCAGGGCCTTTCAGCAGAAGCGCGAACGCGTCTCACGTCGCTAATCGCCGCAGCCCAGAAAGCCCCATCCATACTTGCGCTCGCCCGCTGTGCGTTGTCGACAGCCCTGGAAATGCAGGGGCAGTATCGCGAATCGCTTGCGGCAGTCGCGATGTATGAATCTCCAGAGTCGCTGGCGAAACTCGACCCCTCGACAATTCAAACTCTGCGAGTACAAATCGGACTCTCCTACAACTACAACGGCGATCATCCAAAAGCGATATCGATTCTGAAGAGTACGCTCCGCGAGTTTTCCGAGAACGACGGCGAATCCAACCTTGGTCCAATTTACGCTGCCCTCGCGCGCGTCTATCGCAGTATTAGTGAACATCCGATTGCTCTCGATTACGCGCAGCGCGCGCTCGAGCATTTTCGTCAGACAGGCGAATGGCGCGGACTCGCCGAGGCCTACTTTGGAATTGGCCTGGCACAAGTGCAGGAAGGCGACCAGGAGGGTGCGCTCGAAAATCTGCAACAAGCTCTCAAGCTCACCGGCGGTCATCCAGCGAGTTACACGCTCGGGAAGATTTACGCCAACATGGCCGGCGTTTGCTGGTTTCTCAAACGACCGCAGGAAGGCATTCGCTACTTAGAAAAGGCAATCGCCTACTACGAACGCACCGATCACAAAGCAAATGCAGCTAATGGCTATAACAATCTCGGAATCAATCTCATCCTGATCGGTCAATGGGCACGCGCGCAAGAAGCACTGGAAAAGGCGTTATCGCTTGCGTCCGAGGTTGATGAGCGAACTGAGAAGATCCCGATGATTCTCGATTCGCTGGGCGAGCTTTTAATGCTTCGCGGCGAACTCGACGAGGCGAAAGATTATTTGGTGCGGGCCGTAAACCTGGCGACCGAAGATGGAAATAAGTGGTACGCGGGCCAGGCCCTCAGGACGTTGGCTCGTTGTTACCTCGCGATGGAGGACCATTCGCGCGGTCTGGCAAAGGCGCAGGAAGCTTTAGCGATGGCCGAAAGCATTGACGACCGGCAGGCCATCTGCGAGTCGCGATTGATTCTCGCGGAAGCACACTTGAAAAACGGCGACACTGAAAAATGCAACGAGCTGCTTCATAAGGTCAGCGAAGAAACCAGCGAATCTGCAACTGATCTGGCTTTTACCGGCGAAGCGCAAAGGCTGTTTGGGTTAGTAGCCTTGTTGGAATCAGACTTCTCATCTGCCGCTCAGCATTTCGGTAGCAGTGTTTCGATCTTCGACATGCTCGGAGATCGTTACCGAGCCGCTCGTGCTCATAGCGATCTCGGCCGCGCTTATGCGACTACGCAGCCCAGCCGTGCTATCGAACACCTGGGCCGCGCTGTTAATGCATTTCGAGAGCTTGGCGCCAAACTCGACCTGGCGCGGACGGAAGCTGTTTTAGGAAATCTGGATCGGTCGGTTCCGGAACGCAGTGACGAGCAATCGGCCCTAACGCAACTGCTGACGTTGCGACTGGCCGAAGCGGTAACTTCAAGAGAGTTACTTCTACGCGAACTCGCGGCCATCATGCGCCAGGAAACGAACGCGAAGCGCGTCGTTGTCACAGAGCCCGGCGAACACAACCGGCTGAGGGTGGTGATTGCCCATGGCTGCACGCCCGCTGAGAGCGCTGAAGTTGCAGAGCAACTACAGGAATTGAATGACGACGAAGTGCAGCCGTACGCAACTAAGAAAGACGCCGAGATTATCCAACTGCGATCTTCACACGCTCCGCCGGCAACGATCTACATCTCGCCGCGCAACCGGGCGAAGCTTCCAGGCGGCTTGTCCCTCGAACCGTTGATGCGTGTGGCTGAACTCGGACTCGATGTTTGCGCGTTGCGCACGGGATCGCAAAAGGGCTCGCGCGTCCAGCAACCTGATGAACTAACGGGAGCGAGCTTGATGCCGGGCTTTATTCACTCAAGCCCCGCGATGACGAAGCTCGTCGAAGAGGTTCACAAGATTAGATCGTCTGACGTGACCGTTTTGGTCACGGGGGAATCAGGGACCGGCAAGGAACTGGTGGCGCGCGCGATTCACGCCTTGTCCTCGCGCCGCTCGAAAGTTTTCGTGCCGTTCAATTGCACGGCCGTACCGAAGGAGTTGTCGGAAGGTTATTTGTTCGGCTACCGTCGCGGCGCTTTCACGGGCGCGGTTACGGATTCAGCCGGCGTAATTCGCACTGCCGCCGGTGGCACATTGTTCCTTGATGAGATCGGCGACCTGCCGCTTGACCTGCAACCGAAGCTCTTGCGGTTTTTACAGGAAGGTGAGATTCAACCGCTGGGTGAGCAACGTCCGATTGAAGTTGACGTGCGAATCATCGCCGCGACGAATACGGATTTGGAAGAGATGGTCGCGCAAGGTCGTTTCCGAGAGGACTTGTATTATCGTCTCAACGTCATCCGCCTCCGGGTCCCGCCACTGCGCGAGCGACGTTCAGAGATTCCGACGATCGTGAATTACTACATCAACCACTACTCGGCGAAATTTGGCAGAAAAGACATTCAAATAACTCCGCCGGCGATTGATCTGTTGATGGTGAGCGATTGGCCGGGAAATGTGCGGCAGCTCTGTAATGAAATTCAAAGAGTGGTCGCCCGCGCCGAGGATGCAACGGTCCTTACACCCGAGCATCTTTCACCAGAGCTGAAACGCACTTCTTCACCAACGACGCCCAGTTCTTCTGCTTCAACGGTAGCTTCAATACCTGCGACAGCGTTGCAAGGTGGAACTCTGGCAGACGCGTTAGCCGAAGTGGAACGTCGCATGATCGCAGACGCACTCCGCAAACACGGCGGCAATATTTCACGCGCCGCACGCGAACTCGGCCTCACGCGACGCGGGCTCTACCTCAAGCTGGAACGCTATCAACTCAGCGCAGCTGGTTGATCCTCGCGCATAGCTTCAAATTTATTGACGTTATTTCGGACTAATTAACGGGCGAAAGTGCGGAGCGCTTTTGTTCGGTAATTTCCTTCGCAATCTCTGTAATTTCCATGATGTCGAAGGGCTTGGAAACCACCCAACTGGCCTTGGCAGCGTTTCGCGTGTCCCAACTAATCGCGTCGGCCCATCCGCTGATGATTGCCAGAGGAACGGTGTCTGATCTTTCGCGGATGGCTTTTATCAATTCCCAGCCACTCATTTCCGACATGCCGATGTCGGTAAAGACCCCGTCAAACTGTCCGTTCTTTTCATCGTAAATTTGGAGAGCCACGTGGCCATTCTCGGCTGTGAAAACTTCGCAGCCCTCGGCCTCGAGCGCTTCCGTTAGCACGTCGCGAACAACCGCCTCGTCATCGACAACCAGGACGCGTACGCCGGCTTGTGTCGCCATCTTTGATGCAGGTGTCTTCGATTCGGTGGACCTGGTTTGGGATGGAACTGCCTTGGGTAAAAAGATCCGGAACGTCGTGCCCCGTCCAACTTCGCTATCTACTTCGATCGTTCCATCGTGCCGTCTAATGATTCCGAAACTTACCGCGAGGCCCATGCCTGTTCCCGCCTTACCCTTAGTGGTGAAGAACGGATCAAACAATCGCGATTTCACTTCGGGACGCATGCCGGTGCCGGAGTCGGTAATCGTAATCACTACCTGTTGCTCAGACTCGTGCGCGCTCAGTTGAATCTGTCCACCGCTCGGCATCGCATCGATGGCGTTGTAGACGATGTTCACCAACACCTCGCGAAGCTCGACCGCATCGCCCATAACGGATGCATCGCAGTTGGCAAGCATTGCCAGGGTAACCACGGCTTGCTCCGGACGTGTTTCCCAACGCGGACGCGTCATTTCGTACGCATCCTTGAGAAGATCGGGGACCGATACTGAATCAAACTCCCGGCTCGGGCGCTGGCGCGCGAAGTCCTGAATGCGCTTGATAATCTGTGCGCCATCATCGGCGCTCTTGATGATCAGCTCTAAACCCGCAGCCATCTTCATTGGGTCGGTGGTCCGCAAAAGCAATTGGGCGCGGCCCAGGATTCCGGTTAGTGCGTTGTTTACGTTGTGCGCGACGCCAAATGAAAGTTCTCCGAGCGCAGCCATCTTCTCAGCGTGAATGGCTCTCTCGCGCCGCTGTTCATGCTCGAAGTGGGCCGCCGCAATTCTTTCCTGGGCGGTTCTTAGCCGTTCGCGCGTGGATATCTGCTGCGAGTTGGCCAACAACTGGCTTACCTGCGCGCCAATCTCTCGGCGCTCGTCATCTCCCAGCTGCTCACACATCTCTTCGATCAGAATGAGGAGAGACTTGCCGGCACCCTCGTTGTCGCCGCAGCGCCCGGCAACTCGTCGCGCGCGTTCCAACGCGGGCTTCGCTTCATGGCGCCGTTTCAACCTGCATAGAGCTAAGCCATACGTCGTAAGCGCTTCCGCCAACAACGCTTCTTCTCCGCTGGTCTCGAGACTATCGACGGCTAGCTTCGCTGCTTGTTCTGCTCGCCCGTAGTCTTCTGAAGCCAGATGTAGTTGCGCCAGCGTTTCATCAACCTGCGCTCGTCTCACCTGGTCGCCAAACTCTTCGAAGAGTTTCCGCGCGCGTCCGAGGTGCAGCTGGGCCTGCTCAAACCGCTTCAACGTAGAAAGCAAATACCCGTGATTGTTCTCGACGATCGCCATGTAACGGCGGTTGCCGAGGCTCTCAAAATGCACCAGCGCTTCACCGTAATGGACAAAGGCGCGGTCGAAATATGACTTTCGACTTTCTGCTATTCCCAGGTCTTTTAAAGTTGTGGCGAACTGCAGGTGAAAACGACCCTTGTGCCAGCGGCTTGCAGATACAACCAACGGCTCAGCTTCACCAAGCAAACCAAGAGCATCATGCAACCTACCGGAGTGGCTCTCGATCACTGCCAGGCTAATGAGTGCGACGCATCGTAATTCGGTTTCATCTTGAGAAAGGCCTTGCAGAGCAGAGCGTCCGGTGCTTCGAGCTAGATCGAAGAGACCCTGCCGGTAATAACACCAGGCCAACTCAGTGCGGGCTTCGGTCGCGCAGCGAATATTCTCGGATCTCTCAAAAATCGCTATTGCGCCGTTAAGCAGTCCCTCAGCAGGTTTCTGCCCACCGTAAGTCTGCTTTGTACTCGCTATCCAACCGCTCAATACTCCCGCGGTCAGCAACAGCTCCGCGGCTGCCTGCGCTTCAAGGCCGGCAAGGACGGGCCATTGACCAACGGTCCACCAGGGTTGCAGTGCGGCACATCCGGCGTCGTACTGGCCCGCCTCAAGGCGTTCACGTGCGATCGTGCAACACGCCGTAACCTGCTCGCTCAGAGTTAACGGTGCGGTATCGATCTGCCGCGATGTTTTCATTTCCACAATTCGCATTTTCTTGATGGTGGTATTCGTCGGGCGGGACTGAAGCGGGGCCTTTGAACAACAGCCCAACTACTGAATACCTAGTATGCACTGTATACCGCGGTAACGGTAGACCTTTTTTGCCGGAAAGGCCATTAAAAGTCGCTCTTTTTGTCTTTAGCGGGCGATTTTGTATACCTCGTTATCATTCCCGCACTATGCGATGCTGGTTGGTTGACTCCAGGCAGTTTAGTTAGCAAGTTGTTGATTAGCAGGGACTTGCGGTTCACAGAAGCCACTTAGCGGTTGTGGCACAAGCCTTGAAATAGGAAGCGACGTACGCAATTGAAAACGTCGGCTTGGAAGGGGAACAGATTCCCCAAGAAAAAGGTCCCCGAACCAAGCAGGCATCCCCAGTAAACGTCAGATTCACAGGAGAATTGAAATGAACCGAATCAAATCACTCGTCGTCGCAGCGCTCGTAACCTTGACTCTTTCGTCCAACGCTTTCGCCGGTAATATCTACGGTGTCCAGGGCAACATCTACGGTCAGACGGGCAACATCTACGGCATCGTTCGAGATGGCAACATCTATGGCGTGTCTGATGCGATCTTCACCGTAATCACGTTGGTGTTCTAAACCAATCAAACCGACGATCAGTCAATGCGACAAGAATCAGTCAAGATGCGTCGCGATTTACTCAAAGATCGTTCAACCTGGCGAGAAATCCGCTGATAAAGCGCTCGCACAAGCATAAGGAGCAAGTGATATGCCGCTAAGTACTTGCAACCTAACTCAAACATTCAAGGGGAACCCGACAAGCTTGGCGGGCAGATTAGGCCAAACTCCGAAGGCCTCACACTGTGAAGACCTGGCCTTATCGCCGCCCGCCCGAGGTGAGAATGTCCTTAAGGGTTTTATTCCTCCCACCGAGGATTAGAGTTCATTGAAGAGAGTGCCCGGACCACCTGATGTTTGCACGCGGAGATTTCCTCTCAACGACCGCATTGTTTTCGATTAGTCGTTTTCGGCTCTCTCACATACGCATCAGGTCCAACGAATTATTTTCAATCCTAATAGAGTTCCTTCCGAAGAAGATCGCTGCCGAGCAGGCTCACTAGAATTCGTCGGTTCGCAGCGGTCGGCCACGTCAGAGTTTGTAGTTACCGTCCTCAATGCAAGTTGTTTTCGGGATTGCTTGTTCTCCAATTCGGATATCTGGAGGTTGTCACATGTCGCGCTTCCTACGTCACCGCTCTCAAACAAGAAGTCGCCTCCAAACCTTCACGTCAATATCTAAAGCGTTGATTACCCTAGCCTCGGCTTCATTTATTTTAATTACGATCACCTCCACAGCAGCGGGTCAACCTGTTACCACTTGCACCGGAAAAAGCATGCAAGTGTTTAATAATCAGCCTAATTCAACGCTCGCATGCTCAACTGAAACGATCACGAAGACCATCTCCGTAATAAACGATGTCGATGTATTCCCGACTCCCGCTCCTCCTGTCGACGTGACGTTCAGCGACGGCAGCACCTATGGCTGGGGAAATGCCTGCTGCGGCGGAGCAACCTATGGTACGAGGCGAGACGCGAGTGGCAACGCATGCGGGCAGACGCAAATTACGCTTCAATTCTCAGTTGCTCTTATGTGGATTCATGTCATTTTGATCAATCCCAACGGGACGACCTTCACGATTACGCCTAATACCGGTCAGGGCCAGTCATCTTCCGCTTCACAGAATGAGGTCCTGTTGGAAGGTTCAGGAATTACCAGCGTTACCATCAGCTCACCCGGCGTTCCATTTGCACTACATAGTATTGGCTTCTGGCCAGACTGCCAGGTAACTGCCGTTGACTGGGTGCAACTCAGCGGACCAATCGACAACAATCCCTCACTGGGCGGCGGGAGCCGGATTTTTCCTGACAAGGCAACGGCAGCGGGGGCCGTGAGAAATAGAATCAGAGTTCGAGCAACGACAAACGTAGGCCAGGGTCAAACCGTCTATTTCAAATCATTCGATGTGGACGATCCCTCGACAGACGTCGGCCCAGTTGATGCTAACGGATCGGCCGGAGCTGATAATCGCGGGACACCCCTAAACGGATTACTGGCAACTGTAGGCGGCAGCGGAAGCTCGAATGCTTTGTCAGCCACCACCGACAGCGCGGGGGTAGCACAACTAGATTTCCTCGTTACGATGCAACCGGGAGACAATTTCGTCGTGGCTGCGAGTCTTGATCAATCGTATATGAACACTGTCTCGGTAAACGGCATTGGACTACGGGACAGCGGGAACTCTTCCTTGCCGAATGTGAAAGCAAAGGCGACCCCGATGATGACGGTGTGGCGACGAGTACACATCGAATTAGATTCAATGGGCCTTGTAGCCGCCAATCGAGCGACCGGTCGCACCAGCAACGTGACACCAAATGTACCGGCAAACACAACCGTAGTTGCTGCCGGCAACAACGCAAACCTCGAGGTGAATCGATTTGAGCAGGGTCGAATGGTGTTGACCGGGGTGGGAAGCTATTCGGTTGTTTCCAATACCGCTAATAGCGTTACTGTTTCAGGCATAATTAACAGCGTTCCAAACAACACGAACTACACCCTGTATGACGACGACGACTTCAATAATGACGACGGAACAACCCTAAACGGAGATGACGGCGAAAATGTGACCTCACCTGACACCAGCCTGATTCAAGATAGCGATACCGCGGCAGTGAATGTATTCGCAGCGGCGTATGTGCGACCCACTTACGACATCGGCGACAACAACAGCCTCGTAACCTTCCGGTTGAACATGAATACCAGTTCGGCGTCAAACCTGATCTCTAACTACGACTTCGACACCACTGCTACGCAGGCGGATACAGGATTTTGGACAGTTTACTTATTGGGCGCCTACCAGGGGCTGACCACTGAGGATCACGATCCGAATACGAATAGTGCGCTGTTCGGTATAGTAGACAACTTAAATGGCTTGGGTGCGACCGTGTTCAATGAAGTCATTCGTGCTCCCGAATTTCCGAACAGCCAGGTAGTCAATAATGCGGCAACTACCGCACATGAGATTGGCCATCTGTTTAATGGCCAGCACACCGACGGACTGGGCTTGATGGCCCAGTCGGGGAGCCGGCAAAGCACAATTTTTGATCCTGCCAGCTTGAATGCTATCCGTAGCGCGACGCACCCCTAAACGGAAGAGAAAGTGCAAGAAACCTGACACCAGGCGTTCTACTCGAGGTGGTAAAACTATGAGACGTTCAGTGAGTCTAATATTCGCCTTGCCGCTCATCGTGCTATTCGCCGCCACCGCGGTGGTGTACGCTCAAGAGCCAATTCAAGACACTCAGAACCTGTCCCTTAAGTTGATAACGGACAAAACAGTCTACCTACCCGGCGAAATGATTGCTGTGCGGTTTGTAATGACAAACGAGTCTACGGCGCCGTTTTTTCTTAATACGAATCTCAGCGTTCTTGATGGGAATCTAAAGGTATTTATCGCGTCTGATTCCGACTCATTCAAGGAATACATCGGTCCGGGGTGGGGCACGCGAGATTCTCTACCTGGCGCGCCTATCAAACTCATGCCATCGCAATCCTTTGAAACCGAGGCAACCATCCTTTGGAATCAGAAAGCGGAGGTCTCACATTTAAGTGAGTTGTACAGGAAGCCGTTGGAGGAGCAACGGATCAAGACTGATTATGCGTTCGTCAAACCCGGCAAGTATTATCTCAAAGCCACACTTCATAGTGCGCGAACCGGCACCACAATTGATTCAGCACCGCTTGCGATAACCGTTGAGAATCCTCAGGGCCCCGACTTACCGGTATGGAAACAGCTCAAAGAAGATCCAAGTTACGCCTTCTTTATTCAGACTGGCGGTCTTTTGGAAAGTCCAAAGGGTGCAAAGACCGCGAAAGTGGCGAATGAGTTAAATCGATTGGTCTCAAACCATCCGGACAGTAAGTATGCTCAAAATATTCGTCGCAGCCTGACGAAACGTCAGGAACTGATTGATACGATCGATCGTGACAACCAGTAGCAAATCTCTCGAATCATCGAGTTGAAGAAACTGGAACGTGGCGCGTCGCGATGGCCAAAACGAGTCCCATGATGAAGTAGAAGACCATCACTACTTCCGAGTCGCCCCAGTTGTAATGGACCAGTCCTGACACGAAGAAACCAGCCAGACCTCCCAAACCTCCCAACACAATTCCGCGTTCCATCCACCCCAAGCTGGTGTTGCGCAGCATTCGCCAGAGCGTCCGCGCATAAACGAAGAGCATTGCCAGCCACAACAGCAGGACGATTACTCCTCGCTCAAGCGCGATTTGAAGGAGATTGGAATGCATATGGCCGCGGGGCAACTTACCTCCCGCAAACATTCCCCATTGCCGCCAGTGAGACTTGATCGAGTCCATTCCGACACCAACGAGTAAATGCCGCGGCTTACTAATCAAGAGTTGGAAGCCCTCGCGCCAAACAATCTGGCGCCAGGTCGTCGAGCCGTCGTCGCGATCGAAAAAACCGACGTTTCGTTTCTGTTGAAGAAACACGAGTCCTGCAATAACCACCGGCACACATAACAGCCCCACGATAACGAGCGTGCGTCGTTTCAGACTGAGCAGCAAAACAATGAACGTCGAAAGCAGCGCGCCCACCCAAACAGCTCGCGTCACGGTCAACATCAAGGCACCCACAAAACCAAACATCGCAATCGCCAACGCCACGCCGATCCGACTCTTTTTGTTTGGTAATGCCACAAATAAGCCAACTGCGAGGGCAAAGATTAATTGCAACACTTCTGCGTAGGTCACGTAATGGCCGAAGAATCCTGCGGCTCGCCAGTCGCGCCCGCGAGACCAACGCTGAATACCAAGCTGTTGCGAGGGACTGTCTCCCGGCAATAATTTTCCTCTTTCAACCTTAAAGACAGGCTGCCACTCGTGGCGGTAGATTAGGAGCTGGGCCGGCGATGGATCCGGACGCGACAAGCCATTGACGATGTCTTGCGGCTCATTAATTTGTTCACCGTCGATTTTCAGCAGCGTGTCACCTTCGCGAACGCCGGCAGCGTGAAGAGAACTCGACTCGGCAACACCGTAGACTTTTACGCCGCGTCCCAACGCTCGTTCGGCTGCCGTGTAAATCACATTAATCATGCACGACGAAATGAGCGTAATCGCCAACAGTCGTGCAATCCGTAACGACCGCACGTTTTCGACCACCAGATAAACGATGGTGAATAGACTAGCTGCGCGAAGTTTGCCGACGGAAACAGCGGGGTCGTATGAAAGAAACGCTGTCAGTCCAGTAAGTATGAAAAAGCCAAGCAGGAAATAATCGATTGGCGTTCGTTCTATCTTTGGCCTGGGTTTTAAGAAAAATCGTAAGACCCATAGAAACAGACCAACGAAGGCCGCGGCTTGTGCTCCTGCGATCGAGTGAGGCGCGGCGAGGGCGAAAAGAGAGACGCACCCCAGGATCGCGGCATCAAGTACACGCGCAGCTAACGTTTTGGTTTCGCCTGAAGCCATTAACTTGTTTTAGGTGGGCGCGTTTTGAGAAAGCACGCGCAGCTCCATAGTAAGTTCCTGAAACGTCTGACGGGCTGAAAACAATCCTTTGCTGAGATCGAACCTAATCCTACAATGTCGGAGTAGCTTTTGTTGTGATTCAACAGTTTCATTATGTCACGATTACTCTTGCTCACCCTTCTCTTTGTCGGTTCCAGTTTGACCTCAGGCGTGTCTGTACGTTGTCAGACTACTCTTGAGTACGGTCCACTCGTTCAGCAGATCCAAGACAATGCGAAGGTCAAAGCGGCGATGAATTACATCGACCAAAATCGCCAGGACATTCTTCGCGAGTGGATTGAAATCACTGAGATCAACGCTCCCTCCGGCCACGAGGACGAACGCGCCAAACATCTTGAAAAGCTGTTACGCAAGCACAAATTGGAGGTTCGGTTCGATTCGGTCGGCAACCTGATCGCGATCCGCAAAGGAACCGGTGGTGGTCCCGTCGTAGTGTTTGACGCGCATCTTGACACGGTGTTTCAGCCGGGTCTGAAGATAAAAGCGGAAATGAAAAACGGCCGCGTGCATGCGCCGGGCGTGGGCGATGACACGCGCAACATTGAGGCGCTTCTGGCGACGATTCGCGCACTCGACGCTGCGGGTATTAAGACAACAGGCGATCTGGTTTTCGTTTTCACTGTCGAAGAAGAGACCAATTTCAGAGGTGTCAAACATTTCATCGGGGAGAACAAAGGCAAGATCGATTACTACGTTGCGCTTGATGGCGGCTTCGAAGGTTTTACTTACGCGGGGATCGGAATCAACTGGTATCGACACCATTTCATCGGACCCGGCGGTCATACTCGTTCGCGCACGCCACCTTATTCGGCAAGCTTGCCGGCCGCGCGCGCCATTTCTCGAATTTATCAACTGAAGGTCCCGACCACCCCATCTTCGAATTTAAACATCGGCATGCTGGGCGGATCGGAAGTGGTAAACGCGAAAGCGGCTGATGCCTGGTTTACGGTTGACCTGCGGTCCACAAGTAATGAAGTAATTGCCGGCCTCGAAAAGAAAATTGCGACAATTCTGCATGAAGAGGCGCGGCGTGCCGGCATGACGGTTAAGACCGACATCATTTCCACGTCGCCCGCTGCTGTCATACCGGGTCATCGAGATTCGAAGTTGGTGAAGATTGCCGAGGCTGTTCACCGCGCCATGGGTTTCAATCCTCCGATAACCAATACAGGTTCAAACAACTCCAGCGTCGCTTTGCTCAATGGAGTGTCATCGATTTCAACCGGAGCGGGACCATGCGACAACGCGCACGCGCTGACGGAGAGTTGTGAGATTGAACCGCTTTATCGAGGGATTAAGAAGATTCTGTTGTTGGAACTCGCGCTGGCAGGTTTGGCAGAGTAAGTAGGAAAGGCATCAGTACCCGTCGCCTTTGAGCAACACCAGCACTGTACGCAGGATGATCTTCAAATCGAAAAGCATCGACCAGTTTTCGATGTAGAAAAGATCCAGTTTCACCATTTCTTCAAACGACACACGGTTTCGGCCTGACACTTGCCACAGCCCGGTCAGCCCCGGTTTCATGTCCAAACGCTTACGGTGCCACAGCTCATAGGCCTCTACCTCGTAAGGAATCGGCGGGCGTGGGCCAACCACGCTCATGTCTCCACGCAAAACATTGAATAATTGGGGCGCTTCGTCCAGGCTGAATCGACGAAGTACTTTTCCCACTCGCGTGACGCGCGGATCGTTTCTCAATTTGTAAGCCGGGCTCGTGGCATCACCCACATTCGCTTCTGCATCGCCCGCAATCAACTTCCGTTGATATTCCCGATGAATCTCGCTGTCGGCGTTTACGCGCATCGTGCGAAATTTCCACACCAGGAAAATTCGCCCGTCCATGCCGACGCGCTCCTGCCGGTAAAACACCGGCCCTTTTGAATCAAGCTTGATCAAAAGTGCGATGACCAGCCAGAGCGGCGACAGTACAGACAGAGCAAGCACCGCAATCACGATGTCGGAAACGCGCTTGATTCCCCGCGCGAAGTCTGACAGTGGCTCGCGGAAGAGCCGGATCATTGGCAGTGCGCCGATTTGATCAACTTCAGTTTTGCTGGGCAGGCAGTTGAACAGACTCGGCGCGATTCGAAATTCAACTCCTCGTCGCCGACCGCACCGCATCATCACTTCAAACAACGTATCGCCCCCGACGCCAGCGTCGGCGATGATCACTTCGTTCGCACCCGACTGGCGAATGGCCTCAGGCAGTCCCGCAAGATCGCTTACTACCGGAACGCCTTCATATGTTTCACCGACTCTGGATTCAGCTGCCACTGTCGACGGCCCCAATCACGCGATAACCAAGCGACGGGCGTTCGCGCATTTCCTTGATGCAAAACTCAGCTTCAGGACCGCGGCCGACTACTAACGTCGGAATGAGATTTATCCCGCGCAACCGGAAGAAGCTCTGCACTCCGCGCACAATGAGTCTTACTGCCTGGAAACTGACCAGGGCGATCACGAAGTCGAGCACAAACACGCTGCGCGCGTAGGAGAACGCGCGATAGTCAAAACCCCCGCGATACAGAAATGCGGCCGCCACAATTAGAAGTGATCCAATCGCAGTCGCTTTGAAGACGCGAATGCCATCATCGAGAAATGAATACTCGCCGCGCAGCCTGTACAAGTCGTAATAGCGGAGTGCCAACACGCGGATGAGAACCACAAACAGCAGCAGCGCTCCGTAAGGAGCAAATCGAGTGCTCCAGGTACTGGGTCCCGCCGCGCTGAAAATCGGCGCGCCTTCTCTAAGTTGAAACGCAAGCGCAAACGAGGAAGCGGCAATAACGGCATCTGTCAGGAGCAGCCCGGTTTTCACCATCGGCATAACCCATCTCGGTGCACGCGACGGCGCGCGCACCACTGCCGGTTCCATCAAACGAGGTTTTGATTGGCTCTGTTCTCATGTCAGCTTCAACTTGAGCTAATCGCGGAGGTCAAGGATAACAAACTTACGGCTGGAGTATCAGATCAACGACCTCACCGGCAACGTGCCGGGCGCTTCGCGGCGAGGCTGAGTGCCTTTTTCTGAACCGGCAATGCAGCAACGTCCTCAAGACTGGAAATCCGCCGCAACCGGCCCTCTCGAACCAACCCCTCATCTATTGCCGCCCATTCACCGGCGTAAATTGAGGCGGCAGGGATTCCAAGCGCAGCCGCCTCCCGGTTCATTGTTCCGCCCGCGCTGATGACGAGGTCGCTATGAGCAATCAAGTTTGGGCCATCCAGTGGTTTTGCCGGCACGATAAAACGACTCCGCTTTTTATTCTGCTCGCGTTGCGAGTCTGTGCGTGGCAGGAAAACGACTTTGACGCCGTCGGTGTTTTCAAGACGGTCGAGCAACGCCGTAAACAGCTCATTCTCGAAGCGGTGATATAACGCCTCTGAGGCAGGTGGACGCACTGTCACCAGCGTGTCTGATTCGTTCACACCAAGATCGCTCAGGGTCTGCAGAAACAGTGGATCGGGTTCAAAGCCAGCGAGGTAAACGTCTTCCTTCGTGCCGTCGTACCGTTTCACTTTTGAGGGGTTGGCGCCGTATCGCGACAAAGCCTGTTCGGGAAATGCGCGCGGAACGATGATGCGAGAGGCGAAGCGAAACGCGAGATGGTTCGCCGGCTGATGTTCATAGTCCATCAGCGTAACCGAGCGCAACGAAAGCACTCGGGCCGCAAGTATTTGTGAGTAAGAGTTGTGGCTGACTGCCAGATCAAGATTCTGGCTTCTGGCCCAACGTGCGAGAGTAAGCGCGCGCTGCACCAGGTTGCCGGCCTTGCCTGAGAGTTTCCCGCCACCGTGACTGCCGATCACGTTTGGCGATAAGCCGGATGATTCCGCTAATGCGACGGTCTCGGCGAAGTCGCGAGCCGTGATTACGAGTTCATGATTTTTCGCGGTAAGTCGATCTGCGAGCGCGCGAAAGAAAGGAACGTGCGGCGAGTTTGCCAGGTCAATCCAAATTCGCATTGTGTGCTGGCATCATTAACGAGTGGACCCAACAGACTCAAGACAGAACTGTCGTACGCTGCCGGTAATCGTTGCTACCTCGGCATCGGTCAGTTCCGGATACATGGGCAGCGACATCACTTCGCGGCAAGCGCGTTCTGTTTCCGGCAGGTCGCCCTCTTTGTAACCGAGGAAACGAAACCCGGGTTGCAGGTGGACAGGAATTGGATAATGCAGTCCGGTGCTGATTCCGGCAGCATTCAAATGAGCGCGTAACTCATCACGCTGCGGCGTGAACAACGGAAACACGTGATGCACTGACTCGTAACCGGGACGCTTATCCAACAGCCGCAATCCGGTCTCTGCAAGGTCGCGGCGATAAACCTCTGCATGACGCCGGCGCGCACTGTTCCAGTTGTCGAGATGCCCGAGTTTTACTTTCAACACCGCGCCTTGCATCGCTTCCATCCGGTAGTTGTAACCAACCATCGTGTGAAAGTACTTTTCGCTTTGCCCCTGATCGCGGAGTTGTTTTAGCGGGCTTACAAAACGCTCATCGTTGGTAACAATCGCGCCGGCCTCACCATAGGCGCCGAGATTCTTCCCGGGATAGAAACTGAAGCAGGCAAGCTCGCCCATGCTACCGGCGCGCCGGCCGTGATATTCAGCGCCGTGTGCCTGGGCCGCATCTTCGATGACGACTAACTTGTGTTCGCGCGCAATCGCCAGGATTGCATCCATGTCCGCGCAATCGCCGTAGAGATGGACGGGCATGATGACTTTTGTCTTCGGCGTGATGGCTGCTTCGATCTGATTAACGTCAATTGTGCATGAGCGAGGATCGATATCTACCAAGACTGGAGTAGCGCCGACATAACAAACAGCCGCCGCCGTCGCGACAAACGTATAACTAACAGTAATTACCTCGTCACCTGGTCCAACACCCGCAGCCAGCAAAGCCAGGTGAAGCGCGCTTGTACCGGAGTTTACGCCCAACGCAAACTTCGTCTGGCAATACTCCGCGAATTCTTTTTCGAAAGCTTCGACCTCTGGGCCGAGAATGAATTGAGAACTCTCCACTACACCCGAAATCGCACGATCGATTTCCGGTTTAATGCTTTCGTATTGCTTTTTCAGATCTACCAGAGGAATCATCAGTCTGTTTCAATCTCCACCAGTTCTCCGCGCGCGCGCAACGACTTCTCTGCCGCTTCGACTATTCGCACCAAACGAAGCCCGGCCGCACCATCGGTTTCCGGCTTCGTTCCATTTTCAACACAATCGATAAAGTGAAGTGCTTCCGTTTGCAAGGCCTCGGTGGAATCGAGTCGCGGCGCCCACATGTCACCCGACCGGTAACTTACCAACATTTCATAAACCGCTTCCGGACTCTGCGAGACGGTCACACCTTTGTCGTAAATCTTAACTTTTTCGCTGGGTTCCAGGTCATCGTACAAAATCATTTTTTCGCTGCCGCCAATCAGCGTGTGCCTGACCTTGACGGGTGTCAGCCAGTTTACATGAACGTGGGCGATCTGCGGGTTATCGAAGAACAACGTTATGTACGCAACATTCTCCGGTTGGCCCGGAATGTGGCTAATACCTGTCGCGGATACGGCTGTTGCTTTCGACGGCAGCACATATTCCATTACTGACAAATCGTGGATCGCCAAATCCCAGATTACGTTGACGTCATGCTGAAACAATCCAAGGTTAACTCGCACGGCATCGTAGTAATAAATGTCGCCGAGAGTATTGGCCGTGATGAGCTCTCGAATCTTGCGGACCGCACTCGTGTAAACGAACGTGTGGTCCACCATCAACACTTTTCGTCGTCGTGCTGCTTCGTCAATCAGCTGCACCGCCTGATCTGAATTGCTCGCGAGTGGCTTTTCCACGAGAACGTGTTTATCAGCCTTCAAGGCCGCCATCGCCAGCTCGAAGTGCGTCGATACCGGCGTTGCCACCACAATCGCATCAATCGACGGGTCATCGAACAACTCATTACAGTCGTTCACGGCCCTGACCGCAGGATACCGCGACGGCACCTGTGCAAGCCGTTCGCTGCGCAAGTCCGCTACCGCGACTACGGTTGAACCCGGCGCTTCCATAAAGTTGCGCACGAGGTTTGGACCCCAGTAGCCGTATCCGATAACTCCGACTTTAAGCATTCAATTCAGAAAGACGTTTACCGTTTCCAGTTGCTAAGCGATTAGGTGCTAAGCCGCATATCTTGCTGGCGTTGCCGAACGTCACCAATTACACGCGCCGGAACACCGGCTACGATCGCGTAGTCAGCAACGTCACGCGTGACAACCGCGCCGGCTCCCACGAGAGCTGACGCACCAATAGTCAAACCGGGCATGATCGTGGCGTTGCTTCCGATCGAGGCTCGCTGCTTCACGCGCGTAGTTACTACGTGCCAGTCTACTTCCGTTTTCAACGTGCCATCCTCGTTTACAGCCTCAGGATATTGATCGTTGGTGAACATCACGCCGTGCCCGATAAATACTTCATCTTCAATCGTCACGCCTTCGCAAATAAACGAATGCGAAGAAATCTTGCAGCGCTCGCCGATCGATGCGTTCTTTTGAACTTCGACAAAGGCCCCGATCTTCGTTTCAGCGCCGATTGAGCAACCGTATAAGTTCACTAAATCCGGCTGAAAAATTTGGACGCCCTGACCGAGGGTTACGTCGTTTGAAATCGGCATTATTTACAATTCGCGACTAACGTCGCCGGTTTCAAGTAAACGCGCGAGGGCATACAGCATCCAGGCTTGTGACCAACGCATGAACGGTGTGCGAATAACATATGCGCGTCTTCGTTGATAATAAAAATAGCCCTGAGCGTCACGTAAGTTGCTGATGGTCCATGACCCGACGCGCTGCGCCAACGTTAGTAGCGACGGATTAGTTTCGCTCAGCTCTGACAGTGTAACGATCGCGGAGGCAGCCGCATGAATGTCCACCGGATAAAGCGCGTCATCGTAGTATTTCGGCCAACCGTCTGCAAGAAAGAAGGTTTCGCGCCAATACGCCGAGCCGCGCTGCAACGCCGGTAACAGTTCACCCAATGGATCCCCACAAGCTTTGATGATCTTCGACAGCGACAACAACACGTACGCCGTATGGAAGTTATCAGTCCATGACTGCGAAGCATCTGTGCCGTAGGCCCATGAACCACTTGGTTGCCGGCGGCGCGCAACAAAAAGTGCCGCTCGACGACCGAAGTCACAAAAGCGTTCGTCGCCAGTCAGCCGGCCAACGGAAACGAGCACCTCAGCCGCCAACAAGCTTGCATTGAAGATTTGCGTTTCATCAACTGGAGAGTAGCTGAAACACACTTCGTCGCTCGTATCCACGCTTCGACGCAAGTCGCCCAAAACAAACTCGCATGCGCTGCGCGCGACTTCGAGGTAATGATCGTCATGAAACGCTTCGAATCCTTCAGTCAACGCGCGCACGGCAAACGCCGTCGGCACTACTGTGGGCGTGCCGCGAGGCGCAAAGAAGTTGCGACTTTGCCAGTCAAAGTTATAACCCCACGCTGCGCCGCTGTAGCCTTCGATGCGCAGCTCAAGCAAACGCGCCAGTAGTTGTCGAGCTTCAGCCGCAGCCTCATCAGTTTGCGTCCTGCGATAGTTTGATAACGCCGCAAGTGCGAACAGCGCGATACCCTTTGCGTTATGTTGTGGAGGAACTCGCGCAAACCTGCGAAGGTTAAATGGCGATCGCTTGAGTAGTTGTGTGAACGCCAGTCGGGCGATGCGCGAATCGCTCAATGGGGTCGCGCGAAACACATCGCTGTTCAGCGCATCAAACGGATCCCAACCGGCGAAGTCTCGTTCGCGGCACCAGGTGAACAGATCATCGAACGCTTGCTGAACAGTTATCTCGTTCATAAAAACGGCGGGCCGGGCCCGCCTCTACGCGCACGATATTGCGCAGACTATTGCCTGCTGGTTACCGAAGTCTCGATACGGCGCGGGGTTTCGATAAAGCTCTCGTGCCAAAGCTCAAACATGAGCAAGGTCCAAAGCAACTTACGATGATTAGCGACGCCGCGTTCGTGCTCATCCTGAAGCCGCGTTACGTATTCCGGATTAAACACGCCGGCGCGACGCACGCGCTCGGGCGACAACAGGTCTCGCGCCAGCGGACGCAATTTCCCTTTCAACCACTCAGCTACCGGAACGCCAAAACCCTTCTTGCCGCGGCGAGTCACAAAACCGGGAACTGTCCCGCGAATCGCGCGCTTCAGAATGTATTTGGTGGTCCGTCCCCGGAGTTTGTAATTCGCCGGTAAGGAAGCTGCGAACTCAGCCACGCGCGGATCGAGAAACGGCGCGCGGACCTCAAGGGAAACCGCCATGCTTGCCCGGTCGACCTTCGTCAGAATGTCTTCAGCCAAATAAAGTCTGGTATCGAGGCTTTGCATTCGCTCCACCTCGTTATCGGAGTCGCATTCCTGCCACATCGCACGAGCGGCCCGGTAAACGTCGCTGTCGGTATCGCGAAGTATCCGCTGAGTCAACAACAACTCCTGCTGATCCGGCGTGAAGGATCCAAACCAAACGTGATGGCGCGTAACCGGATCGTACTGCACGCCAGCGACGAACCTTGACGCTTTATAATCAAACGACAGGTTTTTGGTCTTGACCGGCAGCATTCGCACTAGCGGCTCAATGAGCGCACCGCGCACCGCGCGGGGGACGCGAGCGTAAAGCTCTGCCCATCGATGACCACGATACATCGGATAGCCCGCGAACAGTTCATCACCACCGTCGCCTCCGAGTGCCACCGTCACGTGGCGCCGTGTAAATCGCGATAGCAGGTAAGTTGGAACAAGCGAAGCGTCACTAAATGGTTCATCCATCCAGGAACCGATTTCGCTGACGAGATTCGCGGCCAGGTTCGCGCTCAGACGCTCTTCGTGATGATCAGTTCCCAGAAATTTCGCAACGGCGCGAGCATACAGCGACTCATCAAACGACGATTCGGCAAACGATATTGAGAACGTCTTTACTGGTTCCGAGGAATTCTGAACGGCGAGGGCGGCCACTGCCGATGAATCGACTCCGCCCGACAACAGAACGCCGAGCGGCACATCGGAAACCAGTCGCATCCGAACTGAATCTGACAGCAACTCAAGCAGTTGTGCCGCAGCGTCAGCTTCGGATTCTGGTTGAATAGTTTTGTAACTGAGCGACCAGTACGGGCGTGTGTCGATCTTGCCGCCCTGTAATATCAGGATGTGGCTCGCAGGCAACTTGTTAATGCCCTCGTAAATCGACAACGGCGCCGGCACATAATCAAACGACAAATACTCACGTAGTGCCTGCACATTTAGTGAACTGTGGACCGACGGATGCGACAACAGTACCTTTGGCTCAGACGCAAACAGCAGCGTCTCATCAAAAACGCCCCAGTAAAGCGGCTTCTCACCGAAACGGTCGCGCGCGAGCACCAGCTTCCGCTTCTTCGCGTCCCAGAGAGCTAAAGCAAACATCCCGTTGAGACGCTTGACCATTTCCTCGCCAAACTCTTCGTAAAGATGCGGAAGAACTTCGGTGTCAGAGGCGCTGCGGAAGGAGTGGCCAAGGGATTCAAGTTCGCGGCGCAGCTCGCGATAGTTGTAGATTTCTCCGTTGAGAATGACGGCGACGCTCTTGTCCTCATTGAACGCAGGTTGGTCGCCGGTTACCAGATCGATGATGGCGAGCCGCCGCATGCCTAAAGCGACACCGGGCGATAAGAGCAAGCCTTCGGAATCAGGACCGCGATGGACCATGCGCTCACACATGGAGTGGAGCAACTCGCGGCCGCCCTCTGGCGGCGGCGTGCGTGAATCAAAATTGGCCCAACCGGTTATTCCACACATACGAAAAAAGTGCTGAGTCCTGAGTCCTGAGTACTGAGTCCTGAGTCCTGAGTCCTGAGTACTGAGTCCTGAGTACTACTTTTTCAGATTACTCATCACCTGCTGACTGCCTCCTGGCTCCTGCCCCTGCCTACTGCCTCCCGCCTTCTGCTTCCTCCATCCCTATACGCTCACGCACCGAATAGATCGGTTTCGCCTGCGACTCGTGGTATGTGCGCACCAGCATCTCCGCCAGTAATCCCATCAACAAAAACTGAATGCCGACTGCAAACATGACTATTGCCAGTATTGGCAGTGGAGTTTGTACGAAGTCTGCTTTATGAAAGAGTTTGAGAAACAGGGCGTACAGCCCGGCGAGAATTGAAATGAAAAACGCCAGCATCCCAAACGAACCGAAAACGTAAATCGGCTTCGTTTGATACGACGCCATGAACTTGATCGTCATCAAGTCAAACACGACTTTCAGGGTTCGGGACAGGCCGTACTTTGATTTACCCATCGTGCGCGCATGATGTTCTACCGGAATTTCCGTCACTCGCGCGCCGGCCCACGAAGCGTAGATGGGAATGAAGCGATGCATCTCACCGTAGAGCCGGACGTCCTGCAGCGACTCGCGGCGATAAGCCTTCAGCGAACAGCCGTAATCGTGAAGCGGCACTCCGCCAATCCACGAGATTAGACGGTTGGCAATCATTGAAGGAATCTTGCGAGTCACCATCTTGTCACGACGGTTCTTCCGCCAACCGGAAACCACGTCGTAACCCTCGTCCAGTTTATCCAACAGGCGAACGATGTCGGCCGGGTCGTTCTGTAAATCAGCGTCCATTGGAATTAGAACTTCGCCTTGTGCGGCGTCAATGCCCGCAGCCATGGCGGCCGTCTGGCCGTAGTTTCGCTTGAGGGCGACTACTCGAACGCGCGGATCTCTTTGGCTTAATTCACGCAAGACCTTCAAGCTGCCGTCAGTGGAACCGTCATCAACGTAAATGATTTCTGCGGAACGGCCCAGGGCTTTCAAGGCGTAGTCTAATTTAGCGTGCAACGGGCGAAGATTCGGTTCCTCATTGAATACAGGCAGAAACACGGAGACGTGCGGTCTTTCACCAGCAGAGTCGAGCAAGGGTTCGACAATCTCGGCCGGCTCGCTTTGCCGCTTACTTACCAACGTCTCTTCTTCGTCGTAAATCTTCATCGCGTCGCTTTAACTAAACTGAAGGACCCTCAATTAGAGTCATGGTTACGAAACCAGGAAACAAACCGTTCGATACCAGCTTCAATCTGCGTCTGCGGATTATAGTTCAGCAGTTTACGCGCTTTGGTGATGTCAGCATAAGTCTGGGGAACATCCCCCGGTTGCGACGGTTGCCGGTCGATCGTGGCCGGCATCTCCAACTGCTTCTCCAGCAGTGAAATCAACTCGCGCAACTCGACGGTACGCGACTCACCCAGGTTGAAAACCTCGTAATTGCTCCCGTCAAAGTCGATCGCAGAACGCACCCCAGAGATGATGTCGTCTACGTAGGTATAGTCGCGGCGTGTTGTGCCGTCTCCAAACACGGGAATTGGTTTCCCCTCGCTAATCAGCCGCGCAAATTTATGGATCGCCAGATCGGGACGTTGACGTGGTCCATAAACAGTAAAGAACCTCAGGCACACACAACGCAGGCCATACAGATGCGAGTAGGTGTGGCAGAGCAATTCACCCGAAGCTTTTGTCGCTGCATACGGCGAGATTGGCTGGCGGATCGGATCGTCTTCGCTGAAAGGAACTTTCGCGTTGATTCCATAAACCGACGATGATGAACCGAAGACAAATTGCTTAACACCCTTGTCGCGAGCAAGCTCAAGCAGATTCAGTGTGCCATCGACGTTTGTCTGATTGTAGAGGCGCGGTTGAAGCAAAGACGGACGCACGCCAGCTCTCGCCGCGAGGTGAACAATGCACGAGTAGTCAGTGTCGCCGAACGACTGCGACAGTTTCTGCTGATCGCGTATGTCTGCCTCAAACAAACGATAGTTGCTGCTCTGTTGATGACGCTCAATGTTCTTGCGCTTGATCGCCGGATCATAAAAGTCGTTGAAGTCGTCGACAACGGAAACCTGCCAGTCGCCTTCTTTTAGCAGCCGATCCACGAGATGTGATCCGATGAACCCTGCCCCGCCAGTAATGAGAATGTTTTTCATTCGTTCTTCGTCAAGCTTATCCGCAGATTACGCGGATTACGCCGATTCAGTCAGCAAGATGAGCATTTCCACGGATCATTTGTGCAATCTGCGTAATCTGCGGATATGTTACTTCGTCGCATAGATCCATAAATGCCAACCCCAGCGCGAAGCCAATCGCGATTCGATCGAGCGGGGCAGAATACTTCCGACCAACGGTAACCATCGCTTGTTAAGGAAGTAGGTCGTCAACTTCACTTCAGAAAACTTCTTAAACAGCTCGCGCGCTTCGTACCTTGTGTAAACGCGTGCCAGTGGATTGCCGGCCCCGTCAGTGTTTTGGTTCAGGAACTCCTCAGAGCCAAGATAAGCGTCTTTTTCAGTCTCCAGGAGTTTGGCATGCGCGCGAAGCGAGTCGAGTGGTTCGCCGGTCAGGCGATGGACCAATTTGACGCCGCTGTCCCATCTTAACAAACGCGCGCCCGCGCGTCGTAACAGCGAAATATTCACTCGAAAATTGTAGGAATCGCGATGGTAAAGCATCACCACCGCGCGGCCGCCCGGCCGCAGGACGCGATGGATTTCGTTTATAGCTCGCGCGGTGTCAGGGGTGTGATGCAAGACACCATGGGAGTAGACAATGTCGAATGAGTTGTCTTCGAAATCGAGGTTTTCAGCGTCTGCCGTGCGAAAATCACCTCGCAAGTTGAACAACTCAAAGCGAGTGCGTGCGAGTTCGACCGCAGCGTCGGTCAAGTCGACGCCCGTGTAGTTCGCGCCTGCGGATGCGAATCGAGCGCCGTCGGTTCCCAGGCCGCAGCCGATCTCCAAAACCTTGAGTCCGGAGCTTCCGGCAAAATCAGCGGCCGCAGGTATGTGCCACTCCTTGGTGTAACGATGTTCCTCAACCAATTCATAGAAACGGCGCGTGCCTGGAGCTGCATCGGCAAACTTCACCCCGCAGGGATTTGCCTGCCAGAAAGCGCGTACTCGTTCTTTAAGATTGTGGATTCGCTGCGGACATCGACCGTGAAGAATAGCAGAGGCGTGTTGCTCAAAGCGAAATGGCAACGATTTGAGTGGACCCATCCAATGGCACGGCATGCTGTGCCCAACCTTAAAGAGATTGCGTGACAAAAACTCAACCTAAGCCATTACCGTGATGAAACAATCACCGGCGAAGCAAACCGAACCCAAAAGAGGGCGCGAGGCATTGAAAATAGGTGGGTGCTTGCAGATTTGCTGCAAATTTTGCCGGGAGTCAAGTATTGCTTAAGATACCAAATAGGGTGCATACTTCGTCCATCACCTCATGATTCCGGAAGGAGATTCTCACGTGCTCTCGAAATACAAAATCACCGGGCTCTCACTGGTTATCCTTGCATCTGCCATAACCTTCGTTCTCTCCACCAACAGCAGTAATGGATCTAACCGATTGGAGCGCCAACCTGCTACGAGGACAATACTGAGGAGAAAGGACCAGTTAGGTGGGAAACCTGGTTTCAGCGACATGCAAAATGAGCGGCCACCGGCCAAAGAGAGGGTTCTGGAAAATGAAATACCGAAGCACCTTCCGATAAAGATAAAGATTAAGAAGGAGAAAGAATTCAAAAATCTAAACAACGAAAATTGGGCAAACGATTTTGAGCTGGAAGTTACAAATATCGGGGGCAAGCCGATCTATTTTTTGCACATCATTTTGATTACTGACGTGAAGGCCGCGGCCGGGTATCAGATTGTATTCCCGCTCTACTTTGGCCGGGCGGAGTTAGGAAATTACGGGGTTCTACCAGAACCCGAGGATGTGCCAATCAAGCCGGGCGAGAGCTTCGGGCTAAGAATACACGAAGGTCAGATGCAAGCCTGGGAACAAATGAACCGCCGTGAGGGCAGGCCCCACCCGAAAAAGATTCGTGCGAAGTTCCAGTGGTTATTTTTCGGAGACGGAACAGGGTATGGACCCGGAGGCATTCACACGAGCGACTGGACTAACCAGAAACGTATAAGTCAGTGTGAGTTCAACGATCGGAGGAGCGGGCCCTTGACGGGCGAATGGCTTGCTTCCGTGGGCTCCAACTGGCCCACCAAAATGTCGAGGAATGACTTTACCGGTAGTTTTCTGACCGGTGTTTTTTTTGGTCGTTCTACGACTGCCTTCTCCTTTGTTTTACCCCCGACGCTAGGGTGTTGTGATGCAAGCGGTTGTGCCTTCCTCAAAGTCTCTACAAGTAACGTGTGCGTGAATTGTCCCCCACAAGAAAGGACGTCTACAGCCTTTTGTGGCGATGTAGGCGCGGCATGTTGGTCGGCTGATTACAGTACCTATACAGAGTGTCCCTTGGGAAATGGCGAAACTTATGCGTGTCAACGCGTGATCTTAGATCCTTGCGGCGGAGGCTCCCCACCTTCCCCCAGTCCCACACCCACGCCAAGTCCTACACCGGCAACCACTCCGCAAGATTGCGATCCGAATACGCGACCTAACGATACGAATTGTTCCTGCGTAACTTTGCCGGGCATCGGTCCTTCTTGGTCGTGCTATTGTCCAGGTGGTGCCACATCTGCCAACTACATCGCGTTTCCTCAATCCGGGGGCTGCGACCCATCGAGAAGTTTTAATAATGGAAGCAACTGCTGCAGTTGCATAGGTCCAGTAACCTGTGGCGCCGGCTCATACTGGGACGCTTCCAGTTGCCAGTGTGAAGAGAATCCGGTGCCAACGGCGACTCCCAAACCAGCAGGTCATTACCAGTATGAATGTATTGAATATTTTTGGGTCCGATACGATTGTTATCCGATCGGAGAGGATCAATGGGATTGTTATGAGGTTGATCGGTGGTATGCCGGGTGTTGGTGATAGGTCAGTTAAGCTGATTCGATTGCCTGCTGAACGCTGACTTTCAACTACTTCGACACTGACAGGATTCGTTCCATAACCTTCGGATCATTTGGCAACAAACCTGATGCCGGGAGCCTCGGCGTTAAGGTCGCCCAGTTCTTGTCCATCTGAAATACCCTGCGAAACAGAGGCAGCGACTCGTCCACGCGTCCCATGTTTACAAGTGCGACGGCGTGCCAATAGATCATTTCGGCGTTATCGGGCACGAGTTTCTCGGCAGCGCTGTATTCACGAAGAGCGCCTTCATTGTCCTTCTTTTCCACCGCCAGATCGCCGGCATTCATGTGATTGTAGGCGCGCTGCAGTGTTACCAGCCGGCGTAATTCCTTGAGCGGTTCAGCGCTGTCATCAACACGCAAATCAAAAGTGCGGTCCTTCCATGCCTGGCCCGTCGGTTTGCCGGTTACAACGATTAACGCAGCCGACTGTCGTCCGCGAATGTCGCCTCCGACTGACTGGGCTGCATCAAGCGCGGCCAGCATTCGATCTGCCAGATCGCCCTTGCTGTTCTCAAATGCCTGGGCCATCGCCGGCCAGACTTTGTCGTTCAGCATTAAGTTCGCCTGAACGGAAAAATTCTGACGAACAAGGTGACCCGCGGCCTGAATGTCGTTTTTACCGGTCCATGCGTCAACTCGACCCTGCATATCAATCATCGCGACTTGCCGGACCTCGCGCCCTTCATCGGCGGCCAGCAACGCCTTCAACGTGTCCGGGGCGCTCTTCCCAGCTCGCATCAATTCCAATCCCAGCTTTCCATAACTAGGATCGACGAACGACTGCGTCGCCACCGCTCCCACGCCGGCTTCAGCCCAGGCCACGATTGGACCAACGGAAAACCAATGCGATTGGACCGCCACACCGAGTTCACCTGTACGTGGATCGCGAGCGACGATGGAATATGTGTGGACCGGCCGAACCGGTCGCGTGACGTCCGGTGTGCGATCAACTTGTTGAGACAGCGAAACCGGTACGACGATCAGAGACAAAACGATTGCGCGCATCATCCGCATTGGATTTCCTCCGGGCAAGAATGTCAGTAATCCGCAGATTACACAGAATAAGACATGTTAGAGATTAAAGAAGACACTCAAGACGACGACTGTTGTCTGTCTATCTGCGTAATCGGCGTAATCTGTGGATACGCGTCTTCACGATGGAAATGGATACCAGGGCGTATTACGGATTAGCCAGAACGATACAGCGACGATGAATAACGCCCACATGTAGGCCGGCGCCAGCTCGTTTCCTTTGATCGGTTGGGAGCGAAACACCTTGATGCTGTATCGCACAAACGCCGCGAGCAGCAAAGGCAACAACAACATGGTGAATGGATTAAGTTGAAAGGCGCCCCAAACGTCGCCGTGCAGCAGGTGATGTAGTGCTCGAGTGGTTCCGCAGCCGGGGCAGGTAAAACCCGTCAGCGCGCGAAACGGACAGACCGGAAAGAAACCCGTCTTGCCAGGTTCGAAAATAAAAATGTAAATCGCGCCCGCCGCCATGCCTAGCCAGATGAGCGCGATCGTCAGTGGTCGCTTCACTATCTCTCTAATAAACACGAGACAGCCAAACTAACACGTCGTTAATTGATTGGGAATTCGAGAAGAGTTCAACGCTCGCGCACACGCGGTCGCCGTTTGCTTTTAGAACCAGCCCTTCTTGTTTTGAATGTAGGTCCTGACAAACTCTTCGTCTGACTTCGTCAAATAAATGATGCCTTCGACGATGCCAATGATGTTGCTAAGTCCGCAGGTTAACAACCCGATTACGAGCTGAATAACTCCTTCGGCCGTGTAACCCAGGATGAACTTGTGAACACCCGCCCAACCGAGCACGATCGCACAAATTCCGGCGACGATTTTCTTGTCGGCGCCCATGGCCTTCCAATCAGTCATCGCGCCGGCTCCCTGGTTTACCGACTGCATCGGCTGATAGCCACTCACGGCGCTCAGCGGCGCCTGGCAAGTTACACAATACTGGGCCGACTCATCGTTAACAGCGCCGCACTTTGTACAGTATCTAGACATCAGATCTCTTCTCCAACGCGAATCTGGGAAACTTTCCATTGCCCGTCTAATTTTGTAATTCTGAATTCAAAACTTGTCAGCGTCACGCGTGCTTACGAGTTTATCGCGCCAATACCAGCGCCGAGCATCCCCATCAGAAACCCGATGATTCCGCCGACTAAGCCCAAGCCAATCCCTATGAAAGCAAACATCTTTGCTTTCTTGGAAGCTTCCATAGCGCCCGCAATGTCGCCCGCCTGCACTTTGCTGTTGACCTGCGTTGCGAAAATGATGGCAGCAATTCCAAGTGGCGTACAACAGAATATCGATAGGATCGCCAGCACGAGATAGTTGGGCACATCTGCCCCTCCTGACGCTGGCGGCGTCCATGGTTGAGACATTACCGTTTCTCCTGAGTCAAAGTTATTTACGAAAAAGCGCTTTGCTAGACCGCGGAGCCAAAGCTGCCGGGTCCACCACCAAAGTTTTGCGGTGGCGCGGGCGGCGCGCCGCCTTTACGTTTTTCAAAAATCGCCACGCCAATTATTCCACCCAGCATCGTCAGGAGCGCGAGAACGATTGCTCCGATAATGCCGGCAACAATCATCAAGAGCGTTCCGGACAGCGGAAGGTTCACGCCGGTTCGGTCTAACTGGTCTTGCATCGCTGCCATGCTGAAAAACAGCGCAATAGGCAATCCAATGATCAAATAGATGATGCCGCCAAAGACGCCGGCAAGTCCTCCGACAACGGCCCCATCACCTACGGTGACAGGCGTTGGCGATGACTTAATGTAAAGGAATGCGGCCAGCGCTCCACCGGCGATAGTCCAGATGCAACAGCAATAGTTGACGATCGGTATCGCCGACAAGACTCCGACGATCAGACCGCCTAGCAGGGCGGGCTTTATTTTATTGTTCATCAGATCGGTACTCTCTCAAGAAGATTTTGCGGAAAACTGAATTGACGAGCGGGCTGGAACAGATTGCGCGCAGCATAACTAACAAACGCGATAGCGATCTGTCAATAAAATTGACCGATTTTGTTGTGTGAATTCACCACAACGGCAACTGATGACGGTGATACTGAGTGCCGGCACACTTCGGGTTCGCCTGCTCGACAAACGCGACATAGTCCGACATTATTTCTGACATGTACGAATTTGCAGTAACTCCGGCCGTTACACACATCCGGCGCCGAGGCGTAGAGGTGGCGGAAGTGTTGCCGGCGGGGCTGGGTGCCGAGCTGGAGCTGGAGTCAGGAGACCGAATAATCAAGGTAAACGGCAGATCTGTGCGCGATTACCTCGACTTCCGCTTCCAAACCGCTGGAGAAACGGAGCTCGTTCTGGAGGTTCGCAAGCACACGGGTGAGGAGTGGGAAGTGCAGGTCGAGCGGGCCGAAGACGAAGATTTTGGCCTTAACTTTGAACCGATTGTCCCGCGCCAGTGCGCGAATGAGTGCATATTCTGCTTCTGCAAAGGCAATCCTGACGATGCGCGGCCGTCGTTATTCATCCGTGACGAAGACATTCGCCTGTCTTTTCTCTACGGCAACTACACAACCTTAACTTCGATCACTGAAGACGAGATGCAGCGCATCATTGAGCAGCGTCTCTCGCCGCAGTATGTCTCGGTTCATGCGACGGATTTGTCGGTGCGCGCTTATTTGTTGGGCGTTGATGAGAAACGCGCGGACATCGCGCCGAAGCTCGCGCGAATGCTGGATGCGGGCATTGAGGTGCACGCCCAGGTGGTGTTATGTCCCGGCATCAACGATGGCGAGATACTGCGCAAAACACTTGAGGATCTTGCCGCGGAGTATCCGCGAATAACGAGCGTTGCGATCGTCCCGCTGGGATTGACACGCTACAACACGGATTCCCGGCTCACGGCTGTTACCCCGGAATTTTGCCGGCAGATAATTGCCGAGGTGGGCGCGATGCAACGTGAACTGCGTTCCCGTCTCGGTACTACGTTCGCGTTTATCGGGGATGAGATATATCTGCGCGCCGGACGTAAGGTTCCCGCACGCGGCCATTATGGAGACTATCCGCAAATCGAAGACGGAATCGGAATGGTGCGCTCATTCTCGAATGACTTTTCACGCTTGATGAAACGATTAGAGAAGCGGAACTTCAACCGCGGCCGCGACATTCGCGGAACGATTCTTACCGGAACCTTGTTCGCACCCGTGATGAGATCGTTAGTCGAGAAACTTAACGAAAGCCACGGCACGCGGATTAACGTCGAGAGTGTGGAAAACAACTATTTCGGTGGCGACGTTTCAGTAGCCGGCTTGCTGACCGGAGGCGATCTCTTAAGCGCGCGCGATCGCGTTCGAGGCGACTTTGTGATCATTCCTCGAAGCACTCTCAAGAGTGACGAAGAGATTATGCTGGACGGAATGACGCTAAAACAGGTCGAAGAGGAATTTGGACTTCCCGTCCATCCAATGAACTTGCAATCATTCGAGCAGTTCTTGTTTAGTCAAAACTAATCAGGCCATCCCCCACATGTCATCTGAACAACGCCCAGACTTGCCGGCACGAAAAGTGTTGGACGTTGGGTGCGGAAAGAACAAGCTGCCGGGCGCTATCGGAATCGATTCCAACCCGCGCAGTGATGCCGATGTAATCCACGACCTCGGCACGTTCCCCTACCCGTTCTCAGATAATCAATTCGACGAAGTAATCTGCAATCACGTCATCGAACATGTGCCCGACGTCATGGCGTTTGTCAGTGAGTTGCATCGAATAACCAGGCCGGGAGGCCGGATAAAAATTCTCACGCCACATTATTCCAATCCGGATTGGGCGACCGACCCCACACATCGCAACCAGTTTAATAGCTACTCCTTCACGTGCTTTATGCCTGACCGCACGCCTTTTCCCTTCTACACAACGCTCGAACTGCGCCCGATAAGAACGTACGTGTCGCTGGCGAACCTCTGGAGGGCACTGGGACTGGAATTCATCACGAATCTGGACCAGAAGCAGCCTGCTTTTCGCTTCACCCGTAAGTTTTGGGAGTTTTACCTTTCGACGATCTTCCGCGGCAAGGAATTGCAGTTTGAGTTCGAAGTCGTCAAACCCTCTTGAGAAGAGACAACGCTGAACAGAGCCGCGTGAATTCATGATTTTGAATTCAAATCCAAAATCTGGAATACGCCTTCACCCGTCGTCTCGTGTCACCTGAAGTAAACCCTGCAAACACGACGTTTATGTTTTCCGGCTTGTCGGCATGAATATTGCACCAACGCGGCCATCATTCCGGTTGTTCCGAAGTCCCAGGCTTTTTACGAAATAGCGGTAAGCGAATAGCAACCCGCTGACCCACCTAAAAATCTTTCGGAGGAAACCAGATGCGTAAGTCTTTCCCCTTTCAGCTAGCACTGGCCATGGCTGTCGTTGCTTTTGGCTTGTTTATCCCTCCAACTGCCACCCAGGCACAAATCACCCGAGGTTCGATCGCCGGAACCGTTAGAGATCAATCCGGCGCCGTTGTCGCGGGTGTCGAAGTTAAAGTCATATCGCCTTCGCAAAACAGTACCCGAACTGACACTACCAATGATGAGGGCTTCTATCGCATCGGCGCGGTGGATCCCGGTGTTTACACTGTTGTCGTTGAGAAGAGCGGCTTCAGTAAGGTCCAAAACAACGAGGTAAAGGTTACAGCGGCCACTGAAACGACCTTTGACGTCGCGCTAACTGTCGGCAATGTCGCGGAGTCGGTGGACGTCACGGCCGCCACTGAAGGAATTGCCTTAAACAAAACCAACGCGACCCTTGGCTTGAGCGTCGGAAATCGACAGGCAGTCGAACTACCGCTTAGCGCCGGACGCGACATCAACAGTTTGGCCCTGTTGTCGCCAAACGCGTTTCCTGCCCCGGGTTCGACAGGAATCTCCGTTAACGGTCAACGCGCTCGCAATAACAACTTTACGATTGATGGAACAGACAACAACGACATCAGCGTCACCCTCGTAACTTCTTCGATCATTCCCGAAGCCGTTGCCGAGTATCAGGTGTTGACCAATGCCTACAGCGTTGAATTTGGCCGCAACTCTGGTGCGCAAATCAATGTCATCACCAAGTCCGGTACCAATGATTTTCACGGCGACTTGTTCCACTACTATCGCGGAAGCCGGCTCAACGCGCTGACAAATCGCGAGAAGGTACTCGGGCTGACGCGGCCGAGCCAGTTCGTACGCAACCAGTTTGGATTCACTTTCGGCGGCCCCGTTCATTTGCCGCGGTTCGGTGAAGGCGGCGACAGCTACTACAGCGGCAAGGACCGCACATTCTTCTTCACGTCGTTCCAGGCTGACCTCCAACGGTCAGGAGCAACTCTCGGAACCGCCATTAGAATCCCCACCCCAGCGGGCCTATTAGCCCTCGCCGGTGTGCCACTGAGGGCGGCGGCCGGTACAGTCCCGGCGCAATCCGCTGGAAGTCGCGCGGCGATTCTCAATTCAATGGCGTTCCTAAACGGCATCTACGCGTTGAATCCAACCTTCACTAACGTCAACTCAACAGCGGCCGTGATAAACGGCGTGGCTATCCAGACTGGAAACGTGCAGATTGCGAGAGTTGCGCCCACAGACGGTTTCAATTACCTGCTGCGATTCGATCACAAGGCCGGTAACGATGACAATCTCACTTTCCGCTACACGCGCGATGCCGGGTATTCGACCAATCTGATCAGCAACACTACCTTCGGTTCATTGTTTGCGGGTGATCAGACGGTCGTCGATCAAAACATGGCGCTCAGCGAAACTCACGTATTTAGCGGGTCAGTGATCAACGAGTTTCGCGGCTCCTACATCCGCCGCAATCTCGCTTTTCCGGAGAACGACCCGAGAACGCCGACCACAGCCATCACCGGCTTTTTCCAAATCGGTGGTGACAACAACTTCCCACAAGGTCGCATTCAAAACAGCTACCAGTTCACCGACACGTTGAGCGTCTTAAAAGGACGCCATGCGATGAAATTTGGTACGGACATTCGGCACATTCATCTCTTCAACCAGGCAGCCTTCAACACGAAGGGCACCTACTCCTTCTCAAACCTTGCCAACTTTATGAACAACGTTGGCACTTCATTTGAGCAGGCGATCAACGTCGCGTCATTCGACGCCCGGCAGTGGCAGCAGAACTATTTCGCTCAGGATGATTTTCGGGTCACGTCAAATATGACGCTCAATCTCGGCCTGCGTTATGAGACTGCTAACTATCCGTTCGGTTTCTTCGGCGCCACCGACTCACAATCGTTGGCCGCTTTGGTGCCGGGACCGGCCCAGAGAGACAACAACAACTGGGCGCCTGCGATTGGGTTCAACTACAGTCCGCGTTCGACTGAGGGTTTAACCGGCTGGCTGTTTGGCGATGGAAATACGGTGATCAGAGGCGGTTACCGGAAGAATTACGACGTGTTGTTCTACAACATCCTGACGGTCAATGCGGCCAACTTCCCGCGCGTCGTCACCGGTCGCGTAGACAATCCGGTAGACATTTACCCTACCATCGCCCCGGTAACAGGCGCGGCGGTATTCAACCCGTTAGCGACTTATGTGAATAGTCCGGTAGATATCCAGGCCCCGGAATCGCATATCTACAGCCTAACGGTTCAACGCGAATACGGACGGAGCTATGTGCTCGAGTTTGGTTACACCGGTAGCACCTCCAGGAACCAGGTGAACCAACTACAAGCCAACAACGCCGTTCTGACGGAAGCGCAGGCGGCTCTCGTTCGTTCGACGAACAACACGCTTTCAATTCCCAGCGTGCAAGCCCGGCGCGAATTTCCACTGTTTGGCTCGCGCACGATAATCGCCAGTAGCGCGAAAGCGCAGTATCACGCAGGGTTTGTATCTTTGAACCGGCGTTTTGGAGGCGAAGGCCTGTTTCGAGACCTGCAATTTGGAGTCGCCTACACGTTTAGCAAACTCATGAGCGACAACGATGAGTCGTTGGGCGTGGCCGCTATCACGGCGGGCTCTCCGCAAGTTCCGCAAGACTTCAGGAACTATGAAGGCGAATGGAGCATATCGGTCTTCGATCGCACTCACCGCATGGTCGCGAATTATTTGTGGGAGTTTCCAACGCCCGGGTTCGCAGCCAACAACGGTTTCCTGAAACGTGTATTTGGTGGGTGGCAGATTTCGGGAGTGACTTCCGGTACATCCGGTCAGCCGTTTTCGATTCTGACGGGCGTTGATACCAACGGCAACGGCGCCGCTGGCGACAGGCCCAACGTCAATCCTGACGCGCCGCTAATCCTCGATCCGGTCACGGGTAACATGCGAACGTTTACCGCGCCGGGCCGTTTCATCGTGCCACGCAATACCGCAGGCGCCATCCTGACTTTTAGTATGGCGAACGGCGGAGGAAATCTCGGCAAGAACACGTTGCGCGCGGCGGCTAACTACAACACAAACTTCAGCATTCAGAAGAGGTTTTACATCGGCGAGACCACGCGCTTCGCGATTCGCGCCGACATGCTGAATGCTTTCAACCAGGATAATTACGGTATCCCAACAAACAGTTTGAGCAGCGCCAACTTTGGCCTGAACCTCAACAATTGGGGCAACCGCAGCATCACAGTCGGGGGCAAGTTCACTTTCTAAAGGTCTTGAAAAGTGGATAGCTTCAGGCTTTCAACTTAACAACAAACTGCTGTTACGATTGGAGAGGGCACCCCACTTGCCCTCTCCTTTTTAAGTTTAGGTATGGGCAGAATATCGGAGGGCGCAGAAATGAAACTCCTGACGACGCTGCTGGCAAGTTTGTTTATCTGCACGGTAAGCGTCAGTTCACCGGCGCAGAACGTTGAAGGCGATCTCGCCGTCGTGAAATTCAGTTGGGAAAGGGAGCGACTAAATCTATCAGCTTCGGTTGCCCCATTGATGTCGCAGGAAGAGCTTACTCAGCAATCGCGTCGCGAGCGGCAGCTTGCAGCCGCACGGAACACATCTGACCGCGCCACCGCTACACGACTCGAAACGGAAACCCTAAGGCATGAGGGCGCCACCGCTCAGGCACGCCAGACACCGCTGCCGAAAGACGGCTATCGCTACAAAGTAAGTCTGCGAAACGATAGCTCGAAAACAATCAAGTCAATCGACTGGGATTACATTTTCTTCGACCCGCAAACTGACGAGATGTTGAGACGTCACCAATTCACCAGTGATGAAACAATCAAACCCGGCAAGACAAAAGAAATCAGCGTTCTCTACTTAAATCCCCCGCTGAAAACCGTAACCGTGCGAATGCTTGTCAAGAAGGACCCGCTACCCGCAAAGGAACAGGTGATCGTCTCGCGCATCGAATACACAGACGGCAGTGTATGGCATCGACCGTAGGACAAACGTCTGTTGCTATCTGAGCAATGCTGCCTGTGGACTAAGCGTGAGGAGATGCCAACGCTGGAAGGTGTTGATGGGATCGTTGGGTATCAACCGAATGTAAGCGGTTTGGAAGTATAGTTTTTCAGGAGTTACCCATTCTAAACGCACGATCGGATTGAAGGATGCCGGGATGGCGTCGGTGCTGGTCTGTCCCTCATTATTGCCACCGCTCGAGTTTTTCGCCTCATAAATCTGCGAAGCTGCGATTAACTGATCGCTTAGCCTGATGCGCGCCTGCGTCGGCGTGCCGGTGGCCGCATCGTAGATCATCACATCCGTATCGAAAGCAGTACTCACCTTCGACGAATCAGGCGACCACACCGGCAAAGCCTCTGTTAACCGATCGTCGAGCAAACGCTCAGTCCCATCAACGGTTAGTAAACGCGGCCGGCCAATCGGCAGCAAATACTTCTTTTCGCGACTTTCCCATTCGCTCTCCCGGCACGCCATCGCTACGAGCGCGTGATTGTCCGGGGCCCACGCCGAATAGAAATAGATTAGTCCCTCGCGCGAAGTCAGAGGTTTGAGGTCGTAGCCGTCGCGGTTGCAAATGTAAATCTGTTCAGTCTCAAACCCGGCGACTGACGGAAATGCCGGCGCCACTGACGGGAGCGGAGATAAGTCAGGCGCAGGTTCAGGTGGTGTCGCGTCCAATGGTGTGGGACTCGGCGACGGCTTAACGGTGCGGTGTGCGATAAACGTGATGAAGTTTCCGTCGGGCGACCACGAAACGGTTTCCGGAAACACACAAGACAGATCGGGCGGTGTTACGTTTCGAATGAACTGGCCGTCCGCAGAATACAGATCGATGTGAAACGTCTGACTTGGCTCGTCGACCTTGCCATACAAGACGACGGCGCGCTGCCCTTCGGGCGAACGGACGGTGCGAATCAGCGCGTCGTCCTGCCTGCGAGTATCGAAGTCGAGCTGAATGGCTTCAATCTTCTCGTTCGTATCGTCGTTCGCGGCCTCGGATGGCGCCGGCACGTCCGGCTCAAATCTAAATGCCAGTCGCTGCGCGGGAACATCACGCAACACGCGGGGACGAACATCCTGTCTGCGGATAATTGACGTGCAGGACGAAAGGACTACGAGGCTTAGAAATAATGTGACTAGGCGGATCGACGTGGATTTGTCCTTACGTTTTCCGCAAGCTGGATTAGACATCAACGGCCGTACACAAGCTCCTTAGTTAACGCAGGATTCAGCGCAAGCAGCGTCCGAATTGTACTGCGTGGGGAAAGGTGATCTTCATCCCCTTCGTCCTGCTCGACGCAGTTATGCGCCACCGAGCGCGCAATTCGGCGTGGCAACGGTTCATAGCTTGGTTCGCTGGCGACGTAAGCGCGCGCCGCCAACATGCCAACGAGGTCACACGTCAACTCTTCCGCTTTTTGTTCCTCGATCTTTAAGCCCGTCAGCTGCGAAGCTCTTTTACCGACGGAACGAAACAAAAGTGACAGGCTATCTCGATCCCCATCGGCGATATGCACCAGCTCGTGCGACAAGACGCTAATTATTCCCTCATCGGACGGAAGTCCGGCGAGAAAGATCGTCCCGAAAACAATCGTGCGCGGATTGTGCAGAAACACTGACGCGTTGTCGCGCGATGCTACGTCGGCCCGAATGTGTCTGACTGCCGCCACGCGCGCGATCGCCTGTTGAGTCCTGACGGCCTGACCTCTTTGCCCGGTGAGGTTGTACTGCGCCACAAGTTTACGAAGCGACTGAATAACAAGTGCCTTCGTAACCGGCAACAATCGCTCGGCTCGTTTGGCGCCGGCGACCGCCTCCGGAGTATTTATCGGCAATGAGGGCCGCGCCTGCATCTCGTCGATCGGGATGCTGCCCTTTGGATCCGTAATTCGTTCTTTGCAAACAACGGCGGTTGCAAGGTCAACCATCTCGCGAGCTTCGGGAGACAGAACATTACTTGGATGACTGGTCTGCGTAATACGACGCGGCAAACGCTTTTGCGCGATTGCGCCTCCGCAAAGCGACACCGCCAGCACGAAAGCAACGGCCGGACTAATCAATCCAAATTTTCTCTTCACCAGCTGCATGCGTTCTCAGTTTTAATGCCATCAACGGTTTCGCCAAACCGGCTTACGTTTCTCGATGAACGCGTTGATACCTTCGGTTGCATCGTAGGTCTTCATTAATTCGTGAAGATATAGATCTTCAACTTCCTTCAGGGCCAAATCAAAAGACTTATTTCTGCCTGCGTCCATCGCCTTCTTGGTGAGCTCGAGCGCTGCGGATGACAAGGACCGCAGTTTCGTTAATAGCTCCGTTGTTTTCTGCTCAAGCTGGCCATCGGACATTACGTAGTTGACCAAACCAAGTCGCGCGGCCTCCGTCGCGTCGATCAATTCGCCCGTCAATATCAACTCGCGCGCGCGCTTCTCACCAATTGCCTGGGGCAATAACACGGCTGCTATCGGAGGGAAAACGCCTAGCTTGATTTCCGGTTGACCGAATCGCGCTCGCTCGCCGGCGATGGCAATGTCGCACGCTGTCACCAGCTCGCATCCACCACCCAATGCAGCGCCGTCAACTACCGCGATTGTCGGCCTCGCCAGTTGCTCCATGGTGCGAAAAATCGCATGAAAGGAATCGAGCATCTGAAAGATCGTTTCTTCGCCATGTTCTTCCACTGCAACACCTGCACTGAATGCACGGCAATCTGGAGCTGCTTCAAAAACGACGGCTACGAGGTCTCGCTGGCGTGAACATTCGACGAGCGCGCTGTTGATCTCGCGCATCATCGCGATGTTAAAGATGTTTACCGGGGGGCGCGCGAAAGATATGCGACCGACGCGATCGTCGACATTGAATTTGATGTGGGTGTAATCGGCAGGCATGCGACTTACCGCAAACGCGCGGGCGTGTCATTCTACGAACTTACAGAGGAACGCGGTAGCAGTTTCTTAACGACTGACGGTTGATCCCAACCACGACTGGTAGACCTGTCGCTGTTCGGCCTTTGGATTCTCCACCCCCACGATGCGGTATGGTCCAGTAGTCCGACGTCCTAATTTGATAAGCAAGGTGCTCAGGTCGTCGAAACGAAAGATTGTCAGCGACACTAAATCACCCGGGCGTTTCTCGGCGATGCGAGCGTCAATGAAGTCCTTAGTCGCTCTCATGTTGCTGAACGCGACAATTTGGTCTCCAGTGTTCAGTCCCTGCTCATAAGCAGGTGAACCGGCGTAAACGCGTGACACCACGACGCGATCCCCTTGTTGGGCCAGGTCGGCTCCGAGGTAGGGCCGCTCGACCGCGCCTCCTCCTGCTCCTGGCGACGTATCCAGATGAAGGCCCGCAGCATTCAATGCGGCGTTGTAATCCAGTTCTTTGCGGCCGCGAACATAATCTGAGAAAAACTGTTCGAGGCTCGAGCCCGCCATCAATTCAGATGCCTTCTGGAAATCCGCCGGAGTGTAGTTGCGTCCTTTCTTAAAAAACTCTGCATACAGATAACGCATTACATCATCAAGCGATTTCGCTCCGTTACTCCGCTTGCGAATCTCAAGGTCGAGCAGCAAGCCGACGATAGCGCCTTTATCGTAATAGGACACCTGAGAATTAATGGAGTTTTCGTCCTGACGGTAATACTTGATCCACGCATCAAAGCTTGATTCCTCGGCAGATTGGACCAGCCGCCCCGGTGTGTCCTGCAAATCCTGAAAAGCCTCCGCAGTTTCGCGTAGAAAGCTTTGTTCAGACATGAAACCCGCGCGACGTAAAACGACTCTGGCGTAGTATTCCGTCAGCCCTTCGGCAACCCAGAGCAGTTTTGTGTAGTTTTCTTTCGTGTAATCAAACGGCCCGAGCGCGTCAGGTCGAATTCTCTTCACGTTCCACAAGTGGAAAAACTCGTGCGCGACGAGTGAAAGAAAGCCACGGTAATTTCGCGATGGTTGCGCTGCCGGAGCGGCCGAGCTAACGCCTTCGTCGCGGCCTATCACGAATCCAAAACGTGGATACCCTAACGCTGTTGAATTCGCATGCTCGAGTCCACCGCCGGCGTTTGATCGCAAATGGAGAATGAATGTGTAATCGCGGTAGGGAATTTCACCGCCCATTAGTTCGATCTGGGTCTCGACAATCTTCTTCACGTCCGCGCGCATGTGATCGGGATTGTAATTGCCCGCTCCATCGATGACGATGCGATGCGGCACACCTTTCACTTCAAATGAAATTGTCTTGAAATTGCCGACTTCCACCGGCGAGTCGTAAAGGACGTCGAAATTGTCGGCGCGGAAAGTATTCTTAGGGCCGGGGACAGCGGGCAGGCCCGTGGCTACTCTCCACGGTTCCGGCGCTATCACTTGCAGAGTTGAGGGTTCATTGAGCCGGCCATCCGGATACATCAAGAGCGCCGCGTTGTTCCAAAAAGCGTGATCTGAGTTTAGCTCGTTGGTTCTCACCGACAGTTCGTTGGCGTAGACACGATAGGTAGCCTTCCACTCGCGCGCGCCTCGAGTTTCCACTCGCCAGGTGTTCTTATTGGTCTTGGTCCAATTCAACGGATCTCCTGCCGCCGACGTGGCTGCAAAATCCTGCACGTGACGCTCGAATTCGCGAACCAGGTACGAGCCCGGCGTCCAAACCGGCATTACCAGGTCAGTGCTCTGGTTTGCGCCGGCATCGCGAAGTCGGACCTCGACCTCCAGCAGATGTGTGTGTGGTTTCGACATCGAAACCACGTAAGAGATACTCGTCGCCTCAGGCCGCGCTCGCTGCGCCAGGACCGCCGATTGAAAGCCAGTAACCAGCAGCACAACCGCGAGCACACAAAATCTTGTCCGGATCAACATAAAATGTCCTCGAATAAGTTAGCGGGGATTGAATGGGGAAGAGCATAGTACTACGGGCGGACGCGTCTTCTAAAGTTCACAAAAGTCGCGACGTCCGTCAGACGCAACAGGAATGCTTCGCAAAACTTTTGAGAACTACGACACTTACTCTTAAGTGATTAACCGGAGGGTGAAATGCCAGTAGTCGCTTGTCATAAATGTGGGACGAAAAATCGAGTTGATCCCAGCCAGTTAACAAATAGGGTGGCGCGCTGCGGCAAGTGTGGGGCCGAGCTGCAAGCAGCGACGGCTGAAACGGAATTGAAGCCTTTGATTGTGACGGACGAGACGTTTCAGCGGGAAGTCCTGCAAGCCTCGGGGTTGGTCTTGCTGGATTGTTGGGCGCCGTGGTGTGGTCCATGTCGAATGATTGGTCCAATAATGGAACAGCTGGCGAGCGAATCAAACGGGCGGTATCGCATAGCGAAGTTGAATGTCGACGAAAACCCGCGTACCGCAGCGCAGTTTCAGATTCAAAGCATTCCGACCATGCTTCTATTCAAAAACGGCCAACTGGTGGATCGCCTGATAGGCGCGCAACCCAAACAGGCCATCGCAGCGCGGCTGGCAAGCGCGGCGTGATCCGCGTTCAGACGACGGCCCGGCGCGACAATTCATGCCGGATAAACTAATATCTGGCGCAATCCGTTAAGCCCAAAGTGAAGGTGGTCCAAAATGCTTCGAAGGCTGATCGCAACTTCGCCCACGTGGGTAACACTTCCGCTTCGTCTGACCCTGGGCGTCATATTCTTCGCACACGGCGCGCAAAAGGTTCTCGGCAGTTTTGAAGGGCCCGGGTTGGTAAAATTCACAAGTTTCCCGGCGCCGTATCCGTTTATGCGCCCCGCCTGGCTATGGATGGGCCTCGCAGCTTTTGGAGAATTCATCGGCGCCATTCTCGTATTGCTTGGGCTGTTAACGAGGGTGGGCGCGTTTCTGCTGTTCTGCACCATGCTAGTCGCTGTCGTCGGCGTACACTGGCCTGGCTTTTTTAATCCGCAGGGGATTGAATATCCGCTCGCGCTGCTGGCGATGGCTTTAGCGCTGCTGATTTCCGGCGGCGGAATGGCGTCAGTAGACCTCGCGCTAAGTGGGCGACGGAGATAGTTTCACTTCAACCGGGTGTCGCGTAATACTGATTAGAAATCTATTGAGTTCGTCTGCGATAACTGATTCATGAAGCGCTCACCGCTGGTCGTCATCTTCACGACAGTCTTCATCGATCTGCTCGGCTTCGGAATAGTTATCCCCGTTCTTCCCTTCTACGCCGAAGGCACACGTTTCAACGCAACGCCGAGGACCGTAGGTCTACTTTTCGCCTCATACTCGATCATGCAACTGATTTTTTCGCCGGTGCTGGGCCGGCTGTCAGACAAGTATGGCAGGCGGCCTGTGCTGTTGGTTTCGATAATCGGGACGGGGATTGGCTTTCTGATTCTCGGAATGGCGACAAACCTTTGGATGCTGTTCATCGGGCGAATACTCGACGGCATTTCGGGTGGAAACATCTCGACCGCCCAGGCCTATATTGCTGACATAACTACGAAAGAAGATCGCGCCAAGGGAATGGGTCTGCTGGGCGCCGCATTCGGTTTAGGTTTCATTTTTGGACCAGCGATTGGGGGCATACTGAGCCGCTGGGGCGTTGCTGTTCCATTTTTCTTCGCCGCCGGTCTCTGCTTGGCGAATGCTTTGCTTCTCTATTTCACCCTGCCGGAAACCGTCACTCGGGATCATCCGGCGCGCGCTTCCGCCGCTCGTGGACGCGGCCTCTCACAACTGCTCGAGTCGCTCAAACAACCGCGGTTACGATTTGTGCTAACGATCTATTTCCTGTTTATCGTCGCCTTCTCGATCATGACGACTGCATTCTCGTTGTACACGATGTTTCGCTTTGGCTACGACGCTCATCAAAACGGTTACTTGTTCGCTTACGTCGGGTTGATTGCGGTAATCATCCAGGGCGTGCTCATCGGTCGTCTGGTGAAGCGGTTCGGGGAAATGCCACTGGTGATTACGGGTGCGTTGTTCTTCGCCGGCAGTTTGTTTGCTGTTCCATTTGTTGGGCCGGCAGCGGGAGGTTTGTTCGCGCTCTTGATTGGCGGAGGTATCTTCTCGCTGGGCAATTCGCTCGCCACCCCGGCGCTGAATAGCTTGGCCTCGCGAAGTGTAGGTCCGGCTGATCAAGGAACCGTTTTGGGTGTTACGCAATCGGCAGGAAGCCTGGCGCGAGCGGTTGGTCCATCGCTCGCGGCCATACTCATCCATAGCGCCATTGCTCACATGGGCGCCGATGGCGTGCCGCACTACATGAGCGACCGCTCGCTCTTCGTCACGTTCTGGACTGCGTCGGTAATAATGTTTTTGGCGTTTTTGCTGGCGGTGTATTTCGCGAAAACTCGCGCAGCAGACTACTCAGAACCCGAAATGGCGGAGGTGGTGTAGGGGCGCGGGCGTTGGGAGAACAGGCCCGAGAGGGCCGACAGTTAATAGCCACGACCGTCAGGTCGTGGAACAGATCATTCTCAAATCAATAGAGGCCTGAGAGGCAACAATTGTTCTGAATTGGCTGCTTTTCAGATGGGAGAGGAAATGCCGGCCCTTCGGGCCTACTTTCATAATTGCACTGTTACCCACGACCTAACGGTCGTGGCTACTGAATGTCGGCGCTACGCGCGTTACTACATAAATCGCCTAACCAAATAGAACACCAGACTTAACGCCAGCGACACGATCAGCATCGAGACGATCGGAATGTAAACGCCGACTCGATCGCTTTCGTAGCGGATGTCGCCCGGCAATTTCCCAAACCAGTTCAACCCACCAGACATAACCAGCAGTCCAATCACCACCACGCAAATACCGCCAATAACGATCCACAATCCGACGGAGTGATTCATTCCTGCCTCGTTTCACTTCACAAATGCGCCGAGTGGTCCATCCGGCTTGATGATGTCTTTGATTGCGTCATATGGAACCAAAACCTTTTGCGGGCCGGCAGCGTATGGTCCAACCTGATATGCATCGAAATTGATACCAACACCCTTGCGCCCGATCACCCAACTCTTGTAATTTGCAGGATCCGCGCCCGCGCCTCGTTTAATCCAGTCGTCATCCAGCATGCCGTCCGGGCCCTTTTCCTTTGATTGCTTCTGCAAATCCTGAATTGAGTAAGTCGAAATCTTCTGAAGATACTTCGCGCCCGGGTTAAAGACGTCAACCAGCTTAATCGCCTTGCCGTTCTTGAGATCAAAGTTAAGCGATTCGGAATACGAGTTCGGATGGGCCGCGCCACTGTAGTAACTTCCCACATTAAACTCGACGCTGATCAAATCATCCGTGGCAATTGCTATGGAATAACCAATTCCCAGATCGCTTCCCATTCCTTCAGATTCGCCTTCGGCGGGCTCCGCGGATTCTTCGCCGGGTTCGGGGACCATTTCCTTCCTGAAGTCGGCGACTTTTCGCGTAACCAGCCCGCGCACCAGTTGATTGAATTTCTCCGCGTTCGCGTTAGTGCTGCCAGTCAGTTGCGGATACTCAGCATCGATCTCATAGCGCAGCTTTTTGTTATTTTCGCGAATTTGCTTCGCAACAAGCTCGGCAGCTCCGGTCAACGAAATTGGCTCTTCATGGAGGGAGAATGCAGTTTTCTTGTCGCTGTTTGGCTTGTTCCAGTTTCCCGAGATCGCAATCAGGTTATCTGCGTCAGTCTTCCAGAGTCCGGTAAACACACCTGATTGTTTGCCGTTTCCGTCAAACTCTTCCAGGACGATATTGCCATCCTTATCAATCGTCCCGCGCAGGTCGATTTTCGTACCGACCTTTTGATAGTGGTACGAACCTTTGAGTGTGCCAGCTTCCCGGACGAGTTTCATTTGCAGGCCAAGCGTACTGCCGATTGACCCTTTGAAATATTTCGTTTCACCAATGGAGGTTGTGCCTCCCTGCGCTTGATACTCCGGTGCGGTCGCAGGCGTCGCTGTTTGCTCAGGCGCCGCCGCCCTGCGGCAGCCAATGGAAAACAGCAATGTGGTTGCGAAGACCGCGACGCAGAATTTGTTAATTGAGGTCATGTGTTGGTCTTGGCCGCGGTTAGCAGACTGTTTTTCGCAATCTCGGCCCGCACATCTTCAAACGTCAACTGGGACAAACTGCCACCCGTGAATAATTCGAGATCCGTCACGTCCGCAATCGCAAACGGCGGCTGCGGAAATCCTTCAAGTTCTTCATCGGTTTCAAAACCAACTTCCGCAAGCACCAAACCGAACAAGTCACCCAGAAACATGTCGACGGAGAATCTGCGGCCGTCATACTCAAAGAAATAACGGTTCTTACGGATCTCGTTCGCGTCGAACATCGACAGCGATTCGGCTTCGATCGCGTTCAGATAAACGTTGGTGATGATCGTGCGAGCGAAAGCTCCAGGCTCCGGTGCGAACTTCTGAGTAAATTTTACTGTCCATTTATTGGTCCGCGGGTCTCTGACTTTACGAATACGGAGACGCGTGCCGGTAATGTAGTTGTCGGTGATTTGCAGGTGAGGATCGGCACGACTCAATCCCTCGGGCAAGTCCTGCAACAAGTATCGACGCTCGCGCTCGACGAGCGCGTACTTGCTTTCGGGAAGAACAGTATTCTGGTCAGTTAACTTTGCTACACCCATCGTGGCTCGCCATTATCACTCCGGCTTAATCGCACAGCAACTTACACGTTTCTCGTAAGAAAAAGCGCGTCCGCATTTGCGAACGCGCCGTTGGTGTAGATGAGTTTTCGATTACCGCGTCAACTTGAAATACCTCAGGTCGGGAAGAAACCGAATAATTGACTGTCGGCCCTTCGGGCCTTTGATGAATTAATACTGATGGTTTTCCACGACCTTACGGTCGTGGCTATTCACTATCGGCCCTTCGGGCCTAATTTTCGGTCCGGCTTATTCAGTCAAGGCTTTGCTTTCAAATCAGCCAGGCGCTTCTCAAGTCGTGCCGTGTCAACCTTGTCCGCTTTGCCACGGGCTATGGCACGTTCTGCCATAGCAATTCCTTCCTGCTTCTTTCCAGCATTGACGAGGATGTTTGATTTGGAAGCGAGATTCTGAAACGTCTCTTTGATTTCGATTGATTGATCAACCCACTTCAATGCTTCGTCATACTTGTTTTCACCGAAGTAGGCGTTAGCAACCTGAAGCGGCAGTCGCCATTCTGTCGGGTTGGCTGCAATCAAAGCGTCTGCTTTCGCCCGCCAAACTGCTTCAACGCTCGGCACTTCGACGGTGAACGGTACTGCGACTTTTTCCCAACGAAGGACCACTTTGGCCGAATTAGGAGTTACTTCCGGTATTGAATAAGAAAGCCATTCCTGGCTTTCGCCGACCCATTGCGGCTTCACTTTTACGCGCAGGGTGTCTTTCGCCGCATCGTAGGAGAAGCTGCCCCATTGATTGGCGACGCTGTTAAAAATGAGAGTCCATTCATCTTTGGTCGGGATGGTGTGAAGACTGTAGCTGCCGGCAGGAAGCTTTTGTCCGTTGATCGTTACGTCGTCGGTAACGACGAATTGAGTCGCCTCGTTTGCGCCGGCGCGCCAGGCATGGCCCCACGGAACAATTGCAGCGCCTTTCGGACGGACATTTTGATCGTCAAGCGTGGCTTCGCCTTTAACCTCGGCCGCCTGGGCCGGAAGCGGGTCGCCCCAGATCTGTCGACCCTTCACGCCAGGACGGCTGTAAGTGATTGTCAGATCGGTTACGCCAATGGTTTGCATGACGCTCGCTTTCTGACTTGGCCTTGGTACCCGTATTGACGGCGGAGTTTGCGCAAATGCGTAACCAACTCCAACCATCAGTAAACAAAGCGTTGCAAAGGACGAAACATAAAAACGTCTTACGCCATTCATTCTTATTTCTCCTGTGACTGAATGTGACACTGGCATCTTGGAATGCAGCACGGGCGGGACGCCCGTGCCACTATACTTACCATATCCTGCATTGATCTTTTTCCGGTCTCACCATGATATCACCGGCCTTGCAGGAAAACGCTGCCGCAAATTGCGGCATGTTTGACAATGGACCATTTACACGAAAACGCGCTAGGGGGTGCGGATCAGATTGCGTCTGTAACCGAGCGGTCTCCGGAGTGTACTTCTCCGCCCACACTTGTGCCCAGCCCAGGAAGAACCGCTGCTCCGGCGTAAATCCATCGATATTTGCCGGACGCGGCTTGCCTTGCAGTGACTTTTGAAATGCGTCGTAGGCGACGTACAAACCGCCGAGGTCGGCAATCGACTCACCGGAAACAAGCTTGCCTTGAAGATGCAAGCCAGGCTCAGCCTCGAAACTGCTGAACTGGTTGATTACACACTCCGCGCGCGAGTCGAAGTTTTTCTTATCAACTTCAGTCCACCAGTTCTTCAGGTTTCCATGAAGATCGAAGTTGCTTCCGGAGTCGTCGTAGCCGTGCGTGATCTCGTGTCCGATCACGGCTCCGATCGCGCCGTAATTGATTGCGTCGTCGGCTGCGGGGTTAAAAAAGGGCGCTTGCAGAATGCCGGCAGGAAACACGATCTCGTTTCGCAGTGAGGAGTTGTAAGCGTTGACGGTCGGCGGCGTCATGGTCCACTCGATCGGATTGACGGGTTTGTTGATTTTATTGAAGTCGCGCATCTGCTCAAACTCGCTTGCGCGCAGAACGTTGGCAAGATACGACTCTCTCGAAACATCGAGTCTCGAATAATCGATCCACTTTTCGGGATAACCGATCTTCTGGCCAAACGCATTCAGCTTGGCGATCGCCTGTTTGCGAGTTTCATCGCTCATCCAATCGAGCTTTTGCAGTCGTTCCCGAAACGCGACGATCAGGTTATCGACCATCTTTTGCATGCGTGCCTTTGAATCGGGCGTAAACGCGCGCGCGACATAAAGCTGTCCGAGAGCTTCGCCAAGGTTTGCATCGGTTGCTGAAACACAACGACGCCATCGAGGCAATTGTTCTTTGCGTCCTTCGAGCGTTTTTCCAAAAAAGTTGAAGTTTTCAGTTTCAAACTTTGAGGACAGGCTGGGAGCCGCTGCCGTAATCAGGTGCCAGCGCAAGTAGCTCTTCCATTCCGCAACCGGAATTTCAACCAGGAGTTTGCTGACTGCCTGGAAAAATTCCGGATGCGCAATGTTGATGTTTCCAGTTGTTGGTGCGCCAACGCTCTTGCGGTAGCTCTCCCACGAAAAATTGGGCGTCAGCACAGTCAGTTGCGCCGGATCGTGCATGTGATACTGCGTAGTTGGATCGCGAAGCTGCACGGGCGTGCGTGAGCTCTGCGCCAGCTTCGTCTGCAATGCCAGAACGGTCTGGGCGTTCTTTGTCGCCTCGTCTGGAGTTTCACCCACAAGCTGAAACATGTTGGCGACGTGCTTCACAAACTCCTCACGCAGCTTCACCGACTTCTCATCAGTGTTTGTGTAGTAATCGCGATTGGGCAGGCTCAATCCGCCTTGAGATGCGAATCCCATCACCATCGAGCTGTTCTTCAGATCCGGCAACGAGCCGAAACCAAACAACGCGGGAATACCATGACGATGCATGTAGGCAATTTGCGCCTGGACGTCTTGAACCGTCGCGAGCTTGTTGATCCGCTCGAGTTCCGGAACCAGCGGCTTCATTCCTTCCGCTTCTCGCTTCGCCTCATCAACGCAGCTTGCGAAGAAGTCGCCAATCTTCTGTTCGTTTGTCCCTTTGGCGGCTTTGCTGTTTAACGCTGCTGCTTCAAGTATTTCGCGCAACGTCTTGCGATTGTTCTCCGCCAGGACGTTGAAGCTGCCCCAGGAAGAATAAGCGGGCGGGATGGGCGTGTTCTTCAGCCAGGTGCCATTCGCATACTGGTAAAAATCTGTGCACGCGGGGGCGGTGCGGTCCATGCTGGCTGTGTCGTAGCCGCGGCCCTGGCCGAAAACGGTAGCCACACCCAAGGCGAATAAAAGTGCGATGGCGATGAAAGACTTATGCGAGTTGTTCATATGACGGTCTCCAGGGATTGCCTTCTCCGCAAACGGAGAGGATCAAATGGATGATTTAGATCAAGTTCGAAGGCATACGAAAGACGAAAACGACGCAATCCGGGCAGAACTGTCCAGTTGCATCGAAGTGCTTTGGTTTTCTTGATCGAAGGGGAGACTACTTGTTAGAGCGAACTCAGCGACTTGTACGATGAGGCGGGGAAATAAGTTTCTTCAGTTCCGTCTTCAGGCGGACGGCTCCTTGCGCGCCCGGTGGGTTGAATTGGTGAGAGGTCAAAGTACGGGATTTATCATTTCTCATTGCACATTTGTCATTCGCAGATTCAACTTCGAAGTGCAACAGATTGTTGTTTGAAAAAGACTTCGTTGGGGGTCCTGTAACCAAGCGTCTTGCGAGGCCGATTGTTTAGTAAGTCTTCGACCTGTTGCAGGTCCTGGTTTGTGATCTTGGCGAACTCATATTTCTTGGGGAAATACTGGCGCACCAGACCGTTGGTGTTTTCGTTAAGACCTCGCTCCCAGCTGGCATAAGGATGCGCGAAGTAAATGCGCGCCTGGAGTCCCGCGGCAATCAGTTCGTGCTCACAGAACTCTTTACCATTGTCTACCGTGATGGTGTGCACCCGAGCAGCGAGCGGGGCCAACAACTGGATGCTTTTGTCCTTCATTTCGACAGCTGCTTTAGTGGCCAGCTTGCGCAGGCGGGTCAGCTTGGACTTTCGCTCGACGACGCTGAGGAGGCCGCCTTTATGGCGAGCGCCAATGATGGTATCTGCCTCCCAGTCGCCGAAGCGACCTTTGCGGGCCACGATCTGTGGACGTTTATCGATGCTGGTTCGGTTAGGGATCTGGCCGCGACGGAGGTATCCGCTGTAACGCTTGCGTTGCTTCTTTTGACTGCGTAGATGGTGATGCAGGGTCCCGCCACGTCGTTTGTCTGCATAGACGTAGAGATAGATCCACTCATGACTCACGCTTGGTTGTTGTTCCAGCTTAAGGCGCCCGGCGATTTGTTCCGGACTCCAGTCCTGGCGCAAAAGCCGCTCGACCTGTTGCCAGGTTTGCCAGGTTATCCGTGAACGATAGGCTTGGCATTGCCGATCGTAAGCGAGTTCACCTGCCTGGTAGTGACGATAGCCTTTTTGCCCGCGGTTGCGTCGCAACTCGCGCGAGATCGTGCTCTTATGACAGCCGATCATGGCCGCAATGTAAGTCTGGTTATGGCCGGCCCTCTGCAAAACGTTTATCTGGTATCTTTGTTCACGGGCAAGCTGTTTATAGTTCATTGTGTGCTTCTTTTGACTTGGCGGTTAGAAAAGCACGCTCACGCTATCGCAGCTTGCTCTTAACTACCAATTTCAAAAGTTGCACTTCAAGTTGAATCCACCATTTGTCATTGGGTCTCAGATAGGCCCGAAGGGCCGCCAGTGAATAGCCACGACCGTAAGGTCGTGGAACCAATTCCGTATTAATTCATCAAGGCCCGTAGGGCCGCCAGTCATCAAGAGATGACTTGGTTTAATGCAACTGCCGGCCCTGCGGGCCTCAAACACAATTACCCGACCCTGACCACGACCTTACGGTCGTGGCTATTCACTATCGGCCCTGCGGGCCTGTGCCTTTGAAAACATTTCGAGTTGAGTCTGTGAGCGGGCGCAAGCGCCTCTTCCCGACCCTGAGGCATTCCAAGTTGAATTGTGAGCGGCCAAGCGCCCGCCCTTGAGGCATTCCAAGTTGAATCGGGGGATCAATGACAAATGAGAAATATGAAATGAGAAATGAGAAATTCTTCGGCAGGGGGGTGCGTGCCTGTCGGCGCGTTGCGGGCGAGACGCCCGCGGTCCCATCGTTACCGACGCGGATCGCCATCTCTCCCACGCCGCCCGCGGCCGCGCGTCTTTTCGCGTTCTTCCTGAAATTGTTTCCACTGCTCAGGCGTCAGCACTTTTTGCAGTCGTTCATCCGCCTGTTGCCGGATAGCGGCGAACCGCGGCTCCGATTCTTTGCGCAACGTCTGCAACTGCTCGCGCGACTCCGTGAGAATTTTGTGCACTTCCGTCTTCTGCTCATTCGACAACTGAAGCCCGTCAAGCATCCGCTCAAAGCGCTCGTGGCGCTGGCCTTCCGCTCTCGTTCGCGACCAGCTTCGATACGCGTTGAACGCAAGCGCGCCTGCCGCGAACCCGAGTACAAAAACCAACAGCGCAGCCAGCCGCACCTGCCATTTACTTTTAGCAGTAGTTTCCATACTTACCTTTCGTCTTCATCCGTCGCGTAAAGCGTTGAAAGCACCTGCGCGTCGGAAACCTCCTGCATCGTTTCCGCGTCATCAAGAATTACGCCTTCTGCTGAATAGGCAGTGGACACGGTTCCTTCGGCCATCGACTGTTCTGGCGCCATGAAAGTTAACGCTCCCAGCAACACAACCGCAGCCGCCATCGACGACACGAGTGCGCCGGCAGTACGCCATAAACGCTGCCAGGCCGGCGTCTCGTTTTGCCGTTCGCGTAGTGCGGCCAAAACTTTGGTGTGGAAGAACGGCGACGGCTCAACTGTTTCCGCAGCACGCTCAGCCAGTAACGACGACGAGACAGCCGCAACTTTGTAAGCGCGGGCACACGTGTCGCACGTTGCCGTATGCGTCTTGATCGAAGCGTGGTCGCTATCGCTCAAAGTCGCGAACGGGCGGCTCTCCAGAATCTCAATTATGTGGTTCTCTTTCATCGTTGCCTCTTCAAACTTTGTTCACTTCGCATTTCGTCCCAACAGTTTGTCCACCGCGTCGCGCATTCGGCGCCGCGCGCGAAATGCCTGCACTTTCACTTTTGCCTCCGACCAGCCTGTCGCTTCTGCCACTTCCTTAATCGAAAGATCTTCACCGTCAACTAACGTCAATGCCAGCCGATCATCCGGCGATAATGTTTCAAGAACTCGATCAGCCAGATCCGCCGCCGCAAAACTTCGTTCGCTCGACTTGAAGGATTCGTTGGCAGCGTCTGACAGCCTGTGGTCTAACCAACTGGTCTCATCCTCCGTCAAATCCGATACTGTCAATTCCGGTCGACGCTTCGCGCTTCTCACCATGTTGAGGCACGTGTTTGTCGTAATTCGCGTCAACCATCCTTCCATCGAGCCGCGGCCTTCGTAACTCCCGAGCTGCGTAAATGCTTTCAGGAAAACCTCCTGCGCAGCTTCTTCAACTACGCTGCGTTGGCGAAAAAAGCGACTCGCAAACCTGAACACTCGCGGGCTGTAGCGACGAACGATTTCAGCAAACGCAGACTCATCGCCGGCGCGGGCGAGTTGCGCCAACTCCAGGTCTGACCCGTGCTCGTAATCGTTGTTCAGAAGCGTTTCTCACGTCGCACGGGTGTCGGGCCCGTGAAGCACGGGCAAGATGCCCGTGCCACAAGTCGGAGGCGGACGCGGGAACGCTTTCCGGTCCGCCACCTGTCATCATGCGTTACTGATTCTGCGACTGGCTTCGTTCTCCACGTTTGGTTTTGAACTCGCCTCGTTTCGCTTTCCTCTGCTCACGCGCCTGCTCCAGTTGCGTGCGCTGTTCGGCAGTCAAAACGGTGAGTGTTTCCTGATGCATGCGAAACTGCTCGCCCATTAATTTCGCCTTCAGCCCGGCTTCCTGGGTCAGAATTTGAGTGGCCAATGCTTCGTTGAACGTACCGCTCTGGCTGGCCTGACGCAACTCCTGCCGCTTGGTTCGAAGTTGTTCACGCAGGGATTTGGTGCGTTCGCCGAAGCCCTGACGGATCTGTTGCATCCGCGCCTTCTGATCTTCGGTCAAGTTAAGATTGCGGAAACCCATGCCACCTTTGAAACCATCAAAGCCGCCACGATGACCGCCACGTCGTCCGTGCCCACGCCATTCGCCGCGAGCTTTCTGCTGTGTGTTGTCCTGGGTTGTGCTGGTCGTTTGTGCAAACGCGACAGACGCAACCAGGATGATGCTCGACAGGGAGACTAGTGCGAGCGCCTTAATCCGTGTCAATTTCTTCATGTTCTTCAATACTCCTCAACTACCTATGTTCGAAAGTAGAGGCCCTCATAGCCTCCCGCATGGATAGACACGGGATTTTGGGGGAAAGTTACAGGTGTTGGTGGAAAAGTAGTTGTTTTGGTGCGGGTAAAGGTACGGGATTTCATCATTTCTCATTTCTCATTTGTGAATTCAAGTTCGAAGTGCAACTTCGATGCGCGTTGGATCGCGTTAACGCTGTGGGTCGACGAAAACAGAACCGGGAGCGGTAGCGACCGGGTTCATGATGGAATGGCTATCAGCTTTGGTCATTGAGGTCGTCCAAGTTCTTATATCGCATCGAGAAGCAATTCAGCTTGCGAACATGTAGATCCATAAGCCGGCGGTGACAACGGTGGGACTGATTTACCACCTTCTGGCGCTATTGAACTGATCACGAGTCACATCCCAGCATGAACCCGGTCGCTAACGCTCCCGGTTCTGTATTCTTCGACCCACGATGTCGCAAATCAAAAGCCCGTTGCACTTCCAAGTTGAATCTGCGATTTATCATTTCTCATTTGTCATTTCCTATTCGAAGTGAACCGCATTTGATGCGCACCGTCCAGAATATGGAACCGGAACGATATCGACGGCACGGCTTCGCCGTTTCCTGTGCGGTAAGGCTCCGCCTTACCAGGCGATCCCAACCAGATATTTCGCGAGGCTCAAGCCTCGCGAACCTGCTTTATTAAACGGGCCGGAAAGGCAAAGCCTTTCCGCACAGGCCGCGGCGAAGCCGCCGAGGTTGATTCATCAATTTTCCAGGTTGATCCGTCACATTTTTGGTCAATTCCGAACATTTCAGGCTCTGACGCGTAACCATCCCTACACAACCGGTGTCTGACTTTCCCTGGTGCGGTTTATGAAGAGAATTTACTTAATCATGGGCTTGTCGGTGCTGGCGCTTTCGCCAGCCATCGTCTTCGGACAGACAGCTAAATCTGACCTCGCGCAGACGCGTTCCGATCTGATCGGCGCGACGGAGACCTATAAAGCCAGCGCCCAGGAAGTCTTGAAATTTCAGGAGCAAGCTGTAACCGACGCCTCGGCGAAGCTCGAGCAACTTCGTCCATTGGTCGCGGATGGCCTGGTAGCGCGCAACGAGTTGGCCGTCGCTGAGCAGGAATTAACTAGAGCGCAAGCTGCACTGGAAACAACGAAAAAACAAATCGCTGACTCCAATAGTCTGGTCACACAAATCAAGGACGCAGAGATTGCCGAAAAAGCGCTGGCCAAACGTCTGGCGGCACAACCCAGACAATTAGTCCGTCTTACATCGATGCGTTACGACGGCGGCGGCGCTTGGGCGATTTCGCATATAGGTTCTGTGCAATCGTTTTTCACGAGCACGTTTGGTCGAACTCTTCCGATTAGTACCTTTGGTCAAAGCGCCACTCACAACGCGATGCGATGGGATCATCGAAACGCCGTTGACGTCGGCCTGCACCCGGACAGTGCTGAAGGACGGGCGTTGATTGCATATCTCCAAAGCAATGGCATTCCCTTTCTGGCATTTCGTGGCGCCATTCCGGGCGTTTCAACCGGTCCGCACATTCATATCGGTCGTCCGTCCCAACGGCTGGCGTAAAACTCACTCAACACCAATTCAAAGGCGAGAGGAACGGGATTTATCATTTCTCATTTCTCATTTCTCATTTGTGAATTCAAGTTCGAAGTGCAACTTCGATGCGCGTTGGATCGCGTTAACGCTGTGGGTCGACGAAAACAGAACCGGGAGCGGTAGCGACCGGGTTCATGATGGAATGGCTATCAGCTTTGGTCATTGAGGTCGTCCAAGTTCTTATATCGCATCGAGAAGCAATTCAGCTTGCGAACATGTAGATCCATAAGCCGGCGGTGACAACGGTGGGACTGATTTACCACCTTCTGGCGCTATTGAACTGATCACGAGTCACATCCCAGCATGAACCCGGTCGCTAACGCTCCCGGTTCTGTATTCTTCGACCCACAGCGTTGACGCGATGTAGCGGAAAGAGATGGTTGCGCCTGTTCATCAAATTCAACTTCCAAGCAGGGCACATCTTCCTTACACGATTAATCAGGTTGGCGTCTTCCATCTGGAACGACGCCCTAAGCTGTTTCCGAAACAATGAAAAATGAGAAATATGAAATCAGTACTGTCCGGTTAAACGATCTTGAATTCGCGCTAAGCGAATAGAAGTGAATGACTTAAATACTATGATGAGTGGAAACGATTTGAATTCAAGTCTGGGAATTTTCTGGCCTACCCTTCGAAGATCAATTTCGAAGGAGAGTCCACTTGAATCAAGGTCGCACCGTCTTCGCACAACTCATCAGCTTTCTTTCACACAAGAGATTCGATCGCTGCGTGGCCCGCTATGGGGGCAACAAGAGTGTTCGTTCCTTCTCTTGTTGGGATCAATTTCTGACCATGGCTTTCGCGCAACTTACTTATCGCGAAAGCCTGCGCGACATCGAAGTCTGTCTCGCCGCCCAGCAGCACAAGCTCTATCACGCCGGCTTCAGTGGACCAGTCAAACGGGCTACGCTGGCCGATGCCAACGAGACTCGCGACTGGCGTATCTATCGCGACTTCGCCCAAAGTCTGATCCAGATAGCACGGCCACTCTATGCTCATTCAGAGTTGGGACTGGAACTAGACGCCACCGCCTACGCCTTCGACGCCACTACCATAGACTTGTGTCTCTCGCTCTTCCCCTGGGCCAAATTCAGAAAACACAAGGGCGCGATCAAGTTACACACATTGCTGGAGATTCACAGCGCTATTCCCGTATTTATCGCTATTACCGCGGGGAATGTCCACGAGGTCAACCTCCTCGACGAACTCATACTAGAACCCGGCTCGTTCATCATCATGGATCGCGGCTTCCTCGACTTCCAGCGGCTTTACCGATTGCAAACGGAGCTCGCGTTCTTTGTCATTCGCACCAAAAGCAATCTGCGCTTTCGCCGTCGCTACTCCCATCCGCACGACCGCGCTACTGGGGTGCGCAGCGATCAAACCATTGTCCTGACTGGTCCATTAACATCAACGCTTTATCCCATCGCTTTGCGCCGAGTTCATTATTACTCAGCCGAAACCGACCAGCGACTAGTGCTGCTAACCAACAACTTTTCTATCCCAGCGTTGACGGTCGCCGCTCTCTATCGCTATCGCTGGCAAATAGAACTCTTCTTCAAATGGATCAAACAGCATCTTCGCATCAAAAGCTTTTTCGGCACTTCAGACAACAGCGTCAAGACCCAAGTCTGGATCGCCGTCACTGTTTATGTGCTCGTTGCCATCGTCAAGAAGCGCTTGAGACTCAAGCAAGATCTCTACACTTTGTTTCAGATCCTGAGTCTCACCCTTTTCGACAAAACCCCCATTTTAAGCTTGCTTCAGCAATCTCAGTACAATCTTGAAATGGTCCAGGATGTTAACCAGTTGCAACTATTGGATATCTAACCGGACAGTACTGATATGAAATGAGAAATGATAAATCCCGTCCCTTTTCTTCCAAGGAATTGGTAATTCGCGAAGCGGGCGCTCCTCCTTTTCCATAGCTCGCCGCCCCCTGTAACCAAAGTGCCGCCACACGTGTCTAGCAGGTTATGAGCACCGAAATCATTAAAACCGTCCAGATGCCCGCTGGAACGGCATTGTTCGACCGCTTGAGGAACTTGCTCAGTCAAGGCCTCGCGGGACGCCGACGTTACGTCGCTGCTGTCTTGGGGATGGCTGTGGTCGTAGCGGCGGGATTCGCTTTTCGTGGGGAAACCACAAGCGCGGCGCAATACATGACCGCAAGAGTTGAGCGCGGCAATCTTCGCAACACCGTTACCGCAACCGGAACGTTACAAGCCGTAACCACTGTCCAGGTTGGCAGCCAGGCGTCAGGAACAATTTCTGCGCTGATGGCGGATTTCAATTCGAAAGTTCGTAAAGGACAAGTTATCGCGCAGCTCGATCCGTCTACCACGCAAGCCCAGGTGCAACAGGCGCGAGCAAATCTTGAGCAGGCACAGGCAAGTCTGACCCAGGCGCGAGCATCAGTTTCACAGTCACGCGCCGGCGTTACCGACGCCCAGGCGCGTTCACAGGCAGCTCAATCAACAGCTCAGAATCAACAAGCCGGCGTTTCCAGCGCGCGAGCAAACCTGACGGTGATGAAAGCGCAGGTTGATGACGCACTAAGTTTTCTGCGACAGCAGGAGTCGTTATTAAGGGCTGGGGTCATTGCCCAACGGGATTACGATCTGGCAAACACGGCTTACAAGTCGGCCGTGGCGCGCGCAGAGCAGGCGGAAGCACAGTTGAACCAGGCAACGCTGAGTGAGCAGTCTGCGAGGACCTCCGGCATGACGCAGTCGCAGGCGCAGATCCAACAGTCGCAAGCGCAGGTCCAGCAAACGCAAGCGAGCGTGCAACAAGCAGAGGCGCAGTTACAGCAGGCGCGAGCGGCATTACAACTCGCCGAAATTAATTTGAAGCACACGACGATCATGTCGCCGATTGACGGTGTGGTTGTTTCGCGTGACGTGGACGTGGGCCAGACAGTCGCCGCCAGTTTATCGGCGCCAACGCTGTTCACGATTGCCAACGACCTGAAGCAGATGCAAGTGATTGCGAATATCGATCAGGCGGACATTGGTCTGGTTGAACAAGCGAAAAGTGTGCAGTTTACCGTTGACGCATTTCCCAGCGACACGTTTACCGGCAAGATTCAGCAGCTTCGTTTGAATCCGGTGAACACGCAAAACGTCGTGACTTACAACGTCGCAATCGAAGTCAGCAATCCGGAAGAGAAACTGAAACCGGGAATGACTACGAATCTGATATTTACGATCGACGAGCGTAATAACGTCGTGAAGGTGCCAAACGCAGCATTGCGTTTCACGCCGCCCGATGCGAGCGGACAAAGAACTGGACAGAACCGCACTGGCGGACAGCGCGGTAACAGAGGATCTTCCCAGGGCCAGGCAGCGGATGCGGGGGGCAACGCTGCCGAGCAGAACCGGGCGCAGTCAGGCGGGCAACGCGCCAGCAACTTCGCTCCGCCGAGTGCGCCTGTTCTGCAGGGTCAAACGCGCGTCGTTTGGGTCATGGGCCAGGATGGAAATCCGCAGCGTCGTCGCATCACCGTCGGTTTGAGCGACGGCACAGCGACGGAAGTTGTCGATGGTGATTTGCGCGAGGGCGAGACGGTCATAACTGGCCAGAACGTCTCCGGCGCGACCCGCACGCAAACCAACACTCAGCAGGCGCCAGGGTTTGGCGGAAGCCAGCCGAGAATGGGTGGCGGAGGCGGCGGAAGACGTAACTAACGGTTTCTCTGTGCGTCGCTCGCGGGCGAAACGTGTCTCGATGAGGTTTGGTCCCCAGCAAGACCGTCACGAGATGCGGACGAGCGACGCACGGAGATTTATTTTGCTGACAATGAAGACAGCGGGGGCAAGCCCCTCTTACTGACCCGGAGACTTCAGAGCAGACGCTGAGAACGAAGATGCAGGCAACAATAGAGATTCAACAGCCAAATGTGATCGCAGGTTTGAAATCGCCTGAAGCGATTTCGCGTCCAGTGATCGAGTTGGACCACATTCACAAGACCTACACGATGGGCGATGTGGAAGTGCATGCGCTCCGCGGTATTTCGTTGACGATTCGTGAAGGCGAGTTTGTCGCGATTATGGGCACGTCGGGATCGGGCAAATCAACGACGATGAACATCATCGGATGTCTCGATCGACCGACGAAGGGATCTTACATCCTTGACGGCCAGGACGTGTCCGCAATGTCGAAGGACCAACGCGCAGACATTCGCAATCAGAAGGTGGGTTTTGTTTTCCAGGGTTTCAACCTGCTCTCGCGGACGTCGGCACTTGAAAATGTGGAGCTCCCGATGTTGTACGCGGGTCTAAACTCTGGAGAGCGTCAGCGCCGCGCGCAGGCAGCGTTAACAGCAGTGGGTCTGGCGGGACGCGAGTCGAATCATCCAAACCAGTTGTCTGGAGGACAACAACAACGAGTGGCGATTGCACGGGCTCTGGTAAATGATCCGGCGCTGATCCTCGCGGACGAACCAACCGGCAATCTCGATTCCCGCACCTCGGTTGAAGTGATGGAAATATTTCAGCGTTTGAATCGCGAGCGCGGCATAACTTTGATCCTGGTGACTCATGAAAACGATATCGCCGAGTATGCCAATCGCGTCATTGTTTTTAAGGACGGGAAGATTAAGAAGGATTACGCGATTAAGAATCCGAGAAACGCGGCAGAGGAGCTCCGACTAATGCCGGAGATGGTAGATGAGGAAGAGGAATAGCCTTTGGAGTGCGGCGACCTGTCGCCGCTTTATTTTCGGAGGTGGAAAGCGCCGACAGGTCGGCGCACTCCAAAAAGTAATTTTAATCCTATGAACTTCTTAATGATCATTCGTGTTGCCTTTCGCGCGCTCATTCGAAACAAGATGCGCGCGGCGCTGACTATGCTCGGCATCATCATTGGCGTCTCCGCCGTGATTGCGATGGTAAGTATTGGCCAGGGCGCGCAGGCATCTGTGCAGGCACAGATCTCAAACATCGGCACGAATCTTTTGTTTGTTAGCGCGGGGGCGCAAAACGTTGGCGGCGTTCGGAGCGGCACCGGCGACACCGGCACAAACACTTTGACGGTTGAGGATCTCGAAGCCATCGGCCGCGAGCTTCCCAGCGTTTCCATGGTGACGCCGGCTGTTAACACTCGCAGTCAGTTGATTGTTGGAAATCAAAACTGGAACACTCAAGTTCAGGGTGTGAACGAACAGTTCCCTGAAATCCGAAAGTGGAATGTGCAGGAAGGCGCGTTCTTCACCGACGGTGACGTGCGAACTGCAGCACGCGTGCTCGTCATCGGGCAGACGATTGCTGACAGTTTATTTCCCGGCGCGGATCCGATTGGTCAAACCGTACGCGTGCGCGACCTGCCCTTCCGCGTTGTTGGCGTGATGGCGCGCAAGGGACAAGATGCGCAGGGGCGCGACCAGGACGACACTGCCCTGGCGCCGTACAGCGCTGTTCAGAAAAAGATTTTGGGAAGCGAGCGAGTGCAAATTGCCTATGTTTCAGCAATATCGCAGGACGCGACGTTTACCGCCCAGGAACAAATCACTGAGCTGCTGCGGCAGCGTCACAAGCTAAGTGGCAACGATCCAAACGATTTTACTGTTCGCAACATGACGGATATCGCGGAAGCCGCAAACGAAACCAACAACATCATGACGATGCTGCTGGCAAGCATTGCGAGCGTGTCGCTATTGGTGGGTGGCATCGGCATCATGAACATCATGCTGGTATCGGTGACCGAACGTACACGCGAGATTGGCATTCGCATGGCTATTGGTGCGAGGTCGTCGGCGGTGAGAACCCAGTTTCTGATTGAATCGGTAGTGCTGAGTCTGACTGGAGGATTCGCAGGAATTCTGCTGGGTCTTTTGATTTCGTTCCTGATTCCGCAAATGCTTGGCTGGCCCACGATGGTTTCAACGGCCGCGATAGTTGGTTCCGCCGTGTTCTCGGCAGCGGTCGGAATCTTCTTCGGCTACTATCCGGCGCGCAAAGCGGCGGCGCTGGATCCAATTGACGCGCTGCGGTATGAGTAAATTTTGGTGAGTCAGCGAAAACCATTTATCATTTCTCATTTCATATTTGTCATTCGCAGATTCAACTTGGAAGTGCAACAGAACGTTGTTTGAAAAACACTTCGTTAGGGGTCCGGTAACCGAGCGTCTTGCGAGGCCGGTTATTTAATCGGTCTTCCACCTGCTGCAGATCTTGGTCTGAGATCTTGGCGAAGTCATACTTTTTAGGAAAGTACTGGCGCACTAGACCGTTGGTGTTCTCGTTTAAGCCTCGTTCCCAGCTGGCATAGGGATGCGCGAAGTAAATGCGCGTTTTGAGTGCTGCTGCGATCCGTTCGTGGTCACAGAACTCTTTACCATTGTCTACGGTTATGGTGTGCACCTTGGCAGCTAGCGGCGCTAGTAGCTCAATACTGTTGTCCTTCATTTCGGCAGCTGCTTTAGTGGCCAGTTTGCGCAGTCGAGTCAGCTTGGATTTGCGCTCCACGGCGCTGAGGATGCCGCCTTTATGGCGAGCACCAATGATAGTGTCTGCCTCCCAGTCGCCGAAGCGACCTTTGCGAGCCACGATCTGTGGGCGTTTATCGATGCTGGTTCTATTGGGGATCTGGCCGCGGCGAATGTATCCACTGTAACGCTTACGCTGCTTCTTTTGACTACGCAGATGCCGATGCAGCGTGCCTCCACGCCGTTTGTCTGCATAGACGTAGAGATAGATGCACTCATGACTGACGGCAGGTTGTTTCTCCAGCTTCAGACGCCCGGTGATCTGCTCCGGACTCCACTCCTGGCGCAAGAGCCGCTCGACCTGTTGCCAAGTTTGCCAGGCAATGCGCGAACGATAAGCTTCACACTGCCGGTCGTAGGCGAGTTCATTTGCCTGATAAGGACGATAACCCTTCAGCCCCCGGTTGCGGCGTAGCTCACGTGAGATCGTGCTCTTGTTGCAACCGACTAGGGTGGCGATCCGAGTCTGGTTATGTCCGGCTCTCATCAAGGCGTATATCTGGTATCTTTGTTCGCGAGCAAGCTGTCTATAGTTCATTGTGTGCTTCTTTTGACTTGGCGGTTAGAAAAGCACGCTTACGCTATCGCAGCTTGCTCTCAACCACCTATTTCAAAAGTTGCACTTCAAGTTGAATCCACCATTTGTCATCTGAGGAATTCATATCAGTTATCCGCAGATTACGCCCGATTACACAGATTTCTTTCAACAGTAGGTTTGAGCCAAACCTTGTCGTAAAAAGTTTAACCCGCAAGATGATTGGTAGGAGGTAGCGAAAAGCGTTAACGCGCCTTGTTGATTTCTAATCTGTGTAATCTGCGTAATCTGCGGATAACCGATATTCCAGAAATGGAAAATGAGAAATATGAAATGAGATATGACAATTGGACTTTCGCCGCCTCAACAAAACCTACTCATAACGCAACGCGTCAATCGGATTGAGCCGCGACGCTTTCCACGCGGGCCACAGTCCAAACGTTAGTCCCAGTCCGACAGACACGCAGAAACCAACCACCGGCGCCCAGGCTGGAATGTAAGTAGGCATGATCATCTGAATCAGCAAGGCGATCACCGACCCAAAAATAATTCCCAATAATCCGCCCATTCCCGTCAGTGTCGCAGCTTCAATCAAAAACTGAATCACGATGTCGCGTCGCCGCGCTCCAATCGCCTTCCTTACGCCGATCTCGCGTGTGCGTTCAGTCACCGATACCAGCATGATGTTCATGACGCCGATGCCGCCGATCAATAGTCCAACACTCGAGATAGCGACCATGAGAGCGAAGACGCCACCTGTGATCGCGCTAAACTGCGAAATGATCTGATCAGAAGTCGAAATACCAAAGTTGTCAGGCTTTCCAAATTCCACTTTCCGCCTGCGCCGCAACAACTCGCGAATCTCCTCAACCGCCTGTTGCATCATGCCGGGACGCGCCTGGGCCATCACAAAGTTGTCATCGACGTCGGGATAAAGCTTTCGCAGCGTCAGGTAAGGCAGGTAAACAGCCTTGTTCTCATTATTCGGATCTTCAGCGCCGACAATGAAGATGTCGCGCTCGGCAAGCACGCCCACTACCCGATAAGCGCGGCCGTTGATGCTGACTTGTTCGTCAACTGCTTTTGAATACGGAAACAACGTGTTGGCAACATCATGCCCAATGACAACCACGTTTGCGTGCAGTGAATTCTCTTCGTCGGTGAAGTAACGGCCTTCGGCGACATTGGTGACACCCATCTTGAAATACGCGGGCGACGCACCCTGAACGGCGGCGTTGGTCATTTCGATGTCGCGGTAACGCACGTTCACGCGCTCGGTAAACGGACCGCCAAAGAAATCTACCGGCGACATAAAAGCCGCGGCATAAATAACCGAAGGACATTCCGACTGAATGGCGAGCGTGTCTTCATAGCTGAGCGGCTTGCGCATTCGCTCTTCAGCCGTAGGATTGAAGTTAAATCCTGGATCGAAGCGATAGATGTAAACGGAGTTTGTGCCAAACGATTCGATTTCCTTCGAGACACGCGCGTCGATGCCGGACACGAAAGCGGCGATTACGATCACGGTCATAGTGCCGATGACAACGCCGAGAATGGTCAGCAAAGAGCGAAGCTTGTGCTGCCAGAGCGTGTCGAGCCCCATGCGCAGGTTCTCGTAAACGTTGCCGTGAAATAGTTTCATTCTTATTTAGCCGCCGGTAAACGCGGAGAAACGCGGATAACAGAACAATGCACCACAGATAAACACGGATACCGACAGATTCTTAAAACCAGAAGCAACGACTCCTAAAAACGCCAACATAACTTTCCCTTCTGATTCTTATCCGTTTTGATTCGTATTCATCTGTGGCCAATGTTCTTTGATCCGCGGACTCATTCGGCGCGCAAAGCTTCAATAGGATCCAAACCGGCGGCCCGCCACGCCGGATAAACTCCTGAAACGAGTCCCACTGTCGCTGAGACCAGGAGCGCGACGGTAACTGCTAACAGCGGCAACGCAGTTGGGACAGGAGTGAGCACGGCAACAAGTTTCGCGAGCGCGTAGGCGATAGCGATGCCGAGGCTCCCTCCAAACAACGAGAGCATCGTCGATTCCGCCAGAAACTGCTTCAGGATATCGCCGCGTCGCGCGCCAATGCTCTTGCGAATTCCGATTTCTTTCGTCCTTTCGGTGACCGACACGAGCATGATGTTCATGATCACGATGCCGCCAACGACCAGTGAGATTGAAGTGATGCCAATTGCTGCCACTTGAATTGTCCCGAAAATTTTGTCGCGCAGCTCATTGATTGCGCTGGGAGTCACGATGCCGAAGTTGTCTTTGTCATTAGGCGATAACTTGCGTCGCGTCCTCATGATTGTGCGCGCTTCATCAACCGCCTGCTGGTAAGTTCGCTCGCTGGTCGAAGTAACACTTACGTTCAACGATCGCCGTGAACCGTAGATCGAAAGAAACGTCGAGAGCGGCATCGCGACATACATGTCCCTTGGTTGTCCAAAGACCGTCCCGAGCGGCTTGCCGACACCAATCACCTGAAACGGGCGGCCGTCAATTCGAATTATCTGGGCCAGCGGATTTGCTGTCGGAAATAACTTCTCAGCTACATCTGACCCAATGAAGCAAACATTGCGTCGAGCTTCATCCTCCCCGGAATTAAAGTAACGTCCGCTATCAACTTCGAGGTTTTCGATCTCAGCGATGTTAGGCGTAGTTGCAGTGAGATGAATTTTCAGGAGACTCGTCGCGCCAAACTTTACGTCGGTTGGTCTATCGGCTTTAGCGCCCACCTGATGAATCGCGTTCGCGCGCGCACGCAGTGCTTCGACGTCGTCCAGCGTAATGTCCTTGTTGCGACGCCGCGCCTGGTTTAGCGCATCAACACTCGAAAAGTCGTCAATCGAAAACCGGCGCACGGAGAAGGCGTTGGTCCCGATGTTGGCAATCTTCTCGTCAACGTATGCGTTGAAGCCCTCGATGAGCGACACAACTACGATCACCGTCGCGACGCCAAAGATGACACCGAGCAGGGTCAGAAACGACCGGAGCTTGTGGCCGAGAATGGCTGAAACTGCAAGTTTGATAGCTTCCAGGAACGGCATTTGGGGGTTTCTATCTTTATTGCCTTGACTGACGGTCGGCCCGCGTTTGAAGCAACGCAAGCGCTCCACGACACGTGCAAATTATCGCGAAATATAATACGTGAAGGCAAAGCAGAGGTTTCGAAAACGCAATTAACGCTGCGTTTTCTTACGGCCGGGAGGAGCCGGCTTTGAGTCGAGCGCGGACCGCGATTTCTTCGGTAACTTTTCGAGGACTAACTGATACGACGTCTTGAGTAGCTCTTTCAACTCGGCATCCCGCATCGCATCAAAACGCTCAAATCCCACCCAATGGTATCGGGCAACGTAAGGTGCGGGAATTATTCCGTCGCGCTCAATTAGTTCGGCAAACTTTTCCGGCGTGCACTTGAAGTGACATAACCACACCATGACTGGGCTCGAGCGCGACCACAGCAAACATTTTGCCGCCAATGCGAAACAGTAGATCGTTTTCCCACTGCACGATCTCATCGGCGTGCGGCATCGATAAACAGAATTTGCGAACAGCTTCAATGTCCATGTTGGTGAATAGTAAATCGTAAATGGTGAATAGTTAATAATAACTGTAATGGTGTCAGGAGAACACGAGTTTTTCCGCTTGATCATCCCAACGCCAGACGGCGCGATCATCTTCCAAATAAACGCCGCCGAGCCAACGCTGAATGCCGTTGAGGTTTACAAAGTCAGCTTGTCCGGCCAGCACACTTTTACCCAACTCGGTTATCTCATAGCGCATCGTGGGATCGAGTTGGGTCGTTTTCACGTCTGTTCCGACAGCGTTGAGCAACGGCTGACCAGCCTCAATTAGCCGGCGCAACGCAAGCCGGAACTGCGCGTCGCCAAGTCCGTAGCGCGGTTCAGCATCCTGGAACCGCCGAAACAGCTCGCCAAAATCATCGACACCTGAAGTTACAAGTTGAAGCGCGCAATTTTCAATCCGGCCCAGCCCATTGCGCGTTGATGGAAACCGTTGCAGGTGCGCCAACAGCGCCGGACGAAGGAAAGGCAGTGCAACCGTATCAGTCTCCAGAAGCGACTGAATGTCAGTCGGGTCGCGCGAACAGTATGCGTCCCAGGCGGATTGCGCGAGTGTGAGTTGTTCTTGCGTAACCAGACGGCGCGACGGAAACAGCGAAGCTAGTTGTTCCGCATTTAGTTCGCCTAACCCACGAAAGTTGTCTTTACCAGGAAACTGAACGATACAGACAAGACTCAACTTCGCCTTAGGTTGTTGCTGAGCAAACCATTGAAGCAGGTAAAGCAGGTTAACCTGACAAAACAAATCGTGTTCAAACCAAAGCACCACTTCGTCATGGACGTTAGATCGTTTGAGTTCTTCGTCCTGCGCCTCAAGTTCTCTTTCACACCTATCGAGATCTTCACCGTAAGCTTCCGCAAGGTGTTGCGCGCGCAGCTTCCTCCATTCAGCCGTGTCGCGGTTGGCGGGAGTTGGGCCTTCGACAAGCGCTTCACGAAAGGCAAAGTGCTCACCGGGTATCGCCGATGTCCTGGCGACATCAGCAGAAGCGTCACCGTTGTGAATGTGCAGCATAAATAGTGGGCAGTGAGCTGTGGGCAGTGGGCGGGATCAGTAGTGGTCCATTGTCAGTGGTCAGTAGTCCGTGGTCAGTAATTCCTGGTCGGTGGTTCGTGGTCAGTGGTTCGTGGTCGGTGGTTCGTGGTCAGTAGTCCGTTTCAGTTGACTGCTCACTGCCCACTGCTCACTGCCCACTGCTCACTGCCCACTGCCCACTGCTCACTGCCCTCTGCCCACTGCCCACTGCCCACTGCTCACTGCCCGCTGCCCACTCCACCACCGCTCTTCAAAAGATCCAGTGCTGCGGATGTCATCGCTTTGACGCCGGTGCGTAATGTTGGTTCCGGCACTGGTGCAAACAACGCGGAATGCAGCGACGGGAGGGCGGGACCGCCTTCCTTCGAAGCTTTCACTTTGGCCGGATCGACGGCACCCAACGAAAACAGCGACGCAGGAATTGCATTATCAAGACTCAGGTAGCCGAAGTCTTCGCTCATCATCACCGGCGCCAGCTCGACTACATTCTCTGCGCCGAGCGCTTTTGCAAAGACGCCGGCGAGTCGTTCAGTCAGCTTCGGGTCGTTGTAGGTTGCCTTAGTCACCTGCGTCTCACTGAACTTAACAGTCGGCGCGCGATTATCGGGTATTCCGGCCGCGAGCGCGACCCCCTTTGTTATCCGTTCAATCGAAGCGAGCACTCTCTTTCGCACGTCTTCTTTGTAAGCGCGCACCGTCAATTGCAAATCAACTTCATCCGGAATGATGTTGTGTTTAGTGCCGCCGTGAATAGAACCGATTGTGACTACCACCGGATCAAGCGGCGAATTTTCGCGGCTGACAATTGTTTGCAACGCCAGCACGACCTGCGCGGCAACCACCACCGGATCCTTCGTCGTATCGGGCCGTGCGCCGTGTCCGCCAAGCCCGCGAATTTTTATGTCGACCGAAGTGGAGCTGGCCATTGCATACCCGGGCGTATACCCGACTTTGCCTGCTTCCAAATCTGCGTTGTCGTGCAGCGCTATCACGTAATCCGGTTTGGGAAATCTTTCGTACAAACCATCTCGTAACAACGAGCGCGCGCCGTCGATCACTTCTTCCGCGGGTTGACCGATGATGACCACGGTTCCACTCCACTGGCTCTTCAATTCGGTAAGCATTTTTGCTGTGCCGAGCATGCTTGAGATGTGAACGTCGTGGCCGCACGCGTGCATGACGCTGACTTCCTGCCCCGCATCATTTTTAGTTTTCACTTTGCTCGCGTACGGCAGATTTGTGTTTTCATTTACCGGGAGTGCATCCAATTCAGTTCGCAACAAAACGGTCGGCCCAGCGCCGTTTTTCATCACGGCGACAACGCCGTAGTTGGTCCATTGCGGGTTTTCATACTTTCCCACGCGCTCCGTCACGGTGTAACCAAGCGCGCGCAACTCTCTGGCAAACAAGGCTGCCGTCTTTTCCTCGTAGTGAGACAGTTCGGGCGCAGCGTGCAGAGCCTTGTAAGTGGCGACGAGCGCAGGCAGTTCACGCTCAATTGCAGCGTCGAGTGACTGCTGGGCGTAACAGGAAGCGCCCGCAGCCAGGATAATTACAACGACCAGCAGTGAACTAAATGTGTTTCGCATAGGTTTTGTCATTGGCAAGAGTGAGCAAATGGGTTTCGAAAGGCTCTCGGGAGACTATACAAGACCAGCTACTCGCAAGTCAGGAAGGGGGCATGCCCCCGCTGTATTTGTTTCACTATTAATAAGGGAAAAAGGGAATCACGAGGCTTTGCCTCAAAAGTCGAAAATAGAGGCGTGATTTTGCGGTAGCTCTGTCCTGTAGGCGAGAGACTATGTTGGTGGGTCGGCGAATACAGAACCGGAGCGGTAGCGACGGATGATACAGTCAATTGCGGCAATCTTTCGAATACAAGATTACTCTTAGTTAAGTCTTCAAGCATTGCATTCCACGTCAGTTCCGTCGCTACCTCTCGGGTTCTGTATTCTTCGACAACTTTTGAGGTAAACCCGAATCACGATCAGGTTTTCAGGCTTAAGAGCAGCATGCCCCCTTCCCTACCTGTGAGATTCTCCAGACCTGTGAGATTTTCCAAATAGCCGAACCAGTTCACTTATGCGGGCCAAGTGATAATCGTCGTGTTCTGCCTGAAAGTAGATCATGTCGACGAGCCGCATCGGCACGTCCAGACGCGGGTGGTGAGCGACAGCGCCGAATTTGTCGGCAGACAAATCGTCTAGACGGTCAACCAACCCCGTTCGTAGTTCTCTAAACTCGCTCAGGATGCTTTCGATTGAAGACTCATTGTGGTTCGCCTCATGCGTTTTGCGGTTTGACATGTCGGCGGCATGGAGTTCCGTCGCGCCCGCGAGATATTCATCAAGCCTGCGACTCACCAGCGACTCCAAATCGAGCAGGTGCCCGGCGTTCTCCTGGATCGACCAACGCTCACCATCTCGCTTCGTCAACAGTTCAGTCGCAACGGCAGTTACTCGATCTTCCAATCGCGCGGGCGTCCCGCGCAACCGTTCAATCATTTCAGGATAGACTTCGACCGGGAAATCAAAAGAAAACTTGCGAGAAGTCCATTTCAGCTTTTCAGACATCGTTTTGAGCTGTGTCGTAGAAGAAGTATTTCCAATCCTTCTGCTGGATCTCCCCTCCCCGCAAGCGGGGAGTGGTTAGGGGGTGGGGTTACGTGTTTGTGCCTCTCCCCCGACCTCTCCGCATGCGGAGAGGGGAGACAAAAACTTGCGGTTACCGAGGTTCATCCGAAGTGAAACTACTCGCCGGCATCGATCCCCTTCTTCACTTCGTCGATCGCGTCTTTAACATAATTAAGTGCTTTGACGCGATGTCCACCTTTGTCCGAGCTGGCATCTTCGAGATCGTCCTTCGCCTCTTTTAAGGAGTTCAGCGCGCGTTGCATGTGGGGCTGATCAGGAGCGGCTGAGGGACTGTGATTATTGCGGCGGTCATACCGCACACCGGCGTTAATCTCGGCAATTGCGTTGTTGATAAGCGCAATTGCTTTCGCGCGATGTCCGCCCTTATTGCGCACCGCTGCCTGAAGCTGAGCACGTGCCTGTTGCAAATGAGTCCGCGCCGAAGCCATGCGCGGCTGATCCGCCTGCGCTATCGACACCATCGCAATCAGCAACAAAAGAACCCCGAGGGATCGAGTTCTATTCGACATAAAAAGTCTCCTCCACTTTCGATATGAAAAATCAGCGAGGTTGTTTGAGGTGTGGTAATCCTACACTGTCACGGTGAGGGCCAACAAGAGGAAGAAATTCAAAGTGAAAAAACCATTTTTCATTTCTCATTTTCTCATTTCTCATTTTTTCATTTGTCGAATTCAACTTGGAGATGCAACCTGTGAGGAGCGAGGTTTTAACGGCGACTTTCAGCTGCGTGCGGTTTAATGCCGCGTTCACGCGGCAGCCCCGACGGAGTCGGGGTGCTTAGGCCAGCCGTTTTACGGCTGGTTGCGGCGGACCTGAGGTTTAGTAGCCGCTTTAGCGGCGGAGTGAAAGGCCGCTAAAGCGGCCTTAGCAGAGTGTGGCGGTCGCGACTACCAGCCGTAAAACGGCTGGCCTAACGACCCTTCGGGCAACCGTCTAAAGACGGTACTCGGCATTTACGTCACCTGTTGCACTTCCAACTTGAATGCACCCGCTTACTTTGGCTGCGTGAGGCTGAACCAGTTTCCTGAGTTGTCTTTGAAAACGGCTTCAATACCGTAGGGACGATCGGCAGGCTCTGAGACAAACTCAACGCCCTTTGCCTTAAGTTCGGCATACGTGCCGTGGCAGTCGTTTGTATTGAAAACTCCCGCGCCCAGCACGCCCTTGCCCATAATTTCCCGCAGTTGGGCGGACGTCGCCTCATCCATCAGCATGCCCGGCTTCGGCTCCATCAAAATGATTTCGAAATCAGGTTGCTCTTTCGTATTCATGGTCAGCCAGCGAAAATCCGGGCCGACCATCGCGTCGGTGTGTACTTCAAATCCGAGCTTGTCACGATAAAAGCTCAGCGCTTCTTCCTGGTTGTTCACAAAAATTGTGGCGTGCGACATCCTTTGAATCATGCTGGCTTATTCTCCTGTAGACGTTGAGGCGGTACCCACCTTTTGGCGACACATTAACCCATTCCGGTAATTAAGACTTCTTGGAAATTGCTTTTGACAGTGGCACGGGCGTCTCGCCCGTGCAACACGCGCAGAATCGTAAGTGAGAAAGTACGGACCGGGAGGCGTGGTTCGCTTTACTAAACCGGCGATGCGGTAGGCTCAAGCTTGTACATTACGAGAAAACAACCTGGCACCTGTCGTTTCGCCGACTCCGTCTGGCGAATCTTTTCGCGATACGTGTTCGGCGCATGACCAACTGTTTTATGAAACAAGCTGCTGAACGAACCGAGACTCTGGAAGCCCACTTCAAAACAGATGTCGGTGACGCGCATCTTCGGCGAGCTCAATAGCTCTTTCGCCTTTTCGATGCGGCGCTCCACCAGATACTGATGGGGCGTTTTATCAAACGCTTCTCTAAACAAACGCAGAAAATGATATCGAGAAAAACATGCCTGGCTGGAAATCTGGTCAAGGTTAAGCGGCAGGTCATAACAAACGTCAATGAAGTCGCGGGCGCGACAAAGCCGTTCGTAAATGTCAGGACGTTTCAGGTCCGTCTTAATGTTCGTTTGGCCGCTCATCCTTCGTTTCTCGACCGTGCAGTCTGATGAAGATTGGTGTCAGGGTCAAGTGAAAAGCCGGAACCGTTAATGACTCAGCGCCGACGGCGCGAAATGGGACAGCCTGGGGCAACGCCCCAGGAACTTGGCCATCAATCGAAGGATTGAGCGCTGAAGGCGCGACATAGCAAATCTCTTTGTTTAGTCATTACGCGCTTTCAGCGCTTCACCAAATTCAGACCTATCTCTCCCTGGGCCGATGGCCCAGGCTGTTACATTTCGCGCCTTTGGCGCTTCAACCGTTTTAAATCGCACTGAGTTAAGTATGTCATTGCCGACGCTTCGGGGTTGGAGCGAACGCTAGGTTCAACTTAATAGCTTACGCCCCGTCTGTACCGCTCCCGGTTTTGCATTTGTTTAGCCCGAGACCAGTCCACCTGTCAGGTAATTACGGCAGGCGAATAGCTGGGTTCCGGTTAACTTTGCTCCAAATGAAAGATTTTTTGTGGGAACAACGCTTGCTCCTGTATTGGAAGGGTCGGTTACCAACTAGTTTAGGAGAGTTATGAAAACAAGATTATTCGGTCTCTTTCTGATTGGCGCGCTACTGATGACGCAGGCGCCCATCGCATTTGGGCAACGCTCGTTTCACGACTGGTCGGCCGTTCAGTCAATTCCTGTGAACGATCGTCTGATCGTCAAACAAAAGGACGGCAAGACTATTGAAGGCGAGATGATCGAAGCCAACGCGACAAACCTGACGGTGTCACGTAACGGCAAGGTCACGAACATTGCGCGCGACAACGTTCGACAGATCGAACGCTCAACCGGCAAGGCCGCGAAAGGCAAATGGGCCGCGATTGGAGCCGCCGCCGGTGCGGGCGTGGGTATCGGAATTGGGGCAGCGCAGTACAGCAACTGCAGCAGCGACTGCGGGATCTATATCATTGCCGGTTCAGCCCTCGGTGCTGGAATAGGTGCCCTCGGCGGGCTGGCGATCGGCGCGTCTCGTCGACATCGCGAGTTGGTCTACACTGCGCAATAGTTAGACCAATCATCAAAACGGAATCACGCGCCGCTTGCGCTTGCAGGCGAACACGTTTTCCAGAATCCACGATCCTCCCAGCAGCAACGATCCACGAAGTTACACGAAGCAACGCGAATTTCTCGTGTTGTTAGTGTAGTCCAGTGGATCGTTCTGTTATGGGGATTCAGCGTTTTCTGCCGGCGAGGTTATAATTGCTTGAGACCAGCATTTTGCAATTACATTAAGGACCACCGATGACCAGCGACGCAGTTTCTAAACTGGCCGACCGCATTACTTTTACCGGCCGCATTCTGTTTCTTACCGAAGACATCTCGTTGATTCGACAACAACTCGAGGCACAGGGCGACGAACGTGAGCGCCTGGAAGCCGAGTTGGCCCAACGACTCGCAGCCGACGATTTGCCTTTAATGAACAACATCTCAACCGACGAAATCACGCCGGGTTGGGTTTGTTTTTACTACGACGAAACACTTGGCGAGTATGTCTACGTGGGCATGCGCGAGGGCGCCGTCAAGAAGGACGAAATTCGAAGCGGCGGGTTCTCAGTTGTCGTTTCGGGATTGTCGAAAGGTTGTGGCTCGTCGCGGGAGACCGCGCCTTACGCTGAAAAGTCGGCGGGCGTGCAACTGGTGATTGCGAAAAGCATCGAGAAGATTTACGGGCAAAACTCTCAAAACATCGGACTGCTCACATCTACCGACCTTGGATTAGTCGACTTGATCAGGCGCGGGCAGGAAATTCCGGTCAGTGAATTTACCAACGGGCTCGATCCAATTTCCAAAGACATCGTCGAGCACGGCGGATTGTTCAACTACAACAAGGCGAGGCTGGCAGGTCTCGTGACACCCCCGCCAACCGAGACAGAAGTTCGTCCCATGACGATTGTCGAAAAGATCATCGCTCGTCACGCATTTGTTAAGGCAGGTGAAGTAGGGGTTCGCGCGGTCAAGCCAGGTGATGCGTTGTTTGCGGTAGCGGACGTTCGTTTCTCACACGAGTACGTTACGCCAATGGCCGAGTCGTTATTGAAGCAGGCGCTTGGTGAAGATGCGCGAGTAACGGAAGCTGAATCAGTGTTTGCATTTCGGGATCACCTTACGTTTCTCAGCAAAGTGATGTCGCCGAAACACCGTGAGATGGGATTGCTGGAAAAAGCTGAAGGGTTGGCAACCACCCAGCAGAATTTCACCGAGAAGCAGTCGATCAAACTTTACGGCGAGAACCCTGAAGGAGGATCGGAAGCGATTTGCCATAACGCGGTTGTTGAAGACCTCGCACTGCCGGGGCAAATTGTGATCGGGACTGACTCGCATACGTGTATGGCCGGCGTGCTGGGGTGCTTCGCGTTTGGTGTTGGTTCAACCGATATGGCCAACGCCTGGTACACGAAAGACGTCCGCATCCGCGTGCCCGAGACGGTTCGTTACGTTTTGAAAGGCAGGAAACGCGCGGATGTCGCGGCAAAGGATGTGATGCTTCACATACTCGCCAGCGACTACATGAAAACCAGCAAAGGCATTGGCAAGGTGCTGGAGTTTGCCGGCGACGATCTGAAGAACTGGGCCATGGACGAACGCGCAACCTTGACCAACATGTCGGTCGAAGCCGGCGGCACGACTGGAATCATCGAGCCGGACGAACAAACTCTCGAATACATCGTGACAAGCCGTGGCCTGGATCCTGAAGAAGTTCGCAAGGGATTCACGTTTAGCGATCCGGACGCTGAGTATGCTGCCGTTTTTGAAATTGATCTCGATGAGATTCGGCCGATGGTGGCGCTGCCCGGCGACCCGCGCAATGGAATTCCAATCGACGAGTTAACTGAAGAAGTTCGGATCGACGCGGCTTACGGCGGTTCATGCACGGGTGGAAAAATGGCCGACATGGACATGTACGCCGAAGTTCTGCAAAACGCTTTGAACCAGGGGAAGCGAGTCGCGCCCGGCGTTCATCTCTATTTGCAATTCGGTTCGCAGAAGATCAAACAGTACGCGCGGAGTCGTGGGTATTTGGAGATCTTTGAGAAGGCGGGTGCGGAGCTGATCGATCCCAGTTGCGGCGCGTGCATCAATGCCGGACCGGGGGCCTCTCCTTCTGCGGAGACGGTGACGGTTAGTGCGCAGAACCGGAACTTCCCCGGCCGCAGCGGACCAGGAAAACTCTATCTCGCGTCACCTTACGTCGTCGCTGCTTCGGCGATTGCGGGCAAGATCGTCGAGCCTTCAGAGTTTTTGAGGAACAAAGAAGATGCGTTGACGCTAGCTTAACCTCATACGATGGCGACGAAAAGATATCGAATATGGATTTACGGCAATCGAAAATTCGCGAGAAACGCCAGCAACTGCAGGAAATCCGCGATGAAGTTGAAGACTTGATTGATTACCTCGAAGTGCTTGAGGCGCGCACGCGAGATCAGAAGAAGCCGACAGTCAATCATGCTGAAGTAATGAAGCGGTACAAAACTATCAATAAGTAATTACGAGCAGTGTTGCGCGTTTTCTGAAAAACCTACTAATGAACGGCAATCAACGACTTCACCTTTTACCTCAGAATTCTAAAGAAAACTGACTTACCCAAGCTCTTATCGCATTCACAGAATGGGTTCGCAGACATGTCTTATAGAGAGTAGGAGCACGGCGTGCCGTCCCCACGCGGCCCACGCCCTCTCTTTGGCTCCGCAAGACCGCAGCGAAAAGTGATGGCAATCAGACCGATAGTTGAATATCCCACTGCTGTACTTCTGAACCCGGGTGATCCGGTGGTGAACTTTGATGGCGATCTGGAAACGCTAGTCCAGGATATGTTTGACACCATGTATGACGCGGAGGGTGTCGGCCTGGCCGCGCAGCAAATCGGTGTACCGCTGCGTTTGTTCGTGATGGACTGTGCTGGAATCAAACTCGTCGCCGCTAATCCGGAGATTCTTTCAGTCGAAGGCGAACAGGGTGGTGAAGAAGGTTGTTTGTCGGTGGCGAAGGTGCCGTCCGAGTTGAAACGACCTGACAAAGCTGTCCTTCGTGCCCAGGATGTTTCAGGAGAGGTTTTTGAGAAAGAGGCAACGGGCTCTGGCGGCCCGTTGTTTCCTGCACGAAACCGATCACTGCGACGGCATTTTATTCATCCGCCATTTGAGTCCGCTGCGACGCGATCTCGTCGTCAGGCGTTTTAAGAAATTGAAGAAACAAGAGGGCTGATCAATGAGTGCAACTCTGTTTCGTTCGCTCGCCGCCACGGCGCTCTTGATCGTCAGCTTCCCGAATGTCGTTGCTAGTACCCAACCGCTACCGCGGGTGATACTGACCACAATTCAATCAGCAGATCCCACTCCCTCAATTCGACGCCAGTACACGTCCATCAATCAACAGCTTCGCAAGTACAGAAAAATTAAGAAGCAGTTGTCTGGTTTCTCGCTCGAAGGTGGCGAATTAACTGCGTATCTTGATGGACAACGCATCGTGAAGATTGTCGCTAACCATTTCGGTGAAGGTGGGCAGACACTTGAGGAGTACTACTATCGAAATGGAAAACTGATATTCGTTTTTGAAAAGATAAGCCACTACGACAGGCCGCTCTCCGGGAGAGTGGTGAGTACATCAGAGAACCGGTATTACTTCAGCAACGATCGCCTGGTTCGATGGATTGACGAGAATCGGCGGGAAGCGTCTGACGTTGACGTCATTGAATCCAAGCGTATTGAATACCTCGGCAATTCAAAGGTCTTCACAAACGGCGCGCGTTCAAAAAGCCGAACGGTTGAAGCCAATGCTCTAACACCGAGTAACTAGATCTCATCAGGCGAATACGGCATTTTCCATATCTCATTTTTCATTTTTCATTTCCCATTGCCGAAAAATCGACAACATGTCGCGATCGCTCTTAGGAAGTACGTTTAAATGACAATTAATTGGTGGGACAATTTCTTTCATGGCGTCGCGCTGGATTTCTGGAGTGCGGTCATCACCGACGAACAAACGGCCGCCGAAGCCCGTTTTATTCATCATCATCTTCAACTTCCGGTCGGCGCAGCAGTACTCGATGTGCCATGCGGAAACGGGCGGCTCTCGCTAAAGCTCGCGGCACACGGTCTGCAAGTGTCCGGCGTTGACGTGGCGGCGGAGTTCATCGAACAAGCACGTAAGAAGTCAGCGGAAGCTGGGCTCGACGTCGAGTGGCACCTGGGCGATATGCGTCAGCTCTCCTGGTCCAACAGATTTGACGGGGCGTTTTGTTTCGGAAACAGCTTTGGATATTTCGATGACGACGGTAATCGCAAAATGTTGGAAGCGATTGCTCGCTCACTCAAACCTGGCGCGCGTTTCATTCTCGACGCGCCTGCGATCGCCGAATGCCTGTTACAGAATTTACAACCACACCGGACGATGGAAGTCGGCGGAATCGGGGTTGACGTCAAAACGCGCTACGACGAGGAACAACGCCGCATGTTCAACGACTTCACTTTTACGCGCAACGGTGTGACTGAAGCGCGCCCTTCGTCACAAAGGATTTACACTTATCAGGAGTTGAACGAGCTGTTATCTGAAGCAGGGCTGGAACCAGTCGCGGAGTACTCTTCACTTACGGGCGATGAATTCAAAGAAGGCGCGCCAAGACTCTTCAGCGTGTGCGTCAAACGGTAGTTCTATCTCACAACGCTTTAATCCAACTGCCACAGGCGAGCTGTTCACAATCGTGAGGATAGTAGGCCTGAACAATGTGATCGGCTGCTTCCTGAGCGTCTTTTAAATTCCAGCGATAAAACTCCAGAGGATGGCGGCTCTCACCCGGCGGTTCACGAAGACGAATAAAGAAACGGTTATTGTCCGGCGTGGCCGTCGCCTTCAGCGTGTCGTTAAGGTGTAAGCGTTCCCAGTGACTCATGGATAGTGTCCGGAGTCATAGACTCGCACGGATGTCTTGTTCAGCTGACCAGTCAGTCTATTTTGCCGCTGGCCATTACCGGCCGTAAAACGGCTGGCCTAACCGCCCTGCGGGCATCCGCCTAAAGGCGGAATCAAGGCTGGGTAAAGAAAGCTGCGACAGGTCGCCGCACCCCAAAATCAAACTACATGAGTTTCCCAATAATCGCGTCCGCAAATTCCGCAGTCTTCGCGGTTCCACCGATATCGCGCGTGCGGACTTTTCCTTCCTCGAACACTGTCATCATCGCGCCTTCAACTCGGTCTGCCGCTTCCCGTTCACCAATGTGACGCAGCATGAGTATGCCCGACTGCAACAACGCGGTCGGATTGGCAATTCCCTGTCCAGCGATGTCCGGCGCAGATCCATGCACAGCTTCGAAAACCGCTCCCAGTTCGCCGATGTTTGCGCCAGGCACGAGTCCCAAGCCTCCAATAAGTCCGGCGCAAAGATCAGAAACGATGTCGCCGTAGAGATTCTCGAGCAGCATGATGTCAAACTGTTCAGGGCGCATGACTAATTGCATGCATGCATTGTCAATGATCTTGTCGTCAGCCTGTATGTCCGGGTAGTCCTTCGCGACGTTGCGAAAACATTCGAGGAACAGGCCGTCCGACAGCTTCATAATATTCGCTTTGTGCCCGGCCGTAATTAGCTTTCGTCCTTCCCGGCGAGCATATTCAAATGCAAACCGCGCGATGCGCGTGGAAGCTTTCTCTGTAATGATCTTTAAACTCTCGACTACGCCGGGAACCACGATGTGCTCGAGGCCCGCGTACAAGCTCTCGGTGTTCTCGCGGACGATAACCAGATCGAGTTCCGGATAGCGGCACGGAATATTGGGCAACGCACGAATGGGACGCAGGTTCGCGTAAAGATCGAGCGTCTTGCGCAGGCCAACGTTCACGGACGTGAAGCCTTTACCGATCGGCGTTGTCACAGGACCCTTTAACGCTACCTTGTTGCGTTTGATTGATTCCAGCAGTTCTTTAGGCAGAGTTTCGCCGAATTTTTCAACCGCCTGGGCGCCTGCGTAATGCGTCTCCCATTCAACATCAACGCCTGCTGCCTCGATGATTCGAACTACGGTCGAAGCTACTTCTGGCCCAATGCCGTCGCCCGGGATCAGTGTGATACGATGCTTCATCTTGTTTTGTGCCGTCAGTCGTGGTCAGTACTGACTTTCTTCCCGCCCAAAGTTGTATTCAATGGAGTTTGCCGCAACAGAATAAGCCGACTACTCGCAACTGACAACCGGTCCGGTTGTTTCTCTTAGCCCGCTCATAGCTGCACTATGTTTGAATTACCTAAAACCGCGGATGTCGTCGTTGTGGGGGGCGGTGTGATCGGTTTGTCGGTAGCGCGCGCGCTCGCCAAACGCGGCCTCGCGCGCATTGTGATTATTGAACGCACCGTCCTGGGCGCGGAATCATCCACCGCCGCAGCGGGCATGCTGGCGCCGCAGGCAGAAGCTGATGCACCGGACGATTTTTTCGAGTTGTGTCGTCGCAGCCGGGACATGTATGCGGCCTTCGCTACTTCGTTGCTGGAAGAAACTGGAATCGACATCGAGTTGGCGACTGCGGGAACCTTGTATCTCGCTTTCACAGATCACGATGTCCGCGAACTTGAGAAACGTCACGAGTGGCAATCGCAAGCCGGTTTATCTGTATCAATACTCAGTGCCAAAGAAGCTCTGCATCTGGAACCGTCGATTTCGCCAGACGTGGCAATGGCGCTGAAGTTTGAGCGCGATACCCAGGTAGAAAATCGGCGGCTGGTAAGTGCGCTCGCAGCAGCAAACGAACGGCTGAATGTGACGCAGTTGACGGGCGTCGAGGTCCGCTCTCTAAAGCTCCAACGCGGTGAGGTAACCGGAATTGAAACCTCTGAAGGATTTATGTCCACTCCGAACGTGGTGATTGCTGCCGGCGCCTGGTCTTCTCAAATCCGTGTGGAAAATCAGTTTTCTTCAACAGACAGAACTTTGCCCGATGTGGGCATCGAACCAGTTCGTGGTCAGATGCTTTGCTTCGAGGCGAACCCGCAGGTTCTAAGTCACGTCGTTTACAGTACCCGTGGCTACGTCGTACCGCGACGGGATGGGCGCATACTTGCCGGTTCTACGAGTGAACACGTCGGGTTTGATAAAGGCGTGACGGCCGCCGGCATTCAATCAATCACGAACGCCGCGTTGCAGATTTGTCCGCAGCTCGCCTCGCATTCTTTGGTCTCGTCATGGGCGGGTTTAAGGCCACGCGCGGCGGACGGTTTGCCAGTGCTCGGCCCGTGTGCTGAAATTGAAGGCGTCTTCTACGCGACCGGCCATTACCGTAATGGAATCCTTTTGACCCCGGTCACCGCAGAACTTTTGGCCGCAGCAATTGTTGACAGGGAAATCGGCCCAGAATTGCACCTGTTTTCTCCAGACCGCTTTAATCTTGCGACTGTCTAGTTAATTACTCGAAGTATGACTGCTGAAACAAATTTCTCGATCCTCCGATTCTTTTTGATGACGACGCTGTTGGCGTTTGCTGTCACTGTCGCCGGACAGTCGCTTGCGCCTGACAACGTTGATCAAACTCCGCCTGAAAAACGTTCCGCGAAAGTCTTGTTTGACGAAGCGCACACTTATGCTGACCGCAAGTTTGTCGAGCTAAACAAGCAAAAGGTTCCTTACGACAAGAAAATTGAAACGGCGACAAAGCAGGAACAGAAAGACCTGGCAGCTAACTACGCGGCGATCTTGCAGGCACGCAAATCTCTGCCGGATTCGGATCTTTATTATCTGGGAATGCTTTATCACACCGCTGGAAACGCCGACGAAGCCCTGGCTTCGATGAAGCGTTTTCTGTCGAAGGCTGCCGCAGGCGAGAACGCTCAGATTGCGCGCGCGGTTGTAGTTCTCTACGCCACGCGAAAAGATCTCATTGACGACGCTGAACACGCCGTCTCCGCGTTTGCTAAGAGCGAACCGAAGAACTTAACCGAGTGGTTCGGCATGGAGACGTTAATCACTAACGCCTCGGCGAAGTTGAAAGACTATCGCCGGATGCTGAAGCACACCGAAGAGATGAAGAAAATTGCCGCGATCGTGGCGGAAGATAAGTCGTTCAATGCATTCAGGCGCGACGACATGCTTTACAAGGCCGCATCTCTTCACGCGGAGGCATTGGTTCAACTGGGCAAGAAGCCGGACGCAATCGCGCAGGTTAATGAACTGAAAAAACTCGCGTTTAAGCTGCCGTCCGGCAATTTACTGCGACTCGCGAACATCAGATTGTTTAATCTCGATCGCAATATCCCGTTGAGTAATACTCTGGATGAGGCGGCCTCCGCTTCAACTCAGTTCCTGCCCGAGTTGATTGCGACGCAGTGGATCGATCAGGCGCCGGTGAAGTTGGCGGATTTACGTGGCCAGGTGGTGCTGCTCGATTTTTGGGCGCCCTGGTGTGGTCCATGCCGCTATATCTTTCCAAAGTTGCAACGGTGGCACGATACTTATAAGGACCAGGGGCTTGTCATACTTGGTGTCACAAACTATTCAGGCAACATTGAGGGACGCAAGGTTAATAAGACGGAAGAGCTGGCATATTTGCGCTCGTTTAAGAAAACCAACCGTCTGCCCTACGGTCTCGTGATTGCAGAGTTGGGTGTTAACGATACTAACTACGGCGTGTTCTCGATTCCGATGTCATTTCTAATTGATCGCCGCGGCAACGTTCGCTTCATAGCAATGGGGGCGAATGAACCGGAAATGATCGCTCTCGGAAAAATGATTCAGAAGATTATGGACGAGCCTGCAACGAGCGAAGCAACGACCGTCGCAACAGGCGCGGACAAGAAGTAGCAGCTCGCACGGAGCGTGAGTCCGTGCCATTAAGATGGAAAACGTTACCTTTCTAAAAATCGGCATTTCATTTCTGGCAGGCATACTTTCGTTTTTGTCGCCGTGTGTTCTACCGCTCGTTCCCGGTTATATCTCAATAATCTCCGGGGTAAGTGTCGATCGCCTGAAGGAAGGAGTTGATAGCCGCAGAGCTGTAGTGCTCAACTCGCTCGCCTTCAACGCCGGCCTATCAATCATCTTCGTTGCGCTGGGAACAACCGCGGGATTAATCGGTGCAGCAATTGTCAGCAATCCCTGGGTGAGGATTATCGGCGGACTTGTCATTATCGCGTTTGGTTTGCAGTTGATTGGGTTGTTGAAGATTGGCGCGCTTTACAAAGACACGCGCTTCTTCTCTAACGAAAAACCACGCGGCATGTTGGGTTCAATGACATTGGGGTTCGCATTTGCGGCCGGTTGGACCCCCTGTATTGGGCCAATTTTGGGCGGAATAATCGGTTTGGCGGCGACCTCCGGCGGTTGGAAGAGCGGGCTGATACTTTCGAGTTTTTATTCGGCCGGATTGGCGGTGCCGTTCCTTTTAACGGGTCTGGGCATCAATAAGTTTCTCGGGTTCTACAGCAACTTCCGCAAGCATCTACACAAAGTTGAGGTCGTCTCCGGCATCATACTGATCATGATTGGCGTGCTGGTCATGACAAACCGCGTAACGGTCCTGGCGAGTTCATGGCTGGCAAGTGTCTTGCCAAATTTGGAATCGCGTTTGAAGATCGACGATGGACAAAACGCTGGTCCAACTGTAGCGAGCAGTAATGCACCGCTCGCGCCGGACGTGCAATTCGCGAAACTGGACGGAAGTAATCTGAGACTAACGGACTTGCGCGGCCGGGTGGTAGTGCTTAACTTCTGGGCCACCTGGTGCATTCCTTGTCGTTCGGAAATTCCCGCGCTCAGTTCGATGGAGAAAGCCTTCGCGCCATCAGGTTTGACAGTTGTTGGCGTCTCTTATGATGACACTCGGGAATTGATTGAGGAGTTTCAAAAGGACTTGAAACAGGAATACACGGTCGTGCTTGGCGGCAAGGATGTAGGCTCGCAACTTCCCGCCTCGCCACTCCCGACAACCTACATCATCGACCGGCAGGGACACATAAGGGAGAAGTTCATCGGTGAACGAAGTCAGGCTGCGTTCGAAGCAGTAATCAAGCCGCTCTTGCTCGAAGGCGCGGCGATGGCCAGTGATTAGTTTTGTGAGGTGTTGTTATGTTGAAATTCGCTTTCCTTATCATGCTGGTGTTTGCGATTGCGCCTTCAATGGGTTTCGCGCAAGCCGGTCATGAATATTCCCCTCTGGTTGAAAAAACGGTTAACTACAAAAACTGGACGCTCAACGGTCTGAAAGACGATAAGCCGGTTGATTTGCGGTCGCTGGTCCAGGGGAAAAAGCTCGTCATGGTCGTCTACTTCGCGCCGTGGTGTGGCAATTGGCGCAATGAAGCTCCCGTCGCTGCGCGGCTGTACGAGAAGTATAAGGGGCAGGGGTTTGAAGTGATCGGCGTTAGTGAATACGCCACACGCGACGACGTTCGAAAGTTCTTCGGAGACGCGGGGCCGCCCTACACGATCGTGAGCGAGTCTGAATCACGAGAGGATCGTGACAAAACGGCGCATTTCGGTTACCGCCAACTGACGGGCGACGGCCGCAGATGGGGCTCACCGTGGAACATTTTTCTCGAACCCGCAACGCTCGCGAAGAAGGGCGACGTGCTGACGGAAAAAGCGTGGGTAGTAAATGGCGAACTGATTGAAGAGGAAGTTGATAAATTCATTGCTGATCGTTTGAAAGCCAGCACAGCCGCTGTGATCGAGCCGTGTAAGGAGTAGTTAAGGCTGCACAGCATGCAGGCCCGAAGGGCCGTTATTAAATAGCCACGACCGTCAGGTCGTGGTTAACGGGGCCAGCAACAGTGCGAGGCCTGAAGGGCCGGCAGTTGTTCGTCAGACATCTGCCGGCCCTTCGGGCCTCAATCATTTTGATTAACGTTGGTTCCACGACCTCACGGTCATGGCTATTCACTACCGGCCCTTCGGACCTTAACCTTGCGCTTTCCCTACCCACGGACATTACTGGTTGAAACTTCAAATCAATGAAATATGAGAAATATGAAATGGGAAATAAGAAATTCCGTAGGCTTCTTTCCTACTTTGAGGCATTCCAGGTTGATGATGTAAGCGCCCCTTCCCAAACCTGACGTTTCACCCGCACCTCTAAGCCGCCTTTGCGACGTTGATCGCGTGTTGGTACTATCTCCGGCTCTTTCGCTCAACTTGTTCGACACAGTCAAACTGAAAATGAAACTTCGTGTGCTCTATCACGGCCACTGCTTCGATGGCGTCGCGTCGGCTGCCACCTTTACTCGCTTTTACAAACAGCGCATTCACCCGGAAGCGGACGTTAATTACGCCGGCTTGCTACACCGGCCGGGAAACCTTTTCGACCAGGACATGCTCGACGGCGACGAAAATGCGATTGTCGATTTCAAATACTCGCCTTCGAACAAACTAACGTGGTGGTTTGACCATCACGAATCCGCCTTTCTGACGCCGGATGACGAAGCCCACTTTCGGACGGACACCTCAGGCAAAAAGTTTCTCGATCCTACGCGAAAATCGTGCACCGAATTTATCGCAGACACGGCCAGAGAAAAATTTGGTTTCGATGACGGACCGATTGAGGAGTTGGTCCATTGGGCGCACGTGATCGACGGCGCGTTGTATGAATCGGCAGCGCAGTGTGTTGAGCTGAAAGAACCAGCGCTTCAACTGATGCAGGTGATTGAAGGGGACCCGGATGTGCGATTCATAGACCGGGTGATCCGCGAGTTGACGACGAAAACTCTTAGCGAGGTGGCTACGAGCGAAGACGTACAGAGACGTTTTCAGCCGATTCTCAAGCAGCACCTGGAAACACTCGAGACAATACGCCGGAAAGCCGTGTTTTCGAATGGGGTGGTGCAATTCGACCTGGTAGAAGATGGATACGAGGGCTTCAACAAGTTCATTCCTTACTATCTCTACCCTGAAACCACTTACTCAGTCGCCCTCACACGCGGTCAGCACCGGACGAAAATCTCGGTTGGTTCAAATCCCTGGGCGCCACGCCCGCGTACGCACAACATCGCAAAGATTTGTGAACGTTACGGGGGCGGCGGTCATGCGGTAGTGGGGGCGATTTCGTTCAAGCCGGACGAGGTGGAACGCGCCCGTGAGGCGATAAAAGAGATTGTTGAGGAGCTGTCCAGTTTTAGATCAAATCACTCGTGAAACAGCCAGCACTGCCGCTCAGGCGTAGAAATGTTTGTCGAACTGACAACATTGTCTGTCCTACTTCGCCATCAACGTCTCAATCTCATCCGCTTGCTTCGGGACCTTGGTCGTTAAGACACGCGGTCCATTGTCGGTGCACAAGACGTCGTCTTCAATTCTCACTCCAATGCCGAGATACTTTTCGGGAATGTCCTTGCTGTCAGGAGCCACATAGATTCCCGGCTCGATCGTCATTACCACGCCCGGCTCGAGCGCGCGCGACTTCTTGTCCTGGTAATACACGCCAACGTCATGCACGTCGATCCCCAGCATGTGCCCGAGACCATGCATGTAAAACTGCTCGTACTTCTTGCCCTCGATCAGTTGTTTCGGTTCACCCTTCAATAAACCCAACTCGACCATTCCTTCAGTTAACACCTCGATGGAATGTTGCTTGAGTTGTTCGTGAGTGGTTCCCGGTTTGACCATGTCGACGCACGACATTTGCGCCTTCAGTACGAGATCGTAAATTTCTCGCTGCGCCGGCGAGAATTTGCCGTTGACCGGAAACGTCCGGGTGATGTCGGACGCGTATCCCTTGTACTCAGCTCCCGCGTCCAGCAACAGTAAATCGCCATCGTGCAGCTCATCCTTATTGTCGATGTAATGCAGGATGGTGGCATTTGCCCCGCCGCCAACAATGGAGGTGTACGACGGACCAGACGCACCACTTTGGCGAAAGATCCGCTCGACGAGTGCCTCAATTTCATATTCCATCATGCCCGGTTTGACCGCTCTCATTGCTTCGACATGGGCTTCCGCAGCAATGTCGGCCGCGCGTTGCATTACCTCGATTTCTTCGTCGTTCTTAATCACACGCATCTCGTGCACAATCGTGGCTGGATCCGTAATGGTCTGCGGAACATGAATTGGTTTTCGATTCAAAATGCGGACACTGGAAAGTGCATTAATGATTTTCTTGTCAAACTCCTCGCTTACGCCAAGCCGGTAGTACAAAACGTCAGCGCCATCCAGGATGTCGAGCAACTTCTCGTCAAACTCTGAAATCGGATGGGCCTCATCAGCGCCCCAATCTCGCTTCGCTCCTTCAACTCCCGCGCGATGACCTACCCAAATCTCCTGCGCCGGATCGCGTGGTCGTACAAAAAGCGTGTACGGGTGTTCGCGTCCGGGCGCTATTACCGCCACTGAATCCGGTTCTTCAAAGCCCGTGAGATAAAAGAAATCCGAGTTCTGGCGAAACCGGTAATGCGTGTCGTGTGAACGGGTTGTCTCACGCGCGCTGGGAATGATGGCCACGGAATTTTGGTCCATGCGGCGCATGAACTCGGCAAGTTGGGATCGAATCATCAGCTGCTCCTATAAAGGCTGTGTCACGGGCATGCCGCCCGGAAATTGCACGAGCAACAGGCTCGTGCACCAAGTGTTCTGGATTGGGTTTGGCATTGTACCCGAGAGATTCCCTGGCGAGGAAACTGGCGAGGAAACGCGGCTTTGATGGATAATCAGGACGAATGAGTGTCCAGCCCCTAATCAAACCGGGGGAACCCGACCGCCAAATCATCTCCCGTAATCCTGCGACCGGAGAGGAGTTGGGCCGCGTGCCCATCGCTTCTGTGGAGGACGCTCGTCGCGCGGTGCAAACGGCGAGGGCCGCGCAACCGGCGTGGGCAGCGCTCTCATTTCGCAAACGCGCTGAAGTTATCTTGCGCGCGAGAGAGATCATGCTGAACGAGCGCGACGAAGTCGCCCGGCTGGTCTCACAGGAAACAGGCAAGCCTGCTGTTGAAGCTTTATCTATGGAAGTGGTTCCCGCGCTCGATGCGATGCACTACTTTGCACATGCATCTGAAAATCTTTTGCGTTCGCAAAAGGTCGACATCGGACAGTACGGGTTGATGGGCCGCTCCTCGAAGATCGTTTTTAAGCCGCTCGGCGTTGTCGGCATCATCTCTCCATGGAACTTTCCACTTGCCACGCCATTGGATGAAGTGGTGATGGCGCTCATGGCGGGCAATGCTGTGATCGTGAAGCCCAGCGAGCTGACGCCGCTAATCGCTTTGAAGATTGGTGATCTTTTCACCCGGAGCCAATTGCCTGCGGGCGTGCTGCAAATTCTGACCGGTGACGGTTCCACAGGCGCCGCTCTGATCGAAGCGAGAGTCGATAAGATAATGTTTACGGGCAGTGTGGCTACCGGCAAACGCGTGGCGGGTGCCGCCGCCGAACATCTGACGCCGGTAGTGCTCGAGCTAGGCGGCAAAGATCCGATGATAGTTCTCGAAGACGCTAATCTGGAAAACGCAGCCCGCGGCGCGGTGTGGGGCGCTTTTGCGAATGCGGGCCAGGCTTGTGCTTCTGTTGAACGTTTGTATGTGCACGAGTCGATTGCGCCGCAGTTCATTGAAAAGCTGGTGTCGGAAACAAAGTCGCTGCGGCAGGGTGTAGGAGACGTCGACGTCGGCGCGATGACGAACGAGCGCCAACTGCAAATCGTTGAAGACCACGTAAACGACGCAAGACTCCACGGCGCGAAGATCCTTACCGGGGGACGACGCGGCAATAATCGCGATGGTTTCTTCTACGAACCCACGGTGCTGACGAATGTCGATCACAACATGAAGATCATGCGCGACGAAACGTTTGGACCTGTCCTCCCCATCATGACGTTTCGGAGCCAGGATGAAGCGATCAAACTGGCAAACGACAGCGTCTTTGGCTTAACGGCAAGTGTTTGGACCAGCAACATCGCAACCGGAAAACGACTGGCGGAACAGATCGATGCGGGAACGGTGATGGTGAACGAGGTTGTTTACACTCACGGCATCGCGCAGACACCGTGGGGCGGCGTGAAAGAAAGCGGGTATGGCCGGACGCACGGCCGGATGGGCTTGCTCGAGCTGGTGACACCGCAACACATCCACGTTAACCGTGTCTTCTTTCTGCCGGATCTCTGGTGGTTTCGTTACACCCCTAAAGCCGCGCAGCTCTTTAACGGGCTGGCCACAAACTTCACGACTGGTTCCCTTTTTAGAACATCGCGTTTGTTACCGCAGATCGTGCGGAGACTTCTGGGCAGGCGATAGCTTGCGCCGTGTAACACAAACATAAGAAATTGACTGGGTTCGTCTACTACCGCTTCCCGTAGAAAAGTATTATACTGCGCGCGCTCAACATACCGAGGCCCGTGGGTTCCGAACAATATTGCGCAATAGTGGCTCCTACTTCGGTTGTCTCACTGTTCAGCAGTGCGCGTTTTCGTTTCGCCCAATCTCCTCACTCCCGAGGGATTTCAAAACCAGCCCATGCAGTAAGAAAGGATCGAAATGCGAAGATTTACCCTTACTTTGTTTATTGTTTCCGCTTTGACCCTCGCTACTCTGCCTCTTTTATCGTTAGCTCAAAATCAGTCTGCGACCGATCGAGCGCCAATACAATTCCGGCCGGACGTAACTAACGCAGTCCGGCACGACACTTCCAAACCGTTGCGCGAAATCATGCCGCTGAAGGCAGGCAAGGCGCGCAAGTACGAAAACCCGATGAACTTTTCCCGCAAGAACGTTCCTGCGGATCAGAAAGATGGTGCTGTTCAGTCCAGCGCTGTTCTTAGTGTTCCTATTGTCACCGGCCTCAACTTTGAGGGCATCGGCGAGGGTTTGCCAGGTTACAACGTAAATGTGGCGCCGCCAGACACAACCGGCGACGTAGGTGGGCCTACCTCTAATCCTCAAAGCCCGACTGGGCAGTATGTTCAGTGGGTAAATCTTTCGTTCGCCGTTTTCGACAAGGCCTCAGGAGTGATGATCTACGGTCCGGCTGCGGGCAACACTCTCTGGAGCGGCTTCGGTGGGCCGTGTCAAACGACGAACAATGGCGATCCGATAGTGCAATACGATCAAATTGCCAATGTTTGGGTGTTGACTCAGTTTGCTGTTGCATCTGCGCCTTATCGTCAGTGTGTCGCGGTATCCCAAACGTCAGACGCGACTGGGGCTTACAATCGTTACGAGTTTACCTACGCAAACGCTCTCAACGACTACCCGAAACTGGGAGTTTGGCCCGATGCGTACTACATCACCTACAACATATTCAACAATGGTGCGACCTACGGAGGTCCAAAAGTTTGTGCTCTCGATCGCGCCAGGATGATTGCGGGACTGTCCGCCACCCAACAATGCTTCCAACTAAGCACTGCTTTTGGCAGTCTGTTGCCCGCTGATGTTGATGGGCCAACGCCGCCGCCGGCCGGAGCGCCAAACTACATGATTAGCGACGGCACCAATGCGTTGTCGCTGTGGAAATTCCATGTCGATTGGGTCACGCCGGCGAATACAACGTTGACGGGTCCAATCAATATTCCGGTGGCTGCTTTCGCTCATCCCTGCCCGACAACGAACAGGGGCGCATGTGTTCCCCAACCAAGCACGAATCAGAAACTTGAAAGCCTGGCGGATCGATTAATGTACCGTTTTGCCTATCGCAATTTCGGCACGCACGAATCTTTAGTGGTAAACCAGGCAGTGAAGGTAGGCACTAACAAACCGACTACCCGAACCGGTATCCGGTGGTATGAACTACGCAATCCCGGCGGCAGCCCGCCGACTGTCTTTCAACAGTCAACCTATGCTCCGGATTCGGGATTCTGGCGGTGGATGGGTAGTGCTGCCATGGACAAGGACGGAAACCTGGCTATTGGGTACAGCATTTCCGACAGCTCCAGCCTGAGGCCGACACTCAGGTTCGCGGCCAGAGCTGTAGGCGATCCGTTAAATACCCTGAGCTCGGAACAGAACCTATTCACCGGAACGGGTTCTCAAACTCAAACCTTAGCGCGCTGGGGCGACTACTCAACTCTGAGCGTCGATCCAGTCGACGATTGCACGATGTGGTACACCAACGAGTACCTCGCGGTTAGTGGGACCTTTAACTGGCACACGCGCATTGCGTCGTTCAAGCTGGGCACGTGCCAGTAAATCGTTGACGACTCGTTGGTCAATTATCAGGGGCACGCCTCGCGCGTGCCCCTTTTTTTGTTTAGGGCCGCGGATTTACGCAAATGAACGCGGATAATAAGAACAGGACGAACGACGTTGGAGGTGGCCACGATTCGCTTCTCGACGACTTGAGGCTTCATATCTGATCCGCGTGTTTCCGCGTAAATCCGCGGCTGGGACCTGTCCGTCCTTGATCTGTTCAACGTGGCCCCTTAGGATTACGAACTTCATTTTCCGAACGTTTGGGAGTTCCTGGCTTTGTTGAAGACGATCATGCACCGGCGCGAAGTTGCACATCACGACCGTGATGACAACCGAATTGTGCGTCCGTTTAACTGGGGACTTGAATACATTTCAGACCACGTGAATGGAGACGATCCCCGGCACGTGCTGCGTCGTTATTCCGACAACGTCATGCAGCACAGTGAAGAATTTTTTGCGTTGCCTGAAATCAGCGACTTCAATCTCGACGGCGACCAGTTAACCTGGACCAGTGCCGTGCATACGGAGTCTCCGGAAAACAACGTCGCGCGCGCCCGTTACTTTCCAGTCCCGGAAAACCGTGCTCGCGATCCGCGCATGGCCGTAGTCGTGCTTCCGCAATGGAACGCGCAGGCATCAAGTCACGTCGAGGCCTGTCGAATTTTTAATTTCATCGGGATGTCTGCACTGCGGCTAACCCTTCCTTACCATTTGGAGCGGCGGCCGCTCGAGCTGGAGCGCGCAGACCATCTGGTCAGCACGAATATTGGTCGCACCATACAGTCGATGCGTCAGGCTGTGCTGGACACGCGGGCGGCTGTGCGTTGGTTGAAGTTACAAGGCTACGAACGAATTGGCATTCTCGGCACGAGTATCGGTTCCTGTATTGCCTTTCTGACATTCGCGCACGAACCGGACCTGGCAGCGGGGACGTTCAATCACGTGTCGGGGTATGTTGCGGATGTCGTTTGGCGAGGCTTATCGACGCAGCATGTGCGCGCCGGGTTCGGTGACGATCTAAGTCTGGAAGAGTTGCGCCGTTTTTGGACGCCCATTAGTCCTGTTCCATTTATTCCACGTGTCGCGCAGATGAAGTCTCGTCCCATGCGTTTCATCTCAGCTCGTTACGATCTGACGTTCCCGCTTGACCTTTCTAACGACGTAATCGCCAGGGCCAGAGAGTACCAATTGCCGCTGGATGTTGTGTGGCTCCGTTGCGGTCATTACACGATGGCGTCAATGCCCTGGAAGGCAATTGCCGCATGGAAAATCGCGACGTTCATGCGAAAGCATCTGCCGCGCAGCGCGTAATTGATTCAACGTCATTGAGACCCTTCCCCCTTTGATTTCTTTTCCGTTCCGAACCTAACTATTGCCACGCCAATCACCCAGACGTCTTCTTGATCAGCTTGACGAGGCCAAGCGCCAGTTCAACGCGGGCGCGGAACATACGACACAGCGCATTCTCGCGTTCCTCGGCAAAACGACTATTACAGATCCGGAAGACCTGCTTCGCTTTCACGAACTTCTTCTCTTCATCACAGCCTATCCCCAGGATCAAAAGGTTCGCACGAAGGCAGAGTCTCTGCTCCGCTCTTTTGCGCAACGCGTGAAGCGGTTGCAGGAAGCTGAATACGATTTAACGGATTTAGAGACTCCTGAGAGTTCAGGCATTGATGGAATGTGGGTGACTGACACCTTCACGTATCCAATAGTTCGCTGGCTGGCCCAGCGTTTTCCGCGTTGCATCAAGTTTGACTGGGAATGGTTTGAAGGGGAAAACCGGATCGCTGAGAGTTGGCCCAGATTTATGCCGCTGCTCGAGGAGGACGCATTCGTTGAGGCAAACGTGCCTTATCGCGAATGGCTGCAAGCTGCGAAAAGCGGAAACGAAGTTGTTTGGCTAATGCGACGATTCGAGTCGCTGCCGGTAACGGAGTCAGAAAAGGCCGAGCTGTATGACGCGCAAGGCATGTATGTGCAATGGACGCCGCCGTATCGCGCCACGCGCACGGGAATGCGTTTGCCTGTGCGGCAGGTTTTCTATCATCGCTCACCGCTGATTCGCCGGCAGGACGTGTCATTAGCAGAGGAATTGAGTGCACGTCCGCCGCGTTTGTCGCGACTCGACAGCAAGAGAGGTGCTGAAGCTATCGACATGGCCCGCGAAGCGTCGACCATCCGGTATCGAGAGCTCTACGGGTTCACGCACGGCGATGCGAATCGAGTTTTAGAAACCGATCTCGGCAGGGGCGTCAAACTTTTTCTCATCGGAGTGCCGCCGGATAAGCGGCTGCCCCTGCGCGCATATCACGCGGCGACAATCTTTAAGAACGGCGTGCCGGTCGGCTACTTCGAAGGGCTGTCGCTGTTTGAGCGGATGGAAGGCGGTTTCAATCTCTACTACACATTCCGCGATGGTGAGACCGCATGGCTTTACGCGCGGCTGTTAAGTGTCTTCCACCACTTGCTTGGGGTCACGTCGTTCGCAATTGATCCCTATCAGATTGGGTTTGAGAACGAAGAAGGAATTGAATCGGGCGCGTTCTGGTTCTATCGCAAACTCGGCTTTAGACCAACCGATCGAGCCGTCACCCAACTGGTCGAAAAAGAAGAAGAAAAACTCGCTTCACGCCCAGGCTATCGCACTCGTGCCAGCAGGCTGAGAAAACTTGCCGTCAGTCCAATGATTCTTGAAATGGACCAGACGCAACGCGGCGATTGGGATCGTTTTCAAGTGAGAAAAATCGGTTTGGCTGCCCAACGGCGAATGGCAACAGAATATGGCGGCGACGCGGTGGCATTTCGGAACGCCGCAACTGTGGCGGTCGCTCGACACCTGGGAATCGACGTCACTTCATGGCGAAAAAACCAACTGCGCATTCTCAGCGACTTCGCGGTGACGCTGGCGCTGGTTCCAGATCTTGATCGATGGTCACGGGAGGAAAAAGACGGCGTCGTCAGGGTCATCAAAGCCAAGGCAAAATCAGACGAAGCCGATTACTTGAGGACAATGCAACGGCATCCACGCCTGCGCAACGCGCTAATAAAACTTGGATCGTAGGTTTGGCGCTCTTGGACCACTGGAGGAATGTATAGTTCTTTCCCCTCTCCCTGTGGGAGAGGGTAGGGTGAGGGCTTAGTCAACTCGCCTCTATTGTTCTAATGGGTGCCACACAACTAGACAGTGGAGTTCTTTCGCCATCTCGTCAGGGAGCCATCCTTGACGCTTCCTATTATGAAAGTGAAAAGTACCCTGGCCAAGCCCTTCCCCTTTATCCCCTCCCCAGCGGGGGAGGGGAAACAAAAAGCAACATCACTTTGATTGACGGGGAGCTTCCCTGCGATCTCAGACAAGGGTGGTCGCGTTCAAGTAGCCCTCCCAAAATATCCGACTCCTCAAGCGACGATCATTTTCCGCAAGCGCGTAACCGGTTTTCCAGAATCTTGTCTTCGGAAAAGTTTTCAAGCTTCTGAAAATACTCAGCCTCGCGATCAATCGCCCCGGCGGGAACGAGTCCCACAATTTCAGTACCTGCAATCCCGACTCCCAATCGATTCGCTTCATCACGCACCGCGTCGTAAGCCACAGCCATTCCAGTAGTTTCGTAGTTCACCAGATTCATTGACACCTGGACCAGGCCGCGCGTGGACAATACGAAGCCGAGTGCTTTCACAAACGGCAAACCACCATGGCGGGCTCGCACAGTTCGCGCTATCCGTCGCGCGACTTCTACGTCGCTGGTTTGCAAATTGACGTTGAACGCGATGAGAAATGGCCGGGCACCAACGGCAATTGCACCGGCAGTCTCATGTACTTGAAGTGGGCCAACGTCCGGCGCGCGCGCGGGTTCCACCGCAATCTGCTCGCGCAACAGTTCGAGGGCGCCTCGCCGCACGTCTTCAAGGTTCACTCGATCCGGGCGCTTTGCCGCTTTCTCGTAGTAAAAAACCGGAATGCCAATCTCTTCAGCTATGCGTTGGCCGGCGCGATGCGCCAGTGCTACGCAGTCTTCCATCGCCACCCCACGAATGGGTACGAATGGCAGCACATCTGTCGCGCCCAGGCGCGGATGAACGCCGGTGTGCAAACGCATGTCGATAAGTTCGGCAGAGAGTGTTACAACACGTACCGCGGCCTCGACGATGAATTCAGGAGCGGCAACAAACGTGATTACCGAACGGTTGTGATCGGGATCGATATGCATGTCGAGCACGCACGCAGTCTCCACGTCAGCGATTGAAGCCGCCAGACGTTGAACAGTCGCTGCGTTTCGACCTTCGCTGAAGTTAGGCACGCATTCGACCAGCGCGCCGTCCTGTCGATTATCGAAGTTTACGTTGGCCATCAAGGAGAATTAAGACTGGTTGAAATTCATCGCTGCGTGTTCGACAGCAAAAACATATAATTAGTGACGAACTCTCAATTGGCAACGCCAATTGCACTCAAATGGCATCAGATCGCTTCATAGACGAAAAGAAGAACAACTGGCAGCGCCTCGAGGAGCTGCTGAAGATGCTCGACAGCAAATCGTTGCGTCATTTGCATCGCGAGGAAGTGCGCGAATTGGGCCGCATCTATCGCCGGACGGCTTCAGACCTCGCGATCGCACGCGCCGAATCTCGCGATCCGCGGCTGATCAACTACCTCAATAGTCTGGTTATCCGCGCACACGGCAGAATCTATCAGGCGGATGCCCAGGGTGGTTCGCGTATCAAAAACTTTTTTGTGCGCGAGTTTCCACAAACTTTCCGGCGAACCTGGCGGTACACCGCAGTTGCGTTTGGCGTCTTCGCCGTCTTCAGCCTCATCGGCTTCCTGGGAACGAAATACGACCCCGAGTTTTCTGAAGTTGTGGGCGTGCCGGCGAGTTTTCGCGAGGGCGCCATCGAAACCAAAACGCGTTGGTGGGAAGATTTGAATGAGGCAAATCAGATTGGGGCCAGTTCGATCTTCACGCATAACATCCAGGTCACTATCTACACGTTTGCTTTCGGCGCGATGTTTGGTCTCGGCACGTTGTTCTACCTGGCCTTCAATGGTGCAGTCATCGCGTCGGTAGTGGCATTGACCTATCGAGCTGGGTTCGGGAACGAGTTGGTAACCTTTATGGCCGGACACGGAGTGGTTGAGTTGTCGTGCATCTTCATGGCCGGCGGTGCGGGGTTATTGATTGGCACGGGACTGCTGATGCCGGGCGACTTATCACGCGCTGAAGCGTTTAAGAGCCGGGGCAAGGATGCGGTGCGACTGATGATCGGGGTGGCTCTGTTGCTGGTTGTCGCAGGAATAATTGAAGGGTTCATCTCACCAGCGCCGATTCCGGCCGCAGTTAAATTCAGCGTGGCAGCGATTACGGGTATAGCGTTGTATTCGTATTTGTTGCTGGCGGGAACTGAAGAAAAGGGGAAGGGGTAAAGCGAAAAAGGGAAAGGGGGAAGGGGGAAGGAAAGGTTAACGCTGGGTAACAACATCACTAACGTGAGTTAAGTAATTCGATGCCGCGTTCACGGGCAGCCCCGTGGGGCGATTAGGCCAGCCGTTTTACGGCTGGTCGGACAAAGCCGACTACCAATCAATAGGCCGCTTTAGCGGCCTTTCAGTTGTAAGGCCGTTGAAACGGCCTGCGTGTAAAAACCCGCGGCAACACCAGCCGTAAACGGCTGGCCTAATCGCCCTTCGGGCCATCCGCCTGAAGGCGGAAAGAATCTCACAACAACCCGCGTTCTTTAACCTGAAGGTATTTCTCCAACAACGCTGGCGCTAAAGCTGCCGCGGTTACATCCAGCGCGAGGCCGCCCTGGGATTCAACCAATCGCAGTGCTGCTTCTCGCAAATGCATGATCTCCTCAGCGACCGATTGGGTAAACAAATCCCGGGTCGTCTCAGGAATGGTGCTGACCACTGCTTTCAGATCACGATCGGCAATCGTCACAACTAATGGAAGATGACGCGGCCGAAGCAAGCGCAGCGACGTCAACAGTTCTTTCGAGCCTTCCTCATCCACCAGATCAGTTAACAGCACGACCAAGGATCGTCGTTTGCTGTTCGCCGCAATAAACTCGAAGGCGCGCGAATACGACGGCTCGATCATTTCCGGTTCAACTGAATACAAGGCCTCCAGTGCAGCATCCATATGATCACGTCCGCGATTGGGTCCGAGGAAACTCTTGATCTTGCGGCCAAAGACCAGCAGTCCGGCATTGTCGCCGGCGCGTGCTGCTGCGGACATGAGCGCCAGAGCTGCATGGACCGCGGAATCGAGTTTCGTCTCCTGCTCAATGCGGGCCGTCATCAAACGACCGCCGTCGATAGCAATCAAAATGGTCTGGTCGCGTTCGATCTGATACTGGCGCGTGGTTAGTTTTCCGCGACGCGCCGTAGCCGTCCACGAAATGTGTCTCAATTCATCGCCGCGCACATAGTCCCTGAGCGACTCAAACTCGCGACCCTCGCCGCGCCACGAAGTTTTGCGGTGTGAAGCGACCAAAGAACGCGCCCCGAGGGCTTTCAACTCTGCTTCGCGCGCGCGTCGCATGTTGGGATAAACCTTCACCGCCATGGGTTCGGAGGCGCGCGTTTGGCGCCACACGAGTTTCCAGCGAGATAGAAAACGCACGACCACGTAACCAAATTCAAAGCGCCCCCGCCGAGGCGGGGTCAATGCGTAGATCAATGAGGCCGAACTCTGCGCCTCGACTCTCAGCGCAGCTTCTCGAAGTCCAGCGATTCTCATTTGCGGCGGATACTCGTCTTTAAGAGTCAAAGAGACAGGCTTCGTCCCTTCGTTTCGCACGTTCAAACTGACGTCAGTTTCCGCGCCAACAGCGAAACGCCCGCTAAAGTCTCTATTGATCTTAATTGTCGGTGGAAGATAACTACGGCGAGCGTCAATCCAGGCGAGCGTCAACAGCAGCATGTCGTATCCGAGCACGGTCCAACGTAACCACGGACGGCCCCAGGACAACGACAACGGGATCAGGCTGACAGCAATCAGGGCATAGAACAGTCTAGTGAAAACGAAGCGCATCAGTGATCATTTCCACTCGATGGGAAACAATGTTCCTGCTTTCTCCGGTGAGATGTTTAGTCCGGCGATTGACAGAGCGCGCGCTAAAGCTATATCACGGCCGGCCGCCATATCAGCAGCCGTGGGAAGTATTACCTCATCCGGCATTACGCCAGTATGTTCCAGGCTTTGTCCGTCAGTCATGACAATGTCCGCGTCGGTGACGCTGACCGCGTAAGGAATGAAGATGTCGACGCCAAGAGTATGAGAGTAAACTCGCGACCTCATTACTGCGCCCGACGATCGGTCGCCGAGGATCACGCCCCGCTTCTCAAGCTGGACCACACGCGATAGTAATTCGGCGGCTGAACCGGAATCGCTATCGATTAAGATCACAACCTTGCCCGCAAAAGCATCGGTGCCGCGCGACTTGGCAATCATCGGCTTTGTTTCTTTACGACGCTTAAGCTCACCGAGTTGAATGTCTCGATCAAACAAGTTGCCGATAAACCGTAACATCGTTTCCTCATAGCCGCCCGGGTTTCCTCGTAAATCCAACACGAGAGCCTTCCGCTTCTTGACCTTGTTCATCATGTCGTCGACCTTGATACGTTCCAGGTCAAACTCAGGCATTTTCCAAATGAACACATCTTCCACTTCATAGTAACGATGTCTATTGAGGCGCGCCGCTCGTTCAGCTTCGCGAATCAAATCGCCCATATCGTACCCCTGTCCGGAGCCAGTTAGGTTGATCTCTTTCTTCCCTTCACGAACTTTCGCGGCGAGGTCAAGTTGCTCTTGTTTGCCATCGGGTTTCGTAATCGCCACACGCATGCCCGGCCGCGGGCGAATCGCCTGATAGAGATAACGAATCTTCCACAGATTGTCTCGCGTCAATGCCAGACCATCGATCGAGTGAACTTCGTCGCCTTCCTTCAGCCCCTTCGCTTCGGCATCGCTTCCCGGTTTGATTGCCGTCGCGAAAACACGATCGCCGATTGCTTTCAAGCTCCAGCCGTAGTCTGTCGTGTAAGTACGACCGGGCGGTAAAAAGAAAGTGTGAGAATCATTGAGGTCCAAAAGCACTTGACCAACTATGCCGAAAAGCTGCGCCAGCGAGACTGCTGCGTCGATTTTTTGCTCGGCTTGTTTGAAGCGCTCTTCAATGTTCATGCCGTGCAGGTTCGGGTCGTAATAATATTTTTGCAGGTCGCTCTTGATATCAGACAGCATCGTACGCGCTTGATCGCGCTCGGCTTTAGTCGGAGGCTTTTGGCTATGACCGGTTAGCTGCGCGATAAAGAGGACGGAAAACAACAACAGCGCACAAGCAGGTACGCGAAACGAAACATAATACTTTTTCATCTTATCCTTACGTCCCTTGTTATTAGTGAGTCTCGAACTGGTTAGACTGTTGGAAGACCGCGAATTTTATTCATCGCCAGCCCAGGAAGCAAACTGCCGTAGGCCTTAATTGCGTTTCGTCGGTAACCTTTATTGGGGGACTCCGCAGCGCGGCTTCAAGGTCTCAGCTTTTCTTGTTGGCAACAATATAGTCTTCGAGTTTTTTACGATCTGCATAGTCGGGCTTCTTCTTCAGAAACTCTTCATACTCGGTTACAGCTTTTTCCTTGAGACCGGCGGCATTGTAAAGCCAGGCAAGGCGGAGATGGGCCTCGGGACGGCCCAGACGCGCCGCTTCGTTGAGGTAAGGAACTGCTTTCGAACCTTTTTTAGTTTGGAGATAGGCTTCACCCAGCAGGAGATTAAGTTCCCCTGATTCAGGTTGACCTTCGAGCGCGCGCGTAAGCGGATCGATCGCTTCTTCAAAACGTTTCTGGGTCGAGCGTACTTTGCCGAGATGGACGAGGGCTTTGGCAAAGGTCGGCTTTACGGCGAGTGCTGCAACGTAAGCCTTCTCTGCGTCATCGAGTTTTTCCTGGACCAGGTAAACGGTTCCGAGCAACGTCCACACCTGAAAGTCGGCCTTGTCGCTGTCCAAAATCGACTGCAGAAACCTGGCGGCCTCGTCATACTTCTTTTTTCCGGCAGCCTCCTCAGCTTTGCGAAACAGGGCCTGATTCGCGGCTGAGCGTGAGTACATGTCTGCGGCCGAAATAGTTCCCGGCGGCCCGGCGGCCCTGGCCTTCAATTCAAATTCGAAATCCTGCCTGAAACCGTAAAACGGGCTGAGAGCATTGTCGAGGATGTTAATGCGCGCACGCGCCACTTCGTTTTCGTTGGCCTCGACTACTACGTCGTATTCACCGAATCCAAGATTTGTGAATCGATAACGTGAGCGATTCGAAACATTCTGCCTGCCGTATTCTGCGCCACCTCCCTTGTAAAGGATGACGGTTATGCCCGAAGGAACGTTCGCAGGGTCGCCACTAATTTTCACTTCACCCCAAATCGCATAATTACCCTGCGCTCGCGCGGCGTCAGCGGCGGCAACGATCGAGGCACAAATCAGAACAGAAAACAGTAGGAATCTGCCAAACGACAAACGCGGAAAACTAATGAGACAGAAGACACTTTGACGTTTCGATATCATGACTCTTCCTCCAACAATCGCGAGCACGATCCGTCGTTAAGAACTACTCCTAGCCTGGGGATTGAGTTTAATTAGCATGCCACGTCTATTTCTCCGTGGCAAAACTTTTTCAGCGAAGAAAAAAAGGGCTCCCGGATTTCGCCGGGAGCCTCAGACCTTTCGGTTCAATGTTTAGCCAAAATTAGAAGTCATACCGAATGCCGAACTGGAACTCACGCGGGGTGCTCGCGGATCCAGTGACTTGGCCAAAGGCGGTCGACTGGATGTTGCGATTAGCTGCGGGAGGCAGATCGAACACGTGGTGATTGAAAGCGTTGTACATCTCTGCACGAATTTGCAGGCGATGGTTTTCAGACCACGGCAGGCCGAAGTTCTTCAGGATCGCAATGTCAGCGTTCCAGAAGCTCGGGCCACGCAGTGAATTGCGGTTGCCGATCTCGCCGTGCCGCGGGAAATCTAAAGCGGCAAGAGCGTTGGCCTGGTTGGCGAAGAACTGAATCGTGTTGTTAGACGCATTGTTGATGGCCTGATCCAGATCCGCACCACTGCCAACCACGACGGCCGGGCTGTTGAAGCTAAACCCTCTCGGGAAAGCGCCCGTCGTCGGGTGCCACGCTAAACCACTGCGAGCTGTGAAAATACCGCTCAGCTCCCAGCCGCCTATGATGGCGTTGGCCCAACCCGGCATGCCGCCACCAATCAGGCGTCCACGGCCGATGGGAAGTTCCCAAATACCGTTGACGTTGATGAGATGGCGAATGTCGAAGTCTGAAGGTCCACGACAAACTCGAAGATTGGTCAAGTCGCAAACCAAGCCGCCAGCGACGGTGTTCACGACGCTTGACTGGTTGTCGATCGAGTTTGACAGAGTGTAGTTGAAGTCAAACTGGAAACCCTGCGAGAAACGCTTGCGTGCACTAAGCAGCAGGCCGTTGTAACTCGAAGAGCCCTGGTTTGAAATGTAGATGTTGGTACCAAACTGTGAGCTCATGCCTACGTTTGGCAACAACAAACCGCTTCCGTAGAGGCTGAATACCGCGCCGGATGTTTCACCGATGCTGGTCTCGAACCCAACGAAATCCAGTACCAGGTCGGTGCAGTTTGCATACCCGAAGGCCGTGCAAGGCGCACCATAGTTGGCGAGGGTTGCGGCGTTAACCTGGTTTTCAAACCATGGCTGACTTCCGCCACCTGCCTGGATCGCATTGAAAGCTGCCAACATGCCCTGTCCTGAAGCTGGATCTCTGAAATCGAGAACCTGCGCAGCGTCGGCTTGCGTGAACAGCTTGCGAGCCTGGCGTCCTACGTAAGACGCTTCAAACAGGATGTTGCCTGGCATTTCCCTTTGGAAGCCGAAGCTGTACTGCATTGCATACGGCGTCCGGAACTTTTGATCCACTGCGTAGTTGAATGAACCTACAGCCAGACCAACAGGACCAAACGGGAATGACGGGATCAAGACCCGGCGTGAACGGACGAGTGATCACTGGCGGTGTGGTTGTCACCGGCAGAGTCGTTGTGCCCGTGAAACGTGGAGCTGCGGCCAAGCTGCCGAAAACTCAGGTCGACAGAATTGTCGAACAGGTACGACACCTGATCCTGAATGAAGGTGATACCGCCGCCAACACGATCGTAAACGACCGAGCCGCCACCGCGAATTACCGTCTTGCGATCTCCAAAAAGCGAACCCATGATGCCACCCTTGAAGGAAGGATTCCATGCGAACGCTAATCTGGGAGCGAAGTTGTTCAGGTCGGGCTCGTAGTAACCACGCAGACCGTTTCCTTTGCCACACAGGTCGTAGCGAAGAAGTGGTTCTGCCGCCGTACCCCTAACGCCGAGCGCATTGTTGCGCTGTCTAATATCAAACAAGTTCCGGAAGTCGATGTCGTTGCAGGCCTGGAAACCGTCGGCTTCGTATGGTGGCTCATAATAGTGCCACCGCATGCCGGCAGTAATTGTCAGGTCATTACGCGCCTTCCAGTTGTCTTGCAGGTACAACTCGTATTCGTTGTACTTGAAGTCGCGGTGCTTGCCGGTTCCCGGCGGGAAGGCAGTACCGGACGTGTCATAGTTAAAGTTGGTCGTCAGAGTGGAGAGTCGGCCCAGGATAAAGGCATACGCCGCATCGTAGTTGGACCGTGCCGCGGCGAGGTTGCGAATGTCGCCAGGTCGTTGCGCCGCAGTCAGCGCTGTAAGACCACCACCGAGCCCGACGCCGATGAAGTTGAAGTCGTTAATTAAACCTGACTTCGAATCGATCGGCTTCCACTGACCACCGATGGCCAAACTGTGTGAGCCTTTAACCCACGTCAAATCGTCGCGGATTGTAGGCACCGTCACGAAACGGTCCTGCTCACTGCCGCCAGCAAACGGAGCGGTGAGACCCATTCCAAACGTAAACTCATTTGGAAAGTCAGGATCGAAGTTATTCGGGAATAGTAAGCCCGAGCGGCTGACGCCAACCGTAGCGTTATTAACTACGTTGGGGTTGGCAACCCAGGTATGGCCCACGACCCACGCATAATCCCTAACAATGATTTGCGCTGTTTCCGGATCTCCCGGGAACTGTTGAGCAACTGAATTGACCGTGTCCGTCTGGATGCGTCGGGCAATGTTCCAACGGCCGAAAAACTTCTGCTTGTCGGTTGCGTTGAAGTCAATGCGGTTGGTGTAAGTGTTGTCTTTCCGCTGTGACGGCGCGTTGAAGCGGAAGCCACCGGTGTTGATGCCGTTGCCGGCAGTCAGGTCGTTCGGTAACGGATAGCGGCTGTTGATGAAGTTCAACAACGCTGCGTTGTTTCCAACACCGAGCGGGTCACGAGCGGCGTCCTGTGCCGGAGTAGTAAACGAGATACATGCAGGGTTCGTGTTGAGCCGAGCATTGGTCGGACATCCCGCAGTGGTATTCAAGTACCCGACCTGGCCGGCACGGAAGTGTGCAAGCGGGACGGTGCGGAGATAGGCAACGCCCTGGGCATCACGACGTCCTTCGTAATCGAAGAAGAAAAACAGTTTGTCTTTGAGAATCGGGCCGCCGATGCTGCCGCCAAACTGGTTGCGGGTTAACTGCGGCCGGCGAACGCCGGCGCGGTTGTTGAAGAAGGTGTTGGCAGCCGTGTAAGCCGTGCGATTGAACTCGCGGAGTGAACCGTGAAACTCATTCGTACCGCTCTTGGTAACCAATTCAATTTGGCCACCGCTGCTGCGCCCTTCAGCCGCACTCGGGTTGGTGGTAACAGCACGGAATTCCTGAATCGCGTCAATCGGAGCATTACCAACGGTAGCGAATGCTTGTCCGGTGGCCTGGTCGTTGGCGTCAATTCCGTCGATCGTGATGTTGCCCTGGTCAGCACGGGAACCGGTAACGGAACCGGTGCGGTTACCCGCGCCTGCGCCGAGGCCCACGTTGTTGCCAACCACGCCCGGTTGGAGACCAAGCAAGGAAGCCGGTGAGTTACGAAGCTGAATCGGAAGCTCCTTCAACCGTCGTTCCTCGATCACGTTTCCGATCGTGGCGTCGGTTGTATTTAAGGTGGCTCCTGCATCAGCGGTGACGGTCACCGTGTTGCTGACTTGGCCCAATGTCATTTGAACGTTGTGGGTTTCGGTGATGCCGACGCCCAGCGCTACGTTCTGAAGCACGAGGGTTTCAAACCCTGGTGCAGTAAAGGTAATGGAATAGCCCGTTCCGGGTGCTACTTTCACAAATTGGTAAACACCCTGATCGTTGGTCTTGGTTGTCAATTCGGTACCGGTCTTCGTGTCGGTGAGTTTCACATCTGCACCGTTTACCACGGCCCCGGTGGGGTCCGACACGATTCCCGTAACGCCTGACGTGCTTTGAGCTAACGCCCCTACCGCAAAAAGGCAGAGCGTTAGCGAGGTAAAGATGAACCTAAGCACAAATTTCTTCATATCTTTGACTCCTCGGAAATTAGGGGTTTTGCAAACAGCGGTGTCACACAAATCGCGCCAGCACAGTTCGCAGAAAAAGTTAAGTCCTCATGGGGAAACCGCTTGAAGTGTCTTATTGGACTTAGCAAGGCAATAGAATGCGCTACCAAAATGGCAATAACCATGCCGTCACAGGGCACGTTCCAGAACCTCCCGTTTTTGCTTCGAAAGCCTGTAAAACACAGGGTTTATGTAAATTTTATCTTTCGAATTTTGGATGATTATTCAAATAAGTGAATCTTAATTGGCGGCACGAGAAGCGCGCCTGATAGGCTCAGCGTGAGGAGTCTTTTGAGGCCCGTCGCAACCGCGGGACCGTAGGCGCGCTCGCCATGACGTACTAGCGCGGGACTTCAGCGGTCTTGAGAATGTCGTTTATGACCGCATCGGGAGTCGCACCATCCAATTCCGCCTCGGCCCGCAAGGTGAGCCGGTGACGCAGCACTGGTCGCGCCACATCACGCACATCATCGGGTGTGGTGAACTCGCGGCCGCGTATCGCTGCAAGCGCTTTTGAACATAACAGCAGCGCCACCGAAGCGCGCGGACTTGCGCCGTAATGAATAAACGGATGCGTGCGCGTTCGCCGAACCAAATCGACCGCGTAATGCTGGACCCCGGGCTCCATACGGGCGCTGCTTACCTCGAGTCGGCATTTTGAGATCGCTTCAGGTTCAGGCAGCGGCTCAATGTCTACCTGATCGAGCCGGCGCGAATTGAAGCCGCCATCCCAATTAGCAACCACCTGTCGTTCATGTTCCTCGCTTGGATAACCGAGCAATATTTTCAACATGAACCGATCGAGTTGTGCTTCCGGCAACGGATAGGTGCCTTCGTACTCGATCGGGTTTTCCGTCGCGAGCACGGTGAACATCGGCGACAGCGCATGGGCCTCGCCATCAATTGTCACCTGGCGCTCTTCCATCGCTTCGAGTAACGCTGCCTGAGTTTTTGGTGGCGTGCGATTGATTTCATCCGCGAGCAGAATGTCGGTAAAAACCGGACCAGGCCGCAGGTTGAATGCCGACGTGGCCACGTTAAAGACGTTCGTTCCAGTAATGTCTGACGGCATCAGGTCGGGCGTAAACTGGATGCGGCCGAAGTTTGCATTTGTAATTCGAGAAAGCGTTTTCACAGTCAGCGTTTTGGCCGTGCCGGGGACACCTTCAATCAAAGCATGGCCTTCGGCGAGCAGTGCGACCAGGATCTGTTCGATGGGCTCGTCCTGACCGACGATAACCTTGGCCAACTCGCGGCGGATGTGTTCGACAGTAGAGGAGACGTATTCAATCATTGTTTTGGGTTTTGGGTTTTAGCTTTAGGTTTTTGGTCTTGGTCTTGGTCTTAGGTTTTCGTTTTTAGTTGGGTCGTTGGTCTTCTAACTTTAACTGACTCCTGACTCCTGACTTCTGACTCCTGACTTCTGACTCCTGACTCCTGACTCCTGACTCCTGACTTCTATCTTCCGTCTTCCGTCTTTGGACCCGATCTAGATATTCTGCGCAGTCTGTTTTACATCCCGTGAACGCATGCGCAGTCCCAGGGCGCGTTCCATTTCTCGCAGCCGCCTCACGAGGTGGACCGATTGTTTCTCACTAATCTCCGCTCCATTAATCGCGTCCTCCGATTGCCGCATTAACGTTTCGAGCTGGTGCGCATCAATCGTCGAACGCGAGGCAACACGCGCGGCAATCTCCGCGCGGGTACTGTTGTAATCCAATCCTGCATAACGCGCCAGAACTCGTCTTGTGCGCGAGTAAACATTTTCGATTGCGAGGTCAAACGCCTTGGCGCGGTGTTGCAACTCGGCCATCGAAGCCACGAACTCAAGGCTGGAACGGCGGTCCACAAACGGCAATGGCACTGGCCGCGCAAACCGAAGCCCGCGTGTCCAAATCACCACCAGAATCAACAGCACGAGTTGGCCGAAAATAGGCAACACCGGCGTTCCCGAAAAATAGTTGACGAGGGCGTTCCGCGTAATCCCTCGCCCCTGGTGAAACTCGTCAAACGCAATGACGCCATCCGCCGGCGAAAGCATATTGATGGCAAGCTGCAGATTGTCTCGCAAGGCAATGCCGCCATTGGCAAATATGAAAGGATCGCTCAACAAAACTATTCGCCCCTCGCCGTGGGCGTAATCGAGGAGCAACGCGGAACTCTTCGTCATCACATGAACAACTGGTGCGGGTGAAACGGGCGTTGTCCCTGGGCTCTGTTCGGGAGTTGGAGTTGGAGACGGCTCCTCCTCGTCGTCGTTATCTGAAGCAGTCTTGTCCGAGACTTTAATCGCAGCGAAATACTTTGAAGGCATGACAGCGTCAACGTCACGCGTCAACGACGTAGGAAGAACGGGCGCGGCCGGCGTAACTTTTTCTGTCATCTGCTGCGCATCGGCAGGGTCCGCATCAAATCCGGGAAACTCCAAATACTCCGTCGTGACCAGCGATTCCCCGGCCGGCGGCAATAGATCAAACTCGGGCCGCCGATCGACGATCACTAAACGCCCGCCCTGTTTCACCCAAAGCAATAAAATTTCGGCTTCGCTCGCTTGAAACGGAACGCGTGTGTCGCCGATAACCACAAACGTTTTCACTCGTTCGCCGGCATCGCTTAGCAAACGCTCGGGAGATTCGCGCCAGCGCATCACTTTGTAATTTGATTCGCTCAGCAAATCGTAAAGCGCGCGTGTGCCGGTTGGGCCGGCGTGGTAAGTTGATCGGTTAGGTGCCAGTTCGGTATCGCGGCGCGCGTCCTCCGTCACATACGCGATCGAGTTAATTGCCACCAGCACGCCGACGGCAACTACCACCATAAGAATTAAGCCAACCCGTTGTCGCATATCAGGCTTTCAATGCTTGCTCGTAAGTGGCGCGGAAAGTACGCCAGTCGCTTTCGCTTGCCTGCGTCAGCCCGTACCAGTGGCGTTCAAAGGTTTCAGTCAACTGTTTTACGTCTGTGTATAGCGGCTGGACGTGTCCCACTGCTCGCAGGTAGTCGCGATTGGTTTTGTGTTGGGCCAGGCTAATCACCTTGCGTTCGCCGAGTTCAACCAACAACGCGATGTAAGCCTTGCGGATTGCGGCGCGAATATCACCACGCCGCGCGAGCGCCTCAGCTTCGGCAAGAATGTCGCGCGCCGTCTGGTCGGGCTCGAGTTTCTCGCCAAGTACGATTCGCGCCGCTTTCTTTTCCTTTTTTTGTGCTCTCTGATTTCTCCAAAGGCGCGGCAAAAACATTCTCAGCACGTAAACCAGCACTCCCAGCGCCACCAAAACGACCAGTACCTGTGCGATCTGCGTCAGGATTCCGGCGTTACCTGGTGCTAGCGGTTTTGGTCGAGGCAAAAACTGCTGAAGCCACTTGACGAACCTTTCCACCAGACGTTGGATTGCGTTCTGTCCTTTGGGCCGCGCTGCATATTCGGAACGTTTCAGGATTTCGGCGAGCTTGCGGCCTCGCTCAGCCTTCGTGTCTGGTCCAGCTTTTCCTGTTGTATCGGCCTCGCGCAGACGTTCAGTAACCGCCTGCAGTCTTTCAGTAATACTTCGTAACACCGCACGCTGGTCTTCCGGTTTCGCAGAAGCGTATTTATCCAGCTCAGTATGGAGCCAGGCATGGTCCACAGTAACGGACGATCCATTCCATTCAACCGTTTCCTTTACCGGCAACAGAAAGCGTGTGGCTTTCAGAGTCTCTGCGCTCCGTTTGGAATACTCAGACGAGGTTTCGCTCTCGTCCAACTGCGCAAGACCATCGAGCGCGGTCACGGCTTGCGCCACCTTCGCCGAGTACTCCCTGACCGAAATTGCGCTTGCGGAAGAGGCCGCAAACAGCAGTAGGGCTACTCCAGCCAGCGGCCGTATGGACCACCGTGCGGATCTCGAAGTTGCGCGCGTCTTGAACATGCGAAGAATCAGCTAGCGAGAGAGTCCCAAAATGTCGCCGGGCGACGGAGGTCTTCCAGGTGTTCGTACCGGCTCGACAAAGATGGCTGGTGCGAAGGGCGACCTCACGTTGATGTTTGGCATCGGATCCAATTTCTGCGACGCCATCAATTCAATGTCATAACCTTCGTGGCGCACGCGCTCGTCGACGTAAAGCAGCGACATTCCCAGCATCCAAACCGGCGCCAGAAGAATCGAGCTCAACGGTTCGAGCACGCTGTACGCAATCGCATACCACACGGGCCATTGCGTTGCGCTCCACGGTGAAGGATCGATTCCGTTTACGTAACCATACAAACCGAGTGGAAAGACCAGAATCATCAACGCCGAGTAAGTCGCAAATAGTATGAAAACAGTCATCGCCATTAGCCGGCGAACATTTCCCTTCGCGAGGGTAAAGCTGCGGCTAATCGAATCAAACACGCCCTTTCCTTCAACGAGCATTACCTGGGGCACGTAAGCGATGCGGCCTACCATGAAAAAGAAAACCCAAAAAGAGATGGCCAGCCCAATCAAGACACCGATTATGACAATAATCACGGTGAACCAAACTGGGGCCACTTGCGCGAATACGATTGTCCCCAGGGCAATAATAATGAAACCGATATACATGCCGAACCCGGCGACACTTGAGGCGACGATGAGCCAAAGCATGATGATGAAACACGCACCTAGCAATGGCCAAAATCGTGCCCGCACGGCTGCATAGGTTGTACGCACCAGTACCGGTTCGTTCCATAACAAATGCGTCACGAGATTTCTTGAGGCGCCGCCCATCACCAGGAGTCCGAAGAGGTGCCCCGCGACAATTACTATTGCCGCCACCAACATCAAGAGAATGTACAGCACGACTTCGGAAGTTTCATTCACCGCAAACAATTCGCGCGTGGCTATGGTCCATAAGACCCAGCCCACGGCGCTGACGATGACGGGCGGCGCTGCAATCCGGATTAAAACGAAGAGGTGACGGCGGTAAAGACGAACGGCGCGATCAATCAGATCGCCCGCTCCAAGAGGGACAATATGTAAATCACTGGCGCTTGAAGTGGCCATAGATGAGAGACAGCAACGGGAAAAATATTAACACGCGGCGGCTCTGCCGCACGTTGTGCGGAAAGGCTCGGCCGCACGTCGAAGGGAAGGCTCGGCCGCACGTCGAAGGGAAGGCTCGGCCGCACGTCGAAGGGAAGGCTCTCCCTTTCCGGCCAGCGCTCTGTTTATTGGGATGCTGTGCCTCGGCCTGGCGAGCAAAACGTCCGCGTGCTGAATTTGATTCACTCGTCACACCGCATGCTAAACTCACTTGCTCAAAATTCAGCGGCCGAAATGCTTGTGCCCCTGTAGCTCAACGGTTAGAGCAGCAGACTCATAATCTGTTGGTTCGGGGTTCGAATCCCTGCGGGGGCACCAATCAACTGGCGAGGGTTCTTACATTTACATCTTCGTGGTTATTGTTCACATGCTCTTCAATCCCACCATGGCGCGAAGATGGCGCGATCTTTGGAGTGCGGCGGCTTGACGCCGCTTTGGTATCGCTCACGACCTCACTACCTGGCGTGGTCATGAGGTCAGTACCGTCCGCGGTAGCGGATGGGTTTGACGATCCTGACACGCTCCTCCGTTTGAATCTCACCACCTTAGCCGACTTTCTGAGGTCCAAGCGTATTAACGGCCTGACACAAATTCGCCGGCGTCTGATGAGTCTAAACACTCATCATCCGTAAGGAAATGTGGCTGAGTAGATCGATTTGACTTGCTATCCTACTGAGTCGTATAGTGGCTGAATGGAGGCGCCGGACGATCGCGTTTGGTTTGAGTTTATTGAATCGAAGATCTTTTCCAAACAGATCCGCGAAGTCAGTGGCGATCTTCTAACGAGAATGCAGTCTGACTTAGTTCAGAATCCGCGGCGGGGCACGGTGGTGAAAGGAACGCACGGAGTTCGCAAAGCTAGAGTCGCTGAGCCTGCGTCCGGGCGCGGAAAGAGCGGCAGTTATCGATATCTTTACCTTTACCTTGAACACGCCGGCAGAATTCACTTGATCTACTTGTTCAGCAAAGGAGAGCAAGCAGACTTGTCGCCGCAGCAGAAGCAAATCATTGGAGTGCTAAGCCAGGAGATCAGGAAGGAACGTTAATAGTCATGAAAGCAAAAAGAACGCGCAAGGCTCAGACGAACAAAACGAACTATATGAGTGACGAAGCATTCGCGGATCTCAAGGAAGCAATGGAAGGTGCTCTTGCTTTTGAGCGCGGCGAGCGGCGCGACCTGAAAGTGACTCGCATCCAAGCTCCGCGACCGCCTAAGGCGATGTCACCTAAAGACATTGCTCGAATACGTGAAAGACTCAACTGCTCACAAGCGGTATTCGCGATGATGCTTAACATAAGCCCCAAAACGGTCCAAGCTTGGGAGCAAGGTTCGAGAGAACCGGGCGACGCTGCACTCAAGTTGCTCTCTATTGCAAAAAAACATCCAGAGGTATTGCTCGAAGCGTGAGTAGAATGCCGGCAGATGTAGACGTGCGAGGGTTCAAGCTCCCATTCATCCGTAATGCCTAAATACATCGACTCAATACTACCCAACCCCGAGGACTTGTTGCTCCTAGAGCCCGAAGCTGGCAGGCTTCGTTATTGAGCACTTCAACTCACTTGCAGCCAACGAGCGAGATTCACTCCACCCTGACAATTTCGTTAATCCGTCGACTGCTTCGCCTAAAAGCGAAGGCCTCGCTACTTACCGCGAGGCCTCCACAACCGCCTTCATTACCTAACCGGCGAACTCAAAGTTACTTAAACTTGAAGTTTGCGAGGTGAATGCTACCGTCGTTTAACTGCACCACCAGCTGCCGGCACGTGCCAGCCCAACTTGCGTCGGTTTTCCAGATGTAGATGTACTGGTCAGTTACTGGATTGTAACTAAGACTGCTACCGCCGGCAGTAACCGTCTCCTCCAAATCCGTCGCAGGATCGCTCGAGTTGCACGCGATTGGTCCTGACGAAGGCGAACCAGGGGCGAAGATTCCAAGTCCCTTATCACCACTCAAGCTGAACTTGATGGGAATGGCCCTTCCTGCCTGAACTATGTTCAGTGTCGGAAGGTTATCAACTGGTTGGAAGAAACCAGCAAAGTTGTATTGCACGGTGACAGTGAAGCTGCAGTTGGATATATGTCCAGCGCCATCATCAGCGGTTGCGTTGACGATAGTGGTGCCGACTGGGAACACTGAGCCTGAGGCGGGCGTGCTGTTCACAGTGACACTTGATGAACAACTATCCGTCGCAGTTACGGCGGGGTAGTTGACCACCATCGACGTAGCAGTCGAATTCATAGGTAAATTGACTGCCACATCAGCTGGACATGTGATATCCGGCGCTAACGTGTCCTGGACCGTTATCACAACATCGTCAGTATCAGATCCGCCACCCGTATCTGTGACAGTGAGTGTGATGGTGTGCGTACCTACCGGCAAATTAACGGTCAGCATCGCACCTGTGCCAAGCGGCGTGGCTCCTTCAGCCCAGGAGTAGGAATCAATCGTTCCGCTGCCTGGTGTGGACGCCGAGCCATCAAGATTTACGGCTGTTGTTGCGCCTGCACACTCGACGGTTTGATCAGCGCCTGCGTTAGCCGTTGGGGACGTGGCCGTCGTGCTGAATTTCTGAATGCGAGTGTTATCCCTGTCTACGACATAGAAGAAAGTGCCGGCCGCGTTGGATGCAACATCCTCTGCGGCTGCAAACTGACCATCGCCGCTGCCGGCGCTCCCGCACACTTCGATGAATGTTCCGGTGTTGGAAAAGAGTTGCACGCGATTATTGCCGGTGTCAGCCACATAAACGGTCCCGGCACTATCAACTGAGACGCCGTTTGGTCCGGTGAACTCGCCGTTGCCGGTCCCGCTTGTTCCCCACTTAGTAACGAACGTGCCGGCGTTATTGAATTTTTGAATACGATTGTTTCCGCTATCAGCTACGTAGAGGTTGTCAGCTGAATCGATCGCTATACCTACGGGGATGGTGAACTGGCCGTCGCCGCTTCCACTTGATCCAATCGTGCCGATGGATGTACCCGTGGACGAAAACTTCCTCACAACACCGGCACCCGGGTCAGCGACGTAGATATTCCCTGATGAGTCGACAGCTATTCCCGCTGCCTGCTGGAACTGTCCGCCGTTGGCAACGGTGGCGCCAAACGCAAACTGAAACACTCCAGCCGAGTTAAACTTTTTCACCACATTAGTGCCTGATTCAACGGCGCCGTCCGTTGCATAAACATTTCCGCTTGAATCAGTGGTGATTCTGTAAGCGTTGAGAAAACCTTGAGCAGTGCCGTTGTTCTGTCCGAGCCTGGCAATGAAGTTGCCGTTCGCGTCAAATTTTTGAATTTGACCCGCGGTGTCGCCTGAACCGTCTGCAACGTAGACGTTGCCAAATGGGTCTACCGCAATTCCTCGCGGTGTTATGAATTGTCCATTGCCATTACCCAGGGCCCCGAATTTCAGGATAAAGGTGCAAGCCGATGCCGCAACCACACCAACCAGCATCGCAGTGGTCAAGGCCAGGAAAAATGGCAACCAACGAAAATGGCGACGCTTAGGGGAACGCCGCATGATGAGACGAGGGGACTTAACGAGTTTCATTTGGATCTCCTTTGTTCTGTTGACAAGTCAGGGATAGGCGCGCAGAAGCGGGAGTGCGCCGAATAGATTTCTTTGTGGTCAAATCAGTCCGAACTTCCTACGAGGCGGCTAACGATTTGGCGTGGAGCCGATGTGGAGTTCGGTATTGATGTGCGGGAGAAGATAATGCCCGGCCGCGAAATCTGTCAATGAAAAGATTTGAAAAGACGAAGCAAGGACCGACGTTTTTCTGTTGCAGCTGCGGTGTTAATTAAGATTGCTTGCGGCCAACAATTCGAAGCAGACGCTTTTAGGTTCCATTGCCCTTAGCGCTGGGAATTCCATTTTATTATCTGATATTCCGCGATAGACTTCGGCCATCACCGCGATCAAGGATACTCACTATGACCTGGATCAAAACCATTCCTATGTCCGAGGCTGACGATAAACTTATCGGCGCCATGGAAGCGCAGCGAGAGCTTTATCCCGCTGAGTATGCCCAGCCGGTTCACCCAACAGCCGATGGCGACGGCTCCGAGATCGTGGCCTCACACAGTCTGATTCCCGAGGCTCTTCATCATGCCTTCGCTACGTTCGGTGTGTTGATGTCACCGGACTTGCCTCTCACCAGACAGCAACATGAGATGATCACGACAGTAGTGTCCGTAACCAACCGCTGTGTTTATTGAATCGAATCGCACGCAGAGTTTCTGCGTCGAGTGACACTTGATGAAGAGTTGGTTCAGGCACTACAAGAGGACTACAAGTCAGCTCCGATCTCTAAGCAGGACGCTTTAATGCTGGAATATGTTGTGCAGTTGACCAGGGACGCGACTCGCATCTCAGCAAACGATCACATGCGTTTGCGTTCCGCCGGCTTTGACGACAAAGCCATCCTTCAAATTACGCTGATCGCAAGCTGGTTTAACTACATAAATCGCGTCGCGGATGCGTTGGGTGTAGGACGGTAGAAGTCAGCGATTATTTGTCCTGGCACTTGCAATTACTCCAACTTGCTGGCCGCCTCAAAAATGCTCCATCAGGCTAAGAAACGTCACTGTTCATCCACTGGATTAGAACCACGTGGCCACCGCTCGCCCCCTGTTTGACGAAGTTTGCGTTGGACCATCACCTCACGCCTGCGAACAACACAGTGGCCGGGAAATTGCTCCGAGTCCCAAACATCATGACTCCGATGTTGCCAGTCGCGTGCGCTTCCGTTATTTGCACGCTGCTGGGCCACAAAGTCCACCACACGAGAATCGCCCACGACTCTGCCACGCATTGTGTTCGTTGTGGCGCCGCAATTCTTGATCGAGGCCACGGCGTTTCACGAGTTGCTCATACGCTGTCCTGCTTTTTGGGCTGGCATCACTACATCCCCGTGGCTACGCGCGCGGCCCACAACGAGTACGTCTGCGAGAGGTGCGGACACCCGCTACTTTTCGAGTCAGCACGTGACTCTTACGCGAGCCATGCCGGATTCAAGAAGAAAGTAAATTACGCCTGCGGGCTTTTTGGTCATCGCGTTCACGTGGTGGAAACTGGATCGAAAACGACTGAATACGCCTGCCGATGCGGCCACTCGTTCGTCAAGGTTCAAAGACAACTCACCATTATCCGGCACCCGTTGACCTGCGTAATGCTTGGCCACTTCATCACGCTCAACGAGACTCGCGGTGAGTGGACCGAATACGTATGTCTTCGCTGCGGTCATCCCTTTTGTTTCAGGCTCGCCACCGGCGACGCGCTCGAATCCAATATGGAGCAACCGCTGCATGTATGAATATGTGCAAACTGAAGTTCGCGCGCGTGGCCAGTGGCTAAACTACGTTAGCCTCCTGCGGTTTCATTATCACTGTAGTTTTGTCGGCGTTCTGCTTGGCACGCTCGTCGTCACACGCCACTGGTCAGGGCTGCTGCTCTGGCGCACCTTCCTGCTCTACGTGTCTCTAAACGTGCTGTTATACGGCGGACTTTACTCGCTCAATGCGATTACCGATGCCGAGGCCGATAGCCGTCACCCGTTGAAGCGAACTCGCCCTGTCGCGTCGGGTGAGATTTCGCGAAAGGCAGCAGGAGCTTTTGCCGCACTCCTGATCGTCGCTGGTTTCGTCACGGGCTGGGGGTGGTTCGGATCGCATCTCATGCCCGTTTACGTGCTGTTCCTTGTGTTGAACTTGTCGTATTCCCTCTGCTTCAGGAATCTCTTCGCGCTCGATGTGATCTTCAACAGTGCCACTCACCCGCCGCGCTTCTGGCTGGGGATGTGGCTCGCAGGCGGGGGGTTCGCATGGGATTGGCTCGCTCTGGTGTTTCTGTTTGCTATCGGCCTGTCCGCCAGCCGGCGCTCCGTAGATCTAAGTCACGGTTCATGGAAATCACGTAGGTCCCTTCCCAAATATTCGAGGCGCGATCTGTTGGTAATCAAGATCGTGGCCTTCGCAGTGATTCTCTTGCTTTGGGTTGTCATTCAACCCACTTTCAAAATTCCTTATATTGTGACGGTGTGCGCATATGTAGTGCTCGTCGGAGGAATCGAAACGGTACCAACGATTCGAGCGTTCTTCGAGAGGATATGGCTGAGATGAGACGCGACTCTTTCGTCACGTCGATTATCGCGCTTGCGGCCTGCATCTTCTTTCTGTGGATGTTCTTTGCCGCCGCGACGCTCGAAAGGACCGCAGACCTGGGCTGGATTTCTGCTTCTCCCGGCCGTGACGCGCGCGCTGTTGCGTATGAGTTTGCAGCCAGGTGGCGGCACGGCATGGCCGGAAATTCACCTATCTACATGCCCGGTTTCTTCGCGGTCGCGATCGCAGTTTGGTTCTGGTGCAAAGGCAAGGGTTTGCTCCGGATGCTCGCGGAGGGCTTGTCTCTTCTTGCAGCCGCAGCCGTGTGCGCCGCCCTGCTCGCGCCTTACACCGCATCACGTATCCTGTCAGACTTCGTTGCGCAAGAAGGTTTCAACGTTTCTCACGCCTCACCGTCAGGGTCGTGGATCGCCTGGGCGCAAGGTGTCTATAGTTTGCTGACCTGGAGCACCGTCATCATTGCTTCGCGATGGTCCATCAAGCTCAAATCTCCAAAGCCGCTGCTGGTTCCGCTCGGACTTAATCTCATACTGGCGTTGGTGCGTCCGTGGACGGTGGCGGATTTTACTTCCCAATGGGTGACGCAGGCGCTCGACGGTGAACCTGTCGCCGTAATCTCTTTCCTGCTTGTGCCGGTGATTTCAGGATTTCTGGCGTGGGTCGAGCTACGACCTAGAAGTCGCAAGACTGTTGGCGCACAGAAGAGAGTGGCGTATTCAGAGTGAGTAACGGAAGGTTGGAATTCGGACGACTGAAACAGCAGGCTCCGGATCCAGCCGACGGCGCCTTTTTATTGCTGTTGGAGTTTTGAAATGCGCTGTCTTACTTCTACGATCGTGGGCAAAGTAGCATCAGCACCATGCCATAACTCTTCAAACAGCAGGTAGTTGCTGAGAGCCATGGGTCTGTCATTGATCATTTTAAGCCGATCAAGATCGAGAAAAAGGATCCAGCGACGGTTTCTCTCTTATTTGAGAGTGAGCGCAATTCTAAAGTGACCCTCTAAGCTACTGGCAAAAAGCTGCCGCAGACCTTCCTTAACCATACTCCGGTTTTCGGCGGTTTCCTCAACTGCAATCTCCTCAATTCCGATTTCCTTAATAACCGCCTTTTGCATGCTCTCCAGCCTTCCATAAACAGTCCCAACGGGTGTCTGAATCTCCGCTGCGATTCGCTTCGGCGCCATGCTCAGATTTCCCCACAAATATGCGATTGTTATGTGATCGTGTGGATAGGAAGTGACGATTCGCCGTACGCGGGCGCGTACTTCTAGTGTTTGAGACTCTCGCTCGTGTTCCTCTTCCTTCTCCAGCAATTGATCTAAGGGAGACGTCGATGCCGATCTCAGAATTGATACTGAGTTTAATTTGCCACTCCTGCGTTGATGCATGATGGCTTCCTCGTACCGTTTCACCACCTTCAAGTGTCTCGTTTCATTTATGCAGTGATAGAACGCTCCTTTATGTGTCCAGGCATACAGACATTCACATGGCGACCTGTGATTTGGATTGGTAACTGTGTGAATTTCAGAGAAGAGTTCATCAATGATGAACAAACGGATATCTTCCGGGGGTAGTTCGAATTCTCGACCGAGTGAAGTCGAGATGCTGTCAACAGTTTTCTTTATCCAGGGGTGACCTTTGAACAGGTTCAAGCTGTCAAAGGATTCTTTTCCTTTCCTAATGGTCTCAGTAATCGCTTGTTCCGCGGCGATATCAATCGCGGGAATGTCGATTTCCATAAGTCACCCTCCTCTTTTTGTCCTAAATAAATCTCGGACGGTGGGTCTGGGAGAGTTAGACCTAAAAGCCGTTGGAGACTGCCGTTTTGACTTTGCGAGGGATAAGAACCGCCAGCTATGCGAGCCAGCGGTTAGCTTATCGACGGAAATTTGAATGTGACCCCAGATACTTAGATACCGATCCGGCCCGTCTAGTTTCCGAGGAATCACGAAAAAAGCTCAAGCTGCGCCAGTTCAAGTGGCGATGTTTTGACCAAACGCAGTTGATCATTCAGATCAAAGCCTTTGAGTTTCTTGTTCAGGTCAGCCAGCTTGGCCACATTCAGTTGTTTATTGAGATCAAACCTCTTCACCTGCTTCAGTTCCTTGTTCAGATCGACAACCTTGGTTCTGTCGAAGCGAGAAGCGAGAAACCTCTCATGCTTAGATGGCTTCACAGCGCTCAACTGAAGTTTGTTGACAAGTTTACTGTGCAGTTTGTCGGCGTGTGACAATTGCATCTTGTCCCCAAGTGTTGCCGTAGCCACAACAGCGTTGAGAAGACGCGGCTGCTCAACTGCTACAGCTTTCAAAGTAACCCCTTCAGGGTTATTGAGGTGGGCGTTGATGATCGGTTTCTTCGCTATGCCGATGCCGATACCGATGCCGATCGCGATTCCAACGATAACCAGGAGAATAGTGATGGTGATGTTCTTCTTCGTCATTGCTGCTTCCCTCCAAGAAAAAGTTTTTGTCTTCGACATCAAGACGCTTGAAGATTCGAAAATTCTTTGCGCCAAATGGGGGATTCAAGTTGATGGGCGACTCGAAGTCTCTCTGCTTGCGAAACTGGCGGTGCGTCTTCATCTAGCTTGAAGACACCATGGGGATCGCTCTCTCTTTGGCGCCGAATCAAATGCGAGTAACTTTTCTGGCGGTAGGGATGGAAGAGGGGTTCTGAAATCAGGCTTTGAGCGACTAAGTCAAGGATTAGATAAGAAATTGCCGGCCAACGGACGATTGATAGCGGCGGTCGTTGGCCGGGTTCCAATCATGGGCAGGGCAGGCCCAAATCCCCTGGTTTCTCCTTAACCAGGAGAGTTTGCGCGTCGGGGCATCTCTTCCTCTTCGTCGCCCAAACTACAGCGGACCGCGTTCAGTCTTCGGATTATCCCCGCACACGTCCGGCAACCTGAAACCGTGTGTAACCAAATTTCTCTCAATCTCGTTACATTGAGCACTTCCAATTCTTCATCGCTAAGCTCATCCAGCTTTCGTACGTCTAGCAAACCATCAAGCACTACGCCATTGCAGGCGTTGTACAAAGTGAAAATGTCTCCCAATTCACTGTCGTGAAACTCGTCGCCCGGGTGTTCGTGACGCGCCTCATTCCCAATTACGGCTGTTGCGGCAACCGACAATGCTCCAGATTCAGACTCAAAAAAAACCCCTGGAGGTTTAGTCCCAGGGTTTTGCAGGGTCGATATGCTCGGTATGACAGCAACCGCAAAGTGGCGCTTGACGTTGGGGGTTGAAGGCGCATGACTCTGCCGTACGTCAGTGCAGCGATCGGCTAGACCACGCGCCTTTGAACTAAGATTACTAAGCGGTAACTCCCGATCTTCACCGTCCTTGTTTTCTACTCCCATAACTCTCAATTCCGATCTTTTCGGTGACCGCTTTCTGCAGTTTGCCAGCGTTCGTAAACCGTCTCAACCGATTCGCCGGTTTCTGCGGCAATTTGCTTCAGCGATATTCTTTGTTTCCATTGTTCCATATCTGTTTCTGCCGGCTGCGACTAATGCCATCTGGGTCCGAATTGTCGCCTTCAATAGATCGTTTCATTGCCATCCTCCTACAGATTTTCTCAAGCCTCGCTCATTTCTAAGCCTCGAGCCGCAGGTTAGGTTTATTGGCTATCGATGTCGCCAAGGGCTGAAGTCGATCTGGTTAAGACGAACGGTAATCGCGGTTCTAAAAAGTCCTCAGCGATTGCCGGAAATCTGAGATCAAACCGTAGCATTAGCGAAACCCAATCTCAGCTTGTTCCTAAAAGGGGCATGCTAGGATTCGGGCAAAACAGAATGCCAGCCACAGGTAGGGCCTATGACAGGTTATGGACATCGACGTGCAATAACCGCTCCTTAACGGCGACTACTTCCTTCGAATGATTCTCAAGAAGAGCTGCGCCTCCGCTAAGTTCCAAGCCTCGCAGATCGAAAGCCGGTTTCAAACTAGCCGTTGCATTGAGTGTTAACTCAGCAACTGCGAGCTTATTCGCACTGGCGATACCGATTCCAATGCCGATAATGATCAGAGCGATTAACAGAAGCATGCCGGTGATTGTTCGTTTCTTTGACATTGATTTCTCCTCCTCAGAAAGTTTTCTGACTACCAACACTAAGACACTTAAGGAATCAGAATTTCTTGCCTTCAGTTTCGAAGACGTTAGGGCCTCGCATCTGCGATTCGCCAACCGTAATTGATTGGTATCCCCTCGATGGGACGCTCGAACCGCAAAGACTTCTCGACACCATTTTGAATCAAAGAATTTCATATAGTCGAGTGCAGTCAATGATGGAGGAACTATCAGGCATCTACAGCCTTCCACGCGGAAAGTTTTCCAATCCAAACGTCGTTTCTATTAGAGGGCTGAGGTCCCGCAACGTGCTGCCGCCCTCCAAGGCACTGCACGAAACAAGCAGACCTGAAGTGTCATAGAAGCGTGAGAGCGAGAGGGGAGGAAAATATTATGAAGTCCAAAACGAGCGAGAAAGTTGGCGGCGGTTTGGTGGTTGGTGTTTGCTTCACCGCGTATTTGTTTTTCCTATTCAGTGTTATGACGAATGCGCTGGACACAAACCTTTACCACTTACTGCTAGGCTAACTGGGTGCGATTTGTCAGTGATCCGGGTCTCGGGTCACTGACAGATCCCTTTGTCTTTGATTGATCCGAAAGCATCTCGGTCGTAATCTCTACTAAAAAACGCAATCAGCATTCGACAAACACAAGTCAGCATTAAGAATGGACTCCAGATTTGAGTAAGGGCAAACCAATCATACGCATCGGGATCGTCGGCGCTGGGTTCGCACGTTCCACACAGATACCTGGTCTTCAAAATTGCGTGGAAAGGCGCAAGTCGTCGCTATTGCCAGCCGGCACAAAGAGCATGCTGCAAAAGTTGCTGAGGAGTTCGGTATCGAATATGTCGCCCGCGATTGGCAAGAGCTGGTTGAACGCGACGATATCGACCTGGTAAGCGTCGTTACGCCGCCGTCCACTCACATGGAAATAACTTTGGCTGCGCTCGATCGTGGCAAGGCAGTCCTTTGTGAGAAGCCAATGGCGATGAACGCCGCCGAGGCCAGGCAAATGGCGGATCGTGCCAGCGAAGCGGGCGTGCTCGCCTTAATCGATCATGAGCTGCGTTTTGTAAACAGCCGCATCAAGATGCGCGCGATGCTAAATGAAGGCGCGATTGGAAAGGTGCTTCATGGCAACTATGTATTCCGTTCCGACTACCGAGGCGATGTTGATCGCGAGTGGGACTGGTGGTCCGACATCAAGATGGGCGGCGGCACACTCGGCGCCATTGGTTCTCATGCAGTGGATTCGTTGTGCTGGTTGTTGGGAACAAACATAACGGATGTTAGTTGTTTGCTTTCGACGCATGTCGCCGAGCGGCCTGAGAAATCGAGCGGTAAAATGCGCAAGGTAACAACTGACGATACGGTTAAACTAATGTTTCAGTTTGCCGACTCGCCTTTGACTGCCCAAACAACCGGCAGCGCGTCTCTTTCTGTCGTTGAGTCAGGCAAGTATCAAAACCAGGTTGAAATCTATGGCACGACTGGCGCGTTGATGGTTGAAGAAAGCGGGGCGCTCTGGTATTCGCCCGCAGGTCCGGCGAGTGGCAGGAAGTTGAAGTTGTTCAAAACGACATCGCACCAGGCATGCGCGACGCCAGTTGGTCACGAGGATTTACGAGTTTCGCGTGTGCGATCGTCGAGGCAATGCGAGCAGGAAAGACTACCGTCGCTGGCGCGGCCACGTTTGAAGATGGTTACCAGATCCAACTGGTGCTCGACGCAGCTCGTGCTTCAAACGAGAGCAGGTGCTGGGCTAAAGTCGAGTAAGTGGACGAAGCGCCTTCGGCGCTAAGATTAAAGACCTTCCGTATACGACCGCTTTTAACACGAAGCTAGGCAGATTTATTCCTTCCTATGCCAAAGCCTGGAAACGAACCCGCACCGGTCACCGCTAAACGCGTTGTACGAGTTGGCATTGACACTGGCGGAACGTTTACAGATTTTGTTTTTCAACATACCGGCCAACCGCAAGTCTTTAAGTTAGCTTCCACGCCGAGCGATCCTTCACTCGCAATCCAGTCGGGCTTGCAACAAATCACCGAGCTCACCGGCCTGCCGATTAGTCAGATCGAAGTTGTACATGGCACCACCGTCGGCACGAACGCCCTGCTTCAACGCCGCGGCGCACGGACCGCGCTGATCACAACCAAAGGCTTTGAGGATGTACTTGTTATTGGCCGGCAGGCGCGACCGGAACTTTACAATCTTGATGCCATTAAACCGCCACCACTCGTTCCCGACGACTTGCGATTCGGAATCTCTGAACGAATCGCCGCGGATGGGACCATCGTCGAAGCTCTCGATGAAAACGCGCTGACAAACCTGATAGAACGTCTGAAAAACCAGAACATCGAGTCCGCGGCAGTGTGTTTGTTGTTTTCCTTCGCAAATCCTTCACACGAACAACGGATTGCGCGCGCGCTTTCCACCTTGGGAATTCCATTATCAATATCACATCAAATACTGCCTGAGTATCGTGAGTTTGAACGCGTCTCGACAGTCACAATCAACGCGTACTTACAACCTTTGATGGGGAATTACCTCAAGAGATTGTCGACCAAAACCCAGCGCCTGCGCGTGATGCAATCATCGGGTGGAAGCATTTCCGCATCAGTCGCGTCGGAAGAACCGGTTCGGACGATCCTCTCCGGGCCGGCAGGCGGGGTAGTTGGCGCTTTACAGATCGCGCGCGTCGCAGGTTTCGATAACGTTGTCACGTTTGACATGGGCGGCACTTCAACCGATGTCGCACTTTGCGAACGCGATGGCGTTCGCACAACGAACGAAGCAACTGTCGCTGGTCTTCCGGTTGCCGTTCCGGTTTTGGATATCCACACGGTTGGCGCTGGAGGCGGTTCGATCGCTCGAGTGGACGAGGGCGGGTCGTTGCGAGTTGGTCCTGAATCCGCAGGCGCCGATCCTGGACCAGCCTGCTACGGCCGCTCAATTCTGCCGACAGTTACTGACGCTCATTTGATCCTCGGGCACTTTGCCGGCGCGGGCCTCCTGGGAGGCGCCTTTCCGCTGGACCAATTACGTTCCGAACAAGCGTTCGCTGGTCTCGCATCCGAGATGAGCAAAGCCAGCGGGCGGAAGATCAGCGCAATCGAAGCTGCCCAAGGTGTAATTGCGATCGCCAACACAAACATGGAACGCGCGCTCCGACAAATTACGATTGAACGCGGTCACGATAGCCGTGAGTTTGCATTACTTCCTTTCGGCGGCGCGGGCGGCCTTCATGCCGTCGATCTCGCGCGCGCGCTGCGCATGCCGAAAGTGATTGTACCTGCCGGCGGCGGCGCGCTTTCTGCTCTTGGCGTGCTGACTGCGGACGTAGTTAAGAACCAAAGCCGCACAGTGATGTGGCAAGTTGAACGCGGAGTTGAAAAACGTTTGAACTCCGTTTTCAAAGAACTTGAACGGAGTGGTATGGCAGCGCTGCGTCGTGAAGGATTTGTTGCTAACCAACAACGACACGAACGTTCTCTGGCAATGCGTTACCAGGGCCAATCGTTTGAGCTGGAGATCAGGGGCCCGCTGTCCGATATTGCCCACGAGTTTCACCGGGCACATCAGGAACGCTACGGCTACATGCAGGAATCGCAGGCGATCGAAATCGTTAGTGCGCGCGTTCGCTCGATTGGCGTGGTGGAAAAAGTGAAGACAAAACGAGCGCGCGTTTCCAGTGGCAACAAACCTGCGAAAGCAGTCAGACACGTTTTCATTTACGTTGATGGCAAGAGAACGAAGGCAAATGTTTATGAGCGAGAGAAACTTGCGCCGGGCCAACGTCTAAAGGCGCCGGCAATCGTTACCGAATATTCCGCCACAACGTTGATTCCCGGCGGTACGCGCACCGTAGTCGATGGCGCCGGCAACCTGATAATCGACACGCAATGAAACGATTCGATCCGACAACGCTGGAGATTTATCGCGCGCTTTACACGTCCGTCGCGGAAGAGATGGGCGTCGCTCTGCGTCGCGCATCGTTCTCACCAAACATCAAGGAGCGACGTGATTACTCCTGCGCAGTCTTTGATGAAGGCGGGCGAGTCATTGCGCAAGGTGATCACATGCCCGTTCACCTGGGCTCAATGCCGATGGCGGTGGCGGCGGCGCTCGCGCAACAGAAGTTGAGTCCTGGCGACGTCGTCGCGCTCAACGATCCTTACGCGGGCGGCACGCACTTACCCGATGTGACCCTCGTGATGGGGGTTTGGCCCAGACAAGCCGAGGGGCAAAGGGTAAAGGGCAAAGGGCAAAGGAGGAATCCACTCGTTCCCCCCTCCCCCTTTCCCCTTTCCCCGCTCTTTTTCGTCGCCAATCGCGCGCATCACGCTGACATCGGCGGCGGCAACCCAGGTTCCATGGGACTGGCCAGCAGACATTTATGGTGAAGGACTTTCGATTCCGCCGGTGTTTCTGGTTCGCGGCGGCGAGGTGGTCCATGACGTGATGCGACTGATTTTGGCGAACGTGCGCAGCCAGAATGAGCGGCGCGGCGACTTTGAAGCGCAAATCGGATCGTTAAAAACGGGAGCTGCGCGTCTACTTGAGATCGTCGAACGGCGCGGCGCGTCGGAAGCAGCTGGTTACGCAGCGCATTTGATCGACTACTCGGCGAGACTGATGCAACGCGCAATCGCGTCAATACCTGACGGCGAGTATACGGCTGTTGATGTTTTAGATGACGACGGCGTGAGCGCGGGTGAAGTTCCGATCCAGGTTAGCATTCGTATCAAAGGCTCGAGTGCGCGCGTTGATTTCTCCGGCAGCGCGCCGCAAGTCGTTGGTCCAGTTAACGCGGTGGAGGCGATTACAGTTTCAGCAGTGTCGTACGTCTTCCGTTGTCTCGTTGGCGGTGACGTGCCGGCAAGCGCGGGGCTGATGCAGCCAATTGAAGTGATAGCGCCGAAGGGTTCAGTAGTGAACGCCGTTCATCCGGCGGCCGTCGCTGGCGGAAACGTTGAAACGTCTCAACGGATAGTCGACGTGTTGTTACGGGCGTTGGCCAAGGCTTTACCGGAGCGCATTCCAGCGGCGAGTCAGGGAACGATGAACAATCTGACGATTGGCGGAATCGATCCGCGCACCGGCCACGAATTCTCCTATTACGAAACGATTGCCGGCGGCATGGGCGCGCGACCTTCCCGCGACGGCTTGAGCGCGGTCCACACGCACATGACGAATAGTCTCAACACTCCCGCAGAAGCTTTGGAGTATGCATATCCGTTGCGCGTGCGAGAGTACAGCATTCGCAAAGGCTCGGGCGGTAACGGAAAACAGCACGGTGGCGATGGCGTCATGCGCGAGATCGAGTTACTGGCGCGGGGGCGCATGTCTTTGCTTTCCGACAGAAGAACGCATCGCCCCTACGGTTTGCAGGGTGGTGACGACGGCACGCCTGGCAACGCGTCAATCATCAAGAATGATGTGGCGACGCCGATTGCTTCGAAAGGCAGTTGGGAATTGGAAGCTGGCGATCGAGTGCGGATTGAAACGCCGGGCGGAGGCGGATTTGGCAGTTCAAGGTGACCATTGAACGGAAATTTAAAACATTTTCCATATATCATTTCTCATTTTTCATTTCTCATTGCTGAACCTCTTGACTGTCTCCTGCTTCCTGCTCCTGCCTCCTGCCCCTGCTTCCTAACTCCTGCCCCTGCTTCCTGCCCCTGCTTCCTGCTCCTGCTCCTGCTCCTGCTCCTGCTTCGTGCTCCTGCCTCCTGCGTCCTGCTCCTGCGTCCTGCTCCTGCCTCGTGCCTCCTGCTCCTGCCTCCTGCCTCCTGCTCCTGCCTCCTGCCCCGGTGCTTTAGGTCGTTAGCCTGCGATAGATCCCCGGCAGTCGTTCGGGCAGTCTCAAGACGTCGTCGATAATCGTATAACCAATCTCGCCGTAAAGGTCTTTCAACTCAGCTTCCGATTCGCGATCGATTGTTATGCAGAAGGGCGTGATGCCCTGCGTCTTCGCTTGTCGCAGTGCTTCACGCGTATCTTCACGTGCATAACGAGCGTCGCCATAGTCGTGATCATATGGCCTGCCGTCGGAAAGGATTATTAACAACCGCGTGCGCGCTTGTTGTTTCGCAAGCTTGGCACTCGCGTGGCGGATCGCAGCGCCGAGTCGCGTGTTGTTCTGAAAAGTTATCCCACCGATACGCTTCTTCACTTCGTCAGAATACTTTTCAGCAAAGTCTTTCACGACGTAAAACTTTACGTTGCGACGACCTTCCGAGGTGAAGCCGTTGATCGCATAAACGTCGCCGACAGCCTCCAATGCTTCGCTCATCAAGACCAATCCTTCTTTTTCGATCTCAATGATGCGGCGGCCAGGGCGCGTGTATGGCTGCAGCGGATGACGGCCAATCGTGCGCGCCGTTGACGACGACTGATCCAACAGAAACGAAACTGCCACATCGCGCCGGCGTCGCAGCCGCTTGGTGTAAATCTTCTCTGACTGTTGTCCGTCAGCGCGACGATCAATTACATAGTCAACCACGGCATTGAGATCGTACTCCTCTCCGTCAAACTCATTCGTAATTCGCAGCAGGTCCTCCGGCTTCATCAACTGAAATTGATGACGGATCGAAGAGATCACGCCCTTGTGACGTTCGCGAGTCTCTTCTACGAATGAACGGTCGCCATGCTTCACGTGCTTCTCGACAACTCGACACCAGCCCAGCCGGTGGTCAGTCAGTTCGCGGTCCCACTCGTCGTAGTTGTATGCAACCTCGCCTTCCTCGAGTAGTTGTTCCGGAAGCTCGGCTTCGGTCCATGCTTCCGCTCCCGATAACTCATCCGGCTCGCCTTGAGCGTCAGGATCGTTCCACGCATTGAAAAGCTCGCGCGCATCGCGTTGCTCGGGCGGCCGTTGCTGTTGCTGGCGTTTGAAGTTTTCCGACGCCAATTGACTCTCGTCCTCGTTGTTTGATTCTTCTTCGTCTTTAAGTTCCTGCACTGATTCGTCGGTCGGGGACAGCGATTGGAACAGCGAATACATCCTGCTGGTAGCAACTAAACTATCGCCCACTGTGGCATCGTCGCTCGATAGATAGTCGGTTGCGATCGTTTCCATTTCGGAAACAATTTGGCTGTAATACTGCCGCGCATCGTCGCGCGCGCCGCCCAGCAAAGTTGTTTGAAAAAGCAGTTCGAAAGGAAGAAGTGTCGCCGGCAACTCGAGAACAGACGGACGGCCGCGTCGCAAATGTTCACGGATTAAATCAAGATCGCGCGCGAGGCCGCGATAGGTACTATGCAGCTTGCGATCGATGCGAAAGTTTTCGAGCGTGCTGAAAATCCGCCGCGCCAGGTGCGGATGGGGAAACAACTGGAGGACGCGATTGTAGTCAACGTCAGCCGGACACGAATGCCCGTTTGATTCGCCTGGGTGATCGAGATGAAGCATCTCATCTGGAATCGCGAAGGCGTCGTGGGCGTCTACGTTTTTCGTTTCATATGTTTCCGCGATCTTGACGTAGGCGCTCTGCAGTTCGCTGGTGCCGCGATTGTAAGTTCCAAACTCAATTTGTCCGGCGGCGTGCGCAGCTAACACCTTGTACAAACGGAAGTCCAACTCCTCATCTGCAAACTCTGCGACGACGGAAGGTAGATGAATTGTTCGCCCATCCGCGATGCGAGATTCAAGTGGCACGGATGACAACGCGCTTACTTCCACCGCGTGTCCTGTTAAAGCTTCGACATAGAGCACCAGCAGATGTTTGACTGCCTCAAGTGGTAGGCCGTTGCTGCCAGAATGTAGTGCTTCGTAGCTGCGGCGCGTCTCAAGAGAAAAATAACTGCGGCGCGCGCGCGCATTGGCAGAGTTGGTCGCAAGTCCCAGCCGCGCCCAGTTTTCAAACTGCTCAATCGAGACATTGCGGACCGCAACTACGCTGGAACGGAAACACGCGAGGGCCGCTTCGACGTCGGTGGCAGCGATTTCGCGCGTCAAATCGATCACTCGCCGCGCAATCTGAACTGCATGTTGCGGTTTGTTTTCAGCTACGAGAGCACGCACAAATCTGGGACTGCTGCGGACAAAAGCAACAAGGCTTGCATTCCCGTGCTGACCGATTACGGACAACAGCGATATCCAGTCGTCAAAGATCTCCGGCACTCGACGCAACATCTCACCGCCGGTAAGCAACACCTGAAGCGCGGCGCCTCCGCCTCGTTCGAGAAAGGCTGCTGAGCTGTCGATCAACCTGATCGCGTCGGCTTCCCGAAGATTCGACAAGGCATGCGGAAGTCCTGCCCATGCATCTGCCGCGATGCCGCCGGCGCGCGTGGCGAATTCCGACGCGATCTCAACGCCTTTACGCAGCACTTCTCCACTTCGGTAATCCGACAATGCGCGAACAACCTCGGGCGTCTGGTCCAAAAACTCTGCGCTGTGTTTGGCAGAACGTTTTGAAACTTCGGCGGCGACTTCAAATATCCGCGCAAGCAACTCCGCGTCCTGGAAAAGTGTTGCGAGGGCCGGCGACTGTCGAAAGGTTGCGAGTGCAATCGGTGTCGAGAGCGTGAGTTGGCGAGTGCAGAGTTGAAAGAAAGACGGCAACGCGGATGGCGGCATTTGCTTCAGGTGACCAATGCCTTCAACGTAAAAACTTATGGCGGTCTCCACGTCACTCATAGCGAGGCGCCGGCCCATCTCACCCCACGACCGCAACTCTGAGGATGGCAATAACTCGGCGGCGGCCGGCGCTGCTCGCAAAAACTCGATGCCGGCGCGAAGAGAAACCGCGGCAATGGCAGCGCTGGTTTCAAGTGCCGCAGCCGACTGATCGAGAGGCAAACTTGCCAGCTCACGCGTCAATTTTAAGAAGGATTGTCGTTCAGCAAGTCGCGCCTTATCGTGCGACGAGAGGTCGGCAAAATCAGTTTCGTTACCAGGATCGCTCTCTGGTCCATTGTCGAAACTTTCTTCTGCCATTTTTATATGACCGTAGTGATGATTTCGCGGATGCTGCGTTGCAGTTCGCGATCGTCCGTAATCGGCGAGCACATCGCAGTCTCAGCAGCAGTAATTGGCGGAATTCCGAGGTTGATTAGTTGAGCCGCGTAAATCAGTAAACGAGTCGACACGCCTTCCTCTAATCCGTGGCCGCGCAGATTGCGAACCTTCTGACCAATGACGACCAAATCACGCGCCGTGCCTTCATCCACACCGCCTTCACGCGCCACGATTTCCGTTTCCTGTTCCGGCGGCGGATAGTCGAAATCAATCGCCACGAAGCGCTGTCGGGTGGATTGTTTCAGGTCTTTGAGGATCGACTGGTAGCCCGGATTGTAAGACATCACCAGCATGAAATCGGGCCCGGCTTCGAGAATCGTGCCGCGTTTTTCAATCGGCAAGCGACGGCGATGGTCCGTCAGCGGGTGAATGATAACAACCGTGTCTTTGCGCGCTTCGACTACTTCATCGAGATAACAAATCGCGCCGTGGCGAACTGCTGTCGTCAATGGGCCATCGTGCCAGACTGTTTCTTCGCCTTCCAAAAGAAACCGGCCGACCAGGTCTGTCGCTGACAAATCTTCATGACAGGCGACGGTGATTAACGGCCGCTCGAGCCGCCATGCCATGTGTTCGACGAATCGCGTTTTGCCGCAACCTGTCGGGCCCTTCAGGATGACTGGCAGACGGGCTGCATGTGCGGCATCAAACAGATCAACCTCACCATTGACCGGAAGGTAATAAGGTTCGTCAACGATGCGAAATTCTTCGATGGCGCGTTCGGGCATGAGATTGGACTTCAATCGTTAAAATTTGAGTACATCAAGATGTTAGCACTCGCTTAGAAACCGACCAAACACCTCAATCAGTTTCACTCAAAGTAGCACGCCCTGGCAGGTAAGAAAGGTTTCGTGCCGCGTTCACGCGGCAGCCCGACGGAGTCGGGGTGCATAGGCCAGCCGTTTTACGGCTGGTTGCGGCGGGCCTAAGGTTTAGGTAGCCGCTTTAGCGGCGGCAGTAAAAGGCCGCTAAAGCGGCCTTATCGCAGTGGGGCGGTCGCAACTACCAGCCGTAAAACGGCTGGCCTAACGACCCTTCGGGCAACCGTCTAAAGACGGTGCGAGTTGACCAATAAAGCGCGGCGTTTGCCATTCCGCGGCGGTTAATATTTACTAATCAACAGTATGAAGATCGCAGTAGCAATGAGTGGCGGCGTGGATTCCTCGGCTGCGGCCGCAATCCTTAAGGAACAGGGGCATGAGCTCGTCGGCTTTACGATGCAACTGTGGGACCAGCGTCGCGGAATCAACGTCGATGAAAACGGCGATCCGCTTCCGTCCCGTTGTTGTTCGCTTGACGACGTTTACGATGCGCGGCGAGTCGCCGAGGAACTCGGTTTTCCGTTTTACGTTCTGAATCTGGAAAAAGACTTCGAGCGCGACGTGGTCCAACCGTTTGTCACCAGCTACCTTACCGGCGAAACTCCGATTCCATGTGTTTCATGCAACAGCCATCTTAAGTTTGCATCGCTCGATCGGCTGGCCGTGAGCCTTGGCTGCGACAAGGTCGCGACCGGGCATTACGCGCGCGTCGAGTTTGATGAACAGGCGCAAAGGTACCGGCTGTTGCGCGGACGGAATCTGCAAAAGGACCAGTCGTACTTTCTCTGGGAACTGACCCAGGACCAGCTCTCGCGTTCTCTGTTTCCACTAGGCGAAATGTCCAAGCCGCAAGTGCGCGACGTGGCGCGCGATCACGCGCTGGCGGTTGCTGAGAAATCAGAATCGCAGGAAATCTGTTTTGTTCCTGACGGTAACTACGCTGGTTTCATCGACCGCTATCTCGAAGCTGAGAACGCAACCGAACGGCTTCCCGGTGAGGGTGAAATCATCAACGGACAGGGCGAAATTGTCGGACAGCATCAAGGCATTCATCGTTACACAATCGGTCAACGCCGCGGAATTGGAATCGCGGCGGAGCAGCCGCTGTACGTGATTGGAATGAAAGCGTCGAACAACCAGATTGTTGTCGGCGGAAACGATGCGCTGTTGGCTAGAGAGTTCACCGCTCGAGGCGTTAACTGGATCGCGTTTGAGAGCCAGGCCGAACCAGTGCGTGCGGAAGTCCGAATTCGTTATCGACACGAACCCGCGTTAGCTACGATCACTTCACTGGAAAATGATCGCGCTCACGTTGTTTTTGATGAGCCGCAGCGCGCGATCACGCCCGGCCAGGCAACTGTTTTTTATCGAGGAGACGAAGTGGTTGGCGGCGGGTGGATTACGAAGTTGGGTGGATGAACCACTCTTGAGACAGAAAGAACCATTTATCATTTCTCATTTCATATTTCTCATTTGTCATTGCAGATGAAGCAAACAGCAAACGGCAGACAGCAAGCAGCAGACAGCAAGCAGCAATCAGCCGACGGCGGACAGCGGACAGCAAACAGCGAACAGCGGACAGCGGACAGCATGCGGCGAACAGCGGATTAGTATCCGTTTCAAGCACCGGAGTTTTTCGATCAAAAATGACAAATGAGAAATGAGATATGGAAAATGGTTTTGTTTTTCCCCCACCGAAACAAAGCCCTCCATCCCCGGGCAAAACCTTTTGCCTTCCCTACACGTAAAACAACCTGGAAAACCTCGGAATAATTAAACTTTTTCAAGAATTAAGGCAGGAAAACGTATGGCAATGTCGCGGACACGAAAGACAGTTCTCATTGTTACCAGCATCGTGGTGGCGCTGGTGTTGGTTGTACTCATCGGGCTTGCGCTTTTGATAGCGGCGGTCAGGCAAAACGAACCCGCCATCGCCCAAAACAGCGTGCTCTCGCTCCGCGTGGCCGGTTCGTTGCCCGACTACGTTCCTGACGATCCATTTAGAAAGTTGCTGGGTGGCTCCGAGCAATCGCTAACGGGCCTGGTGCAGCAGTTTAAGAAAGCGAAAGTCGATAACCGCATTAAGGCCATCATCCTCCAGGTTGACATGTCCGGCGCCGGGCTCGGCAAATCCGAAGAAATACGCGACGCCATCACCGACTTTCGCGCGTCAGGTAAACCTGTCTATGCCTACATGGAATACGGCATGACGAAGGAGTACTACATCGCGAGTGCTTGCGATCGAATTTACATGGCGCCCCCGGGAGAGTTGTTCATCACCGGACTCGCGGCGGACGTGATGTTCTTTCGTGGCTCGCTCGACAAGCTCGGCATCTATCCCGACATCTACCAGATTGGCAAATACAAAACTGTCGCCGACATGTTTACGCGGAAGGAAATGTCGGAACCGCATCGCGAGTTCATGAATGAGCTGCTTGATGACATCTTCAATCGCTACGTTGACGTGATCGCGAAGTCGCGAAACAAGTCGGCGGAAGACGTGCGTGCCCTGATTGACAACGCGCCTTACACACCGAAACAAGCGAAGGAGATTGGACTGATCGATGCGGTCGCCTATCGCGACGAACTGGAAAACGAACTCAAAGGAAAGCTTGGTTACAAAGATGCCGATCAGTTGCGACTGATCAAAAACTCCGACTACGACCAAGTCAGGCCTGACTCACTCGGATTGAACGAAGGAGAAAAGATCGCTGTCATCTACGCCATCGGCGACATTGGCTCGGGCAAATCGGAGAACAGCCCGACGGGCGGACAGTCGATCGGTTCAGACACGATGGTAAAGGCGCTCAATGACGCGCGTGACGACAAGACAATCAAGGCAATTGTGATTCGCATTGATAGCCCGGGCGGTTCGGGTCTGGCGTCGGACGTCATTTGGCGCGCAGTTGAATCTGCGAAAGCGAAGAAGCCTGTAGTTGTTTCTATGGGCGACATTGCCGCTTCAGGTGGTTACTACATCGCTGCCGGCGCGCACAAAATCGTCGCTCAGCCCTCGACGCTAACGGGTTCGATTGGCGTGCTGGCGGGTAAGCCAGTCATGCGAGGTTTCTACGATTGGATTGGCATCTCGAATGAATATCTGTTGCGCGGTAAGAACGCGGGCTTGTTTCGCGAAACAGAAAAGTTCACTGATGATGAACGCGCTAAGTTTGAGGAGTGGTTGAAGAAAACTTACTACGAGGACTTCATTCCAAAGGTCGCGAAAGGCCGCAACAAAGACGTCGAATACATTGATTCGGTGGGCCAGGGGCGCGTCTGGACTGGCGCGCAGGGGAAAGATAAAGCCCTGGTGGACGAATTCGGGGGACTTGATCGCGCAATTGAGTTGGCCAAAGAACTCGCGAACATACCGAAAGATAAAGGCGTGCAACGCGTGATCTTGCCGTACCCGAAAACGTTGTTGCAGGAACTCTTCAGCGGCGACTACGAGCTGCGGAGTCAGCAGTCGCAGCAGCAGGCAGTTTTAGCTTCGCTACCGGAGGACGCGCGCCGCGCGATCCGCTACATGGCGATGCTCGATCGCATGAAATCTGGCGACTCGATGATGCTTATGCCCTATGAGATAAGGATTCGGTAATCATCATAAGAAACAAATACATTTTCCATTTGTCATTTTTCATTTCTCATTTGGTCATTGGAGGTGTTCCCCAGAGTTCGTATGGTTTAGTGTGCTTTCGTGGATCATTCCACTTGTCGGAAGGAACCGCTCGAATTACCTAACCACATGACCAAATGAGAAATGAAAAATGACAAATGGAAAATGAGTCTTTCTAGTGAGCAGCGATCTTCTCTTTCCCACTCATATACGGTCGCAGCGCTTCCGGAATAACAATCGAACCATCCGCTTGCTGGTAGTTTTCCAATACTGCGATCCAGGTTCGTCCGATCGCTAAACCAGATCCATTCAATGTATGAACGAATTCAGGTTTGCCGCCACCGGCCCGGCGAAAGCGAATCTGCGCGCGGCGCGCCTGAAATGCTTCGTAATTTGAGCAGGAAGAAATCTCGCGATACGTATTCTGCGACGGGAGCCAAACTTCAATGTCGTAAGTCTTCGCGGATCCGAAACCAAGATCACCGGTCGACAAAGCAACTACGCGATAGTGAATGCCCAGTCGTCTAAGAATCTCTTCAGCATGGCGCGTCAAAGATTCCAGCTCGTCGTAAGAATCTTCCGGACGCGCATATTTCACCAATTCGACTTTCTCAAACTGATGCTGGCGAATTAGTCCGCGCGTATCCCGTCCGTAGCTGCCTGCCTCCGAACGAAAACATGGAGTGTAAGCAACCCACTTCTTTGGCAAGTCAGAATCGTCGAGAATCTCTTCACGATGATAGTTAGTTACGGGGACTTCAGCGGTGGGGACCAGGTACAACTCGCGATCATCCCGCAACTTGAACAAGTCTTCTTCAAACTTAGGCAACTGTCCGGTTCCAAACAACGCCGCGCGATTAACTATGAAAGGTGGCAGCGTTTCAGAATACTCATGATCATTAACGTGCACGTCGAGCATGAAATTAATCAACGCTCGTTCCAGCCGCGCGCCGTCACCGTGCAGAATCGCGAAGCGCGACGCAGCGATCTTCGCAGCGCGCTCAAGGTCGAGAATCCCTAACGCGGTGCCCAGGTCGACATGGTCCTTGGGTTCAAAATCGAAACTCGGCTTCGGCGGCACATCGTCTCGCGGAATCTCTTCGTTAGCCGACTCATCCTTTCCTACAGGAACCGACTCGTGCGGAATGTTTGGCAGCGCCGAAATCAATTCCTGCATACGGGATTCAGCCGCATCGCGTTTCTGATCCAGTTCGGCAATACGCTCTTTGAGCACACCAACCTGCTGTCGACGACCTTCGGCCTCGTCGCGTTTTCCATCTTTCATCAGTGCGCCAATTTCGCGGCTGGCTGTGTTGCGCTCTGCATTTAATTGGTCTGACTCGGCAATCACACGCCGGCGCTCAGCGTCAGCCTCAGCAAACTGGTCCAACAACTCAAAACTACCACCACGCGACTCAAGCGCCTGACGCACCTTGTCGAGATTCTCGCGCACATAATTCAAATCAAGCATCAGCAGTTTTTCCGTTGATTAGAGTGTTTAGGACAGTACCGGAGTCTTCACGTTAGAGTTCGCCTGCGCAAAGATCCGGTTCGCCTCTTCGAGCGTTTCCTTCGAGCCTACGTCATACCAAATGCCGGGCACACGCCAAACATAGAACGGCGTGCGCGGATAAAGCCACTGAACAAGTCGTCCGGGCTGATCCGGATTGTTCCCTTCTGCCACGTACTGCTTGATCAGCGGCAGCGTCCACTTCGGGTAGTAATACAAGGCGATCCCCGTCAGTGTGCTCTTCGGATTTGCCGGCTTCTCCTCAAAAAATGTTATCCGCCCGTCGCCGTCTGTCTCAATCGCGTTGTACTTTTTGATCTCTTCCAAATTTCCCACATCGTAAACGCCCAACACCGGTGCGTTATGTGAACGGCAGAACTCTTCAAAACCTTCGAGCGGCTCGCTAAAGAGATTGTCACCGGCAACTACCGCAATATCGTCGACAATGTGCGCTTCTGTCAGCACGAGATTCATGTCACCGATGGCGCCAAGTTTATTGGAGTCGTCGGTTGAGTGGTCATCGATAATGGTTATCGGAACCCCGGCAGAGTCATTGCGGTAACCGTCTGCCCAACGCTGGAAGTGACCGGCGAATTTCGCGTTGGTGACGATGAAAATTTCATCGATGGCGGTTACTGGCTTCAGGCTTTCTAGCACGTGTTCAAGCATCGGCTTGCCCGCAACAAGCAGTAAAGGCTTTGGCTGGTCTAATGTGAGCGGGTAAAGCCGTGTTGCATAACCCGCTGCAAGTACGATCAGTTTCACAATCCCTCCTGAATACCCTTTTGAATGCGAAGACGAGTTTCGGCTGTTCAGAACCGTCGTCAAGTGGCCTTCTAACTACCAAATAGAATGATTGAATCTTTACAATAAAACTCACGCGGCGGCAAACGGCAGCACAATCAAGTGGCCTTCGATTTCAGTTCCTCCGTGTAATCTTTGCGTGCTCTGTGTCTCTGTGGTGGATTTTTGTGAAGATCGAAGCTCTGATATATTGCGTCGCACTATTCCCTCGAGGTGCTGACTTTTGACTCCGAACGAAAAACCATTTGCCGGACGAGTAGCAATTGTGACTGGCGCCACGCGCGGCATCGGACGCGCAATTGCTCTTGAACTTGCTCGTCGCGGTGCAGACGTGGCGTTTAATTACGCGAAGAGTGCGGAAGCTGCCGAGTCGTTGACAAAAGATATAGAGCAGCTTGGCGTGCGATCGTTGTCGACCCAGTGTGATGTGGCAAGTACGGAAAGCGCGGCCGAGATGGTCAAACAGGTGAAAGACGCGTTTGGTCGCATCGACTTTTTGGTGAATAACGCCGGCATCACTCGCGATAACCTGATTCTCAGGATGAAGGAGTCGGATTGGGACGACGTGATCGACACCAACCTCAAAGGCGCCTGGAACTTCGCCAAGGCTGCGCTGCGCGTCATGTTGCGTCAGGATGGTGGCGGTTCCGTTTTGAACATCTCTTCGATCAGCGGCGAAATAGGAATGCCAGGTCAGTCGAATTATTCAGCTTCGAAAGCAGGAATGGTTGGGCTGACGAAGGCGCTGGCGAAAGAGGTGGCGAGCCGGAAGGTGACGGTTAACGCACTCGCCCTCGGGATGGTAGCGACAGATATGTCGAGTGAATTGGATGAAACTTACCGCACCAAAATAATGGAGCAAATCCCACTCGGCCGTTTCGCCGAAGCCGACGAGGTCGCCCGCATAGCTTGCTTCCTTTTGTCGGATGACGCGCGATACATCACGGGCCAGGTGATTCAGGTGGACGGTGGTCTGGCGATTTAAGTCACGTCTCAGGCCCGGCTCTTCTACTACTTAACAACTCTTAACCTCAACTTAACAATTCTTAACCAAAGAGTTGTTGACGGGTTGTTTTCCCTTTTATATCCTGCCGCCAATTCCAAGAGTAGTTAGTCTTTTCTATCTCCCCAGGTCGCAGCTTTAACAGCTTCAAAGCGATCCCTTTATTCACTCTTAATTCGAAGGAGAAAACTGATGGACCGCAATAGATTCCCGGTTCTTCTGATGGCGACAATTGTCTGCTTAGGTATCTTCGCCGGCTGCACCCAGATGGAAGAAACCAAAACCGTCTCCACTTCAACCACTGTCGACGCTGGAAAGATTCCCGTCACAACCGCGTCCGAAGAAGCGCGCAAGGCTTTTCTGCAAGGTCGCGAGCTTTCTGAGAAGCTACTGATCCAGGATTCGATTCAACACTTCGATCGAGCCATCTCGTTGGATCCAAACTTCGCACTGGCCGAGTTGAGTCGTGCCAACGTTAGCCCGACGGGAAAAGAATTCTTTGATCACCTGAAAAAGGCGGTAAGTCTGTCGGGCAAAGCGTCAAACGGCGAGAGGTTGTTGATACTCGGTAGCGAGGCGGGCGCAAACGGCAACACCACCCGGCAGAAGGAGTTGCTCGAGGAGCTGGTTGCGGCGTATCCAAATGATGAGCGCGCGCATTTCAATCTCGGCGGCTACCATTTCGGTCAACAGGATTTCCCCAAAGCCATCGAACATTACAAGAAGGCCACAGAGCTGGCGCCGACGTACTCGGGCGCGTTCAACATACTCGGTTATGCCTACCGGCAGAACGAAGATTACGCCAACGCTGAGCAGGCATTTAAGAAATACATCGAGCTGATCCCGAAAGACCCAAACCCTTACGACTCTTACGCGGAATTGCTTTTGAAGATGGGACGGTTTGACGAGTCGATCGCCCAATATCGTAAAGCGCTCGAGATCGATCAGAACTTTATCAACGCGCATCAGGGTATTGCCGCAGCACAGTTGTATTCCGGCAAGTCAGCTGAAGCTGCCGCCGAATTGCAGAAAATTACTGACAAGGCGCGCAGCGACGCCGAACGCCGCACTGCGTTGTTCGCGCTGACCGTGGTTGATATCGATAGCGGTAAGTTGGATAAAGCCCTCGAGGACGTGGACAAGCAATACTCGCTGGGTCAAAAGACCAACGACGTGCCGGGAATGACCGGCGATCTGCAACTCAAAGGAAACATCCTGCTCGAGATGGGCCGGCATGACGACGCCAAAGCTTCGTTCGACCGCTCGCTGAAGATGACCGAAGAGTCAAACCTCTCGCAGGAAATAAAAGACAATGCGCGACTATTTCATCACTACAACCTCGCCCGTGTTGCGCTTGGCCAGAAAGACTACGCCACGGCGAAGAGTGAAGCGGAAATGTTTCGCAAGGGTACGGAGCGGTTGAAGAACCCCTTCCAAATTAAGCAAGCCCACCAGCTTGCCGGAATGATCGCACTGGCAGAGGAAAACTACGACGGAGCTATCGCTGAACTTCAACAAGCAAACCTGCAAAACCCTTATGACCTCTACCGCCTTTGCCAGGCCTACGAAGGAAAAGGTGATAAGGCTAAGGCTGCAGAGTTTTGCAAGAAAGCCGCCAACTTCAACCCGCTCCCGCAACTGAACTACGCGTTCGTTCGAACGAAAGCGGCGAGGATGGCGTGAGGAGTGCGTAGCCCACGAGAGAGTAGTCACGTAGTCAGTTCAGTAAGTGATTAGTAATAGTTCAGTAAGTGATTAGTAATTAGCAAGAGTTGGCCAGCAGGATTGTCAAGCAATCGGTTTATGAGGTAAGCTACCTGTCGATTACGGACTGCTGATAGCTGATTGCTGACTACTCTATGTGGCCCATACTTAAATTCGCGGAATGGCAAGACACTCTCGCCACATTACACATGTGGACGCAGGTGGTTGGAAAGATCCGGCTCGCGCAGACACCGCTGGTGAACCACTGGTGGAACGTGCCGCTTTACGTTTCCTCGTCTGGCCTGACGACCTCCGCCATGTCGTATCGCGATGGTCGCGTGTTTGAAATAGAGTTTGATTTCATCGAACACAAGCTGCGAATCACATGCAGCGACGGCGCAGAGAAAACGCTCGAGTTGCGTCCGCAGTCGGTCGCGGATTTCTACCAGGAACTGATGGCGACGCTACGCGCCCTGGGAATCGACGTAGAGATTTGGACCATGCCGGTTGAGGTCCCAAACCCGATACGATTCACCGAAGACCACGAACACAAATCGTATGATGCCGAGTACGCACATCGTTTTTGGGAAGCCCTCGTTGCCATGAACGAAGTGTTCCAGGAGTTTCGCGCCCGCTTCATCGGCAAGTGCAGTCCCGTTCATTTTTTCTGGGGCAGCTTCGACATGGCAGTCACGCGGTTTTCAGGACGCCGCGCTCCGGAACGTGAAGGGGCTGACTTGATCACGCGCGAAGCATACTCACATGAAGTGATCAGTCATGGCTGGTGGCCAGGAAGTAAAGACATGGAGGCAGCGTTTTATTCCTACACTGCTCCCGAACCGGAAGGTCTATCGCAGACAATCGCCCAGGGAAAAATCGCGCCTCCTCAAACCTTCTACAACAATGAGATGAAAGAATTCTTTCTGCTTTACGACGACGTTCGCAGCGCCACCTCACCAGAACAGGCGTTGATGGACTTCTGTCAAACCACTTACGAAGCCGGCGCAAACCTCGCTAAATGGGACCGCGCGTCTTTGGAGCGATAAAAGCTTACTGCCGCGTTCACGCGGCAGCCCCGACGAAGTCGGGGTGTATAGGCCAGCCGTTTTACGGCTGGTTGCGGCGGGCCTAAGGTTTAAGGGCCGCTTTAGCGGCGGCTGTAAAAGGCCGCTAAAGCGGCCTAACAGAGTGTGGCGGTCGGCAACTACCAGCCGTAAAACGGCTGGCCTGACGACCCTTCGGGCAACCGTCTAAAGACGGTGCTCGCATTTACGTCACCTGCTGCGCTTCCAATTTGAATTCGCGAATGGAAAATCTGGTTCAAGCATCCTCTTGTCTATCTCCCAAAACCAGCGCGGGCATGCCCCTTCCTAACTTTTGAGATGTTCAACCTTGAGCTCACGCTCGGCGGCACTGTTACCAGCAAAACACAACTTCAGACTTCCAACTAGCATCTTAGTTTCGTCGTGAAAAAAGCATTAACAGTTTCACTCTTCTTGAGCACGTTTCTCATCCTGGGAAGTGTCACCGGCATTTCTGCCGCGGCCGCCCAGGTAGCAGAAAACGTCGCCGGCAAACTCGTCTTATACGTGAAGGTGGCGCGGCTATACACGAAGGACCCCGATCCCACCCTCGCAATGCCCGTCCAGGACGTCAGCAAGAAACAAGTCGCAAACACCTGGCAGGCTCCGCGTGGTAACGATCGACTGCACCAGGGCCAGGATATTTTCGCTCCGCGTGGTACACCCGTGCGTTCGGCAACCGACGGATACATCATGAAGATCGGTGAAAACAGTTTGGGCGGACAGACTGTATCGGTGATGGGCGCCGGTGGTCGCGTCTATTACTACGCCCACCTTGATTCTTACGCGCGCGGAATTCAGGAAGGCGATTTTGTTACGACGAATACCATCGTGGGCTATGTTGGCACGACTGGTAATGCGGCGGGCACTCCACCACATCTTCACTTCGGGGTTTACACCACCGGCGGCGCAATCAATCCTCTGCCGCTACTCAGTGATCGTCCTAAAGCTCCGGTACGTCGAGCTAACAGGTAATCACGTGCTGGACAGCCTTCGAATCTAAGAAAAGATAAGTGTATTAAAGCGCCGAAGGCGCGAACTGTGAAAGATGCTCCCTCTCCGCCAACGGAGAGGGGTTGGCGGAGAGGTAGCCGGCCGCGCAAACCTCACCCCCCAACCCCTCCCCACTTGTGGGGAGGGGAGCTTCGGCGCTTGCAATCATCTAGCGGATGCTGCTTTGAGTGTTGAGAGGTTTGGCGAAGTAGCCCGGGCGATAACGCAGTTGCAGTTTCTCTTTCTGCAATTCCGGGTTAACAATCTGGATTTGCATCTGACGGTATCCACCATCTCTACGCTTGTTGGTTGAGGAATAAGCAATCAAGTACTGCGAACGGAGCTCCTGTTCGATCTCCGCAAAAGCATTCTTGAGATCGATCTCTTTCTTTGGAAAGAACGCGCGGCCGCCTGTGGAAACGGCAAGCGAATAGAGTCCATTACGATCGATACCTTCGCGCTTGCTGTCTCCGATACCAATCGCGTAGATCACAGTCTCTGCTGACAAGGCACTACTAACGGCGTCCATGCGCGATAACCGGCTGCTGGTGTCCCACCCGTCCGTCAATAGAATAATCGCGCGTCGTCTTTGACTCGGGGTCGAGGCAGCCTGATCAGCGAGCACACGGCTGGAGGTCAACGTCACTGCCTCCCAAATCGCGGTCGTGCCTTCGGTCGGAGGCGCTTTCATTCCCGGACCGGACAAAATTCCGGTGAGGGGCTGTCCGGCGCCAAGATACGTTGGCATTGCTACTTCCACGCGTTCAAGGGCGCGGTAAAGACTGAATACGTCGCGCGTCAGGGGCTGCTCGAGAAATGCAGAACCGGTAAAGGCAATGATCGCCGCCTGGTCCTTACTCGACTTCAAGACCGTTTCAATAAACGAGCGCGCCGCCGCTTTTTCCTGAGGTAGCGTCCGTTCTTCCGAAGCGCTTACGTCGATGAGAAAAGCAAGAGAGAGCGGCCGATCAGTCTCTCTTTGAAACGAAACAATTGTCTGCGGCACACCATCCTCGGTAAGTCGCACGTCATCTTCCTTCAAAGTGGTGATGAATCTATTGCGCTTGTCATTGGCGGTAAACAGCAGGTTGGTGAGATCGCTATCAACCCGAATGACATCGTCGTCCTGGTCCACCCGGCTTTGCGGGACTGCCACGGCGCCAAGACCGAGCACCAAAAAGATTATGAGGAACGTCTTCATTACTTTCGCCGGAGTTTAGCGCAGCCGATAGCTGTACTTATTTCAAGGCTTTTACGTTTGCTGGTTTTATGAACAACACGTCGGCCAACGGTTGGTTGTATTCGATTGATTCATAATTGATCCGGCTCGTCTGCGTGCCGTTGATGTAATGATCAATTACCCATGGCGCCGTCACGCCTTCAACCGTAATGGGCTTGGCAAGCCGATCTTCTTCAGTGATTTCTTCCATCTCGTCAGAGTCGGCTTTCTGCCTCGAGCGTTTGTAAATTACCTTCGCCGGCAAAAAATCTCGCGCGCCAAATTCATACTCAATCCAAAACCCGTCCGGATAAGTCACTCGAACCGTCTCATTGCGCTTCGCCAGGCCGGCTTCACGCCGTCCGATATAACTCAGCGTTGCGTTTTGTTTTCGCCACCAGCCGTGCAAAAGATTCTCGACGCTCGTGCGCATTGCGCGTTTGAAATCTTCGATCTGCCCGGGCTTCATGTCGCTAATGGTCTTCGTGCCACCATCATAGAGCCAGCCGGTTTCGCCAGAATTCGTTTGAATCGCCTTAATTCCGCCGCTGTTAAACTCCGTCCGTTCTTTATCCGGAAAAGAGATGTAATCAAGGAAGCGCGCGGGTAATTGCGACATCCCTTCCTTGAACGTTGTGAAGAAGCCTCGCCCAACAACTGTGCGCACACTCAGGTAAGTGTTGCCGCCGACCGCTTCAATCGCCTTCTTCACGACCTCCTCAGCCTTGGCAACGTTTTCAGCGTCAGGTGGTTTGACCGGCTCCTTCACGTCCTGAGCAAAAGCGACGGACGAGAGGGCTAGCAGCATTACGAACAATAAGAGCCTTCGAAGGGGGTTGAAATATCTCATAAGAAATCAGGATTGACCGGCACAACAAATTAGGGAGTCTGATTTTACCTTAGCTCATAACAAAAGGGCTTCAACAAACATCCTTTGAAGCCCTTCTATAGTTATTTGATGCGGAGACTTCCAGCTTAGTTGAGTTTGGCGTTTGTCCCCGTTACCGGTTTGACCACAACCTCGTCGTTTTCCACATCAACCTCGAAGTTTGTAGCTGACTTCCACATAGCCGTCAGCGGTAATTTCACTTTCTCGTCGATATGCCGCTTCAGGAATCGCGCACCGTAAGCGGTGTTGAATCCCTTCTTCGTGAGCGCGTTGAGAGCTTCGTTTGTGATCGAAACGTCCTTGCCCTGGCGTTGCATTTGTCTCTGCAACTTGTTGAGGTACAGCTCCGCGATGCTCCGTACCTCATCCATCGTCAGCGGCGCGAATACGATGATTTCGTCGATGCGGTTGCGAAACTCGGGCGAGAAACGCGTTTCCGCCGCCTTCATCACTTCGTTCTTCACGACCCGAAATTCTGCGGCCGTCTTCGTGCCGAAGCCCAATGGCTTTTCGAATCGTTTGAAGCTGTCCGAGCCCAGGTTTGAAGTCATGATTACGATCGCGTCGGACAGGTAAACTTTCTTGCCGCGACCGTCCGTCAACCAGCCTTCATCGAAAGCCTGTAAGAACAGGTTCATCAGGTAGGGCGAAGCCTTCTCAACTTCGTCGAGCAACAACACTGTGTATGGGTTCTCGCGCAGCTGCTCGGTGAGAATGCCACCGCGTTCAGATCCGACGATGCCGCGCGGCATGCCAATCAATTTCTCCACGCTGATAGTGCCGTCGCTATACTCCGACATGTCGATGCGGATCATTTTCTCTTCGTCGCCGAACATAAATTCGGCTACAGCCTTCGCCAACTCCGTCTTACCAACGCCGGTTGGACCAAGGAACAGCAAAACGCCGTCAGGTTTGTAATGCGACTCTTTCAGCGGGCCCTTGTTCAATCGCAAACGTTGCGCGACTGATTTGATTGCCGGCTTTTGTCCGATCACGCGCTGCGACAGCATCGCCTCCGTCATCGAAAAACGGTCGCTGGTGTCGCGGAAAATCATATCGCGCGGAATGCGAGATTCCTGCGAAATCACCTCAATCACGTGTTCCGGTTTCACTACCATGGTTTGCGGTTCGTTGATCTCAACTTTGACCGCCGCCGTGTCGAGCCAGCCAATCGCCTTGTCCGGCAAGTGAAGGTTGCGAATGTATTTTGGCGCCATCTCCAATGCGGTGTTGATGGCGTCATCGGAAATCTTCACCGAGTAGTTTCGTTCCAACCGCGAACGCAAACCGAGCAGAATCTCTCGTGTTTCGCTGATGGTAGGCTCAACGACTTTGACCAGACGGAATCGACGCGCGAGTGCTTCGTCCTCACTGATGTATTCCTTGTACTCGGACAAGCGTAGTCGCACCAATGATGCGCATGTCGCCGCGCGCAAGCGCAGACTTAAACATGTTGGCAGCGTCAGACGAAGTGCCAAGCGCAGCGCCGGCTCCCATAATCGTATGCGCTTCATCGATGAACAAAATTAAGTTGTCCCGTTCCTTCACTTCATCGATGATGCCCTTGATTCGTTCTTCAAACATGCCGCGCAGCATTGTGCCGGCCACGATACCGCCCATTTGCAGTTGGACCACATGAGAGCCGCGCAGTCGCGCGGGAACCTTGTCAGGCTCCAACTCAATCAAGCGAGCCAGCCCTTCAACTACTGCTGTCTTGCCTACGCCTGGTTCGCCAACCAGCATCGGAGAGTTTGCGCGCTCACGATGGCAGAGAATTTCCACCATCTGCTGAATCTCGCGTTCGCGTCCGATCGTCGGCGGCAGTTTGTCTGCGCGCGCAAGGCGGTTTAACGAAACGCCGAAATGTTTCAAGTAAGGCGGCAGCTCAAACTTCTTGCGATACTGTTCGTCCTGCCGCTCACGCTTCTGCACCTGCGCCTGCACGTTTTCCGCGACTGCGTCCGGATTGGCGCCCATGCCGCGCAGCACTTCCAAAAACAATCCGTCGTTATTTGTCAGTGCTGAAAAGATGTCGGTAGCTTCAATCGTTTTCCGGCCCTGCGTCCGCGCGCGTTCCATTGCACGCTTGAACAGGTCGGTTGTATCGGGTGAAATGCGAAAACCTTTGCCCATGTGCTGTTGCCGGCTCGTGTCCAGCCTTTTATCGATTGCGATTTTGACAACGATCGGATCGAGTGAAAGGTCACGCATCGTCGAGTTGAACATGTCCGGCTCTTCGTGCATCAAGGCCTGAAGGATGTGCTCAACCGCTACGAAGTTCTGGTCCCGCTGCCGCGACTCGCTCAGCGCGTGCTCCAGTATCCGCTGCCCGCTTTCACCAAACTTATCTTTATAGGATCCGAGATCAACCATTTAAGTAAAACCTACTATTTTCTGAGTGCCGTGAACGATTTCGCGACAACGATTCTTTTTCAATAGGGCGAATAATAGCTACCTACTCACCGCAGGTTAGATGTCTTGAGAATATTAGCCGTTGCGTTCCAATGCAATAAGATTCTCCCGCGCGGGTTGCCTGCAAATTTTCGGCCACCTGAGAGTCGCTGGAACCCCGCGGGAGAAATCTCGTTCGCTTAGTGTTTCGACGGTCGCTTTTAGTAATCGTAATCGTCACCGCCAGGCATCGGTGGGCCCGCTTTCTTTGGCTCAGGCGCATCGGTTACAGCCGCATCCGTCGTTAATAATAGGCCGGCAATTGATGCCGCGTTTTGCAAAGCCGTCCGCACCACTTTGGTAGGATCAATAATCCCGGCGGCGGCGAGGTCTTCATATTGACCGGTTGCGGCATTAAAGCCCTTGTTGCCTTTTAGCTCTTCCACCTTCCCAATAATCACCGCGCCGTCCAGACCCGCGTTCTCCGCAATCCGGCGGAGCGGTTCTTCCAGGGCGCGCCGCACGATTCGAACTCCCGTGTTTACGTCCAAATCCTTGTCGGAAAGACTATCGAGCACTTTCGCCGCGCGCACGAGGGCAACTCCTCCACCCACGACGATGCCTTCCTGTGCTGCCGCGCGAGTGGCGTTCAACGCGTCTTCAACGCGCATCTTCATTTCCTTCATCGCGGTTTCGGTGGGCGCGCCAACTTTGACGACGGCGACACCTCCCGCAAGTTTAGCCAGTCGCTCTTGCAACTTCTCACGATCGTAATCAGAAGTGGTCTCTTCGATCTGTTTGCGAACCGTGGCGACGCGTCCCTGGATCGATTTCGAGTCACCACCGCCTTCGACAATCGTCGTGGTGTCTTTGTCAACAATTACTCGCTTGGCACTGCCGAGGTCAGACAGTTGCACGTTCTCGAGTTTGATACCGAGGTCCTCGGTGATCACTCGCGCGCCGGCAAGAATTGCCAGGTCTTCGAGAATCGCTTTCCGCCGGTCGCCAAAGGCAGGCGCTTTAACTGCGCACACCTTGATGGTCCCTCGCAGTTTGTTCACTACCAAAGTTGCCAGCGCGTCGCCTTCAATGTCTTCGGCAACAATCAACAGCGGCCGCCCGCTGCCTGCTGTTTGTTCCAAAATCGGCAGTAGATCACGCATCGCGGAAATCTTTTTCTCGTGCAAAAGAATCCACGGATCTTCCAGCGCCGCTTCCATTCGGTCCGCGTTAGTAATGAAATAGGGCGACAGGTAACCGCGGTCAAACTGCATTCCTTCGACGATGTCCAGTTCGGTTTGCAGCGTCCTGGACTCTTCGACGGTCACGACGCCGTCTTTGCCAACCTGCTCCATCGCTTCGGAGATCAACCGGCCAATCTCGCGATCGTTGTTTGCGGAAACGCTCGCGACATTCATCAAATCGTCTTTGCTTTTTACTTTCTTCGACATTCGCTGAAGTTCCGTAACCACCGCCTCAGTCGCGATCTGAATTCCCCGCTGCAAAGACATTGGATTTGCGCCCGCGGTCACGTTTTTTACGCCGTCGCGGAATATCGCCTGGGCCAAAACAGTAGCTGTCGTCGTGCCGTCGCCGGCGGTGTCATTCGTCTTAACCGCCACCTCGCGCACCATCTGCGCGCCCATATTTTCGTATTTATCTTTCAGCTCAATTTCTTTAGCGACCGTGACGCCGTCTTTAGTGATCACAGGCGAACCAAATTTCTTGCCCAAAACGACGTTGCGTCCTTTTGGGCCGAGGGTCACGCGCACCGCGTTTGCCAGAACGTTCACGCCCTGCAACATCGCCTTGCGCGCCTCCTCATGAAACTTCATCTCTTTTGCAGCCACTACGTTTCTCCTTTAGCGATTCTCTACTCGAAGCTTAACTTGCCCGGTTGGCCCGATCGGAATAACGGCCCACCTTTACGCGCGCCGGACGCAACAGACGATCACCGATGCGGTACCCGCGAGAGTATTCCTCCAACACCTTGCCTTCGTTTTCCTCACCTGCTTCAGCGGTCTCCACCGCTTCGTGCATCTCCGGATCGAATGTTTGCCCAAGCGCCTCGATTGGTTCGACACCCGCAGCCGCAAGCGCAGTTTGAAAATTCGCCGCAGTTTGGCGCACGCCTTTAAGCACGTCGTCAACGGAAGCGCCGGCAACTGCCGACTCGCCTGCTCGCTCCAGGTTGTCGAGCACCGGCAACAGCGCCGCAATAAAGTTGATCTTCTCGCGCGTCGCTCTTTCATCCGCGGCCTTGTTCAGGCGTTGCCGCGTTTCATCAGTTTCTGTTTGTAATTGCTTTCGCAGTTGCTCGAAACGCGTTTGCACATCTTGTACTTTTTGCTCAGCAGCTTTGGTACGCGTCTCCATCTCTTCTATGTAACTCGGCTTGAGGTTTGGCTGCTCATGCGACGTCTCACCGGTGTCCGGACTGTCGTCGTCGAGTTGAATCCGACGTCGATCCGTTACCCGGATTTCCTCGTCTCGTTCGGCTTTTCTGCGAGGGTCCCTGCCTGAAAAATCTCTGAACATCGTCACCTGCCTCTATACAACCTTGATTTGGACTCGTTGCTGTTTCTGCTGCTGCACTTTTGGAAGATGAACCCGCAGCACACCATCCTTGTAATCCGCTTTAATGCCGGCCTGATCGACCTGACTCGGAACACCGAAGCTGCGTACGAAACGGCCGTGCGGGCATTCAGTGCTATGTCTCGTCGTTTCTGATGACGGCCGGGTGCCTTTGATCGTCAACCTGTTTTCGTCGATGCCGATGTCGAGCGAGTCGCGGTCAATCCCGGGAAGATCAAGCGAGACGATATATGACTTTTCGCTTTCATACACGTCCGCGGCGGGACACCAGTCGGCACGCTCAAGATCGTCTCTGATATCGGCCTCAGTCGCGCGTCGCTGCGTCGCGTCTTCAAAAAGACGGTTCATCCGATCCTGCAAAGTCACTAAGTCGTGTAATGGATTCCACTGGCCCATCGTTACACCCTCATCTGTTAAGCGGCAGCTGCCGCTGCGTCAATCTTGAAAACCATTTTGTCGCCCTCGGCCGACACGTTAACCGTCTGACCCGGCAGAATGTCTCCATTCAACAGCTTCACCGCCAGCGGGTTTTGTATCAACGTTTGGATCGCCCGTTTTAATGGACGCGCACCATACGTCGGATCGTATCCCTCTCGCGCAAGAAGCTGGCGAGCGGAATCATCCAACTCCAGGTGAATGTTTCGTTCATTCAACATGTGGCGCAGTCGCTCCAACTGGACATCGATAATCTTCGAAATCTGTTCTCTCGAAAGCTGGTGGAAGATGACTATATCGTCAATACGATTTAGAAACTCCGGTTTGAAACTCGCGCGCAGCTCCTGCATCACGGCATCACGGACCTGCGTCTCGTCGCCATCGGCTTCCTGAATCTCGCGCGAGCCGAGGTTTGACGTCATGATTAGCACCGTGTTTTTGAAATCAACTGTGCGGCCCTTCGCATCAGTCAAACGCCCATCGTCCAGGATTTGCAGCAACACGTTGAAGACGTCCGGGTGTGCCTTTTCGATTTCATCGAAGAGCACCACCGCAGTACGGGCGTCGCCGCACGGCTTCGGTTAACTGACCACCCTCCTCGTAACCGACGTAGCCCGGAGGCGCGCCGATCATTCTCGCGACCGCGTGCTTCTCCATATATTCCGACATGTCGAGCCGAATCATGGCGCGTTCATCGTCAAATAAAAACTCCGCGAGCGCGCGTGCTGTTTCTGTTTTGCCCACGCCCGTGGGTCCCAGGAAGATGAATGAGCCGACAGGCCGATTTGGATCCTGCAGGCCTGCGCGCGCTCTGCGAACGGCATCTGCCACGGCCGCGAGCGCTTCCTCCTGCCCGATTACGCGATTCGAAAGCCGCGTTTCCATTGTTACCAGTTTCTGCATTTCCCCTTCGAGCATCTTCGACACTGGAATGCCGGTCCACTTGGCAACAACTTCAGCTACGTCTTCCTCATCCACTTCTTCTTTGAGCGTCACGCCGTCCTTCTGAAAGGCAGCCAGCTTTCCTTGTTCATCTGCGAGCTTTCGTTCAAGTTCCGGAATCGTTCCATACTGAATTTCTGACGCGCGTGCGAGGTCGCCTGCATTTCGCGCCTGATCAAGCTGAAGTTTTAGCTGTTCCAGTTCGGCCTTTGCCGTGCGCATCCGTTCGATCGCATCTTTTTCAGACTGCCACTTGGCTTTCAACCCGGATGATTTTTCACGGAGGTCTGCAATTCGTTGCTCAATCTCCTGCAACCGCGCCCTCGATTTCTTGTCTTCCTCGCGTTGCAACGCCTGACGCTCAATCTCCAACTGCATGATCTCGCGCTCAAGCTGATCAATTTCCAACGGCAACGAATCGATTTCGATGCGCAGCCGCGATGCAGCTTCGTCAATCAAATCGATCGCCTTGTCCGGCAGAAACCGATCGGTAATGTAACGATGTGACAAGGTCGCGGCCGCGACGATGGCGGAGTCTTTTATGCGAACGCCATGGTGGACCTCATAGCGTTCTTTCAAACCGCGCAGAATTGCAATAGTGTCTTCGACAGTTGGCTCACCAACGTAAATTTGCTGAAAGCGTCGCTCCAGGGCGGCATCTTTTTCAATGTACTTTTTGTATTCGTTAAGCGTCGTTGCGCCTACGCAGCGAAGTTCACCTCTCGCCAGCGCCGGCTTCAGCATGTTTGACGCGTCGATCGCACCTTCAGCGGCGCCCGCGCCCACCAGCGTATGCAGCTCGTCGATAAACAGAATGATCTGTCCCTGGGCGTTTTCAATTTCTTTCAGTACTGCTTTGAGCCGATCTTCAAACTCGCCGCGATACTTCGCACCTGCCAACATGGACCCGAGGTCCAAACCGACCAGGCGTTTGTTGCGCAGGGTTTCAGGAACGTCGCCGGAAACAATTCTTTGGGCCAGGCCTTCAACGATCGCGGTTTTACCTACTCCCGGTTCGCCAATCAGAACTGGATTGTTCTTCGTGCGGCGTGAGAGCACCTGAATCGTTCTGCGTATCTCATCGTCTCGTCCAATTACCGGATCGAGTTTCCCCTTGCGCGCCAGCTCCGTAAGATCGCGCGCGTATTTCGTTAGTGCCTGATAATTCTCCTCAGCATTCGCATCGGTGATCTTCGCGCCGCCGCGCATCTGCTCGACCACCTTCAGCAAATCGTCACGTTTGACTCCGTGCTGACGCAGAATCTTTCCTGCCTCGCCATCTTTCTCATCAGTAATTGCCAACAGCAGATGCTCTGTGGAAACAAATTCATCCTGCATCTTGTCGGCATGTTTTTGCGCGGCAGTAAAAACTTGACTAATGCGTGGGCCCAGGTAGGGCTGACCGCCCTCAACCCGTGGAAATCGCCCGATCGCTCCCTGCGTATCGTTAACGATAACGGGAACGTTGACCGACAGCCTGCCCAGGATCGGGCGGACAGTTCCCTCCGGCTGCTCCAGCATGGCTAAAAGCAGATGTTCCGGTTCGACCTGTTGGTTTTGGTTTCGCTCCGCCAGCTCAATGGTCGACTGAATCGCTTCCTGAGCACGCAGAGTGTATTTATCTAAACGCATGTTTGATTCTATGGATATTGAGCGGGACTCAGACAGTAACTACCGCCTGACGCCCCGCTCCACTATGTAACCGTCAAACGATTAACTACCGCTCGCAGCCTGACTCTTCGAAGTTGTGTTCTCCGCTTTTGCTTCAATCGTCTTTGCGGATGAGCCGGCGGCTTCACCAGAGATCTGAATCCGACGTGCCTTCGTCTCCTCACGTTTCGGCAGCGTCACGCGCAACACGCCGTTGCGATATTCAGCTACTGCACCCTCGGCTGAAACCGTGTGGGGAAGCGTGAATGAACGAGTGAACGAACCATAAGAACGCTCTACTCGATGATAGTTGTCTGATTCGTCTTTCTTCTCAAATTGGCGTTCACCGCGCAACGTGATCACATTGTTCTCAACTGACAGCTCGAAGTCGTCAGAATTCATTCCCGGAAGCTCGGCTTCCAGCACAATCTGGTCCTTGTTTTCATAAATGTCGATGCTGGGATTCCAGGCGCCGCGGCCGATTCCTTCCTCGCCAAATCCTCGAGTGAGGTTGGTGGAGAACAAGCGGTTCACTTCCTCCTGCAGAGTGCGCAGGTCACGAAACGGGTCATAACGAACGATACTCATGACTTATATCCTCCTTATTTCTTCTGCCACGCCGACTAATCTTTTTCGTCTTCAACATTAACGCGTGGCCATGAGCGTGACAGAATAATAATACCTGAGTGCCATCCTGTCAAGTTGGCCAAATGGGGCGATTGCCTCCGATTTTGAGGCCTTTTTGGCTACTTTCGGACGAGTTATTTAATGCCGAAGAATCGCTTAATGGACGAGAGTAACCCGGCGGAGTGGTCGTCGTCGCTGACGGGTGTATCGGCGGAAGCAGCAAGTCCCTGTCGCCTCTCCGCGATTATGTAGCTTAAGGATTCGACCAGATGGGGGTTGGTATCAAAGACTGTCTTCATCGCATCGTGCCCGATTTCCAGGACCTCAGTTTCTTCAAGTGCTACCACGTTCGCGGTGCGCGGCTCTCCCGTGAAAAGCGCCATCTCACCGAAGAAACCGCCCTCGCCTAGAGTTGCGACGGTCCGGTGTCTGCCGCTCTCATTGATTTGCACACTGACGCGGCCACTATGAACCACAAACATCGACGAACCTGGTTCGCCCGCCCTGATCACCGTTTCTTCCGGCGCGAATACACGGCCGCTGGTGGCGTGGGCCAACATTGCGATTTCTTCCTGAGACAGCGGCGCGAATATATCTACAGCAGACAGTCGCTCGGCGATAGCACTTTCAAAACCTTCGCGGACGCCGCGCTTCGGAGTTCGGTCCACGATCAACGTGCGGGTCGGGTAGGCAAAGTTTAGTCCGGCTCGGCGGAACGCATACCAAATCCTCTGTCGCACCAGCGCATCGGTGTCGTTGTACTTGGCGTAGTCGTCCAACCAATATTTGAGTTCATAGTCCACTCCGTTGTCGCCCAGGTTTCGGATGCGAACAATCGGAGTGATTTTCTGCGAAACGTTTTCCGCTTCTCGGACCGCTTCGCGAACTACGTGAATCGTCTTGGCAGGAGAGTCGGTGTAGAGCGCGTTGAAGAAAACCAGACGCGCGTTGAGGTTCTCGCGCGGAGCAACTTCAATGGCTTCTTTCGCGGCCGTACTGTTGTTGATGACTACGACGTGATTTTGAAACGTCCTGACTTTAATTGCGCGCCAGCTAATCTGTTCGACGACACCCGTCAGCTGCTGCGCGCCGAGCGTGATGACGTCTCCCACCTGAAAGGGCCGATCGGCCTGAAGCGAAATGCCCGCGAAGAAATTTCCCAACGTGTCCTGCAACGCCAGACCAAGGATGACACCAAAGATCGCAGAAGTTGTGAAAAGCGCGCCGAGGTCTACTCCGGGAAAAGTAAACGTGAAAATGACAAAGAAGAGCGCCGTAAACGCGAGGATCGAGAAGATGTTTCGAACGAGGGTGGGCGCTTCATAACCGCGGCGAAACCTGAACGCCAGATCAAAGATTACTGAACTGACGGCGCGGACTCCGAGATAGGCAAGCAGCGCCAGGAAGACGAGCCGCAGCACGTTGACGACAGTGTTTGCCTGCGAAGCGAATCTTCCCATTCGCCCGCTCAGCAGATCCCGTAGCTGCTGGTCGAAACCGACAATCAAATAAACAGCCAGCACCACAATCGCCGTGGCGACAATGAAAAGTGCGAATCTTCTTTTGGCGTTTCGAGTCACGAGGGAAGACGAATGAACTTGGAAGTCAACTTAGTAGTCTTTGGCGGTACGTTTTACCACTGATTGCCGCCCAAGGCGAGACTTAACAATGCGTGGTGGCGCGGGCGTCCCGCCGCACGTCACGATTCAAGCTACGTCAGGATACGAGTCGCGGAAACAACGTCACTGTTATGAACAGCAATGACAGCAAGGTAACTATGACGGCGGTGGCCCATGCGGCTAGATTATAAACCGGGCCGTTTACGTGGGAGCCCATCAGGTCTCGATCGTTTACCAGGCGCAGCACCGCGAACAGGATGATCGGAAGCAGCAACCCGTTAATAACTTGCGTCACCAGCAACACCCGGATCAGTGGAAGATTCGGTATGACTGCGATCGCGGCGCCGACAGCAACCAGAAACGTAAATACGCCAATAAAGATCGGTGCCTCGCGAAAGCTCCGCGACACTCCTTTTTCGTAACCCAGCGCTTCGCTGATGGAGTAAGCCGTAGCCAGAGGCAACACGCCCGCCGCCAACATTGACGCCCCGAAGAGCCCGACGGCAAACAGTGTTTCTGCATATGGACCAGCCAGCGGCCGCAACGCCCGAGCGGCGTCGGCAGCACTTTCAATTCGCAATCCGTGTTTATGCAGAGTCGCTGCAGTGGACACAACGATGAAGAAGACGACCAGCATTGCCAGGATAGTTCCCAACCAGACGTCAAGTTTTGTGCGCCCGTACTCTTCCGGAACTACTCCTTTTTCGACCACGGACGATTGAACGTAAACCTGCATGTACGGCGAGATCGTCGTTCCTACCACAGCCACGAGCGTGAAAAGGTAAGCGTATTGGAAGCTGAAGCCGGGCATTACCAGACCGCGGCCTACCTCACCCCAATTTGGTTTAGCCAGAAAGGCCGAGACGATGTAGCCAAGAAACACCAGCGACATCAGCAGAAAAGCGCGTTCGACCCGCTGGTATGAACCTTTGACGACGAGCCACCAGATCATGATTGCGCTCACCGGAACTGAAACGAATCTTGGCAAACCAAAAAGCTCGGATGCGGCTGCAATACCAACAAACTCCGAAACGGTGACGCCTGCATTTGCGATGAGCAATGCCAGCATGATGAGCGCCGTCCAGCGCACGCCAAACCGCTCGCGAATGAGATCGGACAAGCCCTTACCAGTGACGGCGCCCATGCGGGCACACATCTCCTGCACGATGCCCAAACTGATTGTGATGGGAATTAAGATCCAGAGAAGTTGATAACCGTGTTCAGCGCCGACCGACGCGAACGTGGCAATGCCGCCGGCGTCATTGCCGGCACTCGCGGCGATCATTCCTGGCCCAAGGATGGCCAGGTAGGTGAGCAACATCTGTCTCCGCGTAAGCGTGTCGCGCACGCGCGAACCGCCACGCCCGAAAAGCCGGCGTCCCGCAGTTTGTACGGCTGCGCGTGGTTCGGTCACTTGGAGGTTCTCCATCAGTCATCTCTGCAACCACTCTTCGGTAAGTCTGCGGAAAAGTCATTACCCGATAAACTTCGGCAATCTTTGCCGCCAATCCTTCGGCAAAAGTATTTCCATGGCGTCGTCGACTGTAATGATGCCGAGAATATCACCCGCATCATCAACTACTGGCAAGGCCAACAAGTTGTATTCGGCGATTCTTTGAGCAACTTCATTCGCCGGTTCGTCCGCGCGCGCCGCTTGAAGTTCTGTGCGCATCACTTCAGCCAGCGGTTGAGAAGGGTTGGCCAGTATCAGGTTGCGCAGTGCTATCACACCCAGCAGTTTCCACGATGCCTCTCCATCAACAACATAGAGGTAGTAAATCATGTTGGGTGTTTCCGCCATCTCTCGCAGGCGGGTCAACGCTTCGCCCACAGTTAGTTCGCGCGGAAGCGTGACAAACTCAGTCGTCATCAAACCACCTGCCGTGTCGTCCGCGTATGGCAAAAGCTCCGCGACGTCTGCCTGCTCCTGATCTTCCATCAGGCCCAGCAACTCTTCAGCTTTCTCTTCCGGTAGATCGCCGAGGACGTCGGCCGCTTCGTCCGGCGACATCCATTCGAGTATGTCCGCGGCGCGCTCCTCATCCATGTCGCCGATGATTCGCGCCTGCCGTTCGGATGGCATTTCTTCGAGTGTTTCCGCCGCCGTCTCGTCGTCGAGTGACTCAACTACTTCGGAGCCATGGTGATAAGACAGTGCCTCGGCAAGGCGCGCGATTTCGACGGGATGCAAGCGCGCCAACTTGCCGCGCGCCGACTTAAGTTGAACAGTCGCAGCGTCGGTCGCGAGGTAACCGACATCAGACCAATCCAAAACTTCAACCGGAGTTCTCGTCCCGATTAATCCGGACGGAGCCAGCCTCCTCCATAGTCCCTGGAGACTGACGTCGGCGCCGGTGACACGCCATTCGTCGGCAGCTTCAATCAGTTGCACATCGTTAACGCGCACAACTCGTTTGCCATCGACGTCGATCAACTGTTTGTCGAGGACGTCGCGCGCGAGCAAGACTTCGCCCTCGCGCCGCACGAATGGGCGAAGGTCAAGGATGTCGGAATTGAGCCGGGCGCCCTGTGCGTTCAGCTCAGTGAGACGCCAACGCGGCAGAAAAAAGTCGCGACGCCTGTAGCGTGCGACCATGCCGGTAACGGGCGGGTGATCGTGTTCGCCTAGCCGGACGATCACGTCTTTGATCGTCGCCACACGTTCACCTTCAAGGTCGCGAATGGGACGACCCAACACTTGAGACAAATACAACATGCGGATTCACCTGAACGATTTCGCGGCGGCATGATACCACGGCGCTGCGAGGGTTAGATGAAGCTATCTCTCTCATCGGCACCGGGTCGTGTTGAGGCCCGGAGGGCCGTTATTTAGTAGCCACGACCGTCAGGTCGTGGGTGCGAAATGTACGTCTTACAATTTGTGCCATAGTTCCACGACCTGACGGTCGTGGCTACTAATTGCCGGCCCTTCGGGCCTCTGTTCTTAATTCAGTGATGCCCGGGCTTGGGCGAGGCGTGCTAAGGCTGCATCGAGCGCGCGGTCGCGTTTGGAGTAGAGATCAGCACGCTCGACAAGCACTGTCTCATCAGGTGCGACGCCGTTCTTTTCCAAACGCACGCCGGCAGCGGTTTCGTAATCGAGTTCGCTGACATCAAGTAGCCCGCCGTCCGGCAAGACGTGACGAGTGCGAATCGCGAGCACGCAGCCACACGTTTGCGTTCCGATGACACTCGCGCGCTTTGAGGCTTTCAGTCCGGCGATAAAGATTTCCGCGGCGCTGGCGGTCCGTTCGCTCGATAACACCACGAGCGGAATATTCGATTGTGTGATGGCGTGTGGCGTAAAAGGTGAACGCAGGCGAGTAAGAATTGTGAACTGCATTCCCGACCGGTCGGTGAAGTCGCCGAGATCAAAGCCTGGTCCAAGAAAGTTTGAAGCAATATCTGCCATCGCCTGCGCGTCGCCACCCGAGTTGTTTCGCAGATCCAAGACAATGGCTTTCGCACCTTTTAGCTTCTCGCGAAAAAGTTCCGCGACGTTCCGCGCCAGCGGCTGCGTGAAGGCGTCGATCTGGACCACGGCGATATCGCCTTTCTCACGTCGTACCTGGACCGAAAACTCGCGTTGGTGCCAGTAACGAATGAACCGGGCAGACTTTCGCTTGCCGTCCCTTCGCTGCCACGCGACCTCAACGTGGGTTCCCGCTGGTCCATCGATCAAGGTTGCGAAACTTTTAGAACGAGCGGAGGAACTGGTGAAACGGCGTTCACTCAAACGCTTTGCGATTAAGTCTGCGGCCGGCTGGCCATTGACTGACACGATCACGTCGCCGACTTGAACTCCCGCGCGCTTCGGCGCCGAACCATCTTCGACATGGACCACAGTCGGCAATCCATCAATCTCTCGGAGGAAGAGACCCACCGTGATAAATCGCGGCCGCCACCAGTCAGATTTTTCTTCGGGCGCGTAAACGCGAGTGTGGGGGTCGTCGAGTGTCGAAATCATTCGGCGCAACACTGAATACAGTTCTTCAGCCGAGCTTGTTTCCGCAGCGAGAGATCGGAAAGGTCGCGCGTTGGCCCTCCCAATCGAGACCGTTGAAGGTGCTGTCGTAATAGCGGCGATGAATCGTTTCCCACACGTCATCGAAAACTGCCAGGCGGCCTTCGCGCGTAGCGGTTGAAACGACCGCGGCATCGGCCGCAAGGACTGGAAGGGGGAAAGGGGTCAGGGGGAAAGGGGTCAGAGGGAAGGGGGAAAGGGAAAAACTGACGAAGAGGAACAGGGCGACACGCATGACGCGGCGCTGCACAAAGGAACGTTTTATTGGCATATTCAGATTCAACATTCGAACACTAAACAAGACTCTCGGGCCTTTCGCTTCCACCCTTTCCCTTTACCCCTTACCCTTTCCCCTTACCCTTTCCCCTTTTCCCCTTTTCCCTTTCTTCCTCTTTTCCCCTTTTTCCCTTGTCACCCTTTCCCCTTTGCCTTTCAAGTTAAATCCTCACCTCGGCGGCTTGCGGAAGTTATAGCGCAGCAACACCCGAATGGGAATCGGCGACCCATCGCGATGAGCAGGGAAAAAATGTAGGCGTCGCACGGTTTCTACAGTAGCTTCGTCTAAACCAAAGCCGGCCCAACGGGCCACCTCCACACGCGTGACTTCGCCTTCCGCATCGAGGTCCACGAGCACATCGACCATCGCTTCAGCCTCAGCTTTCGCTGCGCTGTCAGGATAGACCGGTACCAGTCGCCGAAAAGGCCTGGGCAGCCTCAGCCCGTCTGCCTCAGCAGTCGCATCGCCGTCAGGAGCCTCTTCGATCAAAGGCACGTCGTTAACAATGACTGCTCGCTCGTTACGCTCCGCTTCATGCGCCGTCAATAGTGCGCGCCCGATTCGACCGGTGATTTGGGCGTTCAAAAGTTCCGCTATCAGAGTCTGCTGGGCCAACTCGGCGGTTGATGATTGCAAGTTGGGCCGTTCCCATAGCACCAGCCGGCCGGTGCGCGAGCTCACCAGAAAGATGGACGCATAAGATTCAAAGTAAGGAGAGCCGGTCGATGGCGAACGTCGCAACGTTTGGGCGTCGCCGGTAATAAAAAAGTCGCTGCCGAGTACGGCGCCAAGATCGCGTGCTTCATTCAACGACATGTTGAACGAACCAGCGTAGCCAGATCCTTTTGCCGCGGCGCGCACCTGATCTCGATCCAGAACAACAACCTGTGCTGAACGCCTTAAGGTTGCCGCGAGCGTATCAGCCACGCTGCGACCTGTTTTCGATTCACCCAGATCAAGAACCGCCAGCGAAGGAGGTCGCGCGATCGTTTGCGCCGACACGTCAAGCGCAACAAAGAGAACGAACAAGGGCAGAAGGATTAGGAGTTTCTTGAATACCACGCGAAGTAACGCTTCTGAACCAATTGATGAAGGGTAGACCGAAGGAGTTGTAAGGCTATTTATCTTGTTTTCGCTTCCATAATCCCTGCGACGGCACGCGCAAAGCTCGATTGAATTTGCTTGAAGCATTTTCCCACGCAATTACTGCCGTCAATTCCACAATCTCATCGTCATCGTAGAACCGCCGAAGTCGCGCAAAAAGCTCGTCATCAACATCCCGTTCACTGAGCGTCATGCTGTCGGCGTATTCGAGTGCGACACGTTCGGCCTCGGTGTACAACTCACTGTAGGAATAGTTGTCGAGCGCATCGATCTTTTCATCTGAAACACCGAGCTGGCTGCTCACGGCAGCGTTAATGTCTTGTCAAAACTCACAGCCGTTATGAGCGGCGACGCGGCGATTGATTAGCGCGCGCAGCCTTTCATCAATCAAACCAGACGCGTCAATCCCGGTCCACATCCCACGCGCGCCACGAAAAATCGTGGGACGTCGAGCGTACAAAAGATGGTTCAGCAGCGGTTCGCCCCATGTCTTGCGTTGCGCTTCCAGCACGTCTTTAACGTACCGCTCGCTGCCGGCTAAGTCCGCATCCGGAACTCTGGCCACCTTTAGTCTCCCACCGAAGTAGCTTCGCGCAGACTCGCGCGTTTGGCATTTCGATCGTGATAAAGCCGGTAAACGTCTGCTTTTATTTCTGTCGGGAAACAAACGCGATGTAACTCGTAACCACGCTGCAGGCCGCGCACAACCTCGCTCACCTCGCTAATTTCTCGAATTCGAGGACGCGCGTAGCCGTCTTCAACGAAGATCAGGCTTTTGGGCTCGGCAGACTGGGCCGTGTAGTAGTTGTAATAAGGAACGTCACTGGCACGATCTTCGATAAAGTAGTAATCCGGATCGTATCCGGCTGCGCTAACGCACTCGCGGGCCGCCAATAGAAACTCAGTCCGTTCGTCCCCGGGCATATCGAGGTCAATGGCCTTGAACAACCGGCGAGCAATAAAACGGCGGCTGAGATCGCTGAGGATAGGGTCGTCCGACCGTTGCCACTGCTTTACGTGAAACATCACGTCGGAATCATCCACCTCGAGGTGTTCATTGATCGTTAACGACTGGCGACGCAGAATCTTTTCGAAAGCCGTACCGGGCGAATACCAAACCTGCTCTCCTATCTCGAGCAACTTCAAAGCCCGTCGCAGAATGGATTTCAATACTGCTTCCGCCGAACGCAGAGTGCGATGAAAGTAAACCTGCCGGAACATGTAGTAGCGCGCCTGCAAATATTCTTCGACTGCGTATAGTCCACGAGCGGCAACGTAAATGCGATCGTTGTCTTCGTCTATCGCCAGCGCGTTTATGATCCACTCGAGGTCGTAGATGCCGTACTTCGCGCCCGTCATCAGCGAATCGCGCAGCAGGTAATCCATTCGATCAACGTCGAGTTGCGAAGAAACCAGTTGGCCCAACGCCGCCGGTTCGAACCGGCCTTCGATGATCGCGGCGACTTTGTCCGGCAGCGCATCTGAAAATGAACTCAACAGTTGGCCAACTTCCGTTGTTTCACTTAGCGCAACCTCGACGGTCCACGACTCATGATGAAAGCCGAGCACTTTCTCCATCACGTGTGAAAACGATCCATGGCCCACGTCATGAAGCAGCGCAGCCGCGCGCACAGCCGCGCGGTCCTGTTCATCGATGTGATGTTTTTCGCTGAGGCGATCGAGCACGCGGCTCATCAAGTGAAACGCGCCGAGTGAGTGCGTAAACCGTGAATGCTCCGCGCCCTGATAAGTGTAGAGACCAAGGCCCAACTGCTTGATGCGACGCAGTCGTTGAAACTCCGCTGCGTCGATCAGGTTCATCATTAGTTTGCCTTCGTCCGTGTCGGTACGAAGACGAATGATGTTGTGTACAGGATCTCTGTAGATGCGTTCAGACATGCGCTGGTGATCTGCGAAAGAAGTTTACCCTAAGACTCATTGATCGAGCGCTATCTCATCAGCAGAACATTCGACCCATGTCACGGTAAAGCTCGGGCTGGTCCAGCGGTCTCTGCCGAACCCGCAGGCAAGGGCCTGGGGCGAGGTGGGGGTGATTTGCCATAGTCCAAACCTGTCGAAGAAGGCCGTTCTTACGGTTCTGAATTATGGATACTTCCCATTTTTTTGGATTAAAGGACGGGTACTCAGGCCCATTTAAGCCCGTAAATGCTACGTCTTGGCAAATTTGGTGGCTTTGGGCCGCTGGGCATAATAGTTGCAAAATTAGCCCTCAGAATTATGCGTCTTTTTCCCGAATCAATTAACAGTACTGCGAAGTTGCCTGTTCCGGAGCGCTTCGGCTCGCCGGAAACTCAGTCAACTAAGGGTGGCAGTACATATGGAATCACCAAAAAGAAAGGATCTTTTGGCATGAAAAACAGCATGCGATTTATTGCCCTGTCGCTGTTTGTTCTGTGCTTGTCGTTTACGGCATTTGCACAGACATCAACGACAGGAGTCAATCGAAGGACAGGTTATTGACACCAACGGCGCTCCGGTGCCGAATGTCGCTATAACTGTGACCAGTCCGAATCTTATTAGTCCGCAGTCAGGAACGTCTGACGATCAGGGCCGTTACCGCATCCTCAATCTTCCCCCGGGTCGATATGAGGTGAAGGTTGGCGCTACCGGCGGTTTCGCGGAATTCGCCCGCGGTGACGTCGAAGTCAATCTATCGAAGAACTTCAACGGTAGAAGTGACACTTCAACCTGCCGGTGCAACCGCAGTAGTAGAAGTTACCGACACTGCCGGCGCTACGGTTGACACAACCAGCACAACGCGCGGCAGCAACGTTTCGACCGATCAGTTTTCAAACTTCCCGACGTCCCGCACGGTGCAGGGTCTTTATTCCATCGCTCCGACAGTTGTTCGTTCGGGCTTGCGCGATGCTTCGGGCCGCGAACGCGACCCGTCGGTCGGCGGTTCATCCGGACCAGAGAACAACTACATTCTCGACGGCGTTAACACGACCGATCCGGCTTTCGGCGGATCGGGTGCGAACATTCCGTTTGAGTTTGTGCAGGAAGTTGAAATCAAGACTGGTGGTTACGGCGCAGAGTATGGCCGCGCTACTGGCGGTATCTTCAACGTCATCACCAAGTCGGGAACGAACGAGTTTCACGGCGACGTTTATGGCTACTTCACCACGAAGAGCCTCGTCCGCGAGACCAAGAACTTCCCGTTCACCGGTTCTGCTCCGAATGGCTTTTCCGAACAGGACATCGGCGGCGACATCGGTGGTCCAATCGTCAAAGATAAGCTGTGGTTCTTCGGAGCATTCAATCCGCAGCGCCGTAATAACTTCTACCTGACGCAAACGCTTCGCGCGTCGGCGGAAAACAAAGTGAGAACTCCGTTCTACGCCGGCAAGCTCACCTGGGGCCTCACGCCCGAATCACACGTTCAGCGTTTCAACATTCGGCGATTTCACCAAGGTTGAAGGCTTCCTCGCCACTGGCGCATTAACCAACGTTTCAGGATTTGGCGATGACATCAACGCGTTTAACGGTATTCAGGAAACGGGTGGTCATAACTACGCGATTCGTCTGAATTCAACTTTCAATCCGAAGTTGATCGGAGAGTTTTCGGGCGGCTTGCACTTCCAAAGAGCCAATACTCTGCCTTCGGCAGCAGGATTGGGCTGCCGCTCTGCATACCGACAACTTCGCGGTTGTTCGTGCTGGCGCGGTAGTCGGGGTAACAAACACCGGAGTTTTCAGCAGCCGCGACCAAACAGGTTTTGCTGACTTCGTTGACGGTCGTGGCGGTGTTCTCGCCCGCAACTTCGTTCGTGGACCTGGATTTGGTTTGTTCAGTGACACAGGACCGAAACCGTTATGAATTCGCTGCCCGACTGCAGAATATCTTTGGTCGGCACACGGTGAAATACGGTTTCGAGTGGAACCGCAACATCTACAACATCAACACCGCTTCCAGCGGTCCTGCTGTTACGTTTGCTCAAGGTCCGGGCGTCACGTTCGGCTCCGGCGTTAATGCGACAGCCCTTCAAACGAACGGTTCCGCGTTACCAATAACTTCAGCGTTTGCGGCGTCGTCGGGACGGTTGTAACTTGTCCCAGCTCGGCTGCTACCGCTGTCTTAACTGCTCCTGGAGTCGCCTTACCGGCCGGCTTGACGGGCGCAGTGACGGGTGCGATTACCGAATCGCAGGCACTTAACAGTCCGTTCCTGGTTCGCCTGACCACTCGTGTTCGTGACTTCCAGCTCTTCGCTGACACCTACACGGATGTCCAGGGTTTCTACATTCAGGACGACTACAAAATCCATGACAACGTTCAGTTGAACTTCGGCGCCCGTTGGGATTACCAGCAAGCTTATGGCAATGGTGAGACCTATCTGAAGCTCAATGACTTCGTTGCAAACCTGCAACCGCGTCTTGGATTGATTTGGGATTTCACTGGTAAGGGTAAGGGAAAGTTTCGCAATCAACTTCTCCCGTTACCTTGAAACTCCGATTCCGCTCGACATTAACGTTCGCGCCGGCAGCGAAGACAGCCAGACGGACAAGAACTTCAACGTCCGTACTTACAATGCGCCAGCCGGAGCGTTGGTCGCTTCCGGGTTCGACGTCCTGAATTTGGGCGCCCACCCGACACCGATCGACTAGGGCCTCAAGCCGCAAACTGTGAATGAGTTCTCTGCTGGTGTCGAGTACGAAATCGTAAGAGATCTCGCACTCTCATTCCGCGGCGTCTATCGCGCGCAGGATGAGGTAATTGAAGACGGTTCGTTCGATGATGGCAACAACTACTTCCTGTTCAACCCCGGCCGCTTGTCGGACGGAACGACAGAGTTTCTTGCCTGTAACGATCCCGCGATCGGTTGTTTCGGACCGGCCCGCCGTTACTATCGCGCTCTCGAGTTCTCAGCCACGAAGAGATTTACGAACAACTATCAGTTCATCGCTTCGTATGTGTTCTCGAGCTTGATTGGTAACTATGAAGGTCTGTTCCGCAACGACAACGGACAGTCTGACCCGAACATCACCAGCTTGTTTGACCTGGTCAGCTTGTTGAACGGTCTCTACGGACGCTTGCCAAACGATCGTCCGCACGTGTTCAAGTTCAACGGCAGCTACCGCACGCCATTCAACCTGGTAGTGTCTGGTAACTTCTTTGCTCAATCGGGAATTCCCTTCAACCAGTTGGTGCCGCACCCCGTGTACGGTAACAACGAAGGCTTCGGCGTACCCCGTGGTACCGCCGTTGTCCCGAATGTGTCCGCAACTGTTCCTGGCGGCTCAAATGGCATCGAGAACGCAATCGGCTCGACTCGCGCGCCATTCACCACCAGCCTGGACTTCGGCGCTTACTATCCGATTCAGTTCAGCGAAAGCAAGCAGCTGAGATTCCAGCTTGATTGGTTCAACGTCTTCAATAGCCAGCGTGCTTTGACGATGGATCAGACGTTCTCAATCAACAGTGGTATCGGCGGTGTTGCGCCAATCAGGAACCCCTTCTACGGATCGGGATTGATTTATCAGTTCCCGTCCTCACTTAGACTGGGCGTCAAATTCCAGTTCTAAGTAATGTGCTCTTCCGAGTTGGCTGCGCGAGCGGCTGACTCGGAAAACACTTTTTGAGGGAGAGGCGCACCCGACGCGCTTCTCCCTCTTGTTTTTAAGCCGTCGAGTTCAGTATTCTTACCCTCCGCTTTCAACGTTCCCTCGGCTCTGGCAATACGGAAAGGAGTCGCCTTCGATGTTCCGTCCAGTCTCCATAAGCTACTCAAAACTCGTTAATCGTCTTCCGTTGTTACTGCTATTAATTTCAATACCTGTGACCGCCTTCGCCCAGGGTGGGGCCGGAGTCGATATCACCGGCACCGGCGGGCGACATGCAATACAAGGCCGCATCTACTTTCCTTCGGGCGTTCGGGCCGATTCGCGCCTGAAAGTAAAACTCGAAAGCACGCGCTACGGAGAAATATCCGTCCTGGCAGGAATCGACGGTAGCTTTGGTTTTCGTTCACTACTACCTGGGTCTTACACCGTGGTGGTGGAAGGTGGCGACGTATATGAAACCGTTCGGGAGGTGGTTTATATAGACGGCGAAGGCTCGCGACCCCGTTCCGGAGTTGTCCTGCCCAGCGCTGCCAGGTCCTTCCGCGTACAGGTTCATTTACAGCCTAAACGGACCATTGAAGCCAATGCCAAGCCAGGCGTAATCAACGCGGCGCTTGCTGGAGTTCCCGAGGCAGCGCGCAAAGCCTATGAAAAATCCCTGGCGCTGTCGGAGACCGGAGATTCCAAGAAGGCTATCGAACAATTGAAGTTGGCCATCTCATACCACCCGGCGTTTCCGGTGGCGCTGAATGAATTAGGGGTTCAGTACATAAAGGTTGGTGACGTCGACTCGGCGCTGGCCTCATTGCGGTCGGCGGTCAAACTGGATCCGGAGGGTTTTAGTCCGCGTTTGAATTACGGCATCGCCCTGTTGCAAAAGAAAATGTTTGGTGAAGCCAAGGCGCAATTGGAAGAAGCGCTGCAGCGCAATCCGAACTCAGCTACCGCCCACCTCTATATGGGGATAAGCTCTTATTCATGAGACGCGTTATACTGACGCCGAGAAGTCGTTTCAGGAAGCCCTGCAGGATCGGGCGGCAGACTGTTGGTCTCGCTCATTACTATTTGGGTGGTCTCTATTGGCGTCGGGGCGAGCTTAAACTGGCTGCCGACGAGTTAGAGAGGTATTTACAGGCCACGCCAAATGCGCAAGACGCCGAAAAAATCAAACTGACGATTAAAGAGCTGCGTAGTAAATAATACTCCCCGGGATTTACCAGGAATAAATAAGAAGGAGTAGTTGGAAATGTTTCTGGCGGGTAAGCAGGTTCTCCCGAATAGATATTGGTCTTTGTTCATAACAGCGGTCGTCCTGACGCTGTCGACCGTCCTTGTTAATGCTCAGGGCGTGGGCAGCAGCCGCGGTCTTCCCAGCAGTTCCGGAGGTGTCCATACAATCAAAGGGCGCGTTTTCTTTCCTGATGACGTGCCGCCCGGAACCCGAATAAAGGTGACGCTGGAAACGCGCACACTCGGGAACCTGGTAACTTCCACCGACGACGACGGGCAGTTCATGTTTACCCGTCTCGACGCTGGCACATACGCGTTAGTGGTGGGTGGTGACAGCAAATACGAAACGATACGTGAAGCAGTAGAGATAGATCGGGCAAGTCCCGGCGGCCGCACGCTTGACGTGCCACTTTATTTGAAATTTAAGCCCGGTTCGAACCCAGCGTTTGCCAACGTCCCAAGGAACGCGCTCGACGCCTACAACAAGGCGCAGGCAGCCAAGACAGCGGGCGACAGCAAAAAAGCGATCGAACACTTGAATGAGGCGGTTGCCGCTCACGCTAACTTCGCACTCGCCTACAACGAGCTCGGTGTTGAATACCTGAAGGCAGGCGATGTTGAGAAAGCGGCGGATGCATTGCAAAAGGCCGTTAAGCTCTCGCCAAACGATTTTCAGCCGCGACTAAACCTGGGTATCGCCCTGCTCAATCAGAAGAAATTCCCCGAAGCAGAAGAGCAACTGAAACTGGCGCTGGTAAAGACCCCGACATCGCCCGTTGCTCATATGTACCTCGGGATGGCGCTAATGAACCAGAAGAAACTCGAAGAAGCGCAAAAGGAACTGGAAACGGCGACGGCTTCGAAAAGCGCCGAAGTCGGCATCGCTCATAAGTATCTCGGCGGGATCTACTGGGGTAATCGCGATTACAAACGCGCGGCCGATGAACTTGAAACCTATCTGAAGTTGGTACCGAAAGCTGCTGATGCTGAACGAACGAAGGCAGCAATCAAGGACCTGCGCAGCAAACCGTAAGACGAGTTTCAGATTGACAATGAAAGGCCGCGAGTAAGTGCTTTAGTTCGCGGCCCTTTCTTTTTACAACCGATAGCTAACGAACACAGGAAGCAGTACCATGATCTCAAATATAGCTTTCCGCTCTTTTTACACAGTTCTATTTTTGTTCCTCACCAGCCTCGCGGCATACGCACAGGCACCGCCGCAAAAAGACGAAGTCATACGAATCAATACGGAACTGGTCCAAACGGCAGTTACAGTAACTGACAAGCAAGGAAAGTTCGTTGACGGTCTCCAACCAGAACAGTTTAGCTTGACCGTCGACGGCAAGCCTTACCCGATTCGATTCCTGGAACGAGTTATTGCGGGAAGCTCCAGAGAATTACAGTTAACCGGTATCACTAATCCCGCAGCGTCGCCCGCGCTATCCAAGGTGACGCAACGCGGTCGCACCATCATCTTCTTTGTTGACGATCTGCACCTTTCGTTGGACAGCCTCAATCGAACTCGCGGCACACTTCTCAACTTTATCGACAATGAAATGAGTAGCAGAGACTATGTGGCCGTTACCTCCGCCAGTGGGCAGGTCGGGTTTCTGCAACAGTTCACCAACAACCGAGAGGTTCTAAAAGCGGCGGTGCATCGCCTTAATTACCGGCCGACTCTTGCACGTGGCATTGGCATGGGCGGGGCGCCGATGAGCGAATACATGGCTTTCATAATCGATAGTCGATCTGATCCGAAGGTCACAGATGTTTATATTCAGGAGTGCATGAAGCAGACCAGCATGCCTAAGAAGCTTCGGGCTGCTGCGGAAGCGATACGCATGACCTGTGAAACGCAGGTTAAAAGCAATGCCCGTTCAATACTTCTCCAGTCGGCTGCGATAACTGAAGACACTTATAACTCGCTGGATAGTTTGCTGCGCTCTTCCGCGCGATTGCCGGGCAGAAAATTGGCTTTCTTTATCTCTGACGGCTTTTTGCTTGATGCGGGTCCGCGGGGTCGCGATCTGCAAACGAAACTGCAAACGGTAACCGACGCAGCTTTGCGGTCAGGCGTGGTCGTCTACACCATCGACGCCAAGGGTTTGGTTTCGACCGCGCTCGATGCCACCAACAACCGTGTAATGGATCCAAACGGTCGGCTGGAAAGCGTGCAATTGCGCGAGATCGCTGCTACCCAGGACGCCATGCATGCTCTCGCAAACGACACCGGTGGCCGCGCTTTAAGAAATCAGAATTATTTCGATCGTTGGGTCGGAAAGGCGCTGGATGAAACGTCAAATTACTACCTGCTGGCCTGGCGTCCTGAAACGGATGAACAGAAAGAACGCAAGTTTCATCACGTCGAAGTAGCAGTGAATAGCAGACCCGACCTGTCAGTGAAACTTCCGAAGGGTTACTTCGAAGGTTCAAAGCTGGCGGTAACTACTCGCGACCCGAATCCTCCCGCCGTAGACAAACCGCCAATTACAGTAGCCGTAAAAACTTCTGACGTTGCCCTCGGTGCGGCATTAACTGATTCTTTTAGTGGCCACTCTTTGCCGACGCTGTTGTCTTTGAGCTATCTCAACACACCGGCTAACGGTTTTGTGGTTACGACTGCGATGCAGATTCCCAGCCGTGTATTGGATTATGGTCCCGAGCATAAGGAGGCAACTGCTGTTGATCTTGCCGGCGTAATTCTTAACGACAAAGGAAAGGTCGTTACCAGCTTCAAGAAACGCCTGAGTCTTGACCCTGCAGCAATTGACCCGGCGCGTCCGGACACGTCTAACGTCATTTATAACCACCGGGCTCCTTTAGCCCCGGGGATTTATCAGGTCCGCGTCGCGGCGCGCGAAGATCGTACCTCGCGGGTGGGCAGTGCAATGGATTGGGTTGTTGTTCCCGATTTACAGAATCGCCAGTTGGCGTTGAGCAGTCTTTTAATCGGCGGCCAGGTTTTGGAAACCGCCGCATCGAAGGACGACGCAAACCACGCTGCGCCACAAGTTCAATTCAGCGTCGACAGGCGCTTCGCCAAATCATCAAACCTGGAGTTTTGGTTGTTCGTTTACAACGCGAGTCGCGATTCAAAGAACGCGGGCAAGCCAAACTTAACTGTACAGCTCCAGGTGCTGCGGGACGCACAAACCATCGTTTCAACTACGCCACATAGACTGAACACTAACGGCATGCCTGATCTTGACAGGATTCCGTATGGCGGCAACATTGCTCTGAAGTCTTTATCACCGGGCCGTTATGAATTGCGAGTTACGGTAAACGATGTAGGCGCCGGCACATCGTCAACCGTTAGAAGCGATTTTGAAGTCGATTAGAGCGACCCGCACTCAGGAATAAATAAAGGCCCCGAGCAATGCAGCTTCGGGGCCTTCTTGTTGTTGCTGTAGAAGTCTTATCTGACGCTGAAATCCAGCAAGTGACCAAGCTTGGCTTTTTTGGTTCTCAGATAGTGTTCGGCGTTTTCAGTCGACTCAACCTGGATTGAAACTCGCTCGACAATCCTCAGCCCGGCGTCTTCCAGTGCCTGAAGCTTCAGCGGATTATTTGAAATCACGCGAACGAGACAAAGGCCAAGGTCAAAAAGCACTTCCGCACACTGCCGGTACTCGCGCAGATCCACCGCCAACCCCAGTTGCTCGTTTGCTTCCACTGTGTCGGCGCCCTCGTCCTGTAGCGCATACGCCCGGATCTTATTAATGATTCCGATGCCGCGTCCTTCCTGTAGCTGGTAGACGACGGCTCCCCGGCCCTCACGTTCAATCATCTGCATGGTTTGATGAAGCTGTGGGCCGCAATCGCACTTAGTCGAACCAAAAACATCCCCGGTCAAACATTGTGAGTGAATTCGGACGAGAGTGGGCGTATCCCTGTCGAGCTCTCCTTTATATAAGGCCACAAACTCTTCAGCACTTGTTAGCGAGCGGTAACCCGCAATCTTGAAATCACCCCATTCCGTTGGCAGGTCCGCAACGGCTACCCGTTCAACAGACAACGATTCCGGCCCGCATTTAACATTAGATTGTTCGGTAGTTTCCGGCATGATCCCCAACTTTGTTGTTGCCTCGTCGTTTTGTCGGCTCGTTTATTGAATTTTATCCTCTCCGGCATGCTTAGCGCCAACCAGGCGCGTCCAACTGCTGGCCCCGTCTGGCTTCCGGGGAGCGAAGCTAGGTTTACTTTTCGTCGGGATGCGACCGATCGCAGCGCGAATTCTACTTTGTAATGGACTTTGAACTGGATAAGATACGGCGCAGGTCAGCTTTTAGCATGAATCAAGCTTCGCAACTCCCGCAGCGAATGCCCAGTCAAAACCCTAACGACGAGGGAAACACCAGGCCTCGTCCCGAAACTAAATCGTCAAAGTCCACTCAAAAGGAGCGGCGGCCGGCGCTTGTCTCTTTGCGCGGCGAGTTGATGGCCGTTCCAATACCTCTTGAACGCGATGCAGTAATCATTGGTCGCGCCCTGGAGGCCGACGTCAGGCTTAACGACTTCCGTGCGTCTCGGCAGCACGCGCGCATCAACACCGAAAGAGGCGAAGAAGGGGATATTTACCGGCTGCAGGATCTAGGGTCGACGAACGGAACGTTGGTAAACGGCGAGCCTGTTACTGAAGTACTTTTGAACGATGGTGACAAAATTGAGATTGGCGAACACCTCTTCCGCTTCGACATGCTGGATGAAATCGATCGCGAGTTTCAGCAGCAGATTCATCGCCTGCTTGCTCATGATGAGTTAACCGGACTGTTGAGTAGTAAATCGTTTTTCTCAGAATTGCGGCGCGAAGCTGCGCGCGCTGAGGCTGAGGCCCTCCCGTTTTGTGTTCTGATGATGGATCTGGACCACTTCAAAGACGTCAATGACACTTACGGACACCTCGTAGGAAGCAAGACTCTGGAGGAGACGGGACGGTTAATAAAAGGAGCGTTGCGAGCCGGCGACGTAGCATCGCGCTTTGGAGGAGAAGAGTTCGCCGCGTTTCTCCTCGATGCTAATTACGCACAGGGCCTGGTAGCAGCCGAACGAGTCCGGCTGGCAATTGCGGAAAATGAGTTCCCGGCATCACGGACTGATTCACCTGAACCGATGACACACCGCATCACGATAAGCGTCGGCGTAGCAGCCTATCCTGACGACGCCACGGATCCAATTCATCTCGTCGAGTTGGCGGATTCTGCGCTTTACCGCGCAAAACGCAGCGGCCGCAACCGGATTTGTGCATATCGTCCGTCCCTGGCTCTCACCGAAAAATTACTCCCCAGACGTTCCTGAGAATCAAATTGTTCTGAAACGGCATCAAAGGCCACGCGTGTAACAGTAATGCCGGCGTCGTCGCTGCGGTCCGGTTGCGTCTATTTAATTGAGCCGTGTATGCTTCCATAGCACTTAACGCGAGTCTCTCCTTAATCAACAGTCGGGGCGTATTCATTGCCAACCAAACTAAATTTAGCGAGTAAGCCATTTCGGAACCGCGCGCTTCCGTGGGTGGTCGCAGCTGCTTTGGTCTTTGTTTCGCTGATTGCGCTGGTGTTCATCCTCCAATCTGCGAGACGCGCCCAGGCGCAGGCGGCGGAAGTACAAAAGGACATCAACACGCTTGGTCAACAGGAAAAGGTGCTGCGCGAACAAGCACAGGCGGTGAAAAACTCACTCACTACAGAGCAACTGCAAACCTTGTCTGCCGCTCATGTTTTAGTCGATCGCAAGCAGTTTTCATGGTCTCGTTTGCTGGCTGATTTGGAAGCCGCGCTGCCGGGCGATGCGCGAGTTAAACGGATTGCGGTGAGAGGCATTAGCAATCAGGGCGGACAAACTTTGGCAGAGCTAGAATTGGCCGTTATTGCTAAGAGTCCAAATATAGTCACCGACATGATTGGCCAAATGGATCGAGCGGGAATCTTCCAGGCCGAGTTGCGTTCACAGAATCTGCAACGAGGACGAGGTGAGTCCGGGGCTGAATACGAACTGTTTGTCGTATACCGGCCACGTGCGGGATTTGCCAACGAAAGTGGTCCTGTTGCTGCCGTCGCTCCCAACGCGCCGGCAACCGGAGGAGGATCGCGGTGAACGAACAACCAATTCCTCCGTCTGAGCCAACGAAACGCGATCGTTTCCGCGCACGATTCGATACTCTGCGAGTGCCACGGAATAGTTACGGTATGGTGGGACCGGCGGAGTTGGCGGCGCTTGGTGGCGCCCTGCTGATGCTGGTTCTTGTGATCGTGGCGTACCTTTCTTTCCTGGCTCCCGCGCGATACCGGCTGGCTAATCTGCAATTGGAGCGTTCACGTTTGCAAACCCAGTTGCGTAATTCTCAGGACGTCGTGCAACAGGGGCAAACGGTGGAAACCGCTGTGCAGGACATCGCGCAGAGCCTGGATGCGTTTGAGAATAATCAACTGGTCGGCGCCACGCGCGGGCGCATGAGTCTCTACGACAGTCTCAACGCACTAATTCGCAAAAACGGAGTGCGGAATACATCCGGACCAACTTACGCGACGCTCGAGCCAACCGGCGCAAAGACTGCGACCGGTGGCGCGCGTGCGGCGAACACAAAATGGCAGAGCATCTACCCCGGGATTGCTATCAGCGTCACGTTGGAAGGACCCTATCAGAATCTGCGACGCTTCATTCGCGACGTCGAATCGAGTAAACAGTTTGTGATTATCAATAGCATCGAGCTTGAGCGATCAACTGAAACGGGCGGCGGCGGTGATCCAAGTGTTCCCCCGGCTACCCGCGGCTCTCTGGTCAGCCTGCGAGTGGACATGGCTACGTACTTCCAACGTACTGCGACCGAAGCCGCGGCGGCGCAACCAGGAGCGAACTGATTAAGGTTATGCAGGTGTCCTCCATCAACAATCCGGCGGAACGGAAGAAACTGATCGGCGCGATCGTGCTTGGGTTCGTCGCGTTGATTCTTCTTTGGTGGACGTTTATCGGTTTCGGAGGAAGCAACGATACCGGCGCCCGCGTAACGCAACGAAACGCACCCGCTGCCGCTCCTTCGCCTACACCTCGTCGGGTGGTAACCACCAACCCGGAAGTTCCAGCTGTGGACGTCGAACTCAGACCCGTTAAGTACGACTATTCACTTCCGGCGGTGCCCGAGGCTAGACGCAATATTTTCGTCTATTACGAAAAGCCCATCCCGGTTCCATCTCCTCCGCCAGCGCCGTCGCCATCTCCACCGCCACCGGTTTTGCTGGCAAGTATCTCGCCTGCCACTGTTTATGCTCGCACGAGCGAGTTTACGCTTGAGATAACGGGCGATAAGTTTGCCCCTCAGTTGCGTGTCCTTATCGATGGCATCACGGTGCCCGCACGCTATCGCGGACCGCAACAAATAGTTGCAACGGTGCCCGCTAGCAGCATCGCAAATGCCGGCTCGCGACAGGTGACGTTGCGTTCGCCGGACGGTGTGCTCTTTTCAAACTCAGCTAGCTTGAGTGTCGCTGATCCTCCGAAACCAAATTTTTCATACGTGGGAATCCTCGGGTCAACACGTTACGTCGACACTGCGATCATGCAAGACAAGTCAACCCGGGAGATTGTAAACATCCAGCGCGGCGATTTACTCGGCGGACGGTTTCGCGTGACCAGCATTTCGGAAAAAGAGATCGTCGTCATCGACACAAATCTGAAGATCAAACATCCGATTCCGTTCAGCAGTCAGGGCGACAGGGGCAGTCCCACTCAACGACCAACGCCGAGAGTAGAGAGCGAAGATGATGAACCGTAGCGTTGGACCAGACCACAATATCTTGTCATTGCGTCACAACGGCAGCTCACGGCGAAAAACTGTCGTTGGAGGTGCCGATCGACGTGATGAAGGCGGATACACCCTCGTGGCGCTGCTTGCCCTCATGACGGTCGTAGCACTCTTTGCTGCCGCTGCGGCGCCCGGAATTCGCCAGCAAGCGCAACGGGAACGCGAGATGGAAGCAATCTTTCGCGGCGAACAAATGGCAGAAGCAATCCGTGCTTACTATTCATTCCAACAACGACGAGTTGGCATGGGCGACGCTGCGTTACCTAGATCGGTTGACGACCTGCTGGAAGGTTTATCAAGCGGGACGAAGAAGGTGCAGGTACTACGTCGGTCAGCCGCGCGTGATCCTCTTTCAAGCGATGGTGAATGGCGATTAATTCGTCCACGCTCCTCCGCACTGTCTGACTTTCAACAATCCCTGATGCTCTATGCCGAGAACATCAGACCTGTTACCAACGACCCGCAACTCAAACAAGTTGAACAACTTATGGCTCCGCCCGTGCTGCCCACACTCGGCATTGCCAACACCAGACCTGACAGCGTTGATGACGATTCGGGTGATGGTCCATTCATCGGCGTCGCCAGCAAGAGTCGAAATGAATCTCTCATCTACTACTACGGAATCGATCGCCACAACGGGTGGATCTTCACGCCGCTCTTCCGCTAGTCGCTTGTTCTAAATTTCATTCACTTAACTTGTGATCGATACGACACCGACGCATTCGTATTGCGCATGGACCACGTCCTGCTCACGCTGTAAAGATCCGGCGTGTTGCATGACAAGAGTTGATCAGATTTGAGCCGGCGATGTCGTTCACATCGTCCGGTGACGCTCACAGACGACAAAAATATTTATTCACGCAGGTGTAATAAGTTGTTGACATATCGAACGTTTGCGTTTATATAGCAAGATGTTGTGCGCCGTTTACTCTAGCCCACAAGACAGAACTAAACACACTATCTTGTGGTCATGACTTGAAACCCAAAACTTTGAAAAGAAGGAGCACATAGAGCTTATGGCAACTAAGAAAGGTGGAAAGAAAAAGGCAGCGAAAAAGGGCGGCGGCAAGAAGAAATCAGCCAAGAAGGCCGCGAAGAAGAGATAGTTCGAGCCAGCAGGTCTCAACACCAACCCTTCACTGGCGCACAAACACTTCTGAGGCCAGCATGGCCTTTCAAAAGGAACGACGAGCAATTCGCATGAACCTCGTCGTTCCTTTTGTATTTCCGATCACGTTTTCCCGGCGCGTTTCACCGTCTACAACCGCAGTTCATGATCAACGTCGCACTCGTTGAACCAGAGATACCACCTAATACGGGCAACATCGCGCGTCTTTGTGCGGCGACAAACGTTCCCTTGCACATTGTCGGCGCGACAGGGTTTCGTCTCGACGATAAAGCTGTGAAGCGCGCCGGCCTCGACTACTGGCCGGAGGTTAAGCTTCAACGGCATGAGTCGCTGGAAGATCTCTATCAGGCGCTGCCGGCTGCCAGGTTCATCTACCTGAGCACTAAAGGGCCTCGCTCGTACACTGATTGGCGATTCGCAGAGTCGGATTGCCTTATTTTCGGGCGAGAGACACGCGGACTACCGGATGAGGTGCTACGCGCAAACTGGGACAGATGCCTGACGATACCCATGCCCAATCCAAACATCCGCAGCCTGAACCTCGCTACGGCGGTTGGCATCGTCCTATATGAAGCGTTACGCCAGACGGGCGCGCTCACGTTGTAGACTCCCCCAATAACTAACTCCTCGAACTAACCGCGACAGCAGCACGCGAACAACACTCATCGGCTTAGTCAGTCGAGCGCATTACGAGAACTCGCAAGCGGGTGTTAGGATGTCCGCTTGCGCGGGAGCCCGTAATTTGCGCCAGACGCGACTGTGGAGAGCATGAGCCAACAAAGAGAAGACATCAGAAATATCGCCATCATCGCCCACGTCGACCATGGGAAGACAACCCTCGTCGACGCCATGCTGCGACAGTCCGGCACCTTTCGCGACAACGAGCAGGTGCGCGAACGCGTCATGGACTCCATGGATCTCGAGCGCGAACGCGGCATCACGATCATGGCGAAGAACACGTCCGTGCATTACCGCGACGTCAAGATCAACATCGTCGATACACCTGGACACGCAGACTTCGGCGGCGAGGTGGAGCGCGTGTTGAAGATGGTGGACGGCGTAATGCTGCTGGTAGATGCCGCGGAAGGCTGTTTACCTCAAACACGTTTTGTTTTGCGAAAGGCCCTCGAGGCCAGGCTGCCCGCAATTGCAGTCGTCAACAAAATCGATCGGCACGACTCGCGACCCGAAGAAGTCGTTAACGAAATTTACGAGCTGTTTCTGGACCTGGATGCGACTGACGATCAGATCGAGTTTCCCATTCTGTATGCCATCTCGCGGGAGGGGATTGCCAGGAAACAGATCGGCGATGAATCGCGTGACCTGCGACCTCTCTTCGATCAAATTGTCGAAACGATACCTGCGCCAAAGCAGTTGAGGACCGATTCATTACAATTGCTGGTTGCCAACCTTGATTACAGCGAGTACGTCGGCCGCCTGGCAATCGGGCGAATTTACTCTGGCGAGATCGCCATCGGTGACAACGTCGCGGTGGCCAAACCTGACGGCACGTTTCAAAAAGTTCGCGTTTCGCAGTTGTACGCGTTTGAAGGCTTGAAGCGCGAGCCGATTCAACGGGCCGGATTCGGCGAGATCGTGGCGCTTGCAGGCGTGGATAACATCGAGATCGGCGACTCGATAACCTCGGCCGACAATCCGCAGGCGTTGCCTTCGATCGCGGTTGATGAGCCCACCATTTCGATGATCTTCGGTGTCAACAATTCGCCGTTCGCCGGCAAGGACGGACGATTTGTAACGTCGCGCCAGGTCAAAGAGCGACTCGATAGGGAGACGCTCGGCAACGTCGCGATTCGTGTCGAACAGACCGAATCGCCGGAGCAGTTTAAAGTGTCGGGCCGTGGCGAACTGCAGCTGTCGATACTGATCGAGATGATGCGGCGCGAAGGGTATGAGCTCCAAGTGTCAAAACCTGAGGCGATCACGCGACAAAATAACGGGCGCACTCTCGAGCCAATCGAGCTAGTGGTCATTGATTGTCCGGAAGAGTTCATTGGTGTGGTAACTGAAGCGGTCGGGCGCCGCAAGGGCCAGATGACCAAGATGGTGAACCACGGCACAGGCCGCGTGCGATTGGAGTTTGAAACGCCGTCACGTGGTCTGATTGGTTTCCGCAACGAATTCCTGACGGAGACAAAGGGCACCGGCTTGATAAACACGATGTTTCTGCGTTGGGGAGAATGGCAGGGCGCTTTACGCGGACGTGCGACCGGATCGTTGGTGGCGGATCGGACCGGAGAAACAACTACTTACGCGTTATATAACCTTCAGGAACGCGGAACGCTTTTTATTCGACCCTCAATAAAAGTCTATGAAGGAATGATCATCGGCGAAAATGCGCGCGCGGTGGACCTGGATGTGAACGCAGTCAAGGAAAAGAAGCTGACAAACATGCGCGCCGCGAGTGCCGATGAAGCGATGCGTTTAGTCCCACCTAAGGAGCTCTCGCTCGAACAGGCGATCGAGTTCATCGCTGACGACGAATTGGTTGAGGTCACTCCGCAGAACATTCGTTTGCGTAAGCGTGTGTTGCGTTCGAACGAGCGGCCAAAGCGCAAAGAGGTCTAGCAGAATGAATGCGTTCCGGGATGCGTTGGGAAGTTCGCGCGTCTACCCGATTACCGACACTCGGATTTCGGGAAGGTCACACGCTGAACAGGTGAAGTTACTGTCAGAAGCCGGTGCGACAGTAATACAACTGCGGGAAAAGATTCTGTCGCCGCGCGAGTTCCATCGCGAAGCTACCGCAGCCCTGGATATCGCGAGAGCGACAGGTGTCAGAATTATCATCAACGACAGGGTAGACATCGCGCTCGCTCTCCATGCGGACGGCGTTCACCTTGGCCAGTCCGACTTACCTCCCGTCGAAGCGCGTCGCTTGTTAGGGCCGGACGCCATCATTGGTTTCTCAACCCACAATCTGGAGCAGGCCCACGCGGCGACCGAACTGCCCGTCGACTACATTGCAGTCGGTCCGATTTTCGCCACTACCTCCAAGGAAGCTGCAGAAGTTCCAGTCGGAACCTCACTCGTCACATCGGTTCGCAAGGCCCTCGGCCCTATTCCACTCGTTGCAATCGGCGGCATTACCTCTGAAAACGCTCGTGCCGTTATATCTGCCGGCGCCGACGCTGTTGCCGTGATCAGCGACCTTTGGGACGGAGAAAGTAGCCGTCCAAAACCGTTAAATACCTACGTTTCACTCACATAGTAGAAGATTCCTGATCGTTGATTAACACATTTTGCTTGCGTTTATCCGTGTTATGCGCGAGAATCCGCTTGGCCTTTTCCAGGGGCCCCCTAGTCCGATTCAACCCCGCCAGTCCACACCTTCTTTCGGAGTCTAGTCCTAATGAGTTTCTTCGATCTGCCGCCAATCATCGAGCGCATGCTGCTCGTGTCAGACAAAATCAGTGACCTCAACTTCTCAGTTGGGCAGCTTCCGCAGGTCGAGATCAATGGCAAGCTCACGCCGGTTCAACCGCTGGGCATGCAAAAGCTCACCCCTTACCAGACCGAAATCATCGCGATGGCCTTAATGCAGGGCAATCCTGACGCGGCCGAACGGCTGGCCAACACCGGCACCGCCGACCTCAGTTACTCCCTGCCGTCGCGCGCACGCTTTCGCGTAAACATCTTTCAGCAGCGCGGCGTGTATTCGATCGTCATGCGCGTTATCCCAACTGACATACCAACGCTTAAGTCACTTGGACTGCCGCCACAATTAGAGGAGATCGCGGACCTGCGAAATGGTTTGGTGCTGATGACTGGACCAACGGGCTCGGGAAAGAGTTCTACCCAGGCGTCGATCATCGACATCATTAACGAGAAGAAGCACTACCACGTAGTTACGATCGAAGACCCGATTGAGTATCTGCACTCCCACAAGAACTCGACTATCAATCAACGCGAAGTTGGTCACGATACCAAAGATTTTCCGTCGGCCCTTCGAGCCACGCTTCGCCAGGCGCCCAAAGTCATTCTGATCGGTGAGATGCGCGATTTTGAAACCACGGAAATAGCATTGGAAGCCGCGGAGACCGGCCACCTCGTACTTTCGACGCTCCACACCATCGACGCGTCGAAAACAGTAGATCGCATCATCGGACTTTATCCGAAGAACGAGGAACCGGTCATCAGAACCCGCCTAGCGCAAACCTTTCGCTACATCGTCTCGCAACGCCTTATTCCGCGCGCGGACGGCCGCGGGCGAATTGCCGCAGTTGAGATTCTCCGCTCAAGCCCCCGCACACGCGAATACATCGAGAGTGGCGAAGCCGATGGAAAGTCTTTGCTTGACGCGATGCGAGATGGAAAGCTCGACGGAATGCAGGACTTTGACACTGTGATTAAAGATCTAATTGAGGCCGGCACGATCTCGTTTGAAGATGGACTGACGTTTGCGACTAACCAGAACAACCTGTTGTTGCAACTGAAAGGCGTGACTGCTTCTGAGGAGTTTCTGAAGCGGGGCAACGTAACAGTTCCCATGACGAGCGTCTCTGATTCTGGATCGATGCTGAGCATGATTGAGTAAATCTTCGGTTGATGAATGTCATGATTATCGTTTGCCAAAAATGTTCTACTCGCTTGCAAGTGGATGAGTCGAAGGTACCGTCGCGGCCGTTTGCCGTGCGCTGCCCGAAGTGCAACAGCAGTATTGATGCCTCATCTCCGGGTTCGGGGCTTGAACAAAGCGCGGTCGGCGTCGGCGGTTCACCTGCCAGCGGCAATCCGCGTTCAGAGCCTTCGAAACCTGCGCCACTTTTTCAAGGCAGCGAGGTGGCCCAGCCAGTCGCTACTTCCGGAATTGCCGGCGAACAGTTGGTCGAACTGCTTGCGAGTTTAGCGAGCCAGACGGGATCTGCGCTGAACGGCCCACCACAGCGGCCTTCATGGAATCCGCGGAAGGCGCTGCTTTGTTTGACCGAAGAACACCGCGAAACAGTAGCGCGCAGTCTGGCAGAAAACAGCTATCAGGTTTTCGTCGCGGAAGACACGCGGCAGGCTGTGGAAAGAATGCGCGAGAATCAGTTGGATGTGGTGGTTTTGGATCCGCGTTTTGACACAGCCGAGCAGGGTTCGGCATTCGTCACGCGCGAAGTAAACGTCATGCGTCCTAACCAGCGCCGCCGTCTGTTTTTCGTGCTGCTGTCGCCCACGCTGCGAACAATGGATGCGCATGCGGCGTTTCTTAACAACGTAAACGCTGTAGTAAACGTGAATGAAGCAGACGATTTGCCGAGTCTCATTGAACACCGCGTTCGCGCCTTCAACGAGCTATACAAAGATTTTAATACGGCGATGCGATTGCCTTCGATTTAAAGTCAGGAACACTAAACCTTGTTGCGGGCCACTTCGGTGGCCCTTTTTTATTGCCCACACGCCTGTGAAACCCACCGGCTCAAGAATTTCTCAAGCCGGCGACGTTAGATTGGGGGCGACTCTCGGAAATGCCTGGCACTTGTGCATTGCCTGCATGTGTGGGCCGTGCAAAAATGCCTGGCGCAACTGCTTAACTCGCGCAAAGGATCTGACCCATGAGCTCAAAACTGCTCATTACTTTTCTGCTTTGTTTCGTAGTAATCGCGTGCTCTTCCCGCGATTCGACGGAGTCTCAGAGCAATCCACCCGCTTCCCAAAACGAGGTCGTCGCTCCTTCCGCCAGCCCCGCGCAATCGACTGCGGCCGTAGCTGCTTCACCAGTGGTCGCCGCGGCTCAACCGAAAGTAGATGCGTGTGCGTTGCTGACTTCCGCCGACATTAAGGCAGTCCAGGGTGAAGCCGTTACGGAAACGAAACTCAGTGGTCAAACGTCCGGCGGCTTCAATTTGTCTCAGTGCTTCTTTTCGCTGCCGACGTTCACCAACTCGATTAGCTTGTTGGTGGCGCATAGAGGCGATGGTGCTGACGCACGCGATCCCAAAGATTTTTGGCGCGGAACATTCTATGGGCCCAGGGAGCGCGAGGAAGAAAAGGACGAGAAAGAGGAGGAAGAACGAGAAGGTTCGCCACCGGAAAAGGTAGCGGGCTTAGGCGACGAGGCGTTCTGGATAGGCAACAAAGTGGGTGGGGCGCTATATGTTTTGAGAGGCAACTCCTACGTTCGCATTAGCATTGGGGGCCCTGCCGATGCGGCGAGCCGAAAACGTTCAAGAGCTTTGGCCCAGAAAGTAATCTCGCGTCTCTAAGTTCCGCCGGTTAGCAGTTTTGGCAGTGCTCCGTTAGTGTGTTGCTGAGTTCAGAAAAATGAAAAGGCGAGGTTTGTGGCCTCGCCTCTTCATAGGTTTGCGGATTTCGATTGCGTTCATTCCAGATAACGTCGCTCGCCTTCTCTGTAGGGTTCGGCACAGTCCTCGCATAGCTGCATCCAAACTTTATTGCCCTAGACTCCCTCAACTTCGAGACAATCAAGGCCGCTATCTTCATCCTTCTCATAAATAATTTCCTTAAAACATCCTTCGCATGTTTCTGATATTGCATTTCTAATTCCAACTGGCATGCGGCATGTAGGTTCTCCCACTTCTTAGAAAACGCAGTCGTCAAGCGGGTGAGTCTGCGGATAGAGGTACGCATTGAGAGATTGCTTCTCTCAACTATTGAAGTACATATTCTGTTAGGGTCGGGCCATCCGATCATCGGCTTCGATACTGTTTCCACCCACCTCAGGTGGCGAATGCTGGTATCCAGTCCTTTTGGTTTTTAGGCCACAATTCTTTCTATAACTTCCTTCCTTTCAATTAAATTACTCAGCCCTAAGCAAAAAAGCCGCCCACTGTTATCAGAAAAGACACCTTTCGTGTCGTGGTCTGCTTAGTGGAACGGCGATTCTTCAAAGGGCCTGGCTGGCGGTTAAGGTCTCCTAGAATAGACGGCTTTTTAGCGGCGTATTCAGTTAGACCAAAACGACGGCAGGCAGCCTTGTTAATTGCGGCTCTTTAGCTTGGGCCTTATTATGTTTTCAATCAGCGTCTCGCACGTTATCCAAAGTAATACGAGAGGTCAATTATTTTTTCGTGTACGCGCACGACGGCGCACCGGAGAACGTTCCTTCAATAGTTCTTTGTGTCTGGACTGAATGATGTAGGCCAACGCTTGATAACTCATTCCTAATAGCGCCGCGGCGCGGGTTACACCGCCATTAGTCTGAGCCAATGCCTGTCTGATTGTCTCGCGTTCCGTTTCCAAGATTATTTGTTGCAGGTTGCGGCTCTTCGTTAAGAGGATTTCTGTAGCATCCTCCCTGCTTAATTCACGAACGCTAGATAGAAACCTACCAGCCGCTTTGTTAAGCCTCGACAGTACTTCCGGGCTTTGTGAGTCTGCCAGCCATTCCCGCGCTCGCTCATACGCTGCTTGCAGAACCGCAGGCGATAGATCGCTCACTTCTTCGATTAGGGTTAGTGCCGCCAGACCTGCTTTGTTTCGAGCGTCAACTTGCAGGGCGGTCTCGATTGCAGTTTGAAGAATGTACTTTGCGCGTTTCATTTTACCCGCGCGAGCGAGGGCAATCCCCTGCGTGATCAAGGCATCCGTCACTAGGCACTTCTGGCCGCCCCTCGCTAAAGCCGCCGCTGCTTTGCGCGCCACGATCTCAGCCTCTTTGTATTTTCCTTCCGCGATGAATACTTGCGCCCGTGTTTCATCAAACTGTGCGATTCGAGCTTGGTCTTTGAAAGTAACTGCTAGTCGTCGCGCTTCGTCTAGATACTTGTGCGCTTCTTTGTAGCGAGAGAATTTGTAGAGAAGGAGTCCCAGGTTGTTTTTCACGCTGGCGCGAAAGACTTGGTTCTTGGCAAGTTTGAACTGATGATCGGCTTCGGCGTATTCCTTGATCGCCCGATCAAAGTAATCCTCTCGCTTCTCTGCCGTGGCGAGGTTGCGAAGAATGATCGCAAGTTCAGTATGGTAAGAACCTTTGACTGTGTGGTTCTTTACCTTCTGAAACAGCGTGGCGTTGTCATTCAGAATTCCTAACGCTTCGTAAAAACGTCCGGCTGTCCATTCAACGGTTGTTAGTTTCAAGAGTGCCCGCGCTCTTGTAGTTCCTTCTAGCGTGAGTTTTTTCAAAGCCTCACGCAGCATGATCCGCGCTTCGTTCAACTCACCTTCTCGAAAATAGCAATAGGCGATTTCTGTTCGAGCAACGGCTATCTGCCTAATGTCCCTGATAGACTCGAAGTAAGTAGTGCTCTCAGTTATTAGATTCTTGGCGGCTTCTTGTGCTCCCTTGATCTGATCTCGGCTACCAATCCAACTCGTCAAGATACCAGCGGTCAACAAGACTTCAGCGGCAACGGCAGGATGTAGCCCCCCTGTGTCTGGCTGTTCGCCGACACCTCGCCATAACCGACGCATGGTTTCTTGCGCGCCTTTGTAGTCCTCTCTGTCCTTCTGCTCTAAAGCCGTCTGGCATTTCTGTTGGGCCTCTTCGTTGGTTATCAGGCGGGATGTGCGAAGTTTCGGTAAGGCTATCTTCACGATAATAAACTCCTTCGCTTGAGTGTAAGGAAAATTGCTACTCCGGCGCAGGATATTAGTTCTATAGCCACCACGCTGCAAGAAAGATTGGTTTCTGCTCTATTCTGTCCTCATTGCAAGCGGTCTTGCATAAGACAACCTCAAAACCCAAAGGAGAACAGAAGATGAAACGCCTTGTATTAGCTATCGCGCTTATCTGCGCGCTTTCGGGTGCGGCTCTGGCAGGGGAAGTACCGACTACCGGGATCGTCGGAGACATACCGAGCACTGACTCCTCAGAGCCCGGCGAAATGCCAACTATTGATCTCTCAGTCTTGCTGACGATTCTGGGTCTAACGCTCTAAGTTTTAAGACGCGCCGTCCGGTGTTGCAACTGCCTCCACGGCAGTCAGGGAAGGGTGTGTCTAAAGCAAGAGGGCGTTACTGTCCTCACCCCAGCAACGCCCTACCCACAAGTTTGGCTTGAGGGTGTCTCTTACACTCAGGCAGACACATTCAGCACCCGCCTCTATTGAGCGAGGTTATAAACAGGATGCAAGTTATTCAGCAAGGGTTTGACTGGATGGGCAATGATCGAAAAGATGCAAGAGTTTTTGTAAGGCTTGACTGAGGCTATCAAAGCCTCTGAATTAGTGGTATAAGCCACGGTATTTCGCACCTCAAGCGCGGAGAAAACAAAGCCCGTGGAAGACCTCATCAGAGTCTTGTTTTATTCATTCATCTTTGTCCCTGATCCACCTAAGTCTGCCACTGGCTCGTTGTTCGACTGAAACTCGAATTGTAGGAGGAGCGATGCAGCAACAATTCCTTTCATGGCTGGCCCTAGTTGTGATGCCTTATCTTGTCTTGATAGCTGGTTTCCTTACAGTCACAGGTAGAGGAAAACGAGACTTTGCTGGTAAGACATTTAAACTGGGACTTGAAGCTTGCATTCTCGGCGTTGGGATTGCGGCAGTTTTGCTTGGCAGTCAAGAAAACGAGACCGCTTGGCAGCTTGCTCTCTTTGCTGTTGTTTTCGGTTTTGTTCTGATCGTGGGTTATGGCCTTTTGAACGAGTCAGATGTGCGACCAACTAGAAAGGCGCGCCTTAGCATTTTATTTAGCACCTTTGTGTTTGGAGCAAATGCGACAATACACGCATTCGTGTACACACACAGTGTGCTTAATTCTGCGACTTGGGCCATCTCGCTAGGAATCCTCGCCTGGATTGTGCCGTGTGTGGTTTTTGCGTTTGTCGTGCGTGACAACAAAAGACCCGAGACTAACGACGCCAACCCGTCGCCTTAAATTCAAGTCCACACAATCACCCCACTACGTCTGTTTGCTAACCCCTTGCCGCTTTCGTGTTTTTGGGAGAGGATCGCACGGCAATGTTCCAGCGCGATTATTGGAAATTGTCAGACGCGGAGTTACAGGCTCTCGCGGACAAGTACAAACTGTCCTCTCATAGCACGCTGTACGATGGCGCGATTGGATATTTTGATCGGGACAAGGTGATAAGCGGTTTACTCCTCAGAGACAGCGCGCTCCGAACAAAGCTGACAGTGGTGTTGTCAATCCTTGCTTTCCTGATTTCTATTGCGGCTTTTGTTAAATCTTTCTTTACCACAGCAACACACTAACGGAGCACTACCGCAGTTTTGATTGTCTATCGCCGGCAATCGCAATTTGCTAAGCTACGCGCTTTGTTCCACCCCTTTCCGGAGTAACCTTCGATGCCAACCAAACCGTCTGAGCCGCGTCCCCTTTCAAAGGCGACGCTCGCGGTACACGGCGGCGAACTCGATCAAACACATCCTTTCGGTGCGGTAGTTTCTCCCGTCTTTCACACGTCGACGTTTGCCTTCGAAACCTTCGAAGAGATGAGGCGTTACGCGCGCGGCGAATTGCCTGAGGCATATTTCTATTCGAGGTATGGCAACCCAACTGTCGCTGAGGCCGAGCGCCAGATTGCACAACTGGAAGGCGCGGAGAGTTGTGTGGTCACGTCATCAGGTTCCGCGGCGACTTTTTGTGCACTCGCCACACTGTGCGACTCCGGCGACGAAGTAATCGCCTCTGATTCAATTTACGGCGGCACCATTAAGTTACTGACGAAGTTCCTGAACCGCTTTGGTGTTCGTTCACGATTCATTTCGATTGATGAGATCGACAAACTTCCGGACATCGCCGGTGAACGCACAAAAGTCTTCTGGTTTGAAACTCCTGCCAATCCGTTGAATCGAATCGTCGATTTAACGGCAGCCGTCAAAGCCGCCAAACAGGCGAAGCTGTTTACGGTTATCGACAACACATTTGCATCGCCCGTGCTGCAACAACCGATCGCTTTCGGTGTGGATGCGGTGATGCACAGCGCCACAAAATACCTTGGTGGGCATTCCGATTTAACCGCGGGCGCGATCGCCGGCAGCAAGAGCTTTATAGATCGCGTGCGACAAACGTCAGTGATGGTCGGTACCACGCTTGATCCCGCGGCCGCATACCTGCTTGGCAGAGGAATGAAAACCCTCGATGTCCGCGTTCGCGCGGCGTGCGAAAACGCTATGTTGTTAGCGCGTGCGCTGCTGGAACATGCGAAGGTTCGCAAGGTTTATTACCCCGGGCTTGAAGAAGATCCGGGTCATGACCTCGCACGAAAGCAGATGAATGGGTTCGGGGGCGTAGTCGCTATCGACATCGCAGGCGGCGAAAACGACGTCGCAACTGTATTCAATTCACTGCGTTTGGTTCGGACCGCACCGTCGCTGGGCGGAGTGGAAACTTTAGCGAGTTACCCCTTGTACTCGTCGCACGCAGGGTTTTCTGATGAGCAACTAAAAGCCGCGGGTGTTTCTGCCGCCACGATCCGTTTCTCAATTGGCATTGAAGCGGCAGCAGACATCATCGCTGACGTCACGCAAGCTCTTGACCGAATCTAATTTAATCTGGCTCTGATTTGCGATGGTACACGGAAAGTTTTTGTTACTTTTCGTTTTCAGGTTGTGGTACTTTCCCGTCCTTCCATGGAAATCAAACTCCTGCTGACACTGGATCTTCGTGAACAAGCCGCGCTCCAGGCTGCACTGGTCACACACGGCGCGCCTGACGCGCTGGTGACTCTGGCTTTGACCGGAGCCTGCCGCATTGCATCAGTCGAAGAGGCGCGGCAACTTCGCAAGTGGTTAGCGGAAGCACGCACCGCCGGCGAAACTGATTTTGCCTCACTGCATGTGATCGAGCGGGGGCTGGTGGAGTTTGGCGTCTAACTAGTCGCTCGGTGCAAGAGTCTTTCTATGAGAGAGATCCAACTCGGGTACGGCCGCGATCAACTCAGCTTCACTTTCGATCCATCACGTTTTCAAGTTTTGGCAGAACCAGCGCGTGAAGAGCGTCCTCTCACGGACTTTGAAATCGGCGAAGCCTTCACAAACGCCATCGAGTCGCCACCTCTCGATGATTTTTTTAGCTCTGGCGATTCTGTGCTCATCGTCGTCTCAGACGCCACGCGCGCGACTGCAAGCGCGCAAATAATCAATTTGGTGGTGCGACGACTCATCCAAAATGGCGTTCATCCGCATGACATCGCGATTATTTTCGCTACCGGTATTCACCGGCCGGTTTCAGCGCAAGAGAAGAGTGAGTTGCTGAGCCCTTTCATCGTGCAGCGGATCCGGACCATCGATCATGACGCGTATGACCAATCATCCCTGATTTCTCTAGGCACAACTCCGCGTGGCACTCCGGTAAGCCTTAATGGCGCACTGCGGGACTTTTCTCGCATCATCATCACCGGTGCGGTAGGTTTTCATTATTTCGCCGGCTTTACTGGAGGCCGGAAGTCTATTTGTCCTGGTCTCGCGTCGGCGAAGACCATAGAAGCAACGCACATGCTCGCACTCGACTTTCAGACGGGCGGTCGCCGTGCCGGCGTAGAAACAGCTCGTCTCGCCGGCAATCCAGTGCACGAGGAATGTGAAACGATTGCGGCCATGATTGCGCCTTGTTTCGGAATAAATGCGGTAGTTGACGAGCGCGGGCGCGCTACAAAACTGTTCGCAGGAGACTGGCGAACATCACATTCGCTGGCATGCGAGGATTACGCCGTGAGTCGTTCAGTCGAAATCGATTCAAAGCGAGAAGTTGTTGTCGTCAGTTGCGGCGGCGCGCCTTACGACATCAATGTTATTCAGGGGCACAAAGCGATGGACATGGCAGCACACGCGTGCCGGGATGGCGGAACGATAATACTCGTGGCCCAATGTTCTGACGGTCTTGGCCGCGCCGATTTTTTGAAGTGGTTTGACGAACCCGATTCTCAATCGCTGGCTGCGCGCCTTCGTGGGTCGTATGAAGTAAACGGGCAAACGGCCTGGGCGTTGCTTACCAAAGCCGAACGCTATCAAATTCATCTGATTTCGGATTTGCCTGACGATCAGGTGAAGCGGATGCGGATGAAACCCGCGAAAACATTGTCCGCGGTGGTTGAGAACCTGGACATCGAATCGACTGGCTACATCGTGCCTCGCGGCGCCGCACTATGGCCGCGTACCTCATGAACCACCGTTTATTGATAGTCGTTGCGTGTAGGCATAGAATCGACAGCAACTGAATAACGCAATCGAGCACAAGGAGCCCAAGATGCGAATTTTCTGGATGACTGCGCTGTTACTTATGACAGCGGTTTACGTCACGGCCCAGCCTGCAACTGAAAAGCGTGTGCCGCTTTCTGAAAACGCATTCGCGCTGGATAACGCAGGAGCAGTCGTACTCGAGGGCGCGCTGAAGACCACCTCGCTTCACGGTTCTGTAGATTCGCCGGTCACCAACATTCGTGTCGTGCTGCGTAATCCGACGACCATACCTTACGCATTCGTCTCCGGCTTAATCACGTTTTACGCTGCCGATGGCGTGCGCTGTGGCGAAGGAATATTCAAAGCCGATGCTTTGCTGCCCGATGAGGCATTTGAAACCGATACTCCGGGCATTCGCATCCGGTGCGCGCCTTCGACGTGGAGGATTGTCGCTAACAACGTACTGCCGCGCGTTTCGCCAGCCGTAACCACACCGGCAGTAGCCACTCGCGCTAGCAACTTCATTATCAGCGTCGATGGAGAGGAACACCCACTTCAACTGGAAAGGCCGATGGTCGTAAACGTCGGAAACGTGCAGCGAACGATTGTTGTGCGCGAAGCACCTTAAGGGAAGCGCTAAAGCTTGACCGTCCGAAGGCGTCAGTTTTAGCATCAACTTGACTAGCAAAACCCAGGGGACGGAGCAACATGGCAAATACCGAGGACAAAAAATGCGCCCATCCGGCGTGCGATTGTCGAGCAGCCAACGACAGCAAGTATTGCGGTGAATACTGTGAAGACGCGGAAAAGTCCGGCGTCATGGAAATCGGCTGCGGCTGTGAACACGACGCTTGTCGTTGATCTTTTCGCCAGTCAAAACCTAACTTCGCTTCGCGTTACCCCCAACGAGTCCCTAATCCCGTAACTACCATTTGCAATAATTTTGCAACGGAGCCATCTCCTCATCGCTGGCAACGGCACCTATCATTTCTCGAGTCGAAAGGCCATCTCCCTTCTAAGCAGTAATTAAGGTCTATCACTCGAATGAGAAAACTGTGAGGTGCGATATGAAGAAGACGTTACTCGCCGTGCTTTTCTTTGCCTCCCTATCTTCCTTAAATGCGCAAACGGAGACGCGAGCCACAGGCGATGCCGCCAGCGCTACCGCTGCGACTGTTAATCAAAAGAACAAGACCATCGAGTTGCAATCAGGAACGCGTTTAGCCGCCGAACTACAAAACACACTCGATGTTAAGAAGGCACGTGTCGGCGACGAAGTGGTCCTTCGGACAACCGAAGCCATCAAGTCGCAAGGCCGCACCGTTGTAAACAAAGGCGCTCGGCTGGTAGGGCGCGTTACCGAAGTTTCACAACGCACGCGCGAAAACGGGGCGTCACGTATCGGCCTGCTTTTCGACCGCCTCGAACGCGGTTCATTGGCCATGCCGATTTCGGCGACAATCACATCTATTACCAACACCTCCGCGCGCGCCAACATGGGCAATGATGATGTCTTCGCCAGTAGCTCGACTAGTTCAAGTACACAGGCGCGGACTAGTAACCCTGGTTTAGTCGGAGCCGTGGGCGGAGCTGTTAATTCAACTGCTGCTACGGTCGGCACAGTTGCCGGTGGTACGACGGCCGCAGTCGGTTCCACAATTGATACGACGACAAATGCCGCGGGCTCGACTTTGGCAAGCACGAGAAATTCACTTCGTGGAATTCAAATTAGTGAATCTACCAGCACTTCCGTTTCCGGAGGATCCACGTTGTCACTTCAAGGCGGTAACCTGCGTCTGGAAAAGGGAACCAACTTCAACCTCGTGGTTAATCAGTCAGCAGCGGCAGGTACCACACGGGATCAGTAATCACCCATCTCGTCACTATCGCAGGAGGCGTCGCGCAATTTCGCCGCGGCGCCTTTTGTTGTATGGCCAGTTTGTTCTGCCGGAAACGTCGGATAAAGTAGCAAACATGCTTTCCGCGCTCATCGAGCTTCAGCGGTTGAAACGTTTGGACCGAACTGGTTGGACCTTGCGCGGTCTACCGAATGGGACTGAATCAGTAGCAGCCCATTCTTTCGGAGTTGGGGTCGCAGCGATGCTGCTTGCGGATGAACTTCAATCGCGTGGCATTGAGATCGATTGTGAACGAGTACTTCGGATGGCGTTGCTTCACGACTGGGCTGAAACGCGAGTGGGCGATATGCCCCGCACCGCCACCGCCTATTTTGGCGCTGAGGCGCGGAAGCGTGCTGAGACCCAGGCGTTCACCGACATCGTGGATGGAATTCGTAATAGGACCAGTTACGAGAACATCTATGCCGATTATGAAAAACGGGAGAGCCTGGAAGCAAAACTGGTCAAGGCTGCTGATGTGATCGATTTGTTAGTTGAGGCTTACGCGCTTGAGTACGCCGGTGCGCGAGGACTTGATGAGTTTTGGGAAGTCGCACACGACGCCGATTTCGGCCTCCCGGAGAAGGCGGCAGGAGTTGTTAAGGAAGTCTTGCAGTCGATAATCGACGCCAGGAAAGCGATGCAGCAGGAGAGAAACAGGTGCTGAACCCGACGTTAGCTTTCATCACGTGGAGCAGTATCTTGCTGGGCGTCGTTCTGTTTTTGGTGACTTTCAGTATAAGTCTGCTGATTGTGTCGATCATTATGGTCAAGATACCGCCTGACTATTTCAAGAAGGGCCAGCCGCGAAAAGTGTTGCCGGGTAAGCCGCAGATGGTCCGCGTGCTGGCAATCATTGGCAAGAACATTCTGGGCTTGTTGCTCGTCGCTGTCGGAATCGTATTGTCGTTGCCGGGCGTACCGGGCCAGGGGATTCTGACAATACTGCTTGGAATAATGCTGCTTGATTTCCCTGGCAAGCGCGAGTTGGAACATAAGATCGTGAGCCAACCGCGTGTACACGGCGCAATTAATAAGCTGCGTCACAAATTCGGGAAGCCGAAGTTGGTTTTAGAGTAAGGCTGGCACGCAGGTCGCTTGTGCATTACTGGTAAGATGACAGTGCAACATTCCAACTGCATCTGTACTGTGGTAGTGAACTCGTTGACAACGAAAAAGTTCTTTTGCTAGCTTGAGCGCTTATTTCGCCGACGCCATTGTGAATAGTTACCTGAGACGCCCGTTGATGCTCCATTCCACTCCTGATCCCTCCAGTCGTTACTCCCGGCCAATATTTCTTTCGCTTGTGCTACTCGGGGCTTTGACCCTTTCCGGGTGCGGCTTGTTTGGCACACGCAAGAAAGTTCAAGTGCCCCAACTGCTGGCGCCCCTGGCCGAGGCAGACACGTCGCGACTCATCGCGGAAGTCAATCGACTGGCGGCAACCCGCTCTCTGCACGGCAAAGTAGATATTGAATTTGAAGATACGTCGTTTGCGGAATCAGGAATCGCCGAAAAGTATCGTCAGGCTGACGGGACCGTCACTCTCCAGCGTCCAGGAAAAATCTATCTGGTGATCTCCGTCCCGTTTATTGCCCGTGACATCGCACAGATGACTTCGGATGGCGAGAAGTTTCGCGTCGCAGTGCTCGAAGGTGACCAAAAATACAAGCGCTTTGTGAAAGGAACTAACAGCGCCAAATACGCCCAGCTCGACGTTAACGGTAAACCCTCGGAGGCGGAAAAGAATAAGAAGCGTCCCATGACAGCGACGGAAACAGTGAGTGCGCTTTCAAACCTGCGCCCGCAACACCTTACCGAAGCGCTCATGCTTAGTCCTATTCCTGACCCGGCGACGAGTGGGTTGATTTATGTCAGAAGCGAGTTTTACCAGGAGGAGCCAGATAATAGGCCGCGGGCAAAGAATAACGATCGCATCGTGCGCGGTTACTATCTGGTTGAAGAAGTTTCGCACCCTGCGAGCGGCGAGCCGCGTTTAGTAAGAAGGTTTTGGTTCGATCGGTTCAATGGCATTCGTTTGGCCCGAATTCAGACGTTTGACGACAAGGGACTGTTGACTACGGATGTTTCTTATTGGGATGAGAAACCATTTGGAGAGACAGGACAACGACGCTTGCCGGGCCGGATACAGATAACGCGCCCGCATGACCATTACAAACTCAATATTGCTTACCAATCACCTTCGAGTGTAACCGTCGATCAGGAGTTTCAACCTGAAGCGTTTGTGCTTGAGAATCGGTGGCAACTGGCGGAAGTGGATCTAGACGCGCGCCAACGCACCAATACCACCACTCCCTAGAACCACCAGGACTACTTTTTAAGAACAAAAGAAACGGGATTTTCCATTTCTCATTTTCCATTTATCATTTTGTCATTTCGTTTGGATACCAATCGCGGGCAGGTTAAAAGTGCCTCCTGTCAAAGCCACGCAAGATCAACAGCAAAGACCAAAAGCATCCGATCATTCCAACGTTGCTAGCAGTTCAGACAATGACCAAATGAGAAATGAAAAATGAGAAATGGAAAATCCCGTTCTTCAGCTTCCTGCCGATCTCACGACCGTCCCCATGCGAATCCCGCCGGTAGCTATTAGCCCAGCGCTGTATTAACATCGCGCTCGTCCGCGCGCTTATTACACGTTCGCGCAACGAGTCGTAACTACTGCTAATGAGAACGATCCTCAAAGCTGAAAATCTGGTCAAAACCTACCGGGTTGGGAGAGTTGATGTCCACGCACTGCGTGGAGTTTCTCTTGACGTTGAAGAGGGCGAGTTCGTTGCGATCATGGGCCCCTCGGGATGCGGCAAGTCGACAATGCTTCATTTGTTGGGTGGCCTGCTCACACCCACTACGGGCCGCATCGTCATCGATGGAGAAGACCTAACGGCCGCCTCAGATTCCAAACGAACAGACATCCGGCGTCGCAAGATCGGATTCGTATTTCAAAGGTTCAATCTTTTCCCGACGCTCACAGCCGAGGGCAACCTGCGTTTGGCGGAAAGAATTCACGGTAACGGGGGAGACGATCCGGAACGCAGGCGTGAGGTGTTGCGACTGCTCGGTCTCGAAGACAAGCTTCATCACAAGCCTTTGGAACTCTCGGGCGGCGAACAACAACGTGTGGCTCTCGCGCGTGCCGTCGTGACGCGGCCTGCGATCGTCCTGGCTGACGAACCCACCGGCAACCTCGATTCGGAGAATTCCGCTCTCGTACTCAACATGTTTCAGGAGCTCAACTACCGGTTCAATCAGACTATCGTCATGATCACCCACAACCCGGAAGCCGCAGCAATGTGCCGACGAATAGTGCAGATGCGTGACGGTCACATTGTCGAGCCTGCGCCCAGCGTTCGGTTGTGACCTCGAAAATAAGCGATTTACAGGGCTTCTCCGGCAGTCTAGAATTGATCCGCCACGCCTCGACGGGCGGCGTGCCGCTTGCCTAAACAACCACCGAGCGATTTCTGTTGTTAAGCACACTAAAAAAGCTGTTTTTTTGGAATTACGCTAGAAACACGTGGCAATGGGACGCTTTATGCGTTTTGATACTGATTTTTATCTTTTTGACACCGAAAAGCTGGTTTGAAAGCGGCGAACGAAGGGTCGCAAATGCGCATCAAAATCCAATTGCCGCAACCGTGGTGGTTGACGCGCAAGTGATTGACAGTGCTAAAGATAACGCGGAAGTCGAGCGTAAGCTGCGTGACCTAACTGGTCGTCGCCAACTTGAGGTAATTAATGTCAGGAAACTGGCGGACGAGCAGGGCAGGATACGTGGTTATGAGGTTGACATACGTTAGTCACCCCTTATAATTGCCAGGTTTTTCCAGGGGTAGGTCGATAAAGTCGGAGGTTTTAATAAGTTACGAGGAGTTGTTATGAAAAGATTAGTTTCCCCCGTTGTGTTGTTTGCAATTATAGCCGGCGCACTTATTGCCGGTTCCCCCAAAGCGGTTAATGGTCAAAGCGCTGGGTTGGTGAGCGCCGTTTTGAACCGAATGGAACGAAACCGCCAATCGCTGACATCGCTGAAAGCCAGCCTCAGCATGGAAAAATACAACGCCCAGCTGCGCAATGCTGAGCGATACAGCGGACATGTAATGTACGTGCCGGCAGCCGGCCGCAACGCTTCAGTCCGAATTGAATGGCAAAAACCGCAGCACGAGATTCTGGCGGCCGCCAATGGTAAGTACACGTTGTTTCGGCCTCGTTTAGGTGTCGCCTATGTCGGCAGCGCCAAATCGAGCAACAACAAACCGGGCGGCATTTTGGAAATGATGTACATGTCCAAGCAGCAGCTTGAGGCGCGTTTCCAACCGGTTCAGGATGTACGCGAAGAAACATTGTGGGGCGGAGTCAGCACGATTCACCTGAAGCTTGTGCCCAAAGGCAATGCAAGCTTCAAGTACGCTGAAATCTGGGTCGATTCTGCCGGCATGCCGGTGCAGACAAAGATCGTTGAGAAGAACGACGATTCGACCACAATGCGTCTCAGCAGCATGGAAAGGAACCTGAAACTGCCAGGCGACATTTTCAATCTGAAGCTTGACTCAAACGTGAAAATCGTTAAGAGCTAACGCCGAACGTTGCGGGTTCTTAATATTTCGGGCTCTGAGGTCCTGTACATCAGAGCCCTTTTCTTTTGGGATCGCGCTTGGTTAGCCTCGGTCCGTTTTGGCGAGCAGATTCGGTGCATTCAAATCATCCCTTATCCCCGTAGTTGATTTTGCCCGCTCGTGTCGCCTATGCTTCGGCTTCAATTTGGGCCCACGCGGTTTTGTTAATGTCTTCAGCAGATGCGTAAAAGCAAATTTTTCAAGTTAAAGCTTCGCGAAGCAACCTTCATCAGTCGCGCATTGATTTCCAGCCGGCATCCGGTGCTCGCGCACCTGATCCCCATGCGGCGATGCAATTTAGCCTGCGGCTATTGCAATGAGTATGACCACAACTCTTCGCCGGTCCCGGTTGAACTTATCAACAAGCGTTTGGACAAACTCGCTTCGCTCGGAACATCGGTCGTAACGATTTCTGGCGGCGAGCCGATGATGCATCCTCAGTTGGACGACATTATTCATCACACTCGCTACCGCGGAATGATTGCGGGTCTGATCTCCAACGGCTATTACTTCACGCCCGAGCGAATCAAGCGACTTAACAAAGCCGGCCTCGAGTACCTGCAAATCAGCATCGACAACGTTAATCCAGATGAGGTTTCGCGTAAGAGTTTGCGCGTGCTTGATAAGAAGTTGCGGTACTTATCGGAGTACGCGGATTTCCATGTAAACATCAATTCGGTAATTGGTGGGGGAATTAAGAACCCTGAGGACGCGCTGACCGTCGCGCAGCGCGCGGTCGAGTTGGGATTCTCAACTACTGTAGGCGTGATTCACGATTCTGACGGCACTTTGAAACCATTGTCAGGCCACGAAAAAGACATCTTCCAAAAAGTGAAGAAGCTGGGGAACAAAGACCACGCCCGCCTGAATTGGTTTCAGGACAGCATCGCCGAAGGCAAACCATACAACTGGCGATGCCGAGCCGGTGCCCGTTACCTCTATATTTGCGAAGAAGGTTTGGTTCACTGGTGCTCGCAGCAACGCGGTTATCCGGGCATCCCCCTGGAAGATTATTCGATGGTCGATTTCGATCGGGAGTACAACACTGAGAAGTGGTGTGCGCCCACCTGCACGCTGCAATGCGTACATCAAGTGGGAATTCTCGATAACTGGCGCGATCCTCAGAAAACGCCGGCGCAATTAGCTGAAGAACAGAAAAAGAAAGAAGCCATCGCCGCAGTACTCCGCACCGAGTAGCGGCAGCCGCGCATTAATCCCTCCCTTGTCCGTCCCTTCTGATCCCTTCTGGTCGTGGAATGAAAAGTGCTGTGTCCTGTGTCCTAATATTAGGTAACTATGAAACATAAAGATCCGCTGGCCACTACGGCGCTCTCGGCCGTGGAGGGCGAGAACTCAAATGAAGCGGTGAATGGACGACTCGAAGCGCCTACGAGTCAGGAAATTGCCAGGAATTTTCTGATTCTGGTGGTGGACGATTCGGCCGATAATTTAGCCGTGATTAGTTTGGATCTTCAGCACCAGGGTTACCGAGTGGTGACGGCCAGTAATGGCGAGGAGGCAATCAGCGTTGCCGCAGCGACGATGCCTAGCTTGATTCTGATGGATATCAGCATGCCGACTCTGGATGGGCTGGGTGCGACACGCAGGATCCGGCAAAGCGATACGCTCCGAGATGTGCCGGTAGTCGCCGTAACAGCGTTCGGCACCGAGGGCTTTCAACGAGCCGCGTATGACGTTGGCGTGTCGGGGTACCTAACTAAACCGATTGACTTTGGAAGAATGCACCAACTAATTGCCCGTTTGCTCTCGCCGGGAGGTTCAGGCAACTCGAGCGGTCCGGTGGGCGCCTAGCGGCTCGCGTAACGGAGATAGAACCGTTTACCAAACTTCACACTAGCCACACTGATTTGGAACCCGAAAATACTGAACACGAAAAAACGTGGGTTCTAAACTAAAGGTAGGGTTCTAAACTATTCGAACGTCTCCGGCATCTTGACGCGATTCAAAACGCTGGGCTAGTCTGCAGTTAACGATTCACGACGACCTGTAAATTGAACCTGGCTTGCTTGCATAAAACCATTTACGTTCGTCGGTAAAAAGGGGCCGTAGCTCAGCTGGGAGAGCGCATGACTGGCAGTCATGAGGTCAGGGGTTCGATCCCCCTCGGCTCCACCAATATTTGCACGTTTCCTCGTCTCAGCTTCAACCGCACACACTTTCACACACAAAAGCGATCTTCAAAGAGCTTTTTTGAGCTTGCGACTGACCCTCGCCACGCTCTCACGCGACGGTCTGCCTCGCTTGCCGTAGACCGGCACCGTTCTGAGCAGTTGTTCCTCAATCGCATAGTCCCTGCCGAGCTTGTGCGCTGCCAGCTTGCCTTCCGTAATCATTGAACGCACACGCCGCTCGCTAACTCCAAGCCTGCTCGCGGCCTCCCCGGTGCTGAGCAATTTCACATTGTTATTATACGGCTCACAGAAAATTACCGCAAGCGGCATTTTAGAGTGCTTGTCGCTCAAAGAATCGCGATTACTTCTTGTTAGAGTAAAATATGCCCCGACATTTTCAAGTCCTTAGCTGAACTGAAGGAATGTTTATGACTGTGTTTAGCCTGACTGGCTGCAACTGGAATGCGTACTTCGACGAGAGCTACGGCCCAGCGGACGCGTATTCCGTAGCTGGATACGTAGCCCCACTTGAACAGTGGACCGAGTTGACCCGGGAAGTTGCGGAGCTAGGACAACAAGAGGGATTTACTGTTCTCCACAAACGACTCTTGGAGCACAACGTCAAGGGTTCGGAGTTTGAGTGGCCAGGTTTTACAAAAGAAGAGAAGGATAAGAAAAAGAAGCGCATCAATTCACGGGCTTGTGGGATTATCAAGAGAAGGGTGAACGCTGGTTTTGCGGCTGCCGTTACAAAGAGTGTTTGGGATAAAGAAGTGAGGACCAGTAGGTGGGCCAAGAGCTTAGGGGAAAGTTTTTATGCTGCAGGAGTCTACGTTTGCCTGACCCTTGTTTCTCTCTGGGCAGAGAAATTTAAGCGTACCGATCCGATATTTGACATTTTTGAAAAGGGAGCGGAAGGTACGGGCGAAGCTGGACGGTTGATTGAAGAGCTTAAGGCTGTCGAGAGGTTTCGCCGACGCTATTTGATACACGACTACACATTCAAAGACAAAAGCGAGCCGGACTTTGTACCCTTGCAGGCAGCAGATTTCTTGGCATATGAATCCTATCGGCAGCTCGATAATAGGATACTGGACGGCATAAAGAGGCCTGAACGCGGAGCCCTAAGATGTCTGTTGTATAGAGATGATCCACAATACGAAAAGGTCAGGTCAGACGAATTGCCAACTCCACTTTTCGCGTTACATATGGATGCGGAGAAAATCAAAGGAATGCTCAGCGGGTTGGACGAAAACTTTCCAGAAGGCCCCGCATTCGAACCGCTCGCGACGTAAGCGAGTATGGCCTATAGAAACCCTTGACTCTTTGCGTCGAATTTTTGTCTTCGACTAAAACATAAAGCAATCCTGCTAGTGTAAGTAAATCGTAGACACGTACTGTCTACATAAGACAATTCTATTTGTAGGAGTTTGGAACAAAAGTGATTAAAGAGACACGAACGAATGATCTAAAGCTTTTCTCAAAGAATGAGGTGGCAAAGTTGCCGTCGTGTTCCCCCATGACAGTTCACCGGCTTGTTAGAGATAAAAAGCTTGGTCACTACCGCATAGGCTCGCGAGTGATGATTTCGGAAAGGCACGTTGAGGAATTCCTGGCAAGGTGTGAACGCACACCAAGAACGAAAGTAGCCGCCTGAGGGAAAAGTAGTGCCATTCGTGCCAAGCCTTAAGGTGTGGCACTAATGACATTGACACTGAGATGAGTAGGGCGTTGCTGGCATTAGTCGGCAACGCTCTTTCTTTTATGAACACACTACTCCTTCCCTGCCAGAAGGCAGTCTTGGGGACCTCGCGATAAGTGACGAGCGATTACAGGACGCTAAAGATATTCAGCAGACCGTCAACCAACGCGTCTGTGAGTGATGGTTCCGCAATACCTGAAGTCGGTACTTCTCCAGGCGTCAAGGTCTCGATTGCTGAAGGGCCTTGAGACGTGATTCCGCATGTGGGCATTTCTCCGCCCAACGCTGAAAACGAAAGAACGCACGTCAGTGCAAGTGCCACTGCAAATCGTTTCATGGATTGTTCTCCTTTGAAGTGAGAAAAAGATGCAAAGCTCTTTACATGAAACTGAATAGAACATCTTTGCAGGATTTCTTGCAAGGCACGCTTACACCAAACTAGAATCCAGTTCGCAATCGCACGATTCTCACTGGTGAATTCTCAAACACTCATGCGAACTCCATCGCGGAAACTGGATGTTGCCCACCGTAGCGCCAACGAACGCGCCTTGCTTCGATGTCAGGCTGCTTTCGAACTAAAGGACAAAGGCGACTACACAGGAGCGCAAAAAGTAATGCGCCCACTGTGGAAGCAATTAGGAGTTCGGCCCGATCTTGAAGGACTCCATTCTTCTGTTGCTGCTGAAGTCTTGTTCTGCGTGGGCGTATTAACCGGTTGGATTGGTAGTAAGAACGAAATTAAGTCGGCAGACGAGAGTGCCAGAGACCTACTAACCGAAAGCATTTCCCTTTTTGAATCAATCGGAGACGTTAAGAAAGTTGCCGAGGTACGCGCGGAACTAGCGTACTGTTATTGGCGGGCGGGCGCGTTCGATGAGGCGCGCATTTTGTTTAAAGAAGCTCTCCAGAAGCTCACGACGGAAGGAAACAAGCGGGCCAACGCGCTCCTTGGATTGTCAGTGGTCGAATGGTCAGACTCGCGAACCGACGAAGCGTTGGAAATTCTCACAGAGAATGAATCGCTATTTAAGAAGATCACGAACCACACAATCAAAGGGTTCTATCACAATCAAATGGCGATGATCTTGCGAGGCCTTGCTACGGACGAAAGTCATGCCGAATACTTTCGGCAAGCGATAACGGAATACGAGAAGGCTGATCATGAATTCAAACTTGCCCGCAATACCGTTTATCGTGCTCACGTTAAAAACAACGTCGGGTTTTTGCTTTTCAAGCTTTCGCGCTTTCGTAAGGCGCATGAATATCTCGACCAAGCGCGACGCTTAACAATCAACGTCAGGGATAAAGTTAGAACTGCTCAGGTCAACGAGACTCGGGCACAGGTTTTTATTGCGCAAGGAAAGTATGCGGAAGCGGAAGCTGCTGCCAGGAGCGCGGTCGCAAGTTTTGCAAAAGCTGGACGTCAATGTTTGCTTTCGGAGGCTCTAATCGCTCACGGGATCGCTTTGGCGCGATTAAAACAAATTGAGCGGGCGCAATTTGCATTTCAGAGAGCCATCGAGGTAGCCCACGAAGCGGGAGCAATAAATCGAGCCGGTATAGCGGCGCTTACATTGATCGAGGAATTAGAACTTCCTCTTGGGATGCCGCAAAGCGCACTCAAACAGGCGAAGGAATGGCTTTCGAAGACTCAAAGTGCGGAGATAGAAGGAAGACTAAAGGCGGCAGAGAGGAAAGTTGCAGGGGCTTTAACCAGCACCAACGAAACCTCCAATGCGTCAGATGCGCTCTTTATAAAACGACTGCACTTGGGAGAAGAAGTGTTGAAGTTTGAGCGCAGTTTGATTAAGGATGCGCTGGCCAAAGTGAATGGTAGGGTTACACAGGCAGCGAAACTTCTTGGTATCAGCTATCAACGGCTTGGTTACGTGATCGAATCGAGACACAAAGATTTACTTAAGGAACGGTCGCCAGTCCGCCGTCGAGGCAAACGAAAAGAATCTAGCAAACATTAGCGAAATCAAAGTTGTCCAGCACTTAACCATTTTCAGACTCGTTCGATTGTCAGCTTGAAAAGCAAAACCGCGAAAGCAAGTCACCCGCGCGAGTTAGGTCAGATAAATGGGGGATGTGAATGAACTAAGTCGGCGACTAAGTATTCACACGAGAGTAGTCACGGGAATGTGATAACCCGAGGTTTGTGACCTGTCATAGGTGTTGCTTCTGTCAAGGGTGGGCAAAAACACTAGTGTTTTCGCTATCTAATGAAGTGTCAGTTGGTCCAATGGTTTAGGGAATCAAGGCTCTTAAGAACTAACAACTGAGGCCAGTAATGTCATGACCCAAGAAGATATTTGGCCCAGAGCACTTTCTTAAAGTAATACACCTCTCCCCTTACATCCCCTTACCCTTTTTGAGGATGTTCTTTTGTCTCGTTAAGCGCATCTTTCAAGAAATACGCATTTGATCTTCAGTATGCACCGCATCGATCCTGTTTTGATCAGTAAGCTCGGTCAGCGAGTCCGGCAATAGATATTTCTAAGCAGCTCTGGCCTAGCGCAGGTGTTAAGATGAAACACGCGGTGACGGATTCAAGCGACCGTTTACATCGAGAGGGATGGTGGTGCAGCGTATGGTTAATAACTTGCTCTCAAATTGGTTGAGCGAACCATCAATCGAAGATGACAGCCATAAAAGCAGAACAGAGCACACGCTGGATTGGTTAGCAAGGTCAACATCATGGAAGGCCAAGGATTGTCGGCGTTTTCTGAATGAAAGTCTCTCCAAGTTTCCAGTGGGCTTGCAGAAGTATTTTCAACACAATCTTCGTGTGAGGTGGAGTCCGACTTTTTTTGAGCTACTGGTAGCTCGACTGCTGCAAGAATTAGGTGCGGAGCTTTCTTTTCAAACAACAAATGCTCAAGGCAAATGCCCTGATTTCGTGGTCGACTTTCCAGACGGAAGAATCATTGTCGAAGCTATAGCTCCAGTCTTCAATGCGGCCGTCGGAGAGGAGGCTAAGAATCGAATTCCCTTGCTGGATTTTATAGACTCAAAAATTCCTGATGGTTGGTCGGTCGCCGTTTGGGATCTGCCAGACATTGGGCCAGCAGAGTCAAAAAAAGAATTCCGTCGGGCAGTAACGCGCCTTTTGGATATACCTCCACCCACACAAGACGCAACAGATTTTGAGTTATGCGAGGAGATTCAATTAGGCTCAATTCGTCTACATCTCTGGCCTGGCACTTCTAATAAGCGAAGAGTAATAACTGACGGGATACTTGCTGGCCTCGATGATTCTGAAACGCGAATTCGCCACGCACTCCGCAAGAAGAGACGCCAAGTTCGTGGTTCAACTGCTCCGGTTCTCCTAGCAGTTAAGGCATCTGGAATAAGCAGTGATTTTGAGGACTTTGATATTGCTCTCTTTGGCAGGACGTACGAGTCTTATAACGTAGCAGGCGAGTTAGTTGCTTCTGGTTTCACTCCAAGCGGAGAATTTAACAACAATAGTGGTAAAGCGCCGACCTATGCTGGGTTGCTCGCGTTCTTAGAAATGGGTTGGTTAGGAGGTCCCTCACCAGTTTTGTACAGACATCCGCGAGCTAAAGTTCAACTGCCGAAGTCGCTGCTAGCTTTGGAAGAGCGCTCGTATGACGCACAAGCAGGCGAGATTCAACGGCGATTGCCAGTCGCAAGTGACTTCATGGAAAGAATCGGATTCGTATCGAAGTCGAGCGTAAACAAATCATCAGCCTGAGCACCCGATAACCTCCACTAGCCAAATCCTACGCGTGCCATAGCATTGAGCAAACACCCCCTCCCCCCTTTTAGGAAGACGGTGGGACACTTGGGTTGTATGTGTGAAGTGAGGAGAACTAGAGATGAGAGTTGATAACGGGCCTTTAGGTGACTGGCAGTCATGAGGTCAGGGGTTCGATCCCCCTCGGCTCCACCAATAATATCAATAACTTTTGGGCCACTCAGTGAGTGGCCCTTCATTGTTTTGTGTGCCTATAGTGTGCCAGTCTTTGAAAAAGGAAGATTGAGCGGAATGAAAAGATGGCTCTAACTCTCTATTTCCTTCGGCATGGACAAACGGCCTTGAGTCGCGAGGATGTATTTTGCGGGTCCGGCTTGGATCCTGAACTAACTTCTGAGGGACTGGAGATGGCCCAAGCTTTCGTCAACGCTTACCACGACGTGGATTGGCGCGCAGTTTATTCCAGTAGTTTGCGGCGAAGCATTACCACGGCCCAGCCTCTTTGCCACGCGTTAGGAATAGACCTCCAAGTACGAGCTGAGTTAAATGAGATTGGTTACGGAAGGTGGGAGGGATTAACGAAGGAACAGGTCGACCGAGAGTTTCATGACGAATATATTGGTTGGCTAGCTGACCCGGCCTGGAACGCGCCGACCGGAGGAGAATTGGCGATCGTAATATCCCGTCGCGCTCTACAAGTGGCCGAGGAAATCCGACAAAAGTTTACGGATGGAAATATTTTGCTGGTCTCTCATAAAGCCACAATCAGGATTGTTCTTTGTAGCCTACTAGGCATCGATGTCGGCAGCTTTCGTTATCGACTCGGCTGTCCCGTAGGCTCCGTCAGCATCGTTGAATTTACGGTAAATGGCCCTATGGTAAAGGCCCTTGCTGATCGTTCGCATTTAACGGAGGGCCTTCGATCGTTACGTGGCACCTGATCCGAGTCCAAAAAAGTTCGGGGTCAGAAATTCGATCCCCCTCGGCTCCAACACTAGCATTAATAACTTAGGGCCACGGGCAAGTGGTCTTCATCGTTTTTGTGCGGTTAGATTGTCGGAATTGCGCGCATTGCGCGGATGTATTGATACTACATGTCGAACTTCAGCATCCTCCGATGTTCTATCCAGCAGTTCTCATTCAGTTTCAAGCGCCGGTCGCGGTTCGATATCGACAGCGATGCTGCGCCACTTTCCCTGCTTGAAGCGCAACACGCTCAGCGTGCACCGCGTGGCATGACCGACGAGAATTGCGATCCATATGTCGATTGGATCCAATCTGCCTAAGAAAGTAATCACGCTGCAGATTCCAAGTGGAACGACAATCTGTGAAATGATCGAAATGTAGAGCGGACTCTTCGTGTCGCCCGTGCCTTGAAGTCCACCGGTGTAAGTGAGCGCAACAGCGACGAAGAGACCGGAAAGGCTGAGGACGCGCAAAAGCTGGACGCCAATATCGACCACCGCGGGCTCGTCCATTCCGAAGACGTTGAGCAGTTGTCGCGGAAAGAACAGAAAGAAGAATCCCACCAGCGCCGCACCTGCGAGACCAAACCGTCCCGCAATATCCACCGCCTTATCTGCGCGTTCGGATTGCTTGGCGCCGAGGTTCTGGCCCGCCACTGTTGCCGCAGCCCCCATCAAGCCAACCGAAGTCCACGTTACCAAAGAAAAGAGTTGTGAATATCCGACGGCAAACGCCGCTTGTGCGGCAGCGCTTTGGGCCAAAGACCCGATGAAGGCCAGCATCAGCACGCCGCCGATGTTCATCGCAATTCCCTGAATGCCGGTCGGTAAGCCAAACCGAAAAAGCGAGCGGATGATGGTCCAATCCGGACCGAAGCCTTTGCGCGGAAACGATACCACCCAGCCGCCGCGCCACAGCTTAACGAATGCGTACAAGGCCACCACGCCTGAAGCGATGCACGTTCCCATCGCCGAGCCCGCCGTGCCGAATCGAGGAATCGGCCCGAGCCCACGAATCAAAATGATGTTCAGCACGAGATTCAGAACCGTCATGACAACGCCCAGAATCAAAGGCGTTCGCGCGTCACCTGCGGAGCGCAGCGCGCCGCCCAGCATGAAGAAGATCATCATTCCGCTGCTGAAGACGAACATGATGCGAAGGAAGGGCAGGGCTTCGGCTTTCACGTTCGGCGCAGCATTGACGAGATCAAGGAGGAATGGCGAAGCGAAATAACCAACCGGCGCCATGATGCCAAGCGAGATAAAGACCGCGGTGAGAAATGCCTGATAAACCGTACGGTCAACTTTCTCTTCTTCACCGGCCCCGACAAAGCGCGCGACGAGAACGCTCATGCCCGTGAAGAGCGAAGTGATGAAAATGATGACGACGAGAAAAATCTGCCAGGCGACGCCGATCGCGGCATTGGCCTGGTAACCGACGAGGTTGCCAACCAGAACGTGATCGACCATGCCCTGCACACCACCGATCGCATTGGTAAGCATCGTCGGCCACGCGATCTTCCAAACCCCGCGAGCGAGTGGCCCTTCGACGATGGATCTGTCGTAGCGGGACTTTGCCACAGTCGCCGGAGCAGACGGAGGCGGTTCGATCAACACCGGTGCTCCGGCGAGTGAAGATTCTTCAATCGTGTGAACGTCAGGCATTTTTTGGACGAGGTCATCCTTCGCCGCCTTCAGCCAATGCGATTAGTCGTTGGCGTAACTCAAAATCGTCAACCTTTAGAGCAGCGAAGGATGGCGGAAAAGCCGAATCGCGTTTGCGAACCTCCTATCCGCCGCTGGCACTCTCGGCCTTGGCCTCGGTTTTAACCACGAAAGAATTCAATTCGGCAATCTTCCCGTCGCGAAAGCGGTAGATGTCGCAGTAAGCGTAGGGCGCGGTCTTGCCGTCCTTTTCCTTCATAGTCATGTTGCCATACGCCGTGACGAAGTCACCTTCGGCGATGATGTTATCGACCGTAAACTTTGGCGGCTCCATGTCCATTGCAGCCATCCATTCGCGGATGGCGTTCTTTCCTTCGGTTCTCTTCTTGCCGACCATCGTCCAGATCACATCATCCGCACAATGTGACAGGAATCCTTCAACGTCGCCTTCGGCAAAACTCGCGTTTACCTTTTCAACAATCTCTTTGTTCGTAGCTGACATGTAAATTTCCTTTCGTTTCAATAGATATTGTAACCAGTCTGAGTTTCTCTCGGCGCATCCGACTGCGCTTGAGGTACTCATTCATTCCCACGTGTACACAATGCGGAGCGCCAACTCGAAACCGGATCCTGGGGCTTGTTGTCGTCTGTATTGCCGTTAGGAGCTTCAATGAATCCGTCCACCGACAGTTGCAAAGCGGCAATTATTCTTCGCATTCCTGTCTCCTTTCTATTACATAGTCGAATGAACGAACTCCAAATCGACAAGTTGTTGAAGAAACGAAGGAAAGCTAAAGAATCATCATCAAATCGAAACATCTCGATTCCGGATTAGAGCACGACCTACACGTCAGAAGAACCGAGAATCATATTCAACTGAGAAACTAAAAGTAAGTCAGTCCGATGCCCCGGTATGCGACTGGTTAGGCAGTTAGTTTCACCCACTCCGCCGTGAACACCTCTAAGAATTTTGATTCTTTCTTCATTCAAACTGACAGCCTGTGTTTCACCGTGACCTCCCCGGTCAATTTCACTGCCTCTCGATTTTCTCGTAACTACTGTGCTGCACGTGGTCCACCGTCTGCAGCGAGACTTGATTCAACCTCATTACATTCACGGCCAGGAGGTTTATACGACCGCGAGCATTGGAATTACGTTGAGCAGCACCGGGTATGAGTCAGCGGAAACGATTCTTCGCGACGCCGACACTGCCATGTATCGCGCCAAGCAGAATGGCAAAGCGCGCTATGAACTTTTCGATACCAACATGCACGCGGAAGCAGTTGCCATGCTGAGGTTGGAAAGCGATCTTAGACGTGCCCTGGATCGTAATGAGCTGAGGGTTTTCTACCAGCCAATCGTCTCGCTAGTTGATGAAAAAATTGCCGGGTTTGAAGCACTGGTGCGTTGGCAACATCCTACGCGAGGCTTGATTGCGCCAAAGGAGTTTATTCCGACTGCGGAAGATACTGGACTGATTATCGACATCGGCCAATGGGTGTTAACGGAGGCCTGCCGCCAGATGCAGGAATGGAAAGCCCGAAACTTGGTGGACTCCTCGATGACTATGAGCGTCAACCTCTCCAACAAGCAGTTCACGTGCGCGACGCTGGCGGATCAAGTGAAACGTATCCTGGCTGAAACTCAACTCCATCCAACCTTTTTGAATCTCGAGGTAACGGAAAACGTAGTGACCGAGAATTCTGAACAAGCCTGTACAACCCTTCGCGAACTGCGAGATCTCGGTGTTAACCTGAGTATTGACGACTTTGGAACCGGATATTCGTCCTTAAGCTACTTGCACCGGTTCCCGGTACACACGCTGAAGATCGATCGCCCGTTCATCAGTAACATGTCGGCTGGGGACGAAAACTCAGCGATAGTGCGCACGATAATATCGCTGGCGGAAAATCTTGGGATGAACGTGATCGCGGAAGGTATTGAAACTGACGCTCAGCGATTGAGGCTCAAGTCGTTTCGCTGCAAGTATGCACAAGGCTATTTCTTTGCGCGGCCAGCGCCGGCGGCGAGCATCGAAACACTATTGCACAACGATAACGAAATATATGGTCCAGCAGTCAAGTCTGACGACGCTGAGCTGCAATTACTTTCCTTTGAGTTGCAGGAGTGCACGGAATATCTAACCTGACTCGTCTTTGCCTCAACTTTTTCTACTAAAGAGCGGCATCCACGTTTTCCGGCCATCATCAAAATTTTCGGGATCCCCTCGGCTCCGCCAAAATCTAGACGGGAGCGCAAGAGTATTACGCCCACTTCGAAGAAATAGGTGTGCGTCCAGATCTCGAAGAGACTTCATCGTTCCCTTGCTGCTGAAGTTCTATTGGTTTGGGAAGTAAACATAGCACGCGGAAAATAGACGCGGGGCTGCGGAAGCAGCGGTTGCCGTGTGCTAAAATGTGAACCCGCTACGAAATTTCAAAGGATGACGGGCATGGTTCGCGTACCGCCTCGCGCTCGGACATGAACAGAATTTTAGCCTCAATCAACCAAGCGGAGTATCAAGACCTCTTCGCGCAACTGGAACCCGTCTCGCTCACTCAAGGCGAAGTCATCTACGAAGCCGAAAGCCCGATCAATTACGTCTACTTTCCTGAGACGTCGGTATTTTCCATGCTTAGCACCATGGAGGACGGTAGGACTGTCGAGGTGGGTCCCGTCGGCCATGAAGGCCTGGTGGGTTTGCGTGTCTTTCTGGGATCCGACATATCACTCGATCAGGTCATCGTGCACGTAGCGGGCGATGCGAAACGATTGCGAGCAAGCCAACTTAAAGCAGCCGCTGTAGGTGAGCGCGGCGCAATAAGTGACAAGTTAAAACGCTACACGCAAATGTTGTTGGCGATGACAGCACGTTCGGGCGCGTGCAACAAGCTTCACAGCACTGAACAGCAGTTAGCTCGATGGCTGCTCACCATGCGCGACTATACAGGCGATCAGTTGGCGCTAACTCATGATCTTATTGCACTCACGCTGGGAGTCCGGCGTGCGGGGGTCACAGAAGCTGCTAATGGGTTTCGAAATGCCGGAGTAATTGATTACCGGCGCGGGCATATCCAGATTGCCGATCAGCGTGGGTTGGAAGCATTGGCTTGTGAATGTTATGGGGCTGTCAAAAAAGAGTATGACAACTTGTATGCTGAATTGTCGCAGACTTCAAAAGGATAGGTTGCCTCGATTGGAGGCGACGAAGAGTCGCTAACGTGCAGAACACTTCCTTTACCCGTAGATTTTTTATCCAACTCTCTCTCCTTCTCCCCACTTTCTATCTGCCCACGTAGTTCTAGTTAAATAATACGAAGGTCCATCCATTGATGCCTTTGTTGACTATAAGGTACTGGAGGTTCGACTATTACAGTCAGCACCTTGATGCGGGATTCGGGTATCCCGAGCATTAACTGACGCGAAATTGGATTGAGCACAGCCGCGGCCAACAGGACAAAAGCTTTCATCAAAGCGACCTTCCCAGGTGGCGTGATGATCTATCGCCGGCTTAGGGAAGTTCAACAGACTCTCGGCCTTGGCAGCCCATCGATGGGCACTGTCTTCACCGACATATACCGTAATAACTTGTGGAGCGATCCTGAATCGGTGTCAGGCAGAGGGTCCAGCCTCGCGCGGACAGAGGTGATAAGAAGCGCGTTACCCGCCGTGCTCACCAGCCTCAACGCGCAGTCGCTGCTCGATGCACCCTGCGGAGATTTCAACTGGATGCAGCACGTCGATCTCGAAGGGATCGAATACACGGGAGCCGACGTGGTGCCAGATTTGATCGCGCGCAATCGGCAGATGCACAGCTTGCGTGGGAGGACTTTCGTAGTTGCTGACGTGACGAGAGATCCGCTGCCGAAAGTTGACGTCGTCCTTTGCAGGGACTGCTTCATTCACCTCTCCTTTCGTGACATCAAGGCAGCTCTTAATAACTTCAAACGGAGTGCCGAATTTGTGATGGCGACAACGCACGTTGACGTCACCAAAAACGAGGACACTCGAACCGGAGGATGGCGATCGATTAACCTGCAGTTACCACCCTTCAACTTGCCGCCGCCTCAGCAGTTGATTGTTGAGGATGCTGAACTCGGCAAATCCCTGGGCCTGTGGAGTCTGAAGGAGTTGAAAGTTTGAAACACGCGGGCCGTGTCTGTACTCCGCAGCGTGGTAGCCGACTGAGACTTGCGCTTCTACTATTGATCGCAATGTGTGTTCACGTGTCGGCGGCGACTGGCGCATATCTCGCCGGCCGGTGGGAGGTCGCTCCCGGGACCTTCGACAAGACAGGCCTCGCATCGTTCGGTTCGGATAGCCGTGTCTATCTGTTGCAGATTAGTGACCTTCAGAAAATTCTCAAAGAAGAAGGCGCAGTGCCGTGGCTGCGCACGCCCGCGCCTGTGCACGTTAAGCTCTACTCGCTGTCCTTCGCCCTGTTCAGTCCACTCTTCGGAGCCACTATCCTCAGCGCTGAGCCGCTGAATTTGATCTATTACCTGGTTATCCTGCTGCTGATCTTCGCGCTGGGGAATGAAGTGTTCGGCGCGCAAGAGGGGTTGCTTGCAGCAGCAATGTGCGCCGCCCTCCTACCAACGCTTCTGCTGCATACAACTCAGCTGCTGGCAGATCCACTGTTTCTAGTCCTTGCTCTGGCGCTGGTGGTCGCGTCAGTGAAATGGCTGAACACCGAATACACGCTCGTCCGAGGACTCGTCGCGGGCGCACTTGGCGGAGCGGCCGCCGCGTCGCTTTGGCTCGTTAAGAATTCGACATGGTGGGTGGTGCTCGCCATCATGTTTTTGGCAACGGCATTGTCGCTCGCGCGTCAGGTACGCCGACGTATGTTTCTTCCCGGAAATGTCGCCGGCGTGGCCTTGATGCTCGCGATTGCGTTGAGTATGTCGCATCTCGTCACTCCTTACTGGCTGCCGAAGGAATACTGGATGCCATACAAGCCGGATGCCGACACTGCATCGGTGGAAAAGAGCAACCGCGAACTACCTCCGGATTCAACTGCGGTTGTTACTCAACGGAGTGAAGCTTTGCAGAACCAGCAGCCACCCGAGACGCTCTCGTCGCGCGTCCCCAACCGGGTGGCGAAAACGCGCGCGCGATTCATCGAATTGTACCCAGACGCCGGGTCGAACCTGGACTCGAACGTACAATTTGCGGGAACGGCCGATATCGTTCGCTACCTTCCGCGCGCTGTGCTCATCGGCTTATTTGCGCCATTCCCCAGCATGTGGTTTGAAACGGGTGCAAACACCGGTCGAGCGGGCCGCGTGCTGAGCGGGTGTGAGACAGTTTTGATGTATTTCGTCATGTTGCTCGCGTTCCAAAGTTTCTGGCACAGGCGCCGGCAACTTCCTGTATGGTTTCTTATGTTAACGGCGTTAATCGGCGTGACCGCGCTTGGTCTGGTAGTCGTAAACGTTGGGACTCTTTACCGGCAACGTTACCTGTTCTGGATAATCTTCATCGTGATGGCGGCGGACACAGGCGTCCGGCTGATCAAGTCACGACTAGCGCACTCGCCTGGAGGAGTTGGACTCCACTGATCGAAGACTCATCAAAATTGACTCAGTCACTCGGGCTGACGCTTTCGCTCGGCTGGTTTGCGAGCGTCAACATCGTAGTGACCCTCGTCTTTCACTGGTACGTCATCACTCGCCTTGGCATCGGCGTCGAGACGGACGCACTCTTCGCCGGGATGATCGTGCCTCAGATGGTTCTGGTACTGGTCACGTCATCACTGCTCCACGTCCTCGTACCGCTGCTTGCCGCGGGTACGTTCGCGGATGACCGCGATCGGCAGCGGGAGTTGTGGGGAATCCTTTTATGGGTGGCGGGCGCTTCCGTCCTCTTAACGGCCGCGCTCTACTTTAGCGCGGCGTATTGGATGCGTTGGCTCGTGCCCGGCTTTTCAGCAGAAGGCTACGCCCTGGCGGTGGCTCTGACGCAGATTCAATTGCTGGGCCTACTCTTCGGAGCTGCTGAGTGCGTTTTGCGCGCTGCCTGCCGTGCGCGTCGCAGTTTCGTTTGGGCGGAAGCTGCGACGCCGATTGCAAACATCATCGGACTGGTCCTGATCGTCTGGGCCTTGCCGCACTACGGAGTGCGTGCCGCCGCGTGGATTACAGTGATGCGCATCGCCCTGCCCGCACTCTTTATGTGGCCCGTCATCGGTGTTTGGCGACGGCCGAGTCTGTGGTCTCCGCTTAGGTCAGAGGCATTACGGCGCGTCAAGCCGCTACTGCTCGGCGGTTCCTATAATCATTTACCCCCAATTGTTACCAGGCAGCTCGCCTCCCTCGCCCCTGTTGGCGGCCTCTCGTTGCTTTCCGTAAGCCAACAACTGTATCGCACGGCCACTACCTTGATAGACAAGACGCTCGTTATCCCCACGTCGCCGACTTTAGCGGTGCAAGCACGAGACTCTCAGTGGAAAAGTTTTCGCTCCCTTTACCGGCGACGCCTGGTCCTGGTAGGAGCGGTGGCGGGCGCCGGTTATCTGGTTGTCGTTGCGTTTGGTCAATACTTGTTGTCCTTCGCCATCGGCCGCGGCGGCGTAACAGTCGAAAATCTGAACTCGCTATGGTGGATGTTGCTGGCCCTGGGGTTTGCTTTCCTCGCAAACGCATTGGGCCAACCAACCTTTGCGGCTTTTTGCGCGAAGGGCGATACGCGAACGCCGGTGCGATTGGCGTTCATTATTAACACTGTTAACATTCCCGCTCGTGCTCTCGCTTTCTGGGCTTACGGATTGTTCGGTATGGCGCTCATGATGAGTGCGTCGGCCGCAGTCGGTCTTCTGGCCAATCTCTTAGTCCTGGAAAAATCTATTCCGGCACTAGACGATGACAAGGCGCGCGTGCGGGATTGGCTGTCGAGTGATGAAGATGAAGATCTGCTGGTAACCCCGGATGCGATTTGATCAAGGCCCGCGTTTCCTGAAGGATGTCCTCACACTAAACTCTCACCGCGGAACAACTAAGACTGATTTGCCGCCGGCGCCCTTCATCGTCGGTGTGCCTCGTTCAGGCACGACGTTGCTGCGCTTAATGTGCGATGCGCATCCTGAACTGAGCATTCCTCCGGAGATGGGGTTTATGCCTGCCGTTGCAGGCCTGCGGCGGCGCGCGCGAAGCAACGCGCTAAGGCAAGAGTTTTTCAACGCCGTAACCGAGATGTCGTCGTGGCAAGACGCAAATATTGAGCGAACAGAATTCGAGCAGGCACTTCAGGCAGTTGAACCGTTTACAGTTACCGAGGGAGTTAGAAAATTCTACCAAACCTACGCGCGGCGGTTCGATAAGCCACGCTGGGGCGATAAGACGCCGGCTTACTGCCTGCACATGCGCGAAATTGAAAACATCCTGCCCGAGGCACACTTCATTCACATCATCCGCGATGGTCGCGACGTGGCCCTTTCTGCAAGAGGACTCTGGTTCTCACCTGGTGACGAAATTGAGCAACTGGCGCATCGCTGGCGCTCATGGATCGAAACGGCGCGACGGTCGGGAAAGCGCACCCGCCACTACATGGAAATCCGCTACGAGCATTTAATTGCGGAGGCGCCTGCCGTGCTGCGGAAGGTCTGTGACTTTGTCGGGCTGACTTACGACCCGCGAATGGAGAAGTATTATGAATCGTCCGCCGAACGGCTGGATGAAGTGAAGTCGATGTATCGCGACGACGGCTCGCTGGTTATCACTAAAGAGGAGCGTCTGTATAACCAGCGCTACACAATGCGCCCGCCGGAGGCTTCGCGCGTCTTCCGTTGGCGCGCCGAGATGGACGCCGAAACAAAGTCGCGCTTCGAGACCGTCGCCGGCGACCTGCTTGAAGAGCTTGGATACCCGAAGGTCTGATCCTGTTTTGTCACCATGTCTGAAGTAACACCTCGATACGAGCGGGCCGCACTCGTCGTCGCGCATCCCGGACATGAGCTGCGCGTTTACGGCTGGCTGGAAGCAGCGCGTCCGCGCGTCTTCGTGCTGACGGATGGTTCCGGCCACTTACAACAGTCGCGAGCGCCCTCAACGGAAGCGCTGTGCTCCGTTGCCGGTGCTAGTCGCGGTCCAATCTTCGCGCGCTTCACGGATACAGCGCTGTACGCCGGGATACTCGATCATGACTTCGAATTGTTCACCGGCCTTGCTGACGAATTAGCGGACGCGCTCGTGCGCGACGAAACGCAGGTGGTCGCCGGCGATGCCGCTGAAGGTTACAACCCCGCACACGACGCTTGCCGCCTTCTGATCGATGCTGCGGTCGCACTGGCACATAAGATGTCGGACGATCGGATCGACAATTATGAATTCACGCTCGTTGGACCACCTGACGAATGCGACGAGGAGTTGCGGGCCGCGGCGCATTGGTTGCACCTCGATGACGCAACCTTCGCACGCAAGCTGGCGGCGGCGCATAACTACGATGGCCTGGCGGCGGAAGTCGAAGCTGCGTTGAGCGGCGCCGGAAGCGAAGGGCTGCGTGCAAACCGGGACATCGCCGCCAGAACTGGCCTAACAAACCTCGCCGCGAGCGGCGAGATGTTTCGCGTCGAGTGTCTGCGCCCTGCGCGATCGGGTGCGCAACGCTTTAATGAACCTCCGTTCTACGAACACTACGGAGAGCGGCAAGTCGCTGCGGGTCATTATTCACGTGTGTTGCGCTATCGCGAACATATGCTGCCGCTGGCTGAGGCGTTGCACTCTCACGTCGAACGGCGAAAACGATGAACGGTCTACGCGTCCTGATTACCAACACGACACTCGCCACGCGGACGGGCACGGAAACCTACGTGCGCGACCTCGCGCTCGGGCTGCTCCGGCGCGGCCACTCGCCCATCGTGTACAGCCCCGAGCTAGGTGAGATCGCGCGTGAGTTGCGCAAAGCGACAGTGCCGGTAATCGATGATCTACGCAGCCTCGCAGTAGTACCTGATTGCATTCATGGGAACCACGCGGCGGAGTTAATGACGGCGCTGCTGCACTTTCCCGGAGTGCCCGCCGTTTTTTTCTGCCACAGTTGGATCGGCTGGGCCAACGCGCCGCCGCGCTTTCCGCGCATCCTGCGTTACGTTGCCGTAGACGATACGTGCCGCGACCGTCTCACTCTTGAACACGAGATTAATGAAGATCGCGTGAGCGTTCTTCTGAACGCGGTTGACCTCGAAAAGTTCAAGCCTCGCGCTCCGTTGCCGGCTGTCCCGCGGCGGGCGCTTATCTTCAGCAACACGGCCACCGAAAGTACGCACATCACAGCGGTGCGAAATGCGTGCGAGGGCGCCGGAATTTCGCTCGACGTCGTCGGCGCACAGGCAAACAACCCTACGTCGCAGCCCGAGTTGTTGCTGGGCCAATACGATCTTGTTTTTGCGAAAGCGAGATGCGCCCTGGAATCGATGGCGGTGGGTGCCGCAGTCGTTCTCTGCGACATGGTTGGGAGCGGACCACTCGTTACCAGCGGCAAGTTTGAACGCCTGCGGCGGCTAAACTTCGGCATGCGCGCACTCGATAGGCCACTCGATTCCGAGGTGTTGGCTCGCGAGATCGCCCGCTACGACGCAACGGACGCAGCCGAAGTGTCACGCCGCGTGCGCTCCGAGTGTGGACTGGATTCGCTGGTTGAAGAGATCATAGAACTCTACCGCGAAGTCATTGAGGAGTACGAACACGCGCCAACCAATGATGGCCACGCGGAAAGTCGCGCCGCGGCAGACTTCGTCCGGTCGCTTGGCCTGGCCGCAAAACAGGAGTGCGCACAGTTTCGCGCGGAGGTGCTTTCAAGTTCTCTGACCTTGCGCTTGCGCAACCAGATGCCGCGCTTCCCTTTGTTGGAACGCGCTGTGCGAAGAGTTGCCCGCGCCGCACGCGGCCGAAACTGGTAAGGAAAAAAAGGCGCGATGACGCGCCCGGAGCTTTGCGCCATGAGGATTAACATCCTGCTGCCGTTCTACGCGAAGTTTCCGGTGGGCGGCTTTAAGGTCCAATACGAATATGCGAACGGCCTCGCGAAGCGAGGTCACGCAGTCACTATTCTCCATCCGTGCAGGGTCGCAGAGCCGCGCGGTGTTAAGTCGCGATTAGCGCGCGCTGCGAAGTGGACCGTCGACCGCCTCACCGATCAAAATCGCATCTCCTGGCACGCGTTGCACGAAGACGTCCGTCTCTTATCGGTGCCGGATCTAAGTGAGAAGTACGTACCCGATGCGGACGTGACCGTTGCAACAGCCTGGGCTACCGCGGAGATGGCGAAAACTTACTCGTCCCGCGTGGGAAAACTTTTTCAGATTGTTTATGACTACGAACTGTGGATGACTGCTGAGCCATCTCTGCGCCGCCGAATGGAAGCGGCGTTTCGCGCCGGGTTTGGTTCCATCGCCACTTCACCGGCGGTGGCCGGAATGCTCGCGGAGATCGGCGTCCAACCCGTTGCCTACATACCTTGCGGCCTGGACTTCGAAGCCTTCGGCGTGGATGTTCCCGTTGATCGGCGAGTGCTCGGGTCAATAGGTTTCCCAGCGCGCGAGCAGGGGTCAAAGGGGACAACCGACGCAGTCTCCGCGCTACAAACACTACGCGCTCGCCGCGGTGACAAGTTGCGGGTAAGCACATTCGGGCCGCGATCTGTCGCAGGGATGCCGGACTGGGTGGACGCATCGTGGTTCCCGACTGACAACGAGTTGCGCTCTTTCTATAACTCGATCTCGATCTTCATTTTTCCATCTCACTTCGAGGGCTGGGGGCTACCCGGCATGGAGGCTCTCGCTTGCGGCGCGGCGCTGGTCGCCGCTGATAGTGTCGGCCTACGCGAATATGCGCACGACGGCCAAACCGCGCTCATCGTACCGCGCGCGCGCCCGGATCTATTGGCAACTGCTGTTGAGAAACTGCTTGACGACGACCAGCTGCGTCAGCGCCTCGCACGGCAAGGCAATGCACATGTCCAGCAGTACACGTGGACGCGCGCGACGGACGCTCTAGAAGCCCTCTTCAAGGGCGAGCGGTCAGTTCCAAACAAAGGATAACGAGTAAGCGAAGGTGGAGAGTCAATCTTCAGTCTTGCGGAAAATCCAGGTTACAGCGTTGACGGCGGGCAGACTCGATCCATCACGCCGCTTCCGCGTCTGTCAATACGTCGCGCCGCTTGCGCAGCGCGGGATTGAAGTCGCTGAGTATCCCCCGTTCTTCAGCAAGTACACGCCTCCTCCGGTTCCGCCGCTCCGCTTCGTCTGGACGGCGGGCAAGATTCTGGCGCGCGTCCCGGGGTTGGCGGCGGCACGTTTTGCAGATATCACCTGGCTGCAACGAGAGCTAGTACCGGGAAGATTTACTCTCGAAAAACTCGCCGGAAAAAAACTCCTGTTCGACGTTGACGACGCTGTATGGATCCTCCAGCCCAGCAAGGACGCGGTCGAGCGCATTGTGGAACGCTCGCGGGGCGTCATCGCGGGGAACGAGTTTCTGGCAGACTACTTTCGACGGCGCGGCGCACGCGTCTGGGTGGTGCCAACTTGTCTCGACACCGAGAGGTGGAAACCAGCACCCGAGAAAGTTCGCGCAAAGTGGACCATTGGTTGGTCGGGTACGGCGTTCAACCTTAAATATCTTTCCGCGATTGAAGAGCCCCTGGCCGATTTTCTCGATGGTCATCCGGATACCCGCCTACTCGTCGTTTCGGATCGCGAACCGAGCTTTACAAAGATTCCGCGCAAGCGCTGGGACTTCGAGCGATGGTCCGTCGAGAACGAGGTGCGCCAGGTGCAGCAGTTGGACGTGGGACTCATGCCTCTCGCTTCGACGGATTGGGAACGAGGCAAGTGCGGACTGAAGATGCTGACTTACATGGCGGTTGGCGCACCGACGATCGTCAGCCCCGTAGGTGTGTGTGATGAGATCATGCGACAGGCGCAGGTCGGCATCGCGGCGACGACGAATGGTGATTGGTACAAAGCGCTCGCCAGCCTGTACGAGGACCGCGCGCTGGCCTCACGACTCGGCGCCAGCGGAAGACAACTTACTGAGGCGAGTTACTCAGTCGACAGACATACGGAAACGCTCGCCAACATTTTCCGGCAGGTGGCCGACGAAGAATGACGCCGCCAGTGAAATCAGACGTTCGCCCGCACGAGAACATGCGTGGCCGCAACGACGCTTCACGCCGTCCAGATGTTTCCTGTTTTATTCCGGATCTCGGCGACGGCGGCGCGCAGCGAGCTGTCGTTAAACTTGCCGGTGGCCTCGCGGCACACGGTCTCGCTGTCGATTTGGTTGTTATCAACAATCAACTCAATGACGTTCAACTCAGGAGCGGTGGCAAGGTCCCGCCTGCGGGCGCTATCGACGCACGAGTCCGCATCATCGATCTTGAGAGCGGCCGCGTGGCTAAAGCGCTTCCAAAACTAGTTCAATACCTTCGCCGCGAACGGCCTCGCGCGTTTTTATCATTCCTCAGCCATGCCAACGTCGCGGCGGTCGCTGCGTGCGCACTCGCACGCGTTGACACGCGGCTGATCGTCGTCGAGCAAAACACCGTCTCCGCCGTCCGTAGCAGTTTGCGTCGTGACGCCTGGCTTCCGTCACTCGTGCGACATGCATACCCGCACGCGCACGCGGTTGTGTGCGTGTCTGAAGGAGTAGCGAGCGATCTCGTGTCAAACTTCGGCATACCCGCCGCTAAAGTGTCCGTCATACATAACCCGGTAGTCGACGACGTGTTAATTGAACAGGCGGCGAAGGCGCCCGCTCACTCATGGCTCACTGAAAACTTCACACCGGTTGTTGTCGCAGCCGGGAGGCTGAATGAACAGAAAGATTTCCCCACGCTGCTGCGGGCATTTCGTTTGTTACGGAATAAGAAGTCTGTCAGCTTGATGATCCTCGGCGAAGGCGAAGAACGTGAGCGACTCAAAGCGCTGATCGCCGAGTTGAGATTAACCGGCGACGTGGTTTTGCCCGGCTTCGTTGAAAATCCTTACGCTTACTTGAGCCGAGCTGCTATTTTTGTACTTTCGTCGCGGTGGGAAGGGCTGCCGACCGTACTGATCGAGGCACTGGCGTGTGGCTGTCCTGTCGTGGCTACTGACTGTCCGAGTGGGCCACGAGAGATTCTGTGCGACGGCGACTATGGCGCGCTGGTACCGGTTGGCGACGTCAAAGCGATGAGCGAAGCAATGGAGCGCGCACTTGAAGCACCGCGACGAGCCGAAATGCTCAAAGAGTACGCAGCGCGTTATTCGGTAGAAGGTGCGGTGAGTCAGTACCTTCGATTGGTCCACCTATCCTGATTCGACAAAGTGCTCCTGCGGTTGAAGTTTTTTCTGGACGAGGTGACTATCAACATGTAATAAGAGAGATGCGCGTTAGACTAACGAAGTGCACAATCGAACTCTAGTGACCCAGCCAGGGTGATGTGCCTTTTTTGCGGTTACGCGCTGTTTCGTTGACTTTTACGCGTCAGTCTTTCCATTTGCGCCCCCCAGCGACGACTCCGACAGCCTACTTGACTGCTAAAGCGACCATGCCAATACCGAGCGCGGGGCCAATAAAGGTCCTGCACATCATCAACGACCTCTCAGTCGGAGGGGCAGAGATGATGCTTTACAAATTCCTATCCGGCGCCGACTTCTCCAGCTATCACCCGACGGTGATCTCGCTCGGCAGACGCAGCGCGCTCGACGCCCGAATCGAAGAGCTGGGCGTACGCGTTTATCACATCAACATGAGACCCTCGAAGTTGCCCACTCCTCGACAGGTGTGGCAACTCATGTCCGCGGTGCAACGCATCAGGCCGCATGTGATTCAGTGTTGGATGTATCACAGTTGTCTAGCCGCGGAACTCGCGCGGATGGCCGTACGTCACCTGCCGGTCGTATGGAGCCTTCACAGTTGCAACAATGATCTTAGTCTCGAAAAGCGCATGACCGTCACGATTATCCGTTTGTGCAGACTCTTATCGCGACGCGCTGCGAAGATCATTTACGTCTCTGAAGAAAGTCGACGCCAACACGAACGTATGGGCTATTGCGTGAAGAATTCAGTTGTAATTCCGAACGGATTCGACATGACCAGCTTCGCACCTTCGACCGAAGCACGCGCGTCGGTGCGCGCGGAGTTGGGTGTTAGCGACGACCAACTGCTTATCGGGCTCGTCGGGCGCTTTCACCCGATGAAGGACCACATCAACTTTCTCCTGGCCGCGAAGATGCTATCCAATGAATATAACGCGGCCCATTTTCTTCTGGTGGGGAGGGAGGTCGACGCGCGCAATCACGTGCTGCGAAGACATGTCGCCGCGTGGGGTCTTGAAGGTCGCGCACATTTGCTTGGGGAGCGCCACGACATCGCCCGGCTTATCGCAGCATCAGACATATCATCTCTTTCCTCTTCTTATGGCGAGAGTTTTCCCCTTGTCGTGGGCGAGGCGATGGCGTGCGGCGTGCCGTGCGTTGTGACAGATGTGGGAGACTCGGCGAAGATCGTGGGCCCGACGGGGTTGGTTGTGCCGCCGCGCAACCCGGCTGCACTCGCACAGGCGTGGCGTGAACTAATCCACCTCGGTTCTGACGGCCGTGCGCAATTGGGAGTTGCGGCGAGAGAGCGCATCCGTGAGAACTTCATGCTCGCATCCGTCACCGCACAATACGAGACGCTCTTCAAGTCTGTTTTGCCGCCAGCCGCAGCATAACTTCTTCATACAAACTCGTGCTCGAATTAAGGACTGGTGAGCTGACCACTCCGGTTAGAGCTTCTGAGTCTGTTTCACGTCTGCCGCATTGTTGTTGCTGTCAACGGCAGCTTCCTCTCTAGGTTTTTCGCCAAGCACGACACGCATCTGGTGAATCTGCCCGTCGTTTACCACAGTAATCTGATCGTCAGGCTGTAGCTCGTTATCGAGTTCGACAGTCTTTACTCCCTGGCTTACACCCAGCGGGTTCTCAACCCTGATGCGATAAAGCGTTTCCGCGCGACGGTATGTGATGTCAAACTCGCGCCACCATCGGGGAATACACGGATTGATTCGCAGGCGCTCTCCCTGCAATTGAAAGCCAAGGATGGATTCCAATCCCGCGCGGTACATCCAACCGGAAGAACCGGTATACCAGGTCCAGCCGCCTCTGCCTGTGTGAGGAGGAACTGCGTAAACATCGCCAGCCGCAGCGTAAGGTTCAACTTTGTATTTGTGTAAACCGGCTCGAGTTGACGAGTGATTGATTGGATTCAAAAGTGAAAACAACTCTCCCGCTCGCTCGCCATCGCCCAGTATCGCAAACGCAATCAGCGTCCATAGTGCCGCGTGTGTGTACTGCCCGCCATTCTCGCGCACGCCAGGGACATAACCCTTGATGTAGCCGGGATCGAGTTTGCTTTTCTCAAACGGTGGCGTGAACAGGATCACCAATCCGTCGCCTCGCCGGATTAAATACTCCTCAACCGAGGCCATCGCCCGAACGGTCCGATAGTTTTCAGCAGCGCCGCTAATTACCGACCACGACTGGACGATTGAATCGATCTTGCATTCATCGTTGTGTACAGAGCCGAGCGGTCTTCCATCGTCGAAATATGCGCGGCGATACCAGTCGCCGTCCCAACCACTCTTTTCCAGTGCTTCCTTCAAGTCGCTCTGATGACGTCGATATCGATCGGCGCGCTGCGACTTCGTTTCGCGGATCACACAATGGAATGAACTGTGCGAGGGTCGTATACAAGAACCAACCTACCCAGACGCTTTCCCCTTTGCCCAGATGGCCCACACGGTTCATTCCGTCATTCCAATCGCCTGAGCCCATCAACGGCAAACCATGCTGACCGACTGCCATGCTTCGGTCGAGCGCCCGCGCACAATGTTCGAAAACAGACGCAGACTCAGCCGAAACCGCAGGCTGCATGTAATTTTCCTGCTCGTCATCTTTCAGCAGCGGTTGCTCGAGGAATGGAACAATTTCATCCAACACAGATAGATCCCCGGTAACTCTGACGTAGAAGCTGGTGACAAACGGCAGCCAGAGTAAGTCGTCTGAGAAACGCGTGCGCACGCCGCGGCCCGAAGGCGGATGCCACCAGTGTTGCACGTCGCCTTCCTTAAACTGATGGCCACTGGCAAGAACTATTTGCTCGCGCGCGATTTCAGGACTGCTGTAAACCAAAGCCATCACGTCCTGTAATTGATCGCGAAAACCAAAAGCTCCTCCCGATTGGTAAAAAGCGGATCGCGCCCAAATGCGACAAGAGAGTGTTTGATAAAGCAGCCAGCGGTTTAGCATCGTGTTGAGCGCGGCGTCTGGTGTATTCACCTCGATAGTGCCGAGCAGTTGGTCCCAATGTCCGAGCACCTGCTCAAAAGCCGTGTTTACATTTCCGGGGTTCACAAATTTCGAAACAAGCCGTTGAGCAACTTCTTTTGTTTCCGCCTCGCCCAGCAGAAGCACTACTTCGCGCGCTTCATGTGGCGCTAACTCGACGGTTACCTGCAAGGCTGCACATGGATCCACTCCCGCGCCATCGCGTCCGGCGAGGCTGGTCCGCCGTAACGCGGCGGGATCCCCCAGGTTGCCGTTGCGCCCAATAAACTCCTTGCGATCACAGGTCGCACTGGTCAGCACTTCCCCGGTGGCAACAAAAGCCACTCGCTCGGCATATTCATTATTAAAAGGATTGCGAGCGAAGATCGCTGAGGATTTCGCGTCGATTTCGGTGATGATGTAGGGAGCCGACATCGGACGCAGCACCCCGAGCACTAATTCGTTGTAAAGCGTAACTGTTAGCCTTCGTTTGCGTGGCGTGCGATTACGTAAACGCAACAACAAAATCTTGACGGGCTCATCCAGAGCTGCGAAGAGAAGCAACTCCTGCGAAATGCCATGACTGGTATGTTCGAATACTGAATATCCCTGGCCGTGTCTGACTACGTAAGGTTCCTTTTCGCGAATGGGCAGCGGCGTTGCCGACCAGAAAGTCCCTGTGTCTTCATCGCGCAGGTAAACAACTTCGCCCGACGGATCACTAACTGCGTCATTGGACCAGGGCGTGAGGCGATTTTCCCTGCTGTTCACAGACCACGTGTTACCCGAACCATTCTCCGTTATCTGAAAACCAAACTCCTTTCGATTCGCGACAACGTTTAGCCAGGGCGCGGGAGTCCATTGTTCGGGACCAAGTAAGATCACGTATTCCCGGCCATCCTGTTGAAATCCGCCCAGGCCATTAAAGAAATTGAGTTCGGGCTGAGGCAGCGCGGGCTCCGGGTAAGTTTGCGAAGGCATCCGCGGGACAAAAGCCGGCGGCAGCAACTCTTCAACGTGTGGACGTTCGACCTGATCTTCCAGAGTGCCGCGGTTGCAAACGATCACTACTCTCGCGACTGCGTGCAGCAGAATACGATCCGGCTCCGGTATGTGGTCCGTGCGACGCAAATAAACGCCACCCGGTTTATCCTGCAGACCCTGTAGCCCGCTCGTCCGGACCATCGCCTCCAGCTCTCTTTGTAACGACTGGTGGTAAGTGCTTATGTCGTCGTTCAGAATTACCAGATCGATCTTTAAGCCCTTGTAGTGAAGATATTCATGTCCTCTAACGATCATATGGACCGTCGGCAAGTCTTCGGCCTTATCGATTCTGACAACCAGAATCGGCAGATCTCCACTTATGCCGTAAGCCCAGAGGCTTGATTGCGCTTTGGTGTTGAGTGCCAGCACGTGAGGCCGCGGACGCAGCGACGGATCGGAGTAAACAATCCGGCCGGCCAGACGCTGAAACAGATGCGCCTCATCCGCATCGATTTTGAGGTGGCTCATCTCAACTTGAGCTTTGGTCCAGGCCAGACGCAGTTCGCGCTCAAAAGTGTTCGGGTCGTGGTACTTGTCGGCCAACAGGATCGCCTGTTCGCGTGAGGTCGCAACGGCTGTACTAAATGAACAGCGTACTGTTTCGTTGGGACGAATTCTTACCCTGCGACGTAAACTAAAAACAGGATCAAGTACCGCGCCGGTGGTATTTGACAGGGGACGGTCCTCAAAAACTGCGATTGGATCCGAAGATGTATGGCCCCTTCCCAAAAATCTCCCGCGGTCCGTTTCATACTGAACCGTGCCAACGGAATCTCCTTCAACCACGACCACATGGATTCCCCATATGGGCTCGTCCGTGCTCGACCGTTGCCGTCGATGCGCGAGGATGGCATTTTCACCCGCAAAGAATTCTGTCTCTATGAACAAATTGCTGAACGCCTGGTGAGCTGCATCGGCTTGCGGTGTGGCAAGGACTACTTCGGCGTAGCTCGTAATCTCGATTTCGCGAGTGCGTTGGGTTTTGTTTGTTAATGAAACTCGTCGAACTTCCGCATTGTCTTCGGCCGAAACAACAATTTCCGTGTGAGCGGTGATGCCATCGTCTACTCGCCAAAAATCAGCTTTATCTTCTGAGAAAGCCACTTCATAAGACTGCGGGCGTTTCCGCACCGGTTGCCGCGTCGCTGACCACACGGCACCACTTCGCACGTCGCGCAAATAAATGTACGTTCCCCAGTTGTCGCACGTCGTGTCTTCACGCCAACGGGTAACGGCGTTGACGCCGGAATTGGAATAGCCCGAGCCGGCACTCGTGACCATCACGTTGTAGGTGCCGTTGGAAAGCAACTGAATTCGCGGCGTTTCCAAATCCGCGCTCTTGTAAGTGCGCGTGATCAATCCCGGCGGCGTTTGGACCACGCGGCCGGTCAAAACTTCTTCGGCACGAGGATGAGCAGCAGCAACAGCGGCCGGTACTCGCTCCTGCAAGAGTAGTTGTGTCGCTTGCACCGCAGGATCGCTATGGAAGCGCTCTTCCATTCGGTCGTTATGCAATACGCTACCCAGAGCGACCATGCCCATGCCTTGATGGTGAGTCATGAAGGCGCGAATCATTGCGCGCTTCTGTCCCTGTGGTACTCGTTCGTGGGTGTAATCGATCGACTCGTAGAAACCGTATGCGCCTAACGCGCCTTCCTTCTCCAGCCGGCGCAGGTTATTGACTGCCGCGCGTGGATCCACTATTGCCGCGAGCATCGTGGCATAGGGAGCGACTACCAAATCCTCAATCAACCCACGCTTAAGTCCTAAGCCCGGAACCCCAAATGGACCATATTGATAGTTGAGTTGAAGATCGCGAGCGTTGTAGGCAGCTTCTGATATTCCCCATGGGACATCGCGTTCCTCGCCATACTCAATCTGGCGACTGACAACTGCCCGATAAGTCTCGTCGAGAAGTGAGCCTTTGTAATCGCGCATGATGAGCAAAGGCATGAGGTATTCGAACATCGTGCCGGTCCAGGAGATTAACGCGCGGCCTCCATCGACAGACGTCAGCTGCCGGCCCATGCGGAACCAGTGTTCCTGGTGCACGTCGCCCTTGGCGATTGCTACAAAGCTAGCCACCCTGGCTTCGGAGGCAAGTAAGTCGTAATAAGAGTTGTCGGCACGAAGAGCGGTGACGTTGTACCCGATAGTGAACAGCTTCCTCTCCGGATCGAAGAGGAACTTGAAATCCATCTCACTCACAATCTCGTCGGCGGTTTGTGCGAGTACGCTCAGGCGAGACAGCAAATCATTCGCACCGCGACTCGCCTGCTCGAGGTCTCTTGTCAACCTGGGCACCAATTGCGATCGGCCAATCGCGTCCCCTTGTAATCCTGCAAGACTTAATAAAACGCGGTCGCAGATTTCCGGTATTTCAGCTAGTGAAGGTAAACCGCAGAGGACATCGACAATTTCCTTCCATTCGCTGTCGACCTCGGCATCAGATGTCTCAAGTTGTGAGCACAAGCTCGCCCACGGGAGTAACAAGTCCACTTTGCGACGAGTTGATCGCACCTGATGTTTGAATGCATCGACCCACGCTCGCAAGTGAACAAAATTCGATTCTCCGTGTTCGTGAGAAAGCGCATTGATGATGTCTTCGATCTCCGAAACGCGCGCGCCCAGAGCATTGAAGATGGTCCAGTCACCTACCGAGTCGTTAAGAGGCGAAGATAAAAGTTTCTGGCAAGCTTCGATCTCGTCACTTAACTGGCTGACTGTCACGACCTGCGTGCGCTGGCGAACCGACCCTAACTTCTCTACTTCACTGCCAATTCCAGCAAGCGTATCCGACAGACCTTCTGCTATCCGGCGTGCGACCAACTTTGTGTCCGGCAACTCAATACAAAACTGCCTCACAGCGAGCAGGTGTGCGGCCAGATTTCCACTATCGACGGTTGATATGTATTGAGGGTTTAGTGGCTCGAGGCTCTTTGTGTCGTACCAGTTGAAACAGTGTCCCTGAAACTTTTGAAGCTTCCGCAGTGTTGCAAACGTGAGCTCAGTCCGTTCCACAAACTCCAGGAGTCCAACGTAGCCCAAATCGTAGGCCGAGGCAGTGGTAAGACATAACAGTCCGATATTTGTCGGCGACGTGCGATGCGCGATTACAGGTGATGGTTCTTCCTGAAAGTTGTCGGGAGGAAGCCAGTTGTCTTCGCTGCCCACAAACGTCTCGAAAAACCGCCACGTCTTCCGCGTAATCATCCGCGTGTATTGAACGTCAATGTCTGAAAGCTGATCACGTTCAGGCGGCCGCCAGGTACTTAGCCAGTAAGCAACGACTGGCGAAATGACCCAAAGCGCAGCAAATGTCACGGCGATCGGGATCACGCCCGGTCGCATAATGATCACCAATCCGAGCGTTGCAAGTGCCAGCACGAAGGTTGCAGCCATGAACCAGAAGAAAGAAGAAAGATCGTGCCGGGCGGTCCTTTCTGCGTCCGCAGCTGTATTCCACTCAAGCAGTTTTCTGCGTGAAATTAGCTTTCGGAATACCGTCCGCAGAATCGCGTCGGACATGAAATAAGCCTGGTGGGGCAGGAAGATGACCGATAAAGCGAATTGGGCTGTGTTTACCCTTACGTCTTTCCAAACGCTACCGAAGTGGGCGCGCCACTGAACACCGCGCGGATGGACCAACAAGCTGCTGGCGAGGTGTTGGTAGATAGGGAACGCGAGTGTAAGTAGCGTAAAGAGAGTCCAGAGAATGACAGGACCAGGCAAGATGGTCCATGCTGCCACCAGCCATAAAAAGGAAGCCGGCGCCACCAGGCTCCGCCGCAAATTATCCAACACCTTCCAGCGTGAAATTGCCGGCAGGGTATTTCGCAGCCGGCGCCGCTGAGCATCAGGCACCCACGGAAATAGCCAACGGAAAAGCTGCCAGTCACCACGAGTCCAACGGTGCTGGCGTCTCGCGTATGTCTCATACGAGCCTGGGTAGTCGTCCAGAACTTCAACGTCCGTCACGAGAGCAGCTCGTGCAAACAACGACTCAAAGAGGTCGTGACTTAGCAGCGAGTTTTCAGGAACGCGGCCGGAAAGTGCCGTCTCAAAAGCATTGAGATCGTAGAGACCTTTGCCCGTGAAACTGCCTTCAGCGAAAAGGTCCTGGTAGACATCGGAGACGGCAGTTGTATAGGGATCGATTCCGGTGTTGCCGGAGAAAATGCGAGCGAAGAGCGAACGTGACGCGCTCTCGAGTGAAATGCTGACGCGCGGTTGCAATATTCCATAGCCGCGTACCACTCGTTGCGCTTGCGCATCGTATATCGGCCGGTTCAGCGGATGTATGGCGGTGCCGATTAGTTTCCGTGCAGTGTCTCTGGGAAGCTGGGTATCCGTGTCGAGCGTCAATACATATTTGATTCGTCCCAGCAGTAACTTGTCTGCAGTATGAACGACAAAGCTCGTGTCAGACGCGCCGCGTGCAAGACGATTAAACTCCTCGAGTTTGCCACGCTTGCGTTCCCATCCCATCCACACGCCTTCGCCCGGGTTCCATTGCCGGCGTCGATGAAAAAGATGGAAGCGTCTGGCCCCGCTATCCGGATATTGATCGTTGAGCGATGCGATTCCGTTGCGAGCCATCTCTAACAACTGTTCATCTTGTTGCGATTGCTCAAAATCTGCATCAGCAAAATCGCTTAGGAGGGCAAAGAAAATGTTCTTGTCCTGATTAGCAAGAAAATGGACCTGTATCTTTTCTATTAACTCCTGAACTTGCGACTCATCGGAAAGAATCGTAGGAACGACCACCATCGTGACGGCATCTTGAGGAATGCCGGACATGGTTTCCATTCGTGGTAGTAACCTGGGCGGCAGGAAATGCGTGACGTCCCAGTTCAACACACTCACCGCCAAGTCACTCGCAGGAATCACCGCCAACGCGGCTGCCACTAAGAGCAACGGCCAGCCAGCCCCGGCGTAAGAAAGTAGGGCCAGCACGGCGCTGACAATCAAAAAGGTAATGGCAACGAGGGTCCCCAGATAACACGCTGTGGCATTACGGAGGACGAAACGCCGCAGTCGTTCCATCAGCGGTGGACGGTAATCAAACCTGGCTTCTAAGGTGGTGAGGCCGTCGTCGATCAGGTAAAAGCCAACATGCTTCGTGCGTGAGGAATCTTCGGTGTGGTCGTCTGGGGCGGCTTCTTGAGCAAGCTTGACGGCTTCGCGAGCGAGATCAAGCTCATCTGTCTGCGTTCGCTTGCTGATTCTTTCAATAACGTGGCGGTAACGGTCCCGCGTCTTAAATTCCTGATGTAGATATGCACCCGACGGATCCTGACCAAGCAACGGCTCCGTTAGACTGACGCTCTCGAAAAAGTCGCGCCAATCCAACTCTGACAAGAGGCGCATGCTGGTGATGATATTGCCAACTGTTACCTGAGTTGCGGCCTGCCGTTGGTGTTCAGCGTGAATGATTTGCTCAATGGTAGTTTCATGCTTGCCAAGTTGATTTTCTAACCAGACCAGGACGGGAATCACCGCCGGATCCTGTTCGCGCAAACGCTGCACCAGCTGCACCACGAGTGTCGTCTGGTGCAACTTATCGAGCTTGCCAATTCGTTCAGTAACCAGAGGTACCAGGGCATCGGGTTGACGAGTGGCCAGTTCGAGAACTTTGTCGGCGAGTTTGTCAGCCTGCTCGCGCTGCTCGCGCGCATCAATGATGACGGTAGCCAGCCGGCGCAGGTTTTCGACCAGCGCCAGGCGTAACGTGATAGCTACAGCCCAGAGCTCACCAATAGTCAGAGGTGCGATAGTCTGATAACTAGCGATGAAACGACGCAAAGTTTCAGTGTCAAGGCGGCAATCGGTATGCGTTATCAGCGCGAGGGCTAACGCGTATATGCGCGGATAGTCCTTGAGTGGTCCATCGGCAAGTTTTGGAAGTTCACGGTAATAGCTCTTGGGAAGGTCCTGGCGGATCTCTCGAAGTTGTTCCTCAACGATGTGGAAGTTGTCTATCAGCCACTCGGCTGCGGGTGAGATCGAGCGCCCGCGCTGAATGGCCTTTACCAGAGTGCGATAAGCGGCAATCAGTTTTCGGCCGTTATCCTCAAGGCGCGGCAAAAGCGCCTTTCCTCTGGTCCGCACGGTCCGGTGTTCAGTGGCCAGCGTCCGGGCGTATTGCACCAGGCGCTCAACACTGAAAATCTCAGCGCCAAGGGGCTGCTCTTCAGGACCGTTGAGGGCTCTCCCAAACCGGTCAGTCAGCCATTGCGAGAAATCACTCATTGCGGGCCACAACGCTTACGCGCCGACCGAGATCGTGCGGTTAGTCGAATGAATTCCTAAACAAACGTTGATTGGGGTGGTTCCAGAATACCACGCTTCAAGTTCCCGCTGGTGGTGCCCCGAATTAACACGTACTTTAAGACAATTCTTCAACAAAATAGCCACGCCCTGGGCGGCGTGGCCAAATGCTCAAACTAAAGTGTGCGTTACGGATTCGGCGTAAACTGAGTTGCGCTACGATTCCTTCAATAGCAATTTATGGCGCTGAGCTGCCGTCGATGGCCGGCCGCAACTCACCGATAAATTTATCGCTGTTCACAATGCTTCGCAGCACGATCCTAATCGACTCTTCCGGAAAGCCCGACTCCAAAGTGAACGTGTAGCCGGTGAAGATGTCGCCCGCTTCATCTGCTCCCCAAAAAAGAAACGCGCGGTCGCTCAACCGGAGAAGTTGTCTCATCAGGGAAGCCCCGTTCCGCACTTTGTCGACGTTGATGTAGTCGTTCTTGTAATGCGGGTAGACGCGGAAGCCGATCGTCTCATTCGCGGTAACGCTGATTACGATTTCGAAACTGTCTGCGTGCGTCAATCCCGTGCGCAGCGAACCGACGAAATTGAACGGTTGTTTCTGGCTTTGACGAAACTCGACGTTGACGCCCGGTCCGGCCTTCGTTAGCAACTGCGACAACAGTTCGCGTGTGCGCGTGCGCGAAGCGTCGTTACCTTGCTGCGCCTGCACGCCGCCACACAGCGTTAATAGAACAATGATGCCAATCAGGACGTTGCGTTTCATTAGGTGGGGTCCTCCCGGGTTGGTATTACGGCAGATTGCTTCTAAGGGAAATTGATAACTAAGTCAACATGGATTTCAATTACGATAACTATTGAGGTCGTTTCAGGACGACGACCGCCGCGTATTGCTCAGGCGAAGAATACGGAACAACGGATAGCTAAAGGCCAGCAGCAGCAACGCCCATATGCTGTTGCGGGTATCACTCAGCACTGCTCCGGCCAGAAACAAAACTGATCCTATCAGTGCAATGCCGGTCGTCCAGGGATATCCCCAGGCGCGGTAAGGTCGTGGCTTATCTGGTTCGCGCCTGCGAAGAACAAACACGGCAATGAACGAGAGGGTGTAGTTGGCGACAAAAAAGAAAGCGAGGATCGTTACTACCCGCTCAAAGGTCCGACCGAAAACAATAAACAGCACCGCAACTGCGGCGCTAAGCAAAAGTGGCAGGGTAGGTGTGCCGCCCTCGTTCACTTCGGAAGCGCGTTTCATGAAAAGGCCGTCGCGGCTGATTGCAAATAAGACGCGCGTCGACATCAGATGATATGCATTGATGGCGCTTAGCATGGAGACTATTGTGAGTGTGCGAAACACCGTGTCGCCATGTTTGCCAAACAACACCTGGGCCGCCGCGCCGGCAGCGAATTCCTGTCCAGCAATGGCCGATATCGGGAGGACGTAAAGCAGCGCACAGTTGACGAGCAGGTAGATAGCTATCACTGCCAGCACGCCGCCGAGCAAGGACCGCGGAATGTCGCGACCGGGATTCTTCACTTCCTCCGAAAAATAAATCACACCGGCCCAGCCGTCGTAAGTGTAGATGACTGACTGGAGTGAAACGATGAGAGCGCCAAGTAATGCGTAGTGTTGCGGCAAAGGCAAAACAGTATTCGACGCGCCTCCGCCGCCGAGAATAAACGCAGCCACTATCAACACCATAAACGCTGCGGCTTTCAATAAGCTGGTGACGTTTTGCGTCGCGCTTCCCCAAACTATTCCCCGCCATTGCAACACCGCGAAAGCAACCGCGACAGTCACTGCCACGACCACACTTTGTCCTTGCAACGACGGAAACAAGGCCCCGGCGAATTCGCCAATCACCAGTGAAACAGCAGCAGCAGAGCCGCAGGTAGAAACCCAATCGCTCCAGCCCACAATGAAACCCGCATACTCGCCAAGCGCATAACGCGCGAAAACGTATTGCCCCCCGGAACGCGGAATCATCGCACCGAGTTCAGCCAGCGAAATCGCCCCCAGAAAAGCGTAAAGTCCGCCGATGAGCCACACGCCCAGAAACAACGCGGGGTGTGGCAACTGCTCGGCAATCGCGCCGGGCGCGCGAAAGATTCCGGCGCCGATCGTGTTGCCGATGATTACTGCGAGGCCGAAGGTAACGCCCAGGACCCGTAGCAGGCCGCGGCGATTACGCTTTTGAGAAGTCATCGTTGTTTTGTTTTTATTGTGGCAATGCCATCGCCCCAGTGACACTCAGAGCCAATTACGGTGCCGCCTTGTCCGTCGAGCAAACAACGCGCGACACTTTATCATCCGAACGCACATTGAGTTATATTACCGCGTCTAAATCGGTCTCCCGCTTAACATCTTTCCAAGGAGTCGACTGTGAAGAACCCTCTACTGCTGCTTGTTATCGTCGTTCTGTTCTCACTCCTGACGATCGCCGGTTCTGCTCAAAGCGATGCGATTGCGCCGGGAGATAACCTGGTGGTTGAGGGGATACCGGCAATTCCGGCGTCCATCGCGGACGACGTTACTCGTTACACCGAGTTTCGTTCGGCAGCAATTTCAAGTTGGCACCCGACACGTAGAGAGTTGCTCGTGATCACGCGTTTTGCGGACACGAACCAGGTGCACCTCCTGAAGATGCCTGGCGGGGCGCGAACTCAATTGACGTTCTCGCGCGAGCGCGCTGCGGGAGCAACGTATCAGCCGAAGAAAGGCAACTTTTTTGTTTTCAATAAGGACATAGGTGGCAACGAATTCTTCCAGTACTTTCGCTACGACTTCACTGATGGCTCAACCACACTTCTAACTGACGGCAAATCACGCAATCAGGGATGGAACTGGTCTACCGCCGGTGATCGCGCTGCGTACACATCCACTCGCCGCAACGGCAAAGACACTGACGTATACATCATCGATCCGAGCGACGTGAAAACCGATCGAATGTTGCTCCAGCTCGAGGGCGGCGGTTGGGCCGTGACTGATTGGTCGCCGGATGATCGACAGTTGCTGCTGGCGGAGTTTGTTTCAGCGAATGAGAGCTATTTTTGGTTGGTTGACGTCGCTTCGGGCGCGAAGAGTTTGGTTACGCCCAAGGGTGGAGCGGAAACAATCGTCTATGGAGCTCCTAAATTCAGCAGAGACGGGCGCGGCGTTTTCGTTGCTACCGACAAAGACTCTGAATTTTCGCGACTTGCGTATGTGGATTTAGCAACCAAGCAACACACGTTTCTTACGAGTAATCTGGCCGCAGACGTTGATGCGTTCGACATTTCACTGGACGGTAAGACAATCGCATTTGTAACTAACGAAGAAGGTGTCGGACGATTGCGCCTACTCGACACGGCGAGTCGAAAAGAAAAACCTGCCCCGAACCTGCCGGTGGGAATCGTCAATGGCCTGCGCTGGCACGATAACGGGCGCGACCTCGGGTTTAATTTTTCTTCAGCGCGATCGGCTGCCGATGTTTATTCAATTGATGTTGTCACGGGCAAAGTGGATCGATGGACCGAAAGTGAAACCGGCGGATTAAACACAGCTAATTTCGCTGAAGCGGAACTGGTGAAATGGAATAGTTTCGACGGCCGCTCGATCAGCGGTTTTCTCTACATGCCGCCCGCTCGGTTTACCGGACCGCGGCCGGTAGTCATCAACATTCATGGCGGACCTGAGGCCCAGGCACGGCCCGGTTTTCTCGGTCGGAATAATTACTTTATGAATGAGATGGGCGTGGCGATGCTTTATCCCAACGTCCGCGGCTCCTCGGGGTTTGGCAAAACGTTTCTCAAACTCGATAACGGGTTCGCGCGTGAAGACACGTACAAAGATATCGGCGCGCTGCTCGATTGGATCAAATCACAACCCCGCCTCGATGCGCAGCGCGTGATGGTGACCGGCGGCTCGTATGGCGGCCACATGGCGTTTGCCGTTGCCACTCGCTACAACGATCGCATACGGGCTTCATTGCCGGTGGTTGGGATTTCCAACCTCGTCTCTTTTCTCGAACGGACTGAAGCATATCGGCGCGACCTGCGACGCGCGGAGTATGGCGATGAGCGGGATCCAAAGATGCGCGAATTCATGACTCGCATCGCGCCACTCAACCACGCCGCCAGCATTGCCAAGCCGATCTTTGTCGTTCAGGGAGGAAACGATCCGCGCGTGCCGTTAAATGAAGCAGAACAGATGGTGAAGACGGTCCGCGCTAACAAAACGCCGGTGTGGTATTTGATGGCAAAAGACGAGGGCCACGGCTTCAATAAGAAGAAGAACCAGGACTTTCAGTTCTACGCCTCGATCATGTTTATCCGGGAATACCTGCTGAAATGAATTTAGCCGCGGATTTGCGCAGATAAACACGGATAACGGGAATATCAATTCCCTGGTCTTCGGTTCTTAGTCTCTGTTTCTGATCAGCGTTTATCCGCGTGTATCTGCGGCTAAATATCTTTCAGGCCGCTTTTCAAATCAGCATGAAGGAGTCGGTGAAATAAGTGTTCGCCCGCTTCACGTCTGACTGACAGACGGCCCGCCTCATAGGCACGCGAGGTCAGTCCCCGCTGAACTGATTTACAGATCTCAACGTCTTCATCCTGGATTCGTTGGCCCACTTCAATGCTCGAAAGGTTGCGCGCACGCGCGCCGTCAGACACGTCGGGAAAATAAAAATCAAAGATTACTTCCGTCTTGTCTACGCCGCGCGGGATAACAAGATTCGTATCCATCGCACCGTCGTACCAGTTGATCATGAAGTTTGGATAGATCCAGTAATAGAGGGCGCGATCGCCCTGGCGCACGGCCCCCGTCTGGGCTTCCGCGCCTTCAGTTACGAGGGGGCTCCATTGCAAACAGTAGCGATCGCCGTTTTCAATCATGTAATTGCTGTAGTCGAGGACGCTGTCTAGGCCTTTATGCAGATGCGGCACGTGGTAGCCGCCATCGAGATAGTTATCGACGAAGACTTTCCAGTTGCAGTCGAAGCTGTAGTGCCTGCGCTCAAGCCAATGAAGACTGCTCAAGTTAAGCGGCTTGATTTGATCGATTAATTCGCTACCCAGGAACTTGCTGAGCGCACCTTGTTGATCTTGCACGGGCGGTACGCCCGTGCCACTCGTGTCATCAGCACCTTCTCCATGAGTCTGCAACCTAACAAACACCCAGTTTTCCCAAACGCCGACCTCGACGGGAATTAAACCATTCTCAGCTCGGTTGAAGTCACAGACGCCGGTGAAGTCAGGGGTACCTTTAAGTTCGCCTTCGAGTGAGTAGGTCCAACCGTGGTATGGGCAGCGGAGTTGATGTGCGGAACCAGCCGGTTCAGTCATTACCGCGGCTGCATGATGACGACAAACGTTGAAGAACCCTCGCAGTTTGTTGTCGTTGCCGCAAACTACGACAACCGGATCATTACCGATATCTGCGGTGACGTATTGCCCGGGCTGGGCCAATTGGTCCACACGCGCGAACATCTGCCATGAATTTGAGAAGACTGTTTGCAGTTCGTGGTGATAAAGCTGCGCATCGGTGTACCAGGAGGCGGGAATCGTCGAAGCTTTGTCGAGCGGGAGGGTCGGGTCGTAACTATCGATGACTTTTTTGAGTTTTAGATCCATTCAACTTTGAATATCTCTGGGTTAGGAAGGGGGCATGCCCCCGCCGTTCGTCGTTTCCACAGAGGCAGCGGGGGTATACCCCCTTCCCAACCTGAGAGCTTTCCCGGCTTGCGTGAAGTCCGATCGACTGAAGTCCTTGAATACCCAAAACTCTGGGCAGTTTCAAGCAGGTTCAGTTCAAGAATGTCTCATGGTCAGGAAGAGGGGCTTGCCCCCGCTGCACTGTCTTCTCAAGTGACAGGTGTTGCAGTCTTGCGCTTGGGATTAAAGAATGGCGTCTTCACCACCTTCGCACCCACGCGATGACGATGAGCTTCCACCGTGATCTCAAACTGAAGTTTTGTTCCCGCCTTTGCGTATTCGTTTTTCACTGTCGCCAAAGCAATCATTCGCTTCAGCGTTGGCGACCATGTGCTTGAAGTCGCCTTACCGACCTGGTTTCCATCTTTGAACACCGGAACGGCGACACGAGACGCGATCGCGGAAACTGCGGGAGGTAAGCCTACCTGTTCGTAAAGCGTTTCCACTTCCGGCCAGTCGATCTCAAGTCCTACGATCATGCGCGCCGGTCCACGTTTGTGCTCGGCCGCTAGTGCCGGCTGTCCGATAAACCGTTTCTTATCGAGTTGGACCAACCGGCCGAGGCCCATCTCGAAAGGCGAGTACTTTTGCTCGTCGATCAATGCCTTCTTACTACTGTTGAAGTCGACGTCGATCAAAAGCAGCCCGGCTTCGATGCGAGCGACGTCCAGCGCGAGCATTCCAGCGGGATGAATGTCGAAAGCGCCGCCCGCTTCCATCAGTGCATCCCAAACTCTTACTGCCTTATCACTCGGCACCCAAATCTCATATCCAAGATCACCGGTGTAGCCCGTGCGTGAAATTTCAACAGCAACGTCCGCGATCGTGCCGCGCGTCACACGGAAATACTTGAGGTTTTCCAGGTCGGCGTCTTTAACCAAACCTCGCAAAAGCCTGCCCGAGGTCGGGCCTTGCAGTGCCACAGCGGCGACTGTTTCCGAAATATCTTCGATCTGGACGTCCATGCCCGCGGCGTTCTGAGTAAACCAGCGGAGACTCGGATCAGCGGCGGTCCAGCGGTACGTGTTTTCTTCCAAACGCGAAACCGTTCCATCGTCGATCACTTTTCCCTGCTCGTCGCACCACGGCGTGTAAATCACCTGGCCCACCGAAACTTTTGCCATGTCGCGTGTGATGATGCGGTCGACCAGTCGCGTCGCGTCCGGGCCAGTGAGGCGATATTTAAAAAGCGGAGAGATGTCGATCAACGCGGCGGCATTTCGAATCGCGTTGTACTCGTGCTCGTGATGTGGCTCATACGAACTGACGGCGTAATACCCAGACCATTCGCGGTAACTGAGACTTTCGCACAACTCAAATGTTCGTTCGTGAAACGCTGTTCCAACCGGCATGGGATTCGAAGTTGTTTTAATTAAGGTGTGAACAAGACAGTTCGTCGCGCGAGTTAGTTAAACTCGTCGTCATCTCTGGGTGCGCTGAGTTCTTGAGCGACAATGCCCCGCCAGGTATCTATCTCTTCCGGCGTGGCGCCCAGTTCTTTCAGGGCTTTGTTAACAGGTCCCAATTCAGTCTTCATCTCTGGAAAGGTCAAAAACAATACCGCCAAATCTCGCATATCGGAAAAGCCTTTAGGCTGACCTTGACGAGAATGAAATGAAAGAACTTTCTGTGCGATAAGTTGAACTGGATCCAAAATAAGAATGCCTTCTACAGGCTGAGATTCTGGCAATTTCTTAACCGGTCGCACGTCAACTAAATGACGATTACCGGTTTTTTGCATTTGGAACAGTCGGTACCCCTTGTCTTTGCGGATGGCCCGCACGCGCATCGCGATATGAAAACGTTCGCTGAGGTGTTCGCGCAGTTCTTCAGCCAGCTGATGCGCCCGTGTGGACATTAGATCGATGTCCTGGGTCATTCGCGGTTCATCGACGTAAGCGTTCACCGCAGTTGCGCCAAAAACAACCACATCATCGCGGCCGCGCAGAAACTCCAAAACGGCGTCGTGAATAGTCGCCAGCGGTAACGGTTCGCGCATGGCAAACTCCTTGAATGTGAGAACTCCTGCGTTCAGCATAGTCGGAATAATACGCTGGGGGAGACCATGCGCGCCAATGTTGTTTGGAAACGAGCGTGAATGGGACAAGACTCGTTGTCAGGGCGAGCGATTATAAGTATCCTAACAAATCTCCAGCAAGCTGCATTTCTACAAACAATGAGCAATCGTTACGACGTCATCGTCATTGGCGGTGGGCACAATGGTCTGGTCAATGCCGCTTATCTCGCGCGCGCGGGCAAAAGAGTTCTGGTGCTCGAACGGCGGCATGTCCTCGGCGGCGCAGCGGTAACCGAAGAGGTATTTCCCGGTTTCAAGTTCTCGGTGTGCTCTTACGTGGTTTCGTTACTTCGTCCCGAGATCATTCGCGAACTCGACCTGCCTCGCCATGGTCTGGAAATACTTCCGCTTGACGGGACCTTCACGCCGATGCACAACGGCGATTACCTCTGGCGCGTCAACGATCACGCGCGCACGCGCCGTGAGATCGCTCGCCATTCAAAGCTGGACGCAGAAGCTTACGACGAATACGGCAAGGCGATGCTCGAGATGGCCCACTTCGTGAAGCCCATCATGAGCATGACGCCGCCCGATCCCACCTCTCTCAATCCGAAGGGTTTAAAAGACCTGCTGTTTCTGGGTCGCCGTTTTCAAAAACTTCCTGATGAAGACAAGTACAACCAGGTCCAGTTGATGACGATGAGCGCAGTCGATTTTCTTGACCAGTGGTTCGAGACTGACGTGCTGAAAGCGACGATGTCGGCGTCAGGGATCATCGGAACTTTTCTGGGTGTGCGTTCGCCCGGCACGGCTTACGTCCTGCTGCACCACTACATGGGTGAGATTGATGGCGCCTTCCGATCATGGGGGCTTTCGCGGGGCGGCACCGGCGCAATCTCAAATGCAATCGCCGGCGCAGCACTTGAGGCTGGCGCGGAAATTCGCACCGAAGCGGCGATTGAAAAAATATTACTGAAAAAGGGACAAGCGACAGGCGTTGTCCTGAAGAACGGCGATGAGCTTCACGCGAACGTAGTCTCGTCGAGTGTCGATCCACGTCTGACGTTCATGAAGATGATTGGAGAGGAACACCTGCCCGGCGGATTCGTTGACGATCTCAAGAGATATAAGTATCGCGGGTCGTCCGGCAAAGTTAATTTGGCACTCGATGGTTTGCCAAACTTCACTGCCAAGCCGGGTGCTGGTCCACATCTGCGCGGCGCTGTGTCGATCTCCCCGAGCGTGGACTACATGGAACGCGCCTACGATGAAGCCAAGTATGGAAGGTTTTCGCGGCGGCCTTACATTGACATGGTGATTCCGAGTTTGACGGATCCATCCGTAGCGCCGCCCGGAAAACATGTGATGTCGTGCTTCGTCCAATACGCTCCTTACAACCTGAAGGAAGGAAACTGGGACGACAAGCGCGATGAGTTTGGCGACACAGTGATCGACACTATCGCCGAACATGCTCCAAACATAAGAGACTTAATTTTGCACCGGCAGGTAGTGACGCCGCTCGATCTGGAGCGCGACTTCGGTCTCTCGGAAGGAAACATTTTCCAGGGCGAGCTGACACTCGAACAACTTTTCTTCCTGAGGCCCGCGCCGGGCTGGGCACAATACAAGACGCCCATTCGCAATCTCTACATGTGCGGTTCGGCAACGCACCCGGGCGGTGGAATCATGGGGGCCCCCGGACGGAATGCGGCGATGCAGATGCTGAAAGATATCTAGCGGAGATTTATTTGCCGCGGATAAACGCGGAGATACGCGGATTCAGACACAAAACACAGAAACCAGTAATTTCATTTTTACATTGTCAAGGCGCTTTTTTTTTTCTGATCCGCGTATTTCCGTGTTAATCCGCGGCTGAATAACTGTTTCTGCCACTGCAGCTGATTAACTATGACGACTTACGACGGCCCGGACGGAATGCGGCGATGCAGATGCTGAAAGATATTTAGCGGAGATTTATTTGCCGCGGATAAACGCGGAGATAACGCGAATTCAGACACAAAACACAGAAACCAGTAATTTCATTTTCACATTGTCAAGGCGCTCTTTTTTTTCGATCCGCGTATTTCCGTGTTAATCCGCGGCTGAATAATCTGTTTCTGCCACTGCGGCTGATTAACTATGACGACTTACGACGGCCCGGACGGAATGCGGCGATGCAGATGCTGAAAGATATCTAGCGGAGATTTATTTGCAGCGGATAAACGCGGCGATACGCGGATTCAGACACAAAACACAGAAACCAGTAATTTCATTTTCACATTGTCAAGGCGCTCTTTTTTTTCTGATCCGCGTATTTCCGTGTTAATCCGCGGCTGAATAATCTGTTTCTGCCACTGCGGCTGATTAACTATGACGACTTACGATGCGATTGTGATTGGTGGAGGCCATAATGGCCTGGTCGCTGCCTGTTACCTCGCAAAAGCAGGACTCAAAACCATCGTGCTGGAACGACGCGCAGTGGTCGGCGGCGCTGCTATCACCGAAGAGTTTCACCCAGGCTTTCGTTGTTCGACTTTGGCCGACGCGCCCGCACCTTTTCTGCCACACATCTCGAAGGAACTTCAGCTTGAGCGCCATGGCTTTGAACTGATCACACCGAAAGCGAAGCTCTTAGCACTCGGTAACGACCGTTCGATCTGTTTGTACAACGACACGGCGCAGTCGGTTGCAGAAATCAAAAACTTTTCAGCAGCCGACGCGTAAGCGTATCCGGAATTCGAACGCAGCTTCGCTCGCATCGGAAAAGTTTTAGCGCCACTGCTTACGACTACTCCGCCCGCCATTGATAACCCCAAACCAGGCGAGCTTTTTAGCCTCGGCAAACTCGGTTTCTCGTTTCGCCAGCTTCCTAAAATAGATGCATATCGGCTGTTGCGTTGGGGACCAATGGCCGTTGCAGATCTGGTTGCGGAATGGTTCGAGACTGAATTGTTGCGGGCCGCCATTGCTGCGCGCGGAATTTTTGGAGCATTCGCTGGGCCGTGGTCAGCAGGCACCAGCATGGGGCTGCTTTGGCAATCCGCTCACGACGGTCACGCTATCGCACCCTCGTCGTTTGTCAGGGGCGGTATGGGTGCGCTGACACAGGCACTCGCTAAGGCGGCGACAACTGCCGGCGTCGAGATTAGAACAACCGCAGAAGTGCGACGGATAGAAACTGCTGAACAGAAAGTCTCGAAAGTGGTCCTGCAAAATGGGGACGAGATTCAGGCCCGAGCTGTTGTTTCTAATGCAGATCCGCGCGCAACGTTCCTGAAGTTGATCGATCCGATTGAGTTGGATCCTACCTTCGTTCAGAAGGTGCGAAATTATCGCTCGAGAGGCGTTTCGGCAAAGATCAATTTGGCATTGTCTGGATTGCCGGCCTTTGGCGGGGTCAAACAAGAGGAAGCGAATGAAAAGTTGGCGGGGCGAATTCACGTTGGGCCAGACATCGATTATCTTGAACGCGCATTTGATGCGGCGAAGTATGGCGACTATTCGCCCTCGCCCTACACCGAGATTACATTTCCTTCAATTTCTGATCCGTCCCTCGCTCCCGAGGGTTGTCAGGTGATGTCGATTTACGTGCAGTATGCGCCGTATGAGTTGAAAAACGGAGAGTGGGAAACCCGGCGCGAAGAATTTGCCGATAATGTGATCCGCACGCTGGAGGAATACGCACCGGGGCTCAGCAAATTGATACTCGCGCGCCAAATAATCACGCCTCTCGATCTTGAAGAGACTTACGGGCTAACCGGGGGTCACATACATCACGGCGAACAATCGCTTGATCAGTTTTACACGTTCCGGCCGGTAATCGGCTGGTCGCAGTATCGGACTCCGATCGAAGGACTCTACCTATGCGGCGCAGGCACCCATCCAGGCGGCGGCGTGTCAGGTGGACCAGGAGCCAACGCAGGACGCGAAGTTATTAAGGATCTGAAACGAAAGCGACGACATGCCAAAGCCTAGCCGTAGCTTCGCGAGTGACAACAACTCCGGCGTCCACCCATTGGTTTTCAATGCGATGGCGGCGGCCAACGAGGGGCACGTCATTGCCTATGGGGACGATCCGTTTACGGAACGCGCGATCAGGAAATTCCGCGAGCACCTGGGAAAAAGCGTTGAAGTGTTTTTTGTTTTTGGAGGAACGGGCGCAAATGTTCTTGGTTTGAAGTCCGCTACGCAGCCACATCATGCGATCGTTTGCGCCCATACGGCTCACATTAATGTCGATGAATGCGGCGCGCCTGAGAAATTTACCGGTTGTAAACTTCTGCCTGTCATCACCACCGACGGTAAAATTCGTCCCGAGCAGATCCCACCCTTGCTGCATGAAGTAGGCTTCGAACATCACGTGCAACCGCGCGTGGTTTCCATCTCACAGGCGACTGAGATGGGAACGGTTTATACACCGCAAGAGATCAAAGCTCTGGCTGAGTTTGTTCATGACCACGACATGCTGTTGCACGTTGACGGGGCGCGCATCGCGAATGCGGCCGCAAGTCTGAAAGTATCGTTGAAAGCAATCACGAGGGACGCTGGTGTTGACATACTTTCTTTTGGTGGCGCCAAAAATGGAATGATGTACGGTGAGGCGGTCGTCTTTTTCAAACCGGAGCTGGCGCGAGAATTTCAAGTACACGCGCAAACAGGGGATGCATCTGCCGTCGAAGATGCGATTCATCTCCGCCCAGTTTGAAGCGTTGCTATCGAATAACCTCTGGCGAAAAAACGCTGAGCACGCCAATGCAATGGCGCGTTTGCTGGCAGAACAGTTGAAGCAAATTCCCGGCGTACAAATCACGCAGAAGGTGGAAGCAAACGGAGTGTTTGCCATCATCCCCAGGAAACACATTCCGTCTTTGCAGAAAAAGTATTTCTTCTATGTTTGGAATGAAGAGACGTCAGAAGTCAGATTCATGACCTCGTTTGACACGACTGAAAATGACATTCAGGATTTTGTGTCATTGGTGAGGAAGCTGTTGAAATGATTCCCGGGCGCTCAATTCAGGGCTTTTTGACCTTTCTCATCGCATCAGCACGTTTTCGAGACAACATTTGCCTATCCTCGCGCGTCTGAAGGATACTTGCCTCAGACGAGGTCCCTCCCAACAACAATCCCCCGGATAAAGGAAGTTGGAATAACACATGAGTAGAACTGTCTTTGGAGCTTTGCTGGTCGCATTTGTGATCGCAACGGCAACCGTTGGGTTTGCGCAGGAGACCGTCCAGCCAAACACGTCGCAGGGCCGCGTTGTGGGTATGGTCACAGCGGTAGACCAGGGGGCCAATCTAATCACCATTAAGAGTGACGCTGGTGACTCGGTCGTAATCACTGTCAACGCAAACTCGGCCTTGCTGCGTTTGCCCGCCGGTGAAACCTCGGCCCAGAAAGCGGCTACGATCAAACTCGGTGAAATCGCAGTCGGCGAGCGTTTGTTTGCGCGAGGCTCACTCGCGGCGAACGGCAAGTCTATTGACGCGCGCCAGGTGGTAGTGAGCACTGCGGCGACATCCGCAAGCACAACCGATCAGCAACGCCAACGCGAAGACTTTCGACAGCGTGGTTTGATGGGCCGCATTACAACTCTAAAGCCTGATCTCAAACAGATCATTGTTCAGTCGCGTTCGCGCGACGCGATGGCGGAGGTCGCGGTGTCGGTTACCGATGCTACGAAATTTTTCCGTTACGCGCCTGACTCGATGAACGTCAATCACGCTTCACGCAGCGCCTATTCCCAATTGAGGATTGGCGACCAAATTCGCGCCTTGGGTAATCGGAGTGCCGACGGCTTGCAGTTTACTGCCGAAGAAGTAATCACGGGATCGGTGACCAGGACTGCCGGCCAGGTGGTTTCGGTAGACGCTGCAAAAAACGAAGTAGTTCTCAAAAACAATCAGGGCCAGACGATTAAGGTTGCATTTGGCCCACGCTCCACGTTGCGACGCGTGACTCCTGAGGCGGCTGCGGAGCTTGACGCGAACCGTCCACGGGGCCAGCGCGGCGAGGGACGACGAGGCGACCAGTCTGGACAACCACGTGAACGGCGCGAACGCGAACCGCGCGCAGATGGTGAAGCACGACGCCCGCGCGGCGGCGGTTTTCAGAACATGTTTGAAAACCTGCCTGTGATCACTATTAACGACCTAAAAAAAGGCGACACGGTTTTCGTGTCTGGTTCTGAAGGCAGCGATCCGTCACACGTTACGGCGATAACTCTGGTTACCGGAGACGCGGCATTCATGAGCCGGTTCATGCAAACGGGTCCAAACCGCGGGCCGCAGAATCCCGGCTTGCCGGGCGACGTGATGGGCGGCGGAGTTGGCCCGGCGGAACGGCCAAACAACCCCTGACGATTGGCTTTACACACGAAGCGGCCTTCGTGTGGTTTCGTGTAATTCGTGGCTAGTTTTTGGCGCCCTGAGCTAAAACGATCCACGAACTAACTCGAGACAAGTCGTTAACGCCGGCCCTTTTTGGAGCAGGCCACTCAACAACTTTCCCCTTTTCCATCCCCCTGAGACCACAGTACAACCGGCTTTGCGGTTGGCATTAAGCAAATTGACGCCGCCCCTGCGAGGAGGCGGGATTTCTATTGATCGGGAAAGGGAAAGGGTAACCTTCATGGCAGGATCGGTTTCGAGGCTCAAGCTCGCAGTTCATTGTTTGCTGCTGCTCTGTTTTTGTGTCGCGAGTGCTTTGGGCCAACAGTCGTCCGCGACATTGCGAGGCCAGGTTTCAGATGAGTTTGGCGGTTTGATTATCGGCGCAACTGTAACCGTCGCGGATCAGAACGGTGTTGAGAAGACAGCGACAAGCGACGCAGAGGGCAATTATGCGTTTCCGTCATTGCCGCCTGGACGTTACACCGTGTCGGCTACCTCACCTGGTTTCGCAGTTTACGAAAACCCGGAAGTCGAAATAACTGCGGGTCGAGCGCTGCCACTTAACATCACGCTTGCAGTTGCCGTCGAACAAGCTGAAGTGACTATTACCGCTGAGTCTGCCATCAGCACTGAAGCTGACAACAATGCGGGTGCATTGGTTTTAAGAGGCACTGACCTCGAGGCGTTGCCGGACGACCCCGACGATTTGGCAGACGCGCTGCAAGCACTCGCTGGTCCATCGGCCGGTCTGGGCGGAGGCGACACCTACATTGATGGCTTCAGCGGCGGGCGGCTTCCTCCCAAGGAGTCGATTCGCGAGATTCGCATCAATCGGAACCCGTTCTCGGCTGAATACGATCGCCTTGGTTACGGACGCATCGAAATTTTCACTAAGCCGGGCACGGATCGCTTTCGCGGAGAGGCGTCGTTTAACTTCGGGGACGAAAGTCTCAATTCGCGCAACCCGTTTGCGCCCGTCCGGGCTGATTACCAGACCCGACGATATGGCGGCAACCTCAGCGGGCCTATCAGCGCAAAACGCGCATCGTTCTTTATAGACGTCGAACGCCGGGAAATAGACGACAACTCAACTATCCGGGCAATCATTCTCGATCCGCAGTTTAATATCGTGCCGTTCAGTGAAGTTGTGCTGTCGCCTTCACGTCGAACCACGATTAGCCCGCGCCTCGATTACCAGTTGAACACCAACAACACCCTCGTCGCGCGCTACACCTACACTCGCTCGCGCGCCGAAAACTCGGGCGTGGGCGACTTCAACCTTCTTTCGCGGGCCTTTGATACTTCCAATCAGGAACACACACTTCAACTCACCGAAACGGCGCTAATCAATCAGAAGGTCATTAACGAAACGCGTTTTCAATACATTCGCAGGCGCAATCACCAGGAAAGCCAGAATTCGTCGGTCATTACTCGCGTGTCCGAAGCTTTCACCGGAGGTGGAGCGCAGGTTGGTTTTTCATTCAACAACGAAGACCGTTACGAGCTGCAAAACTTTACTTCGTGGAGTATGGGCCAACATTCGCTGAAGGCCGGCTTTCGCGTACGTAGCGTTCGCATTCGCGACGTGTCGCCGCAGAATTTTTCCGGCACGTTCACATTCGGTGGCGGTCTTGCGCCGCAGCTTGATGCTAACAATCAAGTGGTCGTTGATCCGGTCACGGGTCAACCGGTGCTGGTGGCAATCACCAGCATCGAACGATACCGTCGCACGCAATTGCTCAGCGCTCTCGGGTTCTCACCTGCCGCAGTGCGTCTAAGAGGTGGCGGCGCGACGCAGTTTTCCATCACGGGCGGCAACCCCGAGGCAACGGTTTCTCAAACTGACTTTGGGCCGTTTATTCAGGACGACTGGCGACTGCGACCCAACTTCACGCTGAGTTTAGGTTTGCGTTACGAAACGCAAACCAACATCCATGATCGCAGTGACTTTGCGCCTCGAATCGCCTTCGCCTGGTCGCCTGGCGCCGGTGGTCAGTCGCGCCAACAGACCACGGTGATTCGTGGTGGCTTCGGCATTTTCTACGAACGGTTTCGTGAAAATCTGACCTTGCAGGCGAACCGCTCCAACGGAATTAATCAGCAGCAGTTTGTCGTGACGTCCAGTCAACCCGACGGCCCGGCTCTGCTCGACCAGTTTCCCATCGCGCCGACAGTAGCGCAGTTGACCAGTTTCAATGTGCCTCAAACAGTTCGCCGGGTTGCGCCAGATCTTTCGTCGCCATACACAATCGAAACCGCTTTGAGCGTCGAACGGCAATTACCCTACAACGTCACGCTGTCCGTCAGTTACATTGGCGCACGTACTCTCCACGTGCTCCGTTCGCGAAACATAAACGCTCCGATCCCTGGAACGGGCCTGCGGCCGTTTGGCAACGTCGGCAACATTTTTCAATACGAGTCGAGCGGCAGGTTTAATCAGAACCAGTTGATCGTCAATTTCAACAACCGGCTAAGTCGCAAGTTTTCGTTGTTTGGTAATTACGTTCTTAATTCAGCGAAGGGCGACACAGACGGGGCCAATACGTTTCCCGCTAACCAGTATGATCTGACGACCGAGTATGGTCGTTCTTCAATCGACGTGCGTCATCGCTTCTCGCTGGGCGGCGCAATTAACGCATTGCCGTGGAAGCTCAGGCTTAGTCCTTTTTTGATAGCGAATTCCGGGCGTCCTTTTAATATCACGACCGGACGCGACACCAACGGCGATACGTTGTTTACTGAACGACCGGCACTCGCTACCGATCTTTCGAAGCCCGGAGTGGTGATCACACCTTTCGGCGCCTTTGATCCAAATCCCGATCCGGGCCAGCAGATCATTCCGCGTAACTTCGGCAATGGACCATCATTTTTCACTGTGAACCTGAGAATCAGTCGCGCCTTTGGCTTTGGTCCTGAGGTAGCGACCACACCGCGTGGTGGAGGTGGAAGACGTGGAGGCGGTGGTGGCGGCGGCGGACGTGGTGGAAGAGGCGGCGGCGGTTTCGGACGTGGGGGCGCCGGTGGCGGTGATGCAGCCGAAGCTGGTCGTCGTTACAACCTGATGCTGTCAGTCAACGTGCAGAATCTGCTGAACCATACAAACCTCGGCAATCCAGTCGGGAACTTGAGCTCGTCGCTGTTTGGACAGTCGATCTCGGCTTCCGGAGGTTTTGGCAACGGCGGCAATTTGGCCGCAGGCAACAGAAGAGTCGAGCTGCAGGCGAGGTTTACGTTCTAAGTCAGTGTAGTCCCCTCTCCGCATGGGGGAAAGGTGGGCTTCGCGCGGAAACCCCCACCCCTAACCCGCCCCGTTTACGGGGAGGGGACTAGTCCAGCAGAAACTTCAATAGGCTGCGGGCTGAGGCTATACCTGAGATGCGCTGATCGTCAGACGTTGGAAGAGCACCGCCCATCGACCTGAGCTGCGATGCCTCAATCTGCTCCTGTCGCAACCGCCGCCGCTCTTCCTCGATCGCTGCCTTCTCTTTCGCGCGCGACACGTCAAGTCCGCCTCCGCGAATGAATTCGACGATGCCGCTTAACTCGTCCCTGTCAAACCACGTCCCGTGTCCTTTGCAAACGTCCACGATTACACCAGAACAACGCGCAAAGTTGATTCGGTTCATCAATTGGCCACACTGTGGACACGGTACGTATTTGATTGCCTGGTTTGATCTCATGGAACTCGCCGGAGCTACGGAAGCACCGCCAAGTACGACGGCCTGCTGTTCACGATCCGTGCAAATACTTTCAAACGCTGCCACATTGAGCCACAGTCCCTGGCAGCGATCGCATTCCTGAACCTGCGTCGTTCCCAATCGCAACGATTGCATGTCGACGCGGCAACGCGGGCACTTGTGAAGCGCGCCCCCGACTTCCTCCCGTTGCGCCGCGGCAGCGCCGCAGCGTGGACAATGTTTGCTGCCGATGAACATCATCCCAAAACAGGAAGGGCAGGCGACGGTGGCCAGCCGCGACTCGCAAAATTGACACCTTGAAGCGTCTGAAGAAGTTGCGGCGCCGCAGTTTGGACAATTCAACGTTTCAGCTTTCATCGCGCGGTATTTTAACAGTTGTAATTCGATGTGGACTATCGTTACGCAAACTGTTAGTTTGCGAATCTACTCGGTGCATGTTCAACATCTAACGCAAAAATCGTTTCAACAAAATGAGCAGCATGCTTGACGAAGTCGTCGACGGATATGAGCCGATGCCGGAGATCTTGTCTGTCATGGCTGCAAGCGAACCTGCAAATCTGCTCGCACTCGATATCGGCACGTCAGGCATTCGCGCCGCGCTCTTCGATGCGCAAGGTAATGAACTTCCCGGCGCAAACATTCGCGTTCCCTTCAGTTCAAACAGTCTGGCTGACTTCGGGTTCATCGATGCCGATATCGTTCTCGAAGAGATTGGACAGACTATTGACGAACTATTTGCGACCAGACCTGAACCCACGGGACCGATTGAGTTAGTTGCTATCTCATGTTTCTGGCACAGCCTGTTGGGCATTGATGACTCAAATCATCCGACGACGCCGCTCCTTGGCTGGTCTGACGTACGTGCGGAAGACGCCGCTGAGAATTTGAAACAACAGTTAGAGGAGTCGCATTTCCATCAGTTGACAGGTTGCCGGTTTCATTCCAGTTATTGGCCTGCCAAGTTGCTCAGAATCCAACAAACAGAGCCGGCTGTTTTCAATGCGACCAGGCGATGGCTGTCGTTTTCGGATTTCCTGATGCTGCGTTGGTGTGAAGAAAGTGTAACAAGCGTTTCGATGGCTTCGGGCACCGGGTTGATGGACCAGCTCACCTGCGACTGGAACCAGGAATTACTCAAGCATCTGCGTCTCGATACCAATACTTTGCCCCTGATCGCAACTTCCGCCAGCGAATCCGGAACACTTAAGAGTGACAGTGCTGTGCGATGGCCACAGCTTGCCGGTGCACAGATCCTTCCGGCAATCGGCGACGGCGCTGCTAATAACATCGGCGCAGGTTGCACATCGAAAGAGACAGCCGCGCTCATGATCGGCACCTCCGGAGCGATGCGTGTGGCTTATGAGGGAAATCCGCCGCAAACAATTCCGCCCGAGTTATGGTCTTACCGAGTCGATCGCGAGCGAGTGATTGTCGGCGGCGCCTTGTCCGATGGTGGGAATATTTATTCATGGATCACACGCGCATTTTTCCGTGACGTCGACGCGGAATCCCTGGAGTCTCAAATCGCTGAGCTGGAACCAGACGCTCACGGCATAACAGTCCTCCCGTTCTGGAACGGCGAACGCAGCACTGGTTGGCATTCGCGCGCGCGCGGAACGATCGAGGGTCTGACTTTGCGCACGCGCCCTGTTGAAATCTTACGCGCGGCGATGGAAGCAGTTGCCTATCGCTTTGCGTTGATTGCTCGCGCCCTCGACACGGTTGCGCCTGCCGCTTCCATCATTTCTTCAGGTTACGCGCTGCGTTCTTCGCCGGCATGGGTGCAAATTCTGGCGGACGTTCTTGGTCGAGAAATACTTGTCTCGGAAGTATCAGAAGCATCAACACGCGGCGCAGCCTTGCTTGCTCTTGAAGCGACGGGCAAAATACAAACTCACGCAGTTTTTCCAGTTTCAATCTCCGCGATTGTAAAACCCGACATGACGCGCCACGCACGTTATCATCAAGGTCTTGAGCGTCAACAACGAATGTACGAACAAATGTTCGAACGTGAAACGCCCGCAAATCCTTCACTTAACAGGACGGTGAAATGAGCGCAACAGTGCAGAAGGAAAACTCCACACCCACACCCGAGCTTGATTGGCTTTGCATCAACACCATTCGCACGCTATCGCTCGACGCAGTGCAGAAAGCGGAGTCGGGGCACCCCGGTTTGCCGTTGGGCGCTGCGCCCATGGCGTATGTGTTGTGGGACCGGTTTCTCCGTCACAATCCGCGCAATCCGAAATGGGAGAATCGCGATCGGTTTTTACTGTCGGCCGGTCACGGCTCAATGTTGCTCTACTCGCTTCTTTTTCTCACCGGCTACGATCTTCCGCTCGAAGAAATCAAAAACTTTCGACAGTTTGGATCGAAAACACCGGGACACCCTGAGTATGGATTGACGCCCGGCGTTGAAATCACGACTGGTCCACTGGGCCAGGGCTTCGCCAACGGAGTCGGAATGGCGATGGGCGCAGCACATCTCGGCGCCAAATTTAATGAAAAAGACTTTTCAGTGATTGATCATTATGTTTACGCAATCGTTTCAGATGGCGACTTGATGGAAGGAGTGGCTGCTGAGGCCGCGTCACTGGCAGGCCACCTCAAGTTGGGCAAACTGATCTACCTCTATGACGATAATCAGGTCACGATCGAAGGCTTCACGAATCTCGCGTTTAGCGAAGACGTGCCGAAGCGGTTCGAGTCGTACGGCTGGCACACGCTTACGGTGAACGACGGAAATGATCTTGACGAGATTGAACGCGCGATTCGCGATGCGCAGTCAGTGGCAACCAAACCGTCCTTGATCTCGGTTAAAACGATCATCGGTTACGGAATGCCCACAGCCGGCACACGGAAAGCGCATAGCGACGCTCCCGGCGAAGAAGCTGTTCGCGAAACCAAACGTCATCTGGGCTGGCCGGAAGATCGTCAGTTCTACATTCCCGACGAAGCGCTGGCGCATTTTAGAGAGGCTGTTGATCGCGGTGCGCATGACGAGGCTAAGTGGCATGAAATGGTCGGCGAGTATGAGAAGAAACATCCGGAGTTGTCGCGTGCGTGGCGTTCGATGATGGAAGGAGAGTTGCCGGCAGATTGGGAGACACACTTACCGAAGTTTGAAGATGCGAAGCCGGTGGCTACGCGAGTCGCGAGTGGTGAAGTCATCAATGCACTCGCGCCGCACCTGCCGCTGATTGGCGGATCGGCAGACCTGGGAGTTTCCAACAACACTGACATCAAGAACGGCGGCGACTTCGAGGCCGGCAGCTACGAAGGACGAATCATACATTTTGGCGTTCGCGAGCACGCGATGGGTGCGACGTTAACCGGCATTTCGTTGAACGGTGGATTGATTCCCTATGCCGGCACGTTTATGACCTTCTCGGACTACATGCGGCCTGCGATTCGTCTCGCCGCGCTTTCTGAAGTCCAGGCTATTTACGTTTTCACCCACGACTCGATCGGGCTGGGCGAAGATGGACCAACTCATCAACCGATCGAGCATCTGGCGGCGTTGCGCGCTATTCCGCACTTGTTTGTTATTCGGCCGGCAGATTCGGCGGAAGTCAGCGAAGCGTGGCGTATCGCCATCCTGCGCAGGAATGCGCCCACTGCCCTCGCTCTCACGCGACAGAAAGTTCCCGTCATCGATCGGAAGAGATTTGCATCAGCCGATGGTTTGCGAAAAGGCGGTTACGTTCTTGCGGAAGCAGAAGGTGCTTCCGATAACAACGCAAAGCAATTGATATTGATCGCGACCGGCTCCGAAGTTTCGCTCGCGTTCGAGGCTCGTGAACAACTTCAGGCGAAAGGCATCGCCACGCGCGTGGTTTCAATGCCCTGCGTCGAATTGTTTGCACAACAATCCGCAGCGTATCGCGATGAGGTGTTGCCTCCTCACGTTACCGCCCGCCTTGCGATCGAGGCTGGCGTACGCGGTGGATGGGACCGCTACGTTGGTCCAGATGGCGACGTTCTTTGTCTCGACCGGTTTGGCGCGTCAGCACCTGGCGATGTGGCGATGCGTAATCTCGGGTTCAATGTTGATAACGTCGTGAAGTTGGCGAGCGGCTTGTTATAGCGGCTACCTCCGCTGTCTTCAAATGCCTTCCGAGGTCCAAATCAAACAATTTGAATTGTCTGATCAAGACGCGGTCCTGTCTTTCCTGGCAGAGGCTTATGCCGACGATCCGCGCAAGAGCGACCCCGCTTTTTGGAAGTGGCACTATCTCGAAAATCCTTATACCTCTCCGGACAACGTCCCCTTGTGGATTGTTAAAGACGGCGATCGCGTAGTTGGCCAGGCGGCAACGATTCTTGTTGAGCTGCAAGTGCTCGAGGAGAAACGGAAAGCAGTTTGGATACTGGATTTTATCTTGCTGCCGGAATACCGGGGTCAAAAACTTGGTAAACGACTTCTCCTGTTGGCCCGCGAAAAGTATCCGACCATGCTGGCGCTTGGTTTCAACGATGCGTCGGGCAACGTTCTCCGCAGTCTGGACTGGGTGCCGATGGGGGCGATCAATCGTTATCAGAAATTGTTGTTTCCAGCCTATGGTTTGAAACAGACAGCGGCCTTTCCCCCGCTGCGCGGACTTCTGAATTTTTCATTTGCGCCGTTCCGTCCGTCGTTGTCGCGACTGATGCCGGCTCGTACATGGTTCGATCAGAGAAGTCAGCGAATTCACCGCAGCTTTCGACGACTTGTGGGCAAGAGCTTCGGCGAAGATGACTTGCGCGATATCCCGAAACGCAGCGTTTCTACACTGGCAATTTCATAAGCAGCCGGCTAAGGAGTTTTACACATTAGGATTGTTCCACGTAGAACGACTGCTCGGTTACGTGGTCCTGTTCTTTCGAAAACCCGAGCGAGGCAAGGCGCCACCGAAGGCCGCGATTACGGACATTTGTTACGATCCGAGCAGTGCCGATGAAATAATCGATGAACTCTTGAAAGCCGCACTGGCGGCGAGTATTGAGCGGCGCGCGGGCAGTCTCGTAACCGACGTGCGCGACCCGCGCATCGAAGCGCGTCTACAAAAGTTTGGGTTCTGGCGAATTAAACGTTCGCCACCGTTTATGATCTATTCACCGACGCGACAAGACGTGATGTACATACCGGACAACTGGTTTCTTACTCGCGCGGATTCAGACGTAAGCATCTTTGAAGATCCGAACGTGTGATCATGCAAGTCCCCGTTCTCCTTTATCACAAGATTAGCTTGCCGCGGGCCGACACGCGGATTCGCGGCGCGTTCACGGCCCCGAAAAAGTTTTACAAGCAAATGTCGTATTTGAAGAAGTCGGGGTTTGTTTTTTATACCGCTTCGGAGTTGATTCAACACTACAACGACGCGGGCCGCTTTCCGCCAAACGGTATTGCATTGACCTTTGACGACGGCTGGAAAGACAACTACATAAATGCATTTCCAATTCTGAAGCAGTTTGGAATCAAAGCGACGATATTCATCATCCCGTCGAGCATCGGCCAAATGTCTTCAGGAGCAACGGCCGAGGGTGAGGAACCGCACGAGCATCTTTCCAGGGAGGAGATCCTCGAGATGGCCGCCAACGGAATCGAGTTTGGGTCCCACTCGCTGCGTCACCAACTGCTCAACAAGATCTCCGACGAGGAAGTGAAGTTTGAAATAGGAGAGGCGAAGCGCGAGATTGAAGGCCTGGTCCAAAAACCGTGCTGGACGTTTGCTTACCCTGCGGGATTTTTCACGGATACAGCGCGGCGCGCAGTCGCAGATGCAGGTCACATCGCCGCTTTTTCCACTGTTTATGGGCCCACAGACCAAATCGATCCGTTTGCCTTAAACCGCATAGAAATACTCCGTCGCGATCGTTTTACTTTTCAGTTTGCGCGTAAAGTGAAGCCGCTACTCTCGAACTAAAATACAAAGTTAAGCGCCGCCGGCAACACTTGAAAGTCCACCGGCGTTGCTCCTTTAACATTTCCATCAACTTCAATCGGCATTGCATCTTCAGGGGCAAACGTTTCGATGCGCACATAGCTTCCCTGGCGAATCTGTACGTTCGGGTTGGCGATGTGCCCGCCTTTGTGAATTCTTCCCAGCTCGCGCAAGACCTTCACCCGTGAAAGATTTGACGCGGTAATCACGTCGAGCTTTCCATCATCGTTGCGCGCATCCGGCGACAACATCATGCCGCCGCCGGCGTAGAGCCCATTGGCCACTGCCGCCAGGTTCATTTGGCCTTCGATAACTTCCTTGTCGTCGATCACTATCCGCACAGACCGCTCTCGCCAGTGAGCAATGGACGCGAGGGCGGCCGCAGCAAAGCGCGCCTCACCCGAAAACTTCCGCAGCAGTGGTCCCTGCGCCGCGACACGCGTCGCGGTTTCGCCTCCGATACCCATTGTTGAAGCGTTCAAGCAAATGAACGGCTTCGAAAAGTTGTTGCAGCGCCCAAACAACACATCTACCGTCCGCTTATGGAGGTGGGCATCGCGGCAATGCTGGGCGAGCAGATCGATCCAGAAGTCCAACGGCGCGCGCCGGCGCGCCAAGCCGCGCGCGAAGTCGTCTCCTGTACCCGCAGGCAAGATGGCGAGAACTGCATTGGGATTGATTGAAACGGGCGGTGCGTCAAGAGCGTTGCCAAATTCGAAGAAACCTTCAGCGGCTTCACTAAGTGTTCCGTCCCCGCCAACAACTGCAATCGCTTCCGCTCCGGACTTTAATGCGTCGCGCGTGCGCGTTGTCGCGTCACCTGCTTGAGTAGTTTCGTATGAATCGAATTCGATGCCCGCAGTTTCAAGCCTTCTTTTGACAAGAGGCCACGCGCGGCGCGCTTTCGCCGCGACATTGTTGATGATGATCAGGGGCTTCGACATCGGTGGGATGGTACTACAAGGTCAAGGTCTAAGGTCCAAGGTGCAGAGGTCAGAAGTCAGGAGTCAGGAGTCAGGAGTCAGAAAGAGAGCCTCTGTGAGCATCTAGACTTCTACCTGACTCCTGACTCCTCTGACTTCTGACTCCTGACTTCTGACTTCTGACTCCTGACTCCTGACTTGGCCCTTGGACTTTGGACATTGGACTCGTCAGTTCTATTATCCACAGCCATGAAAGCCGTGGTCATTACAGCTTTTGGTGGGCCGGAAGTGCTAAAGATACGAGAGGTCGAAACGCCTCTCGCGCGAGGTGGCGAGCTTGTGCGCGTGCGCGTGAAGGCCGCGGCGCTGAATCGCGCTGACCTGCTTCAACGGCGAGGTCTTTATCCTGCGCCGCCGGGTTATCCGCCTGACATCCCCGGTATGGAGTTTGCCGGCGAGGTCGATGAAACCGGCGAGAGCGTCACCCAGTGGAAGAAGGGCCAACGCGTGTTTGGAATCACCGGCGGCGGCGCGCAGGCTGAATATGTCGTTGTGCCTGCAAATCACCTGGCGGAAGTCCCGGCCAACCTCGATTGGATCCAGGCGGCCGCAGTACCCGAAGTGTTCATCACTGCGCATGACGCACTCTTCACACGTGGCAATGCCAGGGCTGGCGAAGCGGTGCTGGTCCATGCCGTTGGTTCGGGAGTAGGAACTGCGGCGGTACAACTTGCGCACGCTCGCGGCATCCGTACGTTCGGCACTTCGCGTACGACCGACAAGCTCGAACGCGCAAAACCATATGGACTTGAAACAGGAATTGCGGTCGCACACGACCCACAAAGTTTCGTCACGGCGATCAAGGCAGCCACGGACGGTCGAGGCGTCGATGTGATTATCGATCTTGTTGGAGCGGCATACTTCGAGGCAAACCTGGCAGCGCTCGCGCCGAAAGGAAGACTTGTATTAGTCGGTACCCCCTCGGGCGCAAAAACGACGCTCGACATTGCAACCGTCATGGGAAAACGACTGACTATCGTCGGAACTGTTTTGCGCGCGAGGTCAAATGACGAGAAAGCAGAAGCAACCAGGTTGTTTGCCGAACAAGTGCTGCCGCTGCTGGCCGCAAGTACTGTTAAGCCAATCGTCGATAGCGTATTCAGTATGAAAGACGTCGCACGAGCACACGAACGACTGGAATCGAATGAGACCTTTGGTAAGGTGGTGATTTTGGTGGACGCCTGAAACCAATCCGCAGATTACACCGATTACGCAGATTTCAAAGACTCAAACAAACAAAAAGGGCGGACACTTAAGTCCGCCCTTTCGCTTTAATGAATGAAGGCAACCTAGGATCTTGCTCTGGCCCGCCGGGCGGCTTGCGCGAGTTCACGGGCCTTCGGCATCGAATCGACTGCGTGTGAGATCTGTGGATCGCGCTCGTTGATGACCTGAAGCGCCGTTGTTGTTCCGTAGGCGGCCGTCGCCAACTCATAACGCAACTGCCTCTCGACAAACGCTCTGGACCGGTCCAGTTGGTCGGGGCCCACTTTGAACATCGGCTTCGACGCGATGAACCGTTTGAATTCCTTGAATACGGCGTCGGTCACCGGATAGTCAGTCGGTTCCAGATCGTGCCCGTATTCGATTGGACCAGCCACTTTGTAGTTTTCGAAGCCCGCGACACGGCCGCTCGTCAATTCCAGGGCAAACGCAAAGATTGAATCGCTCAACTTCAACTCGGCCGGAGTGACTCGCGCCGGTTTTGCGACTTCGTCCGGAGCGATGCCGCCACCGCTGTAAACCGGCCGGCCCGCATCCGTATGACTCTCGGCGCCCGTCGGCGTGGCGGGCGTTTGGCGGTTCGACGAAATACCGCCGCGTGTGTAGTAGTCGTAAAACCCGCCGTTTGAATAATCTCGCTGAATTAAACGGCCGGACGGAGTGAAATACTTCGCGATCGTCAACAGCAGCGCCGAATCGTATTCGAGTTGAATTGGGAGCTGGACCAGGCCCTTTCCAAACGTGTTCTCACCAACGATCAACGCGCGATCGTGATCTTGCAAAGCTCCCGCGACGATCTCCGCTGCTGAAGCCGACTCACCATTAACCAGCACCACCAGAGGCACTGGATCGGGAGTTTCATTTTGAGCGACGAAGGGTTCAGTCGCGCCGCGAATGCGGCCCTGCTGCTTAACTATCAGTTGTCCCTTTTGCAGGAAAGTGTTTGCTACTCGCACGGCCTGGATCAACAACCCGCCGCGATTGCCGCGCAGGTCGAGCACGAGCATGTTCATGCCCTGCTTATGAAGCTCGTCAAGTGCCGACTGAAATTCAGTTGACGTGGTTAGATTGAAACCGCCCGTCATCGCAACGTAACCGACTCCATCACGCAGCATGTACGCTTGCGAAACTGAAGGTAGCGGCACCGCATCACGCGTGATCGTGACAGTTTCAGTTTGTCCCGAGGCCGCATGTTCGACTGTCACCTTCACAACCGTTCCGCGCGGGCCGAGCAAAAATTTCCTTACTTCCGGATACGTCTTGCCCCTCATTGATTGCCCGTCAACCGCGACGATCTTATCGCCGAAGCGCAGCCCGGCGCGTTGCGCAGGCGCGCCTTCGAAAGTGGCGCGAATGTGGGTGCTCACTTCTTCACCGCGTCGAAGATCGCCAATCGTTGCGCCGATGCCGAAATACTCCGAGCGTTGTTCAGTTTTGAAGGAAGCGTATTCGACCGGATCGAAATAGGTGGAATGCGGATCCAGCGCCGTCAACATGCCGCTGATAGACGATTTGAAAACCGAGTTGTAGTCGAGTTTCTTTCCGTCAATGTAATTGTTTTCGATGACGGACAGGGCCTCGTTCAAGTCTGTCCGGACTACCGCGGTGCTAACTCGCGGACGGGATGTGGCCGGAGCGGCCGAGCTCTCCGTTGGCGTCGAAGGCTGCCGGCGAACTGCGCCGTTTTGCTGGGAATAGATGATGACAGGCAAAGACAGGGTAAAAAGAAATAGGAAGACGCTGCTCAGGTAAAATTTTGTTCTCACGAATACCTCCAACCTGGATCTCAGCCTGTTGAGTCAAATATGCCCGCCAGCGGCGGGAGGATCACAGAATACCATCTCCATCGGTTTGCGGCGAGAAACAAAGGAAAACGAAGTTAGATTCCGCCCCAGTAGTCTGAAGGGTTAGTCGTTTGGGCTCGGGAAAAAGTTGCCTTTTAAAAGCCGTGCCAATTTCCCTCCGTTTTGGAGTGCGCCGACCTGTCGGCGCTTTCTCGGACGGCGAACGAAACTGACCCGGCTTTTTCGAGACCGCGATCGAATAGACGGGCTATGGCATTCAACCAATATGCCGTCGCTACCGCTCCGGTTCTGTTTTTGTCGACCCACTCGCGCTGGTAATGATCGCAGTCGCAGGGTCCAGGCACTTCGTCAATCTGCGACATCTTTCCATTTGAGGCAGAGCAACAAATTCCCCTTCAAATCCCCGAATGGCAACGGGCTGACGCTCGGCGTAAAAGCTAAAAGCCCCACTTCAAAGAGCCGCCCGAGCCCCGCGCTTAGAATTTGGCGGCCAAGTTGTTTACACTGTGCCACCCCGTTCCAAGACGTCGATTAACACAGGTTTCCAGGGAGGATTCTTGAATGGCCAGTTTACTTACTCGGGATCAACTTTTCTCTTTCGCCACCAGCCATCGAGATGAATACGAAGCGTTGCTGAAGGAGTTCGTCGAAACGCCAACAGTTTCTGTGGATCCGGCACATGCGGAAGATATTCGCCGCGGCGTTAAGCTGACCGTAGACACGCTCCAGAAGTTTGGCGGGAAAGCTGAAGTTTATGAAATCGGCAAAGGAAATCCGGTAGTTCACGCCGTTTTTGGTGAAGATAAGAACCTGCCAACTGTCACGGTTTACAACCACATCGATGTGCAGCCCGCCTCGAAGGAAACTGAGCCGTGGGAAACCGAGCCTTTCAAGATGACGACGAAAGGCGACAGCTATTTTGGGCGCGGCACGACCGATGATAAGGGACCCGCGCTCGCCGCACTCTTCGGCGCGCGTGCAGCAATTGCAGCCGGCGTTCCGGTGAACATTCGCTTTCTTTGGGAGTTTGAAGAAGAGATCGGCTCGCCAAACTTTGAAAAGATCATCACGAAAGCTGCGCCAAATCTGCGCACTGAATCAGTAGTAGTTTCAGACACTGTGTGGGTGTCAAGAAAACGTCCCGCAAACTCTGCCGGCCTTCGTGGCCTCCTCGGCTTTCTTCTCCGGCTTGAAACAGGAACAACCGACACACACTCGGGCGAAGTTGGCGGCGCGGCGCGCAATCCGCTGGGCGAATTAATGAAAGTCGCTTGTGACCTTTATGACCCGTTAACCGGAAGAGTAAAGATCAAAGGCTTCTACGACGACGGCATTCCGCCGACTCGCAAAGAATTGAACGACTGGTCTAACTGCGGGTTCAACGTCAGCTCCTTCAAGAAGGCCCATCATCTGAAGAAGTTGCGCGTGGAGGAGCCACTCGAGGTGATGAAACGCATCTGGGGCATACCGACGATGGAGATTCATGGACTCGCCGGCGGTTACCAGGGCCCGGGCTTAAAGTCGATCGTTCCACCGCGGGGCGAGTTAAAGGCGTCATGCCGGTTGATAGCCGGCCAGGATCCGAAAAAGATTGCGGCGCTGATAAAAGACGCAGTGAAAAAATCAAATCCGGACGTCGAGGTCCACTTTGAGTCGATGGCGCCGGCGTTTTTAACCAAGGTTGACGGTCCGTTGCCCGATGCTTTGAAACGCGCGGTGAAGTTTGCATTTCAGCGTGATGCGGTATTCGTTCGCGATGGCGGGACGATTGGCGCGATGACGAGCATCGAGAAAGTCTTGAAGTGCCCGATTATGTTTTTAGGTTTGTCGCTGCCGGAACATGGTTACCACGCGCCGAATGAGAATTTTGATTGGCAGCAGGCGTCAGGCGGGATGGTGGCGTTTGCGAAGTATTTCGAAGAAATAGCGAAACTGCCGAGGCGTTAACACTGGACCCTATGGAGTGCGCCGACCTTTCGGCGCTTTCGCGTCCGCGGTAAAGCGGCGACAAGGCGCCGCACTCCAAAGATTAGTCAGATAACACACGCCAGCCGCTCTTCGTTGAGCGGCACGAATCCGAGTCGGTCATAAAAGCGACGTGCTTCAGGATTCTCCATGTGGACACCGACATCAATGCGGGTGACGCTTTCTTTTCGCAGTTGCTCTTTCAATTGTTCCAGCAACGCTGTACCCACACCCTGGCCCCGGCGATCCGGTTTTACGGATACGTCATCGAGTTTTGCGACGACCGCGCCCATTGAAGTCGAGACGGCGTAACAGATGACGCAGACTCCGGCTGCACCCGCATCGTCGTAGGCCATCCAAACAAAACCCAGTTCGGGTTGTTCGAGAAGTAGATCGAGCGCGTCGTTCAGACCCTGAAACCCACGGTCACCATAGGCTTCGCTGCTCGCGAGGTAATGTTCGTCTTCGCTCAGGAAGGAACGCAACATTTCGAAAGCATCAGGGACATCGGCGATCGTCATCTTGCGGCAGGTAATCAACGAAGGCTTCCTCCTTGTCGACCGTGTTCACTCCAATCATGCCATACAACTTCCGCGGTGCTATAATGCGCCTTCCGCAAGTCCCGAGACTATCAAAAAAGCAATACCATTTCTGCCGAAAAGTAGGTCTACAAAAATGAAGAAGACTGTGCTGTCTGCGTTAACGCTCGTTCTTTTCGCGTCGTCAATTGCCCTCGGTCGTGAGGCACGGCTGGTCCGTTACCCTCACTATCATAATGGCAAAATAGTTTTCAGCTACCTCGGCGACGTCTGGACCGCCGGTGAAAATGGCGACAACGTTCAGCGTCTTACTGTAAACCGCGCGCGTGACGTCTACGCCAGGTTTTCGCCGGACGGCAGATGGATCGCTTTCTCCAGCGATCGCAACGGGAACCTCGACGTCTTTCTTATTCCTTCCGAAGGTGGCCCACCGAAACAGTTAACCGCACATTCGACAGACGACATCGTACTGGGTTGGGCGCCTGACTCCCGCTCTGTTTTGTTTAGCAGCAACCGGGGTGAAGATTTTGCAGCGCAGCTCTACCTGGTGAGCACGGACGGCGGGATGCCCACGAAAGCGGGAACCGAGATGGGCGTGCAAGCCTCTTATTCCCCGGATGGCAAGCGTTTGGCTTACAACCCGAAATCGCAGGCCTATTGGCGGAAGTATTACCGTGGTTCGCTGCAAAGCGACGTGGTGGTGATGGATGTTGCGTCGAAGAGGTTTACTCAGGTGACTGATTTCGATGGGCATGATTCATGGCCCATGTGGGGAAACGACGGCGCAATTTACTTCGTCAGCGACCGTGACGGGAATGGTCTGACAAACATCTGGCGCGTTGGCGACACCGGTGGTAAAGCCGAACGTGTCACGTCGTTCAAAACCGGGGACGTTCGCTGGCCTGCTATCAGTGCCGACGGCCGCACCATCGTTTTCGAACACGACTTCGGTATCTGGAAGTTTGATGTCAGCAGCAAGAAGACAACTCCAATCAAACTGAACATTGCGGCCGAGACACAAGAGAATATGACGGAGATGGAGTCGTTCAGCTCACAAGCCGACGACTACGATCTCGCGCCTTCAGCGCGGCGTGTGGTGTTTTCAATTCACGGCGAGATTTTTACTGCTCCTGTTGAAGAAGGCGACTTGAAGCAGATCACGGAAAGTTCGGCGCGCGACAGGTTTGTTACTTATTCACCCGATGGAAAAACCATTGCGTTCGTTTCCGATCGCAGCGGCCGCGAAGAGATATACGTCGTTGCGGTAGATGGTGCGGGCGAAGCTCAACAACTCACCAACCTGGATGCTTTGAAGTTTGCGTACAACTGGTCTCCCGATTCAAAAGAGATCGCGTTTACCGCGTCTGACGACAAACTGCGCAAGCTCACGATCGCGACAAAACAGATCACCGTGCTTGATGAATCGCGATACGGCGGAATCAATAGTCCTGTTTGGTCGCCGGACGGAAAATGGATCGCATATTCAAAACCAGACGCATCGCGCACAACCGACGTGTATCTGGTTTCTTCATCCGGGCAGGAGCGCGAGCCGCACAAAATCACGTTTGATTCCAACAGCGACGGCAATCCGCACTTCGCGCCCGACGGCAAAAAACTCTTCTTCCAACGGATTGAAGGAACGACCGGTAACGCGCCGACTTCAGTTCAAATCTATTCGGTTGCTTTGGAGCGGCTCGAACGTGATCCGGACGATCCCGAAGAACGCGCCGAAACAGAACCTGCGGCGCCAGGCGGCGACGGTGAAGGCGCAGCAACGCCTCCAGGCGGCGGCGCAGGTCCTCGCCGCGGAGCAGGCGCAGAACGTCGCGAGCCACCGAAGGAAATAAAGGTTGATTGGGCCGGATTGAAACGCCGCACGCGACAAGTCACGCGCATGCCGTTTCCAATCTCCGCTTTCACGGTCGCGCCGGACAGCCGCACGCTCGTCTTTGTGACAACTGAACCTTCCGCGACCGCGAACATCCCTGTCGTGTACTCGATCCAGCAGGACGGAAAGCGACTGACCCGTATCACGTCCGGCATGCCGCCGTCGGAAGACGGAGCGCAGGGCGGCGGAGGCTTCGGAGGAGGAATTTCCGAACTCAACATTTCACGCGACGGGCGCTCGCTGTTCTTCCGCGAACGTGACGGCGTTTATTCGATTCCGCTTCCGCCCACACCCAGCGGGTCGGCCGCCAGCTCCGCAGCGGCTCGTCCGGCGGGACCTGAAGGCACTCGCCGGCGGTTGTCTTTCAACGTGCGGGTTCGTGTGGACCATGCCGCCGAGTGGGCCGAAATGTTCGACGATGGCTGGCGGACAATGAAATACCGTTTCTACGATCCGAAGATGCACGGAATCGATTGGGACGCAGCGCGCGCCAAGTATCGTCCGTTGGTTGAGTACGTGGGAGATCGCCAGGAGCTCCTCAACATTCTCAACGAAATGATCGGCGAATTGAATGCGTCTCACACGGGGTCGGCTCCGCCTCCGCGCGGACCTGCCAGCGGCGGCGTTTCGACGGGCCACCTGGGTGTGGAGCTCGAAGCCGACAAAGGAGCCGGCCGTTATCGCGTGACTCACGTCTACGAAGATGGTCCGTCGGACAAGGATTGGGTGCGTGTGAAGACGGGCGACTATTTGATTGCAATCAACGGCAAGCAGGTGAAAGCCGGTGATGAGTACTGGGAACTCTTGAATAACCGCCTCAACCGTAAAGTTGAAGTGCAGTTTAATGATAAGCCGAGCGCCGAAGGAGCGTGGCGAACGCGCATCGAAGCAGTCAATACCAATGCTTACAATCAGCTACGTTACGAGCGTTGGGTGAAGGAGCGCCGCAAGAAAGTGGACGAGCTGTCCAATGGCCGCGTTGGATATCTCCACATCCAGGCGATGAACCAACCTTCGCTGCGGAAGTTTGAGAAAGAGATTCGCGAATTCCGGAACAAGGAAGCGCTGGTCATCGATCAACGATGGAACGGCGGCGGTAATATCGAGCAGGAACTACTCGCGATTCTGGTCCAAAGGCAGTATCAGGTTTGGCAACCGCGAGGAGCGGAACCGATGGGCCGGCCGTTTGCAGGCTTCTTCGGTCCCAAAGTGGTACTGCAAAACTGGCGCTCGGCATCGAACGCTGAAATGTTTCCGGCGGGCTTCCGCGCTTTGGGATTAGGAAAGGTAATCGGCACACCAACAGCGGGCGCTGTCATCGGTACTGGGAGTTACAGTCTGATAGATGGCTCAACGGTGCGAACGCCAGGCGTCGGTGTATTTCTCGCCGACTCCAAACGAACGAACATGGAAAACTACGGAGTGCAGCCGGACATGCTGATCGAGAACACGCCCGAAGATATTCTCGCCGGGCGCGATCGCCAGCTTGAAGCCGCGGTGGAGGAGTTGTTGAAGCAGCTACAAAGTCCGCGGAAGAATCTGGCCAGCACGGAATGATAGTTGGCAGGAGCAGGAGGCAGAAGTTAGTGGCCAAGCTAAAATGACCAAGTAGAATGGCAATGGAAAATTATCTCAAGACGGGATTTTCCATTTGTCATTTTCCATTTCTCATTTGGCCATCGCGGCTCCTGCTTCCTGCTCCTGCTCCTGCTCCTGCTCCTGCTTCCTGCTCCTGCTCCTGCTTCCTGCTCCTGCCTCCTGCCTCCTGCTCCTGCCTCCTGCTCCTGGTGCCTGCTCCTACTCACTTCGGATTCTGTTTCGCAGGCGGCATGAGTTGAAAATCTTTCGGCACAAACTCGATCGACTTCGCCTTCCCATCAATCCTTAAACGAGCGTCCGTTGACGGTTCATAAATAACTACCACGGCATTTTCCGGTTTGCGCGCTCCGCAGGTGATCTGCCGGCCAGCGTCCGCACTAAAACTCCTCATGTCCACGCTGCGAAATGTTTCAGCGCGAAGTCTGACTGCGCGGCCGCCATCGCGAATAACAAACACAACCGCATTCGACTCACAATCCACCCGTTGGAGTAAGCCATGGATCTGCGATTCGCCGTCCTTTGGTTTCAGTAACGCCTGCCGCAGAAAATAAGATGGGTCGATCTCCGGTGGCGGTGGGGTCCGGCCATCATTGTCCGTCTCGGGCATTACCGGAAGCTTGGGACCATCCAACGGGCCTTCCGTGTTCTTAATAGCCACCTGCTCTTTTTCAGCAACGGCTATCCGCGACATCACCGAACGTGCGCGGCTGAGTAACTCCTCGTCAGGATTATTTGAGATCAATCGCTGCAGCAGTTCCCGGGCGGCTTGAAACTCCTCCTTGCGTTCGTAAAGCTGGGCCAGCACAAACAATAAATCGTTACGACGCGGCGCACGCGCAAGAATGCCGCGCAGCATTTCAATCGACTCTTCAGTCTCCTTGCCCGTAACCAGGTTTACAAAAGCCAGTAGCCCGTAGGTATCGAGATAATCGGGACGAAGCTCAATTGCCTTCTTGAGATGGTCGCGCATTTTCTGAACATTGCCCGGAACAAAGTAGGTAACCATCGTCTGATCAGCATGTCCCTGGCGACTCAGGGCGTAGGCGTAGTAGTAGTGAACCAGGTGGTTATCAGATCCGGCTAAAGCGGCTGTTGCCAGATGCTCGAATGCTTCGTCCGGCTTGCCCTCGCGAATTCGCAAGATGCCGAGCGATGCGTGGGCCATCGGCAGATTTGGATCGAGCGCGAGGGCCTTCCGCAGATACACCTCACCATCTTTGCGATTACCGTGTATGAGCAAGTCGCCGAGATATGCCAGTGCTTCGGCCTCGCTCACCGGCGTCGTATGCATCTCTGCATCCGCCTCGAGTTTGTTTTTGAAGACGCCAGAGAACACCGGATAAAAATCGCGTTTTATGTAATCGTGCAAGTGCTTTTCCATCTGATCGATGGTCATCCCAAATGCTTCGTTGAATGCTTCCTCCACCGGAGCATTTGCCAGTAACCGATCGACGAACTTCGTTACGTCCGATGTTTTGTGGCCGCCGCGGCCGAGAATCATGTAGTGGACGAGGGCCCACGCCTGCGCATAAAAAACGCTTTGCTTCGCAGTTTCGTTGTAGTACGGCGATTTGCTGTCGACCTCGAAAAGCGTGCGGAGTGGCAACATGCGACGCTCGCGCAGCAGATAAACGTGGCTGGGGATAGGCCGGCCAAGTCTGACCTTCTGATCCTCGTCGATAGTCAATGTGCTGTAATATTCGGCCAGCCCTTCGTTGAACCAAGTGGGTACGACGCCGCTCGTGTTGTTTACAAGCAGGTGAGTGTATTCGTGAAAGATGATGTTGAAGGCGTCTTGCGAGCCGTCCAGTTCGGTAGTGAGCGTGATGTAGTTGACGTCTTCACCCGATTGAAAAAAACCAACCGTATTCGAGCCGGCTTTGAAAGGCCTGTATGAACTGTCGCTTTTGAAAACGATTACAGTCGTGGGCACTGGCGACGTGATTTTTACGTTCGTAAATAATCGCGCGAAGACCTCTCGAAACGATTCCAGTCGCCGGCCGACTTCTCGTATTTCACTCTCTCGAGCGTTCCCGACAAGCCGGAAGTTTTTAGATTGGACTCGCACCCAGGTGTCTTTGGCAGAGGCGGTGGCGCCCAGAAAAGACATCAAGCAAACGATAGCGATTGAGATAGCGAACCGCTTCATTCCGACCTCAGTTTGAATATTCGAGCAGTTTAATAGTCGTAGTACAGACCTCAGTCTGAGATGTTGAACTACGCCAGACTGATGCTCGTGGGCCTTTCGCGATACAGACTCAAGTCTGTGCCACTTGCCCGGCTACGGCCCAAAGATTGAGGAGTCGGCGAGCCGGAAAACATATTCAGCAGTTACCCACTGCGAAACGGCTTGGCCGTCTTTCAGTGCGGGTTTGAATTTCATTTTGCAGGCTGCTCGAATCGCGTTTTCCGTCAGCCCGGCAGGCAGTCCTTTGTTTACTCGAATCCGAGTAACTTTGCCGTTGCCTGACAACAGAACTTTCAGAGTGACATACCCCTGAACGCCCAAACGCCGAGCTTCTTTCGTATAAGCGGGAGACGGTTTGGAAATGATTATGACGCGAACGTCTACTTGTTTTGAAGAGTAGATCTGCTCGGCGCCAGTGTCATCAAGAAGCCTCGCGAGGCTGCCGTCTTGTGTGCAGCCGTAATCCTGGTTCTTTTCTGCGGTTGCAGGTGGCGGGTCGTCCGGATCTGCAGCAGGCCGCGATTTAGCGGGCTCTTCAACCGGAGGTGGTGGAACGGGCACGCGAATCTCTTTGGCGCGCCTTCCCGATTGCGCAGTCACTTCTGGAATCAGGAGCAGAATTACGAGGACTGAGAGGTACGAGGGTAATGCTTTCATACTAGTACCGTTTCTAAATAAACCTTCGCGCATGCACCAACCGAATTCCCTGGCATTAACTGCGCGGCACTTCAGATACGGTACCGGCTGAACTTACTCTTCTGGACCAGTGCAAGTTGGACCATGCAGGGCGGGGATCTTCTGGCTGATGACCGGATACTTCGGAGCTTCATCGATATTGATCTGTGTCCAATGCGCGTAGTTTTCTGGAACGTTGGTATCGGCAAAGATTGCTTCTACGGGACACTCCGGCACACACGCGTCACAGTCTATGCATGTGTCGGCATTGATGTACAAACGATCGGGCAGTTCGTGAAAAGCTTCCACGGGACAAACAGCAGCACAGTCGGTGTATTTGCAATCAACGCACAACTCAACAACTACATAGGTCATCGGTTGAATCGGCTCCTTTCGGTGATGACAAATAGTTATTCAGTATGCACGTTAATGTCAACAGGAAAAAAGGCTGCGCTTAACAACTACCACACGACGCGAATACGCAATTCATTTATCAACGCATTGCACTGCGCGTGAATGTCGCTTACTGCACGTTAGGTTCTTTCGAATGTTTTTTCTCAACACTGCCCGGTCCATTCACAGTCTTGCTTACTACCGGATCACCTTCGTAAGTAACACTTGAAGGGCCTGACACAGTGACGTCAAGTTTCTGGTCGGCGCGTACTGCAACGTTCGACGCGCCGTTACAATTCACAATGGCGTGCGCTGCCCGCAGGCGGTGAGTGTCAATCTTGGCCGCGCCGTTGGCTTTGATGTCGAGGGTTCCGGTTTCACCATTGAGTTTGATCGTGGGCGCACCGTTAACATCGATCTCAAACTTTTGATTCTTTAACTTTTGGACCTGGATCGTCCCGGCGCCTGAGGCAGAAATCCCTTCGAGATCGGGAACAGAAATCCTCACCAGTACCGGCTCTCTCGTCGAATAACCACGAGCGTTTTTGATGTACAGAGTGCCGTGAGAAACATTCGTCGTGATGAGCGGCAACAGATTGTCGTCGGCTTCCACTTCCAGGCTCAGCGGCTGTTGCGCCACGATTTCAATGTCAAACGCGCCTTCGGTGTGAATCGAACTGAAGGTGGGCACGTCGCGTTTTTGCTGCTGGCGATTACCGGAACCGGCCACCTGGTTCATAAAACCACCGTGGCATCCCAGGGCGAAGACTGCGAGCGCGAGTAATATCGAAAGCTTTTTCACGGCTTACTCCTCCAAAAAGTCACTACCTTTGCCGTTGAGAGTATTCCAGCGTTCTGGGGGCTCTCCGCAAAGGGCGGAAGAAAATGTCATCAACGAGAACGGCTGCCGCGTGCGTCTGGTTCCCGGCATTTTCTCTTTCGAGGTCCATTTATTACAAGCGCGAGCGTTTTGAAGAGTAGAACTATATCGGGGGAACCGTCTATCCGGACGGAACAAGAGGAAAATCTCGAAGGCCCAGCGCAGGTAGACTCAAAATAAATGGGACGGCTCGTTGTCATCGCTACCCCTGACCAGTTAGATTTATATTGAGCTGAACGACTTCTGCTTTTGCGATTCTGTTACTGCCCGATTCACGATGTCTCTAATCATTTCAATTCTCCGGCTCCTCTTAAGCGTCGTCTTCGCGGTTGCCGGTGTTACGAAACTACTGGACCAGCGCGGGACGCGCGAGGCAGTGGTCAACTTTGGCGCGCCGCAATCCCTTTCATCGTCCCTGGCAATTCTTCTTCCACTCGCGGAGTTGTCAGTAGCCGTCGGATTAATGTTTACGTCAACCGCGAGTTGGAGTGGATGGCTGGCGCTGCTTTTGCTGGCGCTGTTCATCGTCGCTATCAGCGTCAATCTATCGCGCGGCCAAATTCATGATTGCCATTGTTTTGGCCAGCTTTACTCGCGGCCACTTGGATGGCCCACGCTGGTCCGTAACATTATTTTCGCGCTCGGCGCAGTTTTGATCATCTGGCAACACGCGATCGGTAACAATCCCGCTCTTGTTCCAACTCTTACTGACGCAATCGCTCGGCTAACGGCGATACACGTAGTGCTCATCACGTTGGGCGCGGCGGCACTCGTTGCAGCATTTTTGTACTGGCGGCGTCGCGCAGCCCGGCAAGCCCTGGAAGAAGCGGAAGGCCTACCCATTGGTTCGGTCGCTCCCGATTTTGAATTGGAAGCTTATGAAGGAGGCACACAGACGCTGTCGCACCTCCTGCAATTTGGTAAGCCGTTGCTGCTCATCTTCACTAACCCACATTGCGGCCCCTGCATTGTCTTGTTTAATGAAATCAGCGAGTGGCAAAAAGCACATGACGAGCGGTTAACCATCGCTTTGATTACGCGCGGCACCATCAAGGACAATTTCGTCAACATCGCGCGAAATCAACTTGGTCAGGTTCTTTTGCAGGGCGAAAAACAGACGGCGGTGGAGTATCGCGCGCAAGCAACACCGATGGCCGTGCTGGTCGATGAGCAAGGCCGTATCGCCAGCCACGTGGCCGGAGGCGCCCATGAGATCCGCGCGCTGTTGCAGAAGTTTCTAGTCGATTCAAACGGTCATAACCCGCAATCTGCATAACCTTCAACGTGCCTTGCCCGTGCCCGAGTGTTTAGGAACGCGTGTAGATTACTACAACCCAGGAGAGAGCTCATGCGACCCCAGCCAAACGAAGCAGCGTCCTACTACTATGTTTACATCGACCGCGTTCAAAGCGACGACATTGTCGGTGCGCTAACCGAACAACTGGACGAGGCGACCAGTTTTTTGTCGAGCATCTCGGAAGAAAAGTCTTTGAGTCGTTACGCACCTGACAAGTGGTCAGTGCGCGAATTGCAGAGCCACGTCAACGACACGGAAAGAGTTTTTGTATCGCGAGCATTATGGTTTGCGCGCGGTTTTGCGGAACCGTTGCCATCTTTCGATCAGAACATCTGTGTGGCAAATTCAGAAGCGGACAAGGTGTCGTGGGCAGATCACGTAGAGGAGTTTCGTAATATCCGCGCTGCGACTATCAACTTCTTCCGCAACCTGCCTGAAGAGGCATGGCAGCGTTCAGGCATTGCCAGTGACAATCCCTTCACAGTGCGCGCGCTGGCCTATATCGTCGCGGGCCACGTCAGCCATCACAATGCGGTGCTGAAAGAGCGATATCTGTAACACTTCCAGACGTCCTTCGTGTTGGGCAGATGGTGTTGAAAGTAATTGAGCACGTTCCGTAGTCTCGCGGTCGGGAAGAGGCGCTTGCGCCCGCTTGAGCCTTCACTCTGCAGATGTCGAATCATTACCTTCCGCCTTCAGGCGGATGCCCGCAGGGTGAGTAGGCCAGCCGTTTTACGGCTGGTGAACATGGCCCAACCTCTGAACACAGGCCGCTTTAGCGGCCCTGGCTTTTGAAAGGCCGTTGAAACGGCCTATGCAATTTTGTTATAGCCGGCGTTACCAGCCGTAAAACGGCTGGCCTACTCACCCTGCGGGCTGCCGCGTGAACGCGGCAACGCCCATGATTTCGACCTTGGACCTTAGACTTTGGATCGTGGACCTACCGCAGGCTTTCACCTTGCGGCTTTGAGGTGCGGGGTGTGTGCAAACTGAGGCGCGTGCGCATGCGTTGCTGCCACTCGGTGCGCTTGTCTTCCAACTGTTCGATTTGGGCCAACGCGTCCGCCAAACTCTCTCCGCCGAGTTGTCGCATCTTCAAATAAAGCAGCGCCGGCACGATCGACATGAGCGGTACGATAATAACGTTCAGCAAATTCGAAAGCTGTTGCGAGATCTGGCGTATGTAGACGTCCTCGTGCGGGTTACCGGTCTTGTTGACGCTCACCGAGAAGCGGCCCACCAGGAAGCTAAAGGCGAGCGGAATCAAAAACTGTAACAACGAAACGATAATGATTGTTCGCCAGGAACGTGAGGCCAACTCGCGCGCGCGTCGCATCGCTGCTTTCTTTTCAAGTCCTTCAATGAGTACGACCGGCGCGTAGAGCGCGTAACGCATGGTCATAATTAGCCCGGGTATCACAAAAAGGATGAACCCAATAATGATGCGCAACGTCACGCGAATTGCCGTGTTCAAAAACGGCCGCCAGCGTCGCTTCAATACTGAGAACGCCACTCGCAACTCAACCGGACGCAATGGCGCGGCCGCTACTTGCGTAACAATCACCGCCGTCATACCTGAGATGGCCGACGCCGCGACAAAATAAGCGCACACTTGAAGTAAACCGAACACTACCATTCCCGCGATAATTGTGATTTTGGTTGGATTGAGTCCGCGCGGCTGGGCTTTCTCCGCAAGTTGCAGCGCAATCAATGCAACTGTGGTGATAAATACGGGGACGTGAGCGATGAGCGACAGCTTAAGAAACTTCGGAAAATATTCACTGTAAAGCACGAACGCGCGCCGGTAGAGTGAGCCGACGCCTTCAGCCTGCGCTCTCAATCCACTGGCAAAAGCAGCCGCTGTCTGCGGCCGTTCGGCTGGATCTTTGGCGAGCGCGCTCATCACGACTTTTGCCGCGCGCTTCGGGATCTTTTTGTTTTGTTCACGAAGCGAAGGCGGCGCGGCCTTCATGTGATCTTGTAAAACTTTATTCGTCGCGCCGGAGAACGGTGGTTCACCCGTGAGCATCTGGTATGCAATCACGCCAATGCTGTAGACGTCTGAACGCGCATCGAGTTTTTTGGCGGCGCATTGTTCGGGCGACATGTAAAGCGGTGTCCCCATGATCGCGCCCACCCTCGTTAGCTCCGTGCCCCTCGTCGTGCGCGCGGCAAGGTGCGTTGACGCGTCGGCGACCGTCGGGCGGGCACCCATCATCAGCGTGCGATCCTCTTGATCGGCATCGGCTGCGAGGCGAGTCTTAGCCGCCAGGCCAGTACCTGCTTGATCAAAGCTGCTAAAAGTTACCGAGCTGTCCTCGCTTGAGGCCGGGATCGTATTTGTAGCCTTTTCATGAATTTGCGTCGCACCTTCATCCGGCGAAAAGATCAGTGTCTCTGTTTCCGACTCTCCCGAATCGGAATTGCCGCCTCTCGCCGGTATCAATGTCACTGCTTCGTTGTTTACCGGAGAAGCGGCGGGCATTGAAGGACCAGAACCGGAGGGATCGGCTTCGGCAAGTTTGGCGATGCCGAAGTCGAGCACCTTGACGCGATAACCACCGAGGCGATTGGGTTCGAGCCAGATGTTGTCGGGCTTCAGATCGCGATGGATGATTCCCTGCTGATGGGCTTCGTGTACGGCCGAGCATGCCTGTTCAAGAATATCGACTACCCATTCGAGCGGCAGATGTTCCTCTTCGGCCAACACGTCGCCAAGCGTGCAGCCGTCGAGGTATTCCATCACAAGGTAAGCGACCGTTTCGTTACGCACGAGCGCGAAACCAAAATCAGTAACGTCAACGACGTTTGGGTGACGCAGGCGACCGGCGGCGCGTGCCTCTCGTTTGAAGCGCGCGACAAACTCCTGATTGCGCATAAACTGCGGCGTGATCAATTTCAGCGCGACGTAGCGCTCGGTGCCAAGGTGAGTGGCGAGATACACAGCGCCCATTCCGCCGCGACCAAGCAATCGCTCCAGGCGGTACTTCTCATCGAGAGTTTCGCCAAGGTAAGGATCAAGTTCAGCCATTGAGGGAATATGCTACCGAAACAGCGAGGAGTTGTCAGTGGTATGGGAGGAGATTAAGCAATTTTCCATTTCTCATTTCATATTTCTCATTCGCAGATTCAACTTCGAAGTGCAACGTGTGAGGAGCGAGGTTTTAACACGACTTTCCGCTGCGTGCGGTTTTAATGCCGCGTTCACGCGGCAGCCCCGACGGAGTCGGGGTGCATAGGCCAGCCGTTTTACGGCTGGTTGCGGTGGACCTAAGGTTAGTAGCCGCTTTAGCGGCAATCAGGCCGCTAAAGCGGCCTAACAGAGTGTGGCGCTCGCGACTACCAGCCGTAAAACGGCTGGCCTAACGACCCTTCGGGCAACCGTCTAAAGACGGTACTCGCGTTTGCGTCACCTGTTGCACTTCCAAATTGAATCCGCAAATGAGAAATATGAAATTATATGAAATGAGAAATGATAAATGCTCTGAATAAAAATTCCTTTCTAATCGTCGTTACGGACAAGTCTGCCATCCCTTGATCGCGTCGATCGGAAAAGTCAGCATCAGTATTTCCAACAGCAGGCTGTCTTTGATCCACAACAGCAGGATTACTTCCATAACTACAAATGCGATTATCGACCGGCGCATACCCAGGCGCTGGGCAATCAGAAAACCAAGTACGCAACACAGAATGTCACCGAGTGAGTTAACGACCGTGTCGCCGGTGTAACCGAAGGCAGCAGTCGCCGTCCGGTATCGTTCGATGACGAAGTTTGTATTTTCAAAAACTTCCCACGCCGCCTCCAGAATTACAGCCAGCAGGAGTTGCCACGAATTCTTTAGCTTCCGTCCCAACCAGCCGATGATCCAAAAGAACGCGATCCCGTGAAGCACGTGGGTGAACGAATACGGATCCAGGAAGTGCTGTGAATTGTCTGAGCTACACGTATTGCCAACCCAAAACGAGATGTAGCCACACTTGCAGAGCCACAATCTTCCTTCGAACCGAAGCAGGACCGCGGTCGCTGCAAACACTCCAACGAGCGACGCAGCGAGCGAAATTCTGGATGCGAAAATCCGGTTCCGGGCTTCCGTGGTCAAATTTGTTCTCGCGAATAATTGGTAGCGTACACAGGAGGTTTGATCTCGTCGGGCAAACGAGGATCGGCAATCGGATCCCCGGCCTGTAGCTTCAATGGAATAACGCCAGCCCAGACGCTCAGCGCGTAGTCCTCTTCATCATCCAAAGGTGGGCCCGTGCGCACTTTTGCCGAGACTTCGTCTATCGCCAACGACAAAACTGTCGTCGCTTGAAGTTCCTGCTTAGTGGGTTCGCGCACCTCGTCCCAACGCCCGCGGATCACGTGTTCGGAAAATGCGGTTAATGCCGCAACTTTTGTTTCAGGTTCATCAACCTGCAAAGCTCGGCCGAAAACAACTACGGAACGATAGTTCATCGAATGATGAAAAGCTGAACGCGCCAGCACGAGCCCGTCCAGAAGCGTCACTGTCACACATACGTCAATCCCGCCGGCGAGTGTGCGCAGCATCCGGCTCGCCTGCGAACCGTGGATGTAAAGCTGATCGTCAACGCGAGCATAGCCGGTAGGAATAACGACAGGACGTCCCTCAACGCTGAAACCGACGTGACATATCAACCCTTCGTCGAGAATCGAATGAATCAGCTCCCGATCATAGAAACCGCGTTTTGGCAGCCGGCGCAACGTAGTGCGCTCAGTCTTAGTGAAGTCCATGCGCGCATCGTAAATGGTAATTACCGAATCGTAAACGAGAAACTCTGCTTTGCATCTGCGTGTAGTAGAATGTGACCTTGCTCATCCAGTTCAATCAAATGTCCGTACGACTCAGCGCGTTGTTTGTTTTGGCGTGCGTGTGCGCGCTCGGCTGTAGCACGCAAACCGAGAGTGACACGGCAACGCCGGTGCTATCTGGCCCACCGCAAACGACTTTTCCGATGCCGCCGTTGAATGTCACTTCGGCAATGGGGTGGATCACGACAGACGATAAACGCGCACGAGTCGGCGATTATCGCGGCCAGGTGTTGGTATTGGATTTTTACGCAACTTGGTGCGCGCCTTGTCGACAGAGTATTCCCGAGCTAAAGGCGCTGCACGCCCTGCATTTAAAGACCGGACTACAGGTCGTCGGCTTGAATGTGGGTGGTGCGGACGACCGCGTAAAGGTGCCGGCATTCGCCAGTGAACTGGGTATCACTTACCCGCTCGGATTTCCCGATAAGGCGATGACGGACGTTTTCCTTTCTGACGATCAGACTATTCCCCAAACTTTTGTGTTTGACCGCGAGGGCCGATTGGCAAGGAGAATTATCGGCTACGATTCATCGAAGAGCGCGGAATTGAAACAGACTGTGGAATCCGCCCTGGCAGTAACCAAAGAGCAGACAGCAAATGGCAGAAAATAAACCGCCAAGAAAAGCGAAAATTCTCGCGACGTTGGGACCAGCCTCGCGAGACCAGTCAGTTATCGAAAGTTTGTTGCGCGCCGGGGCAAACGGTGTTCGCATAAATATGTCTCACGGTACGCGTGAAGAACAAACGGAAGACATCAGAAGGGCTCGCGCTGCCGCTAAGACCCTCAAGCGGTCGTTGTCTGTGTTAGTCGACCTTTCTGGTCCAAAGATTCGCACCCGCCAACTTAAGGACGCTCAGCCGGTAACGTTGAAAGCGGACGATACGTTCATCCTCACTACGCGTGATGTTTTAGGTACGCCGCAGGAAGTTGCCACCAATTATCCCGATCTTCCTCGTGTGGTCGAACCCGGAAGCCGTGTTTTGCTCGATGACGGCGCGATCGCATTGGAGGTTGAAAGCAAGACTAAGACTGACGTCGTGTTACGAGTGATTAACGGCGGCGTACTCGGCGAGCGTAAAGGAATCAACTTGCCGGGCGTTTCTCTTCCCATTGATTCGCTAACCGAGAAAGACATCGAGGATCTGAAGTGGGCCGTCGCACAGAACGTTGACTACATCGCCTTGTCGTTTGTACGACGCGCTGAAGATTGTTCACGCGCGAAGACATTAATTATGGAAGCCGGCGGCCGCGCCCCCCTCGTTGCGAAGATCGAAAAGGCTGAGGCCATCGATCATCTCGACGAAATTATCGCCACCGCTGACGCGGTGATGGTGGCACGCGGCGACCTGGGCGTGGAGACGAGCGTCGAGCTCGTTCCGGTTTATCAGAAGCGCATCATCGAGAAAGCGGTTGACGCGGGCAAAATGGTCATTACTGCAACGCAGATGTTGCAGTCGATGGTCAGTAGCCCACGGCCCACTCGCGCGGAGGCTTCGGATGTTGCGAATGCTGTTTGGGACGGAACTGACGCCGTGATGCTTTCCAATGAAACGGCGAGCGGTCTTTATCCTGTTCCTGCGGTTGAAACTATGTGCCGGATAATCGAGTCGGCCGAAACAGGAGCAGAACTGTCAACGGACAGAACGACTCAATTGCTGGGGCGGCGTTCAGGACGCGTCAGTCGCGCGCTTTGTGAAGCGGCGGTTTTTGCGGCTGAAGAGATGGGGACGCGGGTGACCGCGGTTCTCACCGAATCCGGACTGATGGCCCGGCGGTTATCTGCGCTGCGACCCGACCAACAAATCGTTGCTCTTACTAATTCAGAGAACGTACAGAATGAGTTGGCGTTGATTTGGGGAGTTGCGTCGCTGCTGGTTCCACAGGTCAGTACGACCGAAGAGATGTTGGAAGCAGGTGAAAAGGCATTGATCGAAAGCGGCGCGGTGCAGCGAGGCGAAATGATCGTGCTGATGGCAGGTAGACTTTCCGGCCTCGGACTTTCGAGTTCAGTGACGTTGCTCACGGTCGGCGCCATGTCTCAGCCCACTGCAGGCTGAAGCGACTATTGGTACAACTTGCCAGCCTCATCAAAAGCGCGTATTAAAGAACAAACATCCCTCTAAACTATCTGTTGCGCGGTCCATATCTTCCCTCAATGGATCGCATTTGAAAGTATTCAGTGGAGGATTACAGAATGAGACTCGACTCTAAAGTTTTACAACGTCTGGCTGCACTGTTAATGGTTGTTTCCATGATCGCAGTCAGCGCCGTTCCTGCTTTTGGTAGTGCGCAACGGCGTCGCACTCGAGCTCGCGCTCGAGCCACCACGCCACGAGTTGTGTATTACACGGTGCCCGCGGACACGGTCATTCGTGTTCGCATGGATACCGAACTCAATTCGAAGACGGCCCGCATAGGGGATCGCTTCTCGGCGACTGTCAATGAACCGGTTTATGCCGGCAATGGTATTACTGTTGTCCCGGTCGGCAGCAAAGTCTGGGGACGCGTTTCGTCAGTGAAGCGGGCACAACGGCGGTCGCCGGGCTCGATCACGGTTGCGTTCAATTCGGTCCAGCTGCCAAGCGGGCGGAGCCATGTGATTAACGGATCGCTGAGCAGCTTGCAGGCTGACGACGTGAACGCTGATAACGAAGGCACGGTTGAAGGTCGCAGCAATCGCAAACGCGATGCAGTATTCATCGGCGGCGGCGCGGCGACAGGCGCAATCATCGGCGCGATCGCAGGTGGTGGTAAGGGAGCCGGGATTGGCGCAATTATCGGCGGCGGACTCGGCACCGGCGCGCGAGTTTATGAGAGGGAACAAGATGCAGAGGTGAAGTCAGGCACTGAGTTTGGCGTAATCCTCAATCGCAGCGTGTCGCTGCCGAAAGCGTAGCAGTAGAGGCAGGAGGCAGGAAGCAGTAGGCAGGAGCACGGATGGCCAAATGAGAAATGGAAAATGAGAAATGGAAAATCCCGTATAAACATTTTCCATCTTTCATTTGCCATTTTTCATCTGGGTCGTTAGCTACTACCTCTTTCCTGCCTCCTGCGCCTGCTCCTGCTCCTGCCTACTTCTTCCTGGTTCCTGCAAGGAACGAAAGCACAGCGCCACTAATCAGCAACAGAATTCCCACGCTCACACGAAAATAGTCTGGCAGCTCACGCACGCCGCTTTCCGAAATCACCACCGCGGCGGTGGGTTCAAGAAACAACGCGCGATACGCTATTACGCCGCCCACCGCGGCTAAGACAATCCCAACAATCATGAGGATAATTCGCATGGCGTACTCTCAGTTCTTATTCCTCGCGGTTAAATAAACAATCTATTCGTGCCTTCGTTGGTTAAGTGTCCCGAACACCAGGAAGATCTATTAAATGCACGAATCAACACGAATAAGTCCTCATTCCGCTGTTTCAATCCGCGTATCTGCGGATTACTTACGTTAACGACCCTTGAACTCCGGCTTCCGTTTCTCCAGGAACGCACTTACGCCTTCATCTTTATCTTCAGTCGAAAAACACAATGCGAAGAGATCAACTTCGCGACGTAAACCTTCGTCAAGTGTTGATCTTGAGGCCAGCTTCACAGCTTCCTTCGCGAGGCTTAGTGCGATGGGACTTTTTTCCGCCATGCGATTCGCCATCTCCAGAGTCTTCGCCTCGAGTTGTTCCGCAGGAACAACCTGGTTCACGAGTCCAATTTCAAACGCCGTCCGGGCATTGATGATATCGCCGGTAAGAATCATTTCCATCGCCTTGCCTTCCCCAACGAGTCGCGTCAAACGCTGCGTGCCGCCTCCGCCCGGAATAATCCCAAGATTAATTTCGGGCTGGCCAAACGACGCTGTCTCGCTCGCGATGCGAATGTCGCACGCGAGGGCCAATTCGCAACCGCCGCCGAGGCAGTATCCATTGACCATCGCGATGATCGGCTTCGGAAAAGTGTCGATAGCATTAAAGAGTGAGCGCGAAGTCATCACGTCGCGCTGCATCATTGCAGTGCGACCGGCGAACTCAGCGATGTCAGCTCCGGCGATGAATGCCTTGTCGCCGGCGCCGGTGATCACAACCACTCCCACAGAATCATCCTGGCGCAACTCGTCCAACAACGCGGCGCCCTCTTCTCGTGTCTTGATGTTCAGCGCGTTTCTTTTGTCCGGGCGGTTGATGGTGATGATGCCAACGCGTCCGCGGCGTTCAAATAATAAAGTTTCATACGTTTTCGACATTGCTTGCGACATTTAATCTCTCCAATGAATGAAGCCGGAGATTGACTCTCCAACCTGAACGGAATTTTTGTGGATTACGGGCAAATGCTATGCGGTGCGCCATCAATCGTCAACGGAAGCAGAATCCTCAGGCGGAATTTGGCGTGCAGAACAGGTTTTCACCAAAGCACTCAACCGTACTGCGCTCCCCTCTCCGCAAGCGGAGAGGGGGTGGGGGGAGAGGTTGCCGCGCGAAACCCACCCCTAAACCCCGCCCCGTTTACGGGGAGGGGACTTTACAAGCGCATCTCCACTGCAATTCCTTCCCCTCCAGAACCGCCGTGCGACCGTGATATTCTCAAGGGTGATGTCTCGCGATTTGGAAATCACGAAGATCATGAGCGACGTCCGCCCGAGCGCCATTCACCCGGGCAGTGTGCTTCGCGATCGATACCGGCTCGAGTCTGAGATCGGGCGCGGTGGTATGGGCATTGTTTATCGCGCAATGGATCTCGACTTGAAGCGCGAAGTTGCCGTTAAAGTGTTGCCCGATACGGCATCTTCGGCGGAAGCCCGCCAACGTCTGATTCGTGAGGCGCGTGCTGCCGCCGCGTTGAATCATCCACACATAGTTTCCGTGCACGACGTAGGCGAAGCCGACGGCGTTCCCTTTTTCGTGATGGAACTTGTTGCTGGTCCAAGCTTGTCTCGCGAGCGCCCGGTCGAACTCCCACGCATTGTCGACATTGCCTCTCAGATTTGTGCGGCACTCGAACACGCACATGCGAACAGCATCATTCATCGTGACCTAAAACCCGAGAACATTCTGCTTTCCGGCAGCGGAAAATCCGGACGCGTTAAGTTGGCCGACTTAGGTCTGGCCCTGCCGTCGTCAGCCGCGCGTATTTCTCGCGCAGGAGTCATCGTTGGCACTGCCGCATACATGGCGCCGGAGCAGGCGCTGGGCCAGAACGTCGATGCCCGAACAGACCTCTACGCGCTCGGCGTATTGCTTTATGAACTCACAACCGGCCGGGTGCCTTTCAAAGGCGACGATCCGCTGGCTGTGGTTTCGCAACACATACATGCTTCGGTAGTTCCGCCGCGCGTATTGCGGCCAGACCTGCCACGGGCGATCGAAGCTGTCATTCTGCGTTTACTCGCCAAGGATCCGGCGCAACGGTTCCCATCAGCGGCGGAAACTGACGTCGCACTGCGCGTCGCACTTTCAGCGGAAGAAACAAGCGTCGATGGAGGCGAGGCTGATGCTGTGGCAATACTTGACGCTCTCTCGCGCGGCCATCTCATCGGTCGTGCGACTGAACTGGCGGAAGCGCGAGACCTCTGGCGGCGCGCGCGTGACGGGCACGGACATGCAATGTTGTTGAGCGGTGAACCGGGCGCGGGAAAAACCCGGCTCGCGCGCGAGGTCACTGTTCAGGCAGCGCTTGATGGCGCGGTGGTGTTGACAGGCGGTTGTTATGAGTACGAAGCGACTACTCCTTACCTACCATTCGTCGAGGCTTTCCGCCGGTGGGTGCGCGAAGAAAAAGACGACGCCACCCTGAGTCGTTTGCTGGGCGACGCCGCGCCGCAAATCGCGAAACTGGCGCCGGAGATCGAAAAGCGGCTCGGCAGTTGTCCTGATTGCGCTGAACTGGCGCCGCAGGAAGAACGTCTCCTCTTTTTCGACGCCGTCTCCAAAGTTTTTGCCAACCTCGCGCGCGAAAAAGGATTGCTTTTCTACGCGGACGATTTGCACTGGGCCGACCGCGGTACGCTCTGGCTCCTGAGTCATCTGCTGCGGCAACTCAAAACGGAACGCGTGTTAATAACCGGCGCGTACCGGGAGACTGAGCTTGATCGCGCACATCCGCTGGCCAAGGCGCTGGTCGATTGGAACCGCGAACGATTGGTTACTCGCATAACACTTCGCCGCTTCGACTCAGCGGAGACGTCAGCACAACTTGGCGCGCTTCTGGGTGAGGCAGTCAGCAGCGAGTTTGGTGAAGCGGTGCACCGCGAGACGGAGGGCAATCCCTTTTTCGTCGAAGAGGTACTGAAGTCGTTAATTGAAAAAGGCTCTGTGCGGCGGGAGAGTGGAAAATGGAAACGCTGCGACGTTGACGAACTCGTCATTCCGCAGAGCGTAAAGGAAGCGATTGGCAGCCGTCTGGATCGAGTCAGCAAAGACTGTAACGAAGTACTGCGCGCAGCAGCAGTGTTAGGTAAAACTTTTGGCTTCGAAGAACTTCTGGCGACGGCTGCGGACCAAAAGGAAGACGCTCTACTCGATGCGCTGGACGAAGCGGTCGGAGCTCAGCTAATCACGGCTGATCGTAATGAATCGTTCACGTTTACTCACGACAAGATTCGCGAAGTGTTGTATGAGGAGTTGAATCCGATCCGTCGCCGTCGCCTGCATCGCCACGCCGCGGAGGCGTTCGAACGCCGGCGATCCACGTCACATTGCGCAGTAGAAAAACTGGCCCATCACTACATCAAGGCCGGCGACTACGAGCGTGGGCTCGTGTTTGCGAAACAAGCCGCGGCTGAAGCGGAAAGAGTTTTCGCCTTTGACGACGCGATCGCCGCGTACGGTCGGGCCCTTGATTGCGCGCAGGCGCTCGAGTTGTCAGGCGAACAACTGACGTTGGAAGAAGCTATCGGCAAAGCGTACATGCTGCACGGCGATCTAATTCCTGCCGGCGAACATTTTGTGCACGCGATCGCACTGGCGACAGATCCTCACGATCGCGCGCGGCTCCAATGCGAAGCGGCCAGCTCACTCGTCGCTACGGGCGATCAGCGCGGACTCGAGTACCTGCGTGAAGCGCTGAACGTGTTTGATCCCGATAAGGATCCGTTGGAAACCGCGCAAGCGTTATCAATCGAAGGCCGGTTTCATCATCTTGCGGGCCGTCACAAGGAAGCGATTGAGTTGCTGGAACGCGCCGCGGATCTCGTTGCTCCCACGGCCGCAGCTAAGACAATCAGCACGCTTGCCGCCACAGTCATTTCACACGTTTATGCCTACTCCGCCGGCGCCTACCAGCATTGGGGCCTGTTTGATGACGCGGATCGCTGGGCGCAGCGCGCGATTGAATTTGGCGAGGCTCACAACACCTTGTTTGCTCAGGCGATTGGCAACGAGTTTCGCGGCGAGAACGCCGTTCATAAAGGCGAACATGAAAACGGACTGCGCTACGCCGCGAGGGAGTTTGAGTTGGCCGACAAACTTCACTCGCGTGAACGCCGCACGTGGGCACACCTGGTGGCTGGCCAGAATTACAGGATGCTCGGCCTCGACGATGAGGCTGAGGCGGAGTATACGGACGGAATCAAACTCGCGGAGGCGATCGGCGAGCTGCGAGTAATGTCATTGATGAAGGGCGCACTGGCAACGCTGCTTGCCGACAGGGCAACCGGAAATACGCCGGCACGAGCAACGAATTTGACAGTGCCTTCCTTGAGTGCGCTGGGCGATAACGGGAGCACCAACACTTCCAGCGCGCCCTCGCGTACAACCAATCCGTCAGTTGCCGGCCAACGCGTTACATCGTCCGGCGCTTCGATCCGGACAAATGAGCTGTCGAGTCAGGACTTACTGGATCATGCCTTGCGGTTAGCGAGAGAGAATTTCGAGACAGCTGAGTCATTCGGTTTACTCTATTCTCGATTTGAATCTCGTCGTTGCGTGGCCCACGTGCATTGGCGCCGTGGTGAACTGGAGGAGGCGGAACGAGTTTGCGGAGACGCGTTAGCAGTTGTAGCTGACACAGCTTCGCGCGTTAGCCGGCTTTGGCTGGGACCGCTTTACATCGACGTCTTGTTGGCGTCGAGCAAGCAGGCGACGCTTAAGGGTGAAGCCGATAAAGCCGCGGCCAAACGCGCGGAAGCCGCCGACCACCTCAGTCGTTACACAAAACTTGTCGACGCCTGCCAGTCGCCAAGGTTTGCAAACGAAGTAGAGCGACTGGCGACGATGTTGGACCAAACGTAAACGGCGGGTCTTTGAGCGCCGAAGGCGCGAGATGTAAATGCCTGGGCCAACGGCCCAGGAAAAGCAATAGCCACAAGACCATTAGCGCTGAAAGCGCGACATGGGGTATATCTTCGTTTATACCGCGCCTTCAGCGCTCTCCAAAGATCTCATGGATGTTGGTTCCTGGGCCGTTGGCCCAGGCTGTCACAGTCCGCGCCTTCGGCGCTAAGACAATCTCGGCTGCCGTGCGGCTTATTTCAAAACGTATCCCGCTCCATTGGACTTTCGACCTTGGACCTTGGACTTTGGAGTGGACTCTCTAACCCTCCGCGTTGAGCCACTGACTATGCCCCTAGCCGCCGTCATCCCCGCACCAAACAAAGCAGTTGAGATTCGCGAATATCCCGCGCCCGAACTTGAGCCTAACTCCGCTCTTTTGCGTGTCGAGCTGTCCGAAGTGTGCGGCACCGATGTTTATCTTCAACGCGGGCTACTGGATAACGTTCCTTACCCGTTGATCCCCGGACATGTTTCCGTGGGAACGCTCGAGAAGATTCGCGGCGACGTGTTTGATATTGAAGGCCGCGCGTTTCGCGAGGGCGATCGTGTCACATTCCTCGATGTGCATCGAACGTGCAATGCCTGCTGGTATTGCCTCGTCGCCAAGGCAACTACTCGTTGTCCGCAACGTAAAGTTTACGGAATTACATATGGTGCAGAGGATGGACTGTCTGGAGGATGGGCCGAGCAACTGTATTTAAAACCGGGCACGCGTTGCATTCGACTTGATGCCGATCCCGAACTTTTCATGTGCGGCGGTTGCGCGTTACCGACGGCGCTTCACGCAGTAGAGCGCGCTGATGTCGCGATCGGAGATACCGTGCTCGTGCTCGGCTCGGGTCCCGTCGGTCTGAACGCGATCATTCTCGCGAAAATGCGCGGCGCATTGCGCGTCTTATGCATTGGCGCGCCGCAACATCGTCTGGAGGCTGCGCTGTCTGCGGGCGCTGAGGCGGTGCTTAACTTTGAGGAACACTCGGAAGAGGAACGACTCGAGTGGATACAGGATCAAACGTCGGTGCGCGGAGCAGATGTAACAATTGAAGCGACCGGCGCGCCGGATGCCGTGGTACAGGCGATGCGCTTTACACGTGATGCGGGCCGCGTGGTAGTGGTGGGTCAATACACCGATCACGGTCCCGTTTCATCCGGCACTGCTTTCAATCCACACCACGATCTAAACCGCAAACATCTCGACGTGCGAGGGTGTTGGGGTTCCGACTTCTCTCATTTCTATCGCGCTGCGCAGATCATCAACTTCGCTGACGCACAGTCGCCGTGGTCCAGGCTGCAACAGAATCTTTCTCGCTTCGGGTTGAGTCAGGCTAATGAGGCACTTGCTGCGGTAGCTTCAGGAGAAGTGCTGAAGGCGTTGATTGACCCAAACAAGTGAGCGATCCGTGGCATGAGCGTCTCGCTCATGCTTCCTAATAGGCAGCACCGGCAGAATGCCCACAAAACGCTTGCGCCCGCTCTCTACGCGATCAATCTGTAGCCGACATTCACCATTGTTTCTATCTGTAGATTGTAAGGTGAGAGTTTCATTCTCAGACGGTAAAGGTAGACATGCAGGCTTTCTGAGTTAAGAGGTTTGTTGCGTCCCCAGGCGTATTCCCAAAGGTCCGCCGCAGTCACAATCCGGCCTGCGGTCCTCACCAGGCGTGAAAAGATCAAAAACTCTGTCCGCGGCAACTTCAGAGAGTGGCCGCCGCATGCGACGTAGTAAGAATTGTGTTCGACGCGCAGGTACCCGTCGTCGTACACATCATCCCCCTGCTCGCGCGAGCTGAATCCAGGTGACGACGTCTGTGGCGAGGACTGAAGGGAATCTTCTCTCATTTCAAAACTTCAATTTCAGTCCAAACTGCATGACTCGCGGACCACCCACCGTATCAGTAATTTTACCGAAATCCGTGGCAGCGTCCCCGATTACATTGTTGGGAGTCGCAAAGTTCACATTGTTCAGTACGTTGAAGACGTCCCAGCGAAATTCGAGATTCACATCTTCGGCGATTTGGGTGCGCTTTGATAGTCCAATGTCGAACCGTTTCTGCATCAATCCACGCAAGGTATTCCTGCCAAGATTGCCAAAGCCACGATTGTTTGGATACCCGCCGGCCAGACTTAGCGGCGAACAAAGGACCGAGGGGTCAAACGCCTGTTCCGTAGGATCGCTGCCGGATTGGCCCAACTGGTCCAGCGTTCCGCAGAGACTCGGGCGGCCAAACGCCAACCGGTAAAGACCTCCGGAACCTAACCGTAGATTGTTGTATTGCGCAGCAGTCGCGGCCGTCACCTCGGCTGCAAAAATCGAGTAGGGCAAACCTGATTGTGCCTGAGCAAAGCCGGAAACTTGCCATCCCGAGAGGAACCGCGAATTCGACCCACCGCTCGGAATTTCATAAACAAAACTCATGCTGAACCTGTGAGGCCGATCGAAATCGGACACAGCGCGGTTAGACCGGGTGTCAAAGGCATTGCCTTGCGCGGTGAAGCCGACATTGGGCAGGTCCGGTTTTCCACCGCCCGCTGTGCTGCCCGGATCCGCGGAACTGTTGTCGATCGATTTCGAGAACGTGTAAGCCGCGTTAAACTGCAGGCCCTTCGTCAAACGCTGCGTCAAGCTAAACTGCGCGGAATGATAGATCGACGCTGCTGAATTAGTGAGCATGATGGCTTCGGGTACATCAAACCCAAGGTAAGGCGAGCGCGCTTCGAAGCTTATGACAGCGCCCGATGCGTTTGCCAGGTTATTGTCGATGATTCCGCCGAGCGCTGAGTTTGGAAATCCGAACGCGCGTCCCAGACCGCGTTGGCGCGCCGTCGAGCCGGCGTTAAGTGGACCATTCGGACTGCCCGCCGCGACGTATGCCTGGTTGAAACGCTCAAATATGTAATCGGGCGCGTTGGGATCATTCAGGTCTGCACCCTGCGCAAACGACACAGCCTGCAAAAGTTTGGTTCCCTTCGTTCCGACATACCTCGTTTCAAACAGAAGATTCCTGGTCACTTCATACTGAAAACCCAGGTTCCAGTGCTGAACGTATGGCGTTCGCAGATTACGGTCGACTGCTCGAAACTCGAAAGTCTCCGCGATGTTTCCCCGTATTGGTTGCCCCGTGAGCGGATCGATCGGATTAACAGTGCCGTCCGCTCCGGATGTGACGTTTGTGCCGTCTCTCAGCGTGTAAGTTCCGTTAGCGCCCGCACTGCGAATTAACCGGTTCGGAAGGTATTGATTGAATGGGAAGTTTGGATCCTGCCGGGAAAAGGCGGACGCGATGGGCACGTTGCTTCCCGGAAAGGTAACCTCCGCCTCACGCAGAAACGGGTAGTTACTGAAGACTGTGTTAATGAACGCAGCCGACGGGCGATCAAAGAAGACGCCATAGCCGCCACGAATGACCAGGCGACTATTGTCGAGCGGCGAAAAAGCAAAACCAATCCGTGGTGCGATGTTATTCAGATCCTGGCCGTTCAACGTGTGTTTCGTCGCCGTTCGCGCCGTCGCGTTGATTGCAGTATCGATCGCTGCGAATCCCGTTGGCTGAACATTGGAAGGAACGATGAAACCACTCAGAGGGTTGTTGAAGTTCGTAACCAGTGCGGGATCGAAATTTCCGATGCGTCCCTGTGCCTCTTCAGGCCAACCAAACCATTCGTAACGAACACCCAGGTTTAGAGACAGCTTCCGGTTTACCTTCCAATCATCGGATATGAATCCGCTCAAGTCGCGGAATTGAAAACTCTTTTCGGTAACACCGAACTGCGTGTCTGCCTCGGTCGCCACGCCACGCAAAAACTGCGTGAAGTTGTCGTACTTCTCAAACTCAGTAGCCTGCTCTTCCGGAAGCGCAGTGTCGTACCGGTGTCGCTTGAATTCAGCGCCCATCCGGAACGTGTGGTTGCCACGGATGTAGGTGACGTTGTCGGCGAAGCTGTAGGTCGTCTGCTCGCGTCGATTAAACGTGTCATTTGGGCCGCCAAAAGAAAACCGCTCGAGAATGGTTCCGGGTCTGCCGACAAAGTGTCCCAACCTGAGCGTGCCCGGTCCGGAATCAAACGCGACTGCAGGATTAGGAATTCCAACAGACGCATTCGTAATCGCGAGAAACTCATCGTCCAGGATTCGTGTGTTATTCAAAGAGAAGTAGCCGAATCGCGCTTCGTTAATTAACGACGGACCGAAGATGTGCTGGTCTGATATTGCGAGTGTGCGGTTTCGATCGGAGCGTTTCAGCGTCACCGGAGACGCCAGACTGCTCGGATCGGGAAACGGATCGAGGCCGGGAAAGTTTGCCAGGAAAAACGTACCACTGAGATTGTTTTTCCTGCTGATCTGGCTGTCGATTCGCAGCGTGAACTGGTCCTGCTTGAACTCCGCGGGAAAGACATTTCGCTGTCTGATGAACGGATTGCCCCCAACGTTACCGGCAACGTTGGTGTCCGAGCCGATGTTTGCTCCCCAGGTCGTGGGGCCGGAATCATGAAATCACCGGTTGCTGGATTCATTACATTGAGTAACCGCACCGCAACATCCGAAATTGCCGCTGCGTTAGGAATCGAGGCGACAATTCCCGGATTCAACGCCCGGAACGCGTCAAACAAATTCTGTTTAGTGCGTTCACCGCTTATGAGCTGCAACGCGCGAGGCAAAACCGTCACGCTGTTGGCCGTAGGAACAAAGCCGGTGTTCGCGGACGTGTGCTGATATCCACCAAAGAAAAATACTCGCTCCTTGATTAGTGGCCCACCGATCGTAAACCCGCCTTCATTACGACGAGCCTTTGGTCGTTCTATGCCGTCTTTGTTGAAAAAGAAATCGTTGGCGTTGAATTTTTCATTTTGCAAATAGTAGTAAGCCGACCCGTGAAACTGATTGCCACCAGTCTTAGTGACCAGCTGAAAGTTTCCACCGCCCGACCTTCCTGTTGATGCGTCGTAAAGGCTGGTCTGAAGTTTGACTTCGGAGAGTGTCTCGGGAGCCGGAGCGATGTTGTTGTTTAGTGAACCTTCGTTCGACGTAATGTTCGTCGCATCTACACCGTTAAAGGAAAGGCTGGTGCTGGTGGTGCGCGTGCCGTTAACTGACGGCGATTGATTGCCGTTGCTGTTCGTCAGTACGGGCGAGAGATCCGTGCTGACTCCCGCTTCTGCGGACAAAAGTTGTGTGAAGCTCCGCGTAGATGTCGGGACTGTGACGAGCTGATCGGCCGAGAGCTGTCGCGCTACAGCTGAACTGTCGGGCGTAATTAATGCCGCGCCTTCGGTGATTGTAATCGTTGCGTCAACGATACCGACTTCCAGACGATCGTCGAGCGAACGCGGAACCGCTGCTTCCACGTCAATATGGTCGCGCACGAGCTTCTTGAATCCCGTTAATTCATACATAACCTGGTAGGCGCCGACGGACAGCGATGGAGCGCTCCAGTAACCGTCTTCATTTGATGTCACAGTTCTGGTTGCTCCAGTGGCCAGATTCCTAAGCGATACAGACACGCCGGGAAGGTTTGCCCCGTTGGAGTCGCGCACGACGCCCGTCAGGGTGCCCGTGCCTGATTGGGCCAAAGCAGAAAATGAAAAAACAATGACGAAAAGCGCCGTAAACAAAGCATTACGCGCGCGCTTAAGCTGCCGGGAAAAGTAATGGACCATCGAGATACTCCTAAAGAAACTTGAAGGTTCTGAGTCGTAGACCTGCGTCTGATTCATGACGCTGTCGTCAGCGCTTGGGTTCAGGTACGAACAGACTTTGAGTTAGCGAGGTTAAGACGCTGTGAATGAGGACTTAAATGATTGTTACCCCGAATTCCCTTTCGTGGTTTCGACCGGCAGCTATACGAAGGCGACGGTTGTAAGGATCAGTTCATCTCGTCGCCACGTTGCCGTAACACGTCAGGCGTAGAATTCAAGGGAATAAGTGAGGCAGGGTAATAACAATGATTAGTTCTAAGAAACTCAGACCTGAGTACAAGGTGGTTTGTATCTCATGCGGTGGAAGTATTCGCGAGCAGGCGAGCAAGGACGCGTATGGCCTATGCTTGAAGTGTTTTTATGCGATGCTCGCAACGCGGCTACGCACTCTGAAACGGTCCAATGCCGGCGAGTTTGTAAGCGATCGGTAACGAGTCGTGGTTGCCCGGGACCTATAGTGCGTGGGTGGTAAGCAGGCATTCATCATGAAAGCAGCTTTCATGTTTTGAAAGTCTCTCAGGTTGGGAAGGGGGCATGCCCCCGCTCTTGCTGAGTATCTATTGGCAGAAGATGCAGAAAATGTTTGAGCCAGCACCTGAACAGGAGGCGGGGGCATGCCTCCTTCCTTACCTGTGAGATTTCATGGTTGAGTGGTTTCATGGTTGAGTGGTTAGAGTGCACGTAGGTTCACGACGGGCGAATCAGTAAAGTTTCGATACGTGGTTAAAAGCAAAGTCCTCGACGGGCAGGCCTACCGTCGAGGACTTTTTCGTTCCAAGCGTTCGTCTCAGTGGCTCGCCTGGAGAAGACAGTCGAGCATGAGCAGTTAGGCGGGAATACTCGTTGGCGGTTAACAGTTTTCGTGGCGTTTGCGGAGCAACTCCCCCGTTAGTCCTCACAGCGCCGGAACCCTGCTCGCTCGGATGCGTTGACCACTTACGAATACCTGCCTGGCAGTATTACTCTCGCGTGCTAACTCGCAATTACTCAAAACTTAAATCTTCGTTAAGCCGCGATACGACGTGCTGACGTATACTCCGCCGCATGAACAAATACCTTGCAGAGTGTTTCGGAACTTTTGCGTTGGTCTTCGCGGGAACCGGAGCAATCGTCATCAATGACATCGCCGGCGGCGCCATTAGTCATGTGGGCATCTCTTTAACTTTTGGGCTGATTGTGATGGCGATGATTTATGCCGTTGGTGATGTCTCTGGAGCTCACTTGAACCCGGCGGTAACGGTGGGTTTTTTCCTGGCCCGCCGCCTGAAGGCGAAACCGGTTCTGCCATACATCACCAGCCAATTGTCAGGAGCAATCCTCGCAAGCCTTGCGATACGTTTATTGTTCGGGCCGCACGCGACACTCGGCGCTACACGGCCGACAGGCTCGACCGTTCAATCATTTATTTTGGAGATTATTCTTTCAGCCCTGCTGATGCTTGTAATTCTCAGTGTCTCCACAGGCGCGAAGGAAAAAGGAATGATTGCGGGCATTGCCGTCGGCGCAATGATCGCATTGGAGGCGCTGTTTGCCGGTCCAATTTCCGGAGCGTCAATGAACCCGGCACGCTCATTGGCACCCGCACTAGTTTCATTACAAGTGGAGAACCTGTGGATCTATTTGATAGCACCGGTGATTGGTATGGGTTTAGCTGTTCCCTTGTGCCGATGTAGTCAAGCCAGTGGTTGTTGCACTAATAACGGCGCCACTAACTGTTGTTAACGACATGACCAGAAAGAAACTCTTATTCGTTTGTGTTGAGAATTCGAATCGCAGCCAGATGGCTGAGGCTTTCGCGCGTATACACGGCGGCGAAAATGTTGAAGCCTACAGTGCCGGCTCTCGGCCGTCCGGACAACTGAATCCAAAAGCGGTTGCAGCGATGGCTGAACTTGGTTATGACCTGACGACACATACGTCAAAGTCGCTGGAAGACCTTCCCGATTTGGAATTCGACTTTGTGGCGACGATGGGCTGCGGTGATGAATGCCCGTTTGTGCGCGCGAAACAACGCGCCGAGTGGGACATACCGGATCCGAAAAACCTTCCCCCCGATGCGTTCCAAAATGTCCGTGATTCCATCGAGGAACGCGTAGTCGACATCCTGCGCAGTTTGGCGATCGGCTGACAGTCAAGCGACTGATCCTTCGTATTTCCTTCGATAAACAGCCTGAGTTCACATCACATTCAGGCGGCGTTAACATAGACTTTAGGTCGCCGGCTGCGCTATATTGCGGCGTCTTTTAGCCAAGCCATTCAACAACGGGGTCGAATCTCTAAATGGGCATACTTAACTTTCTTCCAAAAGAGGAACAGTACTTTGACCTGTTTCTCCAGATGACGATGTACATCGCTGACGCCGCGCGCGAGCTGAAGGAGATGCTGGCGGACAAGAACCACGATTACCCCGAATATGCAAAACGTATTAAGCGCCTGGAACACGCTTGCGACGAATTAACCCACAACATCTCGACCCGTCTTAACAAGTCGTTCATTACGCCGTTTGATCGTGAAGACATCTACCTGATGTCGAGCGCGCTCGATGACATCGTCGATCTTATTGATGACGCCGCCACCGCCATCATCATTTTTGACGTTCGTGAAATTAAAGATTACGCGCACGACCTGGCTGACGTTATCGCGAAGATGGCTGACCAGTTACGCGAGATCGTCGCTACGTTGCAGAAGCCGAAAAACGTTACGCAACGGCTGGTTGAGATCCACCGGCTGGAAAACGACGGCGACGACATTTACCACGCGGCAATCGCGGAACTGTTCAGGGATGAACAGGACCCATTGACCGTCCTGAAATGGAAAGACGTTTACGAGAAACTCGAAGCAGCAATCGATCGCTGCGAGAACGTGGCGAACATCATCGAAAGCGTAATCATCAAGCACACCTAGCAGTTGTTAGTTGTCAGTTGTCAGTTGTCAGTTGTCAGTTGTACGCGGTAGTCGCAGTGGCGGTTTGAAAACTCTGGGCTCAGGACTCAGCACTCAGGACTCAGTACTTATTAACTTCGTATGACAGCCACCTTCGCGTTCGTCCTTCTACTCATCGCCTTCGCCCTCATTTTTGATTACATCAACGGCTTTCACGACGCAGCGAATTCTATCGCCACCGTGGTTTCCACGCGCGTGTTGTCGCCGGGAATGGCCGTACTGTGGGCGGCATTTTTTAACTTCATCGCGTTTGCTGTGTTCGGCACTCGCGTGGCGAAGGCCATTGGCGACGGTGTGCGGCTGGATCTCATCTCAGCAGACCTGCGTCTTTACGTGCTGCTGGCCGCGCTGATGGGAGCCATACTCTGGAACCTCATAACCTGGTATCTCGGCCTGCCGACTTCGAGCTCACACGCCTTGCTGGGTGGATATGCAGGCGCGGGCATCGCAGCCTATGGCGGTTTCCAGGGATTACTTAAGACTGAGGTCTGGCTGCGCACCATTAAGTTCATCGTGCTGTCGCCACTCGTCGGAATGGTGCTGGGTTTCACGTTGATGGTGCTGGTCCATTGGATCTTCCGTCGATCGACGCCCAAACGAGTGGATAGTATCTTTCGTAAAGGACAGCTTTTCTCGGCGGCCGCTTTTTCTCTCGGACACGGCGGCAACGATGCTCAAAAAACTATGGGCATCATCACCGCGGTGCTCACAGCCGGCGGAATAGCCGGTCTTTCGTATGGGCCAAACGGTTCGCTTCCGCCAATACCACTGTGGGTGGTCTTGTCAGCTCACGCAGCGATAGCGCTGGGCACATTGTCCGGCGGCTGGCGAATCGTGCACACGATGGGCTCGAAGATAACCAAACTAAAACCCGTCGGCGGTTTTTGCGCAGAGACCGGCGCGGCTCTAACTCTTGCTTATGTGACTTTGACAGGAACGCCGGTTTCAACTACTCACACGATCACCGGCGCGATTGTTGGTGTCGGATCTACGCGACGCATGTCGGCGGTGAAGTGGGGCGTGGCGGGGCGTATTGTTTGGGCCTGGATTCTTACCATACCGGCGGCGGCAACGATCGCAGCCTTGAGTTACTGGCTGGTGCTAATGATTCACCGTCTGGCCGGTTAGAACTCACTTCCTTTTATTTTAGAACAAAGCTGGTTACTCGGAAATCGTCGACGATTGCGGGTGATGGAATTGTGTAAGCGTTGGAATGCATCGTCGTATACTGCTGCTTACCAAAAACAATAAACGGCCAGCTGGAGACTAAGATGGCACGCATCAATCGCTTATTCATGATCGTTGGGTTGGCTTTCATTATCCTGGCGTCAGCCTATGCCCACGATCTGTTTCTCAAGTTAGACGATTATTTTTTAAGGCCAAATTCCGCGGTCACAGTGCGCGTGCTCAATGGTAGTTTCCAAAGCAGCGATGGTGCGGTGCCGCGCGAGCGGTTGGCCCATCTGAGTTTGCGGGTACCCAGTCTCCCCGATTCCGCCGCTGACGCTCTTTCGTGGCGAATCGAAGACAAGACTTCCGTCATAGAGTTTAAAACTGGTAAAGCCGGCACTTACGTCGCGGCCATCTCAACCAAACCGCGCGAGATCGAACTGAAGGCTGCTGACTTCAACGATTACCTGGACCACGACGGTTTGCCTGACACTCTCGAACAGCGCCGCAGGAATAACGAGTTGGGAAAAGATGTGCGCGAGCGCTATTCAAAACACGTGCGCGCGATTTTCCAGGTTGGCGATCGTCTCTCAGATGAGTACAAGCATTCGCTGGGCTACCCGGTCGAGATCATTCCCCGGCAAAACCCATATTCGTTGAAAGCCGGCGACACGTTGCATGTGCTTTGTACTCACCGTGGCAAACCGATTAGTAATCAGTATGTGATGGCGGGCTGGGAGACAAGTGGCGGCAAGACGGAGACTTTATCGGCGCGCACGGACGCGAGTGGAATTGCTCAAATCGAACTTCGAGCAGCAGGTAAATGGTACGTAAAGTTCATCCACATGACGCCGCTGACCGACCCAAAACTCAACTACGAATCGGAGTGGGCGTCATTAACCTTCGCCGTTAAATAACGAGGTTCTCGTTAAAAACTTAAGCGCAATCCAAGTTGAAGCTGCCGCGGATCAGCTGCGGCGGTCGGTTGACCAGGGCCGCCGCAAACGACTGAACTAAAATCTGAAAACCGTATCAAATTGCAATCGGGTCGTTGGCCGGTTTAGTGAACCCGACGGGGTTGGCACAAATGGACCAAGCAAACCGGTAGGACGCTCCGTCACGATCCCCGTTACCGTAAACACGACACGCGGATCGGCAGCATAAGAAAAATTCAAGCGATGTCCGCGCATGTCTGATTGCGTCGTGATGTCAGACATGTTGAACGGCGTCAACACTGCGTCTTTCTCGATTCGCATAAACGTGTAACCAAACTGCATGTCACCCTTGGATCGGGTTTGACCCACCTGGACCTCGCCCCAGAAACCGTTGTTCTCGTTGTTTGGCACGATCAAGTCAGCCCCGCCGGGTCCAGCGGTAACCACGTCGTGTGTTTGCGTATTGGTAACGAAGTCAAGAATTACCGACACGGGGAAGCGCTTGCTGTGTTTGAGGTCCAACCTGGCAATCGTGTCGACAAGATTGAAGCCGGATGACAATCGGCCGTCGCGGTTCGTTGCGTTATTGCTGGCGTTGGTCAGGCCCAGGTTGGCGTTGCCAGCGACAAGCAAATCGCGCGGAATGGAAACTTGCGTTGTAACAGTTCCACCGCCCGGCAAGGTGAAAGTAAGTGGAAGCTGCAACTGGCTGCCAAAAACCTGCACCGGCGAAATGAACTGCGTGCCGGAGAAAAAGAGATCGGCAACTGAGAGGGTAAGCGCCACTTTCGGATTCGGCTCAAAGCGAGCGCGGAATTGTCCTCCGAAAAGCGCCAGATCGCGACCGCCACGCCGCGACTGATCGATGTTCACAGTCCCATCGGCATTGCGGACAAACGCTGAATTGCGCTCGAGGAAGGGCGACTGCCAGGCAACAAATGTGAGTTCTTTGAGGGCGGACTTCTTGAAAGTCCGCTGGTACATTTCGTTAAAGCCCTCGACCATCAAATCGCTGTCGATGGTGAGTTCGGTTGAGGTCCAGGGTGGCTCAAATTTCCCGCCTTGCAATCGAAGTCCAGGCGCCTTTTTAGGTTTGTAAGTCACGAATGCCTGGTCCAGACCAAACGGCTTGCGATTGAAAAAGTCGGTGATAGTTTGATTCGTCGAGATGTTGTCGGCAAAACTGCCGCTCGCAATTCGCATCCCCCATTCAAACTCATCGCTTATCGTGCCGCGCATTGCCAGCCGCGCGCGAATTCGCATCCGATGACGCGGACTCAACTCGTTGCCCAACACCGCGGGGTTTGCGCCACTGGACAAACTGTTCGTTAACCCAAAGAAAGACTCTGAACGCAGGCGCAGGTCGCCACTAAACTTGATCGATCCCATCTCCGATACACGCCCTTCTATTTTCTTCACACGATCTTCAATCGACGGAGTTTGCGGCTTGGCGTCGGCCTGAATGAGAGCTGGGCCGTTCGCAGCAACTGACGGATCTGCAGTAGCTGATGCGGGCGATAATCTGCTGGTCAGCAAACGAATCGTCGCCTGTTGCTCCGTGACGGTCTGTTGCAGTTGGTCCAGCCTTTGACTCTGCTGTTCCATCAACCGCTCAAGCGCATACAACTTTTCTTCAGTCGTTGACGGTTTCTTGTTCGCCAGCGATGGTGCTGCTTCGGTGGCCGGCGCCGGGTTGATCGTATCGCCTGAGTTTAGTTGTGCGACTTGAGCGCGAGCGCCAGTAACTGCGCACACCGTGACCAACACAAGCAGCAAAGCCTGCGTAATTCGTGAAAATGTTTTGGTTGACATTGTCTGGCCGTCCTTTACGTGAAGAAGGCTTTTGGTAGCAGTTGGCAGTCGAAGAATGAAGGCCTCGTCTTAAGGCCGAATGAACTTGAGTTTAAATCAATGTTAATTGGGTTGGATCCAACGGATTATCCCGGTGTCCGGTATTGTCGCCCTCTCCGCCAACGGAGAGGGGTTGGGGAGAGGTAGGAAGCCCGCGCAACCCCACCCCCGACCCCTCCCCGCTCGCGGGGAGGGGAGATGGCGGAACGATTGCCAATGGCAAACTGAACTCTTCAGTCCCCATCAGTCGAGCAGGACACGGGTGTTCAAGGCTTCGGCCCGCTCGATAGCAATCAACAAACGCACAAACTGGGAATAGTTTCGGCCCCGCGTCACCAGACGGTTAACTTCTGACTGGCTAAGGTCGTTTCGCAAAATCAAATCGAGGAAGTCGTAATAATCTGCGGTCGCCTCGAGCGGCAACTCCCGCACGTAGCTGGTTTGTTCGCTGTCGTCCGAACGAAAGCCGGCCAGTAGATCAAAAACATTGTCAGTTGTCAGGCGCACTGCCTCGCGTGACAAGCGTATCGGAATGCGCAACTCAAAGAACCGCAATCCATCCGGAGTAGTAACTCTGCGCAACTCCTTGGTGGCTTCACCGTCAAAGGGCGACTCCGGATCAACGAGTATGCGCAGCAATCGCGGCTGGTCATGCTGGTCGATTGTATCGAGCGCGAGCTGCACGCGGTCAGCCAGAAACTTTTCAAACTGCGCCTCGATCGGATAGGTAACCCGTCCGAGACAACCAACCGACTCGCCCTCGCCTGCCGCGGTTTCCGTCAGACACGCTGGACACGTCAAGCAAACTGAGGTTTCGGTTTGCATTGACTCAACTTCGTCGCGAGCGTTTTCTACCCACGCAAGCTTGTCCGCCGAAGGGGCGCTCGCGTCACCTGTTGTTAACCGCGTGTGCAAATTGCCTAGCCGTCCCCACTCGCGGAGGTGTCTTTCTGAATAACGCGCGCGCAGCGTGCATGGATACTGAACTGCGAATTCGAGTGACATCGTTAAGGTCGATTAATGTGAATCGGGCGAGACTACTTTGTTTCAACTTCGCGGGGGACTTCATTCAACGATCGAGTCGTTTGTTCCGTCACACTTCGCGGAGCAATCAATGGTTGTCCCATCACTTCTCCCGTTTTAAGTTGGTGTGCCTCGTTGGCCGAAAACGGTGGCAGCTGCGAGCCTTCAGCCTGCCGCTGCTCAAATCTGGAATTCAGCATCTTTGTGACCCCGCCGCTTAGCGCTAAGACACCCCAAACCGCCATCCAACCGGCAAAGACCATCCAGACAAAAATCCAATCGTTCAAGTTACTTAAGAGTCCCATTGCGACACCTATCAAGAGCGATAACCCAAGTAGGCCGGACCCTTTAATGATGCTCGCGACTGCCTCTTTTCGTTGTTCCTGCCAACTAGTCGGCGGTTGAACGCCACCGGACAGCGCCAATGCAATTGACTCCAGACCAGTGCCGCACGCGCGGCAATACTTCGCGTCGTCGAGATTCTGAGCTGCACACCGGGGACAATACATTCCGTGACCTCTACCTGTTAACGAATGGCCGCCCGTCTTAAGTTCCAATTCGTAAATATGTTGGCGATTGTACCCACGTATTGCAAGAAAGATAGCTGTCCCGGGGGCTGGTGCAATTTCGCGGTCTTACGTCTTATTAGCACCGCGCTTCACGCGGTGAGACAGTCTAGACTGAAAACGAGAAACCGTTTAAACGGTTTCCCTTTTCGACACGTGCACTTGGCACCGCGCTAAAGCACGGTGCTAATGAGAAAGACTCATGAAGTTTCAAAACTGCTCGTTACTAGCTAACTTCCGCGCCTGCTACGTGCTCGGTTGGCTGTGTTAAGCTTGGTTCTTCTCAAGACTTTTCCTACAGTCTCTGACAAAGGATTTGAAAGGTTCAACCGATGGCAATTAGCCAGGACTTATTGGAAATTCTTGCCTGCCCCGCCTGCAAGGCAAAAGTTGAATTGAAACCAGATGGCAGCGGGTTGAAATGCGTGCAGTGTCACCGGCTCTATCCCATTCGCGACGACATCCCGGTGATGCTGGTCGATGAGGCGACGATTGAAGAAGGCGAACAGCCGCAGCAAGATTGAACAGGTTACGCGACATAGTCGAATCGTCACCGCAACTACGCGACCTGGCAATGCACAGTTTGCGCGGTGAGGATTCACCGCAACCACTTGGACCAGCACTTTGGGAGTGGCAAAAAGTAAATCGGGTTCTTGTTATTCGCCTGCGGTCGATTGGCGACACTGTCTTGTCGACCCCTGCTCTCTTTGCCCTTAAGCGTTTCCTGCCTCACGCGACAATCGACATTCTTTTGGAAGACTGGGTCGCGCCCGTGCTCGACGGATTCGCGAGCGTCGATAACGTAATCACGATCGAACGAAACAGCACTCGATCCCGCGCACGCGTGGCACGCGAGTTACGCGCAAAACACTACGACGTCGTCTTCAATCTGCACGGAGGAAGCACGTCAACACTTTTGACGCGCGCCACCGGAGCTCCACATCGCGTTGGCTTTGCGACTTATCAGTATGCGCGACTGCACAATCACATTGCGCCGTCTCCCCTGTTGTTGTGGAATCGCGAGACTACTCATTCCGTAGAACAACAACTGGCGATGGTGGGTTGGACCGGTGTACCGGTCACTGATCGGCCACCGACAAAACTATCGGTGACAGAAGCGGCTGCACGCGCGGTGGGCGAGCGTCTACGCGCGATCGGTCTTGCTGATGCTCAGTTTGCCGTCCTCCATCCCGCCGCAGCGTTTGAAACCAAACAATGGGCGGCAGAGAATTTCGCCCGCGTGGCAGAAGTAGTTTTACAAAGAGGACTTCCGGTAATCGTCGTGACTACGCCTGCGGAAGCAGCCCTGGTCGATCTGATCCAGAAGACAACGTCGGGATCAGTTCACGCGCTGACGGATTTATCTATACCGCAGGTAACAGCTTTGCTGTCGCGAGCGCGATTGTTCGTCGGCAACGACAGCGGCATCGCGCACATCGCGGCCGCGGTTGCGGCTCCGACAGTAGTGGTATTTGGTTCGTCGAACCGCGCTCACTGGAGTCCATGGTCAACTGCTCCGTCTGAAGTTGTTTATGAGGAGTTGGACTGTCAGCCGTGTCATGGCTACTTCTGCGAAAAGTTTGACGCGCCCGAATGCATAAAGCGCGTGCCGGTGGAACGCGTGATTGCTAGTGTTGACCGAATACTGGCAACAACACGACTCGGGACCGCGGGCGTCCCGCCCGCAATGAGCGCGAAGCGCGAATAGAAATTGGGAGCGAATCAAGGACTTCGCGCCTGGCGGCGCGTTGCGGACGAGACGTCCGCGGTCCCGGTAAAACTTTGGTGGCGAGCCACCCGTGCACCAAAAACGCAGCCGTTTCTTTGCGGTTTATTGCCAGCCGTGATAATTACTGCAAGCGAGATCCCAACTCCCCGCGAAAGCTCATGCCCCAACTAAGCAAACAACGCGCTGAGGAAATTGTTAATGCGATGCCCGATCGCAAAATTGCGATCCTCGGCGACGTGATGCTGGATGAATTCGTTTGGGGTGACGTGACGCGTATTTCCCCGGAAGCGCCCGTCCCGGTGGTCGATGTTCGCAGGCAGTCAGTCCATCTGGGTGGAGCCGCGAATGTGCTTGCTAATGCAGTCTCGCTGGGAGCGCAAGCTTGCGTCATCGGTGTGATTGGCAACGATGCTGCGGGTGAACGATTGCAAGAAGGAGTTCGCGAAGCAAGCCGCCTTCAGCGCGACGGTTTCCTGGTCGTAGCAAATGGCCGGCCCTCGACAACGAAAACCCGAATTATTGCGCACAGTCAGCTGGTAGTGCGCGCTGACCGCGAAGAGCGCACGCCCATCAATGGTCACATTGAAGCCCAAATTCTTGAGAACCTAAAAGAAGCGATTGCTGACGCCGATGCTTTTGTCGTTTCTGATTATGACAAAGGTGTCGTCACGGAGCGGATTTTGAATGAAGTACTGAAACTCGCTTATGAGCGAATTCCGGTATTGATTGACCCGAAGATTCGAAACTTTCCCTACTACCGCCCGGCTTCGCTGATCACCCCCAATCATCACGAGGCCTTGCGCATGACCGGCCTCGAAGAAGATTCTGATGCGGGCCTTCATCGCGCTGCGCAACTGATCAGGGAAAGGCTGAATTGCGATGCGGTCCTGATCACGCGCGGCGACCGCGGAATAATGCTGCTTGAAGGAAACGGTGATCCGGTGTTCGTCGGAACGACCGCCCGGGAAGTCTATGATGTTACCGGAGCCGGCGATACGGTGATTGCAACTCTGGCCGCAGCCCTCGCTGCCGGCGCGACGATGTCGGAAGCGGCTACGCTCGCGAATCACGCGGCCGGCGTAGTTGTCGGGAAAGTCGGGACGGCTGCGGCTAGCGCGAACGAGCTGATAGCCACGTTCGCTTGAAAGCGCCGCTTGGACGGTTGAAACGCACGGCGCTTCAATTAGGAATCGGGATCCGAATACGCCGACGGCGTTCGAGATTAGCCCGGGGTGAGCGCGAAGCGCGGGCCCCGAAAGATGTTGCCAGGATTAACCGAACCCTGAAAGAGTTCCCGGATCAAACGGCAATTAACCCTTTCAGGGTAGTAACCTGAAAATTCTATGCTTCTGTTCCCCGGCGTGTTACGCCGGGCTAAGTTACTAATCGCCTTCGGCGAAAACCGTGAGCGACTCCTAGTCCTGAACGCACGTCAATGATTGGTAAATCCCTCGGCACTTACAAGATTCTCGAAAAGCTCGGCGTGGGCGGGCAAGGCACTGTTTACAAAGCGACAGATAGCAAGCTGGGTCGAACGGTTGTTGTTAAAGTTCTCCCGCCCGAGTTAACCGCTAAAGAGGCAAACCTCAAACGGTTCGAACGCGAAGCGCGCCTCGCCTCTTCGTTGGACCATCCCAACATCTGCACCATTTTCGATCTTGATGAAGCCGACGGAAATCACTTCATTGCGATGCAGTACGTCGATGGCCGCAACGTCCGGCAACTTGTCGGCGGGCATCCACTCGAATTGAAAAGCACGCTCTTGATCGCAATTCAGGTTACCGACGCACTAGCAGCCGCGCACGCGCGCGGGATCATTCATCGCGACATCAAGTCAGGAAACGTGATGGTGACGCCTTCCGGACAGGTAAAGATTCTCGATTTCGGTTTGGCCAAGCTGCTCGAGGACGAAGAGGAAGGCAAGCGCGCTGCGATTCATCGAACTGATCTGACGGAGATTGGCGTTCCTTACGGCACCGCCACCTACGCCGCGCCTGAACAAGCCCGCGGCGATCGCGTGGACAAACGTGCCGACATCTTTTCTACCGGCGTCTTGCTTTACGAAATGTTGACGGGCACCTGGCCATTTCGCGGCAAGACGACCATCGACGTTCGCCATGCTGTATTGCACGACGCGCCTCGTCCGGTTGAGGAACTGCGAAAGGAGCCCATTCCGGCGCGGCTTCAACAAATTCTCGACCGCTGCATGGCTAAAGAACCGCGCGATCGTTATCAAAAAATGGAAGAGGTGCGTGACGAACTGCGGAAGGTACTCAACGAACTAGCCATCAGCGGTTTACCTGAAGGATTCTCAGGCGTGACGCCGGAACCGGCACGTCACCTTCCCGGCGCTAGTCCGGTTTCGCGGGCGATGCGTTGGTTAAAAGGACGCGGCCGCTCAGAAGCGACCTCGGCGCCAGGGTCGTCAACACCCACCCGGCCCACCATTCATGAGACACCGTTTACGACGATTACCGATCAGGAAAAGAAAAGTTTGGCCGTGCTGTGTTTCCGAAATCTCGCAAACGATCCGGCCTCGAGTTTTTATGAGTTTTCTCTGGCCGACGCCGTTATTACCGAACTCGCGCGCGTGCGTTCGCTCGTTGTCAGGCCATCGTCGGTAATTGCGAAGTATCAGGGTGGACAGCACGACCCGCGTGAAATTGGACAAGAGTTGAATGTCAGCGCGGTGTTAACCGCAGGTTTCATGCATGCAGGCGAGCGTTTCAGAGTAACTGCACAACTTCTTGACGTCGACTCGGGCGCCATTCTTTGGAGCGATCGCATCGACACTTCTGACGCCGACATCATCGCAGTGCAAGACACGATAGCGCAGCGGATCGTTGAGGGACTCCGCCTGGAATTGAGTCCGGCAGAGCAGGACGGCATGGCCAAGCCCGCAACGCAAAATGCTGCGGCTTATGAGCAGTATCTGCGCGGTCGCGATCTGTTTGCGCGATTTATTTTCCGCACCATCGCACAGGAAGATTGCGACGCAGCTATCGAACATTTCAAGCTTGCAATCGAGCTGGATCCAAACTTTGCGCTCGCTTACGACGGTCTCGGCGCCGCTTACGTCAATCGTGTCTTTAAAGGGTTCGGTGGTGCTGAAGATTATGAACGCGCTGAAGTCGCCTTTCACAAGGCGCTGGAACTGGATCCAAAGTTAGTGGAAGCGCGAATGCTGATGGTGTTTGTTTACCTGTGGCGTGGCCTGAAGCAAAAAGCGCGCGAAGAAGTCGCGCGCGCGCGCAAAGAAGCTCCGGACGAGCCGGTGGTCCATTTTGTGAAGGCCACATTGCACCGGTTGGACGGCGAATATGGACGCGCGCTCAGAAGTTACGATCGGCTTGTGCGTTTAGATCCGGCAGCGCACGTGGTTGCCAGTTTCAACCGGGCGCTCGTCTACATGTACATGGGAAACTTCGAAGAAACTTCGCGCCAACTGGACCAGGCCGGAGATCCTGACAACCCGTTGGTGCAAACTTTCCGAGCACTTTCGTTGTACTACACCGGACAAACTGACGCTGCAGCAGTATTAATGGAAAAGGTGGTCGCCAGCCATCAAAACATGCACGGCATTCGGCCATTTATGGCGATGTTTCTGAGTGCGCAAGGTAAACACGATGAGGCTCGCGCGCAACTAACCGACGGAGTAATGAGGAACGCGCAGGTCGATGCTGATATTGCTTACTTAGTCGCCTCGGTTTATTCACTCGAAGGAATACGCGATGAAGCTTTCAAGTGGTTGAAACGAGCAATCGCGCTCGGGAATGCTAATCTGCCGTGCTTTCTGAATGATCCTAACTGGTCTTCCCTTCGAACCGATCCGCAATTTGTCGAACTAATGGAACAGGTCCGTGCCGAACATGCGACGCACGGCATCAAGACCTTGCCTGCTAACTAAGCTCGCAAAATCACAAACACAGATGTCAATTAAACCTCGAGTAGTTATTTCTGTACTCATTGTCGTCGTCTCGCTGATCGCGCCGATTGCGTCTGCGCTTCCTTCGAATCAAGGACTGCAAACTCCGGCTCGTGAGAGACGTGCGTTACCAACTCCGGCGACTTCACCCACTCCGCCCGTTCCGGATTTACCGGCAACGTCGGCAACGCCAACTCCTTCCGCTTCGCCGACACCAGCCATCCTCGGCTCACGCTCTGGCGCAACCACGCGGAGTGTCTCGGAGTTGCAGGCGCGGATCCTGGAAGTGTTGAGGAAACCGGAACTCGACCCGGCTATCGTCGGAGTCAAAGTAGTTTCAGGACAAACAGGTAAGGTGCTGTTTGAAGAGAACGCGCAAAAACTACTGAAACCGGCGTCGAACATGAAACTGTACACGGTCGCCGCGGCCTTTGACCGGTTAACCCCTGACTATCGTTTTCTTACCTCAATCTATGCTCGCGGCAAACCAGATGCAGCGGGAGTAGTTCGCGGCGATTTGATTGTCTATGGACGCGGTGACCCGTCGATCTCATTTCGTTTTAATGACGGCGACTACTTCAAAGGCATCAACGAACTGGCGGCGCGAATCGTTGCCGCTGGTGTGAAGCGCGTGGAAGGCGACCTTGTCGGCGACGAAACCTATTTCACCGGGCCGCCTTACGGAGGCGGATGGGAGTGGGAAGATCTGCAATGGTGGTACGGAGCGGAAGTTAGTTCGCTGACAGTTAACGATAACTTTGTCGAATTATCAGTGAAGCCTGGTGCACAACCAGGCGCACCGGCCAACGTTGTGGTTCGTCCCCCCGCCCCGCTGTTAATTATTAATAACCGTGTCACCACCACAGCGAAAGGTACGACGCGCGCATTAACAGTGCACCGGCCATTATCTTCGGACGTTCTGGAACTGACTGGAACGGTTCCCGTCGACGATGCGGGCTACTCGGGACGCGTGGCAGTGTCGCGGCCAGGCTTGTTGTTTTGTTACTTGTTGCGCGCTGCACTCGCCCAGCAGGGCGTCACCATGACTGGCAAAACGCGCCTGACGCCGGCGCCTGTATCCTTCGCGGTTCCGTCAATTGACCCGGCATCGTCAGGTTTAGTTGAGCTCGTGAGTTTCCAGTCGCAGCCTTTTCACACCATCGCGGCGCAAACAATGAAGCCGAGCCAGAATCTCTACACTGAGCTAATACTGCGAACTCTCGGCAGGGTTGCGCCGGTGACGCCTGTGCAGCAGGGACAGGATGGCCGCGCTACGATCACCTCCTCCAGCGCGCGCCGGCCGAGTCGCACAAGCGAAGAGGCCGGAGTCGAAGTCGTACGAGCGATGCTGAAGGATGCAGGCGTTGCTTCGCCAGCACTCGTTTTGAGCGATGGTTCCGGACTTTCGCGGACCGACATGATAACAGCGGACGCGACCGTGCAACTGCTGACCTACATGAGACGGCACCGGTTTGCAGCAGCGTTTCGTGACTCACTGCCGATAGCAGGTGTTGACGGCACTCTGCGCAATCGTATGAAAGGCACAGCCGCGGAAAACAATCTGCGCGCAAAGACTGGCACGCTTAGTTCAGCCTCGAGTCTGTCAGGATACGTAACGACGGCAGGTGGCGAAGACCTTGTATTTTCAATCATGGTAAATAACTACCCCGAAGACCTCGAGGTAGTCAGCCTGTGCATTGATCCGATTGCTGTTTTGCTGGCATCGTTTGCGGGTAAGAGTTAATTGAAACGTTCCACTCCCCGTAAACGGGGAGGGGTCAGGGGTGGGGGTTCGCACGCAGCGACAACCTCCCCCAGCCCCTCTCCACTTGCGGAGAAGGGAGAAAGCAGCATTGAGTTAGTGCAGAACCGCGAGCGGTAGCGAGCGGATACCAAGGTCAACTACCCTGGATCGTTGGAATCTTGAACGCGTTTTACCGATGCCTCCGACTTTGTCGGTTCGCAGTAGACGCTGGCATCCGCTCGCTACCGCTCGCGGTTCCGCAACAAATGTCATTACCGAAGTTCCTCAAAAGGAGTCTCCTATGTCGATTGATCGCATGATTGAAACTTGGAAAGAAGTCAGAAAAGGCTTGATTGACGAGTGTTCGCAGATACCCGACGATCAGTTTTCTTTTCGCGCTACGCCGGATATGCGCAGCGTCAGCGAATTATTGCAGCACGTCATCGAGACGCAGAAGACTCTGGTCGGTGAAGCTGCGCGGCCGGACACGAATTTGATGCGGCAGGCGTTGCCGGACCATGCGCGCGAGTACGCCCCCGAAGTCAGCGGCATCACCGACAAAAATGGGCTGATCGAACTATTGCGCGGCAGCATGGAAACCTCAGAAGCGACCATTCGCGAATGCGGTGACAAGCTGCAGGAAAAGGGGCGCGGCCTGGGCGGAAGAGAAGTAACAAAGATCGACCTTCTGACTTTTGCTATTTCCCACGAGATGTATCATCGCGGCCAGCTAACCGTTTACGAGCGGCTGTTGAAGTTGGAACCGATGCTTACTCGCCGCTTCCGTGAGCTTTCCAACCGGGTTGCCGCCAATCAAACCGCGCAAAATGCTTCTTAGGTTCATCAAGTTTCACGGCTTCGGCAACGACTACATCGTTATCGAGTCAGGCGCGCTTGCCGGCGTATCAGACCTCGGCGCGTTTGCGCGGCACATCTGTGATCGGCATTACGGCGCGGGGTCCGACGGGATCGCTGTAGTTGGTCCATCCCAGGAAGCCGCCGACTTTCATGTCCGCATCTTCAATCCTGACGGCAGCGAAGCAAACCTGTCAGGCAACGGCACACGTTGTGCCGCCGCGTACCTTCACTACACAAAGCGTTGGAGCAACACGGAACTTCGACTCAGCACGCGTTCGGGTATCAAACTTTACGTATTGCGCGAACAAAGCGACTCCGGTCGATACGTCTTCGACTCAGAGTTGGGCCAGCCGAAATTCGATCCGGCATCGATTCCGATGTTGACCGACGGAGCTGGGGATAAAGTTATCGACTATCCATTGACTGTAGCAGGAACCGAACTTCAAGTGACTGCGCTACAAATGGGCAATCCCAATTGCTGCATCTTCGTTAACGACTTCGACGACTTCGATTGGCGCTCCATCGGCAAGACTTTGGAAAATCATGAGCGCTTTCCGCAGCGTACGAATGTGGTTTTCGTGCGTGTGGATGGCCGCAATGCAATCAGCCTCCGAATCTGGGAACGCGGCGTGGGCGAGACGATGGCATCGGGCACATGTTCATGTGCAGGCGCCGTAGCGGCAATGATTAAGGGTCAAACGGACCGGCTGGTCGACGTAACCATGCCCGGTGGTCTAGCCAAAATTCACTGGCGTGACGACGGCGAGGTTGTGTTAACCGGTGCTGCTGAAGTAATTTATGCAGGTGAGTGGCTGGCCCAGGGGTAGCATAGTCGACATATGCTTGAGCCCGATGAGAGTGACGGCATTTTCCATATCACATTTATCAATTCTCATTTGACATTGCCGGTGCGTCACGCGGCGTCGTATGGACGTCGCGGGCAATAACCAAACACTTCCGCGGTTCGTTTCCGCAATTTGCAAACTGCAATTGAATTTCCCCTGTAATGAGCTCTCCTCTCAAAAACACCATTTCCTCGGCGATTGTTTTCCTCGGTAGTTTTCTGCTGCTGGGGTTGCTTGTCACGTCGACGATCTTCTCGAGTGCTTGTGGCGGTAAGTTAGTCAAACAAACGTCTGCGGAGCCCGTTGTTTCAGCTCCTGCCCCGCCACCGCCGTCCCTGCCCATGTGGCTCGGGAATTCGTCTCGAAATTTTTACGGCACTGGACCATGGTCTTCGCGGCCTGCGGAAATTCTGTGGGAGTTTGAGACCAAGCTGACCACCGGCCGGTTGCACAAAGATGGGTGGGGCGGTTCGAGTTGGCCGGGCCAACCGTCCATCGCCGGCGATCGCGTTTATTTTGGTTCAGCCGATAGTTACTTATATTGCCTTGACGCTGACACAGGCAGCTTGATTTGGAGTTTCAAAACAGAGGACAGCTTGAAAGCGACGCCAACCATCATTGGCGATCGCGTGATCGCAAGTGGGTTGGACCATTACATTTATTGTGTGAGCGCCAAAGACGGCACGCTGCTTTGGAAATTTGAGACGGGTTTCGAGGTCGATTGTTCGGCCACGGTCATCGACGGTCGGGTTTATTTCGGAAGCGAGGACGGTTTCTTTTATTCGCTTAACCTGGCCGACGGGGCACTGATTTACAAGACTGAACGGCTCGGCTCGATCGAAGGAAGTTTCTCCGTCGTGGAGGACAAACTCTACGTCGGCACCGAACAAGGCGATCTCTACTGCTTAAATCTCGCGGACGGCTCAACTGTCTGGAAGGCACGAATTGGGGCGGATTCAGATTCGACGCCGGCGGTGAATAAGAACCAGGTCTACACTGCCGCGGAAGATGGTTACGTTTACAGCTTCAACAAAACTACCGGTGAACTGGTGTGGAAGTTCAAGGCTGATGGCGGTCTCAGCAAAAACTACAAAGAGCGAAGTGGTTTCTGGGCAAGCCCGATCGTCCATGAAGATCGCATTTTCATCGGATCAAACAATGGCTTCATGTATTGCCTGACTGCCGACAAAGGCGAAATGGTTTGGTCTCACCTGGTGCGCGCGCCAATTTGGGGAACTGCTCCCGTCGTTGACGGCCGCGTGGTCTTCGGTGACAAATCCGGATGGATGTACATGCTGTCTGCGAAAGACGGCCAGCGGATTTGGGAGTTAAAGATCGGAGAAAACATCAACGCCACTCCCGCCATACTCGACGGCCGCATCTTCATCGGCGCCTTCAATGGCAAACTCTACTCCCTCGGCGCGAAGAAAGCGCCCGGCCCGCACATCACCACCGAGACTGATCCTGAAATCGGTCCCTAGGCTTTACGCCGTCTTTCTTCAGGAAGTAATCTGAAGGTATGGCTGCCTCGCTTGTTTATCTAATCGACAACACAATCGATGGCCGCGGCGCTAGTCCGCGCGAATTACGCGGAACTCTCGGCCGGATGCGCGAAGGCCTCGAGATAGTCACCGAACCTTTTCACGCTACCTCACTTGAACGCGTGGACAAGTTGAAGCCATCTCACATCATTTTGAGCGGGCAGAGCGACCCCTGGGACAAGTACTCAGATGAATCGCTAGCGGGTGTTTTTGAAGTCATTCGAAAGTGCGATCGGCCTGTCTTAGGTGTGTGCGGTGGTCACCAACAGATAGCTTTGGCCTTCGGTTCCAAAGTCGACATCATGGAACGACTTGAGCCCGGCGAGGGTTATGAAGGTGCGAAACGCGAACGAGGGTATTTCCCGGTAGAGGTCACCGGGAGCGGCATCTTTGGCAACTTGCCCCGCAAGATCACCGTCTGGCATTCCCACTACGACGAGGTGAAAGAGCTGCCTAAGGATTTCCGGGTCACCGCCTCGAACCAGAACTGTAAGATCCAGGCGATGGAGCACACAAAGCGCCCGCTTTTTAGTGTGCAATTTCACCCGGAACTGTTCGATGAAGAGCACCCCCACGGGCGCCAGGTGATAGAGAATTTCCTTAATTTGTAGGCCCGATCCCACGCGTTTTCCGTTAAGTTTTCTCTCCTAAGTCTCAGTATTTCAATACTTAACTAAATCTGCCAGGTTTCAGGCTCGATCCTCCCTTGGTCTATCCTTCGGGGGTGTGGTAGCCTCCTTGGCGTTCAAGCGGGGTTTCATGCCCCGCTTTCTATCTTTAATCATCAAGGTGGTTTCCAACGGGCATGCATCAAGGATGCAAGCCCCCAACTTCGGCTGACGTTGTTCTCAACTCCTTGAGCCGGAGGTCGAGTCATAGGAAAGAACGGACTCGCGCAGACCGTTGGAACAAATTCTACTCGGACAGGAGACCCGAAGAATGAAAGCTATCGTCGGTAGAGGCGTGATCATCGCAAGTGCGCTTCTTTTAGGTTTGATAATCTTTTCAGCAAAGCCGTCTATTGCAGACCCGCAGTCGTCCCAGTCGCTAACTTCAAAGGCAACTAAGTCAGAAGAACCAACTGCACAGGGTAAGTTTGGCTCCGAAACAGCCGTTGCGGAGACCAAAGCTCCAGTTTTGCCGGCCACAAACTACGTGGCAACCGCTTACAGCCTGAGAGGTAAAACTGCCAGCGGACGTATGGTCAGCCGAGGCTTGATTGCAGCCGATCCACGTGTTTTGCCGCTCGGCTCACGCGTGCGCCTGGAACATCCCGGCTATACGGGCGACTATCTGGTGGCCGATACGGGTGGCATGATCAAGGGACGACGTATCGACATCTGGATGCCGGCGTCGCGCGAAGCAATGAAGTTTGGACGAAGAACGGTAAAACTAACGGTTCTGAGCTATCCAGCGAAACGCAGTAAGCGTTCAAAGGCTTAGAAGTTAATAAAATAAACATCAGCTCGAGGCAGAAGGAAAACCTTCTGCCTTTTGTTTTTAGTGGATGCCGGCTCAATCTTACCTTGGCTAAGGCTCAAGTTCATTGGGCCATGTCCGGTTTGGCTTTGCCTCCGGATGTGCGGCGGTGGCTACGCCCCGCCGACAGCAGCCAGATTATTGCCGGGCGATGCCCGTTCTACGGGTTCCGTTCGCGGATTATTGGGCCGACGGCCGCACTAGGGGCATAGCCCCACAAGAATATAAGCTTTCACGGCGGGGCAAAGCCGCCGCCGCACATCTGACGGCCAAGCCGAAACCGACGTCGCTCATGCCCTTGCAAGGCAAACTCAATGAAGACGTTGGCTCCGCGTGGTAACATTCCCTCACCCCAAATGACAGGCAGGAGATTCGCAGCGAATGCAGGTGTCGAAACAGGTGTCGGCGCAGCCGTCTGACAAGAACAGCGACATTCCGTCGCCAGAACCTTTAGTAGCTGTCAAACGAGGCGCGATCACGGAATCTCGTCATCGCGGCCACATCGTCGTTGTTGATCCTGAAGACAAATTACTCGCGTACCTCGGCGCGCCGGAAACGGTTACCTACTTACGTTCTTCAGCGAAGCCACATCAGGCCATTCCTCTTCTCGCGTCAGGCGCCGCCGATCGTTTTGGTTTCACGGAAGCTGAGATTGCGCTTGCCTGCGCTTCGCATAGTGGCGAGCCAATCCACACAGAATTAGCTGCTTCAATGCTAAGAAAGATCGGCTTGACCCCAGACGCTTTGAAGTGTGGGACGCACGAGCCATTCAGTCCTGAGGTAGTTAAGCACTTACAACAAAAGGGCGAACAACCCAACGTCTTACAAAACAACTGCTCCGGTAAACACGCCGGCATGCTGGCCCTCGCGCTGCATTTGGGCGCACCAACCGACTCTTACGATCAACCCGGTAATCCCGTCCAGTTGGAAATCGGTAAGACGATCTCTCGTTTCTCCGGAATTCAGATCGAAAACATTTCTGTTGGCGTCGATGGGTGCGGCGTACCGGTCTTCGGCGTAACCGTGAAGGCAATGGCGCTGATGTATGCGCGCCTCATTTCCCCACCGGCGGAATTTGATCAAGCGACTAAAGACGCGTGCGCGCGGATCGTTGCTGCGATGACTGCGCATCCTGACGTGGTCGGGGGCACAAGCGAGCGACTGGACACCGAAATCATGCGCGCTGCTAACGGTCGCGTGGTGGCGAAAGTGGGAGCGGAGGGCGTCTATACAATCGGAATATTGCCTTGCGAACAGTGGCCGCTAGGGTGCGGGTCTCGCTTTGAAAATTGAGGATGGCGATGACCGGCGTGCGCGACCAACCGTTGTGATTGAAACGCTGAGGCAATTGGGTATTCTCGCAGACGAATCGCTGGAGGCAGTGCAACGCTATGCGTTTTTTCCGGTGCTGAACAGGCGGGGCGATGTCGTCGGTGAAGTAGTTGCGGATTTTGAACTGACCGTAACAAACAATAACTAATGGAATCCGGAGTCTCACAAGCTACTAACGACAACGGCGCGGAATCGATGAATCCGCCGCCGTTAAAGCGCGAGGCTGGCGGACGCATCGATCTGGATTCCGTGCCGGATGTTATTCAGTGGTTTCTCGATTACGACCCTCGCGTCGCGATCATTAAGCACCGAAACGTTGAAGAAGTTTTCCATTGGAAGCAGGAAGACAGCCGCGCCGCTGGCGAAGAAGTGTTTATGTTCAATCACGCTGAGGACCGGCTGGCGATCGGCATCATCCAGGCGTTAGCTGAGAACAATACGGAACGCCGACTACACTCGTGGATTAGCCAGTTGCTCAATGCTCTCGACGCAGCGGCGAAGGCCAACGAGGCAACCGGTGAGGATTACAAACTACAACTCCAGAACACAAACTCGATTGTTAACGAAGCCGAAAAGATTCCTTCGTTGACTGCACGGCGTCAGTTTCTGCTCAACTGCTGGCTGGAAAGTCTCTGCACCGCTGAAGCCCGTGTGCTGGGATGGCTCTACAAAGAGTTTTACGGCCGGCCGTTCGCACCTTAACCCACCCACGATGCCGATAAACGACTCCTTGCGCGCACTCTTTCCCGTCAGTGAGCGCGCCAACTATTTGAATCATGCCGCCGTTTCTGCGCCTCCTCGTCCCACGATTCGTGCCATCGAATCCTACCTTGCCGACGTTTCGCAAAACGGTTCGGTAAATTTCCGAAGCTGGTTAGCTGTTAAAGAGGAGACGCGTCAACTATTGGCCGGCGTACTTGGCGCGCAGTCGCAGCAGGTGGCCTTTGTACGCAACACTTCTGACGCCTTGTCGACAGTCGCCAACGGTCTCGCGTGGCGCGGTGGTGACAACCTCGTGACTTTTCGCAATGAGTTCCCGTCGAACATTTATCCGTGGCTGCGCGCGGCGCGGGCGTTTGGCCTTGAGGTGCGAATATGTGAGGAACGTGACGGCCGCATCGATCTCAACGAGTTGATTGGCCTCATCGATAATCGAACACGGGTCGTTGCGATCAGCCATGTTCAGTTCGCATCTGGCTTTCGAACTGATTTGGAACAGGTGGGCTGCGCCGTGCGGGCTCACGACGCGTTGCTCGTCTCAGATGTAATTCAGTCGCTTGGTGTTGTGTGCGTTGACGTCCATAAGGAACTCGTCGACGTGGCGGCGGGTGCTTGTCACAAGTGGCTGCTTGTGCCCGAAGGTCTCGGGTATTTGTATTTATCTGACCGCGCGCGCAAAAGAATTCAGCCTACGCTCGTCGGGTGGGTGAGTGTGCCGAATCCAGACGACTATCAAAATTGGGGACAGGGTTGGAACAAGGGAACGCTGGCTTGGGAAACCGGTACTGGGCCAACTGCCCTGATTTACGGGCTGAGAGAAAGTCTGAAACTCTTAACCGCCGTCGGGATTGCGAATATTCAGGAATACCTTGAGATTTTGACAGACCACTTATGCGAACTCCTTCAGGACAGCGACTACGAGATCGTAAGTTCACGCCGGCCTGGAGAGAAATCGCAAATTGTCTGCATTCGCCACAAACACGGTCAAACGCCAATGCAGCTTTATGATCACCTGCGAAAGCGAGGAATCATTACAGCACCTCGCGGTGATCGCCTGCGCATTTCGCCCCACCTCTACAACACGCTCGACGAAATCGATCACCTGGTCCATTCTCTCCCGTAGATCTCCCCGTAAAAGTGAGCCGAGCGATTATCGTCCGTCGATTATTCTCCGATGTACCGAACAAATACGGAATTATGAGGATAGGGACCCACTCTTATCCGGCCGTGCAAAAGGGTTTTGTAGTTTTTCTAAGAAAATTCAACGACTGCCGATCACGTGGGAACCGAGACGTTATGTGGCACGGTCGTTGCCAAACAGTCTGCGAAACAAGAGGGTAGATAAGGGTAAATCGGGTCAGGCTCAGAGATTACAGTGAGTGGAAGCTTTGGGGGAGGCGTCCTCTCACCTTTGACAAGCAGGCGGCGACTCTTTCGGGGGAACGGAGTTAACGTTTGCCAGGTAATCGATGAGCAATTATTGCGAGGCTGCTGATTTCCGTCCTGACGGGGCTTGGGGGAGCCCTCCAGGAAGATCAGCAGCCCGCATTAGTTCTAAGGCACAGACTTTCGGGTCTGTGCCTTTTTGCTTTGCACGTAACGGTGCGAGACATTCAGATGATTGCCGTCGGATAAATCGGCGAATGTATTAGTCGTGGTTTAGGCGGTTCGCGGCAATATGAAATGAGAAATGGTTCTAATGTTAGGCTGAAAAACCAAAGCATTTCTCATTTCATATTTCTCATTTGTCATTGATTAATTGCCAGGTCCTAACAATCGTGCGGGATCACTGCGCGGGGTCATTTCATCCAGGTTGAGCCGCAGCATCCCCCCTGCGTCGCTGTATGCGGAGACTGCCCGCTGTTGTTTCCGGCGCAGCCTGAACAGGATGGCGCCAACCACGCCGCCGATTAAGAATGTCATTAGCAAAGCCAGCCCGGACGCTTTAACTACAGCTACGAAGACACCGAGCGTTGTGCGGGTGAACTCGCTTGTTGCCTGGTCATACAAGTTGGGATTCTTGCCCAGCCACTGGACCACTTGTTGATACTGCACCTGATCGAGCAACTGATTTGCCGCTTGTTCGTTAGCCGCGTCAAAAACGAAAACTGAATAGTTTCCCACCCGTCGATAAGCACTTGGAACCGCCTGTCCCTGGCTTCGTAATTCCGCGATTCGCGCGACGATTCTGCGATCGTTGTCAGTAGCTAGTTGTGGCGTGTAAAACTCCACAATTGCGAGCGATGCGCCCTGATAAGGTGCGATTGCTGCTTCAGCCCCGCCTTCAAAATTCAAGACGTCGAACACTTGACGATTGTTGAATTGCATCAAGTCTTCCTTCGTAGCGAAATAAAAGGTCCGCGGGTGGACGTTGGGCCAATCCGGCAAATGCTTTACTAAAGTTGGAATCTCGCCCTCGCCCTTATCTATCCTGCCTGCGAGCGCGCGTCCTAAATCCAGAAGTGGTGCTATGTCAGACGATCCTTTGTGCTCAACAACGGATGCGAAGACATTGCCCTTAAAGAAGTGAAGATGAGATCCGCCCCCGTCAGAAACATAGAACGCGTCGGTTCCGACATCGGCGGTCGTCACATCTGTTCGGCCCTCAGACATGAACCTCGCGCGAAAATTGGCAAGCCGCGAGAATGCTTGCGAATCAGAGCGCGTTACAAACAGATCGACTGTGAAACGACGCCCGTCTTTCGTTGCGTATTCTCGCTGTTCCGACGACGTTAGATTCTGGCTGGCGAGCTGATCCGGAAATTGAGTGGAGACGGGTCCAACTGCCCGGGCGCCTCCCAATTGATTGGAAAGCAATTTCGCCGCGAAGTCTGGAGAGTCCTGTCCGCTGGCAGCGACGAAAAGTCCGAGAATCAAACCGGAAAGTAATAGAAAAGCCTTTAGATACGCGCGAATCACAATACAAACCTCTACAGTTGCCATTTAGACCCTGAAATCCATTGGATGTTCCGTTCTAACGACGCGTTGCGATTGTTGAGATTAAAGTCTACTGCCGGGTCCGGAGTTCCCGCAAAAGCAGGTCGGCATAGTGGCGGGGATTACTGATGTTGTGAAGCACGGTGGTTCCGCCCATCTCGCTGGCGTTATCAACGATGACATCGCCGAATCCCAGCAGCCGCTGCGGAATGCTGGCTGAAACGGTGACGTCCTGGATCTTGCTGAGAGGGATGTTGCGCGTCGTGCGGGCGATTAGGCCGGTATCAATTTCGATTTTGGAGTCGGTCAACGTGTAGCGAACCATGTTCCGACGCACGTGGTAATAGGCCGGAATCAGCAACAACGCGAGCGCAATCGGAATTGAGATGTAGGGTGGAATGGGAATGAGCGCTAACAGGAAAACTACGCCGATGGCGGCTATCGCAGCCAACAGATAACCAAGCTTTATGAAGATCATCGTCGGACGCACGGTAAAAATCGTGTGCTCCATGTCGTCCAGTTGAAGGTCGGGCACTCCCGACTGCGCGCGGACTATGCGAGTGGCTTCTGGATCAGAAGCGGGCGAACCACAGCCTGAACAAAACCGCACGCCTGGGGGAATGTAAGAGCCGCAGTTGGAACAGTGCATCTGGGTAGCGGGCTATTCTTGTTTGTCGACTGGTAATCCTGCATTTTGCCAGGCGACAAAGCCGCCGAGCAGTGCTGCTGTATTGGTAATGCCTTTACTTCTGAGTGCCACCGCCGAACCGGCGGATGTATGTTCGTTTGGTCAAGAACAGTAGGTGACAATCAGCTTGTCTTTGGGCAGCTCGTTTACGTGATTAAGTGTCTCGTTAGTTGGTATGAGCTTAGCGCCGCGGATGTGTCCGGTCTTGTATACGTCCAGGCTTCTGACATCCACAACGAACGCCTCATCTTTCGCGATTAAGTCGCGCAGCTCGGCTACGGTGATCCGTCTAACTCCATCAGCGGCGATATTTGGAGTGCCGCTGCTGACTGGAGATGTAATGCCAGTGCCTTGCTCATTTGAGTTGCAGGCAGTGATAACGATGGCCGCACAGAATGCGAGGGCAAAAAAAGCCAGAAAACGACGCATGTATGAACCTCCCACGGCGAATAAAGCTGCGGCTAATTTCTTATGCCCCCAACCATTTGTCAACACCGGGACGCGCGAACCCTTCTCCTTGGCCAACGCAAAGTCGTGTTTCGCTATGGTGCCGCGTGATATAGTCTTCCGACTTTCCTGACAATTCCTTTTGGGAGCTCAAATGCTCAGCGAGCCACAAGCGCGTCCCGTGCAATGGGCAAAGGTGATCGATCACACGCGTTGCATCGGTTGTCACGCGTGTACCACTGCGTGCAAGTCGGAGAACGTAGTTCCGGTTTCGGTTACCCGCACATATGTGAAACACGTTGATGTTGGCGTGTTTCCACAGGTCCGACGCGCGCACCAGGTCACCCGCTGCAATCAATGCGCACACGCTCCGTGCGTTACAGCGTGTCCCACGACCGCGATGTTCAAACGCGCCGACGGCATTGTCGACTTTGACAAGTCGATTTGCATTGGCTGCAAAGCTTGCATGGCCGCCTGTCCTTACGACGCTATCTTCATCAATCCTGAAGATCACTCAGCCGAGAAATGTAACTTCTGCGCGCATCGCATCGACGTAGGACTGGAGCCGGCATGTGTAGTTGTGTGCCCGACGCAGGCAATTCTCGTCGGCGACATGAATGACGGCGACTCGTATGTCGCTCAAATCGTGAACCGCGAGCCTGTTGCAGTTCGCCGGCCTGAGAAGGAGACACTCCCAAAACTTTTCTACAAAGGCGCGCACCAGGCGACACTCGATCCGCTTGCGGCGCGGCGTCCCGATGGCGGTCTCTTCATGTGGAGCGAACAGCAAACCGGCGACGCGTTCGTTTCCTCTGGTAATCCAACATTCAACAACAGTTCAGCCGCGGCGCTTTTGAGTTACGACGTTGCGCATTCGATTCCCTGGGACTGGCGCGTCAGCCTTTACACCTGGACCAAAGGCATTGCGAGTGGCGCCTATCTGGTGACTGCACTGCTCGTTTTGTTCGGTTTCCTTAGAGCCGACAGTGTTCTATGGCTGTGGGCCGCGCCGGTTGTGTCTGGTGTCTTTCTCGGAATTACTGGTGGTCTCTTGATTTGGGACCTCGAACATCCCGAGCGGTTTTATCTAATCTTCACTCGACCACAGTGGCGCAGTTGGCTCGTGAAAGGCGCGTTCATTATCGCGGGTTATTCCCTCGTGCTTTTGCTCCACTTCGTTGCGAGTTGGTTTGGATCAATCACCGTTCAACGCTGGCTGATGATTGCGGGAATTCCTTTATCGGCGCTGACAGCAATCTATACGGCGTATTTGTTTGCGCAGGCAAAAGCGCGTGACATGTGGCAAAACCCTTTGCTGCCGCCACATCTGTTCGTGCAATCGCTGCTATTGGGAGCGGCGGTGATGCTCTCGATAGCGATGGTTTTACCACCACGGCATTCGGATGGAATTGCGGCAATAATCAATATTCGTGATGCCGTGCACCCGCTGCTCTGGCTGTTAGCGATCACGAGCACCGTTCACCTGCTAATGATCTGGGGCGAGGTATCTCTCACCCATCCAACTGCTCATGCTCGTATGGCAATCTGGGAAATGGTTCACGGCCGCTATCGATCTGTTTTTTGGATGGGCGTTGTACTGTCAGTCATGGGAGGTTTATTACCCTCGCTCGCAATCATGAATTACATCGAGCCATTCATTGCGATCAGTAGTATGCCGCTAGCGTTGGTCGGAATGATGCTTTTCGAACACGCGTACGTGCAGGCGGGACAATCGGTACCGTTAGCGTGAAATAGGTATTTTCAGAACCGCGAGCGGTAGCGGATGCTAGCACTCAAGTTGGAACACGCTGCGGGGCGTAAAGACTTAGGAAAGAAGAAGCGCATCCGGAGCCTTTGCACTGCGACGATTTCGATGATGCAGAAATGAAAGGGCACTATTGAAGAATGTCTTACTTCTTGAGGCTGCGTGCCGGGCATCCGCTCGCAACAGTTCGCGGTTCTGCATTACTGGTCTTAAGTTGGATTGGATGTGACAGCAAGACATGAGTGATCAGACCTTTTATCCTGGCCCATCGCGTAGTCATCTGGCGGCGTTCCCACCAAAAGAACGTTGGGACGACTGGACGGAACTGGATTCACAAGCCTGGCCCAGACGCAAAGAGCGTCACTATTCGCTCGTCCCCACTACCTGCTTTAACTGTGAATCGGCGTGTGGGCTGTTGGCCTATATCGACAAGGTCACGGGCGAAGTACAGAAGTTTGAAGGGAATCCTGAGAACCCCGGTTCGCGAGGCCGTAATTGCGCCAAAGGTCCCGCGACACTAAATCAGATTACCGATCCAGATCGAATTCTTTATCCCCTAAAGCGTGCCGGTAAACGCGGCGAAGGAAAGTGGGAACGGACTACCTGGGACGAGGCTCTCGACGACATCGCCTCGCGAATTAGAAAGGCGATCGTCGAAGACAGGCGCGACGAGATCATGTATCACGTTGGCCGTCCGGGCGAGGACGGTTTTACTGAGCGCATACTCGCTGCGTGGGGCATCGATGGCCACAACTCTCATACGAACATCTGCTCATCCGGCAGCCGTGAAGGTTATCAACTCTGGATGGGTTTGGATCGGCCCAGCCCGGATCACTCGAACGCAAAAGTAATTTTCCTCATCAGCGCGCACCTCGAGTCAGGACATTACTTCAACCCACATGCGCAACGCGTAATCGACGGTAAAGCCAACGGTGCGAAGTTAATTGTTTTTGACACGAGACTTTCACACACCGCCACTCATGCCGACTTTTGGGTTGCGCCATATCCCGGTTCTGAAGCGGCAATCCTGTTAGCGATTGCGAATTATCTGATTCAAAACGATCTCTACAACCGCGACTTTGTTCGGCGCTGGTGGAACTGGGAAGAATTTTTGGAACAGAGCTCAGAAAGCATTCAGAAAGAACAGCCGCGTAGCGGCGAAATGTTTATAGCTAACGACGAACAAAGCAATTCCGAATCCGCGCAACAAAATGCAGTGCATTTTGTTGCGCGGAATGACAAAAGCGAATCGGAGTCTATAAACATTTCGCGCCTCCGGCGCGATGACGCTGCCCGCTTTGAAGAATTCGAACGCAGTCTCAAACAACTCTACGCGCAATACACTTTCGAATTCGCGGCAAACGAGTCCGGTGTTGACGCAAAGACGCTTGAAGAAATCGCGAAGCTTGTCGCCACTGCGGGCACGCGCTTTTCCAGTCACAATTGGCGCAGCGCAGCCTCGGGAATTAGCGGCGGATGGACCGTCGCACGCGCACTCTTCATGTTGAACGCACTGCTCGGCGCGGTGGCCACTGAAGGTGGAGTGTTTCCCAACGCATGGAACAAGTTTGTGCCGCGACCGATCTATACGCCACCGCATCCGAAGATGTGGAACGAAAAGACGTGGCCGCGTGAGTATCCGCTCTCGATGAACGAGTTGTCGTTTCTGCTCCCACACCTGTTGATGGACGGGCGCGGCCGTCTCGAAGTTTATTTCACGCGCGTTTACAACCCGGTATGGACCAACCCTGATGGCTTTTCTTGGATTGAAGCGCTCACAAACGACGACCTAATTGGCTGTCATGTCGCGCTGACGCCCGTCTGGAGCGAAACGTCTTACTTCGCCGACTACATTTTGCCGATGGGCCTTGGACCGGAACGCCATGACCTTCACTCGTATGAAACCCACGATGCGCAGTGGCTTGGTTTTCGTCAGCCGGTAATGAAGGCGGCGCGAGAGCGCGATGGTCAACAGATCAAGGACACGCGCGAAGTAAACCCGGGAGAAGTTTGGGAAGAAAACGAGTTTTGGATGGAACTCACGTGGCGCATCGATCCTGATGGCGCCCTCGGCATTCGCCAGTTCGTCGAGTCAAAGCAACAACCCGGCACACGTTTGAGTGTCGATGAATACTACGGCTGGCTTTTTGAAAACTCCGTGCCCGGTTTGCCCGCGAGGGCAGCGGCAGAAGGATTGACCGCGCTCGAATACATGCGGCGCTACGGAGCATTTGAAATTACGAAGAAAGTCGGCGCCATTTACGACGAACCGGTCCCGGCAATTGAGCTTGACGATGTTACAGAAGATTCGCTGGGTCGCGTGTTCAGTCGTGCTCCAAAACCTCCGTCTCCAAACATTGTTCCCATTCCATCACCTGACGGCGATGCCGACGGACGACGTTTTGCGGGCGTGAACGTCGAAGGAGTGACGCGCCGCGGTTTTCCGACGCCGAGTGGCCGCCTCGAGTTTTATTCGCGCACGCTCTCCGAATGGGGTTGGCCAGAGCTCGCCATCCCCACGTATTTCAAAAGCCATGTTCATCCTGAAAATATGGACACGGATCAGACGATCCTGATTTCGACTTTCAGGCTTCCCGTGCAAATTCACACACGCAGCGCGAACGCGAAGTGGCTGAATGAAATTGCGCACACCAATCCGTTATGGCTGCATCCGAGCCATGCTTCGAAGTTGAATGTCGTAACCGGCGATCTTGTTCGAGTCGAAACTGAGATCGGTTACTTCGTTGTGCGCGCATGGGTAACGGAAGGAATCCGGCCGGGCATCGTCGCTTGCAGTCATCATATGGGCCGTTGGAAGGTCCACGAAAACGGGCAACGCCAACTAATGGCCACCGTCAGTCTCAATCACAACGGAAGCAATTGGAAACTTGAACGGAAGAGCGGCGCTGGTCCATATGAGTCGAAAGACACTGACACACTGCGTATCTGGTGGAACGACGTCGGCGTTCATCAAAACCTGACCTTTCCTGTTCATCCAGATCCAATTTCAGGAATGCACTGCTGGCATCAGGCCGTGCGCGTTCGCAAAGCGGAGTCGTCAGACAACTACGGCGATATTCATGTCGATACCGCGAAGTCGCGTGAGGTTTATAAGAAATGGCTGGCAATGACTCGACCTGCCGATAACTACTCTCCCGATGGCACTCGCCGTCCCTACTGGATGCTGCGACCACTGAAGCCGCAAAGAGATTTTTATAAGCTGATTTGAGGTCCCTTGGGTAAGAGGCTTTACGCCTGTCTCTTGTCGAATATTCACTAAATTTCTTGTATAAAGTATAAGCGCAATTGCTTTACATTAGACGCTTTGTCTATAGTTGACTTTATACAGATGAAACCGTTTATCCCGCAAAAACTACCCCTCTCAGAGGTTAATTGGGAGCCCTTAATCCCTCTTATCGCTAAAGCTAATCGCTCACTGGCCTATTACGGAATATTACAAGGTGTTGCAAACCCCGGATTGCTGCTGTCGCCCCTAACTACGCAAGAAGCGGTGCTTTCCTCCCGAATTGAGGGCACGCAGGCAACTTTGGGTGATGTTCTTAAATTTGAAGCGGGTGAAGAGCCTCGTCAGCCTGAGCGCAAAGAGGATATCTATGAGATCAGAAACTATCAACGAGCACTAAAGACGGGCGAACATGCCTTAAGGACACGGCCCTTTAGTCTGAATCTTCTTAAAAGGCTTCATGCAGTGCTACTAAGTAGCGTGCGGGGCCGGAACATGGGGCGAGGAGAGTTTCGCCACATCCAGAATTGGATCGGGTCCTTAGGGACGCCGATTGAGCAAGCAGACTTCATCCCTACTCCTCCGGGCGACCTGCTCGAGTATTTGGATAATTGGGAAAAGTATTATCACATGGATCGGCCAGATGCGATTGTGCAACTGGCAGTGGTCCACGCGCAGTTTGAAATCATCCATCCATTTCTAGATGGCAATGGCCGGGTGGGACGAATGCTCATTCCCCTTTTTCTATTTGAGAAAGAAATTCTTTCGCGTCCACTCTTCTATCTCTCCGCCTACCTAGAGACTAACAGGGATACTTACGTTGGCAAGCTTCGTCTTTTGGGGCTGAAACCCGATGCATGGAACGACTGGATCGCGTTCTTTCTTAAGGCAGTAGATGAACAGGCTCGGCTTAATTCAGAAAAGGCCCGGGCAATGATTGATCTTTACAATGAGCTCAAGGTCAGAGTCCTAAACCTAACTCATTCGCAATTTGCTGTACCTCTTCTCGATTCAATGTTTGAAAAACCGATATTTAGAAGTTCTCATCTCAAGACGAAAGCCGGAATGCCAAGCTATCCCATGACTAGTGCTCTTCTGGGTAAACTGAAAACTGCCGGAATACTAAAAACCGTCCGCAAAGGAAGTGGCCCAAGACCCCAAATTCTAGCCTTGGCTGAGCTAATCAACCTCTGTGAGGGTAGGAAAGTTTACTGACTCTTGCTCCAATTCAGTTCACAAAGTTCGCCTTGCGTTTCACGCAGTGCGGAAAAGCCGATGGCTTAACGTCAAGAGCTATCCCTTTTCTTGTCCTGAAGCTGAGCCGGGAACCATAAATCAGAATACAGCAAGTTGATTAATCCGGGACTAACCAGTGAGTTCTTTCAACCGGCGCTCGAGGAAACGGCGTTCGCTGTCGTTCGTAACCAGGCTCAACGCCCGTTCGTAACTCTTCGCGGCCTCGTCTTTGAATCCCAGGCGGCGCAGCATGTCGGCACGCGCAGCATGGAGCAGGTGATAGTTTTCAAGTTCGCCTTCCGCGGCCAGCGCATCTATTAATTCCAGTGAACGCGCCGGCCCTTCAACCATCCCGAGTGCGACTGCGCGGTTCAAAGAAACAACCGGCGAAGGCTGCTCACGTTCAAGCAGATCGTAGAGCCGCACGATCGCTCGCCAATCGGTGTCCTCAGCTTTAAGTGCTTTGCAGTGCTCCGCGGCTATGGCTGCCTGAATGGCAAATGGACCATTCGGCGGGGGCAAGCCCCTCTTCCCGACCCCGAGGTTATTCGAGTTGTTGTTTTGAACTGGACCGAGGCTGCCTCCTATCACTTCATCGACTAACGGCAACGCTTCCGCGATCTGCGCTTGATTCCAACGACTGCGCTTCTGCTCTTCGAGGGTAATCAAATTGCCCTCATCATCTACCCGCGCTTCGCGTCGCGAATCGTGCAACAACATTAGCGCCAGCAAGCCCGTCGCTTCGGCAGGCGGCGGTGAAACCAGTTCTCGAATCAGCCGCGCCAGACGAATCGCCTCAGCCGAAAGATCAGCGCGCACTAACGGTTGTCCGTGAGTCGACGCGTAGCCTTCGTTAAAAATGAGATAGATGACAGTCAACACCGCATCGAGCCGCTCTGGCATGTCGGTTACGTCAGGCACGCGGTAAGGAATGCCGGCGTCGCGAATCTTTCGCTTCGCGCGCACGAGCCGTTGTGCCATCGTTGCCGTGGGAACGAGAAATGCGCGCGCTATCTCATCCGTTTCCAATCCACAAAGGGTGCGCAGTGTCAGCGCGACTTGTGCTTCAAGCGCGAGAGCGGGGTGACAACAGGTGAAGATCAACCGCAGACGGTCATCAGGTATCTCATCAGGGTCAAACTCTGGTTGGGTAACAGTGAAGTCTGACTCTGAAACGAATGCTTCGACCTTCTCAGCATGCCGGGCCTGTCTGCGCAGACGATCGACTGCTTTGTGACGCGCGGTTTGAATTAGCCAGGCTGCCGGCGATGCTGGAACGCCTTCGCTGGCCCATTGATCTACCGCCGCGGCGAACGCCTCCTGAGCCGCCTCTTCTGCCACATCAAAGTCGCCATAAGACCGAATGAGAGTGGCAACAATCCGGCCCCAGTCGGAATGATATACGGCGTCAACGGTTGCGTGAGCTGTCGGAAGCATTGGCTGGTTAGCTTGCACGACAAAGTGGTGAGCCACAAGTTGAACAGCGCGAGATGGTTTTGATGCGGGCATCTTGCCCGTAAAGCAGGTGCGGTACACCCGTGCTATGGATGTAAAAAAATATTTGGTCGTTGTGTCGATTTCGGCGTCCCTCGTTCGACTAACCAGTGGAGGACAAAAAAATGAAGTTCATGTTGCTGATTTATCACGAAGAGAATGCCTGGGACGCGCTGACAGAGGCCGAGCAACAGCGGATTTACGGCGAATATCGGGACCTGATTGGTGAACTCTCAAGCCGCGGGCAGTTTCTGGCCGGCAACGAGTTGCAGCCAACCACAACCTCGTCTAATGTCCGCGTAAGAAACGGCAAACAAATAGTTACCGACGGCCCGTATGCGGAAACACGCGAGCAGGTGGGCGGCTTCTTCTTAATCGAAGCGCGCGACATCGCTGAGGCGAATGCCATCGCCGCGCGCATTCCATCGGCGCAGACCGGTGCGGTTGAAGTACGTTTAGTCAATGAGAACCAGGCAGCTGCGCCCGCTTAAAAAAACCGAGCGTAGGGTGGAGGACTAACATGAAATACATGTTACTGGTCTACCTCGATGAGCAGGCCATGTCGGAGGAAGAGCGCGCGCATTGTTATGCCGAATCGGCGCAGCTCACGCAGCAACTGAATTCCCATGGCCAGTTTGTTGACGCAAGTCCGTTACATCCAATCGCGACTGCCACGAGCGTGCGCGTCCGCGATGGAAAACGAATGGTAACCGATGGTCCATTTGCAGAAACACGCGAACAACTCGGGGGCTATTACCTGATTGAGGCGGCGGACCTTGATGAAGCTATAGGGATAGCAGAGCGAGTTCCGCCGGCCAGGCTCGGCACGATCGAAATCCGGCCGGTGATGGAAATCAGTGGACTGCCGGACCGGTAGCAGGAGGCAGGTAGCAGGAGGCAGGCAGCAGGCAGCAGGGGCAGGAAGCAGGAGTAATACTCAGGACTCAGGACTTAATACTCAGGACTCAGGACTTAGTACTGAGCGTTACGGAAAAATAGAAATCATAAGGAGAGATACGATGCGATTCATGGTGATTGTCAAAGCAAACAAAGAGTCGGAAGCAGGCGAGATGCCGACCGAAAAGATGCTCACAGAAATGGGCAAATACAATGAGGAACTGGCGAATGCCGGTGTGATGCTGGCAGGAGAAGGTCTTCACCCAACTTCGAAGGGTGCGCGGGTTAGATTCGGCGGTGGACAGCCAACTGTCATTGATGGTCCATTTGCTGAAACGAAGGAATTGGTCGCCGGCTACTGGATATGGAAGTGCAAATCCCGAGACGAAGCGATTGAATGGCTCAAGAAAGCGCCGTTTGAAGAAGGCGAGGTCGAGATCCGCCAGATTTTCGAGGCTGAGGATTTTGGGGATGAGTTTACTCCTGAGCTGCGTGAGCAGGAGGAAAGAATTCGCGCGCAAGTGGATACGAAAAGTTCAGGAGCGTAGCACACGTCTTTGAAGTGCGGCCCCGATGCGTCGGGGTCGTTTTATCTCCACTCTCCGCAAGCGGAGAGGGGTGGGGGAGAGGTTGGGGCCCACGTGAAACCCCACCCTAACCCCTCCCCGTTTACGGGGAGGGGAATCCATAAGCGTTTGGTCCTAAAAGGAGTGTTATTATGCAGGTAAGTCCATATCTCAACTTTAACGGACAATGCAGCGAGGCTTTCAAGTTTTACGAAGAAGTGCTTGGCGGAAAGATCACCTTCATGATGACGTGGGGTGATGCACCCCCGAACGAACACTTTCCAGCGGAACTTCACAATCTGATTATGCATGCGACGCTCTCAGTAGGTGATCAGACGTTGATGGGCGCCGACTCACCGCCGGACAGGTATGAAAAACCGCAGGGCTTGACCGTGTCGATACATATCAAAGACATGGCGGAGGGCCACCGCATCTTCAACGCGCTGTCGGCAAATGGTATTGTTCAGATGCCTTTTCAGAAAACGTTCTGGTCGCCGGGCTTTGGCATGTGCACCGATCGCTTCGGCACGCCGTGGATGGTGAATTGCGAAGGAGCAATGGATACTCGCGAATGAGAGCAAGTTACTTACGCGCAGTGCCGTATGCCGGAGATGCAATGAATCTGCCGGTTGCCGACGTCGAAGAATCAATTCCTTTTTACGAAAGGACCTTTGACTTTCGCGTTAAGTCGCGCGCCTCTGGACCGCAAAAGTCTGTCGTTCTCGAACGCGACGAAATCCAAATTGGGCTTACTGAGAACGGCGGCGATCCCACCCAGGAAGGCTGCTTCTTTGAAGTAGACAACGTCGAAACGGCGTTTGTAGAAATCTACGACAAACCTCCGGCTCCGTCTGACTTTCGCGTGGACACCTATGGGGAGAAATCATTCCGCGTGTTCTTCGTGGTTGCTCCTGATGGGTTGTGTTACATGCTGGGTGAGCGTCTAAAATAGACAATCAGTCTTAGTACCAAAGAAAGAGTTAATACGTCCGGTTGCTGGATCATCCACAATCACGCCAGCAAGGTGTTCGCGCTTCCGGTATCTCAGCCATGTACTTCAAACAGTTCTATCTCGGTTGTCTGGCACATGCGTCGTACCTGATTGGATCGGATGGCGAGGCGGCTGTTGTCGATCCGCAACGTGACGTCGACCAGTACGTCCAGGAAGCAGAGTCGCACGGCCTCACGATCAGGTATGTGATTGAAACCCATCTGCACGCCGACTTTGTCAGCGGCCACCGTGAGCTTGCCGAACAGACCGGTGCACAAATCGTTTTCAGCGAGAAAGCCGGTGCTACCTTCCCGCACCAGGCGGTTCGAGATGGCGACGAGCTTGGATTGGGCAAGGTGAGACTGCGGATTCTTGAGACGCCTGGTCACACGCCTGAAAGTATTTGCATACTCGTCACCGACACCGAAGTTTCAGATGAACCTCAGAAAATCCTGACTGGCGACACATTGTTTATTGGCGACGTCGGACGACCGGATCTCGCCGGCGGCAAGGGTTATACATCTCAGATGATGGCCGAGATGATGTATGACAGCTTACGCAACAAACTTTTGACGTTGGCAGACGACGTTGAAGTCTACCCGGCCCATGGCGCGGGTTCGATGTGCGGCAAAAACATGTCGAAGGAAACCTCGTCTACTATCGGTCAGCAGCGCAAGTTTAACTATGCCTTGCAGCCGATGACGAAAGAGGCGTTTGTGCACATGATGACGGAAGACTTGCCGGAAGCGCCGGCATATTTTCCAAAGGATGCAGAGATTAACCGGACGGGCGCGCCAGCCTTAAGTGAGTTACCGGCACCACGGCAGTTGTCACCAGAAGAGGTGAGGGACCGGATCAATGAGCGTCACGTGGTGCTTGATGTTCGCTCCGCAGCTGAATTTGGATCTGGTCATGTCCCCGGCTCGATCAACATTGGGCTTGGCGGGCAGTTCGCGACGTGGGCCGGAATACTGATACCGATGGGTACGCCGATTGTGATCGTTGCTGAGTCAGACGAGAAAGTGAACGAAGCGGTGATGCGTTTGGCCCGCGTCGGCCTGGAAAGCGTCAAAGGCTACCTGGCCGGCGGCATTTCCACGTGGCGAGACGCCGGCTTTGAAGTTTCGACGGTTTCGCAAATAAGCGTAACGGAACTCAACGCTCTTATCGACAAACAACCCGGGTTACAAATTCTCGATGTGCGACGGCCGCCCGAGTATGACAGTGGTCATGTGCCGCGTGCTTTGCCCGTACAGCTTTCCAACCTCCAACAAGCCGCACCCGCGCTGCCATTGGATACCTCCAAAACGACGGCGGTGATTTGCGCCGGTGGTTACCGATCAAGCGCGGCCACGAGCATCCTCCAGCAACACGGCTTCACAAATTTGCTCAACGTTACCGGCGGAACGAGCGCGTGGATCAAAGCTGGCTTCCCGGTTGAATAACAGGAAAAAAGGGGAAGGGGAAAGGGAAAGGGGGAAAGGCGCAAAGGGAAAGGGTGAGGGAAATCCTTTCAGTTTGCCCTTCCCCCTTTCCCCCTTTCCCCTTTTCGCCTTTCCCCCTTTTCCCCTTTCGCATTTTCCCCTTTCCCCTTTCCCCTTGCCCCTTTCCCCTTTCCCCTTCCCCCTTTTCCCTTTCCCCTTCCCCCTTTGCGCCTTTCCCCCTTTTTCCCCGTCGATTTACCATTCCCCAACTACCCGCGTTACCATCTACGCGCCTTGGATCCATTTACTTTCAAATTGCTGATCGCAATCGCGATTGTCGTCATTGCCACGATTCACGGGTACGGCGCGGCGTGGCTTGCCATCTGGATGTTGTTTCATCCGTACGAACCCGTAAAACTTTTCGGCATCACCATCTGGCCACAGGGAATGATTCCCCGGCATCGCGAGAAACTCGCGCAGTCGATTGGAAATGCTGTCGGCAACGAGCTGGTTTCGCAGCAAACCGTGTTCGACGCGCTTTTCGAAACGAGTTTCTTCCGCAACAAGGTTGAGGACTTCGTCAACTCATACACCCACGACCTGCTCTCAACCATTTATCCCTCGTTTATCGACGCTTTGCCGTCGCAGGCGCGCGCGCCCGTGCTCGACACCATCTCCGCGCTTCAATATCGATTGGCGGAATACATTGCCGAGCTACTGAAGAGCGAGCAAACGGCTGAAACGATTCGAAACTTCGTCGATCGCCAGGCGGATGAACTACTTGCGCGCCGCATTGGCGACACGGTGCCAGACAGCGCCTTCACCGAAATTCAGAACTTCGTGCGGGAACGTTTCACCCGCCTCGTCGACGATGAAACCCTTGAAGCGAAGGTGCGCGACTTTGTTTCTCGTCGACTCGATGAACTGGCCCACAGCAACGCTACGCTGGCAGAAACGTTTACTCCTGAAACAGTTGCGTTCATCAAGGAACGTATCGACAGCCAGGTGCCGCCAATCGTGCATCATCTGGCTGATATTGCGACCAGCGAAAACACTCGCAAAACAATTGGCGCGCTCATCAAACGCGAGGTTGACGAGTACTACGAACAACTTTCGCTTATCAAGAAGATCTTCATTTCTCGCGAACGCATCTATCGTGAAGTCGATGAGATGGTGAATAAGAGTTTGCCGCGACGGGTCGAGGAATACCTTCGTGGGCCCGCCTTTGCGCAGGAAGCCGAGGCGTTTCTCAACGCGACAATAGACAACGTGATGTCACGACCGCTGAATGAGCTCGCCGGACAAATCGAGTCATCGAAGTTTGAAGCGATCAAGCAGGAAATAGCGGCGCGCCTTTTGGAGATAGCGAAGAGTGAAGAGCTGGCGGAGTCGGTATCGACTTACGTTGCCGATGCGCTCGAGAAACTGCGGCCACAAACGTTAGCCTCGGCGCTCGCGCACCTTGATCCGGAAGCAATTCAACGCGGCAAGGAGTTTTTGACGCGGAGTTTGCTGGGTTTGCTCGCACGTGAAGACACGGCGCGCACAATCAACGCCATCCTAAGCTCGCAAGTGGAACGACTGCTGATTGCGCCAATCGGACGACTCGGAGATCACTTGTCGGAGAATTCGGTGAAACGCGCTAGCGAAGCCCTGGTTGAGAGAATCACGGCCGCCGCGCGTGAACGTCTGCCCACCGCGATTGCGGAATTTGACGTCGGTGGACTAGTCAGGAAAAAGGTTTCGGAGTATCCAACGGAGAAACTTGAGGCGTTGGTGTTGTCAGTGGCCCAACATCACCTGAAGACGATCGAGTTGTTTGGCGCAATCATCGGTTTCTTCATCGGCGTCGGGCAGGCCGTGTATTTTTGGCTGACGTATGTGCCGAAGTGACAGGAGAAACCGGAACCATTTCTCATTTCACATTTCTCAATTGTCATTCGCGGATCGACGCATTCAGAACCGGAGCGATAATGCCTCAGCTTATATGAACCCGCTTCGCCCCACGATTAAGCCATTCGCCGATTTATCCGTCGCTACCGCTCCGGTTCTGTATTTGCCGGCCCACTGAGATGCAGCTGCCCTGATACTCATCTCCCGTGCTGGAAATGGCAAATAAAAAGAAATCTGAAATGGGAAATGCTTTTTGATTCCGTCTGGCGCTAAGTGTCCTTGGAAAATGCCTGCATCCGCCGGTTCATTTCCTCCGGTGAAACGTCTTCCGTATGCGTCGAGACGATCCAGAGATGACCGAATGGATCTTCTAATCGCCCGGAACGGTCGCCATAAAACTGGTCGGCGACGGGAATGATCACCTTCGCGCCTTCTGCCGTGGCGCGTTCGAAAAAGGCGTCAACGTCTTCCACGTACATGTGCAGCTTGACACTTGAGCCACCCAAAGTTTGTGGGCTGTAATGGCTGGCCTCAGGCGACTCGTCGGCGAGCATGACGATCGAGTTACCGATCTTCACTTCCGCATGACCGATCTTGCCGTCAGGCATGGGCAGTCTCATTAACTCGGTTGCACCGAATGCTCTCTTGTAAAACTCAATTGCGGCGGCAGCGTCTTTGACGCCCAGGTACGGAGTAATTCCGGGATACTCGGCAGGAATCGGATTGACCTTCTGTTGCGGGGTGCTCATGGCAGGTTTCCTTTCATTTTTGGAAATGAATCAATCAAGTATCGAATAGTCTTAAGGTCGGCGAAGAGGCGAGTTTGACGCCTGGGCCATCGACCAGGAAAGTGGAATAACGGGGGCTAGCATTTCTCATTCCATGATTCGTCGAGCTGTCATGTCAGTACCGATTCGTAACGCTTCCAGTGGATCAGGTTTGGGTTAACCATCTAAGTCCGATCCGCGGGCAACAGTAAGCTGACACGAAAATGCGAACTGAGGAAGCCTGAGAAATAGCCATGAGGAATGATCACAATCCGCGCCTTCGGCGCTTGTTTAATTCGACGGCGAAAGCAGACCAGCTTGCGTCGCCTTAGGATCGTATGGAGTGGCTAGAAACTTTTTCGCGACAGCCAGCGCATCGTCGTAATTGATCCCGGATTGCACCGCCTTGTTGTACTCGGCAACTGCTCGATTGCGTTCGCCCTTAGCGTCATACGCGTTGCCGCGTTTGATGCGAGCCCAAACTTCAATCCACGACGGCTTTAACGTACCGTTGAGCGCTGCTTCCAAATTGTCGAGCGCCAACTGCCAGTTACGCTGTTCGAGGTACAACAGTCCAAGGTTGTAGTAGACCCACGAATTCGATCGATCCAACTTCAGCGCCGCTTCAAACTGTTGCTGCGCTTCCGCGTAGAGACCTTCCTTCATCTGTTCGATGCCGCGGCGCGCGATGATCGAAACCCGCAGATCATCCGACATCCTCAGAATCTTGTAGTTGGGATCGACAACAACTTCGAGCGGCTGTCCGTTGGATTCAAAATCAAAATCCTCGCTCTTGCCTTCAATCCTGGTGACGATCGTCTGGTTGTCGCCTTCGGATCGCAACATCAGTTGCACCGGCATGCGCAGCGTTTCGAGAGTTTGTTTCACCGTGCCACGCGTGCGGAACTTCCCGGCGCGCGTGCGAATGATTTGGTAGTCAACAGTAAATTCCGGAACGCCTGTGCCTTCAACCCACTGGGCGAAGAAGTAACGCAGATTTGTAACTGCAATCTGTGAGGCGAGTTTTTCGAAGTCGTCTATCGACGCGTTCTTGCCGCGATATTGCTGCGAAAACATGTAAAGCAGCTTATCGAAATTCTCACGGCCCATAGTCTCGCGCAGCATGCGAAACACCATCGCGCCCTTGTGAAACACGATCGACTGGTAAGCCGCCGACTGGTCGTCAAGCGCACTTGGCGCGCGTGCGATCGAAGCGGTTTGCTCAAACGTCAGTGCACGTTCCTGTTGTTCGCGCTGGGCTGACTCGAGCGCGCCGCCGGTTAGGTTCGCTTCACGAAACGCAAAGGCGCTCCATTCGGCCAGACCCTGTGAGATCCAGGCGTCATCAAACGAAGCGAGCCCGACAGTTTGTCCCCACCACTGGTACGCAACTTCGCGCGCCAGCTTTTCTTCCGGCATCGGCCGCGAAGAGTCGAAGAGTCTGGAGGCGAGGAAGATGACACCGGGACCGGAATATGTATCGAGACTATCGTCGTCAACCTGTGCGACGACCAAACGCGTTCCGAAAAGCGGAGCGCCATACTGTTTCGAATAAAACTCGAGCACGTGGCCCATCAGCTCCGCATAACCGTTGATGCGTCCTTCGCTGCCCGGCTTCGCAAAAAACTGAATTTCGTAGTTACCAAAACGAAGCGAGCGATTGATGTATTGCCCCGCCGCAAAGTTTCCAATCAGTACCGGCTGGCGATGAACGAACCGGTAACGCACAGCACTCTCTTTAGGTGAAGGTTGCGCGACAACTGCTTCGTCACTCGTTCCAGCTACTTGCGTACCCGACGGAACAATTAGAGTAATGTCTGACGTCGCTCGATCCGCCGCATAGTCGTGAAAGGGGAACCATCGAGAGGCATACATCAAATACGAGCCTTCATTGCCGACGTAAGCCAGCCGCCGGGTCGCCAGCGGTCCGCCTTCGGGCGAAACCAAAGCGCCGCCCCAGCGAAAGCGGAGTGTTAAGGGCTGGTTCGCCGGCATCACCTGTCCCAAGTCGATTCTGACATTGGGTCCCAAAGCGCCTGCGCCGACTGCGTCCTGCACGTAACCCGTCAAGGCGCGGCCGTTCAGTTCAACACTTTCGACACGCAACGATCCGTTCAATTCGAAAACCAGGGAACGCGTCGCCTCGAGCGGCGTCAACGTTACGTCAGCACCAGCGCGAAGCATGTGCTGCTCAGGAATCAACTGGGCTTCGATTCGGTAGTTGGTGACGTCGAACCGGCTGGCGGCCTGCTGCGGGGCGGGCTGTTGGGCGCTCGCCGTGACGGACATCAGCAAAAGTCCGAACAGGGAAACCAAACGGGGAAAGGTGGGCCTCAATATCTTCATATTATCTCTGCTTTTCGGGCGATTTCTGTTGAGTGCAACCGCGATCTTATTACAGAAGTGCGTTCCAGGTCTTTCCTGCGGGCCCCCTTCGTGTGGTCAACGCTCAGCGGTGTCCGGCTGGCTGGTGCTCTCTGTGTTGCGCGTTTTGGATGGCGGGAACGTTCCGCCGGTTGGCTGAATAACATACCGAACGCGGGCGAACGCTCAAATTGGGACGACGGACGACTGGGCGTAACGTGCCGGCAGGCGCTCGCCCTTATGTTAGAGCATTCGCTGTTCGATCTAATTGTGGGTTAGACACCCGCGCTCCTAACGCCTCCTTGACACCCGTTTGCGACAGCCCTTAAAGTTTTGGCGCACGCTCGAAGCGGTAGACGGTTTCCGGGACGCCCACGCCAGGTCGCACCGTCGACCTAATAAAAATCAAACTTTCGTTTCCCCAAATGTAAGCGTCGCCGAACTGTGCGGTGCGCGTGCAAGTGCCGTTTCTGCGTTAACAACAAACACTTTTTTCACCCACATCTCGCCGGGTTTATTTAAGGAGAAGAATGATGATACGCCGAGGGAACCTTCGTTTCGTTTTGGCGCTGGCTCTGCTGCTAGCCAATGCGTTTCCAGGAATAACTAGTTTTGCTTTTGCTCAGTCGAGTCCAGCAGCAACCGCTACCGCACCGCAGTTACCTGCCGGTGTTGAACGCGTCACTTCAGTTGAAGGCATAACCGAATACCGGTTGGCAAACGGCCTTCGTGTTTTGATGTTTCCCGACCAAACCAAACAGACCATCACCGTCAACCTGACTTACCTCGTGGGCTCGGCCACGGAAAACTACGGCGAGACCGGGATGGCCCATTTGCTCGAGCACCTGGTATTCAAAGGTACTCCGAAACATCCAAACATTCCGCAGGAGTTGACCGCGCACGGCACCCGTCCTAACGGAACCACCTGGTCTGATCGCACCAACTACTACGAGACCTTTGCCGCTACAGATGAAAACCTCAACTGGGCGCTGGATCTCGAAGCCGATCGAATGGTCAATTCATTCATCGCAAAGAAAGACCTCGACAGCGAGATGACCGTTGTTCGTAATGAATTTGAGCTCGGCGAGAATAGTCCATTCAGCGTTCTACTCGAACGCACGATGGCAACTTCTTATCTGTGGCACAACTACGGAAAGACCACGATCGGCGCGCGCAGCGACATCGAGAACGTGCCCATCGATCGTTTGCAAGCGTTCTACAAAACGTATTACCAACCGGACAACGCAGTGTTGTTAGTCGCCGGCAAGTTTGATGAACCGAAGACCCTCGCGCTGGTGCATAAATACTTTTCGCCGATCCCGCGACCAACGCGAGTGCTTCCCAAAATCTATACGGCTGAACCCACTCAGGACGGCGAACGCTCGGTCACGTTGCGGCGCGTCGGCGACACCCAACTGGCCCTGGCGACGTATCACGTGCCGTCAGGTGCGCATCCGGATTATGCCGCCGTCGACATCGTGACGGAGATACTTTCAGATACTCCTTCGGGCCGCTTACACAAGTCGCTGGTTGAAGGAAAAAAGGCGAGCTCAATTTTTGGCTTTAGTTTTCAATGGCGTGATCCAACGATCGCGATTTTCGGCGCCGAAGTCAGGCAAGGCGATTCACTTGACTCAGCCAAAGACACCTTGCTGCAAACAATCGAATCGATCGGCACAACTACTCCAACCAAGGAAGAGGTCGAGCGCGCACGGGCGAGCCTGATCAAAAACATTGAGCTCGTGCTTAATAATTCTGACCAGGTTGGATTGACGCTGAGCGAGTTTATTGGCGCCGGCGACTGGCGTTTGTTCTTCCTCCACCGTGACCGTCTGCGGCAAGTGACGCCGGAACAGGTGTCGGCTGCTGCTGCGAAATATTTCAAACCATCAAACCGCACCTTGGGTGTGTTTATCCCCACCGCCAAACCGGACCGCGCTGAGATACCGGCCACTCCGGATTTGATGGCCGCCCTTAAGGACTACAAAGGCGACGCGACCGTTGCTGCGGGCGAGGCGTTTGACCCGTCACCGGCCAACATTGAATCGCGGACCGTTCGCACTAACGCAGGCTCCATAAAACTCGCGTTGCTTCCCAAGAAAACGCGCGGCGGAAAAGTCGTGGCGCAGATGGCGCTGCGATATGGCGACGAGAAGAGCCTGATGAACCGTGTAACAGCGGCACAACTCGCGGGCGGCATGTTGATGCGTGGCACCAGCAAGCATACCCGCCAGCAGATACAGGACGAGCTGGATCGACTCAAGGCACGCGCCAATGTTTTTGGCGGCTCTACCCAGGCGAACGTGAACATTGAAACAACCCGTGAGAACCTGCCTGCCGTAATGCGGCTGGTAGCGGAGGTATTGCGCGATCCTATCTTCCCGGCTGACGAGTTTGAGCAGCTGAAGAGGCAAAACCTCGCTGCCATCGAAGAGCAGAAGAGCGAGCCGGCGCAAATTGCGTTTACCGCGTTTGGACGTCATTTGTCGCCGTATCCAAAGGGTGATGTTCGTTACATCAATACGCCGGAAGAAAGCATCGCGAACCTTAACGCGGCGACTCTGGAAGAAGCGAAGCAGTTTTACAAAGACTTCTACGGGGCTTCCAACGCTACCTTAAGTGTAATCGGTGATTTCGATGAAAAGGAAATCACTGCCCTCGCAACTGAGCTGTTCGGAAACTGGAAGAGCCCGAAACCCTTCACGCGCGTTCCACAGGTTTTCACGGACGTCGCGTCGGTCAATCAGGCCCTGCCCGCGCCCGATAAAGCGAATGCGATTTTCCTCGCCGGCTTCAATTTGAAACTGCGCGACGATCATCCGGACTATCCGGCCCTGCTGCTCGGCAACTACATGCTGGGCGGTGGCTTCCTGAATTCACGACTTGCTTCGCGAATTCGCCAGAAGGAAGGACTCAGCTACGGCGTCGGGTCGGGCATCAACATCAGCGCGATGGATGAGTATGGGCGCTTCACGGCGCAGGCCATCTACGCTCCGCAAAACGTTAGTAAGCTCGAAGCTGCGTTTAAGGAAGAGATCGCGCGCATGCTGAAGGATGGGTTTACTGCTGAAGAGGTCGAGGCTGCGAAGTCGGGTTATTTACAATCCCGGCAGGTAAGCCGCGCGCAGGACAACGAGCTGGCGAGCCGCTTGAACAACTATTTGTTCTTCGGGCGCACGCTTCAATTCGATGCCGACCTGGATGCGAAACTGAAGGCGCTGACTCCGGAACAGATCGCTGAGGCGATGCGTCGCCACATCGATCCTTCCAAGATCACCATCATAAAGTCGGGTGACTTCGCCAAGGCAGCGGGACCGACGCCGTAACAGTCAGCAGCTGCAGGAGGCAGGAAGCGCCTGAGATGTTGTGTAGGCCCGAAGGGCTGATATTCAGTAGCCACGACCGTCAGGTCGTGGACCAGGGGCAACTTTGATTCGTGAGGCCCGAAGGGCCGACAGTGAGACAATCGTCAACTGTCGACCCTTCGAGCCTCAATTATTTTGAAATTTAACTCTGACCACGAGCTGACGCTCGTGGCTATTCATTGTCCAGCCTTTCGGGCCTCAGCTACGCCGACTTCCTTACCGCTACGAAGTTTAATTCCTTCTGATCTTCCAATGCGTCCGGCACCACCTTATCAACAGGCTCAAACGCGAAACCATCCTTGGAAGGAATCAAGCGATAACTGTGAGCCGACGCCGCTACGGTGAACTGGTAGTTTCCATCTGCATCCGTGGTTGAGGCGAGCACGCTTCCCTGCGGACTAATCAATACCACCACAACATTGGCGACGGGCGAGTTAGTTGAATCGAGCACTCGACCCTTGATGGTGACGACCGTCGGCCGCGGCTTATTCATCGTCTCCACCGGCGACGCGGACAAACTCGGCGACGTCACACGCGTTGTCGCTTCGGGTGTTGGAGTTGGCGCAGGGGCGGGCTCCGCAGTTGCCGGACGCTCAACCACGGCCTCGGGCACTGGCGAAGGTGACACAGCTGCCTCCGCGTTTTCAGAGAGAGTTGAGGGTTGATTAGTTGGGAGCGGAGCTGTTGTGCTCGCCGGCTGGGCGCTTACTGCGGTTCCGCGTTGCAGCCTTTCTTCCAGACCTGTGAGCGATCCATTTAACGAGCGATATAAGCGCTCGATAACAGAACGACGGGCCGGATCGGGTTCGCCAGTGTTGTAACTCTTGATGTAGTTGGTGAGTGCCTCGTCTTTTTTATCCTGGCGCTCCAGCGCCGCTCCCAGCCTCCAAACCGATGTCCGCCACGACGGCGTGCCTGCCGGAAGTATGTTGACTGCGCGTTGCAAGTGCTCCACTGCTTCGTCGAGCTTGTCCTGATTTAATCTCGCCCAGCCCGAGAGATCTTCAATCCGCCCTCGCAAAATATTCGCGAGAACATTGCGCGGCGCCTCCGGAATGTCGGGTGTGCCGCCCTGCGCGATCGCGCGCGCGCGAATGTCGCGATACTCGTCCGCTTGGACCGCAACCGTTAACGCAGGCACCGTCAGTCCCACATCAGCACTTGTCCTGGCAGTCTCTGCCAAATCGTAAGCAGTCTGGTAAGCGATGCCTTTCTGTAACAATTGGCCGGCCGCATAAAGTTGCCGGTGCACTCGTGCAGCGTCATCACCTGCAGCAAACGCCTTCGCGGCAGCAACCGCTTCGCCTTCGTTAATGCGTCCGCCGTTATCGCCGGCACTCATCAACGTTGTGAATGTCAGCAGGTCTTTGACCGTTTTCGCATTTGCATCCGTGTCAGCCGCGACCGATTGAAAAATACTCGCGCGCCGTTCCGGCGCCAGTAATTCCGTAAAAGTGGTCGCGCGCGCCGGGACGCGGCCTGCCAGCCGGGTTTCGATAACGCCTTCATTAATACTAAACGTGCGCGTCAGAACCTCTGCCGCTTCGTCAAATAATCCTGCGGCGACAAGTGTGCTGGCCAATTCATAATCCAGCGTCGGAAACTTTCCGTGCTGCTGGGCAAAGCGAATGGCGCGTTCCGCGTCAAGGGGTTTTCGCTGGGCCAACAGTGCACGAGCTATCGCCACCTGCAACCACGTATAACGCGGCTCGATCTCAAAACCCTTGTTGCCAAGTTCCAGCGCTTTATCAGGATCGTTGTGGGCAGCGAACCAGTAGGCTGCGCCCGCGAGTAGCGAAAGATTTCGCGGATCGGTTGTCAGAGCCCTATCGAGTTCCGTCTTCGCCTCTTCAATTCTGCCGAGATCAAGTAGCGACAACACCAGTCCCGCACGCGCCGCTTTGTCTGCCGGATCGGCAGCCAACTGCTGTCGGTAGAGACCGGCAGCGTCTTCCGCGCGCCCGGAAGCGCGCTGTAAGTCGGCCAACGCGCGACGCGCTCCCTTGGAATTCGGATCAAGCTCAAGCACGCGTTTGTATTCGGCAACTGCCTCATCCAGGCGAAGGGAAATGTGCAGCGCCAATCCCAGCGCCTGGTGTGCCTCCGCCAGGTCAGGCGCCAAACTGATCGCCCGCGTCGCGATGCGTGCCGCCTCCGCACCTTGCTCGGTACTGATGTAAAAACCTGCCAAAGCCAGCAACCGTTTCGGGTCGGCTGAAAATTTTGCTTCGATTTCCTGAGCGGCTTTAACGGCGGCGGCACGTTCGCGCCGTAAATAGAGATTCAAAGGAATTTGCGAAACGACGCCCGCAAACAATTTGTCCGATGCACTTACCGGCGCGAGCGAGATTGCCAACATCAACTGGTCGATGCCTTCTGCCGCGTCACCTCGTTTGAGTTTCTCGTCGCCGAGTGCTGCATGTGCACTTACCAGCAACTCAGTCGCGCGTACACGCGCCTTTGAATTCGGATGTTCTGCCAGGAAAGTGTTGAGGATCTTAATTCGCTCGGCCAGCGGACGCGCGAGTGTTACTTCCACTTCTTCAGCTTCGGCAGCATCATCTGTCTCCGCCTCGGCGACTCTTCGCGGCGCAGGTGATTCACGCACGGTTGTTGACGCCGTCACTGTGCGGGGGCGCTGGCGAGTTGGCGGCGCGGGACGATCCGGAGTTGCACTTTCAGTCGGCTCCGGAGTGGATGATCGAATTGGTTGTGGTTCGACCGGTGCGGGAACAGCGGCAGCGACAATCGCAGTTTCAAAATCGGCGGCGTTGAGCGACATGTGCCCGGCTACTGATGAAACAAAGGCGCGCACTCCTGCATTCAATCCTTCACTATATTTGCCCGAAGCAATGGGTTCGCGCATGTGCTGGTTGATGTCAGCGAGAACGCCTTCCGGCAACGACAGTTGAGCTGACCGGCTAAACTGCGCCAGCGATTCTTTTTCATCAACGGCGAGGACCAACAATAAACTCTTCTCGCTATTTCGTGCACCGACGTTCCATTCGCGCGCTAATCTGCGAAGGACATCAGGAACGCCTTTGCCGTCAGTTGACTGCACTGTCACGACCGCAAAGTCGATCCCGGTTTTCTGTTTTACATTTTCGAGGATCGTCGACAAGTTTGCTCGCGTCGCGTCGTCAACCACACCTGCGAAGTCGTTCACATAACCTGTGCGGGCCTGGGTGCTGCCCTGGGCGTGTTGATCCACGACTACAACGCAAAATAAAACGACCATGCAATAAACAGCACGGTCCACTTCACTTTTTGATAATCAACTAATTTCATAGGCAACTCTTCAGAAATGACGTTGGGGGTGAAAGTTTTCGCTGGGAGAACGTTGGATGGTTGGCATGATAACATCGTGTGCTTAAGGGAGCGAGAAGGGCAACGATGGGAGGTCTTTTATGTTCAAGTTTCGTGTAGCAGTCTTGGCCTTTGCCATGACGTTCCTGACTGCTAGTTTTTGGTGGGCATCAGACCCGCACAGCTTTTGGATATTGTGGGTCACGATCCCTGTGTTCCTAGCCCTTCTGTTCGTCGAAATCCAACGCAAACGGGGAAAGGCCATTTGATCAACTCGGACGCCGGAGGGTAGTTTGTCTATCCTCCGGTGCCAATGCCACAATCCTCACACGTTCGCCCTTCCAAGCCACTGGCATAGGTTCGAAAACAGCTGAATGATCCCGCATAAGAGATTAACGTCCATAAATGAGTGAACTCAACGAAGCATGGGCCATGGCACTCGCTGAAGCAGAACAGCGCGCCCGGGCTTCCGGTCACGCTGACATCTCTGCGTATCTTGCCCTCCGAACTTCGAACGACTTGATGCGGACAACGGGTAGTAATTGGCTTTTGACCAATTTTGAAAATACAGCGGGCGAAGCAAACCGTAGCGGCGCACCCATTCAGATAACCAAAAACGAGGGTCATCGTTTCAAACTTCATAACGCGGTGATGGTTGGAAACTCAGTGACGCTCATCAACGGAGTCAGGGAACTACTTGTCGAAGTGGGCTGGCCGCGCACGCCGCGTGACGGTTTTATTCGAAGGGGAGGCCTCGCTATCGGCAACATCAATCATCGCGGCCTAAAAGCGGCGAGTCTTCAACTTCGTTTGGTGGTCGACCCGGAAGGCGTGCCGCGTTGGGTTTACGAAGACAAGGGCGGCGGCCACCTCGAACTTCACGAGAGCGATATTCAAAGGCACGTGTCGTTGCTGGTCGATCCTTCACGTCATTAATTTCGCCCTAACCCGTTGACGATTTCGGAAGTGGGTTGCACGTTTTCGAACCACGCCGGATCATCTTAAAACCGTCCAAATACTCTCCATTCACTCTATTCCGGTCATTAATCGCACATGGAAGCGTCAGGCACAGGGCTTGCCATTGCCTCGGTTGGGCATGCGCTCGAATTAATAGTGTCCCCAGTGACGAGCGCGGAACGGGCAGGCCATACCAGTGGTCAGCTCAAAAGAGATTTTGAGGAGGATGCTAATGAAGAACCGAATTAAGTTTTCAATTTTCGCAGCCGCGATTCTGGCGCTCTGCCTGCCGGCGCTGGCTGCGGCCCAGGGCACCTACGATCCCTGGGGACGAAATCGCAACGACGACTATCGTCGCGGCCGTTACAATGAGCGCTATGTGCGCGATTCAATTCACCGCCTCGATCAGTTGGCGAAAGAATTTCAGAGAGACGTCGATCGCGCGCTTGATCGCAGTCGCAGGGACGGCACGCGTCGCGAAGACATGATCAACAACGAAGCGCGGCAGTTTCGTAATGCCGTCAGCAATCTGAAATCACGCTTTGGAAATGGCCGCGACTTGAACCGCAGCCGAAATGAAGCCCAGCGCGTGATGGCAGAAGCTCAACAGATTGATCGAATCGCCGGCAGGCGTCTCGACAACGAAGTTGCCAACGATTGGGCGCAGATCAGACAGGAACTTCGCGTGATTTCGAACGCTTACGGATTGGGCTACGCAGGCTACGACAATGGCACCTACCGTAACGGCAGGACCGATAACAACAACGACTGGTGGCGCAGGATTCCGTTGCCTAACTAACAAGGCGGCAAACTGACCAGTCAAATAACCGAAGCCTCGGCTCAACCTGACCAGGGTTGGACCGAGGCTTTCGCATGTAAGTTTCTAATGACAGAATAGCGCCCATGCCGGGAACGCTTTACCTCGTCGCCACTCCCATCGGAAACCTTGAGGACATCACGCATCGCGCAATCCGCGTGCTGCGTGAAGCCACTATCATTGCCTGCGAAGACACGCGCCACACGCGCACCCTGCTGAACCACTACAGCATCAACACCCGCACAATCAGTTATCACGAACACAACGAACGTGAGCGAGCGGAAGAGCTACTGAAGCTGCTCGAGGAGGGCTCGGATGTGGCGGTTGTTTCCGATGCCGGTACCCCTGCGATTAACGACCCCGGCTTTCGACTGACTCAACTAGCGATCGAAAACGAGATTCGCGTTGTGCCAGTTCCCGGGGCGAGTGCCCTGGTTAGCGCGCTGATCGCGTCGGGTCTGGCGACGAACGATTTCTTCTTTGGCGGGTTTCTGCCCTCGCGAACGAACGCGCGGCGGGCGCGGCTCCAGCAACTTTCTTCGCTTCCGACCACACTCGTTTTTTACGAATCGCCTCACCGGATCGGCGCAACACTGAGCGACGCGCGTGACGTACTCGGAGAACGCAGCGCAGCTGTGGCGCGGGAATTAACAAAGATGCATGAAGAGTTCGCGCGCGGTAGTCTCAGCGAATTGGCTGCCCACTTTTCTTCGGAGGGAAACGCTAGAGGCGAAATGGTGTTGATAATTGATCGCGCGGCCGCGGAAACTGCGGAAGAGGATGGAAAGCCGGTACGTTCGGTTGGCGAAATTGTTTCTGCTTTCGAGAATGAGGGAATGGACCACCGCGCGGCGCTGAAAAAAGCAGCGCGCGAACTGGGACTCACGCGCGATGAAGCTTATCGACGACTAACAGTTGAACGCGGCAAATAAGCCAGGAAGCTCGGGCTGTCATAAGTTCGCGCCTTCGATAGTCCCCTCACCGTAAACGGGGGGGGTTAGGGGTGGGGTTTCGCGCTCGGAACAACCTCTCCCCCATCCGCTCTCCGCTTGCGGAGAGGGGAGACAGCTCAACCGGCCCCGCCTAGTTGCCGGGGAAGTTGTTTATCAACTTTTGGTCGAACCGGACGGTTCGCGATTTCCCAAACAGTCATGTAGATCGTCCGCGTTAACTTCTCCATTTTCTGATAGTCGATCTTGTCCGCTGAATCGCCCGGGCGGTGGTAGTCCTCATGCTCGCCGTCGAAAAAGAACACAATGGGAATGCCCCGCCGCGCGTAGTTGAAATGGTCGCTGCGGAAAAAGTATCGATTCGGATCGGCCGGATCGTCGTAGCGAAAATCGTAAGTGAGATTCAGATACTGCTGGTTAACGCGTTCAGTAAGCTCGCCAAGTTCCGTGCTCATCATCTTCGAGCCGATCACGTAAATGTCGTTGGGTCCAGACAATCCCGCATTTTTTAAGTTCGTGTCGCCCGCGCGCTTGCTGCGTCCAATCATATCGATGTTGATCTGCGTCACGATTTGGGTCAGAGGAATTGTCGGAAACTCGGTAAAGTAGCGCGAACCCCATAGCCCTTTCTCTTCGCCCGCATGCCAAACGAACAATACTGAACGCTTCGGCCGCGTCGTTGATCTTCCCAACGCTTCCGCCATAGCCAGCAACGCGGTCGTGCCGGAGCCATCGTCATCGGCGCCGTTGTATATCGCATCGCCACTGACTGGCGCGCCTGTGCCGACATGATCGTAATGAGCGCCCAGAGCGACGTACTCGTTTTTCAGCACCGGATCGCTGCCCTCAAACACCGCAACCACGTTTTGAGTTGACGATCCATCTGCCCGCTTGTTGATGTTGAGCGAAAGTTTCTTGCCCCCGGTTAGTTCAAACGACGGCGGTGATTGTCCATTGTTAATGCTGTTGAAAATTGCGGTAGCGCCGAGCTGCTCACCTTGAAATAAAAGATTGGCTAACTGTGGAGCAGCGATGATTCCCGGCACTTGCGGCGCTGCAGCTGGTTGAAACTTTTCAACACTTGTAATGCCGCGTTCCGTCATGCGAATGCGATTGCGCTCCCAGTTCGCTAGAAATTGGAAATCAGGAACTATCACTATTCCCGCTGCACCTTGCTTCGCGGCGTATTCGGCCGGCCTCATCCAGTCTTCGCCGGCCTTGCCTTGAAGATCGTTTCGCGTAACCCCGGCGGGCAGCCCGTCGGGAACAGTAAACACAATCGCGATCTTTCCCTGCACGTCGACGCCTTTATACGCGTCGATGTTTTTCGACTTCACAAACCAGCCGTTTCCCGCAAACACGAGAGGCGCGGTAATGCTGACGTTGCGCGCGTAGGGAATGTAGTCTTCACCCAAACGCAGTTTCTGATCATTCAGCAGCACCTGGGTTTGTTCTTTGTCGATGACGTCGCGGTTCAATGCAATCTTTTGAAAATACGTGCCGCCGTCGCCGGCCGGCTTGAATCCCCAGCGGGAAAGATTGGTCGCCAGGAAAAGAGCGGTGATATCCAGTCCGCGCGAAGGTGTGTCTCTGCCCTCCATCATGTCTGAGGCGATAAACGACAAGTAGTCTTTGATCTGGGCGGCCGTGATCGTATCCACACCTCGCTGCGACGCGAGAGAAGCTGGGGCCTTTTTGGCTGCCTGACGCTGAGCAAGAACTGCCGGCGAAATTTGCGCTGGCGAAAAATTGAGCGCCAGACTCGCTAAAAACACGAATGCAAGAAGTTTTCGCATGTGACTCCCGTGAAAGTATTTCGCGAATTCAAATTGGAAATGCAACGTGACGTAAATGACGAGTACCGTCTTCAGACGGTTGCCCGAAGGGTCGTTAGGCCAGCCGTTTTACGGCTGGTAGTTGCGACCGTCAACACTCTGGTAAGGCCGCTTTAGCGGCCTTTTTACTGCCGCCGCTAAAAGCGGCTACTAAACCTTAGGCCCTTCGCAACCAGCCGTAAAACGGCTGGCCTACGCACCCCGACTCCGTCGGGGCTGCCGCGTGAACGCGGCACTAAACCGCACGCAGCTTGAAAGTCGCTGTTGGAGCCCTCGCTCCTCACACGTTGGCACTTCCAAATTGAAATCCGCGTTTTCCGGAAGTTTAGCTGGGTCTGGCCTGAAAGCGGAAGCGAGCTTTGTGGATTGATGATATTCGGACGAGAACAGGGATAACAACCGACACGAAGACTAGTTCGTGCCTATTTGTGGACTTTCTTGGATTGCTTGTTTTTAGACGTCACGCTTGCTGTACCGCCTGGACCAGGCGCGTCAGAGTTTCCTTCGCATCGCCGTAGAGCATTCCGGTGACCTCTTTGAAGAACAGCGGGTTCTCCAATCCGGAAAAACCCTTGCCCTGCCCGCGCTTCAACACCACCACTGACTTTGCCCGATCCACTTCCAGTATCGGCATGCCGGCGATTGGACTTGAAGGATTGTCGCGCGCATCGGGATTAACAACATCATTCGCGCCGATGACGACGGCAACATCGGTTGAGGGAAACTCTGGATTGATTTGTTCGAGTTCGTAGAGTGAGGAGTAAGGTACATTCGCTTCCGCAAGCAAAACATTCATGTGGCCAGGCATTCGTCCTGCTACCGGGTGAATTCCATACTTAACTGTGACGCCGCGTTTCTCGAGCGTGTCGGCAAGCTCGCGAACGGCATGTTGCGCCTGGGCCGTCGCCATACCGTAGCCCGGCACAAAAACAACTTGTTTGGCGTATGCCATCTGCACAGCGATGTCGTCCATGCTGACTTCGCGCATGACGCCACGTTGTTGGCCGGGTTCGTCCAATTTAGCGGCGCTGCCGAAGGCGCCAAACAACACGTTCCATATCGAACGATTCATCGCGCGGCACATTAGTATCGAGAGAATAAAGCCGGAGAAACCATCGAGAGTGCCCGCAATGATTAGAACGTTGTTGGATAAGACGAAGCCGGTCGCAGCGGAGGCAAGACCTGCGTACGAGTTCAACAAAGACATGACCACCGGCATGTCAGCAGCGCCAATCGGCATCACCAGCAAAATGCCGAACACAAATGCGAGCCCGACCATCGTGAAGAAAAGCGGCATGGACCCGGGCACAATAATCAGGTAAATGAAAATGCTGATCGTCGTTGCCAGGAGGGCCATGTTGAAAATGTTCTGCCCGCGATACGTTATCGGCGTGCCGCGGACCATGCCCTGCAACTTCGCAAACGCCAGCAGACTGCCGGTCGTTGTTAACGCCCCCAGCATTACTTCAAAACCCAGCGCGGCCATAGTGAACGTTTCGACGTGGCCTTCGTGCCGGATGAACTCAGAGATACCAACCAGCGCGGCAGCGAAGGCGCCAAACGCATGCGACAGCGCAGTCCGTTGCGGCATCGCCGTCATCGGCACCCAGAAGCCCATCGCCAAACCCAGCAATGATCCGAGTACAAGTCCGATGATGATCCAGGTGTAGGTGACGATTTCGAGGTGAAGAAGCGTGCCGATGATCGCCATCAACATGCCAAACTCCGCGAGGTGCATTCCGCGTTTGGCAGTCTCCGGATGGCTCATTCCCTTGAGGCCGAGAATGAAAAGAATCGACGCCAGCAGGTAACTGAATTCGATGAAGTAAATGCGCACGGGTTAGTAATTATTAGGAAGCGGCCGCAAGCGGCTCTTCCTCACCTGAGAGATTGCGGACGATTCGATCGTTTCTGAGAACGACACTCATACTTAAGTAATTAGGCTTGGCACAAAAGCTCATGGTCGGGAAGAGGGGCTTGCCCCCGCCCCGTAGCTTTTATTTCTTTTCTTCCTTAGCTGGCTTTCGCTTAAACATCTTCAGCATGCGATCGGTAATCACAAATCCACCTACCACATTTGTGGTCGAACAAAACACTGCAATGAATCCAAGAATTGTGCTTACCGTGTTATAACGCGCGCCCGCAGTCACAATGGACCCTACGAGTGAAATTCCTGAGATCGCGTTGGTGGCAGACATCAAGGGTGTGTGCAGCAGAGGCGGCACTCGCGAGATCACCTGGTAACCAACAAAAGCGGCCAGCGCAAAGATATAAAGTGCGGCAATTAAACTTTCATGTGACATAAAGCTTCTCCGCTAGTGTGTGTTCATTGACACCGAATACCACGCGACGCGCGAAATTAATTCGATGGGACAAGTGCCGCTGCCACACGTTGATTCACGACTTTGCCTTCATGAGTCACGCAAGATGGTCCAACAACGTCGTCGTTCATGTCGATCGTCAATTGCCCGTCTTTGATGAGCGGCGTAAGAAACGCCGTCACGTTGCGCGAATAGAGTTGGCTCGCATGCACGGGAATAGTCGCCGGTAAATTAGTCGGCGCTATAATCGTCACGCCGTTACTTTTTACCGTCTCGTCCGCTTTGCTCAGCGCGCAATTGCCGCCGGTCGAACCTGCCAGATCGATAATTATTGAGCCCGACTTCATACCGTTAACCGCCGCTTCGGTCACGAGCAACGGCGCGCGGCGCCCCGGAACTTGCGCAGTTGTTATTACTAAGTCGGCCGTCTGCGCATGCTTCGCGATCAACTCGCGACCGCGTTCCATTGCTTCTTCCGTCAGTTCAACTGCATATCCGCCGGCGTCTTCAGTTTTGATTCCGCCGAGATCAACTTCGAGGAATGTGGCTCCCAGCGAGCGCACCTGTTCTCCTGCCGCCGCGCGCACGTCATAGCTCTCGACGACGGCTCCCAGGCGTCGCGCGGTCGCAATTGCCTGCAAGCCCGCAACGCCTGCGCCCAGCACGAGCACGCGCGCTGGAGGCACTGTGCCGGCGGCGGTCATCAGGAGAGGAAACATGCGCGGCATCTCGGCCGCCGCCAACACGACAGCTTTGTATCCGGCGACCGTCGCCATTGAAGAAAGTGCATCCATCGACTGCGCGCGCGTGATTCGAGGGATGAGCTCCATCGCAAACGTCGTGACGCCGTGCGTCAACGCAGGTTGCAGCTCCTGCGGCTCATCGAGTGGTCGCAGGAAGCCAAGCACCACGGCTCCTTGTTTAAGTTTGGCGAAGACTTCTTCGGGAGGGCGATTGACGGTTACGAGTACGTCCGCTGAACTGAGGAGTTGATCTCGATCGGTTACAACCTCGGCGCCTGCCTCACGATAATCATCGTCGGATCTGGCAGCGCCGAGCACCGGCATTACTTTCAATCAGAACTGAGGCGTTAAGAGCTACGAGTTTCTTCACTGACTCCGGCATCAGCGCAACACGCGCTTCTCCGGCTTGTGTTTCCCGTAACACAACGATGTTCATTTGGCTGTTATGAAAACATCCTACTGAATTGATGAAAGCGTGCCACTATCGGCGCGAAAGTATATCACCCGAGCAACGGCGTGAGGGATAGTAAATGGATACGGCGATCGATTGCGGATTCGAAAGTGCCGTGACATTGTCGCCGCTTTTCATAGTGGGTTGGAGTCCATCCAGTGGGTCGACGAATAGAGAACCGGAGCGGTGAACTCTCTTCAGCGCCAAAGGCGCGTGCTGTGAAAGCCTGGGCAAGCGGTCCAGGACAAAAGCATCCATCAAAGTTCATCAGCGCTGAAGGCGCGGAATAGCGGTTGGTTCCCATTACGCGCTTTCAGCGCTTGGGCTTCTGGCCGACCCCTTTCTTGGGCCGCTGGCCCAGGCTGTTACAGCTCGCGCCTTCGGCGCTGAATTTTCTAACCCACGCACAATGGCGGGCGCGACGCATTGAGGAGTGCGCAAGGCGCCTGCCATAAGGCACAAAGCGCAAGCGGCCAATGCCAGATTCCTTCACACACCCAACTTGCGAAACGCCAGAACCGCTACCTATAATCCAAACTCACCTAAGGCGCATTGGTGTAGTTGGTTAACACGCTGCCCTCTCAAGGCAGAGATCACGGGTTCGAGTCCCGTATGCGCTACCAATCTTATCTTCTGACGTACCACAGAAAAATGTAACTTGAACCATAGTTTGGCCGCGCCGGCCAAGGTATGCTTCATTTTTAACGTGACCAACCTATGCTTCCTCATAGACATTTCGGTAATCGGGATGTTGTAGGCCAAGCATTGACACTCGTATCAAACTGAGGTATTTATCGGCCCGCTTACACAACCAACTGGCTGGCTCCTCAGAGCCTGCGACCTCGCTGCTTCCTCTCAGCACCAGCCCAAGAGCTTCCCCATGGAAGTCACCGCTGTCTTGTGGAGAAATCGAGACGCCCGTATGAAATCGGTTACAGCCTTTGCGAGTTATCAACCAGTAAGAGTCGCTTCCGAAGTGGGCGGCTACGTTTGCTAGGTTTGTTCTCACGAGTGGTCTGAACCGTGCTTGAAGCTGTACGCTCGCAGCCCCCTTCTCCTCCACTCTCACTTGAAAAGGAAGGTCTACCATGCCGAAAAAGTTTCAATTGTCAGGTTTGCCAACACAAAAGGCTTTAAAGATCCCGGCCGACGCTCGACGCGTGCCGAAGGTGGAGCTAGCGACAGTAACGCTGGAAGCCAAGCCCGTTTATGAGGCGCTCACGGCTACGGCTGGGTCTAAAGAGCTCATAAAGCAGCATCCTAGTGTCGCAGATTTCGGCGCCTGGTCACTTACAGCATGCTTCTGCGTTTGCATTAAAACCGGCACGGCATTGTTTGTCGACATTTGGGATGCTGATCACTTCGACGGTTTTACGCATATGCAACAAAATCTGGCGGAATGCCGCGCGTGGTTCAGCGCCTCCGGTTATACCTCCTGGGGTTCCGGCGAGACAAAAACCGGACGCGTCAATTGTTACTTCACCGCACCCTCCGCTGGCCACTACATCTGTAATGCTGAACTGCAGAGTTTCGGCGGACCGGCGCAGGTGGAGTGTCTAATCGATTCATCGAGCTTTGGGATACTTCCGTTCAATGGTGTGATCGTTCAACCGCATCATTGCGATCTCGCCGCCGGCGGACACAGTTTCCGCATCCGCCAGGTTGCGGGTTCTTTTTTCTGGCTCGGTCTGACCGTATGGAAGGTTTGAGGTTCTAAACTGAGGAGCGGTATCGCGGGAGCGATGTGGCAGCAAGTTGCCACGTCGTTTCCCCGCTTAATGTCCGCGGCATCTACGAGTTCACGATGGGCGATCACTCTTGACTGAACTTGTGGTTTGCGTCTTCCACGTGACTTAGAAGCAAATTTCCTGATCACTCGACCGGTGGAAAGTGGACCGACTTGAATTTGCACGGTTGGTCATTGTGGCCGATCGAAAGAATGGCCAGACCGGTTCTCAATACGTTGACTTTTCGAAGTGTTGGGATTATTGTCCGGCCGTTCTACAAAGCGTTCTCACGAGCTCTGTTCCCAGTGATTACTCGCCAAATTCACTCCTGGATCTAGATTTTTAATGGCTTAGTTGGTTCTTTATTTCAACCGTCAAAAATCGTCAGAGTCTGTGAGTTCGCTTTATCACGGTTGATTGCGAGATGACGTTTCGTCTCTTGTACGAAATGGTTTTGACGAATCAGACATCTATTGTAAAGACCTTTTAGAGGAGGCCGGCTAAAGCACAGTATGGCAACCAGGAAACGTTCGTCTTCAAAAGCCGCTAAAAAGCGTGCACCTTTAAAATCAGGCCGGAAACGTTCAGCTACCACAAACGAAGACCGGGTAATTGCGCGTGCCGACCTCGAGAAGTTGATATATGGCCATGCGGGCGTGAGGCGGTTTACGCAAGACTCGCCGGTCCTGCCTGATGTGTGGTTTCAGTTTGGCGAGAATCCCGGCGCCAGAGTTGATCTGCTCTTGAATCCGCACTTTGAGGCCTCGCCTGGCGTGGTAGCGCAGGCAGTTGAAGAACGACTTGCTGCTGAGCAAAAACTTAACAAGACCAGTCCTTTTATCTGTGACGATAACGGCAGTAGCGACATCGCCTACAACCAATCGACCGTCGTCGTGCGGCTCTGTTTCCACGAATTGATTCGCGTGGTGTTGCCGTTGACGCCGTGGTGGACGAAATACGTTTGGGTGAATGATGGACGGGAGCTGCGACCCTTTCTTTCAGACGCAGCCGGCAAGAAACGGTTGGCGCGCTATCTTGAGGGCGAATCCGAAGACCTGATGGCCCAGGGCATCGCTCCCGAAGTCCTGTGGATGATGAAAGTGATTGGCACGCTTGCCGCCGCGACGCAAAAAGGCAGCTTTCGCCAACCGTTAACTTCGCTCCAGATTATCGACGCTTGCGCTGACCTTCTTCTGAGTCTCACGCCCGCTGAAGAAAAGTGGAAGTCGATTGTCTGGTCCATCGCTCGCAATCGCAAAGCAACAACCACTGTCTGGCGTTCAACCATGGCGGTGAAAGCTGATGCCGCGCGCCGGCTTTTTGAGATCAGCTGCAAAAATCTTACCTGGGCCGTTATCGACAGCGGTATCGATGCGCGACATCCGGCCTTTCGCAATCGTGAAGCTGGTGGAAAGGCGTCTACCGAGCCATTGGATACGCGCGTAAAGGAAACCTACGATTTCACGGTTATCCGGTACCTGCTAAGGCCCGATCAAACCGTCTCCACGGGAGTTCCGGAGCCGCAACGAAAACTTCTCGAAAAAGCGATGCGACGGTTGCGCGCCAATCGTAAGGAGGCCCAACAGTTACAGGCCAGCCTTAAAAGCGGCCGCAACGTTGATTGGGAACTCTTAAAGCCACTCATTAGAGTTCCACATGACGAAAACTATATTTCGCCCACTCATGCCCACGGTACACATGTAGCCGGAATACTGGCGGCCGACTGGCGGCCGGATGACGAAGAAGGGTCAGGACTTCACCCGCTAAGCGGCGTGTGTCCCGACATGGGTCTCTTCGATTTGCGAGTACTCGACGATCAGGGACAGGGTGACGAGTTTTCGGTAATCGCGGCGATGCAGTTTGTTCGATATTTGAATGCTCACAAGGATCTCATGGTGATCCATGGAATTAATCTGAGCCTGTCGATCAAACATGACGTGGCAAACTATGCCTGCGGAAGCACTCCTGTTTGTGAAGAAGCCAATCGTCTGGTTGGCGGCGGCATTGTGGTTGTAGCGGCGGCAGGAAACAGCGGCTATCTCTATTTCCTGACCAGCTCCGGCGCGGAAGAGGGTTACCGCAGTATCAGTATTACCGACCCGGGCAACACGGAAAGCGTGATTACAGTGGGCGCAACTCACCGTGAAAGCGCGCACACTTACGGCGTTAGTTATTTTTCGAGCCGCGGTCCAACAGGTGACGGCCGGTTGAAACCGGATCTCGTAGCACCGGGCGAAAAAATCGTCAGCACAATTCCAGACGGAGAGAACCGGCGCATGGACGGTACCAGCATGGCCGCTCCTCACGTCAGCGGCGTAGCGGCATTGCTGTTAGCGCGCTACCCCGAGTTGGTCGGTAGACCTTCACGCATCAAGGAAATACTTTGCAAAACGGCAACTGATCTTGGCCGCGAGCGTTACTTTCAAGGTTCGGGCATGGTTGACGCCTTGCGCGCGCTTCAGTCCGTTTAAAAACAAGATAACTGCTCAGGAGGATAACGATGTTCTTCACACTCGAAGCTCTACAGGCAAAGCACGGCGACTCTTTACTGTTGCACTACGGAAAAGAAAGCGACCCCAAGCTGATCGTGATCGACGGTGGGCCCAGTGGCGTTTTCAACAAGAGCCTGCGGCCCAGGCTGGATCAAATCAAGGCGGCCAGAACGCCTGATGGTCCACTCCCGATTCGCATGCTGATGGTCAGCCATCTCGACGATGATCACATTAACGGCGTGCTGGCGCTTTCAAATGACCTGGTAGAAAAGCAGGAGCAAGGTGAAGAGCTGCCCTACGACATCCTCACACTCTGGCATAACAGTTTTGACGACATCGTCGGCAATGAAAGCGAAAAACTCTTCTCGTCTCTGAGCGCGGCGGTTAAACCGTTGTCCTCAGGCGGTAGCTTAGCGGCGGGTCTTCCGTTGAGTCGCCAGGGTGGCGCGATTGCGGCGAGCGTTCCTCAGGGTCGAGAACTCAGAAACAATGCCAAGCTGCTCAACCTTTTAGTTAATGATCCCTTTAAGAATCTGGTTGTCGCGCCTGGCAAGGGAAAGAAGGTGGTGAATATTGGCGACGGGCTTAAATTCACGGTAGTTGGTCCTATCGAGAATCGCGTTGAAGAGCTGCAGATCGAGTGGAACGCCGTTCTCAAGAAGAAAGGGCTCGCGACGGATAAGGAGGGCCAGGCGCTGGCGGCGGCTTACCTGGATGAGTCGGTTTTCAACCTTTCCAGCATCGCCGTTCTTGCTGAGGCCGGCGGAAAATCAATGCTCCTGACGGGGGACGCGCGCGGTGATGACATCATCAAAGGCCTCCAAACCGCCGGACTGCTTAAGAAGGGGACGTTACACGTTGACCTGCTCAAACTGCCTCACCATGGAAGCGATCGCAATGTGGAAACCGAGTTCTTCCGCCAGGTCACTGCCGACAATTATGTAATCTCAGCCGACGGCAAACACGGCAATCCTGAGGTAGCCACTCTAGAGATGGTTTCGGAGGCGCGGGGCAAAGATGAATTTACGATGTACCTCACTAACAAAGAGCCGCGTTTAGAAACGTTCTTCAAGGCAGAAAAAAAGAAAGGCAAAAAATACGACGTGGTATTCCGCGACGCCGCGAAACTATCGGTGCAAGTCGACCTCGGTAAAAAATTCGCCTAATTCCATCGCTTGCGCACCAAAGCCATACTTCGCGCCAAGCGAGCTGTTACTCCGGAAGTGATGCGAACCAGCTGATACGCGGTTACTCGTCGGGAATCCCGTGATCTATCGAGCGGCTTCGGAGCTGCTGAGTTGGTCTCCGTTTATGAAGGAGCTCTGCAGGCTCACAAGTGCTCACAGTCACAGTCGTAGATGCCGACGTAAGAGCGCTACCCGGGGAACTAACCTTGACGACAGCCGTATAGGTCCCAGGACTGACACCAAAGAGATCCCAACTTACTGTTCGGCCTTTGCCTTTGATCATCCCGGCGGTTACTGACCAATCAAACAGCAATTTATCCCCGTTTGGATCCTTAACATTTGCCGCTAAATCGATTGATGAACGAGTCTGCGGACAAGTTTCCATTTCCCCTATTTCGTAGTTCCCCAAAATCACCGTCGAACTGGATGATATTACTGATACGCTACGAAGATGGTTAGTCGCACCGGCGATTGGTGAATTGGCTCGACCTGAGTAGAAATGGTACCCGAATGTCGTTGATTCGACCGGAGACTCGACATCCAGGTCGACGTTCCTTACGAAGGGCGGGCCACTTCCTGCCAGAATGTCCCCGAGGTTCTGATCCTTACTGGAAACATTTGTGACCTGATTAGCTCGAGTCACAAAAGTTGCGCTTTCAAGAACAGGTTTCTCTGTTTGAACCTCGCGTCGATCATAAGCAACGGTTCCCGGCGCGCCTCTCGCGGTCAGCTCGAAACTCTTGTACACGGGAAAGTGAAAAGCCCGGCCGGCCAGAAAATCATCTGGACCAGCGAGTAGAACTGGCGTGACCGGTGCGCCCTTTGAATAACCGTTGAATATTCGTTCAAAGGACAGGACGGTCGCCGGCCTGTTGAAGCTTCCAGTAAAAAGCTCGGTGGCGAAAGCTCGGTAACCGAAGTTGGGACTCGCTAACAGAACTCTCTCCTGCAAATCGTCGCGAAATTCTGGAAGTAAGAGAAGTGAGTCGAACCGCTTTCCTACGTTTACTTTCACGTGGCCAAAAACCGATTCGCCGTAGGACCTGCTAACAAAGGTTCCGTCATCGAGTGCAAGATTTAGTTTAAACGGGTTCGTATGTCCGCCGTCGCGAATTTCGCACACCGAGTCGTATTCAATTGCAGTACGCGCTTGTCCAAGCCTGGTGTTTCCCTCGAACGGTCGAAGCACAGTAACTGGATTGCAAAATACGGGGCTGGAGTGAAGCGGATTCACCAGATAAAACCCTGTGATGTTCCTGGGTCCGAATCGTGTGACGCGAGTATTGGTCCCGTAGATTAACTCGACAGGATCAGTCCAACCCCCGTGAGAACTAAGTGGCACTTCCACGTGGCCCACATGGCGGTAAAAGTTGGCATAAGCTATCGACTCACCACTTCTGGTACCTTCGCCAAGATAACTAAGCAGAGGTATGTGCAAGTCGGTTTTCAACGCCGCCGAGTTCGCATCCAGAATAATTAATTCACGAGCACCGGCTGACGCCCCATCGTACAAGGCGTGGGAGGGTGATTTATCCATCGAATTCAAAGCCGCGTCACCCCCCATCGACATTAGAGTTGGCGTGCTTTCGTCGCGCAATTGAGTAAAAAGAGCCAACCCCCCAATTAACACCAACGCCGCTACCTTGCCCGATTTCTCCGTAAACGGCTTGGCCCACGGTCTGCCTCCGGACAGTTTTCTTGATGTCAATCTGGAGCGGGAATCTTCCGGTGGCGGCGTGAGAGTTCGAGTAGCTACATTTGGAGTAGACGGCTCGAATCTAAGCACGTTGCTTTTACGAACGGACGTGCCAAACGCCATTGACGGAGAGTTATCGGAAGAACCACCAACACCAGCTGCGGCGCCTATTACCTTTTTCTCAGTGCTATCTGACTGCTTCTTTACCCTGCTATCAAACTGCTTCTTTGCCGCATCTTCGTCTTCAATTACCTTGTTTTCGACACATCGAAAATGAACACCAAAGACCGATTTGCCTCGTGTCTTAATCTTCAGCCCAATCGTGTAGCCATTACCGAGCGGCAATAGCTGTTCTTTATCTTCATGCCGCACACCCTCCAAAGGATAAAAACCGAGAAGGACTTCCTCCTTCTTCGTGCCGCAGGTCACACCTCGGACTTGAAGTCCGACCTTTGTGTCCAGCTCGTTGATTGACTCATGCTTTGAGAAGTCAAAAAACCTTCCACAACTGGCAATCTCGAGGTCGCCGTTGTAGAGGGCAATGTGACTAAAGGGAAGCTCCATAGTAGGTATTACGGTCTTCCACTGTCTTAAGCGGCGTTCGTGTTTGGCAATCGCGGCGTCCAGCTTCTGACCTTCCAGGATGCGCCCTCCCTCATCGAATCCCCGGGCGAGCTTAAAGAGCCGGCGTAATTCTTCCTCATCCTGCTGTTCGGCTATATCCAGTAAGTCAGCGTGATAAGAGCAGTCCTCGGCATGTTCTAAAAATTCATCGAGGTCTTGTGAACAATCTTCCGCGGAAGCATCTGGCCAACCGTTGATATTTTTGGTGCAGCCCGTGATTAGACTTTTGCCTTTTCCTTCGGCAGCGTACAGATCACGTGCGACGGTAGCGAACCAGGCAAAGAATTCGTTCTCCGTTCCCCGCGTCTTAAGTTTTATCTTATCGATTTGTTCGAGTACCGTTAGACAGGTCTCAAGAAAGAGGTCTTCGCTGTTATCCGCGCCCGAGATGACGCAGCAGATCGGTATTGCTCGATTTCGAAATTCAGGGTGCGCCAAAAGGATTTCAAGCTGTTTCGTATCCGTCAGAGCGCGCCGCAGCAAGCTGTCGATGCTTGAATTATCTGGGTCCGTCGCCATAGCAATTGCCTCCCGGTTACTGAGCTTAGTGAGTTTTCGTTAACTTAAAACACGCCGCTACTAGTCCAACCGGTACGGTCAAGATCTATGCTGTGTGCGCCGGAGTCCTCCCACAACCTCCGAGTAAACAAAAAAGTCATCTCTTTCCTCCCGTAAATGGTGCAGTAATCTTGTGTAAGTAGAACTGCTCTTCGGCTGCCGGTTACCTCAGCGAGCTGCACGCCCGCCCGGGCACTCGTGATCATTTGGGCGACCAGCGCTCTGAATGATACGCATCGCTAAGTCGCTTTTTGCCAAATCACTGATAAGCCGGATAAATCACGTTCGCTTCTAACGGCGGGCAATGGCGCGCAAACTTCCGGCCCCCTCCGAAGGCGCTTCTACACCACCCGCCGTAGGTTCAAGGATCATCCTAAAACGTCGCGGCTCATCTATCATGCTTCCACTCCAATTTCCGTCCTCTCCTCTCAGACACCGCGAGCAGCTACGTCAACTCTCTCAAAGACCCAACCGAGCCAGAGTCGCTTTATCTCTTAATAGCGGTCGTAATTTTGATAGTCCGCGCGAATGGATTAAACGCACGTTGACATAAGAAAGGCCCAGCTCTTCAGCTATTTCTATGTGTGTTAAACCTTGTCCATATCGGAGAGTTAAAATGTCAGGCAGATGCGGGTTGATGGTTCTAGCTACCGCCATTACGCGGTCAAGACTTTGCGCCGCTATTTGCAGCTCTTCCTCACTACTGAGAGTGGCAGCCTCTTTTTGATAGTCGTCAATGGAAAAGTCACCCTGGTGCCTGATGCAGAATCTCAGATGAGCATTCACTTTATTTTCGATGATTCGAGTGGCCCAATACTTGAAACTCTCCGGGTTTCGCAACCTTCCCAGATTTTCGAATATTTTGTCCCAGGCGGAATCTGCTGCCTGCGGGCTGTGATCTTCCGGATTTGAACAACCTTTCAACCTGAGTAATCGCTGGGCGGCGCGTAGAAAGGCTGACGCAAACCTTTTGTATAAGGTACGTTGCGCCAGCTCATCCCCTGCTGCGGCTAGCCTTAGCAGGTCAGGTAGAGAAGGTGTTTCGTCTGATCGCAACAATCTGATTTCCTCCCCGCCGGTCGGAAAACCTAACTGTTATGCCCCAACACTTCCTGAAATGGTTTCGTGGGTCCTAAAGAAGCGACCAACACGAGGATTTGCGAGGTCTGAGATTCATTTCCCCGTATCTATCTTCTAAGATGAAGGGAGGACCCTTTTTGTGTCAGCTAAGGCAAAAAAAATTTTGCGTTTAACGAGTTTTGTCTTTCGCTCACCTTCCTCTGATACCGCAAGCCGATCTCTGCGGACCACGCAAGCAATTGAATGAAAATCACTAGTTGTCAAAGAGCTTCGGGTTTATTACCCAAATAGACCTTCAGAGATAGCTTTTTGTGTCACCTCCGTATCTTTTTTAGCAGCGACCGGTTGCGTAGTACGACTCAAAACGCTATCTCCGTTTCGTTCCCCTGTTCGACGGCCATATCTCCCATGACGGCAAAAACTCCGGACACGGCGTCTCGCACCGCCTTATCGCACGCCTGTTCCACACAAGTGGCATCGCTGCGAAAAGTAAGGATTTTACTGTCCGCGCCAGCGGTTAATTTTGCCGCCACCGTTACAGAATTCTCCTCGCGGATTATGCTCCAGCTTATGGTGACATGCGGGTCCGAAGACAGCGCTTTGCCATCCAATGGCACAATCTCAATCGACTGCTTTAACATTTCGGCTGTGAGCTTTTGACCGAGTACGGCGTCGAGTCCGGTGTGAACTGCAACTTTGTCTGCATTCACGTCACCAGAAAACCCGACAGACCGAAACGACCAAATCGCCACGCCGGTTGGTACGTCAGTCTTTGACTGCGAATAGACGTCTATTAACTTCTGTTGTCGCCGCCGGTCGCCGTCGCTGACAGTTGTTTCCTCGCCGGTGTTGTTCATTTCCGGAGCTCCAGTTCGCCTCGCAAGTGTGTATCTGCGGACGCGCTTGGAAATCTTTTCGTCCGTGCCTTGCGGGCGGCTGTTATCAGTTTGCGTGCGGTCTCCCTGCGGTTCGCTTACACGCGCGGTTACATTTTCTCCCCACGCACAGGTTTCTTCGGCGACAACCGGCTCCGGATGCATCCCCGTTTTTTGATAAAGGACGGCACCCAGGGTTATTGCCGCGATCAGGCAACAAACAAATCCTGCCGTTACGGCTTGTCCAAAAATCGGGCTCCTGGAATTCAACCCCCCCGTAACAAACCACCTGAAACCCGCAACCACGGAAGCAAAAAACGACGTTCCCGAATTTTTTGCCGCTGCCGCTTTTGCCTTGGCAACCGGTTGCGCGGATTTCTCGTTTTCCAGAACCTCGTCTTCCACGCACCGAAAGCCAATCTTGAAGTTAGACTCACTTGTTTGCTCCACTCGCAATCCAATCGTGTAGCCGTTATCGAGCGGTAAGAGTTGTTCCTCACCTGTATGCCGGACGCCCAAAAGCGGGTAAAAGCCCAGTAAGACTTTTTGGAGTTCGTCTGCGCTAATGACTCCCCAAATCTGTAAACCGGCGTGCGGATCCAGCACGTGGTGACCTTCGTAATTTCGAAAGTCGAAGAACTTTCCGCTACCGGCAATATCTTCACCGCGGTTGCTTAAAAAGATGCGCTTGAAAGGCAGCGTGCCCTGCGCGCTTTGTTTCCACATCGCCAGGTGACGATCATGTTCTGCGATCGTTGAGTGCAACTCGCTACTAAGCAAAACACGGCCATGGCTATCGAGCCCTCGGGCCAGACGATACAGTGAGCGCAGTTTCTCTTCTTCCGCGTAAAAAAGTTCCGCGTGAAATGGGCAGACTTCGATATGCTCAAAGAACGCGTCAAGTTCCTCGGGAGAAACGTCAGTTGGCTCCGTAAGCCAACGATCCGTAATCTTTGTGCATTTACTCATGATCTTTCTCCTTCTCTAGGCTAAAGGGGGTGACCGTGTAAATAAGTCGAAAAAAACTTCGTTGTTAATATAATTTTGTCATTCTCTTTGGTTGCGAAACCTCTCCATCACTGACCGGCGTCCACGATAAAAGCACGTGCGAAGTTGTTCTCTGTTCTGTCCTAACCGTTTCGCAATTTCATCAAAACTCAATCCTTCGACAACATAAAGCCTGAAGATCTGGGCAAACTCAGGCGAGATACTCTCTGCGAATTCCAATATCCGAGCGGCATCGATAGCTGCATCTCGGGACGTGTAGTAGTCAGTGAGACGAGCTGGCGGAAGCAAACTTTCATCCTTGAGCTCAACTGAATAATTTTGTCCTTTTATGCACTTCTTGAGATGCTTGTTAGCTTCGTTAATGGCAATCGTGGCTGACCACGCTTTAAACTTAAGGACGTCTTCGAGGTCAATGATGTGATCTGCGATGTTCAGCCATGTGTTGCTCTTGACTCCTGCCGCGTGCGCAGCAACCTGATCACAGTTCTTGCGCCACAAGTAACCAAATATGGTTTGGGACAGTCTGGCGTCATGCCTCTTGACCAGCTCAGACAGACAACTGAGCCGGGCCTGTTCATTTCCGTTCTGAATAGCGCGCAACAAGTCGCTATCAGAAGGAATCCGCTCGTTGGCAGCCATTGGTCCTCCTTCCAGAACGAGTGGCAAACCTGCTGGCTGTTTGGGGAAACTGAAAACAAGAACCAGCTTTAGCGCCTCACTTATTTGCAAATCGAGAGGGTCTCGCGCTCGCCTTGGTCCACCCCTCAGGTACTAAGCGTTTGAGAGACACGAACCTCTCTAACTATGTGTAGATATAACTGGGCCAGATTTTGTGTCACCTTTTTGCGAAATCTTTATCCCTCAACTAGATACGGGCGGAGGTTTCCGGGAATACCGGGCCGGCCTGGGGGAGTAGGCTCCTGAGTCGCACGTTTTAGTGTCCCGAACACCGGCGCAAAAAAAAGCGCGACCCGCACCTTTAGAGTGTGAGCCGCGCTTTCGTAAAGGCCTGATGTAGCGCATCAGGCAGTTAATGGAAATCAAGAATCAAAAAACTGATCCAGAGCGAGTGGCGACATGAAGTCCATTTACAGTTTTCATGTCGCCTCTTGTCCTGGTCTGACATTGGGGAGTTGCGGTTCTTGTCCTGGAAGCGTGGAGGAATTTATTGATTGAGAAGTCCGATGACGAACGCTGGTCCTCGGAGGAGCACAGCGCTGGCGATCAAAAGATTTCCAATCACAACTGTCACTCCCACTCCACTCAGCAATGTTCCAGTAATTTCTTTTACCAGAAGCACCGCGTTAGTGAATGCGAAAGCCGCAGGTCCATTACTCTTTTCCACCGGATCAACCGGTCGGATCGTGAGCAATGATAAGTTGCGCTTGTGTCTTAGATCTGACATGGCCTAAAATCCTTCCCGCTGACCGGATAGAGATCGTTGCCAAGCGAATTATCCGTCAGCCTGAAATGGGCAGGCGTTAGCGCCTGCCTTTCGGTTTATGGCCCTGTTTCATTTAACTCGGGCCGCCATCTTCACGGTAGTTGTTATTCGATTGTCAAAGAGCCTTGACGCATTCGCGTCGCTTTCTTTCCGTCACACATTGATAGAGACTTTTGATCGAATTTTTGTGTCATCCCTTTTCTGAACGTTGGTTATCTTCCGCGGTCCTTACGGCTTTACGTTTGAGTTCCTAACACTGACAGGTGACGTTGTCGTAACCCACTCTTCGCAGCTTGGACTTTATTCCTTCCTGTAATAAAGTCGCTCCACACTTTTCAATTAATCAAAGCAGTGCCAAGAGAGCTATGAAAACTTCTCTGTCTGATGTGTCCTTACGCGACGCGATGGCGCGTTTAGCTGAGTCGAATAGAGAGTTCGCCAATAACTACCCCGGCGAAACAGGTAAGCGACAGCCGGTGCACACAGTTTATGGCGGCGCACATTTATTCAAGTCGGATTCCGCCACTCGCCTGGGCGCGCTGGCGCGTCGTTCGTTGGATCAGTTTGCGCCCGACTTCGTGACCTTTGCCAAAGCGCTTGAACTGCCTGGCGCCGACCAGCTCCCAGACTCGCTGGAAGAAGATCCAAAACTTGCGGCTCAAGTTTCCGCGAACTCGCCTGCTTTCCGTCACGAAAACAAATCAGCCTGGCTGGCGCATTCAATCTACACGCGCGTGAACGAAAAACTGCGACGCGAGCCAGTCGAAGATTTTCGCATCGACTTTGAAGACGGCTACGGCAATCGTCCCGACGACGAGGAAGATGGGCACGCTGCTGCGGCCGCAAACGAAGTGGCGCAGGGAATGGAAAACGGGACGCTGCCACCGTTCATCGGCATTCGCATTAAGCCGTTTAACGAGGAACTGCGGCAGCGAAGCGTTCGCACGCTCGACATCTTCGTTTCAACTTTGCTGGACGCGACGGGCGGGCAACTTCCCGACAACTTCGTCGTCACGCAGCCCAAAATTACCGCCCCTGAACAGGTGTCAGCGCTGGCCGACGTATTTGAGTTGATTGAAAAACAAACGAAGCTGAGTGAAGGTTCCCTGAAACTGGAGATGATGATCGAAACGACGCAATCGATCATTAACTCGGCAGGTCTGATCAATCTACCGCTGTTGCTCGCGGCGGCGCGCGGTCGTTGCACGGCAGCACACTTTGGCACCTACGACTACACCGCGAGCTGCAGCATCACCGCGGCCCACCAGCACATGATGCATCCGGCATGCGACTTCGCTAAGCACATGATGCAAGTGTCTCTTGCCGGCACGGGTGTTTGGCTGTCAGATGGCGCGACGAACATTATGCCCGTTGCGCCGCACCGGTTTAGTGAAGGCGGCCCGCCGTTGACGCCCGAGCAAATCAGCGAGAACCGGGCGGTAGTTCATCGCGCGTGGAAGCTTCACTATGATCACATTCAACATTCGCTGGAAGGCGCGTTCTACCAGGGATGGGATCTGCATCCCGCGCAACTGCCGACGCGTTACGCCGCGGTTTATGCTTTCTTTCTCGAGAGCCTCGACGCTGCGTCGGAACGTTTGCGCAACTTCGTTGAGAAAGCCGCGAAGGCAACGCTCGTCGGCGACGTGTTTGACGATGCGGCGACCGGCCAGGGTCTTTTGAATTATTTTTTGCGCGCAATTAACAGTGGCGCGCTCACAGAAGAAGAAGCGGTTACGTTGTCAGGACTGACGGTGGCCGAACTGCAGTCAGGATCATTCGTAAAGATTTTGAACAACCGTCAAACTCTGTGATTAGCAGGTGTCGGTCAAGTTACAACAGATTGCAGGTAAGGAAGGGGGCATGCCCCCGCTCTTTTGATTGTGTGGGAGTGTAAAAGATGAAATTTATCGCAACTAGTCTCTTGGTCATCTCACTATTGATGATCGGGAACGCGCAAAGACGGAGTGGAAATACATCGGTCGCTGATCCGGAATTGGCCAGAAAGATTCGACGGTTCTCTCCTACAGTCCTAACGGCCAATACGGCCCATCTCACACCGCGAGATCGCCAGGCCCTGCGAAAGATTATCGAAGCTGCCCGACTAATGGACCCGCTCTTTCTGCGACAGGTGTGGAGCGGCAATGAAGCGCTCAAAAAACAACTCGAAGCCGATAAGACGCCGCTCGGACGGCAGCGTCTCCACTACTTCTTAATCAATGATGGGCCATGGTCACGCATCGACGAGAAGGAGCCGTTCATCCTGGGAGTGGGACCGAAGCCTGAACACGCGAATTACTATCCCAACGACATAACGAAGGATGAGTTTAATAACTGGGTGAAGTCGCTTCCGGAGCCCGAGAGACAAAAGGCCACAGGTTTCTTCTGGCTGATTCGTCGCAATGCTGCGGGAAAATTAACGATCGTGCCTTACAGCCGGGCTTATTCTGAATTCCTTGTGCCGGCGGCCAGGCTTCTGCGCGAAGCCGCAATGTTGACGACCAATGCGACGCTCAAGGACTTTTTGAACAAGCGCGCTTCTGCGTTTGCTTCTGATGATTATTATTCCAGCGACGTGGCGTGGATGGACCTGGATTCACCGATCGAAGTGACGATTGGCCCATACGAAACCTATGAAGACGAACTGTTCAGTTACAAGGCCGCGTTCGAGGCTTACATAACGCTGCGCGATGAAGCAGAGTCGGCCAAGCTGCTGAAATTCAGCGGTTACCTTCAGGAGCTTGAAAACAATTTGCCGATGGATCCGCAGTACCGGAACCCCAAGCTCGGAGCTGCTTCTCCGATCCGCGTAGTGAATGAAGTATTCAGCTCAGGCGAAGGCAACAGTGGCGTGCAGACCGCTGCCTACAATTTACCTAACGACGAGCGGGTGGTGAAGGAAAAGGGATCGAAACGCGTGATGCTTAAGAACGTGCAGCACGCGAAGTTTGACAAAACCCTCGTGCCGATTTCGCGCATCGTGCTGCCTCGCGGTGAGCAGTCGCACTTGTCGTTCGAATCTTTTTTCACTCACATACTAATGCACGAGCTGATGCATGGACTTGGTCCACACAACATTACGGTCGGCGGCAATCAAACCACGGTTCGCAAACAGTTGAAGGAGTTGTCGTCGGCGATTGAGGAAGCCAAGGCTGACATTACCGGCCTGTGGGCGTTGCAGTTTTTAATCGACAAAGGCGTGGTCGATAAAGGAATGGAGAGATCGCTCTACACCACCTACCTGGCCAGCGCTTTTCGCTCTGTCCGTTTCGGCATAACTGAAGCGCATGGCAAAGGGATGGCATTGCAGTTTAACTATCTCACTGACGAAGGTGGCATCAAGGTCGACGAGAGCACGGGAACGTTCAGCATCGATCACGCCAAAATTAAGGACGCTGTTCGCAAGCTGTCGAACGAAATACTGACGCTGCAAGCCGAGGGTTCGTATGACAAAGCGAAAGCGTTGTTGGATAAGTACGCCGTAATGAGGCCGCCAATGAAGAGTGCTTTAGATCGGTTGCGAGATGTACCTGTGGATATAGAACCAATCTTCCCGCTGGCGAAGTGACGCGTCTGTTCGGGCCAGCGCTCGCGGCTTTGCCGCATCCTGTGCGGTGAGGCTTGCCTCACCGATCCGGACCTGAAATTTCTGGAGGCTGTGCCTTAGCGTCGGAGGCACAGTCTCAGATCTGTAAGAGATCAATTCGGTGAGGCAAGCCTCACCGCACGGGTTGCGGCAAAGCCGCTTTCAATTCCACTCTCTTTCAAATCGACGAGGCGCCTTACGCTCTTCGAATGAACTTCGCGGCAATCCAGCCCAGCAGAATCAATACTGACAGGATGATCCAGTTGTATTTGTCTCCGTAGGTGACGCCCGGATAGTGGTTACTGATCATGAGGAAAACCACGGGCACGGCCATGAAGGTGTTTTGTTTTGAGCGCAGTTTTGCCTGCGCGCTGAGCGCGTCGTCAGGTTTATTTCCGGCGTTGATCGCCGCGATCATCTTCTTCTGAGCGGGAAGAATTCGCATCCACACATTCGCAGCCATGATCGTTCCCATCATAGCTCCCACGTGGATGTAGACTGCGCGGGCACTGAAGATGCGAGTTAGCCCGAATGCAGTCGCAACCAGCAAAAGGTAGGCGATAACCGCAAACGCCTTTTCATTCTTGCCGAGCGGCGAAAGCATCAAGACGTCGTAAACGATCCATCCCACCAGCAACACTCCAACTCCAATCCCAACAGCCGCCGGCAAACTAAGTTCGTAAATATCCGGATCGATCAACGCGCCACCACCGAGATAGTAAACAACGATCAGGAGCGCGAATCCGCTCAACCACGTGGTCCCGGCTTCCCAGCGAAACCAGTGAAGCGTGCGCGAAACAAGATCCGGCACCTTTCGTTTTTCGACGACATAAAAACCGCCGCTGTGGACCATCCAGATTTGTGCCGGACTGCCTGTGTTAGCCGCTGCTTTTTCTTCCTCGCTGAGCCGCGCATCGAGCCAGGTGAAGTAATAGGTGGTGCCCACCCACATGATGCCTGCGAACACGTGGATCCAACGGAAGATCAGGTTGAGCCACTCGCTGATGGTTGGGTCAAGCATTTTTTAAGTTGGAATCTGCAAACTAACTACGTTAGCTGCCGCGATAAGTCGAATAACCGTAGGGACTGATCAGAAGCGGCACATGGAAATGCTGCGCCGCGTCATCGATTTTGAAGACGATGGTAACTTGTGGAAAAAAGCAATCGATCTCCAGACCTGAGAAGTACGGTTCGGTCTCAAACACGAGTCGGTAGACACCGGAAGGGACAGGCTCGGCGACGAGAAAAAATGGTTTTACGCGTCCGTCCTCGTCGGTCCACGCATGACTCAGCTCCGTCCAACTTTCGTCAGTATTCTGCGTATAAAGACCGACTGCAACTCCGCCTGCGGGTGCGCCTCGTGCCACGTCGAGTATGTGCGTCGAGATTGTCGCCATGACGGTTTGGGAGTCTTACAGGACACGCTCATTGAGTCAACAATTAAATGCCGGCCATCATCCGTCGATCAGCTTCCTCAATCTCAACTCCGTAATCTTCGCTTGTTCACCGGCTGCGATGCGGAGTTCGTCGCCGTGCTCGTTGGTTAGCCGTTCGCGCAGGTCCGTTAAAATTTCATCGGAGGTCTTACCGGTGGCGCAAACAATGAAGATGTGCCCGAACTTTTCGTTCATATTTCTGGTTCAACTCGGCGAGCGTCGTCGCCACGCTTTCATCGCGAGCGCCGGACTGCTCATCCTCCGACCATTTTTGCGATTGCGCGGAGGTAGCTGCCGCGGCCTTCTTTTCGCCTATCTTTGGATGGCTCTTGAATGCCTCCAACCAATCCTGCGCGCTTAGCGACGACCACACCTCATCAGAGACGCGTATGAGTTGGTCGCTGTTCGCGAAGGGACGACGACCCGCAACCTGTTTCGCCCAATCAGTGCAACCGCAGCATTTGAGGAGCTCCGCTTCGGCGTTGTCGGCCGGCAACGCATTAAAAGTTTCCAGATCCATCGTGACTGCCCGCTACTCTTTGATCGTGCCGTAAACGCGCAGGCGACTTACGCCGCCGTCAGGAAAGATATTAAACCGCAGATGCGTAACGACACTGACGTCCAGCAACTCCGTATCAAAGAAGTGTCGCGTGTGCGCCTGTAACTTTGTGCGCGGCAGGACACTCTTCCACGCGAATGCAGGATCGGAAAGGGTCTCCTCTGTCGCGTCAGGTGCATTAATTGCTTCGAGCGAACAACTCTCTGGAAAATTTCCTTTGAAGTAAGCCGTGTCGATCTCCAGTGACCGAATTACTCCCGGCGTTCCCAGTTTGATGATGGTCCAGTCGTGCCCTGGTCCACGCCGGCGTTTCGTCTCCCAACCGTCACTCATGTTTGAAGCGCGTCCTGGCATGATGAGGTTGTGCCGGTGACCGAAAAACATGTCGCTGCATGACAACACCTGTCCGCCATTTTCCACCGCCGCCAAGTCGACATCGCCGCCGCTTCGGCGCAGCCGCGCCCAATCAGGAACCACTTCGCCGTAAACGCGCAGCCGGGCCACGCCGCCGTCCGGATAAATACGTAATCGCAAATGCGTGAATCTTTCGTCGTTGTCTACAGCGAACTTGTTCTGCGAGTCGCCCGCGAGCGGAAGCCGCGGGAGTATCTCCGTCCAACGAACCGAATCACTCTGCAACGCCTCAGCATCTGGTAAGCCGTCAATCGTGCACGCTTCGAGCGAAAAATGTTCGGGATAATTCCCTCTGAAGAAACTGGTATCGACTACAACGCCGCGAATGATCCCCGGCAACCCGAGCCGGATGATGCACCAGTCGTGACCCGGCGTGCGGCGTCGGCGCGTTTCCCAGCCGTCCATCCATTTTCCGAGATCGGTGTATTTGCCTTCGATGAAGATCGCAGGCGCCTGTTTCAGCAGGTTTTCTTTGGGAGCAAAGAACTCGTCGTTAGCCGCCAGCACTGCTCCTCCTAGTTTTTCAGACGCCAGATCTACAAGCTCTGTAAATTCCATTGCCTCTCCGTTTTGAAACTAGACTTGCATCGCGGCAGTGGGAGTCAGCAACATACCAGCGTTTTGTTGGACCACCTTACCATCGTCATAAATCTTCACGCCGCGCAAATAAGTCTTTTCAACTACGCCGCGCAGCTGCAGCGACTCATATGGCGTCAACTTATGCCGGTGACACAACTGCTCGCCGTGTACGGTGAATTGCTCGTTTGGATTCCACACTATTACATCCGCATCGTATCCGGATGCAATCGCTCCCTTTCGCTTGTCAAGGCCGACAAGTCTCGCTGGTTCGCTGCAAAGCCACCGCGCAAGATCAGTTAGAGAATGTCCTCGCTGCGATGCTTCGGTCCAGACGATAGGCAGCCGGATTTGCAACGAAGATATTCCGCCCCATGCGCACATGAAATCGCCACTATCGCGCAGTTTCATATCAGGCGGACAAGGCGAATGATCAGAAACAATCATGTCGATCGTTCCGTCTTTAAGGGCTCGCCACAATGCTTCCCGGTTCGCTCGCTCGCGAATTGGCGGACAACACTTGTACTCGGTGGCGCCGTCGGGAATGTCCTCGGACGCAAACGTCAGGTAGTGGGGACACGTTTCAACTGTCAGACTTATTCCGTTCGCTTTGGCCTCAGCTAATTCATCGAGCGCATCGGCAGACGAGTGGTGAACGATGTGAACTCGCGTGCCAAATTCACCGCCGAGTTTTAGCATAAGTCTGACTGCCTCATCTTCCGCGGCTCGCGGCCGCGACTCAAGAAACGTTTGGTAACGACGTGAGGCAGCGCTGTTGCTCGCAGTGGCAGCGTCCATGTGACACGCATCATTAATTGGCCCAGGAACCTCTGCGTGCACGATCAGTACCGCCCCCAGTCGACTGAGCTCGGGCATCGCTATCCGCAGATCGTTTTCCGTGACATTGGGAAACTCGTCTACGCCCGAATGAATGAGAAAACATTTGAAGCCGACCACGCCCGCTTCGAGGAGTGGGGCGAGATCAGCCACGTTGCCGGGAACCACTCCGCCCCAGAACCCGATGTCCACGTGACTTTGAGTGCGTGCAGCGCTGATCTTCTGTTGCAATCCGTCAACGGTCGTGGTGGGAGGAATCGAATTTAACGGCATGTCGACGACCGTGGTTATGCCACCTGCCGCCGCGGCGCGGGTCGCCGACGAAAAGCCTTCCCATTCAGTACGGCCCGGCTCGTTGATATGAACATGCGAATCGACGAGTCCCGGCATCACTACCGACTCATCGCCGGCATCAATCAGTTTGGCTCCCGCAGGAACATCGTCGAAGCTTGAAACCGATTTGATCAGCCCATCTGCAATGTGAACAGACGCGGGCTCGACGGATGACGGCAAAACCACTTGCTTGCCACGGATGACCAAAAGGGTTTCAGCCATAGCCGTTCGTTGTTAAGTGAAGATTGGGGGCGGTGGCGGCAGATGTGGTTCTGCATTGCCCAACCCAAAGACCTGTTCGTAGGCAATCGCGATGGCGCCAAACGTAATTGGCATCACGAAGATCGCGCCTACATAGCAAAACAAAATTCCGACGAAGCTTATGAGGCCGTTAAGCAACAACAGTCCCAGCAGCCGCCAAAAATTTCCCATCGCCGCGCGGAAACTTAGTTTGACCGCATTCATGCCTGACATCTTGCGATCCACGATTAACGGATAGGCAAAAGTGAACATCACAGAAATCACGACCAAGATGACAATGATTACGATCCAGAAGACTGCGAACAACGCGATTATCCCGATCAGCGCGGACGGATCGGGCTCACCGCCGCTTAACGGAATCAACAGAAACATCGCGGCATAAAACACGATGTACGAGGGCAGGAAAATCACGACCACCGGCACCATGTGCAGCAGACCAGCAATCACCGCGTCGCCAAAGTAATCAAAACCCTTGAACAAGGTTCCAAACTCGATTGGCTGCCCGCGGCGCGTACTGAAGAGTGCGAGGTAGATACCGCACATCATCGGTCCCATCAAGATTCCGAGTGGGACAATGCTACCGATCAGCACGCCGACCACAGTAATGCCCACGAATAACCAATACTGGGGTTTGACTAACTCCAAGCCCGCTTTAAGACACTCGATCGGTTCAACCGCGTTGCGTCGGAATTCGATTGCCAGGGGGTCGTACATCTTAGTTACCTTTCATCAAGACAGATGTCTTCGTTCGGTATTAGCCGAGCTGCAGTAAAAAATCTTCGAGTAAGTTTACGCTGACTCTCAGGCGATAGTTTTTGGTGGAACGGATATCGTCGATCGGCACAATCTCGCGCGCGAGTTCGGTTTTTGCCCGTTCAATTGTTTGTGCATCCAGCTTCGCTCTGCGCAGTTTTTCTTCCGTCTTGAGGCACCGAAGCGGGATCGGCGCAACGCTCCCAAACGCGATGCGCACATCTTCTACGACACCCTGATCAATCTGCGCTGTCGCGGCGATACAGATCTTTGAGATTGCCTGCGCCTTACGCGTTCCGACCTTGCGGTAATAGTGCCGCAGGTTTTTTGTAGTTCGCCGCAACCGAATGCGCGCCAGCAGTTCATCCGGCCGTTTGACCATCTGTTTGTAGCCGGTGTGAAAGCCGTTGTACGCAACTGTTCTCACGCCGCTAACCGAGACGAGTTCCAGCTCGGCATCGTAAGCGAGCAACGCCGGTGGCGAATCGGCGGCCGGGGATGCGTTAACGATATTTCCTCCGAGAGTGCCGCGGTTTTGAATCGCCAGACCGCCCGTTTCTGCGGCCGCCTGGCACAGCATCGGAAACTCCGCGCGCAAAACTGGATGCGACTGCACTTCGGTATACGTGGTTAAGGCGCCAAGCGTTACTACTTCATCAGTGGTTTCAATGCCACGAAGTTCATCCAGGTTCCAAATGTTCAAATAGTTCTTGTGTGGAAGTTTTCCTGCCTCGAACAGGACCATCAGATCTGTGCCGCCGGCAAACGGCTGCCACACACCCGGCTCGCGAACAAGCAGATTAAGTGCCTCGCCAATGTTCGCGGGGGACACCATTTGATAACTGGGCAGGTAAGCTCTCATCCAAATCTATTTTGCCTTATTCATTGGCTTCGGATTTTTGCGAGTAGGCCTTTTGATGGACCTCAAGGAAGATGTTTCGGCAAGGACACTTATTAAATTCCTTTCGACATCTCCAAGTCGGCATGCAAGCTTCAATCGAGCGGTAACCGCTTTAGCCGACATGTCAACTTTGGACTGTTTTGGCCGCCTTATCCATTCCTATGTCGTTCTGGCCACCAGTGCGAAGCTGGCGGCAGTGTCAGTGAAGGTTAATAAGTTTCAGCGTTTCTTTCATCACTTCTGATAAGCCCGAACCACCGACTCAAAGATCTTCATGTATCCGGTGCATCGGCAAAGATTACCGGCAAGCCCAATGCGAATCTCTTCATCTGTCGGTGTCGGATTTCGCTCGAGTAGATTAACAGCCGCCATCACCATTCCCGGCGTGCAGATGCCGCATTGAGCTCCGCCGTGTTCAATGAACGCCTGTTGAACTGCGTTCAGCGTTTCACCGTCGGCCACGCCTTCGATCGTCTTTATCGAAACACCTTCAATTTGCGCGATTGGCACCAGGCAACTATTAACGATCTTCCCGTCAATCAATACTGAGCACGCGCCACACTCACCTTCGCCGCAACCTTCCTTCGTCCCGGTTAATTGCAATTGCTCACGCAAGACGTCGAGCAGTCGCGCCATCGGATGAGCCTCGATGGCTACTGGTCGCTGGTTAACCTTGCAGTTGACTTTGATTTCCATCTGAACAGCTGTTCGCGGCGCCCCGCTTTAATCGCACATTACTCGCTCGCCAAACCTTCCATTAGCGCTTCGGGCATTAACGGCACATGAGTGAAACTAATTCCGGTTGCGTTTTCTATTGCGTTTAATATCGCGGGCGCGGCTCCATCCATCGGCAACTCCCCGATTCCTTTAGCTCCACCTGGTCCATAAGCGTACGGGTTCTCTTCGAAGTAAACGCGAATGGGCGGGATATCAACCGGCGTCGGAATTATGTAATTGGTCATCTGGTTGTTGGCCATGCGCCCGTTTTGCCAAACGACGTTCTCGAAAAGCGTAAATCCGATAGCCTGTGCCACGCCGCCTTCAATTTGGCCCGCCGCCAGGATGGGATTGATTACACGTCCGACCTCCTGCACGGCGACAAAATCATCGACGTGTGCTTCATACGTCAACGTGTCAACCGAAATCTCCGCCACGTAAACAGCCCACGCGTATGCACCGTAAGCGTCGCCCTGATACTTCTCGTCGTCCCAGACAATGTTTGGTGGCGGCTGGTATTTGCTGTAAGCCTTCAATGGACCAAACGTTTTGATGTACTCGGCACAGGCGTTTTGAAACTTTGCCGAATCGTAGTCCTCGCTAAGCAAGCCGCTGGCGATGAGTGTTTGCTTCAGACCCAAAGCAGCAGATTCAACAAGCTTGCCGACGACCATCGACGTGCGCGAAGCGACTGTCGGACCACTGTTTGGAACGTGCGCAGTATCCGGCTGCGCTACTTCAATTAAACTGTCATCAACGCCCAACGCTTCGGAAGCGATTTGAGCAAACACTGTGTTTGTGCCCTGGCCAATTTCCGTGCTGGCGGCAAGTATTTTTACCTTACCTTCCGGCGTTCCCTCTGCCCCGACTATCGACGACAAATAAACTTCGCCCGAGCCGGTGAATCCTGCGCCGTGCATAAACGAAGCGAAGCCGATGCCCTTTTTAACTCGCTCGCCATTGGTGTTGCTGGCGGCAAAGCTTTGACGCTTGCGGTGATAGTCAGTCAACTCAAAGGCCCGGTCGAGCAGTTGGTCCATGTCGACTTTCTCGCGAATCACCTGACTAGTCGCGGTGGTTTCGCCTTCCTTGATGAAGTTGCGTCGACGGAATTCATCCGGTTCGAGGTTTAGCCGTTTGGCAACCACATCCAAATGCCGTTCGAGCGCAAAAATGCTCTGCGGCGCGCCAAAACCTCTGAACGCTCCGTGCGGTGGGCAATTCGTGGCGACAGCGCTCGAACGAATCCGCACGTGCGGACAAAAATATGGGCCAGCGGCGTGAATTGTTCCTCGCGAGAGAACGACCGGCGACAAGGTACAGTAGGCGCCGCCATCGACGATGAACTCGATCTCCATCGCGAGCAGCTTTCCTTCTTTCGTGACGGCCGTCTTATGTCGCGTTCGCGACGGATGGCGCTTGGTGGTGGCGACCATGTCTTCGGCGCGGTCATAAATCATCTTCACCGGCTTGCCTGACTTTAGGGCGAGTAGCGCCGCATGCCCTGCGATCATAGACGGATATTCTTCCTTGCCACCGAAGCCGCCGCCTGTTTCAGTCTGAATAACGCGGATCTTGTCTTCAGGAAGATTGAAAAGTTTTACCAGCGCCTTGTGAACATAGTAAGGACACTGCATCGACCCCCACACCGTTACACCGTCCTGCTCGTTTGCGATCGCGATGACACCGTTGTTTTCAATGTAGAGTTGTTCCTGCGCGCCGGTGAAATACTCACCTTCGACAATTAGATCTGCGTTGGCCCACGCCTCATCCACGTTCCCCTTGTCGACGAGGAACGACTTGAAGACGTTGTCTTCGCCCCAGATGATCTCTTTCTTGTTGACGGAATCCTCGAGAGTGAAAACCGGCGCCATCTCTTCGGTTTCGATGCGGACGTGGCGGCGCGCTTCCTCGAGTAGATACTTGTCGGCGTGGGCCAAGAGCAGGATTGGCTCTTCCGGATGATTGATCTGCGAGTCGGCCAGATAGGGCTGGTCGGTCAGAATTAATGCCACATAGTTTTCCCCGGGAATGTCCTCGGTGGTAACGACGGTGAATTCGTTCCAGGGGATGTCGCCATCGAATGCGATGTTCTTAATTCGCCCGCGCGGAATCACGCTCCGTACCGTCGTGCCATACAACATCTCGGGAAACGAAATGTCATCGACATACAGCGCCGCGCCCGTGACCTTCTTGCGGCCCTCTTTGCGGGGTACGGATTTTCCGATGACTTGTGGGTGGTTGCCTGCCGTCATGTGTAGGTGGTTACTTTACAACGTCTGCGCGCGGAATGGGCAATTCTCTACGAGAAGCGGACATGTTCAAGCAACAATAGTCCAATTGAAATCGCGGCCAGCGCGTACATCATCGGGTGTATCTCGCGCCGACGACCGGCGATCAGATACAAGCCGACGTGCGAGATGAAGCCCCAGAGAATTCCCTGCGTGATTGAAAACGTCAGCGGGATCAGAATGATCGTCAGGAACGCAGGCAAGCCTTCCTCAATTTTTGAAAACGAAATCTTGCCGACGCTGCGAAACATCGCTGCGCCAACCAAAATCAGTACGGAAGCTGTAGCAAACGACGGAACCATCGCCGCGAGGGGCGCGAGGAAGAAGCATGGAAGAAAACAAAGTGCCGTGAATACTGACGTCAGTCCCGTCCGGCCGCCCATGTTGATACCCGCAACGCTTTCGATGTAAGCGGTCCCCGATGAAGTTCCGGCGACACCCGCGCCGAGCGTAGCAAACGAATCAACAATCAAACCCTGTTTCAAGTTCTTTGGATTGCCGTCTTTATCGAGCAGATCAGATGCATGGGCCACTCCGATGAACGTCGATATCGAATCAAACAAATCCGTAAACATAATGGCAATAATGGCCGGCAGCAACGAGAGTTTGAGTGCGCCGAGAATGTCGAGTTTTAAAAAGACGGTCTTGAAATCGGGAGCGCTGAAGAAGCTGTCGGGAGTTTTCACGAGACCGAGTGCCCAGCCAACCGCAGTCGCAAATATGATCCCGGCCAGGTAAGCGAGAGCACTTTTTCGAGTCAACAACCAAACGGAAAGCGCGGTCGCGAGAATCGTCAACAGAGCGGGCACGCCCAGCGTGCCGAGTTTGACGAAGGTCACAGGATCGGAGCCAATCAGGCCGGCGTTCTTGAGGCCGATGAACGTCAGGAAAATTCCGATGCCGGCCGCTGTCCCAAGGCGCAGTTCGTCGGGTATCGCCTTCGCGATCGTTTCGCGCACGGGCGTAACTGAAATGATCAGGAACAGTACTCCGGCCCAGAACACTATTCCCAGAGCGACCTGCCACCAGACTTTTTGCGTCAAGATGATCGTGAAGGTGAAGAAGGCGTTGAGACCCATTCCGGGCGCGACTGCAAAGGGCAGCTTCGCGTAAAGACCCATCAACAGCGTCATCGTGAAACACAGCAGCACGGTCGCTGTCATCACGCCACTAAACGCCATTCCGGTGCCGGGCGTGGAAAGGATGGATGGATTCACGACGACGATGTAAGCCATCGTAAAAAACGTGGTGATTCCGGCAATTGCTTCAGTGCGAATGTTTGGTTTCGCGATTTCGGAATTGCTCATGAACGTCTGCGTGGCCCACAGCCAGGTGTTCTATTCATCGAGCTAAAGATTGAAATCGAAGAGGCGGCAGGAGTCTACCACGTGGCACAGACTTTCAGTCTGTGTGGCGATCAAAGTGGTATTTTGGAGTGCTGCGGCCTGACGCCGCTTTGGTTTGGCGCCGGCTCAGCGGCGACATTTAATGAAAGCGCCGACAGGTCGGCGCACTCCAAGGAGTAGACCGTCATCTGACGAGCCGCATTCGTTCCACCGCTTTCCGGTACTGCTCTATTTCCCGACCACAACGGTCATCTGTCCAACCCAAATATTTTCGTCCCACCGCAGCGGCCGCTTCAACTGCCTCCAGTCCGCAAGTTGAATTGAGGCCAACCATCGTACGCCGGAGTAAACAATCAGCGAGATTGTGCGCGAGTTCGTGTTTGAAAGCGTAAACGATTTCAGCCGCAACTGCTCCTGTCTCGTCATCAAAAACTTCTGATAGTTTTGGATCATCCTCCATCAACTTCACTACTTGCTCCGCTCGCGTTCCGTAGATTTTAACGAGCCGGCTGCGCGTTCTTTCGTCCAAACTACTGCGCTGATTGAAGTCGTTGGTCCATTCACTGAAGTCTGGTCCGGCGCCCGGCAAAAAGTCATCCGCCGTAGTGCATCGTTGCGACCGCACATTCAATTTCCACTCGATCAAGTTCACCGTCTCTTCCGCCAGACTTCGATAGGTAGTTAGCTTTCCGCCGACGATTGAAAGCAAGTTGTTCAGTCGCGGGTGTTGCCGGATAAAGTGTCGACGCGTGATGCTCTCTTCTTGTTTGTTACCCGTGAACGGCAACGGGCGTATGCCGGAATAAGTAAACAATACGTCGTTACGATTGAGGTTCGCGGACGGCAGGACCCGGTTTGTTTCGCGGAGCAGGTAATCGATCTCTTCGTCCGTCGCCTGCGCATGATCCGGATCGCCGTCGTAGCGAAGATCTGTTGTGCCGATTAAATATTTGCCGTTCCACGGAATGATGAAAAATGGACGGTTATCGGTGCTCGCCTCAACGTAGATGGCGTCCGCCGGCGCGCCGTGAAAGTTAGGGACGACTATGTGACTCCCCTTCGTGCCGCCGATCAGCCTAGAGCTGGAGGCAGCATCTCCGATGACGCGGTCGATCCAGGGACCGGCGGCATTAATCACCACTCTCGCCTCTGCGGTTTGTTCTGAGCCTGTTTCTTCATCAATGAAGGAAACGCCTTCAACAAGTTCCTGGTGGGTCAGGACCTTCGTGACTCGCGCGTACGTCTTAACCTGTGCACCGTGTTCAATTGCGGATAAAACGTTTTCCAGCACCAGTCGTTCAGCGAACTCGACCTGACCGTCGTAGTAAACGGCCGCCCCATCCAATCCATTTGCTTCAAGCGCGGGCATCCTGTCGAGTGCTTCTGTTCGCGAGAGCATGGCATGACGCGGAAGCGTCTTGTCGAACGACAGCAAATCGTAAGCGATCATCCCCGCGCGAATTTTTAGACGGCCGCGCCTTGCCCCTTTGTAAATCGGAACCACAATGGGAAGCGCCTTAACGAGGTGAGGAGCTATCTTCAGGAGCGTTTCGCGTTCGCGCAACGACTCGCGGACCAGACCAAACTCAGCATGCTCCAGGTACCGAAGTCCGCCATGAATCAACCGGGTGGACCAGGCAGACGTTCCCCCGCCGACGTCGCCCTTATCGAGCAGCAGCACCTTCAGACCGCGCATTGCCGCGTCGCGAGCGATACCCGCCCCGTTTATTCCTGCGCCAATGATGATTACGTCGAGCATTTCTTTTGTTGACGCACGATATAGTGCCAACCGTGCACGTTCTCAAGCAAAGCCCAGTGCCTACTATCGGCCCCCGTTGGTCGATCTGCTCTTCTGAAAACCTGGAAACACTGAAGCCCACGCTAGATCCTCAGGCTACGCGCGTCGCAGTCTTTCCTTGACCATTGGCTAACGTCGAGAATGGACTGTGTGTAATTCGAGGCATGCCCTTTGCTCGTGGCGGAAGCAGTAACGAGCAAGGCGGACCGGTTACCATTCAACGGTCCCCGATTAGCTTTCGCCAGCGTGCATATCACGACTCGCCTCTTGTGCACGCCGACGTGACCATCAACACGAACTAAAAACAAGGAGCGTAGCTATGCGTTCTGCCCGGCCTTTCATTTTCACCCTCTCTCTCTTTCTGGTTCTTCTCACAATCAACATTAATATTTGCGCTGCCCAGGAAACGGACGACGCTGAAGAATATGACGTTAATGCTCGAGTTGTTCGCATCAGCCTGCTCGCCGGCGAAGTTAAACTCAAGCGCAACGGAAGCGACGATTGGGAACGCGCAAAACTCAACTATCCAGTAGTCGAAGGCGACACCCTTTTGAGCGAACAGGACGCGCGCGTTGAGTTACAGATCGACGCGCGTAATTTTTTGCGTCTCGGCTCAAACTCGACCATCAGGTTTGTCACGTTGCGCGAAGAAGGTTTAGCGCTGAGTGTCCTTCAGGGAATCGCGTCGTTGCGGCTGGCAAAGTTTGACAAAGATAAAGAGTACTTCGAAATCGATGCGCCGCGGACGACGATGGCCGCAGAGAAGACGGGTTTATATCGTATCGAAGTCGGCAAAGACGGGCGCGTGAAACTAATTGCGCGCGACGGAGGCAGAGCGCGCATCTACTCCGACAAGTCAGGCTTCGCGCTTCGTGACGGGCGCTCCGCGGAACTGATCGTCGATGGCCCGGACGCAGGCGAGTGGGAAATGCTGGCTGCCAATGATCCAGACGTGTGGGATCAGTGGGTCAGTGAGCGTGAGCGTTATGTGGCCCAGCGGTTTCGTGAAAACGCCCAGTATTACGATGATTCGATCTGGGGCGCTGAAGAACTCGATAGCTATGGATCGTGGGTGAAGACCAACGAATACGGTTGGCTCTGGCGTCCACACGCAGCGACGATCAGCAGCTACGACAACTGGGCGCCTTATCGACACGGCCAATGGACGTGGGTCCAACCCTATGGATGGACCTGGGTTGGCTATGAACCCTGGGGTTGGGCGCCTTACCACTTTGGCCGGTGGGTTTACTACGACAACTACTGGGCGTGGTCACCGCGTAGTCAATTTCATCGCCGAAGAAGTTGGTGGCGTCCGGCGCTCGTCGCGTTCGTATTCAACATCAATTTCGGCGATCAGGTTTGCTGGTATCCGCTGTCTTATCACGATCGTGATCCCAGATCCAGACATTATCGCGATTGGCATCGCCGCCATCGACGAGATCGCGACGACGGAGATCGCCGCCGCCACGACCGCGACTGGCGTGGTGTCTCAGGAGTAGCGCGTCGCGAATTCGGCTCACCAAACGCTCGTCCGCGCACAGGCGATGAACGTTGGGGACGTCGAGTGATCGAAACGGATCCAGCAGACGATGTGCCGGTAAGACCCGCGTCTGAAGCTCGCCGCCGCGTCGGAACTGAACAGCCCGGGGGTTGGACCATCGCGCGTCGCGAACGTGTTCCAGTTGCCGAAATTCCCAATACACCAACGGGAGCTGCTGAACGTGATCCTGGCGTCCCGTTAGATCGCGAACTTCGACGCACTCGCGTTTGGAATGGCCGCGAACCGCGCCCGAGCCTGCCTGCGCCAACTGGCGGGGCTGCGGGTGACGTTGAGAGTCAGCCGACTGGAGCTGTTGCACGGCCGTCACGTGTCGAACCGACCACCCCGACTAGTGAAAATGGAGACCGGCCACGGCCTCAGCGCACATCGCGGCCGAACCTGCCTGCGCGCAGGAGCGAGGAGGCCCCAGCCGCGGTGCCTGCGGCGCCCACAGCGTCAGAACAACCGGCTACCGAGGCGCCTTCGACGTCTGAGCGACCGCAGCTTGAAGCACCGAGACGACCTGAAAGGACTGGACGTCCGGCACTAGACAACGAAGGCCGGTCGCGGCGTCCGGAGCGAGGTGAAGAGTCAACTCCACGGGTTGACCCTGCACCGAGAAGCCAGCCGGCGCCACGCAACGATCCACCGCCGCGAAACGATCCGCCGCCGCGAAACGATCCACCGCCGCGTAACGATCCACCGCCGCGAAACGATCCACCGCCGCGAAACGATCCACCGCCGCGAAACGATCCACCGCCGCGAAATGATCCACCGCCGCGGAACGATCCACCGCCGCGGAACGATCCGCCGCCGCGGAACGATCCACCGCCGCGGAACGATCCGCCGCCGCGGAACGATCCGCCACCGCGGAATGATCCACCTCCACCTCGCGAAGAGCGAAGTTCACCAAGGGAGAGAGACCCGCGTTAGGGCGTCACCTTGAATTAAGGCCCAGGTTGTCCGCGGACGGCTAACCTGGGCCCTTACCCGGCACTAGTGAAGGAGAAAGAAGATGAAGATCAAAAGGTATTTGGTAATCGTGGCCTGCCTGACGTTGTTCGTGGGAATCTCGAGTGCGCAAGAGCGCATGCGGATCGTCGACGCTTCCGTTTCTGACCGGCAGACGTTACCCAGAACACCGGCAGACCCAACCTACATTCCCGCAGCGTCGAAAGTTTATGTCGCCGACATCGCAGGCCTGGCTGGTTTTGAGAATAATCTGGTGGCAGCGTTTCAGAAGAAAAGGGTTGACCTGTTCATCGTCGCTGACCGGTCGCAGGCCGATTTTGAAATCAATGGTTTCGCCCGTTCAAAGGACGCGGGGTGGGCAAAGATCATCTTCGGAAGTGGACTTCCCGAATCGGAAGCGAGCATTCAGATGGTGAACTTAAAGACAGGAATCGTCGCTTACGCGGTAGCTTCCTACAAAGTTAACTCAAACAACGGAAACAAGAGCACTGCGGAACACTTGGCGAAGAACCTGCGGCAAAAGATGGAGCGTGACGACAAGAGAATTAGATGAGCACTTGGGGAGAGAGTGACCATTAAATGATTCAAGCTCAAATATCTCACAGGTCAGGAAGAGGGGCTTGCCCCCGCTTTACTGCCTTGCTGTTGCTCGTAAGAGCGGGCGCAAGCGCCTCTTCCCAACTGTGAGGTTTCAGTTTCGAGCGACAACTCCGGCAGCCTTACACGGAGTCAAGGTGTTTTAGGATTAACGGTCAGCCGCGGCAGAGTCCTTGGCTGGCCGTCGATTTCTGAAACCGACTCACCGACGCGGAACGCGCCCATCTTTTGGTAAAACCCTTCAGCATTCGGATCAGCGAGTATCTCAACTGCGGTGATGTCTTCGCTGGCAGCCGTGCGCATCGCATGAACGAATAGTTCCCTGCCCACGCCACCGCCGATGTGCCCCGGCGCGACCCACAAATGGTCCAGCTCGGCCTTATTGCCCTCGTTGATCAAGGCGTAAAAGCCAATTACTTCATCGCCACTCAGTGCGACGAACACTTCGTTAGTTTCGATGTAGTCAGACGAGATCGTGAGGTCGTTTTCCCAGTGACGAATCCAGTTTTCCGGGTATCCCCAGTATCGCTTTGCGTCGTGCGCGACGCGCGTGAGCGTTGCAGCGTCCGCCGCCTCAGCCTTTCTGATTTTCATGTCGGCTTTAAGGATTGTCTGCCGGTCGTTGCCAAACTGTGCCATCCGCATACTGGACGCGCACCAACTCAATTCGCTCGCCCATACCGTCGCGCTCATGCTTGTCGAGAGCCTGGATGCTGATTCGTCTCGCAGGCGGAATCGGAATGAAAAAGCTAAATTCCTTTGTCTTTCCCGGCGGGATTTTTTGATCGCTACCAAACTCACGGCGTCCGAGCTCTGTCGCATTGATCAGGTCGACGAACACATAATCCCAATCAATTGACCTGATCTCCTTCGTACCTTTGTTTTGCAGGGAAACTTTGTATCTGAACCCGTAACGCGCCGGTGGTCCACTGTGAATTGCATTGATTAACGCCTGGTCAGTAAGCGCGTCGCGCTCAGCCTTGCTGGACTCCACCGAACTTCCGCCGCGCTTGGCGTCGAGGATCCGTTTTTCATTACGAGTGCGGACGCGCATCTCATCGAAGTTTTCAATCGGTCCGCTAAAAGGGTCGCGCTCCCAACCGATGCGATCTTTGCTCCAACTGTATTTAACTACGTTGACGTTACTCGCCTCGGGGCTTTGCACTTGCTCCTGTGCAAAGACGAACGCATTGCATGCCACCACCAACAGACAAGTGCGGACAACTGTTAGCATTGTCAGTCTGCGCATGATGTTCCTCACGTTGTTTACGAAAAAGAAACCAGGGGGCTGGGCGACATTTTACTGCTTTCGCTGAGGCGCGTGCACGCGACGCACGCGGATCAAAAGAACGGGGCTGAAGGCAAAACCCTCAGCCCCTCGAGTTGTTATGCTGCCGTGCTTGAAGACCGGCAGCCAATTTGAAGTTAGAACACGTAACGGAGACCGACGATTACGCGCCTATTGCCGCCGTTCGTGCCCCACTGGTTAAGGAAGTTTGCGTTGTTGACGCGACCTTCGGGAACGCCGAAATCGCGCGTATTGGTCAGGTTGAAAAAGTCGGCGCGAATTTGCATGCGCTGATTCTCACCGATCCGGGTGTTCTTCAGAATTCCGAAGTCGACCCGATTGATTCCGTCCGTTCGCAGAATATTTCGGCCCGCATCGCCAACGCGCTGTGCGACGCTGACGGACGAGAAGAAGCAGCCGGCTCCCGTGACGGGCGTGCCGTTGATCGTGCACGTTTGCGCGCCCGCTGCGAAACGAATTTCTTCGATCGACATGCCGCCGAGTGGTTGCGTGGTGTTGAGGTTCGGCCTAATCGCATTCCCCACCAGACCTGAGATTCCGTTTAATGCACCCGCCGGATCGGAACCCAGCAGCACCGTGAACGGAGATCCACTTTGGAAGGTGAAGAAGGAATTCAACTGCCATCCACCCAGCATGTGTCCAGACAAACCACGCTGGTCACGCATGAAGGGCAGCTCATAAACAAAGTTGCCGGTCAGGCGATGCGGACGATCAAAACTCGACCGCGCGCGCTCTGTCGATCGATTAAAGGAATCCTGTGAGACTGCCACCTCTGCGCCCGACGGATTGAAAATCTCCGACGCAGTGTCGATGAAAGAGCTCCAGGTGTAGTGTGCGCCCGCGCTGAAGCCACGGCTGAGCCTCTTCTCCAGGCTGACTTGTAGTGAGTGGTAGATGGAAGCCGCAGCATTGCCACGATGTCGAATGATTCCCTGCGTGCGGTTAACACGGCAGGTATCAGCATCGGATTCGGCGCAAGTCGCGGTGCCGAGTCTGCGGGGATTTCCATCAAGGGATTGGAACAGCGCCGTGCCTTTTGTGCCGACATAGCCGATTCGAACGATCATGTTCGCCGACAGTTCGCGCTGGGTTTCAAGGCTGAACTGTTGATAGTAGGGCGAACGAAAGTCATCGCCGACTATGGTTCGTGTCAGCCGGTTCGGGTTAAGTCCAGTTGCGCCTTGAATCGTCGGAAGGGTGATGAAGGCATTCGCTACGCCGGGGCCTCCTGTTTGTGGAGTCGTCGGCAAGTCCGCGGCAGCCACAAACGGAAATGCGCTGGCGATGTTGGAAGCTATGTTGGTAAACGCATAGTCGTGCGTCACCGCATAACCGCCGCGAATGACCAGTTTGTCTCCGCCTGTCAGGAAGCCGAATAGGCCACCGCCGTCCGTGCGCGGGTTCCAGTTGAACCCGATACGCGGCTGAAAATTATTCACGTCGCGTTCCGGAACTGGCGTGAACCGGAAGCGCTCGTCGCCTCCTGCTGTTGCCACGATTGCGTCATTCACCGAAACCAGATCGCCTATTGGGTTGCCTGGCGATTCGTAACGCAGCCCGAGTGTCAGCGTGAAGTTTGGCCTGATCTTCCACTCGTCCTGGCCATACGCAAAGAAATCGTGCCAGTCGTAGTAGAAAATTTCCTGACCACCCGCCAACGGTTTGTTAACCGTTGCTGTGTCGGCAATGTCGTCAATGAATCGTTGCAGACTGCTGTAAACGAGACGTCCACGAATTGTCGGGAAGAAGAACTGCTTGAGCTGATTGCGTCTGATGTCCACACCAAACTTCCAGGCGTGATCGCCTCGCGAAATCGAGAGGTTGTCCTGAAGTTGATATGTTTGCCTGAACGCAAACTGTGGCAGGTTGACAGCCAAACCGATGCCGGTTCGATTTGCAGCAGCATTGAAGCCTGACAAGCCGAGCGCACTGATCTCAATCGAAGGAATCTCCTGCGAGGTCGGATCGGCACTCGTGAAGAGTTGGCCTTGCCGCTGATATGCACCACGCAGTTCGTTGACAACTGTGGATGACAGCAAACTGTTGAGCGAGACGTTTGCAGCCTGGCTACGGACCAGCGAGCTCGTGCTAAGTCCCGGCGGCGTCGCCTGATCGCTGCCAACCTGGTCGTTGTCATTGAAGATGTAGCGGCCAAACAACGAGTGCTGTTTGGTGAGATTGTGATCGATACGAATCGACTGTTGCCAATTGTTGAGTGCGGCGTTGGTAGAGCCCGTCAACGCGCCTCTGGTAACCGGGACAGCTGCCCCATTGGCGTTAAATGACAACGGCGCGCATGCCGGAGCGCACGCCGCGTTTGCTGCCGGCAGGTGCCTCAACAGAGCAGCAACTTGTGGACGCGTGCCGACTGCTGCCTGAATTGCTGCTTTGCCCGCCGCATCGGGCACGCCGTTAATTGTGAAACCATTGCCCAAGTTGCCGGTCCCACCACCGCTGCAACGAGAAGAAAAAGAACGTCCTGTCTTTGCCGCTGTACCAGGATGGACCACCCTCGCCGAATCGCGGTAAATGCAATGGACCGCCGAGCGTGACCCCAGCCTGATTCTCTACGCGAAACGGCCGCTTCTCGCTGCGGAATCCCGCTGTGCCAGGCTGCCGACAAAAACCTGCGTTCTTGTCCAGATTGCTACAGGCATTCAGCAGGTTGTCGTTGTGAAACCAAAAGCCGGATCCATGGTAACTGTTTGAACCGCTCTTAGTGATCGCGTTGAAGACGGCTGAACCGTTGCGACCAAACTCGGCGGTAAACTGATTAGTTACCAACCGCACTTCCTGAATCAGGTCAGGATTGTTAAGACCAACTGTTGCTCCGGCGACACCGAAGTCGTTGTTGTCCTGACCATCGATCATGAAGTTGTTCGACCTTACGCGCCCCCCGTTCGCGGAGAAACCGATTTGACTCGCAAACTGCGATTGGCCGGTCACAACCTGACTGATACCCGGAGCAGAAAGGGCGACGTTGTAGATGCTGCGCGTCGTGCTTAGCGGCAGTTCCGAGAGTCGCCGCGAATCGAAGCGCGTGCTGACTTCCGCCGTAGATGTATTTAGTAGTGAAGCATTCTCCGTGACGTTCACTACCTCCTGCACTCCTGCGGCTTTCATCTCGACGTCGACCACCGCCGCCTGGTTGAGTACCAGACCAAGTCCGCTTTGAACGTACTTAGCAAACCCGCCGGCTTCGACAGTGACTTCGTACTCACCCACCTGCATATTCGGGAGCCGGTAGCGACCGTCTTCGTCTGTTTTTGCTGAGCGCGACTCGTTAGTAGCGATGTTTCGTACAGTTACGCTGGCACCGGGGATCACTGCGCCTTTTTCGTCCTTGACCGTGCCCGCGATTGATCCAGTGGTTTGGGCGAGGACTGGAATAACCAGAAAGGCACAGCTCGCCACTAGCAACACAATTGATCTTGTCGCCTTGATCATAATTGGCTCCTTTGTTAGACCGCGATGGACCGTTAACAGGTGTGGTTGGAAAACTACCGCGAGGTTCGACCCGAATAAGGCAACAAATATTCCATCAACGCGAGAGGAGGCTTCTTAGCCTAAAGCTTTAAAAAATGACCCTAAAATTGCGAACGACGGAGAGAGATGGTCACAGGTCTGACCCTGTAATGCAGATTTGTCCGAATTATTGGATCGGCATCCAAGAATTGAAACGGAAGGCAGGCTAGATTGGGCGTGGGAATCCGGTCCATCGAACGCGCGATGGAACAAGAATTAGGATGAGGCCGCCTGAGTTTCTTCGCCGCCGGCGCCTTCGTCGTGATGCTCAGTGGTGTACAGCCGCAGAATGTCCTGGCCCTGCCGGGATCTGGGATCAATCGTCCGGATATGCTTCCGTCCCTGCATTTCCCAAATCGCTGTCACGACCCCGTCTTTTTCAACGGCATGATAGGAAATATCTTCAGTGGATGCTTCGGTTGGTGTTTCGTTCGCGCCTTCGGCTGGCGCACTCTCTTCAGGCATTGCTATGGCCCACTCCTCTCAAAACTCTCGTCTTGTTTGTTGATTTACTGCGAATTGTTACACACGGCCCGATGAGTGTCCAACGTGCAATCACAAACGGTCACTCACAAGCGCCAGCCATTTCCACGGCGCGCCTCGGCGTTACCACTCCCCACCCTTGCCTCTCAACTTCCACTCCGGATACGCGCTCAGCCGTGCCGATCAAAATTCGCTTTACCTGCTGCGGTGTAAGGCGCGGGTTCGCTTCCAGCATACACGCCACTACGGAGGACACAATCGGCGCCGCAAACGACGTCCCGTCAACATACTTGTAATGCTGGTTGATGACGTTCCCTTCGCGACGCTTGATCGTTATTAATTGGCGGAGCAGCGGCAACGGCAGATCGCGCGCGTCGTCGAAATCCTTATCTACGCCGGGATGTGATTCGATAATTCCGACCAGGTCGCCGTCCGCAGCTTTATCCAGTTGTGAACAAAGTTCAGCCTGGTCGGCGGTCGGCGTAAACGGGAGGATGGGCGCGGCCACCCAAATTCCGGGGGCGATGATCTCCGGCTTTTGCAAACCGTCGATTGTTGGACCATACGACGAACGGTACATGCCGCGTTTCGCCCGGTCGAGCGAATTCTGATCGTCCAGACCGCCTACAGAGATCGCGGAAGGTGAACACGCCGGCGGCAACACTGGATGCCCGGGCGCCATGCCCGCGTTTCCGACGGCACAAATAACTACGATGCCCGCTTTCACCGCGCTTTCAACCATCTGACAAAGCGGACTCGCAAGATACGACTGTTCAGCGTCGCCTCCCGCCGAGATGTTTACCACCCTGATGTCAAATTTCGTTCGGTTCGCCAGGACCCACGCCAGGCCTTCTTCAATGTGCTTGTCCGGGATGCGCCCCGAACGACCTATCTTCACCAAAACGACATTCGCTCCCGGAGCAATGCCGCGATAAAAACCATCGGACAAATGTCCATTGCCCGCAGCCACTACCGAGGTCATCATTCCATGCCAGCTCGCCACGTCCGTAGTCTCCAGCGAAGTGCGATCATCGTCAGCATCGAAAATGCTGTGATAAGCGACAATGCGATTGTCGGGTTTGGTTAAGTCGTCGTGAGCGTAAAAGCCGGAATCGAGGAATGCGACAGTTACGCCCCGGCCGGTGAATCGCTCGTCGGCGTCCAGGCGCAAGGGCGTCGGCAAAACGTGATCGGTTTGCGCGAAGATGGTTTGGTGCGTGTCTATCTGTGCGCGCGCCCGGTTGAATAGCTCGAGACATTTGGGACAGAGATGTGGCGTCACCTCAATCTCATGTCTTAAGAGCCGCGCAATGTCAGCGGGTAACGTGCTGAACGCGGCAGTATCAATGACCCGACCGCACAGGTCACACAGCACATCCGTTGTATTCCTGGGCTTGGTTTGATTAGTGAACACTAACGATTCGGACATAAAAGGCAGTTTACTTTACGCTTTCTGAAGAAACTAGCTAAGCGCTTTGTCGTAGTTGTGTCGGAATAATTTCCGCTGTAAGGTATTGACGTACCCAACACATTTGAAGCGAGTTTCCGGTTAATGACAGCCGAACAGATCACTGTTGCCGACCTTTTTCGACGCGCGCAAGCTTTACGGCGCGAGCATCCTGACTCTTCGTACAAACAAATTGAAGATCTGCTCGCCAGGGAATTTGCGTCCCAGCTGTTTCCTCCGCTCTACAATCTTACGATCCCTGAGCAGGATGCCCGCGCTCCCGAAGAAGACTGGTCGGCCGGGCTGCCGATTGTGAGGCGCGGTATTCAATTCAAGGATTGGAAAGAAATTGCCAAAGGGATTGTGCTTTCGCTTGAACAAACGGAAAACTACGAGCGCGAACGCGGGCCGGAAGGTGATAGAGACAAGTGGCACGACCGCACCGTGGGAATTGAAGAGCCAACTCAGAAAGCCGTAGGCAAGTGGATGCCGGAGGAGTTGATGCGGCTCGCTGAGTCGCACACTAAGAAGGGCTAGCGCATGCGAATCCCAGTTTTCGTTTCCTGTCCAACTTCACTGAGTCGGAAGCAAGAACGTTCGCGGCAGATGATTCTTCGCGAATTGAAGAGAATGCAGTTCGAACCGCGCGCCCTGGGCCGCTCAGACTACCCAACCGAATGCCCGCTTCGCGAGGTCGACGTCATAGCGAAACACTGCTCGGGCGGCGTAATTCTCGGTTTCGAACAAATGTTTGCTGTGACTCTCATTCAGAAGCGCGGCGTCCCGAGAAAAACTAAAACCGTGCGAAAGGTCCTTCTGCCTACTCCGTGGAACCATCTGGAAGCAGGCATCTTGTTTGGATTGGACCTGCCGTTGTTGGTTTTCAAAGAACCTGGCATCTCGGGCGGAGTTTTTGATAATGGGGTTACGGACAACTTTGTTCATGAAATGCCAACTGACAAACTGAACACAGAGCAGCGACGGGCATTGGCAGACGTTTTTCTGAAGTGGCAATTTCGCGTCCGAGAACATTACTACCACTGAGTTAGCAAGTGAGTTATGAGTTTTGTAGGAAGTTTATTTAACGATCCGAAGTATCAGACGCACGATCCTCGCAAGCCTGAGGAAGTAGACGATCCGGAAGTCATCGTAAGTCCTGATACTCGTCGCGCCGATCGCATCCCGCCGGGCCAATCACGAACCAAGAAGTGGCCGGTGCTCGATGCGCACGGCACACCCAACATCGATCTCGCTAACTGGACGTTCGACGTAGACGGCCTGGTAGAAAATCCTCAGCAATGGTCGCTCGACGAGTTTATGCAATTGCCGGCGGTGAAGGTTTACGCCGACTTCCACTGCGTCACTCGCTGGTCACGACTCGACAACGTTTGGGGCGGAGTGCCGGCGCGCGAGGTCGCAAAGTTGGTGGGTGTTAAGCCCGAGGCGAAGTTTGTAGTAGCTTCAGCTTACGACTATGGATGGACCACTAACGTTCCCATTGAGTATTTCCTCAACGAAGATTCGCTATTCGCCTGGTCGCACGACGGCGCTCCAATTCCTCCCGAACATGGCGGGCCAGTCAGGCTGATCATTCCGCAACTGTACGCATGGAAGTCGGCCAAGTGGGTAAAAGGCGTAAGGTTTTTGCCTGAAGACCAGGCCGGCTTTTGGGAGGAAGGTGGCTACCACATGCGCGGCAATCCATGGACGAACGGAGATGGGGAACGGTTTAGGTGGTCGTGATCAATTTGCTAAAGCCAAAACATTTCTCATTTCACAATTCGCAGTTCTCATTTTTCATTTTAGATTTTCAGTTTTGACTAATGGCAGTACCGGTTACCAGTCAGTCACAGCCTAAAGATGCTGCCGCGGTTATTCTCCTCCGACACCCTACCGATCCAGTTGACCCGGAAGTCTTCCTCGTAAAGCGCAGCAACAAGCTTTCCTTCCTGGGCGGATATTACGCCTTTCCCGGTGGACAATTTGATCTACGAGACGGCGACGCCCCATTTCAGAATTGTGACGAAGCCAACACGCGGACTGCTATTAGTTGCGCAGCTCGTGAGTTGTTTGAAGAGACAAACATTCTTGTCGTGCGCGGCGGCGAGACTTTAACCAGTGGTCAGCGCGCTTCGCTGCTCGACGACCTGCAATCGGGCCGTGCCTCGTGGCCGGACCTGTTGAAGCATTACCGTCTTCACCTTGACGGGAACGACTTTACATTCGTGGGTCGTTGGGTAACCCCTCCGTTTAGTGCTCGTCGATTCGACACCTGGTTCTTTTTAGTTAACTGTCCACGAAAACAGGAGCCGCATCTCTCAAGCGATGGCGAATTGGAAGCGGGCGAGTGGACTAGGGCCCGGGCTGCAGTTGAGCGCTGGGAAAGATCTGAGCTTTTAGCTGTTCCACCGGTGGTCCATGCGTTGAGGACCCTGTCTGGTGGGCTGACAGACGATGTCGTACAGCGGTTTTTGTCTGTGCCGAACGCGCATCGTGAGCCGGTGCGTCGGATTGAATTTCGGCCAAACTACATTTGTTTCCCTGTCCGCACGCCGACAAAGCCGCCTGCCACCCACACTAACTGTTATCTAATCTATTCGTCGCAGGAGTTGCTCATCGTCGATCCTGGTTCACCTTTTGAAGATGAACAGCAGGCGTTGGCTGACGCTGTTTCGGAGTTGACGTCAGGTGGCCGACGAGTACGCGAAATTGTCTTGACTCACATGCACCCGGATCACGTTGGCGGTGTGAACGCGTTGCGTGAGCGCCTCGGAGATGAGGTGCAGGTAGCCGCGCACCGATTCACGGCCGAACCTTTGGCAGCAAATGTACGTGTCGATCGATACATAGAACACGATGAAGTAATTGCCGTCGATGGTGAGCCGGAAATTCACCTGCGCGCGCTTCATACGCCGGGTCACGCCCGCGGCCATCTTTGTCTCTACGAAGCGCGAACCGGCACCCTCATCTCCGGAGACAACATTGTTGGTTTAGGTTCTGTGTTGATCGATCCGCCGGAAGGAAACATGCGCGACTACCTCAACTCGCTCGAGCGTATGCGGGCACTGCCAAACCTGTCAGTAATGTTTGGCGGACACGGACCGGCGATTGGTAACCCTTACGCGAAGATCGACGAATACATTCACCACCGGTTTGAACGCGAGCGAAACATTCTCGCGGCGATCCGCGACGGTGCTGCAACTCCGGCGGAAATCGTCGCGCGCGTCTACATCGATGTCTCACCCAAAGCCCACCTGATGGCGGAACGCGCTGTGTTGGCACACCTCGAAAAGCTCCAGGAAGATGGTCTGGTCGTTCTGGACGAAAATCAGCGGTACGCAGCGGCTGCGTAAGCGACTCGGTTCTGCTTTTTCCTCTTTGCGGTTAAACTTCAAGTAAACATTTCAATCAAGGACATATATGGAACGAGCCAGGACGTTTGGTGAATTAAAGGCAAGCGGCTACCGCACTGTCTCCGTCAAAGATGAACTGCGTGCGAACCTCATCAAGAAACTCAAGCTGGGAGAGAGACTCTTTCCCGGAATCGTCGGCTACGACGAGACGGTTATTCCTCAGCTCGTCAACGCAATACTTGCTAAACACAACTTGATTCTGCTGGGTCTGCGCGGCCAGGCGAAGAGCCGCATCATTCGGCAGTTGACTAATCTGCTTGACGATAACATTCCGATCATTTCAGGTTCGGAAGTGAACGACGATCCGTTTCAGCCGATTTCGGCTTACGGGCGCCAAACGCTTGAACTTCATGACGACGCGACGCCAATTGCCTGGATCGAGCGCGACGCGCGCTTTGTGGAAAAGCTGGCAACGCCAGATGTGACGATCGCCGACATCATCGGTGACGTCGATCCCATCAAGGCTGCGAAGGGCGGACACCTGCTCAGCGACGAGTTGACGATTCATTACGGTTTGCTGCCGCGCGCTAATCGCGGTGTCTTCGCGATAAATGAACTACCGGATCTTGCAGGAAAAATTCAGGTGGGACTTTTCAACATCATGCAGGAAGGCGATGTGCAGATTAAGGGTTATCCCGTGAGATTGCCTCTCGACGTAATGCTTGTGTTCTCTGCAAACCCGGAAGACTATACCGCTCGCGGGAAAATCATTACGCCGTTGAAAGACCGCATTGGCTCGGAAATCACAACTCACTACCCATCAGAAATCCAAACTGCGGTTGAAATTACCAGACAAGAGGCCTGGCTCAGCCGTGATGGTTTGAACAAGCAGCTCTACGTGCCTGACTTCATTCGCGAAACGATTGAGCAGATCGCGTTTGAAGCGCGTGATGACAGTCGAGTCGACAAACACTCCGGCGTATCGCAACGCATGCCGATCACCGTGGTCGAATCGGTTGTTTCGAACGCTGAGCGCCGGGCGTTGTTAACAGACGAGGGTGAAATTGTTCCACGTGTCTCTGATATCTACGCGGCCATTCCCTCCATGACAGGCAAAATGGAACTGGAATACGAAGGCGAACAGATTGGCGCACACCGCATCGCGAAAGATCTAATCAAGCGAGCGGCCGGTGAAATTTTCGAAGGCTATTTTGTCGGCATTGATTTTTCGCGCACCGTGCAATGGTTCGACGAAGGGAACAACCTGCGGTTGGCTGACACGGCGGCATCTGAAGAATGCAGGAAGCTATTGGAGTCGGTGCCAGACTTAATTGAAACGTCTTTGATTCCGTTTGACTTTAAGAAATCGGAGGCAGGAAAAATTGCCGCCGCCTGCGAGTTTGTGCTGGAGGGGCTCTACGCGCAGAACAAGATCAGCCGGAACGAAGAAGGCGGCTACACCGCAGTGACGAAGGCGAAGAAAGACCGCCGCGGGATGATTTACGACGACCTCACTGAAACGGGAAAATACAGTTAGGAGAAGCAACTATGGCGATCCAGTTAACCGCCGTCTATCGCAAAGTTCCTGAGGGCTACATTGGTTTTGTTGAAGAACTGCCCGGCGCAAATACGCAAGGAGCTACGATCGAGGAAGCTCGTGAAAACTTGAAAGAGGCGATTACTTTGGTAATTGAGGCGAATCGTGCTCTCACACAAGAATGGGTCGATGGTGGCGAAACCATTCGAGAACTGATCGCTTAACCAATTAAGTGCATAGTCGCCATCAGTCCAGTATTCGGGCGTATGAAACGCATCGACCTACTTCGACACCTGGAAGAGCACGGCTGTCGCCTATTTCGCGAAGGAAGTAAACATTCGGTTTACATTAACCAAGCCAAAAGGGCGTCGTCGGCAATTCCTCGCCATCGAGAAGTTAATGAGTTCCTCGCCCGCAAGATTTGTCGCGATTTGCAAGTCGCCGAACCGACAAAGAAGTAAGCCGCGGACTTGCGCGGTATTCCGCCACCGATGGTACACGGATTTATGCACGGTGAAATAACAGAGAAGAGCATCGGTGTGTTCTATCAAGTGTATAACGAATTAGGTCACGGGCCAGTTATTCGCGTTCATCCGCGTTCCTCCGCGGCTAAGATTTTCTAATGAAGTTTACCCGCTACTCAAAATTCAAAGGTCTTGATGTTTCAGGCATCAATCTCGGCGACTTGATGGAGGGTCTCTCGGATTCGCTTCTCGATTCCGGCTACGACGACGATTACTACTGGACGCGACAGAAGCGTCCGCAAGACACGTCCCTCGATTCCTTAAGACGCGCCTTGCTTCAGGCACTGATGGACCAGGGACTTGTTGATCAACGCCAGATAAAGGAGATGCTCGACGAGAACGAGGGCAAGTTCAAGGGTTCGCTACTCGAAGAGATGTTGAACCAATTGATCGAGCGCCTGGTGGAAGAAGGTTACTTATCGCTGCGCGAAGAGCCGCCAACTCAACCTCGTCCGCTGCAGCCGTCCGAAGGACCGGGAAATCCCGAAGTGTCAGAGCCACTGCCTCGCAACATTAAGTTTGAAGTAACTGAAAAAGGTCTCGACTTTCTTGGCTACAAGACTCTTAGGAATCTCCTGGGAAGCCTGGGAAAGAGTTCGGTCGGCCGTCACGATACCCCGCACCTATCGACAGGCATCGAGGCCGCTGCGGCCAGTAAGCCGTATGAGTTTGGCGACACGATAAACCTCGACGTAAACACAACGTTGCTCAGCGCTATTCAACGCGAAGGTTTACAGGTTCCCATCAATCTTGAATACAAAGATCTTCATATCCACCAGTGCGATTACCAATCGTCATGCGCTACCGTCGTGATGCTTGATTGCTCTCACTCCATGATTCTGTATGGTGAGGATCGGTTTACGCCCGCGAAGAAGGTGGCGTTGGCGCTGGCGCATTTGATTCGTACGCAATATCCCGGCGACTCGCTGAAGATCGTGTTGTTTCATGACTACGCGGAAGAGTTGCCGCTGGCCAGGTTGGCCGTAACCCAGGTTGGTCCGTATCACACCAACACGGCGGAGGGCCTCAGGCTCGCGCGCCGCCTTCTGCAAGCTCAGCGAAAAGAGATGAAGCAGATTGTGATGGTGACCGATGGAAAACCGACCGCTTGTTTTGTCGAGGGCATTGGCGAGACAGCACGTGCTGCGCGGTCTTCAGGAACAATACCGGCGCGACCACAGGCTGCGCACCGGCGCCTCTACAAGAACTCGATGGGCGGCGATCCGTTTGTGATGGAAGCAACTTTCAAGGAGGTTCAGGCTTGCCGGAAAGCTGGAATAATGATTAATACTTTTATGCTCGCAAGCGACTTCTACCTGGTCGAGTTTGTGAAGCAGATGACGGCGATGACAAACGGCAAAGCTTACTTCGCCAACCCCGAAAACCTTTCTCAATTTGTCTTGATTGATTTTTTGCGCCGGCGAACCAGTCGAGTTCGATGAAGTCGGGGCAACCCCCGCACCCGGAATGCCAGATAAGCCCTCTAACCGTAGTTCGTCCAACCCTCGACGGTATTTCTTCCCGTATTTCATTCTTCTCATTGGCCTGGTCAGCACGCTGGCTTTTGCCTATTACGTTTGGCGAACGGCCGAAGCTCGAGACCTTTCTCGTTTCAACACATCAACGCAGGACCTGACAGCTTATGTGCGAGGACGACCGCGCCTTTACATCGAGGTCCTTCGAGCGGGGACCAGTCTGTTTGCAGTAAATCCTTCTGTAACTCCAAATCACTTTCACAACTTCGTAGAACGTTTGGAGTTAAAAGATCAATATCGAGGCGCGCAAGCCATTGGATTTGCGAGCCGTACGAAGGCGCTAAGCGAACCGTCCGTTCCCAATGGGCCCGGTGATCCTTTGTCCGGCAGCCGCGTGACTCTGTTTGAACCCCTTTCAGAAAATCATCGCCCGCTCTTAGGTTATGACATGAGCAGCGAGCCGGTCAGGCGCGAGGCATTGGAGACGGCGATGAAGACCGGCCTCGCCACGGCGACAGGGCGAGTAATGCTTGCCGGTAATCAAGCTGGTAGTGAGAGTCCCGGCTTCCTGATCTACGTCCCTGTTTATAAAGACGACTTGATTCCTACAACAGTCGACGAGCGCGTTAAGAATCTATCCGGGTTTCTCTTTAGTGAATTTCGCGCCTCAGACTTTGTCACCGGTGTGCAGTCGATCAGAAATACTCCGGACATTGATCTAAAGCTTTTCGACGGAACTGAATCGACGCCGGATAATTTATTGCACGATACGGCCCTAATCTCGGGGACACCTGCTGATTTTCGTCCACGGTTCACGTCTTCCACCACGCTTGAAGTCGCTGGACGGAATTGGTTCGTTCAGTTTTCGTCGCAACCATCATTCGCCAGGAATTTGAATTCTGTTTTTTATGCGCTTCTCGGCGGAGCGCTAATCACACTCTTATTGTTTTGGCTTACTCGCTCGCAAGTTGGCGCGCGCTCGGCCGCTGAACAGTCAGCTTCAGAACTTCGGGTCTCTGAAGCAAAGGTCCGGGAGACGCTCAGTCAGCGGGAGCGTGCGGAGGCCGCCGTAAAGGATAGTGAGGAACGCTATCGAGAGCTTGTCGAAAACGCGAACGACATCGTCTTCACGCTCGATCTCGATGGGAACGTCTCCTCAATGAACATGGCGGTTGAGTCGATCACCGGTTATTCAGTTGGCGAATTGCTGGGAACCAACATGAGGACCTTTCTCAGCACCACTTCAGACGAAACCGCGCGCTCGATGACCCAACGGAAACTGTCGGGTGAGGAACGGACGAACTATGAGGTGGAAGTCCAAAGGAAGGATGGTTCGCTAATAACCCTGGAGATTAGTAGTCGGCTCGTTCTTAACAACGGCAAGCCGATCGGTATTCAGGGAGTCGCCCGCGATATCACTCTTCGACGGCAGGCTGAAGAAGCATTGCGACGCGCCGATCAACGAGCGCTCTCGGAATATGAGCGACTGCTGGAGCGCGTCACTATGTTTGCTCAGACGCTTGGGACCGCGCGAGATCTGATGGCGATCTTTCGTGGCTTGCGCGAGTTTACCCTCTTGTCAGTACCGTGCAATGGCTTCTTTGTTTCGCTTTATGATCCATCGCGAGACGTGCGCACCGCCTGCTACGGCTGGGCGGACGGCGACGAGATCGACACGTCACAGCTTCCTCCGATGCCGGTAACGTCAACTGGTCCAAACAGTCGTGCGGTAAGGCAGAATGAAGTAATCATCACCAATGATTATATGAAGGAGACAATCGGGCATCCCGCGCTACTGGTTGGACCAGATAACGGAATGAGACCGCAATCCTCATTGTCTGCGCCAATGTCTGTAATGGGTCGCGTTTTGGGAACGATCGAAGTTCAGAGTTATGAAAAAGGCGCATACCGGCAAGAACACATTACCGCGATGCGAATGGCCGCCAACCTGACCGCCGTCGCACTCGAGAATGCGGGCCTGCTCGAACGCGAGAGCACTGCGCGCGCAAATGCGGAAGAATCAAACCGGTTGAAGGACGAATTCCTCGCGACAGTTTCACATGAGCTGCGCACACCGCTGACGGCCATTCTCGGCTGGGCTCGAATGTTGGAAGGTCGTTCGCTTGACGAAGAAATGGCTACCCGAGCCATCGACACCATCAACCGGAACGCTAAGTCGCAGGCGCAAATCATCGACGACATTCTCGACGTCTCGCGCATCATCACTGGAAATCTTTATCTTGAGTTGAATCCGATCGGGCTGGAATCGGTGCTGGAAGCCGCCGTCAATGTCGTTAAGCCCACAGCTGAGGCGAAAGGAATTGAACTAAACCTGAATCTCGGTAGCGAGCCGCTCGCGGTTTCGGGCGACGTAAATCGGCTACAACAAGTGTTTTGGAATCTATTGTCGAACGCTGTGAAGTTTACGCCGGCGGGTGGCAAGGTTAACGTAAATTTAAGAAGCCACAATGCGCACGCCGAAGTCAGTGTTACCGACACAGGTCTGGGAATTACATCGCAGTTTCTTCCTTTCGTATTTGATCGTTTTCGCCAGGCTGACAGCACTACTACGCGACAACATGGAGGGTTGGGATTGGGTCTTGCGATCGCTCGCCACCTCGTGGAAATCCATGGCGGGCAGGTTGAAGCAAATAGTTCGGGTGAAGGGACCGGCGCGACTTTCATTGTCAGATTGCCCTTGCTTGGTGCGCCGGCAAGCGGGCCTGAACCGGAGGATCCTGAACCGCGCGTCGAGCCACAACCAACCCAGGAAATGCTTTTTGGTTTGCACGTTTTGATGGTTGACGATGATGAAGACACGTTGGAACTGTTGAGTGCAGCACTGCGGCAAAGAAGCGCGAAGGTCACGGCCGTGACATCGGTCGAAGCAGCGCTGAGGGAAATTCAATCCCATCGCCCTGACGTACTGATTTCAGATATCGCCATGCCAGGCGAGGATGGATATCACTTAATTCGCAAAGTCGCGGCGTTGGGCCTGAAACCGCGACTTCCCGCGATCGCCATCACGGCGTATGCGAAAGACGAAGATAAACAAACTGCGCTGGCAGCCGGATTTGATCGCTACCTATCGAAGCCGGTCGAACTCGGTGAGTTCATTTCTACAGTCGCCGAAGCAGCGCGCCTGAACGGACACGGATAAACCCGCGTTTTGGTTTCCCAATGAAAAAATGAGAAATCGCAGATTCAACTTCGAGGTGCAACTTCGATACCCGTTGGATAGCGTCAACTCGGTGGGTGGAAGAATACAGAACCGGGAGCGAACCGGGGTCCCCGCGCGGGCAGCCCGCGTGGGGTGGTGGTAGCGACCGGGTTGAAGCTGGGATGGCTATCAGCTTTGGTCATTGAGGTTGTCCAGGCTCTTGTATCGTAGGGAGAAGCAATTCACTCTTAGGAGGAACCATAAGTCGGCGGTGAAGGACAAATGGACCTGCTTCACCAGCCTTCTGGCCCTATTGAAACTGATCATGAATCGCATCCCAGCGTGAACCCGGTCGCTACCACACCCCACGCGGGCTGCCCGCGCGGGGACCGGTTCGCTCCCGGTTCTGTGTTTCTTCGACCCACGATGTCGCACATCAAAAACCGTTGCACGTCAAAGTTGAATCTGCGAATAACAATTGTGAAATGGAAAATATTTTGGGTTTAACGTTGGTATCTTAATGAAGGAGCATGTCCCCGCTCTGTGATGCCATTGATGCAGCATAAGACCTACACCATCGAGGAACGCGTCAGGTGGGGTGACGTCGACGCCGCTCGTATCATTTTTTACGGCGCCTATATTCGGTTTTTTGAATTTGCCGAAACAGAGTTGTTCCGCGCCGTTGGTCTGCCATATAGCGTTATGTTTGAAGAGCTGGACGTCTGGCTCCCGCGCGTTCATCTCGAGTGTGACTTCAGGCGTGCTGCGCAGCTCGACGATCTGTTGGAGGTTTCCGTGTATGTCGGTAGGTTCGGCACAAAGTCGATGCAGCTTAACTTCGAGGTGCGTCGCAAAGGTGAGCAGGAGTTAGTCGCGGACGCGCATTTCGTTTTGGCAGCTGTAAAGCGCGATACGTTTGAGACTGTTCCTATTCCGGAAGAGCTGCGCCAACGGCTCGCTCCTTATTGTCAAGGTTGAGGGCTCAGGGTCGGGAAGACTGTGAGCTAATTTAAGTTGAGCGCATGAGCACTACAGACTTAGTCTGTGACGCTATCCGCACTTCAATATGGCGAAACCTCTCGACGAAAAACAAGTGGATTCGAACCCGATCAAGCTGTTCCAGGAGTGGTTCGACGACGCTCTGGCCTCTGGTTCGCGTTTACCCGAATCAATGACGCTCGCGACCGCTGACAAAGACGGGAAACCCTCAGCGCGCGTCGTCCTGCTGAAGCATTTTGACGATAGCGGATTTGTGTTCTACACAAACTACCGCAGCGCGAAGTCGCGTGATTTGGAAGAGAACCCACGCGCGGCGTTGGTTATGTACTGGGTCGGTTTGGATCGACAGGTAAGAGTCGAAGGCGACGTTGAACGAGTTTCGCCCGCCGAGTCAGACGAGTACTTCCATACGCGACCGCGCGAAAGCCAGCTCGGGGCCGTCGCATCGCCGCAAAGTGAAGTGATTGAAAGCCGGGAAGTACTTGAAAACCGCTTTGCGGAATTGGAAGAGCAGTATCGCGATCGAGAGGTCGAACGGCCGCAGCATTGGGGCGGCTACCGGCTCAAGCCCCGCCGTATCGAGTTTTGGCAAAATCGCGCCGGCCGTCTTCACGATCGCATTCTTTACCAGCGCCAGCCGGACAGCTCATGGACCATCAGTCGCCTCGCGCCGTAGCGTTCCTATAACTTGTGACTGAGCGCGAGCATGGCCTCGGATGCTCAACTTATGTGCACGCCCTCGCCGGTCGGCCGAAAATGTATTACCCAATGTGCAGCTTCCCGCAAGACGGTACACTCGATATTTTGCAATCGCAGATTTCCGATCGTGAGTGCGATCGTGCGGTTTTGCAAACTCTGAAAAGGCAGACAAGCCATCCAATTTAGAACATCTGGTTCGGCACGAAGATAGCCCTGCTGACCTACGAAAGAACCCGGTTTATTTGTAACAGTGCTGCACTTCACTTTGAAGACATAAGAGGGGCGGCCATTCTTCGTCGTGTGATTCGCTACTTGAACAAGTTGAAGGTAAGCGAGATCGGATGGATAGGCCGCTGCTATTTTTTTTGCTGCAACGTCCCAAGAAACGGATGCAGAGCGCTTTATCTTGCTAGGAAAGTATATAGAGTTTACTTTTTGGTGATACTGCCTGTTTACGAAGTCGTTCAACGCGCGCGTTGGTACTAGCAAGTCTGCCGCGAATTCATTGCACAGCGTTTCGTGATCCCAATAAGTCTTTGAAGACGGTAAGAAACCAAATCGACGCCAAACAACCCAGTGCGCTACTTCGTGAGCGATCGAAAATCTTTCCTTCGAAGACAATAATTGGCTCGAATTCATGCGATAAACCACCACCGTCGGCACCGTCCCCAACTGAAGCACTGATTCAGCATTCGAGCCACTGGCCTTCTGCTCAAAATGCAGTCTTAATCCCAGACGATTCAGTAGTTCGTTAACGTTAACCGGCCAAGTGGAAGTTGGGTTAAGCTGAGCCAGTGATTTACTTAACGTGTGTCGGATTGATGACAGTTCCATCGCCTTGAATAAAGTCCAATAGGCTCCGAGCTCCTGTAGGATATCGGTCTTCTGCCGTTTGCCGATCGCGTCCGCGCGGGAGTAGACGGGCGTGGTTCAGAGAGCGCTCGCCCTCCGAATTCGTGAAAAGTCGGAATAAGAACTACATTTCGAGCAATTCGCGCGATCAGTGTTTCAACCTGCTCACTACGAGGATAATGGTTAAGTACTTGATAACGTATAGCATCTCTTAATTGTGACAGAAATTCCTCGCCCATCTCAGCAGCAGTCTCCGGTTCGATAAAAAATCCTATTTTCCAAAGCCGTTTGAATCGATTCAATTGTGCAGCCAAATGTCCGGCGGATAACTCGTTTTCGTGCTTCTCCTCATGATCGACGAACCGACTAACGTTCGTTTCTACGAATATTTGCACCTCAGCGATCTTTTTGTTCATTCGAGACTCTGGACAATACATAACAATCGTCCCCGCCTTTAAACCAAAGTCCTTCTCTAGTTGACGTAAGGCAGCTGCTCGGTTTTTGGGAGCATCCTGAGCATCACCGTACATCGTTTGAATATTCTCGACATCTACTCCATCGAATTCATCATACGTCTCCATGAACAACAACTGATACAGATCCCGTCTCAACAATCGCGAAATTAGTTCGCAAGCTCTTTCCCATCTCTCTCTGGCTTCTCCGGACAACTTGGATGCTTCGACCAATCCTTCGACCTCGCCTCTTAAAATCGCTGGCAGCAGAACCTCTTCGGAATTTGATAGCATCCATTCTTCCAGGCCCTCATTCGCTTCAGGGTCATCTGATGAGGGGATCACGAGTGCTAAGGCCCGCTCAAGCATAGCCGTAGCGTTCATCTTCGTTCTGTGAAAGAGGACGGCTTCCGCTAGCTCATATCGACTTTCTAGGAGATTAAGGATGGCTGAGATTCCATCAGTACGTAACTTGGGACGATTGCCAATCGAAATTACAAATTTGTCGTCCGTGGTTGGCTGCGGTAAGCCGTTTACCGAGAGACTAATATTGGACTTCGGGGTCCTTATCTCCATGTAATGAAGAATTCGTTCATCAAAGTACCTTGGCTTTCCGATGTGGTGCCAATCTCTGTGTAGGTAGTCGAGCAAGTCAGCACAAATTGTATCGCCGACGATATCGCGGCAGATGCCAATTCGGAGTTCTGACTCGGCAAAGGCCGCTTCCATAGATGTTTGTTTTGCTTTGTCTTCCGGACTTTGTTCCTTCGGTGGTTTTCGAATCAGATTCTTAACAAGATCAGATGCGCGGTAATCTGTTGCCAATCGTTCTGGAATGAATTGTTGGTAATGTTCATCGATCTTTTCAGCTAGAGTTGGTACAGTTTTGTTGTACCACACCTTTTTGGTAAATATCTTGTTAAGTCGACGTTCCCCGTCGTGTTGGTTGAGCAGGTGTAACTCGTCCTCTATGGTATGACCATATGGCACATGACCAATGTCGTGAAGCAACGCGGCCAGTCTTACAAATCTCCTTTCAAACTCGGTTGGCGGACACCCCAATATCCATTGGTCTTTCGGTCCGGGAACATTATTCTTCTTGCAATTGTGGTCAACCGCGTCCAACATTCGTTGCGCGACACCCACAGCACCAAACGCATGCTCAATCCTCCGGTGTGTAGCCCCTCGGTAAACCAAATTAGTCATGCCCAGCTGATGCATGCCTGCCAACCGCTGAAATGCGGGATGATTGATGATTTCGACTTCTTCTGGATAAAACCAAACAAATCCGTGAACGGGCAGAAACGTTTCCTGACGATCTTCCGGCCGTGACCAAGCGTTTTTATTTCGGGCCGGATTGGGAGTTTTTATAGGAATCCTTTCAGTTTCCGTGCTCTTCACAAGTTGGCCTTTGTCCTTCCCAACCGCTTCTTCCGACTTCGGTTGCGCGGCGTCTTTGGTGGACGACTGGTCCGTCGATTCATTGGAACCTTGCATTGTCTTGCTCTCCAGGGAGTGGTCAAAGAGTCGGGCCTTATTTAGTTCTTGGCTCGCTGGCGCACCGATGATGGCAACCAAACGCTCCCATTTTTTGGCGGGAGGCAGGTTTCTGCCTTTAGCGTATTTTTGAAGGGAATCGTAAGAAACATCAGCCTTCTCCGCTAATCCCTTTAATCCAATTTCGGGATGCTCTTGCAGGTAAAGCTGGATTAGCTGGCTCGCTTCGCGGGCCGATGAGGGAACTTGCGGTAGCATTATCGTTCAGTTTGTTAGTTTAGCTGCCCTTTTCACTGGGCACCTAGTGTGTGTCCATACTAGCATACGACCACGTGAATATTTCGCGAAGGAAAGAGCAGCCATATTCCCCAGATGGTTTTACTACGGCCGCAGGGCGCTGCGCGCGAGCTTTTTCTTCAGGCCTACGTAACCCTGTTCACCAGCCACGAGATTTCCCAGTACCTTCTTGATTCCGCGATGTCCTTTGGCAAACTCGATCATGCGCTCAGTAAACGGCGCACCCCAGAAGTTGCCGTAGAACCGCCGTCGCATTTGTGAAGCTCGTCGCAGTTCGGCGCCGAAGTCTCCACGCCAGCGATCTTCGTACGCTTGGACCTGGCCTTCAAGAAACGCTTCTGCAAACAGTTCGGCTGAGCGCAACGCATAATAAATCCCCTCACCCGTAACTGGATCCGCAAAGCCGGCTGCATCACCCAGCAACGCCCAACCATCGCCCGAAGCGCGACGTGTGTCCCAGGTCTTTTCCGCCAGGCCCGGTATGCGGGCAGCGTAACGTTCCGCGGTGGTCGAAAGCCTCGCCTTAAGCGCCACGGTCCGATCGTCGTCGGAGAGGGTTGCCCAGATCGGCGCGTTAAGTTCCTCACGCTGATGGTAGTAACCGATCATGAACTGCCACAGCAGCTCGTCTAACGCTTTGTGATCAAACGCGTCCTGCGTTGTCGCGATTCCAAACGAAATGTGGTCCGGCCTGGGAAACGCCCACGCATAGCCAACCCACTTTGGCAGAAACGCGACAACCGTCGGCGCCAAGCTTCGTTCCGGCAACGGGGCTCGATATCCAAAAGCGACTTCCATGTCGGACGGCGGAAGTGGACCCGCGAGTCTTTTCGCAAGACCACTATTCGCTCCGTCAGCCGCGATCAGAAATTTCGCTCGCCATTCGCGACCGCCGGCCGGGCGCGCAGTCCATCCATCGTTTGCTTGTTTGACGGCTTGCGCAGAAATCTTTTCGAACACCACCTTAGCGCCGGCGTCGCGCGCTCGATCGCGCAAGTAAGAATCGAAAGCGACGCGCGAATAGATTGCGAAGGGCTCGTCAAGTTTTAAGTCGAGACGTTTGCCGGAAGGCGAATACATTTCAAGTTCAGTGACGGTCCTTCCAACTGCGTTAAGCAGGTGAGGCCAGGCTTTCAACGCCTTTCCGGTGACGCCGCCTCCGCAGGCCTTCGGCGTTCCCTCTGGCCGTCCGTCAAACAGCACTACGCGAGCACTGCCCTTCGCCAGCAGTTCTGCGGCAAACGACCCGGCCGGCCCGGCCCCAACAATCATCACATCAAACTGTTCGACGTTCATGCTCATACTGCCGCACAACCAATCAATTACTTACTACCCATCGCCGCAGTTGCTAATGACTTCATCACCGGCGCGTTTCGTGTTCGTAGCGACATCATAGTGGCGTCATGTCTCGTGTCGCAATCCGTGGTAAAATTCAATCGTTTCCTAAACACAAACGGTTCGCCAACAAGTGCTACGAGCGTTTTGCGTTCGTGCACCACGGGCAGGATGCTCGTGCCATAGTTCCAGGGACAAGCCATGGGGAACGAAGCCGGCATTGTCTTCTCGGGGATAGCTCCGCACCCGCCGATCATGGTTCCAGAAGTCGGCGGTGAAGCGATTGCAGAGGTGCGTGGATCCATCGACGCCATGGCTGAGCTAACACGGCGCATTATTGCGAACGATGTGGAAACCGTAGTTTTGATCTCGCCTCACGCTCCGCTCGACGCAAATGCTTTCGTCGCTTATCGCGGGACCACTCTTTACGGTGACTTTGCAAACTTCCGAGCGCCACATACCGATGTCGAATTTCCGTTAGACACCGAACTTTTGGCGGCTATTACTCGCGCGGCCAAAGACAACAATTACGATTTGCTTCCTCTCGATGATTACCCGTTGGACCACGGGTCGCTGGTGCCACTTTATTTTCTGGACCGCAATGGCTGGCGAGGGCGAGTAGTCGCGCTCGGTTACAGTTTTCTTTCCAACGATGACCACGTCACCTTCGGTCGTTGCATCAAGCGAGCGGCAGACAAGATGAACCGCCCGGTGGCGTTCGTCGCCAGTGGAGACCTCAGTCACCGCCTGAAGCCTGAGGCGCCAGCTGGCTTTAATCCCTCTGCGCATGTCTTCGACGAAGAGGTGGTTGAAGCCTTAAAAGACAACATGCCTGAACGAATTGTGACGATGGACCAACACCTTCGGCGCTTAGCGGGCGAGTGTGGCTATCGCTCGATGTTGGTGGCAGTCGGCGCTACTGAAGGATTGCCGAGGGCGTGCGATGTCTTGAATTACGAAGCGCCCTTTGGCGTTGGTTACCTCGTCGCTCAAATCACAAACAACGCACAGCGTGACCAGGCGACGCTAGCAAGTTCAGTCCCCGCGGAAGCAGCTGCCGGTGAAATCCCAAAACTTGCGAGACACGCTGTTGAAGCGTTCGTCAAAACAGGAGACCGTCCAACGCTTCCGGAAGACTTGACGGGTTTACTCGCTGAGCGTGCTGCCTGTTTCGTGTCAATCAAAACGCGTGACGGAGATTTGCGAGGATGTATCGGCACGATCGAACCGGCAAGAAACACGCTGGCTGAAGAAATACTGATGAACGCCGCGCACGCGGCGTCGCGCGATCCGCGCTTCCGTCCTGTTGAGCCGGATGAACTGAAGGACCTGGTTTATTCCGTTGATGTCTTGAGTGCGCCGGAGCCGGCAACGTTTGAAGAACTGGATCCTGCGATCTACGGAGTTATCGTTGAAGACGAGTCAGGCTCAGCCCGCGGCTTGCTTTTGCCGGCACTGGAAGGAGTGGAGACCCCGGCGAAGCAGGTTGAAATAACGGCGCGCAAAGCGGGAATTCCGCCCGGCACGCCGTTAAAGTTGCAGCGATTTCGAGTTGAGAGATTTCGAGAGTGATGTGTCACAGACTTCAGTCTGGGACGTGACCGCCTGAGTCCAGCAGATTGATCACAGACTGAAGTCTGTGCCACTACACATCGAGGTTTCTGACGTCGAGAGCGTTATCTTCAATGAACTTGCGACGCGGCTCTACCTGATCGCCCATCAAAACCGTAAACATCTCATCCGTTTCAACGGCATCATCGATCCTGACTTGCAGCAACGTCCGTTTCTCGGGATTCATCGTCGTTTCCCAAAGCTGCTCCGGATTCATCTCGCCCAGGCCTTTGTAACGTTGAATCGATAAATCCTTTTTGGCTGCGGCCAGCACTTTCTCCAGCAACGCATCGCGCGTTGGTACTTCTTCGCTGGTTCCGTTTTCACCGGCGACGAACGGAGGCGCCAGTTTACTCTCCAAAGCCATGTAGAGCTCGACTGCTTTCTGAAACTCGACGAAGCTCGCGAGATTCCAGTCAATGACGATGCTGTTACCGGTGATGGTAGTTGTTTCGATCTCACACAGACCGTGTTCTTCGTCACTCGAGAGCTCAGTCTTATAACCCGCTTCAGCTACTACGCCTTCGACGTAGGCCATCTGATCGCTGTCCTGGAAAACCTTGCGCAGGGTGTTTCCCTCTTTGCGGAGAACGCCCTTCTTCCCACCGAAACCTTCCAACAAAGCGCGCAGGAGCGCGTTGTCGCCGCCGAGGCGACGCGCCGCACGCTCGCAGTATCTTTGGAAGTCGACCATTTTCTCCAGCCACTTCGCCAGATCTTTTCCTTCGATGACTTCCTTCCCTGAAGCGGACGTTATTTTCATATCCGCCGTCGCCTGGCGCATCAGGTAGCGCACCATCGCGCCTTCGTCTTTGATGTACTCTTCCTTCTTGCCTCTTTTAACTTTGAAAAGCGGTGGCTGCGCAATGAACACGTGGCCGCGCTCCACCAGCTCTGCCATCTGACGATAAAAGAACGTGAGCAGCAGCGTACGAATATGCGATCCGTCGACGTCGGCGTCCGTCATCAGGATGATTTTGTGATAACGAAGTTTACTGACGTCGAAATCTTCTTTGCCGATGCCGGTGCCAAGCGCGGTAATCAGCGACTTGATCTCGCTGTGGCCGAGCATTTTGTCAAAGCGCGCTTTTTCGACGTTAAGGATCTTGCCTTTCAGCGGAAGTATTGCCTGGTTCTTTCGATCGCGGCCCTGCTTGGCCGAACCGCCGGCCGAATCTCCCTCGACAATGTAGATCTCTGACAACGCCGGATCGCGCTCCTGACAGTCAGCCAGCTTGCCCGGAAGCATCGACGAGCCCATCGCGCCTTTGCGGACGATTTCACGCGCCTTTCGCGCCGCTTCGCGCGCCCGGGCTGCGTCTAACGACTTGCCCACAATCTTTCGCGCAACCGTGGGGTTTTGCTCAAGAAACTCCGTTAAGCGCTCATTCAAAAACGATTCGACGGCGCCCTTAACGTCAGAATTCAGTTTGCCCTTTGTCTGACCCTCAAATTGTGGTTGCGGCAACTTCACCGATATGACGGCCACAAGTCCCTCGCGCACGTCATCTCCGGAAAGCGAGCTTTTGAAGTTTTTCGCTAAACCTGACGACTGCGCGTAGGCATTAATCGTGCGGGTAAACGCCGATCGAAACCCGGAAAGGTGGGTACCGCCGTCAACCGTATTGATGTTATTTGCGAAGGAATAGACTTTCTCGTCATATCCATCGTTGTATTGAATGGCGACTTCGATTGATAGGGCATCGCCTTCTTTTTCGAAGTAGATCGGTTTGTCGTGCAGTGTTTGCCTGTTCTTGTTTAAGTGTTTGACAAACTCAGCGATGCCGCCTTTGTAGTAAAACTCGTGTGAACGTTCTGGCTCTTCCCGTTCGTCGCGAATCGTGATGCGGATGCCCTTGTTAAGAAACGCCTTCTCGCGCAATCGCTCCGACAGTTTGTCGAAGCTGAACGTAGTGATATCGAAGATCGTGGTGTCAGGCTTAAACGTGATTTTGGTTCCGCGTTTTCGGGTCTTACCAGTTTGTTCCAACCTGCCGTTTGGAATTCCGCGCTGATAGTCCTGCTCGTAGGTTCGCCCGTCGCGCCAGATTTCAAGATGCAACGTCTCGGAAAGAAAGTTGACGCACGAAACACCGACGCCGTGAAGTCCACCTGAAACTTTGTAGGCGTTTGAGTCAAACTTTCCACCAGCGTGCAGCTTGGTCATCACTACTTCCGCGGCCGACCTGCGTTCCTTTTTCATTTCATCGACAGGAATTCCACGGCCGTTGTCGACTACCGTGATTGAATCATCCAGGTGAATCGAGACGTCTACCGTGTCGCAATAGCCTGCCAGTGCTTCGTCAATCGAATTGTCCACTACTTCATAAACGAGGTGATGCAAGCCTATTTCGCCTGTCGAACCGATGTACATTGCCGGCCGCTTGCGCACCGCGTCGCGGCCTTCAAGCACGGCGATGGACGACGAATCGTACGCCTGTTTCTTACCTGTTACTGTTGATCCAACTGTCGCCAAAACGCTCTCCTTCTAATCGTGTCTAATAAACTTCAGGACACGCTTTCGGCGTTTGCTGCTGCCGCTGTGAGACGGTTGTCATCCACCGCCTTCGACATAGCTTCGCCGTCAATAATTTCGTGTACGTTAGCTTTTGAAAGGAACCCTTCGAGGTGACTTTTCTTCGACGTTGTTATAAAAGTTTGGGTCCGGCCTTCAAGGTACTCCAAAAGACGTTTGATCCTTTTTTCATCCAGTTCCGCATCGACATCGTCGACGAGGAAAAGGGGGTAATTCTGGTACCAGGAATTATACACTGTAATCGCCGCTAAGTCTAATAATAACAATGCGCTACGCTGTTGTCCGGAGCTGCCATAAACCCGCATTTCACGACCTTCCAAATGGATGCTCAAATCGTCTCGATGGGGCCCGATCAGCGCGCGGCCGGCGGCCGCTTCTGCCGGCAAACGGAGATGTAAACGCGACTCCAAAAGGCCTGCATAATCCGCCAGGTCCCCACGGCCTTCCAAAGCTGATTGGTAACTGATCATCAGTTCTGTTCGCTCAAACAAATTGGCCTCAAGTGCGGCATTCAACCGCGCTGTGTAATCGGTTCGCGCCGCGTGAATTTCTGTTCCCAGCGTGACGATCTGCGCGTTCCATGGTGCAACCAGATCCGAGACTTCCTCCTGCCGCAGTTCTCGCTCAGAAGAGTCTTGAAGAATCCGGTTCTTTTGTTTGAGTACTTTGTTGTAATCGGAGACTGTTTGAACGTAAGCAGGCCTCAACGAGGCAACGCCACGGTCGATGAAGTTACGTCGCGCTTCGGGCGCTCCCCTTACCACTTCGAGCTGGTCGGCCGTGAATGCGAAGACTTGCAGCTGGCCCAGATAGCGAGCGAGCGTCTCCCGTTTTGCATTGACCGTTAGCGCTTTCGTGTTGTCTCTGAGACTAACGCGGAGCTCTCGCTGAAGGTCAATTCCAGAACAAACCACACCCGAGACGAAAGCCGAGTCGTTTCCGAATCTGATCGTTTCCTGAAGACGTTGAGTGCGAAAAGATTTGGTTCGTGAGAGGAGGTGAATTGCTTCAAGCCAGTTAGTCTTACCCTGGCCGTTGTTGCCGTAGAGGATGTTGAGTCCAGATCCCCACGAAATTTTTCCAGATAGATTTCGAAAGTTCTCTACTTCGATAGACTCAAGAAGCATCGCAAAACTTTATCACACGAACTCGCTTTGGACTTGTTTGGAGCCACGGATTTATCGCAACAAAAAGCGCTCTTTGCCCAGGGGAAATGAGCGCTCGATGTGTAGCAAAATCCGGATGTATATGCAGTGACGCAATCTCGACGAATCAGCAGGCGATAAAGAATTCTTTGACTTTACGTGCCTTTTGAAATATTTTCAGCTCGTTATTTCTCAACGGCTGAATTCTCACGAGCCGACCGCCTCGCGCACTCGCCAGATCCAGCTCGAAATAACGGGCGTCCTTACCAATGTCAGATCACCTTTTTGCATCACTTTAAGGGGGAATAGAGATGAGAGAACACGCTAATGGTCCTCCCTTATGTGTTCACCCGGGAAGTTTTGTCGGCGGAAGGATCATTGTGGGCGTCTGCTTACTTCTCACATTCTGTTGCATGAGTGTTATTGGACAGGTCAAGTTGTTGTACACGGACTGGACCGTTGAACCCGGCGGCGTTTACCACACCAGCCCGGCTGGTGAACAGACTCTTTATCGCGCACCCGCTGGCCGAATTTACTACGCGAAGGTCGGTCCTGACGGAGGTCTCTATTACTCGGATGCCAATCAGAATCGCCTCATTCGCGCCATTGGCAATCAGATCACCGTCGTCTACACCCACAGCACGTATTTGCGGGATATCGCATTTGATCCGCAAGGCCAGATCTACTTTAGCGAGTCGACCGGCGCTTTCAGAGACGGACGGATTTACCGTCTGGAAAATGGCGTCGCTGTGCCCTTTTTGACTGTTTCACTTGCCTCGGTGGATGGATTCTGGGCCGGCAACTTCGCCTTCGCGCCAGACGGAACGCTTTACCTTTCAACCGGCAATCGGATCGGGTCCCACATCTATCGCATATCGGGCGGTGTCCCGACATCGGTCTACAGCGCCCCGACCGAGGCTATCGCAGGTCTCGACTTCGATTCCGCCGGCAACATTTACTACGCGGACTGGTTTCACCGAATCTACAGGCTCACTCCTACTTTTGTGCGCACGGTGGCACTCGACGATGGCGGCCGGCGCTTCTCCGACGTCAACGTTGTGAAGGAATCGATTGCGCTCGGCCCGGAAGCGGGACGCGTCAACAGCGTCGCGCTGAATCCAACCAACCCGAACACTTTATACGCGGGGACATCGAGCGGAAACGTCTTTCGCAGCCATGACGGCGGGCAAAACTGGTATTGGCGAGGGATGGGGATCACCGATCCCCGGATCGGCGAAACAGTCGTCTATCCTCCCGACATCACGAGAGTCCTGGCTGCAACGCCCTCTGGCGTGTTTCGATCGACTAACGAAGGCCGATTCTGGAGCCATGTCCTGGCAGTAGTTCAGCCGTTGCCGCAGCCGGACTTGGGTTTCAGCCTTCTGGGGTTGCAGAAGAATCCGATTCGCTACAACTCGGTGGATGGCGCGTTGTACGCAGCGCCCTTTTGCTCGGGCTTGTTCAAGTCGACGGATGGTGGAGCGTCGTGGACTCAGGTGTTCGGCTCCGGAGTCACACCCGTTCTTAATAAATGCGTCACGTCAATCGACTTCTCCCCAGCAGATGGGGGAACCGTTTTCATCACGACTCCGGTTGGGATCAGAAAGAGTGCTGCGGGTGGAGCGTGGGCGTCTCTGGGAGTGGAGATCAATGATGCCGCGCCAATCGTCCTTCAAGTCGCGCCCTCGCGAACAGATCGAATATACGTTGCCGCGTCGGGTCTTGTTGCGCCACCCTACAATCCGAATGTGTGGCGCCGCGACTTGTCCGGAGGAATATTTGCGCGGACCACTCTTGCCCCTCCCTGGATTGATTGGTTCGGTATGAATTCACTAGCGGTCCATCCAACGAATCCCGATCGGCTCTACGCGGGAAACGTAGCCCTGTATGTCAGTCCTGACGCTGGCGCAACATGGACCGCGGCCACGATGTCTTGCGGATCGAGTCTGACTTGCGGTCTCGACTATCGGGGCTTGACGTTCAACGCTACCGGCAACCTGCTCTACGCTGCCCACGACCAGGGCATCTTCAGCTACAACGCTGCAAGCGGCGCGTTCTCTGCGGTAGAAAATGGAATCGTCAACACCCAGTTTTATGACCTCGACGTGGGGCGGCTGGGAACGGTCTATGGAGGAACTCAGGACAAGGGAGGATACAGAAAGCGTGGACTGAGCGACTGGGAAATCATTGCCAGCGGCGGCTCCGGCGACGTGCTTGACGTTCTGGTTGACCCGACAAACGACCAGCACCTCTTTATACGAACGAACACTGAGACCGTTCTCCATAGCGTCAACGGAGGGATGGTTGCAACTCCCAGTGGGTTCGTGCCTTCCCCCGGGTTCTGGAACCATCAGCTGGCTTATGACGCCGCGAGCACCACGCTCTACGCCGGCACCTGGTTCAGGGGTGTCTACAAATCGACTAACGACGGAGCCACTTTTCTCACCGGCTAATGCAGGGATCGAACATCTCGGAATCCGGTGCCTTGCTCTCCAGCCTGGGTCGAACCTCGTGGCTTATGCCGGTACGTTTAGCGATGGTCTATACAAGACTGTTAACGGAGGAACTAGCTGGTCACGTCTTATGAGCTTCCCTCAGCCCGGCGCATTCGTCATTGCTATTACCCCCACCGCCGACCGTGTCTACGTCGGAACAGTCGCGGGAATCTATCGTTCCACCGATGGAGGAAGCTCATGGTCCGCCATGAACTCCGGACTGCCGGCATCAAGAGTAGTCAGCGAAATCACTATTGATCCAAGCTGTCCGTGCGCGATGTATGCGGGGCTTGGCTATTATGACGGGGCGAATCTCGTTGGCGGCGGCGTTTATCAGAGCACGGACGGAGGAAACACCTGGAGCCGGCTTTCTTCACCAAGCGACGCTACTGCTACAGTGACATCGATCAGAATCGATCCAATCGATCGCTCGCGTCTTCACGTTGCTACTTACGGCTCTGGGATCCGTGCGCTCTTTCGAAACATCCCGGGAGGCTGTGTATGTCCATAGCTAAGTTACACCGTAGGGCCTTTTGGCTGGTCGCTCTGCTATTTGGGTGCGTCTCGTGGACCCTTGCGGCCGCGCCCTGTGAATTCTCCAAAGCGCAATCAAAGATTCCGGTTCTGGTTGCCGCTGCGGATACCAGAACCGCGGATTATCTCGTGGGTCAGTTGCTCGCGAAGTTACAGGAGACAAAACCTCAAACACCGATCGAGCTGAAATCAGCGGCAGCCGGTTTCCCCATAACGGAGATACGTGGAAGCAGTGGGTATTCAGCGCCCTCGGCAACAGGGCTAACGGAGGCCCTGCGCGATCTTGGACTCAAGGAGCAGGTCGCACTGGTGCTTTGGAACGACAAGTCCGGGTGGATAGCTGTGGTGGTCAAACCACAGGATGAAACCGTGCTTAGTCTTCCGGTGCCGAAGGCCACTTCGCTACCGGCCAAGCGGATAGACAGTTTCCTCCAGGCCTTTGCACATTATTACTATGGCAACGCTGAATGTGCATTTAATGCCTTCACAAAGCTGGAATCAGATCAACGGGAAACCTCCGAAGCGGCCGGGATTGCCTTTTGGACGGCCTCCGCACTTGCCCGGCTGGGCCACAACGATAAAGCGATCTCACGCTTTCGACTGATCGAGTCGGATCTCGGCAAGGGAGGCGAGGTGGACTTAGCCGTGGGCCTTTTGTCATTACCTCGCGTTACTCAGAACCAGAAGGAGTCCAGAACCGTTCTTGATTTGCTTGAAAGGGCGGCGCAGGGCTTCAAAGGGAAAGACTCACGGAACTGGGCGACTTCTCAGATTGCGCTCGGCCGATACTGGTTGTTGACTTCTGGACGGACGTCTCCTGAAGGGTTGATCGCAGCGTTACGACACTTCGATCAGGCCGAGCCGATGTTGGTTTTTCCTTACGACGCCGCGGAAAGGGCCAACCTGGAAACATTGATGGGTATGACCCGATTGCAGCTTGGCTTGGCTGTTAAGAATTCCGACGAGCACCTTGCGAGCGCGCTGGACCACTTCCAGTCAGCGCGAGCGATTTGGATAAGGATCGGCAAGGAAATCGAGGCCGAAGCAGTCTCACACCAGATCCGTTACACGTCCGAGCTTCGCAGTCGGATTCGATAGACCACGGTTCCCCATTCGATCTTGCCGCTCAGGTTGCGGAAGCTTTCGACTTCCAAAGACTCAAGAAACATCGACGGCTTTTAGCATATGTCAGTTTCTTTTCTGTCGGCTCTGAGCGTGAGATATCTTGAGTTGACCTACTTGTTGAATCGACGTTGGTTTATACTGACGTCAACCAACAAACGTTCTCTTTCTCACAGGAGGCGACCATGGATACTCCCGATTTCGCCGGGGCTTTACGGGCCTACCAAAACACTCAGGCACTGCTTCAGAAGTATGAGCGAACACGAAACGCATCTCTCCTTCCGGAAATTCGAAAAGCTAAAGTTGAAAGCGAGCGCGCTGTTGATACCTGGCTTAGCGCGCTGCAGAAGGCGGAGGAAGGAAATCCAATGCGGGAGCCGATTCTGTTTGGTCTCTCGATGATCTACCGGATGCTTGGCGGTGCGCATATGTACCTTCAGGAATTCGACGAAGCCACAAACTGCTACGAAAGCGCCGTGGAAATCGGTGATCAGATCGGCCAGGGCTCGGAGGTTGTGCAGTCGCTTAACAACCTCGGAATGATTGCAATGCAACGAGGTCGTCCGGCCGAAGCAGTTGATTTCATCGAGCGAGCGATCAGTAAACTCGACAAAAAGTTGGACAAAGAATTCGGCACAGTCCTGCGCCGGAACCTGCAAGCAGCTAAAGCGGAGGCTGGTTGGTAAGGCATGGCTCATTGGCCGACCTCGCAGGGCTCGTGGGCGGGCATAAACCTGTTCTTTTTCTCGGGGCAGGCGTTTCTATCGCGGAGCCCGCTGCGCTGCCACTGGCCGGCCAACTTATCAAGGGGTTCATCGAAGCACTGACTGCGGATTCCAAACTAAAGAAACTTACCTCCGAACTTCCCGACGACGCATTTGATGGTCTCCTTTCACCGGAGATCATTTACAACGCGGTTTCTGAGTATGCGGCGCCTGTCGTTCCCCATTTGTTCAAAGCAGCGCTCGGTTCGGATCGCCCAAACGTCAATCACCGCATCGTCGCAGGTTTAGTCAGCGGCGGATATGTCGAGCGAATCATCACAACCAATTTTGATTCGCTGATTGAACAGTGTCTTGACGCAACTGGTGGCCGCGTGGATGTGCGAGACGAATGTAACGAGGCGCCACTTTGGAAAATTCACGGAGACATCCGAGCGCAAATGTCGATCGCGCTTAGCGAGGTTGCTCTTTTGGGTTTTTCTCCGATGCCAATGTTGCTTGCCAGGGCATTGGCAGGAAAGGTCGTCGTTGTTGCCGGTTACAGCGGCAACGACCTTCACGTAGTCCGCGCCATCGGCGAGAGCGGTCCGCGCGAAGTTTGGTGGATCGTCCGACCTGGCGATGAACCATGGGCGGCGCTATTGCTGGGCAAGTTCATATCCGTCACGCTCGTCGAGGGCAATCTCGCCCAACCTGATGACAGCAATCCTTTTGTCGCCATCTGGCGCGCTCTTGGGAAGGAACCTGTCAAGAGTGCGGTTATTTCAGACCGTCCGGCAGGTCCGCATTCGTATTTCGGTGCAATTCTCGACGACATCCACTGGGGACAACGAGCACTCGTGCTTCATAGCTTAGTGCGTCGTGCCGGCGTAAAGACGTCGGCCGCTTACCGCCAACATCTCTCGCACGACATTCACGAGTTGATGTGGAACCAACGCGCCAACCCCCCGCTTGGATACGCACCTGGCGACGATTGGTTGGGAGTTTACGAAAGAAAGTTCACGCCGCAACTATATTGTCGCGTCTTCGTTCTCCGCCGGCAGCAACTACAGGCGGAAGCGATCGATGATGAAGAGGATAAAGTGATTCGTTTACCGGTCGGCCTGGAGGAAGCGGACGTTCTCCTGGACATCGGCCTCGAGCATGCGTTGCGCGGTGATCTTTCGAATGCGAGGTCAATCCTTGAAGCGGCGCTGCGACAAGCGGGGCTGGATAAATTGACCGTCACGCGCATGCGCGCTAGCGAGGCGCTTTCCTGGGTTTGTTATGCCGGCGGCGACGCGGAGGGGGCACGTGAGCACGGCTCAGCTAATGAAACTCAGGTCCGGCAGGTTTCTGATGACTTGCAAACACTGCGTGAGTCGCGTTGTTCGACAGTCGACGCCGTTTTGAAGGGCCTCGATCCTCCAAATGAGCCAACGGTCTATCGAACGCTTTTGATTGACCGTCGTTTTCGACAGGCAGTGCAGACCCTTCGCGCAGCTACTCGCCTTCGACATCACGGCTACCCTGATCTCGGGTTACAAATTCTTGACAGTAACTCGCTGCCGCTCGTGTCGAGCGTCTGGCTAGAGGCGCTGCGGGCATTTCATCTTCTTGAAAGAGGGCGCTGTCAGTTTGAAATGTTCAAGGTCGATGAGGCCCTTAACACATTTTTCGAGGGAGAATCCGCTCTGGAAGCGATCGACAAAATCGACCTGGAGCCCGGCCGACAGTTTAATCGCCTGGTGATGCCGTATTACGTCCGCGCCGGTGAGATTGCGAGGGCGTTAGGAGCGAACCTTTCGTCCACCAGGATCGCATGACTGGTTGCCTCCTCAGATCGCCGCTTCGACGAGTTTAATAACGATCCGAAGGATGCGAGCGTTCAGATCCTCATCGGCATGACGATATATTTGTAATCGTAATCAGCGTCTTCGGCCGGGCGGAGTTGGGCTTGTGAGTTGCCGTCCTTGAATTCGAATTCGACCGCTCCGTCGCCAATCACGTTTAGGAAATCCTGAAGATATTGTGCATTGAAACCTATATCAGTCTGGTCGCCGTTGTAGTCAGTCTGAATTGTTTCGTTTGCTTCGCCTTCCTCAGCGTTCTGCGAACTGATGACCAATTGGTTTGGCTCAAGATGAAATCGGATCGCGTGCGAACGTTCGTCAGCCATCAAAGCGACGCGCCGGATCGCCGAATTTAAAGAACCACCGTCAAACCTCACTGATTTGTCGTTATTCTTCGGCATCACCATGTCGTAGTTTGGAAACTGACCGTAGAGCATTCGCGATATGAGAAGTCTCGTACCGACTTCAAAAAAGATGTGGTTTCCGTCCATTCCGAGGCTAATCTCGCCGTCGTAACCCGCGGTCAATTTTGTCAATTCGGCCAGCGTTTTACGGGGAATCAGCGTATCGATCGAGTCGCTGCCGTTCTTCGATAGGCCTTTTTTCTCAACATATGCCAGCCGGTGGCCGTCTGTCGTCACCATCTTCGCGCCGGTTTCATCGAGAATGAACTTTGCCCCGGACAATGTGTATCGCGATTCTTCCTGAGTGATCGCGAAGATTGTGCGATCGACAAACGTCTTCATAACGTTGGCCGGCAGTTTTGTGGGAGCTGACTTCGATGAAGGAACTTCCGGAAACGCATCTCGCGCGACGCCTACCATTTTGAAACGCGCTTTATCACACGTAACCGTTACCCATTCGTTGTCTTCCTTCTTGAACGTGACCGGCGCATCCGGTAACAACCTGGCTATCTCAAACAGCTTTCGAGCCTGCACACAAATCGACCCCGGCGTCGAAACTTCGGCGTCCATATCGCAACGAATCGTCACATCGAGATCTGTTCCAATAAGGCGGACCGTGTTCTCGCCGATCGACTCAATGAGAATGTTGGAGAGAACAGGAATGGTGTTTTTCTTTTCAACCACGCCCTGAACGAAACTTAATTCTCGTTGCAGGTTTTGTTTGCTCACCACAAATTGCATGTTCGACTCCTTGCGTTTGGCGCCTTCACTTGATGCCATAACAAAACTCCTCTTACTTTCTGTTACTAACTAAATCAAATATGTATTTATTTCCAGCAGTAGTAGTAGTGCCTGTTGATTTGTGGAAATCCTATTCAAACCCAACTAGCACACTCGAAATCCCTGTTCATAACTTCGCGGATCAAAAACGAAACACTGGATGAATACTGTTAATAAAGATTTCGATTGCAGATATTCTAGTTCTTCCACCGCTGCACTTCCACACTGGCTGTGAAAATAAATCGAAATTGCTTGAAGCGACCGGAAACATGAAGATTGAGCGCAACTTAGCTGTGGATAACCCGATTACTTTTGTAACCCCTGCGACATCTCCAGTAATAGTCTCTGGAGGACCGGGTCTTTCACAGACAATGCTTGAATCTTTTCAAACGAGTGAATAACGGTCGTGTGATGTTTACCGCCGAAGGCCCTTCCAATTTCCGGATAGCTGTGCTTGGTTAACTTCTTGCAAAGATACATCGCTACCTGGCGCGGAAAGGCAAATTGACGAGCATTACTCTTGGAAACCAGTTGTTCGATACTGATTTTATAAGACGCAGCCACAAGCTTCTGGACCTGCGGAATTGTAATAACGCCTGTTTCTTCCTCGCTTGCGATATTTCGAATGGCGTCCCTGGCCAACTCACGCGATATCGGAATCCCCCTCAACGAGGAAATAGCCAGCAAACGAACCAGCGATCCCTCGAGTTCCCTGACGTTGTTTTTGACGCGACTGGCGATGAATAAAGCCACATCGTCCGGAATCCCAAACCCCATAGTCTCAGCCTTGCGCTTGAGAATGGCTATCTTGGTTTCGAGATCGGGAGGCTCCAGATCAGCGATCAATCCCCACTCAAAGCGTGAATGCAGTCGTTCCTCTAGTGTGGGTATCTCGCGCGGTGGGCAATCAGAGCTGATGACGATTTGCTTCTGCTGCTCGTAAAGCGAATTGAACGTGTGAAAGAACTCTTCCTGGGTGCGTTCCTTGCCGGCCATGAATTGGATGTCGTCGATAAGCAGCACATCGACGGATCGATATTTCTCTCTGAAGCTTTGCGTTTTGTCGTACCGGATGGCGTTGATCAGTTCATTCATAAATCGTTCGGACGACAAGTAAGACAATCTCAGATGCGGATTTCGTCGCTTAATGGCATGACCACACGCGTGCATCAAGTGGGTCTTACCCAATCCCACGCCGCCATAGAGGTATAACGGATTGTAGGTTTTGCCTGGCGCCTCAGCCACAGCCAGGGAGGCCGCATGCGCAAACTGGTTGCACTTACCGACAACAAAGCTATCGAACGTGTATTTGCCGTTAAGGGTGGCGTCAGTGGCCGGCGTTGCGACGGGTTGTGGCGCTGGTGCTGCTGCTGTCATGGCGGTGCCGGTTGTCGTCGGAGCATGCGCAGGAACGTTTGAGCGTGACTCCGAAGCGCTTTCGATCGAGGGCTTCGGTCGGTCGTCGGGTAATACCCAGTCGACCGAGTAACCATTCATGCGAAGCTCCCCCAATGACTGCGCAACGAGTCCCGCGTAGTTGCCCTTCACCCAATCCCGAACGACCTGATTGGGAGCGCACAAACGAATGAGACGTTTGTCGTTATCGATGCCCTCAAAACGAATGGGATGAAACCATGTTTCAAAACTCTCTGATTGGAGCTTTGGTTTGATTGCCCGTAGAACGTTATCCCAGAGATTGTTTTCCACTACACCCGCCAATACGAGTTGATCAATTTCCGCAGACCACCGACCGCTAAGCCACTTCCTGAGGGACACCGGGAGAGGGACACCTGTCTCTGTTGCTGAAATGAGAGCGGTAGGAAAAACGGAGAGCCAAAAAGTTATTCACAGGGTTTTCCTCAGCTTTGTGGAAAACACCCAAACGTTAAAGTAAAGCTTTAAGGCTAAGCGTATCAACGACTTACGACTGCTCTGCCGATGTGGGCGGAGACTAACACACGGTGTTCAGACGAATCAAGAGAAGGTAAATCATAAAACACGATCTTTCGCTGCCGACGGTTTTTGAGTACTTAGGATCGTGTTAAGTGTCTGTCGGCGGGGCGTTTCTTGACAGAACATCAGGTGACGGCTAGTCTAACTGTTTTCTTTTTAGGGGAGTGTTTGTTCCGTATGTCGAAGAGAACTTTTCAACCTAACAATCGCAGACGAGCGAAGACGCACGGCTTTAGAGCGCGCATGGCTACTAAGGCAGGCCGCCTCGTATTGAAACGACGCCGCGCGAAAGGCAGAAGTCGTCTGACGCCGGCTCATTACTAGACCGCTGCGGGTGGCACAATGATTTCTTACCTGCGTGCCAGCCAGGATTTTCAGAAGGTCTATCGGCTTGGCAAGCGTTACGACGGTGCGGTAATGACCGCTTTCGTGCTCGAGAACAAGCTGCCGGGTCACAGGTTTGGTATTACAGCCTCGCGTAAGGCTTTGGGAAAAGCCGTAGATCGCAATCGCGCCCGAAGACTTCTCAGAGAAACCTTTCGCTTAAGGGAAGAATTACTCCGGGAGCTCGACGTCAAATACGATTGGGTCTTTAACGCGAAACGAAAGCTGCCATCGCTGAAAGTGCAGGCAGCGTTCGAGGATTTCGAGAGACTGATTACAAGAGTGGCTGAGGAAGAAAGCCAAACCCAGAACGTTCGGGTGACAGGTTCGTGAAGTCCCTACTGATCGCATCTCTTAGGTTTTATAAGCTAGTCATTTCACCTCTTCTTCCACCTTCTTGCAGGTTTTCACCGACGTGTTCGGAGTACGCAGTCGAAGCGATTAGTCGCTACGGTGCTTTGCGCGGAACCGGACTCGCTTGCCGGAGATTGCTGCGTTGTCACCCCTTCAGCCAGGGTGGTTACGACCCGGTTAAATAGATCAGCAGGGTCGAACCAAACGGGCTAAATACCAAAGATTAAATGCAACAAAAACGCCTAATTCTCGCGCTAATCATCTCGTCTGCAATCCTGGTTTTGTGGACTTTTCTGTTTCCGGTCCAACAACCCCAGCCCGCACCAAGCGCGACACCGCAGCCGACGCAGTCTCAGCAAACAGCTTCGCCATCGCCCCAGGCAGCATCTTCTCCTTCACCGGGGGCAACGGCTTCCCCGCTGACCGCCGTTCCGAACATCTCTACACCACATCGCTCGGTCGTCATAAAAACCCCTCTTTATGAAGCGAAACTTGATAATCAGGGCGCCGAGGCCGTCAGTTGGATCATCAAGAAAAACAAAGACACTGGGAACAATATCTACTCGGTCGCCGGAGACAGGCACCGTCCAGTGCCGCTTGAACTCATTTCGCAAGAGGGCATGAAACGACAGCCGCGGGAAGCTCCTTTGCAAGTGGCGACGGGCGATGCAGCGGTTGATCAGGTGCTGTCGTCGGCAAACTATCTAGTCGAAGGCAGTGATAACGCTGGGGGCGATGTAGAGGTCAGTCTCGCGCCGGGAGAGACGAAGCGCATCACATTTCGTCTGACGGATTCGGCCACCAGCCTTGATGTGGTGAAGACGCTCATCGTCGACGGAAACAGTTACGTTGCGGATTTTGAGTTAGCGATCAAGCGCGGCGATCAGATGCTTCCTCAGGCGAAGCTAAGAGTTGGACCAAGCATCGGTGACCAGGGCGTTAAGCATTACACTTTTTATTCAGTAGCGCCCGAAGGCGTGGCCGCAGTCGGTGCAGAAGGCAACGTCGAAAGGCATCCGCCTCAAACAATCAACTCGAACAAAAACTCTCCGGATCGTTTGGCTGTGCCTGGACCGGTTGATTGGGCTGGCGTCGCCGACACCTATTTTGCGATGGTCGCCGTCCCGTCAAAGAGGTTGGAGGGACTTGAGTTTCACACAACGCAGTTTGACTACGCCTACAACAGCCACAAGGAAAGTCGGTTTCTAACAACGGCGTGGGTTCCAGTTCCTGCGGATGGTTCGCGCACAACCCTATACACAGGCCCCAAGGACCACTTCATCCTGACGGAGGTCAACCAAAGTCTTGGACAGGCTGTGGGACGACAAGTCGACCTTGAAGGACTGATCGACTACGGCTGGTTTAGCTGGATGTCGCGGCCGCTTGCCGTGCCAATTTTGAAGGCGATCAAGTGGCTGCGAAACCTGACGGGCAGTTACGGTATCGCGATCATTCTCTTCACGATCGTTATCTATTCCCTCTTTTTCCCTTTGAAATGGCGCTCTTCGAAGTCGATGAAGAAAGCGCAGAAGCTTGCACCTCGCATGAAGGAGCTGCAGGAAAAAATCAAGGGGATGAAGCAGAACGACCCGCGCCTGAAGGAGCTGCAGATAGAACAATTGCGGCTGATGAAAGAGGGCAATCCTCTGGGAGGATGTCTTCCACTGCTCATTCAAATGCCATTCTTGTTCGCGCTTTACCGGGCGATCACGATTTCCTTGGATTTCCGCCAGGCGACGTTTTTGTGGCTACCCGATCTTTCAGCAGGCGATCCGTACCACATACTTGAATTCATGATGGCGGGGACGATGATCGTCCTGCAACTGATTACGCCGGCACCCTCCGCGGATCCATTGCAACGGAAAATGATGGCGATCGGAATGCCACTATTCATGCTGTACGTGCTGTGGGGTGCGCCGTCAGGTTTGCTACTTTATTGGCTCGTTGGCAATATTGTCGGCTTCAGTCAACAGTTCATCATCAACAGGCTGACAAAATCGGAGGACGACGAACCGCCGCCGGCTGAGCAGCGGACAAAAGGCAGTTCTAAAAAGAGTATGCCGGCTCCGCGACCATCTCAGGCTTGAGTGCGATAAGACCGATGGAAAACACCTGTAACGAAGCCAGCAAATTTCTCGAATCCCTCTTTGAGCAGATCGGGTTGAAGCTCGACGTCTCGCCTAAAGAGTCGGCTTCGGAATGCCTGCTCGACCTGAGCGGTAACGACGCTGAGTTGTTGCAGGCGGAAAGCGGCGAACTGCTGCAGGCGCTGCAGCATTTGCTGACGCAGGCGTTCGGGAGAAAACTGCCTGAGGGCCAGCGCCTTATCTGCGATGTTCAGGGTTTTCGTGCAATCCGCGAAGCGGAGCTGCGGGCGATGGCGAATTTTGCGGCGGACCGAGTTCGTAACAATGGCACTCCCTTCCTCTTCGGCGAGATGAACGCAAACGAACGAAGAATCATCCACCTCACGCTGGCTGAATGCGAGGACTTGTTCACCGAATCAGTCGGCGAGGGATCCGCCCGCAAAGTTAGAGTTGCCAGGAAGCCCGCCGGCTAATAGATTCTCCTCCGACCCGCCTTAGGTTCATGGATACGATCGTCGCAGTTGCAACACCTCTAGGCCGAAGTGCGATCGGCGTAGTGCGCCTTAGCGGACCACATTCGCTCCCGATCCTGCAGTCACTGGTTGGTGATCCGACGTTCCTGCCTGAAGCCAACCATGTAACTCTGAAAAAGTTGATCCTAAGCGACTCGCAGGAAGCGATCGACTACGCGCTAATCACCTACTTTCGCGCGCCTCATTCATTCTCAGGTGAAGACATGGTGGAGATTAGTTGTCACGGCTCACCGTTAATCCTTCGACAAGTCCTCGATGAAACACAACGGCTGGATGCGCGACTCGCGGGTCCCGGCGAGTTCACACTGCGTGCCTTGCGCAACGCGAAAATCAACCTCAGTCAGGCCGAAGCAATTCGCGATCTCATCAATGCGAAAACTGCTGCCGCGGCGAAGCAAGCGACTCGCCAACTAAAAGGAGAATTGTCATCGACGTTGCAGCCTGTGAAGGAGCAACTGATCCAGGTGATCGTAAAGTTGGAATCTGCGCTTGAATTTGTAGAAGACGATTTACCCGACGTCCAGAAAGAAGCGACGTTGGACCAGGTGGTCCATATTCGCAACGCCGTCGAGAATCTCGCGAGAACTTACGATGCCGGGCACCTCCTCCGAGATGGCATTAAGGTCGCGCTCGTAGGCCGGCCGAACGTCGGTAAGTCTAGTCTCTTCAATCAGTTAGTGAGATTTGAGCGAGCGATTGTAACTGACTTGCCTGGTACCACGCGAGATAGTTTGACCGAAGCAATTAACCTTCACGGTATTCCGGTTCAGATTACTGATACAGCGGGAATACGTGAGGCCGGCGACCGGATCGAAGAGATTGGTGTTGAGCGGACACATCGTGCCGCTGCTGACGCGGATCTACTGATCGTCGTCATAGATGGGTCAACGCAGTTGGAGCTGGAAGACGAAGCGGTACTCTCGTTAACCAATGGACTACCGCACGTGGTGGCGATCAACAAAGCCGACTTGGACCAGGCAGGCGGCGTTATGGACCAGCTAAGAGATCGCAGGTTGGTCCATGTTTCTGCGCTGACGGGCAAAGGGCTTCAGGAGTTGTCAACTGCTATACTTGAACCCTTCGGCGCCGTTGATTCAGAAGCAGTAGGATTGCTCGTGACCGACAGCAGACATCACGACTTGCTACTGCGTGCGGCGGCTGCACTGAGCGAGACCGAAGAGCTAATCACGCAGGGAGCGAGCGAAGAGATCGCACTCGTAGGTTTACACAATGCGCTGCGATATCTTGGGGAAATAACTGGTGAGACGACGACCGAAGAAATTCTTGGTGAGATCTTCAGTACGTTCTGCATAGGCAAGTAGGAAATGGCCTTCGACGAAAAATTTGACGTGGTGGTAATCGGCGGCGGGCACGCGGGCTGTGAAGCAGCTTCAGCTGCCGGCCGGCTTGGAGCTGAGACTGCGCTTGTCACCATGAACCTGGATTTGATCGGCCAGATGTCCTGCAATCCCGCGGTTGGCGGGATCGCAAAAGGCCATCTGGTTCGTGAGATCGATGCCCTGGGCGGCATCATGGGCCGCGTGATTGATCGAACGGGCATTCAGTTTCGCTTGTTGAATCGATCGAGAGGGCCAGCCGTTCAGTCGCCGCGCGCGCAAGCCGACCGTGCTTTGTATCGGACGGAGATGCGCGCGACCCTTGAAAACACGCCCAACTTGCATCTTCGGCAAGGGACCGTCGTCGACCTGTTAGTCCGCAGTGAAAAGGTAGCCGGCGTCGTTCTCCAGGATGGGCGCCAGATTCGCGCGGACGCTGTCGTCATCGCGGCCGGTACATTTCTCAACGGTTTAGTCCACACAGGAAGGCAAACCTACACGGCCGGCCGAATGGGTGAACCAGCATCCATCGAGTTGGCGGACACTTTGAAGCGTTTACAGTTTCCTGTCGGGCGACTAAAGACCGGAACACCGCCAAGGCTCGACGGCAGGACAATCGATTGGGACCGCTTTGAAAGACAGAAGGCGGATTCGAAGCCAGTTCCCTTCTCATTTGCGACTGACAGTATTCAGCAGCCACAGATCGACTGCTTCATCGGATATACGACAGATCGTTTGCATGATGCGATTCGCCGAAACCTTCATGAGTCGCCGCTATATTCGGGAGCGATTAAAGGCGTCGGACCGCGTTATTGCCCGTCGATTGAAGACAAAGTGGTCAAGTTTGCCGAGAAGGACCGGCATCAGCTGTTCCTCGAGCCCGAGGGACATAACACCAACGAAGTCTACCTGAATGGGTTCTCGACCTCGTTGCCTTCGGCTATGCAGCAGGATCTGGTGCGGATGATTCCGGGGCTGGAGGAGGCCACGATCATCCGGCCGGGCTATGCAATCGAGTACGACTTTGTTGATCCCCGAGAACTAGGCCCGGATTTGCAGTCGCAACGCGTGGCAGGACTTTTCCATGCCGGTCAAATCAATGGCACCACAGGATACGAAGAAGCAGCCTGTCAGGGGCTTATGGCCGGTATTAACGCGTCGCGGTTTGTTCAAGCGCGGGAAGCCTTTCGGCTACGGCGCGAGGAGTCGTACATCGGCGTGCTGGTCGATGACCTAATCCGACACGGAGTAGACGAACCCTACCGAATTTTCACGTCCCGGGCTGAATACAGGCTCGCGCTTCGACACGACAACGCTGACGAGAGGCTGAGTGGTTACGGACGTGAGATCGGGCTGGTCGGTGACGCGGCCTGGGAAAGGTTCAATAACCGGCGTCAGCGAATAGCAGGTTTGCACGCCGCGTTGCGAGAAACCCGTTTAAGGAAGGCGGATCCCTCCTACACGGCAATTGCGGCGTTGGTTGGCGAGACCGGCGACATTACGCTGGCGGATCTGGCAAAACGGCAAGGCGTTACAGCTGAGATGATTCAGAGGCTTCTTCCCAGCCAGGTTGCAACGGATAGCAGTGATTTGGACTCGGCACTCGCCGACAATCTGTATTCAGGGTACATCAGTAAGCAGGAAGCCGTGATTGGCCGCCTAAAGAGTCAGGATGGGCTACGTATTCCCCATGGCCTCGATTTTCGCAGCCTGCCGGGACTCTCTCACGAAATGGTCGAGCGTTTGGAACGCGTGCGGCCGCGAACGTTTGGCGACGCTAGAACGATACCGGGATTGACGCCAGCCGCTCTCTCAACGCTACTCGTTAGCTTATCTACTTTCAATACAATACCTTAGCAATGTTTCACGTGTCCCGTCCCCAACGTGGGACACGTGAAACATCGACAAAAGACAATAAAAACCAAGCAATCATGGTAAACGCGATGCCGGTGTGTTAATTTACGCGCACACTGGGTCGGCCGAAATCCGTACCAAAATGGCCAGAATAATAGCGATTGCCAATCAAAAAGGTGGGGTCGGGAAAACCACGACCGCCGTCAATTTAGCCGCTGTGCTGGCTTCGGATCACGCGGTTCTATTGGTTGACTCCGATCCGCAAGGTAACGCGACATCTGGTGTAGGCATCCAGCGAGGAAGCTTTAGAAAGAGCGTTTACCACAGTATTGTTCTGGGGGAACCCGTCGACGACGCAATACTCACTACAGAGACCCCGAACCTTCAAGTGTTGCCGGCCAACAAGGACCTCGCCGGTGCCGAGGTTGAACTAGTCGACGTTGAGAGGCGTGAGTCCAGGCTTCGGGAAGCCCTCGCCACCGTTACTGATCGATACGATTACATCATCATCGACTGCCCTCCCTCGCTCGGCCTTCTCACACTAAACGCCTTGACGGCGGCCCAGTCTCTTCTGGTTCCGATTCAATGCGAATACTACGCTCTTGAAGGCGTGACAGAACTCTTCGACACCCTCGCTCGAATACGCCGGCTCCATAATCCTGGACTTACGATCGAAGGACTGCTTCTGACGATGTACGACGAGCGTACTAACTTGTCGTCCGCCGTTGCCTCGGATCTCAGAGACTTCTACGGCCGGCAGGTTTTCGAAACTGCGATACCTCGTAATGTTCGCCTGGCAGAAGCTCCAAGCTACGGCAAGCCAATCACGCTTTACGACGTGCATTCGAAAGGGGCCGAAGCATATTTTCAATTAGCTAAGGAGATAGTGGCTCATGACGCGAAAGGCATTGGGTCGGGGGCTGGGGGCGCTGCTGTCGGCTGAGGGAACTGCAACAGCCACGGAAGACTCCGCTGAGATTCCGATTGACTTAATAGACCCGAGTTCCCTTCAGCCTCGCACTCTTTTTGATGAGGCCAAGCTGGACGAACTGGCGCAGTCGATTACCGCCAACGGCGTGGTTCAGCCGCTGTTGCTTCGGCGGAAAGGACCCCGCTTCGAATTGATTGCGGGTGAGCGCCGCTGGCGAGCTGCTCAGCGAGCAGGTCTGGATCGTGTGCCAGCGGTAATCCGCAACGTCTCTGACGACAAGGTTCTTGAGCTTGCGCTCATCGAGAACATTCAAAGGGAAGATCTGAACCCGATCGAAGAAGCCCGGGCTTACAAGAAGCTGATTGACACGATTGGTCTGACGCAGGAAACAGTCGCCGAACGTGTCGGTCGAGATCGCTCCTACGTAACAAACTACATTCGCCTCCTGCGGTTGCCGGAAGATATTCAGGACCTCGTCCAGAAGGGACGTCTGTCGACCGGACACGCTCGAGCCATACTGGGTGCAGACCAACCGGACATCCAGCGGCGACTGGCGCGCAAGGTCATCGACCAGGACTTGTCGGTACGTGCGACCGAGCGGCTGATGAAACAGTTTACAGAGCCGAAGACAGCAAAGCGCACCGGACCCGCAGCGGTAAAACAAGATCCGAATGTGCGCGCGGCGGAGACAAAACTCAGGCGAGAGTTTGGGACCCAAGTCCGAATTGTTCCAGCGGCGGGAACGCAAGGTGGACGGATCGAGTTTGAGTATTACAACGCAAATGATCTCGACCGCCTTTACAATCTCCTGCTCAGGCCGATACCATAGCACAAAGTACCACAGCTGGCCCGCCCTCCAGCCATTAGCGGTAGTACAATGTACAGGCGCGCTCCCAGAGCAAGGCAAGGAAATATCTTTCGGATCGTTTAGGAAGTCTGACGTGGAGAATATTCAGGATTTGGGACAGGGGTCGCCTTGACCGGTTTTTCGGCGGGGTGTTAGACTCCGACGCTTTTGACCAGGTAGATATTGGAGGAATGTAGGGTGTTCTTGGCTTTAGCTGGCAACGCGATTCAGTTGGTGCCTGATGGCACGCTTTTGTTCCATTTGGTTTTGATCATTGCGATGGTTGCGCTGCTGAACGCCACCTTGCTGAAACCTATTAACAGGATTCTGGAGGAGCGTGACCGCCGGACCAGGGGCCGGCTAAGCGAAGCCGAAGAAACGCTTCGCACGGTCGAAGCCAAGATGCGCGAATATGAGCAGACGCTACGAGCAGCGCGAAGCGAAGGCTACGGTGCGATGGAGCGCGAGCGATCGATGTTGTCCGCAGAGCGAGAGCGAAGGCTAGGCGAGGTCCGGAATGAGGTAAATAGCCGGATTGCCGCCGAGAAGCAACAGCTGGCTCAGGAGACTGAAAGCGTAAAGAAGACCCTGGGCGCAGATGCCGAACGAATTGCCATCGACATAAGCCGGCAGATCCTACATAGACCAGTTTCGACACAGCCAACCGCATGAACGGGCAGGGGCAGAGCTACTTGTTTCTATCGTCATTCACACCACTCATTTTCCTGTCTCTAGAAGAAGGGTCGTCTCCGTGGTGGAACTACCCTGGGCTTGAGCTGTGGAAATTTTTGAATCTTTTTATCTTTATCATCGTGGCTTACTTCCTTCTTCGGCGTCGGGTTCGAACGGGCTTTAGAGATCGGATGGAAAGAATCAAGGCCGAGCTCGACCGCGCGCGTGAGGAACGGGACCAGGCGCTGGCAAAGCTCGGCTCTATCGAGACGCGGTTTGCAACACTCGATGATGAGCTGTCGAACATCCGAAACAAGGCGAAAGCGGAAGCTGAAGCCGAAAGAGAACGGATTCAGAGTACGACGGAGCAGGAAATTGTGAAGTTGCGCGAACAAGCAAACAGGGAACTCGAAAGGGCCAGCAAAGTTGCGCGTCATGAACTGCGTCGATTTGCCGCCCAGGAAAGCGTCCGGATTGCCGAACAGATACTCGAGAAGGAAATCGGATCAGCCGACGACGAGCGTCTCATGAATATGAACCTTGAGGAGCTGAGGAGGTCGCAAGCTTGAGTTCACAAACGGTGGCGCGACGTTATGCCTCCGCTCTCGCCGATGTTCTTGTGGAACGCGGCGAAGAGGCTGCGGTCCAGGCAGAGCTTCTCGATTGGGAACAAATGATTACCGGCAACCCGCTCCTCCTGGAAGCATTCACGAATCCAACTATTGCGTACGATCAAAAAGGCAAAGTCTTGAACGAGCTTATCGCTCGAACGAAAGTGCGTGAAACGACGGCGAACTTCCTCCGCGTGTTGCTAAGAAACCAACGACTGGCGGAGCTTCCGCAAGTGAATGCCCGGCTGGCTCTGATCCTCGATGAGCGCGCAGGAGTTGTGAGTGCGCAAGTCACGTCCGCGCGGCCGGTGTCCGAATCCGTAAAGGGATCATTGGAAGACACGTTGGCCAAATTGACCAGGAAGAAGGTGCGGCTCGACTTTACAACAGACGAGACGCTGCTGGGCGGTATCGTCACGAGGATTGGTTCGACAATTTACGATGGTTCGGTGCGTAATCAATTAGACCGTCTCGAACAGGAATTGGCTGGTTAGATTAAGCGGTCAGTAGAAGGAAGATCGATGCAACCTATAAGAGCAGACGAAATCAACGAGATCATCCGCAAGCAGATCGAGAACTTCGAATCTGGCGTGACTGTGATGGAAGTTGGCACAGTCATTAAGGTTGGAGACGGCATTGCCGAGATTCACGGACTTGAGAAAGTGATGGCCGGCGAGTTGTTGGAGTTTCCGCACGACGTGCGTGGCCTCGCGCTCAACCTCGAAGAGGACAAAGTTGGCGCGGTGTTGTTTGGCGATTACCAGTCGATAAAAGAAGGCGATCTGGTCAAGCGGACCGGGCGCATCATGCAGGTACCGGTTGGCCAGGCGATGGTCGGGCGTGTGGTTGATGCGCTGGGAAATGCCATCGACGATCGCGGACCGATCGTCACGGACGAGTATTATCCGATTGAGCGAATCGCTCCCGGCGTGGTCGATCGCCAACCCGTTAAGGAGCCGCTACAGACGGGCTTAAAGGCCATCGATGCGATGGTACCGATCGGCCGTGGCCAGCGCGAGCTGATCATTGGGGATCGACAGACTGGTAAGACCGCCGTTGCGGTCGACACGATCATTAATCAAAAGGGCAAAGACGTTATCTGTATCTACGTTGCCATCGGGCAGAAAGCTTCGACTGTGGCGCAGGTCGTCAAAACGTTGTCAGACTTCGGGGCCCTTGATTACACGATCGTTGTTAAGGCGACTGCCTCCGATCCAGCCGCTATGCAATTCCTCGCTCCTTACTCTGGTGCGGCGATGGGCGAGTACTTCCGCGACAACGGACGCCACGCGTTAACCATCTACGACGATCTTTCGAAGCAGGCGGCCGCGTATCGTGAAATTTCGTTATTGCTTCGCCGGCCGCCGGGCCGCGAGGCTTATCCGGGAGACGTCTTTTATCTTCACTCGCGCTTGCTCGAGCGCGCGGCCAAACTTTCCGACTCAAAGGGCGGTGGATCGCTGACAAGTCTGCCGATTATCGAAACGCAGGCGGGTGACATTTCGGCCTACATTCCGACGAATGTAATCTCAATTACTGACGGCCAGATCTTCCTCGAAGCCGACTTGTTCAATAGTGGTATTCGTCCGGCGATCAACGTGGGGAACAGCGTGTCGCGCGTTGGTGGTTCAGCGCAGATCAAGGCGATGAAACAAGTCGCGGGGACACTACGAATCGATCTGGCCCAGTTCAGAGAGCTGCAAGCGTTTGCTCAGTTTGGTTCAGACCTCGACAAAGCAACCCAGTCGCAATTGGCCCGCGGCCAGCGTCTCGTCGAGATTCTGAAGCAGGGACAGTATCAGCCCATGCCTGTGGAGAATCAGGTGTTTGTGATTTGGGCGGCGAGCAACGGCTATGCTGACGACGTCGCGGTTGAAGATGTGCGGCGATTTGAAGCGGAGCTGTTGAAGTTCGTGGAGAATTCGCACCCGGGCCTGCTCCAGAGCATTCGCGAGAAGAAAAGTTTAACTGACGAGATCATTACCGACCTGAAACAGGTTTTGTCCGACTTCAAAGTCATGTGGAACGAACGGTCATCGGCAGCGATGAACGCGACACCTGCTATGTCTGCGGCGTCGGGTCAACCTGCAACGGCCGGAGCGTAAATCGTAGCGTTCAATGCCGAATCTATTAGACATTCGCCGCCGCATTAAGTCGGTCAAGAACACGCAGCAGATCACCAAGGCAATGAAGATGGTATCTGCCGCGAAGCTGAAGCGCGCGCAGGACCGCGTGGTGACAGCTCGACCTTTCGCAAACAAGATGGCGGAGGTGTTGTCTAGTATTGCGGGCCGGGCCGGCGAGGATTTCCATCATCCGCTTTTGGACGCGCGTGGTGACGAGCGTTACCTGCTGGTTCTCATAACGGCCGACAAAGGCCTGTGCGGCGGTTTCAACACAAACCTTACGAAAGCTGCGCAATCGTTTATCAATGCGAACGCAGACAAAAACGTCGAAGTATTGGCTGTCGGCCGCAAAGGCCGCGACTACTTTCGACGCAGGCCAGTAACAATCGCGGGCGAATATATCGGACTGACAGGACAGGGACGTGTTGAGTTTTCAGACGCGCTCAAAGTTGCTGACGACGTAACCAACCGGTTCACCGAAGACAAGACGATCGACAAAGTCTTCATTATTTACAACGAATTCAAATCGGTAATTCAGCAACGCGTAGTAACTGAACAATTGCTGCCGGTTGCCGGACAGGCAGCCACCACCGGTGCAACAGAAGGTGGCGCCACGACGGCCCAACAACTCAACCTCGTTGATTACATTTACGAGCAACCACCCGGTGAAATATTCGCACGCTTACTGCCGCGTTTGGTCCAGACACAAATCTTTCGCGCGTTGCTGGAATCAGTCGCTTCTGAACATGGTGCGCGGATGACGGCGATGGACTCAGCTTCGAAAAATGCCCGCGAGCTAATCGACTCATTGACACTGAACATGAATCGCGTTCGCCAGGCCGCCATTACAAACGAAATTATCGAGGTTGTGTCTGGCGCGGCCGCGCTGTAAACGGTTTAGACAACTTGGACGGATGAAGGGAAGCAGCGTTGCTTCCCTTTATTTCTTGGGAGTCTTTTGAGTTCAAAGCCAAACAGTTCTACGTGGGCCCAACGCGCATGGCGTTATGGTCCATTGCTGATCTGGCTCCTGTTCATTTCGTTTGCATCAACAGGCGAGTTTTCTGCCGACAATACATCTCGTTTTGTACGGCCGTTCGTGCTTTGGATTTACCCTAACGTAACCGAAGCAGAACTGCTGTCAATCCACTTTCTAACGCGAAAAGCGGCGCACTTTTGCGAATACGCGATCCTCGCATTTCTTGCCCGCCGGGCGTTTATTACATCGAGCTCGGCGTGGCTGCGGCGAAACTGGTTTCAGATGAGCCTGGCCCTGGTCGTTGTAAACGCGTTGGCGGACGAGCTTCACCAGAGCTTCGTGCCGACCCGCACGGGATCAATTTACGATAGCGCCATCGACATTCTGGGCGGGTTGACGATTCTGCTTGCCTTTAAACTAAAGGGCCCATCGTCCGAAGCAACTGAGTCCAGGACATAAAACAGTTTTCATCGCACGCCGCTTTGTGCAATATTTGAAGCAGCCGGGGCTGCTAATTTCATGTGGCCTGCCAGGCATTGCCCGAAGGAGAGATTAAATGGGAATTCTTGATTCAATCCGTTCACAATTTATTGAGGTCATCGAATGGCTCGACGATTCCGGTAACACAATTCTTTACCGGTTTCCTGTTCACGGACAGGAAATCAAAAACGGCGCGCAATTGACGGTGCGCGAGTCGCAGGCTGCTGTCTTCGTATTTCAAGGGCAGATTGCCGACGTGTTTGGGCCAGGACGTTACACCGTCGACGGTGGAAATACTCCCATCCTGAGCAAGCTCGGTGCTTGGAAATACGGTTTCAACTCGCCTTTCAAAGCCGAGGTGTATTTCGTCAACACCAAGCAGTTCACCGATCTCAAGTGGGGCACGGCCAATCCCGTAATGATGCGGGACCAGGATTTCGGCATGGTCCGCCTGCGCGCGTTTGGAATTTACTCAATGCGGGTAACTGACCCGCGCGCGTTTATCAAGGAGGTGGCCGGCACAAATGCACACTTCGTCACGGAAGACATCGAAGGCCAACTCAAAAGGACGCTCGTCAGTGGCTTCAGCGACGCACTCGCTGAGTCGAAGATCGCAGCGCTTGACCTCGCGTCAAACTACGACGAACTCAGCAAATTTACGCGCGGCAAACTCACCGATGATTTCAACTCGTTCGGACTGGAGCTGACGAAGTTCCTCGTTGAAAACATCTCGTTGCCGGCAGAAGTAGAAAGTGCCATGGACAAGCGCACGTCGATGGGAGTAATCGGAGACGTCGGGCGGTACGCACAATTTCAGGCCGCTGATGCGATGCGCGACGCTGCTCAAAACCCGGGCGGCGGCGCAAGCACAGGAGCGGGACTCGGCGCGGGATTCGCGATTGGCAACGCCATGGCCGGCGCGATGACGAACGCCATGAATCAATCAAAGAAGGAATCAGAAGCTGATACGAAAATAAACTGCCCGAAATGTAGAGCTGCAAACGCTGCTAATTCCAAGTTCTGTAACGAGTGTGGCGAGCCTCTGGGCGCAACTGCCGGAAGTTCGTCATGCGCGAAGTGCGGAGCGCAACTGCCCGCCGGCTCAAAGTTTTGTAATGAATGCGGAACCAAAGCAGGCGGATAGTTCATTACTTACACAGGTTCAAAAGGCCCGGCGTCAAAACGCCGGGCTTTTTTAGCTGACATGGGCGTCCCGCCCGTTGCTGCATAGGCAAGATGCCCTTACCACATCGCGTAGTTATCTTGCCCAGCACGGTGTTATTCTGGCGCTGATACTTCTCCGGTTACATCTTATCGACCGTAATGCTTAGCAACTTCAGGCATCCGCGCCGCGTCGTCATCACCGGCATGGGCTGCGTTACCCCGATCGGCATCGGGCGCGACGCGTTTTGGAATTCGCTGATTACCGGCGTCAGCGGAGTCAGCAGAATAGAAACATTTGATGTGTCGAAATCACCGGTGAAAATCGCCGCACAGGTCCGCGATTTTGATTGGGAGGCGCAAGTAAATCCAAAAGATCGGAAACATGTTCCGCGTACGGTGCCTCTCGCTCTCGCGGCTGCCAGAGAAGCTCTGCAAGACGCAAATGTTAATGCCGACGGTCTATCGTTAGACGAACGACGAAGGTTCGGCGTCGTGTTAGGGACCGGCGGTGGCGGGCTGGCGTTTACGGAAAAGCAGTATGAATACTGGTACGTCGGCCAGCCAACAAAGGCCAGCGTCTACACCATTCCGTCTTCAACACACGGCGGGTTGTCGAGCGAACTGTCAATGGCGTTTGGTTTGCGCGGACTTTCACACATTGTCTCCACGGGGTGCACGAGCTCAACTGATGCGATGGCGTATGCAGCAGAACACATCGTTCTGGGCCGGCATGATGTAATGTTGACGGGAGGAGTAGACGCGCCGATCGCCCCGGGAATTTTGGCCGGATTCAATTTGATGACGGTGCTGACCAACGAATTCAACGACGAACCGCATCGTGCATCTCGGCCGTTTTCAAGTAACCGGTCAGGCATGGTCCTGGGTGAGGGCGCATGGATTTACGTACTTGAGGAACTTGAACGTGCGCGCGCGCGGGGCGCGACAATTTATGCGGAGGTCACCGGCTACGGAGCCACTTGCGACGCCTTTCATCGAGTGCGCCTCGCGGAGAATGGCGACGAGCCCGCGCGCGCAATGAAGCTCGCGCTGAGTGATGCTGGCCGAGATGCTTCCGACGTTGACTACGTAAACCTTCATGGCACCTCGACAATATTGAATGATCGTATCGAAACCAGTGCGCTAAAACTTGCACTCGACGGCAGCGCTCGCAGAATTCCGATGTCCGCTACCAAGTCGCAGATCGGGCACCCGCAAGGCGCTAGCGGTGCTGCAGGTTTGGGTGCCGCACTTTGTGCCATGACTACCGGGACGATCCCTCCGACAATTAATCTGGATGAAGCGGATCCGGCTTGCGACCTGGATTACGTGCCGAACGAATCACGACGCGCCGAAGTGCGCGTCGCACTGTGCAATTGCATCGGGTTTGGCTCAAAAAACAGCGCACTCGTGGTGGAAAAAGTGGATTAACAGCGCTCATTTGCTTTGGCAGTTTGTATCAGCTACGCTTCTCCTTAACTTCCGAACCCCTGTTCCCAAACACTATGTCGCAAGTAACTGAACAATTAGTCCTGGACGCGCTGCGTCAAATCCAGGATCCCGACCTTCACAAAGACATTGTCGCGCTTGGTTTCATTAAGGACCTGAAAATCGATGGCGGAATCGTATCGTTCCGCATTGTGCTGACCACACCAGCGTGTCCGGTGAAGGCAGAAATGGAGAGTGCGGCGCGTGAGCTGGTGGGTTCGATACCAGGAGTGACTGCCGTAGCGGTGACCATGGATGCTGAAGTGCCCAGAGGTCGAGGGCTGGGTGACAAAATTACAGTCGAGGGTGTACGAAACATCATTGCCGTATCGTCAGGTAAAGGCGGCGTGGGCAAATCGACTGTTGCCGTCAATTTGGCCGTGTCGCTGGCATTAAACGGCGCGCGCGTCGGTATCATGGATGCGGACGTTTATGGACCAAACGTGCCGATCATGTTAGGCGCCGCCGAAGCGCGACCCGAAGTCGAGGGTAACAAACTCGTTCCCATCGAAGCTTACGGCGTAAAACTGATCTCGATGGCCCTGCTGCAACCGGGCGACAAGCCCATGATTGTTCGTGGTCCAATTCTTCATGGCCTGGTAAAGCAGTTTCTTTCGGACGTGAAATGGGGAGAACTAGACTACCTCATCGTTGACATGCCGCCGGGCACAGGCGACATCCAGTTGTCGTTGGCCCAACTCGTTCCTGTCCAGGGAGCTGTGCTGGTTACGACGCCTCAGAATGTTTCCGTTGCCGATGTGAGGCGAGCGCTAAGAATGTTTGAGACGGTAGCGATTCCTATTTTAGGAATCATTGAAAACATGAGTTACTTCGTGGCCCCGGACACAGGGAATCGTTACAACATATTCGGCGAAGGCGGAGGAGCGAAGCTGGCGGAGATGTATCACGTGCCGCTCCTGGGCAACATCCCCCTGGGCATGACAGTCCGCGAAGGCGGGGACAGCGGCGTGCCGGTCGTAGTCAGTCATCCTGACTCACCTGAGGCCGTGGCGTTTCGCCGTGTTGCCGAAGAAGTGGCCCGGCGCGTGTCGATTGAGGCGATGAAACCCGAACTTGTCGTTTTGGGCAAAGGCCAGTAAACTTAATTCGCGATTTTGAGCGGGTTTTAGGCAGCGAAATCAGGGAAACACGAAACTAATTACAATAGATTTCATTAGGAGACAGCGAAGTTATGTCAGCAATCCACACGGAAACAAACAACACGACAACGGCGGCGCCGAGTATGACTCTGGACGTCACCGAGAGTGCGATTACCGAAATCAAGAAGTTTATGTCAGGCGAAGAAGGCCTGCCGGAGAGTGCGGGATTGCGCGTGCGTGTCGTCCCGGGCGGTTGTTCAGGGTTCCAATACAGCCTGAATATTGAAGAAGATTCGCGACAGGGCGATTTCATCCTCGACCAGGGTGGAGTCAAACTGTTTGTGGATATGTTCAGCGCGCAGTACTTGAATGGCGTGAAAATCGACTACGTGACCGGCGTCATGGGTTCGGGTTTCACATTCACCAACCCGAATGCAACGGGAAGCTGCGGCTGCGGCACTTCGTTCACAGCCTAAAAAACACAACAGCAGTATTGATTCGGCTCGGTGATCCATTGGATCATCGAGCCGATTTCGTTAGCCCGGCAGTATTTTTAATGAAACAGAGCGGTGATAATCATCAAGCCTAAACGCCTATGGCGGAAATGAAGCTCAGACAGGTGAAGACGGACGAGGATATCGCGCAAGCTCGCGAATTGTTCCACGAGTACCACGCATGGCTGGGAATCAATCTTTGTTTTCAAAATTTTGACAAAGAAGTTGCGGAACTTCCTGGTGACTACGTGCCTCCCGGTGGACGATTGTTGTTGGCGGACGATGGGCAACAAGTTGCCGGCTGCATCGCGCTACGAAAACTTGCCGACGGTGTTTGCGAGATGAAGCGTTTATTTGTGCGTCCGGAATACCAGGGAGCCGGCCTCGGTCGCATCTTAACGCGCGAGATCATCGAGACAGCGCGCGACATCGGATATCAATCAATGCGCCTCGACACGTTGCCCGGCAAGATGGACCGCGCGATAGAGATTTATCGCAAACTAGGGTTCAAAGAAATCAAGCCGTACTACGAGAGTCCTGTTGAGGACACGCTGTTCATGGAATTGTCGCTCCGGAAAGAGTAAGTTGAAGTCGTGAAAAAGAAGAGTATCGATGCGGGAGCGGAACAGATCGAACGAGTGCGACGGATCTGTCTGGCGTTACCCGGCACCTGGGAGAAGGTGTCTCATGGCGAGCCAACCTGGTTTGTTGGCAAGAAGGTCTTTGCGATGTTTTCCAACAACCATCACAACGACGGGCACATTGCCGTCACTCTTCCTGCTGCGATTGGCATACAGCAAATGCTGATAAACAGATCACCGCGGAAGTTTTACCGTCCGCCCTATGTGGGCGTGCGTGGATGGGTGGGTATCGAGTTAACGCGAATAAACGATACGGAACTTGCCTTTCACGTTGCTGAAGCCTGGCGACTGATAGCGCCGGAAAAGCTGCGTGACGCCAAAGGTACCCCGGGGCAGGCGGCAGGAGTCAGTAGGTAACAAATCATGGCACCCGCTTGCTCAAGTTCCATAGTTGTGCCACATTTCAGCTGATTCCAAAAACACATTTCGGGAGCCATAACGAATGCCAACTATCTCAGCGGAAACTGCTAACGGCACACAGACCATCGACGCGCCGGAAGGCAAAAAACTTGTCCTGGTGATTGAGGATGCGGGTATCGACATCCTTCACCGCTGTGGCGGAAATGCGCGCTGCACGACCTGTCGAGTAGAAGTGCTGGAAGGCGATCCCGGTGAGATCGGGGAACTGGAGCGTAATCGTTTAGCCGTTGAGTCGGAACTCGCGGACAACATTCGATTATCCTGTCAGATTCGAGTTCACGACAGTCTTCACGTCCGCGTGATCAATCAGGCGAGTGTTCGAGGTATGGATCCTGGCCCACGGCCTCTCGATGAATAGAACTTCATCCCGCGACGCCGCGGCATTCGAAGGTGGTCGCAGATGAACGTTGCTTGCGACCAGCATCTGGGTGTAACCTTCGCGTCATTCAGACATATATATAGGACACGCTTCGCGCCTGTCTTGAAGAACAACTAACGGACCACGCAGGCAGTCTGCCTGTGCAATTCATGGAGGTTTGGAATGTTCATTGAGCATCTCCCCATCAGTCTGGCTATGTTTCAGGATCTGTTTCACCCGCCTAACACGGAGGCAATACTGCGGATCGGTTTCCGTTGGCTTCACTTCGTCGCCGGTATCACCTGGATCGGACTTCTCTATTTTTTCAATCTGGTGAATGTTCCGGTCCAAAAAGGACTGGACGCGGACACGAAGAAGAAAGTGAACCCTGATTTGTTGGGCCGGGCGCTTTGGTATTTTCGTTGGGGCGCTGTAGTCACCGTGCTGGCCGGTCTGGCTTATTTTGCTATGTACATTCTGTCGCCCGACGTGAAAAACGCTAATACACTGGGCGGAGGAGACCTCAACGTTTGGGTGATATTGGGAGCGTGGCTCACTTACCCGATCGTTCTCTTTGTTGTCGAGTTTTTGATCATCAAGAAAGTGCCGGCCCTTACCAAGGACGGGCGGTTGTTCGCGGTTGTCATGTTTGTTTTGGTGGCGATCGTTACATGGGGACTCGTCAAATTTTTCGATAGCATGCTAACGGTTGGTGGTGAGAGCTACGCCAGCAACAAAGCGTATTCGATTGGTATTGGCGGTGCATACGGTATCGTGATGATGCTCAACGTTTGGGGCATCATCTGGCCCAACAACAAACGCATACTCGCAGCCACCGCAGGCACAGGTCCCGCCCCGGCGCCCGAACTGGCGCGTCAAGCATTTATCGCCTCACGCACGAACGCATGGTTATCGCTGCCGATGCTGCTTTTCATGGGCACGTCACACGGCGACTGGGTCATTTTCGGGAAGTAAGAAGTACGCCGAAGGCGTTTAAGAGTTTGGCCCGGGCAAAGCGCGAAATCGCGACGCGCCCGGTACCGTAACACGGTGACGACCTTAACATTGAAGGGTTGAAACATTCGACAGAAACCCTTTCAGGGTTATCTAAAAAATCACTCGTTCTTCGTCCCGGCATGTTACGCCGGGCCAAGTTTGTAATCGCCTTCCGCGAAAACACCCTGGCGATAAGTAAATCGCAGATTCAACTTGGAAGTGCAACGGCTTTTGATTTGCGACGTCGTGGGTCGAGGAACACAGAACCGGGAGCGGTAGCGACCGGGTTCATGCTGGGATGCGACTCGTGATCAGTTCAATAGCGCCAGAAGGTGGTAAATCAGTCCCACCATTGTCACCGCCGGCTTATGGGCCTACATGTTCGCAAGCTGAATTGCTTCTCGATGCGATATAAGAACTTGGACGACCTCAATGACCAAAGCTGATAGCCATTCCATCATGAACCCGGTCGCTACCGCTCCCGGTTCTGTATTTTCCACCCACAGCGTTGACGCGATCCAACACACATCGAAGTTGCACTTCGAACTTGAATTCACCAATGACAACTGAGAAAAGATATATGGAAAATGCTTAGGGTTTTCCCCCGTACGACTTCTCCAGCACACTAATTCAGCAGCCTCTCCACGCATTCTTCACATTCCAACGTCATAGTCAGACTGAATTACACCCTCCTGGAGGTAAAAGTGAGTACACCAAAATCCCAGTCTGACGCATATAAACCACGACAATTCAATTTGAGCAATTTGCAGGGCATCTCTGACGAAACCCTCGAGATGCATTTCAAACTTTATGAAGGGTACGTAAAGGAGACTAATAACCTTAGCGAGAAAATCTCCCAATTCATCGCTGACGGTAAGGTGGACCAGGAGGAAATGCCCGCTTATTCAGAGCTCACGCGACGCCTTGGGTTTGAATACAACGGGATGGTTCTACATGAATACTACTTCGACAATCTTAAAAGCGGCGGCGGGACGGGAGACCCGGAGAAGACTTCGAAATTCATTGCCGCGGCAGAATCGAGTTTTGGTAGTTACGACATCTGGAAGGCTGACTTTGTAGGCATCGGCAAGATGCGCGGGGTCGGTTGGGCCATCGCGTACCAGAATCCATCAAATGGCCGGTTATCAAATCACTGGATTACGCTTCACGAAACCGGGAACGTCGCAGGATTCGATCCAGTGTTAGTGCTGGACGTTTGGGAGCACGCATACCTGCTCGACTACAAACCAGCTGAGCGGCCGAAATACATTGAAGCCTTCTTTTCGAATATCGACTGGACCACTGTCGACGGCCGGCTGAAGTCGTCAAAGTTGAAATAAGGAGTGGGAAACACAAAACGCCGAAGGCGTTCGAATAAATTAGCCCGGGGTAGAGCGCGAATGCGTGAGCTAAGTTATTAAAACGCCTTCGGCGAACATTAGTCTCCGCGAGCAGTGGTCCAGCCGTACTGCAGTGGTACTTCCAATCTAATCACAAATCAGAAATCTGAAATGAGATATGCGAAATGTTTATTTCTGCGGTAGCGGCGGCTTCTTAAGTTGGCAGTCAACATCCAACGCTCGCAGAAAACTCAGCAGGTCCTCACGTTGACCCGGAACAAGGTTCCGCTTTTCGAGGTTCTTCTTGTCGAGATACTTGTTGTCCTTACCGCCTCCCAACATGATGTCGACAGCTTCTTCAAGCGTAGCGGCGCTGCCGTCATGGAAGTACGGCGCCGACTCGGCAATGTCGCGCAACGTAGGCGTTTTGAATGCACCGGTGTCTTCGGGTTTGTTGGTGACTTTGAAACGACCGACGTCCGGCTCCTTTTGGTCCATCCCGATGCCGACATTGTGATACTGCTGATCGCTTAACAGTACTCCGTCGTGGCAGTTCGTACACTTGATCGCTTGAAAAATGTTCCAACCCCGCACGGCACTCTCGTTCATCGCGGAAGTATTGCCGGCGCGATAACGGTCCCATGCCGTGTCGCCGCTGATGATGGTGCGCTCGAAAGCCGCAATAGCCTTCACAATATTGTCGGGCGTCGCATCGCTGCCAAACACCTTTTGAAACTGTGCGCGATAGTCCTGAAGCGCGTTTAGCTTCGCAGCGATCTCGTCCGCTTTCGCGCCCATGTTGGCTCCGGTCCAAGCCGCCATCGCCTGTTTCTCAAGTGAAGGACTGCGACCGTCCCAGTAAAATTCTTTGTGATAGCCGATGTTCCAAAGCGTCGGACTACTGCGCGGCAGTTGCTTGTTGAAAGCTCCAACCGCTTTCGCTAATCCGTCGGTCAGTCCCTTCTCACACACGTGGCACGAGTAACACGACTTCGATCCATCGCCACTCAAGCGTTCGTCGAAAAACAACTGACGGCCAAGCGCCACCTTCTCGGGAGTCATAGGGTTGTCGGCCGGGATTGGCATTGGTTCGTAAGTCGTGAGCTGAGCAGGTAGAGGCAGGACTTCCGGTTGGAAACCGGCAACTGATTGCTGTTTTTGGCAACTAATCAGCATTGCCATGCAAACGGCAAGCAGTAGTGCGATGACACAGGTCAATAACAACGTTCTTCGAGTCATAGGTCCTCCTCTGTTGTTAGTTGAGACACGGCCTCACCTCCCGCGGATCGATAGTCGTGCCAGATTCAACTTATGAAAGCACAATTATTAACGCTGGGCCGTGGGCCGGATTTTTGCATCCGGGGTGCAAAAAGTCTAGACCATGTGAGGTTAAGACCCGCTTATCGTTGAAGACGAGATGACGGAACAAACATTCGCCACACCAACGTTGTAGTGTCGTCAACTACTATCTTCGAGAGGAATCGCCATGAATAAATCCATTCCATCACTTCTGTTGGTGTTTGCAGCGCTCGCGTTGTTCGCAGCATGTAACAGCGACAATCAGAATAACGCCACCGCAGTCACCACCGTGTCTCCGCCGCCATACCAGCAGCTTCATATCACGGGCCGGCCGCAAAAAATTATTGATTTGATGAAGGCCCGCGGAGAACAAGACCAGGCTTCGCCTCAACTCCGCATACTGTCGCCTGCAAATAACAGCGTCCTCAAGGGGCCGGTGGTGCCCGTGCGTTTAGATCTGACCGGCGATTTAAAGGGCTATCAACCGCACAAAGATCCGCAGACAACCACCGGCAATCATATTCACGTAATTCTCGACAACCAGCCTTATGAAGCTTATTACGAATTGGGCCAACCTTTCGAACTGCGCAACGTGACGGCGGGCAAACACACTCTGCGCGTCTTTCCATCGCGGCCCTGGCACGAGAGCTACAAGAATGACGGCGCCTTTCAAATGGTGACGTTCACAGTTGAAGGCGGCGGCGACGCGACGAAGCCGACCACGACCAACACCGGCCAGACTGTCGCAGACAACAAAGCGCCTGCGAGCGGAACACCGCAGCGGGAAGGCAAAGACGTGGCGCCCGGCACTGCCGGTGACGTGGATCCGACTAAACCTCTACTGACTTACAGCCGGCCGAAAGGCGAATACAAGGGCGCCGATGCAGACGCAATCATGATCGACTTCTGGTTGTCGAACGCAAAACTGAAAGGCGATGGCGGCGAGTATCGCGTTCGTTATATTATTGACGACGAAGATCCTCGATTCATCGACAAGTGGGAACCGATTTGGCTATCCGGTTGGACCAACGGCAAGCACAGTGTGCGGATCGAGTTGCTGGACAAAGACCAAAGGCCGGTGGAAAACGGCGGATACAACACCACAACGCGCGAGATCACAGTCGAGAAGTAGATCTAACGCAAACTTCAGTTTGCGTGTAAGGCATTGCAAGATCGCAAACTAAAGTTTGCGTTACCTCCAGGGTAATTATGCGACGACGCCAAATCGACGGTTGCCCCATTGCAGGCGCGCTCCAAATGGTCGGCGACAAGTGGACGTTGCTGGTGGTTCGCGACCTGGCCGCCGGGCCGAAGCGAACCATGGAACTTCACTCGGGCTTGTTTCCGATTAGCAGCCGTACCCTCGTGGCGCGTTTGCGGGACATGGAAAAGGATCGTCTCGTAACCCGCAGGGATTTTGGTGGGAACCCTCCGCATATTGAGTATGAACTCACCGAGCGCGGACGGCTGTTATTACCGCTGGTGGACACCTTGAGAATGCTCGGTCAATCGCTCGACTGCAACCAATGTGAGGATCGCAAGAAGCATCTTGGATTTTACTGCGATAGCTGTCCGCTAAACTTTTCAACAAAAGAACTTGAACCGTCCTCACGTCAGGCGCCAGCTCCGGCCCGGCGACAACAACGCGACGACTCCATCGTCCTTCTGTGAAGTGGACTAGTGCACAGACTTCGAGTCTGTGTAGTTAAAATCGTCCTATCCCAGACTCAAGTGCAATTACTCGGCCCCGATCTCAATCTTCAGTAGCAGCCATTGCAGGATCATTTGGAATCATTGTGCCGTCAGGTTCAATGATGGCGAGGTGGTCCGACGTGATATGTTCGCCTTCCATCGTGACTTCCTCACCTGAGGGCATCATTACCGGCAGATGGTCCAGAAATCGCTCCGCATCAAGCGCCGACATGCAACCCGTCCCGGCGGCCGTCACCGCCTGGCGGTAGCAATTGTCCTGAACGTCTCCACAAGCAAACACTCCAGGCACATTAGTCGCTGTAGAGTGTCCGGACGTTTTGATGTAGCCAACATCGTCCATGTCCAGTTGTCCTTTAAAGAGGTCGGTGTTTGGTTTATGCCCGATGGCCACAAACACGCCGGCACAAGGCAGAACGGTCTCTTCGGAGGTGTTCAGATTGCGCAAGCGAACGGCGGTAACGCCGGATTCAGGTTCGCCGAGGATTTCTTCGACGGCAGTGTCCCATATGAATTGAATCTTTTCGTTCTTGAACGCTTTCTCTTGCATTATTTTCGACGCACGCAGTTTGTCGCGTCGATGCACGACATAAACCTTTGAAGCGTAGCGCGTCAGAAATGTCGCTTCCTCCATCGCCGTGTCGCCACCGCCAACAACGACCAGGATCTTGTTGCGAAATGCCGGCAGTGGACCATCGCAGGTGGCACAGGCAGAAACGCCGTTGCCGCCAAATCCGTTAGGGACCTTGGCTTCCCCTGGGATGTTGAGCCACTTCGCGGAAGCTCCGGTAGCAACAATCAGAGTCTCCGCAAGTATTACGTGCTCGTCTGTCTCCAAGCGAAACGGTCGTTCGCTCAAGTCGGCATCGTAGATCCAGGCCTCGTGAAACTCTGTTCCGAAACGTTCAGCCTGTTTGCGAAACTCGACCATCAAATCGGGCCCTTGAATGCCTTCTGAGAAGCCAGGATAGTTTTCGACATCTGTTGTAATCATCAACTGGCCGCCCGGGGCTGTTTGCTTTTCCGCATCGGCAGGAGCGTCTATTAAAAGCGGTCTGAGGTTCGCCCGGGCGGAGTAAATCGCCGCGGTCAGCCCTGCCGGGCCGGAGCCGATAATTACAACTTCTTTCTGGAGAGTTTTCTTGTCAGTCACGGATGTTCCGCTCCTCGATCTAAAGCTGATTTGGCCTCTAAATGCTACAAAGTATAGCGTTTTCGGTTAGGGTTTAGTATAACTAGCCATACTGAAGCAGTCGAACCGGAGCTTGAGGTATCATGCCGCAAAGCTCCACTGATAGGACCAGCACACGATTTGAAATCCGGCATCGCTCCTCAACCAATTGAGACCATAGGCGTAATTGGCGCCGGCACAATGGGCCATGGAATCGCACAAGTCTCAGCCGCCGCCGGCTACCGCGTCATTCTGCAGGATGTGGATCGCGAATCTCTCGCTCGCGGTATTCAGGCAATCGAACGCAACCTTAACAAGGGAATCCAACTCGGCAAACTGACGGAAGCCGACTGCGACTCCACGCTCCAACACATCCACGGCACCACGCATTTGGAACAGGTTGCGGAAACTGACCTGATCATTGAAGCGGCGCCTGAGCAATTGCACATAAAACAGGAGCTGCTGCAGAAAGTGGAGCAACTCTCACAGCGGAATTTTGTTTTCGCCACCAACACGTCATCGCTTTCGATTACCGAGATTGCCAAAGCATCCGAGCGGCCGTGGAATGTGGTGGGGATGCACTTTTTTAACCCGGTTCACCTGATGCGGCTGGTGGAAATTGTGGTTGGGAAAGCTACTAATGATGATACAGTTGGTGTCGTTGAAGAGGTTACGCGCAGGCTGAGGAAGGAACCGATCATCGTTCGGGACGTCCCCGGCTTCGCCTCGAGTCGACTTGGCATCGCCCTTGGTCTTGAGGCGATGCGCATGTTTGAACAGGGCGTGGCGAGCGCCAGAGACATCGACACGGCGATGGAGCTTGGCTACAACCACCCTATGGGCCCGCTGAAGCTGACGGATCTGGTGGGTCTGGATGTCAGGTTGAACATCGCCGAGTATTTACATCGCGAGCTTGGATCAGAATCTTTTCGTCCGCCGGAAATTCTGCGTCGCATGGTCCAGGAAGGAAAACTCGGGAAGAAGACGGGCGAAGGTTTTTATCAGTGGAACGAAGAACAAAAGCAGTCGGAGTATCGGAACAAAAAGTCGGCCGCCTGATCACTGAAGACTACTAATGAACGTACCGTATAACAACGAAGAACGACGATTCGCGTTACGGATGGCGTTGCGTTTGCCGATCGTTGTTTCAGGGCGGGCGGAAGATGGTTCCGCCTGGAGTGAACCGACAGAGACTGACGACATCTCCACGTCCGGCGCGTTGTTTCATCTCAATCAAAAAGTAAGCCGGGGTGAACGGCTCTACTTGCGCGCCCATCGCCCGGACGGTGCGCCCATTGAAGTGACTGCGGTGGTAATCCGCATAGCTCCCGCGATTTACGGAACCGCTCGCGTAGGAGTCCAGATAGCGGAATCGACTGAAAACTGGTTACGCCTGTTTGTTTCCTGGGTAGCCGACGACCAACCCGCCGCTGACGCCGACACCGAAAAACCCGCCGAATAGCCGCGTAATCGAGTTACTGGCATCGCTACCGTGCGTCCATCAAGGGCGTTTCTCCCAACAAATCAACGCATCGTATGAAATAGTTGTCTCTCCAGCAGCCGCTGTGTCATGCTGTAGCTGCGGCACTCACAAATAACTCACGTTACGCCGCGCCCCATTCCATAGCCTGGTTTCCTTGGAGGGACGCGATGAAACGTTGCCCACAGTGCGAATTCATTTATAACGACGACCAGAGTTTGTGTGACATGGACGGCCAGGCGCTGATCTATGACGCGCAGATCAATTTGCCTGCGGCCACTGCCGCGCAAGCAGACATCGCTCCGCCGCGTTCCCGTGCTCGATCAATTCTGATCGCAGCTATCAGCGGGCTCGTACTGGCTATGGTCGCGTGGTTTGGCTACGTCGCCACTCCATTCGCCAGCACGATCGACGGCAACCCGCTGACGACGTCGAAAGTTAACGACGAAACCAAAGCGGCTTCCATTGCCGCTTCTGCGCTATACAATGCTGAGGCGGGTGTCTCCGCGTTCGATAGTTCTGACGTCACTGAAGCCGACGCCGATAGTGCTGCTGTTGCAACGAACGATTCGACAGTTAAAAACCATAGCGAGGACAAGCGACTCACGATTCAACGAGGCATACCACCGTTGCCGCGGTTGCAACCCTTGCCGCGTCTGTCCGCAGCGAAGCCGCGTGCGGTAACTACCTCGACCAAGCCGGCAGTGAAGCCGCAGCAAAAAGGTTCAAGGGTGGAATCGTTTTTGAAGAAGACCGGTCGAGTATTGAAGAAGCCATTCAAGTTTTAAGCCCTGGAAACATTTTTCAAGTCATATTTCTCAGTTCTCATTTGTCATTAGCCCTCTACCGCTGGGAGAGGGTTGGGTGAGGGCGTAGCAAAAAAAACAAGAGGCCAATGGCTTGTAGGTCCACTCAACGTTGATTGGGACCTATAAGATGTTTTTAGAGAACTCCTCGCTAAACCCTCATCCCCTGCCCTTCTCCCAATGGGAGAAGGGGGACTGCAATGACAAATGAGAAATAAAAATTATCAAAAATGATAAATGTATTCCTCCTCTTCGAGTTTACATAGACACACCCGCTCATCACGATCTACGATTCCCACCTCCCCAAAAATCATCTTCAACACGTGGAGAACCGATGAGACGCCGACATTTTCTGCCGCCAGTCCTTCTTCTGCTGTTCGTCACACTTGGTAGTGCGCAACAAACGGCCACGCCGGCGCCTTCGCCAGATGAGTCACTGCTTACGCTCGACTCCATCTTTACCTACCGGGTTAAGTCGCTTGGTCCGATTCAGTGGCAACAAGACGGTAGCGGATATCTCGCTCTCGAGCCTTCGGCTACGAACAAGGACGTACTCGACATCGTTCGATACGACGTCTCTACAGGCGAACGCACCGTTAAAGTGCCAGCGGATAAGCTCATGCCCGCCGGTGCATCAGCTCCTTTAGCGATCGAGGAGTTTGTCTTCACACCCGACGAACAAAAGCTTCTCATCTTCACAAACACTGCGCGCGTCTGGCGCAGCAACACACGTGGCGACTATTGGGTTGTCGATCTCGCGAGTTGGCGTTTGCATAAGTTGGGCGGCGCGGATGCCAAGCCCTCAACGCTTATGTTCGCGAAGTTTTCGCCCGACGCAACGCGCGTCGCCTACGTTCGTGAAAACAACATCTACGTCGAAGATCTAACAAGTCAACCGGCACGCGTTCTCAAACTAACTCCTGATGGTTCGCAATACATCGTTAACGGCACCTTTGACTGGGTCTACGAAGAGGAATTCTTTTGCCGCGACGGCTTCCGCTGGAGCCCTGACGGGAAGCACATCGCTTACTGGCAGCTCAACACCGAGGGTGTGAAAGAATTCAAACTCATGAACAACACTGCCGGTCCATATCCGGAGATTACTTCGTTTCCATATCCGAAGGCCGGAACGACCAACGCCGCCGCGCGCGTGGGCGTGATTGGCTCCGGCGGCGGCGCCACGCGCTGGTTCGATATCGCCGGCGACGCTCGCAACAATTATTTGCCACGGATGGAGTGGGCTGCTAGTTCGGATGAAGTTGTTATTCAACAACTTAACCGTCTGCAAAACACCAACACCGTGATGCTTGGCGACATTCGCACCGGCAAGGTCCGGGCAATCCTGACGGAAAAAGATGACGCGTGGGTTGATGTTGGCTGGGGAGATCTCGATTGGAACAAGAAGGGCATCGGGCGAGGCGACGTTGAATGGATCGAAGGCGGAAAGCGATTTCTCTGGGCCAGTGAGCGCACTGGCTGGCGTCACATTTATTCCGTGTCGCGTGACGGCCGTGACGTAAAGGATCTCACTCCTGGAAACTTCGACATCATCAACGTAGAAAAAGCGGACGAAGCGAATGGTTGGATCTATTTCGAGGCGTCGCCCGACGATGCGACGCGGCGTTACCTTTATCGCGCGCGACTGACTGGCTCTTCACCTCCTGCGGAAAGGTTGACACCGGTCACACAACCCGGGAGCCACGCATACAACATCTCGCCGCGCGGCGATCTTGCCATTCACTTCTTTTCTGCGTTTACCAAGGCGCCATCAACTGAAATTGTGCGACTGCCGCAGCACACTGTCGTCAGGTCGTTGATCGACAACCGGGACATCCAGGAACGTTTGGCTAAACTTAAACCGACCCCTCATGAGTTTTTCAAAGTAGACATTGGCGAGGGAGTGCAACTGGACGGTTGGATGATCAAGCCGCCCGACTTCGATCCACAAAAGCGTTATCCAGTTTTGTTTTATGCATACACGGAGCCGTGGTCACAAACGGTTGTGGACTCGTGGAGCGGTTTGAATCTGCGTTGGCACATGATGCTTGCCCAGCAGGGATACCTCGTTATGAGTGTTGACAATCGCGGCACTCCCGCGGCGCGCGGGCGAGCCTGGCGCAAGATCGTTTATCGCAAGATGGGAATCGTGAATTCGGGCGACCAGGCAAGTGCTGCGCGCGCGATTGGCAAGTGGCCCTTCGTTGACGCATCGCGGATAGCAATTTGGGGTTGGAGCGGCGGCGGATCGGCCACACTGAATGCGCTGTTTCGCCACCCGGATGTTTACCACGCCGGAATGTCAGTCGCGCCTGTCGCAGATTTGCGTCTGTACGACACGATCTACCAGGAGCGTTACGGCGGTTTGCCTCAGGACCATCCGGAGGAATGGAAACAAAGTTCGCCGATCACGCACGCAGGGAATTTGAAAGGCCATCTTTTGATTGTTCACGGTACCGGTGATGACAACGTCCACTACCAGGGAACTGAATTTCTGGTTAACGCACTCGTCGCGGCGAACAAGCCGTTCACGATCATGCCTTACCCAAATCGATCGCATGGAATTTTTGAAGGACCGGGAACGACGAAGCATCTCTTCAGCCTGTTGACAAGATACCTGCATGAACACCTGCCCGCCGGTGGGAGATAGTTTTCGGTCCCAGGGAAAAATCCCGGAGATTTTCCATATCACATTTTTCATTTCTCATTTGTCATTTGCGTTTAGCCCTCTCCCGCTGGGAGAGGGTTGGGTGAGGGCCTGGGGCAAAGACAAAAGGCAATGCTTGTAGGCCACACTCAGCGTTGATTGGAACCTACAAAATCTTTTAGCGGACGCCGCCAAAAACCCTCATCCCCAGCCCTTCTCCCAGTGGGAGAAGGGGGAGCCACAAATTTTCCAATGAAAAATGATATATGGAAAATGGTTTTCAGATTCGGGAACATTTAGCTGCAGGCGGTGTCATACCTACCAAAATCCATTCCAAGGAGCCGCCATGCGAACATTGTTTCTCGTGCTTTTCCTGCTACTTTCAGTCGCCCCTCTGTCAGCAACCCAAACGCTTCAAACAGCTAATGTCGAAGAAACGATTCTGAAACTCACGCGCGAATGGCTTGACGCTGAAGATCGTAGCGATCGCGCGACTTTGCAGCGGATCATCGCCGACGATTTTCAAGGCATCGGGCCACGCGGCAATACCGTGTTCAAAGAAAACGTGATTCCTCTGGAAGGCAGCCAGTCAGGACTTTCCATCAGCACATCTGACGTGAAGGCACGTGTGTTTGGCGACACTGCGATTGTCACCGGTCATGGCGTGCAGAAGGCAGGCGAGAAACGAGCGTTGCGGTTCACTGTTGTGTTCGCGCGACGCAATGGTGTTTGGCAAATGGTCGCCGGACACTTATCGGCCGTGCCTCCTCAATAACCGTACAGCACATAGGGCTTTTTGAGTTTGCGAGACTGCGGGACGCGGCGTGCGCCGTTCTGACTCTTGAGGTATTTCGCGGAGAGTGAGTGTTACCGCTTGCGCCCGTTCCCGTTCCGCGCAGCTTTCTTTCTGCCCAATTCGGTTTCGATCAAATAACTCATTCGATCAAAGCGCTGCTTCCAGTCGTTTGAGGCCGCGACTGTGCGACGACGCGTGACCGCATCACCCTCCGCGGATGATTCAATTGCTTTCTCGATCGAAGCGACAAATTCGGTTGAATCGTTTGCCGATGTGATGAGCACGCCGTATTTCTGATTGAAAGTATTTACTTCGGGCAGGTTGGTGGCGACCACGGGCTTACCCATCGCGAGGTATTCGTTGATCTTGGTCGGCACCACCGTTGCGGTGTAGTTGTTTGATAGGTACGGGACAATCCCGACGTCGAAGCCGCGAATGTAATCGGGCAACTCATGGTGAGCTTTTGGCCCAAAGAGATGCACGTTTGGAATTCGTTTTAATTTAGGCAGAGAAGTCTGCAAGGGACCGACGAGCACCCAGGACCAATCTGGCCTCGAGTGGGCCATGGAAGCGACCATCTCGGCGTGAAAGAAACGGTGAATTCCACCCACGTAGCCGATGATCGGCCGGGGCAGGTCTGACATGACAGCGGGCGCCGGAGCGTTTGCGTGATGACCGTTTGACGAGCCGTTTGAGTGGCCATTTCCGTTTCCAAACAGGTTGAAGTCGACTCCGAACGGGAAGACATCAACCTTTTTGTTGCCGCTGGAGCAATGTTCCGCAAGCTGCTCACACTGCGCAAACAGAACATCACTCATATCAATGATCGAGCGCTCGCTCTTAAGAATCTCATTTCGATGTGGCGCGAGCTCGGCGAAGTCAGCGATGCAGTAGTACACCACAACGGCTTCGGGCGTGCGCAGCATTTTCACGAGTGACGCGACCGTATCTGTCGGCAGAAATGTCCAGATGATTTCAGGTTTGAAGCGGAGGTTTTTAACCGCACGACGAATCAGCGGCAGCAACGCGTGCTGATTTATCTCGTGGCTAACGGCCGAACCAAAGGGGGGCAGAATCAGCGGTGAACACACATAAAGATTCTTCGCCACTTCCCGCACGCCGCCATGAGGCAAGGCAGCCGCCCAATGTGAGAACCTGAGCGCAACTCGTTTTGCATCATGCAAACGAGGCGCGCGGACCCCCATGTTCTCGATGTAGAGAACCCGGTTGCCGGCTTCGGCCAATCGCCTGGGGATTTCCTGGTTACCCTGCCAGTTGAAATCCCACTCGATGCTTGAAATGAGAACTACGTCGCGTCCAGTCAACATGAATGTGCCGCCGGCGTCCTACCCGTGATGTGCACGAGAGGCCCGTGCTTACTTCTCTATACTAAACCTAAATACCTAAGCCTTTGTTATGAATTGTTAGCACCCACGCGAGCGCGGCCCCGCAACTGCTCCACCAGCATTGGGATCCTCAAGCGACCTGCTAGATCGGTTGCCGCTAAGTCGTGCATCGAAAGGCGGACGCGGTATTTCATTTGACGAAAGGCTACCAGTGCTTTCTCGCGCTTCGTGAGTTGATCCCGAAAATCGCGGGCGAAGAAGCGATAGTCGTGCAAATATAATTTTCTAACGCTCTCGATGAAGGGTTTGCCGTCGTAAACATTTAGTCCATCGACGCGTTTCTTCCAACGCGGCGTTAGCGTAAATGCCGCCCGACACGGATGGTGCAGCACCATCGCCAAAATCAAATACCAATCGTCCGCAATCTGCATGTGTTCTCCCCAACCGGAGCCAATGCGACTGCGGCGAACTACCAGAGAAGAGGACGGGGCGGGGCACAACTGGAGAAATAGTCGTCTAACTTCGGCGGGAGTCAGCAGCGACCACTCACCGTTGAGGTTCTTTTGGAAGGGCTTCCACTTCTGATCACGCAGCCATTCGCTGGAACTCAAATTCCCGGCCCTCAGTTTCATCCAGTTTGAAAAAACGAAATCGAGACTTGACGCTTCGAGACGGTCAATGCTGCGCGTCAGAAAATCTTCATCCCAAAGATCGTCTGAGTCGAGCGACGCGATAAATTCACCCTGCGCCATGCGCAATCCGTAATTGCGCGCCGCTCCCTGTCCTCGATTTTCCTGCCGGTAATATTCGACACCCGGAAACGCAGCAACACGATGCGCAATGTCGTCAGTCGAGCCATCGTCGATCACGATGATTTGTTTTTCCGGATAAGTCTGCGCGCGCGCGCTTTCAATCGCTTCAACCACTAACTTCGCACGATTGTAAGTAGGGATAATTACCGAAACGAGTCCCTTAATCACCGGCAACTCAGCTTGCAGGCCTTGGCGAGAAACAAACTTTCCGTTGTGCGATTGCGTCATTGCCTCGTTGCCAGTGGCTCAGCGGGATCCGGTTCACATATCTGAGTTAGAACGCTTTCGTTTTTACTGATCAGGCCTTCTGCCAATTGCAGTAGTAGGTCAGCAAAATCTTTTTCCGGGTTCGCGGGCACGATTTCGCGTATCCGGTTTGCGGCCATCAATCCCATCTCGCGCAGCTCATTTCGCCGTTGCCATGCTCGCTCTAATGCGTCATCGATACTGTCGACAGCGGGCACACCTACAAACCCGTTGATGCCGTCCTCAACAACTTCTGTGTTCCCACCAACGTTGGTGACGATCGCGGGCCGCCCGCACATCATCGCTTCAACTAATGACAGCGGAAGTCCTTCGGTGCGCGAAGGTAAAATCAGCATGTGATGGTTTTGCCAGACAGCAGGCACATCGGTTGTCTGGCCTTCAAACGAGACGTTGGTAATGCCCAACTTCTCGGCCAGATCCACGAGCGCATCACGATTAATTCCCTGGCCAAAAAACGAAACATGAAGCGAACGCTGTTTCCACTTCTCGCGCGCGAGCACGCGGAGCAAAATATCCTGTCCCTTGTCCAGCAAATAGAGTCGCGCCACGCAAGCGAGTCGCAGGCATTCACTCTCGCCGCCCGGCCACGGCAATGGATTTTCCGGCGAAACCAAAAAAGGATTTCTAACTACCGACGCATTGCTCAAACGTCCGCCGTTTTGCTCTTCCGTGAGTTTCAGATTATGTTCAGACACAAAGAAGCTGTGGAGCGCAGCGCCATAAATCTCTCGACGGTATTTCCGCGATTTGTCTTGTGGCCAGAAGTGATCGGTGGCCTTCTGCGAAATCAGTGTGTAAGGTAAATTGAGCTTCCGGCAGAGGTAAGCAAAGTGTAACGCGTCGTAATTATCGCCTTGCGAAATCACCACCAGGTCGGGTCGAAATGTTTTCAGATGAAGAGTCAGGTAAAGAAAATGTGAGACAGTCTGCGCGCGTCTTGGTAAAGGAAGGTAACGCAGGTTGCGGACCCGGCAGGACAAACTCTTGAGTTGCACAATGCTCGGATGCGTTTTATCGAACGTAGTTTTGAAGACCGCAACTTTGTGTCCACTTTTGGCCAGATGCGAAGCTGACCTGGACCATAATTCCTCACTTCCGCCCCAAAGCTCCGGGCAGCTGCTGATGAAGGCGAATCTCCGTTGATCTTTATTCCGGCTAGTCACTGACATGCGAACCCGGTTGCAGCGGTATAAATTGCAAAATCAAAAAGTAAATCTTCGTTCGGATTCCCGCGTCGCAGCCGAAGCGCGTTCGCAGTCGCCGTCGAAGATTTCTAACACCATTCGCGCGTCGGAGTGGTGGGAATTCAAACTTCCGCCAATGTTCGCTGCCCTTTACGCGACCGCTTTCATGTTGGGAGCGCCGATATCATCTTTATGGCGGTTGCTGTTGCTGGCGCTTGTCGCGTTAGTTCCAGGTGCTGCGTATGTCAGCGTGATCAACGACTTCACTGACATGCAGGACGATATAGATAGCGGGAAAAACAATCGGCTAATTGGAAGATCGTCCACATTCATCGCCTTCAGCTTGATCTGTTGCGTTGTGCCCGGAATCGCCATGTCGATCTACTGGCGCAACGATCCCGTCTTGTTGTCGCTTTATCTTGCTGCGTGGCTGTCTTTCTCGCTCTATTCAATTCCACCGGCGCGGCTCAAAAATCGCGGAGCCTTGGGACCTTTGGCTGACGCCTCAGGCGCACATTTATTTCCGACCCTGCTTGTAGTTTTTCTGGTTTATCGCCGGTTGGGTTTTGCGCCAGATCCTTTGTGGATTGCCGCCGTGGCCGTCTGGTCGTTCAGCTTTGGCCTGCGTGGAATCCTTTGGCATCAACTTAGAGACGCGAAAAACGATGAAAAGATTGGACTTACGACCTTTGTACGCAATCGTACAGTAACACAGCTAAGTTGGCTCGGCAATTGGGTGATTTTTCCGTTAGAGCTCGCCGGATTGGCGACGATTCTGTGGCTGACGGGGAGTAAGTTGGCGATCGCTTTTCTCGCGTTTTATGCGCTTGTCGAGTGGGCGCGAGTGGTTAGATGGAAGATGAATATTGTTACCTTGATCCCGAAGGACAGATACAGCATCGCGATGCTGGAATACTATGAAGTGTTGTTACCACTTTCATTTTTACTCTCGTCATCACTACAGCATCCGATGGACGCAATCGTTGTTGTCGCGCATGTGCTGCTGTTTCCATCGCGCCTGATGCAACTCGCTAAAGATGTCTTGAAGCTTTTGAAACAGGCGGTGAGTGATGTTTTCAGGCAACGGCGGCTGGGTTAAATCCGGCAACGACGGAGTCGGCTGCGAGTTTCAACAATTCAGCTTCGCGCTGATCGCCGAAGACGCTAAGTGCTTCTTTCCCTGACGCGACAATACTGGCCGCCAGTGTTCGCGCTTCTTCTTCACTCAATCCTTCGATTTCAGTAGGCCGGAGATGGCGTAGATCCTGGCCCACACATTTTCCCGTCCCACCCTGGATGTCATTTAAGTCGTCGTAAATCTGATAAGCCTTACCGAGAGATTCGCCGAACGTTGCCAGAGCGTTTATTTGTTGACGTGGTGCGCCGGAAATCGTCGCGCCGGCAACCATCATCAACCGCATGAGTGCCAGCAGTCTTCAATTGCCGGCTCAATAAAACTGACGCATCGCTGGTTTGACCGCTGAGGGAGAGTTCGGTGGCTTGTCCCGCAACCATTCCCGCGCTGCCGATACAGGCCGTGGCTTCTTTGATCAGTTGTGGCAAACGCGCCGCTTCATCTTTGCTTTGGGCCGACTCGGCGAACAAACGATAGGCCTGGTTCAACAGCGCTACCGCAGCGAGTATCGCGATCCCTTCGCCAACGATCATGTGCAGTGCGGGACTGTTGCGTCTCATCCTGGCATCGTCCATCGCCGGTAAGTCGTCAAATATGAGCGAGCTCGTGTGAATGAATTCGATCGCGGTCCCTAGTAATAAAGATTGCTCGCCTGACGCGCCACCAACGCGCGCACCCAGAATCGTAAGCTGCGGTCGTAAACGCTTGCCTCCGGGAAACACCGCCTTCATGAGTGCTTCGTTGTAACTCTTTGTACCGGCGGCTGCGGACAGCGGCAGCCACTCCTTCAGCGAAGCTTCAATCTGTTGCTGATTCGACTCGAGAAATTTAAAGAATTCGTTTGAATGCATTTGTTAGTGACGGGTTATCCAAAAACGTTAACGCAAATAACGGCAGAGTATCCGCGTTTCGGGAGACATGTCCCCTCCCCGCAAGCGGGGAGGGGTTAGGGGTGGGGTCACGGCGGTACTGCCTCTCCCCCGACCCCTCTCCGTTTACGGAGAGGGGAGGTCACTTGGCAGTCGTTCACTCGTCCTCGTTCCACAAATAATCGGCAGCGTATGGTTCATATAACGGATTCTTCCTAAGCCCTACGGCTTTATCGCGAAAGTAATCCAACAGTTCGTCGGGGAATTGAGCCTCTGTGATTTTTTTGCCTGGAGCGAGACGCTCCAATACTTTAATCGGCAGCCGCAATTTATTGTTCATCGTCTTGTCGATGTAACGACGATAGATTCTGCGAAATTGAGTGTTGCCAAGCTTAGAGGCCATCGCAGCCACCCTCCGGGATATTACCGGATACCAGTACAGTTCTGCGGAAGAGAGGGACGGATTGACGCGTCCCACTTCAAGTTGCGCATGTTCGAGTCCAAGCCACTCCTCAAGCAGACGTAGAAATCTGCCTGAATCGTCTCGCAACAATTCATACGGCAGCACAATGACATTTTCATCGCCAAAAGCCTGCGCATACATTCGAATCAAGGAGTCGAAATCGTAATAATGGTACGCATCGTCTTGTAAACGCTTTGCCAATTCCCGGCACATACCATCGAGGTGCAGCCCTCCACCCATCCGGACGTACTGCGAATAACCTGAGATAAGGATTCCTTTGAATCCACGCGTGATGATGATGACTCGACTGCCTGGGTAAAAACTCTTCAGCAACGCACAAATAGCCGCTTGGTTTTCGCGTTTCCAAATAACTTCGTCCGGAGGCTCGGCGCCACTAAACGTCCAGTTTATTCCACCTGCGTATTTGTTAGGTGTCGACAGCCCCTCGAAGCTGGTTACGTAATACTTGTAGGTGTTATCGGAAGGTTGGGCCATCTGATAGACGTTGTGAAAGCCCCCGAGCCCGCCGTGCGCATAACGGAGCTGCGGGTGACGGCGGAACCAGTGCTGCAAAAAGATCGAGCCCGCTTTCGGATAACCGATATGAATAAGATGTCGAGACATAGAACAGACTTACGCAAGCGTAGCGCGGTAATGGGCCAGTGCTTCCAGGCAGAAACCGGTCGTCAATTCTTCAGATCCCCAACCAAAAAACTTTTTTGGACCACCGTAATAGAGTACTGCGCGGTCCCAATCTCCATTTGAACGTTGTTCACGCAACAGAAACTCTACAGCGCGTTCTAGTTGCGGCGTCGAACTCTTCCAATAGCAAAGCGCGCAAACCGCGAGGGCCGTATCCAACACATTAGTTCCGAATGATCCGTCTGCGTTCGCGGCCGCGATAATTCGCTCCCCGACGGTTGCTTTGGCACTCTCGAATGCCGAAACGCCTGCATGAAAGTTGCGGGCCATCACGTAATAAAACATGAAGCGGTTGAGGTGCCACTTGTCACAACATTCTTCCTCGCGTCGTTCCACGACGTCCAGCAGGTATTTCACTATTCCGCGGGTCGCATCGTTCTCGCCAAGGTACAGGAGCACATTGGCGTTGACCACGCAATCGACGTCGCCGGGCGCCGATTCGTTTACTTTCCAAAATCGATGCAGCGCTACGGGATTCAGCAGTTGTCGAAACGCGGCCCGGCAATAATCGACGTTGAGCGGCGGCGGCCAGCGGGGAGTTACCCAGGTATAGAACAACCCCGCTTCATTTCGGTTTGCCAGAATTAGTTTTTCATTCGAAGGAAACGAGACGTCATGCCGTCTCAGGACATGCGAAACGCAGGCGATGTCGTCGAGGTCAGGCGGAATGATCGAATGATACGGATGCGCCTTTGTCCAATAACGCCACAGCCCCTGCCCTTCCATTTCCGCGAGGAAGAAGCGCAGGCATCTGTCAACCATCTCCGCTGCCGCAGGTGAATCGCAGAACCCAAGCGAATAAGCGATCAGCGCAGTTGGGAAAGGAGAGCTGTCTACTTCACAACAGTCCTTTAGTTCATCCCTTGACCTGTAAACTTTGAATTCGCCCGACGGTAGTTGACTTCGATTGAGAAAACCAAGTCCACGCTCGATTGCCTGATTCAGATCACTAACATTCATAGCTTGGAATCAAAAAGTTATGGGCCAATGCGATGCCGAGCCTGGGCAAAGCTAAACAATTCACAGTTAGGACCATCTAGTGCACATTCCGATTCAACGTTCAATCAAGAGCGTTTCTGTGTCGGTGGTAAATCCGGCGTAGTCTAGCGACTCGACAGGCTGCACCGAACGAAACTCCGGGGCCGTCCGCAGCAGCACGTTTACAGCAGCGATCATTTCTATGCGTGCTATTGCAGCTCCTGCGCACCTGTGATATGCCGCCGCCGAATGACAACTGTCTGTTCGGAGTTCGATCGAGAAGCAGCTCATTTGGTTGATCAAAGCGCGCGGGGTCGCGATTAGCCGCAGCGATGCATAACTTGACGAGCGCACCGGCCGGGATTTCTTTCCCAGACAGTTTCACCGGTTGCGCAGCGACTCGCGAAAGCGAATGCTCTGGCGGATGCAGCCGGAGCGACTCTTCAACAAACGCCGGCAGGAGTGCGAGGTCTGAATTCACTCTTGATCTAACCGATGGATACCGCAACAGCATTAACACTGACGATGCGATCGCTCTTCGCGTAGTCGTGGTTGCGGCAATCCAAAGGAATCTAACCAGACTTCTGACTTGTTTTTCGTCAAGCGTGTTTTGCGCCTCGCGCAGGAGTTGTGCGTAAGCAGGGATCTTCCCGGCAGCGCCCTGGATAACGGAATCAAGCTTTCCCAGCCAGTCAGATAAGTCAGTTGTTTCGTGTTGCGCTGCTCGCATCTCCGCGAGAGTCGCCTGATCAAATCCGATCATGTGCGCCGCTACCTCTTCGCTGAGAGGAACGGAGAAGTCGCGAAATACATCCACCTTTTCACCTGAGCTCAACGGCTGGAGAAGTTTCGATGCGGTGCGTTCAGCGAATGCGCTCTGCTCCGGCGAAGCCAATGTTGAAAACCATTGGGCCACGATTCTTCTCACCGGCGTGTGTTCAGGTGGATCCGAAGCCAGAATCACGTCGTCAACAGCAGACCAGTCAGGCACTCGACTCGAAAAAACGTTTGGCTGATTCAGCGCTGAGTAGACTTCGTCGAATCCGATGATCAGCCAGCAGTTGTTGCGCGGTAAGAAGTGCACTGGCCCACTGAGCCGGAGCTGCTCGTAGAATGGAAACGGATTTGCGACGACGTCGTGTGCTGACAGATCAAGCGTCTCTGCCGAACGTTTTTGCGGTTGAACGCTCACATCACGATTCACCGGAGATGCAGACGAAGCGGCAACTGTTCGTCGCAGTCGCGACGCGAGTGCCCTGACTTTGCCGGAGATTGTTGAAGGACCGAAGGCAGTCATCCTAAAACGTTGAATTAACGCGAGCGCGAGAGTAGTTGAAACGAAATGGACCTTAGTTCGCCTTGAAGGTTTTTACTGATTGTCGGTTGCTTTTTCTGATTTAGAAAGAGCGGCGAAGTGTAACACGCACTCAGGACTCAAAACTCAGGACGCAGAACTCAGGACTCACTTCTCAGGACTCCGCCCCGTGCCATAGATACTTTCTCGAGAGTTCTTTATCATTCGCCCATGCGAAAACGAAATTTCCGTTTCTTCACAACCATTCTCGCAATTCTCGTTTGGGGCATTTCGACGGCTGCGCAGAACCCTGTCCCGCCAAAATCGATTGTTGGCGCGTGGCTGGGCACGCTCGAAGTTCAGGGAATGAAACTCCGGCTCGGCCTCAAGGTGGCGCAAACGCCCGATGGTAAGTTGAAAGCGACGTTCGACAGTCTTGACCAGGCCGCAAATGATTTGCCGATCGATACGATCACTTTGGAAGGGAGCACTGTCAGTTTTACTGCGGCGAAGCTTGGCTTCAGTTACGAGGGAAAACTCTCTGACGATGGAAACGAAATCACCGGCGACTTCAAGCAAGGTCCTGCTTCATTTCCGTTGACCTTCAAGCGCGTCGACAAGATGCCGGCGCTGGGCCGCCCTCAGGATCCGCAGAAGCCTTATCCGTATGCTGAGGAAGAGGTCAGTTACGAGAACATCACCGACAAGGTCAAACTCACGGGCACGCTCACGCTCCCGCCGTCTAAAACGCCTGTGCCGGCCGTGATTTTGATCAGTGGATCGGGCGCACAGGATCGGAACGAAACGATTTTGGGCCATCGTCCGTTTCTCGTGCTCGCGGATCATTTGACGCGTCGCGGCATCGCAGTGCTGCGCGTTGACGATCGCGGAACTGGCGGTTCGTCGCCGGGCGCGATCACCGCTACTTCAGAAAGTTATGCAGACGATGTCTTGGCCGGCGTCGCTTTCCTCAAAACGAGAAGAGAGATCAATCCGAAACAGATTGGCCTCGTTGGTCATAGCGAGGGAGGCATGATCGCGCCGATCGCCGCGGTGAAGTCAAAGGACGTCGCGTTTATTGTGATGTTGGCCGGCCTCGGGCAAACGGGGCGAGATGCGATTTTGATGCAAGGCGATCTCCTGACAAAAGCTTCGGGCGTAGACGCCCACACGATCGCAACAATTCGACGCGTCTTCGAGCGACTGTTCGACATTCTAAAGACTGAGAAGAACAACGCACTTGCCGAGAAAAAGATGCGCGCAACCGTCGATGCCGAACTCGCAACCATGAACGAGGAGCAGAAGAAGGCGTTCGCGTCAGTGCTCAACACGATCAACGCGCAAATGCCGATGTACGTGTCTGACTGGTTTAGATATTTTTTGTTGTTTGATCCGGCGCCGGTGTTGGAAAAAGTGCGGGTGCCGGTATTGGCGCTCGTCGGTGAAAAGGATTTGCAGGTCCCGCCGAAAGAAAACCTCGGGCTCATCGAAGCGGCGTTAAAGAAGGGCGGCAACAAAAATTATTCGATCATGCTCATGCCCGGTCTCAATCATTTATTTCAAACTGCCACGACAGGATTGCCCGGCGAGTATGGCGCTATAGACGAAACGATCTCCCCGGCCGCTCTCAACGCGATCTCGGATTGGATCCTGAAGACAACGAAGTAACGCAAACTTTAGTTTGCGTCTTTTGGAGTGCGGCGGCTTGACGCCGCTTTGGTTCGGACTCAGTACTCAGCACTCAGCACTCAGGACTCAGCACTGTTCTCTCTCTACTTGAAACTTTGCGCCGAAAGACTGAAACTTACCCGTCTCCTCCGTCCATCAATCGCTCCATGTATACAAACAAAATGAAACGCTATCCCTTCGTCGTCTTTCTTCTTTTGATACTTACCGGATCCACAGTCGCTCAGGATTGGCACCAGTGGCGTGGTCCATCTCGCGACGGGTCAATTCCCGCCGCAGCCGTGCCATCCAAATGGCCGGCTTCATTCAAGCCGGTATGGCGAGTGGAGATCGGCGAAGGCTACTCATCGCCCGTAGTTTCCGACGGAACAGTGTTTGTGCATAGTCGCCGCGATCCTGAAGAAGTAGTCATGGCAGTGAATCTGGCGAGCGGCAAAATGATTTGGGAGCAGAAGTATCAGGCCGACTTCAAGAAGAACCAGTACGCAGTGCAAATGGCGAAAGGGCCGAACGCCACACCGCTCGTGATCGGCAAGCGTCTGTTTACGCTTGGCGTTACCGGCACACTCAACGCGTGGGACACCGCGACAGGTCGCAATCTCTGGTCGAAAGATTTTTCCAACACGGTCGACACTTCGAAACTCTTTTGCGGCACTGCTGCTTCACCACTTGAAGTTGGCGGCCGCTTAATCATTCAGGTCGGCAGCGACGTGCACGGCGGCCAAATTCTTGCGTTGGAACCTTCGTCAGGCAAAGTTGCCTGGCAATGGAAGGGACTCGGGCCGGGCTATGCGTCGCCCGTGGTTGTTAACGTCGGTGGTAAGAACCAGATCGTCACGCTCACAGAAGGTTCGATCGTTGGACTTGATGCGGCGACGGGCCAGGAACTTTGGTCTTCGCCTTTTCCCGACGAATGGCATGAGAACATCGTGACGCCGGTTTGGACCGGATCGCATCTGATTGTCTCTGGCACGAGACAGGGTACACACGCATTTACGTTGACGCAGGCCGACGGTAAATGGCGCGCGACGGAATCGTGGAAGAATGCGGATGTCGCGATGTACATGAGCTCGCCCGTGTATGGCGACGGGTTGATTTACGGTCTGAGCGAAAAGAAGAAGGGCCAGTTTGTTGCGCTCGACGCGAAAACCGGTGCAGCACGTTGGACCACTGAAGGACGCGAAGGCGATCACGCCTCCGTGCTGCTTACGCCGAAGCATCTCATCTACTTAACCAACAACGCAGACATGATCGTCGCAGATCGAGCAGCGAACAGTTTTACAATTGCTAAACGCTACGACGACGTCGCGACTTCGCAAACCTGGGCGGTTCCCATTTTCCTCGGCACTGATCTGCTGATTCGCGATGCGACTGGGTTGACACGACTCACCGGACAGTAAAACTCGCAAAATAGGGTTCCGTGCAAGCATTAAAATTTGAGTGCGCAGCGCGTCGCGTCAAAGCGATGAAAAATCGCGATTCAGCTTCGAAATGCAACATCGATGCGCGTTGGATAGCATCGACCCACGATGTCGCACGTCAAAAGCCGCTTTAGCTCTTCAAGGTTGAATTCGCTAATGAGCGATGGAAAATGATTCGGTAGCGCGACCGCCGTACTCCGTTAAGGCCGCTTTAGCGGCACCCCGACTCCGTCGGGACTGCCGCGTGAACGCGGCATTAAACCGCACGCAGCTGAAAGTCGTCAGTATTGGAACCCTCGATTCTCACACGTCGCACATCAAAAAGTTGAATCCGATAATGAGAAAGGCTTTTCAAAAGTTGAAAGATAGAGGCGTGACTTGCGGTAGCCATGTGGGCAAGAGCCAATGCAGGGGGTCGGCGAACACAGAACCGGAGCGGTAGCGACGGATGATACAGTGAATTGCGGCAAGCTTTGGAATACAAGATTGCCTTTCGTTAAGTTTTCCAGCATTGCATTCCACGTCAGTTCCGTCGCTACCGCTCCGGTTCTGCATTCTTCGACCCACTCAGTTGACCGTCTGCATGCAACTTTTGAGGCAAAGCCAATGAGAGATGGAAAATGCTCCGGTCATACGTCGCGCTTGCGAGTATCTTTCGCCACTTTTCACTTTTTTCCTATGACTCTACAATGCCCACATGAAATCAACAGTCCTGGCCCTAATCCTACTCGGCATAGTCACGGCATGCGGTTCCGCCTCAAACCAACAACCAGCGACGGCACAAAAGCCTGAGCCAAGGACCATCTCGACTTCTGATCTCTCGAAACTGCGTTGGATCGAAGGCTCATGGCGCGGCACCGGCGACATCGATAAACCTTTCTACGAACGATACCGCTTCGAAAACGAAACGACTCTGATCGTTGAGGGTTTCGACGACGAGGGCTTCACGAAGCAAAACGATACCAGCCGGTTTGTTTTGAAAGAAGGTCACTTCGGAAACGAAAGCGAAGGCCCGCGTTGGCAAGCAACCGCGATCGACGACACATCGATCACCTTCTCGCCAGTTGTCAAAGCCGCTAACACTTTCCGTTGGGAACGCGAATCAGACAACGTCTGGAAAGCCACACTCAACTGGCCTGCGAAAGATAATTCCCCAGCGAAGCAACGCATCTACAGAATGGAGCGTATCCCTCCGAAGTAAGGCTTCAGAACTTCAGCACTCAGCACTCAGGACTCAGCACTCAGGACTCAGCTCTTAGTTACTCAGTACTCTTTCTGTTTCCCATCCTCAGGCGTATGATCCGGTCCATGCGCACGGTTGTTCTGATAATCGCAGTGACCATCCTGATCTACGACCTCGCCGGCGACAGGTCGAGCAACGGCAACGCGCAATCCAACCAATCCGACGCTCGTATTTCTTTATCAAGTGGTGCTTCCGCCTCGGCGCCAACCCGCGTCGATTTCGACGCCCAAGTCAAACCAATCCTTCAGTCGAAGTGCATGCCCTGCCATTTCAGTGGCGGACAGATGTACGAGCGTTTGCCCTTCGACCGCCCAGATACCATCCGCAAACTGGGCGAAAAGTTATTCACGCGCATCAAGGACGAAGAGCATCGCCGCGTCATCCGCGACTTCCTCGCTCAGAAGCCTAAACAATCGCAGTCCCCCAGATTTAGTGCTGAGCAGCTCGTACTCATCCCAATCCGCAGTCGGAAGCTGACGAATGAAAGACAAAAGTGGCAGTAGTTTCTGAGCGAATGGTCTTTGGGAAGGCCACTCGCAAACACTCACGACGTGACCGAAAATTGCTGGTAGCATCGCGAGGAAACGTTACCGCGCAATTGTTGCTTATGAAATCCACGCGCTTGAGAAGACGGATATTTCGCTTTGATCGACGCCTGCGGCAGGCGCGGATGATTGCCAGGGCACTGAAGTCTCACCGGCATCCAATTGAAGCCCAGATTATTCCGACTCGTCGTTGCAATCTCGCATGCACCTATTGCAACGAATTTGATCACAGCTCGAAACCGGTTCCGACCGAGGAGATCATTCGTCGAATAGATCTTCTGGCAGCGCTTGGTACCGCAACCATAACAATCAGCGGTGGCGAGCCACTGCTGCATCCCGAAATTGTCCAGGTTGTTGCCCACATTCGCCGGAGAGGCATGGTTGCGGGGTTGATCACCAATGGCTACCTGATTACTTCCGAGCGCATTCAACAATTGAACCAGGCCGGCCTCGACCATCTGCAGATCAGTATCGATAATGTCCACGCTGACGATGTGTCGAAGAAGAGTCTGGAAGTTTTGGACAAGAAACTTCGTCTGCTTGCGGACCACGCTGAGTTTGATGTCAACGTTAACTCCGTAGTCGGCAGCTCAATTCAAACACCTGAAGACGCTCTGGTCATTACGCGCCATGCGTTGAGTCTCGGCTTCGCAAGCACTGTAGGTCTCATACACGATGAGTCGGGCGGTATTCAGCCATTGAGTGAGAGGCAACATAATGTCTACCAGCAGATCGAGCGATTGAAAAAGCCGTTCTACACATCCGCTCTTTACAACCGCTTTCACAATAATCTCGCGCGCGGGATGGCGAATGATTGGCATTGTCGCGCGGGCAGCCGCTATCTCTATATTTGCGAAGATGGTCTGGTCCATTACTGCTCGCAGCAGCGCGGCTATCCAGGTATTCCGCTTGAGAAGTATGGGCCAGAGGATCTCGAGCGTGAGTATCACACCGTCAAACCGTGCGCCTCTTATTGCACAATTTCCTGTGTGCAAAGGGGATCGATGGTTGATGAGCTACGTGAGAACCCGATTGAGGCAATAAATCGATTCTTTCCCTCACGCGGTGCAGGATGCCCGAATGCCGTGGCCAGTGCGGACTCTCACCTGGCTATTCCTTCCGACCAGGAAGAGCAAACGACGTATTGCCCGAAGCCTCGCACTGCGTGTCCTGAAAGTGAAGTGATTTGGAGTTGAGCTAATTTGGAGTGCGGCGGCTTTGGAGTCCGGCGGCTCTTTGGAATGCGGCGGCTTGACGCCGCTTTGGATTCGTCTTCGCAAAGCACCGAAGGTGCGAACTAGGAAAGCCTGGGCCGAAGGCCCAGGGAACAAATTGCGAAAATTGTTCAAAGCGCTGTAGGCGCGTAATTACAACGCCACCGACAAGAAATTTACGCCTGCTTTAGCGGGCGACATGTTTGCGGAACCGCGAGCGGTAGCGAGCGGATGCTACCCTTCAACTTGAGAACCGCGATTGGGTTTCGTCTAAAATCCGCACACGCATCACCATGTTTGCGGAACCGCGAGCGATTCGCCTAAAACTACCTTAGCGGACGACACTGTGCACCCCATAAACCGCAACCGCCAGCGCAGCACCAACCACAACGTCTGCCGCGTAATGATACCGGCCCAACGCCGCACCTAGTGCTATTCCGATCGAGAACAGCACAAAGACCCATCCGACACTTGGTACTAACTCCAGAAGCAACAACGACGCTCCCAGCGTCGACGTGACATGGGCGCTCGGAAACGTGTTCAGTTCTGTAGTCACGTGTTTTACGAACCACAGATTGAGCGTTCGCATGTTGCCATTCACGGGAGTTACCGCGTCGACTTTGACGCGTCGTGGAGGAAGTGTGGGAACGCAGGCAGTAAACACATAGCATGCATACGTCGCCGGCAGGATCACTAACCAGTAGTCATCGCTGCGGTTTTGCATTTGCGCGAGATAAAGCACGGCCAGTCCCATTGGTACGAGGACATAACATGAGAGGTATGCGACTTCGAGGGTGGCCGCAAACCACTTGTAACCGCGATGCGTTGCTAAGTTGGAAATCCACGGCGCCAATAGCTTGTCGTCAATTTGTTGTAGCCTGTCCTGAAAGTTTTTGTTAACCGTGGCAGCGCATCGCCCCGCCTGCCAGTACATCATCGGCAGCAGCAGCGCCGGCAACCAATCTCTTATGACGTCAGCTGTAAAAGGTGGGACAAACTGCCGTGCAAATTGCGCTGCCACTACGAGTGTTATTCCGACTACGGCAATGAGGTGAACTTCGACTCGTTTTGGGCGGGCGATTGGCCGCAGCCACGAGAAAACGGTGAAAAACGAAAAGAAGATGAGGTTTATCGACTCGGCCGCGCGCATAGTATTGATTGGGATTTCCAATTCAGATTTCTTTGACGAATGATGGAACCTATGCACCTTTCGTGCCCGCTGGAATAGGTCTCGGCCCACTGACCACTGCCCTGAGCCAGCAGCCGACTGGTTCGCTCTCTGCTCGAGGCGCAAAAGGCCCCGTTTTAACGCTGACCCACCGTTGATCACTGAAGATGCGTTACAATCATAACCCCCCGACAACCCGCAGCCTGCGGTGTCTAAATAGCTAGCCATTCTTGAACAACACTACTCAAGACGATCTCTTTCTCAAGCGCCTGCTCGACGCCAGCGTCGACGGCATACTCGCGTTTGATCGTGGTTGCCGTTACACCGTCTGGAACCAGGCGATGGAGCGTATCACCGGCATTGCGGCCGAAGACGTGCTCGGCAAAAACGCGTTCGACGTCTTTCCCTTCCTCCGAGAAACCGGGGAGGACAATTGTTTCTTTGCGGCGTTAGGCGGCGAAAGCACAGTTTCTGAAAACCGGCCGTACACCATTCGCGAAACGGGACGCGAAGGCTTTTTCAGGGGCTACTACTCACCCCTCCGCGATTGGCAAAACAACATTGTCGGCGGCATCGCCTTCATCAGAGATATCACCGAACGCAAACGCGCGGAAGACGCAGCCCGCGATGCTTATCAGCGCATGATTTTTCACGTAGAAAACTCGCCGCTGGCCGTCGTCGAGTGGGACACGGACTTCCGTGTGTCGCGCTGGTCCGAATCAGCAGAACGACTCTTTGGGTGGAAGGCCGAGGAAGTTATCGGCAAGCACGTCGAGGAGTGGCATTTCGTTTTCGACGAAGACGTGGACGCAGTCGAGCAGGTGACTTACCGGCAACGTGTCGGAGAAGAGCTGCGCGGAGTACAGCGCAATCGTAATTACACGAAAGACGGCGCAGTAGTGTATTGCGAATGGTACAACTCCGTTCTCCGCGACGACGCCGGAAATCTCGTTTCTGTGCTCTCTTTAATTCTGGACGTTACTGCTCGGAAGCTTGCGGAAGAGGAACGCGCGGCCTTGCTGGTGCGCGAGCGTGACGCACGTCATCAGGCCCAGGAATCCGATCGACTCAAAGACGAGTTTCTGGCCACGCTCTCTCACGAACTGCGCACTCCGCTGACGTCGATACTTGGTTGGGCCGTATTGATCCGCCAGGGTGAGTATGACGAATCTAATTTCGAACGAGCAATGGAGACGATCGAGCGTAACGCTCGCTCGCAGGCGCGGCTTATCGATGATTTGCTGGACGTATCGCGCATCATCACCGGCAATCTCCGCCTCGATATTCGCACAGTCAATCTCGTGTCGATCATAGATACCGCGAAAGATGCATTGCGTCCGACGGCTGAAGCTAAACACATCACGCTCCATACGCAGTTTGAACGGGAGACCTGTCTGGTGAAAGGTGATCCGAATCGTTTGCGCCAGGTGATCTGGAACCTCGTCTTGAATGCGATTAAGTTTACGCCGCGCGGCGGCAGCGTCACTATCGGGCTTGAGTGTGCCGAGCCTTACGTACGTCTGAAGGTGAGTGATACGGGGGAGGGTATTCCTTCGGAGTTTCTGCCTTACGTCTTTGATCGTTTCCGTCAGGCTGAAGGTTCAGTGACGCGCAAACAGGGCGGACTTGGTTTAGGCCTGGCCGTCGTGCGTCATCTCGTGGAGTTGCATGGTGGAAACGTTATGGCTGAGAGTTTCGGACCAGGGCAGGGATCCACGTTCACCGTAGATCTGCCGCTGGCTGAAGATCGGCGCGATCCGGCCAGAGCAAGTGAGAGACGACACGAGATTGAACGAAGGCGTAGCGCCGGGACGGCGGACCACACGGGTCCCGATATCTTCGGCGTCGGAGTGCTCATAGTTGAAGACGACGACGATACACGCCGGATGCTTGAGCTAATGCTCAAGCGGCAGGGCGCTGAGGTTACAGCAGTCTCTTCGTCTGCCGAAGCCCTGCGAGTGTTTGCCACAACTCAAGGCGGAACGCCTCAGCGTGGGGAAGGTGATCTATTTGGAACATCTCAGGGTGAGGAAGAGGGGCTGCCCCCGCTTCTTCTATTCCTGTTTTGGCGAAGCATGGAAGTAACTCAACCCGGAATGTCTCAGGGTCAGGAAGGTGGGCTTGACCCCGCTGCTGAGAGTAGGGGAAGCGGGAGCCGGCGACCCGTCGACGTAATCATCAGCGACATTGGAATGGCAGAAGAAGATGGCTACGAGTTGATGCGAAGAGTCCGAGAGCTGCCGCCGGAGCAGGGAGGACTTGTGCCGGCTATTGCGCTAACCGGCTATGCAACGCGCAAAGATCGCGAACGCGCCCTGGCGGCAGGCTATCAACTGCACCTCGCCAAACCAGTTGAGCCCGAAGAGCTCATGGCGGCAATTGCAAATCTCGCCGGTCGAAGGTAACTCCTTGGAGTGCGCCGACTCGTCGGCGCTTTCCCTCTTAACGCAAACTGTTAGTTTGAAGTAACGCAAACTTAGTTTGCGACTCGCGGCTTCGCCGCACCCTGTGCGGAAAGGCTCAGTCTTTCCGTCACGATCTAGTAAATATCTGGAGGCTGCGCCTCCATCCCATGCAAAACTTCTGGCTTTAACCGAAATAGCCCTCCCGACACCACCCTCTTTTCCCATCCCCAACTCTTGTCACATACTCGCGCTCTCATGAGCGAAGTCAAACTCAATCTAGTCGACAATCAACACATCCTCGCCGGCACAATTCATGGTTCTGTTGCAGACCGTTGCATCGCGGCGCTGTCCGCCGAACCGGAATCAACCGCCGAGCTTGCCGCAGCCCTGGCCCGTTACATGCGGCCGCTCGACGCAATCGGTCCTTTCGCGTCGTTTCACACCGGTTCCGAAATTGATCGTGAACCCTGGGACGCGGGCCTCGTCGTAATCGATCTCGCGGCGCGAGTAGTAGCTGCGGAGTCTACCTACTGCCAACCATCTCCTGAAGGCGAGGTCGATTACCACGACGGAACAAAAGCGACCGACATTTCGATCCCTTATCGTTTACCGGCTGACTGGCTCTTCGTTAACTCAATCGAAGCGTATCTCTGGTCGCGCGAACGCCGGTACGAAGCCCGCAAAGCCTGCCCGCCTCTCGACGCGCGAGCGACGCTTTATGGTTTGCCCTTGCTCGAATTCATCGCCGGCTCAATCGGTTCTTCAGATGCACGTGCAATCCTTTCGTCGAACGACGAAGAAGCACGCGCGCAATTGATCACTTCAATTCATCGCAGGTGGTTGATGACGCCACGTGATGAACTGAACGGCCGGTCTCCTCGCGATGTTCTGCTTGAGAAGCAGGACCTGATCGACTTCGATTTGCAAACGCGGTGTTTGCAATGGACGTTTGTTGGCGAAGGCCCACCTTGCCTGTCTCCGGATTCCTATGCCTATCGCTTCGCTGGTTTCGGCACACACGAATGGGTTGTTTACTACGACCTCGTACGTCACCTGCTTGACGAAGCAGCACAGCTTTTGATGAGTTTCATGCGCAGCTTTCGAGTGAGCGCCTTTGGAGTGCGCCGACCTGTCGGCGCTTTGGCTCCGACGCCGAACCCGCGCCTGCTTCCACAAATGCGACTAGCAGCGCCTTGAAGTCAGTACCATCCGCGGCAACGGATGAGTATCTTCTGAGCAACGACATGGAGTCAGTCCCGTCCGCGTCAGCGGATGGATAGCAGCGCCTTGAAGTCAGTACCATCCGCGGAGCGAGACGACATGGAGTCAGTACCATCCGCGGTAGCGGATGGGTCTTTCATAATTAAGCAACTCGAGCAGGCCAGGACCGACTGGCTTGAGCAGCCAAACCTCGATTTCAGTGGCCGCACTCCCGCGAACATCATCGACAACGAACGAAGGCGTCTGCCGCAAGCAATGAGTGCAGCGGAAATCATGATCGACGAAGACTGTGATCTGTGCCGAATGTCAGCAATGGAAGCTGAGATGGGTTTCGGCCCAACCTTCTGGCACCTCGACGGCTGCAACATGGAAGACGAGTTCGCTTTTTCTCACTACCGCACCGTCGAGGAGTGGGAAGCCGAGCAGCGTCGTTGGGAAGAATTCAACCGCGAGTTCGAACAAAAGCAAGCCGAACGCGAACGCCGCCTCGCCGCGGGCGAGACCGTAGAAGATGAATTCGATCGGGGAGAAGGTGGATGAATTACTCGATCTCGGAGACGATGGATCCGATTTCGTAAACGAGGGTTCAGAGTTCTCAGAAGGTGAATTAGTTCTTTGCTAAAGATGACTTGGATGTAATTGACGATTAATCCCTTAGGACTTAGTTTCATCCTTTTCGATGTCTCTTTTTCGTTCCGATTTTGGGCGGATGCGGTAGATCCATCTCGTCGTCCGCCAAATGTTGGAGGTATGCTCCATCCCCTAGACACTCGCGTGCGTAGGCTAGTAGGACGTGAAGTGGCGGCTCTCTTTCCGCACGTTCAAATGCGGATACGCGGGACTGAGTAAGTTCCTCTTCCAGACCGAGCCGAGCAATTAGTTGATTCTGCGAAAGCCCAAGGCGCTCGCGAGCCTCAATGAGTTTCTGCGCTAGACGTGTGGGTCTTGGTCTTGAGCCTTGGCCCATGAGCTTTATTTTAAACCATCCTTGACGTGCAGCCCATTTGGGCTTAGACTGCTTTTTTTTGGTAGACAAACCCGGCGTGACGAGTGCTACTAACGTTTGATCCCCTGTTTAGGTTGAACCCTGCACTCGGTCACGAAACATATCAAAGTTGAGGGCGAGAGGGAAAGATCGTGGAGAAGGTTGCGCCGATGGCTGGGTGTAAGTTTCACGCCGTGTGAACGCGCTCGGTTGTTAGTTGACGCGGAATGAAGAGCCTTTCAGCTTGAGCCCAATATCTGGTAGTATGCGCGATTGTTAGCTCCAATATATTCCACGTCACAGTTCGCGTAAAAAGGAGCCTTCAATGGCTAATGGACTTCCAAACGAGTACTCTTTTTTAGAGAACCGAACTTTGGAAAGCATCTATGAGGAGATTCGTCGCGTCTATCGAACGTACGCGCAGCCATGGGTCATCGGCTACAGCGGTGGGAAGGATTCGACGACGGTCTTACAGCTCACGTGGAAAGCGTTAGAGAGCCTCGCCCCGGAAGAGCGACAAAAACCCATCTACGTTATCGCTTCCGACACACAGGTTGAGACACCCGTAATCGTAGACTATGTTGATAACACTCTGAGGGCTATCAACGAGAAATCAAAAGAAACCGGCATGCCTTTCATCGCGCAGAAGGTGGTGCCGACGTTGAACGACAGCTTTTGGGTCAACCTCATCGGTCGCGGTTATCCGGCGCCGACTGCGCGGTTCCGTTGGTGCACGGAACGAATGAAAATCAATCCAGCCAACCGCTTCATCGAAGAGAAAGTAGCCCAAAGCGGCGAGGTAATCGTAGTTCTTGGCGTGCGCAAAACCGAAAGTTCCACTCGCATGCAGTTGATGAGTACCTATGAAGTAAAAGGCCATTTGCTGCGCCGTCATTCGATGCTACAAGGGGCTTGGGTATACGCGCCGATAGCCGAGTTTTCAACAGACGATGTATGGACCTACCTTTTGCAGGTGCCGTCACCGTGGGGCGGCAACAACCGCGATTTGGCTGCCCTTTATCGCACCGCCAGCGAGGGTGAATGTCCCCTTGTTATAGACACGTCCACCCCGTCTTGTGGAAACAGCCGGTTTGGTTGCTGGGTTTGCACTGTGGCGGAACGCGATTCTTCTATGGAGGCGATGATAGATAAGGGCGAGGAATGGCTGGAGCCCTTGCTTGAGTTTCGCCAGTGGCTGGCTACGACTATCGACCCAGCTCGAAAACTCCAATTCCGGGACATCAAAGGCAGAGACGGAAGAGTCATTTTCAAAAAAGATGGAACGTTGGCAGCGCGCACTTACAAACTTGATGTCAGCAAAGACATGCTGGAAAGAGTATTGAGAGCTGAAAAAGCTGTGAGACAAGCAGCGCCCGATTCAGACGTAAGTCTGATCTCTACGGAAGAATTACATGAGATTCGTCGTCTCTGGCGTACTGAACGCCAGGACTGGGATGATTCGGTGCCCAAGGTCTTTCAGAAAGTAAATGGGTGTGATCTGGATTGGCCAATAGACGACAACGGGCACTTCGATGCAGATGATAAGTCTTTACTAACCAATATGTGTGATGAGTACGATGTGCCGTTCGACTTGGTAGCCAAACTGCTTGAGGTGGAGAGGCGTGCGAATGGAATGGCTCGCCGCGCTGGTATTCAAAAATCAATCGAAGGAGTGCTCTCGCAGGAATGGCGAAGCACTCAAGCCATTTTGGCGGACCCCGACGGAAGGTCCGATATGACTGATGCGCTTACTTGATTTATCGCTTCACAACGTCGGTGTTTTTCGTGGCCGAGAAAAGTTTGATTTTTCGCCCACGACTGAATCTGACGGCACGGCGCGCCATCTCATTTTGATCCGTGGTCAGAATGGGGTGGGCAAGAGCACGCTGTTTCGGGCAATGGCGCTGGCGCTTTATGGCTCCCGCGCGTTAGGCGAAAAAGTGAGTCGAAAGGATTACTCAGATTTCATTGCCGGCGGGCTGCACCGTTCGCAGAAAGGTGGGCCACCTCCCAGTGATCACGGATCCATTGGCTTAGGCTTTGAGTACGTCAGATCAGGAGAGACTCTACACATTCAGATCAGACGCGAATGGAGTCGTTCAGCCAATGGTGGCCGCGAAACCCTCTCAATATTGTGCAACAACACAGCACCGGACGTTGATCCGACAGACTATCAGACGTGGCTTGATGAGTTTGTACCTAAGGGACTTGAACCGCTGTGTTTTTTCGATGCGGAACAAATGGATGCATTCGCCGCCGCTGGTGAAACTAATGGTTTCATCGGCGGTGCCCTTCATCGCTTACTGGGCATCAATTTCGCAACTCGCCTCTCTGCCGACCTGGAACGCTATACGCTCACGCAAGGCGGCAGCGGCAAATCGATCGAACGTCTGCGAACGGAGGTGCTGGAGGGCCACGCGGCCCAAGTGGAAAGCAACGAGAGACTCCAGCGTCTGCAGTCAGAATTAAAAGCATTGATCGAACAGCAGGCTGCCGTCGAATTGGATCTTGGGGCGCAGGAAAGACTGCTTGCGTCTGAAGGCGGTACCTATAGCGCCCGACGTCCAATGCTGGAAGAGCGGCTTACGACAATCCAAAAGGAGATTGAGGAGGCAAACGCCGAGGTTCACTACTTAATGTCCGACCTGCTCCCTTTCTGCCTTGCCCCAAGACTTTGCGAAGCGCTCAGTAATCGATTGAGTCGGGAATTGGAATTGCAGCGACTGATAACCGCAGATCTGGTATGGGAACAACGGGTCGCAAAAGTAAAAGAAGCGCTTACCAGGGACGAGCTCTGGTCGGGCATCAAGGTGTCGGCTAACAGCCGAACTAGTTTTGTTAATCGTCTAATTCAGGAACTAAGCGCAGCTTCAGACGAGACTCTGGAGAGGAAGATTGTTCTCAACCTTCCCGAGTCAGAACATCAGCAGTTGCAAGGGTGGATTTCACAAGTCCTCCAGGCGGTACCGGAACAGGCTCGGACAATATGTAACAAACTTGAAGGCCTGCATACCGAAGCGCGAAAGACGAAAGCTGACCTTCAACGCGTGCCGGATGAGAATGCCATTGCCCCGATTCACGCTGAAATCTTGAGACTTGAAAATGTCCTGGACGGCTTGCGCACGCAACAAGCCTTGCTCGGCGAGGAAATTGGGGTTCTTGAATTCAAGCGCGATCAAGAGCAGAAAAAACTTCAGACACTGGAAGAAAAACTCAGCAAGGCTCAGGCGAGCGAGCGGCGACTCGCTCTAGCTGACAAGAGTAAGTTAGCCTTGCGGGCATATAGCGACGCGTTATTGCGACAGAAGTTGGCTGAATTCGAGGAAGAGTTGGTGGTCAGATTCAATAGTATCTGCAGAAAAGACCACCTCCTTGATGCCGTGCATATCAATCGCGCTGACTTTAGCATTCAACTGCATCGGTCTAAGAAACAGATGCTAAGTTTGAGTGAGTTGTCTGCCGGTGAACGGCAGCTCTACGCGCTGGCTGTTCTATGGGCATTACGTAGCGTGAGTAACCGTCAGCTCCCACTAGTATTGGATACTCCGTTAGCTCGATTGGACAAGGATCACCGCCATCGTTTGCTGTTTGACTATTTCCCGAAGGTGAGTGAACAGGTGATATTGTTTGTTACGGATTCTGAACTGAATCGGACCTTGATGGCGGAATCAGAACAATTTGTCGCTCGGATCTATCGATTACTCTATGATCAAGGACGCGAGGAGACCAAAGTACAAGACGACCAAGGAAAAAAACGAGCCAGGGGCCAGGTAGCCAGCGCGACATCCGAGGGCGCCAACCCGAAAGTATTAGCTTATGTCTCTTAATCGTATTTACGTTAGCAAGGAGGTTGACCAGTCCTTACGCACCTTAAAGGCGCGCACGGGTTTGATACCAAATCTGCTTTGTCGCTTAGGCTTCTGTCTGTCACTGGCCGAGCCTGAGATTCCAAATCCCGACCTTTATTCTGACGGGCAGGGGCGAGAGTTCAACCGCTACACGCTGACCGGCCAGTGGGATCTACTGTTCTTCTCTCTCTTAAAGGAACGGCTAACACAAGACGGGCTTGAGGCCGAAGCCGAATTGGAACCCCAGTTCAAAGCCCATCTCAGCCGTGGAGTACTATTACTCTCTCGTCGCTTGAAGAGCTTGGCAGATGTGTCAAGGTTAGTTGATGACGCGCAGTTAAGGGCAAGTCTGCATGCACCCACAAGCCAAGAAATCCATCCCTGATGGTCTATCCCGACTTCCAGTTTACATGGATCACCATGCGACCACACCGGTCGACCCGCGTGTGGTTGATGCGATGCTCCCATATTTCAACGAGCAGTTTGGTAATGCCGCAAGCATTGATCACGAGTATGGAGCCGAAGCAGCCCGAGCCGTGGAAGAAGCGCGCGCGCAAGTCGCCCGATTGATCAAAGCTCGCCCTGACGAGATCATCTTCACTAGTGGCGCGACGGAGTCTGACAACCTCGCAATCCTTGGAGCAGCAGGACAATACGCCAAGAAAGGCAAGCACATTATTACTTGTGTGACGGAGCATAGGGCCGTCCTAGATACCTGTCAGTTCCTTGAAGAACGGGGTTGGAACATAACCTATCTTCCAGTAGACGAACACGGGCTGCTAAATCCGGATGACATTCGGGGCGCGATTACTGATGGAACGGTGCTCATATCAGTAATGGCGGCAAACAATGAGATTGGTACTATTGCCGAGGTCTCGGAGATGGCCGCATAGCTCGCGAGAGTGAGGTACTTTTTCACACCGATGCGACTCAAGCTGCCGGTTATTTGGAGCTCGATGTAGACGCAATGGAAATCGATTTGCTTTCGCTGTCGGCTCATAAGATATACGGACCCCAGGGGATTGGTGCACTCTATGTTCGGAAGCGTAATCGTCGCGTACGGCTTCAGCCTCAGATGCACGGGGGCGGCCATCAGCGGGGAGTGCGCTCTGGTACGCTCAATCTTCCAGGCATAGTTGGCCTTGGTAAGTCTGCTGAGGTAGCTAGGAAGGAAATGACTGTTGAAGGGTCGCGAGTGCGAGATTTCAGAGACCGCCTTTGGGCAAGACTTCAATCGGAGCTCGATTGCGTTGAATTGAACGGCCATTCTGTCCAGCGCTTACCCAACAACCTCAGCGTTGCCGTTGCCGGCGTCGAGAGTCGCTCGCTACTTGTTCAGCTTAAGCATGACGTAGCCTTATCCACGGGTTCTGCTTGCACCACTGCCAAGGTGGAACCATCTCATGTGATCCTCGCTCTGGGCTATGGTGAAGGACGTGCTCATTGTTCAGTTCGATTTGGATTGGGCCGAGAAAATACTGAGGCCGATGTTGATTTTGTTGTTGAGCGGTTCGTTGCCGCCGTGAAACGTCTCAGGAGCCTAGTTTATGCCGCAATCACGTAAGCGTCGAAGAGACTTTCCTTTTTATAAGGTTCAGGTTTTTGATATTAAGCTCGGTGCCTGGAAAGACGAGCATAGAACATTTGACACGGTCGAAAACGCCCAAGCCTACATCAAGAAGAAAAAAACTTCTCAACCCGCGCGGCTGGTAAGGATCGAAGAAAAGTCACGCCAGGTCTTTCAATGTTAATCGGACCTTACGCTCCGAGGGTTCTTATACTTGTTTAGGCAGCCGCACCTCGTCTGGATCCTTATCCAACGCTAGCGCATAGTCCTCGAGAAGTTTGTCCGATGCTTTATCCACGCGCAGCATATAGAGCATAAGACTTCTAGCTAGCACTCTCCCTTTGCCAATGATTATGCCTTTGCGTTTATCCCAGAGAACATCAGCAAACGGTTCTTTGGCTAAATCCCTTGGTATCTTTGCCACAAGTCTAACACTATCAATGAGGCTGTGAGTGGCCGAAAGCCGGTGGATTGTCTCTGCGTAAATCGTGAGGCCTAACGGTCTAAACACTACACTGCCACCAAACGTCCCGCGATTCTTTTTCACAACTCGACTGTAATCCTTTGCTTTGAAGTACGCGTTCAACTCTGGGATGCTTTCTTGAAGCAAGGCAAAGAAGTCGCAAGTGGAGTTGTAGTACGCGTCAAGGGTGTCATCATCGGGGCGATTGTATTGGAGATCTCTAGTGCTGGCCTTACTCAGTATTTTTGAAAAGAGTATATTGAGCACATCGTACAAATTTCCTATTGTCGTTAGACTGTGCAGATCATTAGTTGCCAGGTTGTTTGTCGACTTATACGCTATTCTATCGCCATCAAACTTAGGATTCTCTTCCACCATCCTGCGTACCGTAATAGCCATCACATCATTTTCATCTAAGGCGATCCTTTCTCCCTTAGAGACGGGTATAGCTGTTTTGTTTAACGTTGTAAATAACCTTCGGCTTCTCTCCAAGCCTTTCTTTGTCCTCATATGAGCAACCAAGATAACGGGAATCTCATCTGGAATTCTTTTGCCTTCTTCGAATACTTTTTTGATTCCTGCCAGCCGATGCTGCCCATCAACAGCGAAGAGCTTCTCTCCACCGTCAAAATGGATGAAGCCAAAGCTGTGGAGGGCATAATCCGGAATGTCATCGACCGAGACCTCTTTATTCTCTGACTTAATGCCAAATTCAAACCAGTCGGGGCTTCCTCCGTACACGGCAACCACCAACGAGTTAAAGAACTTTTCTTTCTGAGTAAGTAAGTATTGCGCTATTTCTATGCCGCGCTTTTTCTTTATTTCTCTCTGGATAAGCTCAGACAGCTTCTTACTTTTATGCAGTTCTTTCGCAAAACTGATTTGCTTAGCTACAACCTCCGCAGGCATCAGACAGGAATAGTAGACCCAATCTCCGAAGACGCCGCGTAACGCAGGAATGAATAGTTTTCGCATGGTCTAAAATGCCTTTTTTGCCTTTCGAATTTGAGCCGAAAAGTCTTTGAAGTTGTACGGAGGAATTAACGCATCGGTCATTTTTGTCTCAAGTGAAGCTAGCTTGTAGCGTTTATCGGGCACCACTGCGTAGTGGAAGTACATACTTGCCGCCCAGTTGTTGAGCATATAGTAGATAGCAGCTCGTTTATTCACTCGTTTGTCCCGTAAGTAGTTCCCGTATCTTCGTCGTAAATTATGCTTACCAGTATCACCAGTAATTCCAACGTACATCACATAGCCATGAGGCGGCAGTTGCGAGACATTATGTTCGACAACGAAAGCATATATGCCCCGTGCCACTGGTACAGACGAATGATTGCCAGGTGTGAACTTAACTCTCTGCCAATCCAGCTTTGCGGTCGTCGAAAACGTACGAAGTTGCTTAGGGCTTAGAGTGAACTCCTTGTTGTAGATTTTTAGCTCGTTAGCAAATAGTTTCATGATTTGCAAGTGCGAAAAGTTCTAGATCGCTGAGCCTGCCCGGTTGTCTAAGAAAGGAGTGTCCGAAGGTTCGAGCTGAATATTGCCTTCCAAGTATCCACAAACTCGCGGTTGTCGTCGTCGAAAACCTTAAGTTCTGCTGCTGCCATGGAAAAAATCATAGCGTCGACCGCATTTAGAGCTTCCTTATTGTCACGATTCGCGAGAACGAATCGCTCATAAAAGGGATGGTCGATGTTCCAGTCGACGAAAGTTGTCCGCCCGCGCTGCTCACCAGCGTAAAGCGGACCCTCACGACCAAAATTGGCAGGTCTGAACTTCACTGTGCCGAGTCGGGTTGGGTTGCCGTTAGCGACTTGCGAATCCTCGGTCCGCGGTTCAGCAGTGCTGCCGGGAGATGGCTTGATAAGCAAAGCGGCTTTGCTATCTATTAACCGCTCGGAACTTGAGTGATCAAGTGTTTCGGTTTCCGCCTTAATGGCCTTCTTCTTTAATCTTGTCCGCACTGACTTGATGTTGCCGCCTACAAGCGTGTCAATCTGATCAGAAATGCTTTGAATCGGTTTGACATCACGCTTGGTGAACTCAATCCCAAGCGCCTCATCCAACCGGCCGGTAACAAATAACTCACCACGAAACCGAAAGAAATCAGGATGCCGACTAAGGGAAGCCAGATTTAGAAGTTGGGCTTCCGCTATCTCTCGGTTATTTCGCAGAACATAAAAGCCCATTCTCTTGATGTTGTACCCGGCTTTTTCGTTGAGTTTTCGGCTGCCGTGATCAGGCAGAATCACAAGGCGAATCTGAACTGTGTCCTGTATGTCTTGCCCCTCAGCGTTGACGTAGCTTAGGTCGTATGTTTCGTCGCTATAAACTTCCGTACCGTCGTGATCAAGCCATAGCGGGTCGTTGACTGCGACTTCAATATCGTTGATGTAGAGTTTGCAACCGGCGGCCTCTCCGCCGGCTTGCTTACTGCTGGCTCGGATAAACATGCGGTAGACGCGCCCGAGATGCTTAGCTAAGTTAGTTTCAAACGCTTTGATGAACTTTCGCTTGAAGCCATCAGCTTTTGTGATTCGAACAACAGTCCCCGTCACCGCTTCGCCAAGTGCATCTTCAAAGATCTCCCTCTCGTCATCCCTGGCAGGGCCAAAATATTCCTTCACAAACCGATTCGCTTCGGACATGTGATCTACATCGGTGATGTTAGTCAGTAACTCACCATTTTCGGCCCGCGTTATGATCGTAAGGCGACGTCCTAAGCTGAGACTGGCAGTAACCAACCCCATTCCGAAGCGGCCGAGATCAGTTGCAGGGTTCCGTTCCGTTTCACTGCCTAACCGTGAGGCTTGGTCAAGCACCGGCTCAGTCATACCGTTCCCGTCGTCGGCAAGCTGAATGATCCAATCGCCCTTCCCGGCACCCTCGATCGTAATTTTGATGGTTCGTGCCCCGGCATCAATTGAATTATCAACAAGATCACTAATGGCGTACATGTTGTCGTAGCCCAAATATCGTAGCGAGTCTAATAGTTTTCGAGCGTTTGGACTGTTATCGAGTTTTTTCGCATTTGCACTCATCAGTTCACCACCAATCTTTCAGCGTTGACGCCAGCTGACAGGGAACGGCGCCGTCTCCAGTGATTCAACTCCTGCTCGCTCCGACCCGAATTTAAGAGGTCGGCTGCATCCATCAGGCGGTTAGGCCCTACGATCTTCCGAAAAGCGGCGGTCGCTGCTGGTCCTCTGCGAATAGCAGAGACTAACGGTTCGGCAAGTTCTGATAGAACCTCGTCTCGGATTGGCAATGGCCTGAAGTTGTCTGCAACTTCACGAGTCGCGATAGCGACTGCCCAGCTACTCAGCAGTGCTAGGGTCTGTGGCGTTTCACTGAAGCCCGTTCTCGCACCGTTAACAACCTCCAATTCGAGTCTGTCGAGCGCCTGACTGAATTTCAGAGCTGGGTCTCGCACGGCGTTGACGCTTACGCCTTTCTTATGTTTGCGACCGATAGTCTGCGATTTTAGATTCTTGAGGTGCTGTATGGAGATCTTTGTGTTAGCGTTGCGCAAGAAACCCAGAACTCTCTGATACGTTGCATCGTCGATGCCCTCGCGCTTTCCTTTTAGAAATGGAAGGGCCTCCCTAAATACCGTGTAGCTCAGCAGACCCGCGACCAATTCTTCCAAATCAGCACGAATTGGCCACGAGCGCCGCACAATGAGTGCATAACGGAGAACGACACGCGTTATGTAGCTTCGTCTCTGGATTTCCCACAATACCGAGTCTGATGGTTTGGGAAGGGCCATGAGCAATACATCCCCCATGGCCCAAAGCGTCAACACCTTCTCGCTAGGCGCACTCCCCCGCCATTTATTATTCAAAGGCCCGAGTTTCTCAATCAGAGGCCCCAACTTGATATTCTTGAAATCCGACAGTTCAGCTTTACTCACTGATGAACTCCTCCTCTCTCTCTTCGCCGTTGAACTCTTGGAGCAACGAGGGAAGATGCGGACGAAGGGCTGCTTCAAGGCGACACATGAACTCAACCTGTTCGTCAAACATTTGATCCCGGCGTTCGGGCTGCCTGCCGTATCGCTGATAAAACTGATCCTTATAGTGAATTGAGACGGTCGCTGCAAGATAGGCCCCCAGACGGTCGTTGAATCGCGGACGGCCTTGACGGCTGTAAATCATGCGGCCTTGAAAATCGGAATGAGCCGTATTGATATAGATGATGCCGTCGACTAATCGCGATCGTCGAAGCTGTCCTCCCGCATCAGGCGGAAAATTTCCAAACTTAATATCGAAGCCAGAGCGCTTGCGTCTGGCACCATCGTCGAGCGCAGGATCGTCGATGACGCTGTGGCCTCCGCCCTCACCCGACCTGCCACCCGCTGATTCGGACGATTCACGGTGCGGACCGCCATCAACACCACCTTCAGGCCCGCCCCCATCCGTGAGTACGCCTCTTTCGTGACCAGGAGTCATCTCCGAACGCAAGCGCAGCTTATCTTCTCGCGAGAGTTGGTCAAGAACCTCACGCAACAAATCCTCTAAGCGATTCAAAGTACTATCGCGATGAGCGTCATTGACGCGGTTAAGCGACTCCTTGATATCTGGTTCAAGAGCCAGAATCGCGTCGTAAAGTGTGCTGCGACCCTTAGTCTGTCGAAAGTCGTCGCGAGTGATGACAGGCTGCACAATTTCTCCCACCTCAATGTAGCCCAACAAATGTGGATGGCCCCAAGTACTCGTCCGGTGTGCTGATCTACGGATGAAAACTGATCTCCGAAACTTCATTTATCCGTCTTCCGCGAGCAAAGAAACGGGCTCCCCTGCCTGGTACCTCGATGTCAGAGACCTTGAGTCGCACTTCGACAGGATAGATGCGTCCGTTTAGTTCAAGTTCGAGGCCGCGCTGAAAATCCTCTCCAGCGAGTTGGGAGTAATCGAACGGCTCACAGTTGAGTATCGGACCGCCAGCTTCCCGAACGGTGATCAGGAGATTTGGTCGGGCCAGCAGGCGCTCAAAGTGCCGTTCAATCTCCTTCTTTATGGATTCAGCACTGACTGTTTCGAACCACTCTTCTTCAATAGGGCCAATCGTTACGCTCGTGCCAGTACCGGTATCGGTAAGGAAGGGCTCGGGATTCACCCATGGTCGTTTGATGCCTCGATGCTGGTCCCGGCTAAGCTGCAACTCGATGTGCTGCCCGTCAGTGTGCTTAGTGCGAAACGTAATACTCTCTGCTGCCGCGCGAAAAGCGTGGACACCAAACCCGAATTGCCCATTAACCCATGTAATTCCCTTCTTCTGGGATTCCCCAACGTTCTGCACGATGCGCTCCAGCGTTTCTGCCGCATACCGCGGCAATTGTCAGTTACTGTTATCAAGCTGTTGCGAAGATCCACTGTGACTGCGATGCGTGTCTGGAACGGGTAGGTCTCTGCATTCGCACGAAAGAGTGCTTCAGCATCGTCAAGCGCATTGTCGATGAATTCCATCAGAATGCGCTCCGTTGAATCGTAGCGTCGTGCTATTTCGTTGAGCAGTGCGCGGGATTGGAAATCTGAAGGTCAAAGGTAAGTTCGTGGACGCGACCTGGGTCGCGTTGGAATTGAGATTAGACATGCTTTAAGCTCCTGTTCTGGGCTCTCACGATGCACGTGAAAGCGGAGTTATCAGAAAACGATGGTGCCGTTGGATCCCATCTACTCTGCAAGTGGCCCGAAAACAAAAAAGGCCCCAACGGGAAACCCGTGGAGCATCGACTTGGTACGATCAGCTTTTTGGCCTTTGTGTGGTCGAGAGCTTTGTCTCAACCGGCCTTATCCTCAGCTTGCCGCTTACCCTAGAAGTCGAACCCTTGGGTCCCACTCACGGCTGCATGATAACGATTGAGTGTAAATACTGTCAAACCGAAATACAAGGATATTTGCATCGAGGATCAAGTTGACAAAATATTTGCGTGCATACGGCGCTTTGAGTAGACCGCGCTGTCCGCGGCGGAAATTAGAGTGCGGGTCGGATGCCCGTGCCACTATTCAGCGATCGATGTAGAACGGCGGCGGGAGCATTTGGGCGCTGCAGGAAGTGTCGAGTTTCGCGGGATTCGGATCGTCCAAAAATTGTCGCATCACACTATCTATGCAGCTGACGTTCGCGAGACCGGTTGGCCCGTGGGCCTGGTGATCGATGGTCCAGAGTTTACTCTTCGGCAAAAGCGCTGCGACCTGAGTGGCCCAATCCGGACCAGTCACAGGATCCATGTGGCCGGAGACAATCAACACCGGTACAGTTCCGCTCACACCTTTCTCATAATTTTTAGGCAAGCTTCCCCTGGGCCAGTTCTGGCACGCACGCACCTGCTGCCGCACGCGGTAATTTCCAAACAGCGTTCCCTTGTTTATGCGCTCAGCTTCGCGCGTGTCTATGAATGGCACATCTTCCGCGCACGTCACGGACAAATACATGCCGTCCGCGATCAGATTGCTGGACTTGGACATTGGATTGTCGGGCAAAGCAACTTTGAGAAACGGCACGAAGTGTCCCTTCGCGGCTTCGTTAATGATGAACGGCACACGCCGCGCGCGCCCGTCGAGTACAACTGACTGCGTATCTCTTCCGCGAACACGTCATGACGATCTCAACTTCGGTTAAGTTGTTTGCAATCGATCCATTCGCTTCCAAAGATGCGACATTATATTTGACTCGCATCGGACTCTTCTGCAGCTTCGCAAGTACGTCTTCAAAAGTCTGACGTAGACGAGGATACGCGGTATTGCAATCGGCGTCTGCGGCGCACTGACTAAACAACAACTCGATTGCGCGCATCGCGTTGCGCGTGTGAAACATCGGCAACTTCGTGTTAGTCGGCGCCACTCCCATCAAAATAATGCTGCGCACGCGTTCGGGTTGTTGGCGCAAATAAACGAGAGCCGCGCGCGTCCCATATGAGGTGCCGATGAGATTGATCTGGTCGTAACCTAGCCAGGCACGCACATCATCCAGATCGTCCATTGCAATCGGTGTGGTGTACTGCGTGAGATCGGCGATGCGTTCAAGTTGCTTCCGGCATTCGGTGACATAGTTTACGGGATACATTTCATCGAGTGGTTTCTTCCCGCTTCGGTCGCACTGCAAAAGATTCGACCCGCCAGTGCCTCTCTGATCAACCAGGACAACGTCGCGATTGCGTCGGATGGCGCGGCCCTGTGTGGCGTAGAACGCTGCGGAAATCGTGGCGCCGACGCCGGGACCACCGGCAAGATCAAACAGTGGCGGTTGTTTGTTTTGTTGTTCGAGTGCGGGAAGCACGACGACGTTGAGATCAATCTTGCGGCCTTTGCGAGTTTCGCGGTTCTCGTAAACGGTGAGCTTGCCGCAGAGGAGTTGTTCGTTGATGTTGGGAAGGGTGCAAGGTTTTAGTGGTGATTGGGGGAAGTGGGAGGTTGATAAGAGTACTAATGTTGGAAGAAGAAGATTCAGCATGCGTGGATAATAAAACATTTCAGGGGGACGGGCGTTGGAAGAGCGGGGGCAAGTCCTCTTCCTGGCCTGAGAGGTATTCTGAATTGAGTACTGAGTGCTGAGAGGGTTTGAACCAAAGCGGCGTCAAGCCGCCGCACTCCAAAGACGCAAACTAACAGTTTGCGTTACGTGACCCATCCGCTACCGCGGATGGTACTGACTTCATCACAGCGCAGCTCTCGGCAGAAGAATGTAGTAAGGTTGTTGAGGAATGCGGCAGAAAATAATTCAAATGGTTGGGTTGACGCTTAGTGTCGTTTACGCGGTGGCGATTGTTTGGTTGTATGCAACGGAGCCGCGAAGCTTCCGGGAAGTAACGACCGGCGCGCAGGTGGCTACTGGCACTTACCAGGTGGACCAGGCGAAGTTTGATGCGGCACTCGCACTCTTTCGTCGCGATCAGTTTCGCGCCGCGCGCGATGAATGGCAGCGCGCCGATCCGGCGCAAACCGATCCAAAGACGCAGTTTTACATCGCCTACTCCTTCTATCGCGAAGGTTGGGGGCGCGTTTACTACGATCAGGGTTTATTCAAACAGGGTCTCGACGCAGTCAATCGTGCTATCGCACTCTCGCCCGTAACGCTCGCGGTTGAAGATGAAAACTTGCAGATGCATACGGCCGCGGAGTTGAAGGCCGAACTGGAACAAGGTCTTGAACGAAGCCTTAGCGATCTCAATCCGATTGAGGCGATGCGTCAGCGGAAGTGAGGGGGGAGCAGGAAGCAGCAGAAGGGATCATTTTCCATTTGTCATTTCTGATTTCTCATTTGTCATCTTCGAAAGGAAAGAGCAGTGCCGGAGAAATGAGTGATGAAGTGATGGGCAAGCGAATGAGTAAACAGCAGACAGCAAACGGCAGACAGCAAACAGCAAACGGCAGACAGCAAACAGCAGACAGCAGGAGGCAGTGGGCGGTCGCAGGAAGCAGGAAGCAGGAAGCAGGGGGCGGGAGGCAGCAGAAGGGGATCATTTTCCATTTGTCATTTCTGATTTCTCATTTGTCATCGTCGAAAGAAAAGAGCAGTGCCGGAGAAATGAGTGATGAAGTGATGGGCAAGCGAAGGAGTGAACAGCAAACAGCAGACAGCAAACAGCAAACAGCACAGCAAACAGCAGACAGCAAACAGCAAACAGCACAGCAAACAGCAGACAGCAAACAGCAAACAGCACAGCAAACAGCAGACAGCAAACAGCAAACAGCACAGCAAACAGCAGACAGCAAACAGCAAACGGCAAACAGCAAACAGCAAACAGCACAGCAAACAGCAGACAGCAGACAGCAAACGGCAGACAGCAGGAGGCAGTGGGCAGGAAGCAGGAAGCAGGAGGCGGGAGGCAGCAGAAGGGGATCATTTTCCATTTGTCATTTCTGATTTCTCATTTGTCATCGTCGAAGAAAGGATCAGTGCCAGAGAATGAGGATGAAGTGATGAGCACACGAATGAGTAAAAACAATCAGCAATCGGAAATTAGCACTCAGCAAGCGACCAGCATCAGCAAGCGAGCAGCGTTCAGCAGGCGATTAGCGTTGAGCAAGCGAGCAGCGTTCAGCAAGCGAGCAGCGTTCAGCAGGCGAAGAACCGGGTTCTGGTCACTTACGTGGTGTTGCCGTTCATTTTTCTGACGGTGGTGTTGCTCGGTGGTTTACGTGTCAGCGCCGATGATCATGCTTTCATATTTTTCCCGCCGCCACTCATTACGCTCGTTCTTGCCGTTTTGCTGATGCTGTTATTTGTGCGCGGCGGTTTGATTGAGTGGCGTTTGTGGATTGCCGGGAGTAATCCACCGTTCACCAACGTAGCTCACATCTGGGTGCTCATCACGCTCTTTTTCGCATCGGCGCAGGCGTTTAATTCGGTGATACCTGAACGTGGTTTACTGCACTGGCTATTTTCATTCTTTTTTCTCTGGACGTTGTGGAACAATCAGTTTTCATCCTTCGATGCGCGGCGTTTGCTACGCAGCCTGGTCGTACTGTTTGGAACAGCGTTCGTGCTGAAGCACATGCTGCTGGCGAGTCTTTACGCGCCCGACGGTGGCTGGCTTAAGCGCCTGACCGGCGCACTTGTGCAGGGGGTTTCTCTCGGCACTCTCGATGCGCCGGCGTTTGCACCCGCTACGGGCTACATATCGTTCTTTGCGCTGGGACTGTACATTGCGGGTCTGATGCTCACTCAGACGGTAAACAGCAGACAGCAAACAGCAATCAGCAGGAGAGGAGCTGACGGCTATCCGGAGTAATGTTTTCAGTTGCACTGGTCCCGGTGGCGCCTAAGGCATTTGAAATTAGAGATCTGAGATCTCAAGAAGCGGAAACGCCGACCCATCGAGGGTCGGCGAAAATGTTGTGTTGCTTGTGATCCCCGGGCTTACGCCCGGGGCTATTAATATGACGCGCCTACGGCGCTCAATTTGGAGCGCTGCGCGCGCGACGAAAATTGAAACGCGCTGCACGCGCGACGAAATAAATCCTAAATTAACAGTTTGCGTTACGAAGAAACGCCGACCCATCGAGGGTCGGCGAAAATGTTGTGTGAATGTGTGATCCCCGGGCTTACGCCCGGGGCTATTAATATGACGCGCCTGACGGCGCTCAATTTGGACGCGCTGCGCGCGCGACGAAAATTGAAACGCGCTGCACGCGCGACGAAATAAATCCTAAATTAACAGTTTGCGTTACGAAGAAACGCCGACCCATCGAGGGTCGGCGAAAATGTTGTGTGAATGTGATCCCCCGGGCTTACGCCCGGGGCTATTAATATGACGCGCCTGACGGCGCTCAATTTGGACGCGCTGCGCGCGCGACGAAAATTGAAACGCGCTGCGCGCGACGAAATAAATCCTAAATTAACAGTTTGCTTTACGAAGAAACGCTGATGCATCGAGGGTCGGGGAAAATGCTGTGTGAGTGTGTGATCCCCCGGGCTCACCCTCCCGCATTTGAAATTAGAGATCTCAGATCTCAAAAACGGAAAAATCGCCAATGGTTTGGTTGCTGCGATCCCGTGACGCAAACTAAACAGTTTGCGTTACAACAAAAATGCCGCGACGTTAAATCGCGGCATTCAAAGTTTTCTATTAGTTGTTGGTTTAAGGAGTTCCGGGTTAGCTCTGAACTCAGACCTCTGAACTCATACCTCAGGCTTTTTGGTTCAGGCACCTATGACTTCTGAACTCTGATCTCTGACCTCCGGTTCAGGTTACCTCTGACTTATGAACTATAACCTCTGGAGCCAGTTATCTCTGATCTCCGATTGCTGACCTTTGACTTCCGGTTTACGGTCGGCCGAGGATGCCGCCGAGAATGTCGCCCAAACCGCCGCTGCTGTTACGTTGGTTGTTGTTGCCGGCATACTGGCGATAGCCCTGGTCGTAGCCGCGGACAAAGCCTTCACGAAATGCCTGTGTTGAGGCGTTCTTGAAGTGTCGCGATCGCTGCGGGTCGTAACTCTGATTGCGCTGGCCATCACTCGCGCCCGTCTGCAAACCCTGCTGGTAACCGCGATCGAGTTCTACCTGATTGTATCCACCATTATTGCCGTAGCCGCCATTGCGACCATAACGTCCATCGTTGTAGACGCCATTGTCGCGATAAACGCCGTCATTACGGTTGCGATCGCGTCTCCAGTCGCCCTGGTCGTCACGACGAGCATCGCGGCGGGCCTGCTTCCGGCGCCGTTTCATCTCTCGCTTGCGGTCGTTGCGATCATCGTTGCGATGACCACGTTGATAATATCCGTCATCATTGCGATCCTGCGCCTGAACGCTGCTTGTCGTCGCAACTATTCCAAAAACAAATGCGAGCGACAAAAGAGCCCCGCTAATCCCTTTTCCAAATTTTTTCATGTAATAAATGTCTCCCTTGCAGAGAACAATTGCAACTATGTGGCCAATAGCGGGAAGGTGTATTTGCAGGGGTTAATTGGCTAATAGCGTTTGGGCCGCTCTCATATCGTGCAGGGAAAGACGCAGATGCGTGCGTAGCTAGACGCTAACGTGAGGGGTACTGACAGAATCATTTTCCATTTCTCATTTGTCATTTCTCATCGGTACTGTCATTTTAGACACCCAATAGTTGCAACTGTTAACACCTGAACACATCCCAAGATTGAACCTGAGATTGCTGAAGCAAGCTTAAAATGGGGGTTTTGTCGAAAATGGAGAGACTCAGGAGTCTGAAACAAAGTGCGAGCGTGCACACGCCCAAGCGCTTCCTGACGAGGCAACGAGCACATAAACAGTGCGGCGACCCACTCGCTGACGCCTGTTGTCTGAACAGAAACATTTTACGAAGATGCTGTTTGATCCATTTGAAGAAGAGTTCTATTTGCCAGCGATAGCGATAGAGAGCGGCGACCGTCAACGCTGGGATAGAAAAGTTGTTGGTTAGCAGCACTAGTCGCTGGTCGGTTTCGGCTGAGTAATAATGAACTCGGCGCAAAGCGATGGGATAAAGCGTTGATGTTAATGGACCAGTCAGGACAATGGTTTGATCGCTGCGCACCCCAGTAGCGCGGTCGTGCGGATGGGAGTAGCGACGGCGAAAGCGCAGATTGCTTTTGGTGCGAATGACAAAGAACGCGAGCTCCGTTTGCAATCGGCAAAGCCGCTGGAAGTCGAGGAAGCCGCGATCCAAGATGATGAACGAGCCGCGTTCTAGTATGAGTTCGTCGAGGAGGTTGACCTCGTGGACATTCCCCGCGGTAATAGCGATAAATACGGGAATAGCGCTGTGAATCTCCAGCAATGTGTGTAACTTGATCGCGCCCTTGTGTTTTCTGAATTTGGCCCAGGGGAAGAGCGAGAGACACAAGTCTATGGTAGTGGCGTCGAAGGCGTAGGCGGTGGCGTCTAGTTCCAGTCCCAACTCTGAATGAGCATAGAGTGGCCGTGCTATCCGGATCAGACTTTGGGCGAAGTCGCGATAGATACGCCAGTCGCGAGTCTCGTTGGCATCGGCCAGCGTAGCCCGTTTGACTGGTCCACTGAAGCCGGCGTGATAGAGCTTGTGCTGCTGGGCGGCGAGACAGACTTCGATGTCGCGCAGGCTTTCGCGATAAGTAAGTTGCGCGAAAGCCATGGTCAGAAATTGATCCCAACAAGAGAAGGAACGAACACTCTTGTTGCCCCCATAGCGGGCCACGCAGCGATCGAATCTCTTGTGTGAAAGAAAGCTGATGAGTTGTGCGAAGACGGTGCGACCTTGATTCAAGTGGACTCTCCTTCGAAATTGATCTTCGAAGGGTAGGCCAGAAAATTCCCAGACTTGAATTCAAATCGTTTCCACTCATCATAGTATTTAAGTCATTCACTTCTATTCGCTTAGCGCGAATTCAAGATCGTTTAACCGGACAGTACTGATTTGTCATTTCTCATTGGGTCATTTTCAGACCTACTCGGCGCGCATACTCCGGCGGTCGAAGAGCGGGGGCAGACCCCACTTCCTAACGTGAGAGGCATTTAAGGAGCGTCACGACGCTACCGAGGGGGGTACTGAACCAGACATTTTCCTTTTGTCACCTTCTGGCGCTATTGAACTAAGCACGAGTCGCATCCGAGCACGAACCCGGTCGCTACCGCTCCCGGTTCTGTTTTCGCCGACCCACGATGTCGCACATCAAAGCCGTTGCACTTCCAATTTGAACCAGCAATGAAAAATGAGAAATGATGAAGCACCGTCCTTCACCGTCGACTTATGGCCCTTGCGTGTTCATAAAGTCAATTGCTTCTCCCTGCGATACAAGAACTTGGACGACCCCAATGACCAAGCTGGCAGCCATCCCAGTTGAACCGGTCGCTACCACCACCCCACGCAGGCAGCCCGCGCGGGGACCCCGGTTCGCTCCCGGTTTCTGTATTCTTCCGCCCACGACGTTAACGCGAGCCAACGCGCGTCGAAATTGCAGTTCGAACTAGAATTCACTATTCGGTCATTTCAGACTGCCTTCCTAAGACGCGCGATCTCCTCTTGCTGACCTGGAGGCAGTCGAAGTTGAACCTGGAGTTCCAACTGAGAAACATTTCAGATGGGTGTCTGTATCAATTTCGTATCACGTTGGTCGGTGAGGCGTCTCAATCGCAGCTTGTCGCAGGCTTCCTAAACAGCCGTCCGCTTGTCTGAGCAACAAAAAGAGATCTCTTTCGATCGCAAATATCGATGCTCGATCGCATCACCTAATCAGTTCTCACAGGCTTCAGTCAGTTTGAGAAAAGTCTCTGGTAATTCTGCAGAACTCCGCGCTAATTCAACAAAATCCAGGAAGGTCAGACTCCTCTGCACCTTCATCGTCGCACGCAGACGAAGTACGAACGTGCAATACAAACAGTCGAAGTTCGTTATTGAATTAGCCAGCGAACCCGCGATGGTATGGTCATTGCTACGCTCTGCCCGCGTCAGTAATTACGTTGTGATGAGTGCCTAATCAACGCACGAATATCACGGAACTGTGCGCTCGAAGCAGGACGTGCTTCCAGCGTGATTAATAACCAGTCTTACATAACAAAAGGAGCGAGCAATGGGAGATTTCAATACGGACACTTCAAATGCAACAGCAACCAGACGAGAGAATCGCATGCTGACAGGTCTCTTCCGAGACAGAGAGAGTGCTGAAGAGGCATATCGTTCACTGAATAGTCGTGGCTACGGCCAGGATGATGTGAACCTCATGATGTCGGACGATACGCGCAAGAAATATTTCACTGACGACGATAGCGAGCTGGGCACAAAGGCCTGGGAAGGCGCCGGCAAAGGCGCGGCGATTGGCGGCGGCGTGGGCGCAACCCTCGCAGCGATTGCGGCGATTGGAACTACTCTCGCGTTGCCCGGTATAGGATTATTGATTGCAGGTCCAATCGCGGCCGCTTTGGCGGGCGGCGGTGGCGGCGCCTTAACCGGTGGGTTGATCGGCGCGCTCGTGGGCCACGGCATTCCGGAGGAGCATGCCAAGCATTATGAGCAGGGCATCCGCGACGGTGGCATCGTGATGGGCGTGAATCCTCGCAACACGGAAGACGCCGATTATTTCGAGAGCGAATGGCGCAAGAACCGCGCTGAATCGCTCTACCGCTAAGTCATTAAAGGTCATTAACGAGTTACGAACTGGGGAGGGAACCTAAACTATGCGACGCATTCAAGCGCTTGCATTAGTGGTCGTGGTGGCTGCAGCCTTAACCGGCTGCAGCTCAACCGATAACGCTAATAACACAACCAACGCCAACAACAGCAACGCCGCTCGACGCGACGGCGTCGTCGATGCCAATGCGAACATTCCGGGCAATGCTAATGATCGGTCAGTGCCATCCAATACCGGCGTGTTGCAGAACAATAACGGAAATAACAACACGGCCGGTGTGACATCGACTAACACTAACAACGGAAACCGGAATTCAAACAAGAACGCCAATCATTAATTCAAGGAGTAGGGGAAGTGGTTCGAACAGTTCCAGGTCCGACGCCAATCCTTAGCGAGTCGCATTGGTGGGCGCGATTGGCGGCCGTAAGTAGTCAGAGCTCGAGGAGCGAGCAACCCAGAAGGAAAAGGCACGCGCGTTTCGGCCGCAAGCTTTTCCGACTGAATCACCTGCTCAGTGTTTTGAAGATTACTTAACGAGACAGGTCGATGCGGAGAATCGTAAGTGGCCCAGGGCACTCTAGCTCTGGGCCATTTTGTTTTGGGAGTGGGTTAATCCAGATGTGAGGCCTTAAACATTTTCCATTTGTCATTCTCATTCACGGTTTCAATTTGGAAGCGACAGAAGCGCTTAGCTATTTGCTGGCCAACAGTGTTTCGCCGAAGGCGATAAATAACTTAGCCCGGCGTAACACGCCGGGATGAGAAGACCCACCGATTCACGCACCCTGAAAGGGTTGATTGCGTGGCGCCTCTATTCCACCCTTTCAGGGTGAGATCTTTTAAGAGCATCGTTCCCCGGGGTGTCGCGCTTCGCGCTCTACCCCGGGCTAAGTTACTTGAACGCCTTCGGCGTATTCAAATTCCTAATTCGCACGTTGCACTTCAGACTGGAATCCACCATTGGCTCATTGGGACCGGCTTCCTGAGCTGTGAGGCTGCGAAGAGCAGATCTGTGGGCGGTTCGCAAACTAACAGTTTGCGTTACAAGGCTTGGTTACTGTTTGCTGATTGCTGTCTGCTGTTTACTGTTAACTATTTTCCGTCACTACAAACTGCTTATAGTGATCGAAGCGTTCGAGGATGTTGGTGACATAGTTGACCGGTTCGAGGCCGCGACAGAAGCCGAACTTCACGACCGGATCAGATGAATACTGTTGAGTGGATTTTTGCAGCAGCCAGTAAGAAACGTCGTCCCACTTCTGCGGATCGCCACCATACTTCTCCGTCAATCGTTGCGCGTCTTCGACGTGACCCGCGCCGCAGTTGTATGAAGCAAGAATAAACTTGAGCCGCTCGCCCTCATCCGGCACACGTTTCTCCCAGTAGCGCTGCAACCATTTCAAAAACTTAACTGCACCTTGAACATTGTCGGTTGGGTCGAGTGCGTTGGTGACACCAAATTCGCGCGCCGTTGCCGGCATAAGCTGCAACAATCCCGTCGCGCCCGCCCACGAACGCGCCGCAGGTTTGAACCGCGACTCTTGAAACGCCTGCGAGGCCAGCAGCCGCCAGTCCCAATTCAACTCACCGGCATACTGCTTGATCAACTCATCAAATTCGCAAAGCTTGCCGGTTTTCGAAGTTAAATATTCGCTCTGCACGCGCTCCAGGTAACGGCGGCGATCGATGAAATACTTTTGATAAAGCGAATCAAAAAATGTTCCGTTCTTCTTTTCCTCGATCCAGCGGTTGAGTTCCTTCATCAACTCTGGCGAGTTTTTTCGCACAGCCCATGACACGCTGTGAGACTGGCCGAGGATCGGCCGCACCTTCAGGTTTTTGAACTCGGCTTCCTTCAGGTCGGCGAGATTCTTTTGCATCACAGTGAATTGCACTTCACCGCGTGCGACCTTCTGCGCCAGGGCTTCGTCATAAACTTTCTCACCCATTTCGACAACATGAATGTCTCCGGAGATTTCATCAGACAACTCGACGAGGGTGCGACGATATTGTGATTTCTCAGGGAGACTGACGGTGCGCCCGGCAAGTTGCGCCGGTTGTGTCACCAGCCGCGCGTCAATGTCGACTTCAGGCAATGGATTTGCCGGCCCGGGCTCGAGCGCCTTTTCCGCGCCTTCGCCTGCGGTCGACGGCGCCTGCTGCTGTTGCACGAGCGCAGGCTCTGTTCGGTAAAGAGCGCGGGTGAATGCCACGGGTGTCGAGTTCTGCAGTTCGGTAGTCGGATCTACCGACGGAACGAGTCGCCCCGCAGCAATATCACCGTCGCCGCTGTTGAGCAAAGGAAAAAGACTCTTGGGATCGGCGACCACGATCATTTTCAGAGGGACCCCAAGATCTTTCGCAAAGGCGCGCAGCAGCTCGTACTCGTAACCGAGTGGTTCACCCTGATAAATGAAATACGTCGTCGAATTGTAGGGAGCCAGCACTACGAGGCTGCCTCGCTCGCGTATCTGGGCGAGGTCGCGGCTAATGGGAGGACTGATCGTCAGGTTTGTGCGCCGGTCAATTGTATCGATGGCTTCGAGCGAACGAGGACGGCGCTTGCACGCAGGGCAAACGAGTAGACAAAGAAGAAGCAACGACAGAAGTAGGTAACGCATGATGCCCGCGAAGAACGTTTTTATCCGAGGGATGTTTTTGGAGGGAACGGACGAGGGTTTTTATTACAACTGTGTGTGGAAGTCAATGGATTCGAGCGGGGGCATGCCCTGTTCCTGACCTGAGAGACAATCAAAGTTGAACGCCAAACATTTTCCATATCTCATTTGTCATTTCTCAGTTTTCATTGGCAGAGAGTGCGGTTGATTCCGGCCCTCGGTTTAAGCGGGGGCATGCCCCCTTCCTGACCTGAGAGATATTCAAAGGTGAGCGGCCTACGGCGATCAGGAGAATGGGTCGATAGATCTGCCTTCTCGCGTCGTGGTGGCGTAAGCGAGGCTGGCGAAACCGAGCGCAGCAATCACGGTGCGAATGGTGTGACTGCCTTCCCAGGGTGCCCAGAGTTGCATCACGTTTTCAGGTGGTGATGCGGCTTGCCACGTCATTAGTGTTTCGTTGATGGGAACGTTGATGAGGCGCGTCATCACGATCACGCCAACGGTGCAGAGTGTCGCAATAGTTGTGAACAAAAACTCCCGGCTGTTGTACCGCCGTCTCTGCAGCACGAGGGAAACAATTCCCGCCAGCAAACTACCAGCGAGCAACACGGGCATGAGTTTGCCAAACTTCAGATGTAGCTCCTGCTGAAACAGCACGAATGCCGCCGGCGGCAACTTGGGCCTGATTGGGGTGACGCCAATGCGGTCGGCAAATAGAAGACCCGTGTACAGACCAGTCAGAAATACTTGTAGGAAGCGGGAAATGGTTAGGACCATGGGGGGATGGTAAATCGTAAACGGCGAATGGTAAATGGGTATTCAGAGTCCTGAGTGCTGAGTACTGAGTTCTGAGTACTGAGTATGAAAACGGCGGGGCATGCCCCCTTCCTGACCTGTGAGAGATTCAACAATGCACCCCGAAGGTTTTCCCTTTCTCATTTGTGATTCGCGAATTCAGGTTGGAAGTGCAACAGATATCGTCGGTTTGCCCCAGCGGGGCAACATGTCTATAGCCTTCCGCTCACCTTTCAAGTTAGGCGCTCCGTCGGAGCGCAACGTCGGCTCCCATTGCTTTACCGATCGTTCGACATTTCACTCCTAACGGAGCGAAGAGGGAAGGGTTCGAATTTGAGGCTATAAACATCCTGCTCCTACGGAGCGAAACTTAACGTTGCATTTCCAATCTGAATTCTCAAGTTTCATTGGCAGAGAGTCCGTTGAGCCCCGACTCCGGTTTAAGCGGGGGCATGCCCCCTTCCTGACCCGTGAGACATTCTCAGCTGACTCGGATAAATCAGTACTCAGGACTCAGCACTCAGTACTCAGCACTTCGCCTTCCTATTTCTTCTTTCCCTTGCGCCGTTCAATTGTCACCGTCACTGCCGCGGTTGCACTTGTTGTTTGGCAACCCTGCGGGGCGCAGATTGTGTAAACGAACGTATCGACCCCGATGTAACCTGCAGCTGGCGTATAAGTCAGCGTTCCATCGCCATTGTTAGTAACAGCACCGCGCGCTGCTGGTCCAACACTCGTGATGGTTAAGGGATCGCCATCCGGATCACTGTCGTTTGCCAGGACGTTGATGCGTACTGCTGTGCTTTCGACAGTCGTTGCAACGTCGTTATTAGCAGTTGGCGCTAATGCTGCGAGCACCGCACGCAGTGCATCAATCCTGCCCCAGCCGTAAGTGTTGTTTGGAATCGCCGTGTTCGACTCGCCTCCACAAGCTTCCGAAGTAGTTTTCCTTATCGCACTCGCTTCAATAATGTCTTCGAGTCGATCAACCATGCCGGCGAGTCGCGGATTCGCCGACACCAGCAGGGCAACCAATCCTGCGACGTGCGGACCGGCCATACTCGTGCCGCTGAAACTCGCGTAGCTGCCGTTCTTTACGCTCGATCGGATCCCTGAACCAGGCGCGCTAATGTTTGGTTTCATCAACCCGAGCGGCGAAGTCGGATCACCGAGCACCGAACCGCGGCTGCTGAAATAAGAAATGCTGTCCGTGCGATGGTCCGTCGAACCCACCGTGAACGCTTCCGGATAACGCGCGAGCGGCGTGGTAATCGAATGACAAATCACCTGGCCAGTGTTAGCGACCCCAAGCGGGCTCGACCCGTCGTTACCGGCAGACACGGCATAAAAGATTCCCGCTGCGCGGCTGGCGCGCAGAGTGTCCTGCAGCGCCGGCGGCGGACATCCTTCATAACAACCCCAGGAGTTATTGATCACGTGCGGAGCTTTCGACGGATTGGGGTTTAGTCCGGCCCCGTCTGTCGGAGCGATGAACCACTGCATGCATTCCATGTAAGTAGGAACGGCGCCTGCACCTTCCGTCATATTGCGACATGCGATCCACTGCGCCTCAGGCGCCATGCCGATGCGATTGGCGCCGCCGTCGTCGCCGACCATCGTGCCGACGGTGTGGCTGCCATGATCATGGTCGTCGCATGGCTCGGTTGTGTCGCCGTTGCAAACTGTGTTGGGAGCATGAATCGAATCGTGCCAGTTGTAGTTGTGATTGGCGGTCTGCGTCGCAGCGTTCCAACCGCGATATTGATTCTTGATTGCCGCATGTTGCCAGGCGACGCCGGTGTCGGCGCCGGCGACCACTGCGCCTTTGCCAAGTATGCCTCTGGCCCAAACATCATCCGCGTTGACGTTGATTAGATTTGCTTCCGGATTCGGATCAGCAGTCGTGAGGTTGGTTGTCGAAACTGAGTTGGTTGAAGTTAATGGCTGCTCAACCGGTGGAAGTTTCAATCTGCCGCCGCCACTCGGATAGACATAAGCGACTTCCGGTCGAGACGCGACCGCCTGGACCACATCAAGTCCGCCTTTTGCCCAGATCGCATTTGTTACCCAAAAGCTTTGATGCTGCGCGCCGAATTGCCCAAGCGTGTACAACACCGCAGGCTGCGTCGCTTGCGCGGTCGCAGTCAGACGCTCGTAGACAAACTGGCCTTTCTCTTCCTTGGTCGCAAGCGCGTCCGCGCCGCTCAAATCGGCTTGCGAGTTCATATAAATCAGAAACTCGGTCTGACCGGTAGCGACTGCGGACAGAACGCTGGCGTCAACTTTGTCCTGCCACGTCGTGGTCTGCGCCGTTCCGGCAGGCAGAAGCAGCAGACTGACGGCGATGACGAACAAAGCGATTAGAGAAAGCAACGTGGTGCGAATTTTTGGCGGCTTCATTTTGTGCTCCGTTTTAGAAGTTGGGCTTTGGCGACGTGTACAGGATAAGAATCGGGGTTGAGAAATTCTTGAGTGGCAAAACTGCAATTGAACTGAAGCAGTTTTGTAATGATTTGAAGGCCGTGGGGAGGCGCAATAGTTGTAATGAGAGTTGCAAGTTTGAAGGGCTCAGGGTTAGGAAGGGGGCATGCCCCCGCAATTTGATCAAATCGTAAACTAAAGTTTGCGATTGCCGGACGCGGGGGCATGCCCCCTTCCCAACCTGAGAGAACTTCACAGTTGAGTGGCGGATGCGAAACTGGTGGGACTGCGTTTCCGGTTGAGTAGAGCCCTCGCTTTGAGTAGCATCACCCCACTATGACAACCACTTCAGACACCATGACTGGTGATCAAATCGTCGAGTTGTGCCGGCGACACACACTCTTCGAGTGGTCCGCCCAGGCTGCCGTCGATCCCATCCCGGTCGCACGCGCCAAGGGCATCTATTTTTGGACGCCAGAAGGCAAACGCTTCATCGACTTCAACAGCCAGTTGATGTGCGTGAACATCGGGCACGGCGACGAGCGCGTCATTCAGGCCATCAAGGACCAGGCAGAGACGCTGGCATACGCGAATCCGTTTATGGCGACAGACGTGCGCGCGCGCCTTAGTGTCAAGCTTGCCCAACTCACGCCCGGCGACATCGACGCTTTCTTTTTCACAAACGGCGGCGCAGAAGCGAATGAAAACGCGATCCGCATCGCGCGCATGTTTAGCGGTCGTCACAAAATAGGCGCGCGTTATCGCTCATACCATGGTGGGACCGCGGGCGCGTTGACGTTGACAGGAGATCCGCGACGCTGGGCCGCAGAACCCGGCATTCCCGGAGTCTTTCGTATCCCTGATTTTTATCACGGCATCCAGAAGGGCATGGATACAACTGAAGATGTGCTGGCACGCACGGAGGAAGTACTCGAACTCGAAGGCGCGAAGACGGTGGCGGCGATCATTGTCGAACCCGTGGTCGGGACCAACGGAGTCCTGATTCCACCTGAGGGATACATGCAGGGTTTGCGCGCGCTATGTGACAAATACGGCATTCTCTCTAATCGCTGACGAAGTGATGGCTGGTTTTGGAAGGACCGGACACTGGTTTTCGGTGGACCACTGGGAAGTGGTGCCTGATCTCATTTCGATGGCGAAGGGACTAACCAGCGCTTACGTTCAGTTAGGCGCCGTGGGCATGCGACGGCACATTGCCGATCATTTTGCGAACAACGTTTTCTACGGCGGACTCACTTACAACAGTCACCCGCTGGCCTGTGCCGCGGCGCTCGCGACGATCGCGGTTTACGAAGAAGACAATCTGATCGAGAACGCTCGGCGCATGGGAGCGTTGATGCGGACGTTGATGAGGGACTTGCAAAGTCGTCACCCGTCAGTCGGCGCCACGCGCTGCATTGGACTCTTTGGGATCTTCGAATTAGTGCGCAACCAGAAAACGCTGGAGCCAATGGCGCCATTCAACGGAACGTCACCGGAGATGCAAGCGCTAGGAAAGTTTTTCAGGCAGGAAGGCCTCTACACCTTTGTGCGTTGGAATACGTTCTTCACGAATCCGCCGTTATGCATTACGGAAGAAGAGATGCGCGAAGCCTTTGGGATAATCGACCGAGGGTTGGAGATCACGGATGAGGCGGTAGGGGATTAGAGGTCAGAGATCAGAGGTCGGAGATCGGAGGTCAGAGGTCAGAGATCAGAGGTCGGAGATCGGAGGTCGGATGTTGTAATCACCTAAGAAAACCGTCTGGTCGGCTGATCATTCGCCCAAGCATTTTCCCGACCTGACTGCATAATGTTGTCAGTTCGCTATGTTCGTCCGGCGTAATGTAAAGACAGTCCCGAGCGAAATCTAACGAAGAATCTGTTTCACTATTCTCCCCGTCACAATCCGTAAGCTTGCTGACGAAATGAGCTTGATATCTCCGTTTAGCCCAAGCCTCACGCAGGTTCAAACATACCGAACGCGATGAGCGACGCATTTGCCCAGTAAGCGCGAATCTCTCCTCCACAGGAAATGGTTTTGTTATCTCGAATATGCGCATCGCGAGTTCATAAGCTTTCGCGTAAACCTCTAGCTCTTTGGCTGAATTGATTCGCACAGCCTACGAAAACGGCAACGCATGGCGCTTGTCAACTCAACTAAAGGCGGACATCAGATCAGACCTTTGCTCGATTCTTTTCATTCCCCGACCCTCTGACCTCTGACTTCCGACTTCCGACTTCTGACTTCTGACTTCTGACTTCTGACCTCTGACCTCCGACTTCTGACTTCTGACTCCTGACTCCTGACTCCTGACTCCTGACTTCTGACTCCTGACTTCTGACTTCTGACCCGATTGCTTCCCGCAGCACGCGCCCCTGCGATCTGTTCGGAGCAGGTATTCCCAGAATGAACGAAAGAGTTGGAGCGATGTCTGCGGGTGTAGCCGCCTGGCTATAGCGGCCATGCTTTACGTCCGTGCCCATAATGATGACGGGTACGTGAGTATCGTAAGAATAATACGTTCCATGGTTCGCGGGATCGTCTCCGTCTCCAAGGTAATTAAACGGTTTCTGCATAATAATCAGGTCCCCGCTTCGCCCTGGAAAATATCCGCGAACAACACGTTGGAACATCTCATCGTTAGAACAGCGAGTCGCGACACTCAAAACCTGATCTCGACAGCGTTCGATTTGCGCACTCGTGAAATAGCGCGCGATGCCGGGCACTCTGAGACTTGCCTTGCCAGCCAGGTCAGTAATCTCTTCGAGCCGTATGCCATCACGTTCGAGCGCCGCGCGGTCGAAATATACCTGCCCGTTCAAAATCGCGTCCTTCAAAACCCCCGCTTCTGAATACTTGAGAATGTAGTCGTCCGCCTTGCCGGGATAACGCGCGCGAATGGCGGCATAAATTGCCTTCATTACTTCGTTGTTGCGAATGCGCAAACCGCCACTTCCAAGCGCTTTCGATTGATCCTGCAGCGGTGAAACTCCGTGGTCGGAACTGAAGACGACTAACGTGTTCTGCAAACCGACGCGAGCGTCAACAAAATCAAGCAGACGCTCAATCTGCTGGTCTGCCCTCAGCGTTACATCCATCACTTCCTGGCTGTAAGGTCCGAAGCGATGGCCCACATGATCGGTGCCTGACAAACTGACTGTTAGTAAATCTGTGACGTCGTCGTCGCCGAGTTGTTCGTGTTCGATCGCGCTCTCTGCCAGCGATACGATCACTTCGTTAACGAACGGAGAATGATCAAGCGCGTCGTAAAAGGCTGTGCCGGGTTTGGTGGCTCCGCCAGTTACCCAGTGTGGAAAAGCATTTGTATCGCCCGGCGCTTCGTCGATGTTTTCCCACGGAGGAGAATCGGCGCCCGCAAATTTCCGATAAACAGGTTCGGGCAGCATTCGATCCCAACGCGCATTGAAATACTTATCAAGTGGCTGCCCGCGATTGAACTGCTTCACCCACTCAGGCAGGTCGGAAAAATAATAATCGGAAGAAATGGCGGCGCCGACGCTTGAGCTCAACCAATAGGCAGCGTTTGCGTGGCGACCGGCCGGCAAAATTGCCGCGCGAGGTTTGTCGGACACGCCAATAACTTTCGCGCGATCGGCCGTGGCGCGCCGCAATTCGTCGCCAACGGTTGATGCGAGCAGGCGGTGCGGACTATACGCCGCTTCGCGTGGTCCACCGCCGAGGACCTTCGCCGAACGGTCTCCAACGGCGGTAACTCTTGTAGCTGTCTGCCGGTCAACCCATTCGTTGGCAGCGATACCGCTGGCGGACGGCGGCGCGCCAGTCATAATCGCGGAATGCCCGGGCGCAGTTTTTGTTGGAATGTAATTGAAATTCGCGTTGGTCCATAAGGCGCCATCTCTCATGAGTCGACGCAATCCACCCTTGCCGAAGAGTGGCGCAAAGCGGGTCAGATAGTCGTATCGGAATTGATCGGCGACGATGAGCAACACCAGACGCGGGCGTCGCGCCGGTTGGCCCACTGCGACCGCAGATATCGCGAGACAAAGAAGGAGAGACAGTAATCTGCGCATATTCGCGGATGTTAACACGCCAGGCGCAGCTCACGATTGGTGGTTACTGAATGACGGAAATCCATCGGTGCCGCAAGGCAAACCGTCGACAACAGTCTTGCACAAGATGGCACACAGATTCAGTGACGCAGCGACGAAGACAGAACCGGGAGCGATAGCGACCGGAACCAACTAGCAAATCCCGAACTTACAATGAAATCCGCGACGTCGTTACCCCAATCCAAATTGATTTCAAGCAAAGAAACTCCCGGTCGCTATCGCTCCCGGTTCTGTTTTCGTTTTGGTCAACTTGTCCGTGACTACTCCGAACATTCCCTAAATGTCACCAAGAGTTCAGGTCAAGTTCAGATAGATGTAACACGCCAACTCTAGAGTCGGGATGTCAATTTCAGACGTGTCTTCCGATTCAGGAGTATCTCCATGTCCCCATTCAACCATTCGTATCGCGCAATCGCAGTCTTCGTGTCTCTCGCTCTCATCGCGCTGACCCTGGCTTGCAAGGGCGGCCAGGGGACTTCGCCGGCTGGATCCGCCGTCATAAAAATCGACGGCTCAAGCACCGTCTTCCCGATCACCGAGGCGGTTGCTGAAGAGTTTCAAAACGCCAATCCGGGCGTGAAGGTAACTGTGGGTATCTCCGGGACGGGTGGCGGTTTTAAGAAGTTCGTACGCGGCGAGATCGATGTGGCTGACGCTTCCCGGCCGATTCTCGCGGAAGAGGCGAATCAGGCAAAAGCGAACGGCATCGAGTTCATGGAGTTGCCGATAGCTTATGACGCTCTTACGGTCGTAGTGAACAACCAGAACAACTGGGTCACTTCGATGACTGTCGAGGAGCTAAAAAAGATCTGGGAGCCAGCGGCACAAGGGAAGATCACTCATTGGAACCACGTCAGGCCCGAATGGCCCAACGAAAAGATTGCGCTGTTTGGCGCCGGCGCCGACTCGGGAACGTTTGACTACTTTACGGAAGCAGTCGTAGGCAAGGCGAAAGCGAGTCGCGGCGACTACACAGCCAGCGAGGACGATAACGTGCTGGTCCAGGGTGTTGAAGGGAACAAGTTTGCACTTGGTTACATTCCTTATGCGTATTACGCACCGCACAGCAACCGGATGAAAGCAGTAGGGATTCAATGGACCAAAAACAAGGTGCAGGAGCCGGTGTTACCGAGTCCGGAGAATGTGCTGGCCGGAACTTACAATCCGCTCTCACGCCCGCTGTTCGTTTATGTCAGTAAGAAATCAATGGAGAAGCCTGAGGTCAAACAGTTTGTCGAGTTCTACCTCGCAAACGTAAAGACACTGGCTAAGGAAGTTAAGTACGTGCCTCTTTCTGACAGCGCTTACCAAATGGCGTCGGAACGCGTTCGTACTTTGCAGGTCGGTTCGGGCTTCGCGGGCGCGCCTGAAGTGGGACTTCCAATTGAGGAGCTGCTGAAGCGGCCACCTAAAATCTAACCCTGGTATGCAGCACGGGGACGCCCGTGTTCACGAGTCCCGTCAAGCCAATCAGGCGCTGAATTAGGGGCACGGATCTCCGTGCCCCTACGCCGCTTATAACGGATATGCAGGAAATTCCCAATCTTCAACATCCGGTTGCAGCCGCTGCTGACGTCTGCGAGTCAAAAACAACCGCCCGAGGCCGCGCCGGCTAAATCACGCCGCCTGTCACGCATCAAAGAGCGAGTGATCGAAACGCTGCTGTTCCTGGCAGCGTTTTCATCGGTGGCGATCACAATGGGAATTGTCTTTATTCTCATCTACGAGTCGTCGTCATTCTTCGCCCACGTATCGATCAGGGAATTTCTAACCGCGCCTCTTTGGACACCTCTCTTCGCTTCGCCGCGCTTCGGAATCATGCCGCTCGTGATGGGGACACTGGTAACCACGACAGTGGCTTTAGCAGTGGCTTTACCAATCGGCACAATCGTGGCGATCTATTTAAGTGAGTTTGCCCCTCCGGCCATACGCGAAATCATCAAGCCGGCATTGGAGCTTCTAAGCGCGGTGCCAACGGTCGTCTATGGTTATTTTGCTTTGCAGTTTATGTCGCCGCTGCTGCAAAAGCTCTTTCCAAGCTTACCCACCTTCAACATGTTGAGCGCCGGTGTCGTCATGGGGATCATGATCATTCCGTATGTCAGCTCGCTAAGTGAAGACGCGATGCGCGCGGTGCCGATGTCGCTTCGCGAAGGCGCATATGCCATGGGCGCCAACCGCATCATCACGGCGCTCAAAGTCGTTTACCCGTCGGCGTTTTCAGGAATCGTCGCGTCTTACATCCTCGCGATCTCTCGAGCGATCGGTGAAACGATGATCGTCGCGATTGCCGCCGGCATGCAGCCAAACTTAACTATCGATCCGCGAGAGCCGGCAGCAACGATTACTGCTTTCATCGTTCAGGTGAGCCTGGGCGATCTGCCCCACGGCAGCATTGGTTACCAGTCGATTTTCGCCGCGGGTGTCACGCTCTTCGTCATGACACTCATCTTCAATATTTTGGGGTATGTGTTGCGGAAACGATTTAGAGAGGTTTACTGAGTGAGCGACTTTAGCCACATCATCAGGAAACGAAAACGACAGGACTTCATCTTCAAAGTCGTCGGCATCGTTTGCACTCTCGTCGGAATCGTTACGCTCGGCGCACTTTTGGTTGATTTGATTACCGACGGGGCCAGCCGTCTCGACTTTGGTTTCCTGACTTCATTCCCTTCGCGTTTTGCTGAACGCGCCGGAATTTTGTCTTCCTGGGTGGGAACGCTGCTGATAATGGTTGTGACGGCGTTTGCCGCGGTGCCACTGGGAGTTGCGGCGGGAGTTTATCTTGAGGAGTACGCGCGCAGAAACTGGGTAACGAACGTCATTGAAATCAACATCGCGAACCTCGCCGGCGTGCCGTCAATTATTTACGGACTAATGGCCCTTGGTCTTCTGGTTTATCAATTTCGTCTTGGTACCAGCATCTTGACGGGCGGCTTAACACTCGCCTTCCTGATCCTGCCAATTGTAATCGTCGCTACTCGCGAAGCGTTACGCACGATACCTCAGGGAATTCGCGAAGCTGCTTACGCACTTGGATCAACGAAGTGGCAGGTTGTGCGGCACCATCTATTGCCTTACTCGCTTGGCGGAACGATGACTGGAATCATCATCGCGCTTTCAAGAGCGATCGGCGAAACAGCTCCGCTCATTACCATCGGCGCGTTGACCTTTATTGCTTTTCTGCCGCCACCGCCGATCAGCAGTCAACCTCCGTTTCTTTCCTTCAGTTGGATCTGGTCTCCATTTTCGGTGCTGCCGATTCAAATGTTCAACTGGGTTTCCAGGCCGGACCAGGCATTTGTGGTAAACGCGGCGGCCGCCGGGCTGATTTTGATAGTTGTAACTTTACTTCTTAACGCAGTCGCTATTTTGATTCGATATCGCGTCAGAAAACGCATCAAGTGGTAAACGCGGGTCAAGCTCGAATGTCAACAAGAGAACAATTTGCTCGTCCGGATGTCAGCCGCGAAGTTGTCGCGTCAGCGCCTGTGCTTGCGAGCGATGCAATCGAAACAAAAGCCGAGGTAGAACATCTCAATTTTTACTACGGCAAGCTCCAGGCGCTGAAAGATATCAACATGACTTTCGGTGCCAACCAGGTGACGGCCATTATTGGTCCATCGGGTTGTGGCAAGTCTACTTTGCTTCGTTGCTTTAATCGTATTCACGATCTGTATCCGGAAACGCGTTACGAGGGAAAGATTATTTTGCAGCCCAGCGGGTTGAACGTTATTGGTCCGGAGACTGACCCTCTGGAAATGCGCATGCGTGTCAGCATGGTGTTTCAAAAACCAAACGCCTTTCCCAAATCCATTTATGAAAATGTGGCTTTCGGACCGCGACTACGCGGCGCGCGGGGAAACGCTTTGACTGAACAAGTAGAGCGATCGCTGCGCTCCGCGGCACTGTGGGATGAAGTGAAGGATCGACTGCGCGAATCAGCCTATCAGCTCTCGGGCGGTCAGCAGCAACGGCTTTGTATTGCGCGCGCGCTGGCTACAGATCCGGAAATGCTGTTATTTGACGAACCAACTTCGGCCCTCGATCCCATCGCTACTTCAAAGATCGAAAGTCTGATTCTGGAACTAAAACGCGAGGTTACTGTTGTCATCGTCACGCACAATATGCAACAAGCAGCGCGCGTTTCAGACATGACCGCCTTCATGTACCTCGGCGAACTGATAGAACTGGCCTCGACCAAGAAAATGTTTGAGAACCCGTCCAACGATTTGACGGAACGATATATCACCGGACACTTTGGTTAAGTCGATGTCAACACCTGTTTCCAAAACATTGTTGCCCCCAACCACTGCCGTTTTCGCGCAGCAGGACAGCGTCGCTGAACGTGTAAAAGTCAGTGCGCGGCATCTCAATTTCTTTTACAGCAAATCGCAGGCACTCTTCGACATAAATATCGACATCGGCGAACGCATAGTGACGGCGTTTATTGGCCCATCGGGCTGTGGCAAGTCGACTTTCTTGCGCACTCTGAACCGCATGAACGACATCATTCCAGGCACGAGGCTGGAAGGACAGATTCTGATCGATGGTGACGATATCTACGCGCCGGAAACTGACGCGGTCGATCTGCGGCGCCGGGTCGGAATGGTGTTTCAGAAATCGAATCCGTTTCCGAAGTCGATTTTTGACAACGTAGCGTACGGGTTGCGAATTAATCGCATGACTTCCACCAAAGCTGAGTTGGAAGACCGCGTCCAGCAGGCATTAACTGACGCCGCAATTTGGAATGAAGTTAAAGATCGCTTGCACGAATCGGCATTGAGCCTCTCGGGGGGACAGCAACAACGTCTTTGCATTGCGCGCGCGCTCGCAATTCAACCGAGCGTCGTTTTAATGGATGAACCCGCATCGGCGCTTGATCCCAAAGCAACCGCAAAGATCGAAGAGTTGATTTTTGAACTGAAGCGACAGTATACGATTGTGATTGTTACGCATAATATGCAACAGGCCGCGCGCGTTTCTGACGTGACTGCGTTCTTTTTAATGGGCAAACTTATCGAAGTAAACCCGACCGAAAAAATGTTCACCAATCCTGAATCGAAGACCACTGAAGATTACATTACCGGAAGGTTTGGATAGGTTTTATGGACAGATTACACCTACGCCGAAAGAAGCCTCGAGAGGCGAAAAACGAGCAGCAGCCGGAGCCGCCGCCGCCGAGCCATCAGCATCGTCACCTCGATGACGAATTGAATTCGTTGCGCGACAAAGTGTTGCTGTTGGGCGGAGAAACCGAGGCGGCGCTCGAACGCGCGATGCAGTCGTTGACCGGGCGCGACACCGAGTTAGCGCGCCGCGTGCTCGACAACGATGACCGGGTTGACAGTCTGGAAGTCGAAATTGACCGGCAGTGCATCGATATCATTGCGTTACGGCAGCCGGCCGCGCGCGACCTCCGGTTCGTTATTTCCGTTGCCAAGATGGCGCCGGTGCTCGAGCGCGTCGCCGATCACGCTTGCAACATCGCGCGAGCGGCGATCGATTTGAACAACGAACCGGGCGTCGAGTCGCTCAACGACTTGCAACGGATGGCAGACCAGGCCTTGAGCATGTTGCATGCTGCCCTCGACGCTTTTACGTCGAGTGATGCAATCGCGGCACGCGAAGTTATTAAGAGCGATGCTGTCATCAACGATCTTTACAATCACATCTTTCATCGCCTAATCGAGGCGATGGTTACCGAACCTGCAGTCGCTAGCCGCAACGCGCGGTTGATATTCGTGGCCAAACATCTCGAACGCATCGGCGATTACGTGACAGACATCTGCGAGCTAACGGTTTACATGGCAGAGGCGGCATTTATTAAGCACTACAAGTGAAGGACGGGGGCAGGAGGCAGGGAGCAGGAGGCAGGGCAGGAGCAGGAGGCAGCGGCAGGAGGCAGGAGCAGGAGCCGAACGTACTCAGGACTCAGGACTCAGCACTCAGCACTCAGGACTCAGCACTCAGCACTCAGGACTCAGCACTTTGTTTTTAATATGATTCGTCCAGTTTTGATCATCGAAGACGATCCCGACATCTCGGAGAACTTGAAGTACAACTTCGAGCGCGAAGGATTGCCGGCCGTCACTGCTCTCACGGGCGAAGCCGGACTGGCGGCAGCACTGAATGAGAAAGAACCGCCTTTGCTCATCATCCTCGACTTGATGCTGCCGGGCATGAGCGGCACCGAATTGTGTCGTCGCCTGAGACGCGAGCCTGCGACGCGTCGCACGCCAATCATCATGGTCACTGCAAAAGGATCTGAATCTGACCGCGTTACTGGCCTCGATCTTGGTGCAGACGACTACATCGCGAAGCCTTTTTCGGTCAGAGAGCTGCTGGCGCGCGCGCGCGCAGTCATGCGCCGGAGCGAAGAAACCAAAGGTAAAACTTACGAAGACGATCAACTGCTGATCGATTTTGATGATATTCGCGTCGTGTGCCGTGGTACGCGCATCAAGTTAACGAACAAAGAATTCAATCTGCTGTCGGTGTTGGCGCGCAGCACTGATCGGGTGGTAACGCGGCAACAGCTTCTCGATAGCGTTTGGGGTTACAGCTACTATGGCGACGCGCGCACGCTCGACGTGCACATTCGCCGGCTGCGTCAGAAGTTAGGTGAGTGTGGCGATTGCATTGAAACGGTGGTCGGCGTGGGCTATCGTTTCGTCGGTTGCGGCCGTCAGCCGTAATTGCTTTGGTTATCAGTGCCCCCGATCGCGCGTGTCTTATGTCGAGGCGTAACACTCCCTTCATCGCCGTTTCCCTTATCATCCTCGCCGTTCTGGTTCTCCTGCAGTCTTTCACCATCCGCATTGTTGTGTCGGTTGTCCTGGTTGGATTGGCGCTGCTCTTGTTGGCGCGATTCTTTCGAAATCCCGTTCCGAATCCTTCCGCACACGCCCCTGAGCCCGAACTTCCTGATGACGACGTAGCCAGTCTGCCCCTGGGCAAACTATTCGACGCAACTATGAACGAGATGCGCGAAGGTCTGCTCGTAGTTGACAGAGACATGCGCGTCGTTGCTTCCAACACAGCTGCGCACAAGTTGTTTAGCCCAACCCGCAACACGCTTGATGAAGTAAGACTGACTGAGTTGACGCGCAACCCGGAAATGTATGGCGCGTTTCTGGATGGATTGAAGGGCGTCGAACGGAGCGGCATCAAGATTGAGACGCATGGTCCGGAGCGGTTGGTGTTTGATCTGCGCGTGGTGCCGCTAGGCAATGTCAACGGCAAAGGGGCTGAAGGAGCTTTGGGAGTTTTCATTGATGTAACGAGATTGGAGCGGCTCGAGCAAGTCAGGCAGGAGTTCCTTTCAAACGTTTCTCATGAATTGCGGACTCCATTGACGGCGATCCTGGCCTTTGTCGAGACCCTCGAAGCCGGCGCGATCGACGACAAGGAAGCGACTGATCGGTTCCTGCCGATAATCCGCAAGAACGCGACGCGCATGCAGACGCTGATTGACGACATTCTGGAGCTGAGCGCGATTGAAGCGGGAAACGTAAAAGTGAATGCGGAAGAGGTCGAGCTTCATGCGATCGTTAACGACGTCATGTCATCACTCGCGTCGAAAGCGGACGCGCGCGGAATTCGCGTGGTCAACGAGGTGCCGCACGACGCCACAGTGTTTGGCGACGGCCACAAGCTCGAACAAATGTTGACGAACCTGGTGGAGAATGCAATCAAATTCAATCGCGAAAATGGAACCGTGACGATAAGTTATGCGGCGCCTGCGCGTGGCGAGCGGCGCGCCAGGATCGCCGTTCACGACACGGGCGAAGGCATTCCTGCACAACACCTGGAGAGACTGTTTGAACGGTTCTATCGAGTTGATCGCGCGCGTTCTCGCGAGATGGGTGGGACGGGACTAGGTCTGGCGATCGTGAAGCATCTGGCGCGTGCACATGGCGGCGAGGTTGTGGTCACTTCCGAATTGGGAAAAGGCAGCACATTTACGATCGAGCTGCCCAGTCGGTAAGCGCCGGCGCTTTCCTGGAACAACGAATTTCCAAGCGTCAACGCAAAACAGCACTCAAAGCGCCGAAGGCGCGAACTATAGAAGCCTGGGCCGAAGGCCCAGACAACAACACTCTCAAAACCTAAGCAGCGCTGAAAGCGCGGAATTACTCGAAGGAAGATCAGTTCGCGCCTTCAGCGCTAGATTCTTCTTTACACCGATGGTCCTGGGCCTTCGGCCCAGGCTTCTACAGTTCGCGCCTTCGGCGCTTCCAATGTCCTGGCCCAGGCTGTCACAGTTCGCACCTTCGGCGCTCCGCGGCGCGTTACTGTTTTTCTTCGTCCAACTGCCTGAGCGTATCGAGAATCAGGTTGGTATTACTTAAGGCGGTGATCGCTACGGGGAATTCGCTGGCAGACTTGCGAAAGTCAAAACTACCGCTGGCGATTTCAACGACGCGACGAAACCCTACCTCTCCATTCGCTCCGCCGCTCTCAGCATCGACGATTTTGCCGGCGTTAAATAAAACCCGCCCGCCGCTTTTGTCATTCGTAAGATCGAGCGCGCCGGTGAGTTTCGCATTTTCGATAACTTGAATCGCATCGAATACGCTGATGACCGACAAGTCGCCGGCCAGGGTCGCGTAGCTCTTTGGGGCCGCACTGCTCACCGGGTCAGGTTTTAGATCGGGCCGGCGCGCGCGCCGAATCGCTTCCAGACCACCGGCAATGTTAATGCGCGCGTCGAGTTGTTTTGCCTCCAGTAAACGATCGTAGGCACTATCGAATTCGTCGCGCTCGATGTAGAGACTTGCAAGGGCCAAACATTGCCGGGCAGCTTCCTCTTTTTGTTGATGCGCAATTCCGACTTCACGCAGACGTTCCCGCAAAGGGATCGAGCGAGGATTAGTTTCCAGCGCGGTTCGCAGTCGTTTGATGGCCCGATCAGGAGCCTGATATTTGAGAAACAAATCTGCGTCGAGCAAAGCCGTATCAACCTCGCTGACGTGTTCTTCCGGTGTTGAAGGATTTGGCATAGACGACTTCAATCGTGGCGTGTTGCGGATTTTATCATGCCAGATAAGAAACTTTTCGGCTTACCTCAAAGCACGGTGTATCCAACTAAGCGCGGAACACGGGTCGGGTAGCCGCCGCTTCAGGCCTCATAGTGGGCCAGCGAATACAGAACCGGAGCGGTAGCGACGGTATATTCGTTGAATGCCACCTGCCCGCTAATAGATAGCCTGTGTGAATCTTTTGAGTTGGCGGTCATTCCAACATGAAGGCCGTCGCTACCGCTCCGGTTCTGTATTCGTTGACCCATCCATGACACTTGAGGCGGGCAGCTGTAATACCGAGTCACGCAGAGAAGATGAAATTCAGAATATCTCGCTAGGAGAGTAAGTTGTGATAGATTTTGTCGCCGTCATTAATAGTGGCAGGGGCGTGTCGCCCGCGGATTGCGAGCAGGGCCGGTGCCACTCATTTGTATGAAAGTGTCTAATCCAACTACCCGCCGAGCATTTCGTCGCCGCGCGGTCCAACTGGAGGTGAGCATTCGCTTCCGCCCACCCGCATCATTTGCGCGAGGCGACGCAACGCGACTGACGCTCGTGGGTCGCACCCGCAACATCAGCGAAACGGGAATGGCCCTCGTTGTCTCAGCGAGAAATATCGATCGCTACCTGAATGCGAAGGACAACACGTTTGACGCTGAATTGCGATTGCCGGACGGCGCGGTAGCAGTCGAGGCTGAAGCGGTTTACTTCAAGAAAACTTTAACGGGCGCAGTGGCCACCTATCTCATCGGGTCGCGCTTCATCAAAGCCTCACAGGAAAACCATGCACGATTGTTAACCTTCCTTCGCGCGCTGCCCGTCCCGAAGTCCTCGGAAAATAATTAGATTTGCCTAAGGGCCATGGGCCATGTGAGGTTCGGCTTTGCCGCCGGATGTGAGGCGGGGCTAAGCCCCGCCGACAGCAGCCAGATTATTTCTGGGCTTTGCCCCTGGTTCGGGCTTAGCCCCTCGATTTTTGGCCAAAGGCCGTACGAAGGGCAGAGCCCGAAATGTACAGACATCTCCACGGCGGGGCTAAGCCCCGCCTCACATCCGGCGGCAAAGCCGAAGCCATATGTTCTGACCTCATGGGACTGCGTCACCAGTAATTCGCGACCTACCAAATTTGTAGGACTAGAAATCGAGACGAACTCCCATGCGAACCTGGCGAGGTCGAAGTGTGCGTGTCGTAACGAGGAACGAATCGAGGAAGGCCTGCCGTTGCTCCGCTGTAGCCGTCGGAGAGAATGAACTAAAGTTGATGAACTCTGCCCCGAAGCTGAAAACGGTTTTATTCAGCACGTTGTCAAACTCGAGAACCGGCCGCAATTTCATCCGCTCATTCAAACGAAACTCGCGAGTGAGGATCAGATCAAAAAAGAATTGTCCAGGACCTTGCCCGGCATTGCGCGGAAGATTGCCTGTTTCACCAATAGTCGGGAGGGCGAAGAGATTCAGAATCGCAGGATCAATCGGATCGCCCGGCGCCCGCCACCGCAATAACGAAACGTCGCCGGTGAAGATTGGCCGATCATTCGCAACATCGTCGAGATTACGATCCACTCCACCAATAGAAATATTGAACGGCGCTCCTGAAGCGAGGCGAACAATCGGTGAGAGCCGCAACTTGCCCAGATACCGTGGCAGATCGAATGTTCCGGAAAACACGAATCGATGACGGCGATCGAGCAGACTGCGCGCACGCTCTCCTGCGAAGTCGCCGACTACGAGGGCGTCAGAAGTGTTAACCACTCCGTCATCTTCGAGATGCGAAAGTGTGTAAGCGCCGCGGAATGAGATGCCGAAGTCATTGATGCGCCGGAAGCGTTTGCGCAGCTCCAACGTCAGTCCCTGGTAATAACTATTTCCCGCCGAGATCAGTTGCTCCACTTCGGTCCGTGTTGGATCGGGTCGCAAGCTATTCAACGCCGCCAGCGCAACTTCAATCGAGGTAGTTGAGGTGAAACTGTTGAGATTGAACAGCGAGATCGGCACGCCTAACTCGTTGATGCGCACGATTGTGTTTGGATTAGTTGGGTCCGGTGGTCCAAACATGAACCGCACGAGTTCGCCGGCAGTCGAAGCGTTATAAAGCGGCCGCGGGCCAAGTGGACCGCTGCGGAAGTTTGGGAAATCGCGCGAACCGAGAAACGCTGAAAAACTGCTGAACCCGGCTGGAAGTCGCGGCGCGTTCGCATTGAACTCGCGCCACAGGTGCAGCCCCCGATTGAACGTGTAGTTGGTTTCGAAAACAAAATCTTTCGAGAGTTCGCGTTCAAAGCCCAGGTTTGCCTGGTAACTCTCCGGGATTCGCAACTCCGGGTCGAGACGCCGGGAGAACCCCGTATTCAAGACGCCATGCTGTCGCACGAGCGGTGAATCAACCGTCAAGACTTGAGGAAACGTGAGATTGGTGGCTATGAAGTTCCGTCGAAAATCCGCACTGCCGGCCTGTCCGGTGGCCGGATCGATGAGCGCATTGGTGTCGAAAAACAGTTGCTGCGCGCCCAGTGTGAAGTCGTCGATGGTTCTCAGCAGGGTGCGGTTATAAAAAATCCCTGCACCGAGCCTGATGACGGTTTTGCCGGACTTGAAGGGATCGTATGCGAGTGAAAATCTCGGACCCCAATTGTCAGTGTCATCGATTATCGACTCCCTTTCGTATCGCAAACCGTAGCTCATCACGAGATTGGAAAACAGCCGCCACTCGTCCTGGATAAAAAATCCAACGTACGTATTGTTCTGCGTCGACTCCGCCTGAAAGTTTTGCCGGAAGCGACTGGGCCGGTTAGCGATGAAGTCGGCAGCGCTGTCGAAAGTAAACGTTCCGGAAACATCTGACAGGTCGATGAACGTCGAACGCACTTTTTGCATGTCGCCGCCAAATTTCAGCGAGTGTGAGCCGGCGATCCACGAAAGCACGTTCTGCACCTGCGCGCGCGACTCGCTGCGATCCGTTGCACCGGTTGTTGACGAACCCGCGATTAATGTTCCAGAGCGTTGATCCGGATCGCTTGACGGTAAAGGATCGTTCAGGGTGATCAGCACAACAGGTTTTCGTTCACCGCCGCCTGCTTCGACGACCGGCGTCAGCCGCGAATACTGAAGGCGTGCCTGATTAACGAGCGTCGCTGAAAAAACAAAATTGTCGGTGTATGAGATCGCGTCGGTGCCGCGTGTGCGCCCGAGTAACGCCTCGGCCAAACGATTTCCGCCGCCAAACTGTCGGAGGTTATTTAGCCGGCCCATCTGATAAAGCACCGAGCCATTGTGTGCTTCCGAAAACCTGTGATCGATGCGCGTGGTAAAGATGTGGTTCGTCGAAGGCGTACTCAGTGTTGAAACAAATGGCGCGATGCCTTCAGCGAGGCGCAGTGTGCCGATAGCGTTTGGATCGGTCACGGTTGGGCCAGGCAACGGGAAGAGCGGGTTTTGTGCGATCGGCACGAGCGTATCGATTGTCGCCGCGTCAATGGTGGTGTCGTATTCGTACGATGAAAAGAAAAACGTTCGTTTCCGGCCATCGTAACCTGGTAGTCGCAGCGGACCGCTAAACGTAAAGCCTGGATTGTGTTGTTCTAGCGGCAACCGCGGGAGTCCACGCGCCTGGTTGTTTGAAGTGTTGGCATTGAAAAAGTCGTTGCGAAAGAAATAGAACAACCGGCCCCGATAAGTGTTTGAGCCCCCGCGCGTGCGGATGTTAATGCGTCCTCCCGATGCCCTTCCATACTCGGCCGAAAACTGATTAGTGATTATCTGGACTTCTTCGACAGCTTCGATCGAGGGTTGGAAACGGTCGCGCGCGGCGCGGTCGTCGTTGTTGTCCAGGCCATCGATCGTGATGTTGTTTGAGTAGGCTGGACCGCCGGAGAGTGAGAACGTACCGGATTCTTCCGGCGTGTTTGCCGCGTTTGAATTACGATCTTCGGCCAGATCCCGCGTCGACAAGGCTTCCTCGGAAACGCCGGGGAGAGTGAAGATCAAATCGAGTGGTGAACGCGTGGCAACGGGCAACGACTCGAGTTCCTGCGTCGTTACTGTCCCGCCGACGACTGTGCGTGTCGTGTCGACAGCCGGAGTGTCAGCCTCTGAAATGACAAGCGCGGCAGCGACTACATCCGGCGGCCGCAAAGTGAAATCGAGTTGGACGTTTTGTCCAGCGATCGTCGTGAGCTCCGACCTTTTCTCCGGAGCAAAGTTGGTAAATGTAACCGTGACGTTGTAAACGCCCGGCTCGAGTTCGATTATTCGATAACGACCTGCTTCATCAGTTTGCACTGTGCGCGTTGCGCCGGTCTTCACCAGCAACGCTTCAACCGTTGCGCCTGAAATCACTGCTGAGTTTTGGTCTGTGACTTTGCCCGCGATGGTGACGTTATCAAGATCCTGAGCAGACACCGGAAAAACAGAACTAGTAAGACTAACCAACAGCGCGCAGCAGAAGAGAAACGCATTGCAGAAGGGACGAAACTGGTGCGAAGTCGTCTGCATTAAATTGAATATGGTGGCACGGCATCTTTTCCGTGCTGCAAGGGTGATATGTGAGGAGGAAGTAGCGGATATGTCCTAATTCGGACTTGGCGCGGAAATCTACCACGCAGCGCGAATCAGCAACAAGATTGGCCAAACAACTGCCCGAGCGAGGCAGATGCAAGGAAATTTGCGTCGATGCGTTTTGAGTTTCCTGGGAAGTGATGAAAGTCGGAGGTTATCCGCGAGACACGGTGCGGCGGCGAAGAGCGGCGGTGCGAGTTACGGGGACGAGTGCATCTGAGGTGCCTTCTGCCGGCGGCTCAACGAAATTGGTGAGTTCATCGGCATGAGTCTGGAGGTATTGGAAGAATCGTTCAAACTCGTGTTGCATCGCGTCCATCTTCTCGCGCATGTTGAGAATGATTTCCACGCCGGCGAGGTTGACGCCGAGATCGCGTGTCAACGAGAGGATTAATTCGAGTCGCTCGAGATCCGGATCGGTATAGAGACGCGTGTTACCTTCCGAGCGCGAGGGTTTGAGAAGTCCTTCGCGTTCGTACATACGCAGCGTTTGCGGATGCAGGCTGTACTGCTCCGCCACCGCGCTGATTGTGTATGTTTTCGGTTTACGCTTCATGACTAGTGAATGGTAAATGGTGAATCGTAAATGGTTGGGAAATCCGGAGGCAGTGATGAATCCGTACCCGTACGGATTCTGGAACGACTTCGGATCTACTATTCACCATTTACCATTTACCGCTTGCATTTATTCTAATCCCATTTCTACACGCGGGTTCTCCGCGTTCAACTTTGAATACTGCCGCAATAGGTCCTTCGTTTCTTCTGAAATAACTTTCGGCAACATCACTTGCGCTTCTACAAACTGATCGCCGCGCGCGCCGGGATTTCGAAGCGACGGCGCCCCCCGCTGTCGCAAACGAAACTTTTGACCCGACTGTGTGCCTGGCGGAATTCGCAGTTGTGCTTTGCCTTCTACCGTCGGTACTTCAATCTTTGCGCCTAACGCTGCTTCAGGAACAGTGATCGGCACAGTCACATAAATATTGTCGCCTTTGCGCGTGAAATATTTGTGACTGCCCACATTCGTCACGACAAACAAGTCACCGGGTTGTGCACCCAATCGACCTCCGCCGCCTTTTCCCGGAATGCGCACGCGCGAACCCGTCTCGACGCCCGCGGGAATTCGGACTTTAACGTTTTCGGTTTTTGGAATCGTTCCTTTTCCTTTGCACAGCGAACAAGGAGAACGGCGTCGTCCGGTGCCGCCACAATCATGGCATTCCTGTGCAAAACGCAAACGCCCGCCTGCGCGTTGAACCTGCCCCGAACCCTTACACGTCGCACAGACCATCACTGGTCCACCGATGTCGCCCGCACCGTTGCAACGCGTGCATTGGTCCGAACGATTCACTGTCAGGTTGGTTGTAAGTCCCTGGATTGCTTCTTCAAACGTGAGAGCCAAAGGCATCTCGATATCGACGCCACGTTGCGGTTGCGGCCGCGGAGGCTCCTGTTCCTTTGCACCGCCACCAAACAAGATCCGCGAAGATGTCACGAAAGCTGGTTCCGCCGCCGCCACCTGGCGTTGCTGTCTGGCTCCAATCGAAACCGCTGAAATCGAAACCTGGCGTCGCGCGGCCGGTTGTTGGACCAGCGCCTCGAGCTGCCGCGTTCGCCAGATTGTCAGAATACTCTCCGAAGCGATCGTAAACCTTGCGCTTCTTCGGATCAGAGAGTACGTCGTGTGCTTCAGTTGTGAGTTTGAATCGTTCTTCCGAAGCTTTGTCGCCCGGATTCACGTCAGGATGGTACTTACGCGCAAGCCGCCGGTAAGCCTTCTTGATTTCTTCCGGCTTCGCGTCGCGCTTAATGCCCAGTACTTCGTAGTAGTCTTGCTTTGCCATCAGTACATTGCCAATTGCGAAGAGCCGGTTGCCGATTTAAAAGGGCGGAAAGAGTAGTCCACTCTCCGCCCTTCTTTTCAATTGGCAATTGACAATCGCAAATTGGCAATCACCTCATTACTTGTTTTCGTCCACGTCAACGTACTCAGCGTCAATCACGTTGTCGTCGCCTGCGCCCCCCGCAGCCGAAGCACCTGCCGCTGATGCCTGGTCTTCAGCCGGTGTTTCAGCGCCCGGTGTTCCACCAGTTTGCTGATACAGGGCTTCGGCCAGCTTGTGTGACGCGGCTTGCAGTTGATTGAACGCCTCGTTTAATCGTTCGACGCCGCCTTCGGCCAACGCTTTCTTGGCTTCGGCAATCGCCGTCTCCACGTCACCGGCTACCGCGCCAACTTTCTCGCGGTTGTCGTTGAGCGTTTTCTCCATTTGATACGTCAAACCGTCGAGTCGATTACGAGCTTCGATCTCCTCTTTCTTTTTGACGTCGTCCGCCGCGTGAGATTCCGCGTCGCGCATCATCTTGTCGATCTCTTCTTTCGAAAGACCCGACGATGATGTGATAGTTATCTTCTGCTCACGGCCAGTTCCCATGTCTTTGGCAGACACGTTCACGATGCCGTTTGCGTCGATATCAAATGCGACCTCCACTTGCGGCATGCCCCGCGGTGCAGGTGGAATACCAACGAGGTGAAACTTTCCAAGCGTGCGGTTATCGCCCGCCATTGGCCGTTCACCCTGAAGCACGTGGACTTCAACCGAAGTTTGATTATCGGAAGCAGTCGAGAAGATTTCCGATTTGCGCGTTGGAATCGTGGTGTTTCGTTCGATAAGTTTGGTGAACACTCCGCCCAGTGTCTCGATGCCCAGACTCAACGGTGTAACGTCAAGCAACAGAATGTCAGTTTTTTCGCCAGACAAAACGCCCGCCTGAACGGCGGCACCGATTGCTACTACTTCATCCGGGTTTACGCTCTTGTTCGGTTCTTTGCCGAACAGGTCGCGGACCATCTGCTGCACTTTCGGAATACGCGTCGAACCACCGACGAGAACAACTTCGTCGATCTTCTTCGAGTCAACGCCGGCATCTTTGATTGCCTGTTCGACCGGACCCTTGAGCCGGCTCAGGATTGGATCGGCCAACTGCTCAAACTTCGCTCGCGTCAATTTCATGGCGAGGTGTTTGGGACCTGACTGGTCGGCGGTAACGAACGGCAGATTGATTTCCGACTCCATCGTGCTCGAAAGTTCAATCTTTGCCTTTTCAGCCGCTTCCTTCAGACGCTGCAACGCCATCTTGTCGCTCGACAAGTCGATGCCCTGGTCCTTCTTAAACTCTTCGATGATCCACTCGATCAGACGCTCGTCAATGTCGTCGCCGCCAAGGTGCGTGTCACCATTGGTCGACTTCACTTCAACGACGCCTTCGCCGACTTCGAGTATCGAGATGTCAAACGTGCCACCGCCGAAGTCGAACACGGCAATCGTCTCGTCCTTTTTCTTATCGAGACCGTATGCCAACGCGGCCGCTGTCGGCTCGTTGACGATGCGCATTACTTCCAGACCCGCAATCTTGCCGGCGTCCTTCGTTGCTTGCCGCTGAGAGTCGTTGAAATAGGCGGGAACGGTGATCACCGCTTTATCGACTTTCTGGCCAAGGTAATCCTCCGCCGACTGTTTCATCTTTTGCAGGATGATGGCCGAAATCTCGGGCGGGCTCCATTCCTTGCCGCCGGCAACAATCCGCACGTCGCCGTTTCCTGATCCCTGAACCTTGTAGGGCACCTGTTTGATCTCTTCGCTAACTTCGTTATACCTGCGCCCCATGAATCTTTTGATTGAATAGACCGTATTTTCAGGGTTGGTCACGGCCTGGCGCTTTGCTACCTGTCCGACCAGCCGACTCCCGTCCTTCGTGAAAGCCACCACGGAGGGGGTGGTACGTCCGCCCTCAGAGTTGGTGATTACGGTCGGCTCGCCGCCTTCCATGACTGCCACCACTGAATTCGTAGTGCCTAAGTCGATTCCAATAATCTTGCTCATTTCTTTGTTCTCCAAACGATATTTGACGCCGCCACCGCCCAACTTCCGCCGCCAGTTTTCTTAACGCATTTACCGACTAAGCCAAGTTGAATGGGTACGTAATATAATACCTGAGTGTTCCGCTGTCAACTTTTAGAGGGTGTTACAACGGCAGGAGTTGTCCTGAAATTGGGAGGAAAAGTGGCCGGTTTGCCTAAGTGGAGCTCTTCCGGTCCTCGTTCATCAGTCGGGAAACGTAGAAGATGTAGTGGGCGCCCGAAAGCACCGCAAAAGTGAAGACCGTGACGTAGAGGGTCGGAAGGTAGTAGCCGGTGTAGTAGGGGACGCTGGCTGCAAACATGATGATGGCGATCGAGATGATTTGCACCGTGGTGTTTACTTTGCCCAACCAAGACGGCCGAAAGCCGCGAAAGCCCGTCATGATGTTGATCGCGGCGGCGCCCACCACTATGAAGACGTCTCGGCTGATGACGGCAGCTGTGACCCAGAAAGGTATCGGTAAATGGCCGGGCAATGGCTGCGGAAAGACGCTGCGCATCGACAGGACAATGAAGGCAGTAACCATCATTAGCTTGTCGGCAATGGGATCCAGGATTGTGCCGAGCTGAGATTGTTGATCGAAGCGACGTGCCAACAGTCCGTCAAGTCCATCCGTCAGACCTGCAATGACGAACACAGCCAGGGCCCAGACGAATTTTTGGTAGAAGAGGAGGGTAACGAATACAGGGATGAGTACCATCCTGAAGATGGTTAGAGTATTGGGAACGGTAAGAATTCGGGAGGACATTGGTAAATGATGAATCGCAAATAGTGAATCAATGAAAAGCTCTGAGCAGCCGCACTATTTACGACCCTGGTTCACCATTTACTGTTCAAGCAGTACGCAACTCAAGCAGCGAAACTTCGGGAGGACATCCGAAACGCACCGGCAGCACGACTGTTCCTAACCCTCGCGTCACGTAGATCTGCGTGTCGCCCTCACGGGCCAGTCCTTTCAACAACCGTCGGCGGCGCCGGTCGGATGCGCCCCGATCGGATCGCAGGCTCACCTGTCCGCCGTGTGTGTGCCCACTCAGTATCAGATCTACTCCCGCACGTGCTGCACGGCGAAGGATTATTGGGTTGTGAGCCAACAACAATTTCATCTCATCGGCTCGTGAACCAGCGAGGGCCAACGATAGGTCGTCGAGACCCACCATCGTGTCGTCTATCCCTGCCAGCCAAAAAGCGGCCCCATTCTTTTCGAATCGCATGCCCTCGTTGACCAGCATCGTAATACCTTCGGCGCGGAAAAGATCCGTAATCAGCGCGGCATCGGTCCAATGATCGTGGTTGCCCAGAACTGCAAACACACCGTGGCGTGCTTCCAGGCGCCCCAAAAGCTCGGCGCATGGGGCGGCGTAACGGCGTTCTTTTGAAATATAGTCGCCGGTCAAGGCAATGATGTCGGGCTGAAGACTCGTTGCTGTTCTAACCGCGCGCGCGATTATTTCGCGGCTGGTGAACGGGCTATGGTGAATATCCGAAAGCTGGACGATGCGAAAGCCATCGAGGGCGGGCGGCAATCGATGCAAATAGATTTGATGATGTTCGATCGTCAGTTGGTGAGGTTCTGTCAGTGCGGAGCGAGCTGCTTCCGTCAGATTCAGCGCCAACGAACGTAATGGCGTTTGCGGCCGGCCTGCAACAGGCGCGACACGTCCGCCTTGTTTCCATCGAATTGGAGTTGACATTATCGGTTTTGGTCGCCGTCGCGGGCCTCTAATTTCCCACAAGTTCGAAGCCCCAAAATTTGGCGCATTATAGTGACCGACCCCTTATCTCGCAAACGCGGCTGGGTATAAAACACTTCTTACAATCCGGTTGTTGCGAAGAATGCCCTTTTAACAGGGACTTTGGCGGCAATTAGTATATTTTCGACTTCGGCTTCCCCGCGCTGCTCCTGTGCGATAATCCGTCGCTAATTTGATGCCCAGGATCAACAACAGACTGTTCATACTACTGCTGCTCGCCTTGTTCGTTGCCGTGGGCGTGGTCGTATCGGCGAGTGCGGCTCCTGCTAATGGCGCGCCGTATGGCCTGCAACCAATGTTGCTAGTCGCGCTGGTTGCAATGTTGGTTGTCGCGAAACTCGGAGGCGAGGTCGCGGAGCGTTTGGGCCAACCATCTGTTCTGGGCGAACTTGTAGGCGGCATTGTCCTGGGTAATCTGGTTCTGTTCGGGTTCACTGCTGCCGAGCCATTGAAAACAAGCGAGGTAATTGCGGCCCTGGCAGAGCTGGGTGTGATCATTCTACTTTTCGAAGTTGGTCTCGAATCGAACCTGAAGGAGATGGTGGAAGTTGGCGCGTCGTCGCTGTTAGTGGCGGTGCTCGGCGTGATCGCTCCGTTTCTGTTGGGCTGGGCGGTTTCTTCTTATTTTATTCCTGACGAGTCGCGCCTCGTTCATATCTTCATCGGCGCAACCCTCTGCGCAACCAGCGTCGGCATAACAGCGCGAGTCTTCAAAGACATAGGAAAGCTTTCAACGCGGGAAGCGCGAATAATCCTGGGCGCAGCTGTAATCGACGATGTGTTGGGATTGATTGTGCTGGCAGTGGTGGCGGGATCAATAAAGGCCGCGGCGAGCGGAGCGGCGTTATCAATGCTCGACGTGTTTCTCATTGCGAGCAAGGCAATTGTGTTTCTGGTCGCATCGATCGCACTGGGCCATTTCGTTTTGCCGCGTTTGTTGCGAGGTGCGGCCCGGCTCGAGACAAGAGGCGTGTTGTTAACGATCGCGCTTTGCACCTGTTTCTTTCTTGCCTGGGTGGCCGCGAAGATTGGTTTGGCGCCCATTGTTGGCGCATTCGCAGCCGGTTTGGTACTCGACGAGGTCCATTACAAACCCAGGCGCGCCCGGCAGGAACGAAGTCTGAAGGAGTTGCTACAGCCGGTAAGCACGTTGCTCGTGCCGATTTTCTTCGTACTGATGGGACTGAAAGTCGATCTGCGGATATTCGCGCGCGTTGACCTCCTCGGATTCGCTATCGTGCTTACACTTGCAGCGATCGTCGGGAAGCAGGTTTGCTCATTGGGAGTATTGGAACGAAAATCGAACCGGTTGGCGATTGGACTGGGAATGATTCCACGCGGAGAAGTTGGTTTGATTTTCGCAGGAGTTGGCAGCACGCTCTTGTTAACGAATGCCAGCGGAGTCGTCGAGCCGGTAATTGGGCCGACGACTTTTAGCGCAGTCGTTATCATGGTGATTATCACGACTTTAATAACGCCGCCTGCTTTGAAGTGGGCAATGGCGCGCGGAGAGTCAACAGGGAAGCAAAGAAGAGTGAACGGACAAAGCAAGGAGTAACGAGGAATGGCAAAGAAAGATCAGCACAAGGTGGGCACACCGGCGAAGCCGCGCGGACAACAAATGGGCACGGGTGGTCAGAAGGATCAGAATCGTGAAGCTATGGCAAACACGCCCGCGTTAAGCGGCCGCCGGAAGTCAGCAAACAAATTCTTTGCTGATGAATCGTCGCAACACATGCAAAGCGACGCCAGCAAACCGAAGAGCAATCATCCTTCCACACCTGCGATGCTAACCGGCGGCCGGAAAGGTGAGACAGGCGGAGAGACGGTGTTCAAAGCCCGGCTCAAACGGAAGCGGGCAGCGAAAACCCGCTAGCGAGAACTGCTTGCAAAAAAAGTTCTTAATTCCCGCGTTGATTTTACTGTCGTTTGCGACGGTGTCTGTGGGCCAGGAGCCGGCGCCGTTCAAGATGCCATGCCCCGAGGTCTTAAAGTTAGGCTTCGATAAGTTTGTCGATGCGTACGTAGAGAAGACCGACGACTATTCATCGTACGGACAGAAGCAGGCCTTTAGTTACTACGTCGATTGTAAGCGACCTGCGAATGACCAGCGTGCTGCGCGATTGTCAGCGACGGCGCGCAAACAAGTTGATGAGATAAGGCAGCACTTGAAAGATATCGGCGACGCGAGTTGGAGTAACGAATACATCGTTGCGGGCGGTGGCACCATGTATTCGCTCGCGAGCGTCGGGGCTTACGCCGTGCGTGAAGATTTCATTTCCACACTGATTACCGCGATGCAGAATTCTCGCGCTCAACCTAACGCTCGGCGTCGCGCAAACGCGGCGGTGCGCAGAGCGAAACGACTCGCGCCTGCGGCGTCACCACTGCCCCAACTTGAACATTGGGATGAATCTTCTCGCGCAGATCAACTAAAGCATTATCGCGAGAACGTCGAAAACATCAGAAGCGCGATGAGGAGCATTCAACGTCTGGTTCCCAGCTTACCTGACGGCGCTGCGGCCATCGTTGCAGGACGCATGGCCGATGAGCTCGACGTAGGCCCGGAAGAATAGATGGACATAAGCTGTCCGCGACTTAGTGGCGATTACCCATCTGGACGCAATCCCGGCTCACCTCTTATCTGGTGTACTCACTCTCCAAAGCGCCCTATATAAGTACATTCACAACCCCTCTCCGTAGCCATCCTCATTCAGTTTTCCTTGCAATCAACCAATTAATAGATGACAGGTCAAATTTTGAGGCGGATCTGCGCGCTGTTTGTTGAAGTTACGCACTAGCGCGGTTCTGGCCCGTTTTATGCGTTGTTCAGGCACAACTCTTGCGAAATCAAAAGCATAAAGCCTGTAGTTCAACAAACTTTAAGTGAACTTCGATGAAGAACCATCAAGAAAACTTAAGAACGGTCGTTTGGGGAGATTAGGGAGAAAAAATTGTGAAGAACATCAAATTGTGGCCACACATCACTGTCATTGGTCTAGTTGTTGCCATCGCCGCGGGTCTTGGCGTCGCCTGGTGGATGAAGAATGAACCAAGTGCGCAAGCTGAGGAAGTTCCTTACGCCGCGCGTATTCAGCGCATTGATGGCCAGGTTGCCTTCAATGACAGTTTAGGCGGGGCAGCAGCAGATTCCGATTGGTCCACGGCCTCAGTCAACCAACCCTTCTCGGTAGGCGACCGAATCTACACACGCGAGAACTCGCGCGCTTCCGTTGCATTCACCGGCAGGAATTTCGCTGTGTTGGATCCTAATACTTCCGTCGATCTAGTCAGTTTTGATGACGAACGCACGCAGGTCGCACTACGCGATGGATCTGCGATGTTTGATGTTGGGTACCTTCGCCCGAATGAGTTGTTTGAGGTTGCGACGCCATACGGTGCTGTCGATCTGGTGGAGCCCGGTCTCTACAATGTCGGCTTCGATAATGATGGCAATGTGCTCGTATCAGTCTTGAGCGGACTGGCGCAGGTGGTTGGGCTCGCCGGTTCCGGTCAAATTAGTAAAGGCGAAATGTTGACCCTCGTGGGCCAAACAGCAGCACAGGTAGCTCTGTCGCGGCTTAACGGCGACGATGCCGGTTACCTCGTCGATGATTACTATCGCTATCAATACGGCGACGCCTATGACGGGCGCTATTCGAGCTACGACGCATACGTAAACGATCCTTACTACTACGATCCTTACCGACGCAACGCGAGTTACCAGTACACCAGCGCTGTCATTCCAGGATTAAACGATCTTGATTATTACGGCGACTGGCAGAACGTCGATGGCTATGGCTACGCATGGCGGCCGCGCGTCGACACCGGCTGGGCGCCATATCAGCAAGGCCAGTGGATGAACGATTATCCTTATGGTCCAACCTGGGTTTCGGCCGAGCCGTGGGGCTATGCGCCCTATCACTACGGTCGCTGGGCCAATGTCGGAAACCAGTGGTATTGGGTCCCTGAGCCTGTGAATTCAACGCCGCTGTATGCGCCGGCACTCGTTGCTTTTGTACCGCTGGATCAGAACCAGATTGGGTGGGTTCCGCTCGCGCCTGGTGAGGCCTACGTGCCGCGTTACTACGACGAGAACTGGCAACCGCATTACCTGACACGCGCGAACCTCGTACCGGCCCAGCTGGTTAACCTGGCTATTCCGGGAGCAGTTACCGTTGTGCCTGTCGATGCGTGGGGCCGGCCAATCGATCGCGGGATGGTCCGCCGACTGGATCCAAACGTGTTTGCCCGGGTGAATCCGACGCTCGAGCCGCTTACGTTGACGCCGTTGAGAAATGCAGTAGTCAATTCGGCATGGGGGCGCGGAAAGATTGATTTGCCTCCAGGCATTGCCAAGAAACTAAACGACACGCCGGTGTTTTTCGCGAACGCGCCTCGAACGCCGCGCTTCCGAAAAGACACTGCGAAGGCGCTGAGATGGGAATCCGTTCCTGATCAGGCGAAACGTGAAAAGATAAAATTCGAGGACCGCCGCGGGGAAGGCTTTGCGAATTCGCAGCAAGCTGCGAAACCCGAGGACGTCGCGCGCAAGCAGGAAATTCACAGGCTGAATCAGGAAGCTGCGAAAGGCAATCGCGAAGCGGCGAAGCAGTCGCAACAGTTGCAACAACAGCAACGGCGCGCCGAGTTTGAGCAGAGAAAGACACAAGCACAGCAGGAACGTGCTGCGCGACGCGCGGCACAATCGCCGGCCGGGGAACGAGTCGGAAATCCGGCGACACCACCCGCAACGTCACGTGGCAGGCAGGATGTCCCGAAGGCCCGTGAGCCACAGCGCAACATGGAACAGCCGCGTCGCCGTGAGCCGCAGGCAAGACAAGACGTGCCCCAGGCGCACCAGGGTGGTCAGCATCAACCTGCTAAAGTTGAACGGCAGAAGGAATCACCGGCGACTGCGGGTGGAGGAAAAGGAAAGGGAAAGAAACCGTAACCTCGGAGTGCGTGCACGAGAAATCGAATAAAGCATTTTTCATATCAGATTTCTCATTTCTGATTGGTCATTGCTTAAAGCGAAGAGCGTCATGAGATTGAAACTACTCATGACGCTCTCGCGTTGTCTTCTGACTTCTGACTTCTGACTTCTGACTTCTGACTTCTGACTTCTGACTTCTGACTTCTGACTCCTGACTCCTGACTCCTGACTCCTGACTCCTGACTCCTGTCTTCTACCACGACAGATCAAACTCATACTCTGCCGCGCCACCGCGCGGATCTCGAATACGGACAACAGCCGAGTAATCGTTTTCGCGTGAAGGTTGCTGCTCGATGAAAACTTCACCGCGGCCACGTCGTTTTACCACACTGACGTTTACCCGGCGGGGTGGCAACGAAGCCGTGAAATTTGAAACAGCATCGTAGTAAGGCGTGCCGCCAATTGTTTCGACTTGAGCAGTCCCGCCCCGCACGATGATTCGAATGTCATCATCCACTCTGCCTCTCCAGGTCATGCGTCCGGAACGCGAACCACCCGGGAAAGGAAACGACGGGTCAACTCCTCCCGAGTCGCCCCCATAATTGAGCTCGCGAGAAATGTCGGACAACAAGCGCTCAATTTCTAACCAACGGTTCCGTTGAAGATTAGTCCGCTCGGCGCCGCGCGCAAGATTTTGGACCAGGCTGAACGCGTTCTGTAGTTCCTGTCCGCGCCGTCGATCGTTTGCCAGTCGATTAAAAACCTGCGCTCCCGCGCTCAACTGATACGCGGCCATCACGGCGTTAAGGTCGTTACCGCTAATCCGGAGTCCGCGAGAGTAGTCGTTGTAACTCGCGTCGGCAAAATTGGCCGTTTCGCCGGCCAGTTGGGACGCGAGCTGCCGCAGTTGGTTTTGCTGCCCATACGCCGAACTCGAAAAAACCAGGATTGCTACCGCAACCAAAGATCGTCTGATCATTGTTCGCCTCCTCATCAAATGTCTTGCTGTGCATCCATCAGATCTGCTACCAGTCTTCCCTGGCAATGTATTTCAAAACCGACTTAATTGAAGCCACGCTATAGCTCGCGTCACTTCGTCGCACCGGCAAATGCCGGTAATTTCCGACTGCCATCTTATTTAGTGCGCTCGCCACAGAGTCGGTCTCATCAAGCGACTCCGGATTGGCACTCATTAAGTCTTTGACCGGGCACCCCAAATCATGATCATCACGCCGGGGTTCCGGCGCGGTCTTCAGTGTCGTTGATTCCGCTTCAACCAGCATCTCCTCCGCGCGCATTTCCTCAATCGGGATGTCGTTGAACGGAACGTCTTGAATAGGAATCCCTTCAACCACGCTCGCCCCGCGCGAGTTATCAGCGTCTGCAGCGCCGTTACCGGCCCTCGCGGTCAAACTTTGCATGTGCTCATTAACACGCAACAGCACGTCATGCTCGGTAAATATTCCGACCAGTCGTCCGCCATCCACGACTAAGGCACAACCGAGGCGTGCTTCCTTCATTCGTCGTGCGACTTCAAGCGCTGGTGTATCTGGTGTGAATGTGAGCGTCTGTTCAAACTCAAGTTGGCTAAGCGTGTTTTCCATCACCGAACGCGCGAGCCCTTGTGCGGCATCAGGCTGGGGCACGTCCAGATCGCGAAAAGGCGCGAGACAGTTTTCGCAGCGATCGTTGCCGTCAATGTTGTCGGAACCGCAGGCCGGACAAATCATATTGTTCAAGTGCGAGCGATTTGGACAGGTAGCCCCGCCCAATATTGTGCTGACGTTGTTTCTGCTTGATTGATTGTGGGCATTCTATCGCAAACGGCCGGATCGTCACATAACGAAAGCGCGCAAGCGTAATAGCAGGGATAGTGGTAGCGACCGGCCTCATTTTTAGTTGTCTCGCACATACGCCGGGGGGAGTTGCCAACCCGTAAACCCTGGAGCCAATTGACAGCAAAACCATTTGTTACGAAAGCGTTGTTTTTTTTTTGGAGCTCAAGTTGATCAGTCCACCACCGCTCAGCTCACAAAAAACCCCCGTAGAACCCGTCATTAGGCGCCCCTCGTTTTGCGCCGTCCCCAATCCAACTTTCGCCTCAAGTTTTCCTCAAGGATTCCTCAACCCGCCTTCATACAGTGATAACCAGAGAGAACCGACGCGGTTTCAGTCAAACCACCGGCAAGCACAGTTTGGGGAAGCCGCCGTTCCTTTTCTTGAAAACGCACCGCCGCAAATACGTGGTTTTGTTCGCAAAACCAGCCAAAGGAGACTTCAACGTGAGACGTCATTATTCGAGATACCTGGTAGCAATTATGGTGGCCGCGATTGCGGCGGTCATGGTGTTTCCACCATTTCCTTCAAGCGGCGCCGGCAGCAAGCCCGCGTTTGATCCGTACCGCGCTATCGCGCCCAACGTCGACGTCAATGCGACTGCGGCGGGACTTCGTAAAGCAACATCTGCGCAACTCGCTGCGATAGATCAATTCAAATCGAATTACGGCAACCAGACCACGGTGCGTTGGAATTCATTTGCAGGATCGCCGGACGTGATCCGCGGATTCCACACCGCTCCGTCAAACGACACACCCGAGAACGTAGCGCGTTCGTTTGTGGCCGCGAACTCAACTTTATTCGGCGTCGATCCTTCTTCCCTCGTACTCGTGGATCAGAAGCAGGCGCTAGGCGGATACCTGGTGAAGTTTCAACAGACGGCGGGTGGCGTAGCTGTACTAAACGCCGGCCTTGGTTTCGTAATGTCGGACCAAAAAGAAATTCGAATGGTCTATGGGCCAACCTTTCGTGACGTCAATCTCTCCTCCGGCCCCGGTCTCGGCGCCGACACTGCCGCCGCGAGCGCCCAAACGGCATTGGCTCGCTACGCAGTGTCGTTGCCGAGCGGGTTCGAAGCGACGGTCAAGCCTGCGTACGACGCTTTGCAACAGGAGATCGCCCCCGTTTTGCGCGCTCCAAAGTTGAACGTGTTTCCCGCTGCGAACGGTTACAAGCTCGCCTGGAACGTCATCGGTTTCTCGCGCAATCCGTTTGGACTTTTTGTGACACAGGTTGATGCGGCCAATGGACAAATCCTGGCGCGCGAAAACAAGGTGCTGGCCCAGAACCCTCTGCCTTACACAGCCGACATTTATCCGAACCATCCGGAGATCGCTAACCCTGACCTGGATCAACTCAAGTTGGATGGGGCCAATGAACCAGTCGGCCTGCTGCGCGTTCAACTGCGCAATTACAACGAAGGCATGAATGCTACCGGCGTAAACGGAACACTCACCGGACCACACGCTCTCGTCAGGAACGTGCTCGCGACGCAGCAGCCTTTTCCACAATCGGCACTTGGGACGTGGCACTTCAGGAAAAACGAACCACCACTCGAAGCCCAACCAAACGAGGCTGACGATCTGGCGGAGCCTGCTGAACACATCGACGACGTCAACATCTTTTTCTTCATTAACTATCTCGTCGAATACATGCTGGACATTCACCGGCGTGGCGACAGCGTCCACAGCCGCATCGGACAAGGCGACTTTCCCGACAACTTCCCAAACAGCGATCGACCTTTAGTGGGCTTGCCCCACTTTCCAAGCGATGGTGGATTGCTGCTCGGTGGCCCAATCGATGCCAGCAGTCCTGACGCCGCGCTGCGATCGATGCTGGGCCTGGACAACGCTTTTTCAGTGCCCGCCAGCGAAACCGTAGACACGCCTGCTGGTCCACAAACCGTCATCGTCAATCCAACGGTCTACGGCCACGGCTATTTGTTCAACGATCTTGGGAAAGACGGCGCAGTCGTCTATCACGAAGGCACGCATTCAATCTCGACGCCTATCGCAGGTCTTGAAGGTTCCGAAGGCGGAGCGCTCAACGAAGCGCAGGCAGATCTTTGGGCTTACACGATCACAAACGCCGAAGCGATTGGCGAATACGTGGTGCAGGGATCGAGAGCCCGCCAGGCTGTTCGCAATGGCGAAATCTTTGCGGCTGATACAGGACGCGATCCCGACCGGCTGGCCTGGATCCGTTCAGTTCATTCCACTCTTAAGTATTCACAACTCGGCACTCGAGGTGGCAGTGGTTTTGAAGTGCACCGTGATGGCGAGATTTACGTTTCGACTATGTGGGACCTGCGTCACTTGATGATCGCGGCTGAACCACAGAGTCGCTTTCTCCGTCCTGCATTTCTCAATGGCACGCCCACGCGAGAAATTTCGCAAGGTCAGGAAACCTGGGAACGGCTTCACCTGGCGTCGATTTACCTGCTCGGTCTGACATCACCTGACACGTTCATCAAGTTCCGCGATGCCGTGATCGAAGCCGATCGAATTCTTTATTCGACAGATCCATCCAATCTCGATGCTCCCGGTCAGCACGAAGCTCTGATCTGGCAGGTATTCGCGTCGCATGAAATGGGTGTGAACGCTGACGCAGTGATCGGCGGTCGTCAAACGATTTCAACGCAAGTGCCGCAGTTGGCTGCCGATCAATCGCGAGTGTCGGCGCCGCAGGGCATCACAGTTGAACCTTCATCGTCGAAAGCTTTGCGCGTCTCGTGGCAACCAGTATCAGGCGCGTTTGCTTATGAAGTTTTCAAACGAAAGATCGGCACGGCCGGACAACGCCAGTTCGCAGGAGCGCCGTTGCATGTCTACTTCGACGGCGACAGTTCAACCACTGGTTGGAGTCACGTCACGTATGTCACGGGCGGAAACACCAACTACGAAGACAGCGGCGCGATTGCAGAATTTTTCGGTCCGGCTGGACTGAATTCTAATTCCGACGCCAACGGCTTCAATGAGTTGATGAACACCGAGTATGCGGTGCGCGCGTTGTCGGTTAATCCAAACCGGCAGATAGGTGCTTCCGATTTGAGCGCCGGTGCCGCTGTCAACTCAAACATTCAAGACGTAACTACGTCGGTCAAGGCGAGCATTGCGAACCCAACGTTTGCCAGCGGAGTTTTCGAAATCGATCAAACGCTTACCAACAACGGCGTTTCATCGCCGGATGGAACTCTTTACGCTCCGATTGGTTTCCGTATCGTCAGCATTTCGGATCCGACGGTCAAAGTAATCAATGCGGACAACGGCGGCGATGGCCAGTCGAACCCGGCGCTGTTCACTTACAACCAAACACTTCCCAACGGCGCCACATCCGCCGCGCGCCGCCTGCGTTTCAGCAATCCAATGGCGCGCATGTTCACCTTCAACGCGGTGGTGACAGCTCGCGTGCGGACAAACACAGTCGCAGCGAATGGCAGCCAGTCAGGCGACGGCACGGGGGTTGGACTGCCACCGGCCGAAGAACGCTTTACCACGTCAACCGAGACGTTGACTGGCATCGTCGTGGTCGGTGCGGGTGGTCAGAACATCATTGACGGCGTCGACTTTGTCGACATTCCGTTCGTGGCCCAGGCCAACTCTTTCGGCGTCGATGGCGCCATGGACACCTTCCCGGTGTCAGTTGGTCCATTACCTGATCTCGATCTTCAGTTGTTGGACGAACACGACAATGTGTTGTCGACATCGGGAAACTTTGGACCGAAAGAGTTTGTCAGCGGTGCGATTACGCCGGGCAAGACATACAGGTACCGGGTAGTCGGTTTCGTCAACGGACCAACGCAGGTCAACATTGTCAGCAAACAATACTTCCCGGCGGGGATGGGGCCGAGTGGCGGCTCCAGCAGCGCGGGCGGCAGCAATTCGTTACCGACGATCCAAGGGTCCACTGTGTTGAAGGTGATGAAGTTCACAGTGAATCCGCTGACAAAAACAGTAAGCGTCAAGCTGTAACAACGATGGGCCAGGTGGAAACGATTCTGCCTGGCCTCTTTGCTGTACCGAGTTACTACCGAAGGCCGTTGATCAGGAGCAGGAGCAGTACTCAGGACTCAGCACTCAGGACTCAGGACTCAGGACTCAGGACTCAGCACGCAGCATTAGGACTCAGCACTCAGGACTTAGTTATCGACCGCTGAAGGAGAATCGAAAATGTTCAGGAAGCAAACCTACTCTCAGATGATTTCTAACGTCGTTCGTTTCAGGTTCGCGCTGATTCTTGCGATGTGCTTACTGGCCAGCATCGGCGCAATGCTGATGACGATCTCACCGGGTTCAGCGGCGGAAAATCAGTGTGTGCCTCCAGGCGCGACGGTGGTTTCAGACGCCACCGGCGACCAGACCGCGGGCGTCACTGGTGGCACTTCATCGCACGACATCGTCTCTGTCTCGATGGCCGAGCAGTATCCCGCCGGCGCGGGTCAGCTTGTCGTTACGATGAAAGTTGCGAGTCTATCGAGTACTCCACCACCGAACACAAACTGGCGCGCCTTCTTTACCGGCACTCATGCTGATGGCACTTCTACCGTTTACTTCGTTACTGCGACAACAGCTAATCCGCCCGCAATGACCTTCAAGTATGGCTTCGTTGATACGACAGCAACAGGCACAACCAATCTCACCGTCGGCGATGCCGACGGCGGCAGCTTTTCGAATGCCAACGGCACACTTACCGTTGTTCTTGCTCTCGATAAATTGAAGAAGCCGGTGGCCGGAACACCAAACTCTTCGCTGACGGGCGCGCAAGTTGATCTCTCCGCCGGTAAACAACTGACAGCAGTCAATGGCGTGTGCACTTTGTTAGTAGGAACTGGCGCTGTTGGCGGCAGCAATGTTTCCATGGACACCACCGGCAACGGCAGCTATCTCATGGCCGGCCAGTCGTTTTGTGCTTCGCAACCGAATCCGAGTCCGACTCCAACGCCTTCTGACAATCCTTGTTTCACCCCTGGCTTGACAGTCTTAACCGACGCGACCGCGGACCAGGCAGGAGCGCCGAATGCAAATCAACAACTCGACATCCAGAAAGTCAGCGTCGCCGAACCCTTCGATGCCGCAGGCAATCATTCGATCACTTTCACGATGAAGGTGGCCTCGCTCAGCGGGACTATTCAACCCAACACGACCTGGCAAATATCGTTCAATGCTGCTGACACCGGCGGTACGTCACGAACAATGTTTGTAACGATGAACACTACCGACCTGCCCGGCTCGGTCGCATTCAACTACGGCTACTCCGCCGACAATTTCGACACCAGCCAGTGTTCGCTTGGTACTTGTGAAGCTGTTACCGGGACGTACACACCCGACGGCACGATTGCGATCAAGTTGAACACCGGAAGCACACTTAGCTTCAACGACGTTAACGGCGCGCACATATTCGACGCGAACCTTGCAGGCGCGGGAATCAATCTGGCAGCGATGTCGGCCCAAACGACTCTGTTAATCGGAGCTGTTGGCACCGGCGCCATTCAGACAGTCGACGACACGCCGGCCAATGGAAACTATCGCACCGTCGGCAACGCGTCGTGCCAGGGCGGAGGAGGAACACCGACTCCAACTCCAACTCCCACGCCGACGGCTTCGCCGACAGCAACACCGACGCCGACACCACCAACAGGCGACACCCCGCAATACGCCAATTACTATCCGCCCTCCGGAGTCGCCGAACAATGGGGCGAGCCATCAATCGGCGCGAATTGGCAATCCGGCAAGATCATGTTCTTTGGTGGTATCAACGACTACGCGTTACGTGTCAGCTTCAATGACAGCACTAATCCGGCTGGCGTTACCTGGGATCAAACGCCGCTCCTGTCGAACACGGTGCCACGGCCGGCCGGCGATCCGATTTTGGTGACTGACAGAGACACGGGACGCACCTTTGTCTCGCAATTGGTCGGTCTGACGCCTACCGCTACGCTCGATATCACCGACAACGATGGCGCGAGCTACACGCCGACTCAAGGCTTCGGTTTGGCAACCGGCATCGATCATCAAACGATCGGCGTCTCGCCATTCCATGCTCCCACTCCAGCAGGCGCAACGTACCGAAACGCTGTGTACTACTGCGCTCAGGAGGGTCTGAACTCCAGCGGTAACGGCATCGCAAATTGTGCTTTGAGTATTAACGGCGGTTTGAGTTTCGGCCCCGCTGTGCCCGTTTACATCGTGAATGGTTACAACTCTTGCGCGCCGCTACACGGGCACCTCAAAGGTGGGCCAGACGGTACCGTATACCTGCCGAATCGAAAGTGTGGCAACGGCGCCGGTCTCGTTGTCTCCGAAGATAACGGAATCACCTGGACCGCCCGGACAATCCCTGGTTCGACGGTCGGCGATAGTGACGCTTCAGTTGGCGTGGCAACGGATGGCACGATCTTCCTCGGTTATGAGGGGTCAGATGGTCATGCGCGCATCGCTGTTTCGCATAACAAAGGTGTCACCTGGCTTCATCACACTGATGTGGGCGCGCAGGTTGGCGTTCAAAACGCCGTATTTCCCGCTGTGGTAGCGGGCGATGGCGGCGTCGATAAAGCACGCGCTGCCTTTGCCTTTTACGGCAGTTCCACTCCCGGCGATCAGGATAGTGCGGCTTACAGAGGCACTTGGTACTTGTACGTCGCTTCAACCTTCGACGGCGGCCGCACATGGACCACCGTTAATGCCACGCCGGGCGATCCAATGCAACGCGACGGTATCTGCACGCGCGGGTTCCAGGGCTGTGAAGTGCCTCGCAACCTGCTCGACTTCTTCGACGCGACCGTAGACAAGGAAGGCCGCGTGTTAGTCGCCTACCAGGATGGTTGTATGGGACCGTGTGTCCAGAGCGGGCCAAACTCGAATACGGAAAAAGGCGTGATAGCGCGTCAGACAAGCGGCAAGCGAATGTTCGCCGCTTACGATCCGGCAACTTCTCCTACACCAACGCCCACGTCAACACCAACACCAACTCCGACACCCACCCCGTCACCCAGTCCGACCCCGTCTGGACCGCCAGCCGAAGGGCCGCAGGTGTTGGAGGGGACGTACGATCCGCACGTCTATCCTTGCTCGTCCGCGAAACATAGTTTCAACGTCGCGCCCGGCAAGACCGAGATTGTCGTTCAGGTAAACGCAGAAGTACCCGCTAACGACCTCAGTGTGCATCTGTTGTATGGCTCGGAGCTTCTCGTAACTGAAGACACAGGGACGTGTTGTGAGACGCTGTTATATAGGCCAGGCGGCGGTGTTCCCGCAGGACAGTATCACGTTCAGGTTTGCCAAACACCGAACACACAGGGTGTACCGCAAAACGCACCGTTTAATTATCGAGGAACGTTCACCGCACTCCCGGTTGCGACATCGTCCCCGTCACCGACGCCGACTCCAACGCCGACTCCAACACCAACCCCGACGCCCACACCCACGCCGACACCAACGCCTGGGTCAGTAGCGCCGCCGGCTGTGTTTGGCCGAAACACTGTGACCGACCACTCCGCGATTGCGGGTGAACCGTTCATCAGAATCGATCGGCAGGACAACGTATTCGTGTCGGCGCCGTTTGGCGTCAGCACTTCAGTCAGCCTGTTGTGGAAGTCGAGTGATGGAGGACGCACTTTCATCCCGCTCGGCACGCCCACTATTCGTGACGCCGTCATTGGTCCAGGAGGTGGCGATACGGCCCACGACTTCGACGATCGCAATCGTCTCTACTACTCCGATCTATCTGCGGCGTGTGTAACTATCGCGGTCTCTGAGGATGGTGGCAACACGTTTCCGGTAGCTCAAAACAATCCTGTCACCTGTGTTGGATCTGGCGAACACGCCGAAGGAGCGACAGATGATCGACAATGGGTCGCGGCGTTCGGCGACGGCATCGCGTATATGACCGTACGTAACCTCGCCGTCAGTACGGGCGGCAATTTCCACCTGGCGAAGACGACCGACGCGGGTCGCACCTGGCACGCGCAAACAATCGGTAGTGTCACTCAATCCGGCCCATTGGCAATTGATCGACAGAAGCGGAAGGTAACGCTCAATGGAGTTGAGAAGGACGCCATTATTCTTTACCAACTCTACTACACCAGCAGCACGCTGAAGGTCATGCGCATAACGGACTTTAACGATGGTTCGCCGGTGATCGTCAATGATCTGCATGTAGCAACGCCCGGCGGCAGCGTAGCCGAAGTATTCCCGGTCCTCGCTGTTGACAGGCAAGGCAATCTCTACGTCGCGTGGTCGAATGGTTCCAATATTTCGATGGTCTCTTCAACTAATCGCGGCCAATCATGGTCGGCGCCAATTCGAGTAAGTCCCGATTCACTCGCCGGCACCAATATCATGCCGTGGATAGTCGCCGGCGATGCCGGTCGCATCGATATCGCGTGGTATCGAACGGCTGGCAGTAATAACGCAAACGCGATGTGGGATCTCTATATGGGCCAGTCGCTGGATGCCTTGAGTAGCGCACCCAGCTTCACCATCAACAAAGTCAACGAGAACACGATTCACCGGGGCGAGATTTGTTTGGAAGGACTCGGCTGCGACATCAGCACGCTTGCCGGTGAACGTCGCGACCGGAGCTTCCTCGAATTCCCGTCAATTGATATCGACTCGAAAGGTGCTGCTTACATTACCTACAACGACGACACCAACCAGTTGCCGGCCCCGAATGTAATGGTCGCGCGGCAGGTCGGTGGCGCCAGTTTGATCGAATCAGTCGGCATGTTGACTGGGCCTGCAGGCACAGTCACGTTTGTCAGAGCCGGCTGCTGGTACCACGGTCCGTTCGTCGTCGATGACGCTGAGCGGCACGCATACCCTGACGCCGCAAAACTTCGACCGGGACAACACCGGCGATGCGAAGTTTCCGGATCACGGCGCCGTTATCGGCAGCAACATACCGGCAATGGACATCAAGTCAGTGTCGTTAGCCGATAACGCCGATTCGTTGTCAGTGACTATGCAAGTCGGAGACTTGACGACCGCAACACTGGCGGCGGCTCCTGCACAATCGGGCGGCGACGGCGTGTTGTATCTCACCCAGTGGCGCGCCAACCACACGATATATTGGGTCGGGGCTGAGTTTCGAGGTACGCAGGTGCGCTATCTGACTGGAAGTTTGGGTTCGATCAACTCTGCCACGTCCAAGAAGTACATAACTTACGATCCTGATCTCGTGAATTCACTTTCAGTGACGGGCGAAGTGACCAGGACCGTAAACGGGGCGATTAGGATCACGATTCCGAAGTCGCTAATTGGTAATCCAACCAACGGCACGAAGTTTACCAGTGTGACGGGTTACGCATTTTCTGAGCGCGGTATCTTGTTGCCGATGGCGGCTGGCCAGCCAAACCCGAGCAGCATGCCGACACAGGTGGACGCGAGCGGCGCGGCCACTTACGTTGTGGGCCAGGGAGGCGCGCAACTCGACGGTGTGGTCGAGGTTTCGATCGACGATCCAAACTTCAGTTCACCACGCACCGCCTCGTTTGCCTCTGACGCCGTTAACAATAATGGCTGGTCGTTGCAGCTGAACACGGCCGACCTCGCGCCCGGCGCACACACGGCCTATGTGCGGCAGCGCATCAACGGCCGCGATCCGTCGCCGGTCATCACGCGAGCATTTAATGTTGCAGATACGATCGAGGGATCAGTTTCGTCGATGGTGAGTTTGATAACCGCGAATCCGAAAACGGTGTCTGGGGTCAGCTCTTACGATTTGAGTATGAAGAACAACTCTGCTCAAACGATTCAGTCGCCGGTACGGGTCGAACTTGCCAGTATCACTTCCGCGAGCGGTAGGGTGACCGTGGCGAACGCTGACAATCAGTCAAGCGGCGCCGGGGCGGTTTGGGATTTCAGCGCCAAACTCGGAGCGGATGGAGTGTTGTCGCCCAATGAAGTTTCAGGTGCGCGCAACCTGCGATTCAACAATCCTGGAAACGAGGCATTCACCGTGACATTCAATGTCATCGGAAACTTGCCGCGCGGCAGCTCGAACATGAGTTCAAACATGTCGAGCGGCCCGACGACGGACAATGCAACTTCAGGAAGCAGTTCTGGTCAAACCACCGCGTCCGCGTCTGGAACTGTTACTAGTGTGTTGTTCCGCTTAACCTACAACCCGTTGCTAAACACGGTGACTGTGCAAATACTCAAACCGTGATTAGGTTACAGATGGCGGCGTCGCAAGATGCTGTTGACCAAAACAAAGTAGGGGTGCGGCGTGCTGTGCCCCTTACTTTTTAGATGAGAGACTTTTGAGAAGCGAAGATCCATTTATCATTTCAGATTTCTCATTTGTCATTGTCGGTTCTTTCTGATGGCGCTGATTTCGTGAACCTTAGTGTATTTCGTGGATCCTATGTCTACGACCGCAGGATACGATCCGCGAGGAAAAACGAAATCACACAAACAAATGACGATGAGAAATCAGATATGGAAAAGAGTTAACGCGATCGGAGGCGTATCGAAGTTGCACTTCGAACTTGAATGCACCGATGACAATTGAGAAATGAGAAATGCGAAATCTGAAATGATAAATGATAAATGAGTTATTTCCTCACTTGGAGAGCCACTCCTCCAACCACGAGCGTGCCTCTCTTCCTTCGGCGGCGAGGTTACCGGTCTTGTCGAAAATCTTCAGATGCGGGACTGACGTGATGCCATACTGCGCGGTCACGGGCGTTTGCCAGCTGCCGATGTCCATGAACACGACCTGCATGTCCGGTAGTTTCGCATTGACCTGCTCCATCACCGGAGTTAATCGACGGCACGACGGGCACCAGTCAGCATAAAAATAAACTATCGTGACGCGACCGGATCTTAAGTAAGGCCGGAAATCAGCATCCTGGCCCGACATATTAAATGGCTTAGCCGTCGGTTTCGGCAAAGATGCGTTCACACCCGTTGTGCCTCCGGCTGACATTGCAGGTCGCGCCGAAAACAGAAGGTCTTCGCGTCCGAGCGTTCGCGCTCCACCATTCTTGTAGCCGGTCGTTACGTGGGGAGTAAGTTTGCTCGCCTGAATGCGTCGCCATTCCCACGGCGGCATGGGCGTGCCCTCTTCCCAAAGTCCGCGCATCTCATTTCGCGCAGCTTGTTCCGCCGCGTCGTAAATTGCCGTTTCTGATTCATTGAGCTCCAAAGGCCTGCGGTCCATCCATGCAGAGCCGTCGCGGATCGTTTGCAAGCCAATGTCACGTCCCTCGAGGATTACCTTCCCGACAACGTGTTGGCCCTTGAGCTGACTGAAATCGATGGCAACCGATTTGTTGAGAATCAAACTGGCTAAATGCTCGCGCGATCGATCGCCAAAATCCTGTTGCAACTCCGGCGCATCAACACCTCGTAGCACAACGTTGAGTTTTCGGTTGTGAGTATCAATCACAATGCTACGCCCGTCGCGCACTTCACAAACGACGCCACGCATAATCAGCGGAGTCGGGAGTACAGGGGCGCACAGAATAATCAGAAAGAGAAAGAGACGCGTGATTTTCATAACGTTAGTTCCTAAGGTTAGTCGTAACGGGCTGGAATTGATGAGTGGCCGTTAGGTGAGGCCTGAGACCGCGGGGTGCGGCTCACTCAATTAAAGGTAGCGGGCGAATGGTTGTCAACAAAAAACTTCGGCTCGGAGTTGATTGCGGCGCAAGCATGGCTGGGGCGATATGCGTGGGCAAACAAAAGGGAACCCGAATCGGCCAGGCCGGTTCAGGTCCCCCTCTGTAGTTCAGTTTTGGAAAGTGCCGTGCTAAACGACAGGGCGCCGGCCGCCAATCAGGTTAATGAGCAACACCACCAGCGCGATTACAAGCAGTATGTGAATGAATCCGCCCATCGTGTAGCTCGAAACTAATCCAACCAACCACAGCACCAGAAGAATCACAAAAATTGTCCAAAGCATGTTTGTTCCTCCTTAAGTGGCGACCGCCGCCAGTCGCACATTCCCTAACGCCATGTAATTTGGCAACGGTTGTGCCAAGTGACATTGAACCCGCAACTCTTTTAACTAGGTGACTTATCTCGTGCCGGCCTTGGATAGGGTCAAATTGAAAGAGGCTCAGGGCGTACGAAAACCCGCCAAATTCCCGGCCAGCGACATTTTTCGATTCAGAAGTGGGAAGGGGCCATGATGCGGACCCATGAGGTCACTACCGTCCGCGATAGCGGATGGGTTTCAAACCGCAGAGGCCACCCACCCGCTACCGCGGGTGGTACTGACCTCATCGCCGCAGTTTGAGCTCATCGAGAACAGCCACCATCCTAAGCGACTGTGCACCCAGTCTGAACCTCCCAAAACTACTATCTGGACTTCTGTCTGGCGCGCCTGTTAAAGTAGGAGCGTGCTCGCCGCCTCCCAATGCGGCGAGCGCTTCAGTTAGAGTTCGGGTTTTGTTCTTGCGCCGTTGTATTCCCCGACACTCCGTCGCCTCAATTCCTGACCAATTGAAGATTACCCGCCGCTCGGCACCGGCCGTGCGACAGAAGAATTTTTGGAGTTGTTATGCCTTCCCCCATTAGAAAGATCGTTTCCACTGCACCCAAAATCGCTTTAGTTTTACTCGCCGTTACGATCGTTGCGATCATCGTCGCTGCTGCCAGCATCATCTACGAAAACACCGCCTCGCGCGTCACCGTTATCAACTATTCCGAGCTTTATCGAATCGCTGAAAGCGGCAGTGCTGCGTCGTTAACCATTGAGAGCGACGTTCTGACAGTGACGAACAGCCAGGGTACTGTGCTGCAGGCGACTGTGACCGGCGATGCTATCCGCCAGGGACTGGTTGAGCAGTTTCGCAAGCAGAACGTACCGATCGAGTTTCGCCCGGCGCAGACGAGTTTAATTACAACCGTCTTAACGTGGGCCGTACCGATTATTACCGTCACCTGCTTGGGTTTATCGGTTGGCGCGTTTACGCCAGCATGAACGGCGGCGTGGGCAGCTTTGCTGTTGCTAACCAACAGGGAAAGCCAAACGTATCTTTCGCAGACGTCGCTGGCGTTGATGAAGCGCGTTCTGAACTGGCAGAAACGATCGACTTCCTGCGCGATCCCGATCGATTTGGGCGACTCGGCGGTCGAGCGCCGCGCGGAATTCTGCTGTACGGACCACCGGGAACCGGAAAGACCTTGCTCGCGCGTGCCGCCGCGGGTGAAGCCGGCGTGCCTTTTTTGCTGGCGTCGGGCTCGAGTTTCCAGGAAAAGTTTGCAGGCGTCGGCGCCTCGAGAGTGCGCCGGCTATTTGCTGAAGGAAAGAAGTGTTCTCCCTGCATTATTTTTATCGATGAGATCGACGCACTCGGACGGCAGCGTGGGCGCGGAAATGATTCGGCCACTGCCGATCAGGATCAGACGCTTAACCAGTTGCTGATTGAGATGGACGGCTTCGATCAAAGCTCAACGATAGTTGTGATCGGATCAACGAATCGTCCCGACGTTCTCGACCGCGCGCTCACGCGTCCCGGCCGGTTCGATCGTGAGATTGCGGTAAACCTTCCGGACGTGCGCGGGCGCGAAGCAATCCTGCGAGTGCACGCGAGCAAGATGCAGCTTGATGATCAACTGGATCTGAACTGGGTTGCGCGCGGAACCCCCGGTTTCTCAGGCGCGGACCTGGCAAACGTCTTAAACGAAGCTGCGATCGCTGCGACCCGCGACAACTCCGATGCAGTCGGCCGCAAGCACATTGAAATTGCCCGCGATAGATTGCTGATGGGCGCCGAACGTCACGGGTTCATGATGGACCAGGACGAACGATACGCGACGGCGGTTCACGAAGCCGGCCACGTTGCCGTTGGCATGGCCGTTAAAAATGGCGACCCGATTCACAAAGTTTCGATTCTTCCGCGGGGCCGCGCGCTAGGTGTGACGCAGTCGTTACCTGAGCGCGATCGCCTGATGAAGAAGCGCGAATATCTTGAGGACCAGATTGCGGTGTTGCTGGGCGGACGCGCTGCGGAACAGATTCTGCTTTCCACGATGACGGCAGGAGCTTCAAACGACATTCAGCGTGCGGTTGAAATCGCGCGCAGCATGGTCAGCGAATTCGGCATGAGTCCTTTGGGGCCAATTTACCTCGGCGATCCCCGCAGCGAACAGCTCAGTCAGAATTTGCTGGACCGCGTTGAAGAAGCTGTTAACGAAATCATTAACACTCAACTCGCGCGCGCGTGTGACGTGGTGACTAACAGCCAGGAACCAATCGCGCGTCTGGTTGAACTGTTGCTGGAACATGACACGGTAGAAGCTGACGGTATTGACGAGTGCTTTGGCACTAGTCGAACACCTTCGTTACCTTCGCATGCTTTACCACCGGCCACTGTCCCTCAACCAGCGACACTCTAAAAAAGGTCGATCCACGAAAACACACGAATCAACACGAACCCCCGACTCCAGCGGTTTGTTGGGGATTCGTCTGTGTTGGTGGTTCGCAGATCCAATTCTTCATTTCTCTCCACGTCGGGAAGGAAGCATGTCCCCCGCTCGCTTTTCCTACAAATTTGAATTGAGAAATTGAGAAATGATAAATGTGATATGAAAATGTTTTTGGATTGACCCCGTGAGAATGGAGATCCTCCGAGAATGGTAGCTTCCCCCGCTATCGCACGACGCCGGCGCGAGCGCGTGTTTTATCTGGCGATGACATTCGGCATCGTCATCACAGTCTTCGCTGGTTTTGCTCCTACCTATTATCTTCGGCCGGCGTTCACGCCAACGTCATTGACGCCGTTGCTTCACTTTCACGGATTAGTTTTCACGTCGTGGATCGTCCTGCTGGTGATTCAGACGACGCTGATCGCGCGGCATCGTACCGACATTCATCGACGGCTTGGTATCGCCGGATTCATCCTGGCTACCTTGATGATTTTGGTTGGCGTAAGCACGGCACTCATACGCGCTAAGCAGGGCGCGACTCCGCTTCCTGAAATCTCGCCCGCAGCGTTTCTGGTCATTCCGCTCGGCGACATGTTTGTCTTCGCTATCCTGATCGCAGCGGGGTTTTATTTTCGCCGCCAGCCTGACGCACACAAGCGACTAATGCTGTTGGCGACGATTTCAATTATCACCGCGGCAGTTGCGCGTTTGCCGTTCGAATTTATGAAAGCCGGCCCACCCGCGTTCTTTGCGGTGACGGACGTGTTCCTGCTCCCGGTTATTGCTTACGATCTGATCACACTGAAGCGCGTGCACCGCGCGACATTACTGGGAAGCCTCTTGATTATTGCTCTTCAACCCTTGCGATTGTTGGTGGCCGGAACTCCCGTCTGGCTCGCCTTTGCAAACTGGATGATAGGTTTGGTTCCTTAGATCGGAGGTCGGAAGTCAGGAGTCAGAAGTCAGGAGTCAGAAGTCAGAAGTCAGAAAACGAAGAGCGTCATGAGAAGTTCAACATGACGCTCTTCGCTTTTACCAATGGCCCACTGACAAATGAGAAATGAGAAATGGAAAATGTTTCGACCCTTCGATTCTCATCGTCAGCTCAGACGCTGGTCGACTACTGCACCGTTTTCTTCGCCATCTCCGCCTTCAACTTCGCTGAGGCTCTTTCGTAGTTCGTAGCGAATAACGCCGCATTCGGGTCATTCCGTTGTTTGCCAATCTGTGCGGCTTTCTCATAGAGCGGCACCGCCAGGTCAATCTTGCCCGTTCGCTCGTAAGCCTCCCCCAAACTGTCGTACGGATTAGCTGACTCCGGAAAGCGTTCGACCTGTGCCTTCAACACAGCAATCGCTTCGTCAACCTGGTCGGCAAACAAGTGCTGATAGCCAATTTGGTTGACCACCGCTTCAGGCACCGCGATCGTGTAATGAAATTTCTTCGAGAGCTTCGCGAAGTGATCGTCCGCTGCCTTTAGACCACCCGCAAACGCGCCGGTGTTTGGATCGCGCGGCATCTGCCAGCCGGCGTAAACCTTGCGCAGTCCGAAGTAATGACTTCGCAGAACCACCGTGCCGTGATCCTCGTCAGGCATCTCCAACGCTTCCCACTCGAATCCGGTCACCTGGGTCTTCGCGAGTAGCTGCTTCATCTGGTGAAATGCGTCTTCGAGTTCGCCAGGTTCATTGGCAAGCGTCATGAAGAGTGTCGCATTAAACTCTTTGCGATTCTTGAAGAACTCTTCCGCGCGTTTGATCGCAAGTTGGTTGTCCCAATTCAGTGCCGGGCTCGCCGCGATGTACGACTGGAATAGATCAGGTTTCGTCAGCATCGCGTGGACCGTAAACAACCCGCCGAGCGAATGTCCCGCCAGAATCCGATATGGCGTCACGCGATAGCGTTTGTTAACTTCCGGAATTAACTCAGTCTCAATGAACTTGAGGAAGTTGTCCGCGCCGCCTGCTGTTGGAAACTGCGGGGCGCCAGTCGCGCCGGTGTTCTTGGGTTTGCTCGGACTCAGGTCGCGAGTGCGATCAGTGTTGGGGATGCCGACGATGATGGCTTCCGACATCCGGCCGTTACGCGCCAGGAAATCGATTGAGCCGGACGTATGTGCGATGTGGTTGTCGCCGTCCGTCATATACAAAACCGGGTAACTGATCTTGCTCGCGTCATATCCCGCCGGCGTTCGCACGAGAATCACACGATCCTCGCCCAGCACCGCCGACTTGATCGTGAAGCTGGAGATTGTCGGCGTTGGCGGCGCCTGCGCCAGAGCTGTCACCGAGCACGTAACAAACACGGTAACGAGGCTAACGAGTGATAAGAGCGTCGAAGCCAGTTTCCGGCCTCTGACTTCTGATCTCTGACCTCTGAGTAATGGGGAGAATAGAGGGATTACGGGAAGAGCGACTCTCATGTCAGTACTCCTGTTATTGAATTGAGATGGTTGGATTCCGGGAGACTACTTTCGAAGGTCTGATCGGCCTCTGACCACAGATCCCCCGACTTCTGAAGCTGTCTTCTACCACTAAAACGGAAAAGTGCGAAGATTTGTTGCGAATAACTGCCGCGGAGTTTCCCGCCGAGACGCAAAAGTTCAGTTTCCCTCATCCCATAACGTTAATTTCCTGAGTCATTTGGTTTCGTTCATCAGCGCGCCTGAACAAATCTCACCCAATATCGGGATGGAATGAAGTTTGCTAAATCTCCATCTGAATCTCTCCAGCAACAGCAATTCACCAAAGGGGAATATCGAATGAAAGCAAGTTTTAAGGGCCTCGCAAGCTGGGGAGCGCTCGCTCTGATGCTCGCAATGGGCGCCGCTGAGGTAACGTCCGCTCAGGGACGTCGCGGCCGCGGGCAGGAGCGCAGCCAGCAGAATCAGGAACAACGCGAACAGCGGCAAGCCGAACACGAGGCTCGTCGCACCGAACAACAGTCGCGCCAGGAGCAACGCCAACAAGCTCAACAAGCACAGCAGGCGCAACGCAATGCTGAGCAACAGCAAGCTGCGCAACAGCGCGCCGAACAACAGCGGCAGCGCGAAGCACAACGCTCGGCTCAGCCAGGTGGGTCACAACCCCGTTGGGAACAGAACCGCGAACGCGTTCAACAGAACCAGGAACAACGGCGTACTGAACAACAGCGACGTTGGGAACAAAACCGCCAGCGCGTTCAGCAGAACCAGGAACAGCAACGTGCTGAGCAGCAACAGCGCGCGGAGCAGCAACAGATTTGGCAACAGCGCACCGAACAACGAAGACGCTTGGAAGAGCAACGCCGTCAGCAACAGATTCAACAGAATCCGGACTGGCAGCGTCGCCAGCGTGAACAGCAGGACGCATCTCGCCGTCAACAGTCAGACAGTTGGCGCAACCGTTCAAACGATCAGCAGCGCGACTGGCGCCGTTATCAGGAACAACGCGCTAACCACTATCGTCAGGAACTGTCTCGCCGCCAGCAGTTTGCTTTGCAAAGGCAGCGCTTGCTCGAGCAGCAACGACGCCGCGCGCAGTTAATCTGGCAGCGACGCTATCTCGAGCGCTTGAGACAGGACCAACTGCGCCTGCAAAACTGGCGGTATAGCGACTATGGACCATACAACTATCGCTATTCGCGCAGCGGTAGTTACTACCAGACGAATCGTTATGGCGCGGAGATGCTTCAGCAGGCCGTCAACCACGGTTATGAAGAAGGCTTCCGTGCGGGCCAGGCCGATCGCGAGGATGGCTGGAACTACAGCCTGGAAGACGCACTCGGTTATCAGGATGCGAGCTACGGTTACAACGGTTACTACGTTGACCTCGGCGAGTATCAGCACTACTTCCGTGAGGGCTTCCGCCGCGGATACGAAGACGGCTACTACAGCCGCTCGCAGTACGGCCGTTATTCAAACGGTAACGCCAGCATCCTCGGCACGATTCTGGAAGCAATCCTGAATCTGCAGTTGATCAACTAGCCTCTCTTTGGAGTGCGCCGACCTGTCGGCGCTTTTCCGAGAGCCGCGTTTTAACCACGAACAAGGGCGGACCAATCGGTCCGCCCTTTTCAATAACAAGAAAAGTTTTAATGGACACGAGCTATAGACCAAACAAGACCGTAACGCTGTTGCTGTCAGTGTTGCTGGTGAGGATGTCTGGTTTGCCATCCTGGTTTATATCGCCGACGGTGAGTCGCCAGGTTCCTTTGGCTGTGGCGGACGGAGGCGCAGCTCTGAAGTTGCCCGCGCCGTCGCCGAGCATGACGCGAACGCTGTCGCCCGATGCCGCGATTACATCCAGACGTTGATCGCGATTCACATCGGCGAGAGCGATCTGCCACACGTTATGGCCCCAGTCGAAAGGCGAGCCAGCAATCTCGCGAAAACCACCTGCGCCATCTCCAATCAGCACAGTCAACACGCTTTGATCGTGATGAGTGGCTACAAGATCCGGCTTGCCGTCACCATTAAGGTCACCGATAGCAGAAAACCATGGTTGACCTGTTCGCAAGGGTAACTCGCTTCGTCTAAAGCCTCCTTGTCCGTCTCCAAGTAACAAAGTCAGCGCGCGACTCGTCGCCAATTGTTGCGCTCGGGCGGGGCCCGTGGCCGAAGCAGTTGCGACAATGTCGAGACGACCGTCTTTGTTTATTTCCCCAAGTGTAAGTGGATACGGGCTGGGACCGACCGGAAACGGTGAGCGAGGCGCAATGGTAAAACCGCCGCGACCATCGCCGAAGGCTACCGAGATGTCGTTGTCTGCGTTGTTGACGGTAGCGAGATCGAGTTTGCCGTCGCCGTTTAAGTCGCCTATCCCGAGACCATGCGTGTGCGGTTGCTGACCTTGCTTCATCACGATTGGCGAATTCGGAGCGAGAGCAAAACCTGCGTTCGCGTCACCTAAGAGTAATGTCACGTTGTAACTGTCGTGACTGTCAATCGCGAGATCGAGACGTCCGTCGCCATTGACGTCACCCTGGACCATCTCGCCAGGACTTTCAGTAAGTGCAATCGTGTGGGATGGGGCAGCGCGAAAAGGTGCCTCCCCTTTCTGACCAAACAGAACAGATATCGTGCGGGCTTCTTCGCTCGCTACAATCAGATCAAGCCGCCCGTCTTTGTTCAGGTCAGCCAGCGCCACATTGCTCGGTTTGTTCGGTAAAGCGATGCGCACTCCAGGGGCGAACAACGACTGTTGGGTTTCACCAGCGCTGCAGGAGGTGAGAAGCAAAAGCGCAATCGCGGTTAGTTTCATATTCAGCCTACGGAACTGAAAAATCAGCCGCAGATTAACGCAGATGAACGCAGATATGAAGAGAGAAATGTTCTGGAAGCCACCTACAAGTCTTAAGGGGGGCGTGAGCGCGTCGTGAAGAAAACCAAAGCGGCGTCAAGCCGCCGCACTCCAAAGAGTTGACGTTAGTCCACCACCCACGTGTCGCCGGAGTTGATCAGTTTTTCCAGGCTACCGGGGCCGGATTTGGTTATGGCCGCTTCGATCTGATCGACCATCAGATCTTCATAGGTCGGGCGTTCGATAGCACGGAAGATGCCGACCGGTTGTGGGAAGTCGGGTTGTTCCATACGCGCCAGCATGAAAGCAACTGACGGATCTTTGAGGTAGATGTCGTGGACTAGCAGATCGGCTTCGGTGAAAACTCTGTCGCCGTTTTCTGAAGTAGCCTTCTCGCCTGTACCCGGGATGTACGGTTCACCAAGCGCCACCACTTCCGGGTGAGCGCCGTTCATGCGGATGCCCTGGTTGCGATCTTTACCGAAGATCATCGGCTTGCCGTGTTCGAGGTAGAGCACGCGATCGTTTCGCACACTTCTTTCGGCAAATGAATCGAAGGCATGATCGTTGAAAATGTTGCAGTTTTGATAGACCTCGATGAACGAGATGCCTTTGTGTTTCGCCGCCGCTTCCACGACCGAGCCCAGGTGCTTCACATCAATATCGATCGAACGAGCAACAAACGTCGATTCGCTGGCAATCGCCAGTGACAGAGGATTGATTGGGTAGTCGATTGTGCCTAATGGTGTCGACTTCGTCTTCTTCCCGAATTCAGATGTCGGGCTGTACTGGCCCTTCGTCAAACCATAGATTCGATTGTTAAAGAGTATGTAGTTGATGTCGAGGTTGCGCCGGATCGCATGAATGAAATGATTGCCGCCGATCGAAAGCGCGTCCCCGTCGCCGGTAATCACCCACACACTCAGATCAGGGTTCGCACACTTGATGCCGGTCGCAATTGCGGGCGCGCGTCCGTGAATCGAGTGGAAGCCATAAGTGTTCATGTAATAGGGGAAACGCGAAGAGCAGCCGATGCCGGAAACAAAAACAATCTTCTCGCGAGGAATGCCGAGCTCGGGCATCACCTTCTGCACATTGTTGAGAATTGCATAGTCGCCGCACCCGGGGCACCAGCGCACTTCCTGATCGGAAACGAAGTCGGCTTTCTTTAGTTGGCCTGGGGGTGGTGCGATGCGACCGGAGACGGCAGAGCCCATGTCGCTTTCAGCGGAGACTGAGGTTTCTGCGAATGCTTTGTTACCGTTATGACCGTTGCCTGTTGAACTCATTATTGCTTCCTTTTGTCGCCCGCTAAAGCGGGCTCTGTAGTCTTGTGTGTCCGCAATCCCAGGGCGTTGCCCTGGGCTATATCATTTCGCGCCTTCGGCGCTTTGATTCGACGCGCTTCGCGCGCCCTCTAATAAAAGTTTGCGTTACAAATACTCTTCAACCTTGCGGACAATCTCGCGGATCTGGAACGGGCGGCCCTTAACTTTTGAAAAAGCCACTGCGTCAACCAGGTACTTCGCGCGAATCATCGTCGCGAGTTGCCCCAGATTCATTTCCGGTACTATCACTGTCTCAAACGCCCTTAACACTTCGCCAAGGTTCTTCGGGAACGGATTTAGATAACGAAGGTGCGCAGATGAAACACTCTTACCTTCCGCCTGCAACTTCTCAACGGCTGAACTTATGGAACCGTAAGTCGATCCCCAACCCAGCACCAGCACCTTTCCGCTTGGCTCGCCAAACACTTCAACCAGCGGCACGTCCTGCATAGCGCGATCGATTTTCTCCTGACGAAGTTTGACCATCAGGTGGTGATTTTCAGGATCGTAGTTGACGTTGCCGGTAATGTGCTGTTTCTCAATGCCGCCAATGCGATGCTCGAGACCCGGCGTGCCGGGAATCGCATAAGGCCGCGCGAGCGTCGCCTCGTCCCGAGAATAGGGCATGAAGTTCGTCGGATCTGTCGCGAAGCTGACGTCGATCTTCGGCAATTGGTCCATACTCGGAATGGCCCAGGGTTCCGCGCCGTTAGCCAGATAACCGTCAGATAAATAAAACACCGGGCTCATGTATTTGAACGCGAGCCGGACCGCTTCAATTGCCATGTGGAAACAATCAGCCGGCGTCGAAGGGGCAACCACAATCGCCGGACACTCACCGTTTCGTCCCCAAACCGCCTGGAACAAATCCGCTTGCTCAGTTTTGGTGGGCAGCCCTGTCGATGGACCACCGCGTTGAACATTGACGATGATGAGCGGCAACTCGGTCATCACGCCTAGTCCGATCGCTTCCTGTTTTAGCGCGACTCCCGGACCCGACGTTCCCGTCAGTCCGATGTGTCCGGCGAAACTTGCGCCGATAGCGGCGCACACGGCTGCGATTTCATCCTCAGCCTGAAACGTTTTCACTCCGAAACTCTTATGACGCGCGAGCTCGTGAAGAATGTCAGACGCCGGCGTGATCGGATATGAACCGTAGAACAACGGCCGTCCGGCGAGCTGCGAAGCTGCTACAAAACCGATGGCAGTCGCTTCGTTGCCAGTAATCTTTCGATACTTACCCGGCGCAATCTGCGCTTTCTTGATCGTGTAGTGAGTGGTGAAAACTTCAGTCGTGTCAGCGAAGTTGTAACCGGTTTTGAGGGCAAGCTCGTTCGCTTTTGCCAGTTGTGGGTTCTTGGAAAACTTACTCGTAATCCAATGCAGAGTGTTTTCCATCGGCCGGTCGTAAAGCCAATAGAGCACGCCGAGCGCGAAGAAATTTTTGCAGCGGTCGATCTCTTTGCGCGACAGCTCGACGTTGCCTTTCAACGCATTCATGTTGAGCGTCGTAATCGGCAATTTGTGTACGCGATAACCCGCAAGCGATCCGTCTTCGAGGGGATTGGCTGCGTAGTTGGCGTATTTGAGATTCTCGGCGGTAAAGCCGTCGGTATTAATAATGAGCGTTCCGCCCTCCTCAAGGTCGGCAAGGTTGACCTTCAAAGCGGCCGGGTTCATCGCCACCAAAACATTCGGCTGATCGCCGGGTGTCTTAATGTCCTGGCTCGAAAAGTTCAACTGGAAACCGCTGACTCCGGGCAAGCTGCCCGCAGGGGCGCGAATTTCCGCCGGGAAGTCGGGCAGGGTTGAGATGTCGTTGCCGACAACGGCGGAAGTGTTGGTGAACTGAGTGCCCGTCAACTGCATGCCGTCGCCGGAATCACCGGCAAAACGGATGGTGACGGTTTCAACTTCTTCCAGAGGTTTTTCCAGTGGATCTAACAGGGGTTCTATTACAGTACTCATATAAGTTTTGTTGCCTCTTCAATGAAAAATGGCGAATCACGGGTAAATGGTAAATGGTCAATAGTAAATGGGAAGAACGCTTTTACGATTCACCATTTACTATTCACTATTCACGTCGTTTACCCGCCTTCTTCGCTCTCCATCACCTGATCAGGATTCGGTGGCAGGTTGATAGTCGTCTTCGGATAGCTTTCTGCCAGGTATCTAATCACATCAAACACAGACACCGACCCGGCGAGTTTGCCTTCTCTCACAAGCGGGATATTGCGGTAGCCCCGTTCGTTCATCATTGCAACTACTTCGCCAATACTCGCTTCGGGCGGCAGCGTCGCAACAGAGGGTGACATCCACTTGCTGATAGGCTCATTTGCGTCAACTGACTGGCCGACGATCTTAGTGAGCAGATCGCGCTCGGTAAAAATCCCCACTACCGAGCCGTCTTCTGCGCAAACTATCGCACATCCGCCTTCGTCCTTTCGCATTGCTTCGATCGCCTGAGACAACGGCGTCGAGGGTTGGATGCAGACGTAATCGTCAGTTTCCATCAAGGCGACATTGTCTTCGCGCGCTTTCCGGGTTGATGCGGTTTTTGCAATGACGACTTCGGGCGAATTTGTCGTGGGTTGTTCGCTTGACATCTGGACTCCGGAAAACCGTGGGGCGCGACGCTGGCGGAGACTCGTTTAGTTCGAACTAAATTCTACCAGTAAAGGCAAGATGACTAAAGCAACGAGAAATTGGAAGTTGTCTTCCGCCAGATCGGAACGATTCCCCAGCGTTTCCGCTAATTCATTTATGGGAAACTTCGAGAGTGATATATTGACGCCGCTCGCTCAACTCAAGCTTGAGTGGAGGTCCCATTCGGCGGACCAATTTCGCAAGGAAACAACCGCTGACTCGACTGCACTTTCTTCATTACTCACCCCCAGGAGGACAACATGAATCGCAAACCGCTTTCCATCGCTTTTCGAGTTTCACTCAGCCTAACTCTGTTCACCGTGTTTTCAATTACAGCGGCCGCCCAGGCTTCGCACAATGTCTGGTCCTCCAGGCCCCTGTATTTAAGAGACGCTGCCACGGGCGTGACCTTTGATACGTTCGTTAGTGGCGACGCCTCATTCGCGTGGACACAAGGTACCTTGAGAGCCTACGCACATGCAGTCGGCAAGCCCACGGCGGTGCTCACCTACGATTTCATGCTGATCTCAGTTACCAGCACCAACAACAGCGGCATTAATGGTCGTTGGAATGTGAGGCGCAATGGGGTGCTGGTTTGCTCAAACTGTATCGGCAAAGCATACCTGCTGGACCAGCCAATCGGACAATACTTCAAGATCTACATCGGAACGCCGCTGGCTTATGGCGAGAAATGGCATTACAGCGGATACATCACCAATAGGTACGACTACTAGAAGGGCGGTAAATGGTGAAGAGTAGATGCTTTTAGTTTTGGATTTGCCGATCCACGCCATTTGCCGCCGAACATATCAACTCCGAGACGCATACAACGCCTTCAGTTCGTTGTCATAGGGCGACATTGCCACCAACCGGTCGATGATTCCCGGCAGCACCTGGAGTGTGTAATCGATCTCCTGATCGGTGTTATAGCGCCCAAGCGAAAATCGGATTGAACCCTGCGCCGCTGTGTAAGGAACGTTCATCGCGTGCAGCGTGGGCGACGACTGCTTTGTGCTTGAGTGGCAGGCGGATCCAGTCGAAACGCAAATGCCGAGTTGATCGAGATGGACCATGATGTTTTCACCTTCGACGTACTCAAACGAGATGTTTGAGGTGTTTGGCAAACGCTTCGTTGGTTCGGCTGGTCCATTAAGACGCGCATTGGGAATACGGCTGAGTATTGCTTGTTCTAACTTATCGCGCAGCTGCTCGACGAGCTCGTGGCCGTCGAAGTTTTTTGCGAGCTCACTTGCGGCTCCCAAGCCAACAATATTGGGGACCGCAGCAGTCCCGGCGCGCCTGCCTTTTTCCTGGGCACCGCCAATAATGAACGGCGGCAGCTTCACGCCGTTGCGGACATACAGCGCGCCAATTCCCTGCGGAGCGTGAAACTTGTGCCCGGAAAGAGCGAAGAGATCGACATCAAGCGATTTCAGATCAATTGGAATTTTTCCTACCGCCTGGACGCCATCGACGTGAAAGACCGCGTCAGAGTTTTCACGAATAACGCGGCCAATTTCAGCGATCGGAAACAACACGCCGGTTTCGTTATTCGCGAGCATCACTGAAACCAAACCTGTTTTGCGGCGCAACGCGCGCCGCAGATCGTCAAGATTTAGTGCACCGTCGCCATCGACCTCCAACCATGTCACTTCGCAACCAATCTCCGACAAGTGTTGGCAAAGATTGCGCACAGCTTCATGTTCGACGCGCGTCGTGATGATGTGACGGCGATCCGGATTCTGCTCCAGAAAACCGCCGATAGCCCAGTTGTCTGACTCAGATCCACAGGAAGTGAAGACAATTTCGCTTGTGTCTGCGGCGCCAATTAGTTCAGCGACCTGCGCGCGCGCGTGTTCCACCGCTTGCTTCATCTCGCGTCCGAGCGAATGTGCTGACGACGGATTACCGTAATATTCAGTTAGATAAGGCCGCATCGCGTCGAACACCTCTGGCGCGACTCGGGTGGTAGCGTTGTTATCGAGATAAATCATTTGGTAAATGGTGACTCACGGGTGAATGGTGAATGGTAAATGGTGAATGGTAAATGGTGAATAGCGGTTACTGGTTAAGGGTAAATCGTGAATCGTAAATACGATGAAGTCGGGATCTTCTATTTTCTATTTACCATTCACCAGTCTACCACCCAATATTTCTTCAATCAGAGGGTAGCATGAACGACAACCTGCACCCGCATTACACGCCGCTGTTACTTCTTCCACAGTCTTCAAATGTCTAGTTTCAATCTCTCGTTCGATCGTTCGTTCAGAGACGCCGAAGCAAGAGCAGATGAGAGCTTCGTCTCCTTCCCAACTATCGCGCCGCGAATCACTATATTTCGCAATCGCAGCTTCCAACGCTGCGCACGCAAGGGCGGCACAATCAATGCGATCGGAAGCTGCCGGACCGATTTGCTGTGTCAATAAGTCGGGACGCCGGCCGAGTGTCGCCGCGTCACCTGCAGTTTCACCCTCGATTGATTTCGTCAAATAAGACGCTGAAGCGACCAGCACACTGCAGCCGGCAGCTCGAAATTTTGCCTCGATAATTCGTTGCGCGTCGTCGATGTGTAGCGATATTTGGACTACAGCTCCGCATGCGAACGAGCCTGCGCGTCCCACGAAGTTTGGTTCAGCCGCGTCGCCGGCATTTGGAGGGTTTAGGGCTAATCTTGTTGGAGCAGTGGTCATTTGTGGAACCCACGGGTGCTAACGCTTGCAGCGCGTGATCAGTCCGCATGGCGGACGGAAGAGTAAAGCCTGGGGCGTGAGCCCCAGGCCGGCAACGCGCGGGAGCCAAAAAGCCCGCGAAGCGGGCGACAGCATAAATGTTCCCGTCGAATTGCTCTGCCGCCCGCTCTGCGGGCCACCCGACGAGTGGTGGGGGTTCCTGGGGTTCGCTTCGCTTCACCCCAGGCTTTACTCTACCGCCGTCTTCGCCGGCTGGTTGAACTGTTTCTTTCAACTAACTGCCGTCGACCATCATAATTGACGTCGAGGATACTCGCTACGCACTCACAGATTCGGATAACGCTTCGCTTGTTATAGGATCCGCCTCAAGATGTTCAATCAATTTCGTCATCGCAGTGCGGAACTTGAGCACCTCGACAAAGGCGACTACACGCCTGACGAATACGAAGGGTGCATCGTCGAGTTGCAGAGGGTTAATCGTTGGTTGGGTGACGCGAGCGCGTTGCGCAAATCGCTGCTAGCGGACATTCAGCGACGTAATATCGAAACGTTTTCCGTGCTCGACGTGGGCGCTGGTTCGGGAGAACTGCTTCGCGTGGTGGCGAGCTGGGCCGGGAAGCATAGCAAACGTGCTCAGTTAATTGGTGTGGAGCTGAACGCGCGTTCCGCGCGCGCAATCATCGAGCAGTCGCACGAGGGAATTCACGCTGTTCGCGCTGACGCATTTCATTTGCCGTTCGCCGACAAGCAGTTTGATTACGTCATCTGTTCACTCTTTACGCATCACTTCGCCGATCGTGACGTAGTGGCCGTGTTACGCGAGCTTGGGCGAGTGGCAAGTCATGGTATTTTCGTCATAGATCTTCATCGACATCCGATCGCTTATGCATTCTTTACCACCATCGCGAGGCTGTTCCTTCACAATCGATTGATTCGAGAGGATGGGGCGCTTTCGATCCTTCGAAGCTTCAAGCCTGAGGAGCTGAAGCAGCTTGCTGTTCGCGCCGGCCTAAAAGGTGTAAACGTAGAACGCCATTTCCCGTATCGTTTGGTGTTGAGCGCCACCATCAGCGACGGTAAGCACAGTCAGTCTGCTCCATTACCAAAGAACGAAGGCGAAGCGCCGGTGAGACTAGCGTCGTGACTGCACACCAGGAACAATTCGACGTTGCAATCGCTGGTGGTGGGCCGGCCGGAAGCAGTGCGGCCATCCAACTGGCGTTGAATGGCGCGCGCGTCTTATTGGTAGAGGACAAGCAGTTCCCGCGGCCAAAACTTTGCGGTGAGTTTATTTCGCCCGAATGCATGCCACATTTTCAGCGGCTGGGTGTTGATGTAGAAGCATCCGGAGGCGTGCCGATCGGCAAAACTGTTTTCTATTCACGACGCGGCTACAGCGTCGATGTGCCGAGCGACTGGTTTCGGCAAAACACGCATGCCGTTGGACTCAGTCGCGCTCAGATGGACTACCGGCTCCTGGAACGCGCGAAAGCTGTGGGCGTGACGGTCATCGAAGACGCGCATGCATCGAATGTGATTTTTGAAAACGGGAATGTACGAGGAATAACAACGAAGCGTTCTGGCGAGGCAATTAATTACCGGTCCCTGATAACAATTGACGCCACCGGCCGCCACCGCGCATTGGCCCGCCACGTTGAACCGTCTGTCCTCGCGCGCAAACACAACCTCGTTGCCTTCAAATCTCATCTGGCCGGTGCACGTCTCGATGATGCTGCCTGCGAGATTTATTTCTACCGCGACGGTTATGGTGGACTAAACAACGTCGAGGGAGGAGTAGCTAATCTTTGTTTCATTGTGCGCGCAGACAAGGTTAGGACGTTTAATTCTGATCCGGAGACCGTGATGCGCGAAGTAGTCATGAAAAACGAGCGCGCGGCAAAGACTCTCGGGAACGCGCGAGCGCAAACACCCTGGCTGAGTGTTTCCCTCGAGGGGTTCGGGCGTCGAACAGTTTCACCCGCGCCGGGTTTGTTGACCGTTGGTGATGCCGCCTCCTTCATCGACCCGTTTACCGGCAGCGGTATTTTGATGGCCCTCGAAAGCGGCCACCTGGCGGCAAATGTAATCGCTCGTTGTCGTATCACTAACGGATCACCGGATAACATCGCGCAGGAGTACGAATCGCAGTACGCGAAAACATTTCGCTCACGTTTCCGAGTTGCAGGACTACTTCGCCGCGCGGCGTTTATGCCGGCGTTCACCGAAGCTGCAATTTGCCTTTGCGGCATCAGTTCAAACTGCCGACGGAAGATCGCGCGCGCAACGCGGGGTTCTAAGAAACGGTTGCAGGCCCAAGCTTAAATGTCTCCCGTCGGGAAGGGTCGCTTGCGCCCGCACTTTGTAACTTCCCAACTGAGCGGGGACAAGCCGCTCTTACCGACCTGCAATCTGATCTAACTTGGGTGAGGTGCGTAAGTTAGGAATATCCAAGACAGTTCTGTAGAAAAGCGAAAGAGCACGACCGTTCCGGCCCCTACAAAATGACCGATCACACAAACGATTGAAATGCTTGCCAGATCGACAGCTTTTGGAGTAAAACTGCGACGTTCTTATCTGAGTGCTCCCCGGCGCCTTTCTCAAAGGTCGTTTTCTTCTATCGGCCGAATCGCTCCTCGGAATAAGCCGCGGACATTCGTACGTTTTGCACTTTGACAAGCTGAGAAGCGTGCCTTCAATCTTTCGAGTGATCGTAAGCCGGTTCCATGCCTGGTCGGCTGTCCCAAACTAGTTAAGGAGAATGAGATGATGTTTGCGTTCCCTACGCGCTGGCTAACAGTTTCCGCGCGGATAACCACGCTTTTGATCTTTACCTTTGTTTGCGGACTTTCCAGTGTCGCCTTTGGTCAGGCGCAATCCAACGCCGCCGACCTTAATGGTTTTGTCCGCGACGCCCAGGGCGCAGTTGTTGTCGGCGCCACGGTTACCGCGCGCAATCCCGCTACCAACTTCACGCGCAGCGCGACGACCAACGACGAAGGCTACTATCAAATCGTCAGTCTGCCGCCTGGCGAATACGAGATTACGGTTGAAGCTCCGAGTTATAAGAAGGCGGTGGTGCCCACATATAAATTGACGGTGGGCGCTCGCGCCGATCTTGACGTCACACTCGATGTCGGTCAGGTTTCGGAAATCGTCAACATTTCGACTGAAGATCAACCGGTGGTGGAAACGACGCGCACGACCGTCGCCAACACCATCGAACAGGAGCGTATCGAGAACCTTCCGATCAACCAACGCGACTACCTCGGATTCTCGACAACTATTTCAACTGTTAACCGCGGCAATGATCGACCGATCGGGCCAGCTCCTTCTTCAGGTTTGAACATCGGTGGTCAACGCGGACGGTCAACGCTTGTCCAGGTTGACGGTGCGGACAACACAGACAACTCAGTCAACGCAGCCAGATCTACGGTCAGCCAGGAAGCCGTGCAGGAATTCCAGGTCGCTACTAACTCATACGCGCCGGAGTTTGGACGCGCGACCGGCGGCATCATCAACGTCGTAACCAAGGGTGGAACGAACGAGTTTCGCGGAAACATTTTCGGGTTCATTCGTCACAAATCGATTCAGGCCCGTAACGGGCTCGCTCCGCTCATCGATAACGATCCTGACAAGAAGCCGCCATTCACCCGCGCTCAATATGGCGCGACGCTTGGTGGTCCAATCGTCCGAGACCGAACGTTTTTCTTTACTGCTTTTGAACAACGGCGACGTCAGGAGTCGGGCTTTTTCACTTCAAACGTATCTGGCCGTCTCGGCGGTTCGGCTTCGATACCCGTGATTCCAGGTCTTAACCCACTCGCGCGCACGTTCACAAACATCACCCCGGCGCAGGCAACTTTCATCAACGGGCTGGTGACGCAAGCGCTGCCGTTGCTCGCCGTCCCGGCAACCGCGCCCGCCGGCGCCCAGTTAATCTGTCTCGCGCGAACCTATGCTTTCTTCACGTCAGTCGCCGGCTCGATCGGTCTAAACGGTACGAGCCCGTTGTTCAGTCCAAACGACGGCAGCGGTTGCCCCGCATTCAGTCCGATTCTGCCGGGCGTGATCGGTGGGCGTTTTCTGCTGGCCGGAACACCGGTTCCCACAGCGGCTAACAATCTGGCGGCGCCAAACTTTATTACGATTAACGGCGCTGGTCAGCCAATTGGATTCCGTCCCTTGAACCAGCTACAGCGGGTGTTTCCGGTTTCAGAAAATACCAGCTTCTTTTCGATTCGGGGCGATCACAAGATCAACAACAGAAACCAACTGACGATGCGCTTCAGTTATAACCCCAGCGACCTCACCGGCATTCAGGATGAGTCGCAAAACCAGGTGTTGGGCCAGAACGACTTCTCGCGGACCGGCATTCAAACTATTCGCGACACGACCTTCGGCGCCAACCTCGCTTCTACGATTTCCAATAACATTGTTAATGAAGCGCGATTTCAGTTTGGACGTCGCAAGGCTACGTTCGATTCGCAAATTCCCAGTGTGGCGCTGCAAATCTCCGGCTCAGCTTTCATCGGATCGAATCCCTTCTCTCCGGTGGATCGAGTTGAGGATCGTTTCCAAATTGCAAATAACGTGAACTGGATAATCGGCAACCATACAGCCAAGTTTGGCGCTGACACCAACATCATCAACGTCGACGCAACGTTTGAATTAAACTTCCCGGGCCTTTTCAATTTCAGCTCATTCGCGCTGCAGCCGGTCATTACCGGTCTGCCGGCGAGTGCGCCACCTCTCGAGCCGGTTCAGTCGTACGGTCTTGGATTTCCGAGTGTATTCATTCAGGGCTTTGGTGATCCACGCAGCTCGATCAAGAACCGCCCGCTGGCATTCTTTGCTCAGGACTCGTGGAAGGTGCGGCACAATCTGACGTTGAATTATGGCGTGCGTTATGACGTGGAATTGACTGACACGATTCCACCGATTCCGTTCCGCGATCCGCTTACGGGCATTAGCCTTTCATCATCGGATTTTCAGGCGCTGCAAGACGGTTTGAACGTGCAACAGGGATTTCCGCGCGACAAGAACAACATTGCGCCGCGTTTCGGCCTGGCCTGGGACATTGGTGGTAACGGCAAAACTGTATTACGCGCAGCCTACGGTCTGTTCTACGATCACCCGCTGCTTGCCGTGGCGTTTAACTCTGATATCGCTGACGCGTCGCAGCAACAGCAGTACACAAACGTGCTGCCGATAAGCCCATTGCCGACTGCGACGTTGAACCTGCTGAACATCTTCCAGGGAACGGTCTGCACCGCAGCGACTACAAATCCATTCTGTGGCGGCGCCACCACGCCGGGCGCTGCGGCAACGGCGCAATACTTGCCCGGCCGATTGATATTCAACGACCAGACGTTTGTCGGTTTCGGACCCGTGTTCCCGTTCACGCTCAACGTTTCGAAAGACTTCGAATATGCCTACGCCAATCAAGCGAACTTGTCTCTTGAGCGCCAGGTAGGAAAAAACCTTTCGGTTTCGGCGAGCTGGATTTTCGTGGGCGCTCATCACTTGCCGCACCCGCAGGACGTCAATGCTCCGCGTGCCGATCTGATCGCGGAAAACTTCCGTCGCTTCGCAGCTAACAATCCAGTGCTGTGTCCCGGCGGTTGTCCGAACGGACGCAACCCGACCAGCCTCGCCGAGGCGGTGTTGTTCCCAATACCGACCGTTAGCAACGCACTGTACACGGTCCGCATTCCCGGTCTGGTAGCGGTTAACAACACCAACGGTCAGGTGATCGTCAGTCCGTTGGCTGCAAACTTCTTCCGTCCGAATGCGCCAAACTATTTCTTCCTGGCCGCGAACGGGGTCAGCAAGGCAGTCTTCGACTCGCAGATCGGCGGGTCGGTTCGCTCGACGGGAGCGATAACTCCTTTCGGCGATGTCAGTGCACAACTATCCGACGGCAACTCAAATTACAATGCGCTGAATTTGGAAGCGAAGCGCCGCTTCTCAAACAACTTCCAGTTCCTCGCGTCCTATACATGGTCTCACTCGATCGACGATTCATCGGATCTGCAGACACTGCTGAAGCCGTTGAACAATCGCAACTTCCGTCTCGATCGAAGCGACTCATTATTCGATCAGCGGCACAGGTTCGTCTTCAGTGGAGTGATGAATTCACCCAGCTCGTGGCGCAATTCTTCAAGCTGGGGTCAGCGCTTCTTTTCAGACTTCACGATCGCGCCGATTGTCGAAATCTCTTCGGGCCGGCCATTTAACATTCTGACCGGCATCGATCAGAACCTCGACCTGCAAAGCTCAAACGAACGTCCCAGCGTCGCTGCGGACGGGACCCTGGTCCTGCCGCCCTTCCTGACTGACGGCAGTCTCGGACGTAATCGCGGAATCACACATTCCTATATGGCAGTTGATCTGCGCGTGATGCGCTCCATCAGGTTTGGTGAACGCTTCCGCCTTGACCTGATCGGGGAAGGCTTCAACCTGCTTAACCGTTTCAATGAAGCTGCGGCCAACCCGTTCTTCGATGTGGTTAACACGTTCAATGAGCGCGCTCCGGGCGGTCGTTATTACAGCCAGCCGACCGCTGCTTACGATCCGCGGCAGTTTCAGTTTGGAATCAAGCTGAACTTCTAAAAGCCTAAGCAGTTAAGAATGAAGAGGGGCACGCCACACGTGCCCCTTTTTTGCTGTCCGCGTAGCGGACGATTGACAGTAGCCTAGCACTTTCAGTGCTGGGGAACAGAAGATCAGCCGAGAAATTGCCCCCTCTCAACCCAGAGCATAGGGATGATTGACGAATTGTCATCGTAGAGAGGAAAATCACCGAATAGAGTTGGAGGCTAATCTTGAGGCCTAAGAGATAGGGAGTAATTGCTATGAACGTCGATCGCGCGTGTGCAATGGCCTTTAAGGCACCGGAGCTACTAATAGAGCGATTTTGCAGCGAGCACAAGGTTTCCAAAGAAGATGCTCACGGACGATTTCAGGAGACAAAAAAATTTCTGATTCTTTGTGCTACCAATCGACAGGAAGCGTATTCCCCGAGCAAAAAGGTCGACCTCATGTGGCACCAGTTCATATTGCATTCCCGCGACTATTTTAGGTTCTGTAAGAGCCTTGGCGGCTACATTCACCACCAACCCTCTGAAGAACGTCAGCCTCAGTGTTACGTAAGAACGATTAAGGATATGCCTAAGTTGTTTGGATCGATAGATCGGATCTACTGGGCGGAGTCCGCAGACTGTGATGATTGTAGTAGTACGTGTGACTGTTGTCCTTGATTCACATCATATGTCAATTTAGATTACTCTCATCATTCCTTGCTTCTTGCCTGATTCTTTCCCACGCCGTTTCAGCGATTCGGTTGAAGCCTTCCGCGAATGCATCAAATTCCTCATTCCCGCTCAGTTGAAGTAATTCGAGAAGTCTTGCTACGTTATCGCGCCGAATCAATCTAAGTTGCGCAAGGCAGCTCGCGCCTTCACCGGTCAACTCCACTAAGACCGATTTTCTACTCAGCGGGTGTTTCCTGTCTCGACCGCAAATAAAGCCAGCCGCCTCTAAGCCATCCAAAACGTCTTCGCCAAATCGTTTCCGAGGTTTATCCCGATCACTTGGGTGTTTCCACTCTACTAAGTCACAGAGTAGACTCTGCATGCACCCTCCTTGCTCTCGCTTTGTCAGCAAACCAATTAACCAAAGCGCTGAGAAATCCCTAGCCTTCAGGTCAATCGTTTGTCCCTTCACAAATCTCCCTTTATCTTTAACAGCCGTGACGCTCTGCAGTTTAGGATTTAGCCGTATGTAGTAGTAAAGCACCGGAAAAGAATCCAGTAGCTCCTCAACAGCTTCGTCTTTTGTCATCGTTCAATGATCCTGATCAACTGTCCCGCAAGTGGGATATTCCTTGAGGTAGGATTATCCCAAAGAAAGGAATTTCTCTAACCATTCAAACCGATTAGCATCCTCCTAACTCTGACATGCGATGGATCGCGGGCCCACCCCCATTAGTTGCACCGGGGAAAGAGACGAACTTTAACATGCTAGAGCGTTTGAGAAAATAAGAATGGCCTGAGAGAGATAGGAGGAGAAAATGCAAATCGTAGAATCAAACTTCACTCACGCAAGCGGGCTACTGGCAAGAGCCACTGACTTCGATCTTTCGAGCGTGACAGACCGTTATTGTCAGGAATTTGAAGTCTCTAGAGAGATTGCGGAGCTTCATGCGGCGGAGTGTAAGAAGTACTTATTTCTTTGCTCACTGTTTCCTGACGAACCACTAGGGATGAAAGGCCCAGTCGACAATTATTGGCACACCTTTCTTCTGTTTACAAAAGAGTACGATAGGTTCTGCCGCCAACTCGGAGGATCCTTTATTCACCACGTTCCAGCAACTTCAGGTCACTCAGGTGGTACCTTTGAGGAGACCATGAGTCGTTACCGTTCAGTATTTGGTGCCGAACCTGATAAGCGCGCGTGGCCACAAACTAAGGGAGCTTCGGATTGCGAGGATATAGGAAGTAGTTGCAGTGACGGTCCGGGCCCAAATGACTGCACTCCGACGTCAGATTGCAATGGAGGAAGGTGCGCTTCATATTGAGTCAGTCAACTAGGCAGTGATTTGTGTAAGAATCAAGGTCTTGTGAGGCTACGACGTAGATCGTTTTAGGAAAGGCAACGATACCTTGTTTTGCAGTCCGTAAAACGGACGGCTGAAAGGACCTGGTGACCATTGATTCAGCCGTCCGCTTCGCGGACTCACGTGAATTTTGCGGACGGTGGTCCCAGCACTGAAGTGCTGGGCTACTTTCAAGCGTCGGCTGACGCCGACTCATGGACGCCCGCTTCGTTCCCCTTTCCCTCCCCTTTCAACACGACTTGCGCTAAATTGGCTCCCAGCAAACTAAACGGGCGGTGCTGGCATCCGAAAACATGCCTTTGGTAGTCGTTTATCAGCCCAAATTAACACCCTCTCCCAGGGACACCTCGAATGAGCAAAAGAGCCTTTAAGCAATACCTACTTGTATTCACTATTCTGCTTACCGTTTCCGGAATTGCCCCAGCGCAATCCAGCCGGCCGCGTCGCGTCAGGCAGCCTGAAAAACCGGCAGAAGAACCCCTGCTGCGGCCGGAACCGACGCCGAGTCCGACTGCGCGAAACTCTTCAAACCGCCCACTAATCGACGTCCAACCAGTTAAGCCCGTCGTCAACACGGCCGGCACTGGCGATACGTCACACGCTTATCAGTTGCTGCAGCAGAAGAAATTCGCGGAAGCTGCCACCGAAGCGAAAGCGATTGCCGCCCAGTATCCGAATGATGCTGAGGCGTGGAAGATCGCAGGCTTTGCGGAGTTGAATCTAAAGCAGTACCCGGCGGCGATCGACGATTTGCAGAAGGCTTTAGATTTACAGAAGGTGAAACGGCAGGAAGATCCGAACACTGCAGACGCGCTGGCCCAGGCGCTTGTCCTTTCTGAACATTTTGATCGAGCACTCCCGCTGCTGGTTACTGCCACTACACGCCCGGGCGCTCAACCCGATGCGTCGATGCTTTACTATCGCGCGCTCGCCGAATACAAAACAGGGAAACTGGCCGACGCTGAGAAGACTTTTGCGGCGGTCGTAAAAGTAAACCCGAAGGATACACTGTCGCTGTTTTACCTGGGACAGATTGCCGTCGGCAAAAACGATCTGGATGCCGCCATCGCGGCGCTCAACAGAGCGACGGTCACCGACCCGCGTTTTGCAGCGGCATGGACACTTTTGACGTCAGTTTATTTACGGCGTGCGGCGTTGAGCACGGACCAGACAAAAGCTGCGGCAGACTACCTGAGCGCGGTGCGCTCGGGCGAAGGCTTAATCAAAGTCAGGACGGACGCAGAGGCCATTACGCTATTTGGTCAGGCTTTGATTGGTTCCGAGCAGTATGCTCGCGCCGCCACCGCGCTGGAGCGCGCGACGCTTTCGGCGGACGCTAAGGGCGTCACCTTCTATCTATTGGGAATCGCGCAATCGCGCGCTAAAAACTTTCCGAAAGCGATCGCGGCCTTGCAAACAGCCGCGCAGAAATCGCCGGGCGATGTAAACGTTTACCGGGAACTCGGCTACGCTTATGAAGTAACCAAGCAGTACGCAAAAGCTTTGGGTGCTTATGAAAAAGGATTGAGTCTGGCGCCTGCTGACGCCGACTTCAAAGAGGCGGCGGAGCGCGTACGTCCGTTTGCGAAATAATGATCCGGAGAGGTGTACCGATGCGACTTATTGGAGTTTTGCTTTTCACATTAACAATGGCGGTTGCCGTTTCTGCACAGCGCCCGCGCGATATCAATACCCCGACCGACGCTTCGAAAGCGACGCCGGCGCCGGCCCCGCAATCGATGAAGGCCAAGTACGAAGGCGGTGTGTTTGGTTATAACAAGACGATGGAAGGCACGCTCCACTTCGACGACACTAACCGTCGCTTGCTTTTCAAAGACAAGAAGAATAAAGACGTTTTGTTTATTCCATACGATGCCGTCGTCTCAACTTTCGCGGATACGCAGAAGCGGCGTCCTGCGGCAGCCACGGTAGCTCAACATATTCCGTACATCGGTTTTCCCCTGGGATTCATCAAGACGAAAGTCCGCTATTTGACATTGCAATACCGGGATCCGGACACAGACGTCTCCGGCGTTACCAGCTTTCGTCTGGAGAATAAAGACATTGTCGAATCGGTGGCTTATGCGCTGGCGAATAAGTCAGGCCTTACTCCACGCGGTGACGTTTATGTGAGAAAAGCAGAGAGCGCCGAAGTTAAGAAAACAACTCCATAAGTGGTAGTGGCATGGAATGTGGCACGGGCGTCTCGCCCGTGCGGTTTGTGAAATGAACAAAGAAAGGCGGGCACTTTACGTGTCCGCCTTTTCCATTTTCAGTTGGCAGTGGTGCGACGATCACTATCACTGTGCAGTGGGTCGACAAAAATAGAACCGGAGCGGTAGCGACGGCTTATTCGTTGAATGCCACTGCGTGTTTCGATAGCTTGAGTGAATGATCTGAGTTGGTAGCTACGCTAAACCAGACGGCGTGGCGTTAGTTTTACTTTAACCGTTTCGCTGCCGCGACGAATGGTTACTTCGTAGGCGGTGGGCCGCTCAAACAAATCGTTAAGCTTCGGCAGCGTCAATTCCTCAGCGCGCGTGCCGTTCACCTCCGTGATGATGTCATCCTTTCGCAGACCTACTTCAGAAGCAGGCGAGCTCTCCAGCACATCGGTAATTCGAAACGTGCGATAGTCGGTGCCTTCAGCCTGCATGCTGATACCGCTGAACGCGCGATCGTAGGGTTTTCCAAAATCAGAATTTGGTTCGAGGATGATCCGGTCGCGATTGTAATCAAGAAAGACTCGAAAGCGATTAATCACCTGCCCGCCGATGTTCCCCAGCAACTGAGAGTTTGCAAACGCGCCCGCCGTGTCGCGCGAGAAGAGCGCAATGGGCTCGCTGATTTTGAAATTGCCCAGACGCAATTCCGCAATCGCGACCTAGTTCGCCGGTGACCCGGCCGCCTGCACCTCCCGCTCCGAGCGCCTTGATCGTTTTAAAGTTGGGACCGAGCAGCTTGTGTTCGTTGACCGTCGGCGTATGGAGAGCCAAAGCCAAACCTGATCCAACATCAATTACGAATTTCCCACTAATCGGGTTGCCGCCTACGGGAACAACTGCCGCCTCAACGATCGGATGACCGGCGCCGTTGATTTTCACGGGAATGCTTTCGCCCTTCCCCGCATAAGAGAATTTGTCCTTGTCATGCAGGCGAAGATGGCGCGCCTGGTAGTCGATCTCGACGACGAATTTTTTGATGAAGTCGTGGCCGATGATGCCGTCAAAATCCCGGCCTAACTTGGCAGACAGTCGTTTGATCGGCAGCGCGAGATGCACAGGTTGAGTGAAGCCTGCGAAACCCGGAAGAATAAAGTTTGAGTCTTGTACGACGTAGCCGGTAGGCGTTTCGGCGCCCGCCCCGCCCATCCGGACTGGATTTCCCAGCTTCAGCCCGAGTTCGCGCGCACGATCAAGGTCGATGATGGCGTACTTGTCGCCGGTGTCGAATATGAAATTGAGCGGCCGGGAGTTGTTGACCTGGACCTTGAGAATGATGTGGCGGTTGGAGAGCTCGAAAGGGATTGTAACAACCGGTTCGACTGCGCTCGATAAGGCAGGCGATTGCGCGAATTGATGATACTGAATTATCGATCCGGCAGCGGTTATCAGACCACTTAATAACAGGACGCCGACGAGTAATGGACCAGCGGTTAAGGTTGTCCGCTTCATAGTTTTGCTCCGGAGTGGGAATGGAAGGACTTGCGAGTTGTTCACGCTTTCCGGGCGGTTTGGTTCCCGAGTTTTGGTCCTTTGAGAGTGGGACGGGCTTCTCGCCTGTGCTGCACGGTCAAATTGGTATTGCGACGATTGCCCCGGCGACTTTAGCCGCCCGATTCGCTGATCGCCGTTCAACATTAGTTCGCAAGCTTTCAAAGCATATTCTTCAAACAACGGCAGCCGCGAGGCCAGCACTATCCAGCACTTCTTTCCAGATCGCCACAACTGACGCTTCGGCAGATCAGGAAATTCCTTTGCCAGGCTGTCGACGTGTTCAGAATCTGTAAACAGCCACATCCCGTTCGTGCCTGGATGCTTCGGATCGTCACGAAGTGCGCAGAGCAAGCGCTCTCCGACGTAAACGTAAGTTGATCCGAAAACCTGCTTCAACTCCGGTCTTAGCGAAAACAACTCGTCGACGACAAACGGAAAGGGAATGGAGCTTTTCCTGGGTCTCATCTCGCTACGCGCGCATAAACGGAATCAGTTCAGCGGAATAATACGGCTCTTCAGTACACCAGAAAATATAGTCGACTTTAAGATAGTCAGTGGCAAAATTAATCAGTTCGTGGATTGAGGGCCGCCGGCCCATTTCCCGGTTTACTTCTGCATAGTTGCCATCCTGAACGGCAATTCCGGCCGGAACAATTCCGGCAGATTCTCTAATCAGCGGATACGCGTGATTCAATTGCCCTCGTCTTGAAGGCAACAGGTCCGGGCCACCAACACCTACTTTTAATTCTCGCGCAGCTCGGTAAACCGCACGCAGATGGCCCCCATCTTTTGCCGGCAACCATTCACCGGGCATGAAGTTGGCATACTGAAGCACGATCGACTTTGGAAATGCGGTTCGCAAGGCTTTCATGTTTGTGATGATCCCGTCGCGGTAAACCTGAAATGTAAATCCTTTCGGAAACAACCGGCCGCTGCGCCCTACACCACTTGAGGTCTCCGCGAAATTGATCCCTTCGATCTTTCCATCAAACTCTTTGCCGAGTGCCGTCAGCAGCTTATGAAGCCTTTCCTGCACCGCCGGATCCCAGCGGCGTGCCATCCAACCAGCTTCCACTGCGCGCTCTTCGTCGCCATTAGTGACCTCGTATTGCTTGTCGGCACCGCCATTGTATTTCGGGTCTTCCAACAGATACTTAGGCACATTGATGCGCGAAGCGCTGAATGTCACGTCTTGAAACTGAATCCACAACCGCTTGCCGTGTGACTTCAAAAAAGCCAGGTCCTCACGGATCATGCTGAAATCGTACTGGTCCTTTTGCGGCTCGAGCTGTCGCCACGTGTAGACGATCTGTGCGCCTTCAAGCTTGTTAGTCTCGAGAAACGACTTCGCGGTTCTTAATTGGTCGCGGTCCTGGCCAAAGAACACGTAGTGATGGACCGGCTTGGCGTGTACTGAAGCAAAGAGGCAAGTAGCGAGCAAAAATCCGAGCACGTGGAAATGTTTCGTATTCATAGGTCGATAACACCGTCTCATAGCAGTTAATGTTTTTGGGAATCGAGCAGCGGACTGCGCACAAAGCTCACTACAATAAGCGAGAAACTTCTTGAATAGTGTTCACTCCCTACAATACCAACCTCGTCTAATAATATTTGGCCGCAAGCCTTTGTACCGTATTCACATTCCGAAACGTCGCTCGCTGCTCCAGCAGTTTTTCAATTGATGCCATTGAGAATTTAGAGTCAACAAGCTTGCCACACCGCAACCAATAAACCTCGCGCCCGTTGATATGGAACAAATCGCCGGCGCTCGATTGCTTCAAAAGCTTTTCGCTCGCCGCTTTCGACGGCGTCGCTTTCATTAAGCCGATGTACAGTGTGTTTTCCGCTTCATTTAACTTCGACGCAGTGAACGGCCGGCTCGCAGCTATTTCAGCGACCTCAGAAGTAGTGCGGATAAAGGTTACCACCTCATAACCAAGCGAATCGCGAAGGTCCGCTTCGACCTTCTGTTCGACCGATGTCGTGTTTTTCATGCGCGAATCGAAGATGACGTTGCCACTGGCAATAAAGGTTTCGACGTTTGTAAATCCCATCGTTTCAAAGAGACTACGCAGATGGTCCATCTTGACGTTGTGTCCACCGACATTTATCGCGCGCAGGAATGCAACGTATTTTGGCATGGGCCAGCTCTCACCAGGCAATCAAAAGATTCAAGATGGAAATGTCTCTCAGTCGGGAAGAGGCGCTTGCGCCCGCTCTACACATTGGATAAGCGGGGGCAAGCCCCTCTTCCCGACTGCGCGTAATTAAGTCGAACAACCTCACGGAATTGATTCACGTCGTCGCGATGACATTGTACGATTAACACATGCCGAATCTATCAAACCAACCTTTGGTAATTGAAACATTCCGATCCCTTCACGAGTCAGGCTGCTTCGTCTTGCCGAACCCGTGGGACGCGGGCAGCGCGATCTATCTGGAGCATCTGGGTTTCAAAGCCCTCGCGACCACCTCCGCCGGTTTTGCTTTCTCTAAAGGTTTGCCGGATGGACCAGAGGCTGTTTCACGCGACCTGATGTTGGAACACTTCCGGGAAATCGCCGAGGCAACATCGTTGCCGGTTAATGCCGACTTTCAAAACGGATATGCCGACGCACCAGAAGACGTGGCGGCGAGCGTCACGCTTTGTATGGAGACGGGTGTAGCGGGTTTGTCCATCGAAGACAATTCGGGGAACGAGAATACGCCCCTTTATGAATTCGACTTGGCCGTCGAACGAATCAAGGCGGCAAGAGCAGCGATTGACGACAATCCGCAATCAGCAACTGGCAATCGCCAATCGCAATCAGTCGTGCTAACCGCACGATGTGAGGCGTGGCTGGTGGGAGATCCCAATCCGCTCCGCACTTCTCTCGAGCGACTCGTCGCCTTCGCCGACGCGGGTGCCGATTGTCTTTACGCTCCAGGTGTAACTGATGTGGATGAGATTGCCACAATCGTGAAAGCGGTGGCGCCGAAACCGGTCAACGTTCTCATCTCAACCAACAACTGCAACCTGACTGTATCTCAACTAGCCGATCTCGGCGTCCGTCGCATTTCAGTTGGCGGTGCACTGGCGCGCGCCGCCTGGGGCGGTTTTGTGCATGCAGCGCGGGAGATTCAAGACTCAGGTTCATTCAAATCATTCGCCAGATGCCACACCGTTCAATGAGTTGAATGATTTATTCAGCAGACGGTCACGATAGAAGGGGTTTAGTCCGCGCAGCGGACTAATGATAGTAGCCCAGCACCTTCAGTGCTGGGTAAGAAGTTCATGAGAAAAAATAAAGCCCGCTTTAGCGGGCGACAGAAGTCAGTATCAGCGGCAAAGAGGGACTGCTATAGAAAAGATTGACAGACTCAGCACGTAGGACTTCAATGACACGTATGAAGGCTCTTTTATTAGTAATCCTCATGTCGGCGTCGCTGGTTTCGTCGCCGCTGGTTTTTCGAAATCACGGCAGGCTATCCGCGCAGCAACAGTCAGCGAGCCTGGCGCCGGCAGATGTTGACCGGATTGTAAGAGCCTTTACAGCCAAAGAGACGGACTTCCGCAACGCTCTGGCCCAATACACTTTCAAACGAGACGCCGTGGCCCAAACGATTGGGCCCGGAGGATTGATTACCGGTGAATATCACCGCGTCTCGCGACTCGCGTTCGACGAAACCGGCAAACGTATCGAGAAGATTTTGCTTTTCCCAACTCCGACGCTGTCCGCGATAGGCATTTCGACTGATGATTTGGACGACCTCGGCGGCGCGCCACTCTTCGCGCTCGAAACTTCGAAGGCGCCGCTCTACAACTTCAGGTATGTTGGCAAAGAGCGTATTGATGAACTCGACCTGCACGTATTCGATGTCTCACCAAAAGCGTTGCCCGATCCCAAGAAGGTCAAAGAACGATTATTCCAGGGACGTGTCTGGGTTGACACCGAAGGTTATCAAATAGTGAAGACTCGAGGTAAAGGAGTGCCCGAACCGAAAATCGACCCCCTTCCTACGGTCGAGATCTATCGCGAAGACATAGATGGCTTTTGGTTTCCAACCTACGCTTACGCTGACGAGGAATTGGTACTTCGTAGCGGCTTTCCGGTGAAGATACGCCTGCGCGTCCGCTTCAGTGAATTTGAAAAGGCGACGCGGAAGTAGGATTGCCTGGCAGTAATATTGCTGTTTATGCGTTAACATAAGGTGCCTGCTAATAAATGAACGGCTATTCCAAAGCGTTATGGACAAGCCGCTACAGAAGCGTTATAAAGACGAAGTAGTCGCGAGAATTTCTATTTGTTTCGCCAGAGCGCGGATTTCGAAGCTTAACCTCCCAACAAGATAGCGCGCCGCTGGAAACCGATCTTCGAATCGCTTCAAATCTCGACTATTACGACCTAGATCCTCACGCCCAGTGGAAAAATTAGCTCGTGCTCCAGCAAGTGCTAGTACGTGCATGCTCGAAACGGTTTATTTGAACACTTGCGCTCGGCGAGTCTTCCAACGTTCCGGTACGCGAGCGCTCACAAAAAGGGAGAGACTATGAAAAAGTTGCTGGCAATCTCCGTGGTGTTGTTGGTCGTCTCGGCTGCGGTCGTGATTCATCAATCCTCGGCGCAGGTTGGATATGTTCCGAAGGCACAATTGTGCGCCGACGGCTCGAGTGCACCCTGTTCAATTGTGCCCGCCTATATCGGACCCGACCCAATACTGCATTCCAAGGAGGTCGGCTATTTTGGACTCTTCGGAGCTTTGCCTAAGTCGGTAGAGCAAGACGTGGAAACGCCGTTCGACAATATGGCGTGGCAGATGTTCGTCGCGCTGAATTATGCCGCCAATGCAGTTGATCAGCCGGCAGCCGTGGGATTGACGAGGCGGGGCCCACGGGTGTGGCAAACATACCCCAAGGTTAGCTCGCTGTTCGGAAACTCTCCTGTTCGAGGTCGTTGCACCAGCCAATTGGCCTTGCCGATCTACTACATCGGCTCAAACGGCCAGGGACAAACTGCTCCCAATAACGAGGAATATTTCCAGGCTTCCACCAACCTACCTTTGATCGATATCAATCAGAATTGGACCATCTTCGAGCGCCGTGTCAACAATACCGAAGCTTCATATTTGAAAGCACCCAACGGACTGTCCGCGCAAACCCTGACGACCCAAACAGGACAAACGAATTTCATCAACCATAATCCGAAGGGCGTTCAATTCACAGCCTCAGCAACCACCCAGACCGGCAAGAACGGCTCCATCGAAATAAAAACTGCATGGCGCATCATCAATCGAAACGCTGGAGACGATCCCTCACGCTATTACACACAGCTCGCGTTCATCGCAGTTCCCGGCGATCTGGTTAATGGCGGCAGACAGTTTTGCTCCAGCGTGACTCTGGGTCTGGTGGGCATGCACATCATTCAGCGCAATCCGGTCGATCCGCAGAATCAAAAATTGCTGCCTAAATGGATTTGGGCGACCTTTGAGCACATGGACAACGCACCTATGGCGCAAGCGCCGTGCAACCTCGCCACCGGCTGCGGAACGAACCCAAGCACGGATTGGATCAACAAGCCGAGTTGTGGACCGGCGGTGGCATCTCCGTCAGTGCGGTATTCCTATTACGATCAAAACGCAGGCGTTCCGGGTACAAACATTGGACCAGTGTCCACCGGTACCGGCAAAACCAAGTTCCCCTGGAACCGCACGCAGCCTTACGCTAAGGACAACACCACTTCGGCGACCGCAAGACCGCAGGTCGCAAGGTGCTGGAAGATCTATCCAACCACGGCTCAACTCAATTCTCAGTGGCAAACGGCTTTGGCAGCGTTGAAGACACCGTTTAAGAACTACATGCTGATCGGCACGCAATGGGGTGGCACCGTAGAGCCGGAACCGGGCAACAAGTTGCCGCTTGACGCCGTGCCGGCGATGCTTTCGAACCTCACTCTGGAAACTTATATTCAGAACTACACCGGGAGCAATCCAAACCTGCCCGGTCCTGGTTCCTGTATTGGTTGTCACGGTGGCGCCACATTGGCGGTGAGCCCTTACCCGTCGGCTGACTTTAGCTTCCTGCCGTCGCTGGCCCAACCAGAAACCGCGCGCAGCAAGGTCAAGACAGCGCAGTGAAGAAATCAAGAACAAATTGAATCGAAAGGAAAATCCTAATCTTTTCTGCCATTAGCTTGACTACTAAAAGCAAGACGCGTCTAACAGGCAACCATCTATTGAACTTGGTACTTAAGGAGTAATCCTAAACGGCGGATTATTGCGCTGCCAATCAAGGATGGAAGCATATAGCTCCGTGGATTGAAAAAAAGGTTGCTCGTATGACAAGCGTAATAATTTTTCTATGCTCTCGGGTTTAACATCGATTGCGTTGTTAGTCCCAATTGCTTTGCGAAAGCCCAAGGCGAGAATTTGAGTCAGATCGTGGCCTACGCAAACTTGCAAGGGTTCATTTCCCTCACCCAATATCTCACTTACGTCTGCTTTGAGCTGCTCCTCCGCAAGCTGATGCTGGTTTGAGTTGTTTTTTACGGCTTTGATTAGTTTCGACAAGTCAAGCCGCAGAGTCTTTTCATCAATAAAATTGCTATAGACCAACCCCTTGAAGTCCAGGGCTAGGTGCCGACGTTGCGATGCTAGACGTAAAGCGCCGATGACACCGCCTAAATTCAAGATCAATGTCCGGATGTCTGAGCCACAAAGCTCCTCATGAGTCTTGATCTTCTGAGTAGCTCCAAATTCCGCAAGAACTTTTTCAAAAGCATGAGAGCTAAACAGCATAGCCTCGAGATCATGGTGATCCGTATAAAGCAAGTTTGGCATCGTCCGCTTCGTGCCCTCAATTTTCTCAAAATCAGAATCGACAATCGCCAGTACCCCTGGGAATTTAGCCGCGTTGAGTATTTCCAGTGCTCCGATTGCATTGGATTTGCTGAGGGCGACAGAAATGTGACAAGCCGATTCGTCAATGTGGTTACGGTATAGTCGACTGTCCTTACTTCCTTCTACGATTAAATAAGAGCCCGAAAATTGCGTTCGATGCATCCGAACATTGTTCGCAATAGTCGCTGGGTTTAGATACTGCTCCATTTTTGATTCGTGAAGAATCGCGTTACGGCACTTCGCTTGGACTTCCGGCGGGATCGTTGGTGAGCTTGCCTTGTCCGTTCTCGTCGGGCCCCTTTAATTGTACTGTCAGGTCCCAACGGTCATAAATAATCTGTGCTGAATGAGTCGCGATTAAGACATCAAAGGATGCAAGTTCAGTGATTTTTTGAAGATCTTTCAAGAATTGTTCTTGCCAAGCCAAATGAAGCGAAATTTCCGGCTCGTCGATAAGGATCAACGAGTCTGGCTTTACTTTGAAGAGGAACTCATAAAACAGAACCAGTTCATGCTGCTCTCCTGAAGACAAGCTTGTTGGCGAGAGTGGTTCGCCGTTGTGAGTTGTGAAAGTGATGCCCTTATCCTTCGCAACAGACATCTGTTTGTATTGGAACCGTTCGTTAATAATACTTTTAAATAAATCAATTTTTGCCGCAATCTCATCAAGAGTGCTCAATTTCTCTTGAACATCTTTGACGTAAACTGAAAGTACCCCTTTGGTCCGCTCTTCGACAATCTGAGGGACCTGAAATTCGTCGTCCTTTTCTAGATCCAAAAGTCCTGCCGCCATCAGCTGGGACCGCTTCTCCTCAAGTTCCGCTAACTTTGCGCTCAACTCCTGTAGCGCAGTAACACCTGAAACTTCCTCTTTAACTAATCGTGCTGGAAATGTTCGATCCAAAGACTGTGAGAGCGTTGCATATTCGCCGAGCTTCGATTTAATTGCTCCAGCAAGTTCTGCCGAGTATTCGCTCACGACGGCTTTCATCGGAGTCATCTGCCCGAATTTGCGCGAGCGATCACGAAGAGTAGTAGAGCTAAATAGGCGCTGGGTTTGAATGAAACGAATGTCAGTGGAATTCCTTACCTCCTTTAGCCAAGGTGGATCGTGTCGTCCTTTACTCTGAGGGAAGGGAAGCACCTCTCCATATCTTTCGAGCACGTCTTCGAGTGTCATTTGCTCCGAAGTTGTCAGATTCCTCCAAGTACGAGGGCCAAAGCGTTCCAATTCAGGAATGATTTCATCAATAGCAGCTATAGGAAAATTTAGTTCATGTATGCTCCTCGACTGACGCGGCAGTGTAAAAGACTCTTTCGTCGATTCTGTAATGTAATTAATCGTGATTTTTGGGCCTAGCGCGTTTTCGCCCTGATCTTTGCCGTTTGACGCCGACTTATTTACGCGGAGGGTGCTACCGTCTTCAAAAATAGTTTCAAACTCCCTGAAAGGAATGGTTCGAAGTTCTGAGTAGCGGGAATTGAAAAGGCCATCTATAAGCCGAAGGATCGCTGTCTTACCAAAGCCGTTGGGGCCATGAATAATAGTAATCCTATCCTGCACCTTCATTGGCACTCGGTGATCAAATATTTGGAAAAGACCTTTGACTGAAATTTCCTTAATTCTCATTCGCCACCTCCACCTTACCTGCTAAGAGGTTACTGCAGGTTGGCCAGATTCTAGCCCAAATACCCAATCCCTACATCAAAAGTTCGGCTACAACACACTGAGTTCCACGAACCTAGCCCTAATCACTTGGCCGCTTTCTCAATAAGCAGCTAGTAATCTCCTCAACGATGACGGCCCCTTGAAAAAGTATCGTGAGTCTTCTAGGTCTTAAGGCGATAAATCTCCCCGCCAGCAGCCACAAACTCTTCCGCCTTCTCCTTCATCCCCACATCCAGCGCCGCCTGTTCATCAATCTCTTTTTGCGCCGCGTATTCGCGGACGTCCTGGGTGATCTTCATCGAGCAGAAGTGAGGGCCGCACATCGAGCAAAAATGCGCGAGCTTGGCGCCTTCCTGAGGCAGAGTTTCGTCGTGGTATTCGCGAGCGACTTCAGGATCGAGTGAGAGATTAAACTGATCTTCCCAGCGGAATTCAAACCGCGATTTCGACAACGCGTTGTCGCGATACTGCGCGCCCGGATGGCCCTTGGCGAGGTCGGCAGCGTGGGCCGCAATCTTGTAAGCGATAACGCCGTCTTTCACGTCCTTCTTGTTGGGCAAACCGAGATGCTCTTTCGGAGTCACGTAGCACAGCATCGCGGTGCCAAACCAACCAATCATCGCGGCGCCAATTGCCGACGTGATGTGATCGTAGCCCGGTGCGATGTCTGTCGTGAGTGGGCCAAGAGTGTAGAACGGCGCTTCGTCACAACTCTCGAGCTGCTTGTCCATGTTCTCTTTGATCAAGTGCATCGGCACGTGGCCGGGACCTTCGATCATCACCTGGCAATCATATTGCCAGGCGATCTTCGTTAACTCGCCGAGCGTCTCCAGTTCCGCAAACTGCGCTTCATCATTCGCATCCGCAATCGAGCCCGGGCGCAAACCGTCGCCAAGTGAAAATGAAACATCGTAGGCGGCCATGATTTCGCAAATCTCGCGGAAGCGCGTGTAAAGGAAACTCTCCTCATGATGCGCCAGGCACCACTTCGCCATGATTGAACCACCTCTACTTACAATCCCCGTCGTGCGTTTGGCCGTTAACGGGATATAAGGCAAACGAACTCCAGCGTGAATCGTGAAGTAGTCAACGCCTTGTTCCGCCTGTTCAATCAAAGTGTCTCGGAAAATTTCCCAAGTTAGCTCTTCAGCTTTGCCGCCGACTTTCTCAAGTGCCTGGTAAATAGGCACTGTGCCAATAGGCACCGGCGAATTGCGCAGAATCCATTCCCGCGTCGCATGGATGTTCTTGCCGGTTGAAAGATCCATCACCGTGTCGGAGCCGCAGTGAATGGACCAGCGCATCTTCTCGACTTCGTCGTCAATGGAGGACGACACTGCGGAGTTGCCGATGTTGGCGTTGATCTTCACCAGGAAGTTGCGACCAATGATCATCGGTTCCGACTCGGGGTGATTGATGTTTGCCGGAATGATCGCACGGCCGCGCGCAACTTCGTCGCGCACAAACTCGGGTGTGACGTACTCGGGAATCGCGGCGCCGAATGATTGGCCGCGGTGTTGATGCAATAAGGAAGAGCGATCAGCGGTGACAGCCTTTTCGCCACCATTAGAAAGCGCCGACAGGTCGGCGCACTCCAAGGAGCGGCCTAAGTTTTCACGGATTGCGATGAACTCCATCTCGGGCGTGATTATTCCCTGGCGCGCGTAGTGCATCTGCGTGACACAACGTCCGGCTTTGGCGCGCAGTGGCGTACGCTGCAGCGCCGGAAAGTCTTCCAGCCGGCCTTTTTCTCGCTTGCGTGCAAGGTCGGCGGCGTCAAACGTCAGGTAGCCATCGTCGATCGGCTTTGTAGCACGGCCCTCATATTCCTCAACATCTCCACGGCCCACAATCCATTCGCGGCGCATCGCAGGCAACCCGTCGCGTACATCGTGCCGAACGGCGGGTTCGCCCCATGGACCACTAGTGTCATAAACGCGCACCGGAGCGTTCTCTTCCAATTCGCCCTTGAAGTTGCGCGTCTGACTCTGGCTAATTTCGCGAAACGGTACGCGCACGCCGGCTTGTCTCCCCTCGACATAGATGCGGCGGGAATTGGGGAGTTGGGTTTCTGGTTCTTTCTTCTCAATCTCAACGGCTGCGCTCATGTGTCCTCCTTGGAACTAACTCAATAACAACAAATCCAAAGCGGTGTCGCGCTTCGCTTGCCACCGCACTCCAAATAAAAAACCGTTCCACCTGCAAAAAGGGATGGAACGGTCCTGTTGCCTGTTTCTCCCTTCGACGGTGCTAACCGTATCAGGTTCAAGGGGTCTCAGATCATTTCCGATTGGCAATGCTCCGACTCTCAGCCCTGCGGCTCCCCCGAAAGCTTTGCACTTAGTTTACTACAACGCTTAGGTGATCCACGAACTCAGAGGAAAGTGGCACGGGCGTCCCGCCCGTGCTGCACGGGCAAGATGCCCGTGCCACGATCACCGGCAAAGTTTGGAGGATTCAAGACGACGTACCAGATAAACGTTGAATACGACGCCGGAATTTTGGAAAGAAAGCCCGACGTTAACGCCGGGATTCACGCATGGAAGAAAAAGTAGAAGCGAACTTATCCGCCGATAAAACTCATCGTGCGTGATGGGGTAACAAACGTTGGATCGTTGATGTAGTGGCGAGGCTCTTTCTTTAATACTACTGCCTCGATGTATTCGATGATTTCGACGCGCGTTGCCCCGTTGCGAACCACATCTCGAAGTGAGTGTTCGACCGTAGAGAACAAGCACGTACGAATTTGACCGTCGGCCGTGAGACGGATTCGAGAGCAAGCCCCACAAAATGGCTCACTAACAGGAGCGATGATTCCAATTTCACCGGGCGCGCCGTCGGCAAAACGATAGCGCGAAGACGTTTCCGAGCCGCGAGCTACATCAAGCGGGACGAGCGGAAATCGTTGGTTAATTCTTTCGCGGATTTCCCGCCCAGGGACGACATCGTCGCGCGACCAGTCGTGGCCAGAGTCGAGCGGCATAAACTCGATAAAGCGCATCTTCACATCGTATTCACGTGCGAACGCCGCAAAGTCGGCGACTTCATCTTCATTGTGACCGCGTACGATCACAGCATTGATTTTGATTGGTTCCAGTCCGGCTGATTTCGCAGCAGCAATCCCCGCCAAAACTTTGTCGAGCACATCTACGCCCGTCATTTGTCTAAACGTTTCAGGCTTCAAACTATCGACGCTGATCGTGATGCGATCGAGTCCTGCTGCTTTTAAAGCGTGAGCACGATCAGGCAGGAAGTAACCATTTGTCGTCAGCGCGAGATCCTGCAGTCTGGTCGAAGAGTTCGCGCCTGCGGCCCGGTGCGAGCGAGACGCCCGCGGTCCCAATTTAAGCAGCGCGAGTTTTTTGATAATGGTTTCGATGTCGCGCCGCATCATTGGCTCGCCGCCTGTCAGGCGAATCTTCTCGATACCCAACGACACGAAAATGTCGCAGACATATTCGATTTCCTCGTAAGACAGCATTTGTTCTTTGGGAGCGATGGGCGGCTCGCCGTGAGGCAGGCAGTAGAAACAACGGAAGTTGCAACGGTCCGTTAAGGACACGCGCAGGTCACGAATCGGACGATTGAAAGAATCTTTGAGCACAATGTCGATCTTCAGGCTTTGTACGCCAGGCGCGGCCAAACTCCTCTTGCTGGTTGTTAAAGATGGTACGCCCTGACGAGGCCGGTCGCAAACAACGCCTGAAGATCTGGTCGCGTTAACGAAAACAAACGGGCGAACGGCGAACATTTGGCGGTCGAGTCGCTCAACTGAATAAATTCAATCAAAGATTGACTGCAGCTACGAACCATCAGCAAACTTCACAACTTTTGACAATTTTTTACCACGCGTTGACAACACTTAACCCGTACGGGCGTATACTCCTGTTCGCTTTTCATTGGATTTTCGTCAGATTCCGCCAGAGTCAACCATGAATTTCAGGCCAACAAAACTCCTCAGAGGCTTCACTCGATTTCGCCTGGTGCTGACCGTGGGCTTGACCGTCCTGCTACCTGCGGCTGGTCTGATCTTTCTCAATTTCAACCAACTGCGAGAGTTTGAGCGCGACAAGGTTTTGGAAGCGGCGATTCATCGAGACTTTCAGGAAATGCTCGCGATCACCGAAAAGAAAATCAACAAGAAAGTCTATCCAATGTTTGAGGAGGTAAGAGATTCCTTCCCGTCGCCCGATTCCTCCCCGGCTGACAAAGAACAGAAACTCAAGGACATCTTGTCGTCGAAGCCCTGGCTTCTACACGCGTTCCTCTACGATGAAAAAGGCTTTATTTTGCAAACACAGCCCGGAGCAATGGGCGACAGATTTGTTCGTGAAGAGCACGATCACATGATTGGATCATATCGCGGCTGGTTCGGCCTGGAAGGCAAGTCGCTGGTAGCCGGCTTGCACAGGAAGGCCCGCCCGTTCATGTTCTATTCTGGACCGGTTAAACGATCAGGCGGGGAGACCTACGGGTTAACGTTCTTGTTCGTGTTACCACAATTGGAGAAGGGTCGATTGGTTATTGGTGGCGCCACCTACGATCCTATGTATCTGAAGCAATCCTTCTTTCCGCAAATGCTGGAGGAGTCAGTGAGTTCGAAAGGGGATGACGGCGGCGGCAATCGTCTGGCAATGATCATCTACCCGATAGAGATGGAGGGTCACCAAGCCAAACCGCTGGCAGCTTCCGCGGCCTGGGGCGAAGGAAAACCTGAAGTCACCCGCAAGTTTGACGAGATATTTCGCGGCCTGGTTCTCGGTATCAAGTTTACGGGCACCAGTGTTGAGGCGCTTGGCAAGCGCTGGGTGAATCGTGGTTTTTTAATTCTGGGAATCCTCTCGTTGCTGATTATCGGGGGCCTGGTCCTTACCAAACATATTGTCAGTAAGGAACTCGCGGTGGCCCGGCTCAAATCTGATTTCGTTTCCAATGTCTCTCATGAGCTGCGCACGCCTCTCGCTCTGATTCGTTTATACGCCGAGACACTGGAGCTGGGGCGCATCACGACGAAGGACAAGAAACAACAGTATTACCGCATCATTCGTAAAGAGAGCGAACGATTAACGGCATTGATTAACAATATTCTGGACTTCTCCCGGATAGAAGCCGGGCGCAAGGAGTATGAATTCCGCGAGACTAATATCGCCGAGCTCGTTCGCAATACACTCGACTCCTATCGATATCAAATTGAGCAACAGGGATTCGCACTCGAAGAAAGCATCGATCCAAATCTGCCCGAGATACGGTTGGACCGCGAAGCGATCGCGCGGGCTTTAGTGAATCTGGTAAACAACGCCTTGAAATATTCCGCTGACGAAAAATACGTTCAGGTAAAACTGTACGGGGAAAATGGCAAGGTAAAACTCGAAGTAGCCGATCACGGCATTGGCATCGCGCGGCGTGATCACGCGAAGATTTTTGAGAAGTTTTATCGCGCCGGCGATCCACTGGTGCACAACACCAAAGGCAGCGGCCTTGGTCTGTCGCTTGTTCGCCACATTACGCACGCGCACGGTGGAGATATCGCAGTCGAGAGCACGCCCGGCAAGGGAAGCAAGTTTACGTTGTCACTTCCGCTTTCACCCATTGAACAGACGGTTTAAGACCTACTGATAAGAGGCCCGCAATGAGAAGAATGAATTTCGACCCGAACTCAAATGGCAACGCGGGCGAACCGCTGTCCGACGGCGTCAACGATGTCGCCGAACGAAGGGACAAAAAAACGAAGATACTGATCGTTGAAGATGAACCGGCGATGGTGGCCGGTTTGCGCGACAACTTCGAATACGAAGGCTATACCGTGATCAGCGCGGGTGATGGGGCAGAAGGTCTTGAGCGCGCATTTGCTGATGAACCGGATCTTGTGATTCTCGACGTGATGATGCCGCGGATGAGCGGCCTCGATGTTTGCAAACAACTGAAGGCAAAGAAGCCGTCGATGCCGATCATCATGTTGACGGCGCGAGGTCAGGAGATAGACAAGGTCGTAGGGTTGGAGTTGGGCGCAGACGATTACGTAACGAAGCCTTTTTCTATCCGGGAATTAATGGCCCGCGTGAAAGCCGTCCTGCGTCGCGTCTCGCCGCAGGCGCCGGCAGCTCAGGTTTACCGGTTCAGCGACGTGGAAGTGAATATTCGGAGTAATGAAGTGAAGCGCGGAGGCAAGCTTTTGGATCTTTCAGCCAAAGAGTTTGCGTTGCTTGCCTACTTTGTCTCGCATCCCGCGGAAACATTGACGCGCGATCGTTTGCTGGACGCGGTCTGGGGCTACGACAACTATCCAAACACGCGCACCGTTGATACACACATCGTCCATCTTCGCCAGAAGCTGGAAGTAAATCCCGAGGAGCCACGGTTCATTCTGACGATTCACGGCAGCGGCTATAAGTTTGTTGGGTAAAGCATTGCACTACTAAACAAGATCAAAAACTCTCTCCATGAGCCAGTCACGATCCAATATCGGATTAGGTACCGCACCGGCAGTCGATGTGCGACCGTATCGCGCGCCAAGGCGGCCCAATCGAAACAAGATCCACCAGCAAGCTTTGGAATTGAAACTCGCTGCGCTGCAGAAAGATTATGCAGAACTCCATACGGCGATTTTCGAAGCAGCGCAGGTACACCGGCGGTTGTGCGCGCCGCGCCACATTCGTCTGGGCCAATTTGAAATCGCGAGCGAAATTTTCGCAGTGCGTCACTTGCCCGGCGATTTTTTTACAGTTACTACTGCTGATAACGGCGCAATCCTTGCGCTTGGTGACATCCGGGGCAAGGGTTTGGCTGCCGGCATGTGGACCACTCACCTGGTGGGATTGGTGAGCCGTTATGCCGCCGCGATGTCTGCGCCCGAACAAATCGTGGCGGGCGTAAACAGCGACATCTGCCGTCTTGCGTCAACCATTGGTATTGCCAGTTTGTTCCTCGCAAATCTTCATCCCGGCAGCGGAAGACTCGACTACTGTAGTGCTGGTCATCCTCCTGCACTCGTGATGCGCACGAGCGGTGAGTTGGAATCACTTTCAGATGGTGGCATGTTGCTCGGCGTCACACCGTCTGCGTCGTATGTTCGGGGAACCGTTCATTTGCGCGAGGGCGACGCCTTGATGGTTTACTCAGACGGCGTAGTTGAATCGGAAAATGAGCACGATGAGGAGTTTGGTTATCCTCGACTCGAGCAGGAACTCCGCCGGGCAGAAAACACTTGCTCGGAAGCAATGTTGTTCTCGGTGTTAGGCGCTGTCCAGGATTTCGCCGCACCGAGACCCCTCGTTGATGACCTGTCGATGGTCATCGTGCGTCGTGACAACGGAATCGTGATGTGAACGGGACCTAGTTTTTTAAGTTGGAGCAGATTCACGACCACGAGCATTTGGCCGGCTGTTGACATCCGAAAGGTGTCAGCATTCAAGTTGGAAGTGCAACTTTGACACGAATCGGATCGCGCAGTTCTGTGTGTAGAAGAATACAGAACCGGGAGCGATAGCGACTGGGGTTCATGCTGGGATGCGACTCATGATCAATTCAACGGCGCCAGAAGGTGATGAGGCATTCACGCCATTGCCCCCTTTTCACCGCCAACCTACACGCACTGCGTCTTCGTAAGATGGCAATTGCTGCTGAATGCGATGCAAGAATCCTGAACGACCTTCAATGACTAAAGTTATAGCCATTCGACCTTGAACCCGGTCGCTATCGCTCCCGGTTCTGTATCCTTCGACCCACGAAGGCGCGCATCAAAAGTCGTTGCGCCTTCGAATTTGAATTCACGTCATGTTTGTTCTCTGTCTGCCCATGGGCGTGGCACCGCGTCTCGAGCGTTGGTGTTACTTCACGGTAAGCGTTGTCTTCGCAAAATACTCCTTCAAGTTACCGCGGTGTTCGTAAACTTCACGCTTGCCCCACGCAATGATGTAAACCGAATATACTCCGACAGGTAGCGATAGCTCGTTACCGACCGTCGCATACTTGCGGTTCGTCTCGCCGATATTCTGCTGATACTCGTTAATGAATTCGACGTCTTTCCCGTCTGAGCCCTGCCGGTGAAAAACGACGCCGATGAAGTCGATGCCAACAGGTGTGGGGTTCTCAAACAAAACATTGAAGGGAGTTTTCGCCGTCCATACCGTCGCTTCTCCCACGCATTTCCAGTTGTCATCAATCTCTTTGCAGATACTTACTTTCCCAAGGCCTGCAGGCGTATTGCCCACCGCACGTGGTCCAACCGTATCTTCGCCGACACTAAAATCTGTCGAGCCCCATACCTGCGTCTTGTCGTAGTAATTCACCATGCGCACGAAATACTTTCCAGGCGCATTGATCGTAAACGGAATGTAGGCGGTAGTGTGTTGAGGCGAAGCATAATAATCCATGTTTTGCACGTATTCGCCGGCCGCATCATTCTTGGTGACCATGAATGTAATGCCGGCGCCAGTAGGCACGGCAGGAAAAGTTGCCAGCACGAAGACGTTTCGCAAAGTGCCTTTAGGCTTGAATGTTTTAGTGGGATTTATGCAGGTCGCTGTTTCGACCACGTTAATGCCGTATTGCTTCTTAGTAATCTTCAGGTCTTCGCAGGTTTGCAGTTCGATCTTGTACTGGGCGTTAACTGAAGCGGCAAAACCTGATATGCAGAACATGAAGGCGATGATTAGTTTACGAAGTGGCATTGAATCACTCCTTACGGGTTTGTTGGTTGCCTCTCTCTGAAGGTGGCGGGAAGATTAGTGCAGCCGGACAAAGAGCGCAAATATGATGAGCGCACGTCGGTCCGGCAAGACAGGCGGGACGCCCGCGCCGCGATACGTTTCACTTGCAAGCGGTGCAGAATTCCGCTAAAAGAGGGCCAACAACCAGCATCACGACCTTACCGCATCGGCCACAAGTTGCCCCTGTCGTTCGACGCGTTCAGTTAATAACCGGGAGTGTCAATTTTCACGGTCGCGAGAAAGCGAGGTACCTATTGAACAACCTTCGCGCAATACGCCGATTGACGACACTTTCGTTCACCCTGGTTGCCGTTTTCCTGGCCGCGTCAGCGACGCGAGCTCAGTCAACAGTTTTCAATATCCCATCGACAGACGTTCAGTCGCGCGGCGACGTGTATCTTGAAGCCGATTTCATTGTCCACTTCGGCTCGGTCCGCGAGGGCGGCTACCAGGAGTATGGGCCACGCGTGGTCGTGGGATTGCCAGGAAACATGGAGGTTGGCGTTAACGCGTTCTACACGCGTGCGTTGCCGGCAGAACCGATCGTTGTCGAACCCAACTTCAAATGGCAGTTTTTTAACGACGAAGAACGAGGCCTGGCTTTCGCCACCGGTGTTTTGATTTCAACGCCCGTGACCCGGCGTTCTGACGGCACGACGACGGCGCAGCTTTATCTCGTAGGCAGCAAAAGTTTCAAAGGCACTTATGGCCCACGTGTGACGTTTGGCGGTTATCACCTCGTCGGCTCGCTTGATGACGATATTGATAAATCGGGAGTGATGCTTGGACTGGAACAACCAATCACGAAGCGGGTCTCTCTTGTCACCGACTGGTCCAGCGGCAACAACGATTATGGTTACCTGGTAGTGGGAACGGGCATCACACTTTCGCCGAAGAGTCTGCTCTACACGGGGTACAACTTCGGGAACCAGGGCCGCGGCAATAACTACCTGGGCGTGTTCTACGGCTACACGTTCTGATTTGGCTTACACGCACGCGCTAAGTATTTGTTAGCCAATAGCGGTGTTGAGGCTTGCATGTGGGTCGACAAATACAGAACCGGAGCGATAGCGACGGCACGGATCTTTGAGTAAAACTAACTATCAGCTTGAAATGCTTCTATCCCTTGAAGGGCATTCCGCGATTCATCCGTCGCTACCGCTCCGGTTCTGTATTCGTTGACCCACCAAGGGCAAAGTTGTCCCTATCGCAGACTTCGTTAGCATACGATTTGATCGAATCTGCCCACGCCGCCGTCTTCCTATGGAAGTATGATGTCGGTATAGTTGCGCCATAATGTTTTATAGTGAGACTCACATATTGAAGACCGATACACCGAGTCAGCAATGTTGATTGATCAGGTCAGGTATTAGTGGCTTTAACCGCCCGCGTGTTCTTGCTTTGTGTTCCTCGAAGGTTTTCTCGACGCAACCGCAAACGCGCAATCTACGAAGCGAATTATGACACCTACTCCCTCAGAACCCTGCACTACGAGTACGGGACTCTACTGCGAGATTTACGGCAGCGGTGATCCGATACTTTTCATCCATGGTCTCGGCGCCAGCACTTACACCTGGCGAAACATGATCGAGCCGTTTCAAACAAACTATCAGGTGATACTGATTGACTTGAAAGGCTTCGGTAAGTCGCCTAAGCCGCATGACAACAGCTACTCCATCGGAGATCAGGTCGACCTTCTTTACCAGTTTATTCAGGAAAAAAACTTGCAGAAGCTCACGTTGGTGGGAAATTCATACGGTGGCGCCGTTTCATTGTTCCTGTCGCTCAAATTGATCAAGAACGATCCCGGCCGCTTAATAAAGCTGGCTTTGCTTGATAGCGCAGGCTACCCCAAGCCGTTACCCTGCTACGTTAAACTGTTGAGATGTTCGATACTGGGATGGCTCGTGCTCCACTTGCTCCCAAGTAAAACACTCGCAAGGAAAATCCTTAAGCTTTCCTATTACAACCCCACACTGATAACTGAGGAACAGGTCGAACAGTATGCCGCACCGCTCGATATGAAGGGAGGCAAGCGAGCCCTTCAGAAAGTGGCCCAGCAGGCGATCCCGAAAAACATCGAAGAAATAATTGCTGAGTATCCGACGATCAATGTGCCGACATTAATTCTTTGGGGCAGTGACGATAAGGTTATTCCCATCGAAATCGGTCACAAGCTCAACGCCGCTATTCCCTGTTCAAAACTAATCACAATTCCCATCACGGGTCATGTGCCACAGGAAGAATCTCCCGCCGCGACAATTCCACTGCTCGAAGACTTTCTCAAGAACTCGATCCCGTGTCCGTAGTAACTCTCCCTTCTCCCTTTGGGAGAAGGGCGGGGATGAGGGGTTGGCCAGTGTCCTCTAAAAGATTTTGTAGGTCCCAATCAACGTTGAGTGAACCTACAGGAATAACCTTTTGTCTTTCAACAAGCCCTCACCCAACCCTCTGCCAGAGGGAAAGGGAAAAACGCAACGAAAAATGCGTTATGGCTGACAAATGAGAAATGGTGAATTCAAGTTCGAAGTGCAACATCGATGCGCGTTGGATCGCGTTAACGCTGTGGGTCGACGAAAACAGAACCGGGAGCGGTAGTGACCGGGTTCATGATGGAATGGCTATCAGCTTTGGTCATTGAGGTCGTCCAAGTTCTTATATCGCATCGAGAAGCAATTCAGCTTGCGAACATGTAGGGCCCATAAGCCGGCGGTGACAATGGTGGGACCTGATTTACTACCTTCTGGCGCTATTGAACTGATCACGAGTCACATCCCAGCATGAACCCGGTCGCTACCGCTCCCGGTTCTGTGTTCCTCGACCCACAATGTCGCAAATCAAAAGCCGTTGCACTTCCAAGTTGAATCGACCAATGTGAAATCAGAAATGATAAATGCGTTGGAGTATTTACTTCAGCGCCTGATCAATAGCGGTTGAATCGTCCAGCAAGATCCACTCAACAATTGAAAGCGGCAGGCTGCCATTCTTTAGCAGATCATCGTGAAACTGGCCGAGGCGGAAGTTTGCGCCCTGCTTGTCACGGTAACGTCCGAGCAAACGCATGATCTGCCACTTGCCAACCATGTAAGTGATCTTTTGTGTCGGGTTTGCCGCGGCGCCGGCCGCTTCGCCGGTTGCCGCTTCCTTATCGAGCCCGCCGGCTTCCATGAAATAGTTTACGGCCTGGTCAAACGTCCACCGGCCCGTGTGAAGATTCACGTCCACTCCGATTCGCGCAGCGCGATAACGTGAAAGCCGCAGTATCTGTCCCTGACCAGGCGAGTTGTCCGGATAAAGTCCCTGCCGCATCAACATTTCTTCGCCGTAAAGCGCCCAGCCTTCAATGAAGATGTTGTCGGAATGCTGACGGCGAATTTCGTTTGGCAAATGATTTGCGATTGATAGTTGCAGGAAGTGGCCCGGTATTCCTTCATGGCCCAGGATTGGCCGCGGATCTTCTATCGCCGCGCGAATATAAAAATTGCGCGACTGTGGATTGTAAGTGGGTATGAAGTAGAAGCCACTCGAGTCTTTGTCGTAAACGCCCGGCGGGTTCATGAATCCTCCGGGGCTCGTCGGTTTGAATGCCTCCGGCAATTGGCGAATGGTAAACGGTCCGATGTAATCGGGAATCGTAACCAGCCCTTTAGTCTTTAAGAAGCTGATCATCTCAGCCTGGCGGCTCTCGTAAGCCTTCAGAAACGCCTGTTGGTCTACCGGAATGTTTTTGCTGCGTGCAGGATTGGGATCCGCCAACGAAGGATCGGCTAAGAACGATTCGAGTGCGCGATAACGCGCCAGTTCGGCCTGGCCCAGAAAATCAACCTGTTTTGCGTCGAGCGGTAAGTAGTAAACATTCTTGAGCAGATAGTTGTAATTCTCTTCGCCCATCGGCTTGAACGGGACCATCCCCGGCAATCGTCTTTCCAACCAATCGGCAAAGCCATGAATGGCAACCAGGGCAGCGTCCTTCGCTTGGACAAGATTAGCGCGTTCGGCCGGCGATAAGTCTTTTGCGAGCGTCATCAGGCTGTCGTTGAACAGGCTGTCAATCGAGCGCGCTGAGTCGATCGCAAGTTGCGCGTAAAGTCGGACGGGCCGGTTGAGTGCAACCTTCCCTTGCTCGATCACGAAGGGCATCTGTCTCAGCCGTGCAGTGGCAGCGACGGCGCGATTGCGCGGCGTGTCATATTCTTTTTTGAGTAAAGAGAAAATTCCATTGCTGCATTCGTTGACATAGACCTGCGGATCAGTGGCTTCAAAATCCATCACTCGATTGAAGAAATCCACATTCTCGAGTTGTGCCTTGAAGAGCAACCAATCGATACGGTCGGCTTTGCTCCAGTTCTTCGTATCTACCGAGCGAACCTTCCCAAGCACTTCTTTGACCTGAAGCCGGCGCGCAAGTATCGAAGAGAGACCGTAGTTTGTGAGCCGGTCGTCCCACGTGTGCAGACCCGCATCACTCGAAGCGACCGGAAAATTTTGATTACGCCAGTTGTAATACTCGAGCGCGAGCTGCTGGAGTTCCTGGGGAGTTTTTGGTACCTGACCACTGGTCGAAGTCTGGCCGGAAGCCGACGACGCGATGACGATAGCTAAGCAAAGAAGTGGCAATAAACGTTTCATTTATTTTCCTTGAAGTAAACGCAAAACTCTAGTTTGCGCGTTGTTTTTTCCGTGGGACATCTTAAGGAGGACGCAAACTAACAGTTTGCGTTACGAGTTGCGTTACGAAGCGCCCTCGCATTACGTTGCAAACCCGAAAGCTTGGCCCTTTTCATGGCGCTGCCGCGAAATCGTTCCACATATTCCTCGGCGGTCATCTCAAACACTTCCGAAAGCGAAGCATCGACATTTCCCTCGCGAGGCTGGAAGCGGTTCTCATCGGTCTGCTGCTCAAAACGGTTCCATGGACAAACGTCCTGGCAGATATCACAGCCGTAAAGCCAACCGTCCAAATGTTCCGCAACAGCCTCCGGTAACTCCGCGTCTCGCAATTCAATCGTTGCGTATGAGATGCATTTGTTCGAATCAAGCACGTACGGTTCCGTAATCGCTTGAGTGGGACAACTGTCGATACAGAGTGTGCAGCTTCCGCAGTGGTCCTCCACAATGTCGCCGTCGTATTCCAGTTCAACATTCAGCAGCAACTCGCCGATGAAGACCCACGAGCCGAGTTCGGGTGTAATCACGTTTGTATGTTTACCTAACCAACCCAGGCCCGCGCGGACTGCCCAGGCTTTGTCCATCATGGGCTGAATATCAACGCAAACCTTCCCCTCAACTCCGGGAACTTCCTCCCTGATCCACGCAAGCAGCGAACGTAACTTCGATCCGACCACGTCGTGATAATCGTCGCCCCAGGCGTACCGGGACACCTTGCCGGTTGATTCCCGGCCTTCGTGTTTTGCTGATGTGTAATAGTTTTTGGCGACTACAACGACGGAACGCGCGCCGGGAAAAAGCTTCGTGGGATCGACTCTAACTTCAGGACTGCGCTCCATCCAGCGCATGTTGCCGTGGTACCCGCGACTGAGCCACTGGTTCAACCGCAATGCTTCCACATCCAGTGGTTCCGCGCGCACGATCCCGACTTTTTCAAAACCTTCATGCGCTGCCCGCGCTTTGATGATGCGGGCCAGATTAATGGCGTCCGGCCGTACGCCGGTCTCAAGGGAATCTATTGCCGACAACGTGGATTGCATTTCCACTAAGCATACGAGTGCGCTGTTTGCGAGTCTAGTCGTCGTTGTTATGGAGTTGCTCTTTGCAGCCAGAGATGGACGACTCGACTGCAAAGCGCGGATGGAATTGGAAGAGAGCGCTACTGAATTTTTTGGATCGTAACTGACGTCATAGGCGCCGCGCCGCCAGTCCGGTTGTATGAGAGCCAGTAACCAGCCTTCGGATAACGGACCATTTTGTACACCGAGCCGTCAGCCTTTGCCTCGACCTCGGCGCCAAAGATTTGCCTCGAAGTTAACACTTCGGTTGCGCCTGAAAGAAAATCGGCAGAGATGGTGACCACCTTCAAACCTTTGTCGTAAACGATCTGGGCTGTCTCCATTTCGTTGAAGACGAAGAAGTCTTGTTCGGTTCCCTTGTCTTTCGGCTCACCGAGTTTCTTTCGAACTTCATCGGCAGTCATCCCCAACTGGATTCCGCGATACTCATTGAAGGCAGGCGAAGGTTCTTCGGGCGCCGCATGCGTGGAAACTCTGCGCGTCTGGGCGTTGGCGACGGAAGCCGCACACATTAGAACTGCGCCGGCGATCATGAGCACAAAGAGCCGCGACGCCGGGAAAACGCGTTGTGTCGAAATCATTGAATTTTCTCCTTCGAGAAAGCGGTCGGGCGGAGCCTGCGAAGAATGGAAGTAGGTTGCCGGGTTCCGGCGCTACGGCCGCGAGTAATACTTGTTGGGCGAAAATTATCGCTAACCCTTGCTACTTGTCAATGCTCCTTCGCACAAACTGCGGGTCCTGACCGGCGTCCAGATTAGTTGCGTTCACACGGCCTGAAACGCCAGGAGAACAACGATGGCTATTGACTCTAATCACGATTTGGCATAGAAGCACTGTGCTTTTTCAAACAAACTTCTGATCCCGGCTTTCTCCCAAACATAAGGAGTGGAACAATGAAACGAACGGCACTTCTCTCGGTTTTCTTGCTGGTGGTTGTAGGTGTTCTCAATGGTTGCCAACCCACGACAGAAACTCCGCCTGCCGCTACCACTGTCACTGCAACACCAGAGACAGTGGATAAGGCTGCAATTGAAGCGGAACTCCGTCGAATTGAAAACGACTGGCCCAGGGTCGTAAAAGAAAGAGACGCGGCTGCCGTGACGGCGTGTCGAAGCCGATGACGCGTTCCTGGTCGTGCCGAGCGGCGATCTCGCCACCAAAGAGCAAGACATTAAAGATATTGAGACCGGAGCGCTGACCGCCGATTCGTGGGAGATCCTCGATCTGAAGGTCAACGTATTGGATGCCGACGCCGCAGTTGTACTGGGTCATTCCAGAGTGAAGAACGGCAAGTACAAGATGCCAAACGGAACGACGATCGACATCAGCGGCGAGTATCGCTTTGTTGATACGTTTGCCAGGCGAAATGGAGAATGGAAACTGGTGGCCGCCGCCGGCGCCAGAGTTATGCAGCCCTCGGCCGCAGCATCTCCAACCGCTTCGCCGGCGACAAAGGCGTCTCCCGCCACAACCGCTTCGCCGGCAGCGAGGGTATCGCCGACTGTCAGAGCATCACCCGCCGCCACACCGTAGTTAATCCGTGCCTCTTGCAGAATTATAAGGACAGGCAGTTTGTGCCTGTCCTTGTTAACTCGATCACCCCGGCGCTGCGGACATGGACCAACTGGCCCACCTGCAGAGCCATACAATTGACGAACGCGTAGTTTCGCTACGGTAAGATGAGCGAGCCGCGTTTGTAGATGATTAGGAGCGACGCAATGAAGAGACTCTTTTTGTTGGCTGGTTTCGTGTTCGCGGCGGCCGCATGTACCGCGCCAACCACCAATCCACCGGTAGTTTCGAATGCAAACCAAAACGCGAACGTGGCCGCGGCCGCTCCGTCAATGACGGAAGCCGACGCCATTGCCAAAGAGAAAGCTATTTGGGAGACGATCAAGAACAAGGATTACGACGCCTTTAGCAACATGTTGGCGGCCGAGCAATTAGAGATTCTGCCCGACGGAGTTTCCGATAAAGCGAAGTCGATAGCCGGCGTTAAGGAGTTTGAGCCATCAGAACTAGCGTTCGCCGACTGGAAGTATATTCCGATTGATAAGGACGCATTTATCGTGAACTATTCAGTCACGATGAAGGGCAAATACAAAGGCAAAGAATTTCCATCGGAAACTGCGCGGGCCAGCAGCGCGTGGGTGAAGCGCGGTGACAAATGGGAAGCAATCTATCACCAGGAAAGCCCGGTAGCGCAAATGCCGCCGCCACCTCCACCGAGTAAATCCACTCCGGCGACGTCACCATCGCCGGTTGCAAGTCCGGCGATGGCTACGACGACTTCAGACGTGGAAGCTAATGAAAAAATGGCTTGGGACGCGCTCAAACGGCGCGACTACGAGACCTTTGGCTCGTTTCTCGACGAGGCACAGATCGAGGTTGAGCCTTTCGGTGTCTATGACAGGGCGGGTACGCTCAAAGGAATTCAGATGTTCGACGCGTCGAAAGCAGAGCTTAGCGATTTCAAAACCGTCAAGTTTGATGACGACGCAACTCTGATAACGTATCTGGTGAAAATTCCAGGCGCGAAGCCAGCGCAGGAACGACACACCACAATTTGGGTGAACCGCGGCGGGAAATGGCGAGCGCTATTTCATCAAGGCACTCCGCTCAGAGGTTAAGTTCCGGATCAGCCGCGGATCAAAACGCGGATCGGACTAGACAGACAATCATGGTTGCTGTCCTGTTTTGATCCGCGAATCCGCGTTTATCCGCGGCTAATTCCAAATACCTGGGATGATAGTTGAACAGGTAGGACATGTTCCTGTGGGCGTAACTCTCACCATCCGAATCAAGTAACCGTGTCTTTCAACCAGCAGTTCGTCGCACGTCGGGCAATAAGTGTTTTCCCACCGGCCAACTCTGCCTGGTAAATTTCCCGCATAGATGTAACGCAAGCCTGCTTCGCGTCCCATTTCGCACGCGCGGATCAATTGTTCAGCCGTCGTGTTGGCGTTTTCCTGCATGTGATAGTCCTGATGAAAAGCGGTGACGTGCCAGGGAATGTCAGGCGACACTGAGGCAACAAAATCAGCCGCGCGTCGCAGTTCATCTTCCGAATCGTTAAAGCCTGGAATCACGAGGGTAACGATCTCTTCCCAAAACCCGCGCTCATGGACCATCTGCACCGTCTCCAGAATGTTGTCTACCACGCCGCCGAGTTGCCGGTAACTCTTATCGTTCATTGTTTTCAGATCGATTTTGTAGCAGTCGGTCCATGGGCGGAGGTAGTCAAGCACCTGCGGCGTGCCGTTGCCGTTGGAAATGAACGCCGTGCGAAACCCTTCCGGTCGCGCTTTCTTAAAAACTTCTACGGCCCATTCGGCTGTAATGAGTGGTTCGTTGTAGCTACTGCCCACCATCGAAGCGCCATAAGCTTTTGCCATCGCCACCAGTCGATCAGCTGTGACTATCTGCGGTGAGGTGCCGGCCGCGTCGTCGCGGAGCGCTTGCGAAGTCAGCCAGTTTTGACAGTACGCGCAGTGGAGATCGCAGCCGAGCATGCCGAACGTCAACGTATCGGAACCCGGTAACACGTGAAAAAAAGGTTTTTTTTCAGTGGGATCACAAGCAAGCGCGGCGACATAGTTTGCGGGCACACGCAGGCGGCCGCCTTCGTTGAAGCGCACTTTGCAGATGCCGCGTTTGCCTTCCTTGATCAGGCAGCGATGGCCACAGGCAAAACATTTGAGTGCGCCGCCCGGGAGATCCTCAATGAGTTCAGTCGCCGCCTCCATCGTGAGGGAATCAAGCACTTCAGCGAGAGGCGCTGATTTCGTACTAATAGGCATAACAGGTAATCAGTAGTCAGTAGTCAGTTGTCAGTTGTTAGTTGTTAGTTGTTAGTTGTTAGTTGTTAGTTGTTAGTTGTTAGTTGTTAGTTGGTGAATAGCACATTATGTTTCATCAAATTATACTGCTGGACAATGATACACACACGTGACGAGTTGCGTTTCCCAGGATCGGTGGTTACGTATTATTCATTACTGACAAACCAACAACCAAACACAATACAACAACTAACAACCAACAACCAACAACTGACCACTAACAACGGACCACTAACAACTGAATACGGACCGGCTCTTACCTGTAGACATGCTTATCGAAGAAATCACCGTTACAGCTTTCCAGCAACATACACGCGTCGTCGGTTGTGAAAAGACAAGGCGCGCGATCTGCATAGATCCGGGGGACGATTCCGCCGAGATTGTGCGGGCAATCGACAAGCATGGATTTGAGCTGCAAGCGATCGCGGTCACGCACGCACACCTGGACCACATTGGCGGCGTCTCGTCACTGAAGAAACTGAAGCCGGGAGCCGATGTCATGATTCACAAAGCGGACGAATTCATTTACGACGCGCTGCCTGAACAGGCGGCATGGATTGGCATTCCCCGGTCTCAATGGCCTTCAATGGGCTTAGCGTTTGAGGCACCACCGAAAGCAGACGGTTATTGGGAAGATGGTCAAACGTATCAGGTCGGCGAGATGGAGTTTCAAATCATTCATTGTCCCGGGCACACGCCCGGACACGTCGTGCTTTTTGCAACGCATGAACGCAAGGTGTTTGTAGGCGATGTGTTGTTTGCCGGATCCGTCGGCAGGACGGACTTACCTGGCGGATCAACTGAGCAACTGATCGACTCGATCATGAATAAGTTGCTGCCGTTGGGCGACGACGTTGAAGTGTATTCGGGTCACGGACCGGTTACGACCCTCGGGCACGAACGTCGAACCAATCCGTTCTTGACCGGCGTTTATAAGTTGGGAAGTGGACGGTTGTGAAACGTGGGTTTCAGAAGTCGGAGGTCAGAGATCGGGTCAGAGGTCAGAAGTCAGGACGGGAGAAGGTCGAGAGTTTTGATATTGGAGTTAGAGAGAAATTGATCTCAAATCTGAATTAAAGAATTGAGGTCATGAGATCTTTGAGGATTTGAAATTTGAAATTTGAAATCTGAGATTTACTTATGGCCCGGCCCACGCAGCCGGCTCGCCTTCAATTCTTCCCACTTTTCCTTCTGCTCATCATTCAACTGGCTGGGAAGTGTTTCCACGGGTATGGTGTTTTGCGTACAAAAATGCCGCCAGAGAATGAACCGTAGATCAAACTGTCCGGTTTCATCCGAGATACTATTATCGACCTGTGGTTCCTTGTTCTTTCCTGACGCCATAGCTGCTTCCCCGTATGTAAAGTTAATCGAGTGTAGCAGCTTTTGTGGGAATAGTTGAAGGGGACGCTATAGTCGCCCAGGCCTCTTCAGGCGATGCATTCTCGCGCGCGCGGGGCCGCTTTCACTTCTCGACAATGTCCTTCTTCAAACCAGTGACGAACGCCAGTAGCTCGGTCTTTTCTTTGGCAGGAACTTTGAACTTATCGAGCGAGTCTGCCAGGTGTTTCGCCGCTGCATCCCAATCTGCTTCAGTAATCCCCAGGCCGGAATGCGTCGTCTTCATGTCGCGGCCGGTGTAAACGCAGGGCCCGCCCGTGGCTTCGCAAAACTGATCGAGAATGTGCTGACGAATCCGCTTCTTCGAATCGTTGCTGTGGCCGGCGAAGAACTTTTCAAAACGCTTATCGGTGACCAGCCTTCCGATGAAATCATCAACAACTGCGGCCAAAGCGTTGTATCCGCCGACGCGTTCATAAAGCGACTTGTCCTGTAACTTGATCGTTGCAAGGGTTGACGCAGTTTCAAACGCGACGGTGGCGCACAGCAGCAATACAATGGATGCGATTTGTTTTTTGAGGACTTTCATTCCGAAACTCCTTTTGTGAGATTGGTGGGACTGCCGCCCGCTCCGCGGGCTATTTCAACATTTTTTGCTTGCCACCTGGGGCTTACGCCCCAGGCTTTATGCTCTCGTCCGCTTCGCGGACTGTCGAACTTTCGTTCCGCTTCGCGACCGGCCAACATTTGCTGCTCGGGCTAGCCGAAGCAATTACGCAATCGTGATTTCAGGCGTGAGGTAGACATCCTGAATCGCGTTCAGCAAACCAACGCCCTCATCCATAGATCGCTGAAATGCCTTGCGACCGGAAATCAAACCAGTGCCGCCGCCGCGCTTATTGATCACGGCAGTCCGCACTGCCTCCGCCAGGTCGCTTGCGCCCTTCGACTCACCACCAGAGTTAATCAAGCCAGCGCGACCCATGTAGCAGTTCGCCACCTGATAACGAACCAGGTCGATCGGATTATCCGTACTCAGTTTCTCATAAACGATCTTGCTCGTTTTGCCATACGACTTGCCGAGCTCTTTTTCGACGGACGTATAACCCGCGTTTCTTTCCGGCAGTTTCTGCTTGATGATGTCGGCTTGAATTGTCACACCGAGGTGGTTCGCCTGACCTGTCAGATCTGCTGCAGCGTGCATGTCGCCTTCCGCCGTTTTGAATTTCGAGTTTCGCAGGTAACACCAGAGGATGCAGGCCATGCCCAGCTCGTGCGCTTGTGCAAACGCTTCACTGATTTCCGTGATCTGCCGGGTTGATTCGTCAGATCCGAAGTAGATCGTGGCGCCAACCGCGACCGCGCCGAGGTTGTGTGCTTCCTTAACCGTTCCAAACATTACCTGGTCAAACCTGTTCGGCAGCGTCAGCAGTTCGTTGTGGTTTATTTTCGCGATGAACGGAATCTTGTGCGCATATTTGCGCGCGACCGTTCCCAACACGCCGAACGTAGAAGCTACTGCGTTACAGCCACCCTCCACCGCGAGCTTCACGATGTTATCAGGATCGAAGTACTGGGGATTCGGTGCAAACGACGCGCCCGCCGAGTGTTCAATTCCCTGATCTACCGGCAGGATTGAAAGGTAACCAGTGCCCGCCAGCCGCCCATTATTGAAAAGCGATTGCAGAGAACGCAGCACGGCAGGCGATCGATCCGAGATCGACCAAACGCGATCAATAAAGTCGGGACCGGGGAGATTGAGATCCTCCTTCGGAATCGCTTCCGACTTGTGATCCAAAAGGGTGCGTGCGTTGTCGCCGAGCAATTCTTCAATGCGATCGATGGGGGTATTTGCCCGTTTAAGTTCGGTGGCCATTAAACACCTTCCTCCTGTCAATATCCTGAGCGCGGAATGCTGTAATGTGTAGTAAGAGCGGGGATTATACCATAGGGGGACCGCTCGCCCGGTCGCCGGAAACTATGGTCTTCATCGCGCGGCGAGTCGACGCATAGCCGCAAGCGACTCCCGAGCAAACCGCTTTTGGAGCATTCGACCGGCGGGCGCGCCAGCCTTAACCAGCGGATGCTGCGGCCGCGAAAAGGCGTACAGGTCGTACCAGACCGAATCGTCGTTAAGCCATTCAACCGTGAATCGTTCCTCACCGCGCTCTGCATGGTCCGGCAGGGTTCCGTAGGCAAAACTAAATTTCGCTTTACATTCTCCAGGCTCATCAAGGACATAAACTACCCGGCATGCGTTCAACGACCAGAAGCCGAACGACCTCGCCTCCATGGCGACAACAGCTCCAGGTCGTACCGCTGTCTCGGGCGGAACAATACTGCGCCCAACCCAAATCAAAATGCTTCCATCCGCGAAGCGCTTCAACCGCGCGCTGGTAGGATTCCTCTCCCGTGCCGAGTGGCGTTCGATTGTGATCGATCGTGTAACCGGGAGGGGGAGGTCCCTGCGTGGCGCCAACTTCCGGATAACTAAACGGAGCGTCTTGTTGCTTCAGAATGAACTGCCGCACTGTTTCCGCAGATGGTTTCCTAAGTAGGAGCAACATTGTATTAGCGGCGCGGCTTTACTTTTTCCGTTTGGGCGGCAGCGAGAGCACGCGGGTGATGTCGATCGTAGGCTGCTCGCAAATGCCGGTCGGTAATGTGCGTGTAGATTTGCGTAGTCGAGATGTCGCTGTGTCCCAGCAGTGCTTGTACGGAACGCGAGTCGGCTCCGTGTTGCAGCAAGTGAGTAGCGAAGCTGTGTCGCAGTGTGTGTGGCGAAATGTTTCCGACCTTTGAAGCCGCAGCGTAGCGCTTGATCACGCTCCAGGCAAACTGTCGAGTCAAAGGCTTGCCACGCTCGAGAAAAAGATTCGGATAAGCAGTTCGACCATATGCGGCGCGGATCGATGAATACTGCTGCAACCAGTGAATCGCGCTTTTGCCAATCGGTACGCGTCGCTCCTTGCTGCCTTTGCCATGACATTTCACGACGCCGCCATGCAGGTCAGCATCCGTTTGTTTCAGCGTCACAAGTTCGGAAACACGTAAGCCGGCGGCATACATCAATTCCAACATTGCGCGATCGCGAACACCTTGTTCAGTGGAAATATCCGGAGCAGCAAACAGGCGATCAACTTCATCTTCGGTCAGAAATTTTGGCAGGTAAGAAAACCTTTGCGGCGTATCAAGATCCTCAGCGGGATGGATTTTTATGTGCCCGTCGAGCATGAGGAAGCGGTAAAAGCCGCGAGCAGCACTGACCGCGCGGGTTACAGACGACGGCGCCAAACCTTCGCGGGATAGTTCGGCAATCCACTTGCGGAGGTCGGGCCGGTTCAAATCTGCGACGCGCTTTTTGTATCGAGCTGCCCATTGCTCAAGCCGTTCCAGGTCACGGCGGTAGCTGTCGAGCGTGTGCTGCGCGAGACCCTTTTCAACCTGAATGTAAGTTAGGAATTCGCGAATGAAGTTGCGCTCGTCAGCCATGCGCATAGCCTAAGCGATTTGAATTCGTTTCGGCTATCGGAATCTGTCGTTATTCGTAGCGGAGACACTCGATAGGATCGAGTCGGGAAGCTTTGCGTGCAGGCCAGACGCCGAATACAAGTCCGACGCCGATAGAAACTGAGAGACCGGTAATAACGGCCCAGGCAGGTATAGTGGCGGGTAGCGCGGGCACGAGCAGAATAATAAGTTGACTGATGCCGACCGCAATAATCACTCCCAGGACGCCGCCAAGAAAAGTCAGCGTCATGGCTTCAAACAGAAACTGACGCACAATGTCTTTGCGTCGAGCGCCAATGGCTTTGCGGATGCCGATCTCCTTCGTCCTTTCAGTGACGCTCACCAGCATGATGTTCATCACACCAATTCCGCCAACGAGCAGGCCCAGGCAAGAGATAGCAATGGCGATCAATCCGACCATGGCAAAGATACTGTCAAACTGTTCGATAAACTTGTCCGCAGTCTTGATATCGAAGTTATTGGGATCGCCAAACTTCACGTTACGGCGACGGCGCAGAACCTCCTCCGACTGCTGCAAGGCTTCCATCGTTTGACCCGAACGCGACTTAATCACGAGCAGTAAATAACCTTTTGCGGGGGCCACTTTCTGCGCCGTGCGAAACGGAATGAACACCGCATTGTCTTCTTCGTTCTCACCGAAGAAGCCGGCTTTCCTTTTTTCCAGCACGCCGATGATTTCGAAGTTGTAGCCACCCATGCGCACTTGCGTGCCCGCAATTTGGTGGTTTTGACCGGGGAAAAGTGCGTCGGCGGCGTTTACGCCGATCACCATTACGTTAGCCCGCTGCTGATCGTCGTGTTCCGTAATGAACCGGCCTTCTCTGATGGTGATGTTGGTAATTCCGGCGTAGTTCGGCGACACACCCTGCGTATTGCCCCAACGATAGTTGTGCCCTTTGTAGGTTATGTTGTCGTCAAATGGACCACCGCTGTAACCAACGTTGGGAGCAATGTGAGCGACCTCTTCTACCGCGCTCGCTTGCGTCGCAATTGCCTCAGCGTCATCCACGGTCAGCGGTTTGCGCGCCCTTTCCGATCGGTCTTCGCCCATGCGAGGACCGGTGGAAAGATGAAACGCGTAAATGTTGTTGGTCCCATACTCTTCGATGATCGAGACGATGTTCTGACGCATGCCCGTCAAAATCGAAGCGATACAGATTGCGGTGGTCACGCCAATAACGATACCCAGCACGGTAAGAAAGCTGCGAAACTTGTGGGCGCGAACACTATCGAGCGCCATCGTCAGCGTTTCTCTAAATACACTTTTCGTCGCTTGCGCTTTCACAGTAATTACGTCGTCTTTGTTAAAGCCAGAATTGGATCGAGCCTAGCCGCTTTAAAAGCAGGATAAATGCCGGCGATCATTCCCACCGCAGTAGACACGATCAACGCGAGCAGTATGTAACCAATCGTTATCGTCATCGTGATGGAGGCCAGTGCTGTGATGAGAACGGTAACTCCGTAGGAGAGCAACAGCCCGATGATTCCGCCCAACGCGCAAAGAATTGCCGACTCAATGAGAAACTGCAGCAGGATCTGGCGCTTCGTCGCTCCTACAGCTTTTCGTAATCCGACTTCAAAAGTTCGTTCAGTAACGCTGACCAGCATGATGTTCATCACCACGATGCCACCGACGATCAGAGTAATCAGCGTTATGGGAACAACAACCATCGCGATGCTGCTGGTGAACTGATCGATTTGATTGTTGACAGCTTCGACGTCAACCAATCCAAAGTCGTCTTCTTCGTTTCCCTTCAGTTGACGCTTAACGCGCATCGCTACGCGCGCGTCTTCGATCGCCTGCTGAAAAGTTTCGCGCGTGAAACCCTTGCCGTGAATTTGAAGACCGTTCCGTCCCCAGATCTGCATGTGGGTGGTGACGGGAATATAGACGTGACGATCGATTGAATCGCCGAAAAACGAACCGCGTTTCTCTTCAACTCCCACGACGCGCATAGGCAGTCCGCGCACCTTGAGCGTTTTGCCGACCGCGCTCGTGTTGGGGAAAAACTTATCCTTGATATCTCCGCCAAGCACGACCACCAGCGCCGAGCGATTCACCTCGTCATTCGAGATAAAACGTCCTTCTGCGATCGTCTTGTCTTCAATGTCGACCATGTTTGCCGTTGCGCCAAACACCACCGCGCTGGGGAACTCAGCCCCATCTTGTTTCAAATCCGCCTGGCCGCCTACCGCAGCTCCGACTTCAGCGCAGGCACGGCAGTGGTCGCGCACCCACTCATAATCTTCCCAGGTTAGTCGCTTATTTCGGCGGTTTTGCCGTTCAAATTCCTCGTCCGACATGCGGCCTGTGGACGCGATGCGGGCGATCATGAAGTGGTTAGTCCCCAACACCTTCGCCACGCGGTCGACGACATAGGTGTTCAACCCGCTGATTGACGCACCTACGGTTACCACAGACGCGACGCCAATGATAATTCCAATCAGAGTCAGAAAAGCCCGCAATTTATGAGCAAAAATCGACTGCAGGGCAATCTTCAGGGCGTCGGCGTAAACTGAAAAAACGGCTCTCATATGTCTGGGATTACTGCTGATCACTCGCGCGCACCTGCCTGTACGACAGGGCACACCGGAAAGTTTGCTTGGATGTAGATATGCCCCCGGAGGTTTGACGTAATAATTCCTCACCTCGTTAACGTCCCGAGGTTCGAATTATTAACACTAAGCGGGCAGCCTGTGTTTACGTAGTAGCAATCGGCACACCTTCAAGCCCGGGATCCGAAGTGCCTCGCCGAACCAGCATGTGCGTATCGGGAAACGAACCGTGGCCAAAGAAAATGTGGGCGGCCAGAAGGTTCAATGGCGGCGTTCTCAGACCGGCGAACCCAAGTTCGAGAACTTTGGTGTCTCTTACCTTCGCAGCCAGCTTGCGCATCCATCGCCGTGAGGTAAATCGTGTGCGGAAGGCGTTCCCGGAATAGGCTTGCAACGCACCGACATCATTTGTGTGAAGATAATTAGTTACAACTTCTGCGGCCAGGGAGGAAAGTCTCAGGCACGGATCGAGCCCGCCGGCAGTAAGCGGTGATACAGCCCCGGCCGCATCGCCGATTAGCAACCCATACCGGTTAGCGATATTTCGTAAAACGCCACCAACGGGAATGCGACCGCCGCGTCGTTCCAACCTCACAGCCCTTGAGAGATCAAATATGCCGCTCAAACTTTTTTGAAACTGCCCGAGCGCACCGATTGGCTCAAACTGCGAAGCGTAACCGCCCACACCGATATGCGCTTCGTGACCGTCATGAGCAACCCATGCGATGTAGCCCGGAGCCAAACGTGGATCGAGAAAGCAATGCAGGCGGGGCTGACCATCAAGTGGAATGTTTGACACGACGTCTTCGACACCGACGATCCAGTCGCTGTTCTCGTCAAGGTGCAAATCGCGAGCGACGCGCGAATTAGCACCGTCCGCTCCGATTAGGTAACGGGTTTCAACCCACATCGAAGAGGAGCGCCCCTCAAGACGGAGCAATAATCGATCGCGCGCGGGCGAAAGTTCGCAATAGCGTGTTTCAGGCATCCACGTCACCCCCGCGCGTCCACAAAGATCAACATAGCGATCATAGAGCGCGCCCATTCTTCCTATGCGAAACTCATCGTGGGGACTGACTAAATTTAGTCGACGTCGCGCGGGCGAGTACACGGTGACGTGCCTGATCGGCGGACCCAGACAATCTTCCGGTATATCGAAGTCTTCCAGGGTGCGGCGCACGAAGATTCCCGTCGTGTGGATCGATTTGTCGAGAGACGCCTTGCGGTCAACGAGCAGAACACTGATTCCCGATTGAGCGAGAATTCGTGCACACTGCAAGCCCGCCAAACCGGCGCCGACAATAACCACATCAAAATTTGTCATGCGTATAAAAAACCAAAGTTGAGGAAGTTGTTATTCATTAACGCTTCAGGACAGTTCAGCCGCGGGTTCCGTGGGCGGTTTTAACTGAAACTTTTGCGCCCAACGTATCCGGCCGGTTACCTGCATCGTCACAAAGAGCGAAGCCACTGAACCGATCGTGATTGCCAGACCGGTGAAGCCCTTCAGGAAAAACGCGTAGGAAAACATGACCAAATATACAAATTGTGCAATCGCGGCCTCGCGACTTGCGAAATGGAAACCTACAACCAACCGCAGATAACTCACGACCAGGAAAACAGACACGATCGAGGAGATCAGAAAAGCGAGGTGAATGGAAACGTGATCCACTAAATAAGCGAGCAAGAGGTGGAATGAAAAAAATGCAGCTGCCAGGAAGAAATAGTTCATGGGATGAAGCTCAATTCCTCGCATGGTGGTGATGATGAACATGATAAAGAAAAAGAACAGCAGTGATACCGGAGCAAAGAAACTAATGCGCCCTGCTAATGGTCCAGGCTGAAGCTTTTCGGGCATGACCATCGCCACGTCGTAACCTGATACAAGGTTTTTGTATGACCAATTAAGTCTCCATCCGTTGCCACTCTCCTGCTTTTGGGTGGGCGAGAGGGTGTTGTCAGGAAAGTCAATCTCCTTGAAGTTGGTTTGCATGTTGAGCTGGAAATCTTTAACCGGCGCCACTCCCAGGTTGCGGCCAAAGTTGTAGCGCCATTCGTTTAGGCCCTGCGAACGATATCCAACTCCGAGCGTGGCCACTTTGTGCGGCCCCACCTTAGCTACGACCGATGCAGCTTTGTCCTGGCTGGCGATCGCGAGCGGCACGCCGTCAACCGTCAATACCAAATCGTCATAGATGGCCTGATTTGTGGGGAGGATAAGCGAGAATCTGACAATTTCCTCCTTGTCGCTCGGATTGGAAAAACTGTAAAGACCGGCGAAGTTAACTTTGTAGGTGTTGTACCAGAGCAGGCCCTTTTGCCGGTGCTCAAGATCGAGCGCCACATCCACTTTGCTGCCTTCAAGTGACAGGTCAATAGTGCTCGGATCTTCAACCTTCTTCGTTACCTTCTTGCCGTTCTCAACCATTTCTTCAGTTCGAGTGGTGATGCGCGTAAATGCAGCGACTGGCGGAGGTTGATCGTGTGTTGACCCCCAGGTTGATGCCACTCGATTCGCGGCAACGGTGTCGTGAGAGTATGTTCTGGCAAAGATCGTACTGCCGAGGATGGCCCATGCGACAGAAGTGCACCCAAAGATGATGGTGATTGCAATGATTCGTCTTGTCATGATCTTTCCTTCGGAGCAGGTATTTGTCTCAATTGCTTATGGTGGATATTAGCCAGCCGCTTATGAACATGAACGAGGGCAACCCACAGAGACCTTCGGGGGATCGACGCACCGTCAGTGTGGAAGTCCGCTGCCAGATTTACGTTCGTGAACTCGCGCAGCCCTCAATTTATAAAAGTTCTTTACATTGCAAAGTACCAATGCAAAAAAAATTTGCACTCAAACTACACATTTCTCACCTGGTGAATGAGTGCTTCCATGTGACTGAGATAACTTTCGAGCGCGCGACGGCCGGCTGCGGTCAATTTGTACTCTGTTTTTGGTAGCCGCCCTTCAAATGATTTGACGCACGCGATGTATCCGCCCTCCTCAAGCTTGCGTGCATGCACACTGAGATTTCCGTCGGTCGTATCCATCAGGCTTTTTAGATCGTTGAACGTCAACGATTCATTCGCAGCCAACGCGCTGACGATGCCCAAACGCATCCGCTCATGAATCAATCGATCCACTGCTGCCGGCGCGGAGTGTTTTGCGCGGGCGCGGACTTCTGCTGAAAGTCCCTCGCGCTTTTTATGAGTGGGGTGTTTTAAAGCAGTGTTCTTACCCACCGTATTTCCTCGCGATAATGAAGCCAAAAATGATGTGCAATCCGCCAAAGCCAGCGGCCATAAACCAGTCTGTAAACATGCCCGGTGTAAGCGACGCCGCGGCGCCCAGGGCCATAAAACAGAGGCCCATGATTGGCACAACGTTTACGGAAAACATGCCGCCGGTAACCACTCCTGTGCCGTAAAGAAGCAGCCAGACACCGGGGATCGCACTAGTAAGGCCGGCGCGGTAAAGGATTACGGTCAACAATCCCCCCGCTAGAATCGGCGGCGCTAAACTGAAAACAACCTTTCGTCCCAGGGCTGAGAGTAAAGGAACGTTTGTTGCGCGCGCCTTACGATCCATGGACCAACCCGAGATGAGCAGGGCGATCGCTGCCTCAGCCAGCCACACCCCCATCCAGTTTTTAAAAGTCTTTTGTTGCGCGGCGACGGCCGACGCGATTAACGCAGTCACGCCGATGGCGACGAGTCCCCATCCCGATATGCCGGTAAACGCGGTAGCGCGTTCCATCGTTTCGCGGATGTATTGAAGATTATCCATCGCCCGCGTGTGCAGTGCGGGAGGCTCTTCGCGGGTGGCGGTGGCCAGGGGACTGGAGCGCATAACAGTGATACTAAGCCTCGGGCCCAAACGTTGTCAAGTACTTTACATCGCAAAGACGATATCGGGTGGAGGCAGAGGAAATACCCCTAAAGGCCGGAAATAACGGTTTCCATCTGTGGGGAAATTGTTCAGGCGGCAGTCGCCGCGCGTTCTCGGGCGGGAGTTGAAGGGAGGTTTCGCCAGCGTTTTATCAACAGGATAGCGGCAACGATGCCGACGACAATGCTGATCAATTGCGACGTCGAGAGGCCAGTCAGCGTTGTTAGACCAAAGATGTCTCCGCGCGGGTCGCCACGTACAAACTCAATCGCAAAGCGAATGACGGAATACAACAACGCGTAAATAAGTATCACCTGCCCGTCAAAACGTTTTCTGCGATGAAGCCACAGCAAAAACAGAAACGCCAATAGCATCGAAAACGACTCATACAATTGAGTTGGATGAAGATAGACATCCACAGGCACGCCGGTGATGTCGTGGGCCAACTCGGTAAACTTCACGCCCCACGGCAAGTTCGTGGGCTCTCCCCAGCAACAACCGGCCGCGAAGCAACCCTGACGTCCGAAGAAGTTGCCGAGCGCAATACCTGGAGCGCACGCATCTGCTGTTTTCCACCAGGGAAGTTTGTAGTGGCGCATCAAGATGTAACCGGTAAGGATGGCTCCGAGCATCCCGCCGTAAAACACGCCTCCTGATCTCAGGAAATCGAGCGAGATAAGCTGCAGCGGGTTATCGCGATACTCCGGTTCAGTAAACAGCATCAGCAGTTTCGAGCCGACCAGAGATGCCAGCAGCATCCAGAGTGTGAGGTCATAGATTTTTTGCCGCGGCAAACCATCGCGACCGGCCAGCTTAACCGTAATCAATATTGCGCACAGGAACGCGAGCGCAAGAAAAACTCCATACGTGTGGACGGGAAAACTACCGATGCGGAACAGGATGGGATACATGCTGCGGCAATTGAACTATTAGTTAGATGCGGCCGTTACCGGCTGGTTCCTCGAGGGCCAATACTTTCTTCTTCCGTCCTTCAAAAACCAGATCGTACGCCAGCAGGATCGCACCGATTGTGATGGCCGCGTCGGCAATATTAAAGGTGGGCCAATGGTAAGAGCCCGCGTGCAGTGCGATGAAATCGATCACGTAGCCGAAACGCACACGGTCAGTAAGATTGCCGAGTATGCCTGCCAGTAACAAGGCGCATGCTCCAAGCACGCGATCGTCATTGCGAGGCGTGCGCAGGAAGTAATAGAACACAGCAACGGCGGCGGCTATGGCCAACGCCACAAATAGCCAACGGCCGAAATTGCCCCCGTCCTGCAACTGCCCGAACGCGATGCCGGGATTCACGGTGTAAATCAAATCGAAAAAATTCGGAATCACCTGGTAATCGCCACGCACGCGTAGGTTTCGCACCGCCCACGCTTTGGTTACCTGGTCGGCCATGTATATGCCGAAGCTGGCGAGCAGATAGCCTGCCCGCCAACCAAAACGCGCGGGGAAAAATCCAGCGGATCGTTGTTTCGTTGCCATAACCGGGTGTTGAATTACGCTGCGCGCGTGTCCTTATCAATCTCATCGAGCGCGACTACGCAACGTTCGCAGACTGTGGGATAACGTGACGACTCACCAACACGTGTGGAGTAGTTCCAACAGCGTTCACATTTCTTACCTTCAGCCGGCCCGACTTTTACTACGACTCCGCTCGCGCCTTCGTTTGAGTTCACTACCTCAACTTGAGAGACAATGAAAAGGTAGCGAAGCTCCCCGGCGTATTGTTGAAGTAGTTGGTAGCTTTCTCCGGACGCAGATATCACGACGCGTGCCTCCAAAGAACTGCCAATCTGTTTGGCGACGCGCGCTTCTTCGAGCGACTGCAAAACATCATCGCGGATTTCGAAAAGCCGTTCCCAATTCGCACGCAAAGCGTTTTCGCTGACTTGGATTCGTTTGGGAAGCTCCGCCATGTGAACAAACTCAGTGCGCGTTCCATCCTGCGGCAGGTTCTCCCAAATCTCATCAGCCGTGAAGACGAGTATTGGACCAAGCAAGCGGGCTAGCGCGTCGGCAATTTGGTAAAGCGCAGTTTGCGCAGAGCGACGCGCGAAGCTGTTGGGAGCTGCGGTGTACAAACGGTCCTTGATGATGTCGAAATACCGGGCCGAGAGTGTAACAGTGCAAAACGAATAAATAGCGCGTGTCGCAAGATGAAACTCGTAGGCTTCGTAAGCCTCCCAAACGCGTGCCACTACTTCGTCCAGCTCCGCGAGCGCCCAGCGATCGATCTCCATTAATTGATCATGGGCAACTGAATCACGCGAAGGCTCAAATCCGTAAAGATTGCCGAGCGCATAACGAGCTGTGTTGCGAATCTTTCGATACGCATCGACCGTCCGTTCCAGAATCTCTTCTGAACAACGAACGTCTTCATGGTAGTCCGATGAAGCGACCCATAGCCTAAGGATGTCTGCGCCTGATTGTTTGACAACTTCATTTGGCGAAATGCCCGTGCCCGCCGACTTGCTCATCTTTTCGCCCTGGACCGTGATCAACCAGCCGTGCGTGATAACGTTTCGGTAGGGAGCCTGTCGATATTTTGCGAGACTGATGAGCAGCGATGAGTTGAACCAACCGCGATACTGATCTCCTCCTTCGAGATAGGCATCGGCCGGTCGCCATTCTCCTAACTCTTCTTTGAAATAATCCTTGAAAACCGCGGTCCACGAAGAACCGCTGTCAAACCAGACATCGAGAATGTCAGTTTCTTTCGTAAACTCAGTGCCGCCGCATTGTTCACACTTGAAGCCTTCCGGCAACAGCTCAGCGGCTTCGCGTTTGTACCAGGCGTCCGCTGACTCCCGCTCGAAGATGTCCGCGACGTGGCTGATCACTTTAGCGTCGAGTATGACATTAGAGTTCGGGTGTTCCTGGTTGCAGTTAACGCAATAAAACGCCGGAATCGGAACACCCCAAACCCGCTGCCGCGACACGCACCAGTCGGTGCGGTTCTTAAACATGTTGAGCATTCGCTCGCGCCCCCAGGCAGGAATCCAGGTGACATTTTCACTGATTTCCTTTTGTGCGCCGGTTCGCAAACTATGTCCCCAGTCGTCGTCTGAAACGTGATCAAGAGAAATGAACCACTGCGGCGTTGCGCGAAAGATGACAGGATTTTTGCATCGCCAGCAATGTGGATATCGATGGTCGTACTTCTCTGAAAACAGCAACACGCCACGCTCGCTCATAAACTCAACTATGCGCGGGTTGGCCTCGAAAACATTCTGTCCGGCAAAGTGTTCGACGTCGTTAGTAAAGCGGCCCGCGTTATCCACCGGACAGTAGATCTCCAGACCATAGCGTTTGCCGATGACGAAGTCGTCGTGACCATGACCGGGCGCAGTGTGCACGGCGCCAGTACCCGCCTTGCCAGTCGTTTTCCTGTCTCGCGCCTCGCTCACGTCGAGCTCCGTTTCCGCGTCAGCCTCTCCGCCGAGGGTTACATGATCGCCGACCATAAGTAGTGACGGACGGTCTAACCACGCGTGTCGCGCTTCCAGTCGGTCAAGCTTTGAACCGGGAAAGCGGGCGAGCACGGTCGTCGCTTCAGCGCTGTTAGCTTAAACCGCATTTCTCGATCACGGTTTCAAGCAGCTCCGACGCGACGATGTAAACCTCATCGCCGCTTTCGAACGCACAATATTCAAAATCAGGATGTACGGCGATCCCGAGATTGGCAGGAAGCGTCCAGGGCGTGGTGGTCCATATGAGTACGAAAACTTTCCGGCCGGCTAACGCCGGATCGATGAGCGCCGGATCGCTGACGAGTGGAAACTTCACATAAACCGACGGACTGCTGTGTTGCCGATATTCAACTTCAGCTTCGGCCAACGCAGTTTGATCGTGAATGCACCAGTAGACCGGTCGCGCTCCTTTGTACACGTAACCACGTTCGGCAAATGTTCCAAATAACCGCGCGGTCTCAGCCTCGTAACCGTTCGACATTGTCGAATATGGGTTGTCCCACAGACCAAGAATTCCCAGACGTTGGAAATCGCGAGTTTGACTGCGCAGAGCGTTGCTGGCGTATTCGCGGCATGCTCGCCTGATCGACACTGCGGGCATGTTTGCTTTCTTCGTTCCCAGCTTCCGTTCAACGTGTAACTCGATTGGCAGTCCGTGACAGTCGTAACCGGGAACATAGGGCGCGGCGTAACCCATCATGCTGCGCGTCTTCACCACGAAGTCTTTTAAGATCTTATTCATCGCCGTTCCCAGGTGGATGTCGGCGTTTGCATAAGGCGGCCCGTCGTGAAGGATGAACTTCTCCTTGCCGGCCCGGGCCTGCTGAATCATTTGATACAGGCGCGCTTCGGACCATCTCTTCAGGCGTGCAGGCTCGGTTTGCGCGAGATTCGCCTTCTGAGAGAAGCCAGTCTTTGGAAGGTTGACTGTCTTTTTTAGATCGAGTGGTGTTTCAGTTGACATGATCGCAGTAGTTACGAATCCGAAATACTAACAGGTTGAACTGTGGCCGAGCAAAACAGTGGTTATTGTGGCACGGGCATCTTGCCCATGCATGCACGAGCTGGACGCTCGTGCTACTTCCGCACAAAGAAAAACCCGAACCATCTTGCGCGGGATGCGATGGTTCGGGTCGTGACGCCTCTATGTTCAGAGTCAACCGATAAACATCTCATCCTCGGCGTAGGTTTGATTAATGGGCTTCGGCATTGGCGCTACGAGAACCTCGAGGCCGCGGCGGAAGCCCGCCATAATCGCCGCCAGTTCGCGTGCAGGCTCAACGACCTTTTGCTGGATGAAATCCGTGGTCGATGTTACCTGTTCATGCGTGCGATCTATTGTCCGGCTGACGAGTTCCACTTTGTCGCGCGCTTCTCCGGCTGTGTGACTCACTATTTCCTTAAGTTCGCCGACTTCATCCTTGATAATCGCGAGCGACTCCGAAAGATTCATTGTGGCTGTCGTGAGATGGCCCGAGACCGCCGTAAACTGTTCGGCGATCTGTTTCCCTTCGATCGCGATCTGTTTTCCCTGTTCGCTGATGACGGTAACGCGATCGATCAGTGGTTCGAGTCGTTGTTCAAGACGGGTAACAGATTTGACTGCACGGCTGACACTGACAGCGATGGCAATCATCGCAACCGTTATCAGAATAAACGACAGCGCAATGACTACCATCACCCAAAACATCGGGTCATTTGGGTTCATTTGTAGTGCCAGCCAGGTCATTGCCGATTTCCGATTGCCAATTGCCGAGTTAAGTCAGCAAACCGTATTTCATACCTTAGACCACTGAAAGAGCATCGCCAATTGGCAACGCACTTCAGTTCGCCTTTTCAGTGTATTTCGGAGCTGCTTCGATTCTGCCTGAGAGCTCAGTCTTCCGCTTTTCTTCCTGATAAGCCCTCTTGCCGGCGTCGAGAGCCGCAGCGACTGTGCTGGTTTTGCGCGTGGCGGTGTCACGTGCTGTCTGGGCCACTTCGCCGACTTTTTCTGCGGCTTGCGAGTAGATACCAGAAGCTCGTTCGCTCGCCTGCGAATAAAGTTCAGAAGCACGTTCGCGCGTTGACTCATAATATTCGCCGGCTCGATCACCTAATTGCTGCGCGGCTTCGCGTGAACGGTCGATGCCTTTGCGCGTAGCGTCAGCAATGTCGCCGCGCAGTTCATGACCGGATTTGGGTGCAAAAAGCAGCGCAATCACGGCACCAATGCCGCCGCCGATAAGCAAATACGTTAGCCGGGTAGAAATATTGTCGCCAGAATCTCGCCGATAGTCATCGCTTCCCATTGGAGGAATCCTTTCTCAGATGCGAAACCACATGGTTCGCGCGTTAATTATATTGAGAGGTTGTCAGGTTCGGACTATAGCAAATGGGGGCGGAAAGCCGCAAGAACATGGGCCACCGGCAAGTCCGGTCGGCTATCCAATCGGCGAGTGCAGTCTACAACCGTAGACAGAGCGGAGGACCCAAACCACCCGCATCATCGAAAACCCTGACAGTTCGCTTAAATCGCGAACGGGCATAGCAGTTGCTCTTCGCTACGGTGAACATGAAAGTATTCGACCTGGCAAACACTCAAACCCGGCCGTTTTGAAGCGCATGTTTTCCCCTCTCGACATTGTTTCATCCGATGTCAACGGAGGAATTTCTCAACTCTCACCACAGGAGGAACCTCTATGCGAACCGTCACCACAGTTATCGTCACTTTGCTGTTAGTTGTTTGCGCACCGTTTGTTGCCCCTCGCGGGCAGGCGCAGAAAGGGCAGGCAGAGGGCGATCCGATTCGCTGATCTGCTCGTAGATTTAGTGGGAGCAGCCACTGAATCTATTCAAAGTGCCGGATGGTGAAGTCAAACCTCATCAGCTTCACTACCCGGCGCTTTGCCGTTGTACTGGTCCAACTTCCGGTACAGCGTCTTGCGACCGATGCCGAGAGCTCTAGCGGCGTGAGTTTTGTCACCTTTTGTGTAGTCGAGTGTGGCTTGAATTGCCTGCCGTTCGATTTCGTCCATTGACGACGGAACAGTCACTTCAAACGTGGTAGTGCGACCCTCACTCGCTGCTCGCGCACGTTCCACTTTGATCCGATCCTGTTCCTGCAAAGCGACTTTGCTGATTGCCTCAGGCAGATCCTCGAGCTCGATTTGCCGGCCGTTGGCAATAATGACTGCGCGCTCCATTGCGTTTTCGAGCTCGCGCACATTGCCGGGCCAGTCGTACGTGAATAAAGCCTGGAGAGCGTCCTTCGAAATACCGGATGTGAAACGTCCGGTTTTTTGTTTGTAATGCTCGAGAAAATAGATAACCAGCGGGTGTATGTCCTCGGGGCGTTCGCGCAGCGGCGGCAAGCTGATGGGAAAAACCGACAAACGATAATAAAGGTCGCGCCGAAACGTTCCCAGCTCAACCGCCTTTTCGAGATCGACATTAGACGCGGCTACCACTCGCACGTCCGCTTTTATTACTTCGCTGCCGCCAACGCGCGTAAATTCGCCGTCCTGCAAAACCCGCAACAGGCGTACCTGCGCCGACAGACTCATTTCGCCGACTTCGTCGAGAAACAAAGTGCCGCCGTTGGTTTCCTCAAACCTGCCTTGCCGGCGCGCGCGCGCATCCGTGAATGCGCCTTTCTCATGACCAAACAATTCCGACTCGAGGAGTGTTTCAGGAATCGCGCCGCAGTTAAGTTTGACGTAGGGCTGGTCCTCGCGACCCGAGTTGTAGTGAATCAAATTCGCGAGCAACTCCTTGCCGGTCCCCGACTCTCCCTGAATCAACACGGTCGTTTGTGTGTCAGCGACACTGAGGGCCAACTCGATCGCCCGGCGAATCACTGTAGTTTGTCCGATGATGCGATCCTCACCATAGCGTTCGTGCAAGGCATCGCGCAGGTTCATGACTTCCGCCGACAATTGATCGCGTTCGAGCGCGGTCCCGATCTGATCGGCAATTCCTTCAACCAGTGCTACTTCGTGATCCTGAAATCCCGCGCGCGCTTCGCTCCAAACCAAACCCAACAAGCCGAAAGTCCGACCGGCAACACGAACCGGCGCCACCAGGGCCGCGCGACCGCCGAGTATGGAATTGAACATGAGACGAAACGGGAAAGGGAGGTCACTTTCGACCAGTCGCAGCGTCTTTCCTTCCGCGAGTACTTCCATCGCCGCGGGAAACTCCGTGACGTCGAGTGACTGGCTGTGCTCCGCAATCAACCCCTGGACAGTGTCGGTTGAAGCATGCGGCGCGGCTTTGAATGCCGCGAGAGTGATCCGTCCGCCTTTTGGATCGAGCACACCGAGTGCGGAGTAGTCAGCTCCCACGAGAGTGATTGCTCGCTCGAGAACGAGGGAAGAAACCTCGCGAAAATCCGATCGAGCATTCAGGGCATTCGCAATCTCAAGCAGCGCTCGTTTGGTTTCAGCCTCGCGTTCTTTGTCCGTGTAAAGACGGGTGTATTCGTAACCAACGGCGATTTGCCGCGCGATCGACTCCAAGAAACTCACCTCATCGTCGAGCCACTCCCGCGGCGTGCGGGTGGTATGCATGCCCACCAGTCCCAGCACGTCATCGCCGAGCACGACGGGAACGACCAGGAGCGAGCGCGTGCCCAAGCTCTTCGCCAGGAATCGGACCTTTTGGTCCAGATCCGGTTTCGACGTGTCGTCGAGTCGAATGGGTTTTGTAATGTCGACGTGTTCGGAAAGTTGCTTCGGATCGATTGGAATGCGCGTGCCCAGACTCGACGGCACGTCTTCGCTAGCGCGCCATTCGTGGCTGATGCGCAGCTCGCTGCTGGAAGTCAATTGAATGACGTCGCATCGATCGACGTTCATCATCCGGCCGAGTTCGGAAACAATGACGTTGAGAAAGCGGTCGAGGTTGATGGTAGTTGGAAGCGTCAGCGCGAGGCGATTGATAATGCCTTCGCGCGCCTCGTGCATCTTGATCTTTCGTTCGAGAGAGAGCGATTTGGCGGTGTCTGACATGGGGATATTTCGTTTCGGATCATAACGAAGCGTCCTTCAAGTTGCAAAAGCCAAGCCCCGTACAGCGTTCTGTGCGGCTCATTGCCACCCGGAAAGTCGCCTCGCTATACTGAACTTAAGCCTCGACAAGACGGAGTAGCAATCTATGCCGATATATGAGTTTGAGTGTGCGAAGTGTGGCGCGCACCTGGAAGTGTTTCAAAAGATGAACGACAAGCCGCCGGCGAAATGTAGCAAGTGCGGTGGACGTTTGGAGAGAAAAGTTTCCGCCCCGGCCATCCAGTTTAAGGGCTCCGGTTGGTACGTTACCGATTATTCCGACAAGGGTAAGGACAAAGGCAAGCAAGAGAAATCCGAGAGCGAAGCAACCGTAAGCGACAATCAGAAATCAGAAAAGACAGACAAGAAAGCCAAAGAGAGCTCTCCGTCCAAAAAAACTGCAGATAAGGCACCCGCGCCGAAAAAATCTGGTGATTGAAGAACCTTTCAGCTGGCCAATGTACAAGCCTCATCCACACGTTAGCAGGGAAAACATCAAAGCCCGTGCGTTATCAGGTTTCGTTGCTGCGTTGCTACTGGTTTTGATCAATAGCGTCGCACTAGCTCAGGCGGGACGACGCCCCGTGGCCAGCAATCAGGGTGGCGTCTTGATCAACGTGGTTGCGAAACGCGCTGATGACAAGCAAATCACAGGTAAGCAACTGGCGGTTTATGACAACGGTGTCGAACAAATGATCCGCAACTTCACACCGGATCCGTCTCCGGCGCGAATAGTTCTCCTGGTGGACAACTCCCTAACATTGCGCGCCGACATTGATAAACTCGAACGAGCAGCGCGTGAGTTTGCTTACGAGATTTACGAGGGCGACAAGCTGTTAATCGTAGGTTACGACGAACAGGCAGAGATCGTGGCGGATTGGACCGACGACGCGAAGTCGATCGAGACGTCCTTAAAGCTGTTTCGCAAGAAAGGGCAACCGCATTTGTTCGACGCCGCCACAGCCGTGATCGAGCAGGCACTTCTCTCTGCGCCGGGACAGAAACGCGTAATCGTAGTAATCAGCGATGGACTTGATCGCGGTAGCAAGACCCCGTTTGACAAGATACTGGCCGAACTACAAAAGCTGGACATCACGGTCTATGCGGTGCAGGCGCAGGATCGCACCCGGGGCGCCATTCGTCGCGATGTGCCAAAGCCGAAGCAGGTGATTGACAAACTCGTCGAGGGGACGGGCGGCACGATCTTTTCAATTGACGAACCTGGAGTGGCCGCAAAAGCGATCTGCGACGAACTTAGAAAAAACCGCTACGTAATTTCTTATCTTCCTTCCAGTACTCCGTTCGGAGAAGCTCGCAATTTATTGGTGGTTGGCGATGAAGGTATCACCGTGCGGGCGAAGACCATGCAACAACCGAATTAGGGCCGGAGATCAGAAGTCAGAGATCAGAAGTCAGAAGTCGGAGATCAGAGATCAGAGATCAGAGATCAGAGGTTTGAGGTCGGAGGTTAGCAATGCCGCGTTTACGCGGCAGCCCGAAGGGTGAATAGGCCAGCCGTTTTACGGCTGGTACCAGCCAGAAGGAAAAAATGTGAAAGGCCGCTTTAGCGGCCTTTATATTTAAGGCCATTAAAACGGCTGGCCTATTCGCCCTTCGGGCTACCTCCTAAAGGCGGAAGTTCAATCACACTGAGAAAACTCAACCTCGAATCGCTTACCTATCCCTTCCGGCGTGAGTAAATATAGAAAAGCGTGAGGATGATGATTACGATCAATCCTTCCATGAAGATGAAGAAGCGCGGCACAAACGTGCCGTCTTCGTCATGCGCGTCTGAGTAGGCGACAAACGTTCCCAGCAGCAGTCCTGCCGCGAGCCAGATAATTTGTCGTTTCCTGTCCCACACAATTATCTCAACAATCCCGACAGCCAGTGCATGATATTCAAAGCGAGTTGTTTGTTATCACTACCCGGAACGTTCATGCCCATCGGCAGCGACTGTGGTCCAACTACCTGCGCTGACAGCATCGCCGCCTCTCCCAATATCACGACGTGTCCTTTACCAAACTTAAACGCCGTCGCTTGAGATTGCCCCGCGACCGAAACGCCTTCTTCGGCCGAGCGGTCAGGCGCGTCTTTGGCCGTGCTTGAAAGTCTAAGGAAGTCGCCGGAAGCTTCCGTACTCTTAAGCGCCTGCCCGGTGAAAGTGTAGACGCGGTTGATTTGCTCGGCAGCGCTGCGTCCGCGAGTGATCGGATGATCGACCAACAGTTTGTTTTCTTTGGAGAAGACTAAGAATGAGTGGATGTCACTATGTGAGGATTGTGGATCAAACACGTAACCTTTGCTCATAGTCACTCCGAATCGCTTCGCAAGCGACTCGGCGGCGCCACCAAAGGGAGCATGATCTGCGATCAAAAGCAGCGAGCCGCCCCCGCGTACCCAATCCCGCACTACGTCACACTCCTGATGGGTGAAAGCCGGACGGTCAGCGCCCTCTTCGTCGAGGTCTTCGGCGCCAAGGGCGTTCGCGATAACAAGAATCCTGAAGGTATCGAGTGACTGCTTGGAGAAAAGTTTGCGATTGACGACCACTTGGTAACCGTCGCTGAAAATCAGATCTGCGAACGGTTTGTATCTGCCGGTGACCGTATGGAAATTGTTGTGAGCTTCATCAAACAGGACGCGCGGAAAGTTTTTGGTGTACGCCGCCGCTTCGACGCGGGCGTCGAAATGAGGATCGGCCATCTGCTGAGCACCGGCGTTCGCAACGGCGAACGTAAGGAGAAATACGAGCTGGAATGCCAGCAATACACGACGGATGTAATTCATAAGACCGGTTTAATTGCCTCGAAATCACGTACGCAACTTGTGTAATCGCTCGGCCGCCGCCGAAAGCGTCTCGTCCTTTTTGCAGAAACAGAATCTGACTTGCTGGGCGCCGCGTTCGGGAATGCTATAGAAACTGGACCCCGGCACACATGCGACGCCGACCTCACGAATAAGGTGTTTCGTAAATTCGACGTCGTTTGCAAACCCAAATTCGGAAATGTCAGTCATGATGTAGTAAGCGCCGTCGGGCTGAAACACCTTGAACCCAGCTTCCTCAAGTGCGGGCAGAAGCATGTCTCGCCGCGCGCGATATTCCTGTTGCAACTTATCGTAATAAGCCTGCGGTAGCGACAACGCATAAGCTCCGGCAGCTTGCAGCGGCGCGGCAGCGCCGACAGTCAGAAAGTCGTGCACCTTTCTAATCGCGCCGGTAATTTGAGGCGGAGCTATGCAATAGCCCACGCGCCAACCAGTCACCGAATAAGTTTTCGACATTGAATTCACAATTACGGTGCGTTCCCGCATCCCAGGGAGCTGGGCCATTGAGATGTGTGAAATCTCGGCGCCGTCGCGCGGGTAGACAATGTGTTCGTAAATCTCGTCGGTGAAGCAAAGCGCGTCGAACTCCTGGCAAAGCGCGGCGATGAATTCCATCTCATCGCGGGTGAAAACTTTTCCGGTCGGATTATTCGGATTGCACAGAATGATTGCCTTGGTGTTTGAGTTGAAAACGGATCTCAACTCGTCTCGATCGAAACTCCAGTCAGGCGCGCGCAGTGGAACGTAGCGCGGCGTCGCATCTGACAGGATTGCGTCGGGCGCGTAGTTTTCGTAGAACGGCTCGAACACAACAACTTCTTCGCCAGGATCAACCGTGGCCATCATCGCCGCGATCATTCCTTCAGTCGATCCGCAGGTCACGGTCAATTCCGTTTCAGGATCAACATCGAGACCCAGATACCACTTGGTCTTAGCGGCGATCGCCTGACGGAAATCGCGCGCGCCCCACGTAATCGCATACTGATTGATGTCGTCCTCAATCGCCTGCATCGCGACACGCTTGATGTCTTCCGGCGCAGCGAAATCAGGAAAGCCCTGCGAGAGATTAACCGCGCCGTGCTTCAGCGCTTCACGCGTCATTTCGCGAATGACAGACTCGGTGAAGAGACTTGCCTTCTTTGATACGTGCCTGAATTTAGAGTGGGCGGTTGCCATTGCTAACGCTCGCTAATGTAAGTCGGCGCCAGTCGCCGGTTAGCTAGTACCAAAATCTCCCGGACTTGTGTGTCCCAGTATGTCCAGGTATGACCGCCAGGACGCTGCCGGTATTCGTGTGGAATCTTCTTCGTTACCAGTAGTTCTACAAACGCGCGATTAGTCGAATACAAGTGGTCCTCGGTGCCGCAGTCAATATAAAGAAACGGCAAGGCTGCGATTTGCTCGGCTGACATCTCACGCAGCAGCTTCGGCAGGTCGTTGGCCGCGCGCACCTGGCTGTTGTCTGGACCGAACACAGGGCCGAGCGTTCGCCAGATGGACTCAAAGCCGCGCAACTGTGCCTCGGTCGAGGAAGCAGCATCATGCGCTCCGCTCATCGATCCGGCAAACGCAAACATGTCGGGATATTTGACCCCAAACTTCAGCGCTCCATACCCACCCATCGATAAACCCGCAATCGCGCGGCCCTCGCGCGATTCCACCGTACGGAAACGACGCTGCACGTCAGGGATCAGTTCCTTGACGATGTAGCTTTCAAACTTTTCCGACGGGACGGTCAGACTGTCAGTGTACCAACCGTTCTCGCCTTCCGGTGTAACGACAATCATTCCGTAACTGGAAGCGTACTGCGAAAGCTTCGTACGCTCGGTCCAGTCAGTGTAATGTCCGAACAAACCATGCAGGAGATAAACCACGGGATATCTGCGCGTCTGTGTAACGGGATCGTCGTAGCCGACGGGCAACACGACGCGATAAGGGAGTTTCCTGCCGACGAGCTCGCTTCTGAATTCGACTGTTTCAACGCGGCTCTGCGGCGACGATATTGGAACGGGCCGACGAGGCGCCGGCTGCTGCGCAAACGCAATTGAAAACAGCAGCGTCGTCAACAGCAGTGGGCGCAGATGTCTCATCATTGCTCGCCGCCCGCCGACAACATCGGAATTTTGACGCCTTTGTTCACGGCAGTAGTGGCGGCGTCTTCGTAACCTGCATCGACGTGACGCGCCACTCCCAGACCGGGGTCGTTGGTAAGAACGCGATTGAGCCGTTTCGCAGCGTCGTCAGTTCCGTCAGCGACTGAAACCTGGCCAGCATGCAATGAGTAGCCGATGCCGACTCCGCCCCCATGATGAAATGAAACCCAACTTGCTCCGCTCGCGGTGTTAAGCAGCGCGTTGAGGATGGGCCAATCAGCGACTGCGTCGGATCCGTCTTTCATTCCTTCAGTTTCTCGAAAAGGGGAGGCAACGGATCCGGTGTCCAAATGATCGCGGCCGATTGCCACCGGCGCTTTTAGTTCGCCGCGTTTTACCAACTCGTTGATCGCTTCACCCATTTCCGCTCGTTCACCATACCCAAGCCAACAGATCCGCGCCGGCAGTCCCTGGAAATGCACGCGGTCGCGCGCGAGGCGCAACCATCGATTAAGAGTTGTGTCGTCGGGGAAAAGTTCGAGTGCGAGATCGTCAGTCTTCTGGATGTCGCTCGGGTCGCCGGACAGTGCTACCCACCGAAATGGACCTTTGCCTTCGCAGAAGAGTGGACGAATGTATTCGGGAACGAAACCGGGAATTTCAAACGCATCACCAACTCCGGCATCAAAAGCCATCTTGCGAATGTTATTGCCGTAATCAAACGTGATCGCTCCCGCGCGTTTCAGCGACAGCATCGCTTCCACGTGATGCGCCATCGATTCCATCGAGCGTTCGATGTACGACTCCGGGTTGGTCTTTCGCAGTTCCGTCGCTTCCTCCAACGTCATGGCCGCCGGAACATACCCGTTCAGAGGATCGTGCGCGCTCGTCTGATCGGTAAGCGCGTCAACTGTTACGCCGCGCGAAGCTAACTCAGGTAATACTTCAGCGCAGTTACCGACAAGACCTACTGACACGGCGCGCTTTTGTTCGCGCGCGTCGTCCAGAATGTCGAGCGCCTCGTCGAGCGTCAGCGCCAGCCGGTCGCAGTAGCCAGTTAAAACACGTCTTTCAATTCGCGCCGGATCGACATCGATGCCGAGAAACAATGCGTTGTTGAGCGTCGCAGCCAGGGGCTGGGCGCCGCCCATTCCACCCATTCCGCCAGACACCACGAGCTTCCCCGTTAAGTCGCCGCCGAAATGCTTGTCAGCCATCGCAGCGAAAGTTTCAAAAGTGCCCTGAACGATGCCCTGCGTGCCGATGTAGATCCAACTACCGGCCGTCATCTGGCCGTACATCATCAAACCTTTGCGTTCGAGTTCATGGAAGTGTTGCCAGTTGGCCCATGCGCCAACGAGGTTGGAATTCGCAATCAGAACGCGCGGTGCGTATTCATGTGTGCGAAAGACGCCGACAGGCTTGCCAGACTGGACCAACAGCGTTTCATCATTTGCGAGCGTTTGCAGCTCGCGCACGATCGCGTCGAACGAAGACCAGTTGCGCGCCGCCTTGCCCGCGCCGCCGTAGACAATCAGCTCGTCCGGGCGCTCAGCGACGTCCGGGTCGAGGTTGTTCATCAGACATCGCAGCGCCGCTTCCTGGTGCCAACTCTTGCAGTTCAACTGCGGCCCGCGCGGCGCGCGCACTGTTCGTGAAGACATACCGTTTCGTTATGGGATCTGGTTCTAGCGGCCCCAGATGCGACCCAGGAACCCGCCGCCCTCATGCTTCGTCAGTTGCTCCAACTCGCCAGAGTCGAGCCAGACGCCGCCACATTTCTCGCACGTGTCTATTGAAACATTATCAACTTTGCTTTCCTGAAGTTTGCCATCGCACCGCGGGCACTGCATCGACGAGGTGCCGGCAGCCTTTGCCTCTTCCGACACTTTCATCTTCTCGCGCATCTTTTCGATCGCTTCTTTGTTCTTGCGATGGAAGTATTCTTCCTCCAAACCTTTTCGTCGGGCATCAAACGCGTCTGACATGTTTCCTCCCTGTTACGTCTTGCTTAAAGTCTGACCATCAGATTCCATCAAACTCGCCGTCGCGAATTGATAGAACGATACTTTCAATATCTGCGGACGTCGAACGATCCTGGGTCAACGGCTTCACGTGTGACCGAACTACGTCGTAAGCGAGCTTCACTCCGCGTCCCGGCTTCAACGGTGCTCGATACTCGAGTCCCTGCGCCGCGGTAATCAATTCGATCGCCAATGTTAGTTCCGCAAGATCGACAATCGAGCGCAACTTCGTTGCGCACGTCATTCCCATCGACACGTGATCTTCTTTGCCACCGTCCGTCGGGACGTTATCGATACTCGCCGGATGGGCCAACACTTTTGCTTCATTCAATAACGCCACGGCAGTGACCTGAAGCATCATAAAGCCGGACGCTGTGCCCGCATGCTGAGTCAGAAACGGCGGCAGGTCTTCATTCGAATCAGGATTCACCAGGCGATCAATCCGCCGCTCTGTGATGCTGATTAAATCAGTGATGGCGACAGCCGCGTAATCCAGTGTCAACGCGAGGGGCGCGCCGTGAAAGTTTCCTCCGGAAAGAACGTCGCCGCTTTCTGCAAACACCAGTGGATTGTCGGTCGCGCTTCCCGCTTCAGTCTCGAGCGTTTCGCGCGCGTGCAGCAATGCGCTTCTGACGGCGCCGTGTACCTGAGGCATGCAACGCAAACTGTACGCGTCTTGCACCCTTGGATCGTTTTCGATATGCGACTGTCGAATCTCACTTCCTTCAAGTAAAGCGCGCAAGTGCGCCGCGACGTCTTGTTGACCGCGATGTGGTCGCGCGGCGTGAATGCGCTCGTCGAATGCGACCGGAGTTCCCTTTAACGCCTCAAGCGACATTGCGCCCGCGACGTCCGCCAGGCGTGTAACCCGTTCTGCTCGATACAAGGCAAGCGCGCCCACCGCACCCATCGCCTGGGTCCCGTTCAACAGCGCGAGCCCTTCCTTTACTTCCAGCTGCAAAGGCGCAATGTCCGCGCGCTTCAGAGCTTCGCCGCCGGTCAATCGCTCAGCATCGAGAAACGCCTCTCCTTCACCGATTGCAGCGAGCGCCAGGTGGGCGAGGGGGGCGAGATCACCACTCGCTCCGACGGAGCCCTTCTCCGGAATTACCGGAGTCACTCGGCGTTCCAGCATCGCCACCAGAGTTTCCGGAACGATCACGCGCGCGCCGCTGTAACCGGCGGCCAAAACATTTGCGCGCAGCAACAACATCGCGCGCGCTTCCGGCTCCGACAATGGGTTGCCGACGCCACACGAGTGACTTCGCACCAGGTTCAACTGAAGTTCGCGCAGCTTGTCGCGATCAATGCGAACATCGGAGAGTTTTCCAAAGCCCGTATTGACCCCGTAAACCGTTTCGTCGGCGGCGACGATTCGTTGGACCACGGCGCGCGCGCTTTCAATGCGGGTGCGCGCCTCAGACGAAAGTTCGACCTGCTCGCGTCCGTATGCGACATCTGCAATTTGTTCGAGAGTAAGTGGCTGACCCTGAAGTTGAATCATAGAAAACGGAGATTTAGGGCCCAGCGTGGGACGTGGAGGCTCGTAAGAGGTCGCGCCCGTTCAAGTTCGCAGGACGCAAAACTTCCTAACCTCAAACCTCTCGCTACACCTTGACCGTGGCGTCTCTGTCCGGAGTTTCTGAAATGTCGATTCGTCGCGAGCCCCTGTCCGGTGTTTCGCTGATATCTATGCGGCGAAACTCTCCGGTGGTCGTCCGCAAACGTTGCCGAGCGCGTTTAGCGCGCGTTGCAGTGCGACGTGAACCTGTGGCGGCGGCGCGTGTCCAATTTGTCATGCGGCGCAAAGGCCGCAAAGAGAACTGATGTTGGGGGAGCACTTCGCCGGTGGCCTCACGCAATCGCACCGTGCCAATCGCAAAGATTGCAATCGCCGCGTTGAAAAGCACGCCCACAGCAAAGACGAGCCAACCAGGAACGACGCCGACAGTCGCGCGATCTATGAATGCATTGAAGTCGCGGGCCGGCAGCGGATGCAAATAAACCTTCAGGTTCCAGCTCAGCGCGAGCAGCGCGAAGATCCAGAGGTAGTTTCGTCGTAATCTTCGTCCGACCGCTTCCCATTCGGTGATCGTGAAGTGTGGCGTGATTAAATCTGCGGCAAGATGTTCGGCCCATGCTTCGTCGGGCGGCACACTTTCCGGCGCCAGCATCTGCGCGAAGTAACCAGTCTCGATTACGCGCACGCGACTCGACCATATCTCGTAATAGCGGTAGCGACGCGCCTCCATCATCAGAAATACTGCAACCAACAGCGAGTTGATAGGGATCACGAAATGTGGACTGGCGGGGGAAGTAAACGCAAACGACAATGTTGCGCCCGCGGTCAATACAGCCCAGTAAGTTGTTGTGTCCAGTCTCGACCGCCAAATATTCGAACGCTGCACCTCGCCGCGATAGAAATGGATCATCGCCGTGTTGAAGTCGCTGTGTGACATGCGGCGCATTTGCGCGGCCGGAGTGACCCCGGCCGGTTGGGGCGCTGCGGATTCAACAGGCGGAGTTGCGGGACGCAGACGACTGGACGTTCGGTCGGGCGACAGTGAACTGCTTCCTTTTTGCTGAGCTTCGGTGGTCATTAAACTGATACGAACGGGGAGCGGGCAGGGCAGAGCGGATCAACCCGACTCTGAAGCTAATATAGCACGCGACCAACGTTGTTCGTAGCTAAGTTAAATGCTTATGTATTGAATACGGCGGTCACGTCGTATCACTGAGGGTCATCAAGGTCGCGGACCTCATCATTAGCACGGTCAGCGCCTTAGGTTCCCAGACGCGACTTACCTGTTCAACGCTTGTATTCATCGTCGTGTCGAGTTCGTTTTGGCACTCGCTTGACAGTGTTTGAGAGCGACACCTATAGTTCAAATTCCCCGTTGTTTGAGGTGAAAGTTCATCATGAGCGCTGTGGAAGAACGTGAGACAGACGCGCATTGGATGCGTCGGGCGTTGACAGCCGCTCGTGATGCGGGCGCGCGCGGAGAAGTACCCGTGGGTACCTGCATTGTCGTCGCTGGACGCGTTTTGGCGGTTGCAGGAAACAGGACGCGCGCCGATCGGGATCCGACTGCACACGCGGAAATAGTGGCGCTTCGCGAAGCTGCGCGAAACGAGCGTAACTATCGATTGCCGGGCGCGGTTGTTTACTCGACTATTGAGCCTTGCGTGATGTGCGCTGGAGCTTTGATACAAGCCCGGGCAGCGCGGTTGGTTTATGGAGCGGCGGATGAACGCGCCGGGGCAGTCGAATCACGATTCAGAGTTTGTGATACCGACTTCTTGAATCATCGAATTGAACTTACTGCGGGCGTGCTCGAACAGGAGTGCCGGGAAATCATGCAGGAGTTTTTTCGTGAACGGCGAAAGAACCGGCAGTTAATAGTTCCGGGTTCATAGTCATGGCTCATTGTGGAGAGGTCGCATAGTGGCTTAGTGCACCGGTCTCGAAAACCGGAGTGGGGGAAACTCCACCGTGGGTTCAAATCCCACCCTCTCCGCCACAACATTTGAGATTGCCGATTTGCAATGGCCGATTGGGCACTGCTGTCGAGTTGGCAATTGGCATTCGGAAATTGGCAGTTTCTCGGGAGAGGTGCAAGAGTGGTTGAATTGGCAGCACTGGAAATGCTGTGTACGGGGAACCGTACCGTGGGTTCGAATCCCACCCTCTCCGCCAGCATATACAGGATGAGAAGGGCGGAAGGATGAAAAACGGTTTCTATTCCGCTGGCGCGGTTTCACCTGGAAAGAAGGCTTCGGTGTCGTTCAAATTTGTATTTGCAGTGCTGCTCGTCGGTTGTGTTGCAGTCGCAGCCGTTGGTCAGTCACGTGTTCCTCGCAACCGTGCGCGCGGTTCGATATGCGGCAATCCCCAGGTGGCGTGCAAAACGACGGCGACTTTCAATGCTAACGATTTGCCGTTTCGCGTTCCTGCCAACTCGGTCATCTTCGATACCGAGCTCTTTTACGCAGTGATTTTGAAAAGTCTCGCAACTACCGAGAGTGACTGCGAGGTTTACGTCCCCGAGAGCGAGCGACTTCAGACACAAGCGATGTTTCCCGATAGAAAGGTCTTCGCGTCGCGCTGCATTGACATCGAGAATTTGTTTTACACCAACGTTAATCCCAACTACCGGATCATGGCAGTGTATGCAGGAACAACCATGTCCGATGCGCGCGGAGTTCTCGCAAGAGTGAAAGCCACAGGCAAGTTTCCCAGCGCATACATCCGTCGCATGCGCACCGGCTTCAACGGCACCTGATTTTTAGCCCTCGAAACACCTGGTCACACAAACAGAAAGTGCTGGTGCAATATTATGGACGACAAGCTGGCAGCCGAAGAGGCAAGACGCGCAGTACAACATGAGTCGGTAAAAGCACAGGTCGAAAGCGAAGTGCAGGCAGACATCGCCAGCGAGGCGACACGCCCGGCGACACGCGACGAGCCGCAACGCATCCAACAGGTAGCAGGGGAATTTCGTGCGAAGGCAGTTGATGAAGTCGTCGATCAGGAACGTGAAGTGGAACGATCCCGCGGCCTCGCCCGGATTTCGCAAATCGTCGATTACATTTTCTTTGTTATTTATGCGCTGCTCGGCATGCGTTTCCTGCTCGCGTTGCTGGCTGCGCGCAGTAGCGCCGGTTTTGTGCAGTTCATAGTGGCGGTCACTAATCCTTTTTACGCGCCTTTTCGCGGCATTGTCGCGAGTCCAAGCACCGACCAGGGCCACACTTTGTTATTGCCGATCGTTATTGCGATAATCGCTTACGTGATTTTGCACTTGGCGATCATCGGATTGTTGCGCATGCTGGCTCATCGCAAGACGGCAATTTAGCTGACGCAGATTTTAGTTTAATAAGCCCAGGCAGTCGGTCGGCAATTTGAAAAGTTATCAGACTTCGGGCTCCGCACAACGTTGCGCGGGTGAACCCCGCCAGGCCGGGAACGGAGCAACGGTAGCCCAAGCGCGCGTGTGTTGCGGGTAGGTCCGGAGTCTGGCCAAACCAGTGAATGGTGAATAGTAAATGGCGAATGGAAGGCGACCATTCTGTTCTGGCTATTCACCATTTACCATTTAGTATTCACCCGCCTCATGACCTATCAGGTAATTGCACGCAAATGGCGCCCGCAGACCTTCGATGAAGTAACGGGACAAGAGCCAATCACACGCACGCTTCGCAATGCCATCGAGCATCAGCGGCTGCATCATGCCTACCTGTTTTCCGGCGCTCGCGGCGTGGGCAAAACAACAACGGCGCGTTTGCTCGCTAAGGCGCTCAACTGTCATAAGTCACCGCAGCCAACGGCCACTCCCTGCCGTACCGACGACGCAGACGCTTGTCCCTCCTGCACGGAAATTTCGCAAGGCCGTTCGATCGACGTTCAGGAAATCGACGCCGCATCACACACTGGCGTTGGCAATGTTCGCGATTCGATCATTGAAACCATCGGGTTCGCGCCTGCGCGCGACCGTTACAAGGTGTTTGTGATCGACGAAGTGCACATGCTTTCCACGCCTGCCTTCAACGCCCTTCTAAAAACTCTGGAAGAGCCGCCGCCAAGGGTGGTTTTCATCATGGCGACGACTGAGCGGCATAAGGTGCCGGAAACGATCCTATCGCGCTGCCAGCAGTTTGAGTTTCGCACGATTGCCACCACGAGGATTTTTGAACGGCTTCGGTTGATTGCTAAAGCCGAGAAGATTTCTGTTGACGACGAAGCGCTTCGCGAGATCGCGCGCTCGGGCGAAGGATCGATGCGTGACGCACAGTCCGCGTTTGACCAGGTCATCAGTTTTGCCGGACCGCAGATCAAAAAAGAAGACGTGGAGCTCGCGTTGGGCGTAGCCGGCGCCGACATACTTATTCGGGTGGTAAACGGAATCGCGAACCATGAACCCGCCGAGGCGCTCGCGGTGGTTGATGACGTCGTCATGCGAGGTCACGATTTGAGAAATTTCTGCCGCGATCTGTTAGCACATTTTCGAGATTTGCTGGTGACGAAAGTTTCGGCCAGTGATGAGTTGTTGGAGTCGGCGATTTGCGATCGCGATGAGTTGAAACGGCAGGCGGAGAAGTTTTCCGAGACTGATCTGGTGCGGTTCTTTCACTCGCTGGCAGAGACAGAAACTCTTTTGAAAACTGCCGCCCATCCGCGTTACCAGCTCGAAGTCGGTCTGGTGAAGCTGATGGAAATGCGCCGGCTGGAGCCGGTGAATAAATTGCTCGCGCGCCTCGACGCTTTGGAGGAATCGCTGCGCGGCGGGAAGCCTTTGCCTACATCGAGTGCGCCAAAGACTTCTGCGGCGAGTAGTTCCAGAGTTGATCCGGGAACTTCGCAGGCTGTCAGCGTTGGAACGATTCGCAGTTCTTCTGCGGCAGCAGGTGCTGCTACCAGTCCGGCATTGGAGAGTCAAAGCCGCGCTGCGAGCGAAGTTGGCACGTCGAAACAGCCTGAGGAGAAATTAGCTGAGGTCGGTGTAGCCCTCTCGAGTGAGATAGACGGATCGGATATTGGGCGCATCAAGAGTGCACTCGAGAGCAGGCGCAAGATGTTGCTGGTGACCATGCTCGAAAGCGCGCGAAGTGTGACGATCACTGATAACGAACTGTGCATTGAGTTTGCACCTGAGTCGAAACACCTGCGCGACTCTCTGGCGAGAAGCGAGAACGTGAAGACGCTGCGCGAAGTCAGTAAAGAGATTAAAGGCGGCGACGTTGGCGTGCGATTTCTGATCGCGGATGGCGGGCTGACAGATGAGCCAATGACACAGGAAGAAGCGAAACGTCGCGAGAAGCAGCAGCTACGTGAAACTGCCGAGAAGGATCCCGTGGTGCAGCAGATGCTGAAAACCTTTCGCGGGGAAATCGTCGACGTGCGACGCGTGGACGGTGAATAAGCCGATTTTGGTGGGCAAAAAACAAGACCGGCACTGGTGAGTGTGCCGGTCTTGTGCGCCACGGTTCACCCTCCGACGTGGCGACTTCGCCGACACTTTAGTTCCCGAAAACTGAAGTGCCTGCGTACCGGGATGCCCGCCGCTTTCGCGCATCCCGATATTGTTAACGTTCCTTCCTCTCCGGCTCCGGCCGTCTCGCCCTGCGCCGAATCGGTGAACGTTCTTTTAAAAGATCTTTGTGCCGGGAACCTATTACGTAAGCCAGACCCTGGTAACTCATCCCGAGTAATGCCGCTGCGCGTGTGACGCTGCCATTTGACTGGGCCAACGCCTGACGGATCAGACTCGCTTCAAACTTCAATACCTCGCTGTGCAAGTCGAAAGGCTTGTTGAAGATTGCTGCCGTCGCCTCTTCTTCCTTCATCTGCCCGCGCAGCCGTTCAATAACTTTGTGGGCAACCGCGTTGAGCCGTAACAACAAATCCTGACTCTGCGATTTCGCTAACCACTCACTCGCGCGATCGTAAGCAGCAACCGAAGCTTCCGGTGGTAACTCCTCCAACTCTTCAAGTAATGTCAGGGCAGCGACCCCGGCTTTGTTTAGCGCGCCCACCTGATGCGCAACTTCAACAGCTTTCTGAAAGGTAAATTGCGCCCGCTCGTACTGTTTCAAACGTGCGAGCGCAATACCATGCGTGATTAGTGAATCAGCGAGCAGACATTGATGACCACTCTTTTCAAGGACCTTGACCGCGCCTTTGGCAACCGCCTCTGCTTCTTTGAATTTTCTTTCGGCAATAAAAACTTGCGCGCGAGTCTCGTCGATTTGGGCGGTACGAACTTTGTCTCTTGCTGTGTTAGTTAGGCGTCGTGCCTCCTGGAGATATCTATGCGCTTCTTTGTACTTGGACAATTTATACAGCAGGAAGCCCACATTGTTTTTTACATCCGACCTAAATAATGAGTTGCGTGCCAACTTAAAACAGTGGTCAGCTTGCTGATACTCTCGAATAGCTCGCTGGAAATATTCCTTCTTGTTATTAGTGGAAGACAGGCCACGTAACACGATAGCCAATTGGCTGTGGTAAGCCCCACGAGTCGCGTAGTTTGTAATGTTGTTGAAGAGGGCGGCGTTTTCCTTGAGAGTTTTAAAGGATTCGATTATACCTCAAGGCCGACCACTCGACGACTGCGAGTCCTAGTAATGCGCGAGCTCTTGTATTCCCCGGGGTTAGTAGTTTTGCAATGATTCCTTAAAAATGATTCTTGCTTCGTCAAGATCGCCATCGCACCAATAGCAATACGCGAATTCGACACGGGCACGAGCGATTTTCTTGAAGATCGCCGACTGATTCCCAGAACGTAATACTTTCAGTTATATAGTCTTGGGCTCTCTCTTTCGCTTCTTTCTGTTGAGTTTTGCCGGCGAGCCAGCAGGTCAAGATACCAACACAAAGAAGTACCTCCGCCGCAACCGTAGGATGTAAGCCATGTATGTTCGGCCGCTGATCTCCAGTCGCTACCACAGTGGCTTCATCGCAGCTTCTGGCCCTTCGTAGTCACCCTTGTCCTTCATCTCCAACGCTAATTGAGACCGCGTCAGGGCCTCTTCATTAGGCGTAAGATGCGTCGTGTCTAGTTTCAGTGAGGTTATCTTCATGTGAATAACCCTTCAAGTGAGTGTAAGAGAGCTTGCAAACGACGGCGGGATATTAATTGCCCTCGAGTGCGCCTTGCAAGAACTTTTGGAAGTTGCGGTAATCTCACTTGATGTAAGAAGTCTTGCATCCTCAAAACCCACCACAAAAAGGAGAATACAATGGGACGATTTCTAGTGCGTTAGCTTTCGGCGTCATTGCATTTTGGCTGTTTCGGCTACTCGGTGGTGAAATTCCGACAGTACCAGTGGCTCCGCCGCCGCCGCTCGCAAGAAATTCAATAGACGGAACACTTCCGCCAGCAATACGAAAGTTGCCTTGAATCTATTCAGACGATGCTTGGTATGGTGTGAGTTAACAGTAGCTAGCATGGGCCTGATATTCCTGCCGAGCAGATTTGCTGACGGTCTTCGGCTATAACCTGTTGGCCACGCTGAAAGTCCGAGTGGTCCAACATGTTGTTTCCACTAGCCGCCTCACGGCAGCGCAGGGGGAGTGTGTCCAATCAGTTCCAAATTCATTTTTCAAAGATCGGTTCTTGTTGAGTTTTCAGACTGCGGCGAGAAAAATAATTTCCCGAGAAGAGTTTTGCAAGCAGATCCCGAAATGCGTCGGTTTGCAACTTCTTGCAAGCATCTTTGCAATGGTACGTTACCAAGACTCCAGATTTTTCTGGATTTCGATGAAGTTCTTTAGTAAGGTCTGCGCTGGTCGCGCCCATTAGGCGCGTGAATCCTCAACCTCAGTAGAAAAAAATGAAAACATTTGCAATGGCCTTAGCTCTCACGTGCATTCTTTACATTCACGGCTCGGGCCGGAGAGATCCCGTCAGTACCTTTCACGCCACCCGCGTCTTGTAGCAACGGCGCCGGGTGACGTTCCGAGTGTTGATATCGCATCACCAGGTGAGATTCCGACGGTTGGCGTTTCAACCACAGCACCAGGAGGTGTTCCGAGTGTGGGAATAACTCAATCATCTTTCCAGGTAACGAGCACCGCGCTCGATCTACTTCGACTGGTATTAAGTTGGGCGTAATTCGTTGAGGCCCGGCTAATCAATTAACGACGCGCAGTCTGTTAAGCACTTCTACTTCAGCGCTGCCATTCCCACGTCAGGAGCCTCCGCTCGTTAAAAGGGACGTGTGTGTCTTTTGATGGTGGTCCATGTTAGTGGTCCAGGTTCCTACACACGATCTACATCTGGTCCATTGATGATGGCGCGATGCGCTGCCGTTGCGGGAAAGCTCCACTCTCGTTTTCAATCTCTCGATACGATTGGATAGGTGCGCAAAGGAAAGCCCTCCCAACCTACGTTGAAAACTTTCTTGCTAAATTTTGAAATGGGAATTTTTATAAAACCTATTGACAACAAATTCAGAACTGCGATAGCTTCACGCCCACAATTGGTAAGCGAGTCAGGTTCTCGCAACCTCAAACTCGTAACCGCTAAATAAGACGCACCCTGTCTCCGCTATAACTCACAATCGTCGCCGTGGACCACCCACCACTCGACTTTGACAACAACTGGAGACGCACATGAAGCGCGGTACCTACCGTACGACGCAGTTCTTCCTGCTAGCTATTGCTCTGCTCGCCGTAAACATAATCGCAAGCGCACAGTCGCAGGACGGCCCGGTTGCGATCGTTAACGGCAAACCGATCACCTTGAAGCAGGTCGACAATTTGCTCCTCTCAAGACTGTTTCCGCTTCAACAACAGATTTATGCGATTCGAAAAGCGGCGCTGGAGAACCTGGTATTACGCGCGCTGCTCGCAGACCAGGCGAAGAAAGAAGGCAAGGCAATAGAGCAGGTTCAACGAAGTCTGACCGCCGGCAATGTTGAAGTTTCAGATACGCAGGTGGAAGCGATCTACGCGGACAATATATCCGCTTTCGGCGCAATGAGCGGTGATGAGGCAAAGCAACGCATCAGACTCGACCTCGAAAGTCAGAGGCGTATGAACAACTACCGGGAAGCCTTATTACGTCTACGCCGAGAGGCCGTTTTAGAAGTTTTTCTGGCAGCACCACGACTTCCTGATATCGACGTCGCCGGAAATCCATTTCTGGGCCTCACCAAGGCGCCCGTTACCGTAATTGAGTTTGCTGATTTCGAATGTTCGTTTTGTAAAGAATCGCAGGATCACCTCAAGCAGGTGTTAAGTAACTATAAGGAACAGGTTCAACTGGTCTTCAAGCATCTGCCGCTACCAGGGCATGCCGACGCAGTTGGCGCTGCGCGAGCAGCGTTCTGCGCACAGCGCCAAAACAAGTTTTGGGAATATCACGATCGATTGTTTATGGCTGACAACGTCTTATCTGAAACCATATCGCGGGTCGCCTCTGAAATTGGATTGGATATTGAAGCTTTCGAACGCTGTGTCACTTCAGAAGAATCTAATAGCGCAGTGAACAGGGACATTCGCGAAGCTAAGCGCTTGGGAATTGAACGCACACCTACATTTGTTATTAACGGCCGACCTTTCGGCGGTTTATTAACAGTGGACGAATTCAAGGCCGCGCTCGATGAAGAATTGAAACTTCATGCAACGCGTGTTCGCAACAAGCAACCCCTTTCCTCGCAATGAAAGGATGTGAAAATGAAACCGCGAATTCAATGTTTAGTTATTTGCGTGCTAGCGACGGCTGGCTGCGTAGTAATGCTTCTGCCGCGCCACGTGCCAGAGAGGTTGTTGATCGATCTGGTTCAAATCCTGTAGCCGCAAAACGCGTGTTACCGACGACTGAGGAAGAAAAGACCGTTCGAGCTGCCTACAAAAAGTTGAGTGTCTTCAGTAAGGCAGCTTTGGTGAAACTACATTCGCGCGAAGAAGCTCCCTCTGATGAATCTCTTTACCTTAGATTTGAATTAAGCAACTTCAAAGTGGGACCTATCCAGGAAATACTGAACAGTCAATCCGATTTGATCCGAACTCCTCCGACGGGTGAAGTGATTCGGATCGCCTATGCGGTGTCGCGATACAACAAAGGCCCCGAACACGTCTACGCTGACGTGCGCTGGGGAGAGGCTCACCCCATTAAACGTTATGTGAGCTGGACCATCGGCGATCTAATTGCTTTCGAACCCGGACTCTATTATGACGTGCGTTCCTACGCGGTATACGACGTAACCGCTCATTTTCAGGGCAAATCCAGAGCCTACCGCGCACTGGCCCTCTTCCACACGACGGTTGGAGCTGAAAGCGGCGCCAAGGTTACATTTTGGGACGGGATCGGTACGGACAATCGCCTGACCGAGTATTGGAGCGAAAAGCGACCGCCGGTCACTCCAGACAAAACTGGCGATAAGACAGATATCGATGCCAGTTCCGGCCAGATTTCTAAGGCTCGAAAGTTTATGTCTCAGGCGCATCACGTCGTCCGCCCCAATCGACTCGCAAGGGGAATGTTTACGTTGCTTGACAGCTCGGATACTACTGAAACCTACTCGCAGACTGAAGGCGACAATTCGGTAACGACGCAATCCAAGTTTGATTGGACCGGACATGCAACTGGTGAACATGGTCATAGGGGCGATTTCGAAAGTAGTTGCAGGGCGCAGCAGGACAACCAACAGCTCTGTCAGGTAATACAGGTCTCTAAACTCGACGTTGAAACGGGAACGGAAACAAGTTTGATTTACGATCACAATTTGCGCGAGGCTTTCGCCGCTGAATCTAGCTCGGGTCCGCGAGGCGAGGCAATAACCTGTTACTCAGCGTATGGGCTCGCCGTTAAAAATTGCATTGGCCAATGTACTTTTACGGCAGGGTTTGTAGGTCAGGGTGCCAATATTACTATGGCCGGCGGCGATGTTTGGAATAGTCAGTTAATCCATAAACACACTTGCAAACTCCTAAAATCAGCCTCCGGCGCGTGCACGACGCCGGGCATTAGCGGAGCTTGTCCGCCGGGTACCATTTCCAGTGGCGGGATGTGTTGCACTGCCAGTGGCGGAGCTAGCGGAGCTAAGCAGCTGTGCTGCCTGGCTAGTGCCGATGGTGAAGAATGCTGCGGGTCGCCGGTATTGATCGATGTTCTTGGCGACGGCTTTGCTCTCACCAATGGCGCAGGCGGCGTCGATTTCGATCTGAATGGTAATGGGACCAAAGAACGTTGGGCATGGACCAGGACCAACACTGACGACGCGTGGCTTGCGCTTGATCGCAACGAGAATGGTTCCGTCGATAACGGTCAGGAGTTGTTTGGGAACTACACACCTCAACCAGCCTCGGCGGCGCCCAACGGTTTTCTAGCTCTGGGCGATTACGATGCGGCAGCAGCTGGTGGCAACGGTGACGGGATTATTGACAGCCGCGATGCAGTATTCGCGAAGCTCCGTCTGTGGCAGGATCGAAACCACAATGGCGTCTCCGAAGCCTCGGAATTAAGCACGCTCCAAGCGCTCGGCCTTACTTCAATTTCCGTTGACTACAAAGAGTCAAAAAAGACTGACGAGTTTGGAAACAGCTTTCGTTATCGGGCCAAGGTAAACGACACGCAACATTCCAACGTGAATCGCTGGGCCTGGGACGTGTTTCTCGTGCCCGGCCCATGAGCAGGAATTCCAGACGATAATTCAACCCGCCGGCGAACTGCACCGGCGGGTTTTTGTTTGGATCGAACAAAACGGCTATCTCCTTCGTAAAGAGTTTTCTCAAGGGAGGTCACTATGCGAGATCCATTTACGGCAGGCATTCTAAGTTTCATAATTCCCGGCCTCGGGCAGCTCTACAACGGACGCATACTCGCCGGCATTTTGTGGCTTATCATCACTCCCGGTTTTTGGATTGGCAGCGGCGGCACACTCGGCTGGATCTGCCACATCATCGCGGCATACACCGCCTATTCCTTCGCGAAGGACCATCCGGTGCGGGCTTAAGGGCCGGTGTCTTTCGTCAAGCTGGGTGGAACGTTCGCTGGTCGTGATATTCTTCCCGCATCGTAATTCAACCTACAGGAAAATCATCTGCTGAGGCGGAATTTCGCAACCCGTTAAGAGCGGGGATGCGGCTTCAGCCTACAGCCCCGCCCTGCGTGGTGGTCATCTTCGGCGCTACCGGGGATCTCTCTCGCCGTAAGCTGCTGCCGGCTTTATACAACCTGTTCCAACAGCGGCTGGTTCCCAGCGAGTTTGCGATTCTGGGTACAGCCCGTCATGCCTTGTCTGACGAAGAGTTTCGAGCGCAGATGAAGGATGCTGTCATCGAGTTCGCTTCTGGCGAACAGCTTGACGAAACCGCCTGGCAGAATTTTTCGCAGCGTATTTTTTATGAAACCGGCGATTTGAATGAGGCCGGCACTTACGAAAGTCTGAAAGCGAAACTCGATCAAATCCACCGCGACTTTCAGACACAGGGAAATCAACTCTTTTACCTCGCTACCGCGCCTGACTTCTTCGGTGTGATTGCTACTCACCTGGGAAAAGTGAAACTAACTCGGCCTGCGAAAGGCTCCTGGACCCGAATCATCGTAGAAAAGCCTTTCGGCCGTGACCTCGAAAGCGCACGCGAGCTTAACAAGCAACTCGACAAGGTTTTTGACGAGCAGCAAATCTATAGAATCGATCACTATCTTGGGAAAGAAACCGTTCAAAACTTATTGGTGTTTCGATTTGCCAATAGCATCTTTGAACCTTTGTGGAACCGCCAGTACATCGACCACATCCAGATAACGAATGCTGAAACAAAGGGCGTCGAAGGCCGCGGGGCTTACTATGAAACTGCCGGCGCCTTGCGCGACATGATTCAAAACCACGTGTTCCAGGTGCTGTCGATTGTGGCGATGGAGCCGCCCGTCAGTCTGTCAGGCAATGCGGTGCGTGATGAAAAGGTAAAAGCGCTGCAAGCGGTAAGATCTTTCGCACCTGATGCAATTGATGCGTTTGCGATCCGCGGACAGTATGGACCAGGAACGGTACTCGGCGACGCCGTACCAGGTTATCGTGAGGAACCGGGCGTGGACCCAACATCTTCTGTTGAGACTTTTGCTGCATTGAAATTAACTCTCGACAACTGGCGTTGGTCGGGTGTTCCGTTTTATGTGCGTTCAGGAAAGCGGCTACAGAAGCACGTCACCGAAATCGCAATTCAGTTTAAGCCTGTCCCTCACCGTCTTTTCACCTCGGCTGATGCGCCGTTGCGAGCGAACGTGCTGGTGATTCGGATTCAGCCCAACGAAGGAATAACTCTGAGGTTTAGTGCCAAGTTGCCAGGACAGTCGATGCGAATTCGCACAGTTAACATGGACTTCCGTTATGGCTCGTCGTTTGGTGTGAAGTCGCCGGAGGCGTACGAGCGGCTGCTGCTCGATTGTCTGCTTGGCGACTCAACGCTTTTCGCGCGCCGCGACATGGTCGAACGCGGTTGGGAGATCGTTGCGCCGATCCTCGACGCATGGAAACAGCCGGCGCCGGATTTTCCAAACCACGAAGCAGGCTCCTGGGGACCCGCGGCTGCTTTCAAACTCATCGAAAAAGACGGTCGAAAGTGGCGAAGGCTTTGATCTAAATGCGATTGCACTTGGAAAACACGTTAGACGTCGAGGCGGTCGAGCGAAAGTTTGCAGAGTTGTGGTCGCAAACCGGCGGCGACGTTCACGGGGCGAGTGCTCCCGCGATTTTGCGCGCACGTGTGTCAAACCTGCTGGTATTTGTTGGCAATCAGAAATGGCTGGATGAAGCAGAAGGCGCGGTACCGGAGGTGGCAGCTAAGCACCCGAGCCGCGTACTGCTCATGCTGGGCGATCGCCGCGCCGAAGACCGTGACATCGAGTTGGATGTAGCCACCCATTGTCAGGTCGACAATAGTACCAACGAACGGAGGCTCAGTTGCGAGCAGGCAACTCTGAAAGCGTTCGGACGTTTCGTCTCCGAGCTTCCGAGTGCGGCCTTGCCATTGCTGGTATCCGATCTGTTGACATTCCTTTGGTGGCGGGCAAAAACAAATTCTTCGGACGACGTATTCAACAATCTACTGGCTTCAAGCGACCGGCTGATTATTGACTCCGCCGACTTCGAAGATGCGCGTGAGCTCGCAGAGGTCGAAAAACTATTTGGACTGCAACAGTGTGAGGGGATCGGAATTAGCGATTTGAATTGGGCGCGTCTCACTTACTGGCGTGAGTTGCTGGCCGATTTCTATGACGTGCCGTCTTATCGTGAAGCGCTAAGCCAAATCGACCACGTCAGTATCAATTACGCGCCGGCTAAATCCGACGCGCCCACTGTGGCCGCTCAGGCACTTCTATTGACCGGCTGGCTGGCCAGTAGATTGGACTGGACTTACGTCGCCGGTGAAGCGAAACCGGAAGGCTTTCAATCGTTTGTTTTTTCCGATCGTAATCAACGTCGAATCAACGTCGAACTCAAATCAGTAGACACGACAACGCGAACTCCGGGGCGACTAGTGTCAGTAGAGTTGCGCTCCGCAAGCGAACCGCCGGTCGTTTGCAGGGTCGCACGCAGCGACGACAATCTCCACCTGGTAACGTCAGCCGAAGCCGGCGGCGACGTCCAACGCGGCAGAGTGTTACCCGTACGTAATCGGAGCGCGGCAGCGTTGTTAGGACGAGAGATGGAGATTCTTGTCAACGACGAAATGTATCAAGCAGCAGTTGCCAGTGCGGCGGTGCTGTTCCAGGCAACGCCTCAATCCTGATCGAATGGTCATCAAGATCATTCTCATAACGCTCAATAAACTAGCTCTTGACACACCCAAATAGTTGGGCGTATTGTGCGCTCGCCAGTTATCAATTCGGTTTCCAAATCTCGCCAAAGATTGGAAATCAGCTTCACTTCCGATTATTAATGTCGTCGAACTGTCCACATCTCGGATGAAATATCCCTGTGGATAAGGACTACACGACCCAACGATAGTTCCTTGTAATTAGCGCTCTCCGATTGTTCGGAATGTTTGCGCCGGACGTCTTTCGATTCATCGACTAAAGCGTCGCCTCTTCTCACTAAGCATGAGGAATCTGAACTCCACCTTTCGTCGCCGTTCGTATGCCAAATTTGTCGTCATACTTCTTGCTTGCGCGATAGTAGTCGTGATTGGTTTGTTACGACAAAGTGTAAAAACTAAAAGTATCGAGCCACAGTTCAGTCAAAACGATTTTGCAAAATACGGCGTGGTTCTCATTACTCCTTCAAGTCCTCAATTTGGTTCTTCTGCTGCAGCACTTCTCGAAGGCCAGGAAGCGGAGCTCAAGGAATTAGTTAACTCCGCCCGACCATTCTCAGTTTTCGTTCAAAATCTTAATGATTCAAGCATCGTGGGTTGCAGCCTGGCGTGGCATATCGAGAAGTCTGACGGAACTGTCGTGAATACGGGACAGTCTTACAGCACTCCCGGAGTGTTAATGGGAATGCAGCCGGTTGACAAGAACATGATCGGCCACACCCACCTTATCAATCCACAAGCACGCGCTTTCCTCTCGTTGGACTCAGAAACAAAACAACTCATTGATTGGCGGACCAAGAGCCTTGTTCAGTTAAGACCGCTTGATGCGAACAACAAAAAGGCAATCAACGATTTGAGTCGTGACTTAAATCAACTCTATGGGGATCTGGTTAAGTCATCCAGAAAGATTACAGTTTCGCTCGACGCAGTAATTTTTTCCGATGGTTCATACATGGGTCCGGATCGGAATCATCTCATTACGTTCACCGAATCCATGGTAGACGCCAAGCGGGACCTTGCCAGGTCTATCGAAGCCGATCTGCAATCCGGCAAGGAACGTTCCAGCATTTGGAAACGGCTCGAATCAATGGCCAAGTCTCCAACGGTTGGGCTCGGTGCAACGAAGAAGTCGTTAAATGAGCAGTATCGCCAGTCTTATGAAGAACACATCGGTAGCTACATTCAGGAACTTCTCCGGATAAGAGCAGCAAGCGGCGAGGATGCAGCGATCATGTATTCGCAGGCTCCTTTACAAAAAAGTTGGCCCAAGCTTCGCCCGAGATAGACAGCTTATTTCGTAACCTCATCAACACGTTCGTTTCGCAAGGAGGCCCCCCTATGAAGACCATCGCAGGTGTCTTACTCCTGACGCTGTTAGTGATATCGGTCCTACTGGAACCCACCAAGTTGGACGCGCAGAGCCAATACGAACAACCCGTACCCGAAGAAACGCCAATTCCTTATCAGCCCCCGCTTTACTCAGACCCTACTACCACGACCGGCGAGGACATATTTGCCCTGGAGTCGTACGAGAGCGATGCTGCCCTCGCGGGCTCGGGGGGCGTAATCGTCCAAATGACAAACATACCGTGCGCCAAGAGGGTCAGAAATAACTGGGCGATTTGTAACGTAGGTTTTATTTGTACTGATGGTCGGGTTACAACGAAACTTACGTTTCGCGGCGTCGTTCGTTACGTGTGTCCTAACGGAGCCGACGTCGACAACATTGTGAGGATTTCCGGTTTTCACGGGGACGCCAAAGTTTTCTCCCACGGCGAAGGTGAAGACGTACTTACAAAAATGTTGGTGGGCCGTTCAGTAAAAGATGCGGAAGGCCACTGTAATGGAAGGACTTTCCCCGCGGTAACGGTTACTCAATATGAGAATTGTAATAACATGGTCGCCGGTGGTAATTGCACACCGCCAGGCTTTGGTGGTACTTGCCCACCGGGGACTACTCCCAGTGGAGGGCTCTGTTGTACTTCAGGCGGTGGCACGTGCAGCGCTGCTTTTGCCAGTAAGTGTTTCATGTTCAACGGAGACTTCGATTTTGCATCTTGCAGTTGCTGGGGATGCGATTGGTGCGGTGGCTCGCCAATTTTAGTCGACATCGATGGTAATGGTTTCTCGATGACGGATGTTAATGGCGGCGTGACATTTGACCTTAACGGCAACGGCACCAGAGATCGGTTGTCGTGGACATCGGCAGGATCAGATGATGCCTGGCTCGCGCTCGATCGTAATGGCAATGGGACGATCGATACCGGCTCCGAATTGTTCGGCGATTTTACCGCTCAACCTTCAAGCGCAGAAAAGAATGGTTTTTCAGCGCTTGCGGAATTCGACAAGGTTGCTAACGGAGGCAACGGCGACAACAAGATCGATCTTAATGATGCGATCTTTTTTAGTCTACGCCTGTGGCAGGACACAAATCACAATGGAGTTTCCGAGCCCGGCGAGTTGCGGACGCTGCCGGCGCTAAATGTCGAGGCTTTCTCTCTGGGCTATAAGGAGTCGAAGCGCACTGATGAGTTCGGAAACAAATTCAAATACCGAGGGAAGGTCCACGATGTCCAACATTCGGGAGTAGGCCGTTGGGCATGGGACGTTTTCCTGCTTGGTTCGCTATGACGTCAAGGTGATCTCCAAGCAGCATCGCTTGGGCTAGTTGACGTTCGAGCGTCGTTAAGGCCGGGCGGGTTTTTGTAATCGCGGAACAGCTCGCGGTATGTCACCGTCGTCAATTTCAGCATTCTGTGACTGAGTTTTCGATGGACCACCGCGCAGAGGTTAGCCAGTCGATGGGACTGGACTTACGTCGCCGGTGAAGTGAAACCGCAAGGCTTTCAATCGTTTATTTTTTCCGGTCGTAATCAACGTGGCATCAACGTCGAACTCAAATCAGTAGAGACCACAACTCGAACTCCCGGGCGACTGGTGTCAGTTGCGCTGCGCTCAGCAAACGAACAGCCGGTCGTCTGCACGGTCGCACGCAGCGACGACAACAAGCATATCTTTCCAGAAGCACTCATTGGCGAAACCGTCCAACGTAGCCGCGCACTACCCGTCAGAAACCGTAGCCTTGCCCAATTGCTGAGCCGGGAGATGGAGATACTCTGCAACGATAAGATTTATCAAGACGCATTACTTTTGGCGACCAATTATCCTTAATCCGTAAACATCGTTGCTGGCAAGATCTTGACAACAATGTTCATTAGGGCGTAGGGTGACTCGCGTCGCACCGTCTCATTCGGTTTGCAGTTCCGCTCCCACAAAGCTCGCTTCTGCTAGCCTTCCATCAGAAGCAGTAACTACTCGGCACAAAGTCCTGCGTTGGAATGTTTTTGGCCCGCAACGTTTTCGGCCCTCTACGTCGGAAACGCGGGATTCCTTTTCTTTTCATTGGGAGTCAAAATGAAAAAGAGAATAGCCCTTTTAGTTTGTCTGATCGGCTTTGTTATTTTCTTGTCCGGTCTTGCCACGAGTAGAAATTCAATGCTGAAGATACAAATGAACATCAAGGACCTGCCCGAGTATGACTTGAGATTAATAAGCCCGTCAGATCCAACGTTCGAGGAAAGGTTGAGGAAGGAACTTAAGGGCACCGAGTCAACCCAACTTGTCGATGTGTTAAGACCCGTCTCGGTCTTTTTGGAAAACAAAAGTCAAAGGCCGGTAGTCGCGTATTTGATCCAGTGGTGCCTTACTACCAACGACGGTCACAACCAGTACTATCGAAAGGCTCATTTGGATCCTCAGGGCCTCATGGACGCGGATATTTCTAATCCGGAACTCAGTCGGCAGCAGGGTCACTTAGAGCCTGATTCGGCCACGTTCTTGTCACTGCTCTCCACAGACGGTCGCGGGACATTGCGCGCGCAGGTAAGTTCTGACGAAGCTGAAGAGTTTAAGCGCGGAAAGAAGTTTGACCGGTCGTGGCTCTTGCAGCGCTTCAGTGCCCACCAAGCAAGACTTGCACACATAACGGTGTCGATCGATGCGGCGTTTTTTGACGATGGAACATTTGTTGGCCCCGACACGACTAACTTTTTTGATCAGACCAAGGCGGTAATCGCCGCTAGAAGAGATCTTTTGAACGAGATAGCAGTGGGATTATCGACGCCGGACGAGGTTTACAAACACGTTGAAAAAATATCCAACCGGTCATTCGAACCTGTCGATTCAAGTTCGAAGCCGGCAGACTACTACAACTATTTCAAAACGATTTATGCCAAGGATGTTCTGCAGGTGATCAAACTTCACGGTCTAGACAAAGCGTTAAAAATGGCGGCGACTCCTTTGAAAAAACCCTGGAAAACCTTGCGAAAGAAGCATGATTGACGAAGAGAGCCATGATTGTGAAACGCCGTACTCCGTGGGTCAAATGCTTGGAAATGGCAAGCAACGTTACCGTATTACTGGTCGCGTTCGCGCTTTTAGCTGCCATCGTTTCGAATCGTGGGCCACATTCAGCAAAGAGGACTTTCGCCACCGGTCTTCAGAAAACTAGGGTTAAATTGCCGTCTATAGACTTTGACCAGACGCCCCAGACTCTCCTACTAGTCCTTAACACGACGTCCGATTACTGCCAAAAGAGCTTGCCGTTCTACAAGCGTTTGCTCGCACAGCACGACATCGGTTCACAACGTACACGTACACGGATAGTGGCGGTGTTTGCAGATGACGAGATGGAGGTTGAACTGTACAAGCGGCAAAAAGGATTCGCAGTCGAATCCGTTTCGCAAATCAATTTACAAGCGCTAAATGTTGCGGTAGCGCCGACGCTTGTCCTGGTTGACTCCAACGGGCGCGTATTGGATTCGTGGGTAGGTAAGTTATCCGAAACTGATGAAGACCAGGTAGAGCGCTTATTGGGTTTCAGATAAGTCGCGGGCGTAGTCATTTCAACGATTCGCAAAGGAATCTTCACGATCAGTCCGCGGTTGTCCTGACGAGGATAAAAGATGGAGACATTAACGCAGATCGTCTTTACCGTTGGGCGCAGTCGAACGATACTCCAAAATTTAGTACTCCTGGCCGGAATGGGTTTCTTATTTACGTGCTTCCTGATCAGGGCCAGTTGGGCTAGTGAAATAGTTCTGGTAGCTGGTTGTACGGACGCCGCTTTGATGCCGCCCGGCGGCGGTGGGCTTGGCGCAATGTGTGAGGGAGGAGCACTTTGCTACTCATCCGATGGCTATTTCGTAATAATGGGCGCTCTTTGCTACGAGCGAGCCTATTGTACTTATTCGTGGGTGTTAAATGACGTAATTGTTGACAGTACTACAACTAAACTACGATGCCGCGGCACCGGTGTGGACCTTCCGAGCGGTCGGAGTGTACACGTGTATGTTTCCGCTGAGGGTTGTGATCCATCCGATGTTGTCCCTCTTGAATTTAATTTCCCGATGTTTTTCAATTGTAGTGTTCCCCTGCCGCCTGGTGTTTGTTTCTTGCCATCGTGCGTGGATGAATGTGAATCGGGCTTGTTCTGGAACTTCGTTACAGCTTCGTGCGAGCCTCGTGACGGTGGCGAATGTTGCGTTCCAACACCTGATGGAACGGTGTGCTGCGGTACGCCGATCATGCTTGATGTAAAGGGCAATGGTCTGGCACTTACGGATGGTGTGGGTGGAGTCGACTTCGATCTTGATAGCGACGGCCACGCTGAACGCCGAGCTTGGTCCGAGGCCAGTAGCGACGACGGTTGGTTGGCACTAGACCGAAACGGAAACTCCCTGATCGATAGCGGTGCCGAGCTGTTCGGTAACTTCACACCTCAGTCTGCGCTTCCTGCTGGTATGGAAAAAAATGGTTTCCTGGCGCTCGCCGAGTTTGACAAGCCAATTGTTGGGGGTAATGCCGATGGTGTCATCGATAATAGTGACGCAGTTTTCTCGTTTCTAAGGGTGTGGCAAGACGTTAATCACAACGGTATCTCTGAGCCGATTGAACTTCATACATTATCGGAGTTGGACCTCACGACGATCGACCTAAAATACAAAGAGTCGAAACGCACGGACGAGCACGGAAATCGATTTAGGTATCGAGGTAAAGTCAACGGTACCCCTGGAAGTGACATCGCACGTTGGGCTTGGGACGTTTTCCTGGTTAGCGAGCTTGATTCTCAGAACCCGTGACCAGTGTCTGAGCGTACAACTCCGGGAAAAACCCTCGACGTTGCGATCAGGGCCGGGCGGGTTTTTGTAATCGCGGAACAGCTCGCGGTATGTCACCGTCGTCAATTTCAGCATTCTGTGATTGAGTTTTCGATGGTCCACCGCGCAGAGCAGGCGGCAATCGTGGCGTGGGGATGCTGACGGTTGAAATGGGATCAGTGCGTCGAATGATCGCCCCGCCACGGCCAGCTAGCCACAAGTTAAATCCGCCGCGATAAGCAACGGAGAACAACGCCGAGCTAGTAATTGTCGGTTGTACCTGCCAGGACAGTCCCGCGTCGCTACTGTGGATCACTCTCCCCTGATCGCCTGTTACCAGGACATCGTCGCGCGTCGCAACTCCGACGGCAAACAGATTAGTATTAAGGCCGCTTTCAACGTCCTTCCAGTTAAGCCCACCATCATCGGTGCGTAGAATAACTCCCTTTGCGCCCACTGCATAACCTCTGACCATGTCAGCAAACGCGATAGCGTAAAGCCATTCTTTCAAGTTCTTATCAACGCGTTTCCAGGTTTCACCGCCGTCCTCAGTTCTGAGGATCGTTCCGTTCGACCCGACTGCAACGCCCCGATTCGTGTCGAGAAAACTTACGTCCTCGAGCCAACTAAGCGTGTTCGATGGTTGCAGACGCCACGTTTGGCCGCCATCGTCAGTCCGGAGAACGACACCACGCGAGCCCACAGCCCAACCGATCTCCGGCGTGACCAGATCAACGCTGAAAAGATCTTCCTTCGCCTCAACCGGAATCCTCGCCCACGTTGCACCTCCGTTTATTGATCGCAAAACAGTGCCCCGATCACCGACAATGATTCCGAGCTTTTGATTGATGAACTTAACGGAGTTTAGCCGGTTAGGCGTGCCGGAGGGCCTGACTGTCCAATTTTTGCCGCCCGAACTTGTGAATAAAATTTTGCCGCGCGCGCCGACGGCCCATCCGTCAGAGTTGCTGATAAAGAAAATGTCAGACAGATCTTCACGCCCACCTTCAGTCAGGCGTCGCCACGACAAGCCACTGTCGTCGGTGCGAACCACTAAGCCGTCGGCGCCGGCCGCCCAACCGAGGTTCTCGTCCGCGAAATGAAGGGTTGTAAGTTTTGGTTCCGTGCGGATGTTGACTGGAAGCCAGATTGATCCACCGTCGCCAGTCGTCAGGATGACACCATTGTCGCCTGCGGCCCACCCATGATTTTCATCAGTGAAGACGACTGAAAAAAGATCAGTTGCGACCAGTGAATTCAAACGTTTCCAGGACGCGCCGCGATCGTCGGTTTGAAGGATGGTGCCCCTGTATCCCACAACAAAAGCTCTCTGTTGCGAAGCGAACGCCACACCCGTCAACAATCCTTTGTCGGGAGATGAATGTTGTTTCCAGTCCGCACCGCCGTTGTTAGTGGTCAGGATTGTTCCGCGCGAGCCGACGGCGATCCCCGTTTTGGCGTCAATGAATGCGACAGAGAAAAGATGAGCGTCCGTCGGACTTTTTTGGGCCTTCCAGGTGATGCCGCCATCGGTCGTTGCGACAATCGCGCCGAAGGTTCCGGTGGCCCACCCGTGCAATGGATCACCAGGAGCAAACGTAACGGCAAACAGATGGTCCCTGACGCCGGTAATACGCCGGATCCATTTGTTGCCACCGTTCGTGGTTGTCAAAATCACGCCGCTTGCGCCTGAAATAACGGCGCGCGTTTTGGTCTTCGCAAACAATCCGTAAAGCGTGGTATTTACCGGAGCCAGTTGCGTGTCCCAATCGAAGCCACCGTTGCGAGTTCGGAGGATTGCTCCGTCACCGCCCACGGCCCATCCATGTCGTTCATCGGCAAACCTGATGGAGTTGATAGCATTGCCTTGCGGTAGAGGATTCTGCCACTGCCAACCAACCGGTGGTTGCGCCACAGCCATAGTGAAGGACGATAAGTAGAGGAAAAGCAGCCCCGCCAAGGCAAAAAGACGCCGCAGCGCGAGCGAGGTGGGAGACCGCAACAGGCATAAATAAACAAAACTCATGTAACTGGGATTCTTGGTTTCCGGGGACACTCGGGAAACAGAAGGCCGAATTATAGAGAGGAAGTAATCGGAAAGCGAATTAGGGCACGAGCCCGGAACACCATTTTCAAAGCGGGCTATTCGGGGGACATTGCTGCTTCCGCGAGTTCCTGAGGGTCGCAATCTCCTACCTTGTCGATGGCGTTTCTGAGTACTTCCTCGTTGACGGCTCCGTCCGCGGCAATGCGTCTTGCCGCGCGATCGGCAGCTTCCTGAATCAGATGCCCGTCGTGTCCTCGCGTCCAGCGCCATGTCACCTTATGCCTGCCGGCCGCGTCGTCAAGTCGGCGCCACCATTCGTGGTTTGTCTTGCGGCGAAAACGTCCCGTCATGGTTTCAACGACGTAGCGCGAGTCAGTAAACAGTTGAACTTGACACTCTTCACGCAACGACTCAAGACCGAGCGCCGCAGCCGCAACTTCCGCCTGCTGGTTCGTTGCCTGTCCGAGGTATCGACCGACCGCGCGCCAGACACCCTTATAGCCAAGCAGCGCTACAGCTGCCGCACGCGTCGAGACTTGCCCGTTGCCGAGGCTTGAGCCGTCGCAAAAAATGATTACCTCTTTCAAAATCGTAATACCTGATCGGTATGGTCCATGTTCACTCGCGTCAGTTCTTCAGATTTTCGATCGTCAACTGCGTATCGGCATTCTTCCAACTGTTCTCGTATTCGCGTTTTACAAACGCCGCCGCGTAAGGTTTTTGTTGTGCCTTAAGTGCTTCCATCAGACCGAATAACGAGCGGCCGTGTCGCTTGTTGCGCTCGAGGTCGGCCCGAAAGACTTGTTCGGCTCCAGCATAGTCGCCGGTTTTCATCAGCGCACCACCGAGCCAGATCCGCACCGGCAAAAACCACGCCTGCGGCTCGTCGTAGTTAAGTGAGTCCTCAAGTTCGACTCCTTTGCGCAACTGCTCGAGTCCTGACCGCGTGTCACCTTTCCGAAGTGCAATGCGGCCGCCTAAAACGTTCTGCCCAATCGACAAGACCTTGGCGGCGCTGTTCAGATTAAAATTCGCATCTGCGGGGACCGCCTTCTGCATTTCCATCATCGCTGCATATTCTCGTTCGGCATCAGCGGTTTTTCCGCTCGCTTCATAAGCCATCCCGCGAGAAAAATGCCAAATGGCCTTGAGCGCCGGACGTGATGCGTCAGGTGCCGGCACTTTTTCGATATCTGACCAACGCTGAAACTGGACCAGGATGAGCGGTGAGACCAACATGAACCCTTCCAGCATCGGCATCTGTTTCAGATTCGGACTAATATGATTCTCAAGTTGTTTTGCGGCGGTCATGGCATCAGCAAACCGGCCCGCGGCGCTGTGAGCCACCGCCAGGAAATGCAGGTTGTGGCTGTAATACATTAACGGGTAAACGCCCTTGGCTCCGCTTGCCCGGATATAGTCTTCATCGGCCTTGGCTGCGTCTTTGTTACTAACGGCGGCGGCTTCGTAATCACCAGTGCGGTGGTAGATGTGCGCGGGCATATGGACCAGGTGGCCCGCTGCCGGCACGAGAGTCGAGAGTTTAGGCGCATACGCAAGCGCGCGTTCCGGATTGCGAGAAGCCTCGACTGCGTGAATGTAATAATGAATGGCCCCGAAGTGGTTTGGGTCGCGTCTCAACACCGATTCCAGAACGGCAACGATTTCCTCGGTTCCTTCGGCTGGTTTCCCGTCCGCCGTCCAAAGTTGCCACGGCCGCAGGTTCATCGCTGACTCCGCGTAGAGAGTCGCGGCATCAAGGTCGTCTGGAAAACGTTTGACCACTTCTCCCATCGCATTCTTGTAATCAACAGCGAGCTTCTTTAAGTCGGCGCCGGGAGCAATCGAATACCGTTTCACAAGTGCCTCGATGTACGCGCGTTCGTTCTCCGGCGCGTTAACTGCAAGCGCTAACGCCATCTGTGCCGCCTCATGCGCAGCTTTCTCACGTTCAGGATCGACGTCGAGGTTGATGTTTGGACCAAGCGCGAGTGCGACACCCCAATGGGCCATGGCCAGCTTGGGATCAAGCTCGGCAGCGCGTTTGAATGATCGAATGGCCTCGTCGTGATTGAACGCGTAAACAAAACTGAGGCCCTGATCGAAAAATGCTTGCGCTTCGGCATTCGTGGTTGAAACCGGATGATGGTGCGAGCCCATGCCGGCGACGCGTGAAGCAGCTCTTGTCTCAACTGGTTTGGCATGATCTGAGTGCTGAGCGAATGCGACTGTCGCAGCGGGGAGAAAAATCGCGATGATGATAACGAAGCGTTTCATTTCAGGTAACTCCTTGAAGAATTGGCTGAAAGACGAAGTGAAATGGAATGGCCTGTTGAACAATTTAGCTTAATTCATATCGGGAACAAAGCAGCAGGCTGCCGGTCGCACACGAGCAGCTTAGCGTGTAAAATTCGATCATGAACCGCGTCGCGCACATTTTGATGAGAGGAATTCGCCGGGCGATTATCGATCCGCGCGAAGCGCTACTGATCAGCCGGATGGCAGCCTGGGTCTGCATCCTCTCCGCGCTCGTACGGCTGCGGCCTCTCCCGTCAGCGTTAAAGATCGTTGCCGGCAAACCACGACAAACTCAGGCTTCTCTCGACGCTCCACAAAAATTGGCCCGTGCAATAGATCTACTCCTAAATACGAACGTCTTTGTTTTCAAGCCAAACTGTTGGAAGCGTTCTGCTATTCTGCATCGCTATCTGGCCCTGAATGGGATTGCCACGCGCATTGTTTTTGGGGTTCGGCCTGACGTCGCCGGCGGAATTGATGGACATGCGTGGTTGGAAGCGGACGGTGAACCCATTCTGGAAACTGCCACCCCGAACTACAAGATTACCTATACGTTCCCGTCAAGCGAAGCATTTGATTTGAATACTGCGTCACTTCCGCCCGCGTAATCCTCGCTCGTAATCTCAAGCCAAAATCAGTTTGCGCGCTTCTTTTGTTCGAGTTGGGTTTCAATCAACTTGCACATTGCATTAAATCGCACGCCCCAGTCGTTCTGCCCAGCCACTCTGCGACGTTGCGCCAACGTGCTTTCGTCTTTCGGAAGGGCCATCGCGTTCTCTATCGCGCTTAGAAACTGATCGTTCTTTGGCTCAGTAGTAATCAAGACTTTGTGCTCGTCATTAAACTCAGAGACTGTAGGAATCGCTGTTGAAACCACGGGCTTACTGACGGCCAGATATTCATTAATTTTGGTTGGGACGACAGTCTCCGTGTAACCGCTTCTTAGATAGGGCACAGTGCACACGTCAAACTGGCGAATATAATGAACGAGCTCCTCGTGAGGTTTTTGGCCCATGAGGTAAACGTTTGGCAGCGCCGCGAGTTGCTCGACGTCGGCTTGAGCTGCGCCGACGTAGACCCACGACCAATCGGGCCGGGACAGCGCCATCGATCGAATCAACTCGAAATCAACGTGCCGGTGCATGCCGCCAACATAGCCGATAATCGGATGTGGCAATGAGGCAACGAACGCCGCAGAAGTCTTATCCAGAATGCGATGTCCATTTGACGCAGGCACACCGAGGCCGTTAGTCGTCTCAAGTGGAAATGCTTTGAGATTCACGCCCACCGGGAACACGTGAGTATTCTGGTTCCAACCAGCGAACCGTTTGGCGATCGCTGAACAGTTGGCAAATACTACGTCGCTGTCCATTACGATTTGTTTCTCGCTAGCTTGAAGCTCCGCCACATGCGGCGTCAGTTGAGAGAAATCGGCAACACAGTAATAAACCACTGCGGCGGTCTCGGATCTCAGTGCTTTGATTAAGTGCACCGCTGTGTCGTTGGGAAGATAAGTCCAAACGATTACATCCCGCATCCCCAGCTGCCGGATCACTCGTAGCAACGCCGGCAAGAAGACGAGTTGGTTAGCCATCCGCCGCCATTGCGAGCCGAAAGGAGGCATCACGAGTGGCGAACAAACATTAATGTTCGGCGCAACTTCTCTCACTCCCTGCGATCGTGCCGAACCGGCCCAGCGTCGCAAGCGCCTTGCTACCCGGCTGGCGTCCCGAAGCCGAGGTGCTCTGACGCCCGTGTTTTCTAAATACAAGACACGGTTGCCGGCCGCGCCTAACCTGAGTGCAATCTCCTGGTGGCCTTGCCACAAAAAATTCCATTCGATGCTCGAGATGTAAACGATGTCGCGGCCGGTGATCATAGATCAGAAGTTGGCGGGCTTTTCAGCGCGCGCATTCGATGCCTTGAGCACGTATTTTTTGAAAAGGCGGATCGGCCGCGTTAATAGATAGGCGAAGGAAAGCGAAGGCGGAAGCGGAAGCACGGCCCAATCAACGGGGGTCGTTGTTGTCGCAAAGAGCACTAAATAGCGGACGCGATCACGCAGGCGTTCTCGCACGCGCAAGTGAAAAAAAATTCGCTGCTTCAATGTGGGCGGACCAGCGAACACCAGTTGCCTTACTTCCGAAGCAAGGCGCGCCGCCATGTCATCATCGTTGACTCTTTGCTGCACGTCCTCGGGTAACGGTGTTTGCAGGATATCGTGGACCAGCCGGAGCGCAAGTAGCACAATGCGATAAAGTCCTAACGCTTCCGCGCGGGCGAAAACGCTGGACCAATCAAGGTCAGGGCGGGCGATGATGAACTCAGATAGACCGTAAATCCACTTCAAACGTTCCCACATGTCTTTCGCGCCGTGAATGCAAAGCATCAGGAACATATCTTCGGTCGCAGGCAAGTTGACGGTTTTACCCAGCAGGTCTGTCTGGCCGATCCGACTCCAGAATTGGTCGTCAAGAAATGGTGGAATAAAAAATCGCGGCGCGATCTGCCAATGCAACTCCACCAGCGTGCGGTCGCGTTCGCGCCGAAACAGTTGAACGTAACTTAATCGCAGGAAAGCTCCTTCATCCGGTTCCCGCAGCTTAAAGTGTGGCTCATAGCCTTGAGCAGCGAGTAAATCGCTTGCGAGTTTGAAGTCACGTTTACGAATGATTATGTCCAGGTCAGCGAGCTGTTCGGAGTGGATGTTTCCCGAAATAAGTGTGGAGAGAGCGGGCCCTTTGTATGGAATGGAATCGATGCCCGCTTCTTCAAAAATCGTGAGCAGCCGGCGCAACTCCGCAGTCAGATAGACATCTCTCACCGCATTAGCCTCGTAGTGTTCACGAAATCTTTGGAGTTCAACTGCCGGAACTTCTGAAGCTAATACCGTACTTAGTTTACGGTAAACAGACGGCATCACTCGTTGCTGAAGCGCGACGTCAAGTGCAGCATTCCAGTCTAAGCCGCGATGGATCAACGAGCGAGCTTCACCGATCGATCCGCGCAAGCAGCACAAGACAAACTGTCTTTCGATTTCGTTAACCATGGGCGGTTACAGAAGGTGTTAATAGGATAGCAGGTGGAGCGAAACATCGAGGGGCAGGTTGTCCAAACCTGCCCCTCACTTGAAAACAACGATCCGACAGCGGGTTACGGCAACGCTTCAATATTCATCCACAGTTTAAAGGAGCCGTTCTGCTGTATGCCCAAAAGGAACCGAATATCAATGGATGCCCCGTTGGCCAATGGAGTAGCCAGCGTGACAGTACCTGCCGACAAAGTGCTATTAAAACCGCCTCCGTTTGGCTGAGATGGTGGTTGTTCGAGGGTAGTGCCCTGCACGGTGACATTGCTGGTTCCTGAACCACATGGCGCTCGATCAACCGTTACCACGACCGCGGTCGAAGTTCGTGGCCGCAGGTCCGCAATACCGGACGGTGCGGGAAAAGTTGTCAGGTCGCTAATGCGAAATCGTAACCTCGTTACGTTACCTCCGGTGTTGTTGATGATGGTGCGACGAAAATCCACCGTACCAAACGTTGAATTATTGGCAGGATCTGAAGTGAAGTCACGAACTCGATTTGGAGGTGACGCCTGGGCGACGCATGGGTCAAGCAAGTCGGATGTAAAGCTGGCATTGCGTTGTATAGGACTGCTTAAATTTTCCGGGCCGGGCGCACCGAGACGCTGGCCTGCCCCCGCCGATGTGCCGTTAGTGTCGACGAAAATAAAGTCGGCAGCATTATTGTTAGTGTCTTTTGGCGTGGTGATTGGGCACGGGCCAAACGTTGTGATTGATCCACTTTTACCGCAATCATCGCGGTAAAACGAGTAATCGATCGAAAAAGGAGTGAGTGCCGGATAGCCAGTGCCTTCTTTATAGAGAGTGTTGGCTTCAGACGTGGAGCCAACAGCGTCAAGCCTGTTCGCAAGGGTGAAACTGGCCGCTACACTGGTGTTAAAAATCGCAATCCCGGCGTTGTCGGGAATGTTTGTGGTGTATGTCGCATCACCCGTTGCGGTCGTGCCATTGCCGGCGGGATACGATGCGAGCGAGTAACCGACGGAGTTTACGCAAAGATAGTGGCCGCGATTTGGAATGACCGTACCGTTGGGAACGACACAGCGCGCCACGCCATTCGAGGCTGCAACTGCATAACCGGTCCCTCCGCCAGCGACCGTGTGATCCGCGCCGCTATTGTTGTAGAGCTCAATAAACTCATCGTTGGCGCCGTTGGGTCCGCGAACTCGAAACTCGCTAATGATCAATTGAGCAGAAGCTATCGGAACTGATACGACCGCGAAAGCAAAGAAAGCAATGAGCAACACTAAAACTTTGGGCAGACAAGATCGAAGAGTACGCATTAGTCGGTTCTCCTTAGTTTAAACGGCCACGGGGCGTTCCGATTCGATCATCGAAACGTCGTCGGGAAAAATTTTATTGAGGAATTACGGGACTGCGCGAAACTACCACGAAGTTTTGCAACTCGTCAATAAAATCGCTTTTGATTCGAGTCACCTAAGCTATTCAGTCTTAACAAGTTTGTTTGTTTCCAGCTCGCGCAAGAGGCGCGTCACGCTTGCAGTTGCGTGCTCGGAACCTACGTCATAATTATTTTGCAACTCGGCCACAATGTCATCGACTGTGCGGCCTCCTTCAAGACCTTTCCAGACGAGCGCGCCTGTCTCATTTAGCCGGTAATACTGTTTGGTATTTAAGTCGACCAGTATCCCTTCCTGATCTTCGAAATGAGTAAATATGACTTCTGGCGCGGGCGTCGTTTTCGTTGATTGCATTTTTCTTTCCTCAAAAGAATGTGATTATTAATTAAGACGGTTGCGGCAGCTGGTCGTGTGAAATTCCGTCAAGCGCTCATATGCAGGAATAGCCCATTTTCCCGCAGCAGCCTTGACGAAATCGGACGCTCCGGATTGTTTGGCCTGACTGTCGTCACGGAAATAGCGTTGATGATTTGAGTCTTTCGAATAGAAGCGCGCGGCTTCAATAATCGCGCTCGTTTCTTCGGCGTCAGGTTCCACACAAAAAAATTCGAGTAACTTCAACAACGAGTCGCCACTCAACTCAGAATAATTCACCAACATCGTTCCTGATTCAGCCATTTGCAGGCCGGCGGAATAGTACTGGCCCAACGCACGCGCGCAGTATTCTTCAACACTCATCGCCCGCAGTTCGTCATGCGCAACACCCACGATTGCGGCCGCAATGTCGGGATTAGTTTCGACCCTTAGCCAGTCGGGCACGGTGGACATGTTTGAAACGATCGTTTCAACCGGGTCGCGGTATAAAAAGACCGAAGGCACATTTGGCCAGAGCTTCCTGATGTGTGAAAACTGAAGCGCGCTCGTGGCGGCAAACTTTACAAAGCACCGGCGCTCGTCATCAAAACGACGTTGGGCCAGAGCGGCAACGATCGCACGTACAAACACTGGATAGATCTGTACCTTCGCATGATCGTTTTCACTGAACGTAAAGAAGCGGCTGATCGTTTTGTCAACGGCTGGGGCTTCAGCAATAACTATCGAACCGGCCACACGCTGGCACGCGTTGACAAGTAGCGTTGAACCACAGCGCGACGAATGAAATATGAAACCCGTAGGCGCGACACTATCAGTAAGCTTTTCCAATTCGAGTAACGTCTCGAAGTCCGTCGTGATCGTGGATTGATTCACACGGTCTTTCCTTACCCGACTGACGGTTTCAGCGAAGAAAGGATCGACCAATCTGACGCCGCTCATATCCATCCATTCAATGACCGGTTGTCCATTTTGAACACTCGCGTCAATTGGTAACCACGACACAAGCTGCGCTACATCCAATCGATCCGAAGGCGCGATTTGTGTTGCAGACTCAGTCATTCGTTTGTTGATCTTAGTTCGCGCGTCGGTTTGCCTTCCCATCACTCAGCGTGCGCCAGTAGCACTTCTGACGCGCGATTATCATCACCAAGTAAATCAGTCCCCGCGTTTAATTCGAAGCTGGTGGATTGTTTCGCTAACTTAGCCAGAATCCCCAGGTAGTCCCCGGCTACCGGCTTGTCGTAACTGGCCCAGGGGCACAAACGCAAAAGCCGCGTCATTGTTTCCGCAGCGCTCAGTCGTTCCACCGTGGTACGCAACTCATGAGTAATCATTGGAAAGAAAATGGACCGCGGAGAAGCGCATCGAACCTGGCGTTCCGGAAAGTATTGCTCCGGCGTAAACCGCTTTTTCTCCGCACCGGAGCTGTTTTGAATTTCGCCGGGAACGCCCACTGCGGCAATGGTTTGAGCTCTTAAAGCAAAGAAACGACGCAACGCGCTGCACTCAACTCCGTTATCCGCATTCGCGAGCAACACCGCGTCATCAGACAGATAAGCCCAACCAGACGCGGCTAATTGCCACGTCAACGTTGATTTGCCGCTGCCAGACGAACCGGCGATCAGCACAGCATGCGAACCTCCAGGCGCGACGACGGCACCACTATGAAGCTCGAATAATCCGCTCCGTCGGAGAACAGCTGAGAATGCTTGCGAGATGACATACCTCGTGATGGCAGCGTCCGGAGCGTGATTCTCGTTGACCCAAATATCCACTGCGTGACTTGTTCCGCTGAATGAGACGCGAGAACCATCAAACTCGAGTTGGAAATTCGTCCCATCCGTATAACACATACCGTCTTGTGCAAGTTCGAATGCGGGCGCGAGCAAGGGTGCTGGTCTGATCGTCGATGTTCCACTCCTCATCGTTATCACGGCGTCAGCTGCACGCTCACCATCAATTTCGAGTAAATCGACGAACCAACCGGAAAACAACTTCGACACTGCCAATGCCAGCGTGTCGGTTTCCGCCTGGACCAAAAGAACACGACCAGCAACTTCATAGAACGTTTGAAGCGCTGGCCGTGGATCCACTGAAACAGTAACCAGATTAATTTGTGCGGGTCTTGAGGACAACCTATGGAAGGGTGACGCCGCTGGTTGCCACCTGGAAGAACGTGGTGGCTTCCAATACATCAACGGGGTCAGAAAGTTGGGGTTCGACAAACGCCTTCTTACCGGACTCAATTGCCTCAGTTTCGGCTGATATGGTTTGCAACGGTTCGGTAGCGCTAGTGGCTTCAGGTTTAGTCGTCAAGTTCAGGCCTCCTCAGGAATGTGATGCGTATCTTATTCTCAGTGTTTTGAACCGGCAAGAAGTTATTCGCCGGGTGGGTTTGATTGCAATTCAAACTACGATGACTTTTCGGGCCGGACCACCACCATACGAAAAGGCGTTCGTTGAACATTTTGCAAGTTGGCACGGACGAATAACCGTACCTGCGGTGATAGCCGCGACATTGCCTCTTCCAAAGGCAGGCTGGTGAAATTAACGTCGATGATGTCGTTTGTTTCCCATTTTAATTCCAGCGGGATCCCAATCTCTGACGCGATTCGGTAAGCGACTACGGTCAGCGGCTGTTGTTTGGCTTCAACCGTTAGTGCGTTCTTCTCAAACACGACCCGAAGCTCTTCCGGTTTAGTCGTCACCGTCTGGGTCATGTCTTCGGTATTTCCTTCGAAAAGGATTGCTTCAGATCTGTTGGAAACAACTGCATTGATTGCAGGATCCGGATCATCCTGACCGTTGAGATAGATGCCGACCGCGCGTGGCTGACCGCCGGGCGACTGGTTTACCTCGTAGTCAATGAACACTCTGGGCGCGATCAGTTGCAGCGCCGGCTCCAGCGGCATCTCTTTGTAATCAACGGTCACTTCCCAATTCTCGACTGATGGACCAAGCAACACCGGCACCTTCAACTTCTTTGAAAGTTCAGCGCCGACAATCTTAAGCGGCACCTTGTCCGCCTTCACTGACAACGCGAGCAAATCGCCCGGCGTCACAACCAACGACAGCTTGGGAGCAGGTTTTCGTTTGGCTGCTTGTGAAGTGCGTTTCTGCCCTTGCTGCGCAGACGTCACTGACGGTCCAATCAACAGGACCATTGCGAGCAGGGAAATAACTAAAGGGAAAGACTTAGTTCGGATAGAAATCATGGCAAATTGAAGCTGGTCTTAAGGAAAGTTACACCCGCTGACGAGCGTTTTAACCTGCTGGTTGTTTGGGGGACTGCGGCCTTGAAATTAGCATGCCGACTTTGCAGGCGTCAATATATGTCCGCGGAACTCAAAGTGGTCCATCTTGCTCGTCTCTGATTTCCGCCTGGATCTGAGAGCGCAACAGATGCAGGTTGCTGTCGGCAGCTAACGATGCGTGTGGGCCAAACAGACCGTGGGCGGTAACGGGTTGTCGGGATTAATCGTTCACCTTCAACACGGCCAGAAAAGCTTCCTGCGGAATTTCTACGCGCCCAACTTTTTTCATTCGCTTCTTGCCTTCTTTTTGTTTTTCAAGAAGCTTGCGCTTGCGTGTAATGTCGCCACCATAACATTTGGCAATGACGTTTTTGCCGAGCGCTTTCACAGTTTCCCTGGCGATCACTTTGTTGCCAATGGCCGCCTGGATCGGCACCTCAAACAACTGTCGCGGAATCAACTGCTTCATCTTCTCTGCGAGCGCGCGACCTTTTGACTGGGCCGTGTCGCGATGAAGGATTAACGAGAGCGCGTCGACAGGCTCGCCGGCAACAAGCACGTCAAGCTTCACCAGATCACTCTCCCAGTAGCCGGCGAAGTTGTAGTCGAGCGAAGCATAACCGCGTGATACTGATTTCAGCCGGTCATAGAAGTCGAGGACTATCTCATTGAGCGGCAGTTCATAAGTGAGCATGACGCGATTGGCCGTAATGTATTCAAAACCCTTCTGAACGCCGCGCTTTTCTTCCAACAGCGGTAGGATTCCGCCCAGATGATCGTCGGGCGTGAGGATCGTCGCGCGAATCGCGGGCTCTTCAATCTTAACAATGCGTCCCGGGTCGGGCATTTTTGCCGGCGAATCGATTTCCTTCACTTCGCAGTCGGTCGTGGTCACGACGTAGCGGACGCCGGGCGCAGTCGTGATCAAATCGAGATTAAACTCGCGCTCCAAACGTTCCTGGACAATCTCCATGTGGAGCAAACCGAGAAAGCCACAACGAAAACCAAACCCCAGTGCCGTTGATGATTCGGGCTCATAGAAAAACGACGCGTCGTTTAGCCGCAGCTTGTCGAGAGCATCGCGCAGTTCTTCGTATTGATTTGTGTCCACCGGATACAACCCGGCAAACACCATCGGTTTTATCTCCTGGAATCCCGGGAACGGTTCAGTTGTAGGACGCGCGGCTTCGGTGATCGTGTCGCCGATCTGGACGTCAGCAACTGCTTTTATTGAAGCTGTGAGAAAACCGACTTCGCCGACGCCGAGTTTATCGATCGGGGTTGGCCGCGGCCGGTTAACTCCGAGAGTTTCAACCTGGTAGTCGCGCCCGGTATTAAAAAACCGAATCTTCATTCCGGGCCGGATGGATCCATCGATGACGCGGAAGAGAACAATCACGCCGCGGTAGGAGTCGTACCACGAGTCGAAGATCAGGGCTTTCAAAGGTGCGTCGGCGTTGCCGCTGGGTGGCGGAACTTCTCGAACGATTGCCTCGAGCACGTCAGCAACGCCTTCACCGGTCTTGGCGCTCGTCAGGATCGCATTGTGCGTCTCGAGTCCGATGAAGTGTTCGATTTGCTCAATCGCTCTTTCGGGTTCAGCACCCGGCAGATCGATCTTGTTGATAACCGGGATCAGTTCGAGGTTGTTTTCGATCGCGAGATATGTGTTCGCGAGTGTTTGTGCTTCCACGCCCTGCGACGCATCAACGATCAGCAGCGCTCCCTCGCAAGCGGAAAGTGAACGGGAAACTTCGTAGGAGAAATCCACGTGGCCCGGAGTATCGATCAGATTCAAAACAAACGACTGGCCATCGCGGGCTTGGTAATCCAGTCGCACTGCATGCGACTTAATCGTGATGCCGCGCTCGCGCTCGAGGTCCATGTCATCGAGCACCTGGGCCGACATGTCGCGACCGGTTACGGCGCCAGTCAGCTCCAGGAGCCGATCGGCGAGCGTGGATTTGCCGTGATCGATGTGGGCGATAATGGAAAAATTGCGGATGCGCTGTGGGTCCATAAAAAAGCCGTTGTGAATCATCCGTCGCCAGCATCATTTACAACTGACTACGGACAACTGACAACGGACCTGCTAAACATAACAAAAGGCACGCGAAACCGCACGCGTGCCTATTTCACCTAATCAGCTGTTCACATCCCGGAGCGCTAACGCGCCGTAGAATGATTGTCCGAGAGATTCGAGTCTCACACGTCAGTCGTCGAGATGTTCCTCAACGTAAGCGCGAGCCGTTTCTGGAGTGTTCACCGATTGTATGAACGTCAGATTGTTCATGGCCCATCTGAAGTGATCCTTCACAAACTGCTCATATTCCGGGCCGGTGCCGCTGGCAAAGCCGAGCTTCCGGAGCACGCGAAGGATGAGAGCGTTGTCTTTGGTCATGCCTGCGGCTTGAAACAGTTTGTGCTTGTCGTCGTCAGACAGCGAAGACGAGACGTCGTCCGAGGAATTAGTGTTAGTGTTTGAGTTGTAATTCCTATTGAGATTTGAATTGTAGTTGGAATTCCGATTCGAGTTGTAATTGTAATTGCTGGTACCGGGAAGGGCGAGGTAGCCCGCCGCCGACAGCGCAATTACGGCGACCACCAGCACGATCAACCCGAGGCATCCGGCGCCTCCACAGCCCAAAGCAATCTTTTGGTTTCGATTCATCTTCTACCTCATTCTTCGTCGGAATTGTTAAGGACTTGCCTCACGCGGCACCGAGGCTACTAGCGAATGGCTTTCATCCAGGTGATACAAGACTGGAGATGATACCGCATGTTGTCTTTTGTGTCGTGATGCAACTCGCCATGGCCGGGCAAGACCCATTCAAAATCGAAATTTAACAACCGGGCCATCGATTCTGTTTGTTTGGACCACGAATACCAGGCGACACTGCGAAAAGCAGTTAGCGTGTTCCGTTGTTTCGACCAGGCGAGGTGGTCGCCAGTAAACAAAAATCGGTTCCGGTACAAGAAAACCATGTGACCCCGGGTATGGCCGGGAGTGGGAATCGCCGTGAAATCCTGATCGATGTTTACAGGTTCGTGGCCTTCGATTATTCGTTCCGCGCCCACGCGTTGGGCGCCATCGTCAGCATGCATGATTCGCTCACAACCAAACTTAGTCGCGAAGCGTTCATGGTCAGCGATGTCGTCGCGATGCGTTAACAGCATGCGACTCACTCCGCCCATTGCTTCAATGCGCTTCACGAGTTGCGTCGCGAACCGGGGCGAATCGATGAGCACATTTCCACCTTGCTCCTGAGAACGCACCACGAGATAACTCCAACCACCGAAGCTCTGTTCCGAAGTGAACCCACAGAAATACACGTTGTCGGCCAGATGCATTGGAAACGCGTCAATGCCAATGTGCGCATCGTGATGATCAATGGAACCGATCGATCCAGTTGGACAGGCGACGAGGGCCATCATCGCCAGGCGCACCTCATCATCACTTTCGGGTTGCCGATGGACGCTGCATTGGTCACCGTGGTCGCGAAAGATTGCTGGCGCCAGTTGGCTGCACGTGTCGCAGTCGATGCAGGTCGCATCCACGTAGAAATCGCCTGGAACGTTTTCCGGCAGCCGCTGTTGAATGTCAGCCATATTTGAAACTCTTATGTCTGTCGGGACCTTTGCATCAAACTGACCTTAGTATGGTTTCGCGTAGTGTGCCCGGTAAACTTTAGTTTGTCGCGGCGCAATGACAAGCTAAAGCTTATCGAACATCAAGCTGACTCGCTACTCGACCTTGCACTCGCTTGCGCATGAACTGCATCACTGACTAAGATTCGATAGTTTCCCAATCATTTCGGTCATTTCCGAGAAAATCGCCAGGAGAAAGTAATGAGCAAATCCCCGAGAACCGTTTTCATGTGGCTTTTGACCATGATCGTTGGCCTCGTGCCGGCAGTTTGTTTTGCGCAGACATCAACGACAACGCCGGCCGCGCCGGTTGTAAAGACTGTTGAAATTACGCCAGCGACTAAGGACATTGCCGTTGGTCAGAAAGTGAAATTTACGGTCGTGGGCCGGGACGCGGCAGGTAACGTCGTGAGCGTAACTCCGGCAACGTGGTTTGCCGCTCCATTTGATCTCGCCGGTGTTGATGAGGCGGGTAATGTTTCGTTCTTTGCTCCAGGCGAAGTAATGGTAGGCGTCCTCGTCGGCGGCAAGCCCACGTTTATGATGGTTAAGGTTGCTACTGGTCCAGTTGCGAGCATCGATGTTCAAGCGGCGCCAACCATGATCGTAGGCGCTTCGACGGGTGCGGTGGCCACCGCGCGCGATGCACAGGGAAATCCGCGCACTGACGCACAGATCGCGTGGAAGGTTGCCAACCCGTCCATAGCATCTGTCGATGCGGCAGGTGTCGTGACTGCACTGGCACCCGGAACTACCACCGTTGAGGCGGCGGTAGGAAATGCGACAAGCACTCCTTTGCGAATTACAGTCGTGAAAAGCGATCTTGAAGGTTTGTCAATCGAGCCTCGTTCGATCAAAGCGCGCACGGGCGACGTCGTAAGGTTCAACGTGAAGGCGCGGAAAGGACAGGCTGATAACTCATCCGTAAGATGGAACGTCAGCGGTCCGGCTGCGACTATTGACGCGGATGGCGGCTTTGTTGCTGAACTTCCCGGTTCCTACGTGATTACGGCGGCGAGTGGTCAACAGGAAGCAGTTGCTTCCGTGGTAGTTGCTCCGCGCAACGCCGAAAGAACTCTGAACGTTGTGGGTCGAGTTCTCGTTAAGGATTCGCCCACCGCTGAAGAGTGGATTATCGGTAATCATGCCTACGTCTCCACCATTTCCGACCGGTTTATGGTTTATGACATCACCGATCCCACGAGCCCCAAACTTACCGATACAGTCAAAGTAGATGCGAGGATCATCAACGACATCAGCACAACGGCTGATGGAAAGATACTTGTCATCTCGCGTGAGGGCGCCTCAAACCGCAAAAATGGCATCGCCTTCTTCGACACGTCGAACCCGGCCCATCCAAAACTGATTTCCGAATACACCGACACGGTGACTGGCGGAGTTCACAGCGCGTTCGTTGATGGCCACTACGTGTATCTGACAGATGATGCGACGGGTTCAATGCGCGTTATTAGTTTTGCTGATGTGAAGAACCCGAAAGAGGTCGCACGCTGGGAAGTGCCTAACAACGTCGCGACGACAATTAAGACTCCGGATGGAGAAACGATTGGTGGCCGCTATCTTCACGACTTGCAAGTAAAGGACGGTCTCGCCTACCTCGCCTACTGGCGCGACGGTCTGGTTATCCTCGACGTGGGCAACGGTATGAAAGGTGGAAGTCCAGAGAAGCCGCAGTTGGTTAGCCAGTTGCGTTTCAATCACCACGAGCTTTACGGGAATGGATGGCTCGCGGGAACTCACTCCGTTTTCCGTTACAAGAATTATGTATTCATCGGCGACGAGGTGTTTCCGCCAATATTCGACATTCAAAGCCGCAAGCGACTGCCTGTGCGCGGCATTGTGCACGTGGTTGATGTTTCCGACATCAACAAGCCGCGCAAAGTTGCGGAGTATCCGGTGCCCGAAGCGGGGGCGCATAACATGTGGGTCGAAGACGATGTTATGTACATGGGCTATTACAACGGCGGCGGGCGCGTGGTCGATGTTTCAGGAGAGCTGCGCGGAGATCTTTATCGTCAGGGACGGGAAATCGGGCGGTTGTGGGCTGGTGATCCGGAAGGATTCAAAACTAACTTGCCGTTTACCTGGGGTGCGCAACCACACAAGGGACTGATCTACTTCAACGACGTGAACAGCGGAGTGTGGATTGTGAAATTGGGCTCTCCAAACGAGAAGGGTTCAACCACACACCCGGGACAATAGTGAGAAACTATTGGGTCGATCTGGCAAACAGCGACGAAGACGACGATCCATTTTAAAAAGCGACAAATTCACATACGACGGCGAGGATTGAGCCCACCTTTGTCGTTCTTTGTGGTTCTTACATCGAGAGCTTGGTAAAGCGCTTCAGGTGCGATATCAACTCCATTGGGCCACGCGAGCGTTCCACCTTCAACAAAGAATCTCGCGAAATACTTAGGATCCTTCATCGGTTTAAAGACAACCCCCTTGAACCACTGAGAGACATCGATGTTCTTCTCGGTGCCATCGTCGAATCGCACCTGCACAACGAATCCTTTCAGACGCTTCGCTTTGATAACTGCCGGTAAGTAATTAACTGTTTTCGTCATTCCAGCGGCTCAATTCGATTCAATGGTCGCCCTTTCTCAATGTTTTTCCAGTTTAACATGAGCTCGAACTGATGCAACGAAGCCCACTCTTCGATGAGTTTTCTTGCACGGCGTGAGGAGATGCTGCCGGCCAATAGGTCCCCATTGAATGTGAACGTCGCCTTCTCACCTTGATACTCAGCGTGGAAGTGGGGAGGCGGATGATCTGCGAAAAACATTCGAATTACGATCCCGAAAAACGTAGAGATAACTGGCATTTATGAAGGCGGTTGCTTACTAAAGTTCAAATTCATTAATCAATCGATGCAGATACGATCGGCTGATGCCGAGGCGCCTGGCGGCGGCGACCTTATTTCCTTTTTCAATTTCCAGTGCTTCCGTCAGTAGCTTGCGTTTAGCCGCGGCCATGCCTCCTTCGAAAGTAGTTTCACAAGGCACTCCAGGCGCAGCCACAACCTTCAGCATTTTCTCAGGAATAAACTCGACGCCGAGAACCGGCTTCCGATCCAGCAGAATCAAGCGCTCCATCATGTTTTCCAACTCGCGCACGTTTCCCGGCCAGTCGTACTCGCACAGAGAATCTATCAAACACGGATCCAACTGCGGGGTGGGCAATTTGTGTTTTTCTGCGGCCTTGGCTGAGAAGTGTGCGGCCAGGCCGGGAATGTCTTCTCTTCTTTCTCGAAGCGGCGGCAACTCCAACGGCACCACGTTCAAACGATAAAAGAGATCCATTCGAAACTCTGAATCCGCCACTGCCCGCTCAAGGTCGCGATTACTCGCGGCAATCAGCCGGATGTCGACTGTTAGGGTCTTGTTGCCGCCGACGCGCTCAAAAGCGCGCTCTTGTAATACGCGCAAAAGTTTCACCTGCACGTTTGGTGTTAGCTCAACCACTTCGTCCAGGAACAACGTACCGCCGTCGGCCAACTCAAACCGGCCAACTCGTGCGGTGATCGCGGAGGTGAAGGCGCCTTTTTCGTGTCCGAACAACTCCGATTCGATTAGAGATTCCGGAAGTGCAGCGCAGCTAACCGCGATGAATGGACCATTACGGCGTTGGCTCTCTTCGTGAATCGCTCGCGCGATCATCTCCTTGCCCGTCCCGTTTTCACCAATGATCAAAACGGTGGCGCTGGTGTCGGCTACCGCCCGTGCTTGTTTCAACGTCTTTTCCAGCGCCTGGCTGGTTCCAATCAAACGGCCAAAACCAGTGGCGCCCACCAGCTGATCACGCAGCCGCGCGTTCTCGAGTTCCAGGCGATGCATGCGAACTGCCTGGTTGACGATGTGCAAAACCTCTTCCTGGTCCAAAGGCTTTTCAAAGAAGCCATATGCGCCTCGCCTGACTGCTTCGAGCGCTGCCTCGCGCGAGCGACTGCCGGTGATGACCACAACCTGAACCGGCGGGTTCCGCGCGCGAGCAGCTTCGATGATGGCGAGGCCTTCGGTGATTTCGTCGAGGTGGGGAGGTAGATGTAAGTCGCTGATCACCAGATTAACCGGCTCATGTTCCAGAATATTTTCCGCCTCAGCTCTGGAAGAAGCTTCCAGTACGCGGTACTCAGAGTTGAGCGTCCAAAACAAGGCGCGACGCACCGTCTCGTGATCATCGACGAGCAGGATGATCTCCTTGGCGTGCGATTGTTTCCGATTTTTCTGTTGTGTCATGTGGCAGACACGTCGAAACGCAATACGGATTAGAAGAACGGCTTGAAACGTCTGGGCAGTCTAACGGAGAGGTTGCTTTTGCGGTTTACTTTCGCCGCCGAAGATTTCGGCCGATGGTAGCATGACGCGAAATGTTGTACCAGCGCCTCGTTCCGACTCGACTTCAATCGCCCCGCCATTAGCTCTCACCACTTCGCGACAGGTGTAAAGCCCGAGGCCAACGCCTCTCTTTTTCGTCGTAGCAAACGGGTGGAACAGTTTTTCTTCCACGAAGCGCCGGCTCATCCCTTCCCCCGTATCAGTCACGCTGAAGAAGGTTTTCCCCTGTTCGGTTTCTCCGCCCTCAATCGTCAAAACACCCTTTTTGCCGGCCATCGCCTCGAGCGCGTTGATAATCAGGTTCTCGATGACCTTCTCGATACGTTCGGCATCCACCAGCGCATACAGGGGCTCTGGAAGATTGAATTTTATTTCGTGACCCTCCGCAGATTGCGCGGCGGTCATCGAAACAACCTGCCGAATCAGCGGGACCAGATCAACTCGTTTCGGCCGCTTATGTTCTCCGCTCAAAGTTGAAACCGGATTACTAAGGCGCGTTACCAGCGACCTCAAGTTCTCGGTCGCGTCGCGCAACGTCTTCATTGCGTCTGCACGGAACTGCGCGTTATCGAAATGACGCTCCATGTTTGAAACGGTCAGCGAGAGCGCTTCAATAGAATTCTTCAAATCGTGGGTAAGCACCGCGGAAAGACGAACGAACGATTGAAACTGTCGCGACTCGGCTTCGCGCGCAAGCTGCTCGCGCAGTTGCTGCGTCATCAAACCGACGTTGTCGACCAGCGGTCTTAGGTTGTCGCTCGATCGTAGATCGATTCGCTGATCATACTGGCCCTGGGCGATAGCCCCGACTGCCTCGGTGACACGATCGATGCTGCCCGTCCGGCGCATGTAGTAGCGAGAAAGAAAAATCGTTGCACCAATACCCGCGACCAGTGCCGAGAGGATGGTGAACCATCCAAGTCGTCGCGCCGGCCGCGACGCGAGCGAGTAGTTGCTGGCAACTGTTAACGCAAGTTTTCCAGGGACCAGCGGAGCGGCGCCGCTTACCCACGTGTCGCCTTCGGGAGACGTGTACGTTCCGGGCGCATCGTCGCCGAATGCCGCTGCTCTCGCAACCGGCGCAAAATAGGGAACCGCTCTGTGCGCCGGTTGATATTTCAAAGCATCGTAGGTGTGGTAAACAATCGCACCCGCATCGTCAACGACCATCACTATTGTCGGCGGTTGTGGCTGATCCGGATTACGCCATCGCGACTCGATCGTGTTTGCCAGCGAGGCAATCAAGCTGTCGAGTTTTATGTCGGCGACGAGTGCGCCTTGTGTTTGTTCATAGACTACAACCGGAACTGAACATCGCAGCATGCTGCCAAGCCCGGGCCGGGTGGCAACTGCGCATGTTGGTGTCGCGCCTTTCGTCCAGACAGAGTCGGCAGGTTGTATTTCCGAAGCAGCCGGATCTGCTGACCGGATCACTATGCCCGCGGCCGTGGGAGCCTCAGCGACAAACAGCAGTTTCCGGTCGGAGCCAAAGCCCAGGATCGTGGTGTAGCGGGCTTGTCCATTTGTTTGACGGAAGAATAATGGATCGATTGCATCCTTTATGTGTTCGTCGCCAAATACCGCAGGAGCAACCGTTTTGAATTCCCCGTCGGTCGTTGCTGCGTCAGATCCTTTACGTGGCGCTTGAATGTAGTTTTTGATTGCGTCAGAGGCCGCGAGGTTACGCAATTCGTTTTCTCGCTCGCGCTGGAGAGTTTGAAAATCGACGACGAGGACTTCGGCATCGCGTTGCAGAGCGTCCTGCAGGCGCGTCTGGACTGAGGTGAGATTGACGAAGAAACTTACAGCTGCAATGACGAGCGCCGGCAAGAGGCAGAAAAGGGAAAATGTAAGATAGGTGCGCGTTCGACTTTGCAAGGCCGCTCCCCCGTGACGTTGAGCGAAATCTTAGCCCAGTGGAACCCTTCCGTTAAGACTTTTCGACCGGTTCTCGACCGAATTCAGCAAGGACCGGCGCCAGGCCTCGAATGATTTCATCGTGAATGGTGTTGTTGCTGGCTACTACTCCGTTCCGGTTTCGCAGGTCGCGCTGGTTGTAGCGCAGTTGTTGTCCAAACAAATCGGTGATGCGGCCACCAGCTTCCGTCAAAATCACCTCCGGTGCGCACGTGTCCCATTGCTTGGTCCGCGGCGAGAGGTGAATGTAAACGTCGCACTGCCGTTCCACGATCAAGCCGATTTTGATTCCCACCGACCCACGCCGAACTTCCTCCAGAAAATCAAAAGCGGTAACAACCTTGTCCATGCGCGGGCTGCGATGTGATCGGCTGGCCGCGAGTCTCATTAACGACACTTCTGAGTGCGTCGAGACCACGGTCCGCGCCGGCTCCATGTCGCGCCGTTCGATCCACGTGCCTTCGCCCTTAATTGCGCGATAAAGAACTCCCGAGACTGGTTGATAAACGACACCCAAAACGCTTTCGCCGTTTTGAGTCAGACCGATTTGGACTGCGAAGTCGCCATTCCCGTCGATGAAACCGGTAGTGCCATCAAGCGGATCAATCATCCACACACGCGACTTGCTTAACCGTCGATCAGTATCGACAGATTCCTCGGCAAGAATGCCGTCGTCCGGAAACTCCCGCGCTAACCGATCGACGATAAGCTCATTCGCAATCCGATCAGCTTGCGTGACGGGCTCGCGATCGTCTGCATCCGCCTTTTGCTCGACGTTGAGTGGGCCTTCGTAGTGTTCGAGAATCGCAGCTCCCGCTTCGCGCGCCAATTCCAACGCGACGTTAAGTTCGCGAGCGAGCGACGGGGATGTAGCCAGTTCAGTCATTCCCTGAGCACCGAAATAGTTGTCTTTATTCGCAGCGAAACTAACACAAAGGCGTTAAAGCCTTGAAATGCTTGTAAGCCGGTAGCCTCTATACTTATATTCTGCGCTTCTGCAATTAAACATAAAGTGTAACGACGAGGTCGAATGGCGATATCAGGTTCAGCCACCAGAGAAGCAACTGCTGCTTATCGTGAACGCTTCACGCGCGCCGCGCCGGGTCATTTCCGTATTCAACAGGATCTCACCGTTTCATCAATCGGAATCGGAACTTACCTCGGCAACCCAGATGCGGGCACTGACCTTAGCTATCGAGACGCGATCGTTAGTTCAGTTGAACTTGGCGCGAACGTAATCGACACGGCTGCAAACTACCGTTTTCAGCGAAGCGAACGATCAATTGGCGAGGCGCTGCGAGTGTTGTCGGATAAAGGTTTCTCGCGAAGTGAGATCGTGATTTGCACGAAGGGCGGGTACCTGCCGTTTGACGGCGCGCCCCCTCGCGATGTCCGAAGTTATGTCGAAGAAACTTTTGTAAAGCCTGGCATTGTGTCTTTTGAAGACATAGTCGGCGGCAGCCATTGCATGACGCCGGCGTATTTACAGAATCAACTGGAACAGTCGCTGCGAAACATGAACCTGGATTGTGTTGACGTTTATTACATTCACAATCCGGAGTCGCAGTTGGGTTATGTTTCTGAGGATGAGTTTTATCGAAGGTTAAAGGAAGCTTTCACTGCGCTCGAACACGAACGCGCGCAGGGCAAGCTTAAGTTTTATGGAGTAGCCACTTGGAATGGGTTTCGAGTTGCGCAGGGTTCGGACGGATATCATTCCCTTGCGCGCATGTTCAGTGTGGCCCACGACGCAGGCGGTGAAGCACACGGCTTTCGATTCATTCAATTGCCATTCAATTTGGCTTTGCCTGAAGCACTGAGCTTGGTCAACCAAAACATCGACGGTCACGACGTATCAACTGTTGAAGCGGCAGAGATGCTGGGGATGACGGTAATGGCAAGTGCATCAATGTTTCAGGGACGACTCGCCCAGCGTTTGCCCGCCACGCTGCGTGAAACGCTGGGTCCGGCCCGCACTGATGCGCAAGCAGCGCTCCAGTTTGTTCGGTCTACGCCGGGAATAACTACGGCGCTCGTGGGAATGAGCAAACAACAGCATGTTGAAGAAAATCTGGAACTGCTGGAAATAGAACCCTTGAATGAGGAACAATTCATGCGGTTATTTCCGAGTAACTGACTATGTCGCGCGAGACAACGAAGCAGTAAAGAGAAATCGATGAGTGAAAGGCAATACAACTCGTTTGCCGAGTTTTGGCCCTACTATCTGTCCGAACACAGCAAGGGCCCGACTCGTGTGCTTCACCTCGTCGGTACTGTCATAGCTCTTGCAACTATTGTGTTCTTTATCGCCACCGGCCGTTGGTGGTTGTTTCCGTTGGCCCTCGTGCCGGGTTACGGACTCGCCTGGATCGCCCACTTTTTCATCGAGAAAAACAAGCCCGCAACCTTTCGTTATCCCCTATGGTCATTTATGGGAGACTACAAGATGATCTGGATGATGCTGTCAGGGCAGATGAGCAAAGAGACCGCAAAAAGCCGGCACTGAATATTCCCATCAACCTTCAAACAAAAATAAAAATGCGCGCCGCAAACTCCATCGGCGCGCATTCAAGTTTTTTGTTGGCGTTTGGTTAATTGAGGATGCTGCCCGTCGAAGTTTGTAACTCGACGTTCCCTACCCATCGGAACGACCCGCCACGCATAACACCGAGTCTGAATTGAATGTTGAAGCTTTGTCCCGGTGGAATAGGACTGGTTAACGTTATCCAGTCAGCCGATACACTCGAGTTGAAACCTCCGCCCAGGGGTTGTATTGGCGGATCCTGTTCCAGCGTAACGCCCCTTACCAAAACGGTCTGTTGATTCGACAAGGTGATCATAACGTCTGCTGACGAAAGTGTCCGCATGTCGGCACAAGGTGCAGAGCAGACGCCGAGCGTCGTTATGTCAGTGACACGGAATCGAAGACGAGTGATGAGCTGTCCCGTATTGTTGGTGAACGTGCGACGGAAAAACAATGATCCAAGATCGGCGTTCGGTTCAGGCGTCAGCGTTCGCTCGCGGTTCGGGTAAGCCGATGGTGAAACACCCGGATCCAACACCGTTTGGGTCAGGTCGTTCCTGATTGTGGGACTGTTAAGGTTCTCCGGACCCGGAGCGCCGAGCAAGCTGCTCTGGATAGTTGGCGCTGTCTGAACAAACAGGAAATCGGCTGCGTTGTTGTTGGTGTCTTTGGGAAGTGCTGGTCGTTGATCGCGGTAAAGCGTGTGCTCGTTGCTGGTGTTGGGAACCACTGGAAAGCCAGTGCCCTCTCTGAATAGCGCCGGCGAGCTGGGAAACCCAAACGCATCGAGCCTGGAGGCAAAGTTCATGTTAGGGCCGTTTTGCGTTGCAAAAAGCGCAACGCCATATCCGTCCGGCATATCATCGACCAAAAATGATGTGTTTCCGGTCGTGGGTAAAAAGGCAGGCGGCAATGCGTTCGCTGTCTTAAGAGCATTGGCAATTATGTTAGGGCTGCCTGATGGATACTCGTTAAGGCTGTATCCGTTCGCACCCTGGTTCTCAGGATCATCATTGGTGCAAAGGAAATGTCCGCGTGCTGGAATGGTTATTCCATTATTGATGCGGCAGACGATGCCGGCAATTTGGCCGTTTGAGATGACGATGGACCAACCCGCAGACGCGTCCAGGGCCTGGACCACTATAGGTCCGTCCGTATTGTTGTAGAGTTCGATGAACTCATCCATGGGTCCGTTGGGCCCGCGATATCGCAGTTCGCTAATGATGACCTGACCCGCTTGTATTGGTGGTTGCTCCTGGGCATTGGCGACATGACCCGCTGAGAAGCAAACAAAAATCGTAATCACTAAAACGCTCAAGCGCGCAGTGAGACGCATAAATCCTCCTCGGAAGAGAAAAGTGTAATGCCGCGCGGCCACGGCAAGGGAGACGTAAATTAAAAGGGGATTACCGATTCTGGCCGAATATAACATCAAAGGTTAGAAACTTGGAAGTCACATGCAATAACTCTTTTATCAAATACCCAGTTACACCAACTCGTCGTTGTTCGCGAACACCGCCGGCATCGTCGCAAGTTTTTGTAGATTCAGAATATGCGCGACAAAAGATGGACGCGCGTAAAATGCCCGCGAAGTGCTGCCGTGCCCGCGTCCTTTGGTTCGAGCCTGCACATACTTTCCAGTGTCGCCCGTTAACGAATCAACACCACGCAACCGAATAATTTCACGAATAGCTTCGTAGTCCTCGGCAACTTGTTTGCGAATTACCGGATCGTCCAGATCAAACTCAGCAGCCGAATGCAAAAGTGACGTCGTGTCGGCAACGTTCTCAAAAACTCTTGCTACCACGACGATGCTTCGCAGTTTGTCGTAGAGATGACTTTCCTCAAACGAGTCTGCCAAAACTTCAGCCGGTTCCAGCATCGTAATCGCCATCGATTCCTTTACGCGGAGTGTTCCATCGGCGCGGCGGTTTAGCGGCACAACCTTTAGTTCCCAGGTTCCGAAATCCGGGGCTTGCGCAGAGTTCTGCGGGAGTCCGAGATAGTGCTCGATGACATGTCCGGCCCAGCCTTTGTGTTTTTTGCCGTCCTTCCAGACTGTGATTCCGTATTCGTCTGCCAGCGCACGCAGATCCTTGCCGGTAAGCAAGCGGATGCGTCGCAATGCCTCGCTTCGCGTCAACAACTTTGTTTGAATCGTCAACATCGGCAAGATAAAACGCAAAAACTTTAGGCGGCGATCATTTGGTGCGACGGCAGTATAGAATAGCCGTTCGACATATTTAATCCTCTGAATCACGGACTAATGAGAGGCAATATTCCCATCCCTGAACTCCCCCACGCGGAAGACGTGTGGCTAATGCTCGCGATCACGTCGGTGCGTGAGCGACGAACGCAACAAGGCAAATTGTTCTGCGAAGCGCTTGCGCGAAATGCGACAGGATCGTTGGCACTGAAGATTTGGTCGGAGACTCTTGACCAGTGGAACGAGATTAAGCCGGGACTTTGGGGCGTCACGGGCCGCCTGGAAATATTTCAAGACCGCGCCCAGTTCGTGGTCGCTGAATACCGCCCTATCACACTCGAACAGTATCGCGAGCATCAGACCGCCGATCCCGTTCTGCCCCGCGCTTACACACTAGACATTGAGACCTTGACGCTTCCTGATTTTCGCGAACGCATCGGCCCGCAGCTCGAACGATTGCTGAAGCTCGGCAACATGAGACTCGAGCAGCAGCAACGTTATCTCGAAGACATCGCGGCGGAAGAGGAACGTTGCTACCAGCTCGGATCATTGAGCGCTGCCTCGGGCCGTCTGCTTTCGATCGCGGTGCACCAGGGTCCGGTTCCCGGGCTCGATTTCGGGATTGAGCAACAACAGTCGGAACACGTTTTTGGCATCGACGAAGACGGCAACGAACAAGATGAGAAGAAGTCGTTACTGGCTTTTCTCGGATTGATGAAGGATTTTGACCCGGAGACAGACGAGCTGGTCGGCCACAACATCATCGGTTTCGATCTTCCGTTTATCTTTCAACGCTGCCTTGTCCACTGCATCTCCGCGAAACCAATTGTCGATCTCCGGGAGTACAACGTCAGAGGCGTGTTCGACACGATGCATCACTGGTGGCTGGGCGCCAAGCGGTTCGTCAGTCTCGACGATATTGCGTGGGCGCTCGGGATCGAATCGAGTAAAACGGCCGCGGTTGAGGGAAGTAAAGTGTTCGATCTTTACCACGAGGGACGCCTCGCCGAGATTCGCGAATACAACCTCAACGACGTGCGCGTTACGCGCAAGGTTTATGAACGAATGGTGGGCTGCTTCGGCAGATAACGCCCGGGTTGCCCGTACCTGCGACATTGTTTCATTTCCGCAACACCTTTGATAAACTACGTACATGGATAACCAGTTTCTCGTGTATGCCGGTGCTTTCGCTGCGCTCCTGATCGGTTTGGCGGTTGGTGCGATTGCGGTCTGGTCGGTGTTCCGGCTGAAGGCGCAGCACTTCAAAGAAGTGGCCAAAGGCGAAAGCGCGGCCGAGCTTGCTACTCTTGAAGAGCGCCTCGCGGCCAAAGGCGCCGAGATCCAGGCGCTCCGCGAGTCAGTGCAAAAAGAAATCGCGGGCCGCGAACAGTTGTCAGCCGAACTGCGCCGGGAAGTGAATCTGCGTTCGTCAGCCGAGGAAAAGGCCTCGCGTGTCATTACACTGGAAGCGGAACGCGACGCATTACAGGAACAAAACTCCGCCCTGCGCGCGAACCAGGCAGCGCTCGAATCTCGATTAGCGAGCGATAAAAAAACTGCGGCAGAAAAACTCGAATTGTTGATTCATGCGCGGGAAGAGTTGACGGGCCAATTCAAAAGTCTCGCCAACGACATCCTGGACGAAAAGAGCCGCAAGTTTGCCGATCAAAACAAGAGCAACCTGGAAACGTTGCTGAGGCCTCTCGGCGAGCGCATTCGGGATTTCGAGAAAAAAGTTGACGAGGTCTACGACAAGGAAGCGAAGCAGCGCTTCTCGCTGGAAAAAGAGATCAAGACCCTCAGCGAACTAAACACTCGCATTAGTGCAGATGCCGTTAATCTCACGAACGCACTCAAAGGACAAACAAAGACGCAGGGGGCGTGGGGCGAAGTCATCCTGGAACGCGTGCTCGAGATGTCGGGTTTGGTTAAAGGACGCGAGTACGAGATTCAGGTGACGTTGACGTCGGAAGAAGGCAGGCGCTCCTGCCCCGACGTGATTGTGTATCTTCCGGAGAAGCGTCACCTCGTGATCGATTCGAAAGTTAATTTGATTGCCTATGAGCGTTACTGCTCGCTTGCGGATGGGCCGGAGCGCGACGCGGAATTGAAAAAAAATATCGCGGCGTTTAAGAAGCACATCGGCGAACTTGATGTAAAACGCTATCAGGATCACTACAAACTCAACTCACTCGATTTCGTTTTGATGTTTGTGCCCGTGGAAGGCGCGTTCATGGTGGCGGTGCAGGCAGACTCGAGTTTGTTCAATCAGGCGTTTGAAAAGAACCTCGTGATCGTTAGCCCTTCAACTCTGCTTGCCACCATGCGAACGATTTCAAACCTCTGGCGCCAGGAGTATCAAAGCCGCAACGCTGCGAAAATCGCGAGGCAGGCGGGACGACTGTATGACAAGTTCGTTTCGTTCGTTGGCGACCTTGAGGAGATTGGACGCAAGCTGGAGTCGGCGCACGCGACCTACGACTCGGCGCATAACAAACTGACGTCGGGAAGAGGCAACATCGTGAGCCGCGTGGAAAGTCTTCAGGTCCTTGGCGCGCGCGCAAAGAAGAAACTCGACGCTGAGTTTGTTGAGGAGGCGATGCAAAACGACGAGCTTGCGAATGAAACTCTTGAAATTGAAGAACCGCAAACCTCTCCTGCTTACGTTGCGGAAACCGCCCTGTTTCCCGACTTCGCTGCGGGAGACGCTGCGACGCATGAAGAATCGTTCCCACTGCTGAGTGTGAAGAGCGCTGGTGTGGGCGAGACATAAAGCATCCGCAGGTTACGCAGAAATTGCCGTCTGTGAATCTGCGTAGTCTATGGAGTCAAAAGTTGTCAAAGGAGATCTTGTTAGGGCCGCTGCTTGGCGGCAATCGTTCGCAACTGATCGCTCGCTGCGCTGATCTCGTCTCGGCCGGCGACTCTCAGAGTTTCCTCTACCTGGCCGCGTCGCACCCACTCCTCGAAGTCGTAACCGATCAAGTATTGACAACTGCCGGCACTCCGGGCGTGTGGGGCGAGCTGCCGATCTATCTGTTCCGCGGTTTCGTGAGGCGCGTTCTCACCACTAGCATCATCGAACAAACCGGACATGCTATTGCGCCTCGTGTTCCGATTGATCGCGAGGAGCTTCCACTGAAACGAAGTTTGGTTTCGCTCATTCTCAAGCAGCTCGCCGCCAGCGATAAGCTGACTGCAATCAAGTCTCTGGCAAATCGCGAGGGATGCGTAAACACCATCTCAACTCTAATCGGCGAAATTCAGCGCGCCGGCAAAACCCCTGCTGAACTTCAAGTTATTTTCGAAAATCGTTTGCGCGACCTGCTGGAAACGGATTCAAGCGTACGCGTTCGTGCGAGTGAGGGCGTTCCGCTGCAAACCGATTTCGATCGAGACGTGGCGCTGATTTATTCGACCTACGCGTCGTTGTTGGAACAGTACAACCTTACGGAATCTGACGCTGATCAGTTACACGCGTTGGAGATTCTTGACGGCGAACTGGATGGCGTCGCGGTGCGCGTGCCCTGGTTGGACCGCGTGGAGCTGCTGGTCCTGGATGGTTTTTTTGATTTCACTCCGGTGCAGGGCGAGATGTTGCAGCGGCTGATCCGCCGCATTCCGAATGTAATCGTGAATCTAAACAGCGATGCGCATAACCGATCCATCTTCGAACCATTTCGCAGCACAATCGACCAACTGAGCAGCATCGCGGAATTCGAACTCAAGGAATCCACGGATGCGGCGCCGGTGCGAGGCGCGTTGAGCGGGCTGCGCAAACGCCTTTTCAAGCCGGTTGAGAGTGTCTCGGAAGAATCCGCCGCGGACGTCGAGCAGTTGCCGCAACACGAGATTCGGCTGTTCACGTGTGCCGACCGCGAGACCGAAGTTCGCAAGATCGCCAAGGAAATCAAGCGGCTGGTCCTTACTGAAAACTATTCGCTTAATGATATTGCGTTGATAGTCCGCGAACGCGCTTCTTACGCCGATAAGATCGCGCGTGTGATGTCAGACGAATCGGTTCCATGTGACCTCGAGCGACGAATCAATGTCAGTGATATTCCGTCTGTGCGCGCCGCGCGGAAACTATTTGACCTGCTTGATGCGATCGCGCGAGTGGAAAAACCGGAGGTTCAAACGCCTGAGTTGGCCGATCTGATCAAGTCGGAATATTTCCGGCTTGACGAAAGTGAGATCGTAAACCTCAACAAAACCTTCGAGGAGAAGTTTGGAAACTTGCTGGCGGACACGAGAGGGAATGGTTCGAGCGATTCAGCGGACCGACGTAGTTACTTCAAACAATCGCTGGGAATAGCGCGCTGGGATCCTGACACACTTGAGAACACGATTGCGTTTGTTGGCGGCGGGTTGCCGCTCTCTTCGTGGTTGGATCGCGCAAGAAAGTTGGTCTCAAACTGGGCACAAGTTTCGGCAACGACTGATCTCGTGACCAATGAAGCTTCAGACGCGCCCGCCGACGAAGAGAAGGACCAGATTGAAGACGCCGACAAGGTAGCGATCGAGGATCGTGGTGTCGAGAAGAAGCGGCGGCCATCAAGAGAAGTACATCCAGCGGCCATCGCCTGGACGTCGCTCGTCCTAAGCCGGTTAGGCGAGTTGGTCAAATCGGTTCCGCGGGAAGCCCCGCCGCGAGAGCATCGCTCCCACCTGATGAGTTTGCTGGAGCGGCTTCAGTTCTCGAGTCAGATTCGCAAACCGGCACGATCGTCGCTCGCCGAAAGTGAACTGCCGCATGTAATGCTGGACGTGCGTGGACTTGAGGCGTTGCGCCGCGCATTCGTGGTCGCTGTAAAAAGCATTGAAGTGACGGCGACGCTTGCGAGTGAAGAGAAACGTGATACACCGCTAACGCTTTTCCTTGGCGAAGTGGCGCGTGCTCTCGCAGTTGAAATTTCGTTGGGCCGGCCGCGTGATCGCGGAGGCTTGCGCGTGCTTGAAGCCACGGACGTTCGCGGTCTTAAGTTTCGCGCCGTGTTTATTGCCGGTTTGGTTGAAGGGGGTTTTCCACTTCGCGCTGCCCGCGATTGGATCTATCCACACGAGGAGCGCGAGCGGCTGAAGCGCGACCATGGCCTTACTCTGGAAGACATTTCACCGGCGACGCTGCTCAAGGAAGAGCACTACTTTTATCAAGCTGCATGTCGTGCCACCGAACAGCTCTTTTTGTCGCGGCCGTTGCTGCTCGACGATGGAGCAGAGACGGTGGCGTCTTACTACATCAACGAGCTGGTCCGCGCGATTCAGCCGTTTGGTTTGGAAAGTGAAGCAGTGCGGCGAGACTTCGACGGCGCTGAACTATTCGACGCCTCGACCGTTGCCGAGTTGGCTACTTCCCTCGTTAGACAAGATGAGCGGCATCGCCACCGTGCCGGCCGCGATCACCTGCAACCGATGCCGTTGCTTCTTGGCTTGCAGGGCATGGCATCTGATGCCGGTTATCTTTCCGTACCCGTGTTTCAGCGCATTCACATCGAGCGTGACCGAGCCGGTGAGAGTTATGGGCCATACGATGGACAGATCACCTCGCCAGACTTTGTCAATATGTTGCAACGACGCTTTGGCGAGGACTCGGTGCACAGCGCAAGCGGCCTTAGCACTTACGGAAACTGCTCTTATCGCTTCTTCGCCAATCGTGTGCTGAGGCTGGAACCACGCGGCGAGGCGGCACTCGACCTGCAGGCGATTGACGCTGGCAAACTTTTGCATGACGTGCTGCGCCGGTTTTTTGAGAGACATCGTGGCGAGCGTCTCAGCGATTCAGATCGAAACTCTCTCCGACTCGAGCTTGGCGATGTGGCGCAACAGGTGTTCAGCGAGCATGAACATGCGGTCCCACCTCTGAATCCTGATATCTGGAAGATCGACTGCGAGATTCGCAAGATCATTCTTGATCAGGTGTTGTTGTACGAACTGAGCGTTCAGAAGCAAACGCGCGCCGATGTGCGGACACAGTACTTCGAAGTGGCGTTTGGCATGAGGCCGCGCGACGCTGCTGATCCGGCGTCGAAGTTGGAACAACTCGAGCTTAAGCGCGCGACTGCACACGGCGAAGAAGTGATTAGAATTCAGGGTCAGATCGACCGTGTGGACGAGGCAGCAGACGGAACCCTCGTCGCGTATGACTACAAACTCTCCACCGGCGCGGATGCAGTCGACATGACGTCCGGCCGCAGCCTGCAGTTACCCATTTATCTCGAGGCGCTGGAGCGTTTGTTGTTGCCGGGAAAAACTGTTGCCGGTGGGGGCTACTACATCTTGAAGGCGCGTCCCGGGCGACGGAACCTCGGTATCTATCGCAAAGATTTTTCTGACTACCTGGGACTGCAAGCGCGCAATTCAATTCTCACTGATTCCGATTGGCACAAAGTAAGAGCGGAAGTAGTGGAGAGGATTTGGGATTTCTTTGACCGAATGCGCGCCGGTGATTTTCGGGTGAGGCCGTCGCTGGGCTACAAGACGTGCCGCTTCTGCGACTACAGCGCGGTCTGCCGTTATGAGAAATATCGGATGAGGTGGAAGGAAGAGCGGAGTGAGGAAGCGGAAGACAGAAGATAGGAGACAGGAGTCAGGAGACAGGAGTCAGGAGACAGGAGTCAGGAGACAGGAGTCAGGAGTCAGGAGTCAGAAGTGGAAGGCGGAAGTCGGAGGTATCGGACGACCAAGTCACTAGCCGGAGTAGAGTCGACATGCACAGAAAGAGAACAATCAACCGCCGATCGCGTACTCCTGACTCCTGACTCCTGACTCCTGACTCCTGACTCCTGACTTCCGTCTTCGCCCTTGTTATGTCATCAAAACGCCAACTAGAACCAGCCCAGGCGCGTGCAGCGCACACACTCGACCGGCACATCTCCGTGACTGCCGGACCGGGTGCAGGCAAAACGTTCGTGCTGGTTGAACGTTACCTTCACATCCTCCGTGAAAAGAAGCCTTCCTCAATCGATCAGATCGTTGCGATCACATTCACCAATCGCGCCGCAAACGAGATGCGCGAGCGCCTGCGCAAATCGCTCGACAGTCTCCTCGCCGTCGCCACCGGAGCTGAGCGCGATCGTTGGATGCGCTACAAACGCACGCTCGACGGCGCGGTGATCACGACCATTCACGGTTTCTGCATGCGACTGCTGCGCGAGTTTCCAGTTGAAGCGGGATTGGATCCGCAGTTCATGTTGCTTGATGAGCATCGGGCGGCAACGCTTTTGGCGGCGGCAGTTGAGGAATCGCTTTCCGAATTTATCGGGCGTCGCGATGAATCAGTTTCGCGTCTGACAGCCGGCATCGGCAGGCCGATGCTCGCCAACGCGCTTTGGGAAATGTATCTAAAGGTGCGCGGGCAAGGTCTCTCCTTCGAAGACATTCTAAAAAAGACGGCCGCGAGTCATTCGCCGAAGCAGGACTATGAAACACTGTGCGATGAAGTGGACCGGCTGATGGATGAGTTGTTTCAAACGCGCGGTCTTACGGCACTCGCAGCAGAGAAACGCAACGCTGCTCGTCGCGAGTGGAACGGGATTAGAGAGCTCTTGCGCTCCGAGGACGTTCCGCTGTCGGATTATTGCGGCGCGCTGGTTGAATTCCGGGAAGTGGCGCGACCGAAGGCGATGGGCAAAGTTGCAGCCGTCGTTAAGCAGCTCGACCAACTTTTGTGGGGCGAGACGAAAGAGAAGTCGTTTGGACGGCTCCCGCAAATGCGTTTCGATTTGCTCGCCTGCGATTACGCCACGGCGTTGATGAAACTTCTCAAAAACATCGACACGCGTTTTACGGAAAAGAAACGCGAGCTCTCGGCCCTCGACTTCGACGATCTGCAACTTCGCACACTTGAGTTATTGAGCAACCCGGCGGTGTTGAGTCGCACATTTGAACGATACAAGTTCTTTCTGGTTGATGAGTTTCAGGACACCAATGGTTTGCAGAAAGATTTGCTGGAAGCACTCGTCTTACATGCGGGCGCGCGCGCTAACCTTTTTATCGTTGGCGATCGGAAACAATCCATTTACGGCTTCCGCGGCGCGGACGTGGATGTTTTTGGCAGCATGACGGAGAAGCTGGAAACGGCCGGCGGCGAGCTCGTGCCGCTTCCCCTCAACTTTCGCAGTCAGCCGCAACTGATCAATTTTTTCAATCACTTGTTCTCGCGGTTTTTTCATCCGGGTACGGAAGTCGCGCCGTCTGATCTCCGTGAGTTGGGATTTGTCAGTCACGAACCAAGTGAAGCGCGGCGCGAAGCTCATGACGAACCTCCGCTTGTCGAGTTTTTGATTGACACGTTGCGCAGCGACGACGATCCGAAAGCGCAACAACCTAATCGCGAACGCGACGCTCATCAACTGGTCGAACGAATACTCGAACTGACGCGAGCTGAGGCAGCCGGTGAAGCCCGGGTTTTTGAATACCGCGACATTGCTTTGCTGTTTCGCGCGATGACGGACGTGCCGGTGTACGAAGCCGAGTTTCGCCGCGCGGGAATTCCTTTCCAAACGGTGTTGGGAAAAGGTTTCTATGAACGCGAAGAAATCAGAGACCTGATTCAGCTTTGCCGGTTTCTTGACAACCGCACTGACGAGCTCGCGCTGGCCGCGGTGCTTCGTTCGCCGTTGTGCGGAGTTTCAGACAATGCTCTGCTCGGCCTGAGGCTTGGACCACGAATCGGCGAAACTCCTGAAGGCGAGGCGCCACAACTTCGCAGTCATCCGCGCCCACTATTTCGCGCGGTGCGGCAGCAGAGTGAAATTGATTTTCTCGACGATGACGATCGGGTTGCACTGGATCGCGCTTTCAGTTTTCTGACGTCGTTGATTGAGCGTCGCAATCGTTATCCGGTAGCAGACCTGCTTAGATACGCGGTGGCCCAGTCAGATTATTCGACCGTTGTTGCGGCGACCTACGATGGCGCCCAGCGGCTTGCCAACATTGAGAAGCTCTTCAATCTGGCCGAACGCTTTGAACGATCCGGCGCGCACCTGATTCGCGACTTCGTGAAATTTGTTCACGACTTTGAAACTATTGGCAGCCGTGAAAGTGAAGGGCAGTTGGACGACTCGGCCAACGCGGTGAAGCTGATGACAATTCATCAGGCAAAGGGACTCGAGTTTCCGGTTGTCATCATTCCTGATCTTCACCGGCTAAAACCGTCGTGGGAAGGTTACATCCTGCTTGACCGGCATCGCGGGTTGACACTCAAAGTGCCGAACGGCCGCGGTCAAATGGTTGCCGGCAGCACCTTCACCACATTCACGGAGCGCGCCCAGCGTCGGGACAATTTTGAGAGCATGCGATTGCTATACGTCGCGGCCACGCGCGCGCAGGATCGTTTGATTTTGTCTGGTGTAACCCGAGATCTCAATCGGCTCGACAGGGGCGACGATAGTTGGTTGCAACTGATCTGGCAGGCGCTCGAACTCGGCATTCGATCGCAGGACGCCGTAATCGATCTTGATACGGACACGCAGCTGCGACTGACGCATAATCTGGTGGACCAGGTAAGCGCGCGCTCCCGCGTCGCTGCTGAGAAGCCTCCCGTCGAGCCGGTAGTTGCCAATAACCTGGCTGACGCGTTTCCGTTGTTGCGTCCCGTTGCTGCTGAAACTAATAAAGCGCTGCATCGGTTGAGCGTCACCCAGTTGATCAATTACCGCAGGTGTCCGCGCCAGTACTACTTTGATCGGGTGTTGCAAGTGCCGACTGCCGATCAATTGGCGGTTTGGAACAACGCCGAAGCCCCGGAGCCTCCTGCAAACCTCACCGCCACGTTACGTGGCGCCGTCATCCACCGCTTTTGCGAAACTTACAGCGCAGAGGTTGATCCGGAAACAACTCTGCACGCGAGTTTTGACGATGTGTTGCGGACCAGGCAATCAGAGCTGGCCGATCGACTCGTCGAGATCGACTCGGAAGCAGCCATCGCGGAGTTGATGCCGCTCGCAACCAACTACCTGGCGAGCGACGTTTTTCGCCGCGTAGAAAGAGCGCGCGCTTCTGCCCAGGCCCTGGCAGCTCAGCCTCGAGCCGAGAGTGGACTTTGGAGCGAATTAAGCTTTCGTCTGCGACGGCCACTCGGAATATTGACGGGCGCGATCGATAAGTTACTCATCACGCGCTCCGCCACAGGGATGAATGTTGAGATCATTGATTTTAAAACCAACCGGCTTCGTTCGACCGCGCCAGCTGTGGAGGTTGCAAGTCGCAGCGTCTCAAACCGAGCGCAGGATGGTTCGCGCCAGTTGCCCTTTGATTTCAACGCGCCGCAAGTTGTTGACGCGCCTGTGACATCGATCGAGGAGCAGGTGCGCGAAGCGGCCAGCGATTATCAGCTTCAAATGCAGGCGTACGCGCTGGCGGTCGGTGAATTGCTACCCGAGTTGCGAAGCGGCGCGAACTCGATTGCGGTGACACTTCATTTCCTTCAACCCAACGTCGAGTCGCACCTTTCTGCGGATTTGCTTTCTGCCGGCGAATGCGCGCGCGCCATTGACAACGCCATGCTGGAAATAGTCTCTTCATCACAACCCGAACAGTTTCCGGTTCGACCTGCGACGCACTGTCGCATGTGTAACTTCCAGGGCATTTGTCCAGCCGGACGGGAATGGCTGAAGGCCAATACGAAGGCGCGAGCTGTGGCGCAAACTTCATGACGCTCGGCGCTTGAAATTTCTGGAGTACGCCCGCTCCCTCTCCGCTAGCGGAGAGGGGTTGGGGGAGAGGTAACTTGCGGTCAACCCCACCCCCAGCCTTTCCCCACTTTGTGGGGAGGGAGAAGAACTATGAGCAAACAAAACAGTATCCAAACAGGTTCCGACGCACCCGCCTTCACACTTCAAGATGGAAATGGCAACTCGTGGCGTCTTGAAGATCAGCGTGGCAAAGTCGTCGTGCTGCTTTTCTATCCGGGAGATGAGACGCCGATTTGCACCCGCCAGATGTGTTCGGTGCGCGATCGTTGGGACGACTATGCTGCGACTGGCGCTGAAGTGGTGGGAATTTCAACTGACTCCGTGGAGTCGCACAAGAAATTCGCGGAGCATCACGATTTGCCCTTGCGTTTGTTGTCCGACTCGAAGGGCGAGGTCGCGCGCCTTTACGGCGCCCAGTCGTTGATTCCTGGTAAGGTTGCGCGTTCAGTATTCGTGATCGACCCGCAGGGAATAGTTCGCCATCGCGATGTGCGCCCGTTAGGTTTGTTTCGTCCGAAGGACGACGAAACACTTCAGGCAATTAAGGCCGCGCAGGGTTAACACCAGATGCGCGTCGTAGTCTGTTACACGATACGAGGTTATAATTTCACCACAAGGAGAAACTGATGCCGGAAGTGAAATGTAAACATTGCGGTGAGAAGCGTCCGGCGCTTGGGTTTGCGCCGTTCCCAAATGAACTTGGACAAAGGATTGCCAACGAAATTTGCCAGCCGTGTTGGAGTGGCTGGCTGCAAAAACAGACGCAGATCATCAATCACTACGGATTGGATCTGACAAACCCCGACGCGCAAAACTTTCTCTTCGATAACATCAAAGGTTTCCTGTTCAACGAAGCCCCGCCGACGGCCGATATCGACACTTCAAAAGAAGGCACGGTGAAGTGGTAAGCATTAGTCCAAGGTCCGAAGTTCAAGGTCCAGGGTCAAAAACAAGAACAGACCCGGTGGTTTGAAACCCTTCCCTCCTGACTTTCGTAAACATCCTCCCAGCGATTAAAAACTCGCCGACTGTTTACTGTTTTCAACTTTGTACGCTAAGCTTTTGCCACTCTTAGACAATTCGAAGGTGTGCCGGCCAGCTCTTTTTCCGGTCCTTCGCATGCGATAGTGAAGCGCTTGCCTATGCCACACGTCCGCCGGTCATTCCTGTTGCCGCTCGCCGTTCTCGTTTCCATTTTAATTGTCGTTGGTTTTGCCGAGGCTCAACGCAGCGGCACCGACACTTACGCCATTACCAACGCGCGTATCGTGACTGTGTCAGGCCCAGTCATCGAACGTGGAACAATCGTCATTCGCGATGGACTCATCGCCGCCGTTGGCGCAAACACAGCTGCTCCTGCAGATGCGCGCATAATTGACGGCACAGGCTTAACTGTCTATCCCGGATTGATCGATTCAAATACGTCGCTTGGTATAGCCCAGCCGTCGCCAAGTCCGACCGCAACTCCATCTCCGGGTGGCGGTGGATTCGGACAGCTTCGCCAGCAGGTATTTCTTAGCGCACTCAATTCGTCGCAGCCTCCAGGCCTTCAGCCGGAAGTTAGAGCGGATGACTACTTACAGCCAGGCGGCGACCAAATTGAAGCGGCGCGGAATCTCGGCATCACGACTGCACTTTCGGCTCCGCGCACCGGAATCTGGATGGGCCAATCTGCGCTCATCAATTTGGCCGGCGACAATACTCAACAGATGATCGTTCGTTCGCCGGTGGCAATGCATGTCGGGTTTACGCCGTTGCGCGGCGGCTCTTATCCAAATTCCCTGATGGGTGTGTTTGCAGCGCTTCGCCAGATGTTGCTTGATGCCGATCGCTATCGGGAGGCGCGGCAGGCGTATGAACGATCGCCACGCGGCACGCGCCGGCCTCAGCAGGATCGTTCGCTTGAAGCTTTACTGCCTGTGCTCGACGGCTCGATGCCGGTGGTGATGTACGCAGATCGCGAACGCGAAATTGCGCGTGCACTCGATTTGGCGAAGGAGTTCAAACTTCGCGCCATCATTGCCGGCGGTATGGAAGCCGATAAGTTGGCCAATCGCTTGCGCGATGAAAATGTGCCCGTGCTGTTGTCACTTAATTTCCCGCGACGCACCACCGCGAATGTGCCTGAGGCCGACCCTGAATCTTTGCGCGTGCTTCGGGAAAGGGTCGCGGCGCCTAAGACGGCCGGACGACTTGTCGCCGGGCGTGTTCGGTTTGCGCTTCAATCAGGCGCGCTTACCAACACAAGCGATTTCACAACAAACGTATCGCGCGCGATTGAAAACGGTCTTTCGCGACAGGACGCGGTGCGCGCGCTGACGTTGTGGCCGGCGGAGATTTTTGGAGTCGCAGACAGGTTGGGCTCAATCGAAGTTGGAAAGATTGCGAACCTGACAATCACACGAGGTGATCTGTTTGCCCGAGACACGCGGCTCGCGCATTTGTTTATTGACGGTCGTGAGATCGACCTGCGCAGTACTCCCTCTCCAGCGGCAGGGGCTCCCGGCTCCGTCAGCGGCACATGGACGGTGAACGTGGATCTGGGTTCGGGTGACGTTGCCATCACCCTCGTTTTGCAGCAGGAAGGTGAGCGCGTGCGAGGGTCGGTGCAGGGAGAACTGGGCGCCGGCGACATCGCCAACGGCTCGGCGGGCAGCGGCGAAATACGCTTCACGATGCCAGCCACCATTGAAGGAAGGACGGCAGAAGCGACATTCAGCGGCACAGTAACCGGAAACGAAATGCAGGGAACGGTAACGGTTGTCGGCAGATCACCAGGAACCTTCCGAGGGACTCGCGGCGCCGCCGCGTCACCAACTCCCGCACCGTCACCAGGCGAAAAATAACGAGACCAACATGAGTAGACATACCATCCCGAGGTTGTTTTTATGCGCTGTGATTGGCGCGTGGTTATCGCTTCCTGTTCTCGGCCAGGAACGGACCGCTGCTGCCGACATTCTGATTCGCAACGCGACTGTGCTGACTATCACGCGTGGCACGTTGTCTAACACCGACGTGTTGATTCGTAATGGCAAGATTGCCGGCGTCGGCAAAAACCTCAGCGCTCGCAGCGATGCCCGGGTGATTGACGCCACGAACAAATTTGTGATGCCCGGCATCATCGATGCTCACTCGCATTCAATGCTTGATGCCATCAACGAAGGCACGCTCTCAGTGACTTCGATGGCGCGCACGCGCGATGTCCTTTATCCAAACGATATAGATCTTTATCGCGCGCTCGCCGGCGGGGTGACCACTCTCAATCTGTTACACGGCTCTGCTAACGCAATTGGCGGGTTGAATACCGTCGTGAAGATTAAGTATGGACGTCCGGTTGAAGAGTTTATCTTTCCGGGCGCGATGCCGGGAATCAAGTTTGCTCTCGGCGAGAATCCCAAACGCTCAAACTTCACGCAGCCAGGTCAGCCGCGACGATATCCGGTGACGCGCATGGGCGTGGAAGAAGTGATACGCGAAGCATTTGCGCGGGCGCGTGACTACAAGAAAGGTTGGGACGAGTACCGGGCAGCGGTAAGCCGCCGGGAAAAGAACCTCGTTCCGCCGCGGCGCGATCTTCAGCTTGAGCCTTTAGTGGAAGTGTTGGAAGGCAAACGGTTCGTCCACGCACACTGTTATCGTGCGGACGAAATTCTCATGCTGATTAACGTTGCCAACGAGTTTGGATTCAAGGTCAAGACGTTTCAGCACACTCTTGAAGGTTACAAAGTGGCGAAGGAGATTGCCCAGCACGGCGCAGGTGCGTCGATATTTGCGGACAACTGGGCCTACAAGATCGAGGCGTACGACGCAATTCCTTATAACGCCGCGATAATGACGCGTGCGGGTGTGATCGTTTCCATGAACTCCGACTCTGACGAACGCGCGCGCCGTTTGAATATCGAAGCGGCGAAGGCAATGCGCTACGGCGACCTGACTGAAGATGAAGCGTTGAAGTTGGTTACGTGGAACCCGGCGTGGCAGCTCGGCATTCAGTCGCGCGTTGGATCAATCGAAGTCGGCAAAGACGCCGACATTGGTATTTGGAATGCTCACCCGTTGAGCGTCTATGCGCGCGTGGAGACGACGCTGATCGATGGAACAGTCTTTTTTGATCGCCAGCAGGACCTTGCGCGGCGTGCAGATGTGCTGAATGAACGAAGACAACTTGAACAGGCCGAGGCTAACCGCCCAGCAGCCGGTGGCGCATCGCCGCAAACGCCTCGCCGGCGCCGTCCAACGAACGAAGATGACGACGAATGGGACGGAGGTGTGGACCAACCATGATTGTTTCAAGTGGCACGAGCGTCCCGCTCGTGCAGCACAGGCAAGATGCCCGTGCCACAATCGAAAGTGAATCAACATTGAATGGCTCAGGGTTGGGAAGAGGGGCTTGCCCCCGCACTCCCCTCCCCGCAAGCGGGGAGGGCTTGGGGGTGGGGTTTGCGATGCTTGCTACCTCTCCCCCAGCCCCGCTCCGCTTGCGGAGAGGGGAGATGTCTTTCTCCCATCTGCTAACAATCTTCTCTCTGTTGCTTCTGTTCACTCCTTCTTTATCCGCGCAACAACATGGCACGAACGTCTCGCTCGTGCAGCACCGGCAAGATGCCCTTGCCACAATCAAGCCACTGGCACCTCAACAACCTGGGAATCCCACCACCCAAAACGGTGTCAACTTTCCACGTGGCGTCTATGCAATTCGTAACGCTCGCATCGTCACCATCAGCGGCGGGGAAATCGATAACGGCACCATAGTCATCCGCGACGGCAAGATTGAAGCGGTGGGCGCGAGTGTCATGCCACCGGCTGACGCGCAGATAATCGAAGCGCGTGGTTGGTGGGTTTATCCCGGAATGATTGACATAGCAACTTCGATGGGACTCGTCGAGGTTGGGCAGGGCGCTTCGGGCACAGTCGACACGACCGAAGTGGGCGAGATGAATCCTCATGCGAAGGCGATCGTCGCAATCAATCCACACAGTGCGCACATCGGTGTTACGCGTGTTGATGGTGTGACGAGTGTGATGTCCCTGCCGAGTGGCGGGCTAATCTCAGGCCAGGCGGCGCTAATCAATCTCGTTGGCACAACGCCAATGGAGATGGCCGTCGTGCCGTATGCCGCACTCGTGATCAACTATCCGCGTACCAGCTCGGGCGGTGGTGGTTTCTTCTCCGAGCAACAACAAACCAACCTGACAGAGGCTATCGCGACTGCCAATCGACAGGTTGAACAACTTCGCAAAATGCTGCGCGATGCCGAAGCTTACGGGCGGGCGCAAGATGCCTACGCGAGAGACCGCACACTGCCGCGACCTGATCAGAATCTGGTTTTGGAGTCGCTGGTGCCGTATGTCAGAGGCGAGCGAATGGTGATGCTGCGTGCCGATAGGGAATCGGACATACGCAGCGCTATCAGATTTGCAGAAGAGATGAAGTTAAAGCCGATCCTGGTCGGCGGTGATGATGCGTGGAAAGTTGCGGCCCTGCTGAAAGAGAAAAATGTTCCCGTCGTTCTCACGGGAATTCATCGCCTGCCTGCGCGTGAAGACGATTTTTACGACACGCTTTACGAGAATGCCGCCAAACTGCATCAGGCGGGTGTGCGTTTCGCAATCTCAACCGGTGATTCAGGACCTAATGTTCGGAACCTTCCTTTTGAAGCCGGTATGGCATCCGCCTTCGGGCTTCCCAGGATCGAGGCGATGAAGGCCGTCACGTTGTATCCCGCGCAAATTCTTAACGCTGCTGATCGGCTCGGGTCAATCGAAGTCGGCAAGGTAGCCAATCTCGTGGTGACCGACGGCGACTTACTGGAAACTCGTACGCACGTTCGTTATCTGTTCATTGACGGACGGCAGGTTCCGCTAACCAGTCGCCACACGGAACTAAACGACGCATTCAAAAATAGAAATTAAACTCCCCGGCAAAAAGTTTTTTACACTCATTCGGAGGACTTCTCTTGTTTAAGACGATCACACCACGCGCCGTATGTGCCGCGTTGCTTCTGACGCTCACACTGTTTGTTGCGAGTTCGGTCTCGGCCCAAACAAAGTTGTTGCGCTTTCCCGATATCTCCGGCGACCGCGTTGTCTTCACTTACGGCGGCGATCTTTGGACCGCAGCCGCGTCCGGCGGATCGGCGATTCGACTGACTTCGCATCCAGGTGTTGAGGTGTTTGCAAGATTTTCGCCTGATGGAAAATGGATCGCCTTCACGGGCCAATACGACGGCGATGAGCAGGTTTATGTTGTTCCGTCATCGGGGGGCGTACCGCGGCAATTGACGTTTTATCCGGCCAAAGGCCCATTCACTCCCCGCTGGGGCTGGGACAACCTGGTCTACGGATGGTCCAACGACGGCAAGCGCATCTACTTCAAGTCGCAGCGCGACTCATGGGCGTTGCCGATTGCGCGTTTGTACTGGGTTTCGGTTGATGGTGGACCAGCCGAGCCGTTGCCGATGCCGGTGGCTGGTTCGGCTGACTTCTCGCCGGATTCAAACCAGGTGGTTTATTCACCGCAGTCGCGCGACTTCCGTCCTGAAAAACGCTACGGCGGTGGTCAGGCGAATGCGCTCTACACTTTCGATTTGAAGACTTACGCGACGAAGCGCATCGCGGAAGGCCCGCGCGCTACGCGTGATGCAATCTGGGTGGGCGACACGATCTATTACAACTCTGATCGCGACGGTCATTTCAATCTCTACTCTTACAACGTCGCCACCGGTCGCACAGCGCAGGTGACTAACAACAAAGTTTGGGACGTGCGCTGGCCCAGTTCCGACAACCGCAGCCGCATCGTTTATGAATTAAATGGCGAGCTCCAGGTGTTGGACACAAGTAGCGGCCGCAGCGAAGGCATTTCGATCATGGTGCCCAACGAGGGCCTGGCCAGCCGTCCGGGTCGCATTCCTGTTGCACAGTTCATCGAATCCGTTGGACTCAGTCCGAAGGGCGAGCGCGCAATCTTCGTAGCGCGTGGCGATGTGTTTACCGCGCCCATCGAAAAAGGACCGACACGAAACCTGACGCATTCCTCGGGCGCTCACGACAAGTGGGCCTCATGGTCGCCTGACGGTTCAAAGATCGCATACATCTCGGATGTGACCGGCGAAGAAGAGCTTTACATTATTCAGCAGGATGGCTTGAAGCCTGCCGAGCAAATCACGCGCGGCGGCAATGCGATGAGATACCAGCCGGAATGGTCTCCAGATGGGAAGCGCATCGCGTTTAGCGACAAGGACGGAAAAGTTTATGTCGTGACACTTGCGGATCGCAGGATTGTGGAAGTCGCGGATTCGCCTCACGGTCAGATTCGCGATTACGTTTGGTCGCCGCGCGGAAATTTTCTCGCATTCAGTCTTGACGATCACCCGAATCGTTTTTCGGCGGTGCACATTTGGAACTCGGCTGACGGCAAAGTTCATCGCGTCACCGATTACATGTTCAATGCGGGCAACCCGACGTGGGATCCGCAGGGCAACTATCTCTACTTTTTATCCGACAGGGAATTCCAACCGCAGATTTCGCAAATCGAATTTAACTATGCGACGAATCGCACGTCATACATCTATGCCCTCGCGCTGCGAAAGGACGTGAAGCATCCGTTTCCGCCTGAAAGCGACGAAGTAACGATCGCCAAGCCGGATGACGCGCCCAAACCCCAGGGAACGCCGCCCGGGCAGGAACCAAAAACGCCCGCGAAGGAGATTAGCAAAGAGGTAAAGAAGGAACCTGCGGGTGCGACACCGAGTCCAAGTCCGGAGCCTGAAAAGCCAGGCGTGGCGTCCGAAGTTAAACCTGAGGTGGCTGCCAAACCGCCGGCGAGTATGACCATCGACTTCGATGGAATTCTGGGTCGAGCTGCTCGTGTTCCAGTTGGCGCCGACAATTATGGAGGGCTCACCGCGAAGACGGGTCACTTGTTATACGCGACGAGCTCGGCTTTTTTCTACGGACGGCAGGGAGACCGGCCGACTGTTTTGAAGATCTTTTCATTTAAGGATCGCAAAGAGACCACCCTGGCCGAAGACATTCGTGGCTACGTGATGTCTGACGATGGCTCGAAAGTCCTGGTGGCCCAGGGACCCGGCTACAACATTTATGACGCGACGCCGCAGGGTGACAAAACTCGCAAACCAGTTTCGACTGCCGGGTTATTTGTCGATCGTATTCCTTCGGAAGAGTGGAACCAGATCTTCAACGAAGTCTGGCGGCGTTACCGCGATTGGTTCTACGTTCCCAACATGCACGGTTACGACTGGGCTGCATTGCGCGACCAATACAAGCCGTTGCTTCAGTATGTCTCGCACCGCTCGGATTTGAACTACGTGATCAGCGAAATGATTGCGGAGTTGACGATCCAGCACGCTTACATCGAAGGCGGGGATTTCCAGATACCGCCGCGGCCGCGAGTTGGCCTGCCGGGCGCGCGTTTCGAAGTGGACAAACAATCCGGCCGGTACCGCATCGTTAAGATTTTTGAGGGACAAAACGAAGAAGACCTGTATCGCTCGCCGCTGACGGAAGTCGGCGTGAACTTAAAAGTTGGCGAGTATGTTCTGGCGATTGACGGCGAAGAAGTGAAAGGCACTGATGATATTTACCGGTTGCTGCGAAACAAGGCTGACAACCCGGTAAGTTTGACCGTCAACAGGGCGCCGTCGATGACGGGCGCGCGCATTGTTTCTTACCGGCCGATCACGGACGAAGGTAATTTGATCTACCTCGACTGGATTAATAACAACCGGCGCAAAGTGGAAGCCGCGACGGGTGGCCGCGTCGGTTACATTCACATTCCCGACATGGGTGCGAATGGCATCCGCGAATTTATCAAGTGGTATTACCCGCAGATTAGCAAGGAAGGTCTGGTTGTTGACGTGCGGGCAAATGGCGGCGGCAACGTGTCGCGCATGCTGATCGAGCGGCTGCGGCGCAAGTTGCTCGCCGTGAACTATTCCCGCACTGACAACGAAGCCAACACGTATCCAGACCAGGTGTTCATTGGTCCCATGGTCGCGTTACTTGATCAGAACTCGGCGTCAGACGGCGATATCTTCCCGTACATGTTTCGCGAAGCCGGGCTTGGCCCATTGATTGGCAAACGTTCGTGGGGTGGCGTAGTCGGCATCCAGGGCCGTGGTCCACTAATCGACGGCGGTCAGATATTCGTTCCCGGCTCTGGACTCGCGAATAAGAACGGGGAATGGATCATAGAAGGTTACGGTGTCGATCCCGACATCGAAGTGGAGAACGATCCGAAGTCGGAAATTGAAGGGCGCGATCCACAGCTCGAGCGCGGGATTGCGGAAGTGATGGCCAGGCTAAAGGGACCAGTTAAGCTGCCGGCCAAGCCGTCTGGGCCAGTGAAGACGATTCGGTAACCTAAGTAGGATTCCGGTTCAAGAGCAACCTTTGAGTTGCGGTCGGTAAAGAACTGAGGGTAAGAAAGCAATCGGCAGGCAGCAATCTCAACTCATGGCGTAGTTCAATATTACTTTGGTGTGCTGGTGGCAAAAGCTAAAACAAGAAAGAACAGAGTTATGAATATTACTAAGACGATACAACCGAGGGGAAATGTTTGATTGGAATTATCTGTAGGCTTTGGAGTCTTTGATGCCAAAGTTCCGATGCCCCATAAGGCTAAACCAGCAAGTACTATCCCGCCAAGTACCTTCGCCCCATCAATTGAACGCTCGGAATCGATTGTGGAAACGGCTCCACGTGTGTGCTCGCTTATGGGTGGGCGAGGCCGAGGTGTGATCTGTTTAGGTGCTTCAGCCCGGACTGTTTGAACGTGCTTTACGACAGTTTCGATGATCTGACCTAGATCATACTGTTCGCGTGTTACGGCGTCAGCAACCTCGCTAGGTACGTGCGGTAATAAATCACGAACACCAAGAAGTAGATCATTCGGTGCTTGATCAATTTCATGTTGGGCATACACTCGGCCGCCAGCCTTGGGCCCATGAATCTTCATGTTTCTAATTCCGATTGCGGTTGAAATGGATTTCGGTTCGGAAAAGAGAGGAGTGTAATGAAATACTAATTCCCCTAAACTGAACGTGGGGTTTTGATCTTGATCTATTTCCCTCAGTAAGAATTCCAACAGGGAGCCGAGCTCAGTTAGTTTGTACTTCACATCGGCAATACGCCGAATAGCGGAGATGGATTTAAGGTGTTCGGGGAGAACATACACGGTTGGATCTCCTGTGAAGCGGCCATTCAAGGGTTTAAATACTTCTCTCGCTGCGTTGAGATTGTCGCGAGGGAGTGGAGCTAGTCGGTGACGAGGACGGCGGAATGGTAGATGGTAAATGGTGAATAGTAAATAGCGACCAACAATTAACAGAAAACGCACCAGCCTAACGACTAAGAATTCGCTACTGCCCGGTCACAACTTTCATCGCAGCACGTGTGAAACGGGATAAGCGCCGATCAGAATTTCTTCTTCCCAAAGATTCTCGAGCAGGAAGCTCTGTAAAGTTGCGCAGTAGCTGAGCACGTCCATTCGCTCGGGCTGCTTACCCCAGTTCAGCGGAAAATCACTGTAGACCACACTCACGCGATCGTCTATGACTTCATGACTCTGGGAAAGGAAGTACCCGCCGACATTTTCATTGACGGTGCAGCCTCCGCGCAATTCGGTGAATTCTTCAATGAGCCAGGTCAGCGTGTCCTGGTAGGCGGGCTCGTGGCGAATCGGAACGTAAACTTCAACGCGAATCTTTGGTGCGAAGCTGGGCAAGGCGCTTCTTTCTCCATTCAGAAATGGTTTTCAACCGTCGCCGGAATTCCGCGGCCGATACGTCTATCCTTGGGGGTTTATTCGGGGTTGCGGCTTGAGGAACAACCTGATACTTATCCTTCATCCTTGCCCTCCGCGCTAATTATCGTCCGGCAGCAAGCGTCACATCAAGGATCTTGTCACTTCTAGACACTTGGGTTCTAAGCAAGATTTCTTGCGTGTCTTCCTCTGCCAACCAGAATAGTAACTTCGGGGATTCTTTTCGATAGGGCGGCAGCTTATCAGGGATGAACTCTTGCGGGCCCGTTGGCCAGCGTTGTCTCCACCTCAACCAATTGACCTTTTCTCACTTGGCGATATTTTGACGGGGAAACGCGGACCTCGCGACCAGCCACCGTCAGAAAATAACGCGTTTGGTTTATGAACCCTTTCACCTTCAGTCTTTCCAATCTCTTCGCCTCAACCTTTCCGCGGAAGGGTATCCAGTAAAAAACCGTAAACTCCTTTATTCCACAATCAGTTTGGTCACCATCGCAAGTTCGCTTTCTGCGAACTATGTAACCTCCGGAAAATTCCTGATTGCTGGTTTCCCACCCACTCGGGCCGATGACTGCAATTGGTTGATTTCGAAGAAATTTCCCCAGCGACTTCATTTGCCCGACCAAAGCAATGGCGCGGTCGTATTCCTTTATAGATCCCACCTCGCCTAGCGTAACCTCAACGGCTTCCAAGCCGGCCGAGTTGCAAACCAAGCTCAGTTGAGTTCCGTCAATTTCGAAGCGAGCTCCCGAAGAGTCAATCTGACGCGCGCCCAATGCCAACAACTTCGCCGCTTCCGTGTCTTTGCAGCTCCCCACTTGAGCGATACCGCTCCCAAAGCCTGCTAATAGCAGGTACCCGGCGAGCATTGCTCTCAACAGAGTCGCCCGGCGAACGATCGACTTCCTTTCATTCCCTGTCATGGCGATGACGTCGAGTTCCTTCTAATCGTAGCGTGTTAGCGGACCGTTTAGATGAACGGGGAACAAGCTAGGGTTCCTTTATGAATTGAGCTTTTCCTCGCATTGAGACTGTGATGCCGACGTATTTACGTGAGCCGCGATGCTCCTCCGGGCAGAACCACCAGAATTGCCAGTTTGGTTCCTGCTCGGCGCGGTCCGCCACAACTAGTCTACCTTCGAAGAGATGACAATTTGGCGTACGTCCAACATCCATCAAGCCTTCGGCAATTTTCAAACCCCGCTTGAATGATATGGGAGGTTTCTTCTGTGCTTGCAACAGCTGAAGGAGCTGGAGCTGTGTAATCGGGTGCTTCAACTGCATTTCCGTGTCCTGGGCGACAACATTCAATTGACAAACCACTGGCGCTGCTAAAAAGAACGAAAGAAAGATGAGCTTTACCAATTTCATAAAACTTCCTCGAACTGAAGAAACGTAGATTCAACTTGGAAGTGCAACGGCTTTTGATATACGACATCGACCCACAGCGTTAACGCGATCCGACGGGCATCGAAGTTGCACTTCGAACTTGAATCCACCAAACAAGGTGACGCTTGAAAGTCATTTGAATATAGGGCCCCGTGCGGCACCAGGAGCTGACTCACCTCACACCTCATTAATTAGTTCCGTGTCTAATGGAAGCTTCCTCGTAGGTCCAGAGATCATCAGCCTCACCCTCACGCAAGAATTCTCGAAGACTATCCAGATCAACCGCAGGTGGAACATCGACCGTAAGCAAACTGGGAAGATGGCTTTGCTCCGTATCGGTGCCCATTTCTTTCAACTTCTGGTGCATTTCACCGACCTTCGACCTGTCGTATACGATCACACGCAACACACTGTGCTGCGAAGGCCGAACAACCTCGTTGAAGTGGAGCTCCTTACCTTTGCGCTCCGCCGACACAACGTCGCCCCAACTTACCCCTCGCGCAAAGAAAGGCACGTTGTCGAGCGAGAAAAGTCCAGGCTCTACCTCATAAGCCCAGAGCGTTTCCCAGTCGTCGGGTGGATACCCGTCCGCGTCCTTCTGCAAGCGGAACATTATCTTTTCGTAGCGCTGATCATCGATTTCTTTGCTCATAAAAAGCTTAGCTATTCAGGGTTCCTATTCCCCCTTTGCTCGACACAATCACAATAGACGACGGCAGTCAGGCTCATCTTCCAACCTCCAAAATATGGATCGGGCGTATCCTAACTAATCACAAATCTAAGATGGTTTGACGGGAAAATGGGTGGCGGTGGCGGCATCCTGCCTGAAGTTCGACTTTGGCAATCAAAGTCTTCCGCAATCCAAGACATAACGGAATCGCGGACTAGTGCCCACGTCGTAGATGATCACTCGATACTTGTCGTTGCGGAATTCAATCTTGGGGTCTCCCCACGCGCCGCCTTTCTGTTCATTCGTGGACTGCCAGCCCTGCTCCCCGAAATAGCGCTGGTAATATTCCTTCACAGCTGGATAAGGTTGAGTTGAGTGGTAGCCATAACCCAAAAACCGATTCTCGTGGAAGTCTCGATACTTCCTTACCAATACAAAACCATCTGGTCTTGGGATCTGCTGAGTACAAAGGCGATCGAGTTCCTGCAACTCTGCCGACTTCTTGATCGCCTCGTCAGTTTCCCTGGTAATCCGATCTTCCTCTCGTTGAGACAACTGCTTGAAGCCTGGTAAATCTCTAGGCGTACAGCCTGAGAAGCACAGGCTGACGGTCAAGACAAAGCAAAGCATGCTTACTGTTATGGTCTTTCGCAACACCAACTGGAGGATCATTTTCGTGCGGGTGATCATCAGTTTCCACTGATGTTTTCAGGGAGTTGCGAGGCGCGGAAGTATGCCCGGTGCTGAGGTTCGCCAGTGCGTGTTGTTCCCTTATGGCTTTCCCATTCGAAGTTGAAACTCACATAGATGCCGAGTCGTTCGGCTAGATGTTCGCGCGGCACACTGAATACCACTGACTGGCCCGGGGCCAACCAGGAACTGGAAAAATTGTGAATGCGATTGTATCCAATCGGCAGTTCCGCGCCAGCAATTGTCCTACATTTCTCGCTACCCTCGTGTTCTTCCCGTGGACATTGCTGAACGATCTCTACTCCATGACACGGATTCACCTCGGTGTCCTGTCGCAGTCCAAGCACGTTGGTCCCGTCACTTAACCTTAATGGATTCACCTTTCGTCCGATATACATACTCAGTGTGCAAAAATTGATAGGCCACCGAGTATTATTGTGCAGACGTAACCACACACCGGCGTTAGTTTCAGAAGCGAACAACGGTTTACGCTCACCTGCTCGCGCGAAGGTTATGTAAACCGTTGGGTTTTTTCTGGACAGAACAACGGCACTTTGGGTCTTAGGGCGAGCATGGTGCTGCGAGAAACCCGAAGCCGTACAACAGCAAAGAATCAAAGCAATTGCCGCCAATCTGTCAAAGTATCTCAAAGTTAAACCCCTTTCACTCAACAGTAAATGAACCAGAGCTACGCGACGACCGGCGTACTCGTATGATCGCGTTTGAGCTAAAATGAAATAGGCTTGTTTACGCTCAGTGAGGCTCGTATTAGGTCCGTCAGCTTGCGAAGAAATTCGACCTGAGTGGTGTTATCTGCGTTCACCAGTTTGCTGAGGCGAGCCACCTCATCGCTTAGATGTTGCACAGCGTCAGTCGTCAAGAAATCTCCAGAATGCGAATCTTCATAAATTACCTTCGAAAAAAGCACTGGATAGTCGCGGGCCGGGTTGCTTGACTGTTGCTTAAGAAGTGAGCGAATTGTCTCGATCAGGGATATATTTCCCAGCCAACGTTCAATCAGCCAAAAGCGTTCATGTTCGCATGGTCGGAGCGACTCCCACCGATCATGCGCCTCGATATCTCCGGGATCGTCTGACGAAATGCCAGGTGACCCTGTTTCATCAATGAACAGTAGATCGGGGCGCGGATGTGGTATCGTCACCCGACCCTGCTCGACACAATCACAATACACGACGGCATTCAGGCTCATCTTTCCAACCTCCAAATACGGTTCGCGTTTGGCGTAGTGAATCTACAGCCCGTCACTTTTGGCGCGTTATGGTGTAGTCAAAATCCTTGCCGTAGATCCGCACTACTTTAAGTCTGCTGTCCGCGCTGAAGGCGCGCGCCGCACCCTTCTGCGCCTCCGCGGCACTCAACTTGACGTTACTAGCGTTTATGATGACATTGCCAGACTGACCAAGCGCACGCCCTATAGCATTCTTCACTGTTCCAGATGTAGCAACCCCATTGACACCCTCTAACGTCTTGAGTTCTGCCTTAATGCCATTGATGGCAATATCCGCAGTTCGGCCAACCCCGGTTGGAGCAAGGACCTGAACATTCTTACCCTCTCCCAGCAGTTTCCGAATGATCGACATCTCAGCCTTAGACGCACCGCTTACAGCCCCCGTGAGCGCCCCAGGGGGACCACCTCCCGCTTCTTGCACGACACTGGCAATGTGCTGAACGCTATTCGGATTCTGGGCAGCCCAAATCAAGATAGCTGCGCCAGCCTGTCTACCGACGATAGCGATGGCAACCGCAGCGAGGCCGGCGGCGGTTCCTACAGCTGCTCCCCTCAGGTTTTCCCAATATTGCTTCTCAGTGATCTTATTATCCAACCGATCTTGATGCAGTTTTTGGAATCTAATGTCAAACGAGTCCTGGGGGTTGTGCCCGTCCGGATCAACATACCGGAGAGGATTGTTGAGGCAATACTGATACTTGTTGAGGGATTGCGGATTGGTGACGTCAGCATAAACAAGCGCTTGCTTTTCTGAATCGCCACTACCCAACACACGGACTTCGTGCGGGCCCCCTTTGAATTCATCTGGATTGGTGAACCTCCCCTGCGTCGACAAGTAGTATCTGGCAAGGAAGTAATCCAACCCCGTCTCAATATCCCGTTCCTTCGAAGTGAACTTTTGACGGGTAGCATCGCTAGAATATCCGAGCGCGATTGTTCTGCCGCCCTGGCCGGCGTACAACTCTTCACCAAACGGCAGATAGTCGTGACGCTTCACGTTTGCGAGCGCACCAGTTTGATCGACGATCATGCGCGGCGTGCCGAGATGATCCGCCACCAGCCATTTCAGCTGCGCGCTGGGTTCCGCTGTGATCAACAACTGTCCATTGCGATACCCGTATTCCTTTTGCGGACTCGCAACAGGAGAAGTGGCCTCATACTCTGCCAGCAGTTCACCATCCATTCCGTAGACTTGCCATGTCTCGACCGCCGACGGCTGACCGCTGACGGTACGACGGACGCGTTGCCCATCGGCGTTGTAAGAATACGACCCGGCAACAACACCACCTGACTGCGTTTCAGAAGTCATGCGGTTTTCCGCGTCGTAGGCGCGAGAAACTGCCAAAGCAGAATGAGTATCGACGGTAAGATTTCCGGCTGCGTCGTAAGTCATCGTCCCTGATTGACCGCCGGGCACACCGAGCCGATTGTTGGCCGCATTAACAGTAAACTGTTTGGTGTTTATGCCTACGCCCGACGTTTGGGCAGCGTTGATGGTGCGATTGCCGTAACGATCATAGTCATAAGTTTGAACGCCTGTGTTTGTCGCCCCGTTTTGCCATTCGGCAAGGGCGGTCAAACGATTCAACGAGTCGTAGCTATAGTGATCCTCCACTACAAAGCTGTTGATGATCGTTTGGCTCATCATGACGTTGCCGTTGTTGTCCGGGCCGCTGCCGCCGTGCACCCATTGACTGCCGTAGTAATTGACCAGCGCGCCCAGTTCGCCGCCCCACTCATCGGCGGAATGTGACGCTCTCACGTCATACAACTGGCCACGAATGTTGTAATGCATTTTGTGATGTACGGGCGTAGCAGTGCCGAACTGCTCCTGCCGCAGGCCGCCAAATTCGCTGTAGCCGATCCCGTTAGCATAGGTGCGACTCGTGCCGTCGCCGAGATTGCCGGTGAAGGTGAGTGTTCGACCGGCTCCATCGTAGGTGTAGTTGACTGTATGGCCGGACGGATACGTTTGTGAATTGACGTTGCCGCCGAGATTGTAGTTGCGCGAGACCTGGTACGAATTGCTCCAGACCCCGTTGGTCTCGAATCGTTGCCGCTGCACGCGCGGCCTGCCCGATGCGTCATACTCGTCGATGTAAGTTGCGGCGGTGTTAGTGCCCGATTGCAACGACTGACTGAGACGTCCCTTGCCGTTGATTGCCGAATCATAAGCTAGCACTACATCCGGCGTGGCATCCGAATAATCGATACTCGTGTTGCGGTTAAGCGCATCGTAAACGTATGTACTCGTTACTCCGCGCGCATCGGTCTTGAACGTAAGATTCCCGTTATCGTCGTATTGGTAAGTGATCGTGCCGCTTTCCGGGTTAGTGGCGGAACGCAGTCGCTTGAGCGAATCGTAGACAAAGCTTCGCGTCTGTGTACCCTGCGAAACCGTTGTTAAATTATCCAAGATATCGTAGCTGTAGCTGGTCAGGTAGTTCAGTGCCGCTGGATCTTCGTAAACCTGGATTAGCCGCCCTGCCCCATCGGTGACACTCTTGCGCTGTTTACCAGCTTGATCGCTTACCGTCACCGTGTTGCTTGCGTAACTCGTGGTAACTGCGGCGTTGTCTGGAGTGGTTACGGAAATTACGCGATTGGCCATATCGTACGCCGTTGTCGTCCAAACTGGACTTTGACCGTTGCGATAAGGATTCGAAACCTTCCAGACACGGCCCATCGAATCATACTGAGTCTGGACGGCGATATAGTCTGTGGGACTCTCAAACTTCTGAGTCAGCACTACCTGTCCGAGCATGTTAGCCGTCGCCTTAGACTTGAGTGCCTGATCGTTTTCGGTATTCAAATCCGTTGCGACGAGGACCTCCCGCGCACTGTCGAAGTAGGTCGTTGTTACTCTCTGGCGTTGTCCGGAGATGGTGGGACCATAAGTTATCCCGGGCCGGCCGAATGGATCGACGGCGCTGAGGCGATGATTGGGAGGCGATGATTGCTGTAATCGATGCTTGACGTGTTTTCGTTCGGATCTTTCTGGCTGGTCACAAGGCCAGTGTGGTAATCGAAGGTAGTCCAGCTGGTTTGCGTGCCCGTACCGTTTTGAGGATCGACGACGACGCGATTTGGCAAGGCGTGCGTTGAATCGTCGTAGAAAAATTGTGTGACTTTACCGCGCGGGTCAGTCTTAGTTTCCAGATTTCCGTACGGCCCGTAGGTTTGCGAGCTGGTGATCCACTTACTGTCTAAATCATCCCAAACACTTTGGCTGGTGAGATTCCCGACAGTTGGCGCCACGCCGTAAGACTGTCCATCGTAACTAAGCTGCGTAATGGCCGGTCCAACCGTCATTTGTTGCAGCGCGTTCAGAATCAGCGGTGTAATCGTGGAGATATTGCGCTTCGCGTAAACATTCGTGGATGTCGATCCGGTCGCTGCGTTGTAGTAATTATTGTTAACTGTTCTGAGCACGACCGCACTGCCTGGCACACCTGTAGGCACACCCTGCGCGTCGCGTGAGACCAGCGCGGGATCAAACCAATCGTATTCAGTCGTGTGGGTAACATTGCCGTTGTAGTCATACTGAAATGCCTTGGCAGACATCTTCAGTTGATTGCCGCCGGAATCGAGCAAGGTTGTGTATTCCACATCAACCACGGGATTAAAACTGACAGGCCCTCCAGGTGAGTTGGTTGAGGCGCCGCTAAAGATTAGGTCGGTCCAGTGCCGGTCTATTCGAACAAATGGCCGCGAGCTGCGATAAACCAATCCTGCTTTGCCGAAAGCCCAACTGTATCCGGGGCTGTGCGTATACTTCTTTTCTTCTACCACGCCTCCGTCGGGAGCAGTCATTGTTCCGGTGTCATCGATGACTGAGTAAGTCCAGATATCAAAAGTGCCGTCGTGCGTCAGTTTCTTTTGGGTAATGCTTATCTCTGCGATTTGATCGTTATCAAACGGTAAATGGGCGCCGAAACCCGAATCCAGTTGATAGGAATAGTCGATGACCGCGCCGGAAGGCGTCGTGACCTGGTTGAGTCCGCCCCAGCCTTTTGATGCTTGTCGCGTGTAGCTGAAAAAACTCGAGCTACAGCTCCACCTTACGGAGTTGGTGGCGCTCTCGGTCGTATCGGAGTTGTAGGTAAACGTAAACTTGCGCTGCGGTTGTCCCTGCTCCGTTTGCGGTAAAACGATTTCTCGAATGACGGACATCTCAGTATTAATTGGACTGTTTCGCACGCATGGCCGCGGGTTGATCTGCGAAGGTATCCAATCGTTCACGCGAATAACCTGTCCCTGCACCGTCGAAGTGCCGAAGATGATATCGAGATGCGACTCGCCGCCGCCAACAGTCCGGTAATAGACGCTTCCCGAACCCTGACCATTGTTGCCGGAGGGATTGTATCCGTAGCGGATTTCACGACCAGTTTGCTCGTCCTGATAGTGGGTTCCGTTCGCATCGGAATAAATTTTGATCTTGTTGCCATTAGTATCTTGAACTCGTTGAATGCCGTCCGGGGTCATCACTACTTTCGTGCCGTCAGGAAGGTAAACAGTCCAGTTCCAATCGGCCGTCACGGTGGCGTAGAGGTAGCTCCCATCAAACGAGTAATAACGCATCGTGCCGTTTGTATAAGGACTAACGTAGTAATAGCCATGTAGGAACGTGAGTCCGGTACCATCGGTAGGCGTGGAGTAATCGATGGGCCGTAGTTCGTGCTCTGTGCCGTCAGGCATCACCAGGACCACCTTGTACCAGTTGTAATTAACGAGGAGTTGGTATTCGTTGTAAGGAATTGCATCGGACGGCGGCATCGCATAATCGAAATCCCAGCTCGCCGGGCGGATTTCCATGATGTACTGCCCGCTAATCCGCCAGCCACCGCGATCGCTAAGCTGCGGCGTGTCGACGACGTAGGGCTGCCACTGTTCATCGTCGGCATCTAATTGTACCCGCGTAAGGTCCCACAGTTTGCTGTTGTAGTGAGCGTTGATGCTCCACGACAGCTTGCCTCCGGCAACAGGTGGCAGCGCCGCGAGTGGGATCTGAAGATTGACGTTGCCGTTGGACATGCTGATGTTTTCAATGTCCGAGACGGAGTAAGTACCATTCGGCATTACTCCGCGATCGGGACGCGCCGCGGCATCTTGACTGGCCGCTGTTTGGGCGCAAACGAAGAGCAGTACAACCGTGAACATAGCGGCGCAGATTCTGGAATTAATGAGGTTCATGGGAGTAGATCCTTATTGGGCATTCGGGCGTACGAAGGTGTTGAGTTTGAATTCCATGATTTGACGTCCACCGCGAGTCCAACTGATAACGGCAGGAAAGGTTTCGCCGCCGTCAGTGGTCCATCTGCTGAGATTCGCTTCAACGCGCTCGCCGCCTGATTCGGAAACGACCTTATCGATCAATCCTGTCTTCGCGTTCACGTAGTAAAGCTTCCAGTTAGCTTCACGTTTTCTTTCAGCATCTTTATCGGGATCGTCGATGCGCACGATGGTCCAGAGCGGACCATCGTAGTTGTCAGCGCCACCCACATCCGCGCGAACATTGCGCGCGATGACCTGGTAGCTAGCTCCACGAAGCTGCGCGAGCACAAACTCATCAGCGCTATCGAAAGCGAGCCGCTCAACGAGCTGGCGATCGAAATCGTGAGCACGGCTGCCGTTCACTTTTGCTCCTTCTGCCGCATCCCACGAAAGGTTCTTGCCGGCCGTTTTGATTTCCACGCGCTCGCCGCTTTCACTCTGACGACGAGTCATCTCAATCGGGTAACTACCCGATTCAGTCGTTACTTCTCCTATCAACACCGAAACTTCATGCGGGGAAGCGATAAACCGTTCGCCGAGGCGGCGGCTGAGCTTGAACGCTTCAGGTTGTAACGCGAGGTTGCGCTTGTGTGCGGCGCCGTTACGGCGGGGAACCGGTGCGGATGATGCGAAGCGTTCCACAGGTTTTACCGGCGCGCGTTCGTGACGCGCGCGCACGATAAGAACAATGAATGACGTACAGCAGATCGCCACCAAAGCAATCCACGCAAATCGCTGCGGTCGTTGCAACATGTGAGTTTCTCCTTGCAGGCTGGTGTAAATAGTCCTTGACCGGTTCTCCAGGTAGGGGAATTTAGAACCATGGGAGGGAGCGGAGGCCGTGGAGAATTGAAGCGAAACTAACGCGTGACCGGGTTAAATTATCAATACATTTTTGCTTTAATTCGATCCTGGCGGATATAACAAGTCTCAATTTTTTACCAACAGTTTTTCCTGCGGAATCATCGCGCGCTCACCTTTGTGTTGCCAGCAGCGAACAGGTCCGTGCACGCGGCGTGAACAAGGCGTGCCTTTCCTTGTTTCTGCCCCGCACAGGTAAATCTCTTCCTCGACAACCGGCGGCGCATTAGTCGCTCGTCCTTCACTCGCGGTTAATGCAGGTTTTGGCGATTGCGGATCTTCAGGAGCTGTGAGGGGAGAGTCACTCCGTCGGATGATCGTAAGCGGCGGAGGCGCAGGCCTGCGGGAACGTCCGATTACAAAGCCGCTCAAAATCAGTGCGACCGAAGCCACAACGACGGGCACGACTTGTTGCATTCGGAAACGGCGCGCGCAGTCGTCGCAAAATTTTCGACTCGTCCACAAATGCCAACGCAGCCGCAACAGTCGTGTGCCACATTCGGCGCAGAAATTCGGTTTGTACATCCTCGTGACGCTGACGGGGTTTCTGAAGATTTCCGGTTATTTCTTCCGGTTTTTACCGCTCTTCGAGCAACGCAAAGCATGCGCGGCGCGTCCGAAAATGGCTAGTAAACCGTCGGAGTCTGGATAACTGACGAATTGCAAAAATTCTTGCTTCCCCGGATACTCAATTTTCAAAGAAATTATTTCGGATGAACAATAAAACGGCCCTTAAGAGTTTTTCACTTTCCACGGCAGCGCGATTTGTTCTGCTGTTTTTGGCTGTGTGCATCAGTGCGCCGCAAGTGCTTGCGCAGGAGCCTGACGATGTGGTTCGCACCGATGTGTCGCTCGTGCAGTTGAATGTCGGCGTGGTTGATCGCCAGGGTCGCGCAATTACTTCACTCTCGAAAAGTGATTTCGCGGTTTATGAAGACGGCGTCAAGCAACCGATACTTAACTTCGAACCAGCGAGCGCTCCTTTTAGTTTGGTGTTGCTGCTCGACATGTCCGGTTCGACGGTCAACTTTCGACCGCAGTTGAAGCAGGCCGCGTGGCGTTTCCTGGATGCGCTTTCTCATGATGATCGAGTCGCGGTCATTCAGTTCAACGCCAAGATAAAAACCCTGGCCGGCTTCTCCACCGACCGTAAAAAGACCGCGTATGCAATCGAGGTTGCAGACGGCGCCGGCAACACACACTTGTATGAAGCGCTTAACCTTGCGTTGAGAGAATTGGACAAGGAAGGTAAACGACGCAAAGCGATCGTGGTGCTGACGGATGGACTCGACACTGATTTGCGCAACTCCGATCGAATGCAGGTGAGAAACGCGAAGACTGATGAGGAAGCGATCAAAGCGATCGATGCCAGGGGGAGTACGGCCTTGATGTCGGTTTTGTCCGCGGCTGATCGGCAGGGTGTGAGCATTTACCCTCTCGCGTTGCCTTCAGGTGATCCGAAGCGTTTACCTTCGATTGCGTTAGCGGCCGGTGCTTCGTCACCACTTCCTCCTGATCCGGTGATCATGGGTATCTACACGGCCGCGCGCACGCGTTTGCAAAGTCTTGCGGATCGTTCGGGTGGACGACTGAATGAGATCCAACGTTTGGATCAGATGGCGCGTTTGTATGCAGAGGTAGCGGCAGACTTGCGTTCTCTTTATACGGTGTCATACCAGCCGAATAGCGACCGCCCGCGCGGGAAGTGGCATGAGATACGCATTGAGGTTGCCCAACCTGCCCTCATTGCGAGAACGAAGCCGGGTTACTTCGGGAGATAAGTCCAAAGTCCAAACTCCAAGGTCCAAGGTCCAAAGTCGAGAGTCCAAAGTCCAGACTAAAGACCTAAGCCCAAGACCAAAGACCAACAAAGCCCAAAGTACAAACTCAAAGTTCAAAGCACAAAGCCCAAAGTTGCGGCGTTTTACTAATCACCACTTACCATTTACTATTTACCAAAAAGGCACCCGTAGCTCAGCTGGATAGAGTACCTGACTACGAATCAGGGGGTCGCACGTTCGAGTCGTGCCGGGTGCACCAGAAAATTATTAAGTAGGACTTACAGTTTCCATTCGGTACAGGTCTCCTTTAGATCTTCTGGTGGAGGTTGTAAGTTCTAAGTTTTTAAAAGAGCTCTTTTGGACCAGACGGCGAAGACGTGTTTAATCGATCGCGGTTCCTCCCCTACCTCGGTAGAGAATAAAAACAGTCTAGTTCTGGTGCCCCTAGTCAGAAGGAATTGTTGTGTTTGTTACTCAGGGCCAATGCTCAACCTAAGTGTTGCAACATATTAAAATTCCGAGTTATCACAGGAGACAGTATGAAGTTGAGTCCAGAAGCTATGGCTCGCATGGAGGCGATTAGAGATAGAGAAAACTATCGTCTGGCTTTGTGGAGCGAACAAGAACGTCGCCGCGCGAAGAGTGGTGCAACAACAGCCAACCCTCGCTTTAAGGAACTTATGGAGTTTTATGTCGAAAAGACTAGACGCGCTTACAAGATGATTATCAATGCCTACTTAGAAGGATATCGGATGGACGGTACTCTAATGGACAGGGAAGACATGATGGAGATAACTCAAGAAATCAAGGTAATGGTGGAACGTTTTCATCATGACATAACTAATAGAATGGGGGACCCAGATTTCCGCCATCCAGTCACTAACGAAAAAATTCCAAACATAGATATAGAATTGAAAATGGAGTTGAATCGCTTGGTGGGAGAAGCAGCTTTAGAAGTGGATGTCGCAAGAACCGATTTGATGATTGAACAGAAGAAAAAGCCAACAGGTGAGTCGGCTTACAACCTTCATGTTTATGGCGACTTGATTGGGGGTGCGCAAGTTGGACCAAACAACACACAAAACATTCAGGGCATCCATCAACGCAATGAAACGAAACAAATTCGTTGGAGTCAACTTTCCGGAGGAGTAGGAACACGGCGGGTTTCCGGCGTGGGTGACATAGAAGTAACTGAAGAGGATATTCAGCGAGCTAAAGAAGTTGGCGGCAACCCGTGGGTCGAGTTACATGACGCTACTACGTTTGGCTCTCCGGTTCGGAAATACGTTCTTGGATTGTTCACTCCTTGATACGAAGTCTCTTGCACCTTCTTGTTTGGTCTGGGCAAAGATAAGATTTACACATGGACCTTCAACGCCAAAAGAAACTCCGTTCGGATTTCTTCGTTACTCTCTGGGAAATGCATGGTGGAAACTACGGCGGGGACCGAAGCACCAAGGAGTTATGCGGCAAAATAGGAATTGATTACGACAAGGAAGGGTCAATCATAGGCCTATACCTTTATAAGCAGGGCTTGGTTCAGTGGAGTTCGTTTGATTGGATTTCGCTAACTACAAAGGGAATCGAGGAGGCCGAACAAATCGTGGAATCGAGATATGCGGTCAAAGCACAACGTGTCTTGCAAAAGATTTACGATATGAGCGCGGGC
>CAVSTX010000002.1:0-367266 GCA_963730985.1 Pyrinomonadaceae bacterium
ATAAAGAAGTCGTCGAACGTTGGAGAGCTGCAGGAGCGGAGGTTTTGACGACGGGAAACAGCGGGATGATCACCGTCAGAACCGATGGGCATCAATTGGAATGGGAAACATTTGTTAAGGAGAAACAACATTAGGCGAGCTTCGTCTCAAAAGTGCCGGGGTCTTGTCAGAAGGGCTTTGCACCCGGATGTGCGGCGGAGGCTATGCCCTGATCCTTGCTCGTTCGAATTATTTGGCCAAAGGCCGCACCAAGGGCTGAGCCCAAAAACTCAAAAGGTCCCTCTACGGCGGGGCATAGCCACCGCCGCACATCCGGCGGCAAAGCCGAATCGAACCTGAGTCCATAATCGCCCATGCCGTCGCTACCGCTCCGGTTCCGTATTTGTCGATAGGGCGCGCAAGGCGACCACCGGACGCTGGGCGTGGGATGTGTTTCTGAATGTCTTATAAGCTTGGGGCCGGAAAAGTCTTCTCAATCAGGATCTACCGGTGTGTAGAGGTCGATCTTCGTGCTGCCGGGTTTGTATGTGTGAAGGACGCCGAGTGGTGGCGCGTAGATGTGAATGGTGACGAGGTTTTGTTCGCTGACGTCAGGATTACCGAGTTGATGAATGTCGGGAATGTCTGAACCAGTGACTGCGCCTGGTGAGTAGTCGCGCGCCGATTTATATGCCAGCCCCTCCTGTTCGTTGTAGTCGAAAATAGTTTCCCAGAGCCGGCCTTCCTGAACGAGGACTCCACCATGTGAACCATTGTGATCATGAATCGGAGTGCGTTGTCCCGGACGCCAGCAGAGTACGAGCATCTCGACAAACGCGTTGCGGCAGACGCGATGCCGCCAATAGTTGCCGTCTTTGAAGCCGGTGTATGGTGCGAGATCTTCCGTCGACAGATCCGCATTCTCCAGCCAGCCATAAATCGTTTTGAGTTCGGGAATGTCTGACTGCGAGTTGAGCTTTTCTACCAGGTCCGAAAGTGAAAGACGCTGGCTCGGAATGTCGCTGGTTTCGACGAGTTCGGATATTTCAAGGTGCGTTGACAAGTGATGATCCTCAGTCAGTTCTTATAGTCGGTGACATTAGCGTAGTCAAGACATTGTTACGCGTAGCGGTTGTTTTAATAAACTGCCACACGATTCCAACAAACATTACACGACTAACAATCGTTACCGCATTACCTGATGCATGGCAATTGAGCGTGGAGCATCGCCGTCACCCTGGAAGGAAATTCTCCATGTGGTTAGTGGCAGTGGATAGTTTCCCAAACGCTCTCCCCATTCGATAACGATCACCGCGCGCTCGTCGTTAAGTAACTCATCAAGGTCGACGGCGTGCGCGGCCGGCGCGCCTTCGTCGAGACGATACAAGTCGATGTGAAACAGCGGCAGCCTGCCGTCGTATGGATTAACTAGCGTAAACGAAGGACTCGTAACTTCCTCAGGATCGATCCCCAGTGCCGACGCCAGACCCTTAACAAAAACAGTTTTGCCCGCGCCGAGTGGGCCATTCAGCAACAGGACTTCGCCCCCGTTGAGTTGGGCGCCGATCCGTTTGCCAAGCGCGAAAGTCCCGGCGGCGTCATGCGTGACCCATTCTCCTGGCGCAATACTATTTGAGACTGTTGATGCCATCGTTTACGCCGCGACCGTTTTCTTACGGCAACTCGCCTGTTGGATCTAATGAAACAATCGCCTGGCTTAAATGTTCGCGGATGTCAGACGCGACCATGCAGCGCATGCCTAACTCGCTCGCCGCGAGATCGCCGGCCATCCCTCCAACATAAAGAGCAGCGATCACCGCTGGCAAAATATCTGCGCGCTTCTCGAGAGTTGCTACCGACTGGGCGATGAAGCCGGCAATGATGCCCGTGAGTGTGTCTCCTGCTCCGGCAGTCCCAAGTCCCGCATTTCCCGTCGGATTGATGAAGACGCGCCCGTCCGGCGCGGCGACGAGCGGTCGCGAGCCTTTCAAGACGAGGATAACGTTGTTTGTTGTCGCAAAGTCTCTCGCAACGGCTACGCGGTCTTCGAGTGCTGATCGATCGCTGGTACCTAACAGTCGCAGCATCTCGCCCGGATGTGGTGTCAGGATTAAAGGCGCCTCTTCGGAGCCGCGGAGGTCAGCGGACCACGGAGCAAGAGCGTTCAAACCATCGGCGTCGATCACGACGGGTGTCTTACGGTTGGTAACAACTGACTTAACAAAACGTCGGGTCCGGTCGTCTTCAGACGTAAGTCCCGGACCAATAGCGACCACCGAAGCCTTCGCAATCAAACGTGCAAAATGATCCGTCGCGTCGTCGCTGACGGCGCCACGATCAGTTTCGGCGAGTGCCACGGTCATTACTTCAGGCATCGCTGCGGCAACTACAGAGGTTTGCGCTGACGCAGGTGTCGCAATCGTGACTAGACCCGCGCCCGATTTCATTGCCGCGTTCCCGCACAGCGCAGCCGCTCCTGTGTAGCCCCGGGAACCAGCCACCACGAGTACGTGGCCGTGAGTGTTCTTGAAAGAGGCAGGTGTGTAACGAGTGCTGACGAGCCATTCGCGCGCGTCTTTCTCTTCCGTCACAAATAACGTCGAACCCATCTCCTCAACGAGAGTCGCTGGTGAACCGATGTCAGCGATTAAGACCCTCCCGTTTAAGTGTGACGCGGGTGGCAAAACATTCGCCGGCTTCGGCGCAGTAAATGTGACTGTGAGATCAGCGTGAACGGCGGGGCCAATCGGCGCCGGCAGGTCCGAATTAAGACCCGAGGGGACGTCCACGGACACGATTAAGGGCAGCACACTCGAAAATGATTCTCTGGCAGCCTTAACCCGAAGTAGATATTGAACGACTTCGGCAAAGACGCCTTCGAGCGGGCGGCTGAGTCCTGTGCCAAACAACGCATCCACGATCAGGTCGTAACTCGTGTCGTATTCGTCTAAAAGTTTCCACTGGGAAGACGGGTCATACTCGAGCAATTGTAACGAAGGCGTATCCGAGCGTTGCGTAGCCACTTTTCGGACGATGTCGAAATTTGCGCGCGCATCGCCCCTGGTGTCAGCGACGCGTCCGAAGAGAATGACCGTCGTATCCACCTGTGACATAGCCAGCTCTTGGGCGAGTGCCGCGCCGTCGCCCCCGTTGTTTCCCGGTCCGCACAATATCAGTGCCTTTTTCCCGGCCAGATTGTTCAGGAAATGATCGTTGATCGCGTCGAAGCAGGCCCGCGCAGCCCATTCCATAAGTTGAAGCGAAGGTATGTTGTGACGCTGGACGGTGAGGAGATCGATTTGCCGCATCTGCTCTGATGAGATTACCGGCTGCACGACTTGATGATAAAGACGAGATGAACGCCGGTCAACGAACTGGATTACCAGCCGGCATCGCTAGAGTGAATTGGATGGACGAAAACACAGGCGGGAGCAGAGAGTTTACCGGCAACTGAGGCGCTTGAATGAGGTTGGGGAGAAGGGAACAAATTGGAAGAGCAACGGCCGATACCCGTCATCGTGGGTCGAAGAATACAGAACCGGGAGCGGACCGGGGTCCCCGCGCGGGCAGCCCGCGTGGGGTGGTGGTAGCGACCGGGTTAAAGCTGGATTGCAACACGTGATCAGTTCAAGAGGGCCAGAAGCAATGAATCAGGGCGCTATTGTCCAGTCACTGCCAACTGGCGCTCAGCTGTTCGTACACAATTACTTCTCGATGCGATGCCAGAATAGGACGACGTTCAATGACTACAGCTGATCGCCGTCCCAGCTTTAACCCGGTCGCTAACGCTCCCGGTTCTGTATTCTTCGACCACAGAGTTAATGCGTTCCGAGAAGCCATGCAACAAACACAAAAAAAGGCGGCCCGGAGGCCGCCTGCCTCTTTGCGCCGCTGCTCTTTGCCGCTGCACCAGTCTTCCGTTTTTCCAGGATAACTAACTAAATGATCAATGCATCGTCGTTTTCAGAAAAACTTCAAATAAAAAACCCGAGCAAGTTTGAACTCGCTCGGGCTTGTTTCCTGGAATGATACGAAAGTTATTCCGGTTTCGCGGCGTTCCTTCGCTTGCGAATTGCGCCTGCGATTCCCGCCAATCCTGTTCCGAGGAGAACCATAGTGGCCGGTTCGGGAACTTCCTCTTGCCCGCCGCAACCTTTGCAGAAGAAGAAACTCTCGTGACCGCCCTGGGCGTTTGAAACACTAGCCTCGAGGCCGAGACGAAGATTCGGGTTCGCTGCAATCGCTGCAGCCAGCGCCGCCGCTGCTTCGGCATTTAACGCAAACGTGAAATCGGATTTTCCGGTGCCATTGCCGTTGAGCGTCGCTTCACGCAATGTTTCAGCATCAGCGAGGTGCGCCGTGAATACGGCATTACCGGTTTGGTCGTAGGCCGTAAGTATCAGCGAATTCAAGACGATCGGCCCGACGGGTCCGGTATTGCTGCCCCCTTTATTCGGGTCGTTAATGTTCATCATGATGCAGAGGTTGCCGTTGGTAATACCCAACTCGGTAGCCGAATAGGTTTGATTGTTCGCGCCGCCCACAATCTGCCGACCTGAAACGACGTCGCCGTTTTTGTTAGCGTTGGTGTCGTTCGGGTTATACGCCACTGCGCCGAAGCCGCTGGTTGAAGAACCGTGCGTCTGGATTACGAGGACGGTGTTAACGGTGCCAAGACCGGCTGGTTGCACAATCTGTGGACCTACGGGAACGATCAGGAAGTTGTCTGCTCTCGCTGTAGTCCCCGCCAGTGACAGGGTCAAAAGCGCCCCCAACGTCAAAATTCCCTTCGATAAAAACTTGCTCATTTCCTTCATTCCCTCCTCAGTGGGTCGTCAGATTTAACGGATTCCTTTTTCTGGAACCGTGGCGTTGCGGAATACTTGTTTCCGTCATCCATTGAAAAGACGCAATAAGTGGCGTGTTCCAGCGGTTTTACAGGTTTTCAGGAATTTTGCAGCTGAGGTGGCCGCTAACGGCGGATTTTCAGGAGTCGCAGGATTTGACCGATAACCGACCGCGATTCCTTAACTCCGAGCAGGTGAGTGAGGCCAAAATAGGTAAGTCCATAACCGTTTAGCACTACTGCCGCGAGTGGCACCGGGTGAATTGGTCCGAGCAGGAGTTTCAGCCCCCAACCGACACCCGCGGAAATCAATGCACTCAACCATAACTTTGAAAGGTAACCAATCGATAGGCCGGTTTCACCTATGCGCCGGTTGAGAGATCGTCTCAGCAGCACAAACTCAAGCCAGGCCGCGACGCTGGCTGACAACGTGAGTCCCACGACGCCCCACTTTGGATCAATGCCGAGCCTCGCCGGCAAGGGAAGAGCACAAAAATAACCGAGCACACCGGCCAGCACGACGTGAAGAGTTGCAAACAACAACGGCGTTCGCGTGTCGTGTAAAGCGTAGTAAGTTGACGAGTACAGCCGGCCGAGCGTCGATGCGAGCAGTCCGACGCTCGAGCCGGCAAGAATTCCCCAGACATAAATCGCAGCGTCACGTTTGAACTCGCCCGTCTGGTACAACACCGCGGCGATCACGTCTCCGAGCGCGAGAAATGCTACCGCTGAAGGAACGATGAAGAACGCGATGCGTTCGAGCCCGGCATTCAATCGCCGTCTTAATACCTCAGCAACTTCTGTCGTGGTCCCGGTAGCGCGCGACATTGCCGGCAGTTCTGCTGCTGAAACCGACATGCCGAACAAACTGACCGGTAGTGTGTATAAGCTTTGTGCGTATGTGAGTGATGCGACTGCGCCCTGCGGCAAAAAGCTCGCGAGTATTGCGTCAATGAATGCGCTTATCTGAATGACTCCGCGACTCATGAAGACCGGAACGAAGTTTGTGACGACGCGTCGCACATGAGTACTGGCGACGTCGAACACGGGACGCAAACGCGGCATCAATTTGGAGACGGTCGGCAGTTGGATTGCAAACTGCAATGCGCTGCCTACGACGGATCCCCATGCGGTGACTTCAGCCAGGCGAAACTGGCCCACGCTGCCACCAAACGCCAGCAGTGACGCGATGATCGCGAGGTTCCATGCGACCGGCGCAGTGTAGGAAATGAAGAACCGGTGATGACTGTTCAGAATTCCGAGGCACCACGCGGATAACACGAGGAGGCCGGCGCCGGGAAAGAGAATCTTGACGAGACGAATAGTCAGCTCGCGGGTCTCGCCCGTAAATCCGGGCGCGATGGCGTCGATCAAATAGGGCGTCGTCAAAACTCCCACCAGCACGATCAACGAAGTGATGAGGGCAAGCAACGTGAGGATTGCATTCGCGACATGGTTCGCTTCTTTGTCGTCGTCACCGGCGAGAAGCTTCGCATAGATCGGAATAAACGAAGCCGAGAGCGCGCCCTCACCGAAAATGTTTTGCAGGAAATTCGGAATGCGAAACGCAGCACTGAAAGCGTCGCCTGCAGCTGACGTCCCGAAGTAATGTGCGAAGACACGTTGCCTGATCAGGCCGACGATGCGGCTCAATAGAATGCCGGCGCCCACCATGAACGCTGATCTACCGGTGCTCTTCTCTGATTTTTTGCCTGCGGGTGGAGCAGGGATTTCGCCGGAAGTGGCGCCGACCTGAGCGATTGTTTCGCCGGCAATAGCGCCGGCCTCATCGTGAATGCCGGTGGTGACGTCGTCCGATACAGGATCGCGAGATGGCCCGTCGCTGGAGGAATCACTCATCTGTATCAGAAATTGTAGTCTTTGAGTTTAGTTAACAGAGTTTTGTAGCTGACAGCCAGATCTTCGGCAGCCTGCATCTTGTTTCCGTTAGCAGCTTCTAAAGCCGCCGCAATCTTTTGTCTCTCGACAATGCGTAAAGCACGTTGACCTGCTTCTGAGAGCGTACCCGACAAATCGAATGAGTGGTTCACAGTCGCGCCGTCCGCAATTGCAGTAAAACCAAAATCGTCGGGTTCGAGTAAGAGCGTGTCGGAAAGAATGCAGGCACGCTCGATCGCGTTTTCTAGCTCACGCACGTTGCCTGGCCACCGATGTGTGCGAAGGACGGCGATGGCAGCGTCGCTTAGAGTTGCTTCGCGGCCGCGCAACTCTTTTCCCAAACGTGCTGCAAACTGTGTGGCCAACAACTCGACGTCATTGCCGCGTTCGCGCAACGGCGGAATCTCGAGAGGGAATACCGCTAATCTGAAAAACAAGTCCCCCCGAAACTCGCCCGCTTCCACCGCTGCCTTCAAATCTTTGTTGGTGGCGGCGACAACGCGCACGTCCACGGGCACTGGCGCGCGCCCACCAATTCGATCAACTACTTTCTCTTCAATTACTCGCAAAAGTTTTCCCTGCACGGCAAGTGGCAGCTCGCCAATTTCGTCGAGAAACACCGTGCCGCCTGACGCGAGTTCAAATTTTCCCAGCCGCCGATCGGTTGCACCGGTGAAGGCGCCGCGTTCGTGACCAAACAACTCGTTCTCGATCAGTGTCTCCGGAATCGCAGCGCAGTTAATTGCGACAAACGGCTTATCGCGCCGGCCCGAGAGATGATGAACCGCGAGGGCAAAAAGCTCCTTGCCTGTGCCCGACTCGCCGAGCAGCAATACGGTGGCTTCCGTCTGCGCGACTCGTTGGGTTTCTGCAACAGAGCGTTTCATCACTTCCGATTCGCCGATGATCCGCGGGAAACCATAACGGCGCGACCACTCTTCACGCAGCAGCAGGTTTTCGGAACGCAGCCGTTCCTGTTCCAGCGCGCGCTCGACAAGCAGGAGAAGGTGGTTTGAGTCGACAGGTTTTTGCAGGAAGTCGTGCGCGCCGTCTTTCATCGCCTGCACAGCTTCGTCAATCGAACCGAAAGCCGTCATCACGATGACAGGGATACTGCCGTCGGCAGCTCGTGCGGCGCGCAACACATCAAGACCGGATCCATTGGGCATGCGCAGGTCGGTCAGTACGAGTTTATGCGGCCCGGCTGCTATTTCATTGAGGGCAGCCTTGGCATCTTCAGCTTCGGTAACGGAGTAGCCTGCGTTTTCGAGGGTGAGCCGCAGAACGCGGCGCAAGCTTTGTTTGTCTTCAACGAGAAGAATGTCAGGCATGTCGAGCGGAGAATTCCCAGCGCCAATTCGCAAACTCATCATTGATTGTTCTGTATGGCGTGTCAAGCATCTTGTTAATACAAAAAGGGCGTAAGCCCATGAGGCCTACGCCCTTCTTCTTCGTGAGTTAACTCCGTTTGATTAACGTTCCACCACACCCAAAACTTTAGCGCCAGGCATGACCATAGCATTGAGCGCTGCCGTCGAGTCGTACTGCAAGTTGGATGAACCGGCCGCACCATAGTCAAAGCTGGGATCCAGAAACCCTCCGGTTGCCCCAAACCTCGCGACCATCATGGAACCTAAAATGTCGCGATTACCACCGCCAATCTTTACCAGCCGGCCTGCGCCCATGAGCAGGATGATTCCATCGAAATTCGGTCCCGGCCCATCAAAGAATAATGTGCCTGTAACGATCAACAATCCCGCTCCGCCGTCAAGATTGCAGTCGCCTTTTACGATTGTGAATTGGGGTGCCCCGCTCGCGCCGGCTGATCCGTTAAGCGAATTAAGAACGACCCCTCGTTTGAGGGGGCAGGGATTACCAGCTGTCGCGCATGAATTGGCCAGCGTCTCTGCCTGTACCAGGAAAGCGCGCGCATTGTCGGCCGTAGTAAGAAACCACGGAGTAGGAACGGTCTGTATGCCTGCGGGAGCAGGGTCGCCGGGTAGAGTTAGTGCCGCTACTCTGGGAGTGCTGGCAATAGAGGCCGGCTTGTGAGCGTATGCAGCCTGGATGGCGTCTACGTCGTGACCGCTTACTACTATCGTGGGTTTATCGGGACCTCCCCTGGTGTCAACTCCCGAGTAAGTTTTGGCGGCACTGGTTCCGAGTTGGTAGGCCGAATCGATGGTGAGATCATCATGGCCTCGAATCACGAGAGGAGCAGGCACATCAATGTCCAGTCCGTTTGCGCTGACAAGCATTGAAAGTGTTTTGCGCGCCCCACGTGGTCCATAGCCGGTTGATTCGATGATCATGCGCTGCGGCGGCCGGCCCGCGGGCGTAGCGTCAGGGTCATCCATAATCCTGATGCTGTAGGCGGTTCCAGTAAACGGATTGTACCCGGGGCTGATGCCCACACGGTCAGCAAACGCTCCCGCGGGCGGGGTGTAGTTATAAGTCAGCCACCTTGAGAGCCGTATATTAGCGCCAGCAGGATCGCCGGCGGCGTTTGAGGTCGCGCGCGTCATCGCTTTCCGAAAATCGATTATGTTTTGTGGGGCAACGCCTCCCGGAGGATTCGCGGTGAATAGGGGAGTGGGCGACACGTTGCCGCGCAGGACATGCAGCGTCGCCTGAAGACCCGCTTCTGCTCCGTAGTAAGCCTGCATCTCCGAAGCAGCGTCGATCGTGTTGGTACCCGTCAGCGACGTTGTAAGAATCAACATGCCGCCGGCTGTGAGTAGCAACGCGGAAATCAGCAGCGTGCTGACGAGTGCTGCGCCGCGCTGGTTTTTCCATTTTATACTGCGACTTGTGGGGCGAACTGTCTTCATCTCTTTCCTCATACTGAGAAACTAAAACTGATCGAGAGTGGCGGGAGCATTTCGGAGAGCGACATCCGAGACCAGGTGAACCACTCCGGCAGGCTGGCCGGGTCCCGCAGGTAAGTCGACCTGGACGTCAATCTGAATTCTTTCCGCAGTTGCAGGCGTGGCGGCCAGCCCGGCGACATCGAGATAGCTGATGGTCAGCGCAGTGACGTTACTGGCAAGCACGGCCGGAGGATCAGATTGAGACACACGCACTATCACGCCGTTGGCCAGCTGAAACACGAATCGAACGTCTTCGTCGATGTCACCCTGGGCAGCCACGCCCAGGAACCCGTTGTTATTCAGGTTCGCTCGCACACGAATTGATTGAAAGTTTGAGTCAACGGCAACGATTCCGTTGTCGTTTAATCCGTATCCCGAGTTGCCGACCTCTCGAGACATGATGTTCAAAGCACGCTGCGCCGCTGCGAGTGCGTTTGAGCGCTGGTTTTCCCGGGTGCGAGTCCGCAGGGAAGCCGCCAACAATGTACTCGCTGCAGCCATGACGGCCAGGGTGATAGTCATCGCTATCAGCAATTCAAGCAGCGAAAAACCTTTCTGCCCTTCGTTGGTCATGGTGTGATTCGTGATCATGTTCGTGCTCGCTAAAACCGGTTATTGGTCTGTTCGTGTCCGCTGAGTAACAAGAGTGACGGTGCCTCCAGCTCCGAACGCCCAACCCTGTCCAATACTTCTCGGAACCACCGTCACCGTAATGGTCTTAAAGTTCGCCGTGTTATCGACAATGTCCGTTGTCAGGTTGAACAGGCGGCCATCTCTTAAGACTCCAGCCTGTAAGGTTGTGCCCGCGTTCAGGAGCGGATCCGTCGTAGTTGAGTTGAATTGTGCGCTGCGTAAACTTTCGACAGCCTGTTGCGCTATTGCGAGGCTGGTGGCGCGGTCGCTGCCTCCCGAGTTGTTGTAAATCGAGAATGAAAAAAGACTCGCCGAACCCAGGGCCACGACCATCATCAGCAAGAGCGCGATCGTCGCCTCGACAAGCGTGAAGCCAGACTCATTCGAGTTTCCTATTGGCGACTCGTGCAGCTCATGCGTAAGCGAGCTATTTAAACTGTTTTTGAAAAACTTCATTACGGAATTTGAGTGCGATTGCGGTAGGTGGCTGGCGGGGCTGTTGAATTGGTAACCGGACTGCTTGTGGGTGGACCTTCAAGCGAGGGTTGACCGTTGGCGGTTAGATCGATGCGGCTCGCGCCATAGCCGTTTGAGATTGTGACGAAGGGCGGGGTCGCCGCATTTCCCGCAGCATCAACTGAACGCCCGCGCCAATTGAAATAGATCGTGCGCGGGAAAGGAGTGTTGAACTGCAAACCTGTTCCGGCAGGTAAGCTGACCACAATCGGCGCATCCAGCGCCCCGTTGCCGTCAGCGTCGATCGCATAGCTGTAAAAAGTTTGGTTGACAATCGTGACCTGGCCCATTTGAGCGGCTGCAGCAGGATGACGGCGCAGAGAATCGACACGCGCTTTTTCGAGGTGAGTGGAGAGGAGTTGGGTTGCATTCGCGCGCGCCATGTCCTGTCGCGCTTGAGTTATCTGTATCAACGCGAAACCTGTGATTACCGAGATCATGGCAACCACGATCAGCAACTCGAAGATCGAGAAACCGCGTTCAGAACTTTCGCAACGTGTGAGAGAGGGCTTCATAGGCAATTCGCAATGTGTGACTAGGCACTAAAATTCGTGCACTCCCAGGACCTGGTGACCGGTGGACGACTTCGCCATTTCAACCGCATCAGAATTGAACTGAATGTTGGCGGTACCGCCACCGCTGACGTCGAAGGTCGGGGCCTCGAACAGATCCGTGTCTTCGCCGGTCCGAGCAAACTTGGCCACGTACATAGCTCCAAAGATGTTTCCGTGACCGCCACCGCTGCGAAGAACCGTGCCTTCACCCAGGACGAAGATCACGCCGTTGAAATTGAAGTTTCCGTCCAGCGTCAAAGTGCCGGTTACAACCAGCATTCCCTGGCCTGTCGGATTGCCGGGTCCGAGCTTCAAGTCGCCATCAATGAAAGTGAGCAGGCCATTTGGATTCGTGGCGCCGAGTCCGCCGGAGCTGGCGATTGCTTCGTCGCCCGTATGGAAAAACCGTCCCTGCTTCGAAGCCATCGCTGCCAGTCCGTCGGGGCCATCGAGCAGGAGCCGGGCATTTTCTACCGACTTAAGGAAATCGGGCGTATTTGTGTCATTGAGAACCATCGCGTCGCCCGGATCGACGTTAGGTCCGTTACCGTTGCAATTCGTTCCGTCGTAGTGGCAACCATCCAGGACGTGATCCGAACCCACCTGGTCTCCACCGCTCACGCCGAACGCAGGGATTGTCGCTCTGGGATGATCTCCCGCGTCGATTCCTTTGTACTTGGTCACGTTACTGTCGCCGATATTGAATGTCATTGGGTCGGCCGATTGATTCGGAATGGTGATCGTGCTGTTGACCGGGAAGTCAAACTTAAGCCGTCTGATCACCACCTCCATTTGTTTCTGCGAATTCTTGGGACCGAAGCCTGTCACCTGGATGCGAAGACGCAGAGGTTGGTAGCTCTCATCTGCCGCACGGGTAGCGCCGGTCGGATCGTCAGGGTCTAACACTGACGTGACACGGAACGCAGTTGCTGAACCCGGAACTACGACAAGTCCGCCTGCCAGTGGCGTCCAGAGATTTGGCGTACTAACCACATTACGAAAGGTCGCGCTAGTTCCTGCCGGGTTCGATTGGATGTTTCCTCGCAACACACTGAGCGCCTGACTTACGCCGGCTTCAGCCGCGTAGTAGGACTGCATCTCAGTGGTCGAATCGATCGCATTGGTTCCAGTTAGTGCAGAAGTGAGAATCAAAGTTCCACCTGCGGCCAGCAGTAGCGTTGACAACAAAATGGTCACTACCAACGCAGCGCCGCGTTCGCCTTTGCGATCCTTCGTTTTAGTTTCGTTTGCTTTCATTGACGGCCGGACCTCTCGAATGAACTTGGTGACCTAATAGCCTGATAAGCTGTTGTTCCTCAGCGCGACATCTGACACAAGCAGCACACGCGACTGGGGCTGAAAACCCGGCGACCCCTGCGTGCCGACCTGGTCGAGCGTTACCGAAACAGCAATCACAACGTAATTGGCAGCTGCGGGTGGGACCTCCGCGGCCGACATGGCCGAGATATCTGTGTCACCGTTGTTAGCGGTATAGGTAACGCGCTGATTGAAATAGTGGAGATTGAAAGAGTCGATGCGGTTCGCAAGCACTGTCTTCTGGGCTGCCGCTGTGGTTGCAAATCGGTCGTAGCGGGCGAGGTATATGGTGTTGTCAGCGAGGCTGATGAAGTACTGAATGTCTTCGCCCTGATCCTGCACGTTCAACCTGGCATCGGCCGTCGCGTTCATATCGTATTTATTAAGGTTCGAGCGAATGCGAATCGACGTTTGGTCTGAATCGTCCGCGACCAGGCCGTTAGTATTCAAATTGAATCCGGCATTAGCTACTTCGCGCGACATGATGTTAAGTGCGCGCTGCGTATCAGCGAGCGCATCGGATTTCTGGTTCTCTCGGGCCCGCGTATGAAAAGCACTTGCGATCAACGTGCTGGCAACGCCTACCACGATCAGCGTTAGCGTCATGGCGATCAGCAACTCGATTAACGAGAACCCCTGTGACCTGCCTTTAAGCATTTGAGTGTTCATTCGTTTCTCCGCAGATCATCAGTACGTGCCGGTTGCCAAACTGGAACGCTGGGTTGAGAGAGTGACTGAGCCGAGGAAAGTGCCGGCGCCTTGAGGGGTGACAGTGATGGTGACGGTTTTCAACGTAGCCTGGCCGGCGTCCGGCAATCCGACGGGCACGACGTTCGTGTTCTGAATTCTCGTCACGACGGAATACCTTCGCCCGGCCCTCGTCTCCGTCTCAGTGACACCGTCGGCTGAAGTTGCTGCTAAGCCACCGTTGGGATAGCCGTAAGCGAGGTTACGAGTGTTGGCGGAGAAATCCATGTTACGCAGCCACTCCATTCGTTTCTGCGCGATCGCCGTGGCCATCTCACGGTCGGTTGCCCCGCTATTGGCATTTGTGGCGTAAGCAAACAGCGAGGCCACGCCCAGGGAAACAACCATCAGGACCACTAACGAGATAGCGGTCTCGACCAACGTAAAGCCCGCTTCGGATGAGCCCTTGGGAGTAGACAATCCCTGATTGGGTCGGACGATCTTCATTGAAACTTCTCCACGCGATCTTAGTTTCCGACGATGACGGTCACTTTTTGGGTAGTGCCGCAAGTCGGACTGCTGGAAATGTTGATTGTGAAATTGCCGCGGTTACCGTTTCCGTGAAGTGCGCCCACGGTGATGACCGCGGTGCCGCTGCCGCTTAGTGTCGCAGGCGACACTGAGATAGAAACATTCTTCCCGGCCCCGGCCTGAGTCGCTGTGATCGAATGAGCGCCGGTCGCATTAGAAAGCGTGAAGTAAATGTTTCCTGTTTGTTGACCTGAGGCGCGTTGGCTCAAGGTTAGGCTGCTCGGCGTCGCCACGGAAGTGCACGGTGGCGCTCCTGGATTGGGGTCGGTTGTCGGAGTGACCGGCGTGGGATCTTCGGCTGGTGTTGGACTCGGGCTGGCATGAGGATTTCCGTTTCCGTTATCCCCGCCGTTACCGTTACCGTTACCGTTTCCGTTGTCATTCCCACCCCCGGGGTTTTCGTCCGCGGGCGGAGGCGGGTCTTCTTCGGCAGGCGGATCTTCATCCCCACCTACGATTGGGAAGGGAGTCGGATCGGGGACAACGTCTGTTGGAACGCCTGCGAGGATGGGTTCAGTGATTAAGTCGTCCGCGAAACTCTGATCGCCGAGTGTGATGTCTCCTGAGCCGGAAACGTCCACAGGAACTGTCCGCGTTCCATTAGTTATTCCAAAAACCGCTCGTGCAGGAATTCTTCCGCGCCAGTCAAAAGCCACAGTTTGCGCGTTGGTTCCGAAGGTGATGCCGGGATCAAGTTGAAACGTGCGTGACTGGATTGCGCCGGTTCCATCGAAGTCCATCGTAACTAAATAGTTGCCGGTTCCCGGATCGAAGCTTTGAATCCACGCTTGTCCGCCGGCGCCGGCACGGCGACGCACGGAATCAAGGCGGGCTTTCTCCAGGTGAATCGCAAAACGGCGTGCGGAATTTTGCAGTCGCATTTCCGCGCGAACATTTTGGATACCGATAAACCCGAAGGCGCTCACCACCGCAACGAGTGCGACTACGATCAGCATCTGCATCGTCGTAAAGCCGTGTTGGTTGAGTCGCGTCATTCGTCTGAGTTTGCTAATCGCTGCCATCGCTCCTCCGCAATCAGTGGACTAGGTGTAGTTGGCACCTGGCTCACCCTCTTTGGCAACAGTCATGCCAGCTACAAAACTGCCCCAAACTCTCAATAACTGCAGGGGAAGGGCCGGTGAGACTCTCCAGAGTCGTTACCTTTAGTAACGCCAACGGAAGCGCACTTCCTATCCGTTGATCGGAAGAAACAGCTCACCACGACCCTCCTCGGAATTCCGATCCACGGAATCGCGTCCTGTTTTGTTCTTTACTTGAAGCGAGTAGCGCCCAGGTTTGGGCAGAGGATCGTCCGCTGTATGAGAGGTGCCGCACGCCGACCATGCAGTTGGACGGTAAAGCGCCTCGCCGTTCAACCCGACCGGCGAGGCGCAATGTTGTTTATAGGCTCAGTGTCAGGGAGCGGAGGAAGAATGAACGGCGGGTTCGAACTCGTTTGTCGATCCGGAAATGTGCTCTGTATCTGACAACTTCATCGCCAGCGCCAGCGGTTTGTAATTAAATGCTTTTGGTCCACCACGGCTGTTTTGCACCTGCATCACCAGCAAATCCTGATTTGATCTAAACCTCAGGACACTACCGCCCTGATTCATGATCACGAATAGCAGCACGTCGCCGTTCGCAGTCCTCATTTGACCAACGAGTGAGCTTGCTCCTCCATCAGTCCGGATCAAAGTTCCCGTCTTCGCGATTACACTGCCTCGCCACGCCGGACCCGTAAAGCGATCCTCAAGTGTTCCCGGATCGATTCCAGCGACCGGCATGATGTCCGCGGGCGACAGTCTGTGTTTCTGTAGCTCCACTCGCAGCGCTCGGAAAATTTTCATCATCGCTCGCGGCGTTACACGATTGACCCCTAAACCACTTAGCGTTGCAAACGCGACCTCGTATTCCGGGATGCCAAGTTTAGAGACCAGCTGGTGCTTCACTGACTCAGTTCCGCCAAGGCTGTCGCCAATACGCTCGGCCATGAAGTTGTTTGAGTAGCACAACAACACTTTAAGGATGTTGGTTAGTTTGGTTGACTTGTGCGAAAGCAGCAGTCGAGCACCCTGCGAAACTGTTCCAACCTCGACTTCGCCCATCACAGCGACGCTCGGCACGGTTTGAAGGCTGGTTTGGTCTCCTAGCGAAGTGCGTTCGTACATCCAGGCACGTACCGCCTCTCCCGACCGCAGCGACGAATCGAGCGTGTCGTAGAGCAACTCTCCCGAACGACGTGCCGACGCGCTAAAGTTCATCGTAAAGCCCGGCGCAATGATCAGATTGCCGGTGACGCGCTTGATGCCAAGCGTGTTTAGCTGGCGAGCAACCATGACGGCATGTTCAAAATGAAACGATGGATCGCGCCCGGTGACGTAAAGATTTCCCTGAATATCGCCGGTCGTGCGGTTAAACGAACCGTCGGTCCAAAAGCCTGTGGTGAAACGGTGTTGCGGACCGAAGTTCTGCAGCGCAACGAGTGCGGTTGCCAACTTGATCGCAGAAGCAGGATTGAAAGCCTGGTCAACTGCCTGAGCGGAAACCGTCCTCCCATCACTCGTTTCAATTAATACGCCCTGTAATCCATAGACGACGGGCGCCTGATCGGTTGCGGTTGGTGTCTGTAGCTGTTGCGGAAGTGGTAACGGACTGGGCGCAGGAATTATCGTCTGCGCATTCACCGTAAACGCGAACGCGAGCAGGAGCGATACCGTAGCAAGAAATTTTGTTGTATGAAGTCGCATATCAAGCCGATCCCGAGTCCCGAGACCTTACCGATCATAACATGGCCGGGAGAGGGTTTCAGGAGAGGTTGGTTTGATGCAAAGAAATCGCGACGAGATGTCGCTTGACATTAGTGTGACTTCTGAGTTTCTGTCTGTGAAAACCAAAAGGCAAATTCGTTGACAATGCCGGAAGCGCAAACCTAGAATCTGAACATTGACATTCCAGTGCGACGTTCTCCTGAACCAGTAATCGTAGAAGACATTTTGGCGACTCATAAGGCGCGCAAGAATGAGATACGACGACGACTGGACCAGTTTAGGAAAATCTGGCGCAAAGGTTCCGACGCTCAGCTTTGGGAAGAACTAGTCTTCTGCATATTCACTGCCGGAGCGTCAGCGCGCATGGGCTTTCGCGCAGTGGAAGCTGTCAGACCTTTTCTAATCGACGGCCAACACGAAGAGATGTCGGACGCGTTGAAAAAGGCAGGCGCGCACCGATTTCCCAATGAGCGCCCGGCATACATCGTCGCTACCCGCAACTACCTGCGCGAACATTGCGACATGTTGTTGCGGAAAAAGTTGAACAGTTTTGCCGACCCGATTGAGCGCCGTGACTGGCTGGCCCAGGAAAAGGGAATCCGTGGGCTCGGGTATAAAGAATCGAGCCACTTCCTTCGCAACATTGGATTGACCGGCCACGCAATTCTCGACAAGCACGTCATGAATTGTCTCAGTGACCTGAAGGTCGTAGAAAGCGCGAAGCCGCCCGGTTCGCGCGCGCGGTATTTGGAAACGGAAGAAAAGTTGAAGCTGTTTGCGAAAGAGATTCGCATTAATTTTGATGAGTTGGATCTTGTGCTCTGGTCTATGAAGACCGGCGAAGTCTTGAAGTAAACCGAATTGATCTCCCCGGATGAGAAACCCGTATCGAAAGCAGAACGGAGTTTAGGAAGTTGAATCACACACTCCGCAAGATGGCGGTCGGCGTTTTGGCCGCCTTTATCATTTGCCTGGCCACGCCCTTCGCCCAGGCGGCCCCATCCGACGAGAAAGCACGCCGCCGGGCAGAGAAAGCACTTCGGGAAGGTGAGTTTGAAGTCGCTGAAAAGGCTTATCGCGAGCTATTAGCGAAAGACTCACGCGATCATTCGTCAAGGCTCGGATTGAGTTTCGCGTTGCTGAAGCAGCGCATGCTTCAGGATGCGTACGATCATGCGGCTCGGGTGGTGATGGCCGATCCGTTATCACCGCGCGCGCATTCGTTGCTCGGTTCCGTAATACTCGCAGCCGGCGACTTTCGAAATTCTGTAGAGGAGTTTCGAACGGCGTTGACTCTGAAGAGCGACGACTCCCTTGCTGTTGCCGGGCTCGCGATGGTCGATTTTTATGAGAACCGGCTTGATTCCGCGGTTCGAGGCCTGCGGCGGGCGGTTGCGCTCGACTCCGGTGAACCCGACTACATCTTCTATCTGGGCCAGGCGAGCGCGCGCAGCGAAAAATACAAAGACGCCGCGGACGCCTACGAACGGTTCTTGATAATTGCGCCAAAGACCGACGAAGACCGGCGAGGGCGCATTCGAGGTTTGATTGATTTCCTGCGCTACCTCGGAAACCAAAACGCGATCTACATACTGGGTGGGAAAGGCAAGGCTGACTTGCCGTTTGAATCGGTCGATGGACGTCCAATTCTTAACGTGCGAATTAACGGCGGTAGGGAACAACTGAGATTCGTGCTCGACACGGGATCCGGCATGTCGGTTATTTCAAACGTAACGGCGAAAAAGTTGGGATTGAAACCGGTAGCACGTGGCGGCATGGCGCGCGCGGTTGGTGGCGGCGGCAAATTTGAGATCGTTTACGGCTTTCTAGATTCGTTGGAACTTGGCGATGTGAAGGTCGGAAATGTTCCGGTTTACATTCGCCAGTTTTACGATGCATCTGTTCCCGTTGATGGCTATCTCGGCTTATCGGTAATCTCCAGGTTTGTTGCTTCGCTTGATTACGGCGATCGAAGTTTCTCGTTGCGTCGCAACACCGAATCACTACTCGAGCGCGATCAAGCAACGATCTTCAAGTATGAAGCGGGTGACCCTGCGGCCTTGAACGCCATCGAGATTCCGGTTCGTACCACCTCCAGCGGATTTCTAAGTGGCGAGGTGCGCCTGGAAGGAATTGAGAACCCGCTGAATTTCATCATCGATACTGGCGCATCTATCACCGTCGTATCCGAGAAGGTCGCGGAGCGCGAAGAGTTTATGAGCTACATGCAGCCGACGCGCATGCGTGTGTTTGGTGCTGCCGGCGTCGCGGAAGACGTGAGAACAGTTTTATTGCCGCGCGTATCTCTGGGAAACTTTGCGCGCGACAACATTAGCGCGGCGGTTTTGGATCTTGAACCACTGAACGAGACGACAGGGTTTACCCAGAGCGGCATCCTCGGTGCGAATTTTCTGCGACACTTCCGCGTCTCGTTTAATTTTCAAAGAGGACTGATCCGGTTGGAAACAATTGGCAAGACCGCCCGCGGTGAAAACGTCATCCAGTCTCCGATGTAACTTATGAAGCAGAGCCTATACCTCGAAACATCTGTCATCGGAGCATATCTGGACAACGGCGAGCCGTTTCGTCGCGATTTGACGATCCGTTGGTGGGAACACGAGATGCAGGATTATCGCGCGGTAGTTTCACCTTTGGTCTCGCGAGAGTTGGAGCGCGTGACTGAACCGCATCGTTCGTCGTACCTGAATCTTATTTCCAGGATCGAGCAGGTCGAGCTAACGGAAGAGGCTGCCATTCTCGCGGATGGATATGTTTCGCGCGGCATCTTCCATCGCAAATACATTGCCGATGCTTTACACGTTGCCATCGCATCGGTGCATAAAGTGGATTACCTCGTCACGTGGAACTTCGGACATCTTGCAAACGTTCGCCGCCAGGCGCGCATTCGTCTCTTCAACACGGCGGCCGGTTTTTATGTTCCAATGATTGTGACCCCGGAGTTTTTGGTGTCTGAAGCTACCGAACAGGTTAAATAACGATTGACGTTCTCGTTCGAACGATGAAGACTAAACATCGCAAAGCTGAGACTGGTTCGAAAGTACTGATGTACCGTCGTCCTAAGTTCCTCGAAGTGTTGCATACGATTCGCGAGCAGATGTCTCGTGAAGTCGATTACGACGTAGATTTGTTTGCAGAGATGGTGCGCTCCGGTGTAAGGCCGTCGCACGGGCCGACCAGAGTTATTCGCGGCATACGCACGCGAGCACCACGACAGGAAGTAGCGGAAGCTGCGATCAAAAGAAAGAAGAAGCGCGCAGGCGAGCGCTGAAGCAACACCTGCCGCCGGGCATATCAAGGAATTCATGAACCCTACATTCGAAACGATTGGTTTGGAAGTCCCAAGCGAAAAGGCTTTCAACTATCTGGCCGAACGAGCCGGCGACCAGGGCGAAGCGACGCAGTTGTTGCGGCGGGGTGCTGTGCTTCATGGACGTTGCTGGAAACTGGGCGAAGGTCTGGAAGTTTGGACTGTGCTTTATGAATCGGGAAGCGGCGACGTCTTTTATGCCGATTGTCGTCCCGGTTTCCGCGCGCGCCACATTCAAACGATCAGCCCCTGGGCGCTAACCGAGTACGACGAAGAAGGCGAGGCGGTCGTGCACGGCTATCGCGAAGGCACGGACTGCGAAGTTTTGTTTGAGTTGCAGAATCTTACGGAGGTCGGTCCTGGTGGATTCCGCGCGCAGGAACTTCACGTCGGTTTATGTGGCCTGGCGTATCGCGCGCGAGTGCGCAGTGGCCCGGCGAAGACAAAATGGATGCCGTTGGATAAAGCCGCGCCATCGCGCGCCGCCCATGAAAATGATTGGAGCCTTTCAGGCCGCGTCATCGCATGTAAACCGTTAAAAAACCCGCTGTCTGGCAGCGACTTATACTGGATCGAAGTCGACCTCGAGCGCATGAATCTCGAGATTCTTGTTAACCAACGCTCTTTACGGGGAGACACGCTCGCGCCGGGCGTCACGCTTGATGCCGAGATTTGGTTGCAGGGTCACGTGCTGGATGAGCTGGCACTTCGTTCACGCTACGAAGGCGTCGACTGCGCATGGTCCAATGCGCGTTTCTGGTCGACATTCCGTCGAAAAAATTAGAGTGAGCGCGACGGGCGTGCCGCCCTGCGGCAGTCCATAATGCCAGTCTCATATCGTAAGCGGTTGCGGTGCAGCGCGCGTTAGTTGAAAATCTGATTGATGAAACGTTTCCTGCTCGTAGTCTTCATCTGCCTCACAGTTGCAGCAGCTGCATATTCCCTCAACTACTATTGGATTCATCGCTTCGACAGTACTATCGCGCGACAAGCCAACGTCTACCGTCTGGATCCCGATCTCGTTTGGAGCGTCATTTACGAGGAGACTTATTTCCGGCCATGGAAAATTGGGCAGGATGGCGAAATCGGACTGATGCAGATTACGCCGACTGTAGGCCGTGAATGGGCCGCCGAGACCGGGATGAAGGAACTGGAGCGGCAAATGGCCCAGGACCCGGCGGCGCTATTACGTGATCCCCAGCGAAATATTCAGATCGGATCGTGGTACCTGGAAAAAATTAGAGAACAGTATCGCGACATGCCCGATCCCGAGGCGCGTGTGATTGCGGCATACAATGCTGGGCCAAGTCGCGCGGCGGCATGGAATAAGCCTGCCGACGGTGGGCGACCTTTAACGGCGGCTGAGTTCATTAATAACATCGACATTCCGTCAACCCGCTCCTACGTAGTTTCCATCCTTGAACGCTATCGAAGCTTGAAAGGCAACAGCAGTCCTGCCGTTCAGAGCCCAGGTCCTTCACCAAGGCAACAATGACAACTCTGTATTCCGCTCGCTGGGTCGTGCCGGTGGCAACGCCACCAATAGCGGACGCTGCGGTTGCGGTCGCGGGTGAACGCATTGTGGGCGTCGGACCGCTTGAAGAAGTTAAGCAGCGGTTTCCCGAGGCGATCATTAATGATTTTGGTGAAGCAGCAATAATTCCTGGCCTGGTAAACGCGCACTCGCATCTCGAGTTGACAGTGATGCGCGGCTTTCTTGAAGACGTTGAACACGACTTCTTTGCGTGGCTTAAGAAGCTGACCGTTGCAAGGTTGGAACGAATGACGGCGGACGATTTGTACGTTTCCGCTGCGTGGGGTGCTTGCGAAGCGGCGCGGGCCGGTGTCACTTGTTTTGCCGACGCTAGTGATGCTGGGTCCGAGAGCATGAAGGCCCTTCGAGATGCAGGACTGCGCGGCATCGTGTTTAAGGAATCGTTTGGGCCCGACCCGCGGCTGGCAGTGGAAAACTTCAACAAGCTGAAAACGAGAGTCGCAGAACTGCGTAAACTCGAAACGCCATTGGTGAAATGCGGCGTCTCACCGCACGCACCTTACACGGTGTGTGGGCCGCAATTGGAAATGATTTCCCGTTTGGCATGCGAAGAGAATCTGCCGTTGATGATGCATGCGGCCGAGACGGGGATGGAAGTGGACTTGCTTGCGACGGGTGAGGGTGCCTTTGCCGCAGGCTTGAAAAGCCGGGGGATTCAATGGCAGGCGCCGGGGGTTTCAACAATTCAGTATCTGCAATCACATGGTGTTTTGGAAACGCAGCCGCTTTTGGCCCACTGTATTCACGTCAATAACGAAGATTTGGAATTGATGGCGGCGACGAAGACGCGCGTCGCTCATTGTCCAAAGTCGAATTCAAAGCTTGGACACGGCGTCGCACCTTACACGCGTTTTCTTGAACAGGAAATCGCGGTAGGGCTGGGCAGCGACTCAGTTGCCAGCAACAACACCTGCGACATCCTGGAGGAAGCGCGTTTCGCGTTGCTGCTTGCGCGCGCGACGGGTGCAAACTGCGACTTGAATACTAAAGATGCGCTGACGTCAGCAACATCAGGTGGCGCGGCCGCATTGGGAATGGGGAAAGAGATTGGTGAACTGAAGGCAGGGTTACAGGCCGACCTCGCTGTCGTGTCGCTGGCAGGACTCCATCAAAACCCCTCTTACGACCCGACCGGCACGTTGATCTTTGCTTCGTCCGGACGCGACGTCATCATGACGGTAGTTGAAGGAAAAGAAGTGTTTCGTGACGGACGCATTACGACGCTGAACGAGGAGTGGCTGCGCGGGCGCGTGCAAGAGATTTCACAAAAGCTGGCAATGTGAAGATTCTGATACGAGAGTAAATTGAGCGGGCGCAAACGCCTCTTCCTGACCGCGAGACTTTCAAACTTGAACCTGCACTTGATCACTCAGCTCCGTCGGCATGTTCAAGGTGCATCAGCTCGTGGTGAGGAAGAGGCGCTTGCGCCCGCTCTAGTTTCTGAGTTTTCATGCGCAACACGGGCGAGACGCCCGTACCACGCTAGAGCGACGCCGCGATCGCTTGATCGAATATCTCGAGTGCGACGTCTACATTCTCTTTGGTCAGTATTAGCGGCGGCGACCATCGAATAGTGTTTGTCCCCGCGCCAAGAATGATTAGTCCTCGCTCGAAGCAGGCAATCTCGACACGGTCGCGCAACTCAACAGCCGGCTCATTCCGCTCGCCAACAAACTCGACGCCAATCATCATCCCCATACCGCGGACGTCGCCGATACAGTCGTACTTCTGCTGCAGTCGTTGAAGTCCGCTCTTTAAGTAGTCGCCAACTTCAGCGCTGTTTTGTACTAAACCACCTTCCAGCAGTTCGATCGTTTTCAAAGCCGCGGCGATACATACCGGGTTACCGCCAAACGTTGAAGCGTGTGCTCCGGGTTTCCAATTCATCAAGTCAGCGCGCGCAACGCATGCTCCGATGGGTAACCCTGAACCAATACCTTTCGCGATGCAGACGATGTCTGGTTGCACACCGTAATGATCGCAGGCGAACATTTTGCCGGTCCGGCCCATCCCTGACTGCACTTCATCAACAATTAAAAGAATGCCGTGCTCATCGCAAATGCGTCGCAGCCCGTGCAGGAAGTTTTTCGGCGCAGGAACGTAACCGCCTTCACCCTGCACAGCCTCGACAACTATCGCCGCGACTTCGTCAGGCGGCGTAGTAGTCTTGAACAGACGTTCCTCGATCCAATTCAGCGCACCCTGACCAGCGCCGCCGTCGCCACAATCAGCGGGATTAAACGGATTGCGAAATTCGTTTGGATAGGGCACATGGACCACATCGAGTGCTTGCCGTTTGAAGCCGCGTCGCTGGGCGGCTTTCGATGACGTCAACGACAACGAGCCGAGCGTTCTTCCATGGAAGCTGTTGAAAAAGGCGATGAACTTTTCACGACCTGTGGCATGCATCGCGAGTTTTAATGCCGTCTCTACGGCTTCGGTGCCGCTATTTGCAAAGTGTGTGCGCGTAGGCGATGGGACCGGAACGATCTCGTCCAACTTCTTCGCCAGCGCAGGCATGTGGCGGTAGTAGTAATCAGTTCCGCACATGTGAATGAGCTGCGCCGCCTGGTCCTGAATCGCGCGCACAACTTCGGGATGACAGTGGCCGGTGGAACAGACGGCAACTCCCGCGTTGCAATCCAGAAACACGTTACCGTCTACGTCTTCAACCCAGACGCCGCTCGCGCGCTCGGCCACCAGTTTGAACGCCGGGCGCGGATAAGATGGCGTAACAAACTGCGCATCAGCGTCAATGATTTGTTGTCCTTTAGGGCCAGGTAGAGAAGTCTTAATTTCCGGGCGTTTCGGCGGTGCAATAGTTGAAGTAGACATCCTTTTTCTCCCTTAATAATCAGTCTGCATTAGAAGGTTCGATACACGAAAGCCTGCGCTTACGCGGTTTCTTGCGACTTTGAGAGAAGGAGACTAATCCGCGAAGAGATTAGAGCGGCTATCGAGAGGACGGTGCTGTAAAGTTTGGTGGTTCACGTTATTTGTTGATGGCAGACATGTTACCACGGGGCCCAGACCGGTGGGTAGGGTGACGTGAGCGGCACTAGCCTATGCTCACGGGCTCCGGTTTTTCTTCAAACTGCTGCGCGAACGACTGGCGAATTAACTCTTTCGCCGGCGGCTCTGTCCAAATTCGCATTCGACGCCCAATGGGATGAACCAAAACGCGCGCTCGAAAGTATTTTTCATGGTCCCACTCGACCTCTGCCATCGTGAGCAGACAATCAACAAACTCATCACAGCCCGCCTGTCTCGCGTAACGGGCCGCAGTCTCATACTCAACGATGTTGCGGCTCTCGAGTTTGCCGGCGCCATACATCGGCACCAGCCAGCCGGTGAGGTGACAAAGAACGCCGAGGATTCGACCAACGATTAAAGCACGCATCTCACGCGTTGGATCAGGCGTCGCCTTCAGCTTCGCCAGCATATCCGAAATCAACTCGCGATGATGCCACTCATCGTCTTCGATCGCCTTAATCCGTGCTCGCTCTTCAGTGTCCGAAACTGATTTCCAGTGACCACGATACGCATATGCGGCGGCGCGCTCGCCCGAATAAGCGAGTTGAAGAATTGCAATCAGAAGCCGGCGAGCTTCCTCTTTCGATAAGTGATTAGTCGGGAACAAAGTTGTACGTGATGACGCCGCTAACTTTGACGGCGCGTCCGCTAAGTTTGGTTGGAGTGAATCGCGCCTGGCGTGCGGCAGCAACTGCCGCGGCACGCAACAATGGATGGCCACTTACGGGCGAGGCCGAGACGACGTTGCCATTCTCATCAACCAGCACCTGTACGACGACTGTCCCCGAAGCTTTCGCAGCTTTGGCAATCGGCGGGTAGGGAGGCTTGGGCAAACTCGTAGCCTTCCCATTCAAAACTCCCGCCGAGATTGGTTTGCTCGTCGTATCTGACGAAGCGCTATTGCTATTTGACGCGAATCCATCTCGTGGAGTGGGAGCTGGCGTCCATTCAACCGACGGGAATGGCGGAGGCTTGTTGATGTCTGCGAGGTCGTCTCGTTCCCGGCCGCCGATGTTATCGATTTTCCAGGTTCCGTCTTCTTTCGATAAATAGAATCCCAAACCAAGCGAGTCGCTTCCATCATTCTTCCGGTAGACAAAAGACACGAATGCGGTGTTAACTTCGCGGGTTTCTTCAACCTGGTCCATGCTAAAACTGCCGCCCTCGTGGGCGCGCTGGCTCATCTCCGCAAAATCTTTGTTGTTGGAATTGATTCGCTCAATTCCGGTCCGCTGAATCGCCCTTTTCGAAAAGAGCTTATTCATCCCCTCGACGTCGCCTTTTTTCGCCGCGTTCAGAAAATTGCGAACGGTCGTTGTTGGACTGGTATTGAGCCAGCTACAACTGGCCACGCTGAGCGCTGCCAGGAACAACACGATTTTTCGTTTCATGTTTTTCGCTCGCGAACATTGATCAATGTGCGGGAATACGTCCGACACCAACCAACGCCAAAACATTCGCTTGATTTGTTAGTGTAGTGGATCGTTCGGGTCCGAGTTTGACACTCTCTCGCGCAGACATATAAACTCGCGGTCTTTCAAATCCTAGCATTTCTTAACTTCAAAAACGCAAAGAAGCAACACTATTTCGCCTGCTTCTTTGGGCGAAAGGATTCAATAAATGGGTGCGCGAAACAAGATCACTGTTGTAGGCGCGGGCAACGTCGGCGCAACTGCCGCTCACTGGCTTGCGGCCAAAGAATTAGGCGACATAGTGCTCGTCGATATCGTTGAGGGCGTCCCGCAGGGAAAGGCGCTTGACCTGGCCCAGGCGGCCCCGATTGAAGGTTTTGACGTCAGTCTCCGTGGACTAAACAACTATGACGGAACTGAAAACTCCGATGTAGTAATCATTACGGCCGGATTGCCGCGCAAGCCAGGTATGAGTCGTGACGATCTTCTGAAGACGAATGCTGACATCGTGTCGAAAGTCGTTGATGAAGTGGTGCGCCGTTCGCCCGAGTCGATTCTGATCATCGTATCCAATCCGCTTGACGCGATGTGTCAGGTGGCGCTGCGCCGTTCCGGATTTCCAAAGCATCGAGTGATCGGCATGGCAGGAGTGCTTGATTCAGCGCGCATGCGTTGTTTCCTCGCCGAAGCGCTGGATGTCTCGGTCGAAAATGTCACCGCCTTTGTACTTGGTGGACACGGCGACACGATGGTGCCGCTGCCGAGGTTCTCCACGTGTGCGGGCATACCAATTCCCGAGCTGTTACCGAAAGACAAGATCGATGCGATCGTCAAACGAACCGCAAGTGGGGGCGCTGAGATTGTAAGTCTTTTGAAGACCGGTTCGGCCTACTACGCACCGTCGGCCGCCGCTGTCGAGATGACTGAAGCAATCTTAAAAGACAAGAAGAAGATTCTTCCCTGCGCAGCATATCTTGAGGGCGAGTATGGAATAAACGGACTCTACGTCGGCGTGCCCTGCAAACTTGGCGCTCGCGGACTCGAACAAATCATCGAGATTAACCTGACATCAGAAGAGCGCATCGCGTTGCAGAAAAGCGCTGCTTCGGTGCAGGAGCTGGTGAACGTGCTTGGCGTTTAAGGATTTCCCCAAAGCCATTTTGAAATTGGCCTTACTCGCCGAATCATCTGTGATAATATCTCGCCGCTTGATGATTGGTTTTTATTCTCTATCGAATCTCGCCCGGATGCACGATGCTCAGATCCTGGCTTGACTCGTGGCCTGCGCACCTTCATCGCTTCAACGTGCAGGCAATCAGTGACCTGATCTTCACGGTCGTTCCGCTTGCGGACAATGTTAACGACTTATCTTGGCAGTATCGGCATTGGCCTTGTGTGGGGTTGGCTGCTCGCACGCATAGTTGAAAATCCGTCGCGCCGAATTGTCACACCAATTGCCGTTATCGTTTCGAGCTTACTGACGGCAGGCTGCGTTTATCTTCTTGCGGCGTTCGCCGCAACGTGCTTTTTCCTGGGGGCCGCCACGCTCGCCCTCTTGCTTCACCTGGGCTGGCGCAACAACTTGCGCCAGCGATACAGATCCATCAACTAACTCCGTTCACAAGGAGAAACTATGACGGACAAACAGATCATGCTGTGGGGAGCAGTAGGCTTTGGATTGTTGATTGGCTGGTATGTTTATTACATCAACCGGTACCGCAAAGCCGATGTACAACTCACTGACCTCGTAACGCTCATTGGAATTATTGGCGGCGCGAGCGTCACCGCGCTCTTCAAAACCGAAACCTCGTTGTTCGGCGCTTACGGTATGGGCCTGGCCGCCGGCTTCTTCCTCTACTTCCTGGTGCTTATCTTTCTGGTTGGCATCTCGAAGAATTTCAACGTTGACTGGTTTCTCGATGGGCGTCGGAAGAAAGTTGCAGACGATGAGTTCATCCCTGAATACGTAAACCAGACGGTCACGGCGATGGATGCAGGCGGAAGCGGAAGCGCAATAAATCGCTAACCTCGGTCATTGCAGAGTCGATAAACCGGGAACGCGTCGTTGAGCAACCGCGGCGCATAGTTGTTCCGCGCGCGTTCCTTGCAGCTTTTTCCGGGAGTAGTTAAGAAATGCCGGTTGCAAGAATCAGACTAGCGGTCGCACGTGCGGTCGCATTGACGACCGAGGAAAAATCGTCGAAGCGTACTCCGGCAAGCCGAAAACCCTCCCCTAAAGATCTATTCAAGCTGAAGTTTGCCGACAAACAAATCGGCATTACTGCTGAACTGATGCCGGTGTTCAAACGTCACCTGTCACGATTGTTACCCGAGGGCAAGGCGTTTATTGCCGCGATCCCCGACGACCCTAACGTAAGTATTCAGACAGTAGTGGAGTATCTACAGTTCGTCCTGACTAAGGATCAGGCCATTCTGGGCCTAGCGCCAGGCCGGACCGGGAAACAGACGCGACAGCGCTTCGGTTCCAAGCTCAATCAGTCAGTGTCCACGGCCGTCTCACATCAGAAGCCTTTGACGGCAGTAACACAAAAAGACCGGCTAATGGCGAGACGGAGAGTTAGGGACCTCAACCTTGGCTCGCCCAAATCTAAAAGGGAACTGATTGTCGACTCGAGCCCGGATTTTCTTAAACCGGGCAGCATAACCATTGGTGGTTCCAAGGCTCGGAAGGGAGCGAAGAAGGCAGGGACGACTGGTCGCTTCGCGGGGCCGAGACGCGACAGAAAGCTTAGAAAAACTCGAGGCGGCGGTGGCTTATCTAGCTGGTCACGCTCGCGAGCCCGAAGCAGCAAAGTCAGTCGAGCAGCACCAGTTCGAAGCACGACCGTGCGGGCGGCAGGCGGCGTGAGCAAAGACGCGCCTAAAGCAATGCCTGCCCGGGAAGCAGTCGTTAGCACCGGCTTCAGCCATCTTGCCACTCCCTCGAAGCCAATAAAGAAGACGCAACCTCTCCAGGTCGATGAAAACTATTATTTTTGGTTGCAGGTTGGCGAGCCGGTAAGCGGCGCCATTGATACTGAAGCCGAGTCTTTGCCGGTCGATAACCTTCCACAATTGCCGAGGTTGAAGGTCGCACTTTTTGACTTCGATGATGGCATCAGGGTACTGCCGGGTCGGGACGTTGGTGAGATCGAGCTACAGTCGGACAACACTGCAACCGTCGTCCGTCAGCCTTTCGACAACCCAACACTCAGAGCCGATGAAGAAATTTATCAAAAACGGCTTTGCTTTCCTGTCCGCACGTCAGACCGTTCAAGCGATTCACTGCTGCGTTGCAACATCTATTATGAACAAATCCTGGTGCAGTCCAGGTTAATACAGGTGCGCATCAGAGAGCGTCCGCGGACCAGCAAGGGCGCTCTCAGTGCAACCGTTGACTACACCCTGTCTCGCAAACTTACGCCCGCAAATATCGCGCTCATGGAGCCCCATCGCTTGAGCATCATGCTCAACGATAACGGCAACGGCACGCATGGTTTTCGATTTTTTGGCGCCGAAGAATTTAAGAATGATGCATCATTTGATGGACAGGAATTGCAGGATTGGATCAATCAAGCCCGCGAAACGATGCGAATGGCCGCGTGGGGCGAGAAGACACCATGGCAAAAGGGCAGGAATTATCTTTATGGTGGTGTCGCCGATCTGAAAAGACTGACAACTGATCTCATTAGATTTGCGAAAGTCGGTTATACCTTTTACGACTCCATCATCGATCGGTTAAGTGGAGGAGTAGACCAGTCAGACTCATTAGCCAAGCTGATGCGATCGCCTGGACTAATTCAAATTGCGTTGAAGCAATCGGCGCGCAACGTTCTGCCGGCCGCGTTGATTTACGATTACCCCCTGGAGACCAATCTTCCCACGAAGCAGTACCGGCTATGCGAAACCTTTCTCGCTGACTTCGCGAGCAGTAAGACCCTCGAGGCCGGAGCGTGTTTCAAAGGCGATTGTCCAACCAAAGACTCGAGTGATGTCATCTGTCCGAGTGGGTTCTGGGGTTACCGGCATAGTTTGGGCCTGCCGCTGTCAGTGAAAGGTGATTCCGAAGTCCCTGCCGCGTTGACCTGGAAAGACAAACCCGAATTAACCGTCGGCGTTTCAACCGATCAAGCCTTTGTCATGCGCGCCAAACATGAAGAAGCGCTCAAAGCCATTCGCCCTTTAACGTGGAACTACGCGGCCACCCGCGCTGAGCTGCTAAAGCTGCTGAAGGAGAAGAACCCGCAGTTAGTTTATCTTTATTGTCACGGTGGAATCGCCGGGACGCTTCCTTTTATTCAGGTCGGGCCGTCAAACGAGATCGGGATAACGCGGGACAACTTACGGCGCGAAAGGATTCGCTGGAAGTCGCCGCGGCCTCTGGTCTTTATCAATGGATGTCATACCGCGGCGTTGGAACCGAGTGTGGCCATCGAGTTCATCAGCGCTTTTGTTGAGGTCGCGGGCGCGTGCGGAGTAATTGGAACAGAGATAACAATCTTCGAACCACTCGCTAAGGCTTTTGCTGAGGATTGTTTGCGACGTTTCATAAACGGCGACAAGATTGGCGACGCAGTTCGCGGGGCACGCTTAAAATTACTTAAGGACGGCAACCCGCTTGGTTTAGTTTACATTCCTTACGTTATTGCCGGGCTACACATGGTCCAGCAAAACTGATCACAAACCTACAGTTTAGCTTTTCAGCCAACCAAGCAATCCGTAGCGGATCGTTTCGCGGTTTTCTTCGTAGATGGCTCGTGTGAGCGGAATGCTCATCGGGCAGGCTTTAACGCAATTTTGCGCGTTCCCACAGTTGGTAATGCCGTCCTCACCCATGATTCCTTCCAGTCGAGGTTCGCGCGTCATCGCGCCGGTAGGATGCATGTTGAATAATCGCACCTGCGCGATCGCCTGTGGCCCAATGTAATTGTCTTCGTCATACTGCGGGCACGCTTCCAAACAACAACCACAGGTCATACACCGCGAGTAGGCATAACGCTCCTGCACGTCGTCCTGGTCCATGCGCGGTCCCGGCCCTAAGTCGTAGGTTCCATCGAGCTCGATCCAGGCGTTAACTTTTTTCAGGTGATCGAACATCCGTGCGCGATCAACCACCAGGTCACGCACGTTGGGAAACTTCCGCATGGGTTCCAACTTGATCGGCTGATCGAGCTTGTCAACAAGAGCTGAACACGACTGCCGCGCCCGCCCGTTAATTACCATCGTGCAGATGCCGCAGACCTGTTCCAGACAGTTCATTTGCCAAACAGGCGGTGTGGTCGGATTGCCTTCCTTAGTAACCGGGTTCTTCTGGATTTCCATCAGGCACGTAATAACATTCAGGTTCGGGCGGTACGGAATTTCAAACTGTTCCCAGTAAGGCGGGGAATCAGGATTTGCGCGTCGTCGGATGTGAATTTCGACTGACTTTGGATTCGGGCGGGTTCCCTGAGTTGTTTGTACGTGTGCTGACATATGTGTTGTAGCGCTTTATTTTACCGGAAACTGTTAGTTTGCGAATTGCCTTAGTCCCACGAATGCAAATAACAGTTTGCGTTACCCCTTGTCATGTTCCAGCGGCGCTTGTGGTCGAGGCGCTGCCGGATCTGTTTTCCGTTCCTGCTTCGCTTTACTGTAATCGCGTTTTCTTGGCGCGATTAGGGAAACGTCGATCGGATCGTACGAAATCACCGGTCCCTCACCTGAATACTCCGCGATCGTTGTCTTCATGAAATTTTCATCGTCTCGCTCAGGAAACTCCGGCTTGTAATGCGCGCCACGCGATTCGTTCCGGTTTAGCGCTCCTAACGTGATCACGCGCGCGAGCTCTAGCATGTTGTCGAGATGCCGGGCGTGCGGCAGCGCCATAGTCGCCCACAGATTCGAATCGTTGATTGAGATGCGTTTGTACCGGTCCATCAACTCAAGCAGTTTGTTATCAGTGGCCTTAAGCTTGTCGTTGTAGCGAACAACCGTGACGTTATCGGTCATCCACTTTCCCATCTCCTGATGAAGTTGATACTGGTTTTCGTTCCCGCTTTGTTTGATCAGGTTGTCGTTGATTTCCTGTTGCTTCTTTAGCTCCTGATCATAAACTCGGGAGCCGTTTGAACCGTTCCGCTCGACGTTTTTCACATACTCGATCGCGGCGGGCGCCGCCACGAATCCGCCGAATACACAACTCACCAGTGAATTTGCGCCCAATCGATTCGCGCCGTGAATCGAGTAGTCACATTCACCGGCCGCCAGCAGTCCGGGAATATTCGTGCGCTGATCGAAGTCGACCCACAACCCGCCCATCGAATAGTGAACTCCCGGAAAGATGCGCATCGGAACGTGTCGTGGATCGTCGCCGACAAACATCTCGTAAATTTCGAGAATAGCGCCAAGCTTGCGATCGAGCGTTTCCGCTGGAATGTGGGTAAGGTCGAGATAGACCTGGTTCTGTGCGCCGACGCCCTTTCCTTCAATGCACACCTGGAAAATTTCACGCGTCGCAATGTCACGCGGAACAAGGTTGCCGTATGCCGGATACTTCTCTTCGAGAAAATACCAACGCTCGTTTTCAGGTATCGATGAAGGTGGACGGGTGTCGCTCGGGTTACGCGGCACCCAAACGCGACCGCCTTCTCCTCGCGCCGACTCCGACATCAGGCGCAGCTTGTCTTCACCGGGGATAGAAGTGGGATGGACCTGGATAAACTCGCCATTCGCATACTTCGCGCCCTGCTGGTAACAAGCAGCCACCGCGCTGCCGGTGCAAACCATCGAGTTGGTCGACTTGCCAAAAATCAAACCTGGACCACCGGTCGCGATAATCACGGCATCCGCCGGAAATGCTCGCAGCTCGAGAGTCTGCAAGTTCATCGCGATCAGGCCGCGGCAAACCTGCGCCTCGTCCAGCACGAGCGACATCATCTCCCAGTGCTCAAACTTCCTGACCTTACCGCCCACTTCATAGCGTCGTACCTGCTCGTCGAGTGCGTAGAGTAATTGTTGTCCGGTTGATGCCCCGGCAAACGCGGTGCGGTGATGTTTAGTCCCGCCAAAACGACGAAAATCGAGGAGGCCCTCTTTCGTGCGAGAGAAGGGAACGCCCATGCGGTCGAAAAGGAAAATGATCGAAGGCGCCATGTCGCACATGGCTTTCGCGGGTGGCTGGTTTGCGAGAAAGTCGCCGCCGTACACGGTGTCATCGAAGTGTTCCCAGGTTGAGTCGCCCTCGCCCTTGGTATTCACGGCGCCGTTGATGCCGCCCTGGGCGCAGACGGAGTGAGAACGCTTCACCGGCACAACCGAAAACAAATCGACTGCGTGACCTGCTTCAGCGACTCTCATTGCGGCCGCCAACCCGGCCAGACCTCCGCCGACAATAGCTATCTTTGGACCAGCACTTGCCATTCGCTAAAAGATTCCTCCAAACAAGCCGCCATGACGAATGAAAGCAACTGCGGCATTAACGCCGACGATTAACAACACGACTCCAAAACCAATGCAGGCGTAACCAGCCAATCGCTGCGCGCGTTCACCAATCGTGATTCCCCAGTCAACCAGAAACAACCAGATGCCATTAGCAAGGTGCCAAACGGTGGAAATGATTCCGATCATGTAAATGATAAAGATCGGCACCATTCGAAATTCTCTCGACACGATTTCAAATGCGAGATCGGGCCGGTCTGCAACGGAAGTTGTATTCAGCCCAGGGATGAGCCCGAAGCGAAAATTGAGCACGTGGAAAGTGATAAAGAAAAACAGTATGACGCCGGTGATTCGTTGAATAAGATAAAACCAGTTGCGCGGATATGGATATGCCAGGTTGTTTGGCCGGGCTTCCATAGTAATCACAAGACCATAGACGGCGTGATACACCAGCGGTATAAAGATGCCGCCGATTTCGATTGCCAGGATGTAGGGAATCGCCTGGAGGTCAGCCACGGCCTCGTTGAACTTCCCGGCCCCGGCGATTGCTTTTGAGTTTGTGTAAAAATGCTCGAGAAGGAATAGTCCGAGAGGCACGATTCCGGATAACTGATGCAGTTTGCGCAGCAGAAAAGTTCTGCTCATGCTGGTTGGCAAGTACACACTCCTCTGCCGAGACGGTTCAGCCGCAAAACACGTCCAAACGCAGGCAGGTTGTGATCGATGCTTTTCAGAACATGAAAATTATATTGAGAAGTTTGGGAAAATCAAAACGAGGTTACGCAAATTCAATTTGGAAGTGCAACACGGCACAAGTGGAGCGCAACGACGGGGTGCGTAGGGTTTCGCATTTGTCGACCCACTGGCTCTTTTTAGGTGGAGTAATCTGCAGTACGGAGGCGTTGCACTTCTAACTTTGAATCCACCTGACCTGATCTTTCATTGACATGTCAGACTTAACAGCACTTTCCCTAACAGAGCTTGCCGAACTGATCGGAACTAAACAAGCATCTCCAGTCGAAGTTGTCGAAGCTCACCTGCGTCGCATCGAGCTTCTCAACCCGACTCTCAACGCAATTCCAACTCTTGCTAAAGACGCTTTGGATAGAGCGAGACAAGCCGAGCAGGCGATGATTAGTGGCGGCCGCATCGGCGCCCTTCATGGTTTGCCGCTGACAGTTAAGGACACGATTGAAACTGCCGGCTTACGTACGACCAGCGGATCGCGAATGCGCGCTGAGTTTGTTCCGGAGCGAGATGCTACGGCTGTCGCGCGTCTGAAAGATGCAGGGGCGATCATCCTCGGCAAGTCGAATGCGGCAGAGATGGCAATGGATTACACGGCGGACAATCCCGTCTTCGGCCGCACAAACAATCCTTACGATCACTCGCGCACGCCCGGCGGTTCCAGCGGCGGCGAGGCGGCTGCAATCGCGTCAGGCATGTCGCCTGGGGGAATCGGAAGTGATCTCGCAGGCTCGGTTCGCATCCCGTCACACTTTTGCGGAATCGCTGGTTTGAAACCGGGCGTCGGACGCGTACCAGGCGCCGGACAGTTTCCAGCATCAGATGGTCCATACTCGCTTGGATCCGTTATTGGTCCAATGGCAAGAACAGTTGACGACCTCAAACTCTTATTCAGTGTGTTGTCTGCATCGCCGAAGTCTGATTTGTCACTGGATGAATGTCGTTCGACACTGAAAGGCTTGCGCGCTGCCTGGTACACGAGCGACGGTGTGTCACCAGTAACCAAAGAAACTGCTCAGACGGTTGAAGCTGTGGCTCGCGTTCTAAAAGACGCCGGATTGAATGTGGAGGAAGAACGGCCGCCCGGAATCGAACGTGGTCATGACATGTGGTTGCAGATGTTTTTCGCGCGCTTCAGTGGTGCAACTACGAAAAGTCTATGGTGGAAACGAAGACAAGGGCGGCGATTTTGTGCGTTGGCGATTGGCCACGGCCGACGACACTCCGCCACCGACACTCGATGACTACATTACCGCGTGGATGGAGCGAGACCGCTTGCGTGGAGTGCTGCTGGATTGGATGGAAGGCGTACCATTTATCATTGCGCCGGTGGGTGCGACTCCTGCGTTGGCTCACGGACAGCACAAAGTGACAGTCGAAGGTCAAACAGCGAGTGCCTTTCGCGCTTTTAGTTATTGCCAAACTTTTAATGTGTTTGATCTGCCGGTAGTAGTTGTTCCTGCCGGACGCAGTGACGATCGTTTACCAATAGGCGTACAAATCGCAGGGCGCCCGGGTGACGAGGAGCGACTGTTAAATGTGGCGAGTGTGGTTGAAGCAGCAGTAAATGTTCCGAAGTTCGGCGCAGTGTGATTTTGCCACCGGGAATTGCGATCTCGTGCGGTTGGTGCATTGTTTTTGATATAGTTTCCACCCCGTGATTGCTTCCATTCTGACCTGACGAATCTACGTTTAAGGAGTTCAACCATGGATCCCCTGTCGAGTGTTCTTGCCGTCCTGTTTTTCGGTTTCATCGGCATCGTGCTGTTGGTGATCGCGTTCAAGACGATCCGGATTGTTCCGCAAGCCACCGTAATGCTGGTGGAACGTCTTGGCCGTTTCGACAAGGTAGCGAGCAGCGGCCTGAACATTCTCATTCCGTTTCTCGACAAGCCGCGCGCGGTTTATTGGACCAACACGCGCCCGGGGCTCAGCTCGATCGACTTACGCGAACAGTACATCGACCTGCCTCCACAACCCGTGATTACCCGCGACAACGTTACGATCCATGTCGACTCAGTCGTCTACTGGCAAATTACGGATCCAGTCAAAGCTGTTTATGAAATGAACGACCTGGTAGGTGGTATCGTGCAGTTAACTATCACCGGCATGCGCTCGGTCATGGGCGAAATGGATTTGGACCACACGCTGTCCAGCCGCGATGCAATCAACTCGAAACTGCGCCTCATACTCGACGAAGCTACTGACAAGTGGGGCGTCAAAGTGACGCGTGTTGACGTCAAAAATATTAATCCGCCGGAAGACGTTCGCATCACAATGGAGAAGCAGATGACGGCTGAACGCAACCGTAGAGCTTTAGTCTTGACGGCAGAAGGCGATCGGCAGGCGGCCATCACGCGCGCAGAAGGTGAGAAGCAAGCCGCTGTTACGCGCGCGGAAGGTGAAAAACAATCGGCGATATTGCAGGCGGAAGGCGCCGCCCAGGCGCGACTCCGTTCGGCGGAAGCGGAGTCGGAGGCGATTCAACGCATTGCCCAGGCGATCAGCACTGGCGACCCGTCGCAGTATCTAATTACCACCCGGTATATCGATAGTTTGCGCGAAATGACTCGCTCCAACAATTCGAAAGTGATCTTCATGCCGGTAGAAACTTCAACGATGCTTTCCAGCATTGGCGCCATCAAAGAGATGCTGTCTCAAACGGGTGAGAAGAGCGGACCTGACAAATCGCCGCCGCCGCGTGAATTGAATCGATAAGCGCCAGAGTAAATCCGATCCAGGAAGTCACGCGAATTACAGCAAGGTGTTGGTGCTGGTTCAATGTTTTTCGTCGATCGGTTTGGTTTATGGCCCCAGCGGGTGTCGTGAGATCACCGTATATTGCGAGCCGCTCGGATGGAGTTCACTTCGAACTACCAGCAATTCATCAACCCGAATAGAAATCGACTCAAAACCGAGATTCCTGTGAACAGCGGCGAGAGTCCGAGCGTGCTGAGGTCTTCGTATTCTGGCGATAGTTAAGTGTGGATGGAATGCGCGTGCCTCCTTCGGAAAGCCTTCCTCGAACAACTCTTCCTCAAGCCGCTTCTGCACGCTAGCCAGCTTCTGTTCGCTATCTTCAAGCCCGACCCAAAGAATGCGCGGTTGTCCATGCGCCGGGAACGAACCCGCTCCGGTGACGTTGATCTCGAAGGGTCGAACTTCAGAGACGGCACGTGATGCCGCACCGGAAACTCTTTCCACGGCAGCGACAGGGATGTTGCCCAGGAACTTCAGAGTTAGGTGTGTATTGTCGGTGCGTGTCCAACTCACCGACGCATCAGGCACGAGCTTCTTAAGTTCTGAGATGTGCTCACCGATGCGTTGTCGAACGTTCGCAGGGATGTCGATCGCGCAGAAAACGCGCCAGTGTTCGCGGTTAGCCATGGCATTTTGTCCTGGATAGAAACCTCAAAACTTCTTGAGTTGTCCCCTCCCCGTAAACGGGGAGGGGTTAGGGGTGGGGTTTGAGCGCGTGCCAACCTCCCCCACCCCCTCTCCGCTTGCGGAGAGGGGAGAAAGATAGTGGTGAGTGACCTTCTTGAGGGCCCCCGCTAAAGAAGTTACCTGAGACAGCATAACTTTTGTCGTCGTGCTGGTAATAAACAATAGCGAGGCGAGAATTCCTGAAGTGCGGGTGCGGACTGTATTTTTTACAAAATCTTTCCTGGTTGTGGAAAAGTAGCCAGCCATCGCGAAAGAACTTCTCCGCATCCATGCGTCAGTAACGCAAGCTCTCCCTCTTTCCGCGTTCTATCCCCAGGCATCGGGAACAGAGGCTGAGGTCACGGAGTCAAAAGACCTCGGGAAACCAATCAACTTACTGCGTCGTGCGCTATCGCGATGCCCTTCTGTAAGTATGTCCGGGAGGCGAATATGAATCGGAAACTATTTCTCAAACTCCTCAGTATTTCGGTTACGGTTGTCGTCGCGATTTTGTGCTTCGGTTCGTTCAAAAGCACCGAACAAGCCGCGCTGGCCCAGGAAGGCGTTACGCCGGGGGCGCTTCAGGTTCTCGATGCTAAGGGCCAACCGAAAGGCTTATGCCCGTTAAAACAAACCAACGTAAAGGCCGACATCAGCGGATTTCTTTCGCGGGTCACAGTCACGCAGGAATTCGAAAACCCGTTTAAGGAAAAGATTGAGGCTGTTTATATATTTCCGCTCCCGCAGAACGCCGCGGTCGACGATATGACAATGCTCGTTGGCGATCGCACAGTCCGTGGAAAAATCTTGCGTCGTGAGGAAGCCGCGGCCGTGTATGAGGCGGCAAAGGCTGGAGGGCAGGTGGCGAGTTTGTTGGACCAGGAACGACCAAACATCTTCACCCAGTCCGTCGCCAACATTCTTCCCGGCGAAAAAGTGAAAATTACGATCAGTTACATAGAGACACTGCGTTACGAAGACGGTTCGTATGAGTTTGTTTTTCCGATGGTAGTCGGTCCCAGGTATAACCCCGGTACGCCAAGGGGAACTCGCGCGAGCGGAAGGGGTCTCTCGGCCGACACAGACAAGGTCGGAGATGGTTCGCGAATAACACCTCCATTAATTCCCGAGGGCATGAGAGCCGGACACGATATTACTGTTGAGGTTAACGTCGATGCCGGTGTGCCGATTGACAACATCAACTCGAAGTCACACGACGTGTCCACAGATTGGGGAAGTGCAGCGAGGGCCCACGTGCGTCTCAAGAATGAACGCGTCATTCCCAACAAAGATTTTGTGCTTCGTTACGACGTCGCCGGCAAAACGATTAGCGACGCGTTGTTGACACATCGAAACAGTCAGGGCGGATTTTTCACTTTCATTATCCAACCGCCGGAGCGCGTTACGGTTGAGGATGTCACTCCGAAAGAGCTTGTGTTTGTGCTCGACACCTCGGGCTCGATGAGCGGCTTTCCGATTGAAAAAGCGAAAGAGACTATGAAGCTCGCGCTTAACAGTCTCTACCCAAGCGACACTTTCAATTTGATTACATTTGCCGGTGACACCCACATACTCTTTCCGGAACCAGTTTCCGCCACGCCTGAAAACCTGCGAAAGGCCCAGGCATTTCTTGAGACCCGCGCCGGCGGCGGCGGCACGGAAATGATGAAAGCGATCAAGGCGGCGCTTGATCCGACGGATTCGCAAAAACACGTGCGCATCGTTTGTTTCATGACAGATGGGTATGTCGGCAACGATATGGAGATCATTTCAGAGATCCAGAGCCATCCCAATGCCAGAGTTTTTGCATTCGGTATTGGCGGCTCGGTGAATCGGTTTTTGCTGGAGAAAATGGCCGAACAAGGGCGAGGCGAAGTCGAGTTTGTGGCTTTAAACGATGACGGCTCCGCGGCGGCGAAACGTTTTCACGAACGTGTCCGCAGTCCGTTGCTTACGGACGTGGCACTCGAATGGAAAGACGTGGCAGTGGCAGATGTTTATCCGCGGCGCGTGCCCGATCTTTTCAGTGCGAAGCCTGTGGTGGTAACTGGACGTTACACCGCACCCGGTCGCGGCGTTCTTCGATTAACCGGGAAAATGTCTGGGCGTGATTTTGTGCGTGAGATTCCAATCGACTTTCCTGAATCAATGACGCAGCACGACGTGTTGGCGCCATTGTGGGCGCGAGCGCGCATCGACGATTTAATGGGCCAGGACTTCAGTGGTGCACAGAGCGGCTCGATGAAACCCGACATCAAGGAAACGATCATTAATCTTGGTCTCGAATACCGGTTAATGACGCAGTTCACATCTTTCGTCGCAGTCGAGGAGATGATCGTAACTGATGGTGGACAGCCGCGGCGCGTTGACGTGCCGGTGGAAGTACCGGAAGGCGTAAACCGCGACGCTGTAACTGAGGGTGAGCTTAACGCCGCGCCGACCGGACTGTTTACAACTTACTCCGCGATAGGTTTAGGGAAATCTTCCAGCTTGGGCGGTTCAAAACCTAAATCCAGCAGACGCGTGCGGGGCGGACCAGGCCGTGGTGGCAACAGCGGCGGTGGGGACTACAAGACGGGCGGTGGTGGTCCGGGAGGTGGTGGCGGCCCCGGCAGCCAGACGGCACCAAGGCCAGTTGGGTCGCCGCCGCCTCCAAACTCCCCGATGAATATGGTCCTTGATGCCGTAGTCTCCACTTCGGCAGAGGATGAGAAGCGTCAGCAACTGCTTTCGAAGATTCATCCTTCGGTGCTGGCAGTGATTGAACGATTGGATAAAAAGCAATCAGTACCAGCGGCTGACGAGGCCACCTTCATTAAGAACGGAAAGGCCGAGCTTCAAATCTGGCTGGCAGACAAGACTCCCGAAACGCTGGCCAAGCTCAAGGCGTTGGGTTTTGAGGTGTTACTCGATCCGAAATCGAGCAAGTTGGTTATAGGCAGGTTGTCGATCGAGAAACTGCAGGAGCTAACGAAGCTCGAGTTCGTTCGCTACGTAGCGCCGCAGAAAGGGAAGTAGCGCGAACAACGATCCACGAAACACACCAATGAAGACTTTTGCTCATTGGTGTAGTTTCATGGATCACAAAAAAAGTCTAAGGCAATCATTGGTGTCAGAAGGAATTCGCTAGCGCCGAAGGCGCGAAATGTGAAAGCCTGGGCCAGCGGCCCAGGACAACGCCCGGTTCACATCAAGTAGCGCTGAAAGCGCGGAATGCCTTTGTGGCTTTAGTTCGCACTTTCAGCGCTATTAATTTTTTTCGGTTTCGGTTTCCTGGGCCGCTGGCCCAGGCTTTCACATTTCGCGCCTTCGGCGCTTCAAAGAATGGTTTTATTGATCATTCACAAATGGTTCTTTGGAAGGCTTCTTCGCGGATCGTCTTCACCGATCATTTCGGCGCCAGGACGATCGTTGTCTTTGCGGCCTTTGCCACCGCTGGAGGCGAGAACGGAAATACTCGCGGCGTCACTGCGCGCCAGTCGGCAAGTTGGTCCTGCCAGTGTGGGCTGCTCGGGATGCCCGATTCGCCGAGAGTGATGCCGTGTTGTGTGCGGTCCCAATCAGAAGTGTCTGCGATCAAACGCATCGATACGGCAGCGCCAACGTTTACAGTTGCACCTAATGCTCCTGTCCCGTTTTGAGGAAAAGGCGCAACCAAAAATTGCGCTCCGATAAAGGGGGCAGCCGACAACGGGTGTTGGAACCTCACCTTTACCATCTCGCCCCATTTCCACTTGGTCTCATCCGCTCCCACATTCTTCGTAAGCGCGGCGCGAGCGTCGTCGTAGCTGGCGCGAAGCAAGTCGGCATAACTGCCAAACTCCTTTGGTAACCATTCCTTTGGCTGTTCGGCCAGGATGCGATCGAGAGTAATCTCAAAGTTGGACCACCCGAAGGTCTTTACCAGGTCCGGCCCCAGAGCCGCGGTCAGAAGTTTTGAACGGACAGCCGCGCGCATCTGTTGCAGCAGAGGCGCTTCGCGCGACTCGGCTGTGACGTTTCCGTCCCACTTCTCAAACGCGTCGAGCGCTTCCTTCAGCTTAGTGTCATCAGGTTTCAACGCCGGCCGCAGGATCTTTGCAGTCTGACGCGCGAATGAAACGTAACCAATTGAATACACGTCGCCGAGAATGCGGCGGTAGTCGTCGATTGAAAGCTTGGGTTTTTCACTCAGCAGATCGTAGATGCGGCGCGCGCGGTAAGGCTGCGCCCACGAATGAGTGAAAAAATACGGGTAATCGGTCCCCACGATTCGTTGATTCGCAGTGACGATGATTCCTGAAGGCGGATCGTAAAGGTGCGGAAGTTTTTCCGTTGGAATGTAACTGGTCCATTCGCCAGCATCGGTCGCTCCGTCGTAGGGCACGCTGCCGTCGCCACTCTTACGAATGGGAACCACACCCGCAACGTGATAGCCGATGTGCCCGTCAACGTCTGCGTAGACAAAGTTCATCGCAGGCGCTGGGTATAATGCCAACCCCTGAGAGAATTCTTTCCAGTTGCCCGCTCGATTCAGTAAATACATTACCCCGGCATCTCCAAGTTTCGGATCGAGTGCAGTCCACCGCAGCGCGTAACGCTTTCCTTCCTTCTCGAAAATCATTGGCCCATGGCGGGTCACGGTGACGTCGTGAGCAACAACCTCGGTCGTCGTGTCGAGAAAACCCTTGCGTACCTTGATCTCTTCGCGACGAACCTCCACATCGCGCCAACCGTCTGGAGTTTGATAACGTTTTGGATTGGTGGGATCGAATTTCTCCAAATACAGATCCTGAACGTCAGGCCCCACGCTTGTGACTCCCCACGCGATCTTTTCGTTGTGTCCGATCAGCACTCCCGGAAGACCTGGCGCCGTGACGCCGGCAACGCGAACGCCGGGAGCGCTCAGATGGACCATGTGCCAGATTGAAGGGGCGGAGGGCGCGAGATGCGGATCGTTAGCGAGCAGCGGTTTGCCGGTGACCGTGCGCTTGCCGCTGACCACCCAGTTGTTGCTGGCGGCCAGTCCTTCTGCATAAAGACCAACACGAGCGAGCGCATGCGCAGCTACTTCTTCATCTCGTGCGAGCGCTGCGATTGTTTGTGCTGAGAAGGGTTGATTCAATTTCGCCGGTTCCTGCCGAAACGCGCGCGGTCCCACGCCTTTATCTTTACCGACCACGAGAACGTCGAGCGGAGAAATCTCCGGCATCAGCGCGGCCCGTTTTTCGGCGGGCAGAACTGACAGCCCTTCTCGCATTAGGTCCAAACGCCAGGTTGACGAAAGCGCTTCTGCAAAAAGTTTAGGTACCAGCAGCGAGTCGACGGGCGTCCAGGGTTTTGGTTTGAACTGAAGTATTTGAAACTCCGGCGGCAGGTTTGTTGAGTCGAGAGAAGCGATGTACGCATTCACGCCGGCTGCGTAGGCTTCAAGCAGGCCGCGAGTTTTAGGTGACGCTTGCGCCACCTCCATTTCCGCCACCCGCACGAAGCCGAGCGTGCGATGCTGCTTGTCCTGATCGAGTGCGATGTTGTTTGGGCCGGCAGTCAGTACTTCAGCGAGTTCACCGCGTTCGGTGCGTCGGAACAAGTCCATCTGCCAAAGGCGATCGGCCGCGGTGACATAACCCTGGGCGAAGTGAAGATCTTCGTCGTTTTTGGCTTCGATATAAGGAATGCCGCGCTCGTCACGCGTGATGGTTACGCGATCGCGCAACCCGGTGAGTTGAATTGTCGCGGTGCTTGCCGGCGCCGCCTGCTGTGCAGAGACACGCGAATCAAAAGGAAAAACTACTGTTGAAACAACAAGGGAGACAAGTATCAGCGTTGCGGCGAAGCGGAATCTCATCAGGGGGAACCTCAGTAGTAATTTTGAGCCAAATATTAGCATGACCCACTTTTGGAGTGCGCCGACCTGTCGGCGCTTTGGATTGTCTTTAAGATAGTTGGCTCCTTGGATTCAGTTATCCACTACAAAACAGAAATCGCGAATTCAAGTTTGTAGGTGCAACAGAACATAAATGGGGAGTACCGTCTTTAGACGGTTGCCCGAAGGGTCGTTAGGCCAGCCGTTTTACGGCTGGTAGTCGCGACCGCCACACTCTGCTAAGGCCGCTTTAGCGGCCTTTTCCTCCGCCGCTAAAAGCGGCTACTAAACCTTAGGCGCTCCGCAACCAGCCGTAAAACGGCTGGCCTAAGCACCCCGACTCCGTCGGGGCTGCCGCGTGAACGCGGCATTAAACCGCACGCAGGCTGAAAGTCGCTGTTGGAACCCTCGCTCCTTCACGTTGCACTTCCAATTAAACTCGCGAATCACCAACCCAGTGATTTAACTTGATGAGCCTCTCCACTCTCGCTACAATCCCTGCCGATGTCGAACAACCTCTTCAGAGTGCGACGCATTTATTTTCTGACCCTGTGTCTCGTCTTGTTTGCCACGATCGCAAGTGGACAGCAGCGACCGCTTATCACAGAAGACGTTGACATCATTCCTCCAGGCACAGTTCGCATAGAAGCAGGTTTGGATTTTCTGCAGGGTGCAAAGTTTCCGGCTTCGGGCCTGACCGGCGATTTGTCACGCGTTGGCGTAATCGGCATCAACATCGGCTTCGCGCCAAACGTCGAGTTTCAAATCGAGGGCGTCGCTCAAAACTTCCTTAGCATCAATTCCCGAGGCGCTTCCGCGGTGCCGCTGGCACTCGCGCCCGGCGTAAACTCCACTAACGATACCGGCGACTTTATCCTTTGGACCAAATTCAAGCTGCGCAGTGAAACCAGGAACGGGCCATCACTTGGTTTTCGTTTCGGCGTGCAACTGCCAAATTCGAATCAAGGTCGCGGCATCGGGTTAAACCAAACTAATGCGTTTGGACAAATACTTGTCGGCAAAAAATTTGGACGCGCCGGCCGCCTAAACACATTTGGCAATCTCGGCATCGCAATCATGACTGCGCCGACGCAGTTGTTCACCCAAAACGACATGCTGACTTATGGACTCGCCGGCATTTACCGGGTCAACCAACAGTTTAGTATTGCCGGTGAAGTGAACGGCCGCGCAAACACGCGTCCTGGCGACGGTCCGTTGGGTACGGAGTCGCAGGCTGAAGCCCGGCTTGGCATGCAAGTGCGCGCGTCGGGTTTGCGTTTTGATTTCGCCGGCATAAAGGGACTCACTCGATTTACACACGACACTGGCGTCACGGTTGGCGTCACCTACGACACTCCTTCCATTTTCGCGCCCGCGAAATAGCCTCCTCGTCGCGTTCGACTAATTCGCGTTTCCTCTTTACCATCTGCAATCTATGTTCGATTGGTTGCGAGCCGTGGGAAGCTGGTTGGAGCAGTATGTTATCAGCGTCCCGTTGTACATTGCTGCGCCCGCCATGGTCTTCATCGGCGCTCTCGACTCGTCGCTGCTTTCGCTTCCGGAGATTAACGACTACCTGGTGGTGGGACGTTGCATTAAATACCCATCCGCGGTTTTTTACTTTCCTTTGTTTGCCGCAGCCGGGTCAGTGCTGGGTTGCGCGTTGCTTTACTCCATCATGCGCCGCGGTGGTCAGGCGCTACTGCGAAAACGATTCAAACCAGAAAGTATCGAGCGGGTAGAGCGCGCTTACGCGCGTTTTGGTTTTCTGGCGATAGCGATACCTGCGATTCTGCCGCCGCCATTGCCGTTCAAGATCTTTGTCGCGACGGCCGGCACGCTCGAATACCCGCGCTGGAAATTTCTGTTGACTGTCATGCTGGCGCGTTCGTTTCGCTATTACGTTGAGGGCATACTCGCAGTTTTTTATGGCCGGCGCGTGCTTACGTTCATGAAAGACAACGGTTTGGTAATCCTCAGCATAGTGGCGGCCATCGTTATCGTTGGCGTGCTGGTTTATGTATTGGTGAGCCGCCGTCGCTCGAAGCAGGAGAAGGATTTGCATGGTAATTCTGAGTAGTGGGGCGAACGCGTCTGCTCCTCGGAATCAACGGAAATAACTTTGGCCTTACTGGATAACAAACTCAACGCAACTCTCGCGCGACTCTCCGAGTATTTTGTGGCTCTGGGTCCGCTTGGCCTGTTTACTGTTGCCCTGCTCGATTCAACCTTCGTTCCGCTTCCCAGCAGCGCTGACGCGCTGATGATTCTGCTCACGACTGCGAATCCTCGATGGATGGTTTTGTACGCAGCGATCGCGACAGCAGGGTCAACTATTGGTTGCGTGATTCTTTACTACGTGTCGCGGCGCGCAGGCAGTCGCGCCCTCCGAAGATTTTCCCCTGCGAAACAACAGCGGGTGAAGGAACTGATCGATCGCTACGACGTGCTGTCGGTCCTGGTGGCGTCGTTGATGCCACCGCCGTTTCCGTTCAAGTTGTTCGTGATTACAGCGGGGGTGTTTCGCTTTAGCCTCACGCGATTTGCATTGGCGATTATGGCGGGACGAATGTTTAGGTTCCTGCTCGAAGGCTATCTCGCCATCCGCTACGGAGCTCAGGCGAAACAGGTGCTGGCGAAGTATTACCCATGGATCGGTCTCGGCCTCGCTATCGCCGTGGTTTTGTTGTTTGTGATTCGAAACTGGCGGAAACGAAAGAACGTCGTTGGCGACGAGCCGATTGCACCCTTAGATGCCGGCGACTAATGGCAGCTGCAACGTTACATCTTCGTCTGACGACGAAACGGGCGGCTGAAACTTTCTGGCCGAGGAAAGATCTTTAATGCCGTGCCGGTCAAGACGATCGAGTAGATGCACGAAGATTTTCGCAGTGGCCAACGCGTCACTTCCGGCGCGATGGCGTTCGTTAATCGGGATCGCAAAATGGTCGGCAATTGTGTCGAGCCGGTAATTGATGAGACCGGGAACAAGATGGCGCGACAATGTCACGGTGCAGAGGTGCGAGTTAAACATCCGGTGGCGCGGGTAGACGCGGGCAATCTCATGGTTCAGGAAGTTTGTATCAAACGGCGCGTTATGCGCGATCAGTACCGCATCCTCTACAAACTCGAGCCATTGAGGCGCAACGTCGGCAAACAACGGAGCGTTCTTGACCATGTCGTTGCTAATGCCTGTTAAGGTCATTACAAACCGCGGAATGGGGATTTCCGGATTAACGAGCGTCAGAAACTTATCTACTATTTCGCGGCCGCGAATGCGATAGGCCCCCAACTCGATGATCCGGTTGGGAGGCAACTTGGCGCCGGTCGCTTCTACATCGACGACGACGTAATCGAGTTCATCAAGTAAACGCGTTTCCGATTCGTGCGCGCGGAGTTCAACGGTTGTGCCGTCGATGATTGTGAAGCGCCGATCGTCCTTGACGAGGTCGCCGACCAACAGTCCGGCCAAATCTTCGTCGATGTGGGATACTTTAAAAACGGCATCGACAATCTCAACCGCCTTCGCTCTGCCGCCGGCGTGCGTGAGCAGATCGATGGTGTCCTGAATGAGAATGGAATCAGAAACGAGATTTGAGTACTGCGGCACGTCGCGATTGTAGCACGCGCGATCGCTACGGAGAACGAGGTTGGAACCCGAAAACGTTATCAAAAAGTTTCGCGACACCGGCGCGTTGTTGGAAGGCCATTTTGTATTGACTAGTGGTCTGCACAGCGCCGTATATCTCCAGTGCGCCTTAGTGCTTCAGCACCCCGCCGTCGCCGAGGAATTTGGACGAGCGATCGCCACAAAGTTCGGCGGCCAGCAGATTGAAGTCGTCGCGGCGCCGGCCATCGGTGGTTTGGTAATCGGTCACGAAGTAGCGCGCGCTCTTGGAGCGCGGTTCGTTTGGACGGAACGTGAAAACGGACAAATGACGTTGCGTCGCGGGTTCTCTGTTTCGCCGGGCGAAAAGGTTTTAGTAGTGGAGGATGTGGTTACGACGGGAGGATCAACGAGGGAAACAATCGACGCTCTGCGTAACCTGGGCGCCGACATCGTAGCTGCCGCGTCGATCATCGACCGGTCATCAGGCACTGCGGAAGTTGGTGCTCCTCGTGTCGCACTCGCGACACTCGACGTTGCTGCTGTTGCGCCGGAGGAGTGTGACGCGTGCAAGCGCGGTGAGCGGGCGGTGAAGCCGGGAAGCAGGGCTGGAGCCAAGTCCTGAGTGCTGAGTAATGAGTGCCAAGTCTGAGTAATGAGTGCTGAGTAATGAGTGCTGAGTCCTGAGTCCTGAGTAGTCATGTCTTGGTACTCGTTGCTGACTAACCACTAACCACTAACCACTAACAACTAACCACTAACCACTAACCAAACTAACAACTAACAACTAACAACTAACAACGAACCTCTGATCTCTGACCTTTGGTGTTTCGTGAATTTCAAACTAACGATTCAGTATGACGGGACCGATTTTCACGGTTGGCAGGCGCAGGCTCAGTTGCGAACTGTTCAGGGGGAACTTTCGAATGCACTGTCACTGATCGACGGCCGCGAAGTGGTCGTGCATGGATCCGGAAGAACAGACGCGGGCGTACATGCCGAGGGTCAGGTTGCCAGTGTGAATTTGGAGAAGGAGATAGCCCCGGAAAAGCTGCGCAACGCAATCAATGGCAACGTGGGTAAGGACGTGCGTGTGATCGACGCGCAGATTGCTCCGGAAGATTTCCACGCGCGCTATTCCGCTGTCGAGAAGACTTACCTGTACCGAATCATCAACGGTGGGTTCGTTTCGCCTTTTTGGATGCGCTATGCGTTCCAGGATGCCCGGCCGCTTGATTTGGATCGAATGAACGCGACTGCCAGATTATTTTTGGGCACTCACGACTGGAGCGCCTTTTCCTCGGTGCAAACAGAAGCTGAATCCAAAACGCGAACCATCAACCGGCTTGATTGTGCCGAGCGTTGGGATGATCGCGCGCGCAGCCGAATGATCGAAATCACGGCGACTGCCGATGGATTTTTGCGCTACATGGTGAGATCGATAGCGGGTACGTTGATGGCAGTGGGACGCGGCGAGATGGATTCGAATACGGTCGAGCGCGCGATTGGTGAAGGGGACCGCTCTCTAGTTGCGGCGACATCTCCGGCCTGCGGGCTGACATTGATGTCAGTGAGGTATGAGGAATAGCGAACAGCAAACAGCAAACAGTAAACAAACAGCAAACAGTAAACAGCAAACAGTCAACAGCAAAACAACCCTCACTAACAACTGACAACTGACTACTGCTTGCTGTTCGCTGTTTGCTGTTTACTGTTTGCTGTTTACTGTTTGCTGTTGACTGTTTGCTGTTAACCGTTTACCGCCACGCTTTCATTGACAGTATTGATCCTTGTGGCAAGAATGTAGCGGCCCAGAAGTTAGTTTGCATGGACATTTCCAACTTATGCTCTCGGATTTCTCCGGAATCGTAAAAGCAGGCAGTCGCGAAGATAGTTTGTTGCGTTCCATCAAATGGGACCGCTTGCCGCGCCATGTCGCGATCATCATGGATGGCAACGGCCGTTGGGCGGCCCAACGAGGACAACCCAGAATCGCTGGACATCGCGCAGGCGTCGAAGCTGTCAGAGCTGCGGTCGATACGGGCGCGCGTCTTGGTTTGGGAGCCTTAACGCTTTACGCTTTTTCGACCGAAAATTGGAAGCGTCCGCGTTATGAAATCGATGCGTTGATGCGGATGCTCCGCCGCTACCTGCGACTTGAGCTGGACGAGATCAACAAGCAAAACATCCGTTTCCAGACAATCGGACGCACTGGCGTGCTTGCTAAGAATGTTCGCAGTGAAATTGAAAAAGCGACCGAACGAACTGCGAAAAATACTGGAATGACATTGGCCGTGGCGTTGAACTACGGTGGGCGCGCCGAGATCGTCGATGCTACTCGCGCGGCTGTGCGCCGTTTGATGGATGAAGGCAACGCACCTGATGAGTTAACGGAAGAGCGTATCGCAAACGAACTCTACACGCGTACGATGCCGGAACTGGATCTGCTAGTGCGCACGAGTGGAGAACTGCGTATCTCAAACTTCCTGCTCTGGCAGGCAGCGTATAGCGAGATTCACGTCACTGAAACGCTTTGGCCGGATTTCCGTTGCATCCACTTGCTGGAAGCCATCGTCGACTACCAGAGTCGCGACCGGCGGTTTGGCGGGCTGAAACTTGTTAGTAGTCAATAGACATTTTCCATATCACATTTATCACTGGTGGATTCAAGTTCGAAGTGCAACATCGACGCGCGTTGGATCGCGTCAACGCTGTGGGTGGAAAAATACAGAACGGGAGCGGTAGCGACCGGGTTCATGATGGAATGGCTATTAGCTTTTGTCATTGAAGTCGTCCAGGTTCTTGTATCGCATCGAGAAGCAATTCAGTCTTACGAACATGTAGGGCCCATAAGTCGGCGGTGACAATGGCGGGGACCTGATTTACCACTTTCTGGCACTATCGAATTGATCACGAGTCGCATCCCGGCATGAACCCGGTCGCTACCGCTCCCGGTTCTGGATTTCGTCGACCCACGACGTCGCTCATCAAAAGCCGTTGCACGTCGAAGTTGAATCTGCAATGAGAAATCGGATCTGGAAAATGGTTCGTTCTTATACCGCTAAGTTAGCTCAATGAAGCGAATTCTAACCGCCGTCGTTGTTCTCCCGTTTCTAATCGCATCCATTCTGGTTCCCTGGCTGGAGCCGCTCTTCGTAGTACTAGCCGCCGCCGCGATGGTACTGGGTCTTTACGAGTTTTATGTGTTGGCGCGTCGTAAAGACATGAAGCCTGACGTTGTAGCCGGCTATCTCGGCGGTGCTGCACTCTTCACAATCTTTTTTTTCAGCAGCCCTGACCTTTTGCAGAACCGGCTGGATCTGCAAACTATCATCCTGGTCATCATTGCCTTGACGATTGGAACGTTGATCGCAGCGACACTCCGAGGCGCGCCCTTCGACAAGATGATTGCTTCATCGGGAGTGACGATCCTGGGAGTGCTCTATGTTGTTTTCCTGGGGAGCCATCTTGTCGCGGTGCGCACGGGATTTCCTGACGCACTTTCCGCGGACCTGCTGTCGTTCTTTTTTCTGGTGCTGATGGGTTCGGACATCGCCGCGTATTACACGGGTCGCGCTATCGGGAAACACAAGCTGGCGCCGTCAATTAGTCCGGGCAAAACGTGGGAAGGCCTCGTGGGTGGGTTCGTGGCAGCGTTGGTGCTCGCGGTGGCAGCGCATTTCGTGTTCTTTCGCGAACTCCCTTTGCGATGGGCGCTGCCGTTAGCGGCGGTTATGACGGTCCTGGGAGTACTTGGCGACCTCACCGAGAGCGCATTGAAGCGCGGGGCCGGCGCTAAGGACGCCGCGAACTTATTACCCGGACACGGCGGCATCCTCGACAGATTGGATAGCTTGCTCTTCAACGCGCCACTCCTCTACTATTTTGCCCACGTTTACTTCGGCAGCGCGTTATTTAAATGACGACTAAGAAGATTGTCATCATCGTGGTGTCAATTGTCGTGGCGATTGGCCTGGTCATCGCATTGTTTGTCGGTGGCATTATCGGAATAGCGCTTTACTCTCTGGGTCGCAGTGAAGCCGCAGATACAGCGAGGAATTTTCTCCGGCAGAATCAGGTTTTGAAGCAGGACATCGGTGAGGTCAACGATTTCGGCACTTTTGTGAGCGGCAACATCGACATTCGTAACAACGTCGGCAACGCTACGATCAAGTTGAAAGTGATTGGTGAACGTAAAACTGTTAATGCCAGCGTCGATCTCGTTTACAGCAGCGGCAGACCATGGCGAGTTGTAGGAGCGTCTTACAAAAACGATGCCGGCGAGACAATCAATTTACTCGACCCCTACGAAACATTCGAAACCCCGAAATAATAGGTTTTTATGACAGTCACGGCGGGTGCCAAAGGGATAGCAATACTGGGTTCCACGGGCTCCATCGGCTGCAACACTTTACGTGTTGTTGAGTCGCTGGGTTCGTCGCGCTTTCGGGTAGTCGCGCTGGGCGCCGGTCACAACGTAAAGGTACTTGCCGATCAAATCGCCAGACACCTTCCAGAGCTAGTCTCAGTCGATACAGAAGAAGCCGCACACGACCTGAGAGCGTTGCTCTTCGAACGAGACGTCGACCTGCCGCGAATCGTGATCGGTGAACCTGGGTTGGTAGAAGTTGCAACACATCCCCAGGCCGACTGCGTTGTTTCCGCCACCGTTGGCGCAATAGGCTTTGTGCCCACGTTGCGGGCCCTGGAGTCAGGGAAGCGTGTGGCTCTCGCGAATAAGGAAACGCTCGTGATGGCCGGCGAATTGATGACGCGTGCGGCACGTGCGTCCGGCGCCGAGCTGTTGCCAGTCGACTCTGAACACAATGCGCTTCATCAGTGTTTGCGAGGTGAAGAGCGCTCGGAAGTGCGTCGCATTATCCTGACCGCCTCAGGTGGGCCATTCCGCACTAAGACCCTCAACGAAATGCAGGAATCGACTGTTTCCGAGGCGCTGCGTCATCCGACCTGGAGCATGGGCGCGAAGATCACAATTGACTCTGCCACGTTGATGAACAAGGGGCTCGAGGTGATTGAAGCACATTGGCTCTTCGGCTTTGATGCCGATCAAATCGGCATTGTCGTTCATCCGGAGTCTGTCGTTCATTCAATGATTGAGTTGGTTGACGGCTCGGTGATTTCGCAAATGGGAGTCACCGACATGCGACACGCGATTCAGTATGCTCTGACTTACCCGGAGCGTCATGCGTGCGATCTTCCGCCACTGGATCTGACCTCATTGTCTGCTCTGCATTTTGAATCGCCGGATCTCGAACGCTTTCCCTGCATCGCCTTGGCGTATCGCGCCCTGAGAGAAGGAGGAACTTTGCCGGCAGCGATGAACGCCGCAAATGAGGAAGCAGTGCAGGCGTTTATTGACGAACGGATCTGCCTGACTGACATCGCGAAGATTATCGAAGGGGTGATGGATCAACATCAGACGGAACCCGTGACGGACCTGGCCACAGTCCTCAAAGCTGACTCAACAGCTCGCGTGGTCGCGCGCCAGGAGATTGAAAAATTCGCCACCTCACGCCTCGCCGTGTAAACCGGCGGGAGTACAAGGCAATGTACCAATGAGTCAGTACCACCCGCGGCTGCGGGTGAGTGTCAGTCGATAACCTCTTTTTGACGCCCGTTATAACGCGCCAGGGATGTTCACCCGCCGCCGGGAGCGCCAGTACCTCATCGAACTAACCAATAAATCCACTGTTTGACGCCCTTTGACCTGCCGCGTAAACTCAAACAAGGTAGAGCGTTTGAATTAAAGGTTTACTTCGAGGCCAAGCTTCCAGATGACTATCATTACCGGAATTTTTGCATTCATTTTTATCCTCGGCGCGGCCGTTGTTATCCATGAATTCGGCCATTTTATCGTCGCGAAGCTTTTTGGAATTCGCGTTGAGACTTTCTCTGTGGGATTCGGCCCACGCCTTTTCGGCAAAAAGTGGGGGCACACCGATTATCGCGTTTCGGCAATTCCTCTCGGCGGCTACGTGAAACTCGGCGGAGACGAATCCAATGCACCGATTGAGGGCGCGGGCTCGACCGATATACCACCTGAGGAAATGTTCAATCTTCGTCCGCGCTGGCAGCGAATACTCGTCGCGTTGGCCGGTCCGGTAATGAACGTTCTAACAGCGCTCGCGATTCCATTCGCCGGCGCCTTGATGTACGGCGTGCCCGCGACACCGGCGCCCGTGGTTAGCAGCATCGTGAGTAACGGCGCGGCCGCGAGTGCGGGTCTGCAGCGCGGCGACAAAATTGTTGCGTTTAACGGTATCGAGAATCCTAAGTGGGACACGATTCGCGGCGACGCATTGTTGTCGCCGGGACAGCCGTTGCCCGTCATAGTTGAACGAAACGGACAACGAATTCCACTAACAATCACGCCCACTCCGCACGTTGAAGATGGTGAGACGGCCGGCTTCCTTGATTTTGTTCCTGATTACGGCGACCTGCCGGTAATTGTGCGTGAGGTTGAGTCAGGTACTCCCGCAGCTGAAGCAGGCTTACAGCCCGGGGATCGCATCGTGGCGATTAACCGGCAGAATGTTCATAGTGCTGAGCAGGTCACGCAATTCATTCGCGATAACAAGGGAAAACCGATCACGCTGACAGTTAATCGTGGCGGTAGCCAGGTCGATGTCACAGCAACTGCCCGCAAATTGTCCGACGGAAAAGAGCGTCTTGGTTTCCGGCCCGACGAGCAGATTCCGCTCAACAAAGCCGGGCTCGCCGCAGCCGGCGCCTATGCAGTCAACACCAACCTTGAGATTTTGCGCTTGACCGGTAAAGCCCTGGGCCAGTTTTTCACCGGCCAGCGCTCAGCGCGCAATACGTTGTCTGGTCCAGTTGGTATCTACAAAGCGGCGTCTTCTTCGGTTGAACGGTTCGGCTGGGGTGGACTGTTTACGACGCTCGCGTTTTTAAGTTTGAACCTCGGTATTTTTAATTTACTCCCGATTCCGGTGCTCGATGGCGGCGCGATCTTTCTGCTCCTGATCGAGGGCGCGCTGGCAGTGGTCGGACTCAAACTCTCGATGCGCATCCGTGAGAGAATTCAGCAGGTCGGGTTTGTATTCGTGATCCTGTTAATGGTGTTTGTAATTACGAACGACCTTTTGAAACAGGCGTCACTCCTGCGCGGCGGTAGTGATCCGCCTCCCGCTGCCACTCCTGCTAAGTGATGATTCAAACATCAATGCGAAAGTCGAAACCCGTACAAGTTAAGAACGTGCAAATCGGTGGCGGCGCGCCAGTCGTGATTCAGTCGATGACGAAGACTGACACTGCCGACGTCGGCGCTACCGTGGCGCAGATTGAAGAGATGGTGCGCGCGGGCTGCGAGATTGTCCGGCTCGCGGTGCCCGACAACGATGCCGCGGCCGCGCTTAAGGAAATTCGTAAACGCGTGCCTGATGTTCCTCTCGTTGCCGATATCCACTTTCATTACAAACTCGCTTTGTTGGCGCTGGAAGCCGGTATCGACAAGTTGCGCCTGAATCCGGGGAATATCGGCAAGCATGAACGAGTGCGCGAAGTCGTCCGTGCTGCGCAATCGCAAAAAGTGCCGATCCGGATTGGCGTCAACGGAGGCTCGCTGGAAAAAGACTTGCTTCAGAAGTACGGCACCGCGACTCCCGAAGCGATGGTTGAGTCTGCCTTGCGCCACATTCAAATACTCGAAGACCTCGGTTTCACCGATACGATTATTTCTTTGAAAGCTTCGGACGTTCAGCGAACGGTTGGTGCTTATCGCTTGCTCGCGGAGAAGGTTGACTATCCGTTTCACCTCGGCGTGACTGAAGCGGGAACCGCTTTTGGCGGCACGATCAAATCATCCATCGGCCTGGGCATATTGCTGCACGAAGGCATCGGAGACACTATTCGCGTCTCACTCGCAGCCGAGCCGCATGAAGAGGTGCGAGTTGCGTGGGAAATTGTGAAGTCGCTGGGACTGCGCACTCGAGGCGTGACGGTGGTTGCGTGTCCTACCTGTGGCCGGCTTGATGTTGATAACTTCGTCGAGATCGTTACGGAGATTGAAAGACGATTGGCCCACGTGGAAGAGCCTTTGCATCTTTCGATCATGGGATGCGCGGTGAACGGGCCGGGCGAAGCGCACGATTCTCAGCTGGGTGTGACGTTTGGACGCGGAGTTGGAATGATCTTCAAAGACGGCGTGCCGATGCGTAAGGTCGCAGGCGAGAACATCGTCGATGCGTTTGTAATGGAAACCGAAAAACTGCTCAGCGAACTCAAGTCTAAGCCCGCAGCCGCCGCTGAACCCGAACTGGTTAACATCACCGGCTGACAATTCGTTCCGCCTGATCGTTGTTTAGGTTCGACAAAGATTAGTTGGTTCGATCAAGAAACTCCCTCCTTTCATACTTCATACTTTCATCCGCGCCTGGCAAACCTTGGAGCTGCAGAACCGCGATTCGGTCGGGAGCAGATACAGAAATTCAACTAGACTCCCTTCGCACGTTGAAGCGGGGCAAGGGCACGCAGTTGCAGAACCGCGACCGGTAGGGAGCGGATACTAGATTCAACTTGAGAGCTAACATCCCGTCGCTACCGCTCCGGGTTCTGCATTAGTTATTGAAATCGTTGAGAGCCGCAGAACCGCGACCGGTAGGGAGCGGATACTAGACTCAACTTGAGAGCTAACATCCCGTCGCTACCGCTCCGGGTTCTGCATTAGCTATTAAAATCGTTGACAGTTGCAGAACCGCGACCGGTAGGGAGCGGATACTAGATTCAACTTGAGAGCTAACATCCCGTCGCTACCGCTCCGGGTTCTGCATTAGTTATTGAAATCGTTGAGAGCCGCAGAACCGCGACCGGTAGGGAGCGGATACTAGACTCAACTTGAGAGCTAACATCCCGTCGCTACCGCTCCGGGTTCTGCAGAAGCGCGGCGTAGATGTTTACTATACTGAATCAGTTCTATGGTAAATTGCTAATCACCATGAGTACCGCAAAGCAGCAAGTTGAATCACTGCTAAGTAAGTTGCCCGACGATTGTTCGCTTGAAGACATTCAATATCATCTCTATGTGATCGAGAAGGTGCGAAATGGCTTACAGGCTGCCGATTCTCAGGGCACAATCTCCCAAGAAGAGGTTGATCGGCGGTTTGGGAAATGGCTTACCGAGTAACGTGGTCTCCACGAGCTGTCGAAGATCTGGAATCGATAGCCCAGTACATTTCCATTGACTCTGACGCCTACGCTGCCTCAGTAGTCAAGACAATTCTCAACACCGCCCGCAACCTTCACATTTCCCACGCTTGGGTCGCGTAGTTCCTGAAGTATCCGACGAAAACATTCGAGAGTGGTTTGCTTACAGTTATCGAGTAATCTATCGCATTGAAGGAAAGCAAATTACTATCGCGGCAATAGTGCATGGTCGACGGCTTTTAGATTTGTGAAGAATCTGAAGCCATAAAAGAGATGTGATGCACCCGGGACTTGACCAGCGAGACATGCTGCTCGACGCGTGGAGAACCAATAACCGCGTCACCGTCTTCCTCATTGAACACCTACCTCCAGAGCTATGGATAGCAGCAGTGCCGGGCGCTCCGCGACGGACTGTTCGAATGATCGCCGGCCACATCCACAATGCTCGATGTATGTGGATTAAGACGCTGGGGCAGGAATTTGGCATTGCAGTGCCGAAAGCGGTCAATCGACACAAGGTTGGACCAGTGGAGCTGATTCCCGCACTCGGCAGCAGTAGCCGCGGCATTATTAGTTTGTTGGAGCTGGGTTTCGACCGAGGAGGCACGCTGCCAGTCTCTTCATCCTACGCCTGGCGTAATCTTCCCCTCGACGTCGGGCACGTCCTCACGTATTTCGTCGCACATGAAGGCCATCATCGCGGACAGATTGTCATGCTTGCCCGCCAGTTGGGCCATCGTTTGCCGGACGAGGTCACGGGTGGTCTTTGGCATTTTTCGAGGCGCGCCAAAGAGGCCCAGAGCTAAATCGCAAACGCCGAACAAACACCTGCGGCGGTTAGTAGTTGAGACTTAAAGCGCCGAAGGCGCGAACTGTAATAGCCTGGGCCAACGGCCCAGGAAAGCAACGGCTCCTAAAGTCCGGTTAGCGCTGAAAGTGCGGAATGGAACACCTGCCGCGCCTACAGCGCTTTCCAAAATCTTTTTGGGTGCAGTTTTCCTGGGCGTGGCCCAGGCTGCCAGTTCGCGCTTCGGCGCTTAAAATGCAGGCTCTTACGCGATTACTTGATGAGGAAGCGTCGTCGCTTCAGAGGGGCTGCCGCAGCTGCCATTGTGAGCAGCAGCGCATCAGTCGCGGGCTTGCGATTGATGTTTACTACGAGTTGTTCCCGCATTTCTTCAATCTGCAAAATCCAACGGCCGGCGCGCTCAATGTCTAAACGCTGGCTAATAGTCTTGAGTCGCGGCAACACATCAGAGTTAACGACCGCGTCCACCGGCGCACCCAGGGCCAACATCCACGCATCTCGAATTAGAGTTTCCAGCACGTCCAAACGCGTTTCAAATTCGTCTTTGTAACGTGCTTCGTTCAACTCCTCAGACGAGCGCAGCACCTGGGCCCGGTCATTCTTCACCGTCAACGCCTCCAGTAAGTTCAGCATTGCATCGCGCTGGTCCGTGAAGTCGTCCAGATCCTGATTCAATGCGCGGCCAAGGCTTCCGCGCGAGACGCGCGCACGAACACGAGCCTCTTCAGGCGCCGCGAGTTTGTTTTGGGTTAAGTGCTTCTCGATCTCTTTTACACCCAGGGGCGCGAACCGGATCATCTGGCAGCGTGAACGTATCGTGGGCAACAACATTGCCGGGCGCGACGTTAGCAGGATGATATGAGATGTATGCGGCGGCTCTTCGAGCACCTTCAACAACGCATTGGCCGATGAGTCGTTCAGTTTGTCTGCATCGTCAATGAGAAACACGCGCGCCGTGCCTTCAAATGGTCGATAATTGGCCTCGCGTTCAATCTCGCGCATCTGGTCAACCAGCAAAAGACGCTTTGGAGCGACGACAATTCCCACGTCGGGATGGTTCGTCCAGACAATTCTTTTCCAGTCGTCCGATTCCGCGCTCTGCGGATAGTTGAATCGTGAGATCCTGACGCACGAAGGACACTTGCCACACGCTTCTACGCCCTGGCGCTCCCGGCAGTTGAGGGCCCGGGCGAGTTCGAGCGCAAACAACTTCTTGCCGACACCTTCTTCACCGGTAAACAGCAGCGCTCCGGGCAGTCGCCCGGCTTCCAGCATGCCTATCAGCAGCTTCTTTACGCTGTCGTTGCCGATCAGTTCATCAAACATTTTTTTCAGGCGGAAACTTCTTCTACGCAGAGATGTCCGCGACCGATTAGAAAGGGAACTACGATCGATTTTACGGTTTCATGGGTCTGCTCAATTCGCTGATGACTTTCAACCAGCTTGATCCGATCCGGTTCCAGTTTAGCCAGTCGCAAATACTCATCACGCACGCGCGTGTGAAAGTCTGCGGTTTCGGCGTCAAGACGATCGCCTTTTTGCTTTCCTTCGGTGCGGCGGCGCGTGCGGACGTTTGATTCCTCGACGGAAAGGTCAAACAGGAGAGTAAGGTCAGGCTTCAAACCTTCGGTTGCCAACTCAATGATTTCAGTGATCAACTCAGGAGCGAACCCGCGCCCTGCCCCCTGGTAAGCAGCGGTGGCATCCGCGTAGCGATCGGAAAAAACAACCCTTTCATCCTCGAGCGCCGGCCGCAAAACCCTGCGCACGTGCTGCGCGCGATCGGCCGCAAACACCAGCAACTCCGTCAGTGGATCTACTTCCTCGTGCGCATCAAGCAACGCTGCGCGCAAGCGATTACCGACAGGCGTCCCGCCAGGCTCGCGCGTGACGAGCGCGTCGCAACCCTTCGACTTCAGGTAGTTGGCCAACAAGCGAAGCTGCGTTGATTTACCGCTGCCATCGATTCCTTCAAAAGTTATGAAAGTTCCAGCCAAGGTTTCTCTTTTCGAGGTGAATTGTGCGGAGAGTTTAAAGGAATGTAACCGACGGCGCGAGCCTGCACACACGCACATCTAGTTTTCAAATTATGAATGCGATCAGAATTGCTGGTTCGCGGGGTCTTCGGTTTCCGCGGCGACTTCGGAAGGTGCATGCGGGCGCAGGTCACCGGAAACCCGTCGCGTCTGAGAGATTGTTGAGATGGCGTGTTTGAAAATCAGCTGGTCGTGAGTAGCCGACTCCAGCAACACCGAAAACTTATCAAAGCTTCGGATGCGCCCGGTTAACTTGGCCCCGTTTACAAGATAGATGATTACTGTCGTCTTCTCGCGCCGGACTGTATTCAGAAACGCGTCCTGAATATTTTGGGGGGCAGGTTTTCCGTCTGGCATGGCTACACCTGGTCGGGATGAAGGCGGGGGAATAAGTGAGATTACCGCAGCCAGTTTGTCCTGACAAGAAATATCAACTTCGTGAAACAAACGTTACGTTTCAACCGGGAAGCGGACGTTCCAGAGATGCCAAAACACCCGCCTTTGTCGCGGTTTCGTCTCCAAAACCTTCGAACCATTCGGATCCTGCTTCGCGACGAAACCAGGTTATCTGCCGTTTCGCGTAGTTCCTGACGTCCTGTTTGGTCTGCTCAATCGCACTTTGCAAATCCCGCTTGCCGTTCAGGTGTTCGACTACTCGTCGATAACCGTGAGCGCCCAGCGCATTTGAATTGGCGGGGACGCCCTGCGCCAGAAGCGTCTTAACTTCTTCAACTAAGCCGGCGGCGAAATGCTGCTCCGTGCGTTCATTGATGCGGCGATATAGTTCATCGCGCGGTGGGTTCAGGACGATCAGGCGCAGCCGGTGCGAACTCTCGTGGGCCTCCGGCCGGTTAGGCTTTTGGCGGGACATCGAGTGCCCGGTTTGTAAATAGACTTCGATGGCCCGTTGCACTCGCGGCCAATCGCGAGGAAAAAGTTGCGCGGCGGTTTCAGGGTCCAGTCGTTTCAAAAGACGATAAAGATGCTCGGCGCCGTGACGCTCACGCAATTGGTTGATGCGCTCTCGCAAGTCCTCGTTCGTCGCCGGGCTTTCAAAAAAAGGATTGCGAAAAGCACGCAGGTAGAAGCCGGTTCCGCCAACAAGTATTGGTATTCGACTACGGCCTTCGATCTCCTCAATTTTGGTCGTAGCTTCACGCGCCCATTCGACAGCTGTGTAGTTTGTGTGCGGAGACACAAAGTCGATCAAATGATGAGGCACGCCATCGCGTTCTTCGATGGGAACCTTGGCGGTGGCGATTTGGATACCGGAATATACCTGGACCGAATCGCAATTGATAATTTCGCCGCCGAAGCGTTTCGCGACTTCAATTCCGAGTGAGCTTTTACCTGATGCGGTTGGACCGGCAATGGCGACGACGGGTTTGAGTAATTCCAAACTCACAGGCGAGAGGATAGCATGCGGAAAATCAGGACGGCCCAAATCATCAGCAGCAGAATCAATGCGCCTGCGATCTGGTTTCGTGAAAAGCGCATGGCCTACTTTTTTGCTCGCGGAGGGAATGAATTCGGTGTGGGAATAGGAAATGGTTCGCCGGCAGGCACGACCCACAGTTCGACTGCGCGCTGCTTGCGGTATCCGCCATCAATTGTGTGAATACGCGCAGCGGCAATTCCGTATTCCTTCATCAGATACTGCTTTTCCAATTGCAACCTTCTGCGCGCAACGCCGGACGGGTCCAGCTTGATATCGGGTAATGGTTCATAATTACCTGTAGGATCAATCCAGCGCCCTTTGGGATTGTATTGCGCGTACACGATTATGCACGCACGCGAATTCCGTCTTTTCTTAACTTCATTCGCGAACACTTCCAGATGGTCCGCGGAGTCCTCCGGAAGATCGAACCTTCGCAATTCCCCAGCCGGCAAAAAACCGTACTCGGAAAATTTCCATGCGGATTCCTCCGATTGAAACAAGCCGATGCGAGCATCATCTCGGGGCCGTGGCGCAGTACCGGGCGGGACAACCCACAGTTCCTGGACGAGGCAGTCGGCAACTCCACCGTCAACTATTACAACGTGATTCTTTGGCAACCCGCGCCTGTCTACGAGGTATTCCTGCATCCGCAATCCAAGCGAGTGGTTTAGACCGGGCAGGTCACGGCGCGTGCGATAGACCATGATGAAGCCACGGGCGCTCGGTTGTTGTTTCAGGGTAATCGAAAAATTATCGAGGCGGGCCATTAAGTCAGAAGAGAGAATGTCGCCAAACTCATCGAACTTCACGGCTTCCTTTGCCTGAGTTTGAGAATGGATGCGCGTTGTGACGAACCCGATTAGCACGAACGCGCAAATGAAGTGCACTAGCGAGCGTTTCATCCGTTTATGCAGGCAGATAGAGTTAATAGAGTCGAGTCACGTCAATGCCGGCGTAATACGCCTTCAGGATTTGATCGTAAGTAAAACCCTGGCGCGCGAGGCCATAGGCCCCGACCTGGCACATGCCGACGCCGTGTCCCCAACCCCGTCCGATGAAAGCGAAACCATTCACACGACCATCTTCGTCATACTTGCGTTCAATCACAAACAATTGTTCGCGCAAGCCCAATGCAGAACGAATGCGGCCGCCGCGGACATGTCCAGTTCCGTTTGTGCCAACGACTTCTAAATCTGTCGCGCGCCCTGAACGGCCACGCGCGGCCACGCGCAAGTTAACCAGATTTCCGATACCATTGGCATAACGTCCCAGACGCGCCTGCACCTGACCCGGCGTCAATTCGGTGGTCCAATTCGAATAGGGGGAAAACCGATCAGCCGAAGCTCCCGAAGCTGCGGGACGCACCTCCAGGTAATCAACTTCCCCTGACGCATTCACGTGAAAGACGACAGGCTCTCCACCAACGACCGCAACTGATTTCACCGGATACAGACGTTCGCCGATTTGCCGGAACAGAAACACATCAGCACTGACCCTCACAGGCTGATCCTTGCCCCTCGTGTTCCGCAACACCAACGTGCCATCAACGGTTGGGCGGGCGTTGCCTTTCTGCAACTGCAACGAATTTCGATTTTCAAGCAACCGGGTAATTGCGTGCAGGGCGCGGCCGCGCGACAGCGTTTCACGTGGACGCAGTGTCGCGTCGGGCAATGCAGAGAGGTAGCCTTCGCGGATCAGGAAGGCAACGTCGCTGCGGTTCGCCGATGGAACATCTGCCGCGTCGCGCACCGCCAGATAGTAATCAACGTCCGCATCGTTTAAGAGCGTGCTGCCGCGGCTTTCACCGAAGGCGGCAGTGTTGAGTGCCGTGGCGAAGGGGCCCGGTTGAATCACGTGCTCGGTCACAGCAGGCGCTGTTTGCTTTGACAAGCGCGCGACTGAGCCTAACCAACCCATGACCTCATCAACTTCTGAATCATCCGCGAGCCAGGAGTCACCTACCTTTGGACGAAGTGCAGGGAAGTTATGAATTGTTAGAAGTGCGACGTCGCGAGCTAGTGGCAAGTTCTGTTCTTCCTTGATTTCCGCGGGCTCACGCAAAGTCTTGATGATAAACGGGGCGAGTGCAGCCCGTCCTTCAGCCGCACATTCCCGCGCTTTTAAGTAACCAACTGCGTCATTGAAAATGTTTTCCGAATCTTCGGTACGGCCGCCGCACGTCGACGTGTAGAGCGCGTTGATAGGTTCGCCATCGAATGTCGCTACCAGTCCACGCGTTTCATCAACCGCCCGGGAAGAAAAAGTGTTTTCCGATGCCAAACCTCGATAGACCTGTGAACGCGTGGTGGGCAGCAGGTCGTAACCCTGCGACATGAATTGGCCGCGGTTTTTCAAAGCGTAGGTGCGCGCCGCAATCGCCTGTGCTTTATGGGCTTCGATGAGAGGAAAGCCGCCGGGCGATAGTTCGTTGGGCACGACGCCTTTGACGTAGTCTTCCAGTCCGAGGACATTAACCACGGTGAGAGTGCCACGCACATTGGCAAAGACTTCGATGCGGCCGCGATAAGGGCGATCATTAAAACGGACGGGCTGGGTTTGATCCTCAGACGCAAAAGTAACCGGAGCACTGGAACTAAACAGCTTGCCGGCGCCTCCACCAAATGCCACAACTTCACGCGACGGCAAACTGTAGCGTGCAACTGGGCGCACCACCGAGGGCGCGGCTTTTACGGGTTCGCTACGATTGCCGGCCATCGACGGCGTTTCTGCGGGTAACACGCCGCCAGGTGTTGTAATTGCGACAGCGAACCCTGCGTCTTCGAGCCGTCCACGCGCCATCTCCGCATCCTCGCGGCCTCGACGTTCGCCCACGAGAAGTCCCCAGGTTTTTGTCTGCGTATCCTGGGTTACCTGTGAGTCCTCGCCCGTCGCTTCACGAATTTCCCGCGACTTCTGTTCCGCCTCAGCTCGTGATGCGAGTCCCGCAACCTGCAGCGTGTATATCGACTCTGCGCCGGCGGCGGGAAGAGGAGACAGCAAGCGAGGCTCTACTCGAACTCGAGCGACGTCGAGCGTGGCAAATGTATTCGCCAGGTCCGTCGCATTCATCAGGTGGCCCGTCGTAGAAATCGTTGCGGACCGGACGTCGGTTGCTAGTGCGACCCGAATGTGTGGTTCTTGCGTGTTGGATGAAACCGGACCTGAGTCAATTGAGGTCACGGTCGCAGGCGAAGGCGCTTTCCACGGCCCTGCGCCGGCAGTTGTCGGCGGTTGGCCGGCGGGCTGTGTGCGCCGCTCGCGAACCTGACTAAAGACGGAGATGCTGATGAGTTGGGGAAGAAGCAACAGCGCGATGGAGCATCGCGCAAGAACAATACGCATTACGTGTTCCCGGCGGATTAGTCTTGGGGGCTGTTCCGCGTGGGCATAGTACTACACTTTCGTTCGTTTTCGCGGACTGCAAGTCTACAGAAGACCGTCAAGGGCCGTGCCCGGCGTGACCTCTGCGGGTGGTTCACCGTGACGAAAAATGCGAGCGCCACTTGAGCCTTTGAGAGTGGTAACGCCGCGTTCGATGCGAAGCATGGCCCCTTCACGAAGCCCGACGACCGTCGTTTCGTTGTCTTCCAGGAATTGAATGATCCGTTCCTCGCGCGTTTCGCCCATATGTCTGGATGAGGGATCCGCGTCGAGGTAATGAGGATTGATCTGAAACGGCACCAAACCGAGGGCCAGGAACGACGGAGGTTCCACTATTGGCATGTCGTTGGTTGTTTTGATCGTAGGCGCCGCTACGTTTGAGCCGGCACTGGAACCTATATACGGCATACCGGCGCGGACGCGGTCTCGAATCGAATCAATGACGTCGTAGTCGTAAAGCGCCTTCAGCAGGCGGAATGTGTTTCCGCCACCGATGAACAGGGCTTCGGCCTCTGCAACGGCGCGTTGTTTGTCGTGCGCATTGTGTAGGGAGCTGACTTCAAACCCCATCAACGCCATCCGCTCGCGCACTTTCTGAGCGTAGGCGTGGCGATCGTGAAGCGCGAAGGGTACGAAGAGGATGCTGTTGACGTCTGTCAGGAAGTCGCGGATTTCGTGTTCCGCATGATCCAGAAAGCCGCCGCCGAACAGAGTGGAGTTGCTGATCAGGAGGAGCCGGCGCTCAGACATTCAGTTGGTATTACGCAGCCTTTTGTTCGACGACCGCATTTGCAGTAGCAGGAGCCGGTTTCTTGTTGCGAGCAGCGATCGCTGTTTGAATCGCATCTTTGGCCAGACTCATCAGCGAACCGCGATTTTGCATGATCACTTTCAGCCAGTCGCGCTTAGTCATCTGTGGGAAATAAATTCCTCTGAAGAACAATCGCATGATGAAGTGAATGAAACGAATCTGGACCGGTTGGTCCATCAAAGCATTCATTGCCTCGCGATTGCGCTCCGGGCTGTAGGAACGTGACCAGGCTTCGTTTAACTCGATGTGCGCCTGATCAATGGTCATCTTCAGCGGATCGTGTGCCATCTGATAGGGCGCGAACTCCATCCAGTGTTTCGGCCGGGTCAGACGGTTCGCATCGACCAGTCGTTTATAGAGTGGTGTTGAAGGGAAGGGAGTCAATTGTCCGAACACAGGCAGGCCGGGAGGCCAGCTCTCGATTTGCTCGAGCGTTCGAGCGGCGACACCCTCCGTGTCGTTATCCAACCCAAAGATGAAGGAAGTGATTGCGTAGATATTTCTCTTTGCGAGCCGATCAAGAACAGTCGCGTACTCAGCCGGCTTGTTGAAGTTTTTGTTGACGTCGGCCAGGTTCACGGAATCGATCGATTCCATTCCGATGAAAATCCATTTGCCGTCCGACGCGGCAATCAAGTCAACCAGTTCCTCATCGCGCAAAAGGTTCGCGCTAATCTGGGCCAGCCATGGTAACTGCGCGTTGGCCGCAATGATGTCACGCAACAGTGATTTCGTGCGCTTGATGTTGATGGCGAAATTGTCGTCAATGAAAAAGACGATCACCTGCTCGCGCGTGTCACGCGCGTGCCGCTTCAGTCGCAACATCTCGTCAACAACGCTTTGGTTCGAACGAAAACGGATCGAGTCTCCGAAGAAACCAGTTACCGTGCAAAACTCGCATCCGTACGGACAACCTCGGCCCGATTCAATTGGGACAACGCGGACAGAGCCCCAGCCTGAACCCAGACGCCGCAACAGCGGCCGTACTGCGTTTGGCACCATGTCAAACTGTTCGAGGTCCATGCGGTCCCAGGGAATCTCGGGGTATGGCTGCAACGAAGGTTTTCGTTCTTTCCCTGACTCGTCAACCGGCTCGTAGATTTCTTTAAGCTGTCCGCGGGCGGCGTCGGCAACAATCAGCGGCCACGTCTCATCGGCTTCGCCGAGCGCAACAGCGTCGGCGTAGCGAGGACCACCGTCCCTACCAAGAGCCTCATCGGGAACTTCGGTAACGTGCGGGCCTCCCATGACCACGGGGACACCAGCCGCTCTGATCGCCTGCGCCATGCGATAGGCACGGGCCACCATTCTCGTCATGGCCCCGATACCCACAAGATCGATCTTTTCCTTGCGCACGAAATCAACGAGCTGTTCCTCGTCCATGGGACGTGCATTGCCGTCGATTAGAACTACTTCATGCTCCGGTGGGGTGAGAGTTTGGAGCAAGAACATCCAGAGATGCGGCATGAAATTCCGAGTGATTCCGTTATCCGGATTGTAGAGTAAAATTCTCATTAAACCTTCTTTGTACTACAGAAACGGGCTGGGGTGGCCTGACAGAATAAGAGACGCCTCAAGTCGCCGCAGTAGGATATCAGGTAACGCCTCAACCGTACATCGCCGAGGGGCCTATTTCGTCATAGATTTGTAATATCCCTTTGTCCTTATGTGATCCTGACCTTCGGCACTCAGCAGGTATTCAACAAACCGCGTCGCGAGTTCCTGATTAGCGGAATTCTTAATAATTCCGAGCGCCTGGTTAATTGGCGCGTGTAACGACTCTTCTATTTCCAGATATGAACCCTCGCCATTTTTCACCAGGGCGAGGGGAATAAAGGCTACTTCCGCATTGCCCGTCGCCGCAAATTGCTTCGTTTGTGAAACGCTCTGGCCATAAACAACTCGCGGTTGGATCTGTTCCCAAATGCCCAGAGCTTTAAGGCTTTCGACAGCCGCCTGTCCATACGGAGCCACATCCGGTTTCGCAATCGCGATTCGCTCAAACTCTTTGGCCGTTAAATCCTCAATTCGCGTCAACGTTCTGCTGTTGCCGGGCGGCAGCCAGACGACGAGCCGGCCACGCGCATAAATGGCTTTGGATCCGGGCACGAGCAGTCCCTGCTTTTCCAACCGTTCCACATGCGCCGTATCGGCAGCGGCGAATACGTCAAACGGCGCGCCGTTTTCAATCTGTCTTGTAAGATCGCCGGTTGAGCCGAAACTGAAGACGACGTCCGTCCCGGTGCGCCTTTCGAATTCCTGTGCCATTTCCTCGAATACTTCTGTCAGATTGGCGGCGGCCGCCACTACGAGTTGCGGCTTCCGCGTGGGCGACGCAGATTGGCAGCTCAGGCCGGCTAACGTCAGACTGAGCAGGAGGACCGCAGGCAGCGGATGTCCGTTCAGTAGTTTTCTCAAAGCGTCCAGATAATGTTTATGGCGCAATCCAATGCGAAGAGCTTGATGGGTCAAACTGCTCAGTGTGCCCTAAGCCCTTAATCCTTCCCAGAAAACCGAAGGTATGGTATAGACCAAGAATCCCCCGCAACGAAATAGTCTGTTATCCGGAGGGCCTCGCCAGGGGAGCCAAAGCCTGATGCGGAAAAGTGCATTCCAGAGAAGCAGCGTTGCTTTTGCGGCTATGATCGCGCTCGTGCTGAGCGCGTTCGCCTGTCTTCCTAAACCTCCAGCCGAGCAAGGCGACGTTAATATCACGGTTTATGGCTTCTCCATTATGAAAGAGTCGATGGAGAAAGGGATCTATCCAGCTTTCGCCGCGAAGTGGAAACAGGAACACAACCAGGACCTGCGCTTCACGTCGTCGTTTGCCGGGTCTGAAACGATCACTAACCAGATTCTTCAGGGCGTCAACGCCGATATCGCGATTCTGTCGATCGAACGCGACGCCATGCGGCTGAAGGAGGGCGGCTTCGTTACTGCTGACTGGCGCGCGCAACCTCACAAGTCGATTCTTAACAAAACGCCGTTTGTTATTCTCGTCCGGAAGGGAAATCCGAAGGGCATTCATGATTTTGCCGACCTTGCGCGCCCCGGCGTCGAGGTGATTCACCCGGATCCAGTCAGCTCGGGCGGGGCGCAGTGGTCCATTCTCGCAATTTACGGGTCGGAACTCATAAAGTCGGAAAAAGAATCGGGGGAAGCAGATACTGCTCGCGCATTGCAGACGCTTCGTTCTATCTGGCGAAACGTTAAGTCAACGCCCGGCTCGGCCAGAGAAGCGCGGACCCAATTTGAAACCGGTTTCGGCGATGCTTTGATTACTTACGAACTGGAAGGTTTGTTGATGAAGCAGTTGGGCAAGAATCCGGTGGACATCATCGTGCCGAAGGCTACGATCTTCAGCGAACACCCCGCAGTGGTAATCGATAAGAACGTGTCTGCGTCCCGACGGCCAATCATCGATGCATTCATGCAGTACTTGTGGAGCGACGAGGCCCAAAAAACTTTTGTTAAGTATCACTTCTATGCGGTAACTAACGATGCCTTCAACACCGAGAGTCAGGAGTTTGGGCGTATTGAGTGGCCTTTTACGATCGAGTACTTCGGGGGTTGGGAGAAAGCTTACCCGGATATTATTGAAGGCATCTTTCGCGATCGAGTGCAGCGGTCGAAATAGTTGGTAGCCGAGGCAGAAACCCTGGCACGCTAAGACCCGATCAGGGCCGAAGAAGCAGCAATCAACCCTTACGTATGAGCACGATCATTCCGACACTCCGGCACGTTCGTGGATTCGATGTAGCGCGTCCGCTGAGCATCGGCATGTTGGTTTTCATGATGCTGCCGCTTGTTTTCCTGCCGCTCGCATCAATTTTTATATTCGGTACTAACAACGGATTGGCCAGTTTCTGGGCGGCGCTAACGACCACAGAGGCGGTGTTCGCATTGAAGTTGTCGATGGTGACGAGCTTCTGGGCGACCATCTTCAACGTGGTATTTGGCCTGTTCGCGTCTTACGTGCTGTCGCGCTACAACTTCTGGGGACGTAACGCGCTAATCGTTACCATCTCGCTGCCAACCGCGATACCCACGGCCGTTGCAGGTTTTGCACTGTTGCTGCTGTGGGGGCCATACGGCTTGCTTGGCCGCTTCCTAAAGCCGCAGGGCATCGAAGTGATGTTCACAGCCGGCGCGATTATTCTGGCAAACATTTTCGTCACTTTCCCGCTCGCGTTTGGCGTTATCAAGCCAGTCTTTGACACCATGAGCCGATCGCTCGAGGAAGCGTCGGCGACGATTGGAGCGACGCGCTGGCAAACTTTTTGGCATGTAACCCTGCCGTCACTTAGGGGCGCGATTGTCTCGGGAGCGCTGCTCACCTTTGCGCGCGCGGTTGGCGAATTCGGCTCAACAATCCTCGTCTCAGGAAACCTGGCCGGCCGAACACAAACAGCCCCGCTTTATATCTTTGCTAAATTTAACGAAGGACAGATCGAGGCCGCCAATGCCATTGCCATCGTACTCGCGTTGTTTTCGTTTTTGATCTTTAGTGTGTTGTTCTTTGCCCGCGACTGGATGGATGTTGATTGAGGTAATGTCAGGGCGTTCGCGCCCGTGCAGGTTCAGGTTAAAAGTTTGAGGCAATTGCAGTGAAGGCTCAACGCGCAAGAATTATGGAAGAAGTTTCACCTCCGCTTGTGAAGGACAAGTCGCCGCAACCCGCAGCCCGGGTTATGGGAATTAGTAAGTTTTTCGGGAAGACGGGTGTACTTCAGGACATCTCGTTCGACGTCGGCGAAGGTGAAATACTTGTGCTCCTCGGCGCCTCTGGCAGCGGTAAAACTACAATCCTTCGAATTATTGCCGGTCTCGAGCAGCCCTACACGGGCAAAGTCATGCTTCACGGGAAGGATGTTACCGAGCTGCCCCCGCGCGAGCGCGGAGTTGGCGTCATCTTTCAGTCGTACGCACTTTTTCCCAAGATGACTGTGGAAAAGAACATCGGTTACGGACTGCGAATCAGAAAGCGCAAGCGAAAAGAAATTAAAGCGACTGTCAATGAATTGCTTACGCTCGTACAACTCGAGGACCATCGCAAAAAATATCCATCGCAGCTTTCCGGCGGGCAGCAACAGCGCGTCGCGATTGCGCGCACACTCGCTTACAAACCAGAAGTTTTGTTGTTTGATGAACCGTTTGGGGCGTTAGACGCACAGACGCGCAGTCACCTGCGCCGCGAGATTCGCGCCCTTCTCAAAAAAGTAAATGTGCCTTCTATCTTCATCACGCATGATCAGGAAGAAGCGCTTGAATTGGGCGATCGAATTGCCGTCATCAACACGGGGAACATCGAACAGATCGGCAGGCCTTACGAAGTCTATAACAGTCCGGCAAACGAATACGTGGCGACGTTCCTGGGCGCAGCAAATATTCTGGAAGGCGTTGTGCGCAACAACCAGATTGAGATTGGATCCATGCGAATTCCGGCCAGCTCTCAGCACATCAGTTTTGGCGAAGGTCAGCCGGTGAAGTTGATGTTTCGGCCTGAAGATGTCTTTCTGAGTGACACGCAGAATTTGCCCCACGGCCATCATTGCCTGGCACGTGGCATTGTTGAGGAAATCAGTTTCGTCGGCGCGTTTGAACGGTTGCGTATTCGACTGGATCCGACGGAACCGGGCGCCTGCGACACAACAGATAATCCGTATTACCTGACAACTGAAACTCCGGAGCGGCCCGGCGCCAAACCCATCATGGCGACTCGCCCGAAGCCCAACTCACTCGCGCTGCGGATTCATACCGGCGACCGCCTCTTTATCGGCGTCACTACGTTTACGCTCTTACCAAAAACCTAGCCAACCCCATCTAGCATGCGGCGTCGCGGCTTTGCCGATTCCTGTGCGGAAAGGCTTGCCTTTCCGAGAGTCGAATTCACAAATGAACTCACGAGGCTCAGCCTCGCGAAATAGTGTGTTGTTTGGCCGGTAAGGCAGAGCCTTACCGCACAGGAGGCGGCAGAGCCGCGAGTTCAGCGAGTACTATTGAGTCTCAGCCTGCTTGCTCGCACGCTTCGACTGCCAGGCTATTGAAGCGCCGTCGTACGCTGTTGATGTTTGCGAAGGGAAGCGAACGGGCGTGAGTGCGATTGGTTAACAGAATAAAGACTCGTTCATGCTCCGGGTCATTCCAGCAACTCGTTCCGGTAAAACCAGTGTGGCCGAAGCTGTCAGTCGGCAAATCGGGGCCGGCACTGGAATCCTTCGTGGCCGCTAACTGCCAGGCGATTGAACGCGCTTCATCAAGCCCCTCTGTCAGGTTTGTTCTGAACAGCCGGCACGATTCCGGTTTCAGCAGTTGCGACTGACCCGTAAGGAACTGGTTCGCCAACGTGAAGGTGTCCGTCGCGTTTGAAAAAAGACCCGCATGGCCGGCAGCGCCGCCCAGAAAGAACGCGTTGCCGTCGTGCACCTCGCCCCAAATCAGAGAGTCTCGCCAGTGTGCATACTCTCCCGCTTTCGTCTCGGCGCAGGTTTGCCGTTCATAAGCGTTTCCTGTCTCACATGCAGCGATTCCGGTTTGCATCGCCTTTTCAGGATTGAAGAAGGTGTGACGGAGTGACAACGGCTCAATGATTTCGCTTTGAGCCAGCGCAGTGAGCGGCTTGCCGGTGATGCGTTGTAGTAACAATCCAAGGGTGATGAAGCTGAGATCACTGTACACCACCCGCGTCCCCGGCTTGTATGCGAAGTCAACGCTCGCGATCGCGCCTGCGGCGCGGTCAGGTTCGCCTTCCGCCAGGATGTAAAGTGGACGCCACGCAGGAAAGCCCGCGCTGTGCGTCAGCAATTGCTGGATTGTGATTCCATGTTTGTCGGTGCGATCAAACTCGGGCAGATAGTGGGAAATGGAACTGGCGAGAGTTAGCTCTCCGGATTGAATCCTGAGCGCGCAGAGCAAACCGGTGATTAGTGGTTTGGTCAGCGAGGCGAGGTCATAGATTGTTTCCGTGGTGGCGGCGATCTGCTGAGGTTCAACTACTGCGTTGCCAAGCGCACCAGAAACATTCGTGTCGCCCTTTTCACCGACGAGATAAACTGCGGAAGGAAAGTCGCCGGCCGCGATGCGTTCATTCAAAAAATCTCTTATGGCGCGATCCGAATGTGCCGTGGCTTCTGACATTGGTCTTAGGAACGCATTGCGTGGTCGCTCAGTCGGCAGGTGACGTGCCAGAGACGTTCAGAACATACACGTTTTGATTTGTCGTTAACACGAATAGTTTTTTGCCATCAGGACTGAATCGCGCAAACGCGATGGGGCCTGAGAAATTATACTGTTCGCGTTTTTCAAACGTAGCGAGGTCATATAGAGTCAGAGCGCCTTCGTCTGTTTCCACCGCCAGCAGATTTCCTGAAGCGCTGATCGCAGGCCGTTTGCCAAAGACCTTACCTGCCTGCTTTCCCTCGCTCAATGAATAAACCAGGACGCGATTTTCCGTGTCGGCAATTACTGCCCAGTTGCCACTCGTGAAGACTTCTCTGATGCGAAATGAGCCCTTGCCGGTTTCAACCAGTAGCTGGCCCTGTGATTTGCCGGTGTGCAAATCCAGAGTTTTGATCAGATAGTCGCCCTCTTTCTCCTTGAGCGCAGCCAGCTGTTTTTGCAGCACGGGGTCATTTTTAATCTCCGCCGCGGCAGCTTTCGAGCGCACTGTCCAAAGCAGAGTAATTGTTTGGTCGCGTGGAGACACCCAAAACCACGGACGCTCTTTAGCAAAAGGAACAGACCAAAGCACCGACATGTCACGTGCATTCAAAACCTCGAGCGTAACGTTTTCCCAATAGGTATCCTTCACTCGATTGATTCGCGTCAGATATGGTCCGATCTGGGAAACGACGCCCTCAAGTTCAGCGCCCGTAACAACATCCTTAGTGTCCGTGTCCAGCCGCGCGACATTTCGCGGCACCTGGTCAAGTTTGGGAAAGTCGGCATAAACAGTGCCATCGTCGTCGATGTGCGCGCCGCGAAAACCGCGGACGTAGAACACCATCTTGCCCGCAGACAAATCCCAGATGCCTCCGCGAGAGTAGCCGGAGACCGCCAACCATTTGAAATCGGGTGTCACGTCTGCCGCATATAGCCGGCCAAGCTCGCCCTGGGGCAGACGGGCGACTGACGGCTGGCCGCCGCTTAACACGTAGAGACCGAGTTCGCCGTTGGGTCGCTCAGAAGCAACGGTGCCTTCGTACGCGTCCAGAATTGGACGTTGGCCAACATGGAAAACTTTCTTCGTCGAGAGGTCCATTATGCCGCCCGACAACTTCCCGAAGCTTCGTAACAAAACGAAGTCGCCCGTTGTGACTGGCTTGAGTGTTGGTGAACCCAATTCAAAGTATTCAATAACCTGACCGCCGGGAAACGCGTAAATGCCCGCCTTCTTCCGGTTCTCGAAGTTGCTGCCGACAATCTTATCGGCGCCGACAAACGCAAAGCCGCTGGAAAGTACGTTCTTCAAGTCGCCTTTGACAGGAATCGTCGTGCGCGTGGTCAGGTCGTAAACCACCGACTGGTAGTCAGTGGTCCAACCAATCGCGTTGAGTGAAGTCGAAGAGTCACCTGCCAGAAAGTAATGGCCATCCGGAGAGAACGACATGTTAATGAACGTGCGTTCTTCCATGTCAGCGTTGGGGTCAACAACCATTGCGAGCAGGACAGACAAAGCATCGAAGAAACCCACGCGCGTGAACGATTTCTTTTCGAGCATCGGAGCTCCGGTTTCGACGTCGATTAGGCTTAATCCGAAGTCGGCGTCGAAACACGCAAGTGTGTTGCCGTCAGGCGAAAGCAGGGTTTGCATGCAAGCCTTGCGGACCACTGCTTCCCGTGCGCTCTTTAGCTTTTGTTCTGCGATGTCCCAGGCCTCGACTCGCATATTGCTCGTGTGAAACACGATCTGACGCGAGTCGGGGGTGAATTGGGCGGGTCGCGCGTCGGCGGCTTTGATTCGGAAAAGAGACGCAAAAGGCTCGCGCGACAAGACGTTAATCCCGGAATCGTCCTGGGCCAGGACATATTTACCGTCGCGACTAAAACGCAGATGGTTAATGTCGCTGCGAAGCGCAGGGCTGAGCGTTTTTTTCACGCTCAAGCCAGGCAGGGATTCTCTGCGGCCTAAACCCGAATGGCTTACGACGGCGCTTTGCCACTGCTTAAACTCCTCAGCGTTAACGGCAATCTGGGTCCCGACGCATTCCTGCGGCAGAGAAGAAAGTCCCTTGAGCATTTCGCGCAGACGCTTCTGCGCCGGTTTGGTACGACCAAACAAGTCAGCAAGGAACCCGCCGGTTTTTCCTTTCAGCTCGAAATAACGATCCCACAGCGCCGCCTGCGCTTGCGGGTCATAACCGGCGCGGGCCATAGCGTAGAGTCCGATCAAGTCGGCAACGTTTTGGTTTCCCGCTTCGTGATCATCGAGCTTGCTAAACGCTTTGGGTTTTCGCGCCGCGTTCTCGATCAGTTCGTTGTAACGCGCAAATATGTCGCGACGATCTGTGACCTGAGTAACACCCAGCACTTCGCGCAATAGCGTGCTCATGTCAACGGCTGAATGCCGCGCGACGATGTGACCCAACTCGTGAGCAATCACACCTGCGAGTTCGTCCTCGTTCTTCGCAAACGCAACCATTTTCCGTGATACGTAAATTCGTCCGCCTGGCAGCGTGAACGCATTAACGTCGTTAACGTCAAACAGGAAAAACTGGAAGTTCAGAGTCGACGGAGGCAGATGCTTCGTCAGCCGCGCGCCAATCCGCCGCAGGTGGTTGGTAACTTCCGGGTCGTCGATGACTTTGTGGTTGCGCTGCACATGCTCGGCAACGGCATCCCCCAAATCCATCTCCTGCTGTTCGGTGAAGATGTTTTGGAAAGGGGTCAGAGTCGGCAGCCCGGGAGGCTGGCAGTTTTGCTGAGCAACCACGCGGACCGACGACACACAGGCACACAAAAGGAGCAGGGAGATTTTGAGACTATTTAATTTCATAACGGGAGGATGTGATTCGCGATCTTAAATTCTCGAGGCGAACAAAAGATAAAGCCTTTAGGGCGATGCGTAAAGTAACCGGAAGGCGAGGTAGTGCCCTAATTTCAGTTTTTCTCCGTGCCACCTCTGAGTCCTCTGTGCCTCCGTGGTGGAACAATGTGGGTCAAACACTCAGAGACATAGAGAACACCGAGGTTGCGTAGAGGATTTCAAATTAGATCACTACCCGACCGAGTGAGCCGCCGACGGTTATTCAACGGCCGCTCAAAGTGCGAAGGTCGCGATAGTCAGTCTGGTTTTTCGAAGGCTTCCGGCGGAAACTGAGACAGGTAGTATTTCAAGTAATTAATGTCGGCTTCGAACATCTGTTTGCCAAACTTCGTTTCGGCGCGTATTTCTTCCGCCAGTTGCTCGTTTGTGAAGGTGTTGGGTTCTTTAGAAAGTTTTGAGGTAGTCGTGGGGACGTTCGTCAACTGGCGCTTGATGGCAAGTTCCATTAACTGCTCGTCGCTCAGCTTTTCGATCGGATAGATTTTCTTTTCGCCGTTGGCAATCTCATCGTAGTAGAGGTACGCACCGGTGCGCGGATCGAAACTAAGTGGACGCGTTTTGGCCGACTCAACTATGGGCGGTAACTTCATGCCCAAATACCTTACTACGAAGAAAAGAAGGCAGCCAGGAGAGCCCGGCTGCCTTCGAGTTTAAGTCAGTGACCCATGTATGCAGCGAACGTAAGGTAGTAAAACATGTACGGATAAATCCGCGCTGTCTTGCTACCCCAGGCAGCTCCGGACACTGGCGACCGGAGCAGGTTGCGATCATTTAGCAACAGCGCTGCGGTGTTCGTCCCAGGGACGGTGGCGATGGTGGCATCGAATTTGGCGAGCGTGTCGGCGACCGCCTGTTCGACTGTCTTGCCGTTTGCCATACTGATGTCGAACTGCGAATCACATGGCCAATAAAGATCCGCGTTCGCCCAGTCAAACACGAAATTCTCCGTGTAGCCTACCGAGGCTTTCGCGCCATTGGTAACTGTGTCAGGTCCAAGTGTCTTGGCGGTTTCACAACTCAGCAAGTGAATGACTTTTCCTTTCACCTCTGGTGCTGTGTAAGCGCCGACCTCGAGGACGTCGTCGAACATGTGTCCGGTGAAGACTGTGTAGCTGCCGTGACCAAGTCCGCTGATGTAGACCACGTGAGCTTCCTTCGCCTTGACCGCAAAATTCGCGCGAATGTCGTTGGCTCCGGTGAGGGTCATGACGTTAAAACCTTTTGCGGCAAACACCGGGTGGACGTTGGCAATTCTGTAGTTGGCCGCCGGCGTGGTCACCGAATCAGTGGTGTTCTCGCAGAAGAGCACTTTGGTCTTGAAGAAGATCCACTTGGCTTTCGGGAGAAACTTCCAGTCCGGCAATATGGTGGCAGCCGGTACATCTGTGGTTTTGAGTCTCGGTGGAATCTTCGGGAGTTTACCCAGAAGTTGATTGGCGAAATACTCAGCGTAGTTCACTTCAATGTCGGCGAACTGTTGGCCGAGCGTAGTTTGATCTTGAATATGTTTGATTACTTCGGCCTTAGTGTAGTTACCAGTCTTGTTGATGACTCCATAAACAAAATCCGGCTCCGCTTTGAGTCGTTCGATAGCGAGCTTCGCCTTGTTTTCAGGCGATGCGAGCTGGAGACCAAAGTGCGGCGGTTCTTTCTTTTTCAACAAGTCCGACGGAAAAACGAGTTCTCCAGTTCCACGGATCATGAGAGGTTTTGCTGCGGCATAATCCGGGACGTTGAACTTACCAAGTTTTACGGTTTTCATTTTGTAAGGCTCCTGTGAGAATTTGCCTACTCTTGGGTCCCTTTTCGGCGTCCGGGGGTCAACGGGAGGGTTGAAAGAAGCTTGAGGCTGCGAACGGTATCACAGGCGGAGTTGGACCACAAGGTTTTGCGGAAGGCGAAAACTCAGGAACGGGCGGGCGCGGTTCTTCGAGTCAACTCGCTCATTGCCGGATGCGAGGCATGTTGTGCGATTCGATCAAGCGCGCGCACGGCGAGGCTGAGTGCGTTTCGGCCCTCGGCGCCGCTCACTGGCGAAGGTTTGCCGTCGCGGGCGGCTTCAACAAAAGCCACGATCTCCGCGCGCAGGGGCTCGACGTCGATGATATCCAGATTGTGAACGTGAACGCCGGGCCAGCCTCCGTCAGCGCCGGACGGAGCCAGGCTACTGATGGACGCTCGCTTGGTTGCGTAGTCAATTGCGATGTAGTCGTGTGGTTGGAAGAAACGCATTTTACGAATCTTCTCCGTACCCACGCGCGACGCTGTTATGTTCGCCACCGCCCCGGTCGAGAATTCCAGCCGCGCATTTGCTGCATCGACTTTCGGCGTCAGGATTGGAATACCAACCGCATGCAGTTCAGTCACTTCAACATCTTCACCAACGAGCCACTGCACAATGTCGAGATCGTGAATCATTAGGTCGAGGACAACGTCGATATCGAGTGATCGCGCGGTGAATTCACCAACGCGATGAATTTCGAAGTAGACCGGATTGCGCACGTGCGGTCGCAACGCGACAAGGGCCGGATTAAATCTTTCCAGGTGACCAACCTGTAACAAAGCCTTGCCTTCCTCAGCGGCAGCAATCATCGCGTCAGCTTCGTCGAGCGTGCGCGCGATTGGTTTCTCGACCAGCACATGAATTCCGGCGCTGAGTAGACCGCACGCAATTTCGCTATGCGATTCCGTTGGGACCGCCAGGCTGACAGCATCAACGCGCCCGATCAGTTGTCGCCAGTCAGTAGTCCATTCAACGCGCCGTTCGCCGGCGACTGCGCGCGCGGTTTCCTCGTTGAGGTCGCAGGCATAAATAAACTCAAGCAGTCCTTCGTCGCTAAGCACCGAGTGAATTCGTGCGTGTTGCTTTCCTAGATGGCCTACGCCGATGACGGCTGTGCGGAGTGTCACGGTTTACTGATTTCTGCTTTTGGTTTAGCTTAAGCGCCGGGAAAGCAGTAGGCAGAAAGTAGAAAGCAGCTACCCGAAAATGCTTTCTTGTTTCTGCTTACTGCTTTCTGCCTACTGCTCGGGGAGCGACTATACTTGCAACCTTCAATGCTTGCCAAGCGCGGCAGTCTTTTGATCTTTGCCGCAATCACCGCCTTCTATTTTTACGGTTTAGGACGTCTGCCTTTGATTGGACCAGACGAGCCGCGCTATGCCCAGATAGCTCGCGAGATGTGGCAACGTGGCGACTGGATCACGCCGACGCTGGGTGGTCACCTGTGGTTTGAAAAGCCGGCGTTGCTCTACTGGATGATGATCGGAAGCTACAAGCTGTTCGGCGTTTCAGAATTCTCCGCACGTCTGCCTTCGGCTTTCTCGGGTCTGATGACAATCGCAGCGGTGTTTTATCTCGCGAGGCGCGTCGAACGGGCGTCAAGCTTCGGACAAACCTCACTTTCGGTAATGATGCCGTTGATTTCTGCCAGCATGCTCGGCCTGATCGTTTTTGCTAGGGCGGCCAGTTTCGACATTGTTCTCACGATGACAATTACCTGGTCACTGATATTGTTTTTCGTATCGCAATTGGAAGGTTACGCGCGTCGACGTCGATTGTTTCTTGCCGGCTTTTTTGCGTTCATCGGACTTTCGCTACTCGCCAAAGGATTCATTGGAATTGTCATTCCAATTGGAGTAGTCGGTGCTTACTTCCTGTTGCTGCGACGGTTGCCGGACCGTCTGACGCTCTTCAGTTTTGTGTGGGGCATCCCTCTGGCGCTACTCGTCGCGGCAACCTGGTATGGACCAGTCATCGCGCGCAATGGTTGGCCATTCGTCGATCAGTTCATTCTGCAACACCAATTGGCGCGTTATGTTTCAAACGACTACCGCCACCCGGGAGCGTTCTACTACTACGTTCTGATTCTTCCCGCGCTTTCTTTGCCGTGGATCATGTTCATGATTGATGCCGCGGTTCGCGCGAGAATCTGGCGATTTGAAGAAAACCCGGCGCCGGAAAATCGCATGGTTCGATTCGCGTGGGCGTGGGTCTTGTTTCCGTTGATCTTCTTCAGTTTCTCTCGCGCAAAGCTGCCCGCGTACATTCTGCCCGTTCTGCCAGCGGTTGCGCTTCTGGTGGGTCAACGAGTCGCCACGCCTGACGACGAAAGAAGGCGCGTGTTCAAAATTACTGGGATCACGTTCGTCGGTGCAGGCATCGCTGCCTTCATTTACGCCTGGCGAGCGGGCGAACCAAGCCTCGTATGTGCGGCAGCCATAGTGGCGCCGCTGATCTTAAGCGGAGTAGTTCTACTGCTTCTCAAGAGGCGTCTGTTTGCGGTTGCAGTCACCGCGTTGTCGACTGTCGCTTTATCGGTGGTTGTTCTTCACTGCGCGGCGCAGAGGCGTGCGGATCGCGAGACATCGAAACGGCTAATCGAACTGGCGTCGGCGCGAGGTTATGCGCAAACGCCCATCTACGGGTTGATGCCTGACGATCGCAGCCCGGAGTTTTACGCTGCCGGGCGTGTCATTTATCAACTCAGCGGAGAGCCGGAAATGTACATCGGCCCACCGCAGCTCGTAAATGAAACACACCGTAGAAAGCAGACGTTGTTGGCTTTCATACCGGCGCGCGACGTCGCCGAGTTGAGTCGGGCGCATGCGGCTGTCACAGACGTGATAGGAGACAACGGAAGGCACGCCCTCGTCGCGATCTATCCCAAACTGAAGTAATTTTATTGGAGTGTTTTACGGAAGAAGTCGATAACAGGCCGATCGTAGCGTTCGCCTAGTTCACCGGTTGCTGAAGGTAAGGTGAGACCGGTTAAGGGAAGATCAGTCTTCACCTCAACATTCGCAGCGTTTTGAAAGCAAGGTTGAAGTGACAGAGTTGATGAGCGAAGATAACTAGCCTCGGCGCCTGCGAGTAATAACACCTTCTGGTTATTCAAACGCTTCGCAATCTCGCATGAATTAGCGTTATCAAAACGGCCGAGAAAATAAACGCGCGCTGCAAGTCGCGACAACTTCAACAGCAATTCGTTATTGACTCCGATATCATCTCTCACCGCCAGATTGACGACGTCATCGGTCGTTGCCGGAACGGAATCAAGCGCGAGGACCTGAATTCGTTCATCCTGGCTCGCCGCGCGTAGCGCCACGAGGGCGCCAAGTTCAACTCCGTAAACACCTGAGCGCCCGCCGATCAAACGATTGCCATTTTCTGTTTTCAATCCCTGAAGGTAATCGAGCGCGGCCATCAGATCGTCCGCTTCGCGCGTCCCGAAAGTCGTTGTATTCACCGGCGGGTTTTGACCATGGCCTCGGAGATCGGGCCAAAGGATCGTGAAACTGGTCGCTTCGTTTAGTTTGATTCCGAAGTTGAACAACCACGAGCGATCGCCGCCGTACTTATGCAGAAGGACCACTGCCGGAGCGCCTTCGGCGCCGCGCAATAGCCAGCCTCGAGCGCTGCTCCCGTCGCGATTCCTCCATCTCTCGTCTGAGACCTTTAGCGCAGTACCGCTAATTTCTTTGAAAGCCTCGGGAGTGACGAGATACGCGCGGCGGGGTGGGCGTGTAATTCCGTAAACAATTGAGGCGAGTGCGATGATGGCGGCAACGACTACAACCAGCAGGATTGGCAGTAGCGACTTGAACAGTTTCTTACCCAGGCGACGTCGAGGCATGGTGGTGAAGAAGACAGGGATTGTTTCGGGCCCTGCGTTCTCCTCGTTCTAGCTCCCTTCGTGAGTCAGTCGAGCGTAGTCTTCAGGAGTATTGATATTGTCGAAAAAGCGTAACGCGTTCTCGAGTGCCGCAATCTCCTCAAATTGCAGCCAACGCGTGTTGACAGATTGTAACAGAGCAATCGGTCTTCGTTCGCCGGATTTGATCAGTTGGTTGGCGGTGGAAAGACAAGGCTCAACTCGATAAAGGGAGCAGAGAGGTTGAGGGATGCCGTCAGCCTGGACGGGCGCCACTGCGTCGAAGGCTTCACAGGAGTCAACCAAAGTTTGGAACAACTCACTTGAGACGAAAGGGAAGTCACACGCAACGATCAATGCCCATTCGGCGGAACTTGCGGCCAGAGAAGCATGAACGCCACCTAACGCACCCCACTCAGGATATATATCAAGAACTGGTGGAGTTGCCGCGTGATCTGTCGCTGCGCCCACGACGCTGATGGAACGGGTAACGCCGGAAAGTTGTTTCGCAATGATTTCAACGAACGTTTCACCGGCGATCGTCAGACGGGATTTGTCGGTTCCCATGCGGCGCGACTTCCCACCGGCGAGGATGAAACCTTCAATTGATGGCATATTGAGCAAAACCCGTCTTCAAATCGCACATAAGCGCGCGCAAGTTATCACGGCTAAAAAAGCACCAGCAAGAGGAACGTTTCAGGCGGTTTCTGCGTCTAATCCCCGCACGCTGCACTCAAGTGGGAAAGACGATGATCTTGACCCCCTATTAAGCGAAAGTTATAGTCGCGGAAGGTGGCAAACAGATATACAGGCCACCGTAACCAGGAGTTGGTAAGAGGTTAATTAATGAAGTTTCTCAAGGCCATTAACATCGCGGTCGTAATCGCTCTCCTGAGTGGTTTGGCCATTGCCCAGACACCCCAGAAGCAAACCGCGATAAGCGTGCAAGACTCGCGGTTTTTTGCGCTCGAAGACGTGCGGCCCGGCATGAAGGGAACAGCCCGCACTGTTTTTTCGGGTGGGGAGCCGGAGGATTTCGGGGTGGAAATTCTGGGCGTGCTGCCTGGTTTTCCAGGCCCACGGCAGTCGGCCATCATCGCCAAACTGAGTGGACCGAATGTGGCCAAGACCGGCGTATTTGGTGGGATGTCCGGATCGCCCGTCTACATCGACAATCGTCTGGTGGGAGCGATCGCGTTCAGTTTTCCCTTTTCCAGGGAACCGATCGCCGGCATCACGCCTATCAAGCAGATGATCGACATTTTTGAGCAAGGTTCCGCGCAGACAGTTCGAACTGGGACACCGCGAGCAGTTTCCATGGCCGAACTAGCTTCGGTCGACTGGAAAGCAAAATTTCCGAAGCCGGCCGTCAGCTCGATGTCGTTGATTGCGCCCGTCGCGTCAGGTTCAGCGTTGATGCCGCTCATGGGCCAGCAAATGACGCCCATCGCGACACCCGTTGTGTTTGGAGGAATTAGTCAGGAATCACTGTCGATGTTCGCGCCGCAGTTGATCGCGAACGGCCTGCTTCCCGTATCAGGCGCCGGTGGTGCTGCGGGCATTACGCCGCTCGCGAAAGCCACAGAGAAAACACTTACCCCCGGAACATCAGTCAGTGTGCAGTTGGTTCGCGGCGACTATTCAATCGCCGCGTCAGGTACCGTCACATTTCGCGACCAGAATCAGATCTATGCGTTTGGTCATCCATTTCTGAGTTTAGGTGCGTCGGACATGCCGATGAGCGAGTCGGCGGTGGTTACTGTCATCTCGAACATGGCTAACTCGTTCAAGCTGGCCGTCCCAGGCGCAATGATGGGTTCGATTTCACAAGATCGCGCGACTGGTGTGTTTGGTAAATTAGGCCAGGCGCCGAAGATGATTCCGGTGAAGATAAACTTGCGTACGAGCCGCGATCGCAGCGAAACGTACAACTATGAAATTGCGAACGACGCTTTTCTGACGCCGTTGCTGCTCAACATCACCATCTTCAACACCATCAGTTCAAGCGAACGCGTAATTGGCGATTCCACAATCACTATCAAAGGCGCCATCAAAGTTAGGGGCCAGGAAGCGGTTCAGGTGGACCGTCGTTTTTCGTCAGGCAACTCATCGATCATGGCAGCCGGCTCTGTGGCGGGGCCGATAAGCGCGCTGCTGGGTAGCGGTTTCGACGACGTTCAAATCGATGGTGTGACGCTGGACATTTCATCCACTGACACAAAATATGCGGGCACCCTGGAACGAATCGCCTTGAACAAAACCGAAGCTCGTCGCGGCGAGAAGGTTGAGATTCAGGCCCATGTCAGGACGGAATCCGGCAAGCTCTTCGTGCAACGAATTCCAGTGCAGGTGCCGGATGATGCAACACCAGGTCAGTTACTGGTGTTTGTCGGCGACGGCGGGGTGCTTCAGGAAGGTTCGGCGTCGCGTTCATTTGTGCCTCAGGACCTCGGTCAATTAGTGAAAGCCATCAACAAGGTGAAGAAGAGCGATCGCTTGTATGTGAAGCTGTTTCGAATAACGCCGGGCGCAGTTATCGGCACGAGCGAAATGCCGAACCTGCCTCCGTCGATGGTTGCGACGCTGAACAGCGACCGTAACTCCGGCGGCTATACACCAACGGCGTTGTCTGCCGTCTACGAGTCGGAGCTGCCAGCCGCCGAGTTCGTGATTTCAGGACAACAATTAATCGCGCTCGACGTCGTTCCCTAAATTCAAGGTTTTGTGTAGCGGGACAAAAGAATGCCCCGCAGATTGGCTTGGGGCAAAGCCGTCTGCGGGGCGTTACTGTCGATATCCCGGTTGAGACATCGGCCGGCACTAATTTCTCTCTGCTTTTCTAAAACAACCAAACAATTACCACTTCCAGGAAATCAACCGGACTCAGCCTGCACTTTTCCTGGTAATGAACAGAAATCGACGTTCTGAAGTGGGTATCAGGTGCTCTTCAAATTCCAGATGCAGCGCGCCTAACGCCTGGCGCAATGAGTCGCCGCCGAATAACAAAAGCGGTGCACCGGCGGGCGCCCAATCAACTATTTCCGGTAGCACCTCAGCGAAGCGTTCCAGTGCGCGGCTGGAAACGAATTGAACGTCAGGCGTAGCCACACTTTCAAATCGCTCCGCAATCACAGTTGCTCTCGACGAAACTTCCGTACGGTTCAACGACTCCAGCAGAAAAACCGACTTCTTTTTTGACGACTCGATGAGCACGGCCTGAATGTCATCTCGCGCAATCAGGCACGGCAAAATCGGCAAACCCGCTCCAGAGCCGATGTCGGCCACATGAGCGGTTGGAGGCAAATGTTTAATGAGCAACAGCGACTCGAGCACATGTCGCCTTGCGAAATCTTCGGGAGACGCCGGCGCAACTAAATGCAGTCGTGCATTCCAAACCTCCAGCAACTCGTAATACCGAACCAGTCGCTCAAGAGTTTTCTCCGCGAATTGAATATCGAATAAAGGAGCGTCGTTGATCAGCGCCTGTCGAAATTGTGTGGAGGTTGAGCTCATTACTTACAAGTTATAGGGGTTGGAGTTCTAAATTCCCTCGGCCTCCCACTTTAAGCGCCGAAGGCGCGAGCTGTGAGAGCCTGGGCCAACGGCCCAGGACGATAATCATCTTGTCCCCTCCACGTAAACGGGGAGGGGTTAGGGGTGGGGGTTCGCGCGCGGCCAACCTCTCCCCCGACCCCTCTCCGCTTGCGGAGAGGGGGAGAAAGTATCGTGAAGTAGACTTTTTCTGCAGAGTCCCTACTCTTATCGCGCCTTCGGCGCTTCACAAACAAACTCTGATCCGTTTTAGCTCTTTCGACAAAGCAGTTTCAGATAAAGCGACAACAAGTGCAATTGAGCATTTGGCTGGTGCGTCTCCGACGCAGTTGCACGATTTAAAGCGGTGTCGCATTCTGTTCAGGTGACCAGCCCTTCTTCCAACGCAACCAATTCGATGAGTGAAGATCTCGCCAAGCTACACCAACATATCGGCCGGGCAGTGACCGATATTGTTGCTGAGTTTGCCGCCAGCCTCGACTCGCGGAAAGTCACGTCTGACGCGACGCCTGAGCAGTTGGAGAAAGTGTTCGACGAGCCGTTTCCTGAGCAAGGCACACCGGTAGATGAGATTTTGAATCGTTACCGGCGGGACGTGTTGGCTCACGCCATGGTAGTTCCCAGTCCTCGCTACTTCGGCCAGTTTAATCCTACGCCGTTGCCAATCGGCGTTTGGGCTGATGCCCTGACATCGTCTTTGAATCAGAACGCTGGTGCATGGCGCAATGGACCAACCTCGGCGATGATCGAAGCGCGCGTGCTGCGTTGGTTATGTGAACTGGTTGGGTATGGTGACCAAAGCTTCGGAACACTCACCAGCGGCGGGACAGAAGCAAATCTCATCGCGCTCAAGTGCGCGCGCGACCGTGCTCATCGGGGTTCAGTTCAAGAGGGCGTCCACTCAGCTCCGGGAAGATTGATGGTGTATGCATCGGAACAGGTGCACTTTTCTATCGACCGAAGTGTCGACGTTTTGGGTCTGGGACGCACCGCCCTCCGCAAAGTTGAAACAGACGAGCGATTTCACGTTCGTCCCGATGCGATGCGGAGACAAATCGAAGCCGATCGAAAGGCGGGCTTTGTGCCGTGCTGTGTCATCGGAGTCGCTGCAACGACGTCGACGGGAGTAATCGATCCGCTGGAGGAGCTAGCGGAAGTCGCGCGTGAAAATGGCTGCTGGTATCACGTTGACGCCGCCTACGGTGGCGCAATTGCTTTATCGGCGGAACACAAACAGAAACTGCGCGGCATCGACCTGGCCGATTCGGTTACCTACGATCCGCACAAGTGGATGTTTGTGCCTTTTGCCTGCGGTGCAGTATTGGTGCGCGATGGCGGCCGCGTTTTGCGCGACGCTTTCGATATCACACCGGAGTACCTAAACGAGGATCGCGGCGGCGCGGATGTTGAGTTTGATTTCTTTCGGTATGGCCAGCTAGGAACACGACGATTCAATTCACTCAAACTCTGGATGGCCCTCAAAATGCTCGGTCGTCAGGGTTACGCTGAAATTATCGACCGCCAAATTCATCTCACGAAATATTTCGCCGGCCGCATCGACAACTCAACAGATTTTAAGCGCGTCGGAGATGTGGAGACGGCGGTTTGTTGTTTCCGTTATCTGCCGGAATCGGTCGCTAGCGCTGACGGCGCGCAACAAGACGCCGTTCAGCAACGTTTGCAACAGGCGATTGAGCGGAGTGGCGAAGCATGGATAACTACGACAGTAGTAAACGGACGTCGAGTGCTCCGAGTAAACGTCAACAGTTTCTTGACTGAACAACGGCACGTGGATGATTTGTTAGAATTACTCGACCGAGTTTCCAGAACACTGTAAGGACTGCCGGCTACCAACGCATGCGAGTTACAAACCGATTATTAGTTTCCATTTCCCTGTTAATAACGTTTTCCGTTTCTTCTTCGGTTTATGCGCAAGCCAATTCACCACGCTCGGTAAACATCATTAAGTCGCGAGCTGAGTTCGATTCCCTGGCTGTCACCTATGATCCGGACACGCCTTATGCGCTACCGCACCTGCTGTTCGTGATTGACCGCAAAGACGGAAACAAAATTTATTTCGTCAACACCAGGCGTTACTCGTTTCATAAAGACTTCGTGAACGGCACATATCTGTCGCTCGAGACCGGTCGCGAGTTTTTTGAGAACAATTATCTGAAGCCGAATCGACGGTTTATTCTGGGCACCATCGCGTATCAATCGCCGATCAAACGCTGGACGTTTGAATCGTGGGAAGGCGATCTAATAACCGCCGAGCAAATCCAGCTCGCATCTCAGATCATCAATGCCAACTTCTTTACGCCCGTTTTCTACAAACCGAATTCCAACCGTCAGGAACAGGAGTCAGCAAAGGTTGCTGGACTGGCGCGCGTGCTGCAGAGCGATATTGCGCGAGAACAGGAATACCAGGCGCTGAATCTGGCCAGGGGTATCGGAAGAATTCACATCGTTTCAAAGCTTGATGAGCACGTGGAAATCGGTTTCAACGAGATCCTTGTGCTCAATGAAGTGCCCGTCAATCTGCCGCCTGTCGCCGGCGTCATCACTTCAAAGCCTTCGACGCCTTTGTCGCACATCAATCTGTTGGCAAAGGGTTGGGGCGTGCCGAACGCTTACATAAAGAACGCACACGAGTTGTTAAAGCAATACGACGGTTGGTGGGTCACGTTTGAGACGAAACGGGACGGCTACACAATAAAGCGCGCCGACGTCGATCAGCTTCGCGAGTATCAAAAGCGCCTGGCACAACGGCGCGACGTGATGAAGCCGCGTTCCAACTTAACGGAACAGCGGCTGCTTGCGCTGAACCTGCAACGCGCCGGTTCATCAATAGCATTCGGTAGCAAGTCAGCAAACCTGGGCGAAGTAATGGCCGCTCGCCTGCCTGGTATCGTTGTTCCGAATGGTTTTACGGTGCCGTTTTACTACTACGACCAGTTTGTCCAATCCAACGGTATTGATGATGCGATCTACGAAATGCTGAACGATCAGAAGTTCGTTCACGATCCAGTTTACCGGCGCGCTCGACTAACGACGCTGCGAGAGAAAATACAGTCAGGAAAGTTTGATGAAAGTCTCCGTGCGAAAGTCGTAAGCCGCGTGAGAAGAGAATACGCCGGCAAAGGCTTGTTTGTGCGTAGCTCTTCCAACACGGAAGACTTGCCCAATTTTAGCGGCGCCGGTTTGTACACAACTGTGCCAAACGTGAAGGAGGAGCAACCGCTAATCGAAGCAATCAAGACAGTTTGGGCGTCGCTGTGGAACTTCGAAGCGTATGAGGCTCGCGAGCGCGCAGTGATCGATCACTCGAAAGTGTATATGGCCGTGTTGATTCAGGAAGGAATCAATTCGGAAAGCTCCGGCGTAATGATTACTGCGGACCCATTCGACAAGGAAAATAGCGGAGCGATTTATATCAGCGCGAAACGCGGTCTGGGCATCAAGGTCGTGGAAGGGAAGCGCGTCGCGGAACAAATTATCTTTCGCCAACGCGCCAACGCGGTTCGAGTTTTGACACGATCGGATGAAGACAGCCTCCTGACGTTTGATGAGAAGGGCGGAGTCAAAGAAATTCCGATCACGGGAGAGCGGATTGTGCTAACGGACGACGTGGTGCGCCGCCTGGTGAGTGCTGCCACTGCGATCAAACGATTGTTCGCCATGCGCGACCAGGATATTGAGTGGGCTTACATGAAGGGCCAGATCTATATCGTGCAAGCCCGCCCATTTATTGCCGGTGGTTAAAGGAGAGTCGGGTTCATTTGCCTGGAGATTTCTTTGGCTGAAAGTAAACTAGACCACCACCACAGAACTGAACTGACCCACATTCATGACACAAAACATTTTCGTCGAAGGACTGCTTAAGGATCGAGTAGCTTTTGTTACCGGAGGCGGTACGGGCATCACGGGCGGCGTGGCGCGTGCGCTGGCGGAAGCCGGCGCGAAGGTGGCGCTGGTAAGCCGCAGTCTCGAACATCTCGAACCTGCCGCTGCCTTGATCAACAATGCGCGTGCTTCGAACGATGTGATGGGTGAAGCGTTCGCTGTTGCTGCCGATGTTCGCAACTTCGAACAGGTCGAACGTGCGTTAGCAGAAACAACCGCGCGATTTGGGAAAATCGACATTGTCGTTAACGGGGCTGCAGGAAACTTTCTCTGCAAGGCCGAAGAGTTATCACCTAATGGATTCGGGACCGTCGTTGATATAGATCTCAAAGGCACATTCAACGTCTGCCGCGCTGCGTTTGAGCAATTGAAAGCGAACCAGGGCCAAATTCTGAACATCAGTGCCACGTTGCATTACCAGGGCACGCCGATGCAGTTGCACGTGTCAGCCGCAAAAGCAGGAGTAGATGCCTTAACGCGAAACCTCGCGGTCGAGTGGGGTCGTTATGGAATTCGTGTGAACGCGATTGCGCCGGGGCCGATTGAAGACACAGAGGGAATGAAGCGACTGCTGCCTGACGTTTTGAAGGAAAAACTGCGAAATCATATTCCGCTGCGTCGATTCGGCCGGATCAACGACATCGAAACTGCCGCGGTGTTTTTGTGCTCCGACGCGGCGAGCTTCATAAACGGTGAAGTGTTAGTCGTCGACGGTGGGCAATGGTTGTCAAATAGATTGTTTTAATTGCCTGAAACGTCAAACTAAACCTGGTGGGTCGAGAAAAACAGAACCGGAGGGGTAGCGACGGCACTGAACGAACGATGCCACTCGGCGGCAATACCAACATCGGAGCAACTTTGGACTGGACATTCAGCGACTAATCGGTCGCTACCGCTCTCGTTCCGTATTTGTCGACCCATGCAAGAATTTGCATCCCTAATGCGATCTACTCCAAAACTTAGTTTCGCTCTTATGGTGTTTGTAATTTCGGCGGGCCTCGCGACGGCACAGGAGGCCACGCCCACATCCACTCCCGATCCAGTGAAGAAAGCAAATACGCGACCTGCCGAGGTCGTTCCCGATCCGCCAGAACCGTTTGACGGTGCGACGGTGGAGAAGATGCGCGAACAATGTGTCACCCTGGAAACAGAAGCTGGCCAGATTGAAATGGAAATGATTCCGGAAGTGGCGCCGGAGAGCGTGCGTAACTTCTTAAACTTGTCTGCGACGGGCGCTCTCGAGACAACCACCTTCAGTCGGATTGTGAAGAATTTCGTGATTCAAGGTGGCAATCTCGCTACCAGTCAAAAATGGGGACACCCGCTCGCCAAGCGTATGTCGCGGAAGTTGCCGGATGAACCCGGCCTGATCAAACACGTGCGTGGAATAGTCTCGATGGCAAGACCCGAAGAACCGAACAGCGCCACCACGAGCTTTTTTATTCTGGTGGGCGATGGTCATCACCTCGATGGCAAGTTTTCAGCATTTGGCCGCGTCACGAAGGGAATGGAAATAGCGGACGCCATTAATCAGGCGCCAGCCGAGGGCGAAAAGCCGGCCAAACCAGTCCGTATAAACCGCGCAATCGTGGGCCCATGCAGCAAATGAAATCTATGAACGAGATTCCTGGTCGTAGCGCTCTACCTGCTCCTGTTGTTGTTAATTGTATTCGTCTTTGCCGGTTGCAAAGAGCCAAACACCAAACCGTCTCCCGACGCCGCCAAACGTATTCTCAAACTCCGTGGTTATAACTTTGACGAGAAGTCGTTTCTAGCGGCGGCAGCTTCGGGTGACGTGGTCGCGGTGAATACGTTTCTCACCGCCGGGATGAATCCCAACGCGAAGGATGAGAACGGCAGTACTGCGTTGATTACAGCGAGTTCGCGCGGGAACATCGAGATGGTCAAAGCGCTCGTCAATGGAGGCGCGGATGTTAACCAAACTGACTCAGCGAACTTCACCGCCCTCCTTCGCGCCTTACAAAAAGAACACAAAGAAATTGCGGACCTGCTCGTCGCAAGGCCGGGCCTTAATGCGAATGTTCAGGATTCCAACGGACACACAGCATTGATGGGTTACGTCACTCTCGAGCGGAAAGACATTGTCGAAAAACTGTTGGCGGGCGGTGCGAATACCAATTTACAAGACTCAGACGGCGATGCAGCTCTCCACCTCGCGAGTGCCCGCGGCAATATCGTCCTTGTCCAGATGTTGCTGGGCAAAGGAGCAAACCCAAACCTCAAAAATAAAGTCGGTGGCACACCGCTAATGTGGGCGGGCGTGTATGGCCACGTAGACGTTGCGCGCGAGTTACTGAAAAACGGAGCTGATGCCAAACTCGAAGACGAAGATGGTATGACCGCGGCTGACTGGGCCGACAAAAATGGCAGAGACGAAGTTGCCACCTTGTTGCGCGAAGCTGAAAAGAATCGGTAAGAGGCTAGCAAAAAGTCTGGCATGTTTCGGTTGATCGGGTTTCGCGTTCGAGTGTTGCGTTAAAACAAAAACCATGGAAGAGTCAGACCAAATAGCGACACGAATCGTTCAGGGCAGTGCGGTCATAATTGTTCTTCACAGTCCGCGCGAAAAATGTTGGGGCGTTCTCGACGGAATTAGTACGGCTGGAGTATTTTTGCGCGGCCTCGATCTAAATTCCTTTGATGATTGGCAACAGGCGGTTGCTCACAATGAACCGTTTATCGGGTTCGGCGATCTGTTCTTTCCGATGTGGCGGGTGGAACGCATCTCACGAGATGAAACTGCTGCCGGCATCCCGTCTTTGCAGGAGCAGGTCGAACGCCGTACCGGCCGCCCTTTGCATGAATTGATGGGCCGTGCCGCCACCTGACACTTTTAGAATTACCCGTAAAATTATTGCTGTTGCATAAATGAAACACTGTTCCATTCTCGCTCAACCTGTGTTATCCTCAGGCAAAACTGACGGTAAGAGAGAATCGTCTTGCCGCACGCACGCGAGAAAAGGAGTGGAAGAAAGAGATGTATGTCATGGCTGATGAACGAATAACCACGGATCGCAGCAAGGCGGTTGAAGCCGCACTGTCCAACATCGAGAAGAAGTTTGGTAAGGGCTCGATCATGAGGCTCGGTGAACGGGACGTGTCTGAAGTGCCGGCGATCTCGACCACTTCGTTGAGTCTTGATGCAGCTGTCGGCGTCGGTGGCGTGCCGCGTGGCCGCATCATCGAAATCTACGGGCCGGAAAGTTCCGGCAAGACGACACTGGCGCTGCACATCGTTTCGGAAGCGCAGAAGGCGGGCGGCGTAGCGGCTTATATCGACGCGGAACACGCCATGGATGCCGAATATGCCGGCAAGCTGGGCGTGGACATCGATCAGCTACTCATCTCGCAGCCGGATTCGGGCGAACAGGCGCTGGAAATTGCCGAGGCGCTGGTGCGCTCGAATGGAGTTGACGTGATAGTCATCGATTCGGTTGCTGCTCTGGTCCCACGCGCGGAGCTTGACGGCGAAATGGGCGACTCGTTGCCCGGTCTTCAAGCGCGTCTCATGTCACAAGCGTTGCGTAAGTTGACCGCGATTGTGTCGCAGTCAAACACGTGCTTTATCTTCATTAACCAGATTCGCGAAAAGATTGGCGTGATGTTTGGTAACCCTGAAACGACGAGCGGCGGGCGCGCGCTGAAGTTTTATGCCTCAATGCGCCTGGATATCAGACGCATCGGCGCCATCAAAGACGCCGACCGTGTGGTGGGCAATCGCACAAGGGTGAAAGTGGCGAAGAACAAGGTTGCGCCTCCGTTTCGCGAATGCGAGTTTGACATCATGTACGGCGAGGGTATTTCGCGCGAAGGCGATGTGCTTGACCTCGCGGTAGTGCAGCGAATCATCGACAAGAGTGGCGCCTGGTTTTCTTACAAGGGCGATCGCCTCGGCCAGGGTCGCGAAAATGCCAAGCAGTCGTTGAAGGAAAATCCGGAGCTACTCAAGAAGATTGAGCGCGAAGTTAAGATTAAACTCGGCGTTCCTGTTCGTGATGAACAACCGGCAACGCCGCCCGCTGCGAAAGCTGCCGCTGCAGACAAAAAGTAATAACGACTAAAACTACTAAGCGCTCGGCCGTGAAGTTTTCGCTGCCGGGCGCTTATTTATTGCTTTACCGAGCTTTGCACAACTCAACGCGGCTTTGCCTCAAAAGTCGAAAGATAGGGGCGTGACTTTGCGGTAGTTATGTCATGTAGGCAAGAGACAATGCAGAAGGTCGGCGAATACAGAACCGGAGCGGTAGCGACGGATGATACAGTGAATTGCGGCAATATTTGGACTGCAGAATACTTTTCGTTAGGTTTTCCATCATTCATTCCATGTCAGTTCCGTCGCTACCGCTCCGGTTCTGTATTCTTCGACCCACTCATTTGACCGTCTGCATACACTTTTGAGGCAAAGCAACTCAACGCGTAAGAGATCAACCCAGGTTAATGCCTAATTCGTGTTGGTTCGTGATAATTCGATCGCTTCAAGTCCAACACCAAATCTATCCACGAAACTTCGCTAAACCACACGAAGGGCACTTTTTGAGCAAAAGCCGCTTTACAGTGTAGCGGTCTAAACCGATAATCCGCCGCGGGCATTCCTGCACTCAACAGAGATAAATGACTGAATCAATTCTCATTAAGGGCGGCACTCTGTTAACGATGGACTCTCGCGACTCCATCATTCGCGGGGATCTGTTGGTCCGCGATGGTCGCATCGCCAGCGTGGGTGAGAGCGGTACGACTGCTGACATTGTCATTGATGCAGACGGTTGTGCGGTCCTTCCAGGTTTCGTGCAAACGCACATTCATCTCTGCCAGACCTTGTTCCGCGGTTACGCGGACGATCTTTCTTTGCTTGATTGGCTGAAAAAACGTGTTTGGCCGATGGAAGCTGCGCACACACCAGCATCGATCGCCGCTTCGGCCCGATTGGGCATTGCCGAGTTGATTAAGGGTGGCACGACGTGCGCGCTGACGATGGAGACGGTCAATCACACCGAAGCCGTCTTCAAAGTTGTTGACGAGACCGGATTCCGAGCAACAGTCGGCAAGTGCATGATGGACAAGGGCGACAATGTGCCGGCAGAGCTGCACGAAGACACGAAAGCATCGATTGAAGAGTCGCTGAGTTTACTCCGGAGCTGGCATGGAAAGGACGACGGCCGGATTCGATATTGCTTCGCGCCGCGGTTCGCGTTGAGTTGCACTAAAGATCTGCTAAACGAAGGTGGGGCAATTAGCGCGTGAACATGGTGTGATGATTCATACCCATGCATCCGAAAATAAGAACGAGTGTCAGATCGTCGAGGACGAGACGGGCCTACGGAATGTGATGTACCTGAATTCCGTCGGACTCACCGGAGCCCACACGGTGCTCGCGCACTGCGTTCACCTCGACGAGGATGAGCTACAGACTCTGAAAGAAACTCAGACGAACGTCGCGCATTGTCCTTCGTCGAATTTAAAACTCGGCTCCGGCATCGCTCCAGTCGCGTCGATGTTAGAAAGGGGCATTTCGGTTTCACTCGGGGCTGACGGTGCAGCGTGTAACAATCGGCTCGACATGTTTACCGAAATGCGCAGTATGGCCTTATTGCAAAAAGTTTTGCATGGACCAGAGGCGATGCCTGCAAGCCAGGCGTTACGAATCGCGACGATTGGTGGCGCAAAGGCACTCGGATTAGACAACGAGATCGGCAGTCTGGAACCAGGGAAACGTGCAGATGTGATTGTTGTGGACCTGAAGGTCATGCATTCCACGCCTCATGCAAAAGATCTGGCATCAGCTGCTGGTGTATTCGGGGCAGACGAATGACGTACGCACGGCGATCATCAACGGCCGGATGGTGATGGATGACAGGAAACTGTTGACCCTCAACGCCGACCAGGTGATGGCCGATGCGGATCGAGAAGGCGGCGAGCTAGCGTCACGCGCAGGAATTCCTTAACGACAAATCCTGGCAATTCTTCAACAATTTAGGGGATTTTATGAAAAAGGGCTGGCCCAAAAATGGCTGTGCCAGCTCGAAGGTAGCGACTGCGGGGGGCGCGATCGGCGGCCGAGCTGGCACTGGCGGGCACTATCAATTTTGAATCGGATGTCGTCTTTTCAACCGGACCGGCGTTTGGGCGCCAACCCCATCCTCAACGGCAGGGATTATACACCTCCGACCAATCCAGTCAATGAATTTTTGTGACTAATCTGACAAACTAGCATTTCGGCCCAAAGTTGACGTTCTTTTTTTCACTCCCTATACTACGCCGTCTTTCGTAACCAATTGGCCAGGTAGCTCAGTTGGTAGAGCGCGGCCCTGAAAAGGCCGGCGTCGGCGGTTCGATTCCGTCCCTGGCCACCAGTTGGATCCAAGAAAAGGGTAATGGGAAGGGGAGTAACTCTAATCCCCGTTTCCCCTTACCCTTTTCCATTTTCTCCGGCTATTTTGCCCAAAAATGCTTGATTCGTTCGGCGAGATAAGGGAACGGTACGTAGTCTGCCGTGCGTCCCGACTTTCGAAGTTCTTCCACCATCCGTATAGCCCCGTCGGCGTTCCTTGTGTGAACAAAAATGGTTGAGGCGCGCTGTAGTTCCGGGTTTGCAGCAAGCCATGAGGCTATCGCGTAACCGGTGCGTTCATCGTCGTGGCCTGCGGCGTTGTAATGTTCCGGATGAAGATCGTGATCAAGGAAAATCGCGTCGTAAGAGTTGGCACTCAAGTACTGTTGGGCCTGCTCGACATTGTCAGCGACGTCAACGAAGTCGCCCTTAAATCGAGCCGTAAACCACTTGTGCCGCCTCTTGTCGTCATCCAAAAGGAACACACGGATGGGATGGCGTTCGGCGCTGACCTTGGCAAGGCCGAGCTTGTTCAACAATGACTGCAGTAAAGACATTTCGCTGAATACCGATCCTTCGGACATAACAATAATCCACCCTCCCCTGTTTGTTAAAACCCGGGCTTAGATAGCAGTCATCCTCGTACGGTTGTTTCAACACGCGAAGGGCACAAAATCGCACTAACAGATTAATTAACACTGCATCAAGGCCGCCTTATTGCGCGCGTTTGACCGATGCTATATTTTGAGACTTCAATCACCACAAGGTACTGCCTTCATGTCATCCGATTCTTCAGATAACAAAGTTGTGATGTTGAATAGAGGTAAAGCAAACGAGGCCCAAAACGTTTGTGAGCTATGTTTTGGAACCGGCACTCGCATCGAGCCCGGCAAAGGCGCGGTGCTATGCGACTGCCGGCGATCAAACGGAACCGAGCGTCCGCTTGATGCGGCGCGAATCCCTCCGCGTTTTCGCGAGTGCTCGTTTCACAACTACTTCCCAAAGAACGATTCACAATATTTTGCGCACAGCTTTGCAAGCCGGTTAGTTGAGGAGTTTCCTGCGGTCGATTCCGGGTTGTTGTTTATGGGTCCGGTTGGCGTGGGAAAGACACACCTGTCGATTGCTGTGCTGAAAGAGTTGGTCCAAAAGAAAGGCGTCAACTGCCTCTTTTACGAATCGGGTTCATTACTGAAGGCGATACAGGATTCATATAACCCCGTATCTCAAACGTCGGAGATGCGCGTGCTCGCGCCCGTTTACCAGGCCGACGTTCTCGTTCTGGATGAGCTCGGCGCGACCGTCCCAACAAACTGGGTTCGCGACACGCTTTACCAGATCATCAACACGCGCTACAACAACCAGAAACTCACCATCTTCACAACAAACTATTCTGATGACATTCGTTTGCCCGCCGAGAATGCCGACGCTGAACCGCGCCGTCGCATGAGGACTTCGGAACGCGTCAACGAGATGACGACCCTCGAAGAGCGAATTGGGATACCACTTCGCAGCCGCCTGTACGAGATGTGCAAGAAGGTTTTGATCGAGGGCGACGACTACCGCAAGCGTCTACAAGAAAGATAATCAGGGGTTCTTTGGTTTGAGACGCTGTAGAAACTTCGCAAACGTATCGCGTAAAGAAGGGTCGATTCGGAATGCCTGTTCAAAGTCGCGCGCTGCTTCCGAATGTTTGTTTTGCAATGTATAGACCACCGCGCGATTGGCGTATGCCTGGGCCATCGACGGATCGAGCGTAATTGCCTGCGTGTAATCGCTCAAGGCACTACCAAGATTCTGCTTTTCCTGATGTGCAGTTCCGCGTGCGTAATACACCCCCGGGTCCTGTTTCAGCTCTATTGCTTTATCGTAATCACTGATTGCACCGTCAAGGTCCTTCAAAGCCTGCCGCGCTTGTCCCCGGTTCACATAACCATCGGCAAATTCTGGTGCGAGTTCGATGGCGACGTTGTAGTCGTTTATCGCTTCTTTTAAGTTTCCGCGCGCCTGATGAAGCGCGCCGCGGTTGTAATACGCCTGGTGAAACTTCGGATGAAGCTCTATTGCCTTCTGGTAGTCGGCGAGAGCACCGTCAAGATCGCCTTTCGTCCTTTTTGCCGTGGCTCGGCTGTCGAAGCCCAACGCAAAGTGAGGATCGATGTCGACGGCTTTGGTAAAGTCAGCAATCGCGGCATCGTGTTGCTGCTTTCGTAAAAGCGTAATGCCCCGGTTGTAGTAGTTTTCAAAATCCTTCGGTTGCAGCTCGATCGCGCGGCTGTAATCCTCAATTGCGCCATCAACGTCGTCCTTCAGCAACCGCGCATTCGCGCGGTTGTTATAAGCGGTGGCATGTATGACGGCCTTGTCTTTTAAGGATATTGCGCGAGTGTAATCTTCAATCGCGCCATCAATGTCGCCTTTGGCTTGACGCTGGACGCCACGATTGTTGAAGTCTTCGGCCGTGCGAGGCGTTTGAGGTCTGACGGTCGCAACACAGGCAAGCGCAACTATGAGGCTCGCCATCACGAAACGTAATACTAAAAATTCAAAGCAATGACTAGGCAAAATCTATGAGGCCTCGGGGTCAGTTCGGTTCTGATAGAGCTTATGTATAATGTTTTGACTCCATTACGGTCAAATCGGTTACGCACTTCGAAGTTTCTTAATGCCCAAGCGCACTGACATCCAAAAAATTCTGATTATCGGTTCCGGACCCATCGTTATCGGGCAGGCCTGCGAGTTTGACTACTCGGGCACGCAAGCATGTAAAGCGTTGCGTCAGGAAGGCTACACAATCGTGCTGGTGAATTCGAATCCAGCGACGATCATGACGGATCCCGAAACCGCCAACATCACCTACATCGAGCCGCTTAACGTCGAATCACTGAGCGCAATCATTCGCAAGGAACGGCCCGATGCTTTGCTGCCGACTGTTGGTGGACAAACGGCGCTCAATCTTGCGATCGCGCTTGATGATTCGGGCGTGCTGGCAGAGTGTGGCGTTGAAATGATCGGCGCCAATCGCCACGCGATACGCGTCGCCGAAGATCGAATGCTCTTCAAACAGGCGATGGATGAAGCGGGACTGCCAATGCCACGTGGCGGCTTCGCGAAGTCGTGGGACGAAGCCCAAAAGGTAGTTGAAGACACAGGCTATCCGGCGATCATTCGACCGTCGTTCACATTAGGTGGTACCGGCGGCGGCACCGCGTATAACCCGGAAGAGTTTGAGGAGATGATTGCCGCGGGACTCGCCGCTTCGCCAATGCACGAGGTGCTCGTAGAAGAATCGATCCTCGGTTGGAAAGAGTTTGAGTTGGAAGTGATGCGCGACATCGCCGACAACGTCGTGATCATTTGTTCAATTGAGAACTTCGATCCGATGGGAGTGCACACTGGCGACTCAATCACAGTTGCTCCCACACAGACATTGACCGACCGCGAGTACCAGCGCATGCGCGACATGGCGATCGCCGTGATTCGAAAAGTTGGCGTCGAAACCGGCGGCTCAAATATTCAGTTTGCGGTCAATCCGGAAAACGGTGATATCCGAATCATCGAAATGAACCCGCGCGTTTCGCGGTCGTCTGCCCTGGCGTCGAAAGCGACTGGTTTCCCCATCGCAAAGATTGCCGCCAAACTCGCCGTCGGCTACACCCTCGACGAAATTCCCAACGACATCACCAAAAAGACTCCGGCGTCGTTCGAGCCAACTATCGATTACGTCGTTGCCAAGATTCCCAAGTGGGACTTTGAGAAGTTTCGCGAGGCTGAGGACGTTTTGGGAACACAGATGAAGTCGGTCGGGGAAGTGATGGCGATTGGCAGAACGTTCAAGGAGGCTTTGTTCAAGGGGCTGCGATCGCTTGAGGCCGTTAAGCCGTTGCGTCTCGAAGACATTTCAGACGACGAACTTCAACGCAAACTCGCGCGCCCAAATTCCCAACGGTTCTCCTACATCACCTACGCGTTGCAGCATGGATGGTCCATCGCCGAGATTTACCGGTTGTCGCGAGTTGATCCGTGGTTCCTCGAACAGCTACAGGACGTGATGGAAATCCAAAAAGATATCGAAGGACTTCAGCTCGAACAGATTTCCGCTGAAGCGCTGCGCACGTTCAAGGAAGTAGCTTTGTCTGATCGCAGACTTGCGTATCTGACACAGAAATCTGAAGACGAAGTCCGCGCGTACAGAAAGCGTATGGGAGTTGTTCCTGTTTACAAGCGTGTTGATACCTGCGGCGCCGAGTTTGAGTCGTTTACTCCGTACCTTTACTCCACTTACGAAACAGAGAGCGAAGCGGATCCGACTGATCGTCGCAAGATCATGATTCTTGGTTCCGGGCCAAACCGGATAGGGCAGGGAATCGAATTTGATTACTGCTGTTGCCACGCTTCGTTTGCCCTTCGCGATGCGGGCTATGAGACGATCATGGTGAACTGCAACCCCGAAACAGTTTCCACCGACTACGACACCTCAGATCGTCTCTATTTTGAGCCGCTGACATTTGAAGATGTGATGAACATTGTCGATGTTGAAAAGCCTGAGGGCGTCATCGTGCAGTTTGGTGGACAGACTCCGTTGAATCTGGCGATGCGTCTGCACAAAGCAGGCGTTCCGATTATTGGCACAGCGGCGGATTCGATTGATTTAGCAGAGGATCGCAAGCGGTTCGGCGCTTTGCTGCGCGAGTTGGCTATCCCGCAACCGGAAAACGGAATGGCGGCCACTGGTGAAGAAGCCAGAGAGGTGGCGCGAAAGATTGGTTATCCCGTCCTCGTGCGTCCGAGCTACGTCCTCGGTGGCCGGGCCATGGCGATCGTTTACGACGAAGAAAGTTTGGACGAATACGTCCGGACCGCCGTCGGGTTTACGCCCGATCGCCCAGTACTGATCGACAAGTTTCTTGAGCGCGCCGCTGAGTTTGACGTGGATGCGCTGGCCGACGAAAAGACATGCGTGATCGCGGCGATTCAGGAGCACATCGAGGAAGCAGGAATACATTCAGGCGACTCGTCGTGCGTGTTGCCGCCGTTACGGATCGATCCTGAACACATCGAAACGATGCGACACTACACGCGTCTCCTCGCGACAGCGCTAAGCGTGCGTGGGTTGATGAACATTCAATTTGCGATCAAAGACGATCGTGTTTACGTGTTGGAAGTTAACCCCAGAGCTTCGCGAACCGTTCCGTTTGTTTCGAAGGCGACCGGAGTGCCGCTTGCGGGCATCGCGTCGTTGGTAATGGCGGGCAAGCCGCTCGCCGAATTCAGTTTGCCGCAGGATCTGACCGTCAACAGGTTCTTCATCAAGTCACCTGTGTTTCCGTTTGCGAAGTTTCCTGGAGTCGATCCGATTCTTAGTCCCGAAATGCATTCGACTGGAGAAGTGATGGGCGTCGGCGACACTTTCGGCGAAGCGTATGCGAAAGCAATGACCGCCGCCGGACTGACGTTGCCGCGCGCAGGTCGTGCCTTCATCAGTGTGAACGAAGGTGACAAAGGACAGTCTGTGGTTCTGGCGCGGCGTTTGGTGCGTTTGGGATTTGAACTCATCGCGACTCTGGGAACTGCAGAGCGTTTGCGCGAAGTGGGATTGACGGTCGAAAGCGTGTTCAAGGTCAACGAAGGACGGCCGAACATTGTGGACCACATTAAGCGTGGCGAGATTGCGTTGATAATTAATACGCCGTTGGGGCGTGCGTCTCACTTCGATGAACAGGCGATTCGCCGCGCGGCGTTGCAGTACAACGTGCCATGCGTGACTACGATGACGGGTGCGCAGGCGATCGTTGAAGCGATCGGCAGCCGCGAAAAGGGCGACGCTATCCAGGTGAGGTCGTTGCAGGAGCTGCATGCGGCTGCAGCGGTGAGGTAGCCCCGCTGCGGTTCGTGTCTGCTGGGAGAGCGAGGCTGCCGTTAAGCGGCTGTGCCGCATCCTGTGCGGTAAGGCTTTGCCTTACGGGCCGAGTTTCCCCGAATCTTAAGCGAGGCTGCGCCTCGCAAGGAGGCATAGCCTCCGGTTTCTTGATGTATGTTTCGGTGGAGGCTGAGCCTCACCGCACAGGAAGCGGCAGAGCCGCGCTATCAATGTCCACTTCCATTCGCGCAGTTGTGATCACAGTTAGCGACGCCTGCTCAAAAGGCAAGCGCGAAGACGCTTCTGGCGAAGCGCTCGTCGAATTACTCAAAGCAGCTGGCGCGGAGATTGTCGATAAGCACATCGTGTCCGACGATCTTGAGCCGTTGACCGAGCTGCTGCGCACATCCGCCGATCGCGACGATATCAATCTCGTAATCACCACAGGCGGAACCGGCTTCGCGCCGCGCGACAACACACCCGAAGCAACTCTTGCAGTAATCGAACGCGCAGCTCCCGGCCTCGCCGAAGCCATGCGCATGGAAACACTCAAACAAACTCCCATGGCAATGATCTCACGCGGGGTTTGCGGCATTCGCTCCGGCGCGTTGATCGTAAATCTCCCCGGCTCACCAAAAGCCGTCCGCGAAAGTTTCGCGGTGATCGAACCAGTTCTTAATCACGCTGTTACGCTGCTGGCCGGTGACACCCGACACTAAGCTCAGTAGTAATACAGAATTGGAGTGCTACACTCCGCCGCACACGGCATTTGACGTCCTTGTTAATTGATGTCTCTCACTTTCGAGCGCCTATTCTCAGATGAGCGCCCCAACAGTCTTCATCAGCTACAGCCACAAGGATAAAGACCTCCTCGGCCCACTGACCGCTCAGCTCAAAGCGCTTGAGCAGGCCGGGCTACTTGAAGTCTGGGACGACACGCGCATAGACGCGGGTGACAAGTGGTACTCCGGAGATTGAGGAGGCGATGAAGCGAGCGGCTGTAGCGGTCTGCCTCGTTTCGGAATATTTCCTGTCGTCAGACTACTCGAAGACGCTGAAGAGGCGGCGAAGAACTGGTAGTCTGAAGATTAACCCCAAACATCTCGCTCCTTTGGAGCGAGGAGTTTGATATTTACAAAGTAGCTATAAACATTTGGCTCCCTACGGAGCCGAGTCGTCCCGTTAGGGACGAGATGTCTATAGAAACGATTTACAAATGCTTCTACGCGCTCCGTAGGAGCGCAATGTAATTCGCGATCTTCAACTACATTTCGCTCTATGGAGCGAGGAGCTTGATATTTACAACCATAGCTATAAACATCTCGCTCCTTCGGAGCGATTTTGTGTTTTAGAGGTGCCGTGGCTATAAACATTTGGCTTCTATGGAGCCGGGTCGTCCCGTTAGGGACGAGATGTCTATAGAAACGATTTACAAATGCTTCTACGCGCTCCATAGGAGCGCAATGTAATTCGCGATCTTCAAATACATTTCGCTCCTTTGGAGCGAGGAGTTTGATATTTACAACCGTAGCTATAAACATTTCGCTCCTTTGGAACGAGGAGGTTCATATTTACAACCGTAGCTATAAACATTTCGCTCCTACGGAGCGAAAGCAACTCTTCGTTGACATTGATCACCACGCCCCGTAAGATTTTTGCATTCTTATAATGTTTCTCCAGGCAACCACGACAACAACAAACATCGGGTCACCGATCACTGCTTATTGGCCGGTGATGATCTTCTTTGTCGTAGCGGTTGTGTTTCCCGTGCTACCGATTGTGCTCGGACGATTTCTAAGGCCGGCTAAGTATGGGAAAGATAAGATGCGGCCGTACGAATGTGGTATCGATCCGATTACTGACGCGCATTCGCGCTTCACGGTTCGTTATTACATCGTGGCGATGCTGTTTTTAATCTTCGATGTGGAAACGATTTTCCTGCTGCCTTGGGCCATCATTTTCATGGGTGACGATTTCTCGTTTACGAAGTTTGCCCTGGTCGAGATGTTTGTCTTCATCGGCATACTTGTAGTCGGTTATTACTACGCCTGGCGGAAAGGCGCTCTCGAATGGGCTTGATAGACTAAAGTCCAAGGTCCAATGTCCAAAGTCCAAGGTCAAAACTTGGTAAAACTCTACGACTTTGCACTTGATTTTGGACTGTGACTTTGGATTTCGACTTTGGACTTTCGACCTTGGACCTTGGACTAACTAATGGCTGAACACGACGAAGGCTTTGTCCTAACCAGATTCGACACAATGATGAACGCCGTGCGACGGACTGTTGGCGCAAAGGCGTTGGACATTGGCGCGCCGGTGGTGAATTGGGCCCGCAAATCGGCGCTGTGGCCGATGACATTTGGTTTAGCGTGTTGCGCCATTGAGATGATTGCCACTGGCGCGGGACGTTTTGATATCGATCGATTCGGCGCGGGTGTGTTTCGCCCGAGCCCTAGACAAAGCGACCTGATCATCATCGCCGGGACGGTCACGCTGAAAATGGGTCCGGTAGTGAGACGGGTTTACGATCAGATGCCTGAACCGAAGTGGGCGATTGCGATGGGCGCGTGCGCTTCAACAGGTGGCCCGTTTGATTCCTATTCGACGATGCAGGGAGTGGATCGCTGCATTCCTGTCGATGTTTACATTCCCGGTTGCCCGCCGCGTCCCGAGGCTTTGCTGTATGGACTGATGCGTTTGCAGGACATCATCATGCGAGAAGCACCGTCGGCTTACATTTTTGAATCGGATGGAACCGTCCGACGCACTCAGGATTTGGAAGACCCTTCGGAAGCGGAACGCGATCAACTCGTCGCGACCGTTTAATCTATCCACACTGCTATCAAATACAAAGAAAAGGGGCACGAGTTTCGTGCCCCTAACGTTTTCTCGGCCCTCTCCGATTCAAGACTTAGGATCTCATGGTTGGGAAGAGGCGCTTGCGCCCGCTTACCAACTCAACTTCCAAAGCGGGGGCAAGCCCCTCTTCCTTACTGCAATTAATCCTACTTGTGCATTTCTCTAAACAATTTAAAGACTGTCACTGAGTGGCATTCGAAGTTTCATCCGTCGCTATCGCTCCGGTTCTGTACTACATCCGCGCGACCAAACGACGACTGCCCTTCGGCACCGAATTCTAAATCCCCGCCAGGTGCCTGGTGTCGTTCACACAAATCACGCGCACGAAACCATCGTTACGCAAATCAAAGCGGGCGATGCCGCAGTTTGCAGTCGCAATCCACACAGGTTTCAATTCGGGCGCATCGAGTGCGCCCATTAAATGCAAAATTAGAATGCAAATAGCGCCGGTGTGTGTGAACACAACGATGCGACCTCCGCAGTGCTTCTCGATCGCCTCATCAAGCTTGCGCGACGCGCGGTCGAGCGTCTGACGGTAGCTTTCTCCACCCAACAAAACGTGCTCAAAGTCTCGATGCAGGAGGGCCGCGTATTGTTCAGGATGTTGCTCGGCTGCCTCTTCGAAGGTCAGACCTTCCATCACACCCACGCTGCGCTCGCGAAACGCATCCGTCGTTTCCAACTCGACCCCGGATAGCTTCGCGAGCGGCGAAGCGGTTTCAATCGCGCGGCGCAAATCGCTCGAATAGATTGCATCGAGTTTCTCGGCAGCAAGGAGTTCGGCCGTCAGCTTCGCTTGCTTACGACCGCGTTTCGAAAGCGGCGTATCAGTGTGTCCGCCGAAGCGGCCTTCGGCGTTGCCCTCCGACTGGCCATGGCGAACGAGAATAACGTGCGTATTTGAAGGCATTGCGTGGAGTGTAACGCAACCTGTTAGTTTCCGAAGACGGAAGACGAGGGAGGCATTAGTTCAAAATGGAAATACGATCCACGAACGCACACGAAAACACACGAAGAAATCTTCGTGAAAGTTAGTTTAATTTCGTGGATCGTTTTGCGAATCAGGCGGCGACGGCTTCGTTCTTCAGTTTCTGGGCTTGATCGTGAGTAATCAGCGCCTGGATGATTTCGTCGATATTGCCTTCCATTACCAGGTCCAACTGATGAATGGTGAGACCGATGCGGTGATCGGTGACGCGATTTTCCTTGAAGTTGTAAGTGCGGATCTTTTCTGAGCGATCGCCCGAACCAACCATCGAACGGCGTTCACTGGCGAGAGCGTCATGCTGCTTCTGTTCCTCGAGTTCCTGAAGGCGCGCGCGCAGTACGCGCATCGCTTTTTCCCGGTTCTTAATCTGAGACTTCTCATCCTGCATCGAGACAACGACATTCGTAGGTAAATGCGTGATGCGCACAGCGGAATAGGTAGTGTTGACTGATTGGCCGCCGGGACCAGACGAACAGAATGTATCGATGCGGAGATCTTTCGCATCAATCTTCACGTCAACCTCTTCCGCCTCAGGCAATACAGCTACCGTTATCGCCGACGTGTGAATTCGTCCACTCGCCTCAGTCTGCGGGACCCGTTGCACGCGATGGACGCCCGATTCGTGTTTCAGTTTTGAATAAACCTTTTCGCCCTCGATCAGAACGACTGCTTCCTTCATGCCGCCGATGCCCGACTCCGATGCGTCAAGAACTTCAAACTTCCAACCCTGTCGCTCTGCGTAACGGCCATACATGCGAAGCATCTCGGCGGCAAACAGCGTGGCCTCGTCTCCGCCAGTTCCGGCGCGAATTTCTAGAATTACGTTCTTCTCGTCATTTGGATCGGTCGGCACCAGCAGTACCTTCAACTCGTCGTCGGTAGTTTCCAGCTTCTGTTGAAGAGTTTCTACTTCCATACGCGCCATCTCGCGCATCTCTTCATCGTCCGTGTTATCCAGCAATTCCTGGGCGCCCGCCAATTCCGTCTTGAGGTTTTTCCACGCGCGATACTTCTCCACAATCTCGCCCAGACTCCGATGTTGCCGCGCCGCTTTCGTGTAAGCGTCGCGATCGGACATTAGCTCGGGCGAAGAGAGTTGGTTCGTGATCTCTTCGTACCGCGTTTCGATTTGTTCAAGTCGTCTCTAGCATTTCAGGACATCGGCGCAAGCGCTGCTTCCGTCGGCTGCGGCTCCAGTTTCAAAGATTCCTTCAACGCTTCAATGGCCACTTCCAACTGCTGATCATCTGGTTCCTGAGTCGTGATGTTTTGCAGCCAAACACCGGGCCGCGTTATTAATTTGAAAAACCATCCACTCTCTTTCCTGGCTGACACGCGAATAATTTCATAGGAGATGCCGGCAACAAGGGGCACGAGTGCGAGTCTGACCAGGAAGTTATAGACGAGTGAATCAAACTTGATTACCGAGAACAGCACAATCGATACGAGCATCACTACCATTAAAAAACTGGTGCCGCAGCGTGGATGTTGTCGCGGTTGCGGTCGCGCGTTGTCGACTGTCAAAGGCAAACCGGCTTCCCACGTGAAGACAGTCTTGTGTTCCGCCCCGTGATATTCAAAGACGCGCCTGATGTCCTTGATTAAAGAAAAGCTGAAAATCATTATCAGGAAAAACGCCATTCGAATCGCACCGTCGATCAAATTAAAAGCGACGGATGGTCTGACCGGGTGCAGGTAAGTTTTTACTGATTCCCACGTTCGCGTGTACCACGGACGCTCAGTTACTACTTCATTGCCGGTTGCGGCCGCAGGCGTACTCGTCGAACCTTGTTGACTTACAACCGCACTCGTACTCGGTGTCGGCGCCCAACCCGCCGCGATAAACAACGCGTTCGTCAACAACAACGGCGCTGCCACAAAGAGGATCACGTTGAAGATCATCGCAAAGGCTATCGAGCCTGCGGCGGCTGCAGTGCCGCCCTTTTTGAGTTCATCCTTCGATCTCTTTTCAGTAGGCACTGTGAACATCCCGGGGACGGCGCCCGTCAAACCCGCAAAGTCGGCCTCGCCTTCAATCGCGACCGCCGTAAGCGGAACTCTAACTTGTTTTGTCTCCTCCGCCTCTGCGTCGGCGAACGCTTCATTCGCGGAGTAGTTCAGCGCCTTGATTCCCAGGCCCATAGACTGAACGAGCACAGCGCTGCCGCGTAATACCGGCAACTTCAGTAGCGGATATTTGTCGCTCCACTTAGGCAGACGCGCGGAAATATTCACGATCGTACCGTCTGCTTTACGCACAGCGATGGCGTAAGCGTTTGGGGTGCGCATCATGACGCCCTCGATTACGGCCTGTCCGCCAACAATTAGGTCTCGTTCGTTTGTACTCAAGTTATTGTCCTTCTCACTCTCCAGTGCGGCGACTCGGCACCGCTTTTTCAAAAGCGCCGACAGGTCGGCGCACTCCAAAGAGTAACGCCGGTGTTTCTTTTGGTCGCCTTGCGTTGGATGCACGTAAAGCGACCGACGAAACGCCGGCGTTTGTATCAGGTTCGCTGCTAATGTCGGCTGTTAACCAACTGCATATTGTCCTTACTGAGCAGTCGCGGTTTTCTCTTCCGGAGCCTTCTTGCCATAACGCTTATTAAAGCGATCGACGCGTCCGGCGGTGTCTACCAGTTTCTGCTTGCCGGTGAAAAATGGATGACAAGCTGAGCAAATTTCGACGTGCAAATCGCCCTTTTTCGTCGAGCGTGTCTTAAAAGTCTCGCCGCACGCGCACGTGACGGTAATTTCGTTATAGTCTGGGTGAATTCCTGTTTTCATCGCTCTTTGTCCTATAGATAGCTAAATCCGACTCTTTCCAAACAGGTTATGTTACGGGGCGAGCGAGACTACCGTCAAGCCGATGGAAGTGCTGATGCAGTCGACCAGTTTACGTCTCATTAGCACAGCGCTCCAGCGCGGTGAGAACAGTCTCGACGCGAACCGTAAACCGTTTAAACGGTTTCCTTATTCGATACCCTTCTCTTGATCACCGCGCTAAAGCACGGTGCTAATGAAAAAATGCCGGTTTGTGAGGAACCTTCCGCGGTCCCATTTTTCACAACGACAAATCGTCAGCGACATCAAAAAACACGTGCCGACAAGTTTATTGACAGCGAAAAAACGGCATGTTTAAATCCATTTCTGCCGTCCTTTTGTTGTAATTGCATTAACACTTTGCTTGACCTGAACTAGTGTCACAGACTTTGGTCTGTGTTCTCAGAACGACACAGACTGAAGTCTGTGTCACTCAGAGTCTGTGGGAATGTAACCTCCATGGCCGACGAGCGCGATAAACCTGACGTACTGAACCCTCCGGGCGTGGTCACTCCAGCCGACTCCGAAGGCACGCCGCCGCCATCGTCCATTCCGGATGCCGGCGAAGTGTCAGGCGCGGACGCGGAAAAATCTGCGATGGTCGAGCAGGCGAAGTCGCGAGTCGCCGCTGTCAAAGAATCATTGGCCGATGCAGCTGCTGCATCACCGCCGCCCGCTGCGCCCGGCGCGCCGAAGGCTCCGGTCAAGAAAAAAGAAGAAGGACCAAAACCGGTCGATGCTTCTACCCATCCGTTAGTTCAAAAACTCCGCGAACAATTCGCAGACGCCGTGCTCGAAGCTCAGATCTTTATCGATCAGGTTTCCGTTCGGGTCACGCCATCGCGAATCGTCGAGGTGTGTGATTTTCTAAGACGCGATGCGTCTACCGCCTTTAACTATCTTTCCGATCTAACCTGTGTTCACTACCCCTTGCGAGCGGAAGCGCCACTCGAGATTGTCTATAACCTGTATTCGATTAGTCGCAACGAGCGTGTGCGCTTGAAGGCGGGAATTCAGGAGAATGAAGGAATTGACAGTGTGACCGGGGTTTGGCCTTCAGCGAATTGGATGGAGCGCGAAGTTTTTGATTTGTTCGGCGTGAAGTTTAATAACCACCCCGATCTGAGACGAATTCTTTTGCCACCTGATTGGCAGGGCCACCCGTTAAGGAAGGATTACCCGCTGGAGTTCGTCGAGAATCAATGGACCGAGCGGCATTTGCCTGAGATGAGCGACGTGCAACTCGAGCAATTGGAACAGCGCCGCGCATATGGTTTGGAAGTGTTGTCAGTGCCGCAGGAGAGAATGATGCGGCAGATTCTGCAGGCCGGCAAAGAAGTGATGCCGAAAGATAAGTAAATGGTAAATGGTCAGTTGTCGGTTGTCAGTTGTTAGTAGTTAGTTGTTCGTTGTTAGTTGTTAGTGGTTAGTTGTTAGTCGTTAGTTTTCATTAAGCATTGTCATATAATTATTGTCAACATCGGCTCATCTAAACCAACTAACTACTAACAACTAACAACTAACAACGAAACTACTGACAACTAACTACCGACAACTAACTACTGACTATTAACTATTTACCATTTACCAGTAGCTATGACTCCTAAAGAGATCGCGGCTCAATATGAAGCGAAAGTGTTTGATTCGCCGGAAGCGGCAAAGGTCGCCGGTTTCGTCCTGACCGAAACTTTGGAGCCGCGTAACGTTTGGAACAAGGCGAGTGCTGCACAGGCTATCGTCAGCAAGCTTGCAGAGAAACGATCGAGCGGAGAAGCGACTGAAATCGGATTAGTCATCGAGCCGTGGAGCGTGACCGGTTGTTATGTTCCAAACGCGCCGGAACCACTTGTCGCCTAACTAGGACCAGTTAATCGCTTATGCATCAGGTAGAAATCGCCACCACCCAGGAGACGCTGCTCGATAGTCCGGAAATGGTCCTGAACATGGGGCCGCAGCATCCGTCGACGCACGGCGTGCTCCGCGTGATCCTGAAGCTCGATGGCGAAACGGTAATCGATCTGGATTGTGACATCGGTTATCTCCATCGTGGAATGGAGAAGATCGCAGAGAACCGGATGTACACAATGATTGCGCCGTATTGGGACCGGCTCGATTACATCGCAGCAGTTTCCAACGGGCTTGTGTGGGTGGAAACAGTCGAGCAAATGATGGGTCTCGTCGTTCCGCCACGGGCCCACTACATCCGCACAATTCTTACTGAGCTCAATCGTATCGCTTCGCACCTTCTCTGGCTGGCCACTCACGCACTCGACATTGGCGCAGTTACCGTTTTGCTCTGGGCGTTACGTGAGCGTGAAGAGATCCTGAAGATTTTCGAGAGGCAATTTGGCGCGCGTTTAACTTGTCACGCGTGGCGAGTAGGCGGCATGCCAAACGATACTTACGACGATTTCGAGCCGGATGTGCGGCGGTTCGTCAGCAACTTTCCGAAGCGACTCGACGAGTACGAGACTGTGTTGTCGGAAAATCGAATTTGGCTAAGCCGCACAGTTGGTATTGGCGTAATCTCGGCAGACGATGCAATTGCTATCGGACTTTCGGGGCCCGCGCTGAGAGGTTCGGGGGTCGCGTGGGACATCCGCAAAGCGCGTCCATACGCTGCATACGCCGACATGGATTTTGATGTGCCGTTGGGAGAGAACGGTGATACGTACGATCGCTATCTCGTCCGTCTGGAAGAAATGCGGCAGTCCCGTCGCATTGTGGACCAGGCGATGGATAAACTGCCTGATGGGCCAGTCAACGCCAAGCTTCCGAAAATAGTTAAACCTCCCGTCGGCGATTATTACCACTCGATCGAAGGACCTAAGGGAGAGATCGGTTGTTATCTGGTGTCTGATGGCACGGCGCAACCGTGGCGAGTGAGAGTGCGACCGCCGTCTTTGATTAATCTCCAGGCATTACGAAAACTTTGCGTCGGCCATCTTGTCGCAGACGTGGTTGCCATTATTGGTACGTTGGATATCGTGCTCGGGGAAATTGATAGATGAGTATGTTCCTGCTGTTTGGCCCAATCGGTTTTCTGGATGAAATACTTCGCGGCTATTTTTCAGCGGAGACAATCAACCATTTCATCTGGCCGTTCATACAGATTGGACTGATCGTCACACTCGTCGCCGGGTGGGTGGCGTATGCGACGTACCTCGAGCGCAAGATTTCCGCGTTTATGCAGGCCCGCCTGGGACCAATGCGGGTCGGTCCGTGGGGACTGTTGCAACCGATCGCAGACGGCATCAAGCTGCTGACAAAAGAAGACTTCATTCCGGAGAAAGCGGACCGTTGGATATTTTTCTTTGCGCCTTACATCGCCGTCGCTGCCGCCTTCATCGTCTTTGCGGTTATTCCCTTTGGACCAGACTGGGCAGTAATCACTGACGTCAACATCGGACTGCTTTTCGTTCTGGCGGTATCCAGCGTCGGTGTGTTGGCGTTGATCCTCGCGGGCTGGTCATCAAACTCAAAATATTCGTTGATGGGAGCGTTGCGTTCGAGCGCGCAGATGGTTTCGTACGAAGTCGCGATGGGACTGTCGCTGGTAGGCGCGTTGATGTTTGCGCGGACTCTCTCGCTTTCCGGAATCGTTCAAGCGCAGGCTAGCGACTCAATTTGGTTCTTCCTGTATCAGCCGCTTGGCTTCCTGATCTTCCTGGTCAGCGGAATCGCGGAGAACAATCGCGCGCCCTTTGATCTGCCCGAAGCGGAATCGGAATTAGTCGCCGGCTTTCACACCGAGTACTCAGGCTTTCGCTGGTCGCTCTTCTTCATGGCCGAGTACGCAGCGATGGTGATCGTCTCCGCCGTTGCTACGACCGTTTATCTCGGCGGATGGTACTTCCCGTTTGTGTACCAACTGACTGAAGCCAAAGGTCATCACAACCTCTATGTTATAGTCAGCTTACTGGTTTTCCTGGCGAAGCTCGGTGCGATTCTTTACCTGTATTTCTGGCTGCGCTGGACGCTGCCGCGCTTTCGATACGACCAGTTGATGGATATCGGTTGGAAGTGGTTAATACCCTCGGCACTCATCAACATCGCACTCTCGGCCGTTGCGATCTTTTTGGTCCAGGCACTAAACGGTTGGCGTGGACTGCGAACCATAGAATCGCTGAATGAACAACTAAACCTGACGGCCACGGGCAAAGGGTTGATGATCGCTATGGGTTTGATCGGGTTGGCAGTTACTGGGCTGTTGCTCGCGCGGATTAACTGGCGCTCGCGCGATTTCAATTTGAAGAGTCAACGAAGAAACATTCGCCTCGTGAATCTGCCGCAAGGCAAACCAGCGGTGCCGGTGGTTGGAGAGTCGGTGTAATGGCAAGAGCAGGGGCAGGAGCAGGAGCAGGAGGCAGGGGCAGGAGGCAGGAGCTGAAATCTGAGTTAGGAATCTGAGATTAGAAGTCTGAGACGTGAAGTCTGAAATTTGAAATTTCGTTATGCCATTAGTAAGAGTCCCAAAACCAAAGTTCCTCGAAAAGCTTCAGCGCTTTTTCCTCGTTGACCTATTAAGAGGTCTGAGGCTGACGCTGAAGTACAACGTCGGCGCGTTAACCGACAGCGACTCGGTCGGTGGTAAGGGCATTTACACCGAGCAGTATCCAAAGGAGCGCCCCGACGTTGCGCCGCGCTTCCATGGCGCCCCGCGCTTGAACATGGATCCCGAAACGCACGACACGCTTTGCATCGCCTGCAACCTCTGCGCGATCGCGTGTCCTGAAGACTGTATCGATGTGCTAGCGATGGACGTGGAGATCATCGTCGCCGGCAAGCCACGAAAGAAAAAGGTTCTTGACGAGTTCATCTTCGACACATCCCGCTGCATGTTCTGCGCGTTGTGCCAGGAAGCATGTCCAACGTCGTGTTTGGAGCTGACCCAGGATTTCGAACTCGCAACCTACTCTCGCGCCGGCTTTGTTTGGAACCGCGAGATGCTCGAGCAAGGCCGCGAAACCGTGAAATACACGCGGTAAATCGGAAATTGGAAATCGGAAATGACCTTATCCGGCTGGGAATCGATTTTCTTCTGGATTTTCTCTATCGCCGCCATCTTTGCAGGTTTACTCACTGTGATGGCGCGCAACACTATTCATAGCGCCCTCTTTCTCATTTCATCCCTTGTCTCCGTTGCTGCTCTGTTCATCCTACTGGGCGCTGAATTCATCGCCGGTGTGCAAATCCTCGTCTACGTTGGCGGCGTCATGGTGCTGTTTCTGTTCGTCATCATGCTGGTGAACGTCGGCGCGGAAGAGCGCGGGCGAGAAGAGATTTTCAACCGGCCTAGGCAGGTTGCAACCAGCGTGGTCTTTTGCGGTTTGCTGGCAGCAGGACTCCTTTACGCAATCAACGTAGGCTACGAAGGATTTCAAAAACGCGACAATGCGCTTCTGACGGCGACTGCGGGGGAGCGGCGGGCACAACAACAAAACTTAGCGCCATCAGCAACAGGTTCATCGCGCATCACGCGCGAAACGGAACGTGTCGGCGCCAGCTTATACCGCTTTGCGTCGCTGCCCTTCGAGATAGCAAGTGTCCTTTTGCTGGTCGCGATAATTGGTTCAGTGATGTTGGCTCGCACACTCAAGCAGGAAGCTGCGGTTGACGACGTTGATCCTGAGGAATTGCAGAAAGAAATCGCCCGAGACCCGGAAATAGCAGACGCTATACACGACTCAGTTATCTAATCGATGCACACATTGCTCGCCCAAATGTTTGTTCCGCTCTACGCCCTGGTGCTGCAAGAAGGTGGCCCGGTCGCTACTGCCTGGGAAAAGGCGCAGCATCCGGACCTTTCGAAGTTTCTTGTCATCGGTGCGTTGCTGTTCGTCATTGGCGTTGCCGGCGTGCTGACACGGCGAAACATCATCGTCATCTTCATGTCCATCGAATTGATACTGAACGCAGCGAACCTTAATTTCATCGCGATGTCGAGGTATTTACAGGAAACTGGAAACGTGAATGCGGTTGCGGGACAGATTTTCGCGGTGTTTGTGATTGTCGTCGCCGCTGCGGAAGCCGCAATCGGTTTAGGAATTGTGATCGCGCTTTATCGAAACAAGGAAACTATTTGGGTGGACGAGATCGATATCCTGAAATGGTAAGACGTAGTCCAAAGTCCAAGGTCCAAAGTCCAAGGTCAATACAGTTAGACGGCCCGTCTTCAGCACAGCCTGCATTCGCGTGCGGTTCCGCGGACTTAGATTCTCGCCTTCGGACTTTGGACCTTGGACTTTGGACTTGGACCGACTAGTTAATGCATAGATACATCTGGCTAATCCCTCTACTGCCTCTCGCCGGCGCGGCCATTAACGGCTTGCTCGGGCGGCGACTGCGTTTTTCGGAAAAAATCATTAGCGCGATTGCAGTCGGGTCAATTGCTCTTGCGTTTCTGCTTTCCTTTTCCGCGGTTTACTCCTACGCGTTTAGTAGTACCGGTCTTTATCCCCAAACTTACGTAACCAGTCAGGACGGCGCATTCAAATTTTCATGGATACCGGGCGGTGCAGTCCGGTTGACGCACGGCGCACAAGAGCGCTTGTCGGCTGATCGGCATGACCAGGCTGGAATTACACCAGACGAAATCGCGGCAGAACATCGCACCGAGCCTGTTTTAGGTGGCGGCCCGAAAGAAGAGGCCAGTTCGGTTTTAGACGTTGAATGGAGTTACCAGCTCGACGCCTTGTCGTCGATCTTCATGCTTATCGTCACGGGCGTCGGGTTATGCATCTTCGTCTTCGCCACCGGATACATGCATGGCGATCCCGGGTTTTATCGCTTCTTCGCATACATGGGCCTGTTCATGTTTTCGATGCTCGTTCTGGTGATGGGCTCGAATTTTCTGATGATGTTTGTAGGCTGGGAGGGCGTCGGACTCTGTTCATATCTGCTCATCGGTTACTACTTCAATCGGGACGAAGCGGCGAACGCCTCTCGAAAAGCATTCATTACCAACCGTATCGGCGACTTTGGTTTTGCACTCGCCATCTTCGGCGTCATTGCTACATTTGGAACAACCCAATACGCAGACGTTTTTGGCCAGGCAGCAAATTTCCCACTTGAGCCGTTGGGACATTGGGGATTGCTTTCGTGGATTGCGCTTGGTTTGTTCGTCGGCGCGTGCGGTAAGTCGGCGCAGTTGCCACTACACGTTTGGCTTCCAGACGCGATGGCTGGTCCAACTCCAGTGTCGGCGCTGATTCATGCAGCGACGATGGTGACGGCGGGTCTTTATATGGTGACGCGCACCAACGTCATCTTCCAACACTCGCAGACGATGATGATGGTGGTCGCTCTAGTCGGCGCCGCCACCGCAATCTTTGCCGCCGTGATTGGCATTACTCAGAACGACATCAAGAAGGTCCTGGCCTATTCAACTGTGTCGCAGCTTGGTTTTATGTTCATGGCCTGCGGAGTCGGCGCTTTTGTCATCGGCATCTTCCACGTGATGACACATGCTTTCTTCAAGGCGTTGATGTTCCTCGGTGCGGGCAGTGTCATTCACGGCATGCATCATGAGCAGGACATGCGGCGGATGGGTGGGCTGAAGAAATACATGCCATACACCTACCTGACGTTTCTCGCCGGATGGTTAGCGATCTGCGGCATCATTCCGTTTAGCGGCTTCTGGTCTAAAGACGAAATACTTTGGAGCGCGGCGTCGACACGATATATCCCGGTGGGTTGGTTGGTGTGGTTGATTGGAACAATCGCCGCGACGTGCACCGCGTTTTACATGACGCGGCTTGTCGCCATGACATTTTGGGGCAAGGAACGCTTTCTCGATGCTCACGACCACACGCCGGAGCACGAGGTCCACGACGAGGATCACGCAACACCCAGCGATCACCCGCACATCCCACACGAATCACCGAAGTCGATGTGGATCCCGCTGGCTGTGCTGGCCGTGCTTGCGACGGTTGGTGGGTTTGTTGGCATCAGTACCGCATTTACCGGCGGTCATCACGTCGGTGGACGCCTGAACATCGTTAACTTCCTCGACCCCATTATTTGGAACCCGACAACACGACTTTTCGGCAGCCACGACTATGTCGATAGCTATGGCAAACCGGTCCATGTCGAAAGACATGCGGTCCTCACCACAGAGCCAATTCATGTGGAAGCGCCGCCGCCGATCTATGAGAGTGAAGGTTTCAATCTCGCTCATGCCGTCGACTCCGTCATTCACAGTCACACCCTGACGGAATGGGTATTCATCATCATCTCGCTCATCGTGGCGACGATGGGTATTTTGCTGGGCCTCCTTTTTTATGTTTGGCGTCCATCGCTGCCGGACGTGTGGGCCGCGCGGCTCAGGCCACTTTATGCCGCCAGCTACAACAAGTTTTGGGTTGATGAGTTCTACGGTTGGGCCGTCACGCGCCGGGTGATGGATCTATCTCGCGCCGTCTATGCTATCGATTCGAAGGTGGTTGACGGTGCTGTAAATCGTTCCGCCTGGTTGACGCGGCTTTCCAGTCGTATCACCGGTGGAACCGATCAGTACTTCGTTGACGGAATGGTAAATGCCGTGGCTGCATTTGTGGCGCGACTGATGTCACCCCTCTTTCGCGCAGCGCAAACAGGTTTCACTCAAAACTACGCTTTGGTGATGGTGCTCGGGTTGATCGCAGCCGTGGCCATGTTCTTCGCCTCCGACATCCTGAATGCGGTGAAGGGGATGTTTGCAGTAATTGGATGAAGACAAAGTGCTGAGTACTGAGTCCTGAGTCCTGAGTCAGGTGGGCTTAACCACAGTTACGAACTAACGAACTAGTAACGACTGACCACGGACTACTGACCACGAACTACTGACAACGGACTACTGACCACGGACATGACACGAACAACTGACAATTGACCGGCTGATTGCTATTTGCTGACTTCTGATTATGAACAACATCCACATTCTTTCAATCGTGACGTGGCTGCCAACGCTTGGTGCGGTGCTGATTCTGGCGATGTTCAAGAAGGACCAGGGCGCTGCGATCAAGAAATTTGCTACCGCATGGTTTGGCGTCGCCTTCATCGCCTCGCTGGCTTTGTTGAAGTATGACCGGGCCATCGGCGGCATGCAGTTTCTGGAAGATCACCAGTGGATACCGGTTATCGGCGCGCGTTATCAGATGGGCGCAGACGGCGTTGCCGTCCTGTTGATTGTTCTCACAACGTTGCTCGGTGTGATCGCTGCCTTGTCGTCGTGGAACTACATAGCGAAACGTGAGAAGGAATACTACGTACTGTTGCTGTTGCTTCAGACGGCTGTGGTTGGCGTTTTTACTTCGATGGACCTGTTTCTGTTTTATCTGTTCTTCGAGGTCTCTTTGGTCCCGATGTATTTCCTCATCGGCATTTGGGGTGGTGAAAACCGTCTTTACGCGGCGATCAAGTTTTTCCTTTACACCCTCGTTGGTTCAGTCGTCATGCTGCTCGGCGTCCTGAAGATGTACTTTTTGACTCAGGACACGGCGCTAACCGGACAAATCACCCAAGCCACAATCGACTTGCTAGCCGGGAACAGAGATGCGGCTGCCATGGTTTCCAGTTCGGTGCAGGCGGCGGCGCAAAACGGCACCGGCACGTTCAATATCTTGTACATGCAGGCGATTGGTTCAGTAATGCCGATGGGAGCGATGCAGGTGCTGCTGTTCTTCACTTTCGCGCTCGGCTTTGCGATCAAGGTGCCGATGTTTCCATTTCACACCTGGCTGCCCGACGCGCACGTCGAAGCACCGACGGCTGGTTCTGTCATTCTCGCGGGCATCTTGCTGAAGCTGGGCACCTATGGTTTCTTTCGCTTCAACTTACCCATGTTTCCCGCCGCGTCAGCTGATGAATCGTATTTCGGATCGTTTGGCGTGCGCAGCGTCATGATTCTCCTGGCAATCATCGGAATCATCTATGGCGCATTGGCCGCGATGTACTTCGTTGTGAAAAAGGATGGAGACGTCAAGAAACTGGTGGCGTATTCATCGGTTTCGTCGATGGGCATCGTGATGCTCGGACTGTTTTCGCTTAATCCAAACGGCGTCAACGGCGCCGTGTTGCACATGATCAACCACGGCATTTATTCCGCCGCGCTGTTCTTACTAGTCGGCATTATTTATGAACGGCGACACACGCGAAACGTGGCCGAGTTTGGCGGGTTGTCACATGTGATGCCGGGTTACGCTGCAGTGTTTCTAGCCATGGTGATGACTGCGATAGGATTGCCGCTGTTGTGCGTCTTCATCTCGGAATTCCTGGCACTGCGAGGCGCATTTGAAGCCAATCCGATGTGGGCCGCCTGGGGCGCGTTGGGAATTATTCTGAACGCGGGTTATATGCTTTGGCTTTATCAGCGAATGTTCTTCGGAACGATCGACAACCCGAAAAACGAAAAACTGTTTGACCTCAGTAAACGCGAGTGGGCTTACATGGCGCCGCTCGTGGTCCTGTCGCTCTGGATTGGTGTGTATCCAAAGCCATTCCTTGATTACGTAGGTAAACCTGTTAACGCTGTCGTCAGACAAGTGCGACCTACATACCCGATACCGGGAATGCCGCCGGTTGTGACGCAACAAGCCGCGACTGTGCCGCATAGGTAGACAGAAGACAGGAGACAGAACAAAAGCTCGACGAAGGACAAACCAAAGCCCGAAAGACCAAAGTCTTAAGACCAAAAACCTAAATGCTCTTATTGCAAGCCAACACAACAGCACTACTCAACGTCGCTGATCTGCAACTGATCGCTCCCGAGTTGATCCTGACTCTTTGCGCTTGCGTGGTGTTGGTGATGGAAGTTGTACTTCCATATCGCAAGACAAAGCTCACCGCCTATTTCTCTCTCGTCAGTGTGGGACTCGCGTTCGCCTCGCTCGTTGCGCAGTTTTGGTTTGTCGGTGGCGTCCTGCCGTTGAGCGGTTTTTACGGAATGGTCCGAATCGACGGCTTCGCGATTATCTTCAAAGCGATCTTCCTGATCGCCGCCGCCCTTGCCATCGCAATATCCACACGTTACCTCGACATCGAAGGTGAGCAGCACGGGGAATACTATGCGCTGGTCCTGTTTGCGACCGTCGGCATGATGTTTCTGGCCTGCGGCTTCGATTTGATCGTGCTCTACATCAGTCTCGAGCTAATGGCGCTTACGTTTTACGTGTTGGTTGCTTTCACGAAGCGCGAAAAGCGTTCCAATGAAGCCGCGATGAAGTATTTTCTGTTGGGCGCATTTTCCTCAGGCGTGTTGCTTTATGGAATGTCGCTCCTTTACGGCATTGCTGGTTCAACCAACCTGGCGGAAATCGGCAATAGTGTAGCGCGCGTCGCGCAAACTTTTGGCGCTCCTGACGCTGTCACGTCTGGCTCGTTACGTCCGATGCTGTTGCTGGGAATGATCGCGCTCGCGGCCGGACTGTTCTTCAAAATCGCTGCCGTGCCGTTTCATATGTGGGCGCCCGACGCTTACGAGGGCGCGCCGACATCAGTCACCGCTTTTCTGTCGACAGGTTCCAAGGCGGCAAGCTTTGCACTTTATGCGCGCATCTTCGTCGAGGCGATGAATGGAATGCGCGCCGACTGGGCCCCACTGCTCGGGCTCGTCGCTGCTCTGACGATAATGGTAGGGAACTGGGCCGCCGTTACCCAGGAAAACTCCAAGCGTCTCCTCGCTTATTCTTCGATTTCAAACGCCGGCTATTTGTTGTTGGGACTGGTCGCTGGTAACAGCTACGGTTACATCGGCCTGACGATTTATCTGCTCGTCTACACGCTCATGAATATGGGTGCGTTTGGAATTGTGATCAGCCTGCGCAGGCGCGGAATCATCGGCGACAACGTGGACGACATGACGGGCCTCGCTCACAAAGCTCCGGGCATGGCTGCGATGATGGCGGTTTTCATGTTGTCGCTTGGCGGCTTGCCAATGACAGGCGGGTTTATAGGGAAGTACTTCCTGTTTGGCGGCCTCATTCAACGTGGCGCCGCGGATGGAAAGACGTGGTACTACTGGCTTGCTGGGTGGGCCATCATTAACACCGTCGTTTCTTTTTATTACTACGTGCGATTCATTAAGGTCATGTACCTTGGTGATCGCATTGCTGACGACAAGCCGCTATCTCTTTCTGCTCCGTTAAAAACCGCGTTGGTTGCGTCGCTCGTTGGCATAATTTTCATAGGCATTTACCCGCAACCCTTGATCCAAATAGTTCAGCGTTTGCTTGGCGGCTAGCTTTTGTTACCGAGACATACTGTAATACCAGCATGCAACAAGCTTTACCCGGAGCCGAGCTGATCGAAACCGGCTTGAGAGACTTGGGCGCCGGCCGGGAATCGGTAGAAGCGCTGCTCGTAGCCGTCGGAGCGCCACGGTTGCGACGTCTCGGATTTCAACTGCCGGAGCAGTTGCCGGAATTCCCCGAACATCGGCTTTACCATTTGCTTGCCGAAACTGATCAGGACTCAGCCCACTCCCGTTACAATTCTTTGATTAGAAAATTGGTGAGCTTCGAACGAGCCGCCGAATGCGTCAAGCCGTAACATCGGAGCGCCTGCAGGAGTTTATTGAAGCACTGGGCAGGCAAACGGACGAACCTGCGCGTGTTTTCCTGGTGGGCGGAGCTACAGCTGTACTCCTTGGATGGCGTCGTTCAACTGTAGATATTGATCTTAAGTTGATGCCGGAGACAGATGAGCTTTTCCGGCAGTTGTCTTCCTTAAAGGATAAGTTAGGAATAAACATCGAACTAGCGTCGCCCGGTGACTTTATTCCTGAACTGCCGGGATGGCAGGAGCGCAGTAAATTTATTTGCCAATCACGCAATCTCACTTTTCTTCACTACGACTTTTATTCCCAGACACTGGCCAAGATCGAACGCGGTCATGAGATGGACTGGTTCGACGTGCGAAATTTTATCGGCAGTAAGTTGGTTGAAACGGAGAAATTGTTTGAGTTTTTTGTTCAAATTGAGGGGGAACTCCATAAATACCCTGCGATCGATCCAGCCTCGTTTCGCCGGGCAGTTGAATCAGTGATCGAAAGACCGACACAAAATGATTCACAGAATTCACCTTAAGTCGATCTCGAGCTTTCTACGCCTGCAAAAGCGTCGTCAGGTCGGCGCACTCCGAACGCTAACGTTGGGTTGATTCCGATTGCTCGAAGCCCTGATGCCGATTTTCTACCTGTTGGCGGTCGTTGTAGCTTTCCTGGGTGTCCTCTCTCTTCGTGGCGGATTCAGCTTCAAATCCCACACTCAGTGTGAACTTTCCAACTCACAAACATCCTACTGTCCCTTCGCCTCCGTCATTGCGCCCTGCCGCGGACTCGAGGAAGGACTCGAGCAGAACCTTCTCGCCATAGTTCGACAGGATTATCCGGTCTATGAGGTGATTTTTGTAGTTGATCATGCGAGTGATCCGGCGCGCAGTGTGATCGAGCAAGTAATCGAGTCCGTCGCCCAAACCGCGAATGTTTCCGTACGCCTCATCGTCGCCGGAAGTGCAATCGACAGCGGACAGAAAGTGCACAACTTAAGACGTGCTGTTCCGGAAGTAGATTCACGGAGCGAGGTCGTGGTGTTTGTAGACAGTGATGCGCGGCCTCACGCGCATTGGCTAAAGGCGTTGGTTGCTCCGCTGACAGACGAAACAGTCGGCGCTGCGTCAGGATATCGTTGGTTTGTGCCCGCTAAAGGCGGTTTTGCATCTTATCTTCGCGCTGTGTGGAATGCGTCCATCGCATCAGCGCTTGGGCCAAATACGAACTCAAACTTTTGTTGGGGCGGCTCAACGGCCATTCGGCGTTCAACATTCGAGAAGTTAAAGGTCCTGGAACGTTGGCGTGGCACTGTCTCCGACGATTTCACACTGACGCGCACGCTTCAGGAGAACAAGATGCCGATTGTTTTCGTCCCGTCATGCCTGGTTCCTGCACTCGACAGATGTAACTTGCGCCAGCTTTTCGAATTCACTAATCGGCAATTGAAGATCACGCGCGTCTACGCGCCTCATCTGTGGCGGCCGGTGCTGATTGGGAGCTTGCTGTTTTGTCTCGCATTCTTTGGCGGCATTGCCTTGATGATTGCCCGGCTGCTCGCGGGGAATGACGCTCGCCTGGTTGCGATCTCGCTGCTCGTCATCTTCCTGCTCGGCGCTGCGAAGGCATGGATACGCTTTCGCGCAGTGGCACGAGTAATACAAACACCCTCAGGCGTCACGTGGAAGGAGATGGCCGCCCATGTTTTCCTTTGGCCAATAACTTCGGCGCTGTATTTATGGAATGCGGTGGTTGCCTGGGCGTCACGACGCATCGAATGGCGTGGAATAACCTACGAATTGAAATCAGCAACTGAAGCTGTCATCATTCGCCGGCAGAGTAATGACTAACAAAGCCGTACAACTGGTGCAGTTGCTTCGTTCCACAAAACGCGACGCGCAGCTTGGAACAGTAATCCTGTTCGTGACCTCGCGCTGTAACGCGTTTTGCAAGACGTGCTTTTATCACGAGGAGTTGAATCAGCCGGGAGATTTGACGTTCGAACAACTTCAAAAGATTTCGCATACGATGCCGCAGATTACCGACCTCTGGCTTTCCGGCGGCGAACCGACCTTGCGGCGCGATCTCTTAGCGGTCATTGATACGTTCGTTGAAACTAACGGCGTCAATCGCATCATCATTCCGACCAATGGATTGATCAAGTCGCGCGTTTATGAAATCGTCGACGCTACCCTCGACAAGCATGCCGGTATCGACCTTTATCTAAACATCGCGCTCGACGGCTTCGGCAAAACTCACGATCGCGTGCGGGGGGTTCCCGGAAATTGGGAAAAGGCGCTTGATTGCACTACGCATCTTTATCCTCTCAAAGAGAAGTTTGGCGACCGGTTTCGTCTCAACGTCAACACTGTCGTCTGCGCGGACAACTACGAAGAAATCGAAAAGCTCGGCGAGTTTATGTGGAACAACTACGAGCTGGACGGGCATTACTTCAACATCATCCGCGGGGAAACGTTAGTGGGCGACGAGATCAAGCAAGTTCCCGCGGAGATATTGCCCGCCATGTACGCGTACGTTTCAAAGTTGACGAAGCGTTATGGGGAACGAATGTTCGCGGCAGATGATGCTAGCAAACGGTTCGTTAAAAATGTCGCCTACGTCGGCGCCATTACCACACACTACCGCACGCAACATGCCAACTTTGATCGTTCTACGCCGTGGCCGTTTCCTTGCACTGCCGGTGAGACGACGGCTGTGATCGATTACAACGGCGACGTGCGCGCGTGCGAACTGCGCGAAAAGTTTGCGACGCTCGCAGATTACGAGTACGACTTCGGCGCCCTCTGGGCTGCGCACGGCCGCGCGACAGAACTCGGCGCAATCGATGGAGGCAAAGCCTGCTGGTGCACCCATGTTTGCTTCATACACGACTCTATGCGTCATTCGCGTCGCGCGCTGTTGTATGAGCTGCCTAAGAATTACCTGACACGGGAAAGTTGGTCGTAATGCCGGAATCAGAGAAAGCTGAAGCCAATCGCAAAAGCGGGCTCGCCTACGGCGCTGCTTTCACCTTATTTATGTCGGTAGCGGCAATGACGGGTTTTGGGTGGGTGCTGGATCGTTGGTTCGGCACGTCGCCCTGGTTGCTGGTCGCCGGGATTATCGTGGGGTCTATCGCAGGCTTTTATCAATTCGTTCGTATTACTTCGCGGCTTTGAGTGCAACTCGCGAACGGTCGACAACCAAGCAAATTCCTGTGTAAAATCCCCAGCTTCGTTCATGAATAAGATTCAAAACAACGCAGGTAAGACTCTGTTTAGTGCCTTTGGCGCCGATGGCATCGAGGGGCGGATTTTCCGTTCGATGGCGTTCGCAATGGGCTTGGGTGTTCTAGCGAGCGTCGCATTATGGCCATGGCGCGTGTCCACAGGTTTGTTGTTGGGAGGTCTGCTCGCGTTGTTGAACCATTACTGGCTGAGCAATTCAATGCGCGCTGCTCTTAGCGTGGTGGCATTCGGGACCAAGCCTCGCATTGGCCTCGCTCAATACGTATTGAGATACGCAATTGTGGGAGCCGTGGTCTTCATCGCTTATCAATTCAACGTCGTGTCGCTGCCGGCCACCATCGTCGGACTGTCCAGTTTTGTATTCGCATTGTTTGTTGAAGCATTTCGGGAGTTTTATTTCGCGATCATTCATCGAGAGGAAATCAGTTAATGTTTTTTGCTGACGCGGCTGAAGCAGAGGCGCACCACACGCCGATCATCGTGCAGTTCGTAAACCATTACCTGGGAGAACCGGTTTACAACCTCCAGATGAAGTACACGTATCCGTTCTGGACAAAATTCTTCGCGAAGTTTAGCACCACGCCTGAAGCCGTGTTTGGACCCTACACGCCTGAGAATGCGATCCCGTGGTACACGGTGATGTTTATAATCGCCTGCATACTAAGCGTCATCATTATCTGGATCTTTAAGGGCAGACTTTCTGAAGAAGAACCGGGATACGGTCAGCAGACTTTGGAACTCGGTGTGCTCGCGATTCGCGGCATGCTGGAAGACATCATTGGCCCACAGGGACTGAAATACTTTCCGGTCATCATGACGTTCGCAGTTCTGATTCTGGTTTCAAACCTGATGGGACTGTTTCCACTCTTCATGTCGCCTACAGCGGCAGTGAGTGTGACCTTTGCGCTCGGCATCTCTTCATTTCTTTACTACAACTACATCGGAATCAAAGAAAACGGCTTGCTGGGCCATCTCAAGCACCTGGCAGGTCCGATTTGGTGGATTGCGCCGTTGATTTTCCCGATTGAGCTGATTAGTAATTTCATCCGCCCGTTCTCGCTCGGCATTCGTTTGTTCGGCAATTTGTTTGCGGATGAAAAGGTTGTGGTGACCGTTTCCGGATTGGCAGCGCCCTATACCTGGGTTGCTCCATTACTGTTGATGCCGCTTAGTATTTTTGTGGCTTTCATTCAGACTTTCGTTTTCGTGTTGCTGTCGCAGTTGTACTTGAGCGAAGTTTCGCATGGTGATCACGATGAGCACGGCGAACATAGCGATGCACACGATGCAGACCATGAGCCCGCACCTGCCGGCGACGTGGCCATGGCGACGACATAGTTTTTATTCAGCGCGAGCCGAGCGATGCGGGTAACGCGCCCGCGCACGTTGGCGCGCAGGTTTTGCTCAGGATGCAAAAACAGAAACTGTTGGTCTAATCGTTAGTTAATTAAAATTCAGGTCTGTCGTCGCAGGAGCGCCGTTGTTCGAGGGGCGGTGGATACCGGATGCAGGCGAAATTATAAAAGCCAATTGTTCTGTGTGGTGAAGCATCTGTGATTACCGGGTTCACACCCGGCAGGAGAGAAAAACATGAGGAAGCTCAACTTTGTTTTGTTCGCAATCGTCGGCGTACTGATGATGGCGATGCCGGTTTTGGCGCAAGCCCCGGCTGCTGCTGATCACGCCGCGGACAGCGGTGTCGGTCTGAAAGCGATCGCGGCTGGAGTCGGTTTCGCTATCGCTGTGTTTGGTGGCGCACTCGGTCAGTCGCGTATAGGTGCGGCGGCGTGTGAAGGTGCAGCGCGCAATCCCGGCGCAGCGGCTAAGATTCAGACGATGATGATTCTCGGTCTGGCGCTCATCGAGTCGCTGGTGCTGTTTGCTTTGTTGGTAGTGTTCGCAAAGGTCTAACAACACAGGCGTTCAGGCATAAGGTGCGGGCGTGACTTTGAAGGTCACGCTCGCATCTTTTCGTTTTTTGGTCACAACTTTGCCGCGATGAAACTCCGTGTGATAGGCTGTCGTCATTCTCCCAAGTAACAAATCCCCAAGGTTGACGTTTAATGAAAGCTTGTCCGAAGTGTGGCGCGCAGTACCCGGATACGACCACTTTGTGTCCTGCTGACGGCGTTGCGCTCTCAAAGACAGACGATTCGCTGCTCGGTCAAACACTGGCGGGCAAATACCGCATTGATGAACGACTAAGTGAAGGCGGCATGGGCACTGTCTATCGCGGCACGCATGTGCTGATGGACAAAACAGTCGCCGTCAAAGTGCTGCGCCCTGCGCTCGCGGCTGATGAAAAGATCGTCGCCCGGTTTTCGCGCGAAGCACGCGCGGCTTCAAAGATTCTGCATCCACACGCCATCAGCGTCACTGATTTTGGAGAAGATGAAAGTGGCACAGTCTTCCTGGTGATGGAGTATTTGAGTGGAAAGACACTTAAAGACGTCATCCGCGAAGAGGGGCCAATGCCTTTGGCGCGGGTAGTTGAGATTGTGCGCCAAGTCGGCGGCGCACTCGATGAGGCACACGGACAGGGTGTAGTTCATCGCGACCTAAAGAGCGACAACATCATGTTGATGGCGAGCACCGGTACTGACTATTCGAAGGTGCTTGATTTCGGCATCGCAAAAATCAAAGAGCCTGAGGGCGGATACGACCCGGGGCTTACCTCGCCTGATCTGGTTATCGGAACGCCGCAATACATGTCGCCCGAGCAATGTTCACAGGCGCCTGACATAGATGCGCGCTCCGATATCTATTCTCTGGGCATAATCCTTTACGAAATGTTCGTGGGTCACGTGCCCTTTATGGGTGAGACGCCGACCGCGATCATGCTGAAACACCTTCAGCAGCCGCCCCCGTCGGTGCTCGCTGAGCGCGACGATGTGCCTGAGGCGGTTGCGAAAGTGATCGACCGCGCGCTCGAGAAGCGGCCCGAAAACAGATACAACACCGTCGGAGAGTTGGTGGAGGATCTGACAGTCGCGGCGGGCTTTGAAGTTCCTGTCGCAGTTGCGGCCAACAGCGGCCGGTCCATTCCACCGCCCGTGGTGATTACTGAAGATGATGAGGACGAGGAAACTCTGGTCCGCAGACGCGTTACCACTCCGCTGGCGCCTCCACCTCTACGCCAGGAAATTCCGATGCCTCCGCCTGCCGCCAGTTTCAATCCGTGGAAGGTTTTGATTCCTTCGATGGTCGGGCTGCTTCTGATCTTTGGCGTCATCTATGCTTTCACGCGTAACTCCCAACCACCGACACCGACAACCTCAGGTTCAGAGCTGACGGCAGACCCCAATAGCCAGCCGGTTGAGAGCGCCTCGCCAGCGACTGGCGAAGGCGAAGCTGGAATACCAACCGGGGGAAATACTAACCAGGCTTCGAGCGCGAATCCTGACCCTTCGCCGTCCCCCTCGCCAACTGAAAATCCAAATCAGGCTCCTAACGTTAACCTTAACGAGGATCCAGTTGAGGAACCCACGAAGGCGCCACCGGTGCCTTCTGCGACGCGAACCGTGATCGATGAGCCGGCGCCTTCACCGAAGCCGACTAGTCCGCCGGTGCCTAAACCGACTGTTGCCGCCCCAGCCGCTTCGCCGCCCGATTCAAATAATTAGCTTGCGTTGTGAGTGATCGCAGCAGCGATCATGGCGATCAGACTATCTGCTTCGTCCACGGAGATTTGCGTGTCCAGCACGTAACACGTCAGGGGAGCACGAAGGTTAATGAGTTTGATTGCGTCTTTTGCGGTCGTAATTAGCCGGGTTATGCCTACGGCTTGAGCTGCTGAGGCGAGATCGTCCAGATCTTTTTGTGAGTACCGGTAATGATCGGGAAACGCCCTTCGCAGTCCGATTTTGAATCCGTCAGATTCCAGGTGGGTGAAAAATGACTCAGGATTCCCGACTCCGCAAAAAGCACCTAGAGGCTCTGCGGTTACGTCTTTGGCTGTGAGGTGTGCGCCGTCAATGGTGCGAAACCCGCTGGTAATCATGTGAGATCTGAAAATCGCCGCGTCACCGGTGAGGGCCTGCAACTCCTTTTGCAGAGCCGCAACGTTATTAACCTGGTCGGTCCTCGTTATCACGACACAATCGGCGCGCGATAATCCCGCCGGAGACTCGCGCAGCATTCCATTGGGCAGCAAGCCGCCGCCACCCCACGGGTTTGTGGCATCGATCGTAACAATATTCAGATCGCGAGCGATGCGCATGTGCTGAAAACCGTCGTCAAGAACGAAGATCTCCGAACCCAGGTTTGCGATGGCCCAGTTTCCACCAGCAACTCGATCAGCGTTCGCCACAACTGCGGCGATGCCCAGGAGATTGTTGGCAAGCATTGACGCTTCGTCCCCCGCATTCCGCTCGTTAGCCAGGATGCGTTCGCCATCCGAAACCAGCACTTGTGTGTCCGGATTGCCTCTTCCGTAACCACGCGTCAACACACAAATTTGTTTCCCGTTTTCAAAATGCTGGGCCAGCATCCGACAGATCCATTCGACCAGGGGCGTCTTGCCTGTGCCTCCCGCAGTGATGTTCCCGACGCTGATTACGGGCGCAGGCAACCTCGACACTTTGAATAGACCGTTTTCATAAGCCAGCACCCGCGCCTTTGTGATGGCCGCATAGACGGTGCTTAGTGGCATCATTAGTACGGAAGCGGTTGGCTTCATGTGGTGGGAGCGCCTTGAATCGTCAGGCTTTCGAATTGTTCCAAACGATCTGGCGTTTGTGCGATTACTGAATCGAGGAATTGCAGAGTTGTTTTGGTGGCCCCGCGATTTTTATTTAACAGTTTCGTTGCCCGTTGGGCGAGTTGTTTACGGCGTTCTTCGTCGACGAGTAGTTCGGAAATTTCCAGAGCTAACGCGTGGGCCGCTTCCTGTTCATTCAAAGGAGGCAATTGGATAACCGCATCTGACTCAACGAAGTCCTGGACAATCGAATGAAAATTGCGAGTGTGTGCGCCCGTGATGATGGCGGCGCCAGCTGCGGCCGGCTCGAGAATGTTGTGCCCGCCTCTTCGAACTATGCTGCCGCCGACAAAAACGACAGACGCAAGTGAATAAATCGATGACAGCTCGCCAATCGTGTCCAGGAGAACAACCTGAGCATTCGCATCACTTGCCCGGGACTTGGCGCTTCGGCGCGCCCAACTAAATCCTGACGACGCCAGAACGGAAGCTACTTCCGCAAACCTTTCAGGGTGACGCGGCGCGATAATCAAGCGAGCTTGAGGCGTGTTGGTCACCATCAGCTTAAAGGCTTCAATCAATACGCTTTCTTCCGGCGCGTGTGTGCTCGCAGCCAGCACAACGTCATTGCGGTCTAAGCAGAAGCGTTGTCTCAACGTCTCCAAAAGCTCTGCGTCGGGCGCAAGGACTCCAGCATCAAACTTCAGGCTGCCGGAAACGCGAAGTTTCGTTGGTGGCATTCCCAGCGTCCTCAGCCTGTCGGCATCCGCTTCTGTTTGCATGACCGCCAGCGTAATGGATTTGAAAACGTCAGCCATCAACCCGCGCACGAGCCGGTAACGCCGGAAGGATGTGTCAGAGAGTCTGCCATTTACTATTGCTACAGGGATTTGACGTCGCCGGCATTCGAGCAGGAACCGCGGCCACAATTCCGTTTCCATAATCAACACGGCCGACGGATTAATTGCGCGCAACGCGCGCCGAACGGTCCAGCGCCAATCGAACGGGAAATAAATCACGCGCGCGACTTGCCCACGAAAAAGGTGTTGAGCAAGTTCCTGCCCGGTGCGCGTAACTGTGGAAATAACGATTGAATGGTAAGGAAAGCGTTCTTTCAACCCGTTGATTAGAGGCCGGGCCGCCTGAGTTTCACCGACGGAGACGCAATGCACCCAAATCACAGGCTGATTTTCGGTGGCGGAAAAGGGAAGGGAACCCAACCGCTGGCGAAAGCCCGCTGCATACTTACCGTGCTGAAGCGCGTCCCAAAGAAAACGCGGGAGCAGGACAAGAAACGCGAAGCCCAGCAGCAGGCTGTAAATGAAATACATGGAGGGATTGTAAGGCACAGGGCACAGACTGCAATCCGTGCTGACCCCGGACGCAGACTGACGTTTGTGTCACAGTCTACTTGGCGCGTTCGATGTATCGACCTTCCGTCGGATCGACACGAATGCGGTCGCCTTCGTTAACGAATGGCGGAACGGTAACGGTCACTCCGTTTTCCAGGGTCGCAGGTTTATTTACGTTAGAGACCGTTGCGCCTTTCATCGTTGGTTCAGTTCTCGTGACTGTTAGTTCCATTGAAGGGGGAAGGTCGATGCCGATCGGCGAACCTTCGAAGAATTCAGCCTGAATCTTGAGTCCCGGCGTCAGCCATTGGGCTGCGTCGCCCAATTCTTCTTCACTGAGGGCAACCTGTTCATAGTTTTCGGTATTCATGAAGTGGTGGTGGGACCCGTCGGAATAGAGATATTCCATCTCATGCTGTTCGAGCGTGGCGCGCTCGATTGTGTCTGCTGAACGAAAACGGTGTTCGAACGAAGAGCCCGTCTTGATGTTCCTGAGTTTCGTCTGAATCATTGCACGGAGATTGCCCGGCGTGTGGTGCCGAAATTCCATAACTTTACAGGGTTCGCCTTCGAAAAGTATCAACATTCCTCGTCGAATTTGGGTCGCAGAGATCGCCATAAGATTTCTAAGTCTCCGTTAATAGAAGGTTTGTGTTACGCCTTGAGCTACAGACGAGCGTAGGTCTGATTTAAGAAACGGGTAGTCTAGCGAGCGCTGCGTGATGTTGTCCAGCAGTGGTTCCGGTGCTTGCCGCGAGTCGTGAGGTCAGTACCACCCGCGGTAGCGGGTGGGTTTGACTTAGAAACTCTCTTAGCGCGCTTGAATTCATCGAGCACTTGTCGATCTTACCCACCCGCTACCGCGGGTGGTACTGACCTCATGTTGGCCGGGACACATAAAAAGGCGGCCGTTCCGAAAGGTTCATAAATCCGGATCGACCGCCTTTTTCGAGGAGCCCACCTACCTCGTGCTGAATACACGTCGCAGGTCAGAAACGGTTCCAATTATGCAGCGCGCCTACCCGGCACGCGCCTCTGCCGGGCGGTCTGCTCGATCCACACCTGCGCGTCCTCGTAACGCGCGAACCGGCGTTCATCGGTGCGAAAGTCCGCAGTGTGGTAATACCGCCGGCCGTTAATCATTTGTGCCGCATGCTTGATGTGCAGCATCTCGTGGTAAAGGATGTACTCAACAAACCAGTCGGGAATTAGCGGCGAATCCAGCGTTTTGCTGATGGTGATTGTTTCGTAAACGCGATCGTGATGGCCAAGCACATTGCGAGTTTTCCGCTGCGACCAGGTTAGCGTTGGCTTCTGCAAGGTTGAATCGAAATATCTTCGGTTCAGTTTGGCAAACATCTTGTCGAGATCGTAATTCCTGCCCTGTGCGCTCGATATCAGCTTCCGGCCACGATGGCGGCGCGCGATGTCAGAAGACCTCATAACGTCAGGCTTTAGTGAATAATCGCGATAAGTGCGCTCGTGCACCTCCGGCACTCTCTTTCCCAATAATCGCGCTACGAGTATAAACGCCAGGGCGGGGATTACTTCCGGCGGAGAATCCTTCAGCAAATCTGACAGGCGAACGTAAACCTGTCCCGATCGAATGCGAATCGTGTGACGCAAACCGGCATATGGATAAAAGCGGACGTCAATCACAGGCACGGCGCGATTGCGGCCGAGCGTGCGAAACGCGTCAATGAAGTGCTTTGTTACCTCGTTCATCGCCGGCTGCTCCTGAAACCTCGATGCAAAATCTGAACTGGCGCTCAGAAGGACTGGCAGGAAACTGTTGTCACTGCGACTTCTGACCCGATGGATGGGGGAAGGTCCTGACCCGGGGGCGGCACAATCTTACGGAGAAGCCTGTTCAAGCGTCAATTGATCCCGGAAGACCCCCGAAAACCCTCGGAAAATAAAGCATTTTCGCCTTCTGATGACTCTCCCCGCGCCGGGAACTGTGGCGCTGTTTTTGCCGGCGTCACACCGGCGTCCCGGATGTTTGCTGTGTAAGCAAAGCGGGTTAAATCCTTGCACTAGTTTCAATTGGCTCGATGATTCGAAGAATTGCGGGTAAGCAAACTATTCCTCTATACTGCGTTTGCGCGGGTAATTTACTCCGCTAACCGATTTTGACCAGTTTTGAACTCCGACAGCGCCGCTCAAATAGCCGTACATTCATGCCCCGTCGTACCTCCAACACACAAGCTACCGACAGCAGCGCGCTTGACGCTCGCGCTCAGGCTGTTTTGGCGTCGTTGATTAAGGAGCACCTGGTAACCGGTGAAGCGGTCGGGTCGTTGGTGCTGGCGGATCGGTTTGCGAAGCGGCCTGGCTGGAGTTCGGCAACCATCCGCAACGTAATGGTGGAACTCGAGGATGCAGGGCTGGTAGAGCAACCGCACACCTCGGCTGGTCGCGTGCCAACCGACAAAGGTTACCGGTACTACGTCGACAACATCCTCGAGGAGGCAAAACTCTCGCGTGCGGATCTTCGCGCGATTGATAAAGTCTTTACCTCCACGGGTCTCGACTCCGAGACGTCTTCTGACCGGATCATGGAGAAGATGTCTCACGCGTTGTCTGAGCTGTCAGAGAATGTCGGGATCGTAGTTTCACCGTCCCTTGCCGATAACCGGCTTAGTCATATCGAGTTTGTCCAGCTCTCCGACAAGCGCATTTTGGTGGTGCTGGTAACAACCTCAAACACCATTCACAACAAAATCATCCGGCTGGAAGACGACATTCGACAGCAGGAGCTCGAACAAACGGCGCGCTACCTCAACACGGAGTACAGCGGTAAGACTTTACTGGCAATTCGAGCGGAGATTCTGGACCTGATGCTGGAGGAGAAGACCCTTTACGATCGCCTGCTGCGAAACGCCATCCTCCTCTGCGATATGAGCCTGGAAGGTGAAGAGGGTGCAGGCGGGGTTTATGTGGACGGGGCCTCAAATATCCTTTCAAAACCGGACTTTGTTGATGTGGAACGGATGCGCCAACTCTTCCGGACGTTTGAGGAGAAGTCTCGGCTGATCAAGATTTTAAACGAATGCGTTTCGAGTGAACGTTATTCAGCTACTGGAGATGTCCGCGTAGTGATCGGAAGGGAGCATCCGCTACCCAGCCTGAGCAGTTGTACGCTCATAACCGCGCCATACCGTCTGGGGACAAACGAACAGATGGGCACTCTCGGTGTAGTGGGACCAATGCGGATTGAGTATTCCCGCATAATGGCTATGGTAAACTACATGGCGCGGCTCATTGAACGCCGCCTTGACGAAGAAACACGCGTTTGAGACCTACCGCCCCTTGCGAAGTTACCTGATTGATTGATGGCTCCCGACAACAAAGGACAGAAGCCAAACCGCATTCCGATAAACTTTCTCGATTCAGACCAGGCGTCTGAGCCCGAGGACGGTTTGTCTGATCACCCATCTATGTCTGGCTACGACCCCGAAGACGATCTGCAACGTGATGAGGGCTTCGACGACTCCACGTCGGACGAAGACGCTTCAGATGCGATCCCTACCCCGACCCCTTCGCCGCAAGGTGACGGTTCGCCGGGCGATGTTTCTATTGCAGCCGGTGGGCCGGAAGTGGCCGAGTTAGTTGCTACTCGCGCGGAGCTGAAGCGGCTTGAGGGTGAAGTCAAAGAATTGCGAGACGCCCTGGCGCGCCGGCAAGCAGATTTTGAAAACTATCGAAAGCGCATGGAGAGGGAACGTACCGAGACCTACAACCGCGTCGTGGCGGACATCGCCGCCAAGCTATTGCCGGTGCTGGATAATTTGAAGCGCGCCTTAGAGACCGAAGCATCAGTCGAAGCCAGCGAGTCAGACGAGTTTCGACATTTCCTAAGCGGAGTCGATTTAATTCACAAGCAACTAAACGGAGTACTCGACGCGTTTGGCGTCAAACCTGTTCCGGCGGAGGGTGAGCAGTTTAATCCGCATGTGCATGAAGCGGTCGTGACAGAGCCTACCGATGATTATGAACCTGACACGGTGATGCAGGAGATAGTGCGCGGCTATAAGCTTGGCGATAAGTTGATCAGGCCGGCGCTGGTCAAAGTCGCCGTAAAGAAGTGACCGCAAACTCTTCAGACTCGAAAACTCAAATCGAGAGTTAGAAACAATGGGAAAAGCAATCGGGATAGATTTGGGAACGACGAACTGTTGTGTAGCCGTGCTTGAAGGCGGCGCCGTTCAAATCGTTCCTAACAAAGAAGGCGGCCGGACGACGCCCAGTGTTGTTGGCTTTACTGACAAAGGCGAACGCCTGGTTGGCCAGATTGCAAAACGCCAGGCAGTCACTAACGCAGCTAACACCGTATATGCAGTCAAGCGGTTGATTGGCCGGAAGTATAATTCAACTGAAGTTCAACGCATGCGTGAGACGTCTGCGTTTGAAATAGTCGATTCGCCCAACGGTGACGCGCGCGTTCGAGTTCAGGGCCGAAGTTACAGTCCGCCGGAATTGTCGGGCATCGTGCTGCAGCGATTGAAGGCTGCCGCGGAAGACTTTCTTGGCGAACCAGTCACCGATGCCATCATCACCGTCCCTGCTTACTTCGATGATACGCAGCGCCAGGCCACCAAGGACGCGGGAAAGATTGCCGGGCTGACGATCGAACGCATCATCAACGAGCCGACGGCTGCCGCCCTTGCCTATGGTTTAGGTAAATCGGAAGTTGAGCGCATCGCGGTCTACGATCTCGGCGGCGGCACGTTTGATATTTCGATCCTGGAGATGAGCGACGGTGTGTTTGAAGTACTCTCAACTTCCGGCAACACGTTCCTCGGCGGCGAAGACATCGACGAACGCATCATGAATTGGATGGCGGATCAGTTTCTGACTGACACGGGAATTGATTTGCGTAAAGATCGATTGGCGTTGCAGCGGTTAAAGGAAGTCGCAGAGAGAGCGAAGTGTGAACTTTCTTCCTCGACCGAAACAAACATTAATCTTCCCTTTATCGCCGCCGACTCGACAGGTCCCAAACACTTCAATAAGGTCCTGACTCGCGCGGAGTTTGAGAACCTCATCGTCGATCTGATCGAGCAAACGGTTGAACCATGTAAGCGAGCGCTCGAAGACGCGAAACTGAAACCAGAGAACGTTAACAAAGTCATTTTGGTTGGCGGACAAACACGGTCGCCAATCGTCGAACGTACGGTGGAACGAATCTTCGGCAAGAAGCCTTCGGCCGAGATCAATCCTGACGAGGTTGTCGCCATGGGCGCGGCCATTCAGGGTGGCGTGCTGACTGGTGAAGTAAAAGATATTGTGCTTTTGGACGTGTTGCCGTTGAGCCTTGGCCTGGAAACACGTGGTGGGCTGTTTACCAAGATCATCGATCGGAATTCGACGATTCCCCTGCGAAACAGCCTGACCTTTACAACCGTCGTCGACAACCAAACATCTGTAGAAATTCACATTTTGCAGGGTGAACGCGAGGTCGCGGCAGGCAACAGATCGCTGGGTAAGTTTGAGCTGGTGGGAATTCCACCGAGTCCGCGCGGCGTTCCGCAGATCGACGTTTCCTTCGAAGTGGACGCGAACGGCATTGTGTCGGTTTCTGCACAGGACAAGGCGACTGGGCGCGAACAACAGATGCGCATTACGCCGACCTCCGGACTCGCGCCTGACGAAATTCAGCAACTGATCAAGGAAGCCGAAGGGTTCGCTGAAACGGATCGCGAGGCAAAAGAATCCGTAGTGTTGCGAAACAAACTCGAGTCGTTGCTGCGCAACACGCAAAAGTCGTTTTCCAAGTTTGGTGGAATGTTGTCGGCCAACGATCAGGAAATTGCGGACCGCGTGTTTGGTGAGGCTGAAGAAGCGACGAAGGCTGAGACCCGTGAGGAAATCAATAAGGCGCTGACTGCCCTTGAACGTGTGGCCGCGCAACTCACGGCAGCGATGATGAATACAGCTAACGATCCCGCGGCCTCAAGCGCGGAAGATCCGATTGGGAATTAGTTTAATAAAAGGGAAGGTTTTTAGAAGACTGGATGAGTAAACGCGATTATTACGAAGTACTGGGCGTCGCCCGCACGGCGACCGAACAGGAACTAAAAAGTGCGTACCGTCGTTTGGCGGTGCAGTATCACCCGGATAAAAACCCAAACGACGCGAGCGCAGAAGAAAAGTTTAAAGAAGCTGCCGAGGCGTACAGCGTGTTGTCAGATGCCGTTCAACGGCAACGCTACGATCGTTTTGGTCATGCAGGTGTTTCAGGCGCGGCCGGACAAAGTTGGGGCGCACCGGGGTTCAGTGGAATCGAAGATATCCTCGGCGACCTTTTCGGGTTTGGCGACGTGTTTGGGAGCGGCCGGCAAGGCTCGCGCCGCACAGCCGCCCAACGTGGAGCCGATCTTCGTTACGACCTCGAGATCTCGCTGGAAGAGTCGTTCAATGGAATGACGGCCAATCTGCGGATTCCTCGTCTGGAGACGTGCGAAACCTGCACTGGCAACGGCGCAGCTCCGGGGACGCAACCCGAGAACTGCACCAACTGCGCAGGAACAGGACAGGTTCGTTACCAGCAGGGGTTCTTTTCAGTTGCGCGCACCTGCCAACCGTGCCGCGGTACGGGCCGAGTCGTGAAGACGCCATGCACAGATTGTCACGGCGCCGGGCGGATTGAGCGCGAAAAACAGATGGAAGTCAGAATTCCTGCCGGCGTTGAAACTGGTTCCCGCTTGCGCGTTCAGGGAGAAGGTGAAGCAGGAACTCAGGGTGGGCCATCTGGCGATCTTTATGTCGTGATACACCTCGCTGAGCATGAAAGGTTTGAACGGCAGGGAAGTAACCTTTACGCGTCGCTGCCGATAACATTTGCGCAAGCTGCGTTAGGGTCCGAGGTAAATATTGAGACGATTGAAGGCGACGAAAATATTAAGGTGCCGAGTGGGACCCAAACAGGCACTGTTTTCCGCGTTAAAGGTAAGGGAATGCCAGTACTGGGTGGCCGGGGACGCGGCGACCTGTTCGTTTCAGTAACGGTTATTACACCGACAACTTTGACGCGTGAACAACGGAAATTGCTTGAGCAACTCGCAATGGTCGAGAACAAAGACCTCGAAGACAAAGGCCTCGTGGATAAGGTCCGCGATATTTTCGGCTAGAAACATAGTGGCACGGGCATCTTGCCCGTGCTCCACGGTCGAAACAGTCGGGCCACTCAGTTACTTCTCAGCTGACCCTATCTCTAGGTTGAGGAAGTGGGGCTTGCCCCCGCTCCCTTCACAAACATTCCGGAGCAACATCATGCGAACCCCCATTCGTTCATTGATTCTTTTCGTGCTTCTGCTCACTGCACCACTGTCCGTCCAAGCTCAGGACACAATGCAGCGCTGGCAAAACTTCGACTTCACGAAGACTAATTTGAAGCCGGCCGATGTGGCGCGCGTTCCACTTGAAGATCTGAAGTTGATGCGCGGGATTGTTTTCGGACGACACGGCCGGATTTTCAAAGATGCCGAGATCCGCATCTACCTCGAAGCGCAGGATTGGTACAAGCCCAACGCCGACTTCAATAATTCCAAACTTAACGACACGGAGCGGCGCAATCTCGACGTAATTCGCACCGCCGAAGCCAGCAAACACGCAACGGTGCAGCCGGGCGACATGCGCCTCTGGCAGAGCCGGCCGCTGACCGCGCGCAAGCTGGGAGCTCATAGCGGCGCCGAGTGGACCGTGCTGCGTTCGGAAATTGAAGCAATTCACGGCAAGCGATTCAATGAAGCCTGGCTACAGCAGTATTTCGACGAGCGTTACTGGTACAAAGCATCTGATCGTTACGACCCTAAAAAGCTTTCTCCCAATGAACTGAAGAATCTGCAAACAATCCGGCTCGCGCAAAAGCGGTCTCGGAAGATCGCCATCGCGCCGGGCGACATGGAGTTGTTTGAAGACAAGTTGATTTCACCGCAGATGTTGCACGGGCTGAGTTTGCACGAGCTGCGTCTTTTACGAAACGAGATCTATGCGCGCCACGGCCGGCAGTTTCAAGCACCATGGTTATCGCAATACTTCTATAGCCAGCCCTGGTACCAGCCCAGCGACTCTTTCCAGGACGAGCAACTGTCCGGCAAAGATAAAGTGAACGTAGAAACGATCGTTGCTTACGAGAACAAGATTCATGATGAATTGAGTAGTAAGCCGATCGTACGCACATTATTGGACGGATTGTTTGTGGAAGACGCCACGAAGATGCGTCAGGAAATCTACGCGCGTCGCGGCAAGGTTTTCACAAAGGAACCGTGGTTTCAGACTTATTTCGAAACGTTTTCCTGGTACAAGCCCAATACGGCATTTACGGATGGACAATTAAGTGAGGTGGAAAAACGCAACGTCGCGACGATTGTTGCTTATGAAAAGAAAGCGGTGAGCGCGATGAGCGTCATCGAGGGTTGATAAGGCCCACCTTACGTCTCGCGTGACGAGACGAGAAACAGGAAGCAGGAGGCAGGAGGCAGAAGCAGGAGCAGGAGCAGGAGGCAGGAAGCTGCGATTGTCTCGTTACCCAGCATTATTTAGTAGTCCACAAACTCACACGAACTACCCCATTGCGCACTGCCCACTGCCCACTGCGAACTGCCCATTGCGCACCGCCCAGCGCTCATTACAGTCGATAACGTACACCCGCTTTCCTTAACGCGGCATCCTGGTTATCAAGGTTTTGAAGGCGCAGTGTGACATCTGCGTTCAAATCAAAACCCGCCCGTTCACCAGCTTGCAGTTTCACAGTTCCCGCCGCAGCAATCATCGCAGCGTTGTCAGTCGAAAGATGCGGTGAAGGGAAATATGCCGGAATGCGGAACTGATTCGCCGCAGCGCTCGCCGCTTCGCGTAAAGCCTTGTTGCAGGCGACCCCACCCGCCACGATCAACGTACGCGGTTCGTATTCCTCAGCCACTCTTTTCGTTGTTTCTACCAGCGACCGCACGACTACACTTTGAAAACTTGCCGCCAGATCCTTGATCTGTTGTGACGGTGCGTCCCCATTATTAACTGGTTCAATCTCGCTCTCGCGAACGTATTTCGTCACCGCAGTTTTCAATCCGCTGAAACTGAAGTCCGGCGACCCATCGCCCATACGCGGAACGGAAAACTTCACCGCGCGGGGATTGCCCTCGCGAGCAAGGCGTTCGATCACTGGCCCACCGGGGTAGCCGAGGCCCAGCATCTTCGCCACCTTGTCAAACGCCTCTCCGGCCGCATCGTCGCGCGTGCGAGCAATCACCTTGTATTTGCCCGGTTCGGGAATAAAGAAGAGATGCGTGTGGCCGCCCGACACTACGAGCGCCAGCGCCGGATATTCGACCGGCGGGTTTTCGAATGCAACTGAATAGATGTGTCCCTCGATGTGGTTTACACCGACGATTGGTTTGCCCAGCGCGAAAGCCATTGCCTTAGCGTAAGACACGCCGACGAGTAGGGAGCCGACAAGTCCGGGACCGACAGTGACGGCGATTCCGTCAATGTCTTTCTTCTCGATGTGTGCTCTTTCCAGCGCTTCGTCTACTACAGGGACAATCTTGTCGAGGTGTTCACGCGACGCAATTTCGGGAACCACACCGCCGAAGCGCCTGTGTGTTTCGATTTGTGAGGCGATTACTGAGGAGACGATCTCACGACCATCACGCACAACTGCAGCGGCCGTCTCGTCGCAAGAGGTTTCGATCCCAAATACCAGCATGTAATGGATTCTAGCAATCGCCGGACTGCGCTGCACCTGCGCCGGTTGTTGAGTCGTGGCGTCTGCTTGCGGCTCTGCCGCTTCCCGTGCGGAGAGGCCCTGCCTTTCCGTCAGCGCCAAAACAAATATGCGCGAAACTGAGCCTCGCGCAACTCGTCTAATGATCTCACACGGAAAGGCAGAGCCTTTCAGCAAAGGACGCGGCAAAGCCGCGATTCGATTCAATCCTGGCTCTGGACCTCATAAAAACTCAGCGACGAGTCGCCTTGTTTCAACACGCGCGTGCGCCGCAAAGTCCCAATTTCTTCAGGCAAATCTTTCTTGTGATGGTGTTCAACGACGACGACCGCATCGCCTGTGAGCAGCGTGGTAGTCGCAGCCAATCGCTCAAGAGTCTTCAGGTAATCAGCTGCGTAAGGCGGATCGAAGAACACAATGTTCCAGCCCTCGTTATTCGGGTCACGGTTCAGGAAATCGCTCGACTCAGCCTGCACAACCGTTGTTTCGTCCTCCGGAATTCGGCAGAGGTCCAGGTTTGCTTCAACTAAGCCGCACATCTTTCGCGAACGATCGACAAATGTTACGTGCGTCGCGCCTCTCGAAAGCGCTTCGATGCCCACTGCGCCGGAGCCGGCACACAGATCTAGAAAACGAGCACCTGAGATGCGAGGGGCGAGTACGTTGAAAAGAGTTTCGCGAAGGCGATCCGATGTTGGGCGTACTTCGAGTGACGGCGGGCTCTTCAAATTACGACCACGATATTTTCCGGCGATGACTCTCATGTGAAAAAAATCCGCAGATTACACAGATTACGCAGATTAGGACTGATCAGACAGCTAGGTTGATACATCCAAAACCCACACATTGCCTTCGGCGTTGCTCAAGCCAGCGCCAAACACTTCTAAGCTGTTGCTGCCTAATCTCCCTAATCTGTGTAATCTGCGTAATCTGCGGATTAACCGACGTCCGCCAAACCAAAACGACTATCAGCCTTGATGCGTTCGATCATCTGCGATGTCTCCGGTGAGCGCGCGCCCTTATCGAAGTAGTAATTTGCCTCTTTGCGCGCGGCCTCAAGAATCTGCTGATCGCGAACAATGTTGGCCACGCGAAATTCCGGCAGGCCCGACTGCTTCGTCCCCAGTAACTCTCCGGGACCACGCAGCTCCAAATCTTTTTCAGCGATCAAAAAGCCATCAGCTGTTTTGGCCATGATGCCGAGTCGTTCGTTTGCCACACTCGTTTTCCTATCAGTGGTCAACAAAACGCAATAGCTCTTCTCGGCGCCGCGTCCCACGCGTCCGCGCAGTTGATGAAGCTGCGACAATCCAAATCGCTCTGCGTGTTCAACCACCATTACTGAAGCATTAGGAACGTCAACACCTACCTCGATGACAGTTGTGGAAACGAGCAGATCGATTTTTCCAGCGACAAACCGCGTCATTACCTCCTCTTTCTCCGCCGCTTTCATTTTTCCGTGCACCAGACCCACCGAGAATTTCGGGAAAACCTTGTCGCGCAGGTATTCGAAGCGTTGCGTGGCGTCCTTCAAATCCATCTTCTCTGACTCTTCCACGAGCGGATACACAACGTACACCTGCCTGCCCGCCGCAACTTCTCTCAGGATCAATCGCTTCACATCCAAACGCTGCTCTTCGCCGAACACCTTCGTCTTGATTGGCGTTCGTCCTGGCGGCAGTTCATTGATAACTGAAACATCAAGATCGCCGTAGATTGTCATCGTCAATGAGCGCGGTATTGGTGTCGCAGTCATCACCAGCACATCCGGATTCAGGCCTCTCGTTCGCAATTCAGCACGCTGCATCACGCCGAATCGATGTTGCTCGTCGACTACCGCCAGGGCCAGATTCTTGAACTTCACGGCCTCCTGAATCAGCGCGTGTGTGCCGATAATCGCGTGAACTTCACCCGCAGCCAGCGCTACCTGGAGTTGTCGTTTAGCCGCGGAGCGAAGCGAGCCGGTCAACAATTCAACGCGATACGGCGTCTTCGCTAACAAGCGTTTTATGTTTCGTGCATGTTGCTCGGCGAGTATTTCCGTAGGCGCCATTAACGCCGTTTGATAGCCACTCTCCATCGTCGCCATCATCGCGATCAAAGCAACGATGGTCTTGCCGCTACCCACATCACCCTGCAGCAACCGGTTCATCGGAGCACTGGATTGCAGGTCCTTAAAAATATCCTTGACGGCGCGACGCTGTGCGTCGGTAAGTTTAAAAGGCAGAACTGTGGCGATTCGCGATTTCGCGCCGCGATCAATCCGAATAGAAGCGCCTTTGCTTTCAGTAATGCGTTTACCGCGCTTGAGGTTGATTCCTAACGAAACCCAGAAAAAATCTTCAAAGATCAACCGGCGATGAGCCGCACTTCTCGACTGTTCGTAATCGACCAGCGGCGTCTTCTCATCAGGAAAGTGTATTTGCCGCAACGCCTGCGCACGATCGATTAGTCTTTGTCGACGGCGCAGGTTGGCAGGCAAAGGTTCCGTGATCGCCTCGTCTGATAATTGCGCCAGTGTGCCGTGAATGATCTCCCTGACACGCTTTGAACTAAACTCGCCAAGTTTTCGATAGATGGGGACCCGGCGGCCCGTGTGTATCACCGCCAGGGCCGGATCAGCCGCTTCAATCTCCTCATCCATCTCTTCGCCGTTTCCGTCGACACGCGTGACGTTCGCGTCTTCCTTCGCCTGGGGCGATGGCAGCATTTCCAATTCGTCCGCTGGTTTATTGAGGCGGAGGGAGAAAGTGGCGCGTCGCTTGTCCCAATCCCAACGCCCAAAAGTCATAAACTTGCTGCCCGGCGTAAGTCGCTTCTTGTAATAAGTGACAATTTCGTAGGCATGCGCGCCTGACACAAACCACCACACCATAACCGGCTTGCCCGACCGTTCAGGATCGGTCGCGCTGACTTCAAAGATGAAGAGACGCGAACGTCCAAACGAACGCTTGTTTCGCACCTGGTAACCGCCGGCGACTTTCACCTGGAGTTCCATCGAAGCTTCCATTCCCTCAGTCAGGTCTCGAATACGCGCCGGCCGGGCACGGTCTTCGTAGCGCATCGGCAAATATCCGAGCAAATCTTCAACAGATATTTTTTCGGAGCCTTTCCTGCCGAGATGGCGCGCGAGAGCGAGGGCTAACTTGTGAGAGAGTGCCTGGCCCAAACGCGGAAGCCCAAACTCATAAAGCTCGTCAACCGGAGTGTGGAGCTGAAGTGGGGGTGACATTGCGGGGATCATAACAGAAGAATAAAAGCAGGGGCCCAACGTCTCTCGGCAGTTTGCACCTGTTATCGAGTTCCTTAAAATGGCTTGCATGAAAGAAAACGAGCAAGAGAACGCCTCGACTAACGCCGAAGACCAACTTTCCGAAGCTACAGCGCAAAGGCTACGGGATATAAGAACCACGCTACTGCGTTTGCACAAGACGCTGCTCGATTTCGAGCGAGTGTCTTATGAGCGCGAGCACGGGAAGATTGCGAATAGTTACGAGTACCTAAACCTGGTCATGCACAATCCCTGGTTTGCGTGGCTGCGTCATCTGTCGGAACTGATTGTGCAAATCGATGAGGTGCTCGACACTCGCAATCCGGCGTATGAGGCTACCGCTACCGCTTTGATCGAACAATCGCGCATGTTGTTGACGCCCAGCGAGTCGGGACCTGAGTTTCAGCGGAAGTATTTTGTGTCCGTACAGGAGTCACCGGAAGTCGTTCTGGCCCACGCGGAGTTTGCGAAGATTTTGGGCCCGCGTCGCCTTTCAAAAGACGTGCATTAACTCTTTGAAATGCGTCATCTGGTGCAACTGCGAGACAGCCAGGTCGAGCAATTGAGGGCCACCAAATGCCGCATTAAGTCGCTGCTGCTCTATGAAGGCATTCCCTTTCCCGCTGACAACGGCCGCTGGTCAGGTCAGGTGTTGCGTGAGCTGGCAGCACTACCCTGCAACCCGACGGTGCGCTTTAAGTTGGACCAACTGATCGATGCCTTAGGGTTCCATTTTCAATCAGCTGCTAAAGTGCAAAAACAGATGCGGCAGTTCTGTAATCAGGATCCAGAACTGCGACAGTGTATTAGCTTGCTGATGAGCTTGCCGGGTATCGGGGCGATCACGGCTACGCACGCGCTGGCCCGATTGGGCGATTGGCGCCAGATCAGAAACGTGCGTCAGATCGCCGGCTTCCTGGGTTTGGTATCGAGCGAACACTCTACTGGTGACACACAGAATCGCGGGTCCATTACCCGCAGTGGCGACAGCCGTTTGCGCAACAAGCTGATCCAATGTGCGTGGACGGCCATTCGCAAAGATCCAGAGCTGCGGGAGTTCTACCGCAGTGTTTTTCAGAGACAACCAAAGAAAATCGCCGCGCGCAAAGCCATTGTGGCCGTGGCGCGGAAGTTAACCACGCGCATGTACGCTGTCTTAAAACAGCAACGGCCCTATGTCATTAGGGTAAACAGTTCGATAGCTCCTTTGACCATAGAGGAGACCACCGGCCCCGGGGAACGACTCGACGCCGCACAGAGTGGCCAGCGCTAGTTTGCTGCGCATCGCTTCTGGAGACAGAGAACCCAGGGCAAGTGGTATCGCCCCAGCGGGCCGCATCCTCGAGAGTGTGACGACCTTGATGTCGTGCCACGAATAGCAGTCAGTCTCTCTGGTTGGAGATCTATCAAAGACAAAAAAATATAAAATGCTCTAGCGCACGACCTTGACATTCACATAGCAGTGCGGCGACCTGTCGCCGCTTTGGCTGTCCGTTGGAAAAAGCGCCGACAAGTCGGCGCACTCCAAGGTGTGAGAATCTGTTCAGATTGCCTGGTCAGTTGGCAGCGCAGTGTTGGTCAAAAGCGCTAGTCAGTTCTCTCGCCACCTCAGTCGCATCTCTTCCTTCGATTTGCCGGCGTTCCAACATCCACACCAGTTTTCCATTCTTCAACAGAGCGATCGAGGGTGACGAAGGCGCATAGCCCGTGAAATAGCTGCGCGCTTTTTCCGTCGCTTCGATGTCGGCGCCCGCAAAGACTGTGGCGACTTTGTCAGGACGTACCTCATGTTGCAGCGCGCGCGCGATTCCCGGTCGAGCCTTCCCTGCGGCACAACCGCAGATCGAGTTCACAACGATCATGACAGTGCCGTCGCTGTTATTTAAGGTTTTTTCTACATCCTCCGCCGTTCGCATTTCTTCTACGCCGATGCGCGTTAACTCTTCTCTCATTGGACGGATCATCAGTTCAGAATATGGCATTTCAATCTCCTCTGTTTTTGGGCAATTGTAACACGTCAAGTAGCACGGGCATCTTGCCCGTGACGCACGGGCGGGACGCCCGTGCCACTATCACTCCGCCACAATCAGAGGTCGCAGCTCTAAAAACTTCCGTTCGCTAATCCCGCGCACCATCATCAAGTGCTCCGCTCGTCGAAAAGGCCCGTAGCGCTGGCGATATTCAACTATTCGTTCAGCAATGACCTTGCCGACGCCGGGCAGTGTTTCCAATTGAGCCTCGGTGGCTGTGTTGATGTTAAGACGGTTGGCATTGTTAGGGGACGGCGGGACAGCGGAATCATGAGTGTAAGACGCGTTTGGAAGGGTCGCACAACCGAAACTGCACGCGAGCAGCACTGTGACTATCGCGATTATGTAACGCCTCGATTTTCTTGCTGCCGAGAGATTCTGTTTCACCAATGCAAGTCGTTGACAGGTTAAGGCTTGCGAAGACGCCGCTGGCGTGTGCAGCTTGCCACAAGTCTAACAGTTTCAGAAACTTCGTCTGTTTTATGAGGCGATGTCCACAGAGTTTTCCACAGCACGCGTGGAAATGTTTCGATTGAATTGCGAGGTAACGAATTAGCCGCGGATGAACGTGAAAGAGCGCGTTTAAGGAGTCAATAAAACGACTTTGTTTGTGTTTGTGTTTGAGTCCGCGTGTCAGCGTTTATCCGCGGGGGAGATTCGTTGGATCCCGCAAACTGAAGTTTGCGTTACTTCATTCCTCAACGCCCATCTCGTCCCATTGAGCGATCATTTCATACGCACGCCCAAGCACCGGACGTGGGCGCGAACCGTCAGCCTGTCCAATCAGTCCTTCGCGCTCCATGATATCGAGAATGGCAGCGGCACGGCCGTAGCCGATACGGAGTCTGCGTTGCAGCACTGACGTCGACGCGCGCTTCATTTCCACACAAATCCTTAACGCCTCTTCAAACAGCTCGTCGTGCTCGCCGTTTGAGTCCTCAAGCCCCAACGCCTCTTCTTCCGATTGGGTAATCGTATCGTCGTACTCGGGCGTGCCCTGGGCCTTCGAATGGTTCACGATGCGCCCAATTTCGGATTCATCGACATATGCGCCGTGAACTCGAATCAATCTCGAGGTGCCGGGCGGCAAAAACAGCATGTCGCCCCGCCCGAGCAAATGTTCAGCACCATTCGTGTCGATGATCGTGCGCGAATCGACTTTTGAAGAGACGCGGAATGATATGCGTGAAGGGAAGTTGGCTTTGATCAAGCCTGTAATCACGTCAACTGACGGTCGTTGAGTTGCCAGCACGAGATGGATACCAACGGCGCGCGCCATTTGCGCCAGACGAGTTATCGATTCCTCGACCTCGCGACCGGAAGTCATCATCAGATCGGCCAACTCGTCGATGATGATGACGATGTAGGGCAGTGGTTTGTGTGGCTCGCCACGTTCGTCATACTCCTTAACGAGGTTTCGCCGCATGATTTCCGTGTTGTAACCGTCGATGTTGCGAACGCCCCAGCCTGCCAGGTCGCGATAGCGCTTCTCCATTTCGCCGACAGCCCATTTCAATGACCGGGACGCCAGCTTGGGGTCGGTAATGATTGGCGTCGCAAGGTGCGGAATATCGGCGTAGAGCCCCAGCTCCAGCCGCTTCGGGTCGATCAAAATAAACTTAACTTCATCCGGCCGCGCGCGATAAAGGATGGACACGATCAGGGCGTTGACGCCGACTGATTTACCGGCACCCGTCGTTCCTGCAATCAGCAGGTGGGGCATCTTTGCGAGATCGGCGACGTAGTTGAGACCGTCAATCGTTTTCCCGAGCGCAATCGTTAACTTGGACGACGATTCCCGGAAGGCTCGCGACTCAATCACTTCGCGAAGAAAAATCGTTTCGCGCCGCGGATTGGGTACTTCGATGCCCACGTGCGGTTTGCCCGGCATGCGGTCGATCCGAATCGATTCAGCTTTGAGGGCGAGACAAAGGTCATCAACCAACGAAACAACGCGCGAGTATTTCACGCCGGGATCAGGTTTGAATTCATAGGTCGTAACCACCGGCCCCGGGCAAATGTGTTTGATCTGGCCAGTAACATTAAACTCCTTGCATTTCTCAGCCAGCCGCGTCGCGAGGCTCAGTAGTTCTGTATCGGCTTGTTCGCTATGTGGCGGAGCCTCATTCAGAAACTCCAAAGGCGGCATCGTGTAATCGGAATACGAAACACGTCGCGCGCGGTCAGCGTCAAAGGGAAGCTTGCCGGTTGCCGGCGCCTCGCCTTTGGCACGTAGCACCGACGCACCCTTAACCATCTCTTCAACTTCTTCATCTTCATCGGCGACTGCCGATGCGCCGCGCCCGGCCGGAAAGATCGAACGACGTCCCGAGCGGCTTTCCACAACTGTCGCCGTTTGGACGCCCGCTCCCGCTGCCGCTGCACGCGCCGGCTCAGTCGTTGCTGAGACGGTGGCGCGCGGTTCACCTCGGTTGATTGCTTCAGCCGAGACGGGCTGGTTGTTCTCCTTCATGAATTCCGCGATACGTTCTTCAGGAGACAAGTCCAGCGCATTCTTAGTCGCTTCATGCAACGCAGCCCGGGCAGCTAACTGTTCCGCCTTCTGGACTTCGCGCTGCTCTCGGCGCAGTCGAGCGTTTTCACGTCTTGCTTCGCGCCACGCTTTGAAACGCTCGGGGATCGCTCTTACAAACGCAAACCGCGCGCCCATCAAGGCAGCGATCTTTTCGTAAAGCTCGACGAAGGAGAAGTTGGTAGCGAGTAACAGGCCTGTGGCCGCAACAGCGACCAGCAGGACGGTGGCGCCAACCGTGTTGAGACCACTGGCTAAGCTTCGCGAAATGACGGTGCCAACTAATCCGCCGGGTTGAACGCTGGCGTCGAAGATCGGTTGCAGGCCGGAGATTGAAAGAAGCGCTGCCGCTGAAAGCGTTAACACGACGAGCCCGAGCAGGCGCGAAAACGGCGCTCGAATACTACGCGTCCGGAAACGACGCCAGGCCGCAGCCAGCAAGAGCAGGGGCAACAGGTAGGCAGCAAGTCCGATCAATTGAAACAGTAGCGCTGCTACGTTTGCACCGATTGCGCCCGCCCAGTTTTGAGTTTCGGTTTGACCTGCGGAGTTCCAGGAAGGATCGCTCGGGTAGAAAGCAGCGGAGACGAGACAAAGCGTCAGCAGTAGACCGAGAGCAAGCAGAAGGATCGCCAGTATCTCGTTTCGACGGCTATTGCGCGGAGTGATGACCCTCGGCTTCTCCTCAAACTCAGTAGTTGCCATTTATTGCTCCGCTCCGCGGTTTAAGTGGCACGGGCGTCCCGCCCGTGTCCGGGCAAGATGCCTGCTACATCTACGCCGCCTTCTTTGCCAACAGAAACGCCTTAATGAAATCGTCGATGTCGCCCGCCAAAACGGCGTCAACGTTGCCTTTCTCCAGTTTGGTGCGCGTGTCTTTCACAAGGCGATACGGCGCGAGCACGTAACTTCGTATTTGCGATCCAAACGAGATGTCAGCTTTGTTGGCTTCCAGTTCAGCGGTCTCTGCGCGGCGTTTTTCCAGTTCAAGTTCATAAAGTCTCGACCGCAACACTTGCATAGCGACCGCGCGGTTTTGATGTTGTGAACGCTGGTTCTGACATTGGACGACGATACCACTTGGCAAATGCGTGATGCGCACTGCCGAGTCAGTCGTATTGATGTGTTGGCCGCCGGCTCCGGTCGCGCGATACGTGTCGACGCGGAGGTCTTTTTCGTTAACCTCAACTTCGATGTTTTCGTCGATTTCGGGATAGACAAAAAGAGAAGCGAACGAGGTGTGCCGGCGTGCTGCCTGATCAAAAGGAGAAATGCGAACCAGCCGGTGGACGCCGGCTTCCGCAGCCAGCAAGCCGTACGCATATTCACCTTCCACTCTAAACGTCACTCCCTTGAGGCCGGCTTCTTCGCCGGGTTGGTAATCAATGATCTCTGTTTTGAACTCGCGCTGCTCTGCCCATTTCAGGTACATGCGGAGCAGCATCTCGGCCCAATCCTGCGATTCGGTCCCGCCGGCTCCCGGGTGAATAGTGCAGATTGCATTCAATTGATCGTTGCCACCACCCAGCAGCATTTCGGTTTCGGCGACACCGATCTCATGCTCAAGTCGCTCAACGCGCGAACGCAGTTCCTTGAGCGACTCTTCATCCTCTTCCGCGAATTCAAACAGCACTGCCGCATCGGCAACTTCCGACTCAAAATGTTCGTGTCGCTGAACTTTCTTCTCCAGCAGGCTCCGTTTTTGTAGAAGTTTCTGCGCGGCCTCCTGATCGTCCCAAAAGCCGGGCGCAGACGCCTGCTGTTCGATAGTGGCTAACTCCTGCTTGCTGGAGGCAACATCAAAGAAACCTCCCGAGCTGCTCAACCTTGGTGCCCAGCTCTTCGTAAGTTGTTCTTAAATCCTGAATTGAAGCTGTGTCGATCATAATTCATTAAAGCTAACTAACTCTGACGCTTCGCCTTCGTTTAAGACTCACTAATAACAATAACAATGTGATTACAGCACAAGTCACGGCGAGAGCGTCGCCATACGTTGTGTAGAACGTTTTGGGCCGGCCGCGTCCTCCGCTAATTCGCCAAACCCTTGCCGCCTTTTCAAAAGGGTTCGTGGCGTCGGTAACTTCGCCTCGAGCAGTGATGGCTGCCGTAATTCCGGTGTTGGTTACGCGCAATAACGGGCGATTATTTTCGACCGCGCGAAACACTGCATTCGCCAAATGCTGTCGCATCACTGCAGTTGGCCCAAGATACCCGTCGTTGGAGATGTTGATCAGTACGTCAGCCCCGTCGCTCGCATATTGCCGCGCGATATTCGGGTACGCCGACTCGATACAGATGAACACTCCGGCTCGAACGCGTCCGATTTGCATCTGACGATAGTTTGTGCCGGCGGTGAACTCGCCAACGATTGCTGATGTCAAACCCGCTCCCGGAAACCAGGGCGGAACTGGATCGTATTCGCCAAACGCCAACAGGCGAATCTTATCATACTGAGCGACCAGCCCACCGTCTTCATTTATGAGCAGCGCAGAGTTATACAAACCGTGATTCGGCGCCGGTTCCTGCGAGTTGAGGATGAGAGAAGTTTGATGAGCACGCGCAAACTGCGCGAGCCGTTCGCGCAGCTCCACGTCGCGTCCATAAGTAAAGTTCATTGGCGACTCGGGCCAGATCACGAGACGCGAACCACCTGGTGGCAACGACTTGATTGCAGTTTCCGTTGCCGCGAAATGTTCGTCGGTCAGGCTGCGCATCAATTCTGGCGGCTTCACGATGTCCATCGGCACGTTTGGCTGGATGGCAACCACGACTGCATCAGCTTGCGGAGAATTAAACGACTCTGCGGGTGGGCGAGTTATGTAGGCAAGCACCACTATCAACAAGCATGCTGACGCAACCGCAACAGCCGGCATCACGTTTCGTTTTGTCCGCGTCACAACCAGCAGTGCTATCGCGCTATTCACGGCGATGATTAGAAGGCTGACCATATAGACGCCGCCCCATCTCGCGGGTTGAACCAGCCACGTTTGGTAAGCCTGCGAATATCCGATCGCGTTCCACAAATGGTCAGTGGAAATGAACCGGGCCCATTCCGAAGCCACCCAAATCAGTGGCGCTAGCAGCAGGGCGCGGCTGCCGAACTTCCTTAACGTCAGCGCCAGGATGCCGGCGAAGATGGCCGGGAAGAGGCCCATCGCAATTGCGCCAGGGATTAAGATCGCGTAAGCAAAGACGGCCGGGATGCGGCCGAAATTTATCATCGAGTAAGACAACCAATAGCAGGTCGCATAAAAGAAAACAGCGCCGAGCAGCAAACCCAGAATGAAGGCGCGCCACGGATGAGGGTTTCTAGCAATGATGTAGAGGAAGGGAACCAGGGCGACCCAGGCGACGGGCCAGAGTTCAAAGGTAGGAAACGAAACAATGAGCAACGCTGCCGAAAACAACGCGACCAGGCAGTCAGCCAACGAAGGCAATGCCGATCGAAGCGTCGCGGTGATTACTCGCCAGCGTTGTGAGCCACCTCCCCGCGGGGCCGGGTTTGATGAGACTGCCTCTCGCATGGCGGCGAGTTTAACAAATGGCCAGAGTTATAAAGTCGGAGATTTCATTTTCCAGAACCCTAAAACTTTTTCCTGAAAAAATTTTCAGCTGATCCACTTTTGGTCAACGCGGCACCTGAAACCACCTAAAACAAGGGCAAAAAGACAGAAAGCGTCACAGTCAAAGTGACAAATTTCGTCGCGCATTGACCGATCATGATGACTGGTTCGTTTTGACAGATCTTCATGCGTTCGACTGATGACACTGCGTTATTACGGGAAATGAATAAAGTTGGCCCTAAATGCGGGAGAACCCAGTCATTTCTGACTGGGTTCCAAGTTCGGGGGGAATGCACTGAAGGGTTGCTCGGCGGGTGGCTGGCGCAGCGGCAGGCGGCGCTCAGAGGGAAGTTGGCGGCGGGGGCATTTTCGACCTTTACATTGGGCCGTCCATGCGTGCCGGTGTTCTCTAGAGCATGCGCCGTGCCACTAAAACTTTTTCTGGAATTCTGAGGGGATTAAGAATAAGAGATATCGGATTCCATCTGAGCGGATCAGAAGTGGGTAGCCGACGCGAATTCAAGTTAGAAGAGCAACCGGTGACGTAAACAACAACTACCGTCTTTAGACACTCACATCGAATTCCTTACCGCTAAAGCGAGAGAACCCAGCCATTTCTGACTGGGTTCCAATTTCGGTTGGGTAGCACTGAAGGGTTGCTCGGCGGGTGGCTGGCGCAGCGGCAGGCGGCGCTCAGAGGGATGCTGGCGGCGGGGGCATTCGCGACGTTTACGTTGCGTCGTTCCTGCGTGCCACTACTCCTTTAGCACTTGCCATGCCACAAACCCTTCGTTGGTCCTCCACTTTGCGCTGCGTGCGGATCGGCCTCAATGCTTAACGAAAACGTCAGCTAGCGATTTCAACCAGCAACCAGCCGTTTTCCACGCCGACGACCCGCACACCTTGATTGACGTAGATGGTGTTTCCGTTACTAGATCGTGCAGGCCATAATTCGCCATCAATCAATACTGAACCTTTCGGATTCAACTCGCTATTCACGACTCCGGTTTCCCCGGCGAGTCGCAAGGGCATTGCCGCGCGCGCTTTCTTTAACCGGTAGAGAAAGACGACAAGGATAGTTGCGGGTGTCGCGAAGACTACGACGATTAATAACGACGTCAGGAGTTTCATCAAAGTTTTGTGAAACCAAAAGAAATGAGGCAATCCATTATGAATTGCCTCAGTCTAATTGCCATCATGAAGAAGCGTTTAATTCTTCCCCATCGTTACTTGTCTCTGTAACCCAATCGCTTCCTGATTATTCGGGTCGATCGCAATCGCACTGGTTGCGTATTTGGTTGCTTCGCCGCGATCGCCACGTTCCAGAAATATCCGCCCGAGGAGTATGTGCGCGTCAATCAGTTTCGGATCCCAAAAGATTGCGGTCTTTAAAGCTGCAATCGCTGCTTCCTGATCGCCCCGGCGCTGATTGATCCGGCCGCTCAACAGATAGGCCTCGGCATTCGTGGGTTCCATCATTACGACGCGATGCAATTCCGGAAGTGCCTCGTCATCACGACCCGCCTGGTAAAGTTCACGTGCTTTCAGCAACAGGTCTTCCGTATCAGAGCCCGAGCTGGCACTAGCTGCGATTGCGTTTTTCCGCATCAGGTCCGAGACGTCGTCGCGATTCAGCACGTCGCGCAACCGTAATCCCACCTGTCCAATCGTCTGAGATTTTTGCCACTCAGTTTGCCATTTGGCGTAAGTCGGAAGGAAGCGCCTCGCCTGATCGTCCGCGGCAGTAGCTATTTCGGTTTTGCCGATTTTCTCCAGCGCTTTTGCGTAGAGAAAATACGCCTGACCGTCGCGCGCGTCGGCCGTGATCACAGGCTTGAGTTGTTCCGCGGCTTCCGCATATTTACCTGCCAGAAACAAAGCGAGGCCGTAGTTGAAGTGGACCATCGGATCGTCTGGTGACGATTCGGCTGCGCGGGCGAGAAATGATGTTCCCTGCGTCAACAGCCTGGTACGCTCTTCGTCTTTCTTTTCTTCGCGTCCTGCCTGAATCGCGACCGCGCCGGCGTTGTTATAAATTCCAATCAGCGGCACGTCAGAAGCCAAAGGCACCAGCGAAGCGAGGGCGCGTCCTAAATCGCCGGTCCTGACGTAACCAAGTCCGGCGTAAAATGCGGCTTCGACGTAATGCGGATCTTTCTTCTGAAGTTTCGTGAAATACTCCGTTGCGTCTTTCCACTTTCCGTCAAGCATGTAGTAGCGGCCCAACTCAAAGGCAGCCTGCGGATAAACCGCGCCGCCGTTGGCTTCGGCGTAATAGTGCATCGCGTTCTTCAGATAATTCGAACGCTTCGAATCGCGATCGGGAAGTTGAACTCCCTTTACGTAGGCCTCAAACGCGCGCTGCGGAACCTTCGTCGCTTCCTGGACCAACTGGTTTTGCGAAAACGGCAGCGCCTTGTCGCGTTGATAAAGAATGTAATAAGCCAGCCGGCCCTGAATAGTCTGTAACGTCGTTAACGGACCACCAAAATCAAACTGCCGCGTGGCCCAACCACCGTCAATCATCTCTCCGAGCGTGCGTCCCTCGTTGACCTTGATTACGCGCGCTGTTAACTGCACGTAAGCCTCGCCTCCAGCTTTGTCTTTATCGTCTTTCGCGTCTGACTCCTGGGCCTGCGCCGGGTTCACCGCGTAAGTGCCGATTACGATCATCGAGGCCTTCGCGTCGCGCGCCAGTTTGATCGCTGTCGCGCGCGAGGGAATAACCGTTTCAGGAAGTCGCAAACGTTGATAGGCAAGCTGACGTTCATCGCTCGATACAACGAGAAGTCCGGGCTTGTTCAGCAATTCGGCGAGCGAGTCAGCAAAGCTCTCGCCCACCCAGTTGTATTCAGGTCGATTAGAAGTGTTTTCAAACGGCAAAACCATTACGACGTCACCGCCGCCCTGGGCCCAGGCCGTAGCTGCGGAGCCAGCCCCGACGGCGCACACAATAACGAGAGCTAAACCTATTCGATAAATGCTGTTACCCAATCTCTTCATTCTAAATCTCTCTAGTTTCCTCGGAAAATTGCGTATTTATCTCAAACTCTGATGCTTCCACTATACCAGCGGTTGGTCAGGGACGCACACGGGTCAGTTGAACGTCGAATGCCCTGGCTCAGGCCAAGACGCGAAGTGAAAGTGTGATGCAATGGCACTATAAGGAGCAGCCCCTTTTCCTTAAAGAACATCATCTTGACAGTCTTTATCAAAGGGCGTAGGTTTCGGCAGAGAGTCACCTTACATAACCGACAGGCCCCACGGTTAAGGCCAGCCAGAGTTAGCCATGAAGAATAAGGTCATAGTTTTGCTGCTGTTTGCGCTTGTCATTCTCGGCGTAAGCCTAATCCGAACTGCGTCTAAGGCTCCACCCCAGAAAAAAATGGTTCCTAATAAGAACCGCATTGCGTGGTACGTGGAGGACGCGAAATCCGAAGGGCGGAAGCGTGCAACGATGTCGGCTGGAATAGGGGATTACCTGGGCAGCGCCGACCAAGACATAGACAAGGCAATATCCCAGTACACAATTTTGGTTGCCGAACCCATTGAGTCTAAGACTTATCAGGGAGATTCTGAGAGCTTGGTGACCTGGTACAGGTTTAGGACCGTGGAATCTTTGACTGACACAAAGCTTCCTCCCTGCCTCGCCTGTAACACCCTTTCGGTTCCCCAGGAGATGCTTCCAATTAATGCAGATGAGTTCTTCGTTCCGCGAGCTGGTGGAACGATGGAAATTGACGGAATCGAAGTGACAGAAATAGAGGCCTCGTTTCCTGCGTTTGAGCGTGGGCAAAGGTATCTGATGTTCCTTCTCGTTTATCCCTCCGGTGTGGCTCTGACGGCAGGTGGTCCTTTAGGGGTGTTTCGTGTTGTTAACCATGACACGCTCAGGCCATTGGATAAGGAACCCTATGGCTTAAAGAAAGAGATGGAAACCAAGTTAGGCTCCTCACTGGCGCGTCTTCGTTTGAGAGCGAGGAGTTCTCGTTAGACTTCCGCACGGCCTTCGTATGTGTTGTACCTACACAAGAGCGGTTTATGTAGGAGCCGTTCTTCTTGTGTTTTCAATCGCGCGAGCCCAAGCCCCTCCGCCTTGTTCACCGGGAAATCCGCTTTGTTATGTTGACCAAACGCCTTACCAGGGTCACGGCCCGGCATCAAATCTTCCAGCAAACCTTTGTAACGGCTGTGGCGGCGACACACGACGAGTTGTGACTATCCGTATTGACCCTACCTGGGGAAGTCCCACAACGAACGTTAATATCTGGAACGGTGTCCAGTGCGCAGCAAGCCGTTGGAACAACGCACACGATAACGCTAACCCGCCGAATAAGACCGGCTATCATTTTGTCGTCGATCAAGGGGGGCAACTAGGTCCTGCGGATATTACGGTCGTAAATCAAGTACCCTTTGGCGGTGGTCGGGCCCGGACGAATTCGGACGAAAACGCCAGTAGCCCGACAAGGCAAAATACGATACAGCTTCATCCTTCGAACGGTACTCTCGGCGATGGTGCATTTACAAGTGACGATCTGTGCGGGCGAATTGCGCACGAAATCGGTCACAACATCGGCATCCGTAATACCGAAGAATGCAATACAATTATGCGCGGCAATTACGGTGACGGCACACGGCCGGTCAACCATGTGCAATCTTCAGATGTGGAAAGCGTAAATCGTAACTTCATGACTCCGCAGTACTGTCCTGTATATGTGGCCTCTGGCAATGAATGCGCCCCGGGCCTCTCAAGTCCTGGACCCGGATACTACTGGGATGTGGTCACCTGCACCTGGGTTTATGGCTGCTTGCCATCGGGAGAAGAAATTAGTAGCCCGATGGCAGGACAGTGCGACACTGAAAGTTCTGTCTGTACTGACTGGGAAGACAACGATTGTGATGGCATGATTGACTTTCAGGATCCTGGATGTGTTTGTACGACACCCATCGTAATTGATATAGCCGGTGATGGATTTAGTCTCACAGATCTTGGGCAAGGAGTTCAGTTTGACATCACCGGTAGCGGAAAACCGGTTCAAGTATCGTGGACCCAGAGCGATGACGCGTGGCTTGCTCTGGATCGAAACGGAAATGGCCGAATAGACAATGGCAGAGAATTATTTGGAAATTTCACGCCACAAACAATGCCGCCTGACAGAAGTCCGGCAAATGGCTTTAACGCTTTAGCCGAGTTTGACAAGATTCCAAATGGAGGGAATGACGACGGTGCAATAGATCGCGAGGATGCCGTTTTCTCCTCTCTTCGGTTGTGGCAAGATCATAACCATAACGGCATTTCAGAACCCGGTGAACTATATTCGTTGATTGAGCTGGGATTGGCTGAGTTGGATTTAAGATACAAAACCTCCAAGCGTACCGATGAGCACGGAAATCAATTTAGGTACAGAGCAAAGGTCAATGACATACATGGCGCTCAGCTCAATCGATGGGCTTGGGACGTTTTTCTTTTAAGAGCACCTCGAGAGTAATACTCCGACGATGTCGCTTCCTCTTGCTCACGCGACACTGCCGGACTATTCAGTCGATCAATAGTTGCTTCTTCGGTGCCAGTAAACTTTCCCGAAAAAATTGCTTCCTACATCCCGCCACGAGCATAATCATCCGGCTCAAATTCAGTAAGAGGTCGTGATGATTCACCTCCTGTTCATCTTCACTATATTCCCTTCTTGCGACACGAACGGCGCGCCCTGGCGAGCGAATCCAGTTCTCACTGAGACTTCCGCTAGTATTTTCGTATTACAGGCCAACTCAATCAGTGGACACGTCTATGACGAGCGCCGTAACCCAATTCCTGATCTTCAGGTTGAACTTCTCAACGACGTAGACTCCGTAATTCTAAGAACAAAAACTGATGGCTCCGGGCTTTATGCTTTTCGGAGACTAACAACCGGGGCTTTCCAGGTTCGCGTGCAGACTTACGGAACCACTCTCATTGGCCAAACGCAACGAGTGTTGCTCGAGCGCACGCGTGCTTTCGAACAGATCGATTTTGTTCTCGTTGACAAACAAACCTCGGGGTCAATGACCGCGTCCGGGCGCGTGGTTTTTGTTCAGGAGGTTCCCAATGAAGCGCGGAAGCAGTATGAGCGCGGGGCTGAGCTGCTTGAGAAATCCGACAGCCAAAAGGAAAGCATCGCTGCCCTCGAAAAAGCGATCGAGATCTTTCCGGATTACTTCGATGCACTTCATTTGCTGGGCAGCGAGTATCTGAAGCAGCAGGACTTCGATCGCGCGATTCCCGTGTTGACCAAAGCAAGTGAGGTCAACCGGCAAGCCTATCCAAGTCTATACGCGCTCTCTGTGGCCCAACACGGTGTCAAACAATTGCCTCAAGCGGTCGAATCAATGCGTCGTGCGATCGTGCTTAAGCCAAAATCGGTCAACGCCAATCTGTGGTTAGGAATGTTATTGCGTCAGACCGGCAAGTTGGAAGACGCGGAAACTTATCTAAAGCAGGCGGATCAATTAGCCGGTTCGAAATCTGCGGACGCGCACTGGCAGCTGGCGCTGGTGTACAACCAGCTCCAGCGACACAAGGAAGCCGCCGACGAATTGGAGCTGTTTTTAAAGGTACAACCCGACTCAAAAGACACCGAGCTAATTAAGAAACTCATTCAGCGGCTTCGCCAACAAAGCGCAAGCAGCGAGAAACCATGATCTAAACTTAACGCTGGCTCTGTTCGCCACGAATCTCGCAGGCGAAATCGCGAATGAAATACTAACCGGCGGCATTGCTTGGATAGGCAGATTAATTATGAAAGCCACATCCTTTTGTGCATCTGCGATTCTGGTTCTTTCTCTTATACCCACTTTGCGTCAGGAGCAGCCCGAAGATACGCTCGTGCGATTGAATACGCTTCCCGCGTGCTCGGAACAATTCATCCTTGATTCTCGGTTTGTCATTGCAAACCAATTCGGCGTCAATGTTCAGAATCTTAGACACCACAACATTTTTAGGATTGCATCTCTGAAGGCTCCCTGGGTGCCGATTACTGGCTTAAGAGCCACCGTCGGCGGTCGTCTTAAGAAGTATGTTGTGGAGACCGAGGCTCACCCTGAAGATTTGGAATTTGATTGGAATTTAAGTGTTGTGCCCAGCGCAGCTTTTGCTCCCTTCGTTGGGGCCGGACAGGTTGAAGGTGAAATAACGCCGGCGCTCGCTCTGAGAAACAACCGGATTTTTCCGCCTACTGGCGATTCGCCGCTGACCGATAAACAGATTTGCATGTATGGACCATGGGTGCGAGATGTCGGTAACAAAAGCCAAAGGGAAATACATCCCGCGGAAGCAATCTGGTGGCGAAACACGCCGAACAGCAATCTTGATGTCGAGTTGATGATTATTCAGGATGGGGCAATCAATCGCTTCACGGAGTTTTGTCACTATGATTTTGACGTGGACGATGACGGAGTCCCCGATTTTCAACCTAACTGGAGGCCGTGGGTTGAATACCCGCACTTCGAGAAAGTAGAAATTCCGTTCACGTACGATCCGCGAACACGTAGCTTCGCAGTCATAACCATTGAGGATGTTAGATCACTCAAAATCGTGACCGACCGTCACCCGGAACTCGGGGACAGCGATGACGGGTCGCAGCATAGGCTGAAGACGGCACCTCCTCCCAACGTGCCAGTCTTCTTCGAAGAAACCGTGGTTGAAGTGCGCGAAGGGAATGACGCGCACCTCGGGGTTCAATTTAGCGATCTTTGCCGAACTCGGACGGGGATTGTTCGAGGAAACGTTCGCGTGCTCGTTGCCATTGGTGAGCCAGACACGAGAGACCCGGGCTTTATCGTATTGAGATTCAAAACGACCTTTGATGCGAATCGTCCTGCTGTTGACCCGGGGTAAACAGTCTCCTGTTAGAAGCAGACTGTTGAGATCACGGTCACGGCCCCAGCGGAAGCTTCGCCTGCTGAAAAACGATTAATAACGGTGGTCGCCGGGTTCCATCGCCAGGGAATGATTTTGAGATTGTTGCTCCCGTCCCGGACTGACGTTTGAAACTTCACGATCGTTGGCGCGCTGGAGTTAACTCGCGTTGCACAGCCCGCAATCCTACTGACATCTCCGGCCCTTGCCTCAGCCACCCGGTCGATTCTTGGTTTCGACGGCGAGGCGTCCCAGGTAATCACTATTAGATCACCGCTGCCATCGCGAACCGCCGTCGCCAGTCGAGAACCGAAGAGAGGGAAGGCAGCAATATGACTCGCGGTACCAGCCTGGGCTTCCTGGGCGCGAACTATCCTTCCATCCTGATCAACGTTCCACGCGATGAGTTTGAGATTGTTGGCGCCGTCACGCACGGCCGTGACCAGGCGACTACCGTCTTGTGCCGTCATTGAAACCTCGCTGACTTCACCCGCTGAGGCGTCGTGCAGTTTTGTTACGCAACCGAACTTCGTGATTCTCCAGGTCGTGATCTTGAGGTTGTTGCGAGCGTCGGCCATTGCACTGGCAACCAGCGTCCCTGACGTACCAACGAACGTAAGCGAGATAGCGCGATTTGCAGTCTCCGGTTGGCCATGTATCAGCGGACCATGTCCTAATCGCATGATTCCTCCGACAGGAGTTATGGCCCAAAGGATTACTTTCAGTTGTTGCTGGCCATCGCGTACTGCCGTGACCAGACGATCACCCGTTGGATTTGAGGCGACTGCGATCAGATCTACGAATCCGGCCTGAGCGCTTTCGCGCCGCTCGATCTGGCCGTTAGCGGCAACTCGCCATACGATCACTTTCAGGTTCACGGCGCCGTCTCTGACGGCGGTCACCATCTGATCAGAAGTGCCCAGCCGTACTGCTGAAATGTTTCCCACAGCGCCTGCTTGCGCTCCGTCGCCGTTGAGTCGTGTTCCATTCTCATTCCAGCTAATCAGTTTCAGGTTGCCGCCTCCATCACGCACCGCTGTCACGAGAACCTGCGCCTGCACGACGCAGATCCAATACAGGGCGATCATGAGCGCGCCACAAATGTGCGCGATAAGTTTTTTGCGTGGGGATTTGTTTGTCATGAGCTGTGATCTCACGTCAATGTTGATGAAACGTTCACAACGTTTGTAACAGCAGTAGGAGCCAGGTAGCGGCTTATATCACCTTACGAAACAAACAAAAAGCGTTACTCATCCTGGGCACTGGTGGAGTTTGACTTGACCAACGCTAAAGTGAAACTACACCAGCACTCTTGCCTCTATTGGCAACGATGTTGCGAGTCCAATTGCATTTGAGAAGCGAGAGATTCTCTTAACCGGTTCCTATTTCTTTCTTAAATCCTTGACGACCTTTTCGAGGGAATCCAGCCTCGTTTGCAGCTTTTCAATTTCAGCATCTTTCTTCTGCATCTCATTGAGCAGCAGAGGCAACAGAAACTGATAGTTCACCGTGTGCGGCTTGCCGTCATTGTCATATGCGACCAATTCCGGCGCGACCTTGGCCACCTCCTCGGCAATCAGCCCAAACTGCGGCAAGTCAGGCCGGCCTCCGTATTCGGGCTTGTAGAGGAAACTGACTGGACGCAGGCGATACAGGACTTCGCTGGCAGCGCCGATCTCTTCAATGTGTTCCTTGAAGCGGCGAGAGGAACTTACGGTTCCCAACTGTCCATTGCTGTCAATTACTACTGGGATGGCATTGGCCACTCCGGTGGTGACATTGCGAATGCCTGCAATGAAAGTCCTGGTGCTGTTAGTTCCTATCCGAATCGTGTTGGACTCAGTAGCAGCTCCGTTGTGACTGATATAGATGTTGTCTGATCCATTGGCAAGAACGTTGCCGGCAAAGGCGCCGATGAATACATTTCTTGATCCTCCGATAAGGCCTATGGTTCCTCCGGCGTTCGAACCCACGGCCGTGTTGTTGCTGCCGACTGTGTTGAAGACGAGCGTACTGGTTCCCAGACCAGTGTTGTTACTCCCTGTCGTGTTTTGAAGAGCAAAGAACCCTGCTGCGGTGTTGTTATTACCACTAACATTAGAGGTGAGCGATAAACTTCCTAACCCAGTGTTATTAGCTCCGGTTGTATTTGCGCGGAGTGTTTGGAATCCGATGGCGGTATTCCCGGGTCCTGTGCTAAGCGATATGAGCGCATTGCCGCCGACGGCAGTGTTTGCGGTTCCTGAGACGGTGAAGTTGCCGGCGTTCACGCCGGCAAAAAAGTTGCTGGGACCGTTGAAGCTGTGAATGAATCGGTTGCCGCCGGACTTAATGACTCCCACTGTGGCGGTACTCGCGGGCAAACGGAGATTTCCTGTAATTTCCAATCTCTCGTTGGGGCTCGTCGTCCCAATACCGACATTTGTCCCATTATCAAAAATTTGACTGCACGTGAGTGCTGAAGTGGAAGACCATTTAGGCACCACGTTAGCGCCGGAAGGACAATTACCCGTCACGCCACCAGTTGGTACGGGGGCCCAGGACAGGAAGCCCGAGCCGTTGTTGGTTAAAATTGTGTTCGGTGTGCCCTGGGATGTGGGCCACGAGTAGGTCACATTGTTGATCCTGATCAGATTTCCGAAGGCATCTACCTGAAACGTGTTGTTCCCCACACTTAAACGAGCTGCGGGGGCCGGGGTACCAATGCCGACGTTGCCGGCCGCGGTAATGCGCATTCTTTCTGAGCCACCATTACTCGCATCAACGCGGAATCTCAGCCCATCGGCAAGGTTCGTGGGATTGACCATTACATCGATGAACCCACCTGGCGTTGACGTGTTTACCACGCCGCCGAACAGCCTCATACCAACCTGGCTGCTATCTGTCACCCCACCGAAGTATAAATTTCCATCTGTACCACCATTTGCAGTCGGCATGAATATGTTGCCTGAGCCTAATACCAACTTGTGATTAGGAGTGGTCGTTCCGAGGCCAACGTTGCCGTTGGCCAGTATCCTCATCTGCTCGGTGTTGTTGGTGAAGAGTCGCAAAGGATGATTGCTGATGGTCCCGAGGAATTCGTTTCCCGTTAATGCGTTGCCGGTCAATAACCAACTGTTGCCCCCACCGAGCGTGGTCGCCGGTCGGCGAAAAAGGATGCCGTTTGGATCTGCAACAACCACGTCGTTAAGAGAGGCGTTACCTGTCAGCGTTCGGATTCGAGCCCGGCCATTTACATCGAGAGTGGTGGTTGGGTTTGTCGTTCCGATTCCGAGTTGAATTGCCGAGAACGCTATTGGGTTTGGATTCGCCGACATTGGGTTACTAAAACCAATGGCGAGCGGATTCGAATCCACTTCAATGATGTTCAAGGCGCCCGCTTGAAATATGCCTACCGAATTTCCAACTCGAAGGGACTCGCTCGCATGAATGTCGCCTTTAACATCCAACTTTGCTTTTGGTTGCTCCGTGCCGATACCAACATTGTCCGTGCTATTCGCGAGTCGTACAGTTCCCTCGGTCTTGATCCACGTCGCTGAATCTTGTGGCGGAATCGTAGTGGATATTGGATCAGACGTCTGCGCGAAACTAACTGGGTTGCCAACCAGCATTGCTGCCGTCGGCGTTGGGTCTTTCGGCATTCGCTGGCGTGGAGAAAGTGTTTTGTATGGCCCAGCGCTGTTAGCCGGACGCATACCGAGCTCCAGCCACACTTCATTGTTGCTGAAGTCGGCACTAACGAACTCGAGCTGAATGGTGAATGATCCGTTTGTCAAAACAACATAGTCTTTGGTTGCGAGTGCCAGCTTATGATCACCACTTTGGTTGTTGTATAACGCGAATTGAAAGGCATATGTGCCGTGGGCAGGCATGCTGTCCTCTTTGAGTTGGCCTTTATAGGTGAACTTAATTCGAGTCGGCTCATTGTTCTTAACCGTCTCCGACCACGCTTGTGTTAAATGCTGGCTGAACGAAGTTTGGGCGAACGCGACCAGAATAATCAGTATTGCCAAACCTGGTAAAAGTAGACGTGTTCGTTGCTGGCGTAGAATTAACATTTCATTCTCCTTTGGCTGGGAAAGGTTCTGAGATTGTGGAGGCGTGTGTTCTGACTGGTGCTGAGTCGCACGCCCAGAGAGTTTGTTGTTTATGAGTTTGTGAGTTTGGGGTTCTTTAGACTCCTTGAGACCCGATGAGACTGGTTTGTGATTCTCCTACCGACGGAGATCACCGCGATTGTGAGTTCTGCGGGAACGCTACAACCCTCGGATCGAGAAGTCAACAGATCTAAGTTGCGGGTTCAGCGTTGCGGCTCCTGGTGAGCAGGAGGTTAACTGTCGTCCTACAAGGCGGCTCACTGTGCCGATCAACTGGCAGAACTGCGGTTGGAATTCTCAAAGCCAAATCGTAATAAAAGACCCCCGGATTATTCTGAAAACCCGGAGGTCTTTTCATGCCGCGCAATTTCTTTGGCCCTCAATTAAAGCCGCGATTTTTCGCGCGCCCTTGGCTTCCTTCTTCTTCTGAATGAGTTAACAGAAGCGATGCTGACCACAAGCTTCCCGGTTTGCAGTGAGATTACATTCCTATTCCGCCGCCCATGCCGCCTGACATGGCTCCCGGCGCCTCGTCTTCGGGGAACTCAGAAATGAGCGCTTCAGTTGTGAGCATCAACCCCGCGATCGACGCAGCGTTTTGTAACGCCGAACGCGTAACTTTCGCAGGGTCGATTACGCCTGCGGCCACTAAATCTTCAAACTTCTCGGTAACCGCGTTGTAGCCAATGTTGGGGTTCTTTTCCAATCGGACCTTCTCAACGATCACCGCGCCTTCTTTGCCGGCGTTTGCAACGATTTGACGTAGCGGCTCTTCCAACGCCCGCTTGACGATATTGACGCCAATTTGCTCGTCTTCATCGCCGATTACCTGGCCGTTTTCATCGTTCTGAAACAACTTGAACTTGTCTAATGCCTTCGCTGCACGAATTAGCACTACGCCACCGCCCGGCACGATACCTTCTTCTACCGCCGCGCGAGTCGCGTGCATAGCGTCTTCAACGCGTGCCTTCTTCTCTTTGAGTTCAGTTTCAGTGGCTGCGCCCACACGAATTATCGCGACACCTCCAACCAGTTTTGCGAGTCGCTCCTGTAGTTTTTCCCGATCGTAATCAGACGAGGTGTCTTCGATTTGTGCCTTCAGCGTTTTTACACGACCGTGCAAATCAGCCGTGTCGCCACCGCCATCGATAATAGTCGTGTCGTCTTTATCGATTGTCACACGCCTGGCAGTGCCGAGGTCTTCAATCTTGACGTTCTCGAGTTTTATGCCGAGGTCCTCGCTAATGACTTTGCCACCTGTCAAAACCGCAATGTCTTCGAGCATCGCCTTGCGCCGATCACCGAAGCCCGGCGCTTTCACTGCTGCTACATTGAGCGTGCCACGCAGTTTGTTGACCACCAGAGTCGCCAACGCTTCGCCTTCAACATCTTCAGCGATAATAAGAATTGGCTTGCCCACCTTCGCCACCTGCTCGAGAATGGGCAGCATGTCTCTCATTGACGAAATCTTTTTCTCGCTTAGGAGAACGACAGGATTCTCGAGGACGACTTTCATCGTTTCGGCGTCTGTCACGAAGTAAGGCGAGAGGTATCCGCGATCAAACTGCATCCCTTCGACAACTTCCAAAGAAGTGTCCATCGTTTTCGATTCTTCGACGGTGATGACGCCATCTTTGCCGACCTTTTGCATTGCTTCGGCAATTAAAGCGCCGATCGTATGATCGCCGTTCGCCGAGATCGTACCGACCTGCGCAATCATTTCTCCCGTAACTGGCTTCGACATTTTCTTGATCTCTCGAGTAGCCCGCTCTACGGCTTTATCGATGCCGCGCTTCAAGGCCATCGGGTTTGCTCCGGCGGCTACAGTTTTTACGCCCTCGCGGAAAATCGCCTGGGCCAGTACCGTCGCCGTGGTTGTGCCGTCGCCCGCGACGTCGCTGGTCTTCGACGCTACTTCCCGCACCATCTGTGCGCCCATATTTTCAGTCGCGTCTTTCAGTTCGATCTCTTTCGCCACTGTCACGCCGTCTTTCGTGATCGTCGGGCTGCCGTATTTCTTATCCAGAACGACGTTGCGACCTTTTGGTCCCAGCGTGATTTTGACTGCATCGGCGAGTTGATTCACGCCGCGCAAAATTGCTGCCCGCGACTTTTCGCCATGAACTATTTGCTTTGCCATAATCTTCTTCTTTTCTCCAGCACCAAGTTGTAACGCAAAGTATTAATTTGCGGTCCAGGAATGCAGACCTGTTGGGTCTTCATTGGCACCCTGGTTGAAAACGCAAACTAACAGCTTGCGTTACACCAAAATCTATCTGCTCTTTTTGCCGCCGGCAGCTGCCCCTGCGCGTTGAATGATTCCCAGCAGCTCATCCTCGCGCATGATCAACAGCTCTTCACCGTCGACTTTGATCTCCGAGCTGCTGTACTTGCCGAACAAGACCCGGTCGCCTGCTTTAACATCAAGCGGCTGGCGGGTGCCGTCTTCTTTGTACTTTCCCAGCCCGGTGGCGATTACTTCGCCCTCCTGTGGCTTCTCTTTGGCCGAGTCAGGGATGATGATGCCGCCGCGGACCTGCTCGCCTTCATCAATGCGTTTCACGATTACGCGATCGTGCAGTGGTTGGATATTCGTCCTCATAAGTTATCTGGATCTCCTTCTTCGTTCTCCCATTCGGGCGTTTTAAGGTCGTTTACTAATGATTACGTCGCTGAGGGGTCGTTTTGAACTTCGTCCTTTACCGATCTTTTTCCGTCCGGTAAGCGAGAGCAGGTCGCCGGGTTGGCAGTCAAGTGCATGGCAAAGCTTCTCGAGCGTGTCGAAATTAATTCCGAAGGCTTTGCCCTTCTTCAGGCGCCACAACGTTGTGTGACTGATGCTCGTCTGCTTAGCCAGCCAATAGAAAGTGCGCTCGTGACCTTTCAGCAAATCTTCAACTTGAATCTTAATCATAACTATATCTCGCGTATCAGACATATACCACATAGAAAACATATTGTCGATGTAGCCTATATTGTACACTTGACATATAGACCTCGCGAGCGTAGGCTCCGGTTATGAGCAACCTTAAGATCAGGGAGCGTCAAATCGGTGACGTAACCATTTTGGACATTGACGGCAATATCAGAATCGATGGAAGTAGTGTCGCGTTTGCCAAGGCGATCATCGGCTTGAGTGCGGAAGGTCGAAATCGGGTCGTCCTGAACCTGGCGCGAGTCGCTTACATTGACTCGAGCGGCCTCGGCGAGCTTGTCTCCGGGCAAGTAGCTTTAAATAACAGGGGTGGGGCGATGAAGCTGGTTAATTTAACCAAACGCCTGCTGGAAATAATGACTATGACAAAGCTCGTTACAGTTTTTGATGTCTACGAAGACGAGTCGAAAGCCGTTGACGATTTCAAGACACCTAATGCGGTCGCGGTGCCGGATTTGCCGATCGACGCGACTTCGCTGATCGCGTAAAATGTTTGATGCTGAGCGTTTTCGCCGGCTGTTTGGGTCGCCGGCCGAACCTGTTGACTTTTTGCGAGGCTATGACGCGAAGAAAACGCAGGAATGATCATCTGCTGAGGTCAAAGGTTGTTGGCGACAAAAAGCAGCAACAATACTACGAAAACTGTCCCCGACTTGATCGCTCCCTCCTCATTTCCGACTACTTGAACAATCCTTGGCCTTCGACAGTGTTCTTCCAGTTCGGATGGATATTGATCGGTCATTCGTCCCTGGAATACAATTCAGCTTCCTTGCCGATGGGCGTTGTTTCTAAGATCGTAACGCCTGGGAATTGATCATGTCTGTAGTTGCTATCCAGAATGAGCAGACTGCAAACCGGTTGCTCGCGGCGCTTCCGCCTGACGAGTATGAACGCCTGCGCCCACAACTGCACGAGGTGTCATTTTCTCTTGGTGAAGTTGTTTATGAATTCGGCGGACAACTCGACTATGTCTTTTTCCCTACGACATCAATCGTTTCCCTGCTTTACACGATGGAGAACGGCACCAGTGCCGAGATGGGTTTGACAGGCAACGATGGCGTTGTCGGCATTGCTCTATTTATGGGCGGTGGCACCATGCCCAACCGGGCTGTTGTCCAAAGCGCCGGTGGCGCCGTGAGAATGAAGGCGAAGCTGCTGCAGGACGAATTCGCGCTTGGTGGGAAATTCCAGCACTTGCTGTTGCGCTATACGCAGGCATTAATCACACAGATCTCACAGACCGCAGTTTGTAATCGTCTCCATTCGGTGGAGCAGCAACTCTGCCGCTGGTTGTTGCTAAGCCACGACCGCATTCCGTCAGATGAGTTGGTGATGACTCAGGAACTGATTGCCGACATGTTGGGCGTTCGGCGCGAAGGCGTTACGGTGGCCGCCGGTCGCTTGCAGGATTCGGGAGCGATTAGTTACGTCCGCGGTCATATCAAGATACTGGACCGCGGGAAGCTCGAAGACACCGTGTGTGAGTGTTACCGGGTTGTTAAGGAGGAGTTTGATCGACTGCTCGGGTAACTACAGTTGTAGAACCGCGACCGGTAGTGAGCGGATGGTAGATTCAACTTGAGAGCTAACATCCCGTCGTTACCGCTCCGGGTTTTGCATCAGGCGGGGGAACCGCAAACTCATCTAATCCAATCTGAGCCGAATCTGAACTCTCGGAAAATCGCTCCAAAAGTTCCAAACAGGAAAAACAGTCCCAATCCCACAAGAAACACGGCGAACGCAAGAGTGAGAAACGACGACGTACCGCGTCCCTTATAAGTTCTGACCATGGTCCATGCGGCACCACCCAGCAGGATTATGCCTATCGCTATTTGTAGAATTCGCACGTCTAATTAACCTAAGCTTGTTGTCCTAACGCGGCAGACCAGCGTCCTTTATGTCGCTTCGAGTCCCATTGGGCCAAAGTTTACGGCGGAGCGAACGATTCAAGCAAACCATGTCAATTAGGTTTCAAAAGCTTCGTTCCGCGCGAAATAACTAGTCATTCCTTTCTGGTTCGTCTGTAACACAAATTATCTTCCGGCGCGCCTTCCGGTATGTGTGGTAGCGCACAGACCTTTATTCTGCCAACTGCTATAAATTCCTTAGCCTCTGCTTTAGAAATTACCTATCGAATCGGGGATCGGGCCAGCAACCTTCTTCTTGAGCCGCTTGTGATTTTCAGAGAGGCTGAAGAACAGCCGTAATCCCCGCGTCCACAGCACCCCGTTATAGAGTTCACATTGTTTGGTGCAATTAATATCTGGTGACGTGTGTTTTAGGAAAACTTGGTCAAAGCTCCCGGAGCTGAAAGATGAAAAATGAAGAATTTGAAACGTACTAGTTCGGTGTTAATCCTTTTGGCACTCTCAATTGTAAGTGTGAGCGCGCAGGCGCAACGAGAGACTTCCCGTAGGATGGATCGTCAGACCGGCGTCGCCATTCAACAACTTGACCGCAGCTCTGCTCGGTTTCGCACCAGTCTCAACGGGTCGATGCTCCACGGGACCATCGACCAAACGCAACCCGAAAATGACATCAACGGTTTCAAAACCGATTTTGTGAACGCTGTTGCGGAATTCCGGAATCAGTATGCGCGCAGACGCGCGACTGCCGCGGGCGTAGAAAACATATTGGAAAAGGCATCACTGATTGATGGGTTCATGACTCGCAATCGGCTGAGTCCCCAGGTTCAGAACCATTGGTCCGCGGTTCGTTCTGATTTAAACACGCTCGCGAACTTGTATGGCGTAAGTTGGCAGTGGAACCGGCAAACTTTTCCGGTGGTCAACTCAAACTCCAACCGTTTCCCGCGTTTGTCTGCTGGCGAACTCGCTCAGCTAATTCAGCGAATCGACACCGGTGGTGACACGTTCCGGGTAAGTCTCACAGATGCTTTTGCGGAGAGTCGCTACGATAGGACCACAGGTGAGAGCAACATGAACAATTCAGTTAGAGGCTTCAAGAATGCGACGGCTCAGCTGCGTAATCGGTTCGACTCCAGGCAGCCTGTAAATCAGTATGTCGAGCGCGTGTTAGCTAGTGCCACTCCGATCGACACTTACATGGGTGCGAATCGTCTTACTGACCGGGCACAAAGCGATTGGGCCACGTTGCGTGGAGATCTAAACACCCTGGCCGGCGCCTACAACCTAACTGCAAGTTTGAATAACGGGGTGAATACCCAACCAGTTCACAACTCAGACAGCGGTTTAAGTGGAACCTTCAGGTTGGATTCGACGCGCAGCGACAATCCCCGCGAGATCGCCGAAAGTGCGACGCGAAATCTATCTGAAAACGAACGACAGAACGTGTTTGATCGGATCTTACCTCGACTGGAGTCTCCTCAGATGCTGGCGATTGAGCGACGTGGCACGACGGTGACCATCGGCTCTTCGCTCGCGGGGCAAACAACATTTGAGGCTGACGGCCGCGAACGGCAGGAACAACTTGGCAACAGATCGTCACTCGTTACGGCAACTCTGCGCGGCGACCAGTTAGTCGTTAGTTCAAACGGCTATAGAGAAAACGATTTCAATGTCACGTTCGATGCTACCGACAACAACCGCCTGCGAGTAAGACGTCAGATTTATTCTGATCGTCTAACTCAACCTGTGGTTGTTGATAGTGTTTATGACCGGACTTCCGGTGCCGCACAGTGGAATGTCTATAACAACTCGCAGCCTGTTTTGGCCGGCAACACTGGTTCAAACGGTGAATTCCTGGTGCGAGATGGTGAAACTGTGGTGGCGGTTCTAAATAATGACCTCACCACAAAAAATGCGAAGCAGGGCGACCGGTTTACCATGACCGTGCGCGAACCTGGTCAATATCAAGGCGCAACCATCGAAGGTACGGTGGGCGCGATCGACGAGGGAGGTCGCCTTTCTGGCCGTTCCGGAATGTCGCTCAACTTCGACACGATCCGCTTGCGGAACGGTCAAACCTACAGGTTCGCCGGCGCGCTCAAGAGCGTCCAAATGACGAATGGCGATACAGTTAGAGTCGACAACGAAGGAAGTGCGCAAGGCGACAACCAGACCACGCAGACGGTACAGCGTGCGGGCATTGGTACGGCGATCGGCGCCGTCATCGGCGCTATTGCCGGTGGCGCGAAGGGCGCAGTAATTGGTGCGGTTGTTGGCGCAGCTGGCGGAGCAGGCTCAGTTTACGTTACTGGGAAGGACAATCTGGAACTTCCGAGCGGCACTGAACTAACGATTCTGGCTAGCGCCCCGAGATTGAACTAATGAGGGCACTGGCCGGGCGCAGTATGTCCGGCCGGCCTTCGCAACGGTCGCGCGTCACCCGAATGACGCGCGGCCTTTTTACCTAACAATCAACTGCAATTTCGAAAGCGGATACTATGGATATGGTTGTTATCACAGAAAGAAGTGCAACGGAGCAGAAAGAAACTCACAGTACCGAGATAGAACAGGACTTCAAGGACTTGGATCGTGGATGGGTTGCTGCTTTCTTGCAAGGTGACACCGAGCTGTTTGACCGCATCTGGACTGATGGATTCGTCTTCACGGCTCCTTTTGGTCAATTCACCAACAAACAGCAAGAACTCGCAGACATTAAGTCCGGAGATATTGCCTTCGAGTCGCTGTCTACCGGCGAACTAACTGTTCACGTTTACGGAACGACTGCCGTGATGGCTGGTCGCTTCATGGTCAGAGGGAATTATAAGGGTCGAGACATCAGCGGGGCATATACCTATACCAACTTGTTGGAGAAACAACTCGAGCAGCCCTGGCAAATAGTTTCATCACACTCCACCCCGGTTGGTTAGTGCTGAGAATAGGCCCAGGAACAGTGCCGCAAAACAAGACGTGGTGGAATTCAAGGTTTGAAGTGCAATTTCGACCTACGATGGCGCGTATCAAAAGCCGTTGCACTTCCAATTTGAATTCGCACGTGCCTATTCTTCCGTTTCATCTTTCTCATCCTGGGCGTTTCCTTTATCTCCTCCGGTAGTGTGTTCCATGAAAAGCGGAGTCGAGGATTCCTTAAAAAGGCCTCCATCTTCGGGTGCTGTGTCTCCATCCTTCAATTCCTGGCCGAGCACATTCCCCGCTTGCCAATTCTTTGTGTCCTCTTTGGAATTGAGTCCGGCTTCAACGCCTTTTTTGAATTGCAAAGAATTCGTGTTCACGCCTTGTTGTGTTTCTTCGCTCATTACTGACTCCTTATGGATAACGCTGTTTGAATCGAGGTCTAGATCTACAACGAAATGAACTTGCGAGTCTGTGCGCCAACACACAGAGAGTGGCGAGGTAGTAAAAAGAGCCCGCTTTTGCAGGCGAATTTGAGCTGGTATTTATCATGTTTGAGGCCCATCGCTATCGTTCCGGACAACAATGAGGTGTGTTTTATGTATGTGTGTTAGCGCACAGACCAATCGATTTCGCTGGTTTATTCTATAGGTCCACTTCCGCTTGATTACCCAATTAGGAGGCCATGTGCCCAATAATTCCCCGCCGCGAGTCCTTTGCGTCGACGATGACGAAGACTCTCGGGAGATGTTAAGTGTACTGCTGAAGTATTGGCAGATTGAAACCAAAGGCGTGGGAACTGCCGCGCACGCTTTGTCATCCATTGAAGCAGAACGCTTCGACTTATATTTGCTGGACGCCTGGCTACCGGATCTTGACGGCTTTGAATTGTGCCGGCGTCTCCGAAACGTCGATCCGGACACGCCGATTCTTTTCTTTTCCGGCGCGGCTTACGAAGCTGACAAAAAGAGGGGACTTGAGGCAGGCGCCACCGCTTACGTTACCAAGCCCGACATCGATGGCCTGATTGGAAGTATCACGAAGTTCTTTTCTCAGCCTCAATACGCCGTCGCCTGAATGAGCTCCAGCCGGGCCGCAGCGTCTCGTGCGGCCGATCAATTCAAACCCAGTCTTCACATATGTACCATCGGCAATAAACAATCCAGATCTGAGTTACAGACATGAACACAAAGGGTACAATTAGGATTATCAAGAACGATGAGCGTAACGTTCCGGCGATTCCGGTTAAGGCCGCTCCTCCTGGTCCAACCAGGTGGACCACAACGGTTCAGTCCTGGGTCAGCGAATTTCGCAAACGCCGGGGCGACTCGGCGCGGGGCTTCGACAGTATCTTCAAGTGATGCAGTGAAAACTGATCCAGAGAGAAACTTATGTCAGACCAAATGGTAGTTTTGAAGACCTTCGACAATGAAGTTGATGCCGGGATGGCTCAACAAATGCTTCAGGATTCGGGTGTGAAAGCTTTCATCTCTAAAGATGATGGCGGTGGAATGGAACCTCATCTCCAGTTAACGGGAGGTGTCCGGTTGGTAGTTAACAGTGCCGACGCCGAACGCGCTCGCCAACTTCTCCAAACTGTAATCTCAAACTAAAAAGTATTGGGTTTGAGAGCAACTCTCAAGCTCGAGCTTCTTTGAATACCTGGACTGAGTTTTCTGCGATGTATTCGTCGCGCCGAAGCAGGCTGGCAATGTCCACAGCTTCCTGGATTGTCAGTAGATCATTATTAGTGCCGTCACCAAACTTCACTCCACTGGCCCGCAGTTGCCAATCGCCATGACCCTCATAATTTAGCCTGTTGAATATCTCAACTGCCTCATAGCCACTAACCGTGCAAAGCGACAGCAAAAGCCTCTCGGTGCTGGTGCGTTCTTGCGTAGTAGTTTCTATCGCCCTGCGGACTTCTTGCCTGGTTTCGTTAACATCTTCGAGTGATGAAGATGCTGAACGGTGATCTATACCGGATGTGCCCTGCAATTTATAGAGATGACTGCGGTAGTCGGCTAGCAGTTCGAGGTATTGTTTAGCGAGCGCAATGATGTTTTCTCTGTTGGCTTGTTTAAGAGCGCGTTTCGCGTGGACTAGTCTCTCTTCAAGTTGTGGATACAACATAAGTCAATAACCGAGTGTCAGTGACCGACCGGTATTCGTTGAAAACGGGTCCTGCCTTCTTCGTCCTCCCAGGAAATGTCCAGCACATATGGGTTGACTTCGCCGGCTATGATTTTGAGCCGACTCAATTGGTCGCTATCTGCATCGGACGGTCGTCCATTAATCCAGGTTCGGTGAGACAAAACGGCCTTCTCACGTGGCTGCATCGACTTTACTGCGTCAAATCTAATGTGAGCCTGCGATGGACCACCGCCAGGAGTTTCCTGATCTTTCAAAAACACAGTCAAGATCTCGACTGACTTGAGGGTCTGCGTGGTCTCATTTGTCAACTCCAGCAGGACCTTCGGACTGACATCCAGAAATCTAAAAATGAAGGGCTTTGTTGTCTTGTTATGGGAACTCATAAATTTCTTTCTATTTCGATCTCAGGCGGCAACAGGAATCTCATTCAGCAGGCGACTGAGTAAACTTCTCAACTGATTGAAATTGTCAGGGCGGGTGACATGCACATTTTGGCCGATCGCAACTTCATCGCCCTCAGCAATCTCTTCGATGCAGAAAACCACCACCGGAACATCCTCGCCTACTGCCGCACGTTCGCGTACACCACGTGCGGTGATGATAACTTCGCGGGGTAAGCCAGCCAGGCTCACGAGAATCAGGTCAGGACGCTGGCGCCTCGCGCTTTCTATTCCGTCCAGCTCATCTCTGGCTACCGCCACACGATAACCGTCAGCCGCCAGCAATTTTTCAATGCCGTCGCGCGTCTCGTGGACGTCCTCCACTACCAGAATGAGCGAACTGGTCGAATCTTTATCCATCTGCGGGCCTTCTTTTGTCTGTCGAAGCAGAAATCGGGTAACTAAATATAAAGAATCTTGAGGTCCGCGTCCGTGCGGCAGCACACATACGCGCTAATGTTTTTCTATAAGCGGTCTGGCGCACAGACGGCTCGATTTGCTTAAGTTAGTGTTCTGTCTTGATTGAACCCCGTTGAACGTTAACTTGAGATTATTAGAGGTAAGTCATATGGGAGACTATGAGAGAAACGAGCTGTTGAAAGTAGAAATAGCTCCAGTGGCGCCACAGCAAACGAGTATCGTTCCTAATCCACCAACTATTTCCGCGCCTGTCCCGTTTGATCTAATCGGTTGGGGGCTCCTAAACCCATGGCTCGTAGAGGGTCAAGCCGACGACAGACTGCCGATGAACGGTTCAGTCGCGGAAAGCGGAACGTCAGAATCAGGTCAACGCCACTTCGCCCGCCGTTCTCATCAATTGATGTTCAAGAAATGGTCGCAAGCCAGACGCGATTGATAGTGAAGTCTTGACCCAACCTACGCGCACGGCGCCATTTAGAAACGGATAGATGAAAACCGCCTCAAATATGCTTGAGCAATTCACTCTTGGGATTGAAGAAGAGTTTCAGATTGTCGATCCGCAAACCCGCGAGTTGCGTTCGCACGTATCTGAAATTCTCGAAGACGGCAAGACGCTGCTGGGCGAGCAAGTCAAACCTGAAATGATCCAGTCGATGATCGAAGTGGGCACAGGGATCTGCAAAAATATAAAAGAAGCTCGCACTGACATCACAAATTTGCGCAGCATACTCGCGGGCCTGGTGCGCAAAAAGGGAATGGAGATTGTCGCGGCCGGCACACACCCCTTCTCGCATTGGCAAGACCAGAAGATTTTTGAGAATGCACGATACGAGCTAATTGTTGAAGAGAATCAGATGCTCGCGCGCTCGCTACTCACGTTCGGGCTTCACGTCCACGTGGGCGTCGCCGATCCGGAGCGGCGAATTCAAATCATGAACGGCGTACGCTACTCGTTGCCGCACGTCTTAGCACTCTCGACTTCTTCTCCGTTCTGGCTCGGCGTGCACACTGGGTTGAAATCCTATCGCTCCGAAGTGTTCACAAGGTTTCCGCGCACTGGTATCCCTGACCATTTCGAGTCGTACAGCTCGTTTCAAAGCTACGTTGCGCTCCTGATCGAAACAGGCTGCATCGATGACGGCAAGAAGATCTATTGGGATGTGCGGCCGCATCCGTTCTTCCCGACGTTGGAGTTTCGCATCTGCGATATTCCCAGCCGCGTTGATGACACCATAGCCATCGCCGCACTTTTCCAGGCCCTGGTAGCGAAGATCAACCAAGTGCTTGATCAAAATCTAAACTTCCGCCGCCATCACAAAATGTTGATCGAGGAAAACAAGTGGCGCGCTGTGCGTTACGGGCTTGATGGCAAGATGATCGATTTCGGCAAGGGAAAGGAAGTGCCGGTGCGTGATCTCATTCGTGAACTTTTGGATTTTGTTGATGATATCGTTAACGATTTGGGGTCGCGCAAAGAGATCGAACACATTTATACGATTCTTGAACGAGGCACCTCCGCCGACGAGCAGCTTCAAGTGTGGCGCGAGACAGGTGACGTTAAAGCAGTCGTGGATCGCTTAATTGAAACGACGATGGAGAATGTTCCGGTTGAAGAGGTTCCTATTGCGTTAGCAGCCGCATCGTAAGTTGAGGGAGTAAACCTGGTAAGGAAATCTTCACTAACGTTACTCACGCAACTTCGCCAACTCGTCAGTCAGCTTAATTACTTGCGCGGGGTCCTCGAGCCCATACGCCCGGCGGTGGGTCTTCTTCGTATCGTTTACGATGGCGAGTAGCGGAGCATGGAGATTCTTGTTTAGGCCGTCGCCCGTTAGCACTTGGAGTAGTCCTTCGATTTCCTCTTTTTCTCCGGTTATCAACGTCCAACCCGCTTTCGCTTTGAACTGTTCGCCCCAGGCTTTGAGTCTTTCGGGAGAGTCGGTTTCAGGGTCAGTAGAAACAGAAATGAGGAATACGTCCTTGCCCAGCCGCTCGCCGAGCAGGGTTTGCAGCTTTGAGAATCTAGCGCCCAACATCGGGCAAAAGGTCTTGCAACTGGTAAACACAAAATTGATTACTACCACTTTGTCTTTGACCAGGTCCGTATAGAAATTTAGCCTTCGCCCATCTTGATCAAGCACTTTCACATCAGGGATCGAAAGCATTGGTCGTGGTTTTGCTTTTGTGCTGCTTGCCGGCGCCGTGTGTGCGTGGCTGCCCGGATGCTGAACCGGTTGCTGCGGTGAGGAAGTCTGCGCAGCCAGCGTGAAACTCATTCCCATACAAACCAGGACTAGTTTCGCACCGGCCGCGCACCACCGAGCGGCATTCATCTTAATGAGTATGGTTTTCATGTTTACTCAATCTTTATGATCTTCGCCACAGAAGGAACTTTCGCATTGTTAATGACAAACAGCATGTAATGTCCCGGCGGAGCCAGGTTGGCGTGTGCGGGTGTGTTCACACGTATCCCATTCCCGACGTGGGAAAAAGTCAGGTGGTTGATACGCTGGTTAAAATTGATAGAGTGTGTAACTGACGAGAGCCGCACCATCGTTACCTTGTCAATACTCACCGCGTTGGGAGCAAGAACCAGGAACTGCGAATTGTAGTACACGACGTCTGGCGCGTAGCTGATAGTAGGACGGGTCGCCGGAGTGCCGTCGGGATTAAAGAGATACGGTGGCGTGAAAATCTCTTGTTGATATTCAGGAGGGTTTCCTTCCGGGCACTGCTTCGTCGCGGCAGATCCGGTATTGCCGCCAACCAAAACTCTGCCGTCAATAAGCAAAACCGCGAATGAGTGGTATTGCCTGCGCCTGGTCATACTGGAGAGAGGCGACCACTCGCCGTTTTTGCCGCTGTCGGGATCCCATAACTCAGCCTGGTAGACTGTGTATAGCGAACACGGATTATTGAAACCGTCGCCCGAAGTTCCACCAGTAGCAAGGACTTTCCCATCGGCAAGAATCGTAAGATCCAGGTGCCGCCGCGCATGCTGCATTGATTCGGTTGGAGTCCACTCGCCAGCTTCGTCGGTCAAATCGATCGTTTGGCAAAGTTCAGTCGGTGGCTGTCCTCCGCCGGCCATCAGCACCTTATTAACGTCATACATCACGGCAGCCCCGTAGGAGCGATCCGTAATGCAAGGATCTACAGGACAAAAGTAAGGTTTGGTCGTTGTGCCCCAGGAGCCGGTGCCGGCGGTGTTCAACCAACGAGATGGAGAATTTGGTCCCGCGTAAAAGAGCCTGCCGTCAGACGCCAGGAACATTCGTGGATAAAGCGGCACCTCCACGTTAGCCGTTGAAAGAGTACGTAAGGTGTTGCCCGCCGCGTTTAGCACCTCCGGAATATTATTGATCGGACAAGGATCTGGCGGCTCCGTATTCTCGCAGTCGAGGCCCGAGAGAATTGCTGTCTCGCCATTAGCTAAGGTGACCGTCGTCGGATACCAACGAAAGTGCGCCATCGGTGGCCCGCTCGTTGCCGGAGGACTCGGCGAAGGCGAAGGATTGAGGTCGAAAATCGTCGTCGCCCTCGATCCGTCTTTAGGCAAACCAAAAGTGTTCCCGCCCGCGGCAAACAATCGGCCGTCCGGCAGAAACGAATGGCCGCTGCAAAACAAGTCGGACGTGTAGTAATAAACATTTTGGAGGTTGGTGGCGGGCACGCCCGCGTCCGGGTTACAGAGTCCACCGGTGAGAACGCAAGTCCAAAGACGACTCAACGTCGGCGCTGAGGTCGGAAAAGTTGGGTTCGGTGACCAATGCAGTACCTTGCCATTTGGCAATACGGATGCATGGCTGACAACTGATGACGGTGACGTAAAACTTGGTTCCCATTGACCGTACAAGTAGGGGTTCGGCGGCGCTGCAGCTCGTGCAGGTTTGCCCCGGCCCGAAGCGTGGGTCACTGAAATTAGTCCGAGAGCAATTAAGAGCAGACACAAGTTAACTAAGGATGCGCTAGTAGGGCGAGCAACGCGAGACATGAGGAGACCTTTCTTTTTAAGGAGACAGGACCGGTGGGGGATATCAAAGGCGACCGACCTAACACATTTGCTTGAAACTATTTCGATGTGGAGCTGGATTATACTCCTGATTTTTTTGTCGCCCTCAACCTTCCGAATTGGGAGCTTTCTCCTTCACGAAATATTACGGAACGCTAGTGGTTCACATCCCATTCCTTGCAATGGTGTTGTTGAATCGTTGTTTTGATTGTTGAGTTTTTATGTTGTGTATCGACTTTGTCCTTCACCTGCAATACTCTCAAACCTGTCTTGCATGTCTGTTGTAAATCGCTTGCTCTCTCCCTTAAAGCGATGTTAGTTACGTTGTAACGCGCTGACCCTCAAAAGTTTTTGACAATACGACCAGGCAATCCCCGTTGGTTAGTTTCCGATAAAGGGATCGAAACTAACGGAACGGCCAGCCTGCGTTTCGCCGCTTGAATTCATCTCGAAACGGGTTGCCGCCCGCTTTGGCAACTGTCTTTCCAATGGGTACCAAGGAGGAACCTCATGAATTCCCGTTCGTTGCGATCCTTGCCAGTTCTTTTCCTGTTCACGCTTATTTCAATATCGAGTGTCCATGCGCAAGTTGGAAGCATGAAGACGCCACGCTTGCTCAACGCGGAAACGTACTTGTTAAGCGATAGCGCTGCCGATCCGGGCAGCTTGGCGAACCGCAAAGAAAGACCTGCCGCAACTGGTCAGCCGATCGCCGGCTCAAGTGACAGCATCGCGAGCGGGACAGCGAAAGAAGGTGCGAAAGAAAACGACGCGAATTCACCACCGCGATCAACTAGTGAGGAACCTTCCGAATCGTCGGCGTTTGGAGCGTTGATAGGCGGGAAATCCGCCAGCGCAATCTTAACTTCTTCGGCAGATCCCAGCATTGCGCCAGCCGCGATGCCGGCTGGAGAAGTGGTAATCACCACGCCTATCGGCGGCTCGAGCTATCGTGTGCCGATCGACATCAATGTCGCGGCCACTGTGGCGGGTTCAGTCGGTTCGGTCTACCGTGTCGAGTTCTACGCCAACGGCGAATTGATTGGGACCGACCTCGGAGCGCCCTTCGGAGTTGTCTGGACGAATGCAGGCGCCGGCATCACAGCGAATACTAACTTTGCCTTAACCGCAAAAGCTTTCAGCACTGCTGGTCCGATCTACACGTCAGATCCGGTGACAGTACTCATCCGGCCGCCGTTTACGACAGGGGCGCCCGCGCCGCCTGCGCAATGCAAGCTTGCGAAAGTCGTCGCCTTCGACCAGCCCTTTTTCTATAACCGGCTGGGCGCGGTAAATCCGGGCGGTATGATCTTCGCGCTCAGACGCGACGTTGTGCCGATCGATCCAAACAAAGGACTCGTCCAGGGGAATGTGAGACTTCGCGAAGGCAAGCGTGCTCGTCCTATCGCCTTGCGCATGAATATTGGTGACTGCCTGCGCATTAATTTCCAAAACCTGCTTTCACCCGACGTGGATAACGACGACAGCGCTGAGGGCAATTGTGACGACGCCACCACGCCGGAGCAGAGACGGCGTTGCAATCAACCTCGCACGCGTACGGCTTCTGCACATGTTCAGGGCCTACAACTCGTCAGCAGCATTCTCAGCGACGGTTCGTTTGTTGGTGAAAACCAATCAAGTCTGGTCGAGCCGGGCGGAGTGGCAAATTACATTTATTACGCCGACAAAGAGGGAGGGAATGTTCTTTATTCAACCGCTGCTACTACAGGCGGCGAAGGTGACGGCGGCTCGCTGGGCAATGGATTATTCGGCATAGTCAACGTCGAACCGGCAGGCGCGGAATACTACCGCAGCCAATTGACGTGGCAGGAAATGCAGTGGGCATCAAGCGGATTGCGTTGGCCGACTGGTCAACCAAAGATCAATTACAATGCGGTTTACCCCGCAGGTCATCCGTTTGCAGGCAAACCCATTGTTAAGATCCTGGATGGCAACGAAATTTTCCATAGTGACTTAAACGCGATCATCACCGGACCTAACCGCGGGAATTTCGCCGCGAACACTTATCCGAACAATCCAACCGAACCACAGCGCAACCGGCCGTTCCGCGAATTCTCGGTTGTCTATCACGACGAGATTGTTGCTGTGCAGGCGTTCCCGCAGATGGAAGACTCGCCTGGAAATCCGCTGGCCCACACATTACATAGCGTGCGCGACGGTTTTGCGATCAATTACGGCACGGGAGGCATCGGGGCTGAAGTGCTCGCAAACCGTTTCAATGTTGGGCCGATGCACGATTGTCCGGAATGTCTTTATGAGGAATTTTTCCTCTCGTCGTGGACTGTAGGCGATCCGGCCATGATCGTAGATGTGCCCGCAAACACTCGCGACTCGAATGGCAATCTGATTCAGGGGCCGAAAGCAACGAGGGTGTTCTTCCCCGAAGATCCATCAAACGTCCATCACAGCTATATCAACGACCACACGAAAATGCGGGTAGTGCATGCAGGGCCAAAGGAGCACCACATTCACCACCTGCACGCGCATCAATGGTTACATACGCCCAACGACGACAATTCGACCTATCTCGACAGTCAAGCCATTGGACCGGGCAGTACGTTTACGACGGAGATTACTTACAACGGCAGCGGCAACCGCAACAAGGTCGTGGGCGATGCGATCTTCCACTGCCATTTCTATCCACACTTCGCCATGGGAATGTGGGAATTGTGGCGTAACCACGACGTGTTTGAAGAAGGCACGCAACTAAATCCTGACGGCACACCCGCGTTTGGATCTCGTCGCTTGCCGGATGGAGAAATTGCGGCGGGAACCCCTATCCCCGCTTTAGTGCCAATCCCAACATACGCGATGGCTCCCATGCCAACGGCAACCGTGCCCGGATACCCATTTTTTATTGCTGCCGAAGCCGGACATCGCCCATCGCATCCGCCTCTCGACACAGAATTTGACGGCGGGCTGCCACGTCACATCATTACTGACGGAGTGCCCTACTTCCACAAGGAGAAGGACCCTGCCTTTAATCTCAACAAAGCCCGGCTCGACTTTGATAAAGGTTTGGTGACTGCGGTCGCCCAGCAGATTCCGGAAAATGGCACTCCGCTGGAACTAGCGGCCATGGCATACCATGCGATCCGCAATCACCCTAGCCTTACGCCTGAAGGAGCTGCGGCGAACTTTATTCTCAACGGTGCGCCTGCCCAGCCTGGCGCTCCTTACGCGGATCCGTGTGTGAACGACAACGGTCAACCGACGTTCAATCGATTGATCGAGTACAAGGCTGCGGCGTTTCAGTTTGATATCAAGTTCAATAAGGCCGGCTGGCACTTTCCGCAGCAGCGCATCCTTGCTCTTTGGGATGACGTGAAACCAACGATAGACGGATCGCGACCTCCGGAGCCACTTTTTTTCAGGGCCAACACCAACGACTGCATAGTCTTTAAGCACACTAATCTGATCCCGCGCGTCTACGTCCTGGACGACTTTCAAGTGCGAACTCCGACCGACATCGTCGGTCAGCACATACACCTCGTGAAGTTTGACGTGACATCGTCCGATGGATCGGGTAATGGCTTTAACTACGAAGATGGATCTTTCAGCCCTGATGAAGTGATTGAACGTATCGAAGCGATCAACACCGGACCCAGCGGCGGGCTAAACCCATACGGAGGCGGGACGCCTTTCCGTCTGGAGCCGCAACCCCACCCGCACTTCGGCACGCCTGGCGCACAGATTACCGTGCAGAGGTGGTTTGCGGACGACGTCCTGAACAACAACGGATTTGACCGAACGCTGCGTTCTGTCTTTACACACGACCACTTTGGTCCATCAACACATCAACAAGTGGGTCTGTACGCCGGCTTGGTAGCTGAGAAACAGGGCTCGATCTGGCGAGATCCGGAGACCGGTGAAGTCTTCGGCAGCAGGTTTGATGGCGGTCCAACCAGTTGGCGGGCGGACATTATAACGCCCGATCCCGCCCAGAGTTTTCGCGAGTTCATGGTCGAGTTCGCTGACTTCCAGCACGCCTATCGTGCGGGCGGTGGCGTAAACCAGTATGGCCAACCGGTGCCTGATCCTGAAAAGGTGATCAACCCGCCGGCCAAGATGGAAGCCGCCTTCCAACCGCCATTCATCCTTCTCGAAAAAATGGATGTCTGTCCGGAAACCAACTTCGCGCCACCGTGTCCTGAGGCCATTTCCGCGGCCGACGTTGGCACGATGGTTACCAACTATCGAAACGAGCCAATCCCACATCGCATTTGGAACTTCAATGGTATTGGACCGGAGCCAGGAACAAATGATTTTCCGCAGCAAGCTCCTGGTGAGGCTGGCGATCTGGCAAACGTTTATCTCTCCAACATCACGCGCGTAGATCAGCGGATGAATGAGCAACCGACTTTCTATCCACCGCTGACGAAGGGCGTGGAGAAAGGCGATCCGTTCACACCGCTCATGCGCGCCTATGAAGACGACAAGGTGGAGATTCGGATACTCGTTGGGGCCCATGAAGAGGGACACAATTTCACCGTCAACGGCATCAAGTGGTTGTTTGAGCCCGGTACGCCTGAAGATCCGGCGAGTGTCAACAATAGCGGTTACCGTAATTCACAGATGATGGGTATCAGCGAGCACTTCGAATTCCACGTGCCCGTCTTACCAATGCCTTGCCAGAATTGCGAAGAAAGGGCGCCCAAATTCTATGATTTCCGCTATGCACCTGGCGTCGCTACTGATGATCAGTGGAACGGCATGTGGGGAATTCTGCGTGCGTATCGAGGTAGCGAACCAGAGCCAGGTGGTGGGGTAGAAGAAGCGGCGGGGGTGGAAGCGCTTCCTGCTGAAACGAAAGATGCTCCGCTGATTCCGTTGCCCAGCAATCCGGACGGGAGAGCCGCCGTTTCGGCCGGAGTTAATACGATGTCACCGATGGGGGCAGGTTCAACGGCCGGAATTGCTGTGTGCCCAGCCGGAGCCAATCCCAAACTCTGGAACGTGTCAGCTTACCTGGCGCGCGACGTGCTAAACGATGCGACGCTGGTCTACAACCCGCGCACCAACGTCGGTGGTCGCCTCGAGGATCCGACCGCGATCATTTATGTCCGCGACGACGACGTTGATCAAGGCACGCAGAAACTCAAACCGGAATTTAAGGTTGAACCTCTGATACTACGTGCGAAGGCGGGCGATTGCATCACGCTTAACTTAACTAACCGGTTACCCGAGGCGCTCGATCTGCCGGGTCATAACACGTTGCCGATGATCATCGACAACTTCAACCATAATCAGATCATGCCTTCCGCAAAGGTAGGGTTACATCCGCAATTGTTCTTCTACGATGTAACCAAGGCCGACGGCATGAATGTGGGCTTCAACCCCGTTCAGACTGCCAATCCGGGTCAAACCAAAACTTACGTTTGGTATGCCGGCCACGTCTCAATCAATGACTTCACGCAACAACCTGTTTACACACCCGTCGAGTTTGGCGCTACCAACCTGATGCCTGCCGATCCAATTAAGCATTCGAACAAGGGTGCGATTGGTGCAATGATCATCGAACCGCCGGACTTTGATACCGCTGCCGACTATGTAGGCCCCGATGGCGTGCGAACGCATGCCGACGTCACTTTGTTTTTTACTCCGTTCCGCCCGACGGTCAAGGAGTATGTGTTGCTGTTTCAGAATGACATCAACATGCGCTTTGGCGAACGGATGCAGTTTGGAAACCTCAAGGCTGTGCCAAACCTTGGTAACGAAGATGATCCAGAGGACACCGGACAGAAAGCGATCAACTACCGCACGGAACCGATGTGGAAGCGGCTGGGCTATGAACCAGACTTACAGTTTAGCGACACGCGCAAGTTTGATTTCACAAACTCGCTTTCCAACATTCAGATTGGCGGCCCACCGGTCACCCCAGTCTTCACTGCAGCCAGGGCGAAGCCGGTGCGATTCCGCGTTCTGCTTCCGGGCGGCCACCCTCGCAACCAGGGATTCATACTCCATGGGCACGAGTGGCAGGAAGAACCCTACATTAATAACTCGACTTTGATTGGCAACAATCCGTTGTCGGAATGGAAGGGTTCACAGCTTGGACACGGCCCGTCGAATCACTTCGACGTGGACATTTTCTATGGCGCCGGCGGTCGCTTCAGAATACTCGGCGATTATCTCTATCGCGACCGTGCGTCGTTTACTTTCGACGGAGGCATCTGGGGCATATTCCGAGTGAACTAGCGGATCGCTCTGGTTGCAACTCTGCTTCTTTAGACAAAGGGGCGAGCCTTAATCAGCTCGCCCCTTTGTCTTACTCGTGAACTGCGGGGGTCGACAAAATGCAAACGAGAGCGATACCGAAAAGTTGTGGGGCCATGTCGATTCGGCTCTGCCGCCGGATGTGCGGCGGCGGCTAAGCCCCGCCGTAGTGATGCCCTACATTTTTGGGCTTTGCCCTTGGTACGGCCTTTGGCCCATAACTCTAAGGCTCGCCAAAGACCACGGGCATAGCCCGAAATTAATTCTGACCGCGCTCGGCGGGGCTTAGCCACCGCCGCACATCCGGCGGCAAAGCCGAAGCCGCACCGCAACCCGGCATCATTTATAGATCTGTTGCGCACTCTTCAGCGCAGCTTCAATCGCAGCTTTGAGTCCGTCGTAGGAACCGTCGCTGACTAATCTCCCATTCACAAAGAAACTAGGCGTCGCTCCAACTCCCACTCGGTTGCCATCGCGCATGTCGCGCAGCACTGGTTCCGCAAAAACGTTGCCGTCGAGCGCAGCATCGAACTTTGTCCGGTCAAGGCCCAGCCGAGTGGCATACTCCTTTAGCTGGGTCGTTTCGAGCGCCGATTGGTTTGCGTAAAGTAAGGCGGCATACTCCCAATACTTTCCTTGTGACCGCGCTGCTTCGGCCGCTTCCGCTGCTTTCATTGCGTTCTTGTGTTGCGTGAGAGGGAAGTCGCGCACCACGAGGCGCAAGCGATCGCCGTACTCGGCAAGAAGTTTTTCCAGGATGGGTTGCGCCTGCGCGCAACTCGAACACTGGAAATCGGTGAACTCAATTATAGTGACCGGCGCCGTATTTTTTCCTTTGGCAGGTTGGTCGTCGATTGAGATCTTAAGGACGGGCGCCACCGGCGGGTTGAGAAACAACTGGACAGTTGCCGCCTGGCGTAGGCGTCCGGCAAAAGAGACGCTCAATCGATGTGTTTCCTGTTCCTTAAGATATTCGAGGATTTGATCCTTCACTTTGGTGAAGTCGCCGGCAATTCTGTCTTTGTTTTCGTTATAGAAAGCCTGGGCCTGGGCCTCTGATATCGAAGGGACTTTCTTGTCGACTTCACTTTCAAGCAAAGCACGAACTGTGACTTGCCGTTTTTGAGCTTCATTCGCGAGCAGAATGTCATTAATTCTGACGTCGAGATCCTGTTTCAGGATGCCGTAAGTTCGCTCCTGCACGTTGAATATGAGCGGCAAAAGACTCTCCTCGATGTCGGCGGAAGTGATGCGTTGCCCGTTAACTATAGCGAACAGTCGATCGCGATCGGCGGCGCTCGCTGGCGGAGTTGCTTCAGCCACGATCACCTGGACCTTGTTCGCGGCCCGCAAACGATCCGCGAGCTTACGAGCTTCATCCCGCTGACGCTGCTCGCGCAAGTGAGCGATGATATCGGCTTTGACTGAAGGGAACTCGTTTTGGATTCGACTCTTGTTCTCGTTGTAAAACGCTAAGGCGTCAGCCTCAGTCGGTTCCGCAACCTTGGCTACAACTTCCTTCTCCAGCAATTGATAAGTGCTCAACTTGAGTCGTTTGGCTTCGGCTTCCAAAAGAATGCTGTTGATCTGAAGTTCCACTTCTCGTCGCCGCGCAGTCACCACTTGCTCCTGCAATTCCGCGATGCGCTTCTGAATTTCAGGACCGAAGTCCGCCTTCGTGATTTTCACGCCGTTTACCGAAGCAACAACATCGGGAAGCGGGAGCTCACAACCGCAGTTCGATACGGAGCCGGGAACGCTCGTTCGCGAAACGCTAGCCTCGGTGTCACTTTTCGTGCGGGTGGCTTCAGTTTGCTGCGCAGTTGCCGGAGCCACCACTGCCAGCGCAGTTATGAAACAAAAGACTTTAAGCATGAACCCTCCTTGGTGAATGGGTGAATAGTGAATGGTGAATGGTAAATGGCGAATAGTAAATGGGTGAATCCATTCGCTATTCACGATTCTAGTTTGCCGCTATCCAACCGCTGACGGCGGCAAACTCTTTGGTGTCTGGGTTGACTGTGACCATATAAGCGCCGGCTGCCCCCACTCTCCGGTTTGGTCCAAAAATGAGACGAGGTGTGAAACCAGTTTCGAAATCGTAGAGACTCTCAAGTGCGGAAACGAGTTGTTCCCGACTCAAATCCGCGCCGGCTCGTTTCAGCCCTTCGACAAGCGTCTTGGCCGCGGCCAGGGCCGCCAACTGCGAAGCAATATGACGGGGCGTAAACTTATATTTCGCAGCCAGGGCGCCATATTCGTGACGACCTTCGGCGGTAACATCAGTCGGCACTGTTGGAAATGCGAGAAATATTTTTTCTTTGAAAACTGCGGTGACGGCGTTGGCAAAGTCTTTCGACGACAGCGTCCCCAACAGGAAGATCCTCGGCTTCCAGTCGAGAGCCGCAGCCGCTGTCAGTAGCGCAGCGGTCTGCGCGCCATCGCCGAAGAAAAAAAGAGCTTCAACTTGCCGGCCCTTCAACTCCTGAGCCCGCTGCATAGCATCAAAACTTTTAGCAGCGTAAGGCGTATCCACCACAGCTTCCCAATTGCGCAGGCGCGCTTGCTCCACTGCCGCCTTACCCGCCGTTGTAGCTAAATCGCCATCGGGATAGACAATTGCAGCGCGAACCTTTTTCAAACCGAGACCGGTATCGGCAAAGTTGACGAGGGCGCGTGCCTGCTCAGCTGCACCGGGCATGAGATAAAAGACGTAACGGTTCGGCGGCTTCCCGGTTACAGGCAAAAGGGTGGCTGGACCAACGAAGGGAACCTCTTCATCGCCGGCGACGGCTACCATGTCCTTGTCGGCCCCGGCGCTCAGTCCTCCAACGAAAGCAAACGCCTGACCCTGTCGCGCGAGCAGGCGCGCGCTGGCAAATGTGGTGTTGATACTGCCGTCGCTTCCCGCCGTGAAATGTAGTTTGACTTTCCGGTTGTAGATGCCGCCGCGAACGTTCAGTTCGTCGAAATAAGCGGTGAGCACTTCACGCATCGCCGCGCCCACATCAGCGAGCGCGCCCTGCGTGGGCAGCGGCACACCAATCTCTATACTCTCAGCAGTCAAACCCGGATCCTGATCAAACTCAATGCGTTTAAGGTAAGCGATTAGATCGCTCATGTCCTCGGCCGCCATGCGATAACGCGGCATCGCGGCAATCATGCGATTTTGATTGGGATCAACGCCATGAACCACCGCCATGGTGAAGGATGCGTCGTTGAAAGGTCCGTGCTTCCGTCCGGTAGGATGTGTGTGACCGTAAGACTTAGTTAGGTTGGTCCATGTCAGACTGCCCGCGCTGACGCCGCCCTCGGTTTTGCCTTCGCCTCTTCGGCCATGACAGCCGGCGCAGTGAACAGTGCCTGCAGGCACCTCCAGATCCCCAATCAAAGATTTGATTTCGCGCCCTGACAAACTTTCGCCGCGCATATAGATCGCGCGGCCGCGGCGCTCTTGCAGTGTCAACTGGCGTTCTTGTGCGGAAGGCGACGCTGTGGATTGCTGGGTCTGCGAATAGCCGGTGGCCCGTCCCCAAAGACTGAAGGCAGCAACACAAAGTGAGAGTGCTACTAACCCCAGAACGAGTTCTATTCTTTTATACATCAGGCTTTGCGAGGTGCTACGTGCCGGGAGCTAGCGCCCGGGAGGTTGGCCCTTATCGTCAGCTACACCATTGACCAAACGCAGTAATTCGTCAGACTTTGCCAGCCCGAAGGCCTTCTTCCAGAGCCCTGTCCTTTCATTGCCGATGATTATTATCGTCGTATGCTCATCTTTGTTTGCAACGTAACTTCCAAGTTTATAAAGCGCCCGTTCGACGTTCTCTTTCTGTCCGGTAACGAAAGTCCATCCCGACTTCGCGTGAAACCGCTTGGCGTAATCCTTAAGTCGTTCGGGAGTGTCGGTGACGGGATCGACGGAAATAGAGACGATGAAGACATCGCGACCTAACCGGTCGCCAAGCGCATTTTGGACCATCTCCAGATTTCGGTTCATAGGCGGACATACGCCGGTGCAGGTGGTGAAAAATGCGTTGACGATCACCGTTTTCCCTTTTAACAGGTCCGAGTAGAAGCGAAGTGTTCGGCCATCCTGGTCCACAAGATTCACATCCGTGAAGTATTTTTGTGCCGCGGTAGGCTCGCTCGACGCGGCTGGCTGAGGCGTTGAATGACCCGCATGAGGATTCTGCGGACTAGCGGACGGTTGCTGAGCGGCCGCGGTTGCTACCAGCGCGGCGTAGAGTGCAATAACTGTTAACGTTTTCATTGCTGTGAGTGCTCCTGCATATCAAGGCGTCCATCTATCGCGTCATTGATCAGCTTGACGAGTTGACTTGGCGGCGCCAGGCCGTAAGTTCTGGTCGAACGCCCGCGCGCATCATCCACAATCAGAATTGTGGGTGAGTGATCTTGCGGACTGGCTGAAGCCGCACCGAGTGCTCGAAGTAGTTCGCTTACCACCGGCCTCTCTCCTGTCACAAAAACCCACGACGGTCCGGCGTGAAATTTTTCGCCCCAGGCTTTTAAGCGTTCTGGCGTGTCGGTAACCGGGTCAACGGAAATCGAGATAAAGGTTACGTCACGACCGGCGCGCTCCCCTAACTCCTTTTGTACACGAGCAAAGGTTGCGCCGAGCGGCGGGCATATCGTGGTGCAAGTCGTAAAGATAAAGTTTATTGCCACAACGCGGTTGCGAACCAGATCGCTATAGAAGCGAACTCTCTTGCCGTTTTGATCGAGCAGTTCAACGTCAGGAACGACAAGCCGCGAACTTACGGGGTTAGCAGTAGCGGCCACGCTCGAGGTCGTTTGTGTCTGCGGTTCCGGCTTTGTTAGTCGTAAGTCCATACCACATTTCTTGCATCTGCCGGGACGACGCGCCTTCACCTCCGGGTGCATGGGACAAGAATAAACGGCCACTGCCTTCGGTGACCTAACCGGTTTGCTCGTCTTAGATCCAGTGTGTGTGTGGCCTTGCCCTCGTGCCGGCTCAACGGACACGACTGCTAATACCGAACCCAGTAATATGGCAATTACTCCCCTGTTGGAAAAAATAGTCATTTCTCTCACTCCCCCTGCGCATCATTCGCAAGCTCGACATCATTGCTGTTTTGGCGTCGCCGGAACCGGTTCCTGAGTAGGCGGTTGACTATGCAACGTCCGGAACGGCAAATCACGGAAGTTCACTCCCTGAGATCTGCTCTCGACGAAGACCATATAAACGCCACGTTCCGGCACTTTGATCGTGAGTTCGTAAACACCCGCGCCCACTTCCTGCGCAAAGGCGCGCGTCTGCCACACGCCCGGGGCCAGGAATGTCAACACGTTCACATCTCTCAATCCGGTTTTAGGACTGTTTGTGGCGGTGTCGATAAGCCGAAAACGCAACTTATAGTCGACACCAGGCTGGAGCGGCTTGTCTTTATCGAAATGTTCGATGCGAAGGGCCAGCTCGCGCTTGCGTTTGACTGCCGGATTAACCACGGCTTGGGTTTGGAAGCAGTGTGTGATCCGCGGGGCGTCGAGCAAAAACGCAACATCGTACATGCCTGCTCGTGGAATTCGCGTAACTGCTTCATAGATTCCAGTCCTGGTTTCGCGTAGTGAGCGGTCGGCCACCAAAACAGCCCGTGGATCGCGGCGGTAGTTTTGGAAGTTGCCCATGGGCGCAGCCATGCCTTCAGTGTAGTAATAAATTTGGCGATCGGCCGTGTTGGCCACCAACACTGAGTTGCCTTCAGGTGTCGGCACAATGGCGTCGGCGATGCTCAAAGGCGACTTAGTTTCCGAAACGGTTTTTTGTCCTCCGGGAAATCGCACGATGTGAAGTTCTTTTTCGATCGTGTTCAACCGAATCATTATTACTTCGACGTTACTCCGCAGACGTACGTAGGCGAAGTCTTTGGTAAACGTGATTTGATCGGGCGCCCCGGCGACTGAAACAGTGTGCAGCAGCCGGTTATTGGCGGAATCAAAAATATAGACCGAACCGGCTTTTGGGTTTGCAGCGAAGCCATAGCGGCCACCCGGTACGAAGCGAACCTTGGTGACCCCGGGTTCCATGGTGAGACGGCTCACGATCCCGCGTTTGCGGCTGTCGATTACAGCGACCTGCCCAGCCGCCTCGTCGGCGACGTAAATTGTTTTGCTAAGCGGCGAGAAGGTTACTGCGACCGGTGATTGGCCCACCTTGAGATCAGCTATCCGCGCGAGCTTTTGAATGTCGATCACACTAAGCGTACCCGACTCGCGATTGGTAACGTAGGCAAACTTATTATCGTCACTGAGTGCGATGTCATGTTGCCCCGCGCCGGTACGGATGCTGGCTGCGACTCGCGAGGTAGTCGTATCGATAACTGTTACGCCGCTTTCCGATCCCTCTTCAGTCCCCACCCATAGATATTTCTCATCCGGTTGAAGCGAAATTCGCATTGGCTTCGCACCGGTTGAAACATTCGCCACAACTTTCCAGGTGCTTGTGTCTACGACCGCGACTTGATTGACTCCCGGCATGCTGACAAATAATCGCGATTGGTCCTTCGTGATCACCCAGTCTTCTCCCGGGGCCTTTAGTAGAACAAGTGTGATCAGTTTGCTCCCGCCAAAGCCGAGGAGTGGATCGATGACCGAGATATTGGCTTCCTGGTTTAGCGCAAGCAGATAATAGGCATTGAGATCGACCTCCGGGCGGGCGCGTAGCGTGCCTTGAAGATACGATTGGATTTTTTCCCGGCAGACTTTCGGGTCGGCCTCACTACCTTCTCGTCGCGCAAGCCACACCGCTGGTTTGCCCCCCGACCATGGCGTTTTGCTCGCAGCATCTGCGATGCGGAAACGAAGAAGCGCGTCTTGCTCCTCCATCAGTCCCGAAGCACTGCTTTCGGCGGTCGACAGCGGCGCGATTGTAAATTCCACCTCTACGCCCTGGACTGTGACCTTCTGCGGGGTTGGGGACGGAGTGACTATGCCTATGTTGTTAGGTGACGTAGCAGTTTGGGATGTCTGCGCGCGCAGCTCACAAATATAGGACGAACCGGAGAGGAGGATTTGCAACTAGCAGCAGGTGTCGGGCTCTGCGCATATATCTACTTTCTCGAGGAACCACCCCTGAATGTCTGTCTTTGAATACCCCGTGTCTGAAAGAGGATGGGGAAACACCTTATGACTGCAGAACCTAGCTATTTTAAGTCACAAATTTATCACTGAATCGGATTCTCCCGAAGCGGATAGACAAGATTCTAGAACGCAAAAACCGCCACAGCATTTCGAGCTAAAACTGAGGCGCCTCGCCGCAGTTGACAGGACGTGGTTTGCAGCATAGATTCCTGCCGTCTCCGGCACCGGACGCCTCGACATTGAAACTCCACCTCATAAGCGGGTCGTCATGGTGAACCTCTCTGGTATAGCGTCTCATTACTAATTCAAGAAGCAAGAAACATTCTGCGTTTTCTTGATGCAACCGAAGTGTAGCTCATTAAGATAAAGCTACTGAAACCGTTCCTCTCAAAAACCAACACCAAAGGAGCTTTACCCCTCATGTTTAGCTTCCAATCTCGGGTTAGTGTCGCGCGAACCGTCCTTTGCGCCTCTTTGTCTTATGCACTCTTGATCTCAATGTGTTTGCCATTGTCGCTGGCAAGTAAAAACAGGATGCCGAGTCCAGCCAGCAACGGTCAGAGCGCGGGTAAGATCCGCTATCGAGCGCGCGACTTATTGGTGAAGTTTCGGCCGGGCGCAACCCATCAAGAGAAGCAGACCACGATTGCTTCCTACGGTACGCTTCGCAAAAAGACGCTCAAAGGTGACTCCGGAGTGGAACAAGTGGAAGTTCTCCAGGGTCAGGATCCATTCGCTTTGTCTGCAGAGCTACTTGCCCATCCCAGCATTGAGTTTGCAGAGCCCAATTTTTTGGTCACCACCGATCAGGCATTGCCGTCAGATTCCGAGTTTCCGCGACAATGGGCTCTCCGCAACACCGGGCAAGAGGGGCGTCAATCTGGTTCCGACGTAAACGTCACACCCGTCTGGCAAACCAACACCGGATCGCCCCATACAGTGATTGCCGTAATCGATAGCGGAATTGATTTCACCCATCCGGATCTAATCCATAACCGATGGACGAATGCGCGCGCGGCTTCGGAGGGTGATCTGCATGGGTGGGACTACGTTACGCAGAGCCCGGTCATTAGCGATGAACACGGGCATGGCACATCCGTAGCTGGAATCATCGCGGGAGCAGGAAATAACGGAATTGGTGTCTCGGGTGTTATGTGGAACGCGAGTCTGATGAGTCTTAGGGTTTTAGACAATACCGGAACCGGAGACATCGCCAACGCAGTGGAAGCAATCGACTATGCGGTTCAACATGAAGCGAGCGTCATCAACATTTCCTGGGGCACCAATGCCTCTTCGCTGATGCTCAAAGATGCTTTACAGAGAGCGATTCGACGCGGAGTTGTGGTCGTGTGCTCTGCTGGTAACGAAGGCAAAGATTTGACCGCGGTTCCTTACTACCCTTCTTCATTTAACTTGCCCGGGCTTGTGAGTGTCGCAGCGACTGACGGGTTTGATCAATTGACGACATGGTCCAACCGAGGCCGCGAAGTAACAGTCGCAGCACCAGGAGTAGACATTCTGACTACTAAATTTGGAGGTGGCTACTGGAGCGTTAGTGGGACGTCGGCGGCGGCGCCTTTAGTGACGGGTGTTGTCGGCCTGATGAAGACTATTCGTCCCAACATGCCGGCAAACAATATTCAAAAGGCACTGGTTGATCGTGCTCGGCACGTTGCCTGGCTCACGGGCAAAGTATCAGCCTGGGGAATTGTGAACGCAGCAGAATCCTTAGCTTCGGTACACGGGCCCGGGAGCTTGCCAAACTCTGCAAACTCTCCACGCGCATTTCCCACGCCTGGTTACGGCACGGGTGGTGCGGGGCCTGGCGGATCCTTTTCAACTACTCCACCGCCGTCTACAAAATCGGCCGCAGCGAACTTACCGAATTTGAACGAGATTCGTAATGCAACACCCGAACAACCCAAAGCACATGAGCCGATACGTGCAAACATACTTTGCGCTGACTGCGACCCCTTGAATGGCGGAGGCGGAGGAAATAATTATCCTGCGAACGATCCAAAATTTTCTTTGGCCCGTCGTCAGCCGGTTAATGAGACTGGCCAACCGGGCGTCGATTTGGGTTCCCGCAACTTCAATTGGAGTCTTCCGTTGGTAGAGTTGCCCGGTCGGGCCGGTCTCGATCTTGATCTGACGCTCTATTACAACTCGCTTGTTTGGGTCAGACAGTTCCCATATCTCAAATACAATCCGGATTTTGGTTCGCCCGCACCTGGTTTCCAGTTGGGGCTGCCGAAACTTCAACTGATGTACGTCGACTCCGAAGCCCAAACGAACGCATACATGATGGTCACACCTTCCGGCGGCAGAGTTGCGTTGTTCCAGGTTGGCACCACGCAGATCTACGAGTCTCGGGACAGCACTTACACACAATTGGACATTACTGGAGCCACCCCGATTGTTCGTAGTACAGATGGCACTCAGTACATTTTTGGAGCTTCGGGATTAGACGGCGAGTACCGCTGTACGCAAATCAAGGATCGAAACGGAAACTATATCTCGGCAACCTACAACTCTTCAGACGGGCACTTACAGACGATCACCGACACCCTCGGCAGAGTCGTCAACGTTCATTTACGACGGAAACAACAATCTGGAACGAATTCGTCAAACATGGGCGAGTGGCGCGCATGATTGGGCCACATTCACCTATGGTGAGGTTTATGTTGCGCCCTCCTTTTATGGAATGTGGCAAGTGAATGGGCCAAACAATACCTATGTCACAGTACTCACTCGCGTTGATCTGCATGACGGTTCTTATTTCACGTTTGATTACAACGCCGCGTTCGGTCAGGTTAAGCAAATCAATCGATATGCAGCGGATGGACACCGGTTGTCCTACACGTCATATAACGTGAATTCGAGCGCCGGCCAAAATGATTGTCCGCGATTTACGGAGCGGCGAGACTGGGCTGAATACGGAGTGATGGACCAAAGCCAGGAGGTGTTGACCAGCTACCTGGTGGCCGCGGATGGCACGTGGACCCAACAAACAGCGCCGGATGGAACGATTTACAAGGAGTTTTATCACGCGAGTGGGTGGCAAAGTGGACTTACCTCAGCCACTGAAGTTTGGTCGAACAGTATTAAGAAAAAGTGGACTACGGTCGCATGGACACAGGACGACACGAACCTTAGCTATAAGAAGAATGCTCGAGTATCCGAGACCAACACTTACGACGCTGAAGGTAATCGTAAACGGATCACGATTGGATATGGTCCATACGCCGGTTACGGACTGCCGTATGAAATTCTGGAGTATGCTGCGGACGGCGCTACCGCCTGGCGCGGAACTTACTACGACTACAACCTCGATAGTATCTACACAAATCGCCGTATCATTGGATTGCTCAGCGCTGTGCATGTCATCGATTACAGCATCGGTAGCTTTGTATCAAAGACTACCTATGGTTACGACTGGGACAACACCACCAATACTTACCTCATAAATCAAGGCGCAGCCACTCAACACGACGGCACCAATTACGGTCAAGGATTCCTCGCTGGACGCGGAAACTTAACAGCGGTCAGAAGATGGAACGTCAATTCAATTAACGATGTGAGTCAGTCGTTGTTGGTATCCCTTACGGGTTACAACACCACCGGCTCACCCATCATGCAGGCCGATAATCTTGGCCACGAAACTCGGTTCAGTTATACAGATTCATTCTCTGACCTGGTGCCCCGCACTACCTTTGCATATCCAACAACCGTAACTGACGCGGGCAACTTCTCCTCCTATGCTAAGTACAACTTTGACTTTGGTGCGGTCACGCGCACGGAAGATCCAAAGGGTGCCATCGTGAATGTGGCTTACGACTCTGCCGCTCGCGTGTTGCAGGTGACCAATGCATTCAACAATGCCTACACACGCTGGGTCTATCCGACGGCGATGGGTTACGTGCAACAGTTCACCACGATTCAAGACGGCGCCGGTGAGGCTTATTCCGTCGACGTACTGGATGGCTGGGGAAAGGTTCGCGCGTCATCCAGTGATCATCCGGGGAGCACGGGCGCGTATCGGGCTGCCTATGTGAAGTACGACGCGATGGGCCGGATTGTGTGGAGCGCGAAGCCAACTGAAATCAACGCCAGTTGGTCGCCCGTAGGCGACGACGCAGTTGGTTGGGTCCCCACTACGCAGACTTACGATTGGATGGGTCGGCCGTTACTTAGGACCAACGCTGACGGTAGCACGACTGAAGTTGCTTACGGAGGGTGCGGATGTGCCGGTGGTGAAGTAACCACGGTGAGAGACGAGCGCGGACGACGCAAGCGGATGACAATGGATGTTGCTGGTCGTCTCAAGCAGACTGATGAGCTAAATTGGGATCAATCCACGTATGCGTCGACTACCTACAACTATAACGCACGCGATCAAATTACCAGCGTTAATCAGGCGGGACAGGCGCGTACCTTCGGCTATGACGGGCACGGTAGATTGCAAAGTCGCACAACACCGGAGCAGGGAACTACCACGTACAGTTATTACGGCAACGACGCAGTCCACGTGATGACAGACGCGCGTGGAACCACCACAACGTTTGGCTACAACAACCGAAATTTGGTTACGAGTATTACATTCGGAGAATCGGCCGGAGTGGCGCCGACAAACGATGTATCGTTTGGCTATGATTCGGCAGGCAATCGCACCAGCATGAGCGACGGTCTCGGTTCAGTCACTTACATCTACAACACTCTGTCAAGAATGACAGAGGAAACCAGAACCTTCGCCGGACTGGGCAACTTCACGTTGACTTATGCCTACAACTTTGCGGGCGAAGTGACCAACGTCACTAATCCATGGAATGTCCAGGTGGGATACGGATACGATAAAATCGGGCGACTAATTAACGTTTCCGGTTCGGGTTATTACGGTGTCACCAGCTATGTGAATAACGTTTCGTACCGTGCGTTTGGGACGAAGCAGACTGTATATGCCAACGGGCGTACTCTCTCGCTTCAATATGATAACCGGATGCGGATGACGCGTTGGGACGTGCCGGGGGTGATGGGCTGGGAGTACAACTACAGCATTCTGGCGGAAAACAGTTTCCGCGCTAGTTATGCACAGAATCTCTACGACGCGACGCTGGATCGAAGTTACGATTACGACCATCTTGGCCGGCTTAATGTCTCTCACTCGGGAGCAGAAGCTCGCGCACACGTCGGGCTGGGAAGCTGGGGCACGCAGGATGGTCCATATTCGCAACATTACAACTACGATCAATGGGGCAACATCACATATCGTGCAGGTTGGGGCGGTATGAATCCTTCTTATTCAGCGAGTTTCACTAACAATCGAATCAACGGCATCACGTATGACGCTGCCGGCAATCTGATTGACGCGGGCGGCGGCTGGACTTTCACTTACGATGCAACTGGTCAGCAAGCCACGAGTAATGCCTATAACATCCAGCAGTACTACGATGGTGATCGTTTGCGCGGTAAGAAGGTGGAGAATGGAGTAGCAACTTATTTCCTGCGGTCATCTGTTTTGGGTGGGCAAGTAATTGCCGAGATCAACGGTAGCGGCGTATGGCAGCGTGGGTATGTTTATCTTGGTGATAATGGCGTAGCTGTGCAGTCGGCAGGCGTCTATTGGACTCATCAGGATCCGTTGGTCAAGAGTAAGCGAGTAACGAATGCATCGGGCAATGTGGTCAGTACGGTTGAGCTCGATCCGTGGGGTGGAGAGACTAACCGAAGCTCAAACGAAGCTTTTCAGCCGAAGAAGTTCACTACGTATGAGCGCGATGTAAACGGCAGCGACGAGGCGATGCACCGAAGGTATAATCGCTGGTGGAGCCGCTTTGAACAACCGGATCCTTACGACGGCAGCTACTCACTTACGTCCCCCCAAAGCTTCAATCGTTACGCGTACACTCAGAATGATCCGGTGAACTTTGTGGATCCTATAGGGCTCGATGATACTTCTGCGGGCGACGACACTTGCATTGATATATATGGCGAGCCTTTTCCGTGCGATAAGAATGCACCTAAAGAAATCATCAATCACTCAGAGCCAAAGTGGCGCGACTTGCCATTCAATTGGCCCAACGATAAACCTATTATGAAATTGCCGCTGGTGAACAGGCACCCTCGCGGTTTCTGGGGATTGCGTCCGACCGGGCAACCGAAGGACTGTTATGAATTTGCCGATACAGTGTCTGTACTTGCCAATTCCATGCCTAGCCACACAAACGTTGAGGTTAGAGACCTGCTCATGGAGAGGTTTTCTGAGCCCAGCGCAGAATTTGGAAGTGATGGATTTAGGCCAGAGTTTCAAGACTATTCTGGCACACCAAATCAGGCTAGACATTACGTGGGTGGACTATTCGCTGGACATCTCGGAAATCCTTTAGGAGGTGCGAATTTTGGTAGCACTGTCGCGAATATAGTTAGAGAAACTACCGTCACTGCAGTTCCCACTTCGATTGCCGGAACTATGATTCCGTTTCCGATGGTACTCCCGCCTTCTAACAGCCAAAGGGCGGATAGAGCATTGAATGTAGTTGCTGGCAGACACGGTGCGGCACTTCACGCTAACAGAATCGGCCCAAGAGATGTTGCTGGCTTAATACGAACTGAAGTCTGTGCACCAAGATGATGATGAAACCGATTCCCTCGTTAATAAGCTTTGTGGTTTGTCTGGCTATGACTCACTTAATGATCGGGTGTGGCAGTATAAGGTCTCACCCATCAGATGCAGTGCTAGAGCAAAGACTGCGTTCACATCAGTCAGATTTCGATAATTTGGTTCGTATGTTCGAAGAAGACTCAGATATAGTTAAAATTACTCACAAGAGTGTGTTCTTTGATAAGAGCCCAAGTCGAAACCTACCGACAGGGAGATTGGAAGAGTATAGAAGTCTCTTTAAGACGCTACAGCTAGAAGGAGGCATTAAACGGGAAAGAAACCAACTACTGTTAATTGCGTCGACCAAAGGGCTGGTTATACCCAACTCTGGAAAGACCTATGTGTTCTCAGTCAGAGAACCAGCTCCGTTGGTCGAATCTTTGGACGAGGTGATAAAGCACCATCATGGAGACCAGCCACCAGTGTACAAAAAGCTATTTGGTAATTGGTATCTGTTCTATGAAAGCTGGTGACGGCGCAGGAGCAAATGAAGCTTTTAGCCGGGGATTCGTTGTCAGGACCGACACATTGGGCCGCCTCCTTCTGTTGTGACTATCATTGACACGCCATCGGCAACTAACTGGCAGGGCGGATTTGCCGGGGGAGTAACAGATGGGAATGTGTTCAATCCGCTGCCCGTCCTGAACCGCAGTCTTATCGGCCAGGAACGTTTACCCAAACCGCAACCCAGCCCTCACCCGTCTCCTAACAATCAACAAAAGCAATTCAATGACTGTGTAAGCCCTGCCGTTAGTAAGTATTGGCGAGGCTACACGCGGAGTGGCGGGAAAGCGATAGCGGGAGCTGCAAGCGCTGGGGCTGGTATCGCATTGTTTGCAGGCGCCCCGCAAGTTGGTTTCGGTCTTCGAGCAGCATCGGCAACCCTGAATGGCGGCGTAATTAAAACCACCTTGTTTTTTGCTCTTTCTGAAGTGGCAGATGGCGGGGTAATTTCGTTGGTGCCATCACTAGGCGGTACCTTGATGGTGCGGGGATTGGACGAGATGATTAAGAACCGACGTCTCGCTGAGCAAGCCGTCGCTGAATGCGCAAGGCGCTTCCCCAACGCCATGCATTTTGTGCTGCCGTAAAAGTTTTCAAATCGAGGAGAGAGAGATGTTACGGTTCACCATAGTCCTTCTGGTGATGATGGTCCTGCTCGGGCTGGTCATGGCTATTTTAGGATACCGCCGTCTTAAGGCAAATGAAGCGTCGGAAACGCGTCAGCGCGAGATAAAGATTTTCCTCACATCGCTCGCCGATGTTTTCTTTTCGCTAATCGGCTTAGCCGCGGTGATCACACAAGCGTTCCCTCCAGTCCACACTTTAATTGCTACATGGGTGCTCTTGATCCTAATCCGAGTTGCCATCCGCAAGTAGCGGAAAGTCGAGGCGGCGGTAAGAGTAAAGTTAGGTTGCCGTAAGACTAAATATTCCTTGGCGAGTTGATGACTATTGACTTTGCATTCCTGAACGTTTCGAAGGCGCCCATCTTCTTAAATGAGCTGGACTTGGCCCTGTTCCGGATCTCACCGGTCCCAAATGAAGAGCCAGTTGTCCACCCGTATGTCGACCCGTTGAGGGTTGTCATACGAATTTGGGGGAGCTTTATATGAGTGTGAAGTGGATATCAGTCCTTACAATTTGTTTGGTTTTGCCAACTGGATTGATGACGCAAGGCCAATTATCGCGCCAACGACCCGGACGTGACCTGACTGCTTACGATAGGGCCGGACCTTACACAGTTGACTACGAACCTCCTTACAATGCCGACAAATACTTGGGGGAGATCAGAGGTTTTCTGTGGGAACATTGGAAGGAGCGTCGCCGCGGACAGGTAATTGCAACCTTCTTCTCTATTGAGGGCGATACGACTTCCTCCAATTTCTTTGTTGAGCCAGGTGCAAAGGGCTGTTGGCGGATTACGATTGAGTCAGAAACCATGGTGGCGGCGTTGTTGCCTAAGTGGAAAAAACCTCGAGCTGAAATCACAAGAGAAGATTACGACGAAATACAGCGGGTTGAATCCAGGAAGGACACTAGGTTGATTCCCATACCTGATGGCGAGGTTCGTCAGCCCCAAACTTACAGGCTCCGGTTGAGGAATAGCTTCACTAACTCCGTGAGAACTTTCTGATAAGCGTCATAGCTTCCAGTCTGGACACGTCGTCCTCTTCGGTAGGCATGTTGAGTTGTTGGCGTCCCAAAAGCATTCCGAGTTAACCCTAAATACAAACGACTCGGCGCTGGATCGAAGTTACGATTACGACCATCTCGGCCGGCTTAACGTCTCTCACTCCGGAGCAGAAGCGCGCGCGCACATCGGGCTGGGAAGCTGGGGCACGCTGGATGGTCCATATTCGCATCATTACAACTACGATCAATGGGGCAACATCACATATCGTGCAGGTTGGGGCGGTATGAATCCTTCTTATTCAGCGAGTTTCACTAACAATCGAATCAACGGCATCACGTATGACGCTGCCGGCAATCTGATTGACGCGGGCGGCGGCTGGACTTTCACTTACGATGCAACTGGTCAGCAAGCCACGAGTAATGCCTATAACATCCAGCAGTACTACGATGGTGATCGTTTGCGCGGTAAGAAGGTGGAGAATGGAGTAGCAACTTATTTCCTGCGGTCATCTGTTTTGGGTGGGCAAGTAATTGCCGAGATCAACGGTAGCGGCGTATGGCAGTGGTATTTTATCTTTGTATGTTGCAGTCGGCAGGCGTCTATTGGACTCATCAGGATCCATTGGTGAAGAGCAAGCGGGTGACGAATGCATCGGGCAATGTGGTCAGCACGGTTGAGCTCGATCCGTGGGGTGGAGAGACTAATCGAAGCTCAAACGAAGCTTTTCAGCCGAAGAAGTTCACTACGTATGAGCGCGATGTAAACGGCAGCGACGAAGCGACGCATCGACGCTACAATCGCTGGTGGAGCCGCTTTGAACAGCCCGATCCTTACGACGGCAGCTACTCACTTACTGACCCCCAAAGCTTCAATCGTTACGCGTACACTCAGAATGATCCGGTGAACTTCGTAGATCCTACTGGGCTGTTCAATGTGCCCAACTGCGAAGTCATCGATGGCCAATTTGTATGTTATGGCCCGGACAATACCTTCACTACTGACACAAATGATCGAGGGTCGAGGTCCTTGCCGGGTGGTGCGGTCACCGATTGGGGCGGATTTGAACCATTACCGTTAATTCAGAACGTTAGAACGTTGCTATCGCGAGCGGAGGTCGCGCAGTTGCGCACAGATACGTTGAAAATCTCTTAAAGGAAGCGAAGTGCTCGAACTTCATCTCTGGAGTACTCACCAAGCTAGGAAGTGAGACGGGTAGAAAAGCTTATTCGACAGAACCCAATGGACATCTTCGATGCTGTCGATCGTCTAAAAGGATTCGGAAGAAGGGTACGAGCAGCAACAGCGGAGGGAGGTAGTACTGTTGGAAATAACAACGCAGTTATCAACATCAATTACAACATCAATCCGGCGACGGCGAACAATTCCTTCATTAGCGCCTCTAGTGGAAGGACAATCTTACACGAGCTTCTGCACGTCGCATCGAGCACTAGTCTTAACTATTCCCATTACAATATGGCTCGTGCGGCTTACGACGTGGGACGTACCCAAAGGATTAGCCGTTGGCAAAAAGCCCGAAGGAGGCGACGATCTGCCTAACGCCTATGTTTTCGACGACTTACTCTTTCAGGCCTGTAGGAAAAAGTGATGTACATTAAGACGATTCACTCTTTTCTGTGTTTGCTACTCGCGGCGGTATTCTGCTACGGCGCAGCAGGCACCTTTGAACACAATCGATCGGACGCATCGCTCGGTACGGAGCAGACCAGTTACGGAATGTATCGTTTGTTCGAGACTGTTGAAGCCGGAAAAACTAGAACTGAAGCGCTACAGCGCCTCGATGCCTTTACGAGTTACTTAAGAGATAACCCTTCATTCGTCGGGTACATAATCTCCTTTGGTGGGCGACGGTCTTGCGCAAACGAAGCTCGCAAACGCGGTGCGGCCATCAAGATGTACGTCTCCAAAGATGGCGGCATTGAGAAGATTCGATCCGCCTCACAGTTTCCAATGGGGGGTTTCGTGAACGGTGGGAGAAGAACTTTGATATGGTGTAAGGGGCGCTATTCCTCCTCCATCAACACGCACAATCAAGCGAAGCAAGGTGCGGATTCTCCGACTGTGTACCGACAATCCATATACTCGAAAGCCCCACAGATAAAAAGGATTGGGAACTCTTTTGAGATTGGATAGTGTGATCGTATTGTCTCTCTATGAAATTACAAACGCAGACTGGAAATTACTACGGAGCTTCTTCTCCAATCCAACACGTTTCAGGTTTGCGGTTGGCTGAGACAACTTACGCTGCAGATTTCAAAACACCGACCCACTCACATTCAGAAGCCTACTTTTGCTTGATTCTCGACGGTACGAGCAGACAAACCTTTGGTTCGAAGACCCGAGTCCGCGAGCCGCTAACAACAGCCTTCTATCCGCCGAATGAATTGCAATCAGAGTCGTTTGGCCATACCGGCAGTCGCATCTTTAACGTTGAGATTGATTCGAAGTGGTTAGGACACTTCCGCGACTATTCGGTGATCGGAGAGGAGTCAAAAGATTATCGTGGCGGTTCGGTGGCCTGGTTGATGAGCAGACTTCACCACGAGTTTCGCAAGATGGACGATACGTCAGCCTTGATGATTGAGGGACTGACGCTTGAAATCATAGCTGAAGCGTCGCGCCAGTTTGCGGCCTCAAAAAATCGCACCTCTCGTTGGTTGGAACACGCAAGAGATATTCTGCACGAACAGTTTGCTGACAGCATTACTCTTGACCGTCTTGCGAACGAGGTAGGAGTGCATCCTGTCTATTTGGCGAGTTCGTTCCGCAAGAATTATCACTGCACCATCGGGGAATACCGGCAACGATTGAGAATCGAGTTCGCGTGTCAGGAGCTATCTAAGTCGCATTCGTCGCTTGCCCAGATTGCAATTGCTGCGGGTTTTGCTAATCAGGCTCACTTCTCGAAGACGTTCAAGCGCCTCACCGGCACAACGCCGGCTAAGTATCGTGCGCGCCGGCTCCAATCCTAATTTCGGACAAATAGCCTTTGGATTGTGGAAGACGAGTCGTCACGATTGGCGATAGTCTCGGTGCGGTGAAAACTGTGTTCACAGACTGAAGTCTGTGCCAATCGGTCGAAAGGAACGCGATGCAGAATCTGTATGTTCGTTTATCAGTTTACGTTTTGCTGGTTGTCTTACTATTCGTTGGTTCTTCACCTGCGCATGGCCAGCGCCTTGCACAAAAAGCATTCAACCATCTTTCTCTCCCCTCTCCGCAAGCGGAGAGGGGTTGGGGGAGAGGCGGGTTCGCACGCCACACCCCACCCCTAACCCCTCCCCGCTTACGGGGAGGGGACTATGCAAAACCTGAATGGGCGATCTTGTCCAAGGCCTATTATCAGACACCAGCCGCTGGTGACAAGCCACTGATTGTTGATGCGCAGCTGCGGCAAAAGCTTGTCGACAACATCATCCGCGAACTACATGCGAAGTACGTCATCCCCGAAAAGACCAAGGGCATAGAGTCTTACCTGCGGACCAAACTCCGAAGCGGAGCATACGACAAGATTGAGAGTGCGAGGCAGTTTGCGTCGGCTTTGACAGAAGACCTGCGCACGGCCGGAAAGGATTTACATTTACTTGTTGCCTACGACCCTCCTTTGGAGCGCGCGTTACTAGCCACGCCGGTGACGCCGAGCGTCGATTTACAGGAACTTCCGCCGAGTCCGGAGCGGCTCGCCGAGCTACGTGAGTCGAATTACAACTTTAAGAAAGTCGAAGTAATGCGCGGCAACGTTGGTTATCTCGATTTGAGAAGTTTTGTTGACTTGAATTATTCGAAGGAAACCGCGGCTGCCGCGATGAATTTTCTTGCTAACTCGGATGCTGTCATCATTGATGTGCGCTCAAATCCTGGCGGCTTCATCAATCTGGAAACTTTTCTGGCCAGCTATTTCTATGGCGTCGATCCTGTAGAACTACTATCCCGCTATCACCGCGAAGGCGACGTAACTGTAAAAGACTGGACGCTGCGAGAAGTTCCGGGAAGAAGACTTCAGTACGTTGATTTATATATCTTGACGAATCGCGAGACCGGTTCTGCCGGCGAAGGCTTTTCATTTATCCTCCAACAGCGGAAACGCGCAAAAATAATTGGCGAGAAAACTTCAGGCGCCGGGTATGGCAACAAGGAAATGCCGATCGGAAATGGTTTCGTTTTCTATAATTCGATTTTTCGCCAGTTCGATTCGCGCACGGGACGCGGTTGGCAGGAGGTGGGTGTTGAGCCGGATATTGCTGTTCCGGGTGAGCGGGCGTTGAGCGTGGCCCACCTGGAAGCAGTAAAGAACTTGGCTGCTAAGGAAAGTGTGGGAAAGCGAAAACAGCGGTTGAGCTGGCTCGCGACGTTATTGCACCTTGATGCGTATGGAGTGAAACAGATTCCCACGCCTATCCTTGAGAGTTATGTGGGAAAGTATGACGGCGGAAAAATTGTCGTTAGTTTAGAACAAGGGCAATTGTATTTCCTCGGGGCAAGCGGCGTGCGGCGCAAGCTTTACGCCCTTGCCGATGACACATTTCTGATCGAAGACACATCTGTGTCGCCTGAGGATCAAGCGCGCGTTCGGTTTGTTAAGAATGCGACAGGGGTTGTTACTGAACTGCAGTTGATGATCGCCGATGGACGGAGCTTCCCGCGAGCTAAAGATTCTCAATAGGAAGGCTAAGTTTGGCTTACAACAAAAGATGCTGGCAGCGCTTCGCAGTTAGGGCCAGCCTTTGGTCTTCGTAAACCATGACTAAAGTACGCACCGGGGGAATATTGAGAATGCTTGCCGCGGTGGGCGCGGCCTGGTGGATCGAAAAACTGGTTACGCTCGAATGGTCCTATCCCTACTGCAGCGTCCTGGACGACGGGCCCGCCGGAGCAGTTCGCGGGTTCCCATTCCCATACGAGCAGGCAAGTATTGTCACTTCGGCTACAAGCTTCTTTATCCCGTGGCTATACGTAATCAATCTCGCCGTGATTTCCGGCGGCCTCTTTCTCCTGTTGCGTCCCGTTGCGACCCGCTTGGAAGCATCGAGGCCGCGCCTCACCAGGATTATCGCCGGCGTTGCTGGGGCCTTTCTCCTTGTAACGGCGATCGTTTTTGAAGCGTCGGCGCTCTCCATGGGTTTTTGGCGTCCCACTTCTTCATTCTCGGGAGCCCCGCCCTACCGCGAGCTCAGGCCCGTCGCGTTGCGTGTCATGGGACACCAACGAGATTGCACGGCCTCGCCTTTCTGGTTCCCGGACAAACGGCGCCCGAAGTAGATAAAGTTCTGTGCGCCGGCTGATGCTGGGGGTTATGCGCTGATGTGTTGAGTTATGAAAAAGCTTTTCAGAGCAGTCAGGACGGTGAGCCCGTGGCTATCGCTAGCGGTGCCGCTTTGTTTATTCGTTATTCTATCGCTGCTGCGCTCTCTTGCCCCAGGCCTCTTTTGTGTGGCGATTAACTCTGGAGGTAAGGAGTTTGTTTGCGGGTCGGACTACAGCCATATCGGCATACGTCTTCTACAGCTATTTGGACTTTCGCTTTGGGTGCTGTTACTCCTAACCGGCAGCGCTGAGGTGTTTCAGCGCAGGGCCACCCGGCCTGCTGTTATCGCATGGTCTGTGTCGGCGCTGTTGATGGTTGGTTTGATAATAATATGGCTCACTCTTCCGGTCGACGACCCTCCATGAGCGGTGCGACTACCTTTCACATATCTTGACTCATCAATCCGAGGTTAAGCGCTCCAAATGGGCTCTGCCCCAGAGCCGCACATCTTCCACTAGAGGTAACACTGATTGACCGTAGTCAGTCAGCGAATACTCGACGGGAGATGGAATCGAGCCCTTTGGTTTTCGCTTTACAATTCCGTCGCCAGCCAACTCGCGGAGTTGCTCAGTGAGCACCTTCTGCGAGATGCCAGGCATCGCTCGCCTCAAAGCCGCGAAGTGTTTCGGCCCTTCGGCCAACCAATACACGATGATTAGTTTCCATTTACCGCCGACCGCCGCCAGCGCCGCGGTCAAAGGACACCCGGTGACGGGATTGGGGCGACCAATGGAACGGTTAGCGCGAGGATGGTTACCTGAACGTGCCTTCTTGATGGAGTTCATAGTTCAAATTATATTCCACTTCGACAATGTTAGAAGTCAGAGTACCCGCTATGCGTGAGGAGAAACCATGATCGTCGAAGTCTGCCATTATCGAATCAAGCCCCGTTTCCGCCAGTTCAATCGGTTGCGACGTTTTCTCCTTTTATGCAGTTTGGTTGTCATCTTGCAACCGCTTCATGGCTTCGCGCAGGAGAAGTCAGCCGCAACCGGGACCAGCGTTCGACGGACTCTGACTATGAGGGAGGGGCAACACGATTTCGACTTTGAGATTGGCACTTGGAAAACTCACCTGAGGCGCCTCCTGAATCCATTGAGTGGCTCAAGTACGTGGGTCGAGTATGAAGGCACTACCGTTGTGCGAAAGGTTTGGAATGGTCGCGCTAATCTGGTCGAACTAGCTGTCGCTGGGCCGGCAGGTAAATTCGAAGGTCTAAGCCTACGCCTCTACAATCCCCAATCCCGACAGTGGAGCCTCAATTTTGCAAGCGTTAACGGCGGTGTTATGACCCCACCCACAATCGGTGAGTTCAGAAACGGGCGAGGGGAATTTTTCAATCAGGAAACACTTAACGGCCGAGCCATTCTTGTTCGTTTTGTGATCTCCGACATTACTCCGAATTCTTGCCGATTTGAACAAGCGTTCTCGGATGATGGGGGCAAGACCTGGGAAGTAAACTGGATCGCGACAGACACACGAGTGAAAGAATGACGTTACCACCGCTCGATTCCGATTGGGCCATCCCGACAAATTACGGAACGGATTGTTCCTTTATCTCTGAGAGGCGTTGCTGATGATCGTCGAAGTTCGCAGTTACAGAATTAAGCCAGGTCGCCGTGCGGAATTTATCCAGTTCTTCGAGACGCGATCTGTCCCAGCGCTTCGCGCGCATGGGATGAAAGTGCTCGGCCCATTGCTTGATCTTGAGAATCCAAACAAATTCGTCTGGTTGCGCAGTTTTCCATCGCTGGAGGAACGCGACCGGATGAAGGCCGACTTCTATGAGGGCGAGTTGTGGAAGAATGAACTGGAATCTATTGCCATGCCGATGCTCGACAGTTATGACGTCATTCTCTGCGAGACGTCTTCCGGTTACGTGTGTGATGGGCCTCTCGTGAGCCAGGTAGAAGAGGTCAACGTGAAGTAAAAAGGCGAAAGCGGCAACTAATGTGAGGCGTTGCCGCTCTTCTATCCTGGGCGACACCTTCAGCACTCCCCACACCCGGTGCCCGGAAGCCTTCTCCGCTTGTGGTTGGCGCAAATGAGTCTGGCCGCTAGTTAGTAGTCCACCAAGCCGTGGCCCTACAAACGCCGCCCGGAGGTATTCCACCGATATTGGGTTGCTGAGACACGTTGATGTAATAGTACCAACCCCAGGGCACAACGAATGTTATTGTTTGACGTCCAGTTCCCGAGAGTGAAGCGACCATATTTTGTACGGTTGTCGGATTATTCTGTCCGACCCAAGCTTCAAGGTCCTTCGGAGCAACTGTAGCGTTGCATGAAGCAATCACGATTATCGGGCTTTGTGACGGATTCAAAGCTGAACTTGTGTTTGACTCAGGGTTGTTGATAGACACGCCGTACCCCGTTTGATTGGTTGCCAGGGCCTTGAGTTTCATCTGCTCTCCGGTTGTGGGTTGCCTCGTGTCAACCCGCGTGGGCAGCTTGTCCTTCTGCTGCGCAAAACCTAGACCGGGAAAGACAGCAAGAGCTATGAAAGCTAAAGCCAAAGTTTGCAGTTTCTTCATGAGATTCTCTCCTTCTTCTTGAGTGATTAGTGCTCGACAACTTGCGTCGATGCTGAGCTTGCATCTATGCGTGACTTTCACCGGAGAAACGTAACTTTGGCGTGGACGATTTTTTTCCAGCTCCGCCCGAATCGTTCAACATCGACTGTGAGGCGAAGTGGAGTTTGCTGAAGAGGCTTGATGGCGGTGTTTGTGTCGTTGGTGAAGGCTCTCAACTACAAAGCATCGCCATTGTATCCCTCACAGACTTCCAACTTTGAACACGGAGGCGGTTCGCCTTTGGGCTTGATGAAAACAACTCAAGAGTCTGGGATCTGCCAACTAGGAGACTACTTCGATTTTTCTTGCGCTTTGGATTCCTCCGCCCAGAAGATCCACTGTGCGCCGTTTTTATGTTTCTTGCGAGATGAGAGTAATCCTTTTTGTTCCAACCGAAAGCGCGCGCCGCGGTACATATTCGCGAACAAACATTGTGTGACATCCGATAATTCCCAACCCTGTTTCGCAAGGCCGGTCTTGCGGAAAGCACGCTCCATCTTTTTCTGCTTCTCTCCAAACAGTGCAACCAACTCTGTACTCATCTCTTCGCAGATCTCTCTAAATTCCGCGCAATCCTCAGCCCGGAATACAGGAAAGTTGGGTTCATAGTAGCGCTCCGCTGGATGCACTTTGTCTGACTCTTCAGCCTTGCGCAAAAGTTCGCTGCGCAACATGTCGCTGACGTGAGTGTGAATGCTTGGCCCGGAAAGTCCGAGCGCATCGGCAATTTGGGTGATTGTTTTTGGACCCTGGGCCAACACATTCAGGATCTGTTCTTTGGTGCCATTCGGTAGCAGTTTGTTCTTCGTGATTTCAGCCCAGGGATCGCTGTAGCTTTCTGGGCTGGAAGAAACACACTCACACGGAAAGCGGAGCCCTTTGAAACCTCTCGGTACGGTCATGATTGTCAGATCCTCAGAATCAATTCGCTTTGTTCACGGGTGTTTTGGAGGGATTCGGCCGAAATTATACAGTGCGGCTTTTAATCCAGGCAAAAATCTCTGCTGGGTTCGGACGCGTTATGCGAGTACGTTTCAGTCCCAGTTTCCTGCTTTACTTTTTCATTCTTAGGACTTACCCTAATTTTGTTCCCTCCAAAAAAATCCTTCGCGCGCTAATTTCGCTTCGCAACTAAGCGGGATTGGCGCGACAAAGTGCGGCTAGCCGTCGCGCAAATATTCCCCCGAAATTCAAAGTCTAAAAGAGGTTTGTGAGATGAACCGTCAATTCAAGAATTACAGAAAGGAGCCAAAATTATGGCAAGTCCTGCAAGCATAGGTGGACATCCTATTCACCCGATGATCATTCCGTTTCCGATCGCGCTTTGGGTCTTCTCACTTGTCGCTGACGTAATCTTTCTCTGGCGAGGCACTCCGGTGTGGAGAGACTACATAGCCTTTTACACTCTGCTGGGAGGCATCCTGGGAGGTGCGGCGGCGGCGGTCCCCGGCCTGATTGACTGGCTATCCCTAAAGGATCGAGAAGTCGTCAAGATTGCCAACTGGCACGCGCGTCTTAACGTTATTGCGCTGCTGATTTTTGCAGCGAGCTTTTACCTGCGCACTGCGGGCGGCTCCGAAATGGTGAGCGGAAGTCACACCATTCCTTTCGGGCTGTCAGTGCTCGGAGTCATTTTGATTACCATCTCCGGCTGGCTTGGTGGTGAGATGGTTTTCAAACATGGTGTCGCGGTCGACGCTCAATCCAACCACCTACCGAGTGAGTGACGGACGCGTCCTGGGCCAACCAGAAAACATTTCAGGGTGAGGCTAATAGTTTCAGATTGCGGCGTGATGGGAGGCCTTAAAAATGAGCAATGGTAGACGAAACAGTGATGTTTTGAAGGGTTTCGCGGCGGGACTGGCTGGCGGGTTGGTAGCATCGTGGACCATGAACCAATTTCAAGCGGCATGGACGAAAGCGACCGAAGGCTTTGAAAAACCTCACGGTGCGCAATCGATGCAGCCAAGCGAGGGACAAGATCCTGGTTCAGGTTCAGCTCAGGATAAAGAAAACCAGGATGACGCAACAGTTAAAGCTGCTAAGGCCATCTCCGAAGGCATATTCGGTCACGAGTTAAAGGAGAACGAAAAGAGACCTGCCGGCGCGTTGGTCCATTACGCTTTCGGCACGGCAACTGGTGGATTGTACGGCGCCGTCGCTGAATACGCTCCCGAAGTTACCAAAGGAGCAGGCTTGCCTTTCGGCGCCGCTTTTTGGCTGCTGGCTGATGAAATTTCAGTACCTCTGCTCGGACTCTCAAAAGGACCAACTGAATATCCCCCATCCACACATGCGTATGCGCTTGCTTCACACCTCGTCTACGGGCTAACCGCTGAAGTTACACGACGAGCGGTGAGGTCTGCGCTCTGAGTCATAGCAATAGGCCAAATAAAGTGCAGAGCGAAAATCAACTTTGCGAACAGTTGGAAGCGGGTGAGGGACGTTCCTTATCTCATGGCAATCCGCAGGTGGTGGTTGTTACAGGAGCATCGGCGGGGTTGGGTCGAGCGATCGTTCGTGCCTTTGCGCGAGAGGGTGCCCGCATCGCACTGTTGGCTCGCGGGCGCGACGGTCTCGAAGGTGCGCGACGCGACGTTGAAGCTTTAGGCGGCGAAGCTTTGGTCATTCCGGCTGACGTCGCGGATGCCGAAGCGATTGAAGAAGCAGCGGAAACTGTGGAGCGTGAGTTCGGGCCTATTGATGTTTGGATTAACAATGCGATGGTTTCGGTTTTCTCTCCTGTGAAAAAGATGAAGGCGGAAGAGTACAAACGCGTTACAGAAGTGACTTATCTCGGCGTTGTCTATGGAACCCTCGTGGCGCTCAAGCGAATGTTGCCGAGAGATCGCGGCGTAATTGTTCAGGTCGGCTCGGCTCTCGCGTATCGCGGCATTCCACTTCAATCCGCTTATTGCGCCGCGAAACATGCCATTCAAGGGTTCCATGATTCACTCCGCAGCGAATTGATTCACGACAAGTCGAACGTGCGCGTGACGATGGTGCAATTGCCGGCAATGAACACGCCGCAGTTCTCCTGGGTTAAAAGCCGGCTGCCACGTAAGCCGCAGCCTGTACCACCGATCTATCAGCCTGAGATCGGCGCCAACGCAGTTCTCTTTGCAGCGCATCATGACCGCCGGGAGATGTACGTCGGTTATCCAACAGTTGAAGCGATCATCGGTGACAAGATTGCGCCAGGCTTTGCTGATTGGTATCTGGCAAGAAATGGCTACGACGCTCAACAGACTGACGAACCCGTCGAACCCGATAGACGCGACAATCTTTGGGAGCCAGTGCCGGGCGATCATGGCGCGCACGGAACATTCGGTGATCGCGCCAGCACATCCAGTCCCCAGCTTTGGGCGAGTAAGAACCGCAAGTGGTTAACGCTGGCGGGAGCGAGTGTTGCTGGTTTCGCCCTGGGTGCACTTCTTAAAAAGTCACGAGCAAACAGGGCATGAGCAGCATCGATTTCTTCTGCAACCTGGCGGAACCAGCAACGCCGTTGCTTCATTTCTGGGAACACACAGTTGGAAGCGATCACGCGCCTGTAGGCTTGCGAGCTGACTGGCAATCCCAACTAGAACGATGTCACAACGAACTCGGCTTTCAATACGTTCGTTTTCACGGATTGCTGTCAGACGACATGGGCACATTAGTCCGTGAGAAGAACCACCTCCTCTACTCCTTCTTCAACGCCGATAAAGTGTTTGACTTTCTGCTGTCGATTGGTATGAGGCCTTTCGTCGAGCTGGGCTTCATGCCGGCAGCGCTCGCTTCCGGCAATAAGACTGTTTTCAATTACAAGGCGAACGTCACGCCGCCACGCCACTACAAACAGTGGGCCACGCTCGTTCAAAAACTCGTTTCACATTGGATCGAACGTTATGGTGTTGCAGAAGTGCGACAGTGGTTTTTCGAAGTCTGGAATGAACCCAACTTGAAGTCGTTCTGGACCGGCACGCAACGCGACTATTTCAGACTCTACCGCCACACTGCCCAAGCCATTAAGAGTATAGACGCTTCGCTTCGCGTCGGTGGCCCGGCTACGGCCAGGAGCGAGTGGATAGAAGAGTTTGTTGATTTCTGCGAACGGAACAAATTACCTGCTGATTTTATTAGTACACATCACTATCCGACTGATGCGTTAGGCAGTCCCGACGATGATACCGAAGCACAACTCTTCAAAAGCCAGCGTGGGATTATGCGAGAAGTGGCCCAGGACACTCGCCGGCGCGCGCGGGGCAGACCTGTTTACTATACCGAATGGAACTCTTCCTCAAATCCGAGAGATCCGCTTCACGATGAGTCTTACGCCGCAGCCTTCGCCGTAGCCACCATCATGGAAGCCAGAGGGCTGGTTGAAGGCTATAGTTTCTGGACTTTCTCAGACATCTTTGAAGAGAACTATTTTCCTTCGGTTCCTTTTCACGGCGGTTTCGGTTTGCTGAATCTTCACGGTATTCCAAAACCAACCTATCGAGCATTCGAACTTCTACACAACATTGGTACTGAGCAGTTCCTCGTGGATGGTCTGCATGAGACGGTCGATTGCCGGGTAATTCGAAACGACTCGACCGTGACCGTTTTGCTCACGAATCACACTACGCCGGGCCATTCGATTGAGACCGAACACCTTGAGATACGGTTGAGCAATGTCCCCGAGCCACGAGAGGTGCACATTCGGCGCATTGATGAGAAGCATGCGAACCCGAAACGCTTGTGGCAGGAGATGGGCCAACCTGAATATCTGACGGAGAGGGAAGTCGAGCAACTCGAGGAAGCTTCACAGGTCGTGAAGGAAAAACAACGGTTCAAATACAAAGCCGGTGCGCTTTTCCTAAAAACTGATTTGCCTCCGCATGCTGTTGCCGCAATAACCGTTGATTTCGCAGAAGCGGAAAGGCTGTAACGCAAACTGTTAGTTTGCGTGAGTCGCGTAACGCCCGATTGGAGCGTGATGAACCATTCGCAAACTAACAGTTTGCGTTACAAAGACATGAAGGTACTGGAGCCATCATTAACCGATGAAAGTCTAGACAAGCTCGAGCGCGATACGTTCAAGTACTTCGTGGTCGAGATGAATCCCGAAAATGGGCTCGTCCCTGACAACACTAAACAGGATGCACCCTGTTCGATTGCTGTGGTTGGTTTCGCGCTGACTGCTTTTCCGATTGCGGTCGAGCGAGGCTATATAACACGGAAGGAAGCAATCAAACGCTGTTTGATGAAGCTGCGGTTTTTCCACGACGGGCCGCAAGGGACTGGGCCAGACGACATAGGCTACAAGGGTTTTTACTATCACTTTCTCGACATGAAGACGGGCAGGCGCGTCTGGAAGTCTGAAGTCTCAACCATCGATACAACATACCTTCTCGCCGGGGCGCTCACGTGCGGAATGTTCTTCGACCGTGATACGGAGGAAGAACGTCAGATCCGTAGTCTCGCTGAGGCACTTTACGCTCGCGCGGATTGGCAATGGGCGCAAAATGGCGGCCTCACAGTAACGCACGGATGGAAGCCGGAAACGGGTTTCATCAAGTATCGCTGGAGCGGATACAGCGAAGCTCTGATCCTGTACCTGCTTGGTTTAGCATCACCGACTTTTCCGCTTCACGAGGACAGTTATCGTGCCTGGACCAGGACCTACAAATGGAAAAGGCTCTACGGACATGAGTTTGTATATGCCGGCCCTTTATTCATTCATCATCTTTCGCACATGTGGGTCGACTTCCGGGGCATCCAGGATGAATACATGAGCGAGAAGTCCATCGATTATTTCGAGAACAGTCGCCGAGCCATATATGCGCAACAAGCGTATGCAATGCGTAACCCGAAAAAGTATGTCGGCTATGATCGTTTCTGTTGGGGAATAACCGCCAGTGATGGTCCCGGCCCGGCGGTCCGGAAGTTCAAAGGCAGAACAATACGTTTCTACGATTACATCGCACGCTCCATACCTAATGGACCGGACGATGGAACTCTTGCGCCGTGGGCCGTAGCGGGCTCGTTGCCATTTGCGCCCGAAGTTGTATTGCCTTCTCTCAAAAGGATAAATCGGGATTATCCCGATATGACCAGCAAGTATGGATTCAAGTGCAGTTACAACCCAACTTTTAGTTCGGGCAAGCGTAAAGGTGCGGGCTGGGTCTCGCAGGGTTACTACGGCTTAGACCAGGGGCCGATTGTGATGATGATCGAAAACTATCGCTCCGGTCTTATTTGGCGATTGATGAGGCAATGCCCATTCATCGTTAAAGGCCTGCAACGCGCGGGATTTCGAGGTGGTTGGCTCGGAGCCACGTAATCGATATCTGGATGCCGATGAGCACGACCGACCAGGAACTTGCATGGACCAGAGCACTCCAAAAAAAAAGCAAATATCTGAACGTCAATCGGTATACGTCTTGCCTATTTGAAACCATGTAACGGCCTTCATTTAGGCAACCTTAACAAGGGGACTAGTTCGAGCAGCCTGCCGCCCGTTTTTCGGTTTGGTGGGCTTGTTACTAAGCCTGAGCGTCGGCGTGTGTTTGTCATACAAAAGCGGCGAATGATGTTCCGATTTCGTGCGAGTAACTCGCGGCGAGTACCGTCGCTCAATCAGTTTCGAAAGGACTCGTGGCTGCGTGAAAGATTGAAAGGAACGTACTGTTTAAAACTCTGATTCTGAATTCCTGGAGGAAAAAACTATGCAAGTGAAAGACGTTATGACTGCCGATCCGGCATGTTGTGTTTCAGAAACGGCTTTGCAAGAGGTCGCACAGATGATGGTCGATCACGACTGTGGTGAGATACCGGTGGTCGAGAATAAGGAAACAAAACTGCCGATCGGTGTGGTTACTGATCGCGATATCGTCTGCCGCACGGTTGCGCGAGGGATTAATCCGCTTGACCTAACGGTTGCCGATTGCATGAGCAGCCCGTGTGTGACCGTGACTCCGGAAATGTCCATCGAGGAGTGCAGTCGTGTCATGGAAGAGAACAAGATCCGGCGCGTGCCCGTGACCGATGCCGGCGGCGGTTGCTGTGGCATCGTCTCGCTGGCAGACATTGCGTTACACGCGAAGAGAAGCGTTGCAGCTGAAGTCGTCAAAGAAGTATCGGAGCCGACAGGGGCGGCATCCGCGGCTGGGCAGTGATTGTCTTTCGCGGAGTCTCGAACAAAAGGTTTACTTGCAGGGGAGGATTAAAATGAATAACAAGAAGCTCACCGCGTTCGTCGCCGGTTTTATGTTCATCGGCCTGGTAGTGATTGGATGTGATACCACGACGAATACTAACACCAACACGAACACCAACATCGCGGCAACGAACGCGAACATGAATGCGAATGCAAACGCCAACATGAATGCGAATACCAGCCGGAGGTCTGTCAACGCGAACATTTCACGAGAAGAGTATGAGCGGGACAAAGAATCCTTTGCTGAAGACGCCAAGCGTCTCGGACGCACTATCGGAACGGGCGCGAATGATGGCTGGCTTTGGACCAAGACTCGGGCTCAATTAGCTGCGGCCGACGATCTGAGGGATTCGACAATAAACGTAGACGTTGATAACGAAGTTGTCACGTTGTCCGGGACGGTTGCTACCGCGGCACAAAAGACCAAAGCGGCTCAAGTTGCGAAGGGTGTAGAGGGAGTCAAGAGCGTCAAGAATAATCTGACGGTTACACCGAGCACATAAGCGCTTTTGGCGATGAGTTGACTAAAGAGCTTTGGCGAAGGCGTTATCAAGTGACGAAGCTGGCCCATATGGATCGCTGCAAAAGTTCATAGCGTAACTTTAGGGTACATGGAGCAGACAAATACGCTTTGGGCGGTATTTAGCGACGAAATCCCGCTGGGAGTAAAAGTCTCAGTTACGCTTTTCGTCTGCCTGCTTATCCCCGTGTACTGGGTTCAATATGGGCCAGGCAATTTTCTGTGGTTCTCAGACATTGCACTGCTGCTGACCGTACCTGCTTTATGGCTTGAGAGTGCGTTGTTGGCAAGTATGATTTGTTTGGCAGTAGGTCTGCTCGAAATCGTATGGACCATTGATTTCGTTGTCAGATTAATTACAGGAGTTTCCCTAGTTGGGTTCAGCAGATACATGTTTAATCCGCGAATACCGGTCTTCATTCGCGTGTTGTCCTTGTTTCATATTGCTTTGACGCCCCTCTCACTTTGGATGGTTTATAAGCTTGGCTACGACAGTCACGCTCTCGGCTGGCAGACGTTGCTCGCGTGGATTGTTCTACCGATGTCCTATTGGCTGACCGAGCCTTCCGAGAACGTCAACTGGGTATATGGGTTCAGGAATAAGAGGCAGAGTTTCATACCGGCCCCGGTTTATGTCGGGTTATTAATGGTTTTGCTTCCCGTCATCATTTATTTTCCAACGCACCTTTTGTTGACAGTGTTGTTTCATTAGAAGTTGCTGGAGCTTTTTGAAAGACACCGCTGGTAGCTGGGCAACTGCAAGTCTTTCATTGAAGAATTCAGGAGGAGCGCGATGCCGGAAAAAGCAACATTGAAACGCGCAGCCAGGGACAAAGCTGAAGGTAAATCACCAAGCACCCAGGCTGGGGAGTTTGTTCACGAAGAGATCGAACACGTTCGTGAGGGTAAACATGGCGCGCGCTCAGCCAAACAGGCGATCGCAATTGGGCTATCCAAAGCGCGCCGGGCGGGAGTAAAGCTTCCTCCTCCAAAAAAAGGCCAGGCTTCAAAAGAGACGCGAGAACAAGCTAAGCGAGATGTAAAGAAGGGAAGGAAGGCGGCTAAGAAAAAGCCTTCAGCGAAACGCTCGCGCGCAACTTTGAATGCACTCAAACGTGAGGGGCGCAGCGCCGCTTCCAAAACTGCGCTATCGCGTCAGGCTCACAAGGCGGCAGCCAAGCGTTCGGCGGCTTCGCGTTCGCGATCGGCTAAGAAGGCCGCCAAAACTCGCAAGAAATAAGGATTGCAACCAGATGTCAGTCAATATTGATGCTCCCTATTAACGGGAGAGAGAATCCGTATGAAACGATCGCAACTATTGTTGTTAACAATTGTTCTGCTGACACCAGTTTCGGTCTCAGTTGGGACGCCGTCGAACGTTGATGACAGACTTACCGAAACGCAGTGGCGGCTCACCTCCTTCGGCACAACGAACGCGCCGTCCCCGGTGATGGAGAGAACCACTCTCACAATCAAGTTTGAAGCAAACGGTAAAGTCGGTGGCAACGGTGGCTGCAACTCTTACGGCGGCGATTATCAGATCCTGGCTGAGCGTCTTTCTCTAAGCCGAATCATCAGCACCATGAGGGCCTGTCTGGATCAGGAAGCAATGCGTCAGGAACGGCGGTACTTTGAAGCGTTAGGATCTGTTGGAAAGTTTAAGCTCTCAAATAATCAATTGACGATTTTCTACGATGGGGGACGAGGGGCGCTCAACTTTGTCAAAGTTTCGGGTGACGCAACTACCGAACAACGTTACGAGAATCAGAATAGCCCGGTGGAGTTGTTGGCGTCATATTTCAATGCGGTGAATATCCGTGAGTATGAGCGCGCTTATCGTTACTGGGAAACACCGTCAGGAAGACTCGACGACTTCGCGCGCGGCTATGCGGATACGGTTAGCGTGCAACTCATAGTGCAGCCGCCGACGGGTTTTGAAGGTGCGGCCGGTAGCATTTACGCTCGAGTTCCGACGGTAATCGCTGCACGCCATCGGGACGGCAGCGAGCACTTCTTCTCCGGTTGTTATGTCACGCGCAAATCGAACTTGATTTCGACCGACATCTCGAAACAGGAGATCTGGCGGATCTACAGCGCGAGCGTGAGACCTGTGGCAGGTGAAACAACGATTTCGAAACTGCTTGCTCAAGCATGCAAGAATTGACTGGCCCTAACTTCGGTGGTGGGTCCGATAAGCTCTAGCTTGTCGCGGCGCCGCGTGCCGAGTGTCCAGCGCGTCGAACCCTCGCTCATCACCTTGTTTCCCAAACCGCACGGCGACCCTTGGTAAGGACTCCGTTGGGTGTTGAAGTTCACGGTGATTCTCCGCTCGTCGCTTCCTGCGCGAGCCCACGCAAAGACTCTGCGCAGATGAGTAACTCGCCTGCCGGCATCTCGTGAAAGTGCAGGCGGTCTGCTTCGACAAAGCGGCAGATGGCGCGCTGCGTTACGGAGCCGATGCTGGCAGCTTGTTCGATTGTCACTGCCTGCCTCTCTGCCGCGCAGGCATCGCACCAAATGATAGACGCGTGCTCACGCGCCCTCACGACGAGGAGACTGTGTGTCTCGACTGTGACTCTGATCGTTCGTTTGGCCAAGGCGCATCATCCCTTCTGCGCAGGAGGCACTGTTCGTTTGAGCACCAACCCTGCGCATGCCGACCGCGACGGTTGAGGTAATTTTTCCTTTCTGGTGACGAGATACAACGAATTCATAACTGCCCTTGTCGGCTGTGCCTGAAAAGTGGTTGCCCTGAAGGCCCGACACCGGGCCGTTCTTGAGACGGGCATGACGATGAGCAAGAGGGGCGCCGCACGAAAAGCGCGGTGCCCCTCTTCATCACCTCGTCAGTCTTGGGATACGTGGAACGCCGCTCCCACGACCTGCCGGAGGGAGCTAGGGTGCCAAGAGGATAATGGGAGTGTACTTATAGATAGGGACTCCTGATGTGGTGACGTTGCGAAGTCGGATTCTCGCCCGAACCTCTTCGCCACCCAGTTCCGTGTCCAGTTCATCCCCGTTAACGATGGCGACCAGAGTTCGCTGGACGGCAGTCGCGGAGGGATTAAAGCTGGGGGCCGAAATCCATCCTGTGATCTGATCGTGGTCACTGACATCCCACTCCCAAATCTGGATGGCATCGCGGAAAGTGTAGTTGTGTCCCTGAGGGAACGGATTCACCTCGTCGGGGCTGAAGGTCGCCGTGTACTTCACCGTTAGCTTCCAGGAGTTTCCTGTTTTCTGCGCGGTGATCGGTTGGAGGTTACTGATGTTCATGGAAGAAAAATACTCCTTTCGTGAGGGCAGGTTGGAAGCGACTCTGCGCCGGTGTTTTGGGGCTTCGGTCTCGCGACTTGAAGGCTTCACCCCCTTGAACGGCGAGGCTTGATTACTTCTGGCTGCGCTGTCTAACTCGCCGGGCGGAAAACTTTTGCCCGCGCCGGATGGCTCTGCTAACATGGGCGGCCTCGATTGACCGTCCGCTGCGTCCACCTCAGACGCTGACCCAAGACGCGGCGTATCCTCTACCGGAGGCCGGCTAAAAATCCTTAAAGTCGGGGCTAATATTTCCTAAATGTTCCTGATGCCGTAATGAAAGACCCGGCGTCTCAAAACCCTTACCTTTTCGCCGAGTTTCAGCTCGACCCGCTGCGGCGCGTGCTCCTCAAAGGCGGCCGTCCCGTCGCGCTTAACCCAAAGGCGGTCGAACTGTTGTTGGCGTTGGTCGAGAAACGTGCGGGAGTGCTGAGCAAGGATGAACTGCTGAGCGCGGTCTGGCCCGACCAGATCGTCGAGGAGAACAATCTGACGGTTCACATCTCGGCACTGCGGAAGGCGCTGGGCGAGAAGAAAGGAGCGCACCAGTTCATCGTCACGATTCCCGGCCGCGGCTACCGCTTTGTGGGGAGCGTTCGGGAGGTCCAGGAAGGTGAATTGGACTTGGCGATAGTTGAGCACACCAAAGCCCAGATCGTGATTGAAGAAGATGAAACGGATGGAGAGAGCTATCATGCCGAAGTCAAGCGAGAGCGGGAGGAACAGGCGTTACCGGCAGATCCGGTCCTGGTCACCAGGTCGCGGCTCAGTTCGATCAGTCCGGCTGTTTTAGCCGGCAGCGCGATAGCCGTAATGGTATTGATCGCGGCGCTTTCCTACGTCTGGATTTCAAGCACGCGGCAGAAAACGGCGGCTCGCGCGACGGTGAAATCCATCGCCGTCCTTCCGTTCAAGCCGTTGGTGGTGGGCAGCCGGGATGAATCGCTGGAAATGGGAATGACCGATACGTTGATTACAAAACTCAATAACACCCGACAAATTATTGTGCGCCCGATCAGCGCCGTGCGCCTTTACACCGATTTGGAGCAGGACGCGGTGACGGCCGGGCGGGAATTGAAAGTTGAATCGGTGCTGGAGGGAACCATCCAACGGGCGGGCGAAAGAATAAGAGTGACGGCGCGCCTTTTGAGAGTCGACGATGGCGAAACCCAATGGGCTGAGACGTTCGACGAGAAATTTACAGACATCTTCGCCGTGCAGGATTTGATTTCCCAAAGAATAATCGCATCACTACAGTTGCAGTTGAGCGGCGAAGAACAGAGTCATCTCGCTAAACACTACACCGAAAACACAGAGGCTTATCAGCTTTATCTCAAGGGACGCTACTTCTGGAACAAGATCACACCGGAGGGCTTTCAAAAAAGTCTGGACTATTACCAAGACGCGATTGAACGCGACCCGAACTACGCCCTGGCGTACGTTGGGATCGCCGATTCCTACAATCTGCTCGGCAGCTACGGTGTTCTCCCTCTGCGGGAATCACACCCGAAGGCGAGGGCGGCGGCGCTGAAAGCCCTCGAGATAGACGACAATCTCGCCGAAGCGCACAACTCCCTGGCGGCAATTATCGCGGATTATTATTGGGACTGGGCTGAAGCCGAAAAGCACTTCAAGCGCGCCATTGAACTCAATCCTAATTATTCCGTGGCGCGCTATTGGTACTCAGAGTATTTACAACGCATGGGACGCCTCGATGAGGCGGTCATAGAAGCGAAGCGAGCACAGGCGATCGATCCCGTCTCGCACAACGCCAACGCGCATGTCGGAATCGCTCTTTACAGAGCCCGACGCTACGACGAAGCGATAGAGCACTTGCACAAGGCGGTCGAGATGGATGCCAATGCTCTGGACGCGCATATCTTCCTCGGCTTTGCTTATATCCAGCACAGAAAACATGACGAAGCCATTGCAGAATTTCAGAAAGTCGTGACGCTTTCAGAGCGCAATCCGAGTTTGCTGGGGCTGCTCGGCTACGGCTATGCAGTCGCAGGCAAGCGCGGCGAGGCGCAAGCCATCTTGAAAGAGTTAGACGAACTACAAAAACGACAGCACGTCTCGTCCTTAGAAATTGCCTTAGTCTATATCGGCCTGGAAGAGCGGGAGCAGGCGTTCGCCTGGCTGGAAAAGGCATACCATGAACGGGCTTGGGTGCTGGGCTTCCTTAAAGTGGAACCCATCTTCGATCCTCTCCGCTCAGATCCACGCCTCACGGAACTGATGCGGCGCGTCTCGCTCATCTCCTAACAAGCGCATGAAGATTCCTGCTTCCGGGCATTCGCAGGGCAGGGAGTGAGCTGACTGGACGGTTCTGGACGCGCGCCAAATGGTGGGTCTGATAAGTTCTTTGGAAAGTTAGCGTCCCAAAGCATTCCGACTCGGAACCAGATTAGTACTTGGCTAAAAGAAATGGAAACGCCTCGTACAGTTGCGGCTGACATAGGACAAGCGCGCCTTATCAAAATGAAAAACAACTGCCGCGGGGCAATCACTTCGGCTTGTGGCCCGCCGTTACTTCGTCCTTATGCGCTGCGAACGCGGCGAGAACTTCTCCCTTCTCACGGGCAGGCACTTTGGCGAAATCAAGTGAGCGCCCTAGCTCGGCCGCGACCTCGTCGAATTCCGCTGGCGAAATATTCAGGTCACGATGCGCCTCCTCAAGACCCAAATGAGTTTTACCCGGCTTTGTTGGCGAGAATTTGAACGGCCCGCCGGTGACCTCGCAGACCCAAAGGGTTCGCATGAACTTGAGTCCGGGCAACCTGCCGAGGTTCTGCGTGTGCCATTTCTTCAGGGCTGGGTTCTTCGAATTCTTTCCCACGATCGGGTTCTTCACAATCGCGTCGCTAAAGTGGTCAACTACCGCGGCGATGGCGAAGACGCCGCCAAGTCGTTCATACAGACTCTTCTCGGGCTCCTGAGCTTGCACGGAAGTCGCGACGATAAGTGCTGTTAGAGTCATTGCTATCGCGAGTGATTTAATGATTGAAATTTGTGTTTTCATGATTGATTTCCTCCTGTTTTGCTTTTGTAGCTATGCGCCCGCCACCATCCTCCGCGATTACGCAGTGATCTCGACAGGTGAGGTGGTTTTGGATTCCGCGATCAGTCGTGTGACTTCGGCTACCAACTGGTCGCCGTTTGCGGGCTTAACCAAGTATCCCTGAGCACCCGAAACGCGAGCTGCTTCCCGGTCAGCCTCGTACGCCGCTCCTGAGTAGAAGAGAACGGGTGTCTTTAGATCGAACTGGCGTAACTTTTCGGTAAGCTCCGTACCGGAAAGACCAGGCATCCAGTTGTCTACCAGATACAGATCAAAGTTTTGGGTTTTTGCTAGATCAATAGCCTGAACGTTGCTTGCTGAGCAGACTACCTCATAGCCATATTGGGTTAGGACAAAATCAATCAGCTCGCGAGTATCAACGTCATCCTCAGTACAGAGGATACGTCCTTTTGTGGATCGCATTGGGGAAGCCTTTCAGTGGTGCTCGTTTCCGAGAGTTGCCCTTAGGTTGGATGGACCAGAGTAAAGGGCTTTTATTGGGCGGTCTGTGCGTTAGCACACATAGAGACTCGTCTGAAAGGCGCGCTAATCTAGCTACGGTTTTTGTGGCTGTGATTTGGGACTCTAGAAGCGTGAATGTCTCCTTGAATGTGTCCACAGACAAGATGGTTGGTTTATGACACAGCTTTCTGTGTTGTCGCTTGATATTTTGGTAACTTAAAATCGAATGAGAACTAAGTGAGATCGGCATGTTGACCGCCAATCGAGAGGTGTGTTGAGTTGCGGCGTCTCGTACGGAGTCGAACGCGTGTCGCCGCCGTTAAAGAGAAGCAAGTCACTCTAATTCAATAAAACGTTGCGAAAAAATTCGCGGCGCTAAGCCTTCACGTGGGAGGAGAAAAACATGAGACTTCACAAGAGTGGTATTAGCTTCTGGAAACGACAACTTACCCTTTGTCCTGGCGTCGTTGCGTTCGCCGCAGCTTTGCTGATGTGGGCTGGAGCCGTAGCCGCGCAGCAGAAGAGCGCTTGCACGACTTGCGCACCACTCAAGCCCGCCGACGGTAAGCGTTGCACCCAGTTGGAAACTCAGCTAAGCCAGCCCGGTCAATTTGTATGGCGCGGGCAGGCTCAGCTCGATAAGTACAGCCCCCTAATGGCGGAGTTTATGGAGAAGCTCTGCTACCGCGCATGGAAGCACGACGCGACTGCTCGGGACACGGGACCTTACACTGCCACGCTGGTCAACGGCCAACTCCAAGCTCAGGCCTACAATCAACACGCAGTCTCGCGCGTATGGTATTCGACCCTGATGTTTGATTGGATGGAGCGCAATCGCCCGGCTGACGAATCGAAGGCCCCACACAACCAACCAGCTCCGCCGAACGGTGCGATGATGGTGAAGGAAATGTGGACTCCTCCGCTGGCGCGGTGGACGGGCACTTGCTTTGACTGTGTAAAACCCGATGGCACCGGAGCGGTCTTTTGGATCCGCGATGACATCACGTTCAGCAGTGGATGGTTCGGCAGCTGGTATGGCCCAGGGTGGGCGCCAGATTGGCCGCCCGCTCCGAGCAATCCTCTGACTGGCAGCGGTCCGGGCGGCGCTCAGTTCTGTACCAATTGCCACGCGGCCACCGTGTCCGGCAACACATTTGTATCCATGAGGAACTACGAGGGAAAGGACCAGCATCGTTTCCTGACTCAGTTTGTTCCTGAACAGCCGCCGGCCACACCTCATCATCTGCTGGTCGCGCTGCCCGCGAACCGCGTCGCTCGCCTGGGAGAAGCGCTTTACGACTATGACGATTCATTCGTGGAGGCATTCAAAGGCAAAATGGCGGCGCCGGACTGGGGCTCGGTTGATCGGATGCCGTCGCAGACATATGACGATGTGATAGTAGGCGGCAAGAAGAAAGTAGTTTTGGGCAAGGACCCGGTCTATTTCCAAACATCAACACAGTGCCTGGGCTGTCACACCGCCAACGCGACCGGTCTTCAGTTTGATATGGTGGCTCCGGTAGCGCCATCCGACCAAACCAAGCTCGGCGGTGCTCTTTATGACATCTCGCCCTACGCGCTCTGGGCATCATCTCCAATGGGACTCGCCGGTCGCGATCCGATTTTCTTCGCACAACTCGAAAGCGAACAGAAGCTTCACCCGAAGCATGTTGCCCTGGTGCAGGATACCTGCCTGCAGTGTCACGGCATCATGGGCCAGCGACAATACGCGCTCGACGCGCCTGGCGACGACTGCGGGCAGTTTCAACGCAGTATTGCCAACGCCGTTCCTTATCCGAGTGGAAATCCGACCGCTGCGAATGCAAGCTATGGCGCATTGGCTCGGGACGGCATCTCTTGCACGATTTGCCACCATGTGGTCCTCGGTGAAGAGGCTGAGAAGAACCGCAAATTGCCGGTTAACCGGTGTGTCAAACAGAAGCAGAAGATGTTCAATCCGCCCGCCACTCACACCGGCTTTAGCCTTAACTTCACGGGTAATTTTCTGCTTGGTCCGGAGACAGATATTTATGGACCCTTTGCCGACCCGCTGACGAAGCTGATGGAAAACGCTCTGGGCGTCAAACCGATCCACAACACGAAGACGCTCATGAGTTCAGAAATGTGCGGGACCTGCCATACGGTCCACCTGCCGATACTCGATGACCCTAAAGACGACCGCAGCGATGAGGCAGGCAAGGGAAGCGATCCTCTCAAGCGATATCCGAAGGTCTATGAACAGACGACCTATCCGGAGTGGGTTTTTAGCGCGTATCGCACGGGTGAGAGCGATGGCAAAGCGCTTCCGTTTGGACCGGGTAATCGCGCCAAATCGTGTCAAGGATGCCACCTGCCGGATCACGATGACGAAGGTAAGCCCTATTCGAGCAAGATCGCTTCAATCGAGGAGTTTAGCAACTATCCCGAAACAGATTACCGCCTGCCGCCTGCCGATATCGATCTGCAGTTGCGCGCACCTTACGGCCGCCACACGCTGGTCGGGCTGAATGTTTTCTTTCTAAAGATGGCCCAGCAGTTTCCCGACGTGCTTGGCATTCGGATTAACAACCCCAGCGGCCTAAAGGGCGGCGTCGCTCCGCTCGTTACCAGCGAGCAGCAAATGCTCGACCAGGCGAAAAACGACACGGCGACCATCAAGGTTACGCCGAGTTGGGATGCCGGGAAAAAGACTCTGACCGCAGAGGTCGAGATCGACAACAAGGTCGGCCACAAGTTTCCTTCAGGGGTGAGTTTTCGCCGAGCGTTCATTTCCCTGGAAGTGTTGGACAAAGACGGCAACATGCTCTGGGCTTCGGGCCGCACCAACGATGTCGGAACGATCGTCGATGATAAAAACGTTCCCATCGCCGGCGAGTATTGGTGGAAACCCAACTGCTCTGCTCGCATTCCACTTGCCGAGCAGAAATGGCAGGAGCATTACACGGTGATCACTCGCGAGGACCAGGCCCAAATTTATCAGGAACTTCAGGCAGACAAGCAGGGTTATCTGACGACCAGCTTTCTTAGCATCGACGACGAGGTTAAGGATAACCGCCTGCTGCCACATGGTTTTCTGCCACAGGCAGATCGACTGAAGATAGCCAGGGCCCTTGGCGACACGACGCCTCTGGATTCAGTCATGGACGAAAATGTTGGGAGCGACCATGCGGTGGGCGCAAAGGGTGTGAACGGCGACTCAGATTACAAACGCGGCGGCGGCGACCGTCTGTCGTATGTCGTAAACAACCTTAAGGCGCCGCCGGTGACAATTCGTGCGACGCTCTACTATCAAAGCATCGCGCCTTACTTTTTGCAGGATCGCTTTTGCGTTGCTCCGGATGGTCCAGACACGCAGCGTCTATATTTCCTGGCGGGCCACTTGAATCTGGATGGAACCGAGGCCGAAGGATGGAAACTCAAGATAGCGCAAAGCGCGGTTACATGTAATAGCGCTACTGGTCTATTCCGTTGCTCGTAAAACGAAAGAAGCAAGGAAATAGTGATCCTAACGTTTCACCGTTGCCGGCGCAGTCAATACCAGGGTGGTTCCAGAAGAAGAATCGGCTGCGATGTTGTTTTCGTTTCAATGCGCCAGAACTCTTTTAATATTTTCGGCGGCCTTTTCGTTTTGATTGTTTGCCGCGAGATACCTCTCCAAACTTCGATTGGCAATCGGGTCGGCAGGATCGATCGCCACGGCCTGACGATAGTAGTCAAGGGCCTCAGTTTCTCGGCCTTCGTATTCGTAGAATAGAGCCAGGCACCAATAAGGCTCGCTGTCATCGGGCCAGACCTCAATCCCCATCTTGAAATAATCTTCGGCTGAGACAGGGTCACCTTCAGCCCATAACGTGTTGCCAAGATAGATGTAAGCCCAGCCGTCACTCTCATCTATTTCAAGAGCTCTCCTCAAGTGATACTCAGCTTCCGGATACTGGTCCAATCCTCGATGGAGCCATCCGAGTTCGCGGTGGGCCGCGGAGTATTCGGGATCAATTGCCAGCGCCTTCTCAAACAACTCTATTGCCTTCTGTGGTTCTGTCTCGCGACAGATACTTCCCAAGTGGTAGAGCGCTTCTTCGTAATTAGGCTCCAAACGCAGAGCACTTTCAAAATCGCTCTGCGCTTCAGAAACCCTATCGAGTTCAAGGTGAGCAACTCCCAGCATCGTCAGGGTTGAAGGAGTTCGCTCTCTCTTCAACCCTTGCTCAAACTGCTCAACAGCTTCTTCAGTGCGGCCGCTTTCCAGATACAGGATGCCCAGAAGGTTGTACGGATTCGGAAGTCCGGGTTCCAATTTAATGGCAGACCGAAAAGCCTCCTCCGCCTCTGACGACATGCCCATCCGAGTCGCAAGATCTCCGAAACGGCAAAGTATTATTGGATCGGGAGACTTCAAAGTTGCCGCTTTCCAAAAGTGAAGCGCCTCTTCCAAGTCTCCCGCAGCTTCCAAATCCTCGGCAGCGTCTGTCAACTCGTCCAGTGTCATATTGTCAGAGTTCATTGTTGGTTTGTGTCCGAGAGCTTCTTAATCTTCTTGAGCGCATTTTTCTCATCTTGCTTGCTCTTTTCAATCGACCGAATCCTATCAGGTTTGCCCGCCTTTCGATTGACCTTTTGGGCTTGTTCTATGTTTTCGCGCTGGACGCGAGTTCCTTCGGTGGACCTGTCTTTGGCCGGTCGCTTATTCTCCCGCTTCTTTGGTGGTTTTTCATTTGGTTTGTTCGGTTGCTGGGTAGACGCCTGGTTTTGGTTCTGATTCTGATTTGACGATCCCTGTGCACCGCCCTCCGAATCTTTCAACTTGTTCAGGGTCGCGCGATCAATCTCAGCCTGAGTTAAGGGACAATCCGAAATTCCGGGACATGACATCGCCCCTGATTCGCCAACCGCTTTTGCAAAAGACTTTACCCCTTGTTTGATCTGTTCGCGGTTTTCGTAGACAATCACGCCTCCCGCGCCAATGATAATAACCGCGCCAGCTATCTTACCAACTGGATGCGGAACAATTACTTCTATCGCAATCCCAATTTTCAGTGCATCCGACGCGGCTGATTGATGACCATCAGGATCGACGTATCGAAGAGGATTGTTAAGCGCGTAGTGATACTTATTGAGACTCTGCGGTTCACCGGTGTCCGCATAGAAGACCGGATCATGCGGGTCAACTTCGGCGAACAACTCTTCGGGACCGCCCTTAAACTCATCCGGTGAAATGAACCGCCCTTGAGCTGATGAATAGTATCTGGCCAGGAAGTAATCAAGATTTGTTTCAGCGTCGCGTTCTTTGCTTGTGAACTTCTGTCTGACGCTGTCCTGGGAGTAGCCCTGCGAAGGATTACGACCGGAAACCAGGCCCAGCTCTTCACCAAACGGCAGGTAATCGTGCCGCTTCATGCTTGCACGGTTTCCCGACTTGTCCACAATCATTCTGGCGTTGTTGAGATGATCACCAACCAGCCAAAATGCCTCGCGGTAAAGCGTCCCTGCCAGATCGATGTACTCACCTGACACCTTAAAAGCATTCAGAGTGTTGGCCCGTCCATACGCTTGGGTTTGACCTACCCAGAAGCCCAGGCCGGGGCCATCCGGCGTGCGCTGCAGAAAAGCTACGTAGAGGTCGGTGACATACTCTTCAGTGGTGCGATTGCTGTTGTAGTTGGTCGCTACAAAGATCTCGCCACCCATTGTTTGCGCTTCCGTAATCACTTGCGACTGCCCCTGTGCAGCAGCATTGTTGAGTCGAGCGGTCTGTTGTTGCATCTCGGTGCTTGTCGGCTCACGTTGCAAGGCCCCAAGATAAAACTGCCAAACAAAGTGTTCGACTCGCTGGTTTTCCCCGCCTGACGCTGTTCCGTATACGGTTGACGCCAACGTGGCAAACTCACTGCAGACCTCAAACGCATTCAAGGTTGCACCGCGACCGTTATTCTGCGTATTGGTTACCCACCAATTAAGCCCGCCAGGATCAGGTCCTCTTTGCAGATACGAGTTGTAAAGATCCGTTACGTACTGCACGTCCGTTCGACCGCGGGCGATGTATTCGGCGGACTCAAAGAGCGCTCGAGAGATAGCGCGAGCACTGGTGAGCAGTTGGGCTTCTCCCTGGACTCCAGCCGCTGCCAGCGTGTTCATTTTCTGCTGTAGCTCGGTTGGGGTCGCTTCGCGGGCCAGTGCGTTGTAGTAGAGGTTCTTGACGAACCGCTGGAGACGCTGCACGTCGCCACTGGTTACAGTGACTAGCAATTCGCCATTGCGATATCCGTATTCTTTGGTGGCGGTAATTGGCGCCGAGCCGGACCGATACTCGGCGAGAAGCGCTCCATCGACGCCGTAAATTTGCCAGGTTTCGACACCGCTGACTTTGCGTCGCACGCGCTGGCCGTCGCCATCGTAGGTATACGTGCCGACTACATTCTGATTTGCATCCTTGACGATGGTGAGACGGTTATTAGCATCGAACGTCCGGTTGGGCGTTCCCTGACCGGTGTAATTGTCGTAGGTCTGGTTGCCGGCGTTGTCATAACCATAGCTGTAACCGGCCGGAGCGATCAGTCGATTCGTGCTGGCATCAGCAGTGTAATTGGGATGCGGAACGGTTGAGGACGTCCCGCCTTGATTTATCGTGCGGTTGCCGAACCGATCGTAGGTATAAGCTTGACTAAACTGGTAAGAGGTTTGGCCGCTCCAGTCTGTATAACTGTGTTCGGTAACGGAACTTAGTCGATTAAGGTGATCGTAACTGTAGGTATGTTGATAAGCTACGAATGGCAGCAACTGATCGTTTATTGGAATGAAATGAGTTGAGCGAGTAACGTTGCCATTGTTGTCGGTCCCACTGCCACCAAAAGCATAGTTAGAGCTGAAATAATTTACGACAGCGCCTCGATTCCAATCCCATTCATTCTGGACCATCGAGTAGGTGCTTAGTCGCATGTCGTAAAGCTGACCGCGAACGTTGTAATGAAGTTTGCGGTAGAGCGGAATCTGCGTTCCGAATTGCTCCTCTTTCAAGCGGCCGCTATCGTCGTAGCTGAGGTTCGAACCGTAAGTTCGTTGCACGCCGTCGCCAAGGTTGCCAACGAAGCTGGCGATGCGCCCCGCGACGTCAACCGTGTAGTTAACGGTGCGTCCCGACGGATAGGTCTGAGACATCACTTCACCGGCAAAGTTATAGGTGCGTTGAGTTGTGAAAGGTTGACTCCACGTACCGCTGAAGAATTGTTGAGTGACACTCGTTATTCGCCCGGCAGCGTCAGTGTTGTTTATCGTGGTTCGCGACGCTTCCGTTCCCGAAGTCTCAGTCTGCCAGAGGCGACCTTTGCGATTCGCCAGACTCGGGTTGTCGTTGCCGTCGCGGAAACCATCGTAATAACGATTAACTGTTGGCGTATTCGTGGGATCGTTGCTTGTCACCACGCTGATATTCCGATTTAAGGCATCGTAGGCGTAGGTGGTGGTGATCCCGCGGGCATCGGTTCGGTGCCAGAGGTTCCCATTGGCGTCGTAGTCGTAAGTTGCGTGACCGCTTTCAGGGTTAGTGGCGTCCGTGAGTTGCGACAGTGAGTTGTAATAAAAGGACCGCGTCTGGGGAATGCCGCTCGTGAGGTTTGGTTGGGTTACGCCACTGAGGTTACCGAGCCCGTCGTACGTGTATGAGGTTTTATAACCGGTGACGACCTCGGGATGATTCAAAAACGAAGGAATAGCTTCAGTAAAAACATCCGCAGGCGTGATTTCCCAAACTTCGATCATCTGGCCCAACGCATTGCTCATGCTCAATCGCTGCTTGCCGGCCTCATCGATTACTAAAGTTCGGTTGCCATCATAGTCCGTGCGTAGCACAGCGTTATCGGGTGAGGTTACTGTCTTGACTCGCCCCAGCCCATCGTACGTAGTAGTGGTCCATTGGCCGGACGGATTAACAGCGCTCGCAGATCCATTTGAGAAGTAGGTATTGGAAACCCTCCATTGTCTTCCCATGTTGTCAAACTGCGTGTCCTGGGTAATAAAGCTGCTGCCTCCAACAAACAGAAACGTGCGATTCGATCTACCGAGACCGTCATAGAACTGATAGAAGGTGGACTCCTGGGTGGTAGTGAGTTTGTTAGCGGTGGCAACGAAGAAACTACCCGGTACGTCGTTGTAGGTGTAGGTGACCAGGCCTCCGTCAGGATACGCGATGGTCTTCACCCGGTTCAGAGGATCGTTATAGGTATGGGTCGTAGTCTGATTGTTGGCATCAGTACTCGAAAGAACGAGCCCTGTGTTGAAGTCGTAGACAGTCGTCGTCACCAATGAAACGTTCGATCCGTGTATAGCCGTCCAGTCGGGCACCGAACTGGTCCTGGTTGTTGGGTAGGCAAACTGGCTGGCGCTCGAATAGTCAGTTTGGGTAGGGTTTAAGAGGCCCGGGTCTCTGGCATCAAAATTCTTTCTGACGTTGCCATACTGATCATATTGAGCGTGGACCGATAAATATGAACCGTTCGTATTTAACCAGTCCGACGAAGTGGTCAGGTTGCCGCGCACACTGGTTCCAGGATCCTGCCAGTAGCCCGTACTTCCACTGTAAACAAACGAGTATTCGTCGTAGCGGAGAAGACTCTGGGCCACCATGCCTGACGGGCCAAATACTTTCTTCTCGGTGGGCAGGGTGATCAGATTACGATTGCCGTACTCGGTCTGAGTTGCAGTACTGAACGCTGGATCGCAAGTAAGATATATAGTTTCATCTCTGCGCAAGAAATTCCCGAAAGGAACCGAGTCAACGCCGATGCTTTGCGCGGTCGTCGGGTTGAGTTCGAAGAAGTCATACTTGCTTGTTGACGTAACGTTCTGCGCCTGGTCGTAGACATTCGTTGTCACTTGCGACAGCGCATTGCTGCTCGTGTCGAAGACTATTTCAACTTGCTTGTCGAGATGTGGATCCCGCGCGTTGGCATACTGGTATTGATTGGCCGCAGTCCACTTGGTTAACGTCCGGCGGAGCAATTGGTTTGTTGCTGAATAAGAGCGCTCTTCATAGGCTCGGCTGGTGCGAACGTCTCTAAATCCAAACGGATAGTTTTCCGCGCCCGTATGAAGAAGGCGTTCTGTACGAGTATTGTCGGGCGACGTGATAGTAACTTTGTAAGGCTGCGAAAAGTTTGGACCATAGCCTGCCGAGTAAGTCCAATGATGTTGCAGTTCATCTGAACCGTCTCCTTTTGGACTAATCCACCTCTCCACCACACCACGGTTTGCCTGCGAGTAAACGCCTCGCATCCAGTCAGCAGCTTCAATGTGCTCATAGCGATAGCGCTCGTAGCCACCGGATGGGTAGACCAGCTTGTCGATTTCGCCATAGACGTTGTAACCAAATTTGTAGGATTGGCCGTTCGGTAGAATAAGTTCAGCGAGAACGAGCGGATTAAATGGACTACCGTCGCCGCAAGCTACTGAATCCGGATAACCGGTATAAAACAACCATGGTCCGGGATAGTTGGCTCCGGGATTGTTGGGGTCTGTATCCGAGCAAAGTGGAAGTAACGGTTGTGACGGATCGCTGCGAGCATTCGACAGCAGTTTCCATCGAAACGTGTAGGTTAAAGAAGTACCGCCGACTCCAGGCAACGTATACGCAAAATCTCCCGGCGTGAATGGCGCTTGGTAATAGTTTGCAAAGGGCGCTGGAATGACCCGGCCCAGCGTGTCGGTCCACGTTAAATTCTGCGGATTGTAAGTTTGCTTATTGCCGTTGCGATCCAAAAAAACAGTTGGGTTTTGTTCTCCAAGGATGTAGCGGGAACCATCGGGCAGAAATAACGTCTTGGAATCGTAGTCGTAACGCAACTGCGATCCGTCGACTGCGTAGTAAAGGCCGGAAAAGCTGGGTGCTGCTTGACCTGAAGGCCAATTGGCCAGCGCATTACCATGGCGCAGTTCGTGAGAGGAGCCATCCGGCATGATTACCATAACGCGTCTAACCAGCATGCAGCCGGGCCAACAAGTGGTAGTCGGGGTACCGTAAGAATCATAGAGTTCCGAGCCGGCACTGGCCCTTGGTACTCCCAGAGTATGGTTCCAACCGGCGACTGCGTTATCAGACCACCATGGCTCGAGCCAGACACTGTAGAAGTCATACTCGGTGGGGGCTTGACGAAACCGGATCTGGTAGAGCTTTGAAGAGTAAGTAAGCGTGATGGGAATGTCGGCGCCGGCACGACCGGGATAGTTGCCCAAAGGTATCTGGATATTGAGTCCAAGCGTAGCAGGGTCGATTTTCAGATCACTTCGCTTGGTAAAGTCTGACGTCGCATTTGGTCTTTGAATATTTTGGGCATATGAATTCAAGCTGCAACACAAGAACAAACCAACGACGAGCAGCATTCCAACTGCGTTCCTGAAAAGCTTTTGCGTTGCAACAGATGTTTTTGACGTGACCGATCTCTGAAGGTCTGACATGAGGATTCTCCAATCGTAGCGGACAGGTAGATTGGGGGAATTCGGCCGAAAAATCTAATTCCAGGTAAGCATCAATTCGGTGAAGGGGGAGGAACGAAAAATGGCGGTTTACGTGCGGAATCTACGCCTGGTCCATGTCTCTGTCAATACTAAAAGCCGCGTTGGACCATGTAGCTTTTCTTGCGATGTTCTTGCATCGATGTTGTTCAAAACGCCATATAACGAAGACCTTATTCGTCATCATCCAAGTAGTAGCCCTAAGTACAGCAAATCGGTGAAGCCATGAAGGTGCTGTAGAACTTCTTACAGGTTCAAGTTGTGGGTCGCTCGGCATATCGCGGGGAATGGAGGTTGTTTTAAGTGAGTGGTAGAGGGTGCGATAGACTTCGCGCGGCATCGAGAAACGTGCATTAAGGAAATTTCTTCGCTGCTTGTGCAGGAATAAATCGCAAAAATGCTTAGGTTGGCGTCCCAAAGCATTCACAGTTGGAACGCATTCTTGAGTGGCTGCGCGAGATGGAAAGCCTCCGCACAGCAGCTGCCTAAGCTGCATTGTTTGCCTTCCGCAAATCGTAATTTCACTCCCACTCCTGATTGGAACACGAAGATTACAGCTTGGAGGTTGCACGGTTATACTTCCGCGTAAGTGACAGCGTACCTATTTCTGTTGATTAACTGTGGCATCAACGGAATGTTGCACACAACGACGGCCCACGAGTCAGAAAGCTTTCGCGGCGCTTGCAGAATTTACGTCAATATCGGTCCAATTTTACATTACAAAAAGGCCTGCCGCATGATATAAGCCACAGGGTTTACGCCTCAACCTCTACCTGGAGTCAAGAATGGCGATGTCCGAACTGTGTGTCTACGCCTTCCTAGCTGTTCTACTCTTTAGTCTCATCCTCGTAATAATCTGGTTAGTAGCAAAACCAGACGTTGGATCCTGAGTGCCAGGGAGGCTCTTGAAGAAATCCGAAATAGTCCAGATCTAACTGACAAAATATTCGCTTATCTTGTGTATGTAACCAGGTTTTTATGGAAGGGCCTCTTGGGGTTCATTTTAGCAATGTCAGTTGCGGCTTTTACTTGTTTGGGTGCTATTTGTGCCTACGACACAGTAGAGATTGTCAGAGTTGTCCGCCTTATATTGCAGGACTTTTTCTCGTTTTTGGAGCGTATTTCGGGGGCCACTTGATATTTCTCACCTCAGTGTTGCACGTTTCGCTGTCTACCCCCGTTATTACATATAGATGAGGTTGATCCTCATCATTGCAGTGGCGGAGGTAGAATACTGCATGAATGTCACAAGTGACTCAATGGCAAAACTTCGGACAGTGGTGGGTAGAATTAGAGCCAGAGCTGCTCCGAGCTGCTCGAAGATATGGAGCCAAGGCTGGCGAACCTCAGGACATTGTACAAGATCTTGCTGTCGTGGCGGTCAAGAATTATGCGCGATTCTCTGAGAAGGAAGAGTTTAGGCGGTGGGCTTTTGCCAAGATACATTGGCTCCTATAGGATGGTATTAGTTCGCGAAAAGGAGTGCCAAGTGAGGAAATATTTGTCCGCGTAAAACGGGGTGCTGAAGCAAACCAAGATAGCGAGGTACTAGCTCATGAAATATTGGAACTTGTTGGAACTCTCCCAAAAAGGCAGCTTAAAGTTATTCTGCGAACAATCCAAGGGCACTCGGCAAAAGCTATCGCTAAGGAGATGAAGATTACAGAGCTCTCGGTTCGTTCTTTGAGACGCTTTGGGAGAAGTCACCTAGCGATGCTTTTAGCAAATAAGGATTTGAGAAAATGATGCGAGAAATAACAGATAAGGAAGAACCCATTGAGTTCTCCCGAATTTTAAACAACGCCCTGAGAATAAGCGAAAGAGATGTAATTCGCCCGAGGGAACTGCTGCGAAAGCTTGGGACGATTGTGGGCGTCTTTATTCTAGGGATCTTGGGTTTAGTGTTCACGCTCTTGTCAATACGTTGGCGAGCATTTACAGGGGGAGATCAACAAGCATTTGCTGCAATGCTGGTATTGCTCTCGGGAGCACTGATCGTGTTTTCTGTCCTAGGCGGCTTTTTGACGCTATGGAATGCATTTATTTCAACTTATCTGGAATTACGAGGATCGCAGGTAGAAACCGCAGAAGTGACGGATCAATATCAGATTTTAGTAGAGTCCGTAGTGACCGCGGCGCCGCCCACTGCCGCCCAACCAGTAGAGCGGGACGAGGAACTATTCGGTGTTTCCACGGGCGTATACACTGTGAACGAACCCCTGGTTGAAGCGGTTAAAGCGGTTGCCAAGGCAGCCCCCGCAGAGACGGCTGAGTTAGTAACAGCATTTAGAGAGGCGGCAACAGCAACAATTGGAATCGGCGCCAAAGTTCGTGGATGACCACTAAGGCATCTCTAGGGCTCAGCTAAAATCAAAAAAGGTAAATCGAACACACTGTTACGTGGAAAGGAGTAGTAAATTATGATCAAGCGTCGCTTAGGTCCCGACCCACACCTATGGGGCGGTACACCGATGTCACCGGCGCAGATGGGTGCACTGATATTTTCGAACTGGACAACGGCGATTTCGCGATAGTTGGGATTGACCACACTAACGAACTCGTTGGGCACTTACCCGAGGGAGCCAGTTGTGGAGGGGACGAAAGAATAGTAATTCTTCCGAGGCGGATTCTATTAGCTGCCAAATCCGATATTCCCGAATAGTTCCACTAAGCTGGAGAATCTACGTTGGACTAGGCCAGTATTACCGCTGAAGATTGCAGCTAATCTTTGGGAAGTGTGACCGTAGATGAGTGGCACAATCTCTGAAACTAATACATTAGTTAATCCGGCTCTGCTTGCAACCCGCGAATTGACGGAGCCAGAGTTTAGGGCGACCTTCAGAACTTTCATTCCCCGGTTGCAGCATCAATTCTTCAAGTTTGAAAGACTCCAGGAGTATTCCGAACCTGGAGATCCGAGTTATGAGTACTTTCGCAAGGGGGAGTTGACGAGTGCCACGAAGCATTTGGAAGATAGACTTGCTGCCCAAGGGGACTTCTATCTGCGGCTTTGCCGAGAGAACATTCCTTTCGTACGTGTACGTGCTTTAGAGTTTCCTATTTCCGCTTACCTCGAGTATGAGTTCAATTCTTATGAAATCAGTGCTCGATACGGGGAGAGGATTCTAATTGTCGATCTATCTAGCCCTTCCGCAGCCCCTTATGTTTATTCTTCGGATTTCGTGATGTTTGACGATGTCGCCGTACTTGCCCACAACTATTCCGAAACGGGATTGCTTAAAGGAGCGTGGCTAATCGACGACTCTCACAATGTACGTCCATTTGTTGAATTCGCTAATCACCTTATAGCCGCTTCAGTTCCGCTGGCGATGTTCCAAAGACAGCGACAACTAAAATAGCCTTGGTCTCGATCAGATGAGGGAGTGGCTGCATCAAAACTGGTTCAATCTCCTTCAGAGTATAGGTATTCTCGCAAGTATACTATTCACGGGTTACGCGCTTCGTCTGACTGCAACAACCCAGAGAATTTCTAACCTTTTCCAAGTAACACAGTATCACCGCGAAATCTGGTCATTACTTTTCGTAAGACCAGAACTGCATAGAATAAAAAGTACCGATGTCGATTTGGAGAAACAGCCTATCAGTAATGAGGAGCGTTTGTTTGTATCACTCATTATTCTGCACCTCAGCAGCACTCACCAAGCGATAAAGGCCGGCGCAATAGCGCCTATTGAGGGGGTGGAGCAGGATGTACAGAAGTTCTTTAGTCTTCCAATTCCGAACCGTGTCTGGCATGGAGCGGTAGAGTATCAGAATAGTGATTTCGTAGAGTTCGTTGAGACTTGCCTCGAGTCCAATGAACGTCGATCCCAACTCCAGGAAGCGGCGGCCTTGACCGCACCCACCAAAAATTCTGAAGTGTAATACCCTAGAAGCGAACCGCATGAGTAACGAAAGCAAGTAGTGTTGTAGCTATACTGCACTCAGATTTCCTGTAGGACGTGAACCATGTTGTTCAGGCGGCAAGAAAGATTCAAGCTAACGTATGATTGTGTTCCGTAGAGGAATGGCTTCAAAAGTGGATAAGGTCATGCAGAATGAGGATTCAGACGAAGAGCTCTTAATAACTCAAGAACTCGCATTTCAGATTTATGGCAAAACGCAGTAATGGTATTGGAGGCTTGACTTGGCGATTAACTGTGGAAGCATTGAGCAACAGCTCTCAAAGTTGGGAATACCTACTGACAGACCAGACTTCTTCAACAATCAAAATTGGGTTAACTACGTAGGTGAAAATCTGAAAATTCTTGAGACTTTTGCCAGTTTCGTTCGCTGTCGCGCGTATTCTGGGGAGTATTTAGAGAACGCTGAGCGTGTGATTCGAACGGCGGCGGAAACCCTCCATGCGGAAATACTTTCAGACGGTAGATTCGTGGTGTATGTAACGTGCTTGGTTTATCATTCACGTGACCGAAGATTCGACGAAGGACGCGTCAGCGAAATCATCTTCCCAGTTAAGCAATAACCTGCGTTACATTCCGCAGCGCGCTAAGACGAATTTCGTCGGAGGAAGTATGAAGTACAACGTTACCGTCGCCGCAATCGTACTGTTCATTAGTCTCGCAAATGTCAAAGGCCAGAACACTCCTCCCAAACAGTCTCAGGAAAAAACGGAAGATCGGGTCGTAGTCACTACAAATCTCGTTCAGGTTGATGCAGTCGTCACCGATAAGAGCGGAAAACCCGTTACAAACCTTGCGCCGGACGATTTCGAGATTCTGGAAGGCGGGCGCGTGCGCCAAATCACCGGCTTCTCCTACATTCAGCTGAACAGTAAAGAATCTGAGGCCGGTTCGATAGATCGTCAATCGTACAATGCGAACGTTACTGCCGTTCCGCCTAAGCTTCATGCGATCCGACCGGAAAGTGTGCGGCGGGCGATCGCCATTGTCGTCGACGACTTCGGACTTTCGTTTGAAAGCATTGCGCGCTTGAGGGACGCGCTCGAAAAATTCATTCTCGAGGAAACCGCTCCGAGCGACTTGATTGCCATCATCCGCACGAGTAGTGGGCCTGGCGCGAGGCAACAATTTACTTCAAATCGTGCCCAGATCCTCGCAACCATAAAGCGGCTCCGCTGGTACCCGACCGGCCGCGGTGCGATGGCAACACTTGATTCAATCGGGCCTTTGGACAACGACGGGAACGGTGTTGAATTGAGAGGTTACAGCGCAAACCGGCCGCCTGATCTTTCGAGCAAAGAATTCCATGGTGGGTCGTTGGGAGCGCTCGCCTTTATTATCGACGGACTGTCTCGTTTTCCTGGCCGTAAATCACTTGTGTTGATTTCCGAGAATCTTCCTGTAACAACGCGTGAGGCACAGATAAATGGCGTAGCCGCGGCGCTGGATAAGCTGATCGAACACGCTAATCGGTATTCGATTGTTATCTCCACGATGGACGCTCGCGGCTTACCTAAGGCTGGACTCACGTCGGACGATAACCAGTATGACCTGGCAGCAAATCAAATCGAGAAGCGAGTCCGCGAGCGTCGAATAAAGTTTAATGTCGATCAGGATGCATTGAGTTATATCGCGGCACAGACTGGTGGGATGTTTGTGCGAAACAGCAATGACCTTAACGAGGGCTTGCGCCGAATTATTGAAAGCGAGCAAGGCTACTATTTGCTCGCGTATCGTCCCGATGATTCGGAGAAAGCAGGAAACGATAGAACGTACAAAGTCACGCTGCGATTGAAGCGGCTGGATCTCGTTTTAAGAAATCGGAGTAGGTTTCATCGTTTTACGAAAACCTCAGAAACGAATGTAGTTAAGACAAAGGACGACTTTCTTCGGGAGGCTCTCGCTTCTCCTTTTGTTAGAGAGGATGTCCGATTGAAGGTTACAGCGCTGGCTACAGGTGCGTCTCACGTCAAAGTCTTTTTGCACATCGATGCGAGAGACCTTGAGCTGACGAAGTCTGCAGACGGCATGCACAAGGCGACGTTTGATGTGGCCGCTGTCGCGTTTGATGACAACGGAAAGGTCGGCCAACAATTAGCGCGAAATCAAAACGTCGCTATTTCACCAAACAGCTACGAACGCTTTCTGCGAGATGGATTGGTCTATACGATAGATATGTCCATTCCCAGGGCTGGACCATATCAAGTGCGTGTCGCAATACGCGATGAAGTATCAGGACGGCTCGGCTCCGATTCTCAATTTGTCGATGTGCCAGACCCTCGCAAATCTCGCTTAACCGTAGCAGGATTGATAATGCAGGCTCAGGACGCAACAGTTGCCAGTAAACAAGTTGGCGCCCGCTCCGATCATTCGGCTGCCGGTTTGAATAACGAGGACGTTCGGAAAGCACCGGCGGTGCGACGCTTTAAGAGCGGCGAACTATTCGAGTATTCGTATCTGATTTACGGCGCACGATTAAACGCAACGACTGGTCGCGATTTGTGGAGTCAAATACGATTGTTTCGGCACTCGCAGGAAGTGTTCACGGGCGATCTTACCCGGACAGTCGTAGCGAAAGACTTAACTCACGAAGCCATTGTTTCCGGAGGCACATTGAGACTAGGAAACTCATGACCGCCCGGACAATATTTTCTGCAGGTTGTTGTCACTGACAAACTCGCGCCATCAGAACGTCAGTCAGTCGATCAATGGATTGATTTTGAGGTTATTAAGTAGCGTGGAGAGCTAAGGCTTCGGGAGTTTTTAAGAGCGGAGATTTGACTCCAAATTCCTCGCGCAGATCGGCAACGAACTCGTCTTCGTCTCCAAGCAGCCGCTCGGTTTTCACGCCCTCCGCGTTGGTGTCGATCAGACGCCGATCACTTAATGTAATTCGGCGTGCGGCCGCAATCGCGTGCACACACGTTTTTGTGTGAAGTGAGGCTCAGGCGATGTTTGATGATAGCGGCACATGTCTTCGTAGTCAGGATACTAATGAGGTTCAAGAGTGAAACGATATTGGGCGGGAGGCGCAGAACAAGGTTGTGAAGATACTTCTTCCCGGTATTCGTAGGGCAGTGATTTAGTTAATGGACCTTTCTGGACCCGCGGCGAAATGGCAAGATCTCGTAAGTGATTGAAAGAATTCGCGTCCCGTACGGGAGTCGAACCCGTGTCGCCGCCGTGAAAGATAAGCGACCTATTGTAATTTAAACGGAACTTAGCGGCATGGATAGCACCCAACGGCATTTGAAGGACTCACGGGACCTCTTATTGGACTCTTAAGGGACTCGCAGTCCCGTGCCAGTTGACTTTTTCCACTGTTCCCTGACTGCACACTCAAACCACTGGCCGGCATCGATCGCCCTGCGTTGATCAGGAGTGTTCTCAACACTACTTCTTTGACTTTAGCGTCTGATCCGTCTAAATATCTGCTGCCCGCCATTCGTATGCAGCACGAAACCAAAGACGACAGCTCTGATTCGATGCTGGGTCCTTTCCTGGCTGCCAGGTCGGAATCAACCTCAGATGACTTGCTGCGCGCGATCATCGACCAACACGCCGAGCCAATTATCAAGAAAATACTGAGAAGCAAGCTGCGAGTGTCGCTCAATGAACGCGGCACTCAGCAAAACCAGGACGCGCTGGAGATAGCCGGCGATCTGCGAGCCACGATCATCTCAACATTGCGCACTCTGAGACAGAATCCAAATCAACCAGCAATCGCCAGTTTCTCAGACTTCGTCGCAATCAAAACCTACTCCGCATGTGCTGACTATTTTCGCGAAAAGCATCCGCAGCGGTGGAGGCTGAAAAACTTACTACGCCGGCGCCTGAAACAGAACCCGCGATTTGCTTTGTGGCAAGCTGAAGATAAGCGATGGTATGCAAGCTTCAGTGGACGCCAGGAAATCGGATCCGAAGCGGAAGAACCTGACGGCCCTCATTCCGTTTCGCATCCGCCGGACGTGAAACTGAGTGATGCCCAGATAAAGTCTGATGAGTTCCTGGATGTCTTGTTCGAGCGCTCCGGTGGACCAATAGGTTTCGATGAAGTCGTAAAAATCGCCGCTGAAACGTGGCACATCCACGATCCACCGACCGAATCGATTGATACCGGTTGCTCGGAGAGAGACCACCAATTTACGAGTTCAGAACCCAGAGTTGATTTGGCGCTGGAGCAACGGTTGTTCTTCGAGCAGATTTGGCGCGAGGTCTGCCAATTGCCGGTGCTCCAACGTGCCGCTCTCTTGCTGAACCTCAGAGATTCGAGGGACGGGGGAGTGATTTCGTTTCTTCCTTTTTTGGGTGTCGCTTCAAAAGAGGAGCTCGCCCGCCTACTGGAGATGCCTTACGAAGACTTTCAGAAGTTATGGAATGAGTTGCCGCTTGATGATTTCCGCATTGCGCAAATGTTTCGCATAACTCGGCAGCAAGTCATTAACCTTCGCAAGACGGCTCGAGAACGGCTGGCGCGAAGAATGAGAAAGGTCGAAGAGAAGTGAGAAATTTCAAACGCGAGTGGTAAGAATTAGAAGTGAAACACGGTTTAAGATAAACAGCGGAGCAATAAAACCGCGCGACGAATGACCGATCATTTAACCGAAACAGAGGTTAGTCTTTTCCGTGAGCGGACTATAACGCCAACGGAACGGGAAAGAATTGATGCGCACGTTGCAGAATGTGAATCGTGCTTGCGTCGAATTCTGCCATCCGAAGACTCAGCGCTGGTTTACAGCGAGTTAACTGAAGCTTTGCTGTCCGACAGCACGGACGAGGCTTTTCATTTGTCCAATGCGGAGGTAAGGCGATACGCGAACGGGATCAATCGACCAGGCCGATAGAGTAATCTTTGAAAGTCACTTCGAAATCTGCGATCAATGCAGCGAGGCGGTGCAATCATATCGCAAGCCCGCTGATCGAGGGCGTTTCAGCTTCGGCCCCGCATGCAGAAATTCCGGCGCAACCATTCTCTCCAGCATGGAGTGCGGCTTTCCAGTTTACGCCAGCCCGCGCAGTAGCCGGGGTCTTAGTTATTGCAGGTCTGGTTTTGGCTTTTGTTGTGTGGCAGCGTTGGCCTAGTCGCGCCGTGGATCAGACTGCTCAACAGACAACCAGCCAAACTCCGTCGCACACTCCCGGAAGCAGCTCGCCAACACCTACGCAGACTGAAGCAACGAAAGACCCAACCACCGATCAATTCGCGGTCGCGGCAAGTTTGGAAGACAACGGCCGCAAGATTCAGTTGGATAGCAGCGGCAAACTAATCGGCCTGGAGGAACTTCCTGAAGCGAGCCGCTCGCTCGTGCGAAGTGTGCTTACGACTAAAACGTTGTCAAAGCCGGAGGTACTGGAGAAGTTGACTGCACCTTCGATCACACTCATGGACCCGACGGCCCGAGAAAACTCGTTTGGATTGCTTGCTCCGTCGGGGATAGTGATCGCGACGGATCAACCTAACTTACGGTGGCAAGCCCTGGCGGGAGCAACAAGTTACACAGTTTCCGTTTTTGATGCAGACTTTAATCTGGTAACGCGCAGCGCTCCGCAGACGGCGAGGCAGTGGACGTCGACGAAACTTCAACGCGGGATGATTTATTCTTGGGAAGTGGTTGCCGTCAGGAATGGGCAAGAGGTGAGGTCGCCGGTTGCTCCCGCACCCAGGGCCCAATTCAAGATATTGGAAGCAGAGGAGCTGCGCGAGTTAACGAACCTGAAAAAGCATAGGCCGATCTCGCATCTCACCCTGGGTTTAACGTACGCGCGCTTTGGATTGTTGGCCGAGGCCGAGGGACAGCTGCAAATACTGGCGAGAGAGAATCCGAATTCCCCAATTGCAACGAGACTGTTGCGAACTGTTCAGGAGTGGCGCAAACGTTAGATCCCATTACCTACGACCACAAATCCCGACCAGAAAAACGGATGGCGATATTTGGGGTCGGCCATCAGTTTGATGGCCGCTTTTCTCAGAGCTTCGGCGGCGGTGGCTTGCGATGGTCCCTTCTCGGATTGGAGGTTGCGGTGGAATTCTATCATCAGCCGAGCGGTGCTGGCAGAGTCGACCTTCCACTGGCTCGCTACCGTGGTGGAAGTGCCGGCTATGAACAGGGCCCAGGACATTCCGATCAGTCCTTCACCTGAACCGACCTGCCCGCGGGCTGTCTGGCAAGCTGACAAGACCGCCAAGTCAGCTTGAAGATCGAGCTTCATAATTTCCCGCGCTTCCAAAAAACCATCTTCGCTATTGCTTTCGGTCGCTAACAAGAGACGCGAGTAAAGGGGATTCACGTCGTCGAGTACACCATGCGCCGCAAAGTGCAGTACGGGATACTTCGAAGCTGTGGCCTTGAATGTTTCTTCGCGCGCGGCGTTGCCAATCAGGATGGTGCTCTCTTGTGCGCCATAAATCTCGCTCAATGCTTTCACTTCCTGCTCAGCGTGTGGCAGAGAATCCAGAGAAGCTTCTCGCAGAGCGGATCTCACTTGCGACACTAACCTGCTACTCAATGATGGATTGCCCATCGCCAACAGGCGAGGTAACGCGGGAGTCGTTGTGGCGCTGACCTTCGTCAAGAAACCATTAGAGGGTGAATCGTTGGGTGTCCGGCGGCGAGCCAGGGCCTTCTTCTTCATTTCGCTCAAGACGCTGAGCGAAGGCGCATAAGCCAGCGCATGATCCTCGAGCACATACTTATCGGAGTTCGACAGCAAAGCCTGAAACGGCAATTCCCAGAGCACTTCGGCGGGGACAATACAAATAGCGCGCTTACCCTCTAACTCCTCCCGCGCCGGTTGCAGTAAGAGGTCATACAAGCTCCTGGCCGGTTCTTTGAAATCAGCTGAGTTGCCGGCCAATCTTTGGCGAAAGTCCGCAACTCGTGTTGCCAGTTCGCGAGCGCTAACTTCTATTGGATAGACCTTCAACCTCACTGGATCAGTACTGTTGGGTTTTGTGAGAACAAAGAGGTAGGTTCGGTTCTGTGTAACGACATACTCCAACAGCGCGGTTTGCGAGTCGTTTATCAGCGCTCCTGCCTCGTTCAAAGACAAAGGCTCAGACTCTCCTCGCACCGCCCTTAAATCCGGATGTGCGGCATAGATGCGCGTTTCGTATGCTTCGTATTCAAGCCGCGCTTTCTGTAGTTGCCCATCGAGGAAGGCGAGCCGTGATTTATCCGGCTGACGCAGCGAAATTTCTTTGCGCTGTTGGGAGCTGAGCGCTGTTACGGTGGCCTTCAACTGCTTCTCGTGATCGCGCTCTTCAGCGGTCATCGTTTTGGAGATGTCTGACCGGCCGTGGCGCAGCACATCGAGCAGCATGCGGCCTTTGGCCATCTCTGCGTAATGAAACGCCTCGGGTACTTTGTTGTGAGCGATCAATAGCCCGACCATCTCAACGTAAGGCCCAGTCTTGTTCTCAAAAAAGAGCTGTTGGTCTCGCTCGCTCCCCACCAGTTGCCCGCGCATTTTTTCCAGAATCGCGATCGCGTCGTCGAACGACTGCTGCGCCCGATCCACTTGCTTGAGCGCACGATAAGCTTGACCCAACGAGGTCAAAGTCTTCCACAAGACCTCTGGTGCATTGCCCTCTTTGGCGAGTTCAGCGGCGCGAGATGAAAGTCTTGCGGCTTCGCTGTAGTTACCCTGCCGGAAACGAAGATTTCCGATACCGTTCAAGGTGGTTGCTGTGATCGACTTGATGCCCAGCTCTTCCTGAAGCTTCAGACTGCGCCGGTAGAAATCATCAGCCTCTTCGTAGCGATCCTGTGCGGCATAGACCTCGGCAATTCGGTTCAGGAGAAAAGCCTGACCACCCTTATCAAAGGTCTGTTCACAAATCTTCAGGCTTCGCTGGTAATACCCCAGCGCCCGCGTGTTGTCGTTCTGCGCAAAGTAGGCATTCCCAATGCCGAGCAATGGGTGGGCAACATCCTGCCTGCTTCCAAGTTTTTCATAAAGATTGACGCTTCTTTGGTAGTAGTCCAACGCCTGCGGAAAGTTACCCTGATAGTAATGAATGTCTCCCAATCTTACGGAGACGACAGCGATACCCTGTTTGCTGCCGAGGCTTTCCACCAGTTTCATGATCTGCTGATAGTTGTCCGCGGCACGCCGGTAGTCACCCTGGGCAGCGTAAACATCCCCCAGCCCAATAAGCGCATTGGCCGTTCCCAGTGTTGAATTGTCGCGCCTGGCTATCGTCAGAACGACGTTGAGGATCATCGATGCCTGAGCGTCGTTGCCTTTCTTGTGCAAGAGTTCTGCGGCCACATTCGACAAGCCCTTGAGTAAGCCATCGGTAAAGGGCTCGCTGCGTTTGAGCACCAGCGCGCGCTGTTCATCGGTCTTGGCCGCCAGCAACTCAACGGTGAGTTCTTCGGCTGTGTCTATGAACTGCCAGATTTTCCAAACTCCGTTTTCTTTGACGAAGCGAAAAGTGTGGGCCAATCGTCCGGGGCCTTCTACTTCCTTGCCGGTGTCCTTACTAACCGCGTGAATCTCGACGTCCAGATGGGCGGTCGCCTTATCGCCATCGATCAACGCATTGGAGAGCCGATTGATTCTGATCCCAAGTCTGATGTTTTCGTTACCGGCATTCTCTTCTGCGAGTAAAGCCTTGAACTGATCAAGGTAAGGCGACTGCTGGCTGAACATTGATAACAGAGCCGGTGTAGCTTTCGTTGCGTAAGCTTCGTAGCCTCTGATGATTAACTTCTGGATCTCCGCATCATCAGGACTCAGCGATGGCGATAGTTTGGCGATGACCTCATCAGCCGTCTGTGCTCGCACCGCGGTAAGGGCGCCGCAGGCGAGAAAGAACACCAGGCACGCGTTAACCAGCCGGGAATGATGACGGGAGCAAATAGCGAGCATAGTGTTTTTCAGTCTCCAACCCAGTGCGCCTTGAGTCGATTTCACCCGAACGCAAGGATGTAACGAATGGACGTTTGATGCGAAACGCCGCGCGTCAGTCTAACTCAAAATAATCTTCCTTCGAATAGTAATAACCGCAAACTGTACACGGTTATTACCAATAGCAAGACGATCTGTCGAGCTTATGTCCTGCAGGTCGTCGTGTGTCTGAAACATCGGCCCGAATGAACAATCTCTTCCCGTATGTCTACTCCCCCCATCGGAACTGAAGCAACTCAAGTCGCTCGCCGCCGCAGTTAACTGTGTAAGCATAAGGAGACCATTCATGAAACGAATTAACAAGAACCTGCTTATTCGACTGGCATTCAGTACTGCACTTCTGCTGTGCTCGACCTTACTGGGTTCGGCGCAAAGCCCGACGCCGGACGAATCTCCCAAGGTTGAAGTTTTCGTAGGTTACTCCGCTCTCGGCGAAGCGGGCAGTCGTGGCATTAGCTTTGGCCCAAACAGCAGCATCGAAGCAAACTATTCCGCCGAACCCGGATTTGAAACCTCGATCATCCGGAACTTCAGTAAGCGTATCGGCATTAAGGGCGACTTCTCAGCACATTTCAATAATGAGTCAGGCACGGGCCCATTTACCGTTTGCACTCCTGCGTGCACGACCGTCACTCAGGACTTTCAGTTCAAGACGCGCGTTTACAATTTTCTGGCTGGGCCGGAGTTTAAGGCGCGCAATAGCACGCGCTTCACGCCATTCGCGCATGTGCTCGGCGGGGTCGCGCACACAAGCGCAACTTTCACGACCCCAGGTCCAACCTTCAATTTGCTTTTGAAAAAAAGCGACAACAGCTTTGCGATGGCGTTAGGTGGCGGCCTCGATATCCGCGCCTCAAAGCGAGTCAGCTTTCGCGCGATGATGGACTACAACCCGGTATTCGTTAACGACTCAAACAGCGGCACACGTGATTTTTTCAGGTTCTCTTTGGGTGCCTTGTTTCATTGAGATCCGTAAGCGCCCCGGGTTTCAGATTCGCCGGTGGAATGCGCGTTCATGAAAACATCGGGGCCACTTGAAACCCCGTTCGAATCTCGTAAGCACTGAGGAATGTGGCGTCCCTAACCATTCCGAGGTGGAACCAGGAATCGAACCGATGAAGAGGGTTTGTAGTTTCGGACAGCCTGTTCTCCCGAGTTTGGGTAACCGCCGGAACGTGCCGTTTACTTCTAAGGCACCAGTGTTAGTCAGACGCCGCTAAGCAGTTCCGTTGCCGGGAACGCAAAAGCCCCAAACGACCTTTGCGTCCCTGGTCAACTGCGATGCGCCTTTTTGGTCCCCTAGAGTTGTGGGCTGCATTCCGCCAACCAGCCTCCGCTACATTCTCAGACCGCTGCCGGTGCACCCGCTATGGCAGTCAAATCGGCGTGGGACCAGCCACCGCCCACAGCAACCGACAGTTCGTGGATATGACCGTCCGTGGTCCGGTAGACCACTTGCTTCGAGCGCATCGCCTCAACGGCGAAGCCACTCAGGAAACCACCTGGGGTCGCTGCGGGTGCACCTGCTATTACAGTCAAATCGGCGTGGGACCAGCCGCCGCCCACAGCAACTGACAGTTCGTGGATATGACCGTCCGGAGTCAGGTAGACCACTTGCTTCGAGCGCATCGCTTCAACGGCGAAGCCACTCAGGAAACCACCTGGCGCCGCTGCCGGTGCACCCGCTATGACAGTCAAATCGGCGTGGGACCAGCCGCCGCCCACGGCAACTGACAGTTCGTGAATATGGCCGTCCGCAGTCAGGTAGACCACTTGCTTGGAGCGCATCGCCTCAACGGCGAAGCCACTGAAGAAACCACTTGGGGCCGCTGCCGGAGCACCTGCTATGACAGTCAGATCGGCATGAGACCAGCCGCCGCCCACAGCAACGGACAGTTCGTGAATATGACCGTCCGGAGTCAGATAAATCACTTGCTTCGAGCGCATCGCTTCAACGGCGAAGCTGCTGATGAAACTACCCGGGATTGCCGCCGGCGCCCTCGTGAGATTCGACAGATCGGCGTGGGACCAACCGCTACTCAGGCCAATGGACAGTTCATGAATATGGCCATCGGCAGTCAGGTAGACGACTTGCTGCGAATTCATCGCGCCGACCGCGAACGTACTTATGAATCCAGCCGGCGTCGCTATCGGTGAGCGAGCAATGACCGTCAAATCGGCGTGAGACCAGCCGCCGCCCACGGCAACTGACAGTTCATGGACATGGCCGTCTCCCGTCAGGTAGGCGACCTGCTTCGAGCGCATGGCCTCGCAAGCGAACGCCCTCATGAAACCACCGGGAGCGCGCGGCGCAGGAGGAGCACCGGCAAGACTAGACAGATCAGCGTGAGACCAACTGCCGCCCAGGGCTACGGATAGTTCGTGAATATGACCGTCCACGGTCCGGTAAGCAACTCGCTTCGCGCCCTGCGCCAACCGAACGGAATCATTGACGGTGAGCTCTGTGAAAGTGTTTCCGGTGCCAACCGCTGCCGGCAGCCGCCAAGCCTGATGCGAGCTATCTGGTTCAACCGAGCTCGACGCGAAAAAGTTGCGAAGGCCGAGCGGAGCGGCAATCGTCGTTCGCTGTAAGAGCGTACGGGCCCCATTCATTGGGATTCGCGCCGCGGCCGCCTCGCCACCGGGGTCAACATTTGCAGCGCCGGCCCGACCCGCCACGTAAAGTTTGAGCAGAGGCGTGTCGCCGAAACCCTGGTTCTTCACCGTCATGGTGAACTGCTCGGCTTCACCCACGTTTACTCTCAACGCCGGCGCGGCTTCGAGTCCAGCCGACATCACGAGCGCTGGCGGCGGCTGTTGCGGCGCGTACATCGCCGCGAAAAAGCCCTGCAACGGACCACGCTCTCCCGGGGAAACGCTTTCGGAAGCAGCGCCCCCGCCCGAGAAATCGAAGTCGATCGTCTGCTCGACGTTCGGCCCATTGGGTTCGTAGACGTAAAGGCGCACACTGCTCGCTCCCAGCGGCCCCGGATCGTCGTAACCCGTTACCAGCACCTGATGGTTACTTAAGGGATTCGGTGTTGTGCCTACGAGGCCAATCGGGCAGGGTTGCCCTCGATCGATGCTCGCCTTGATGAGCGGCAACTCGTCGCGCGATCGGTCTCGGACCCACTGCGGCCCGTTGAAGATCGGGGATGATATGTTGCGTGCGACCATCCAGATAAGCGTTTTGACGGCGACATTCCCACGCAAACTGTCGAGCAGGCGGTTCCAAATGTAACGTCGCAGCGTGGTCTCCTCTGGCCCCGACCAGCCGGGGTTGCGTGGGTTGGGACCACTGGCGAACTCCCCGCGCGGCGGCAACCACGAGAGCCCGTAGTAATCTGCTGCCGCAAACGTCATCCCGCCACACAAGCCGATCGGGCCAGGGTTTACGTTGTTCATGATCTGGCCGATGACAAACCCGACGGCCGGCGGACCCCCGGGAACGATTAGCGCGAGCGGCAGGACCAGCGGGTGGAGGGCAACGGCGGTGGCGGCCCCCTGGATCAACCCGCGGAGCTGATCCCAGTCTCCCGGTTGCATGTCCCATCTATTAACGAATGCGAATGCATCTACTCTATGAACAAATCCTGTCTTTGGCATGTGTCTCTCCTTCTCGATTTTCTAGACTCCAGCAATAGAATCTTCCATCTCTCTGGGGTCTGAGCTTTACAAGTTTGAATAGAAATTTCATCTCCACTAATAGAAACGGGATTCGTGAACCAAAACTGGCAGAGTTGGAGAGTTATTATTTCCAGAGTTGACAGCGGCGTGGCGCTGAATGTGAACAAGTACTTGGAAGATGATTCGGTTGGTTAAAGAGTTAGCTGGAAGGTGGTATAGTTCCCGGCAACAAGCAGGATTCTCAACCTCCCATGTTACTTTAAAGGTGTACCTCAGATGCCGTCCTCACATTCAGTCACTCAGTTGTTGGAGCGGTGGAACCATGGCGACCGCGAGGCGCTCGACAAGTTGATGCCCCTCGTCTACGAGGAATTGCGAAAGATGGCCAGGCGTTACATGAGCCAGCAGAACCCGGGCCACACTTTGCAGACCACCGCGCTCATCCATGAAGCCTACCTGCGCATGGTCAAACAGAAAGAGAAACACTTTCAGAATCGCGCCCATTTTTTTGGCGTCGCCGCACAAGCGATGCGTCACATCCTGGTTGACTACGCGCGTTCACGACATGCAGCCAAGCGAGGTGGTGACGCCCGCCCTATCTCTCTGGAAGAGGCTGCGCTTGTAACACAAGAACGAGCCGCCGAGCTGGTTGCCTTCGACGATGCTCTCAAAGAATTAGAGGAACTCTCAAAGCGACAGAGTCGGGTAGTGGAATTGCGCTATTTCGGTGGCTTGAGTGTCGAGGAAACGGCTACGGTTCTGGAAGTTTCGCCTGACACGGTGATGCGCGATTGGAGTATGGCCAAAACCTGGTTGCATCGCGCCCTCAGTCCCGCAAGTGAAGTATGACGCCGCAACAACACGAACGGTTGACGGAGCTGTTTCATGCAGCGCTGGAGATTGCTCCGTGCGAGCGTGAAGTCTTTCTGGATCATATCTCTGAAAACGATGTGGAGTTGCGGGGAGAGTTGGAATCGCTGCTGGCTGCCCAGGGCGCGGCCCTCACGGGGAAACCGCCGGACGATATCGCTGCTGCGTATCTGGCCCAGCAAGGTGGAAGCAACTCTGGCGCTGCCGCTTCACTTACTCCCGATACTCGTCTTGACCACTATGAGATTCGCTCGCTGCTTGGCAAGGGTGGCATGGGCGAGGTTTATCTGGCGGAAGACGTACGACTGCATCGCAAAGTCGCCCTTAAGATTCTGCCTCCTGAAGTTGCGTGTAGTCAGGATCGAATGCACCGCTTTGAACAAGAGGCGCAAGCCGCTGCGGCACTCAACCATCCAAACGTCGCGCACATTTACGAGATTGGTGAGAGCGAAAGCACACACTTCATCGCCATGGAGTACATCGACGGTGAGACTCTGCGCGATCAGATCCACCGCGACCAGGTTCCTTTAACAAAGCTCTTGAAATATCTCACTCAGGTGGCTGAGGGTCTGACCAAAGCTCATGCAGCCGGCATCGTGCATCGTGATCTAAAGCCCGACAACATCATGATCGCTCATGATGACTACGCAAAGATTCTCGATTTTGGCTTAGCGAAACTAATCGAGCCAGAGAGTGAATTAGGTCCAGGCAGCGACGCATCGCGTGAAGTCGACACAGCAATCATGGCCCAGCACTCTTTGTCTGGAACGATGATGGGCACGGCGGGATACATGTCACCCGAGCAGGCGCAAGGCAAAGTGAATGAGATTGATCATCGCTCAGACATCTTCTCGTTCGGCTGCATTTTGTTTGAGGCAGTGACCAGACATCGGCCGTTCGCCGATGAATCAGTTATGAAATCGTTGCACAAAGTTGTTTACGAGGCGGCGCCCCCAATCAACGATTTCAATCCATCAGCTCCGCCTGACTTACAACAGATTGTCGCGCGTTGTCTGGCCAAGAATCGCGAAGAGCGGTATCAGACGGTCAAGGAAGTGGCGCTTGAGTTGGAGGACGTGATTCGGGGGATGGCCGGAGCAGCGGAGCTTGGTGTCGTGTCACCATCAGGCAGAGCCAAGGCATTGGGGCCAGGCATTGAACAATCCAAACCGACATCGAGCGCCAAGTATATTGCTGAAATCAGACGCCACAAAAAGGACGTCATCGTCATCTTCGTCGCCATCGTCGCCGCGCTTGGTTACGGAATATATAAGTTCGCGAGTCAGAGGACGCGTGCTTCTTCCTCGCCGACGAACAATATGACCAGGCTCAGTTCGACCAGCAAGGTGTTTGCCGGATCGATTTCACCTGATGGTAAACACGTCGTGTATGGAGTGGAGGATGCCGGACAACAAAGCATCTGGATCAGACAAGTCGCTACCTCGAGCAATGTCCAGATCGTTCCTTCCGCAGAGGCTGTTTATTCGAACTTCAACTTCACACGCGACGGCAAATACCTCTATTTCAACAAGAGAGAGAAGAACGGCCCTGATTCGCTCTATGAAATGCCCGCATTCGGCGGTATGGCGCGGCAAGTTATCGAGAATGTGTCGTCACGAGCGGCGCTGTCACCCGACGGAAATCGCTTCGCCTTTATTCGCGGCGGTCCGTGGGAGGAAGAGAACTCATTGATATTGGCAAACAGCGACGGCAGTGAAGAACGGGTGGTCGCCACCCGTAAAGGGCCGGATAACTTCGCCGGCGCAGTCACGTGGACACCCGACGGAAAATCGATCACCTGTGTGGCCGGAGAGCACGCGAAGAAGCTCATTGAAATATCACTCGATGATGGTGTGGAAAAACCGGTTTACACTCCGAACTGGTTTGCCATCGCGACAATTGAGTGGCTGCGCGAGGGTAATGGCTTGATCGTCATAGCGAAGGAGCAGATGCGTTCGTCGCCCTGGCAGATTTGGTATCTCTCCTATCCCAGCGGCGAGGCGCGCAAGATAACTAACGATTTCAGCAACTATGCCAATTTGAGCGTAACCGCGGACGCGAGTGCTCTGGTTGTCATAAAGCGTGAAACGACTTCACACATCTGGCTCGCGCCGCACGGCGATGCGAGACGCGCCAAACAACTCACCACAGGGATGGGGCGGGAAGATGGATACCCAGCCGTTAATTGGACACCTGATGGCCGGATCATTTATGACTCGACGGCGAGCGGCGGTCGCCATATTTGGATCATGAACCCTGACGGCGGCGATCAGAGACAACTGACAGATGGCTCTTTCGAGGATCAGGGAGTGCGCGTTTCCCACGACGGTCGCTATATCGTTTTCACTTCTAATCGCACCGGCACTTATCACGTTTATCGGATGGACATTGATGGCAATAACCTGAAACAACTGACTAATGGCCCTGGTGAGATCGGCCCGAGTTTTTCACCGGATGGATTGTGGGTGATCTGTAATTCTCCGAACTATCGCTCATGGAAGGTGCCTGTCGATGGAGGCGAATTGGTGCCATTAACTAACAATAGTTGGGCCTCAGGTATGTCCCCCGACAGCAAACTCGTCGCGTATGTACGACCGAGCGGAGCGGGCCCGGTGTACTGGAACATATCAATTATGCCGTTTGAAGGTGGGCCGTCGCTTAAGACCTTTGATGTAACATCCGACTCGCGTCCTGTTGCGCGGTGGACGCCGGATGGACGTGCAATTATCTACAATCTCACAAGTGGCGGGGTCCTTTCCGGTGTGACGAACCTATGGATCCAGTCGTTTGACGGTAACCGACCAAAGCAGTTAACCAACTTCACAGCTGCGACTTTTTTCTCGTTCGACTGGTCACCCGACGGTAAGTGGCTCGCGTACGGGCGCGGCACTACCAGCAGTGACCTCGTCCTGATAAGTAATTTCCGATGAACGAAGAAACTTCCGATCGCCGAAGCATTGTCCTCTGGATACCTGCAAAGTTTTAGAATATTTGGCGTCCCAAAGCATTCCGAGTTGGAACCAGATATCGCTTGACTCAAAGAGATGGATGCACTGCGACAGTAGAAGCGTACCGACTTCATTAACCTTGATTGGCACATGGAGCGCGCCGATGCACAGATCCAACAGTGATAGAAACTGGATTACCATCGTGAGTTAAGATTGTCTTCGATTGAGCCAGACTTCCGTAGTTTCAGCTTTTAGTTCGTTCTGGTCTGTTCTGGCGTACCTCCTAAGAGTTGAGGAGGTGGACGCGGCCCATAAAAACGGCAATGGTAATGAATAGTGAAGACTGATAACGGCGAAAGCACTTCCGTCTGGATGCCGACACCTGACACCCGCGCGGCACCGCAACTTACGACCGATGTTGAGACGGATGTCTGCATTATCGGGGCGGGGATCGCCGGGATGACTACTGCGTATCTCCTGGCACGCGAGGGCCGGCGCGTCGTCGTCCTCGATGACGGGCCGGTGGCTGGAGGGGAAACCTGCCGCACGACGGCTCATCTAGTGAATGCGCCTGACACCTACTTCATAGAATTAGAGCGGATGCACGGAGAACAGCGAGCGCGTCTCGCCGCCGAGAGCCACACCGCGGCGATCGAAAAGATCGAAGAGATCGTCCGCCGGGAGGAGATCGCTTGTAACTTCCGGCGGCTCGACGGTTACCTTTACACGGAGGAGGGTGAGCCGACTGATACTCTCGAGAGCGAGCTCAAGGCTGCGCATCGCGCGGGACTAACGGACGTTGAGATGATTGACAGCGTGCCACTTGACTCGTTCAAGTCCGGGCCCGCTTTGCACTTCCCGCGCCAAGGGCAGTTTCATATTCTCAAGTACATCAAAGGCCTCGCCCGAGCTATCGAAAGAGAGGGCGGACGGATTTACGGACAGACCCACGCCGATGAGATTGAAGGGTTATCAGATCACAACGCTCGCATCAAAACGAGCAACGGTGTGACCGTGAATTCACATGCTGTCGTAGTGGCCACTAACTCACCAGTGAACGACCGTGTCGTCATACATACGAAACAAGCTCCGTATCGTACTTACGTCGTCGGCGCACGAGTCCCACGGGGACGCGCTCCGGAGGTACTTCTTTGGGATACCTCAGACCCTTATCACTACGTGCGCGTACAACGGATGAGCCGGGCCCATGACATCCTGATCGTTGGCGGCGAAGACCACAAGACGGGGCAGGCGGACGACGCGAACAGACGCTATCGCCGACTCGAGAAGTGGACGCGCGAGCGCTTCCCCGCAGCAAAGAAGGTTGAATTCCGCTGGTCCGGGCAGGTGATGGAGCCAGTGGACGGGCTCGCTTTCATCGGGCAGAACCCACTCGACAAAAAGAGCATCTTCATTGCCACCGGATTCAGCGGCACGGGCATGACGTACGGAACAATCTCGGGCATGCTCCTCACCGATCTTATCCAGGGGCGCAAGAACGAGTGGGCAGCGCTTTATGACCCTTCGCGCGTGACTCCCAGCGCTATTAAGCAGTTTGCGGAAGAAAATCTAAACGTCGCAGCACAATACACAGAGCTGGTGACGGGAGGCGACGTTGCAGCGGTGCGGAACGTCAAACGTGGTAGAGGCGCCGTGTTGAGGCAAGGCTTGACCAAATCGGCGGTCTACCGCAACGAGCAGGGCGTGCTCGATCAACATTCGGCGATCTGTCCGCATTTAGGTTGCGTCGTACAATGGAACTCAGGCGAGAAGACATGGGACTGTCCGTGCCACGGCTCGCGTTACCACCGTGACGGCCACGTCGTTAATGGCCCAGCGAATCGCGGCCTGGCCAAGGTTGAATAATAGTTATGAAGGCTTCTCCGACCTTAGAGACCAAAAACGCAATTTGAGTCCGCTTCTTCTAATCGTTCCGCTATCCAGCAAGAGCTTGCAGGTTTCGGCAAGACGATCTCTTAAGACATCTATGAGGTTGGCGTCCCGTACGGGAGTCGAACCCGTGTCTCCGCCGTGAAAGAGAAGCGACCTATTGTAATTCAACGGAACTTAGCGGCATGGATAACGCCGCAATCCGCGACCAGATGAACCGCAATCATGAGAACCAAAGATCCTGGCATAACTTCCACGCAAATTATTTCCCAGTGTGAGAAGGAATACGGCAAAGGCCAACTGTTCTTTCGCGCGGACGGCTTGGAATCTGAAGCACGGCGGGCGGAACTCAGGAGCGAGTACCTTCAAGCTCATCCGGCGATTGAACCTGAACATCGCGAAGCAATTCTAAAAGGTGCTGTCACGCTCGGCTTGACGAGAGAAGAAGTAAGCGCCGCCTGGGGGCTGCTTGAAGAAGACACGCGAATGGTTTTCGGGCATGTGACCGACGATGGGCTGGCGGCGTACGCATACTTCAACGGCTTTCGCGTGGGCCGGCCTTACACGCTTTACTTTAAGAACGAATCTGTCGTGGGCATTACGGAAGCGGTTGAGCTGGTGGAACCGCACGAATTAGAACTCACCATGAGATTCGCCGAAGCATACAAAGGCATGCATTATTTTTATCCGGGTAAGGATGGTGCGCTTGTTGCCAGCGACGTGGATCAGGTTCATATCGACTGGGACACTTTGCACTTGCACCTCTATACGATTGAGACCGTCTTGCCGTATTCATGGAGTACGATAAAGCGAGAACTCGAGGACAAAGGCGTCATCCGAGAATACGAGTTGGAATTCGTGCGACGTGGGCTGGACTCGTCGAATGCGCCGGAGGAAGTGAAGCTTCGTGCTGCTTTGACCGCTCTTCCTTATCCAGGGGGAGATCAAGACCGAGATCCGGACCAAGAGAAAATCACATCTCAGTCGCAGCCAGTAAACAGTGGGCCAATCGCTCTTCCGCCGGAAAAAACCCTACCTGAATATTGGGGCACACTGCCGCCGGATGACTGGCGGAACTACATCGACCGAGGCGGGGAAAGCGCGGTTGTTTTTCCTGTCTCCAATGGCGGGATTGAGTTGGTGAAGGCCGATTGCGTCGGCAGCCGGCAATTTCGCGTTCGGGAAGTCCCTCTCTGGGTTAACGATGTCTGTATCTACGACGTGGTTGAAGTGGAGTGGTACGCGAATGATGTCAAACCGCATTTCAAACAGGTGATTGAACGTGAAGGATACCGGACGGTTCGGGCAGTGATCCACAATCCGGCCAAAGAAGAGTCCATCAAGCACTTCGCGAAACTGAATTCGGCCCTACCGACCCTGTTCCATTATGAAGAAGGCGTGCTGGCCTTCACGATCGGCGAGCTGAACTTGATCGGATCGCGAAAGAGTGGCTGAGCTATCTTCCAGTGACGTGGATGTACACCGATACGTTGACCCAGGGTTAGAGGGCATGGATCTAAAGGAGCTTCAAACAGAAATCTCGCAGCGACTGTCCGCAGTTGATCTCACCTCATCCGCGGTTAATTACGACGTTATCGAGGCGGTGCTCGCTGAGTTCGTTAATGCCCTCGGGTTTTCCGCGAGGCCAATCACGTGGGCGAAGGATGGTGACGATGCTCAAACGCTCGCATTTCGCGCCGAGGCAAGGTCGACAACGGAAGAGGTGAAGAACGCACTCGCTCGCGTGTTCAACGGCAAGGCGGAAAGACTCGGCGACGGAATCTGGGGGCGAGCGCGAGATCACGCTAGAACTGCGGGCCACGGCAGGCAACTAGACGTTGCTGCCAGCGTCGTGTGCCGTCAAGGTGTGCTGTTGTCGATCCCCTGGCGCCGTTACAACGAGAGGCTAACGGGCGATCGTGGGTGGCGCACGACTCCGGAAAGAACCTGGCAGGCAGCGAGCGATGCACTCGAGTTTGCTGCGCGCGCCTTCGCCGAATGCAAGTGGGCACCCAAAAGGTCTCATAAGGAGCGACGGCCAAGCTACGAGCGATTCTGGCTTCCGTTTGTTGACGCTTACGAGGCTGGGTTGTGGCGTTTCTGGATTGCGCCTTCGGAGGTAATCGCTCTGCTGCGGCCGGTGTTTCGTTTGCATGGTGAACAATTGCATTCAGAGGATGGGCCCGCACTGAGTTGGCCCGACGGAAATGACCAGCGCTTCTTTCTCAACGATGTTCACGTTCCCAAAGAGCTGGTGTTAACGCGGGCGCGGGAACTTGATCCGCGACTTATCCTACGCGAACGGAACGTAGGCGTGCGCCGTGAAATCGTTCGCAAGATCGGCATCGAGCGCATCTGCGATGAACTTGGGGCGCAAACTCTCGACAGCCAGGGCGATTACGAGTTGTTGCTGCTGGATTTGCAGGATGGGCGCCGGCGTCCATTCCTTAAAATGAAAAACCCGAGCGTCGGCATCTACCACATCGAAGGCGTCGCGCCGGAATGTCACACGGTTGCTGAGGCGTTAACTTGGCGAAACCAGTCAGACGTGCCACCATCGGTTCTAACCTGATTTCCAAAGGAGTCTAATTTGAACGACGAAGCGCAAGACATAAAGGCCTGGTATCAGCAGGGCGACGTAACGATCAAACCGATCGACTCAATTCCCGCCGAGGCGAAGGCGACCGCAAGTCGTGTTCTGGCCGAAGGCGAAGCCACCGGTCACAAACACGTCGCCGAGGCTGAAGATGTGCAGTTGTTCGTGCACGACGGAATCCTGTTCATGAGCGCGCCCCACGGCACGACCGTTGTTCATGAAGAACATCGCGTCCTGGAGATTCCCCCCGGTGAATATCAGATTGGAGTTGTGCGCGAGTACGACCACTTCGCGGGCGAAACGCGGCAAGTGATTGATTGAATTTGAAGTTGGATCGCTGGTGCCGAAGCCTGCAAATGCAGTGCGTTAGGTTGATGGACGTTTCTGGGACTCGCGGCGAAATGGTAAGCGCTTGTAAGTGATTGAAGTAATTGGCGTCCCGTACGGGAGTCGAACCCGTGTCGCCGCCGTGAAAGCGAAGCGTTCTATTGCAATTCAACGTAACTTAGCGGCATGGGTAGCACTTTCCCTCACTTGACGGACTCACGGGAACGCTTATTGGACTTCTTAATGGACTCGCGTGGGGATGTTTGTTGCCGCGCTCAGGCCATTATTCTTTGCCAATAATACGAGTCCGACGCTGACAATAGTGCCGGAGTATTCTCAACACTAACCCGCTGATTAAGAATCCGGTCACGAGCATTCCAGCGGTTTATGACTCTTACGATCTATTAACATTCTATTAAGATTCTACTTGTTGACTTGCACGATGAGCAGAAATATATTCCGCGCGTCCAGAAACCTTTACGAGCCTCTGCTTTCTTGCATACTCGCTAAAAATCTAGCCGAACAGATTTTGGGAATCGTCTGATACACAAAGTCTCGGATTGTAGCGAAGCAAGACCACGCGAGAACGCTCGTCTTGTCGGAGAACGGCACTATGAAAGGAGACTTTTTCCAGCCTTGATTCTCGCAACGACAGTCAACGTTCGGTATCAACCCCCCCTTCAGGAATAACTGGCCGCAATTTACCAAGAACAAGGAGAGTAGGTTCCTCATGATGCACCGCATTTTTACTCTAATCATCAACCCCCAATTGCTTATCAACTACTGTGTCCGTGGTGATTTGAGATTCATCACCCTTTTTGGGGCCTTTTGTTGCGCTCTCATATGGCCGGCGGCAGCGTTCGGACAAAATGTCCAGTACACGCAGAACACAGTTAATTCCGCGCTGCGTAGCAACGCTTCAGTTGACCCTTCGACTCTCGGCATGAGTTTGCAAATACCATTACGAGCATACATCGGACGTGGTGAAGCCAGTCTGCCAGTCTCACTCTATTATTCGTCAAAGGTGTGGCGCATCAAATATAAGAGCTCTATTGATATGTACGGGGGCTTCTGGGAAACCGCGACGGAAGCCAAGTATGCCGAACGCTCCGCGGCGGGATGGACCAGCAGCCTGAGCGTGCCGACTATCGAGTGGCCGGACGCCAATGACGTTTGGAACTTTAACGGGCAGCCCCTCTGTCTCGACTGCAACACCACCCAAACGCCATACCGTATCAGGCGCATGTATGTTCACATGCCGGATGGCTCGTCGCACGAACTGCGTAAAAGTGATACAGCGTATTACGGTGCTGTTGATACGACTGGTGTCTTTTATGCGGTTGACGGATCGCGCATGCGCTACGACGCGAATACCGCGACTCTTTACCTTCCTGACGGAACGCGCTACATCCTGGGCGGCAGCCTCACCCAATTCATTGATCGCAACGGCAATACACAAAATTTCAGTTACAACGGGTCGACAGGGCAGTGGGAATGGGTGGACACGGTGGGCCGCCGTATCGGGCAGCCGCCCCTCGGTAGTACGGGACGCGCCGACATTCAATATAGTCTCCCCGGCGTAAACGGTACGACCGCCGTCTATACGTTTCGCTGGAGATATCTGCGAGACCCGAACACGAGCGAGAGTGTCATCACGACTACGAACCCCGATCAACAATTGCGGAACGCGAGCGACTACTACCTCGCTAATCCCAACAGCCCGGCGACCAATCCAGCCGGCGGCAATTATCCGCAAGGGCCGGCAGCTTCCCGTCTCTTTACCTCGACCGATTCAGGCGACGGGACCATGGATTTTGTCCTCAGTCCAAACCAACTGTTCAACCCGGTCGTGCTCGCGGAGATAGTGCTTCCTAACGGGAGCAGTTATAAATTTAGTTACAACATCTATGGTGAAGTTGACAAGATAATCTATCCGACTGGCGGCTACGAACGTTACGTTTACAGCCAGGTGAAACCGCTCGGCCACCAGAGCGGGCCTTACCCGCAAGCCAACCGGGGCGTCACAGAGCGTCGTGTCAGCGCGACGGGAGACGCCGCCGGCGAGGCGTTGTGGCAGTATCGGGTGCTTTCCGGCACAGGTAATCTCTACTGGGTGGAGACGACTAATCCCGATTTGACTCGTACCGAGCGCTACTTGCACAACTTCATTCCCGCGCCGCACGGCAATTTTAATGCTATCTATGTCCAGTTCGGATATGACGACGCCCGCAACGGCATGGCTTACGACGAGCGTTTCTTTGCTCCTGCCCCACAGGGGGGCGCGATGCTGCGGCGTAAGCTAACGCAATGGGCTATGGATTCAACGACCTACGCCTCGCCCTTTCCTATTACAGGCTCACGCAACTACACGGCCCATCGCAACCAGCGAACCACAAAAGAGGTGGAGCTAATACTCGATACCGGAAGCAATGCGTTGGTTAAGACGACCACTTACGGTTATGACGGACACCAGAATCCGATAGCCTCCAATGAGTACGAGTACACGACTGTGGATCAGTACACCGCGCAAAACGGCGCTATCACATCGATCCCCACCGGGACACTCCACCGCAGCCTGGAAATGAGTTTTCTGGATAACTCCAATCAGGCTTACTACGACCGCAACATTCTCGGATTGCCAACCACCAAGATTCTGCGAAATGGCTCCGGGACGATGGTGGCCTACACGCAAATACGTTATGACGAATATGGTCTAACGCCCTATGGAAGCGTTACAGGTTGGAACGATCCCGGCACGCCGATACGCGGAAACGCGACCACGACGAGCCTCTGGCTGGATACCGCCGGTACTTATATTGAGTCACATGCACAATATGACCAATGCGGTAACGTCCTCATCACGACGGATCCGCTCGGGCGTCAGATGACCGTGAGCTACGCCGACTCGTTCTCCGACGGCATCATCCGAAACACCTATGCTTATGGGACCACTGCGACGACGCCAGTGCCCGACCCTTCCGGCGTTTATAGCTCTTACACCCCCTTTGTAACGAGCAGCAAGTATGACTTCTCGACAGGTCTCGTCACGTCTTCAACCGAGGCCAACGGGTACACGACCAGTTACCAGTACGACATCCTGAACAGGGAGCGCGTCGTCACGAGACCTAATGGGGGCGGTTCTATAACCTATACTTATGGAGATACCGCGGGGAATCTCTACACGCGCGCGCAGACCTCCCTGAATGCTTCTCAAACGACGGATTCCTACCTGTATTTTGACGGCCTGGGCCGGCCATCCCGCACCTTTACTTACGACGGTTTGACGGCTGCCCCGTGGTCTGTCAGCGACACTATCTACGATTCGATGGGGCGAGTCTTGCAAGGCTCGAACCCGTACCGCGTCTCGGCGCCGGGCGCGACTGTCAGTCCGTGCGGTTATTGCTCAACCTATGAGTATGATGCGCTCGGCAGGGTTAAAAAGGAGACCAAGCCGGATGGGTCATACATCACCATCGTTCACGGCGCGAGCACGACTGGCACGCTGGGTTTGACCGCGACGACCACGGACCAGGCCAACAAAACCTTGTCTAGCGTCACGGATGCGTTTGGCAGAGTGGTGCGAATGGTCGAAGACCCGAACGGCCTCAACTACGCGACTCTCTATACCTATGATGCGATGGATAACTTGCACAAAATCGTACAGGGACAGCAGAGCCGTTATCTTATGTACGACTCGATGATGCGCCTGATTCGTGCCAAGAATCCTGAACAGGACGCTAACGGCGGGCTTAACCTTTACGATCCGGTGACGGGCAACAGCCAGTGGTCTCTCGCTTACTCGTATGACGCACAGAGCAATCTGATTTCGCGAACGGATGCGCGCGGCGTCACCGCCACTTATTCTTACGACGCCATGAACCGTAACACGCTGGTTAGTTACTCTGACGGGACCTCGATTGAGCGCCATTATGACGGGGCGGTCAACGGACGTATGCGATTCTGGCACGATTATAAACGTGCGCAGAATAATACGACCATCGAGCATGTCGCCGTTGATTCGTATGACGCCCTGGGCCGTCCGCTTACGCAACGCCGCCATTTTTATCAGAACGCGGCGTGGAGTCCGGCTTACACCGTGCAGCGCACATACAATCATGCGGGCCTTCCTTTGACGCAGACTTACCCGTCGGGCCGCACTGTGACTTATACCTACGATGGTGCCGGACGGCCAAACGACTTCCGGGGCAACATCGGCGACGGCGTGCAGCGCACTTATGCTACTGGTATCACGTACGACGAGGCGAATCGCCTGACACGAGAGACGTTCGGCACCACTACGGCGCTTTATCATAAACTTCACTACAACGTTCGCGGGCAGCTCTACGACGTGCGCCTCAGCTCCAATCCTGACGAATGGTCCTGGGATCGCGGCGCGGTCGCCAGCTACTACAGCACCAACTACGTGCACGGCGGCAGCGGGGCTGACAATAACGGCAACGTGTTGCGCGCCGAGCATTACGTTCCCGGCAGCGACTACTTCCAAATCACCTATGGCTATGACGAGTTAAACCGCATCACGTCCGCTACCGAGCGGCGCAACGGGAGCACGTATTCCTTCGCGCAAAATTACGGCTATGACCGTTACGGCAATCGCACCAGCAGCCAGTTGGCATCGCTAGGCAAGACCCTTGATGTGAATAGCCTGTTGGCAAGCAACTACGGCCGGCTCAATCCCGGCAACGAATTTGCTGAACCAGGCGAACTGAATCCCTTCCGACTGTTGGGGCTCACGGGCAACACTGGGGATGCTCATAATAGTTGGAACTCCGGAGCGAAGCCTGATTCGTTGCAAGGTCAGGGTAAGAAGAAGGCTCAGCCGACTCCAACACCAACACCAACACCAACGCCAACACCATCACCGGCGCAAGAAGTTGTTATACAGCCGCAGATTTGTAACGACTGCGAACCCGGCGGCGGAAACGAGCCCCCGGTCTCTATACCGGGCGGTCCTTATACGGGTCAGACCGGACAAAACATACAGTTCAACGGCAGCAACTCGTATGATTCCGACGGCTACCTGACAAGCTATACGTGGAACTTCGGCGACGGCACGACCGGCACGGGCGCAACGCCCGTTCATGCTTACGCTTCTCCCGGAACTTACACCGTGACGCTGACTGTCCGGGACAATGGCAACCTGTTGGGGGCTGCCAGCACGACTGCCACCGTCAGCGCGCCGGGGGTGACGAACGCGGCGGCATTCGTGTCTCAGTCCGTTCCTACCACGATGAATGTGGGCCAGAATTATACCGTCTCCGTGACGATGAATAATTCCGGTAGTTCCACGTGGACGACAGACCTTTACAAGCTCGGCTCACAGAATCCGCAGGATAATGGAACCTGGGGCACGGGGCGTGTCTACCTGTCGTCAGCGGTTGCTCCCGGCTCAAACTACACTTTCACTTTTACAGTGACAGCGCCTTCGACGCCGGGCACATATAATTTCCAGTGGCGGATGGTCAAGGAAGGAGTTGAGTGGTTCGGAGCTTACACGACCAACGTCGCCGTCAATGTAAGTAGTGCAGCTCCGAGCGGGCAGCTCGACGTTGATCCGGCAACCAACCGGGCATACGCCCCCAACGACCCCGCTCATACACAAATGAGCTACGATGCTGCGGGAAACCTGATTAACGACACTTACACGGGCTATGGCAGCCGCACGTATGACGCTGAGAATCGAATGGCGACCAGTTATGATATCGGCAATGCGGTGAGCCGATATAGTTACGACGCTGACGGACATCGTGTGCGGCGTACCACCGGAGGGCTTGAATGGTGGCAGATCTACGGCATGGACGGCGAAGTAGTCGCAGAGTACCTCGCCGGGGCCGCGCCGACGGCCCCACAGAAGGAGTACGGATATCGAAAAGGGGCACTGTTGGTCATCGCCTCGCCCGCCGCTGACGTCCTGTGGTTGGTGACGGACCATCTGGGCACGCCGCGCATGGTTGTTGATCTGACAGGTAGCCTAAGCGGAGTCAAGCGGCACGACTACTTACCCTTTGGCGAGGAGATTTTCGCAGGAACCGGGGGCAGGAGCGCGCAACATGGCTATTATGCGGACGGCGTGCGCCAAAAGTTCACAGGGCAAGAGAGAGACGCCGAGACGGGGCTGGATTACTTCATTAATCGTTACTACTCTTCAACGATGGGACGGTTCACCAGTCCGGACCCGGTTTCCCTGACTTCGCAGCGCAAGACAGACCCTCAACGGCTCAACCTCTATGCTTACGCGCGCAACAATCCTGTGCTACTGACGGATCCGAACGGGCTTGAGCTCTATGTCTACGGCACGGAAGCCGAAGTCGCCAGATTTTTAAGTGATCTGGAGCGACTCACGGGTCTCAAGTTCGATTATGACAAGAAGACGGGGCGTGTTACCGTCGCGAAGAATAGCCCGAAGCCGAAAAACGCGGAAGCTCGACGCATCGCCGGCATCATCGGCGACTTGAGCAACCGCGTCGAGGCTTATGTGATGAAAGGCGACGATCCGAAATGGAGTGGCAAACGCGGAGCCATGACCGCAGAAAACAACGGTAAGGGCCAAACTCTGATTGATTACGAGGACGTTGATAAATTTAGCGCGAAATCAAAGGGGACGAGGCCGCTTGACATCATTTACCATGAGATCATCGAGGCCTACGAGTATTTGACCAACTCGGCGGCAAAAGCGGCTATGGATGCGGGCGACAGCAAGAAAGCCTTTGGAATCGTCCACCAGGCGGCCATTGACGCCACAAACGCCTATCGCAAGCGAGTTGGGCTTCCGGGCCGCGGCGACGTGACTACGGAGGGTCCCATCCTTGACGACAAAGGCAATAACGTGCTTTCCGCAACAGGGGATGCGAGATACAGTATTGATTACACCACTCACACTGAATACCATACTGTTAATGTGAACAGTAAAAATAAGCTCAAGAGCGTCGAGGTGGTGAAGAAACCATGAAGAAACTACTTCTGATACTTTTGTTTGGGGCTTCCACTATCAACGCCGGCGCACGTGAGGAGAGGCAGAGGCTAAATTATCTCGCCTATAGCGCAAGGGTGGTGGTTGTGGCTGAAATCCTGCGCATTGAGGCTGCGCCGGGCCATGAAAACGCATCCGGCGCTAACGTTCAGGATGTCAGGTACCGGATGGCGGAAGTCCTCAAAGGAGAGACAAAGGCCACCGAGTTCAGCGTCGGCTTCACGATTGAGTTCGGCGTCCCGTTTGTAGAGTTGAAGGAGGCGCGCCTTTTGCCCGAACTCTTCGCGCCTGGCAGGCGACACGTGCTGTTCCTCAAGACCGACCCGGCGGCAGGGTCTCTCGAAAAAAGCCGTCTTGATGGCAAACTCGAAAGATACCTCACCCCGGCTGACCACTACGGGATGATAGCGGCAGACACCTCGGCGGTCGGGCATCTACGACAGTTTATCTCTGGCGATTCGCGTGGGGACCAAGAGATTCTGCAACGACAAGCGCGGGATGCGGAGGTAGTGGTGGTAGCTGAAATTACCGAAGTCAGACCCTCTCCCAAATTCTGGAGCGGCCAAATACGCTCTACGCAGAGTGTAGATTACAGGGTGATAGAAGTGCTCAAGGGAAATCTCAGGTATCCTGAGCTGAGAGTAGAGTTTCTGCTTTTTCATCAAAGCCCTTTCGTCGATCCGTTTGAACCACATCTCTTGCCGGAAGTATTCAAGCTCGGAAACAAGCAGGTACATTTTCTTAAGCGCAATAGAGGAGTCTACTTCGAGAGCGATCGAGGCAGATTTGAATTCTTCTCTACCTTTGACCATCTCTGGTCAGCACCGTCGGATCCCAAAACTCTGAATGACATCAGGCAGCTTATACGGAGCTGAACACGGCGCGTGATCGATTTGGGATGTTTGGCGTCCCGTACGGGAGTCGAACCCGTGTCGCCGCCGTGAAAGAGAAGCGACCTATGGTAATTCAAAGGAACTTAAGCGGCATGGATAGCACTCTACCGCACTCTCCGGACTCACAGGAACGCTTATTGGACTCTTAGTGGACTCGCGGATGTTATCGCCGCGTGAGGGTGATTTCCGTCATACCGAACGATCACTATCAGACCTCGTGTTATTGCTGGGCGATATGTGGGCTGCTGGTGCGCCGATACGAGGAGACAGGTGACGCCGTTGAATACGAAAGGCGTCTCGACGCTTAGCAGGACGCCGCTAGTCTCGGGCATTCCGCGCTGGCGCGCGCTTATCAGTATCCTGAAGAATACGTTCGACCCAGCGGAGTTCAGTGCCTTTCTGCTCAATTAGCAGCTGCAGCATCCAGACGGCTTCATGATAGGGATGACCAACTTCGCTAATGACGTCTGCGAGTGTTGCTCGCTCCTCGTTGAGTTGTTCTTCCAACAGGTTCTTGCGACTGATGAGTTGCTTGCGAAACGTCCGTGGCCGTGCTTGCCATGAAAGAGCCAACCAAATCAAGAACGGTTGGTGCACACGTTGGCGTACCCAGTGAGTAGCTTCGAGCGCGTCACCGAGTTGTTCGCGGCCAAGCGAGGTAGTCGCCATGACTCGGCGTTCGGGACCTGCCGATCGTGAATCGACATCAGTTACTCGAATGAGTTTCAGTTTGGTCAACTTGTCCAACGAGTAATAGATCTGCGGCCGGGAAACCGGGGCCCAGTTGCGGATCTTTCGATCTTCGAGCGTCGCATTTACTTCATATCCGTGCCTAGGCCGTTCCGCCAACAAGCTAAGAATTACGAGGTCTGAAATCGTCAATCTGGTTTGGTTGGCAGGCTGCCGCTGCTTAACGGCTGGAGGATTTTTCCGCTTGACTGGTTTGGCCATGCCAATTATTATAGCATTGCTAGTCCAAATCAGACTAGAGGGCAGTCAGGAGGAGAAATGGATGCAATGAGGCTCAACCGTAGATTGAATCGAAAAGCCATGACCGTCTACTTCGCAGTTTTCGCGGTTGCCGCAGTGGCCGCTGTCGCCGTAGCGCGTTCGAACGAGGAGAAGAAGAGAATGATCAATAAGTCCACGCCAGTGCTGCACGTTAAAGCCGTCGAACCGAGCCTGAAGTTTTGGACTGAGCGGTTCGGATTCAAAACCACCATTCAGGTTCCCGAGCGTGATCACATCGGGTTTGCGGCGATTGACAACGGCAGTGTTGAGCTGATGTACCAAACGTACGAGGGCATGCAGGCGAATCCGTCCGACCCGCTGGCCAGAGCCGCTGAGCAGGGACCCACGTTCATTTTCATGGAGGTCCCAGACATCAATGTCATTGCTTCGGCGCTGCACGAATCTCAAGTTGTGAAAGGCATTCAAGAGTCGGGTTACGGCGGGAAGGAGATCATTGCGAAGGAACCGGGCGGCCATTACGTGATCTTTTCGCAATTGCCCACCCAAACGAAGCAGTAACAGAAGAGTGCCATGCTCAAAGAAGAACGAAAGTTAATAGACCTGGTGTCGATTGGCCCAGCGATGATGGAAGACTTTGAGTTGCTCGGAATTGCGTCAGTGAGTCAGCTTCGGCGGCGAAGTCCTCAGCGAATGTACCGCGAGCTATGTCGCTTGAGAGGCCAACGGATCGATCCTTGTTGTCTCGATGTGTTCGTGGCCGCGGTGGCGCAAGCGAAAGATCCAGACCTGCCAATTGAGCAACGTCAATGGTGGTATTGGAGCAAGCTTCGCAAGGTCGGCCAGAGCACCTAGAGCCGCTCGCGCAAGTCGGCGCGTCCAGTCGCAGCATAACGGGAATCGTAGCCTTTAAGAATCCAAGGTGAAAGTTATTGGCGTCCCGTACGGGAGTCGAACCCGTGTCGCCGCCGTGAAAGGGCGGTGTCCTAGGCCACTAGACGAACGGGACGCATTAGGAAATCAATATGCGGTGGCGGTAAGTCGATTAACTTAACGTACCCGTTTGGTGAGTGTCAAACGAGTGAAATTTACTGGTCACTACCAAAACCGAAGATGAACGCCCACCCGCTACCGCGGGTGGTACTGACCTCATTGCGGCGGTACGCCAGCTGTCCGGCCGAGCGCTCGCGCTAAATTCGAGCGAAGCGCTTGGTCCGTCAGACCACTAACGCACGGGCGAGACGCCCAGTGCCACGATCACAGCTTCGTTGCGGTTGGAGTTGAACCTTTAGCGGGTGGAGTCGCCTTGTCAATGAAGTCGCCGGCAAAAGTGATCACGCACATCGTGTTTGCTTTCGGTGGTCCATCCATAGCAATTCCAATTACCTGAAAAGTAGTCTTGAAAATGTTCTTGCGATGTCCGCGGTTCGCCGTGCCGTCGTCGATGATTAGTGACACAACATTTTCGCGAGCACTCCGACTGCGATAAACGATATTCTCCCCGACCGAATCCTTCCACGATCCGAAGCGGTTGAAACGCTGCTCCGGCACACTGCCATCCGAACCTCTATGGCCGCTCTTTCCTGACTTCAACAAATCCTGCAAGTGGATTTTCGCTGCCAGCACCAAACCATTACGCGCTACGAGTGGTGCAGCCGGTTTCGCCATACGCAGGAACTCAATTGCTTCATCAACAGCCGCGGTGCCTTCGTTCGTGATGATCGATGTCCCGTCTGCAAAGTAGATGTCCCGGTCTTTGTAAAGCTTCCGAAACTCAATCACGTAACGCGCGTACTGAGCGGGATCTGAACGCGCTAAATTAATCTCCGCTAGTATCTCCTGTTCCTGCTTCGTCAGAAGTGGCGAGCTGGACTTGCTATTGGCTGCGATCGTAACCGGCTTTGCTGTTGGCGTGACGACCTTTTTATTTTGCGCAGCGGTGGGCGAAGCGATGGTGAAAGCGAGGCAAAAGAGAGCCGTGATGAACCTCGGTAAGAGCCTTTTGTGTTTCGAACCAGAGGTCATCGTTAAGAAGTTTAGTTCAGGCGTCATGGGGGATTTATTTTTCATTGCGAGGCTCGTGAAGTTTTCTTTAAGCGGCCGGCAGTTTTACTTATCAAACTGCTTAAGTCAATGATCGTCTCGAGGTCTCGCCGCGCTTTGGCAGCGTCCTCCAAATCGACTACCGCGGGTGTTTTGAATATTGGGCTTTCGACAAAACTCATAATCGATTTGTCGAGCGACAGGAGCTCGGTCTTAAACTTCGCGGCGTCCGTCGGGAGTTCGCGTTTGTCGTCGCTCTTATCTTTCGGATCAGGTTTAGCGAGCATCAGGTTCTCTCGCAATCTGACGGCGCGATTCTTGATCTCAGACGTTGTCTCGGCAATGTTTGCAAAGTTGAGTTCTCGTGATGACATCGCCACTGACATCATTTTGTTATTGATCACCTGAATCTGCCTGAAGTCTTCGGCGATTTGGGCCATCGCCAACTTTTCCTGCTCAGGATTCAGGGGCCGCGGGTTTGCCGCCTCACGCTCCATCTCCAACATCTTCATCTGACGCTCGCGAATGCTGGGAGCGCGGGACGGATCGTTCTGTTTGGAAACGCCGACTGGCAGGTTTGGAGATCCGGGGTTTTCGCTCTGGCCCTTAACTGTGTAAGCGACGGACACGGATACAGTAACGAACACAAGAACTGAAATCAGCGAGATCGATTTTGGGCGGGTCATTTGTCCTCAACCTCCCGAAGTATTGGCAGTGGCTGGGGAGACTTGTGTTTGAGGTCGGGCGGTCAACTAATCCAAGCGGCTAATTCCGACGCCGACAGCGCGGTAGTATAGTGCGGCGGGCGAACCGCCACAAGATGGAATTAGTTTTAGCAGAAAGCGAACAGGCAAACGCGATGTCGACAACGATTAGGAGAGCTTTGGCGGTGACGACGCGAGCAGTCGTGCCCTCATTCGATCATGGGCCGCCAACATGTTCATGAAGCGACCCTGAACGACCGAGCGCAATTGCGTTGTCGAGTGCCGCGGGCGGCTGAGGGGCGACGAAGAGGATTGTTCGTGCCTGTCAGATTGTGACGATCTGAATAGTTTCGAAGGTTTCGATTGACTTGAAGACTCATTGTGCGCCAACTGCGTTCGCCAGAAGCCCATAGCCCCAACCCTCCTGAGTGAAACTAACAACCTGAGATCGAATCTTTATTAAAGCGACGTGCGTTTCCTAACGACAGAGCAACGGTCGTACCACCAGTTGAAGCGGCTTTTGCTGGTGGTTTTACTTCGCTGCGCCCTAAACCTGCATCGGAATCAACCGTTTCACGATGTCCGGAGCGCTGTGCTGTGCGGATTTCAATCAGCGCACGCACACCCGGACGGCGATCTGAGAATGCGTCGAGGCGTAGTTAACGAGCGGGAATCGACCGGGAACGTTCTTGCTTCCGCACGCGCGACGACATCATGAGTGTGGCTCATAAGTTGGACCACCTCACCTGGCTAAGACCAGGCGCATCCAAAAATTTGAAAAGATGCAGGGATTTGGACGTGCTACCTAACGTTCGATTTGGAGTACTTCGACAATAAGGTAGTAATCAAGCGGCTTCCAGTTCGATAGAAGAATCTGGACTGCATGGAACGACTTATGCTTCAATCCTTTTCGTAACATGTAAATCGGATGATGGTTTTATGCCACACAACCGAAAATGTTTGCAGTTACCTAATTGCGAAGCCCACTCACGCGCAATTTCATCTCCCCAACCTATCAGCCAACCGCGGGAGGCCATATGAGAAAATCAGTACTTGCCAGAACCTGGGTGGTTTTGTTGTCTCTCCTTTTGTTCAGTGGAGTTGCTTACGCACAGACCGGACGGTCTACTGTTAAGGGTACGGTCAAAGACCCGCAAGGGAACGTCGTCTCTGGCGCCACCGTAACTCTCACGAACCCCGAAAGAAGCTTTTCTCGTGTTCAATCAACGGACAACGGCACTTATATTTTTGCCTCGATCCCGCCCGGCACCTACAGGCTCGAGGTTGAGGCCACTGGCTTCAAGAAGGTTGCCGTCGCTGAAGTCATCGCACCAGTCGACTCGACTGCTGAAGTCGATGTTGGACTGGAAGTCGGAAGCGTATCTGAGGTCGTGAATGTGATCTCGGGCGCCGAGGCGCCGCTCAACACATCGGATGCGACTATCGGAACTCCGTTCGACAATCGCCGCATCTCCGAGCTGCCGCTCAACGCGCGTAATCCGGTCGGCTTGCTTAGTTTGCAACCGGGCGTCACGCGCACCGGCTACGTCAATGGTGGTCGCGCCGATCAAGCGAATGTAACTCTCGACGGAGTGGACGTTAACGAACAGCAGCGCGGTCTCGACGTAGTTACTGACGAAGCGTTCGCGAGCGTCTTGCGGTCCACGCCAGACTCACTACAGGAATTTCGTGTAGTGACTTCAAACCCAAACGCCGATCAGGGAAGATCATCCGGCGCGCAGGTTTCACTGATTACGAAGTCGGGTTCAAACGACTTTCACGGTTCGCTTTATGAATTCCATCGAAACACAGTCACCAGCGCCAACGACTTTTTTAACAACGCCGCTGGCAGTTATGCAGCCGACGACTTACCGGTAATTCTCGGTCAAAAGGCTGCGGGCGATCCGATTGCCCCGCGTCCCCAGTTGATCCGCAATGTGTTCGGCGGATCATTAGGTGGTCCAATCAAGAAAGACAAGGCGTTTTTCTTCTTTACGTACGAAGGCTTTCGTGAAGCTTCCGAGACGCCGGTCGTACGCGAAGTCCCGTTGCCGACGTTAGGTCAGGGAATCGTCAGATATTTCTGTAACCAAAACGATGCGAATCCAGTTCTCCGGGCCGAGTGCGTAGCGCTGGGCGGTGTCAGAACGCTGACACCAGCTGATATCAATGCAGCTTACATCGCCGCCAATGGCGATACACCCGGCTTAAATCCATTGACGCTCGCCGTGCTCGCGAACGCAGCGCAAAGATATCCCGCTAACGACACAACGGTCGGAGACGGTTTGAACACGGCCGGTTTTCGCTTTAACGCAAAGACGCCCGCGCGCCTGAACACTTACATCATGCGAACGGATTTCAATCTCACCGATCGCCAGACGCTTTACCTGCGCGGCAACTACCAGCAGGACCATGTAACGCGCAACACTTATGGCGGCCCCGACTGCGGCATCGATTCACCTTCGGACCAGATCCAGTGCTTCCCGGACACGCAACCGTTAACAATCTGGAACCACCCGTGGGGTATTGCTGCGGGACATACGTGGAGCGCTACCAGCAATTTCGTCAACCGCTTCACCTATGGACTCACGCGGGCAGCATTCACCGACAGCGGTGAGTCAACCGAGAACCGCGTAACGTTTAGATTCATATTCGCGCCGCTCGGTTACCGGCGCGCGTTGCGACGTGTCACCCCGGTCCATAATTTCGTCGAAGACGTTTCCTGGATCCGTGGCGCGCATACGTTTAGTTTTGGCGGCAACGTCAGGCTAATTCGTAACAACCGAACGGCAACCGCAAACTCCTTTGACGAGGCCATTATCAATCCGTCTTTTTATAATGGCTCCGGCTCAGTTGTGCGCAGCCCGTTCTCCAACATCGACCCTGGATTCAGAAACGATCTGCGTGACGCGTTGTCGTCAGTTATAGGTCGTTACTCGCAATTCAGCGCGAACCTCGTTTACGACGCAGACGGTGCTCTTCAAGCGGTGGGAACACCAACGGAGCGAACTTTTGCGACTGAGGAATACGAACTGTATTGGCAGGATTCGTGGCGGTTAAAATCGAATCTCACCGTGAACTACGGAGTACGCTGGTCTACTTCGACGCCCGTTTACGAAAAGAACGGAATTCAGGTAGCACCGACGCCGAGCCTGGGCGATTACTTCCAACAACGAGTGGCGGCGTCCGCTTCCGGCGTGCCCTTTAATGATCCAATCACGTTTGGTCTGGCCGGCAAGGCTAACAATTTGCCGGGCTACTACGAACAGGATTGGAACAACTTTGGTCCGTCAGTTTCGGTAGCGTGGTCGCCTGACTTCGGAAACAACTTCTTTGGCCGATTAATCGGACGGGAAGGGAAGTCAGTCATTCGCGGCGGTTTCCGGATGGTCTATGACCGCATCGGAAGCCAGTTGGCGGTGAACTTCGACCTGAATAACCTTGCCGGGTTCACGTCAGCTCGCAACATCAACGCGAATACGTTTGATGTTACTGACAACCGCGCGTTTGGTATGGGACCGCAATTCACCGGGTTCAATCCTAATGTGCGAACGTTGACGTTCCCGACTGCGACGACACCGATTCCGACGTCGCTTGCGTTCCCGCTGACGGTTCCTTCAGACGAGGACCAAAGGATTGAGGTGTCGCTGGATAACACTCTAACCACACCTTACAACTACAGCGTGAACTTCTCGTATGGCCGCGAGTTGGGTAAAGGCTTTTCGTTCGAGACGAGTTACGTCGGACGACTGGGCCGTAATCTGCTCGCAACTCGCGACATCATGCAGCTAAACAACCTGCGTGATCCGTCGTCGGGAATGACGTTCTACGAAGCCATGGGACTCCTGATCGATGCGCGCTACCGGAATGCGCCAATCGATTCGTTGCCGAATATTCCTTACTTCGACAACCTCTTCCCGTTCATGGCGCAATGGTGGGGAGACCCGGCGCTAACGAACACGCAAGCTGCTTACGCGCTGATTGCGCCAGGCGCTTTGGGCGGCGCTGATCTCACGGACTATACGTTTGTGCAGTTACTGTGGGACGACAGCCCGACGTGCACGACGTGTCCGCTTGGACCAGGCCCCGCCAAGTTCAACAACATGTTTTATCAGCCGCAGTTTGCCGCGCTCTCGGCATTTTCAACGATCGCGCGTTCAAACTACCACTCAGGTCAACTGAGTATTCGCAAGCGGTTCAGCAACGACATAGCGTTTGACTTCAACTACACGCTCTCTCATTCGTTGGATAGTGCGTCTGGGTTGCAAGCTTCGACCAGCTACGGTACTGCGTTCATTGTCAACGCGCTCGATCCGGATCAGAACTACGCTAGCTCCGACTTCGATGCGCGTCACATCATTAACGCAAATTGGTTGGTCGGATTACCTTTTGGCAGAAACAAAGCTTTCTTCAATGGAATGCCAAAGGTCGTTGACGCAATTCTGGGAGGTTGGCAAACGACCGGTATCTTCCGGTGGAACTCGGCGTTGCCGGTGCAGACACCATTTGACGGTGGTATCTGGGCCACAAACTGGAACGTTCAATCTAATGGCGTTCGAGCCACCCCGATTGACGCGTCGCCGACTCGAGAGGGCAGTCCAAACCTGTTCACTGATCCGGTGGCAGCGTATCGCGCGTTTCGCAATGCACGTTCGGGAGAAGTTGGAGACCGCAACGTGCTGCGCGGCGAGCCTTACGTAACTTTGGACATGGGGCTTTCCAAACAGTTCAGGCTGGGCGAAAACAAGTCTTTACAGTTTCGCTGGGAAGTCTTCAACGTCACCAATACGCAACGTTTCGACGCGAACACAATCGCCGACCTGGGTCTGGACATCGATCCATTCCTCGGTGGTGAACCAAGCAGTGAGTTTGGCTCGTTCACGTCCACACAGACTCCGCTCAATGAGACGAAGGCGGGGCGTGTGATGCAATTTGGTCTACGGTTCCAGTTCTAAGGGCGTAGCCTTTAGTTAACCGTTGGCTTTACTTAGTTGCGGGCTGGAGAGTGATCTTCAGCCCGCTTTTTTGTGCGCCAATAATAATAAGCCGCACTGAAACACAGCGACAGCCAGGCCATACCTTCCGCCATTGCCGCCAGCACATCACTCAGGTAATGCGCCCCCAAATACACTCGACTAAACGCTACCAACAAAATCACCACCGCCGCCGCTGCTAACACGACAGCCCGTTTCACAAACGGAACACTCCTACGTCCCGCCTGAACATCGGCCTTTCGCCGGCTCACTGCGAGGACCACAAGAGCCAGCGTGCCGTAAACAACCGTCGCCGTCATCGTGTGACCACTCGGAAAGCTGTAACCGGTAAACGAGAAGACAGGGTCATCAAACTGCGGCCGGGCCCGCCGAAAAGTCAGTTTCAACAAAGGGTTCAATAACATGCCGAGAAAGATCGTTGACATCGTCACAAAAAACCAGAACTTCCGTTTGCGATATAGCAGGTACGCTCCCAACGCGGCTGCAACCAGACTGCCAACGAGTGTCGAGCCAAGATAGGTGACGAAAACGAAGAACATCGTTCCCGACGCCGTTCGATGAGTGTGAAACCAATGGCTGAGCTGCGTGTCGAATACCGTCAGTGGCGCGCCGCGCGATACGAGACCGGCAATCGCCGCGAGGACAGCAGTCATCCCGGCAAACATCAGCAGGCCTAAGACCAGTTGCCATCGAGCGCTGAGTTGAGGATTGCTCACCGATGATTTCCTGAATTTATTTTGGCTGAAGTCTGGCCCAACCGTCGGGCGAATGCGCGAAACGCTCTGTCATTGCTAACGTGAATTGCGCCTTTGCTGGTTGCCACTCATGACGTTCGACGGTGATGTTCGGACGGTCGACGTAAATCACATTAAAAGAATTCGCTTCGCCGCGCCCGCGCGTAGAAGTAGCGGTTCCTGCCTGTACGACGAGGGCCGAGTGTCCTTTGATCTCGTAGCGTTTGGCGCTGTGAAGTGTGTGACTCGTGTGCAGGTGCCCCGCGAGCAGCACGTCAACTCCGCAACTCGCAAGTTGTTCCATCGCCATACGCGCGCGCCCGACCAGATCTCGTTCATCGTGGCCCTCAGGCACCTCGAACGGATGGTGCGTTACTACGATCTTAATCACATGAGGATCGATAGCGCAGAGAAGTTCACGGATCCAACTGATCTGTTGTTCGTTGATTCGGCCGCCCTTGAAGGTGAGTGAGCGCGCGGTGTTAACGCCGAGAATTGCAACTTCATTGTCCGAGTGAAATGGCCGCAGGTCGTTGGTGATGTACTTTTTGTACTTACGCAGCGGATTGATAAACCGGGCGAAGATGCTGTAGAGCGGCACATCGTGGTTCCCAGGCACAACAATCTGTGGCTTCGGCAGTTCGTCGAGAAACTTACGTGCGGCCTTGAACTGGAACGAACGCGCGCGTTGGGTCAGGTCGCCGGAGACAGCGACGACATCGGGTTCGATCCGGTTGACCGTTTGAATCAGCGGCGACAGTATGGCTCGATCAACGCGGCCGAAGTGAATGTCAGACAAGTGAACAATCGTGCGCATTTTGATTTCGTCAGATCTGAGCAGTTGTAAATTGAGACTCCAGTAGTTTCTTTTCGGAGCTAACTGAACTCTGATTGTCTCTTTGGTGGGGAAGAGGGGCTTGCCCCCGCCAATTCGAACATCCAGTTTTAATTCGCATTTCGCTCGTCGTCGTCTGTTGCTGGAACTATGACTCGTAATGCTCCGGGCCTAATGCGATAACGCAGGGGCGGCTCCATTACCGTAACTTCACCATCAAGCGCCACTCGCACACGCCGCTTCTTCGTTGCGATTGCTACCTCATCAGTCGTCGTGGCAACGAAGTCGTTTTCCTGCCGGAGTTTCCCCAGAAGCGCGAGCAGCGCTAATCGAATCAGTCCCAGTCGCCCCGTTCTCCTGGTCATGTACAAACTCAGGTAACCGGAGTTGAGCATCGAGCGACTGCCGATGTTCAGAGTCTCCATTTCATATTCGTTGTTTCCCACAAATACAAACGGCGTCACTGTGACCAGTTCTTGTTCCTTGACCTTCAACCGTAGGTCGAGGAACGGATAGCGACGCAGCACTGAGAACGCGGCCCACATAAACGCAGGCCACTTGCCGCTGCCCAGGCGCTGCTGCTTTTCGCGTTCGCGCACGATGCTGGGATATAGACCGAGGCTCGAGTTGTTGATGAAGATGCGCCCGTTTACTTCACCTAAATCAATCTCGGCAACGTGTCCCGCCGCAATCGTTTCGATCGCGCCTTCGATGTCGAGAGGAATGCGTAAGTCTTTGGCGAAGTGGTTGAACGTGCCGAAGGGCAAAACACCGAGTGTCTTTCCCGAGTCGAGGATCGCCGATGCGACCGAGCTAATCGTGCCGTCACCTCCTGCGGCAACAATGACGTCGGCGTCGCCGTGGGACGATTGTTCGGCAAGCTCGACTACGTCCGCACCGCTCTGCGCCGGCAAGACTCTCGCCTCCACACCCCGGGCGGCAAAAGCCTTCTCGATTGTTACTGCAACGCCGTTTCCGTTGGATGTCTTGGCCGGCTCGCCCGCGTGGGCATTGATGATGACATCAACCTTCACGCCGGTGATGGTAGGTGAAACTTGTTCTCAAAACGTAGCGCGGGGAAATAAATTACGTGAATTGATAGTGAAGGGAAGGAGTGGCCAGGAACACGACAAAGTCGAAGCATTAAGTTAGCAATTTCAAATGGTTGCAGCCCAAGCCACTTTTGACGGGGTTGCAGATCTTCTATGGACCACCGCGCAATAAGGACGCGTCGATACTAGTTTCCGTCACAATAACGTCACGATACGGTTGGCGCAGGCGCAAGATTTGATCGCCGCCGAACGCCTATCGCCCGCCGGTATCGATATTCTGTTCAACGCGTCCGTTTCAGCTTGAAGCCAACGCGCTAGGGACAGCCGCTCGACACGGTGTGGTCCGGACCATCGTCTACTGCGGCTGCGCCGTTTTGTGAATGAGGCACGGTGACCGTCGCCGTAGCAGTACTGACGTTGCCCTCAGAATCAGTCACCGATAACGTGATCGTGTAAACGCGTCCGTTGCCACTGCCCATTCGTTCCTTTCGCAGTTGTACTGACTTGCAATCGCCCGCAATCACAATGTCGTTAATCGTGTTGCCATCGCTACCACCATTGTCAGGCTCATCGCTGGACACGCTGGCGATCACGACGGCAGATACGCTCAGCTCGTCGCAATTATCAGAGACGCTCGCGACCAAGTCGCTCACGTTGATTGTCGCGTACTTGTGATTAGGTGGCCACAACGTAATCGGACCATTGACTGTAATGACTGGCGCCTCATCATCGGTGACAGTCACTGTGAACGTGCAACTCGGACCAGCCTGGGCTGTGCAAGTAACCGTCGTCTCTCCAACTTCAAAGAAAGAGCCTGACGGATAATCACAGGTAACAGTGCCACAGCTTTCTCCGGTGGGCTCCGCGTAATTAACAACCGCGCCGCACTCGCCCGGATCATTCGAGTCGCTGATGTCTTCCGGACAAGTAAGGATGCAAGCAACTTCGGTTTCAAACGCGCCGATGTCGGTGCCGTCACTCGTGGCTTCATTAGGTACACCAGGATCATCAACTGTCCGCGGTTCACCGCGCTGATCAGTTGTGACGCCGGCTGCAACGCCTGCGTCGATCGCGTCGCTACCTGGTTGAGGTTCCATCGTCTCCGTGGGACCACCATTGTCCGCGAGCGCCGCCAGCATTGGGTTGGCGCCGATCAGGTCACCGGTTCCGGTAAAGCCCGTTGCTTCTGCGGCATTGCCGAGGAGGTTATGGCCATTACTGGTTACAGCGCCGTCAACATCGGGACCGGGAATCGGTGCTCCGGTCGTGTCACCGAGACCGTTGGCTGCCGTGTTACCGGCGATGATCGTGTTTTCCAGAGTTACACTGCCTGGGCCAACTCGGATGCCGCCCCCAGTACCTTCAGCCACAAGTCGCGGAGGCTTGTTAGCACCGCCCTGGTTGACGCCGGTGTTGCCGGCCTGAGCGTCATTAAGGCTGATCGTTCCATGCTTAATATTCAGTGTGGCCGCATTGGCGTTGGTAATAGCGCCGCCATGCGCGAAACCACCCGCGCCATGATTGCCACAGTTAAGTCCGCCATTCGTTTGTCCGCCGTCGCCGCCATTACCTCCAGTCGCGACGTTGTTGGCAAACGTCGCCGTGTTGATGGTCATAATTCCACTATCGGCGAAGATTGCGCCACCGCGCGCGCCGCCGCCGTCACCGGCTTGATGGCCGCCAAGGCAGGTCTCACCAAAAGCATCGCCGCCGTCGCCGCCGTTCGCTTCGGCAAGATGGAACGTGGAGTTCGTGACCGTAGTGGTTCCGAGACTATATAGACCACCACCACCGGCATCGCCGCCAGGGTTGGACGCGTTGCCACCTACGCCTGAGTTACCGCCATTAGCTTCGGTGTCCTCAAACGTTGTGTTATTTACCGTTGCCGTGCCGTTGCCAATCCACACTCCGCCGCCCTGGGCAAATCCACCAAAGCCGCCGTTATCGTGGAAGTCTGGATCGACACTGCCACCATTGCCGCCGTTCGCCTGGCTGGCCTCGATTCGCGAGAGGTTGATGTTGAGCGTGCCGCCTTCGAAATAGATGGAGCCGCCTCGGGCATTGGAGCCCGCGCCGTTGTTGAAGTTGCCGCCGTTCCCGCCTAACGCTGTGTTTGCTGTAAACGTACTATTCGTAATGACCACGTTGCCGGTCGCGCCGATACTTGCGAGACCGCCGCCCAAAGCATCGAGAGTTCTGTGCTCGTTTATTTGATCGTCGCCCTTGCCCAATATCGTGCAGTTTTCGACCACCACGTTGGTCAGAGTAAGACTGCCGCCACCGCTTACTGCGACTTGGTTCACATCGATACCAGCGCCGTTCAGGATACCGCCGCCGGCGCGCGCAGAGTTTTGTGCTGCTGGGTTGGTGCTGGCACCGCTGGCGCCTGAGTCGGCCGCTTGCGCGTTTTGAATTGCCAGGTCCTGAAGGATAAGGGTGACGCCCGGTGCGGTGACTTGAAACGCGCGGTCGCGCATGTTGCCTGAAGTCAGCCCAGCGGCATCGATGATCGTCGACGAGCCGCCACCGGCGATTGTTACCGAATGAAGAGTCGTGGTGATGTCCAAATCACCCGTCGCCGCCGCGTTCTCTTGCGTGGCATTGGCGAGAGTAAGGTTGTAAGTGGTCGCCGGTTGCAGGTTGATAACCACCGGGTCGGCACTGAGATTGGCGTTGGCGGCGATGATCGCGCCGCGCAAACTGCAATCGTTAGGCGCGGCGGTACATGCCGTTTCCGCGGCCGTATCGTCCATGCGATCGACATCAAACGTTGTCGTCAACAACGGCATTAAGTGGAGAGACTTTGAAACTGCCCTCGGGAATACAATCGGTTGGTCAGAAGAACTCGAAGAAACACTTTGGGTAACTGTTAGAAATGCGCTTGCCAAAACAAGGCTCGTCAAAAGAGGGAAGGTGATCTTTCTTTTCATTGTTCTGCTCCAACCTGATTTTATTCAGCGGTAATTTTTATTTAGCGGTAATTAATGCCAACCCGATAGGCATCGGTGGTCATTCTTCAACTGCACGCGGGGAGCTCATGGAGATTTTTTTGAAGCAACCCTCTAATACACCTTTCAGGCGTTAGGCAGCAAGAGAAATCGGGCACGTCCAATCAATCAGCCGCCAGTGGTAAAGGGTCTTGGTTTGGGACTTGGGTCTTTGGACTTGTGACTTTGGATTGGTAGCGGGGGGCGGGATCGAACCGCCGACCTTGGGTTATGAAAGCGCCCCTCGATTTGTGCATAGAGTGACATCTAGTCATACAACTTTAACGTTTATTACAACTTGCCGCCGTTACAGAGCAGATTTAGTTTGCACCCATTGACATGCTTTAGCATCGATTTTCATCGAGTCACGTGACCACAGCGTGACAAGAATTCACGTAGGTGCGCGCGAGCACAATCCTTCGTGTGGCAAGAAGTCAAAATATTAGGGCCGCGCGTTGGCGCGGCCCCTCTTGTAGGACTCTCGTCTGAGAGTTAGCGGCTGCCTGTAGACAGTCGCGTTGGCCTTTTGGCTTAAGAGCCGTTCCAAACTTTACTGCTTGTCGTACTTGAGTGCAACTACAATAGCAATGCAAGCTATGAGAATCCTGAAAGACGTTTTGTAGCCAGTGAGAACTAGCTCCCTGGTGCCTCTGGTAACCAAAGACCCATGTTGCTATTTCGAGTCCAGCTTCCATACTTACTTAGCCAGTCTTGTAAGCCGTTAAAGTCTTTTAGACGCAGACGCCACTGAAACTCCTTTTCAGTAGCGATGGCATCCTGCGAGAAATAGGATGTCGTAGCGATCAATCCACATGAGGCCTTGTCCTTCCTGTCTAGAACCCATAGAAACCGTTCAAGAATATCTATTCCAACCTTCTTGTCGGGCCTGAACCGTTTGCATTCGACAAGAGTAAGGATCTTCCCATGAGGCAGGTTAAAAGCTGCCAAGATGTCCCGACCTCCATCCCGCGATTCAGGGGTGAGTTCAACTTCGTAGCCCATGTCCGTCAGTAGCTCCGCAACTAGAATCTCAAAGCGCCGAGGTTCAATTTCATAGAGTAGGTTTGGGTGGCGGGCGAGATAGTTGATGAATTCCTTGCTTATTGCTTCGAGATGAACATTCAACTCATCTAGTGCGGGTTCGGAAGCAGGGATATCTTCTGATGGTTCTGTGGGAGGCGGCGCCTGGTTGTCTACAGGTTTAAGAACAATAGCTGGACCGAAATGCTCAAGAACTTCCACTTCATCATAACTTCTCGAAACCTGCACGGCCTTTCCTAGCAGATTTATTGAAATCTTAACACTCCTTTCTTCGTCGTCTACTTGGTCGACTTTAGCAATGAATCCTTCCAAGGCTCCCGTCTTAACTTTGACTTTGTCATTTTTCTCATAAGGGAGGATTCTGCTAACTGGCGCGAACTGTCTGAGGTGAAGGATTAGTTCCTCTTCGTCGGGAGCGTTGAGCAAACGTTCTACGTTATGGTGCCTTTTGAGGCGGTTCCTTTGATAAGTGTGTACTCGGCAGAAAGCGTAGTTAGTCCACAAGGGTCGGACACTATTTTTTGCGTGAAGACGGAGCGGGATAAAGAACGGTATTCGATTCTCTATCAGAAATGCAGCAACTTTAAGTTCCGTACCTGCTTTGACATGAAGACATATCCACTTTTGTTCAGAAAGGATGTCTAAGTCTTTTCCGTTTACTTCCCGTATTCTGTTCAGAAGGGGACTGTCAAGGTTGAAAGGTGAGCGTACACGTGTTTTGCCATCAGAGGGCATGGTTCTTAATTACGTCATGACCTGCTCGTCTAAGCTTCGTTATGAAGTCTTAGGCAGTAATTCTGCCGAGAGCTCGTCAAAAATCCGATCAGCGCCCCAAGCTTGAGCCGCGGTGAAAGCAACGCGACGTTTTTGATCCGCACTCAATCCTTGGCGTGGCTTGTATGCAAGATCGTGGTCGGCCTCGCTCCACGCATGCTGAAAGAGAGTTTTGATCTGTAACTCAAAAAAGTTCACACCAGCGTCCTCGTTGACCGAAGGATCCTTTATGTCATCCGGTATGAACATGATGTAATGCTTGCCCTCATAGCCAAATTCGCTCGGCGAGTCCGGTATGATCTTCTGAAGTTCTATGTGGGCAAGATATTGCTCAACCAAGTTGCTTAATAGTTCAACGTCGCTAAGGTAAAACGTTACTATTCGTGCGCCCACCTGATCCTGAATTTGACCTAGCGGCTCCGTGTACTTTGGTTGACCGTTCTCTACCTTGTGCGCCTTACTCAGGAATCTATCCGAGCTTTTGGCTCGGGCAGTTACACGATCAATGCGCGGGTAATTTGAGACGATTTCCTTAATATGAAGTTCTAGCCTATTGGCGAGTGGAACCAACACCTCGGCACGACGCCTTGTATATTCCTGTTCGAGTTCTTTGGTATTCATCGTCGACTCTTGATGCGTTGATCCACAACTCGACCTTCCGTGCTGAAGCGGTACCTTTCGTCTGCTTCGTTTATGACTTCGCGTGAGAAAGTCTGATCAAACCTTTCTGCCGGAGCTGTGAGGATCCCTCCATTGTCGAGTTCGATGCTCTCGAATGCGGCGTAGCGCTGAAACTCCTCGAGATCGAGTTGAAATGTATCGTTAAGCAGTGTCTCATTCGGCACTTGGCTCTTAATGATCTCTTTGGCCTCGTCAGATAGATTGAACCTATTGACCACGCTATCAATTGACACCGATTTTCCTGCGAGACCTTGGCTCAAGATTATCGAAGAGACAATTTCTTGTTTTAGACCAAGGGGTTTCACTGCTTTGGGTGCTTCCTTTAGAGCAACCGCCAGCCGCTTACTTCCGGCTTTTGAAGTTGTTTTGAAATCCGATGAGAGAAAATCGCGAATCCAATACAGTCTAAGGTCATCTTGCTGGGCGTTGATTTGTTTATCAATAGAATGGCCGGACCAAAAGTCACTCTTGAATGAGCGGCCTTTGTATAGCGCTGACTTGTATGATGCTGCATTCTTCATGAATACCCGCTCGACGAACTCGACCTCGAGGGTGCCTTTTTTGGCTTCCGCTAGTACACCTTGATCTGCCGGAAATCGTGAGATTACAACCTTATGTGTTGAATCATCGTCACCCAAGATCAGGAATAGAAGGCCAAGCCCTGACTTACCTGTGCTCACTGCGCCCAGTCGCTCCGCCAATTTATGACCCTTTGCTAGACTTGGAGTTTGCATTAGCTCGATGATCTGATCTCTTGCTTCATTTTGTTGTACGCCGTCATCGCCAATCACAAATCGGATCGGTATATGACACTCCTTATCCGCTTTCACGAACACGTCGGATAGCATTTCGTGAAGGCGACCTGATAGCGGGATCTGCGTGCCTCTGATTTCTTCCGGCTTAGGATTATTCTTGCCAGGAGGAACAAGGTAGCTGAGGATTTTTCGAGGTATCATGCCATGACTCAGTTGAGCGACGCTGGATCGCAGACCGGTCTACTGACTCCATGTCACAACTGGTTTAAGGCTGGTGCAGGAAACTGCTCTTGGATCGCAGGTTAGGAGGACCAGCCGTTCATAACTTACAAGTGTTGAGTCTGGAGGTGCGAATCAGACTCAATATTCATGCGAGCAACGCGACAATATGCCCAAAGCAACTTCAGAGTCAATAGGGAGGTTAAGGTTTCGCTAATTAAAGCGAGCTAGGCCCAGCCGTCAAGCCTAGAGCAGCTGCGAAGTATTCTCGCGCAAGTCTATCTCGATTGAAATATTACAATAAGTGTAATATTCTTGAGGAGAGGTCAAGCATGACAGGAGCGGATTTAAGATCAGGAAGAGAACAGAAAGACTGGACGCAAGAGCAGGCGGCACTCAAGCTCGGTGTTTCGCAACCTTATCTCTCGTTGTTGGAGAAAGGCATGCGGCGCGTACCAGACAGACTGGCGCGGAAGGCCGCAACGCTGTTTGGTTTGTCTGCGACAAAGTTACCGGTGGAAACACCCTGGCACTCTGTCCAGGCTAAGGATGATAACGCCCTCGCATCCGATCTGGCCGCCCTGGGATATCCGGGCCTTTCATATCTAAAGTCCCGACGAAAGAGGAATCCCGCCGAAGTTGTGTTGTCCGCACTAAGAGTAAGAACCTGGACACCAGGCTGGCTGAGGCTCTGCCATGGGTGCTGTTAGAGCATCCAGAGTTGGATTGGCAGTGGTTGATGAATGCGGCCAAGGTAAATGATCTTCAGAACAAACTCGGTTTTCTTACAAACGTTGCGCGGCGGCTTGCTGAGAAACTGGGAAAGAATGAGACCGCGACGTTATTGAGAGCGCAGGAGTCAGCCTTGGAGCGATCGCGACTGGTGCAAGAAGAGACTTTATGTCGTGATTCCCTAACACAGGCGGAAAGACGGTGGCTCAAAACAAATCGATCTAACGAAGCCAAGCATTGGAATCTGTTAACAGATCTTTCACCTGAACATCTGAGCCATGCCCTCTAAGTCCATTCCTGAGCCTTGGCAATCGTTCCTTTCGGACATAGATGCAAGCCTTCACGAAGACGTGGAGTTGCATTGTCTCGGTGGGTTCGTAGTCACAGTCCTGTACGACCTGGCGCGCCCAACCGCGGACGTGGACGTTATCGCGATCACGCCTAGAAGTGAAATCGAATCTGTCATGAGCTTAGCGGGCCAAGGTTCGGACCTTCACCGCAAGCACAAGGTATATCTTCAGCTTGTTGGTGTGGCGACCGTCCCGGAAAGCTATGAGGAAAGATTGACAGAAATCTTTCCGGGAGGATTCAAGCACCTTCGTCTTCTTGCTCTCGATCCATACGACCTCGCGCTCTCGAAACTTGAGCGGAACACGCAACGCGACAGGGATGACGTTAAGCACCTCGCCCGAACAGTGCCTTTCGAACTCGACAAATTGAAATACCGGTATCAGACGGAACTCAGGCCGTACCTTGGCAATGCCGAACGGGAAGATCTGACTTTGCAATTGTGGGTCGAGGCCATCGAAGAGCAACGGACTAAATAAACCTGCAAGTATCAAAGAGTCTCTAGTAGATAAAAGGCTTCATTACCTCGTCAAAAGAATCCCCGCCCCCGTCCTCTAATCTGCTAAGTGCATGTTCAATGTCGGCAAGGGTTGCCAACCCAACAATATTTAGACTTCCTTCGAAACCGATTTTTGCGCCGGCTCTTTGGATACCGAGATTTAATGTTTCGACTATGCTATTTCGCATCTCGCACTTGAACCTCTCAAACACCAGATGCCGATAAAAAAAGTAATATTCCAGGGTCCGTTCCCTGAAGAGTTGACGTCCATTCCAACCGATCTCTCTTGTGGATCTTGCCAAGGCAATTTTTTGAACCCGACTGAATTCTCCAAGATCAAAAGGCACACGCGTTTCACCTTTTAGATTTGACATCGTGAAGTCAGGCAGGAAATTGATGCTCATGAAAGCCAAAGACTCCATCATCTGGCGATGCTTCCTTTGGAAATGAATTGGAAGCCGAAAACTCAAGATGTCCAAAGGCACCAGCTCCACATACTGACTAGATAAATCGCGTTCGTGTGCAATCCGTTTAGGCACGTATTGCCAGACCCTCCCTCTTCGACTGACAAGAGTCAATGGCTGAATACGGCTCAGCGTAAACGTTACGATTTTGCCCTCAGCGTTCGATAGATAGACAATCTCGTAGTCAGCGCGTCCGAAGGCAGTCATCGTTGAGGCACATTCTTGGAAGAAATCATATGCCGCGTCAGTTAGGCTTCGTCGATGGCCCCTATCTTTGAGAGCCTTCACTATTAGCTCTTCTAGATTTGCATCCGTAGGTACTAGCTGGATTTCGTATTTTGCCTTTGTGTAGCCTGGCACTGGAAGTACCGCATTGGAAACATCTTGAATGAGCATGTGGGTATGAGAAAGGGAGTAATAGTCTGGGCGGGCTCCTAACTTCGCGTCTTCATCGCCCTGACCCGACCAGTACCAGATTGACTTCTGCGAGCTTTCAAGATCGGCGCTTCGATACTGTCTCATGTTCATTCATCTTCCTCATCCGGGCTTGAACTCTCACGGTGTATCTCTCTGTAGACTGACTGAACCTGATCCGACACCTCCAATTCGCCTTTTTCAATTTGCTCCTTGAAGTAGACAGCTGAGAAAATCTTGCGAGCTTCATCCAAGAGCATTCCGGAACGACCGAGTGCTCTTATTAGCGGGCTCGAGTGGGCCGTTCTTTGGTCTTGTGTTGAAGAAAACGGATCATAGTAGATATTCCTCAAAAGGTTGCGTCTCCGTAAGTCCCACTCCAAGTACTGCTCCCAACCAGCTCTTGTCATATCGCGTGGAAACGTTATTAGGAAGCCACGGTAAGTCCCTAGGGCGCAGAAGAGCTGACCCGCCGCCGTCTTATCTTGCAGCGACAAGAAGTAACCGTCCCAGATTGCTTTTGCGAAATCCCAGTACCTCGTCGCGTCCAACTCCTGAAAGATCATGGCGTACCCTGAGATGTCGAAGAGATCGATAATTGGCTGTGCGCAGAAGCCGAACTGAACCGATGGATCAGTACTAACTGGATTCGCAACACATTGCTTGTGCACCTCGATACTCGAGACGAAGAAAACTGGAAAGAGCTTTTGAAACATGGCTTCATCGCCCTTGGCAATAGCGTCGAAACATTCTTGCGCGACAACTGAATATGCATGGCCAAAGTAATCTGGGAACTGTTTGGATTTTGGCAATTTCGCCAAATGAGTTAGCAACGCGCCGAAGGCACTAACGAGAGCTTTACGAATAGAATCGATTTTCCCGTGATAGCTATCCCAGTCAATCGAGGGCCAAGGCATATCCTTCATCCTTCGGAGCTCTTCCAGACGCTCGCAACATTCCCTCGCTTCTGCGAAGTGATGGGAAAATTTGTCGCAAGCCTCCAGTCCGCGCTCGATTAATTGAGCCGCAAATAGATGACGCTTATCCTCTAACAGCGTTTTGACTTCGGCAGCAAAAGCTTTTTCCAACTCCGGTGTGAGCGTTGCGACGGCACCCTCGATAAAGCGAACCATACTGATTGCCACGTGTTCCTGCTGATACCAAAGTGGACTAACGTAACGTCCTTCAACTGCTCGTTCGAATTCAAGTCCATTTTTGAGATATTCCATCTGCTCAACAACTTTGCGAGGAAGTTGTGCCTCGTAGATACCTTGAGGGCGTTCCCATCTGATGTTTTTCACGACGTTGCCCAAATTCAGCGCGGTCATATTGCGAATTCTTTCAGAAAAACCAAGCAGGATGCTAATGAAGCTAAGCCCGTGAAGATCAATCAAAGCGAGTCCAAATTTGAGACTCTCAATATTTTCTTCCCCTTCCGTTCCGGGATAGGCGCCTTTGAGGACATGTTGCTGAATCAATGGGGTTAGCCGACGAAACAGATATAGGGCTTCGTCGATTGCGTAATGCTTCGCCAATTGCTCAATGGTGCGTTGGTTCGACGTGAAAAACTCATAGGCGCTTGATAGGTCTTTCCTTTCTAGAAGACCTTCTAGCGAGAAGACGATTGTCTTCACGATATCAGTTTCAAACCACATTAAGTCTGGCGCTTGCTCAGGCTGCAGCACAGTGCCAGCTCTCATGGCCATCGATGTCTCTGAATAGCTGGCGGTTAGCCAATCTTTATGCTGGTATGTAGACCTAAACCACTTACTATGGCTCGGGATTCTCAACTTCTCTCGCTCGTAGAAGCGTAAGACTGAAAATGCTTGACCCGCCAGTTCAACAAGCGAGCGACTTTGTAGATGCTCTTCCCGATTCGCGAGTGAAACTACATTGCGATACGTCGCTAGCACCCTGCCTGCTTCCCGTTGGTAGTAAGCTTGAAAAGATGCGTCCTGCCAAAGAGGTCGACTAGGTGTGGCCCTTTGTATCCAGCGAGTTAGGTCGCCAACCAAATAGCCAACCAGATTAGTCGGGTCAAAAAACTGAAAACTGCGAAATCCCAAGATGACGAAGCTAAAAATTGCCGCGACTCCGATTCCGACAGCCAGCATCAGACTCAAAACGCCAGGTTGATAGCCTAGGGCGATTAGGCCTAACAGAATGGTTGTAAACGCCGCAAGAAACGCGACAATATTTATGTAGTGATTGCCAACCTTGTCGCGCATTAGAAGTAAGCGCACGTCCTCTTGAACCCGGGTATAGACGCTGCTAACCGCAACGCTGACGGCGGTGAAGTAAAGGGCTAGAAAGACTCCTGCGACCTGCGCCAGAGTACTGAAGACGCTTACATAAGTGGCTGGGTCCCTCTTCGTAAGGTGCTTTAATGTGCCAATGGGAATTGAAGTGTTACCGGAATGTAGGTTTTGATGCTGGGTCCATAGCTTAGAACCAGCCGTTCCAAAACCTCGATACCTACCACGACGGCTACCGCGAACAACACTTTCCCGAGAATAGTTGTAGTCAGGACTCGGAGTATCGACCCAGAATCGCGAGTCTCTCGCCACTTTTCACGTAGTGTGAAAAGGAGCCTGCGGATTTTGAATTGGATAAGAGAAAGCCATTGACGCCAGAACCAATAGAGACGTGAAAAGTGCCATTCGGCTAATCGCTCCGAGCGACTATGCCACCATCTCAAAATCGTTCGACGCCATGGAGATTTCCATGAGGGTTGTAAGCTTTCCACAAGTAGATCCCTTACAGCAGGTAGTCTTGCATCGGCCTTATCTCATAAGCGCCCCAAAAATAATTAGACTTAACGCACTAAAGTCTTTCACCTATTTGGCCCGAGAACCTGTGGGCCAATATTAGTCATTCCCACAAGGGGTAGCAATAAACCAAATGATGACTGAACTGTGAGTGAAGCCCTCGCTTGGGTTGTTTAGAAAGAAGCAACAAAGCGGACGGTCATCCGATAATCGGGCATTATGTAATCTGGCAGCGCACCCGCCATCAAAAGGCGATGTCATGCGCGGCTGCGGGTCTTACATAATGACGATTATCGTACGCCTCGCGTCTATTGGTTTCCTCCGGATGTTTACACCTCCCGTTCCAAACGAGCTTCGCTGGTAACTGAGAAACATGGTCCGCTTGAGTAGCACTTGCTGGAAATAAAGTTTGCGGAAGGATGATAAAGAAACAAACTAGGGAGGGCAGACAAGATAGAGCGCGATTTCAAACTTTATCAATCCTCTAAGTCTCGTCTTTTCAGTAGCTTTAGAATAAAGCAAATCACACGAAGAAACTTGGGCAACTGGGAAAGTTACTCAAGTTCCCAACGCTCTTGGGTTTGTGGCTTTATTTTTGCACTCCGCTAGGCATTTCGATAAGGCGGAGGAGTTATGGCAATTAGACCAAGAGGAAGGAAGCGAACGCTCTCAAAACATGTCTCATCCTTCAACATGTGGATGGATCAAGTCTACCAGGTGCGGGCGATCATGGAAGCGACGGGTGCAGTCAAGGATGCGCCGGTGATTCGCGAGCTGCTGGATGAAGCGCTGGGCGCACGCCGGCGCAAGGCTTTGGGCATCACCGACTCTGAGGAGCCGCCCGGCCAAGGCACGGCTGAAACGCTCCACACGCTACAAACCCTGCTGCTCAAGCTGATTAAGCACGAAGACTTACTGCTTCGGAACCAGAGGGTGGGGCTCAAACTTCTGCTTGAAACCTTTGTAGAAGCCCGGACAGGAAGGGATGTCGCGTGGGAGGAAGTCGTGAGGCGACCTCTGCTAGATAAGGGAAGGACTGAGCAAGACCTGGCCAATTACTTCGACATGAAAACCCACTATGCAAAAGAACATGCGGTCGAATTGTTGGAGAAAATCAGTAAGGAAGAAGCCGAGCGTCGCTAAACGGCAAGCCCGAGGTGTTGGATTTTACATGCACTTTTGGTGTTGTGTTTTACAACAGGGGTGATCGACGCGCTTCGCGAACCTTCCAGATTTCGCGGCCAGGCTTTCCGGTTCCCTACCATTCAGTCCCATCGCATCCTCACTTTTCCCATGCCTTCCATGAATGTGCGTTCCGGCACATTGATTGACATAGAGCTGCGATGTGATGAGTTTACCACAGCAATCGAGCCTCCCTTTCGGAAAGGCAACCATGAATCTTAAACAGGCGAAGGAGCTACCGATCTATCTAACGCTGAAGGAAGTGGCTGAGCTGCTCAAGGTGAAGCCACGGACCATCTACGCCTGGGTGAGCGACAACCGCATTCCATTCGAGCGCAAGGGTAGTCTTTTGCGATTCAGGCTTGATGCAGTGATGGCCTGGAATGAACCAACAAGGTAATAACGACGGGCGGGGGCAAGCCCCCTTCCCGACCATGAGACATTCAAAGTTGAACTCCTCTCGCGAACGTAATGAAGGAATTAGCCGGAAGTATATGCGTGTTAGAATCCTCTCGCTCCTGTAACGGCGGCAAACCGGAAAGGAGCAGCCGATGTCAGTAAGGAAAAGGGGAGAACACTGGGTTGTTGACATCAGTGAAAGAGGAAGGCACCGAGTCCAACGCGTTCTCAGCGGCGTACGGACGAAGGCGCAAGCACTGAAGGCTGAGGCCAGAATCAGAACTCAGATCTTTGAAAAGAAATTTGGCCTCGTGGAAAGGCCGGAATGCCGCTTCGACAAGTTTGTCGATAACTCATTCCTGCCGACCAAACAACTAAAAAAGAGTTACGCTTCGATCGACAGCATTTGTAAGCCTCTCAAGAGTTTCTTCGGGAAGCATTTCATTTCTGAAATCGACACCGAGATGATTGAGAGATATCGACAGATGCGTGTCCAGGAAAAGACGAGGCTGGCTCGGAAACGAAGCCCATTGCGCGTGAATAAAGAGATGCAAGTCCTCTCTTCGATTTTCACGTTAGCTTTAGAAAAGGGGTTAATTGCTTCAAGACCGCGAACGACGATGTTTCGGGTCTCTGGCGAAAGGGTTCGCTACCTAACGTCAGACGAAGAGATGGCCCTTTTCGAACAGCTTGACGGTTGCGAATGGCTGAAAGGCATCGTCCTGATCGCATTGCACACTGGAATGCGACGCGGCGAAATCTGTGGGCTTCAATGGTTCGATCTCAATTTCGAGCGTGGATTGATTCACGTGAGAAATACCAAGAACGGCAAAGACAGACTGATCCCGATGAACGCTACTGTCAGAGCCTTGCTTGAGAACCAGCCGAAAACCAGCAGCTATGTCTTTCCCAGTCCGCGAACCGGCGAGCGGTTGGTCGAGATCAAGTACTCATTCGTGCGAGCTATTAAAGGCGCGAAGATTACGGATCTACGCTTTCACGATCTCCGCCACACAGCGGCGACTCGCATGGGAGACGCCGGCGCGGACGCGTTTACTCTAGCTGCAATCTTCGGTTGGTCAGATATTCGGATGGCAATGCGTTACACCCACGCGATGGAGGACGCAAAGCGCCGGGCAGTCGAAGCAATCGCGGTTGGAAGTAAAAGAAATGCGGGCGAGACGCCCGCGATTCCAGTTTCACGTGACCACAGCGTGACAAATGAAAAACCCGCTGCTAATCAGATCGCTGTAAGTGGTTGAGAGGATTGGTAGCGGGGGGCAGGATCGAACTGCCGACCTTGGGGTTATGAACCAACCGCGCTACCTAAACGGAAACCATTGATTTCGCATCGAGATGCAGCCACGAGCAAAATCAATGCATTTCACATTCTCTTACATCTACTACCATTCAGCTACAGGCGGATGCTGTCCATTCCTGCCACAATCTTGCCACACGATAAAAGCGAGGAAAGCTGCCGTGGACGGTCTGATGTTAGCCCGTCGATTTCGTCCCTTAAGGTCGCGCCTCCCACAAGGTTGAGTGACGAAATGACGTCAACCGTATGCCGCGTTCTGGAACAACCGTCTGCGGACGTTTCAAAAAAGGGGCCCAAGTCAACCTAGTTATGGGGCCACGAGGCTTCAGTGCCCGAAGACTCAGTTGTCGATAACTGCCGACACTCCGGACTGAGGATCTCCAAACAGACGATACGTCCGTAACGAAGGCTCGTCCTCGCTTCCCTCAACAAGCGCGAACTTCTCTTTGCAATGCCTGACAAGCGAGTGATTAGCTGTGGTTACAACCAAGCGAATCGGATCGGAACGATGCTCGATCACAATAGTGCGTAACACATCGAGCACTGCAATACGATTGAGATCATCAAGGTTGAGCAGCGGCTCGTCAAGAAAGAACGTGCCCCCCAACTCTCGTGCACGAGACAGAAAAATGGCTAAAGCTAGATCCTGCCGCTGACCGAGGCTCATCTGCGCAGTGTCCTCCAGCTGATGTTGCCCAATGCATGCAAGCCACCGGAGAGGCCCTGCATCCTGACTTGAATAGATGCGGTCAATAAATGTTGCACTTTGGGCCCGAACGTAAAGGGCGGTGATGACATCGCACAGAGGCTGTATTTGCTCTTTAACGAAGGCGTCTTTTGCGACTCGCAGCAACTCCACACCGGCCAGGCATTGACTTCGTATTGCCTCGATGCTCTCCAGTTCACGCAGGCGGACGTTTAGGTCGGTCAGCTGACGTTGCAGGCTCGCGTGGTCACGCTGTTTCGACTCTGCCTCTCTCGCTGCCACTAGTGTGTTACGCGCAGACTCAATTTCTTCTTTCGCTTTCCTCAAGTTCTCCTCAGCTTGGTCTAGGGTTGCTCGTTGCCGATCCAATAGCTTGTCGTCCCATGTTTCTTCGTCCGTAATTAAGCGCCATTGTGACTCAAATTCTTTTCGTTCTATCTTAGCGTCGTCAAGTTTCTTGGAGACTTCAGCAATGGAAGCTGTGAGTGTTTCCAGGTTGCGACGTAAGGTGCTTAGTGTTGCCCGAGCGTTCTCGGCGGTCTTTTTCGAGGTCGCTGCTTCGAATCTTGCTTTTGCCGCGGCTGTATCGGAGTCCTTCATGAGAATTTCCAAAACTCCGGGCCAATCACCGGGTGCTAGCGAATCGAGGTTCGTAATTGGCGCACTATCTGTGAGGACCTGTAGACTTTCAGAAATCGATAAGATTTCTCGTGAGAGGGATTGCAACTCCAATGCGACATTAACGCGGCGAGTTTCATCCGCCGCCAACCGCTCAGCTTGGATAACTTGGTCTTCAATCTTTGATCGAAGCTCTGAGATTCGAACGGGCAACGCCTTATCTTGCAAATCCTTTAGATCGAGGCCCACGGTCTCAAGGATCGGTTTGGCTTCTATCAAGAAGTGGCTGGCCTCTTCTCGCTCTAGCGCTAAGACTTCCACCGTGGCTGCAGTTTCATTCCACGTTTTTAACTGTTGCTCAAAACCCAAGAGTTCCGCTTCAAATAGCTTCCTTTGAATCGAGAGAGCATTGATAGATTGTGGGATTGTGGAGATGCCGGACCCGATTGCTTTGCGAAGATTAGCTGTGTTCCCATGATCGTGTGCACACAAAGGACAGCGCTGTTCGCCCTGCGATCCGTCGAGAAAATCACGACCTGCAATCCTCAATTGCTCAAGCGGCCCAGCCAACTGCTCAAGTTGACTTTCAATTGTCGCTAATGCCGATTTTGCTTCTGAAAAGGATTGTTCTAAACGAGCACGGTCTTCCGACGAGGGGAGCTTTATGGTTCGAATTGTTTCAGCCGCTGCTTCGTCACGCACTTTCGCATCTTGCCATAAACTCCAAGAGTCTTCACATCTCCTAATCGCGTTGAGCAGGCGATTAGCTCTTTCTGCATTCGCCCTGGCCTCGGCCTGTACGTCCTGCAGTGCGGCGAAGTCTAGCTTTGTATTCGCCTCAGCCCCTTGTTCTCGCCACTGTATCAACGTTCGCTCCAGCGCTGCTCTTACAGAGTCGAGAGGCTGCGAAAGGAGAGATCGTTCCAATGCTTCAGCCTTCGAAGTCGCGTTTTCCGCAAGCTTTAAGGGGCTCTCAGCCAGGTCCAGGTCTTTCAGTACTTCTGCACGTTGTACGTTCAGACCTTCCAGCTGCTTTTCGAGTAGTGCTATTTCCTCTCGCTGTGCCAAGTAAGTACTCGCTTTAGTTCTTACATGGAACAATGCTGAACGCTGTCTAGTCAACTGTCTGTCCGCCGCCTTATAAGCGTTCTCGGCAGCGACTAAAAAAGACTCCGCAGGCCCAGCCTTTGTTAATCCCTCGATACCCAATCTTCGACTCACTGCGGTGATCTGTTCTTGATAGGATTCTAAACTTGGGGCGCTCGCTTGTAGTGCCTCGGCGTTGATTTCGGATTCGCGAGAACTGATTTCTCGCTGAACGCGCAATGAGTCTTCTCTCAGCCGTGCCTTTCCACCAATTGCACTTACTATTCTTCTGAGATCTCGCTCTTGTCGTTGTAACTCGCCAACGCCTAGCAGATCGCAGAAAACGAGATCACGCACTTCATTACTCGAATCATTCGTATCAAGCAGGAGGTCAAGCGCGTGGGCTTCCAAGAGCCGTACCGCTCGAAACCAACTCCGCCTGTTGTTTAGTCGCTGCAGGCCCTTTGAGCTTTCTGGGAGATTTCCCGGCGTGATGCTAGCCAGTAACGTGTTAAGTAGTATCCTTTTCCATTTGCCGCCCTCAAAAACCTCTATCTGATTTGCCCGCTCAGTACTGCCCCGGCGAACGCGTGCTGGTCCACTGCCATTTCTGATTTGCGATTCAACACGCGGCGGTGTCGATGTGAAAATATTGCTAACGCCTTTTGTCTTGCTCTTGCCGAGTGGCTCCTTCAGTCGCTCAACTTCTCCGGTGAATAACCATTCGATTGCATCACATAAGCTTGTCTTGCCGACGCCGTTCGGTGCATGTATTACGGTAAGGCGTGCGCGAAGATCAAGAGGGAGCTCGTTCTTGATACCCCGGAAGGCATGGACATTTAATGAATCAAGAAGCATCTGAAGTTTCCTGGTCAGTGGCCGTGTGAGCTTCTAGACGAAGTTTTTCAGCGGTAGACTCGTAGTTCTCGAGTTGCCGATATAGTTTTAGCGCGCGGTTCGCGATATCTGGCAGCGTCGGCGAGGTGATTACCGCTGGGAACCGAGGCATGGACCGGTGGCAGTCCTAGAACTGTCACGGTCCAAAGTGCATCTCTCCAATCACTTTCGCCTGAAGGCCAAATCACATGTTTACGGCACACTGCCGTATCAAGTTCAATAGCTCGAATTGTGCGGCGCATCGTCTCGTCCGGCTGTGCTGGCAAGGCGAATACCAAGTAACCATCCAAGAATCTTCCGATCCGTTCGGACGCGGTTAATCGACGCCACATCCATTCCCGAGCAAGTTCCTCATGTCTAGTCAGATTTTCCTTGTCGTCGTTAGACAACATAATCAAAGCTAGCACTGCAAACGTACTTACCCAGGTTAGAGTGTGTTCGGGCGGCCAGATTTCATCGACGGCAGTAGCTGCACCAGAAAACTCGAAACCCACAGGAGTAGCTAACTCATCGAGTTCCTTCTTTAGCTTGGAAAGGACTTCGTTTTCCATAGAATTCAATTCGCAACTAGTTGAGTTTGGATAGCTGCTCGCTTCTGGTCTAAGGCTGTATTTGGATCAGTCAAGGAATTTTCAATCTCTCCTAGTGGGCGCCAGAAGATGTGACGAAATCTGGCGCTGGTGAAATGGCCTTTGTCCGGAATATTCGTAAAGTCAACAGATTTATCCGGCTCGACCGGTCCAGCGAGACTTTGTCCTGTACGCCCGTCGCCAACCACCAAGAGTTGAGGTTCGGACGGGTGACTAACGGATAAGCCCCTTAAGATTTGCCACATTTTTCTCCAATCATAAAGTGGCGACTTCCAAATTAAACCTTCTCGATCAGCCAACTGCAACTGGCCATGATAAGAGGGCCCTACTAGCGGAGCCGTTCCGGCGGCTTGTTCAACTGCGGAGAAAACAGCGAGGGCTCGATCTAGATGGATCGCGTGTGTGTCCATCGCATCAGGACTAAAGCCGGCGGGGGCTTCCTCGACCCCTGTAAGCAACCGTGGCCAAAGCCTTGGGCCAAGATGGGCCTCATTTGGATCAGACTTTATTGCATCAAGTCCATTCTTGATAAGGGGCTTAGCCGACTTATGGTAACTACTTGAAATTGAATCGTGTCGGCGGCTGATATATCTCCTTAATTCTTGAGAGGAGACACTCTCTGTGAGGCGTCTTAGGAGCCCAGCTTCGAGCGCGCGATGTTGTGGCACCCAAATTCGCCCAAGTTCTGCCGCATTCACCCAACGAAAGTGCCCAAACGCAACTCCCACCAAGGATTGTCGTAGCAGCAACCCCGATCCCTCGTTTGTGCTCACATAACGAACGGATTGAAATGGTTGGGGAGGGCCACTCGCCATTATATGTTTGTGGACGAAGCCCCCGCTGAGACACCGCCACTTATCTTGTTCTGGATCCGAAAACATTGGGGCCGCGAGTTGATTCACAAACACTATGCCGGCGCGACGATGATTTAGACTTACAATATTATTAATTACACCTGACCAGTGCCCGCTCTGGGGCTTGTCCGTGTACAGCGGTGACGCAATCAGGACGTTTGGGCCATCCTGAGGTGTTGTCGCAAGTGTTCGCGTGACTCGGACTCTTGCGCTATCCGGCTGCTCAGAGATCAGATCCGAACAAATAATCGGAAACAGCAGTAGATCGCGAGCTGCTATCTGCAGGATATGATCACCGCTTACTAATCCGTCGAAAGTGATTTCAAACTGTTGCTCAAAGAAGTTCTTGAGTATTACAAAACAGCTGGTATCTCCAGTGCTGTGGTGAATCCAGCACCATCCTGCGTTGTATCGACTTTGCGGATCAATACGATCCGCACCACCGGGCCAAGTCGCCATGCATTGCCCTAGGATCTGACGAAGATGAGTTCCATCTACTGCACCAAATCCTGCGATAACGATCAAGGGATGTGGATACGCGTCAACGAGGTTGTTCAGCGTGGCGAAGTCGCCCGATGAAAAAGCATATTCAGGAAAAAGAAGTAAGCCAGTTTGACCATCAAACCAACGAGAAAGTCCAGATTGTCCTTCATCATCGGCAAAGATTGCCTCTGCTAGTGCCAAAGACTCAGGCCTCGGGGCATCGTTTGGAATCGCTGCGGGATCTACCAATGAAGGCTGTGCAAGACAAATTGGCAGTTCACCATTGGCGTTAAGCCAATTGACATCGGTTGATACTGTACAGACACCTTCGACGAAAGTGGGGTCGGGGTTGGGCATATGTTAGTAAGCGCCTTACAAGTAGATCTGAACGATTGCTGCACTGGGCTTCGAACAGAAATGACTAGGACGCCGAGTGCGGTGCGGCTTCTTCGGCGCTGCACATGGTGCACTAAGTCACTAGTAATCTCCAGTTCACACCCGACGTTTACCACCAAGAACAAAGAAGACGGATGTCGAAAGCAAAGGCCGGTATTCTGTTAATATTTCTTGGCCTGAGACGAGTATACTTTGGGCCTGATAAACTACAAATGATTGCGACCGATTCGACTTGCTAAGGTAGACTTGACCGTCGCAGTGAGAATCCGAAATCATAACGGCCCGGATTTTGAGTTCCCAGGACTTCTCAATCAAGTCTTTCTGACGTTAAGGATTCGAACTGGATTGTGTGATGGCAACGCGCGTACTAATGGGAGTGGCCGCCAGCGCTGGAAAATATGTTGGCCGGGCATTCCTCAGCCGGCAATTGAGTGAAGTTCCACCTGACGCAATAGAAGTACTGGTCCGACATTCAGCAGGTGTTGAGTGGCTAGAAGCGATCCTCCGATCAAGTGCAGTAGTGACTGAGGTGGGTGGTAAGACCAGTCATGCTGCTACCATCTGTCGCGAGTTTGGAAAACCTTGTGTTACGGCAGTGACTGGTGTGATGTCTCAATTGGAGAACGGTACCTTAATATCTGTTAACGGGGATAGTGGCGAGGTCACTATCCTATAATCATGAATCTAACCGACTTTAACTCTCTTACTGGCTGCGTTGAGGAAGTCGCAACACTTCTTTCAGGGTGGGGAATGAATAGTAGCCAATGGTGCATTCTAGATGGCCCCGCCATCAAGCTTCATGATTTCAGATTTGATAGTAGCGCGTGGCGTGATCATCTAAATGTCTACGTTAAAGAAGAAGCATTACCGTGGGGAACGATGGAATTAGAACAGACCGTACCACCGCTTAATAGCAAAGAGTTGCTTGAGCTTCTTGAGATTTCGAAACGTGGTCTTCATCTTCATTTCGTTCCTGCGACTCGCTATTATAAAGCTGGATTCGAGCACAAGACGATCCGTCTACCGTCGGGTCGGTCGATCGAAGCGGCGACGCTCCGTGGTTGTTCACAGATGTGGAGTTATAAGTCGGTAGAAGTTCTTGACAGAAGTTCCGATTTTGGCGACGATCTTGAGAAAATTGTAGCAGAACGACAGGAGCGTCTCGATGCGGCGTTACGCGCAGCGAGTGAGTCTGATGTCAGAGATCGAATTCTATTGTTGAAACGAGGCTATGATGAACTGAGCAATCAAAAAACTGCGCAGGCAAGATTAACATTTCGGCAAGCAGCAGGCGACACTTGGAGAAGTGATGCCTCTCTGAATGAAGTTGATTAAGTCTTAGTCGAGGTCCACACATGATTGCTAATGCTTTCAGACGCTTTCCAACAGGTGTCTCACTTACCGATCGGAGAACTACTATGAGCATTAAACATGAGCGCCCCACGCCAAGACGGATGATGTCCCAATTTGATAAGGGGTTCTTGGACTACTTGCCTCTTTTCAAACAAGGTTTCTTAGGCAACGAAATGCTGATCCTCTATGAGGAAATAACCGGTATGGGACTCCATCGTGACAAGGTCAACATCTTGGACGTTGGATCCGCAGATAGTGATTGGCTTCAGAAAACTACGTCTACTGTTTGGAGCGCTCTGGACAAGCGTAGGACCGAGTTCACTGCTTTGGAACCCGTAACGGAAAATCCAAAGCTGGAACAGTTTTGCAACGATGCAGGTATCAAATGGGAACGTAGTCGCATAGAGGAATCGCGCCTTCCGGATGAGTCATTCGACGTTATTCTAAGCACCCATTGTGCCTACTATTACTACAATCAACCTTTAGCTCACGAGGAGATGTCTCGTCTCTTGAAGCCTGGGGGCAAGCTTATTGTCACGCTGGTTTCCCAGTCATGTGTGCTTAACCGTTTGACCGAGGAATTACTTGAGCCACATAAGCAGTTTACTCTTACTGCAGAATCGTACATGACTCTTATGGCGAAGCTTAAGCTATTCACGCTACGGGGGATGCGATCATATGAAGGGGGGAAGTTAGATGTTCCGCTATTTACGGATTCCGAAAAACACCTTCGAGCTCTTTCCAACATTCTGTCTAGGCACCGACTTCCTCAGGAAGTAGTGGAACATGATATGGATCGACTATCGGCCTCGCTCCAAAAGCATCAATCGAGAGATAGATTGAATTTCATTATGTTCTTTGAAAAGACGTCATAGTTAATCGAAGTCAAAAGTCTCTGACCTTTCAACGGATAGGTCTGGCTTGAACAATCCACACTTTAACGCCGTCCCACACCCATTCAATATCTACAGGGGATTGTAAAAGTGCCGTCGTGTCCCAAATGGCTTTCTTCAGATCGGTCTCGAAGTTCTGTGCGAGTTGCTCTGTTCCAACAAGTGATCTTAGAGTCGTCCGCTCCGCCTCCGTCATCTTATTGGAAGGTCCTAAACCCACAGACAGGTCAGGCTGCTCCCCCATTACTATTCGCTCAGCACCTCCGACCGCAATATCTATTCTAGCTTGATTCTTATCCATTGGATCGGCAGTAAATATGACACCACCTAACTTACCCATCACGTATCGCTGAACCAATACGGCCATTGGCTGGATGAGGTCCACTACCAGATTTCGATTCGATCTTAGTACTCGCGCATAGGAAATTGCCCGTGGAGATAATCGTGACATGTATACTTGCCTAATCGCACCGAGTACTTTCGGCAGGTCCGCGTCTACGCAGAGGCTCTCGAAGACTCCAGGAAAAGCTGCGCTAGCCGAATCCTCTGCGGAACTTGAACTCCTCACAATTACCCTGTGTTCTGGGCCCTTGGCAATTCTGTTAAGTGATTCTCCTATTTCGTGCGCTAGTGGCAAGTTCCAGAGGTCTATGCCCATTAGCTGCATTCTGGTTTCTTCTAACTTTGAGTTTGAAGGGTCGCGCCCAGAGTAAAGAGCTTCCTCAGCCGTATAGAAGACGCTACGAAGTGCTGGCCAAGTTACGGTAAAAGCGTCTGGAACGTGAACCGACCCAGCTTGAAAGAGCCGATACAAAGTGTAGGCTTTGTTTCCGCAATCTTCACTCGTCCAACGAGCCCCGCCGTCCAGACTAAGTACAGATTTAGTCATCTAGGTACAAACTCATTGTCTTGCGTCACAGAATTGACAAAGCGTAACACCTTCTCGAAACGGAACAAAGAGCATTCCGAAAATTTGCTTATTTGAAAACGGCTGGGCCAGGTGAGCAACTCCCGATGGCGCGATTATGGCGCAATGACGTGCTGAGATCCGGCAATATGTAGCTTTACTTTCACATTTGCGAATTCGGTAAATACTGCTACCTGCATCAACAGTAAACGGGACGACAAGCGACTTCCCGTAGTTGCCAAGCCTAAGAAGTCATGAGCGCTATGCAAGGATTCTGGTATCGCCGAGTGCATTCCTATGCAAAAAGTTTTGCATCGCTGATGTGCTATCAACTGTGCTGTCCTACTTCTTCGCTGAGCGACGGCGGATTGGAGTACGATCTTTCAGAAGATCCTTGTGCCTTCTTTCAATAATGTACGCAAGGCCCTGATAGCTCATGCCCAACAGCGATGCGGCTTGGGTTAATCTTCCGCCTACTTTTGCCAAGGCCTGTCGGATCAATTCGCGTTCAGTTTTCAACTTTTCTTGATTAAGGTCACATTTGAGATTTGGAAGGGGTTCCGTAGCGTCTTCCGACTGCATTTCAGCGCTTGGATTCACTCGGACCTTCTTGGAAACTGCAATCACTCTTTGCAATACTTCCTGGCTTTGCGATGTTGCCAGCCATTCACTCGCACAATCGTACGCCTGCTCTTGAACGTCAGGTGACAGCCCCTCAATCTCTTCGATCATAGTGAGCGACGCCATGCCAGCTTTGTTTAGCGCCCCAAATTGGTGCGCAGTATTAACAGCCCTTTGTAACGTGAATTGAGATTGCTCACTCTTACCCAAGCGAGCGAGCGCAATACCATGAGTGATCAGCGCATCGGCTAGGAGACAGTGCTGGCCACTCTTTCCCAACACCCTGACAGCCTGGCCGGCTACTGCTTCGGCCTCCTTGAATCTTCCCTCAGCAATCAAAACCTGCGCCCGAGTGTCATCTATTTCGGCGGTTTGTACTCTGTTTCGAATACTGACGGAGAGGCGTCGCGCCTCCTCAAGGTATTTGTGCGCCTCCTCAAATCGAGATAACTGACGCAAGACGTTTCCAACGTTGTTCTTTACATTGGCCCGAAAGACGGTGTTGTGAGCGAGCTTGAAATGAGTATCAGCTTTCTCATATGCGAGGAGAGCTCGCTGAAGATAATCATTTCTGTTCTCGGGCCTAGCAAGCTTCCGAAGCACCATCGCAACCTGATTATGATAGGCCCCAATGATGGAGTGATTATGGATCTTGTCGAATAGTAGAGCATTGTCAGAGAGGATTTTTGAGGCATCGTCGTATCGCGAAGCTGCACATTCAACGATAGCCAATCTGAGCAACGCTCTGGCCCTTGTATTTCCTTCGGTGGTTAGCTTCTGAAGCGCTTCAGTGAGCATGGTCCTGGCTTCGTTCAGGGCCCCCTCACGAAAATAGCAACGAGCAATTTCCGCGCGTGCGGCGGTTACCTTCCTTACGTCACCTATCGACTCGTAGAATGTCATTGCTTCAGTGATGAGATTCTTAGCGACCTCTTGCGCATCCTCAAGCTCTTCCTTACTACCGATCCAACTGGTCAAGATTCCGACACAGAGCAGAACTTCTGCGGCTACGGAGGCGTGGAGATTCTTCACCTCAGGGCGTTCGCCGATCCGCTTCCACAAGGGGTGCATTAGCTTTCGGGCAGCATCGTAGTCGCCCCTGTCCCTCTTCTCTAATGCAGATTCACACATCTGGTGTGCTGCTTCATTCGTAATGCGCGAGGAGTGTAGCTTCGGTGAAGTTATCTTCATGATGGATAAGCTCTTCAACGTGAGTGTAAGACAACTTGCGGGTGACGATTCGGATATTAGTTGCCTCGGTAAATGCCTTGCAACAAGTTTCTTAAGCTGTTTTAGTCTATTTGATGTAAGAATCCTTGCATCGTCAAATCAACAGGAGAAAGACCATGAAAAGATTGCTGATAGCAACAGCTATGACGCTTGTTCTTTCGGTTACCGCCTTGGCGGGCGATATACCGTGTGACGTTCATTCGCCAGCGCCCAATGGAACTACGCCAACAACCAACGAGACATCGCCCGGTGAAATACCGTGTGATTTCGCGGAGCAAATATCAGAGGCAGGACTCTCTGGCTTGCTGGCCGTGCTCGGCCTAGTTGTCTAAATTCGGGACTTGGTAACTTACTTAATTAAGGTAGCGATCTAGCGCACGAGCTTTGAGGCTATCGGCCCCGTAGTTATCAAGTCAGCGATTTCCCGCTAGCTGTTACTACCCACCGAATAAAAGCGGCCTCACGGCAGCACAGTAGTAGTGTGTCTACATGGCTGAAGAGTGCGGGCAACGGCTCAGGCGGCAAGCGACAATCCGAAGCAACTGGTGCCGCAACTGCGCTGGCACAAACGTCATGAGCTGACCAAAAACCAGCGCTCGAATTGATGAAGAGATCGCGCGCGTGCGCTACCTGGCCGAAGACGTATTCACGCTACTGTTGGGTGCCAAACGAAACCTAGAACGCGGCTTCTCCGCGTGGTTATATTCGACTCGGATGAGCCTCCTGCTCGGAGCGTGTTGCACGACCAGTCGAGCGCTTCATCAGCGACTTTGAGCGTTCCTTTTGCCGTGCATCGCAAGCGCCACGTCTGCGATCTCACCAGTGCGTTGGTTGGCAACGGCGCGGAACTTCTTCCACTCTTCGGGAGTCAGATTATCGTCAGCGAGGAGTTGAAAACCCTGAGTGACGAGATACTGAGCGCGCGCGAATTGCTCGAACAAAAAGCGCTCATTGCGAGTCAATCCGTGTTCGTCATTCAGCTTCTCTAGTGCCGCAGACCGTCCCCATTGATGCGGTGTTTCTCCTGTCTTCTCGGCCTCTCTTTCGATCTTCGTCCATGACTCTTCAGAGATCCGATAGGAGATTGTTCTCAGTTTCTGCGTTTTGGTCATGACCGGCTTTTCCTTCTAATTAAGTGCATGCGGGAGCAGGCATTTGTGTGCAACTGCATGCGGGTTTTCATAAGCTCTCTTGCTGTCCATGTTTACATTTGCATGCAAATGTTTGCGTGCGTGTGCAACCTTGGGGGGTGACGTGTCACATAAAATCAGGTGCAAAGCACCTCCTTAACCTTCCACACTCTTTCCACGGAACCTCGAAACTGAGATACAGCGTCTTGTTGTTCGCATATCCAAGTAAGCAATTCCAGAATCTCAGCGAGTGTTGGTTTGAACGTTCCTGCCGCTCCGAAGAAGGATCGTCAACCAAAAATCGATAGCACTTTCGAGACGGTTCTGAACTCGCGGTTGTCGCCAGATAGCTCAATCTGTATCTCAGACGGAGCATCAAAATCTGTCTCGCATTCTTGCCGTTCTTTGCCATCGCCGCCTCCGTTGCTCTGAACCTTCTGCGCTGTCTGGAACTCTTTCGCTAGTTCACAGAGAGCGCTCTATGGGATGCTCAGATAACTTTCACACGGACCTTTGACAGCCTCTTCCAACTCGGCACCCGGCGAATTGTGACGACCCTTTGTCTGACCGGATTGCTCCGGGGGCAGTCACTATCCGGTGTCGTTAGGGTGAACTTGAACGTCCGTACCTCCCCTGTGATGGGGTTCTCAAATACAACTTTCACGCGTTTGGATTTGTCGCCATCACCTTTCACTCCCTCGTCTGGCACTCACCTTCGTCACTATTCCTTGTTCGTTGGATACGGCGTGAGTTACTCCGATCCATTCCTATTTGCCCTAGAGATTCGGCGGCTCTACCGTTCCCAGCAAGGTCACAACAAAAATGCAACAGCGCCTCGCGTTGCTGTTGCACTAGTCAAAATTTGTGCCATGCAGCGCTGCTGCGCTGGCCTGGCCCGTTTTGTTTTCAGCGAGTCTTATTGGTTGTGTTCCACCGTTTGGTCGGCCTGTGTGTGCCCGGCGCGGAAGATCTTCTGGGCGCTCCTTTGGGTTTGCTGGTCTCAAAAATGCGGGTCCACCCGTAGCGAAGTTGGCGGCCCGACAGGGTGCCCGAATGCGCACACTTGTGCCGTAACAAGGTGGAGGACTTGCAGCGAAGCGGAGAGTTGCGCGGGTGGGCTGTCGGCGGACAATGCAGCGCGAGGGGTGACGAAATTTAGAATTCTCGGGGAAGTGCAGCCGAGTCCTTGTTCGACTTAGCGGTGTGCCTTTTAGGGGCGGTCACCCACTTATGAGCCATTGGGAAAGCAAAGTGTCAAAAGCGTCAAAAGTGTCAAAAGATGTGACGCTTTTGACGTTTTTGACGCTTTGTGATGCTGAACTAAAATCCATGGAGTCGCTAAAAACCCAACAACGTGAAGCCGCTGCCAACTTCGCGGCTTTGTATCCTGCAACTGAGAAGTGCGCGGCACTGGGTTTGCCCAAGGCCCAAAGTGTGAAACTGGAAAGAGTGACTGCGGAGCAAATCAGATCGAACGGGTCAACATCTGCAAAGCAGCAAGAAGTTTTGAGGTTGAGTTATGAGCACTAATCTCCATCGTCTAGCATCACCAAACCGGCCACAGCTTCTCAAGGTGCCGGAGGTTGCACAGATGCTCCGCGTCAAGCCGCGAACCATTTACGAAATGGTGGCTCAGGAACGTATTCCCTACCGAAGACCACCTGGCTCAAGCATTCTGCGTTTTGATCTCGAAGAGATCGTAGCCTGGACAAAAGCTGGTAAGTCTAAATGACTCGGCGCTGAAGGTGCATTCGATGAAAACCGGTGATTTCGATTTCATGATGTTGTATATTGCCGTCGCCCGTGGCTGCACCTCGGGAAAGGGATATGACAATGCCAGTTCATAAACGCGCGACCAAATGGCACTATGCCTTTTGCATTCGCGGAGTGCGTTATCGGGGAGCAGTTCCTGAAGCACGCACTAAATTTGAAGCCGAGCAAGCTGAGACCAAGATCAAGCTCTCAGTGTTTGAAGGGCGTTACGGTAAACAAGCAGGGGATAAGGGTCTGGTCGAGTTCATTGATGATGTTTATCTGCCTTGGGCGCGTCAGAACAAGCGGTCTTGGAACCATGACAACTTCCGGGCGCGCACGATTGCAGATTGGTTCAAGGGCAAAACATTTGCTCAGGTGTCGCCGCTGCTGATCGAGAAATTCAAAAAGGAGCGGCGCGAGTCCGTAACGAAAAGAGGTTCGTTGCGCAGTGCGGCATCCGTCAACCGCGAGCTGGAGTTGCTGTCGAAGATCTTCAATCTCGCGATTGATTATGGAGTCGCAGATTTCAATCCATGCAGTAAGGTAAGAAAACTGCGGCTGAACAACAAACGAATCCGCTATCTCTTGGATGAAGAAGAGACGAGTTTACTTTCTGCTCTTACTGGTCCACGGGCTCATCTGAGGCCAATGGTAGTAGTTGCTTTAGGTACAGGAATGCGGCGGGGCGATCAGCTTAACCTGCGTTGGGAGAAAGTAGATTTCCAGCGCAACGTAATCTACGTTCCAAACTCGAAAACTGGCAGAGACTATACGGTGCCGATGAACCAAGACGTTCGCGACGAGCTTCTCGCGCTCCGTAAAAGCGCTGCCAAGGGTGAATATGTTTTTGTTAATCCGGCCACCGGAAAACACTTCACTGAAATCAAGCGTGCTTTTCACACGGCATGCCGTATGTCAGGGATAGCTAACCTACGTTGGCATGACCTTAGACATACGTTTGGTACGAAACTAGGCGACGCAGGGTGCGCGGAGTCTACCATCGCTCAGCTAATGGGCCATGCATCAGTTCAAATGGCGTTTCGCTACACGCATGGGACGGAAAGTGGCAAACGCCTGGCAGTTGAAGCCGCACGTATCGGTCGGCCAAGCGTCTGCCACAATCCTGCCACAAACAATGAGCGGCCAGTTCTGCTGGCCGCTGTAACTAGTTGATAAGGTTGGTAGCGGGGGGCGGGATCGAACCGCCGACCTTGGGGTTATGAATCCCACGCTCTAACCATCTGAGCTACCCCGCCAAAAGTGGGCAGTCATTATAAAGGTCGTCACGCAGTCGTCAAAACTGGTTATCGCTGCGGTAGTTTCCTAGGTTGAAGAAACATGCAGACGTCAGAGTAAAAACAACCCACGAATCACACTAAATTGCACAATAAATCCTGATGTTGTTTTGGTTCATTTCATTAGCAACATGGTTTAGCCGGTGACCAGGAAAGAATGTAGAAAGTGGAAACCGTTTAAACGGTTTTCGATTCGAGTCGAGATTTTTCGGCACCGCGCTGAAGCGCGGTGCTAATGAGATGTAATACCAGAAAATTGCATCTGCAATATTCCATCGGTGAAGGAGCGGGGGCATGCCCCCTTGCTTCCTGTGAGGTTTTCTTAGTTGACTCATACGTGTAATCACGGAGTTTCAGTCGTGAAAGGAGCGGGGCATGCCCCCTTGCTTCCTGTGAGGTTTTCTTAGTTGATTCATACGAATCACGGAGTTTCAGTCATGAAAGGAGCGGGGAGGCAGGTGCGCTTCCTTACCTGCGAGGTCTCTTAGTTGAGTCGTGCTAATCACGGAGTCGTGAAAGAGCGGGGGCATGCCCCCTTCCTTACCTGCGAGGTAATCTTAGTTGAGTCATACGAATTACGGAGTTTCGGTCGTAGGTGGTCTAACAACTTCAACTGAACAGTGCGCGCGTGCTGCAACTGCTGAGGAAACGCTCCCCAACAAAACGCGTTCAATTCCTCTAATCCCTTTTGCCCCAAGGAAAACGGAATCCGCTCCCCAAGATTCTGCTTCTTCGAGGATTTCGTTAGCCGGATCACCCTTTCGGATCGTTACGGCAGCTTCAAGACCGGACGCCTGCAATTCTTCAACTGATGGCTGGAACAACGTGCGGACTTCACCCCAGTTGTCTTCGTCCTCGACTTCGATCCACTTTGCGCTTGTAGAGTTATCATCCGTAGCGGTAACTGCGATTACGGAGTCCATAACAGCCAGGAGTCGCACTTCTGTTCCTTCGGGCCACGCCCGCCGTGCGACAGCTGAAACAGCAACTGCTGAATTCGCTGAGCCGTCTACTCCGACAACAATTCGAATCGGGGCGTCGGAACTCCTCGCGCGATGCCGGCCAATGCGCACCGAACATCCGGCTTCATAGAGCACGCGTTGTGAGACGCTACCGAGGATGAGCCGGCCTCCAAGCACCGAGTGACCCTTGGCCCCGACTACAACCAGATCCGGTTGCCATTCGTCCGCTTTTCTGATGACTGCCCACGCAGGTGAATCTGCGAACGCCTCTGCATTTACGGTCCACCGGGGAAACAGATCTCTCAACCGTCCTTTGGCGGATTCCGCCAGGGACTTCGCATTCGCCAACGCGCTTTCTGCGCGGCGTTTTGCTTTTGTGATAACGGCGACCACGCTGGGAGGCAATGGAGCTTCGTTGTCATCATTACCCGCGGGGGGCAATACGACATCCGCGACACTTAACACGAAAGCCTCTGCCGATTCCGGCATGCCGGCCAAGCGCAAGTCATCGATGGCTGCGTTCGAATACTCCGATCCGTCGTACGCGATTATTATTTTCATACTCGAGTTGATTATGGTTTAACGGCGATTTTCACAACGTCATCATTGCGCGCGGGTTTGAAGGTAAAGATATGAGTCAGCAACGGAGTAAAGTCAACACAACATATGCGACCCATCCGCTACCGCGGATGGTACTGACCTCATTGCCTCGCTAATGCGTTCAAAGTGCATCGGTACAAAAAGGGGCACGGGATGCCGTGCCCCCTGTTGGGTTTGAAAGCAAGTTAGGAGCGAAGCACGGGCAAGATGCTCCTGCCACGAACAATCAAAGCCGCGCGGGCAAGCTGCTCGTGTCCCGTCACGTCTGGTTTCTTTAACTACTGCCTTAGGCTGAAAAGCAAATCGAAAAGTGCAGACCGTGAGGCCTCAATGGTGTCCGCTGTTTCCGTCGATCTGCTTTCGTATTTCGCCAGCTGGCCGGTTCACGGTGTGAACATTGACATAGGTAGCGCCAGCTCGCATCGCTCTGATCACTTCAGCGAATTCACCGGCGGCGATGCCCTGTCCTGTTGGTCCAACCACATCGGCTGCCGTAAGAGTTCCCGTGATCGTGCCACTTGGCGTTGGACAGGCTTGCACCCCCGGCGGTGTCGGAGGGCTTGCCAGGTTCGAACATAGCCACATACTGATACCGCCGCTGGTGCCCGTGGCTCCAAAGTGGATATGCGCCTGCGTTACAGCACTCTCGAGATCAGCGTAAGACAACTCGTACTGAATCTGTGTTTCGTCATTGCTTATCCGGGCCCGAAGCACGCCGTTGCCCTCCGTCGATATTGCCTGGGGCGTCTCTTCATATCCCGTTAGGATCTGGTTGATATTCTTGAACCCTTGAGACAGGGCAATGGTGGCTGCTGCAACAACCAGTACGACACAGACAATTACACTGAGTTTTTTCATTGAGCACCTCCAAGTAAAACGGTTGGCCAGGGGATTGTCGGGAATGATAGCACGGACAGTTAAGCCGAGCGGCAGCGCGAACTGCCACAATCAGATCAGAGCACGCGGTTTAGTTTGTCCGGTTGAAAACGATCCCACTGACTGTTTTGGTCGTATAATGTCGACCGAAGGATCTGCGCCGGGAGCGCGCGTCCTTGTGCACCATCCCACGTACAACCGCCATTTCACCTACAGCCGATGACCGAGAAGTTGCATTCAAAGATCCTAACCACGACTCTGATTACATTCAGCGTTGCTGCTGTCTACTTTGCGGCAGCAGAGCTCGGTCTCTCGCTGGCTTTTATACATGCCAACGTTTCACCTGTCTGGCCGCCAACAGGCGTTGCGATTGCGGCTGTACTTCTGCTTAACAAAAGAGCTTTGCCGGGCGTCCTGTTGGGCGCCTTCGTCGCGAATTTCCTAACTCCAATACCAGTCGGGACGGCGATCGGTATTGCTGTTGGCAACACGCTCGAGGCATGGACCGTAGCATGGCTTTTGGGCCGCGTTGATTTCCAATTAATGCTGAATCGCGCCAGGGATGTTGCATGGTTTGTGGCAGCCGCAGTGGTGGGAACGATGGTAAGCGCGACGATTGGAAATATCAGCCTGTGTGTCGGAAACGCAGCGTCGTGGCAAAACTTCGGTTCACTCTGGTTGACCTGGTGGCTGGGCGACCTGGTCGGTGGGTTGAGCCTAGCGCCATTGCTGTTGATTTGGGGTTCGAGGTCGCAACCGATCATCGGAAAGCGTTGGGTCGAAGCGTTGGTGCTGTTCACGTCGCTGTTCATCATCAGCATGGTGATCTTCGGTGGTTGGTTTCCGTCGGCGGTTAAGACCTATCCACTGGCCCATCTGACTTTTCCTTTTCTAATTTGGGCGGCGTTCCGCCTGGGCCATCGAGGCACAACGCTGGCAATCGTAATGCTTTCGGCTGTTTCAGTGTGGGGCACCCGTCATGGCTTTGGTCCATTCGCGCGCGGCACGCCAAACGAGTCGCTGCTGCTGGTCCAGGTATTTGTTGGGGCCGGCTCAGTGATGGTCATGTTTCTGGCGACAGTAGTCGAAGAGCGGCGTGTCGCCGCTAAGACAGTGCGCGACAGCGAGCACCGTTTGGCGGCCAACCTTGCAGTCACGCAAATTCTTGCTGAATCGCCGGCACTGACCGATGCGACGCCCAGAATAATTCAGACCGTTTGTCGATCACTTGGGTGGGAGTTGGGAGCGCTTTGGATTCCGGATGCCAGCGCTACAGAGCTACGGTGTTTGGACTTCTGGAGCGGAGGAGGCGTTGCTGCCGAGATGTTTGAAAACGTCAGTCGCGAGCAGACATTTGTTAGGGGTGTTGGTTTACCCGGCCGAGTATGGGCAACCAGAAAGCCCGCATGGATACGCGACGTGGAGCAGGATGACAATTTTCCTCGTGCGGCCGTGGCGGTTACGGCGGAGTTGCACGCCGCGTTCGCGTTTCCGATTTTGTTCGGCAATAAGTTTCTCGGCGTCATGGAGTTTTTTAGTAGTGAAATCCGGCAACCCGACGAAGCACTGCTGGCGATGTTTGGCAGCATCGGCGGGCAGATTGGCCAATTCATGGAACGCAAACGAAATGAAGATGAGCGGGAACTACTTTTCACTCGCGAGCTGCTTGCGCGGGCCGAAGCAGAGCAGGCTAACCGCACAAAGGACGAATTCCTCGCGATCGTTTCGCACGAACTGCGAACTCCGCTGAATGCGATCGTCGGTTGGGCCACCCTGCTGCGTACGGGTTCGCTGGAACCAGCCAAAACGATCCGGGCGATAGAAGTAATCGATCGCAATGCGAAAGCGCAGGCGCAGTTGATCGAAGACATACTCGATGTGTCGCGGATAGTCTCCGGCAACCTACGTCTCGATCCTCAACCGGTTCAACTCCCGCGCGTGATCGAAGCTGCTGTTGATTCTATTCGTCCAGCTGCCGATGCGAAGCAGATTAAGATCAATGTCGCGCTCGACGGCAACGCTGGACCTGTGTCGGGCGATCCGGATCGACTGGAGCAAGTCGTCTGGAACCTGCTCGCGAATGCCGTCAAGTTCACGCCGGCCGAAGGCGAGATCAACGTTCGGCTAAGCGGTGGGAATTCCCACGTCGAGGTCGTAATCTCCGACAGCGGGCAGGGAATCGCGCCTGACTTTTTGCCTAATGTGTTTGATCGATTTCGTCAGGCCGACGGTTCGAAAACCCGCAGGCACGGTGGCCTCGGTTTGGGTCTTACGATTGTGCGGAATCTCGTCGAACTGCACGGCGGAGCGGTCCACGTGTACAGCGACGGCGAAGGGAAGGGAACAACTTTTACTATCAGTCTTCCTTGTCTTGGTGTTGGAGATCTAACCGGCAAGGATCAGCGATTGGAACTTGGCAGCGGCTCGCGCGAGGAATCGGCGGCGCTTGCCGGCATACCGATCCTGCTGGTTGAAGACGACAGGGATTCGCGAGAGATGCTGGAAACTGTGCTCAAGTCGCAGGGCGCTGACATAACGTCCGCAGCCTCAGTAGACGAAGCCCTGAAAGTGTTGGAGCGAAATGGTTGGAAGCCGCAGTTGCTTGTGTCTGACTTAGGTATGCCGGAGCGCGATGGTTATGACCTGATCGGCCTGGTGCGCGCCCGTTCGAGTAGTGATCAGATTCCAGCCGTCGCGCTGACCGGATACGCTGGACAGGAAGAGGGGAAGCGAGCGCGTGACGCCGGATTTCAAAAACATTTGACGAAGCCAGTCGATTGGCGAGCTTTGATCGATACGATAATGGAGTTGGGAAAAGTAATTCGTAACAGCTGACGGTTCGCAGTTAGCGAGCTCGCTGTAACTACCTTGGCATTACTCGATTATTTAAGTCTCGCAACGCAAACAGGTTCTTGTCGCGTAACTCAAACCTGCTTTTACCCACCTTCATTTCCACCACCTCAGCCAGCGCAATCTGCTTGAACATTTTGTAAGGCAACGTGACCTGAAGCACTTCGGTCATCAACGTATCGACGTTTTGACTCGCGAGCGTCATCCGACCCGCGCGCAACGTTTCTCCATCCGCGACGATCGACAGGTCCCGCTGATCGAGCGCGTGCCTTTGGTCCCAATCCTTCGTTTCAAAAACAAGCTGAAGGGTCGCCTGACGAACATAGTCAAGCTGAATTCCGGGACAATGCAGCGTTGCAGCTAAACTCACGCACGAATCCTTCCAACTGCCTTTGCTACCGGCACACGTGACCTTCATCTTCTTCAGAGTCACGACGGTCTCGTGAGCAAAGCCATCGTACTTAGACTCTATCCTGCCGCCATGGTTGGCGTTAACCGGCGCCTCGCCAGCAGCGACTCCACGATAGTTTGTTAAATGAAAACCGACCAACGATAGGAATGACAGCAGCACAATACAGAGCTTCATCCGGACAACTCCCTGAAGAATTCAACGATTTAATGGAGTGAGATAGAGCGGCAAGATGCGGTCGACTTTGATCGCACTTTAAAAATAGCGAAGGTTAACCAGCAGTGTCAATAAAATTGGCAATTCGCCAATTACGGTTGTCCTTCCGGAAGGCCGTGGTCTCGTAGATATTCCTGGGCCTCTTGCAGGCCTCTTTGAAACTCGGTGTCTTTAGGTTTCTCCGGCGCCATAGCTCTCGACTGATTCATCATGCGCTGCTTGAACCGATCCGCGCGCCATTGCGCCACGCGCTCGATTAGATTTTGGTACGATTCGACGGGCGTAGGCTCACGCGGAGCATCGAGCGTCAACAAACTTCCCAGATGCGCAGAGTTATTCACGCGCGCGCCCATGTCTGGAATTGTGCCATCCGGTCTACGGCAGAATCGCAGCAGAATTGTTTTAATAATTGAGGTGTGGGTAAAGACGTCGTGCGAGACTTTGCCGCGCTCAACCCACGGTGAAACAACTATCGCCGGCACGCGCACGCCAAACTTCTGAAACGCAGGATCGTCGTCTGCTGCATCCTCCGGCTCGACGTGATCGTAGAACCCACCATGCTCATCGTAAACGATTACCAGTAACGTCTTTTTCCAAGCGGGACTATTAACGATCGCGTTATAGAGTTTTAAGACCAGATCCTGTCCAGCCATGACGTCTGCCGGTGGATGATCATCGTTGGATTCGTTTGGACCGACGATTGGCAGGTCTTCGAAGTTCGGATCGATCCAGGAGACGGCGGGCAGGTTACCGGAGGCGGCGTGGTCCAGGAACGTTATCTTGTTAACCCACGTGCTGCGATCGAACCAGAAGAACTTCGAGCCATGCAAAACGCGATACTTCCCATCGATTAGACGAAGCGAAGCTACGTCATGCGCGTACCAGCTCCATGGAACGTTAGCCTTATCCAAATGTCGTACAAAAGATGGAAGGTCGTAGACTGGCGGCATGCGGTTGTCTTTGCCTTCGGATTTGCCCGTGACGGCGTACAGCCGGTTGGGCCACGTGGCCCCGGGAACGGCGCAGAACCAACGATCACAAATGCAAAAATTGCGCGCCAGGTGATCGTACACGGGGACAGTGTTTCCGTTGTGATAACCCATAATCGACGATGCATCGAACGTAGGCTTCTCCCCGTGGACGTTTTCATAATTGATTACAAAGCCGCGGTTGTGATCCTTCAACTGCTCGTCAATCTGCTTTGGTCCATGGCCGGGATCAAGATCGAAGACAGTGCCGGGCAGACGATGGATTTCATAAGGCGTGCCCGCGTTATCGCTGTTAGACATCCCGGCGACTAGCCCATCGACATTCGGATTTGCGCCTTCGAGCTTTAGATACCCAAGCATGTGATCGAACGAGCGGTTCTCCATCATGAGCACGACGATGTGGTCGATCTTATTGAGATTATCGATAGGACCACCCGGGACAAACCGAACGGGCGCAGCTCTCGTTTTTGGGACGGCAGCCGCGCGACTTCGTTTAGAGGGCATGCGTCTAGGTCTTTACAGCACCCTTTTTGGAAGCCGTAGCTTTTGAGGCTGGAGTACGTCCCCCGGCTTTGCGCGTAGTCGTCTTCTTACGACTGCTTCGCTTTTTCTGAGCCATAACGCTTATGTCTCTGGTCGAATTTTCGTTCTACAGCTCTTCGATAATCCGCGCGTTGGATTGGCCATAGTGCTGATATGCGCCCCAGGTAGATCCCGAATCGAAAATTTTCTGTCGTGCCTTTGCCAGGGCATCTCCAAGGAGGCGGCCTTCCAACGCCTCCTGGTAAAAGATCTGCGCGAACTCGAGGGCGTCGCCGTCACCGACTCGCCATCCGGTGCCAATGTAGTTCTGGATGCCGCGCTCAAAAAATGCTTCAGCCAGGCCCGCAAGTTTCCGGTTTGTTTCTTCGGCAGGGAGCAAGGGCGCCTTGCCGTCCTGATCTGCAACTTCCACAGCAGGCGTTTTATCCGGACCCCCGGTAGCCGCCGAAAAACACGCGTTGGCAAACACCAATCTCGGTACCTGGCGAACTCGGAAGATTTCTCGCGCGGAGAGAATTACGCCATTTGAAAATACCCAGCCGCTGTCGTTTGGCTTATCAACGTTGTAGACGGCGTGACCAGAGTAATGAATGATGTCCCAGGGCTCGTTCAGAACCAGTGCAAGAATCTCAACCGCCTTACATTCCTTCGGTCCGATGCGGCTTTCAATCTCGATCGTCAATCGGTCCTGCACCTTGTCCTTGAATTCCATCAGGATTTTTTCGACCAGTTCTCCCTCCTCAGTTGCATAAGGCAGCGGTTGGTCTTTCGCGGGATCCGCGATCAGCAGTACTCGCAAACTTTTGTTTATCGGCGGAGGAATACCTGGAATTCCTGCCAGCATAGTCCGAAACTGACGGGTTAATTTTAGATTTGGTCCAAAATACCTTCGCCGATCGGGCGACCCATAGCAGGCCATTTCCCATGGAAGCCTGGCTGTATCTTTGTCCAGCACAAGAGTGAGAGGTCTCCCGTCATCGATCACGCGTTCGAATTCTTCAGGAAAAATGTAGTTGTGCAGGAGTCGTCCAAATTTTTCGTGGCTGGCCTTGCCTTCGCCATCACGCAATTCGGTGGCGATACCTTCTGTAAAGAAGGGACGCACATTGACGTTTCGCACGGGAATTACTGCGCTGTTAGTCAACGCCGAAAAAACATAACCGTCGGGTGAATGCTCGATTGTGATCCGGTTGACGAATGCGGTCGTCGGTGATTTTCGGGTAGAGGTTGCGCTGGTCGCCGGCTTTTTTCTTCTGCTGTGAAATACTCGTTCCTCAATGTCGATATCGACATTTTTGATCTGCGTTTTCAGCTCGCCCAGAATCTTAACGATTTCGCCGAAACGGTTTTTGTCGTACTCGACCAGCATATACTCGTTCACTCTTTCGTCGGGCTCCACCCGGTGGAGCGCGTCACAGAAGCCGGAAAGCAATCCTCTTAACGCATCTGCAATTTCCAGATTGCCTTCCCCGGAGCCAATTAAGACGCTGGCAAAGCTACCGAGTTTGAGGCGCGAGACCCCCAAACAAACGTTCATGGCGAGATAGCGAAGGTCGTCATAACTAAACCTTCCATACTCACCCATCCCGGCAAGCAGAATTAATCGAGCGCGAATTTCTTTGTTCAGGATGGGCACAAAGAAGAGCTGACCCAATTCACCGCCTACCATTCCCTGATCGATTGCCTGGGAAATCCACCCATCAACTTCACCGTCGAGCGCCTTTAATGCGCCAGCCGGAGCTATTCCTTTGTAGCTACCAGTGACGACAACCGGCGCTTTGACGTTCGTGATGCTACCGAGTGTCGCGACGACTTTTAGCTGAGGGTTACCGCGGGGCTTGTTTGTCTGCTCTTCTTTTTGTGCGCCAACGTTAGGATCCATCGTAGTTGTTTCTCTCTTTCTACGGCTCAGGTGAATATTTGCCTTTGCTTGTTTTCGTCCTTTCCTTCAAGTTGCGGCACCTGGTCGTAGTTTTCTTCTTCGAGTTTCTCAAGCAAGCGTTCATGCAACTCTGCATAAGTAATATTGTTGCCGGCCTCCTTGATAACTTCGATGGCGTAGTAGCTCATGGCGCCGTGATAGTCGTTGTTGATGAAAGCGTCGGCGGAAGTCTGGCTGCTCTTGCAGCCGCTCAAGAGAATCTCCTTCATGCCCGACTCGGGAAACTTCTCCTTCTTTGCGCGCGCCTCGCGCAATTCACTCGGCTTGAGTGCCTTGCCTCCAAAAACCCTCGGGTCCAGTAGGCGGCTGCGGCGGTCTGTGCCCGGCACTCGCGTCACCGAACCGGAGTGACAAGAATCAGAAATGACGGTCACTTGAACGCCATCCGGAATTGTCTTGAAAATCTCGCGCAGTTCGTCGTCCAGTAGCAAATCTGAATTGGTGTCACAAGGACAGATGGCCTCGTCAAATTTGGGTTCGTCGCCGTCAGTGTCGGCTTGGTATGTTCCGTGTGAAGCGTTGGTGAAAACCAGTATGTCGCCGGCTTTCGCTCCTTTCAGAAGATCTTTGACGCCCGCGATGATGTTGGCTTTTGTGGCTTGATTGTCCAGCAACTGTTTGACGTCGGTGAAGCCGAAACTATTCTTGAGCAGACTCGCCCAGTCGTTAGCGTCGTTGACGCAGCCCCTCAAGTCGTTAGCTTCACCAAACGGATAGTCATTGATGCCTACGCATAGTGCTTTCTTAGTCATGTGATTACTCCTTTGAGGAATTTGGTTAGAAAATGTAGACGGCCGGCGACGACTCAAGAGCGGCATTCGCCAATCGCCGATGGTTCGTTACTGATGTGTAAGAGGCAAAAACTCGTGAGAAGCCAGGGTTTTTGGAACGGGTGGACGATATTCTGAGCGCACAGGAAAGTCAATAGTTTTATGGCTGACTGGCGCGAGGAGGCGGCGACGAGCGGGTCTCGGTTGGGCTACCACCAACCGAGCAGTTTCCACCAGAGGACTCCCAAAATCATCCAGATGGGAATTGTGGCGAGTGAGACAATGAAACCGATGTACCACCAGGTTCGCTGTTTTACATAACCCGCACCAAACCATATGGGCGCCGGCGTTGTCCCGTAGTGTGTTAACGACGCGCTGAGATTTGAAAGGTAAGCAAGCGTCAGGACTGTTAACGCCGCGGGCGCACCGGCGGCGACGATCACGACGAGAAACGGAATGTACATCGCTGATACGTGTGCGGTGATGGAAGCAAAACCGTAGTGGGCGTAGAAATAAACCAGCAGCAACACCGCGAGTGCGACCGCCCAGTGCCACCCGACAGTTACGCTCGCCGCCGACTCAGCAAACCGTTTCGTAATTCCTGTTTCTCCCAACGCTTCGGCCATTCGTACCAGACCGCCGTACCAAATGAACACGTCCCACGCGCCTCGTTCCGAGATTAGGTCTTCCCAATCGAGCACGCCGGTCAACAGCAAAACGCAAACACCAACAAGCGCTACGACTGCGTAGTTGATGTTATGAAACGCAGTTGTCATCCAGAGGATCGCAACGAGGGCAAAGACGAACAGCATCAACTTTTCATAGCGGGAAGTTGGCCCCATCACGCTCAGCTCGGTTGCGGCAAACTCTGCAGCGGCGGGAGTGTGTTTAATTTCCGGCGGAAACAGTTTGTAAATCAGCGGAGGCACGACCGCGAGTGAAACCACCCCGGGTACGATCGCGCCTAGTGCCCAGCGCGCGTAACTCAACTCGACTCCGGCGGCATCGTACGCAAACTTGGCGATGATTGCGTTAGAGGCCTGGCCCGTCAAAAACATCGCGCAGATGATCACGTCGGCTTGATAAAGAAGTGTGACCAGAAACGCGCCGAGACGTCGCGCAGTCGGGCCCGGTCGCGAGTCGTAAGTCTCCGCAATGGATTTAGCTACCGGAAAAATGATCCCGCCCGAGCGCGCGCCGTTTGACGGAATGATGGTCGCCAACATCATGTCGGTAAGAATTAGTGAATAGCCGAGACCGAGCGAGTGGCGACCAATGGCGCGGACGAAGAGAAGTGCAATACGGCGGCCGAGTCCCGTCTTGATCATCCCGCGCGAAATGAAAAATGCCGCGAGCACCAGCCATACGATTGGATCGGCGTATCCGCGCAACGCTTCGGCCGGCGGGAGGGTTCGCGTCAGCATGATCGCCGTCACGCCGAGCAGGACGATCGCTCCTCCGGGAATTGGACGAACGACGGCCCCGATGATCGTCGCGGTGAAGATGGCGAGCAGCCGCCACGACTGCGGCGTGATTCCAGCCGGGACAGGGATCAGCAGAACCAGCAGTGCCGAGCCCAACACGACTGCCCACTTGATGAGTTTTATTCGAGTAGTTTCCGGCTTGTGAGAAAAGGCGGCAGTGTCGGCAGGTTCATCCGATGGCGGGGGAATCTTGTTGTCAGTCATCGTTTCGGTCGATGAGCCGGAGTTAGCCTGCGAAGAGCGCTGGCAATCTAACACGCCGAAGAGGTTTCTGGGCAGGTTTTCGCAGGTAGGAGACCCGTGGACTCTGGTTTTGAGTCTACGGTTGGTGTTCCACGACGGGCTACCCCAAAACGTGAAAACGGTGAACGCGGCCACACGTAATCGTCAACTCTCCGATAGCCGACTCGGAGCGGATTCGCAACTTTGCTGGGAAACGCGAAGGGTCGGGTTCATCGTGCGATGGCGCCGGCCATTGGCATGGTCATTGCCAAACACACATGCGGAGGCATCATGAAAAAAACCATCACTACAGTAATCTGCCTGGTTGTTTTGAGCATGACCGCTTTGCCGGTTGCCGCGCAAACGCGAAATCGTCAATGCAACAATCGGACGGTTTACAGTACCCGAAACGATGTCCGTTACAACCGCGACCGTCGATATGATTCCACCGTGTATCAAAACGACAGGTATCGCAATGATGACTATCGCTACGAAGACTACCCTTATGGCGACAACCGGTCGGTTTGGGAGAAGAGCCGCGACAAGATAACAACGGCGGCTGGCGCCGGCGGTGGCGCAGCGATTGGCGGAATGTTGGGCGGCAAAAAGGGCGCGATCATCGGCGCAATTGCGGGGGGCGCAGGCGCGGCGATTTACACCTACAAGATTCGCGACAAGAACCGTCGCTACTAACGTGATTTACAAAGGCTCGGTTGCCGGTTGAAAGATTGGCGACCTTGTTAGAGGCCCGGATGTGAAGGGGAGAGCACATCCGGGCCTCAGCATTTTTGAGTGACATCGCGCCGTCCCGCCGATGCCTGCACGGGCAAGTCGCCCGTGCCACTTCGATCCGGTTTGGACAAATAACTTCCGCTTCGCTTACTGTATCGACGCCTCAGTATTCCACTAATCGCATAGCGCCGGGAGGTTCAGTTCTGTTAGAAATAGACCCAACAAACGTTTCGGAGAAACGAATGCACTATCACGAAAACGTACTTGAGCTCATCGGCCGCACGCCGCTCGTGAAGTTGCAACGCATGACACGTGGCATTAAAGCCACCGTGCTCGCGAAGATGGAGAATTTGAACCCCGGCTTCTCAGTTAAGGATCGCATTGGCATTTCGATGATCGAGGCTGCGGAACGCGAAGGGAAACTGAAACCGGGAGGAACAATCGTTGAAGCAACGTCAGGCAACACCGGTATTGGACTCGCACTCGCGGCGGCAGTAAAAGGTTACAACTGCATTTTTGTAATGACCGACAAGGCGTCAGCCGAGAAGTCGAGATATCTCAAAGCACTTGGCGCTGACGTGGTCATCACACCTGTGTCAGCCAAACCTGGTACGCCCGATCATTACGTCTCAACTGCCCAGCGCATCGCGCGCGAAACTCCGAATTCGTTTTATCCTGATCAATATTCCCACCCGGCCAATCCCGAAGCGCATTATCGAACTACTGGGCCTGAAATTTGGGAAGAGACCGCCGGAAAGATTACTCACTTCGTCGCCGGCATTGGGACCGGTGGGACGATCTCCGGGACCGGGCGATATCTAAAGGAGAAAAATCCGAACATACGCATCATCGGTGCGGATCCTTATGGCTCGATCTTCAAGACTTTTAAGGAGACAGGGAAAGTAATCGAAACTACACCGTATCTCGTCGAAGGAATTGGCCAGGAAGTTGTGCCGGGTAATGTGCATATTCAATATGTAGACGAAGTTATCAATATTACGGACGGTGACTCGTTTGAGATGTCGCGCCAACTGGGACGCACGGAGGGAATCTTCTGTGGAGGATCCAGCGGGACGAATTTGGCGGCGGCGTTGCGTGTAGCCCGCGACCTTGATGAGGATGCGGTTGTGGTGTTCATCGTGTGTGACACGGGCGAGCACTATCTGACTAAGCACCATTCCGACGAATGGTTGAAAGAAAAACGTCTGCTCGAGCCGCAACGCATGACGGCAGGCTTAATCAGCGGAACAAAGGCAGCGAATGCGCCACAGACGTTGATTGTTGTTTCGCCTTCGGACAAGGTGTCAGAAGCGTTGGCGCGAATGAACGACCTGGGACTAACTCAGATTCCAGTGTTGGAGGATGGGCGGCCGGTGGGTTCGCTGCGCGAGAATCGTGCTTTAGCAAAAGTGGTCCGTAACCGGCAACTGCTTGATGCGCCGGTAACGGAAGTGATGGAAGACAGTTTTCCTACAGTCGATGTTGATGCGAGTGCGGACGAAGTGACGAGGATGTTGCAGTCAAGTCCTGCCGTTCTGGTTGAGGAGTATGGCCGCATCACCGGCATCATCACGCGGCACGATGTTTTGGATTTGAGGTTGGGAAATACCGGACCGCTGGGCTAGATGCCAGAGGCCCGAAGGGCCGACAGTTAATAGCCACGACCGTCAGGCCGTGGACCACGCACAAACATTAAAAGAGAATGAGGCCCGAAGGGCCGACAGCCGTCTACGTTCGCGAACATCATCGCGCTTTAGATTACTGCCGGCCCTTCGGGCCTCTGCTATTAGACCCTTCCCACGACCTGACGGTCGTGGCTATTAACTGTCGGCCCTGCGGGCCTTGTTACTGACGACTTAATTTCGTTCGTAGACGGATACGGTCAACCCTTCATCCAATTCCTTCTTATCTGTTAGACCAAATCCATCCAGGTAATCTGCGGGTACAAACGCGTCTGCTTCCTCCACTGTCAGAGGCACTTCAGTTACCAGCCATTTCTCAATGTGAGACTGAAACGCTCTATAAACCTGTTCACCACCAATCACATAAAGATCAGTTTTCAAATCTTTCTCCATCGCCAGGACCGATTCAATATCGCGAACAACCACGACAGAATCCTGGGGCGGGAATTCCGCTTTCCGGCTGAGCACGATATTCAGGCGATTAGGTAGCGGCTTCTTTAACGTGAGCCAAGTGTTGTAACCCATCACACACGCATTTCCCGTCGTCGTCGCTTTGAAGAACTTCATATCAGACGAATAGTGCCAGGGCAGTTTCCCGCCTTTCCCAATCGCACCATTCCGATCAACTGCAACTATTCCAATGATCATTTGAAGAAGAAGAGACGTTCTTGTCTGTTTTTGGCGATGTGCGGGCGGGACGCTCGCGGCCCCGGGATACACTACACCGCCACAGCCCCCGCGAGTTTTCCGTGGGATTGATAATCCTTCAACTCAAGATTCTGGTAACGCATTGCCAGCAGTCCTTCCAATCCGCGCAGCTCAATTTCCCTATCGCGTATCTGCAATTCCGGTAACGGGAACGGTTTGCGCGATAACAAGTTCCTCTACCTGTTGCAGGTGGTTCTTGTAGATGTGGTAGTCGCCGAGCGTGTAGACGAACTCACCGGCCTGCAATCCCGTGACGTGTGCGACCATGTGCATCAACAGCGCATACGAACTGATATTAAAAGGAACACCCAAAAAAGCATCGGCCGAGCGCTGATATAGCTGACAGTGCAGAATCCGTCCCGCTTCAACTTTAAACTGAAACAGCGTGTGGCAGGGTGGCAGATCAACGTTGTCTGCCTGGCGCGGGTCCCAACCGGTGACGATCAATCGCCTCGAATTTGAATTCGTTTGAATTTCACTTATTAATCGCGCGATTTGATCCACCCCGTTTGGCTGCGGATAGTCGCCACCAAATGAGCGCCACAGGTAACCATAAACGGGTCCAAGATCGCCGGCTGGCCGGCTAAAACGACTTGTGTGTTCCTCGTCAGCCCACTCGGCCCAAATGTCCACGCCTTTGGCGCGAAGATTCGCCTCATTTGTGTCGCCTGACAAAAACCAAAACAATTCTTCGGCCACCCAACGGAATGGTATCTTCTTGGTCGTAACGATCGGGAAACCGTGGCGCAAGTCGAATCTCGTTTGATAACCAAAATGCGAAATCGTTCCGACGCCGGTGCGATCCTCATGTTCATGACCGTTGTCCAGAATTGATCTCAGCAGGTCGTGATATTGTTTCATGAAAATTAGATCAGCAAGCGTAAAGGTTGTGACAGGTGTACAAAGTGTTCAAAGGTATACCTTAGTATAACCTCCAGCAAAATAGATGAAGCAATACAATCTCTGTTTTATCGGTTTTGGAAATGTAGGCCGCGCGCTGGCGCGTTTGTTGATCGCAAAATCGCCTGAGCTGGAAAAGCTGTACGGCATCAACTGGCGAATTACAGGCATCGCGAGCCGGCGTCTCGGTTGGCGTGCTAATGAGGAAGGGTTTGATGCGTCGTCGATACTCTCTCAGGCAGAAGGCGCTGGAACCGCTTCGCCGGGAATCGATGAATGGTTATCGACGGCCAGGCCTGATGTGGTCTTTGAAACGACATCGTTGAATCACGAAACCGGTCAACCCGCAGTTGATTACCTGCGTGCCTCCTTGTTGGCCGGCGCGCACGCGATTAGCGCAAACAAAGGCGCCGTTGTTTATGGTTACGATGAATTAGCTTCAATCGCACAACGTGAAAATAAAAGATTCATGTTTGAAGCCGCAGTCATGGACAGCGCGCCTGTTTTTTCTCTCTTTCGCGAGACGCTGCCCGCCGCTAATCTGCGCGCCTTCAGCGCCGTCTTCAACTCGACCACCAACGTGATTATCGAAACGATGGAGGACGGGCGTTCATTCGAAGAAGGGGTTAAAACAGCTCAGGACCTGGGTATTGCGGAAACTGACCCGAGTCATGACGTCGACGGGTGGGATTCAACGATGAAGGTTTGCGCGCTGGCAAACGTGCTCATGAAGGTTCCATTAAAGCCCGAAGCCGTAAACAGACAAGGCATTCGTGAGTTAAGCGCGAAGCAGGTTCAAAAGGCGCGCGCGGAAGGAAAACCTTACAAACTTTTGGCGCGCGTAAGGAAGACGCCTGATGGCGAGCTGATAGCAACTGTGCGACCTGAGCAGGTGTCTGTTAGCGAACCACTTGGAAATGTCAGGGGCACATCACTGGCGGTTCATTTCGAACTCGACATGATGCCCGGCCTGACAATCACGTCGCACCGTCCGAATTTGCAAAGCACTGCCTACGGACTGCTGGCGGATTTTATTAATGCAGTCAGACGGTAGTCCAAGGTCCAAAGTCCAAAGTCCAAAGTCCAAGGTCCAAAGTCCCAGATCCGGTTAACGGAGTTTGAGGATCCAGCATGACTGTGGTGTAGCAGACTTTGGACGTTGGACCTAAACCTTGGACTTCGGAGGGGCTATCGCTTTGCGATTCCCGCCACACCCTCGATCAGTCTTTCAATTTCTTCCTGCGTTGTGTAACACGCGCAACCCGCGCGAACGAGGCCCTCGTCCCCGAGGTTAAGACGTTCAATCACAGTGGCTGCATAGAAATCTCCGTGCGACAAAAATAGACCGCGCTCGGCCAGGGAGCGCGCCACGTTCGTTGAACTAACCCCGTCCACAGTGAACGCTACCGTAGGCGTACGCGGTAACTCCGGAGGTGGCCCATAAAGACGTACGCCGTCGATTGAACCGAGCCCGTTCCAAAGTTCCCGAAACAAGAGACTACTCCGTTGATGAAGCTCTTTGAAAAAGCCATCGAGTCTGGCGCGCCTGGAGTGACCTGCTGCAAAGGAGGCAAGAAAGTCGATCGCTGCAGCCGCCCCCACAATGCCTTCCTGGTTCTGAGTGCCTGTCTCAACATTCTCGGGCGCAACGTCCGGCGCCGGGATTAACTTGGGAAAGTCGACGGACTCAAGCAACTCACGCTTTCCGTAGAGCACACCGATGTGTGGTCCATAAAACTTGTAGGCTGACATCGCCAGAAAGTCGCAATCGAGTTCGCGAACATCCATCAAAGCATGTGGCACGTAATGCACTGCGTCTACGAAAACGAGTGCGCCTGCGCTTTTAGCCAGGCGCACGGCGCGTTGTAAGTCATTGATTGTGCCCAACGCATTTGACGCGGCGCCAACTGCGACTACTTTGGTCCGATTGGTGATGGCGCGTTCGAAGCCGGCCCAATCAAGTTGGCCGGTTTCAGGGACCATTTTTACGATCGCAAGATTCATCCCTCGCTCGCGCGCTAACCGTTGCCAGGGGGCGACATTCGCGTGATGGTCTAACTCAGTCACGAGGATTTCATCGCCCTCGTGATATTGCTCACCTAATGCCCGCGCGAGGTGAAAAGTGAGCGTTGTCATATTCGCGCCAAAGGCAATCTCGCTTGCCGAAGCATTCAGGAAATCGGCGCAGGTTTGCCGCGCCGACTCGATCGCTTCATCAGTTTCCGCGCTCGTCGGATAAGCCCAGTGAGTGTTCGCGTTGTGATGGTAAAGGTAGTCAGACATTGCCTCGACTACCGCGGCAGGAACTTGTGTCCCGCCGGGCCCATCGAAATAGGCGACTGGAAACTTATTGTGCACGCGCCGAAGAGCAGGGAAGCAGGCGCGAATTGTCTCCGTACTTGCCAGGGTTGGGGTTGTCTGCGGTGTTGTCATGTTTTGGGCGTTGATAGTAAACGTGGATGTCGTTCAGACAAAGTCTCTTCTCGGAAGTTTTGCGCCCGTGCGTCTTTAAGCTGAAACCACTGACTGCGACTGAGTGTTGACACAATCCGAGAAGTCTTTTAACTTGCGACCGTACTCAGTTAGTCTTTTGAACTCACGACCTCGTCCAGCTTTCCTTAACCTGACCAGTTTCGCCTTACTTATCCATGAGTCAAACTGAAAAACTTTCCGATGTGAGCACAAGAATCAAGCTTTCGCTCGGGCCATTCGTGGGCGACATCACGGAATCCAGTGTCAAGATTTGGATAAACGTTGAAGCCGAAGACCACGACAAAACCGTTTACGTTACTCTGAAGCGGGTCGAAAAAGCACCAAGCCTGGCCCGCGAATATAAGAGTAAAGATGACATCAAGCCCGTTAGCGATCGCGGCCCGAAACCCGCAGGCGTGATCACCTGCACCCGCGAAAACCTCGGTACCGGCGTTGTTACGATTGCGAACCTGCAGCCCAACTCGAGATACGAATACGAACTTTGGGAAGACGCCGATCATTCGGTCCGACTCGACTTGAACCCTGTAGCGAAGAGCACGGCCGAACCGACCTTCCTTCGCCGTATGAGAAGTCGCGCGAAGAGCGATGTGACGCTAAAAGAAAGCGATCGCTTGCAGCCGGATGATCTGTTTTTCTGGACGTTGCCTGAAGACGGTTATGGCAGGCAGCTGGATTTTCTGCTGATGAGTTGCCACCACCCTGACACGAAGAAAACTGACGGGTTCGATGGATTTGGCGTCTGGCATCACATTCCCAAAATCATAGACGTCAAACAGAACGGTAACGTGCGCTTCGCGATACTTGCGGGCGACCAGGTCTATGCCGATGAAGTGGAAGCGAAACTGCTGAACGAAACAGATCCCCACAAGAGACGAGCGCTTTATCTCGACATTTACAGAAAGTTTTGGGGAAACATTGGATACCGGAAGGTCCTGTGCCGTTTGCCGGCAGTCCTCATGTGGGACGATCACGACATTACCGACGGTTGGGGTTCGCGCGAAGATTCGTTTGTCGATGGCAAATCAACTGAGTTCAAGCCGGAATGGAAGGGCCTCTTTGACACGGGACGCGACATGTTCGCGCTCATGCAAGCATCGCGCAATCCAGAACCTGTCTCGAAGGACTTCAAAAACGGATTCGACACCTGCTTTAAAGTTGGCGGGGCAGGTTTCGTACTTGCCGACCTGCGCAGCAATCGTAACGTGCGGCGAAAAGAGGTTTGGAAGCCGGATCAACTGGCGGGAATCAAAAGCTGGATCCAGGCGAACAAGGAAGGGATGCACACGCTCTTCTTTGTGAGCAGCGTAGTCTTCTCGCATGGCGCACCGAAAATAGAAACCTGGATACTGAGAAAGTGGTTCCGGGTCCTCGATTTCGCTAAATTTTCAGCGAGGCTGAAGTTTTTAAAGGGCGCAGTCAAATGGTTTGACAGCAAATTTGGCGATTTGCGCGACGACATTAATGACTCGTGGGGCGCTGAAGTCAACGCCAAAGAGGCAGATCGTGTGCTCGATTTTCTCTTTGAGCTCGAAAACCCTCCCAACGAAAAAGATTCGCTCAATGTGATCATCCTGAGTGGAGACATCCACACGCCAGGTTACTCAACGATCTACTCGTCACAAGAGAATTTGAAAAAGGCGGTGATACCTCACATTGTCGCGACGCCGGTTTCCTATGAGCCCTTCAGTTGGGTAGGAGAAGCAGTGTTCCGACATCTGACGAAGGTGGTTGCGCTTGGAGAGCAGGGAAGATACACGTCACAAGTGAGTCATCATTTCTGTTATCGAAACGTGGTGGTCATCTCACTAAGAAACTATGAGGCGGACGAATCAAATCTAAAGGTGAAGTATTACCTCGAGGGGTTTCCGGAGCCGCAGGTGATGCTGTTCGATCTGATTCATGGGGCCAAGCGGGAAGATATCAAATGGGAGGAGCCCCCGGAGAAAGAACCAGGAGGGCTTAGCAAGTTTTGGCAGCGACTTAGAGGCAAGAAAAGCACAGCCGGAAGGCTTCCTATGCCGGCCGCGAGTCCCAGTATGGATCTCCCCGAGAGTCCGCCTGTAGAAGCGCCACCATAGGCTTTGGGCAGCTTTGTTATGTGCTTTGCCTCAAAAGTTAAGGATAGAGGGCGTGACTTTGCCGTAGCTATGTCATGTAGGCAAGAGACAATGCAGGGGGTCGGCGAATTCAGAACCGGAGCGGTAGCGACGGAACTGACGTGGAATGGAATGCTGGAAAACTTAACGAAACGTAATCGTGGATTCCAAAGTGCCGCAATTCACGTATCATCCGTCGCTACCGCTCCGGTTCTGTTTTCTTCGACCCACTCATTGACCGTCTGCATGCACTTTTGAGGCAAAGCCTTTGTCATGTGCAAAACAAAAAGCCCCTCAGGAGCCGAGCTTCCTGAGGGGCGATTCTTTTGGTTGGAAAGATTACTTGTCGAGTTTAGCTTTACGCCGGCGCCGTCGATAAGCGGCGAATCCGGAGAGTCCACTGCCAAGCAGTATCAGAGTCGCCGGTTCGGGTATTGGCGTCTGCTGCGCGGAGATGATGTCGCCGGTTAACGATGCCGTTTGACCCGGGTTGATGGATAAGTCGTTGAGGCGCACGCGGAAACTTCCCTGACCGCATGTCACTTGCTGTCCCGGTGGCGCCTGTCCAGGAAATGGGTTCGGCTCACAATTCAAATCATTAAACGTAAACAGAATCCCGTCGTTGTTAATCGCCTGGCCGAAATCTATTCGCACGCCGCCACTCGCATCGGAACGGACCGTACCCACCAGGTCAGCGACGAAGACACGCGAATCGTCAGCAAGACCCTGCGGCGAAGTAAACGTAATCCTCAATCGAAACGCAGCGCCGTCATAGGTAGCCGGGATGGTCGGATCGAGGAAGAATGATCCGAAGTTTTCCGTGCCCTGCGGCGGCGGCGTAACCGGATTGCCACCAATGGCAAGAAACCCGTTTGCGGTTATGCCACTAAACGTCGCGTTCTGGTACGTCAGCCCCAACAATGAAGGCGGCGGGGCTTCCGGTGACGAGGAGCGAATTGGTTGACACGGATTGGCCGCAGTCGGAAAGCAGGCATTTGTGAAGCCGGTAATCAACACTTCGTCGGCATGGGCCACCGATTGGCCAACCGCGAAGGTTGCAAACACAACTACACTAAGGACAAGGGACTTCACCATCCCTGGAATGGAGGTTCTCATAATTGTTCCTTCTCAGTGCGTGGTGAGCAAATCCATGCACGGAATCGTGACCTTCGAAAGCGCTACTAAAATCTCAAGGTTCGTTGCTTTCGTTCCTGGCTCCCATGTCAGATGAGCAATTCCGACAACGTCTTTAGGGAGTGGCACTTGATGGAACTATGTGATGGTAAGAAATACTGAATACATCTGTAGTTCCAGAGAATGCGGCGATTGGCGCAGTATTTCATGCCTTCGTAGTGAACGCGGATTTGCTGGAACCGACTACTCGGACGATGAAGATTCCAAATTCTGAAGATGTGTGTCCCGGCACTCTTTCGACTGTGCCGACAGGACGACTCCGAGCGGTAAGGTGCATCGGCAACGATATGGATCCGCCTTTGTACTGCCCTCGAACTACTGGTTCGCCAAAGTAGTTTTGAGCGTCCCGGATTTCGTAATTCATGCCAGGTTGCAATACGGCGCTGAGGTCAACAGCCACTTGATTCTGCGCGTCCCAGTTGTAAACCATGATGTTTGCGCGGCCCGCTTCATAGCGGTTGGGCCGAACGAAAACCTGAACTCCGGCAGCACGTCGTGCTTCGCTGTGTAGATCCAGACCAGTCAATTCACGCCACCGTAAAAAGCTAAGTTTCCCGCTGTCGTCTCTAAAAACAGCTGCGGTTAGACCTCTCGTCAAATAAGAATTGAAATCCCATCTATACTGCGACGCTTTGCCTCCCGGCGGCAGCGTTAGTTCAGACATTTCACTGTCCGAATAGATCGAGTTGCCCTTGAATTCAACGTCCTGCCACCACCGAAGCACGAATGGATTATTGCTAACAACGTAGTTGTCGAGAACTTTTACGTCTTTGTTGCCTGTGTCTTCATAGCCCAGCCGTATGCCATTGTTTTTGGTCGCCGCATTCGTCGCGGTGTTGTAAACGAAGTTGTTTCTGATAACGATCCGCTCGGCTGATACGCCGCTAACGCCACCTACCTGCAGGTTTCCAGTCTTCTGGTCATCTGCCGTCAGCATGCCGTTATTGAATGTGACGTTGCCTTCGATGTGCAGACCTTTTTGCGCGCTCTTCGTAGAATTTGAGTAGGCCAGGATTCCATAGCCCGCTTGATCAAACACCACATTGTCAGTGATGAATTTGGTGCCGGAAGAATTTCCGATATACATCGCGTGTTCGCGCTTGTTATTGCCATTGAAGAAGAACAGGCAACCGTGGATCTCGGTCATGTCTTCCTTGTCCCAAATGCCATGACCGTTATCGTGAAACACCATGTTGATAAACTTTACGTTTGGCGCGTAAACGTCCACACCTGAACCGCGCCAGGGCTCGTCAGTCCCGCTGTAAGGGCTATTGCGTTTGCGGTCGGCGTTTGAATTCGTCACCTCGATGTCCCAAAACCAAACCCACGGGCCTTTCACTTTCAACGCCGGTTGTTTCAAGTCGTTGATCTGAGCCTTATCGATAATCACGCGTTCATTAGGCATTGCGCGAACGATGATTGGAGCGTCCGGTGTGCCGGCAAGCGTGCTAAGAAAAGTGCCGGCGTATCTTCCCGCCATTAACCAAACGGTATCACCGGGTTTGACCGCGGCCTGAGCCAACGCCGTCGCCAGATCCCAGGGCGAGTCCGCCGTGCCCGTTCCTGATTTTTTGCCGTTCGGTGATACGTACCAGCGATGGCGTGCCGGAGGAAGGACCGTCACGGTGTTGGTTATGTTGTTCGCTTGGGAAGTTGCCGAAATACTAAAAGCCTGGAGAGAAGTAACGGACCTGGTTTTAACTTCAAACTGTACGCTCGATCGGCCTTCAGGAATCACAACCCGCTGTGGAATGGCCGCGTTGTTTTTGTCGTTTGAAGTTAAGTCGACGGCGAATCCGCCCGCCGGTGCTGGATAACGCAGATGGATCGTCGCTTTCGCGGGGCTGCCGCCGGCAATTGCTGCGGGACTGACGATGAAGGTTTTAATCGTTTGACCGTCAGGATGAACGGCGCTCACTTCATCGTTATCGAGGAGCCGGATGTTCGCCGGCAGCGTTGCACCATGACAATGTATGCTGACGAGTGCTGCGATGACCGGGATCGGCAACGCCAATAACGTGAACATCGTCGTCCGAAAAGTATTAAAGGAGCGGCGCAGGTTCATCAGAAACACGATTCTCCGATTCAGCGCGACTTGAATTTAACGCCTCCTGGATTTGTGCTTCAGGCACATTGCAGATCTGAATCCAGAACTTACCATTCGCGGATCGCGGAATCTCATCAACTGCTTCCAGGATAACTTCGACGCCTCTCATTCGCGCCTGCACACCTTTGATGATTGCTCGCGCGGATTCCGGAGTGAATTCAGGCGCAGGCACATAGCGCGCGCGTATAAGGTCTAACCGTTCCTGAACGATTTGTGCCTGTCGCACCGGCATGCTGAAAAACACATCTTCCAATCCCAGAATCTGGCGACCATCACGCGTGATCAACAGGTCGTAGCTGCCAGCTTCGGTCACTTTCATCCCCGGAAGTGTGCGGCCGCACGAACAGGACTCGGTCAAGAGTTTTCCGCTATCGCCGACTCGATACCGGATGAGGGGCATATCGGAATTGAGTAGAGTTGTTGAGATCAGCTCGCCGTATTCACCAGGCGAAACCGGCAGATCATCCTTAAGGACTTCAACCCAGCCGATTTCGGGCCACTGGTGCAACGTTCCTTCCGGACACTCGCTCGCAGCAGTGACGATTTCGCCCATTCCATACGTCTCGCGGACGGGACATTGGAAGGCTTCTTCGATCACCTCTCGTTGATAGTCAAACAAAGGCTCAGCTTCGGTGATCACCACTTTGAATTTTAAGTCTTTTCGTTTTAGCCGGATCGTTTCCTGGGCCAATGAGAAGACCGATGACGTATAACCAAATAAGTAATCGATACGATATTCGACCAGCGCCTGAAGGTAGTATTCGATCAGATGTGGCGCCAGATGATAGGTGGACATGTAGAGCTGACTGAGAGCTGCGTTCCAGACCCAAAATGGTGGCTGGCGCTGGCGCCCGAGAGTTATTACCTGGCCGCCGAGCTTCGCCCAACGATCGCCCGAAGTAATTCCGTGCCAGCCCTTTGTCCGTGCGGTCGAAAGCGCGTATAGCGCGCGCATCGTCTTACGACTTCTCCAGAGATTAAGTGGAGTGCCGGTCGTGCCGCTGGTGTGCGCGAGAAACATTCGTTTCCGATCGCAATCGTCAGCAACAAACGCGTGGGGGTTTTTCCTCACGTCCTCTTTCTCGAGAATCGGCCAGTTCTCAAGAACTTCCCAACTCGACGTATCGCCCTCGCGCCGGCGTTTGGCCCAGTAGTCTCGATAAAAAGGTACCCGCGTGGCGGCACGGTGCAGCACCGCAGCCAGCCGCTCGCGTCGCCACTTTTCCCACTGCGCGGGCTGCCATGTCTCGCGTTCTATCGCCTCACGGACCAGGCGGGGAGTTTCGGGACCGAAACGCCATGAACGGAGATGCAGACCGTGCAAACTCGCCGCGCCGGAGCGTAACCACGAAGGTAATGCGTGATAGACGTTCAGTAACGCGTTTGTTTTTAGTAGGCCGTTAGGAATCAAGGGGGACCAATCTCAGACAAGTTCCTGCGCCGTCGCCGAGACATTGCTTTGAATTTCTTTTGCTTTCCGCGCCGGCCGATCGAGAGCGGGATTTCGTTTCGCGGCCCGCAACGCTTCAGCCAACATCTGCCCGTTTCGCCACATGTCGAATTTGTCTTCAGCCCGGCGGCGAGCGCGATTCGCAAATGTCAGTCGCAAGGAATCGTCATTCAATAAGGTTTCGATGGCGTTGGTTAACTCGTTAATGTTTCTGGGCGGTACGAGCAATCCACAGTGGCCGTTATCAAGCGCCTCGTGTATTCCGGCAATGTCGGACGCAATCACCGGAGTGCCAAGCGCCATAGCCTCACGAATGACATTAGGCAGCCCGTCTCCCAGGCCGTCAGAAGGATGGACCAACAAAGTTGCGTCGCTAATAACTTTGCGAACCTCATTAAACTTGAGCCACCCGTGAAACCGGACGCGCTCGGAAATGCCCAACTGTTTTGCCAAACGCTTCAAAGCGCCGGCTTCCTCGCCGTCACCAACAATCTCGAGCTCGATTTGAGTTCCACGTTTGCTTAATTGATGCGCTGCTTGAAGGAGGTAAGCAAACCCTTTCTCGGACGCGAGGCGGCCAACAGCTACCACACGATTTGGCGCCGGTTTGACTGGTTGGAAAACAAATTCTTTGAAGTCGAGTCCGTGATAACAAACAGTAAGCTTGTCTGAAATTGCCGGAAATATCTCAGGATAGTGCTCGGCCAAATAGGTCTTGTTGAAAGCGCAACACGTTATGATCTTGTCTGTGTAAAGCAGCTTCTGTTTGAGATAGACCGGCGTGTCATATAGATCAGCGCCTGCATGCAACCAGATTGAAAAGGGAGTCGGACGATCCAACAGGCGATGAAACTCGTAAGCACAAGTAGCGGCGTAGTTTCCCCAATAAGCCAGGACGTGGTCATACTGCCGGTCATGCTGTCTGGCCCACGCCCACGATTTAGCGAGGACGTAACCCGATTTTGCTACTGGTCCAATTCCATGCTGTGCCGCTGAGGCGCCTATTTTCAGAACGTCGCGTGAAAATCCAACCACTTTCTTGAGCGGGTATGGCCGCAACTGCCGCAGGCTCTGGAAGAGACTCAGATGGTGAAGTCTCTCTGCCGGCAGAATTTGCTCGTTCTCGGAATAAAGAGAGTAGTCCCACATCGACGCGTCAAGCGGATAGATCGGAAACAGATCGATCTCGATACCCGCTTCGAGCAGGGCACGCATGTCACGTTCAAAGAACGTTGAAACGCGCGCGGGATACTTGCTGGTGAAGACTGCTAGTCGCATGTTTAGGTTGTTAGCGGACTGTCGTAAATCGGATTAGCACGTGGGACAGCTCGCCGGTCTCTGGGGCCGCTCCAATAAACCTGCTTCAAACGCTTTTCGAGTTGAATGGCCCAGGCCGAACGCGAGTAATGTTCGTCGACATAACGCCGGCCACGTTTGCCGCAGGTGCGACGCCGAGCCGGATCGTTGTAAAGACTCAGGATTGCTTCCGCTGTCGCCTTCGCATCGCCGGGTGGCACCACGATGCCACCTTCCGCCTCCTGAAGAATTCGCGCGCTCTCGCCACTCAGCGCGCCTACTACCGGTTTTTCGCAAGCGAGATACTCAAAGACTTTTACCGAGATCACTTTTTTCGGATACGCCTCGGGCCGAACGGCCGCAAAACAAACATCCGCACGCGCAATCAACGAAGGCACGTCACCAACGACGCGTTCGTCGCCGAAAATTACATTGTCGAGACCCAGCTCCTTAGCTTGTTGGACCAGCGCGTCTTTGCGCGCGCCATTGCCCAACAGGAAGAACGCGATGTCTTTGTAAGAGCGCAGTATGGACGCGGCCTCCAACAGCACTTCCAGACTATGCTTTATGCCGAACAGGCCTGAATACATCACGACAAATCGATCACCGAACGAATACTCACCTGAAATGGTGTTCTCGCGAGGAAGCGGACTAAACAACTCGAGGTCTGCGCCGTTCGGCAAAAGAAATGTTTTCTCGCGCGCGACGCCGCGATCCACGATTGCGTCGATGATGGCAGGCGTGGTTGCGGTTATGCAGTCGGCATTGCGATATGCCCAGCGTTCGATCTTGCGAATCAATCGCACTGGCGCTGAACCTTCTCGAAATCCGCCGTAAGTAATCAGCTCATCGGGCCACAAGTCTCTTACATCTAGAATCACACTCGCGCGCGCGCATTTTGGCCAGTACGATCGCGGGAATCGCGCTGAACAGCGGTGGCGAGCTGACGACAACTACGTCAATCTTGCCTGCGCGCGCACCGGCCCGGAGCACCGCCGGAATAAAGCTCAGGTAGTTTCGCAATTGAGACCATTTCGATTGGTTCCTCGGTGCGGTGTAATAGTGTTGGCGGAAAACCGTATAGCCGTCGACTTCTTCCTTTAACGAGCGCTTGCCCTCGTATTCCGGGTAAACGACGCCGCGAGGATAGTTTGGCATTCCGGTCGCGACGGAAACTTCATGGCCCGACCGCACCAGTTGCCGGACGAGCGGGTAAAGACGATTGGGTAGCGCACCCATCTCCGGAGGGAAGATTTGAGTGACAAATAAGATTCGCATTGTTGTTTTGGTTTCTTACCAGGCGCCGCTTTTTCGAATCACGGCGGAGGCGGTCAGCAGCAACAGACGCGTATCAAGCTTGAAGGAGCGGTGATCGATGTAGTGCATGTCCATCATTACTCGTTGCGGGTAGGTGGTGTGGCTGCGGCCACAAACCTGCCATAGTCCACTAAGACCAGGCTTCACGGTCAGCAACTTGTTCGCGTAGATCGAATATTTACCAAGCTCACTCTCGACGATTGGACGTGGACCAACCAAAGTCATCTCACCTCGCAAGACGTGCCACAACTGGGGAAGCTCATCGAGGCTCGTACGCCGCAGAAACGCTCCCAGGCGCGTAATGCGGGGATCGTCTTCAAGTTTGAACTTCTCCTCAAACTGGCGCCGCAGCTCGGCATCGTTCTTCAGACGTTCTTCCGCGTCGGCAATCATGGTGCGGAACTTCAAGCATGCGAATATTTTTCCGTCGCGGCCAAGTCGACGATGCGCAAAGAAAACTGGTCCTTTGCTCGTTGTCTTTACCAGGAAAGCAATCAACAGGTAGAGCGGGCTAAAGATCAGCAGCAAACACGACGAAACTGCCACGTCCATTCCGCGTTTTAGCGAATGGTAAGCAAGTCGCGATTGGGCGGAAGCATTGCCGTTGGGCGAATTGCCAATGAGGCGGAAGATGCGGGGATCCACAAAGTCGGGCAGCGCGTATTCCATCGATTGCAGATCCGCGAATTCATCAGCAGCGCGGTCCGCGGCGACGAATTCCTGATGACCGTAAGTGGTCGCAGCATCGCGAAGAGAATGGATGGAACTGATCCTGGCAGTGGATTGTTTATAGTTCGTTTCGGGCCGCTTGCTGAGCGCTTTTTGAACTGTTATACGCTTTGGTTGCATTGACTTCTTCCCCTGAGAAAAGGTTGGAGGTTGATGTAAAAAACCAGGGAGCGCCCGCCAGCGCTCCCTGGTTTGTTTTAAGTGTTCGCTTCCGTCTTACCCGGACTTCAGTTGTCCAGGCCGACAGCCTTTCTACGTTTTGACAATGCTTTCCATTTCGGTTGCGCAGGTTTCAATGCAGTGCGTGCGCGAAGCACCGACGTGTAGATGTTCATCACTCGAGTGGTCGTTACATTTTCGTCGAGGTCTTTTACCGCGTCGCGGCCATTGATGCGGGTGTTTCTCTTAAGCACGCGCCCGAGCGCTGCCGCAATTGTTTCCGGGCGATCGTCTTCACAAATCTCGCAGCCATCTATTCGCGCGAGTCGCGAAGGAACGTCGCCAACTTTCACGGAGACGACCGGCAGATTACACGCCAGGGCTTCCTTCACAACGTTTGGCGATCCCTCCTGCATTGAAGTAAACACGAGGGCGTCGCAGGCGCTCATGTAGAGCGGAATGTCTGAATGTGAAACTCGCCAGGCGACAATCAACTTTGCGCGCACGGACTTGTTAAGAATTCCCATCGCTTGTTTGGCGAGGCTGCAACGCTTCCTGGCCTGATTAGGTCGGCCGACAAACAGCACTAACTTTTCATCCAGAGGCAGACCGAGCCGTATGCGCGCGGCTTTCGAATCAACCGGGTGGAAGTGCTGGAAATCGAGACCTGATGGAATCACGTGGGCGTCGATGGTTTGATCAAGGTGTTCTTTCATGTGTTCAGAAACAACGATCACCTGGTCAGCGCTCTTGGCCACTAGCCGGCTCAAGAACTGATGAATAGCGCTCGCTCGTAAGTGACGCCCGGTGCGATCGCTGACCGTTCCCAACAGGTCACTCCCTCTGAAAGTCACGACCATTGGTAGTCGCTTCGGCAAGGCCAGCAGTCCACTCTGGCCAAACTGTGCATGAAGTAAATCGTAGGTCTCGTGACGCAGTTTTCGCTGCAGTGCCCACCACGCCTTCAGATAGTTGAAAGGATTCTTCGCGCCTTTGAACGGAAATACTTCAACGTCTACGCCGGCTGCGGTGAGAAAGTCTGCCTGCCGCTTGATGAAATGAGCTGTGAGGTTGACGCCAGGCGCCGGCCACTCAGAAGTGACCATCAACACACGAAGTGATTTCATGCCCTTTTCCTTGTAATCCTGGTTAACCAACCGTTTGTCTGCTGTCACTCTGCTTGCCACACTTGTCCTCAGCGCTTAAGCCACATCGCTTGTGATTACTGTCGTTACCCGATGCCGGTTGACCTCGTGGCGATCGAATCTAGTTTTCACTCCATCAATCACCCGCCAAACGACTCCGCCGACGAGTGGCATGGGATCGTCCCATGCGAGTAAGCGCTTGGCTTCGCACGTTATGGCCCAACGAAACCAACGGGCGAGCGAAACTCGATCCTGGCGCGCAGTCCGGACGTCCTGCCACAGGCGACACCAGCGCATACCTGCCTGCGCAACTGATGGCGCCTTCGCAGGCTGGCCAGTCAAGTCTGCATAAACGAGAGCGGGAATATTTACTCCGGCAACCGCGCCGAGGTGATGCCACAAGTTAAACCGTGGATTGATTTCCAAAAGAAACAACTCGCCGTTTGGCGCGCGTTTGAAATCGAGCTTGGCGACGCCATACAGCCCGAGGCGACGGACGACCTCGCGACCGAGAGCGGCAACGTCAGTTTGATCAGTTGTCTCGAGCGCCGTGCTGTCGCCGTATTCTCGTGGATAGGTCCGAATCTTCCGGCCAGTGAACTCTCCGGCGATGACACCATCAGAGTTCACGTAAACGTGATAACTCTCGATGGACGTTTCCGGTCCCGGAATGAGTTCCTGCGCAAGCACATCTACCCCGGAATCGACGATCCGTGGCCAAACCCGCCACAATTCGTCAGATGAATCGATGCGAAGCGCTTTGCCTGCCGCGGTCACGGCCTTCCAACTATCCGGTCGCCGCGTGAGTGGTTTCACAATGACCGGGTAGCGAAGGTCCAGATCATCGGGCGATGATTCTTGCGGCTGCAGCCGTTGAGCAGCTGGCACTGGCAATTGCATTTGCTGCGCGAGCTTCTGAAACCGTTCTTTATCGACGAGATCTTCCACCATCGTTTGTTCGGCGATTGCGAAACGGAAAAACTGTTCCAGTGTTTGCCGGTTTCGCGAGACCATTAGGAGCTCTGCATCCGACTCGAAAAACAAAACAGGCTTTTCCTCCTGGGTTCGCGCGAACCTAACGAGGTTTTCAACCATTTGATCCGGCTGATCCCACGGGTTGGCCCAGTCGATCGCAATCCGAGTAAAGCGGGAGAATCTCGAGGCCGCTCCATCCGGTATACCTACCGCACAATCAACGCCGGCAAGTCCGAGAGGGCGAACGAGATCCATGTCGCCCATCACGCACGCAAGTGGTTTGCGAGCAGTCGACACTTACGCGGCCCCTTTCAGCGGTTGCGCGCTCGCTTCCGGGAGCGGATCGTGAGAGATACTCCGGCGGATCATTCTTCCACGCATTGACTGTTGCCATTTAAATCCGCGACTGGCCAACGTTCGAGTAAGAGCCAACCATTCATAGCGGCTCCACACCCACCGGTGCTTGCTGTTGTCCAACTCAGCGCCAAACTTCGCTTTGAAATCTCCGCGTCCCATGAAGTCAAATGTGTCGCAACCCATCTGCATTGCTCGCTGCATGACGGTCCACGTCATCAGTTCAGTTGGTCTGTACCAGCGGTAATGCGTTCGGTGTGTCCACATCCACAGCAGCAACTCTCGCCCTTCGATCGTGAACATTCCGGTTGCGATGTTGGGGCCGCCGTTTGGCAGATAAACGGAGACGGCGATGAGATTGCCGCTCGCCTTCATGTGTCTGAAAAATTCGCGTGCACGTTTTTTACCGAAAGGAATAACGTTGCCACCGCGCGCGAATACTTCCCGCAACTGGTCGTAGTGTTCGTCTACGAACGATTCGTCTGTTTCAAATTTCACAACTAACCCGAGCTTCTCGCCGCGACGGACATTACGCCGCGCGCTTTCTTTCATGGCTTTGAAAGCGCGAGTTTCGTCACCCGGAAAAAGTCGTGCGCGGTATGTCGGCAATAGTTCACTTCGAAAACCCAGACCTCGAAGCTTTTCTTCCTGCAGGTTGCTGCTAATTAACTCGACGTGATGGACGCCGTATGAGCTCTCAAGATAGTTGAGCAATGGCGCGATGAGTTCTTCAGTTGACGTTTGATGGCGATCAAAGGCGGGTCCCATGCTGACGGTCTGCCAACCCTGCAATGGCGAGCCGAAGAGACGCAATGGTCCAATGTTTGTTAAAAAGCCCGGCAGACACCCGACGATGTCGTTGTTTTTTTCATACACGAGGAAAAGAGGACGGCCTTTGACCGACGCCTCCAGCGAACGTATCCACGATCGCTTATGGGCGATTCGATAGTTATCGAAACGAGTGACCAGGCTGTCCCACTTCACTATTTCCGCAGGTGTAGCTTCTCGTACGGAAACCGCCGTGCCGGCAGCAATTCGGGAATGCGGCTTATTTCCATTAGGGCTCGTGCCATTCGAACCGTTCTGGCGTTTCGGAATGCCGTTATCAGAGAATGCTTTATCCGTGCGAGCAATTAATTCGCGAAGGCCGCCCGCGAGTTCGCCAACGCCGGGCCAGAAGTCGTTGGCCCGCCATATTTCCATTCGTGTTCCCGCCGGCTGCTTGCCAAACAATTCCCTGATCCCCTGACGCAATGGCGGAAACGTCGAGGGATAACCGGCCGGAGCGCCGCGCGCGATAAAGAAAAACCGCTTGATGTCGCCCCAAAGCCAGCGCAGCGTTACGCCTTCGTCATACTCAAACACTCGCCTGGGTGATTCGCCCTTCAGAAGCGAAACCCAAAGGTTAGGGAAGTCGACACCCGCATCGATCGCTAACTGCAAAGAACCCCAAAATCGTCCGTTAATCTCCATCAGGCAAGGCGGATTTATCCCGTCATCCTTAAACTCAACCATCGCTGGTCCATGCCAGCGAAGCTCAGTCAGAAGTTTTTCGGCTGGTTCGCGCAAACGCGCGTCAAGCCGGATCGATCGTCGCAGGCTACTGCTGGACCCCGTTGGCCTCGTGTCGCGCAACCGCTCATGCGCAAACCACGCAACTACGTCACCGTGATCGCACAGCGCGAACACGCCCTTGCCCTGTCCCGGAACATATCCCTGGATTAACGGCCAGTGCTGTCCCTGACGATACTCATTTAAGACATCTGAAATTTGATCAGCTGTCTTCAGGTATTTCGGACTTCTGGTCGGAAGAAACCTGCGGCCGTCCCATGCGTTGCTCCAGCGTGGTTTGATAACCGCAGGCAAACCTAATTCATTGATGGCGTTGAAACACTGATCGAGCGATTCGGGGAAGCGAGTCGGTGGGATGCGAACGCCAACCGCGTCTGCGCGCTGCAACGTAATGTTCTTATCAAATGCGGTCTGTAATAGTTCGTCGGGGCCACATCCAACTGTGATGCCCAGCTGTTCCCAGGCAGCGCGATCGGAATTGCACAGTACGCATGAACGCTCGGTCAGCGGCAGAACGATCGTGACGCCCTCGTGCTGGGCCCACTTCCTCAACTCAGCGAATGCCTCGATGGTTTGGCCCTTCACGAAAAACGAAGCGGAGCAAAACCGTGACCAACTGCTGACGGGAAATCTCTGATGACTTGACACCAGTATTTGATAGCCCGCCGTGCCTAACGATCGGACACACGCGAGCGCCTGGTTGGTATGTCCATCCAGGATCAGAATTTTGTCTTTGCCGTTATTCATGCGCGATATGCGCTGCGGAAATGATCCGTCAATTTGTAAGGGCCAAGAGCACCGACGGCTTTGGCCTTCACCACATTCGGAGAATCCATCATGTGTGCCTCGAGGCGAGGTAAACAAAACGGATCGGAACTGGTATCGACGAGTCCGAGATTGGTTGTGACTGCCAGTCGGAAGCCTGCTTTTTTGACAGCAGCGATATACGAAGGTGAAACGTCACCGAGTTTTGAGTTGCCATATGGATACGCGTATTGATTGCTATTAGCTTCGCCAAGTCGAATGCGTAGGATCTCGCGAGACCGATTCACCTCGTCTTCAATCTGGGCGACGGTGCACTGGCTGCCACGCAGATGACGGTGCGAATGCGCGCCGATAGTCACGAGGCCTGACGCGACACACTCTTCCAATTCGCGCCATCGAAGCGGTCGCCATGTCTCGGCGGTAACCCGTTGCTGATTGGTGGTGGCCCAATGGTCGAAAGGCATCGGTTCCGATTGTTCAATGACACTCGTCACCACAAACGCAGTCGCCGGCACGTGGTAGCGCTTTAATATGGGAAGCACCTGGGAATGAAAGTTTGCGTAACCGTCGTCGAAGGTTAGCGCGACCAGAGGTTTCTTTTTTTCAGCCGACCTCATTCTGAAAGGCAAATCAATCAGCGGTACCACGTTGGCGAAGCTCGCGAGGGTTGCTATCTGTCTTTCAAAGTGGTCAGGCGTCACGTTCCAATCGTCGATTCTGGAATCAACAAAACCAGTATTTGCCACACGGTGATAGTAAAAGATGCACGCATCGTGGCCGGTTGCGCCGGTGAACGGTCGCGACATCACCGCAGCCCAGCCGGCAGTCTGCTTGACGGTACGTTTTAAGGTGGCTTTACCGATCATTTAGTTCCAACCAGCGACTCCAAGGGCAAGCCGGCGTTGACGATCGCGGGCGGCTAACCACGTGCGGTAAACCTTCACCGACAAGGCGAGCCAGACAAACCCCAGTAAGTATGAGCCAGTCAAATCACTTACCCAGTGTTCACCCAGATAGACGCGCGAGAGGGCCACCAATGCAATCATGAGAGCCAAAAAGACCAACACGATCCGGCGATAGACGGAACCCGACGGCATCTCGTTGCGCGCGATGACAAAGAGAAACCCGAAGTAGCAAACATAGAAAACCAGGTGGCCGGAAGGAAAACTCCCGTTGGGCCAGTGATGAAAAACCGAGACCAAATCCGCGGTTGGCCGGGGTGCGGCAAACAAATGTTTGAGCTGCCTTGCGATCAGCCATCCACCCAAGCCGCTGAAGGCCAGAAAGAACGCCTCGCTTCGCCGGTTGAATACCAACAGTACGATCGCCGTGATAGCCACTACTTTCGGCGCATTTCCGAAACCGGAGACGAGCCGCATGAATTCCTTCAAACCGGGCGCAGTGAAAGATTGAATGGCGCGAGTCGCCGCGACGTTGACGGTAAGCGGTAACCAATAATGAATGAGCAGTGCCACAGCGGCCGCTGAAAATACACCTAACAGCCAAGCCATGCGCCGCCGCCACGAACGATCGTCACGCACCTGCGGGTAAGCAGGTTCCTCGCGGCGCAACGACTCCAGAAGCATCACGTTATTTTCAGACATGTCAGACCAACCTAAAATTACGAAGTGGGAGTTTGCGATATGCCGTGGTGAGAGCGAGCAGGGGAAGCAGCGACATCCGGGTCACTACGCTCCAATTTTCCGCCATGACCGCGCTAACAAACTTATCGAGATAGCCGCGGCTTCCGACTCGCAAACGTTGAAATCGGTAAAAGCCGTTTTTGAATTCAATTGTGAACTTCTGTGGCGCCAGCGATCGCACAAGGCGTGCCGGCAGCAGTTGTTTTTCAAACGTTTCGACGTAAATCTGATCGACAAACCCAAGGTAGCAACTCAGTCCATAGAATATGTTCAGGTCGTTAACCGTTTTCAGAACGTAGTCCCAGTTCAATACTTTCGTCCGCAACAGGACGACGGTCGCCACGACGTCGGAAAGCCTCAGGTAACTGCGCTGCACCGGTCGCTGCAAAGCTTGCAGAATCAGTTCGTCTTCCGGAGAAGGAACCAGAAACTCGTCGCCTTCAGCTTGAACGTACCGCCCGTTTTCAATGATTTGATTGATGTACCACTTGTGTTCGCCGAGTATGCCTACACGGCCATGATGAATTTCGAGAGACGCATCGCATCCCGGTAGTTGATAGTTTGCCGTGCCATCGATGAGGTTCCGGACGTTGCGTTTGATCGGTCGAGCGCGCAGTCCACTTAGAATTGTTCTGTCAAACCGGCGCGAGCGAGGGACAACGTAAAGGTCGATGTCGCCAGGCATGTCCGGATAGTTTTGAAAGACCTTGGGAAAGATCATTTCGATGTTGGCCGCGGCACATCTCTCACTGATACGACTGACGAGGGTCAGTTTGCGATAGTTGCGCGCGCGCATGTCCTTAACTGCGGCCGAAAAGAAGTGGCGAGGTTCAAAGCCGATCGCTTCCAACTGGTCCACTACCCGAATCAACACCCCATTCTGGGCAGCGATGTGCAACAGGTCGCCCCACACGACGGTCTCTTCGTCGTTTGGTTCAAGCACACCGTCAATCAGCAACCGCAAAATGATTGAAGCGTAAGTTTGTTCTTTCTGAATCAAACCTGGACCACCATTCTTTCGCGAATTGCGTTTGTTAGTTTTAGCCGGGTCGTGTCGAGGTCATAATTGGTTGAGAGCACGAGAATCCCGGGAAAATTGCGAATCAACTTCTGGTACGACAACCGCCGGCCATTAAGGTATTCAACCGAATATTCCTGTTTGCGTGAAAACGCCTCTTCGGCGCTGACATCGAGATAGACAGGCAGATTTGGCTTTGGAGTCAGCCAGGAAAGAAAACTCAGCCGGAAAGAACGTCGCGACCCGGTAACGTCGACAAGTGTGTCGTAGAAATACCGGTCCATGATCAGAATTTCACGCTTGACTGTCTCCACATAAAAGCGGTAGCCGAGAAATATCAGAACATCAAACGGATAAATCACCATCCGTATGCCCTTATTCCAAACAAGTTTGTAGCGGAGTTTTGCGCGGCCTGACGAATAGTTTCCTGCAAACGCCTGATCGCGTGGAGCGTGACCCCCATTATCGGAACGGCCTGTCACTTTACGAGCAAGAAATCGCACGACCGAGTAAACGCCAATGTCGTAGTTCATATGTGACACCGCCACCCTCTGGTCCTGCTTCTCAAGACTTTCCTTGAGGCAGTCAACGAGCGTCGACTTTCCCGAACCATCCAATCCTGAAAATGTAATCAGCATGCGCGACTAGATAGTTGCGTAGGTCTCGGAGAGTTGGGGTTGGTTATCCACAACTTCCTGAGATTGACGGTCTTTCAGGGAAGAGTAGTAGGCGCTGGCGAACGCATAGCCCATGACGAGCCAGTGAAGTTTATTGAACAGCCAGAGGCCGCTCATGTTTGCGATCATCACCGCGACCACCATGGTAAACGGCAGAATTGAATGCGCGCCGCGGCGAGATTTCCATGCACTCACAATAGCGAATCCGATGCCGATAAAGAGTGGCAGCGCTCCCAGGAACCCCGTGGAAACCAGGCCGAAAAGAAATAGGTTGTGCGGGTTCTTGGTCTCTTCATCAATGTGAGCCAAACGAGTTCCCAGTTCGTACGTGCTATGAATTGGTCCCCATCCAAATATTGGCTTCTCCAAAAACATTCGCCAGGCGTTTGGGTAAATCTCTTCGCGTCGAGCGACGTCGCCCGCCTCGATAGTGTTCACAAAACGCGCGCGCATGACGTCCGACTGAAGGGCTGCGAGCACCAACAGTCCCAGTAAAACGAGCAAACCTACACCGTTCAACGCCTTCGAAAAGAATGTGCCGCCACGCAAGACGAGCGTCATAAGGCCTATTCCCAATGCGAGCAGCGCGCCGCGCGATCCAGTTTGCAACAAGGCTGCACCGATCAGCACAACAAATGGACCAGCGATGAGGAGAGACCGCACGAGACTTTTCCCCCGGCCAAACGACAAACCGATAAGCGCCAGCAGACCCAACATCAAGATCCGCGCCAGATTGTTTGGGTGAAAGCCAAATGCGGTGAAACGTACGATGACTGCGTCCGCTTCCACGGGCCGGCCCACGACACCACTAACTTGAAGCAGGCTGAGCGCGGCACAACCACCAGCAAATGTTAGTAGGGCGCGCTCCGCTGTCTTTTCATGACGCAACACGCAGAAGCCAATCCACCCAAGGAGCGTAAGTTGGGCCAAAAGAATGACGTTCTGAATCGTTAGTGCGCGATACTCAGCCGGTTCGGTAGCGCTAAGCAAAGCAAAAACATAGAGGTAAGCGATGAAGCACCAGAAACCCTTTGGCGGCCAGCGAAGGAAAAGCGCCGGCTGGAAGAGTGCGCTGGCGACGAGTAAACCGCCGATTATCGTGGTCGGTTCCAGCAGTCCTTCACCGAGTGTCTCGAATGGGAGTGAAAAGACAAACGCATAGAACAACCAGCGAACGACGCTGATCGGCGCCTCGGGCTCCCCGTCCATTTTCAGATATTGCTGAGAAGAAAAACTCACGTCGAAGGATAACTAGGGAGTCGTAACCTTAATGGTGTTGCTGTAACTGGAAGAACCGGCGGCGTTATATGCGCGAACGCGGAAGTGGTAAGACGTGTGGGCCGCAAGTGAAGTATTGATGTAGCTGGTGGTGTTTACCATAGGAAGCTTGGCAACCTCAGTGAAAGTCTTGCCGTCCGGCGATCGGTACACGCGGAAGCCTACTTCGTTATTCGAGTTGTCTTTCCAATTCAGTCTTACTTCTGAGGATGACAATGCAGTCGCTGTCAAAGTGCTCGGAGCGGCCGGCGTAACCGTCGCGGCCGCCCAGGTGGTTGCGCTGACAGTGTTTGAATAGGGCGTGTTTCCTGAGGCGTTGAATGCCAGCACGCGATAGTAATAAGTCGTGGAAGCCGGCCGGCCCGTGTTTGAGTAAGCGGTTTCATTTGGTCCAAGCGTAACGATGCGCGAAAAAGTCACGCCGTCAGTTGAACGATAAACCTTAAAGCCGTCTTCAGTTGTTGAATTGTCGGTCCATCGCAGATCGATTTGCGCTGACGACATTGCGGTGGCCACCAGGTTACTCGGCGCGGCAAACTGGGTTTGCGAACCTTGAGTAACGGCCTCCGCCACATTCGAATAGCTGGAATTGCCGGAGCTATTAAACGCGCGCACGCGGTAACGATACGTAGTTGTTGCTGCAAGCCCTGAATTCGCAAACGTTGAAACGTTACTGCCGGTCTGCGCTACCTGCGAAAAATTATTACAGCCCGCGCCCGTGCAACGTTCAATCAGAAATCCGCTCTCGTTATTAGAATTGTCGCTCCAGGCAAGATTGATTTGGCTGGTGCTAGTCGCCGTGGCGCTCAATGCTCCGGGCGCCGCCGGAATGGTGGATACTTCCTGTCCTATCGTGAACGTATCAATAACGACACCGCGCCGCGTGATGAATTCAAAGCTCATGAAAGTAGAGCTGGCGTTGACTCGCAGTGCGCCGTAGTCATCACCAAAGCGAACCACGCTGCCGGTGATTGCGGTGTTGAACGAGCCGGTGCTTTCTCCGCCCAGCCCATTCGTCAAAAACGGAATGCCATCTTTCATCACGCGCTCATAAACGTGAGCGTGACCGCTGAGCACGGCACTCGCGCCCCAGGATTTGAACGGCCACTGCAAACTCGTAAATGACGTTCGCGATGAATAGGGCGGGTGATGAAGGAAAACGATCTTCCATGGCGCCGTCGAGGCAGCGAGTTTGTTGCGGAGCCAGGTGGCCTGTGTTGAAGTGGCTGTTATGCCGTCGGGTTCGTCACCGTCACTATCGATGCAAAAGAAATGGACGGGCCCGCGAACAAAGTCGTAGTAACGCTCGTTGTTCGGCAGCGTAAAGTAGTCGAGATAAGGCTGAAGCTTTGGTCCGGTTTGATTGTCCCAATCGCGGTTTCCGATGCACGGCCAGAATTTGTTGGTGGTTGCGCCGGCGCCATAACTTCCCCGGTACGGGTAAATGTACTCGTGAAAATACTTGCCGATAGTCGCGTCGATCGTAGCGGCTTCGCCATCCGGGTAATTGTTGTCACCCAGCGTGATGATGAAATCCGGATTCCAGCTCTTTACGAGGTAGGCGACGTCCAGTTCGTTCGCGTCGTTGGAACCAAAGTCGCCGATAGCGGCGAAAGTAATCGACGCAGGTTCCTGTGCGGGTGTGATCGAGCGCGATTGCGACCGTGGAACGAGAAACAGCGCCGCGCAAACAAGGATTAAGAACGAAGTCGCAAATACTTTGCGGATGCTGTTGTTGCTACTCTTCAATTTCTTTCTATTCACTTTCAGCTCCTGACCTACTTCAATCAACTTATCGGGGGACTACCAAAGTGCGTAGCAGCGACACGCGAAGTTTCATGGCGCTTTTCAGCCTCGCGTCCAAACCTACGGTTATTGCGAGGCCTGCTGCGATCGCAAACGTGACGCCGGAACACAACAACCAGACGAACCAATTGTTAACCAGCAATCTTTGGCCCAGGTAAGCAGAGAGCGCGAACATTATGAGCATCGTTGCAGCCGGCCTGATCGCGCGGCGAATCTTGCGGTCCCACTTTCGTTCCAGATACCGGTTGATGACGAATGGATAAGAAACTGTGAGGGCAGTTCGACCTATGATCATGCCGACACACATTCCTGCGATACCAAATTTCGGTATGAGCAAAGCACTCAAGCCGATTGAGACTATTGCTGCTACTACGCCCATCACAACTTTCTCGCGTAGTTGCAACATGAGATCGATGATGTAGGTATCGTTTCGAATGAAGATCAGTTGAACGATCATGATCACTATCAGCAGGTTGGTCCAGAACCCTGCGTAGTGTTTTTCACCAACCCAAAGATAGATAAAGGAACGGTTCCACAGCAGGATGGTTGCGCCTATAGCCGTCAGCAGCAGCCAGCTCGCCGTGGCGATTTCCGTGCGCAGTGCGGCCAAACGATCATACTGTTTCTGGCCGATGACGCCGCCGAGTCCTGGAGCGACTGCGCTCAACACGATCGTGACCAGACTCAACAAAGTCACACTCGCAAAACCTGTCAAGGTGTAGCTGGCGACAAGTGAAGCCGAAGCCACAAAGCCCAGAACGAGAACGTCGCTGCCGATGATGAATTTTTGAATTGTGGTCCAGGCAAACCACCAAACACTCAAACCTAAGAACGATCTAACTTCGGTCCATGAAGGGCGCGAGACGCCATACCATGAGACATACTTCTTCACGACCATGAGAAAGAAAATTCCGGTAATGCCGGTCAGGATTGCCTGCGACGCGGCAAGTCCAATCAGACCGGATCCGATGTATAGCGCAATAATTGTCAGGCCCCCGCCAACCAAATTAAGTCCGGCCTGCAACCCGAGCCGCTTGTAACCGAGGTTCATACCGCGGAGGACCGCTTCCGGCAGTGAAATCAATTGAATCAGCAGAAAGTTAACGATCAGCAGTCCGCAGGTGATTCGGATTGACATGTAGCTCTCGGGAGCCACCTTCGTGACATACGGCGAAATCCAAATCATCAGGGCACTGATTACTGCCAACACGGGCAGGAACATCACCCATACGCCCATCGCGCTGCCCACGTGACGACGCTTGGTTTCATCGTCGTCAAGTGATTCACGATTTGCGATGACCCACTTGAGTGCCTGCGTGGGCCGTCCGTCCGCTGCATGCATGTACGTGATCAGGCGGCCGAGGATTTGCCACACACCGAAAAGAGAAGTACCGAGTGAAGTGAGAATAAGCGGCGTGACGAATGCCATCACTCCGCCCTTGACTGCCGTGTCGAGCAACGAAGCGAAACCGTTCAGGTAGGCCTTGTGCGTCAGCGCCTTTTGCGGCTTGCTCGCAACGGCCTGGCCGGGGCTTGCGACTTCAGAAATATTTAGTCCGATCGTAGCCATTCAGTTTAGAGAGCGCCTGCCTCTGACATCACATTCGCCGCAATCTGTTCGAGCGGCATCTGATCTGTGCTGTACCTGAAGATTTTCATTCCGTTGCGCTTGCCCAGCTCCGACACTACCTGTTCGAAAGAGTTTCGATAGCGCGAAAGATGATTTTCAATTTCGGCGTCGGAGAGATCCTTAACGCGGTGTGGCTTGTCACGATGACGAATGCGATGTGCCAGGACATCATCGGGGGCATCCAGCCAGATTATGGCGTTCAGGCGCGGCGTCGTTTGGTTGATCAAACTGTGCATCCAATGTTCATTTCCCCCGGAAACAGCGGGAGCAGCGAAGGCACGAAGCTTGGCGAGGGCAAACACACTGCCTTCGTCAATTAACAGCGCGCGATAACCCTTGGTTGACTCATTCTCGATCAGCCGTAACAGCGCGTGAGATTGAATGAACAACTTCACATCTTCCCAGCTCAATCTTCGGCGTCGCGCACAGAACGCCACAACACCCGGAAGTGAAGAGACAGCACTTACCACTAATAACGTTCAGCGGCAGTCGCCAAACGCTCAGACCCGATCTCACGTTGTCGTTATTTCTTAGCAGCGCCATAAGGCTCGTCTTACCTGAGCCGGCTGGCCCAATAATCTCAGCAATAAAACTTCGATTCACCGCGCTCACAATTTTGACCAGATAAGCGACTTGGCCTGGCCCACTACTTCTTCGAGCGGCAGAGAGGCGTCAATGACGAAGGCATTCGAATCTTCCCAGTTCTGTTCCCACACCTCTGTCGAACGCGTGCGAACGTGATAGTCCCTTTCGTCTGTTTTGCGCATCACGGCGACATCAGGGTCAACACGCAAGACGATCAAGAGGTCGGGCAGCATCATCTTTCGGTAATATGCGGCCTCCATGTTCATCAGGAACTTCACTAGTCGATTGCGGCGCTCGGGTTTTACCGTTCGCGCGATGTTTGGACCTTCCATCAATCGCACCTGCGGAAGCGGGTAGCGATCACACAATGCGATTCCGCCGTTCGTGGCAAACCGACGGGCCTTGGTGTAAACGCGACAGCGATCTCGGCCGGCGCTGACCCAACGCAACAACTGAACGTAGCCGGGAAAGTCAGGTTGATTGGGCGCGCCAACCTGCCTGTAATTGGTGGCAAAGAGGCGGCGCACGCGCAGCAGAACAATAAGGAAATATGTGATCAGCGATTTTGCAGGCTTGCCGAGGTGGAAGCGACGAGTGACAAACTTCTTTGAGAGCCACTTCTTCATTTCAGCCAACGTCGTAGTTTTCCCCGCGCCATCCCCACCCACCACGGCGATCAACAATCCACCGTTGACCAATTGTTTTCGTCCCGAGATATCGAAGAGTCGACCGAGAATGGGGCGTGTAAACCGGCGCACGACCTTCAGGGTGGCATCCGCAATGCGCGGGTGGCGCGCGCAAGTGGTTAGCCGTCGCTCCAGCTCGCGCCGTACCGCCATAAGTTCCAATATGGACGCCGACTGCAGCGACTGCACACACCGGTCAAAGAACGCGTGATCGATTCCCGACGCGAGTTGAGGCAACAGGTTCGCCACGCGAGCTCGGTCAGCGCGTTGGTCGAGTTGTTCGAGTTCTCTCTGGACTGCAGTTGCCGGTGTCGTCTGACGTTTCAAGACAGACCTACCAACTGACTCCAAAACGGAGTGTTTCAACACCATGCGGATTACAAAAACAATGAACTCAAATTCAGGCGACGGCACCGGCAGCCAGTCCGTCATCACCGAGTTTTCAAGCAAGACACTCTCGATTGGCAGGTGATAATTCTTCGTCAAGTCGTGGCCGACGACGATTTGATAATGCACGTGGAGATGAACGAATTTGTTAATTCCTCGGTCGAAGCCATAGAAGTTGAGTATTCCCGGGATTTGACGATCAGCTGGAGGCTCGGCTTGTTTGAAACTCAGACCGTGAAGTACCGTGGTGAAGCGATGTGCATCAGCCCGGTCGATCAAGAGATCCAGATCCCCATCGCCGGTCAACCAGCGATTCAGTCTCCAATTGCTTTTCCAATGACAGTAGGAAATCTGCTGAGCATTAAGAGCGTTGCACAGTTTTTGAATCAGAGGCGACACATCGTTGTCAGCAGTTGACGTGTCGAACTCGTCTACCGTACCTACAGAACCCGGTGTGCTCGGAAAATGGACGATGGTCCGATCCTCTCGGGCCGCGACCTGGCGCGAATTTTGAAGGAATTCAAGAATTTCAGACATGGAAAACTGAAACCCGCCGAAGCAAAAACGCTAGCTGATTAAACTGCGCGAGTATTAGATCTCGGCGTATGTGCGCGTTGCGTAATCGCCCAGGTTGTACCGAGGTTCTTTAACGTTGGTAAGGACGAGGCCGAAGGTGGGAGCACCGGCATCTTGTAACAACTGGTTCGATCGTTTGACCGTTTCGCGAGAGCTCTTGTAACCGTCTACGACTAAGACCACGCGGTCAACCAGAGATGAAATCAGCACAGCGTCGGTGAAGTAGCTGATTGGGGGCGAGTCGATAATCACATAGTCGTAAATATTTTGCAGCGATTGAATGATCTCGCGCATTTGATCGGCGCCGAGTAACTCGGCGGAGTCGTCAAACACGGGTCCGGACGTCAACACGCCAACGCGCCGCTCGGTATGCTGCACAAACCGTAACGGATCGTTTGGATCAAAACCTTCCGAAAGCAAGGTAGTCAGGCCGCGCTCGTTTTCGAGATTGAAGACGTTGTGCAGGTTCGGTTTCCGCAGGTCGGCGTCAATCAGCAATACCAGCGCGCCGGTCTTTGCAAGACTTAGCGCCGTGTTCGCCGCCATCGTGCTACGACCTTCGCCTGGGACGCTCGATGTAACAAGCATCGATTTGAAATCGCCTCGTCGCGCCGACAACAACATCGAAGTTCGCAGTTGCCGGTATGCTTCGCGGAACGGCAAAGGATCGCTAGGTTCAAGCAACAACTCCTGCGGCGAATTGTTGTTTCCGTTGGAGCGTAAGCCCGAAAGTGACCGGCGTCCTCCGCTCGCGGCAGGGATCGATGCTAATGCCCGGAGGTTTAACGTTCGTTCCAGGTCATATGTCGAACGGAACGAATCATCGAGATAACCGAACAACACCGCCAGGCCAATCCCGACTAACAAAGCCAATCCAAACGCAACACCCGTAAAGAGCGCGCGCTTGGGACCGACAGGCGCAGCAGGTATCACCGCGTAATCGGTGACGTGAATGTTATTCCGCATCGCTGCCGCAGCTGCTTCATTTTCCTTGGCACGTCCCAACATGCCGTCAAGCAGGCCGCGATTGGTCTCAATCTCCTGTTGCAGAATGCGATAGTTAACGGCTGCTTCGTTTTGCTGAAGCGTCTCGCCGCGTTGTTGGTTGAAGGCGTCTCGCAGCGCGCGTTCGCGCGCCAAACTCTGCCGGTAATGCGTGCTCAAATTGGTTAACACGACGGATGACGCGCGACTGCGCATCTGTTTCAACTGGCTTTCAAGCGACGCAATCTGATTGTCAATCTCTTTCACTTCCGGCCACTCAGAAGTGAAGTCAACCATCAGTTGAGATCGGCGCTGCACAAGTTGCGAAAGCCGCCCTTCGGTGTCGTTAGGCTCCCGGCTTGCGCCGGCGGCGAGTGCGTCAGCGGCGCCAGGCGTTAGTGCAGACTGGTAAGCCGCTTCGGCTACCTTCCGTTCATTTTCAGCTTCGAGGAGTTGCCGGTTGAGATTGGTCAACCGCTCAACGACAGTATTCTGTGTTGCATCAAGCGAAAGGATTTGATGGTTCTTCGCATATTCAAGCAGTTGGTTTTCCTGCTCCTTGATTTGCGTCTGCAGGTCGGTGATCCGCTGCTGGAGGATGTCGCCCGTACTCTTGTTGCTCGCCGTTTTGCGCTCAAGGTTTGAAACGACAAACGTATGCGCGATTTTGTTTACAATCTTCGCGGCCAGTTGTGGATTTGAATAGCTGAAGGTCAAATCGATCAGACGGGTTTCTTTGATAGGCAGCCGCGCCTCTTTTACCGGCTCAGCTTTCAAACCCATTCGCAACGCTTCAACATAGGGTGAGAGTCTGGTCGCTTCTGCCAAATCCTCACGCGAAAGCTCCGCGTCGTCGTTCTCATCCAGGGCGGTGTTCTCTGTTGCTTCGGTTGAAGTTGTCGAGCCGCCAAGAAACTGTTGAAACTTTGAAGGCGTCGTTGCCGATTGCTGCACCCGGAAATTAGTGTCGCGTTCGAGCTCCAGATCTTTAACGACCGTGCGCAATAACCGCGGGCTGGTAAGAATTTGAAGTTGCGTGTTGAAGTAGGCCGGGTCATTGATCGGGTTGACGACGTAGGTTCCACCTTTGGCAGTTCCCAGCGTTGGGCTTGGGTTTTCGAGGTCCACTTGAACGCGAACAGTAGCTTCGTAAACGTTCGGTTGACGAAACATGTAAAAACCGACAAGTGCGGACACGAGAAGCGTTACACCGGCCACGAGCAACCAATACTTCCGCAGCGCGAAAAGAAATTCCTGGACGTGTGCTTTATCGTCCGAAATTACATGCATGCCGTTGTATCTCTGCGGATAATCCACCGCAGCCGGTTCAACTACCTGCATCGACTTACGTTCGACCAAAGATTGTCCGCGCGTTTGTTTTTGCTTCATAACTTTATCTGCCTCAGCTAACGCTAACTCAGCGAATTACTCGTACCGGAAAACGGGCCACTCCGGGCACCACACCTTCAAGTACATTTCGTAAGAACCGTTTACCGCTCGCTGTTGGAACTTCCACGATGTCGTTTGGTTGCAGCACCACGTCAGGCGCCTTGCGTTTGTTGATTGCTCTTAAGTCAACCAGAATTTCGTCTTTGGAAAGGCCTTCAGGTTTTTGTCTGAGTATGCGAATGCGCTCGCTCTGAGTGTCTGGCAAAGTTCCGCCCGCCATCGCAATCGCCTCCGAGAGAGTGATTCTTTCCTTGAGCGGGAAGGCTGCTGGATTCCGAACGTTTCCCAGAACGTAAATCTGTTCGTACTCGAGTACGGTGATCACATCGCCCGGCCGTACAAACGGATTAGCGCGAAGATTACCCGCCAGGGTATCGCGCAGCTTGAAGACATTCATTCTCAATCCGCTGTCGTCAACGCCCTTCGCTGCCGCTTCGCACGATGGATAACTTGAACTGCGGACAAGTTGAATGTTGCCGCCGGCTTTTTCTGCCGGTCCACCCGCAAACGACAACAATTCCAGCAAGCGAATACGCCGTTGAAGCTGAAATCGTCCGGGCGTGTTTACCGCTCCGAGCACGGCGACCGGTCGCGATTGGTATTCCTTCACGAAGACGTCTACCTGCGGGTTGCGCATGAAAGTGAGGTAACGAGTGGCAATGTCTTTAGCCAGCTCGCCCTCTGTGCGGCACGCCGCCTGGATGTCTTCCTTGATCAGCGGCATGCGAATCACACCGCTTTCCTCGACTCGTAAAGCCTCGCGAGTGAGATCCGGAAGTTTGTAAACGCGGACCTCCAGAATGTCGCCAGGCCCGATCCGGTATCGATCGCTGGCGACCGAGCGCGTGGGCATGGGCGTAGCGTCCGCAGGCTTCATCGCCGCAGGCAAAGTGGTTCGAACAGTTTTCGGCCGCACGAGTGCTTTGTTTGACGTTTGTGCGTGAGCGGTGCTCACGCCCAGAACGAGGGCAAACACCGGCACCAGGCCGCGCAGAAGTTTCAGCGATGCATTACGACTTCTCATCAGTTTTCCAATGTGTTTTTGAGTAGGCTTCGCCCCGCAACGAATTTAGTGGTTCCTGGAGAACCTTTATTCGCTAGTACCCTGAAAAGCGGGAAGCCTCGATAGAGGCAACAGTGTTGTTCACAAGGAATCCGCGAATTAAGAGGTTTTGTTGTAGATCTCGCCTCCTGCGGTTCTTGTCTTCGAGATTTAATAAACCTGTAATACAGGCCCTACTCCAGCATTTAAGTCTTCTAAGAAGTGAGACTTGAGGTCGTCGTAGCGGAGATTGCGGGGACGTTTGGTGGACGTTTATGGATTTTCAGAATAGGAAATCGCAGCATTCCTGGAAGGGGAAGGGAGTACTGAGTACTGAGTACTGAGTCCTGAGTATCAAGCGCAACTGATAGGTACCGCTTTTGAATAGAACCTTTTGAGTGTTCTTCAAAACTCAGGACTCAGGACTCAGCACTCAGGACTCAGCACTCAGCACTCAGCACTCAGTACTCAGCACTCAGGACTCAGCACTCAGCACTCAGCACTCAGGACTCAGCACTCAGTACTCAGTACTCAGTACTCAGTACTCAGGACTGCGTTTTATTTCTGGCAAGCGACGCGCTTTCTGACTTTCTATCTGATACACATGAACGCGGCACAGCTACGCCACGCGAGTTCAGGCGCTTGCAGTTTGTCTTAACTCGATAGAAAGAAGATGACGACTTTAGTTCAGGACATACTGCGCATACGGCACAACAGTTCCGGCGCTCCTCAGCGAAAAGAATGCACGCAACGGTTTGAACAGTCAGTTCCCGTTTCGGTGAACAACTGTGTGCACGAATTATTTGAAGCTCAGGCTGATCGCAGCCCTGAAGCTTTGGCATTGATCTGTGGAAACAGGGAATTCACTTACCGCGAGCTCAATACGCGTGCTAATCAGTTGGCGCGGTTCCTGCGGAGATTTGATGTTGGCCCAAACTCGTTGATCGGTCTATGTGTCGAACGTTCGGCGGAAATGATCGTCGGTATTCTTGGCATACTCAAAGCCGGCGCCGCTTATGTGCCGATGGACCCGAGTTATTCATCCCAGGATCTATCGTTCCTGATGAGGAACACGAATGTATATGTACTGCTAACGCAATCTACGTTGCTGGATTCTATTCCACGTCATGAGGGGCCGCGCGTGAGCCTCGACCTCAATTGGAGTGTGATTGCCAGGGAACGGAAAACTAATCCTCCCCGGCGCGCCTCGTTAAGGAATTTGGCGTACGTAATTTACAGCCCGAGTCAGCAGAGAATTGTCCGCATCTCGCATCGCGGGTTGCTCAACTATTTGAGTTGGGGTGCTGAAGCGTACGAAGTGGCGAAGGGTTTTGGATCAACGATTGATTCCTCAATCCCGTTTGACCTGGCAATTACGCGGGTTTTGTCGCCGTTAATGGTGGGTAGAAGCGTCTTGCTCCCGGCCGAGCGAGCAGGTAACAGTTTTACAGACTCACAAACAGACTTTGCCGATGATTGTTCAGTTGTCTTCTGACACGCCAGTTTCAGCTTCCGCCTTCTTGCGTCTCCACATTCCGGCAATCTGATTGGCTTCGGCCAACGTCATGTTGTCGTAAATATCGGCGTTGTTCTTAACTTCGCCGTCTTCCAGTTCCAACACTTCCCAATCCGGCGCCTCCGGATCAGTGCCGGTTCTTCCCGGCTTCACCCGAATCTCGTAAGAAATCTCTGGACCACTTGGTTCTTCCGCCATAGTTGTTCCTTTACGATCGTAGTTTAGGCGAATTTATCACAGCTGGGTCTCTGCACAAAAAACTGCCTTTGCCTCAAAAGTCGAAAGGTAGAGGCGCGACTTTGCGGCTATGTCATGTAGGCAAGAGGCAACGCAGTGGGTCGGCGAATACAGAACCGGAGCGGTAGCGACGGATGATACAGTGAATTGCGGCAAGCTTTGGAATACAAGATTACTTTTCGATAAGTTTCCAGCTTTGCATTTCCACGTCAGTTCCGTCGCTACCGCTCCCGGTTCTGCATTCGCCGACCTACTCACTTAACCCTCTGCGGGCAACTTTTGAGGCAAAGCCCAAAAACCGTGACCGACAGCGACCAGGTTCAGGACGCGATCCAAGAAACAAGTTGATAGCGCTCTCAACATGAACCCGGTCGCTACCGCTCCCGGTTCTGACTTCGTGTAGCTCTCAGTTGTGAGGGGTGTCGACTCATGTTCTGACGCAGAGCTTCAAAATTTTGATAATCCATGTTGTCTCAATTAGGATGGCGCGCGATATCCGAGACCAAACTACCTTCCAAAAAACTATGTGCATTGACCGAAGAAACTTTCTGCGCGGATCGGCCGCCCTCGCCGGCGCGGCTTTGTTGGGAAATTCTGTGGACGCGGCGACAGTTGGACCAAACGAAGTACAAGACCGCGACATTCCCGATTCCATTCGTAAGTTGAAGAGAATGACCAACGGCGTGGTTCCCATCTCTTTAGATGAACGTCGCGCACGAATCGAGAAGGCCCGACGCCTCATGACGCAACATCGTCTTGACGCAATCTACATTGAGCCGGGCTCGGCTATGTTCTATTTCACGGGCGTTCGGTGGAGTTTGAGTGAGCGTATGTTTGCGGTCGTGATTCCGCGTCGCGGCGAAATAGCGTGGGTAGTTCCGAAGTTTGAGGAAGAGAAGGCGCGCGAGCTGATCAAAATTGGGGACGACATTCGCTTTTGGGAGGAAGACGAGAGTCCCTATCAACGTGTTGCCGAAGTTTTTCGCGATCGCGGACTGCGCGTGGGCCGCGTTGGTGTTGAAGAACGTGTACGGTTCTTTCTGATCGATGGAATTCGTAAAGCTGCACCGCGGGTCCAACTGGTCGATGCCATTCCGGTTACTGCGGGCTGCCGGATGTTCAAATCTCCGGCAGAACTGGCGCTGCTAAAGCGTTCAAACGAAATAGCCATCGTGGCTTACAAGGCCACGCACGACAGTATGCGGGAAGGCATGACGCAGGATGAATTCGCGCGCAACTGCTCAGCGGCATTTCACGCCCTCGGCGTCGATGGAGGCATCTTTTGCAGTTTTGGTAAGTACACGGCTTTCCCACATGGGAGTAGTACGCCGCAGAAGCTTCGCGAAGGCGATGTTGTGTTAATGGATGGAGGCTGCACGGTCGACGGTTATCAATCGGACATCACACGCACGTTCGTTTTTGGAAAAGCAACGCAACGGCAGCGCGACATTTGGAATTTGGAACGCAGAGCTCAGGACGCCGGCTTTGCAGCCATCAAGATTGGTGCGCCATGTGAAGTTGTAGACGCCGCCGCTCGAAAGGTCATAACCGACGCGGGCTTTGGTCCTGACTACAAACTTCCCGGTTTACCCCATCGCACCGGCCACGGCATCGGGCTCGACTACCACGAATGGACCAACTTCGTGCGCGGCAACAAGACTCCAATTCAACCTGGGATGTGCTTCAGCGACGAGCCGACGGTTGTAATTTACGGAGAGTTTGGAATGCGTTTAGAAGACTGCCTGTATATCGCGCCGGATGGTCCAAGGTTCTTTACAAAACAGAGCAAGTCGATCGACGAACCGTTCGGGTGAAATTTTGCTACGCGCGTTGGTCTGCTGCTGCGATTTGTTGTTTTTCTTTAGTGGCAGTCTTAAGTTGGTCCAGATCAAGTTCGTCCGCCGTCCGGATATCCGCCTTCAACACTGTCTCCATCTGCTCCAAAGCATATTCATTGGCCTCACGCGTTTGCGACACGGTGCAGTCGGAAGGCACGTAGAGGTTGAAGTCGCGCATGTAAGCGTCGTTGGCCGTGAACAGCACGCAGTTGTTGCCTGCGATTCCCGTGAGAATCAAGTTACGCGCGCCGAGATGCTCAAGCAGCAGATCGAGACTGGTGCAGTAGAACCCGGAATGCTTTGGCTTCAAAACAAAATAATCATCGGCGTCCGGCACTACAAGCTTTACGAACGACTCGCCTCGAACCCCATCCTCCAGGCAGTGTGAAACGATCTTGTTGAGATCGGACCGCCACTTGCCGAAGTTGTCATTTACATAAATCACCGGGATTTTGGCTTGTTTCGCCCGCTTTTTGAGGTTGGCGATCTTTTCACCCACGGGCAGCGCGAGTTTGAGCAAGGCCTCGCCACCCTCGAACTCAAAATCATTTACAACGTCAATCAACAGCAAGGCAGTCCCTGAACGATCAGGCACATTTCCGTGAAGGTCGTCGCTTTTTACCGGCATTGGTTCCTGGTCACTCGAATTCAATTTCGCTTTACAACCGTACACCTCTTTCGTCCGGCTGCGTGGTTCTTATGCGATTACCAGCAGGTGATCGACGTGCAGAAGTTTTTGGCAATCCCAATGCCGCAATGCGAAGGCTAATAAAGATTGAAGTTGTATTCGAGTTGAATAAACATGTGGACGGGCTGTCCATCTTTTGTGGCCGGAATAAATCTCAGACTACGTGCGGCAGTTATTGCTTGTCCACTGAGGCCGTGAGGCAGACCGCTGATTTCGCGTATTTGAACGACCTGTCCGGTTGACGAAAGAACTGCGCGCAGCACCACCGTTCCCACTGCCTGCCTTTGGCGTGCCTCATCTGTGTACATCGGCTCGGGTTTCATAATAATGCGAGGCTTGGTGGTAACTTCTTTGCCGGTAAAAATCTTTGAGGCGTCTGCCTTGCTGCCGGCATTAGCCGCAGAATCAGTTGGCTGTTGGTTTAGTTCCGGCACCTTTAACGCCTGGTCGTCATCTCCTACCGCGAAAGAGTCAAAGAACAGTTTTACTGAAGCTGTATCGATGTTCTCACCCAAAGCTTCTACTACGTACACTTTGTCTTTTGTTACGTAGAAACGAACGACGCCTTTCAGATCGGGATTCACGGTGAAACTATATTGCTTACCAGAAAAACCTTCTCCCGACAGATCGTGATCGAAGTTCTGCGCTGACGCCCTGATGGGGTATTGGTCAACTTCCTTGATGAACCGGGAAAGAGAATCGCGTCTCTTGTCGCAAACGAGAACTACGTACACCACCTTGTCTTCGTAAGAACTAAACAACCAACCGGTCCGCGGGCGTTCGCCAAAGTTATTCGGTAATGCTATCTCCATTGAAGTCGGCGCGCTCGGAAGCATCACCAAAAAACCCCTTGCGCTGTAACGTTGCCAGGCGTTGGATTGCGCCTGCGAAGCAACTGCCCCGCTGTTGATTACGGGCAAAGCAGACAGAAGGGCCAGCATTAAAGAGATCTTGAGCAGTTTCATAGTTGGTGCGTGCCTTTCCGGTCGCAGGTGGCAAGGTTATCGTGTTTAAAAGAGCCTGCGTCCTTCAAATACGATTCGATAACCATGTAATAGCATCGGGGCTGCGCCAACTGCAATCACGATCGCAGTTAGCAACGGCGCCAGGCGGTAACGCTTCATTGCAGCCACCACAAACCAAGTGAAAAAAGGCAAGTAAAGGAGTGTGGCTGTGACCACTCCGGGCGCGTATTTCCTGAATACTAAAGTCGCAACTATATGAAAGATCGCGTTGCCAAACATCAGCGTCCCCAACCAACCCACCGCGATATAAGCAGTGACTTTATCGCGCACGAGCGCAAACAAGGCGGTCACAAGCAGAGTAATTACGAGGCCCCAGATGTTAACGGTCATAAACATTTGTTGATTAATACCCTGCGGGACGATGCTATTGAACCATTCGACAAAACCCGGCGCCTCTTCAATCACGTGCACGACAAAAATAACCGGCGCAGCAAGAATGAGCCTCGCGGGATCGATTCCGCTTCCGGGTTGTTTCCATCCTGTTGCCATAGACCCGTCAGAATAGTTGATCTACCGCTTTACTCGAAGTGAGAAAGCCTGCCCCGCCATTCATTTGGATAACTAAGAATTATCGTGACCACGGGACTGAACTGCGCGGGTTTCAAGCGAGCCTCTCACAGGCTCGAAGGTATTCCTAATTTCTTTCGCTTACGTAATAAATGAACAAAGTCTATTGGGGGAAGGTGACCTTCGTCATAGTGTTCGTATATTTCTCGAACTTCTTTCCGAAGGATCTCAGACAAGAACTCTTCCCATCCCACCTTTGGGAGGTGACAGCCATTTTCATAGAAAACACCGATATAGTGTTCGGTGCACAACGCTACAGCCTCGTCCAGGCTCAGGGTCCACAATGGTTGGCGTACCGGTTGAAATGGGTTTTCTAATATTCCCGGCCCGCCCATTAAGAGGTTGGCCATGTGTTGAGCCAGAAGCGGAGATAGCTGAATCCCGTCTCGAAAGGTTCCCGTAGCTACGAACAATCCGCCAATTGGTGTCGCACCAAGAAGTGGAAATCCATCGCTAGCAATTGGACGGGAACCGGTGGCGATTGAAAGCATCGGTGAAGCGTGTATTTGCTCGCTGATCTGCGGTATTACCGAATCCAGAAGGAACTGTACGTCGACGAGTCGCGGTACCGTCTCCTCTCCTTCGCGGACGGTATTTGTGGCGCCAATGTATAGCTCATCACCGCGTGGCACTACGTGCAATCCGCAGGCGAACGACCTGTTCGGCGTCCTTAGAACATGGGTGATACGTTCCGAGGGTTGTCCTGCGACGATTGATGAACCGATTCCAGCAAAGATTCGAGGAATACAGTCCTTCAGCGGCGCGCAACGTTCGATAAGGGCTTGGCAACCAACACCCGCCGCTAGGAGTACTTGCTTGGCACCTATTTCTTCACCTCCGTTTAGCTGCACGCCAGATATTGAATCGTCTCGTTCTAACCGCAATCCGATCGCAAGATCATCGACAAAGGTTACATGCGGAGCGTTAGCGATGACTCGCTCTAGGGAGGCTAGATACGCTAAGGCGTTTATGGCGTTCTCGTCCGGTATGTGGACCACTCGGAAGGCGCGCGCGTCCATCGTGGGTTTCAGGCCTGGAACGTTACGAGGATCAACTTGCTCATGTACTACGCGATCAGCTGCAAGTTGGCGCAGAATCGTTGAAAAGTTTGCGTCTTCAAGACTGCCTGAAACGGCATTGCAAAGAACGAAAGTTCCCTCAACCATCGCGGGAACTGATCCGCCGTCGGCCAGCCGCAAAAGCCACTCGGGCCAGAGTGCTTTTGCGCGGTGGTGCCAGGAGAACTTTTGTCTCCCCAGTGCGCTGGATAGACCGTGCGCTGTAATCTCAGCATGGCAACCAAGCATTGCTCCGGCTGCTGCAGTAGCGCCGCGCGGTCGGGACCTTGGGCCCACTATTGCAATTGATAAGTCCTTGTCGCTTTCAATCAACGCAAAGGCGCAAGCAAGGCCAATCGCTCCGTTGCCGATGATGACCACATCACAACTAATTCGTTTTGACGACATACATTATTCTTCAGTTGATGACGATTCCCTGGAGTGGCAGTAACGCTTCCGTTCTACCGCAAACAAATGAAGGAGAGACCTACACCCGTTCCCGAGCTTAGCAAGCTGATCGAGGATCGACAGCGACGACGCAGCGATCGAGACATCTGTTTGTTTCTGGGCGCTGGTGCAGATATCAGTTCCGGAGGAATGACCTTCGCGCAATTTAGGGAGCAGTTCTTTCGACTCGTGCTGGGAAAGCCATTTGCCGCCGCTGACCAAAACACAATCGCTCGTGAAGTCAATCTCTTTTTTTCCAAAACGCGCGAGTCCGAACGACGCGCCAGGTTGGTCGACGCGACATTTGAAATTAACCAGAATCGGCAACCGTCTGACGCTTATATGTTGTTGGCTCTGGCGCTTGAGAAAATGGCTCTGGACACAGTTGTTACTACGAACTTCGACACCATGCTGGAAATAGCTGAGCAAGCGCTCGGACTCTCCATCTTGAGAGTCTACGCGAAAGGTATTGCAATGCCGGATGAGGCCGATGCAGGTATGCGAGAACCTAATCGCGTGCCTTATCTGAAGCTGCATGGTTGTCTCAACGGCCGCACGATTACTCACATTACAGACGAGGAATTGAAAGAGGGAGCTTATCCAAGACAATTCCACCAATTCCTGAAGCGAAGGCTGGCCACGGCGGATCTTATTGTCAGCGGATATAGCGGCGAAGATGCGGCACTGGCTCAGATAATTGGACGGGCAATGAAGGATCGCGGCTCGCGCGTCTATTGGTGTAGCTTGAGGGTACCAGCAGTTGACGCCGCGCTTACAAAGGCTCTCGGAAAAGATCGCATCATTCATATCTCTGCGAATTTTGACGAAGTCATTGAGGCAATCACTCTGCCGGTATTGGAATCGCCTTCCTTTACCAGTGCCAAGACAATCTTCATACCCTGCCTCCTCGACTGGAGAATCGGTCGCACAAATAGAGACTTCATGGCTTCCCACGCTTATCGAGGACATCGAGACATTCGCGGGCTGTTTGTTCGACGACGTTCGGTAGAAGCGCAACTCAGCAACTTTTTGGATTCGGATAAGCCCTTGACCGTAGTAACTGGGCCTTCGGGTGTGGGAAAGTCTGTGCTTGGAATGCGATTGCTCGATCACTACAAAAGCGATGACCGCTCCGGTGTCTTTTTGACTTCTGGGAATGCGATAAGCATTGGACAGGATTTCGGAGAATTCCTGAGTGGTCAAATTGGTGGACTTGGCTCCCGGGCGCCCCTGAATTTTTCTGAATTCGAACTCTGGCTGAGGCACAACAACCGCCGCCTTATAATCTATCTCGATGCACTTAACGAGCATGCGGTGTCCTCTGATTCCGTTGCTAACCTGCTGCGAGATGTCGTCCGGTTCTGTTATTTCCTTCCCCCTCGACCGCCAATTCGAATAATCGCGAGCGTCCGACAGGAGACATGGAATCGTCTTTCAACGCGCGAAGATCGAGGGCGTCTTGCTGCCGTTTGTTGGAATCCCGCCAACACCCCCTCAGTAGTTCATTCAATTCAACTCGGCCTCCTCACCGATGAAGAACTGAGAGAGGCCATAGATCTGCTTTGTCTGTCCATCACGAAGCCAAGCATCTTTGACAGTTTACCGCCACAGGCGATTGAGCGACTGCGTGATCCATACCTTCTAGCTGGCGTCTCCGATGAAGTCGTTCAAAGCGGGACGCTTGACGCTATGAACTGGGTTCATGGTCCAGCCCGACATATCTACGACAAGATCTTCAAGGCTAAGTTGGCTCATAGCTACTCTGACCATGACGCAAACAATCTTGCAACTGTGCTAGCTCGAGCGGCATTCTTGACGATCGAGCGAAATGAAGATCAATTCCGCGCGATCGATCTTATGCAATCCGCGGCAGGCACAGGTCAGAGCGGCGAGTTCCTGCGGGTGTTCAAGGATCTCGGCATTCTTGCCGATACCGATGATGGTCGGCTGCGATTTCTACATGAACGCACTCAAGAATATTTCCTTGCGAAGGCTTTGGAGTTACCAGAGTGTCCTTTCTCATTGCGCACCCCCGACGGACTGAATCGAGTATTGAGAGAACTAGATCACCGTCACCAGATCATTGCGGCCGTTCGAACGTATTTCTTATTCGATCCGAACGTCCGTTTCCCGCTTGTCGCCAACATTGTGGCAAGCCCGCTTGGCCTCTCGGATCCGTTTGCAGAGCAACGTTTAATTGCGTTTGCCAAAGAACTGATGGTCGACCTGGCCGGTGATAATCCGCAGGACTTCAGAGTATGGTTTAATCGCGCCCGCGCTGACGTCGAGGCGCTGGAACGCGGCGAAATCCGCGTTCAGGAACGTGCCCAGATGATTGAGCGTCATTGGCGCGCGATGATACAGGCTGCGGCTCATCTGCCTGACGCTACTGCTTTGGAGGTGTTGACAGAAGGCGCCAGCACCGGAAGCATTTTGTCGCGCACAGAAGCCAACATCTATGCAACAGATAAAGTCGTACGTCTTCTGCTCCAAAGCGGAAAACCTACTGATCTTCTATCCGACCCTCAATTTGGACCCTACTATGCTGACCCTGCCGTGCCCAGACTACGTCGGTTAGGCCGTGTGCTCGGTCTAATGAGTCAAATCGGACCCGACAACACTCATCCTGACGAGTACGCCAACGTGAGCAAGATGGCCACGGCGGCTTTTTCGGCTATTCTTTCGGAAAACAAATTCACCGACGATGAACTCGACTGGTTTGCCGATTTCATCTTCGCAGAACGTGATCGCTATGTTTTCAATGGCGACCTCGAGGGAATGCGCCGTTTCTTCCGCAATACTGCTCGACATGCATTCCTACCCATTCTGGATCGTTTAGAGCAAGGTGGCGTCTTGCGTCACGAAGACATTGACGTCTTGCAGCCGTATATCGAAGAGATTTATCAAGATCTGGAGTTTCAACTGGGAAATTTCCTCTTCATCTTTTCGGCAGCAAATGATCTTCAGGCAACAAAACAGCTCTGGGAGGAACGCTTCAATTCATTTGACAATAAGACTCCTCCCAACACAGTTGACTTCTTTCAAGCGACATCTATCTACATGTACGTTGTCAATGGATATGACTATGACAACATGCTGGATCAACATATTGATCGTGTGCTCCGCGAGTGTCCCCAAATAATCGAGTACGAGCCCGGTCGAGAACGGGGCTACGCGCGCGGATTCACTGACGAATTCGACATGGTCTTTGAGGATGGTTTCAATCCCATCGCTTCGTACGCAACGCTCTTACCATCGCAGCGTCGAAAAGCCATGCGCTGGTATGAATACACATCCCAAACTTCCAAAGATCAGGTGCGGTTATCTGTTTATGACCATCACCTGGCCGAATCGTTGCGCAACGCTGAAACGCGCAAGGCGCTCCGCATTCTCAACGCACTCGGCCAATTCATTAGTCTTTGGCCGCGCGAAGGACTATGGAGCATGATTGGACCAATCCAACACGACCATCCCATAATCCATCGCGCAACCGTTCGGGTGCTCGCCGAGGCCTACAACCGTTATCCAGTTGAGACGCTGAGATTCTTTGCCAACAGTGGCATTGCGCTTTCCCCTGGCGATCTCCGTGATATCAGAGCCCGCATAGATCCCAGAATTGGTCGGCGACAGTTCGAAGGCTTGCAGTGGGCTCGCGTTCTCCATTTCTTGTTGTCGCTTCCTAGTGCGCGATCTCGTTTCTACCAATCACTGCGTACGCTCTACTCATCATCAAGCCTGGGAACCGCTGTTCACGAGATTGCCTCTGCATTTGGATGGACAAAGAACACTCCGTCCATGTAAAGCCCGTCTAGGTTCATGCCGAAAAAGGCGTCGAGGGCATCTTGGGGAGTTTCTATGATTGGCTCTCCACGACGGTTGAACGACGTATTGATAAGGATTGGTACACCCGCCGCGTCCTCAAAGGCGTGCAAGAGATCTCGAAGAAAGGGGTCATCATTGATGCCCACGATTTGAACGCGGGCTGTGCCATCGACATGTACTACTGCAGGCGCCAATTCACAACAACGATCGGTGGCCCGAGCGACGCGCAGCATGTAGCCATCAGCGCGCCTGCGATCCTCGAAGTATTCGTCATACCGCTCTTCCAAAATCATCGGAGCCAGGGGACGAAAAGGTTCTCGCAGTTTGATTTTTCGATTTATGTACTCGCGCATTAGTGCCGAGCGTGGGTCTGCTAGCACGCTCCGACCACCCAACGCTCGTGGTCCGACTTCGGAAGGACCGTTGAAAAGGCCAATCACACTCCCGGATGCAAGTCTTGCAGCTAAACTTCGAGCATCGTGCACCCCTGGGTCATGCGCCAAATCCGGATAATGTTGTTGGGCGGCTTCAAGACATCGGGCAGGACCGTAGATCCGACCGGGGCGTGCAGCCGACGGTGCCAGCGGGGCGCCGCGCAGGTTCAATGTTGGTATGCTTCCAGTTTCAGCAAGTCGGTCCAACCAAAGCGCACCAAATGCCAAGCCCGAATCGGCAGCAAAGGGTGGCACGATCAACTGGCAACTCGGCGGTAGCTGTTGCGCTAAGAGGCCGTTCGCCACTGAATTAAGGCCACATCCTCCAGCCACACAAAACACTTCATATTTCTTTGAACGAAATAGTGAAAAAGCATGGAGCAACGTTTTTTCAAGCACTGATTGAATGGACGCCGCAACGTCCGCTTTGACAGCAAAATCTGAGGAGTCTGCTATCAGCCCCTTTAAGAAACTACCTAGTGATGGGTCGCTTGCGTCATAGCGAAGGCAACACGAGAAATCATTGCCCAGGCTGAGGAATCCCATAATAGCATCCAGATATTTAGGCTTGCCATGAGCAGCAAGTCCCATAGTTTTCCCAGCGTCGGATTCATCGAATCCCAAGATCGCGGTGGCCATGTCATAAATCTTTCCGATTGAATTACTACAGCCGCTGGGAAAATCATCGTGTTCAACTAGGCTTTCGCCCAACGTCTCACCAAGGCATTGGAGTCCTTCCTCAGTCAGCTCGAAGAAGCTGAAGGTTTCTCTGAGAACCTTGCCAGCGTTGTTCGGCTTGCTTCGAATCGAGCCCATTCCGTCGTAGACCAGAAGTGCAGCGTTTGTTTTGGGCGGTAGTATAATGCAGGCTGAGGCAGCATGGCAGAGGTGATGCGGAAAGAGCCGCACAAGCTTGGGTTGGTACTGCTCTATAACGCGCTTGGGAATCAAATCGCTGCTAACAAATCTAACAACGTCGTCCATTGAAACCTGCGCGGCGTCTAAACAATATTCGACCGCTGCACCGACAGGGTTTTCCCACCACCATGAACGACCATGCTTTCTGCGAGTCACCCTCTCTTGTTCAATCGCAACTTCGATAGAACAGCCCCGCAACAAGGCAGCGGAGCCCTCGTGATTTGAACCACCCAGACCAATAATTATTTGTGAATCAGCACCCATGAATCGGTTCTCACGATTCCTCCGCGATTGCGCGAGCAAAAGTCTGCTGCAAGAGGCTCTCGCACAATCCAAACGAGGAGTCAGCCATATCCAGCGATGGAGCCAGCATGATCATGTTCCCGCGCCCGCCTCCGACTGTCATAACAATGCCCATAGCTTCTCCGCTAACATTGAGATCGCCTTGTAAACCAATTTCTACTACTCGACGTGCCAATGGAGCCTGCGGCGATCCCTCCTTATCGGCGATATCGAGAGAGAGCGCCGCCCCAATGCGATTAACGAATCTGATCTGAGGGAATCGGGTCAAAAGACGCTGGCAAATAATTTCCAAGGCATCTCCTACCTCTTCGGCACGTTGGCTCCAATCTCGGGATTCGCAGAGCTTCATGGTAGCCATCCCGAGGGCGGTACCGAGCGGTGCGGCAGCAAAGGTGGCGTGTGAAGAACCCACCGGCCAATTTTCGGCATCCATCAGCGGCTCACGTGCCCAGACACCTGCAACGGGATACATTCCGTTTGTAAGTGCTTTTCCGAAGACGATGATGTCTGGGATAACTGCGTAGTTCTCAATGGACCAAAGTTTTCCTGTGCGGAAGAGGCCCATCTGAACTTCGTCTGCTACAAAGAGAATGCCGTGTCTATCGAGCACCTCTTTCAGACGATAAAAGTATTCTTGTGGCGCCGGAATGTAGCCCCCGCGCCCGAGTACGGGCTCCGCCACAAAAGCGCGACATTCTGGAACACCTGAACCGTCGTTCTGTCCCCCTCCTTCGCCTTCGAACAGGCGTTCAAACTGCGAAATACAGTGGTAATTGCAGGTTTTTGGTTCGGCACCAAAAGGACAACGATTACAATATGGGAAAGGCACAAAGTCCGCTGATGCAGTGCCGCCAAAACCGGCTCGATAGCGATATGACCCACTAATCCTTGACGCTCCCAGGGTGCGGCCGTGATAGCTTCCCTCAAACGCGAAAACACGCGTTGTACCTGTCAGCCGAGCTACTAACTTGATCATGTCGTCGATAGCTTGAGAGCCACCCACACTGAAATGCACGCGTCCTTTAACGCCGAATCTCTTTTGGGTAGCCTTACATATCTCTTCCGCCAGTCTCACTCTTTGTTCGTGAATGAACTCTGAGGCGAGCGCCGGTAGTGCACTTGCTTGCAAGTTGAGAGCTTCAAGATGCTTTGACGATCCGTAGCCGAAGTTCGCGGCGCTGTTGCACATTTGAAGGTCGAGGTATCTACGCCCGCTCGGATCGATCAACCACTCGCTTTGTGCTTTTACGAAGGTTTTCTTAGGCGCACGGCGGCCGGAGATATCTCCCTGAGAGCAGTACAGCGTTTCTCGATCGAGGAGTGAGAGGGGCATGGCAATAATTCTTAGTTATCCAAACTGATATTTTGAGGCTTTAGCAAACGGCGAGTTTGCAGGAATGCAAGGCTCGTGAAAGTGCAGCCCCGATTAAATCATTGCGCAAGATAGTCTCCGACGCCTTCCCAAGTCAATTGCGTTGGCGCTAACGTTCAAGTCCAAATGGCTTCCGGTTGTCGTTAGGGGGTTAGCCAAAACTGAGGGATCGTCGCACGATGATAGTCCCTGACCAGTAAAATGCAGCGATATAAGCTTATCGCCATACTTGTAACCCCGAACCATCGCAATTAAACTCCCCTCAGCTTTTTAGACCCCACCCACTCTACAAATAACAGGTTCTTCAACTACATGGTCCCAGAAGAGGGACTTATTTTGGGGTGTGTGCATGCAAATCGGAGAGGCGATTCGAGAGTTTTTGACTGGCTACTTCTCAACACATGATCGCAGCGACAAAACGACAACTGCCTATAGTTCAGATTTGGAGCAATTTGCAAAGCATGCTGGGAAAGGGTTGGCCCTTCAGGCTTTAAGCGCGGGAACCATTGAAGACTGGGCAGCTCGTCTCCGCCATCAGGGGTATTCACCG
>CAVSTX010000003.1:0-1022316 GCA_963730985.1 Pyrinomonadaceae bacterium
GTGGGTGTCCAAAGATTGACGTTGCGCCGACGGAAATCATTGAAAGTCGCGGTGAAGTCGCGTTTACAAAAGACTGTCTCGAAGAAGTCTTGCTGCCGTGATGCGGCACCTTAACAACATCCGCCGAAAGCTGAGAATAAGCTCGCAGGAGACCATGTTCCGCCGCTGCCTCAATATCTCCTGTGAACAGAATAGTTCTCTCACCATACCGCAGTTGCAAAACTAACGATTCGTCGTTACCTGATCGCGACTGCGCGCTCACGTCTGGCGCCGGCCACAAAACATTCAGCTCGACATGTCCCAGGCGTAACTGATCTCCTGCGCCAATATGACGAAGAGGCACACCGCGAGACGCAAGCGTAGTTGAAAACCTGAGCAATTCAGGATCGCTAGCGGGCGATCTCGCAACGAATGCAGCACGCACCGCAAAATTCTTTGCCACATCATTCAATCCGTCGATGTGGTCGGCATCTGCATGCGTCGCGACGAGGTAATCGATCCTGTCAAGCCCACGCCACCACAAATATTCGGATACGACCGCCTCGCCAATGCCGCGCGCATCGCGTTCAAACTGCTGTTCAGTGTCATCAGGCGAAGTGTTGCTCTTGAAGGGGCCCGGACGGCCGCCGCCGTCAATCAACAACGTAGTACCGTCTGGCGTCGTGACGAGCGCGCAATCACCCTGTCCTACGTCCAGGAAATCGACACGAAGTCTTTGTTCGTTTGTACCGGTGCTCCACGGATGCAAGACGATTAACGCAGTGACTACAAACTGCGCTGACAGTGCCAGGGCAACCCACTTCACCACAGGACGTCTCATCGTCCTCGGCGGAGGTTCCATAGGCTTCCATCGCCACAACATCATGAGCAGCGTTGCCATCGGAAGGTAATGGAGCGCGTAGACGAGCGATGACAATCCGGAGTATTCCGGCAATCGAAACGACGCCAGCCCCGCCTCTGCAAACGGATCCACCGAATGGACCATCAACCAATTCAAGTTCTCCGCAAGGCTAATCAGCGGCTGGGCCAGCGAATGACTTAGCTGCACAACTAACAAGCTCGCGACGGCGATAGAAATCATGACCGCCATTAATGCGCTGACGCCGATGTTCAATAAAACCGATGCCAACGACAGCCGGTGAAAGTAAACAATCAGAAACGGCGCCAACACGGCCTGAACGCTGACCGACACAACAACGGCTGCAAACGCATACCTCAACGCCGCTTGAAGATGCAGACGTTCGAGCACGAGCGCCGCTGGTGACTTCAACAACCGATATTTGTAATTAGCCTGTGCTAATTCGCGTTGTCCCTGACGTTCGCTCCAGAACAATGCTTCGCAAAAAGTCTTCAACCAAATTGCGCAAGCCGGTGGGTACGGCGATTCGCGCGTCGGTCGCCATTTGCCAATTGCCGACATGCGTTCCAGGAGTGGCCACGCAACTACAACGATAGCCGCCACCGAAAGGAACGTCAGTTGAAATGACGGATCGAACAACTCGCTCGGCCGCCAAACGAGTAATGCCATCCCAACACCGCCGAGCAAATTTACCGGCGATGCGCGACGCGCCAATAGCGGCGCCAGCAATGCAATCGTGACCATCAGCGCGGCCCGGACAACTGACGGCTCGGCCCCGACAGCTAAGGAGTATGACCACAACACGGTTGCCGAAGACACGAATCGCAAAGCATTGTTTTTCGTGAGCCGTCCAACGATGAAAAAGACCACGCCGCCGAGAAAGGTTATGTGTAAGCCACTAATAACCAACACATGAAACGTTCCGCCTTCGCGAAATCGCTCTGTTGACGAACGCGAAAGCGTGTAACGATTCCCCAGTAGCGCAGCGTTGAGAACACCGGCAGTTTCCGGTGAAAACGTCAAATCAGTCACTCCTTGTAATTTGCGGCGCCACTGGTAAAGAAGAGCAAGTGGCACGAAGACACGTTCGTTGTCGAGGCGTTCGATGAGCAGCGGACTTTTTACAAAAGCACTCGCGTCATATCCCCGCCGGTCGAGATATTCACTGAACGGCGAAACACCGGGGTTGCGAAACTCGTCGGCGCGTTCGAGCGTCGTTATTAAACGAATGCGGGCGCCATAGCGTAGATCGAGAGCCGAGAAACGATCCCGCGTTTTGCCTGGGACCTGCGCCAGCAAAGCCACTGCGCCTGACGCCACCGTTTCGTTACGCTCGTACCTAACGCGCTCAACTGCCAGGTTCAGGTAAACACGGTCGAACGCGAACTCAGGATCGCGTTGCAGCACTCCCGTGATCTCGACAGGCGCGCCTAACGAAACAACGTTCGTCTCGAACAGGTTTTTGAGGCTGTCCGAACGAACGTTGTGCTTTTCGAAGAGTGCTGCCGCGCCGCCGAGTGCCAAGAATGAAGACGTCGCGAGCCAAGTCGCAACCAGGCGTTGTTTCTTTCCGAGTGCGATCAGTGTGGCTAGAGCAAGCGCAATGGATAGACTCGACCACGCAGCCAATGGCATGCCGAAATAACTCGTGGCGAGCACGCCTGTGGCAAACGCGCTTGCCAACTGCATGAGTGGAGCCGAAGCAAACGACTCCTTCAGTTTGTGCATTGCGCCGCCGATTAGGCTGAGGGTGTTAGCCGGAACTCAATTAGCGGTCAGTGAGGTCAAGAGTGCATATTCGTTGAAAGCGCCGAAGGCGCGAACTGTAACAGCCTGGGCCACCGGCCCAGGGAAGAAGTGCTCATCCCGGGATTGGAAGCGCTGAAAGCGCGGACCAGCCAACCGGAATTGTTATTTCGCGCCTTCAGCGCCACGGCTGATTGTAACCAGTCAAAGCTTGAATAGAAATCAATAACTTGGATTAAGCCCGGTCGTCATCAGGAGCGGGCGCAAGCGCCCGCTTCCCGAGGTACTTAATCATCATCCACACCGTTAACTCTAAACCTCGCGACGAGTGGAATGTGATCTGAAACGCGCTGCTTGTAACGCGTGCAGCCGCGAAACGCGGTCGGTAGCGTTCGATGTAGCGGCAGTGCCTGAATCAAGCCCGTCCATTCGCGCGTCTGCACGGCAGAAATCGAAAAACCATCGAGCGGATTTCCCGTGAACGTACTTTGATTCACGCATTCGCCAATGTGCGTCGGCGGATCGCCGGGAATCTCCGTTGAAATAAAACGCAGCAGCTCGTTGTTGGACGGCCCCGGACTCAGCGCGTCAAAGTTCAAATCATCTTCACCTGGAACCATGTTGTAGTCGCCCACCACCAACACGTCCTTCTCAGGTTTGGTATCAATCTGAAGGCGGATGAAGGCAGCGATGGCTGACGCCTGACGGTTGCGAATGTTTCGTTCCGTGTTGTTTCGTCCCGATTTCAAATGGACGGCAATCAGCAGAAAGTCGAAGTTTCGAATACGGACGTCAAACGCATACGCCTTCCGGTTTCGCTCCGGCAGGTTGTCGTCGGAGCCTGGAATCGCGCGACGATTGGTGACCGAGATGTTCGGACTATCCTTGAAAAGCACCGCAATCTTTTGCGGCACCGGCTGCGTGTTGTCCATGTTCACTTTGTAACGAAAACCGTTGGCGAAAGGCGAGGCGACGATCTGGTCCATGTCGGCGCGCGAGTTCACTTCCGACAGCGCAATCACATCGGCATTGATCGCCGCAATCGCCGCGCGTAAAGCACCGGGCTTATGAATGGGAACCGGACCACTCTGGTTCGTGGGAAACTCAACGCCTTGCTGGTTCCAGGCAGCAATGCGGGCAAACGTTTGTGCAAAAGTTGCAGAGGGCAGACAGACGACAAGGACAAACAGGGTGAACGAGAGGGTGCGTTTCATAACTTTCCTTCCTGCGAGGTCGGGCTGATTTGGGAATCGCTCCCGTTAACAAGCGGTACTAACATTTCGAGGTGGGTCGAGAGTTCGCGGCCTCACGACGCCCACCCGTTCTGGTCTCATGCCAAGCGGAGCCGAGCCAGAGTTTCTACGTGATGGGTCTGTGGGAACATATCAAAAGCCACGACGGAGTCAAGAACATAACCACCCGCAATTAACTTTTTCAGATCGCGCGCGAGCGTGGCCGGGTCGCACGAGACGTAAACAATTCTCTGCGGACGCAAGTTGAGCATGCCGGTAATCACACGGTTCTCAACTCCGGTGCGCGGCGGATCGAGTAGTAGCAAGTCTATCGGTTCGAACGAACGGTAGTACTTTAACCACTCGCCAACATCGAGCGTGGCAATCTCAACGTTGTCTAAGTCGGCGAACTCGACGTTAAGCCAGGCATAATCCGACGCTACCTCGTTGGCTTCAACGCCAATCACTTGTTCAAATTGTCTCGCCAGCGGAAGGGTAAACAGGCCCACGCCACAGTAAAGATCGATGGCAATCTTTCCTTTAAGACTTCCCAGCGCCTCGCGAATCAGCAACGGAAGCAGGTCGTGATTAATCTGAAAAAACGCTTCAGCGCTGAAGTGATATGTTTCGCCACCGATGGTGCGCGTCACCTCGCGCTGTTCAAACGGTCCGACCGGTGGGCGCAACGATATTCCTTCGTCGCCGGCCACGGCTGAAATGTCCCGCAGCGTAACCGGCGGCGCTTGCCGGCGAAATTCACCACGCACCTTCTCGAGAGTATCCTGCAGCTCAGGCGTCAACACTGCGCAGTACTCAACGTCGCATACGCGCCGCGAGCCTCGTTCGAAATAACCCAGCCGCGCAGCTTCCGCATCAACTTGCCACAATGCTCGGGCGCGATAACGCCATTCATTCGGCGAGGCGTGGACTACGATATCTTCCGGCGTCTCAATGCGACCTATGCGACGTAAACAGTCGCGGATGATCTCAGCCTTGGCTTTGAGTTGTGCTTGATAATTCAACTGCTGAAAATCACAGCCGCCACACAAACCAAAATATGGGCAAGGCGGTTCAACTCGTTCGGGCGACGGCTTCACTATCTCGATGATCGAAGCGTAGCCGACATTTCCCTGAACTCGATCGATCTGCAAACGGACGACGTCGCCGGGCGCAGCTAATGAAACAAAAAGCGTCAGGCCCGCGCCGTGGGCCAACCCCACGCCGCCGGGCAACAACCGCTCAATCTCAACTTCAAGCGGCTCTTGTTTTGTTTCAGTTGATTGCGAGTTCATGAGTCTTTTGGCACAGGCGTCGTGCCGGTGCTTCGTAAGGTTCTTCGTGGCGCGGCTACCGCCGGTGCATGTTATAGGACAAAAATGCCTGGGCGACGACGTTAAGCAGATCCCCATTGCTGCGGCGGTGCGTAAGCCGGTGTGACGCCTTCCAATTCCAGCTTAATACCTCCTACGACACTCGCAGCCAGATTGTAAGTAGCTGCACCGATCGCGCCGCCGATAAAGCCGATTAGTCCATACAAGATCGGAAACGCCACCATGATAATCACGCCAATGACAATTGTGCTTACGCCACCGAGCGCCTGACCTTCACTGTTTGGCGCGAGGGCAGTGATGGCGGCGCCGAAAATCATAAACATCAATCCGTAGATGACACCGATAAACAAACCAACCACAAACATCAACAACGCCTGTATCTTCGCGACAGAAATAATTCCGAGTCGTTTGACGGTCATTTCAGCCATTTGAGGTTCTCCTTGGTGTTATTGATGTGAAGTTAATGGACAGGCAAACAGGCCAGCTAAAGGTAAAACAAACTTAGCCGCGGAATGGACAACTTTTCACGCAAGCGTTTTAACAAAAGGTTATCGAACGTTTGCTGATAAACCGCTGCGTCCATTTGTTTTCGATAAGGCTTCAACTGCGCCTTCACTTCAAGCTCGATAGCGTGCAGATCGTCAGCCTCAATACTTGTCCTGGCGGCGTCGCTGAGCAACCTCTCTATTCCGGTCAGCGACTGCTCAAGTTTTTGCGCGTCGCTCGAACCACTTTGCCTCGCTTCCTCTTCAATTTGGGTTAACAACTGAAGCGCCCGAGCAAGTGCCTCTTTAAGATCGTCATTTGCAGTGTTCACATTACGGTCACGCGCCGCCTGAAGTGCGCTGCGACCGCGTGCGATGTGTTCGAGTATGGCGGCGCGCGAAAACGGCAAAGTATCCGGACTGGCGCCGTTGTCGCTCGTCTCAGCCGCGCCAACACGTGCTTCCCGCCACTCCGCGTATTGCGCCTCCACCTCTTCCTGGCAGTAAAGCAACGACTTGACTGAGCGCTTGCGAGGTTTTGATTCCCACGAATCGAACGCTTTTTCAATTCCACGCAGGGCAACGTGAAGCGGAACTTCCATCTGCTTCCAGCTTTCGATCAACGCCCAATCCATCGGACTGAGCAGCAGATGTTTACCGCGACGGCGAATGAACGTGTCTTCGATCTCGGAGAAGTAGTTGAAGTAATTCACAGCAGCTTGGTCCAAAGTTCCCGGTCCAAAGTCCAAAGTCAAACATTAAGAGCACTCGCTATCATGTCTTTGACTTTGGACCTTGGACTTTGGACCTTGGACTCATTCGTTCGTTCGTCCGTTCGTGGATCAACCTCAGGCCTTCCAGCGTCAAAGTTGTATCCACGTGTTCAATAAACTCCGAACCGGTTGCTATCAACGAAGCCAGGCCGCCAGTCGCAACGACGCGAGTTCCCTCGCCGAGTTCAGCCATCATCTTTTTCAAAACGCCATCAACCAACCCGACAAAGCCGTGATACAAGCCAGACTGCATCGCACCGATTGTCGACGTTCCAATAACTTTCTGCGGGCGACGTATGTCGACGCGCGGAAGTTTTGCAGTGCGCTCAAAAAGCGCATCAGACGAGATCATGATTCCCGGTGTGATTACGCCGCCGACATACGCGCCTTGAGAATCAATCGCATTGAAGGTCGTGGCCGTTCCGAAATCTACGACGATACACGGCGCACCATACTTATGAATCGCCGCAACCGCATCGACGATTCGATCTGCGCCCACGTCCGCGGCCGGCTCGTAAAGTATTTTTAATCCCGTATCGGTCGTGTGGTCCACAAACAGCGGCGTGAGATGAAAATACGTCTCGGCCATTGTCTTCAACGTGTAGTTTAGCGGCGGAACTACGGAAGAAATGGCGATGGCATCTATCGTTTTAAAGTCCAGCCCGGCCAGTTCGAACAGATTGCGGGCATGGACACCATACTCATCGACTGTGCGCGAGCGCGCCGTGGTAAGTCGCCAGTGGGCGACAAGTTCCGTTTGATTGAAAACACCAAGTGAGGTGTTTGTGTTTCCGGCGTCAATGACCAGCAGCATAGTTTTGTTTCGGTCCAGTTGAGCGCGTTAGCATTTCTTCCAGAGCGTCTGCAGCAGCGCGCGCGCCGTTCTCATTCGCGATCCGCTCAGCTACTTCCGCAGCTTTAACAAAGTAATCTTCCCTGTCCAACAACAAACGTAATTCCCGAGTCGCAGTGTCAACATTGTAACGCGCTCGGTCTAATGCGCGACCGGTTCCAATTCGCGCGGCTCGCGATGCGTTGTCAAACTGATCATGAGCATGGGGCACGACCAGCACCGGCCGGCCCGCGCGGAGTCCCTGCGCTGTCGTTCCCACTCCACCGGAATGAACGATCGCGCGCGCGCGCGGAAACAATTCGCCGAACGGCGCATATTCAAACGCCGCGATTCCTTCCGGCAACGGTTCGGCCGGCAGATTTCTTTGATGACCGATCAGCAAAACTGCGCGCTGTCCCAGCGACTGAGCCGCCTTGATTGAGTCGCGATAAAAATCCTTCGCTACCCAGAACGCCGAAGAACCAAGGGTGAACACAATGGGCGGCGGTCCATTGTCAAGAAATGCTGATAACTCCTGGCTTGTTTCAGTTTCGCCAAAATAGTCTCGTCTATCGTAGAACGCGAAGCCAGTGGCGCGAGTGTTGGGCGGCCAATCAGTCTGTGGCGCGCCAAAGACTGATGAAAAAAGCGCGAGCACCATGTTTGGCGAATGCTGGCCACCCAGTAACGGATTTCGGCCGCGGTCGAGTCCGAGTTTCGCCCGCAGACTGTAAACCGGCTTTACGATGTTTTCCAGTTTGTACTCGGCAAGGCGTACAAAGAGACGACCAATTATCGGGCTCGTTTTTAGCAAATGATAAACCGACGGCAGTTGCGGTGGGACGGGCGGATCGTAAGCAGAGAAAAAAGAGATCGGCGCGAGCACACTCGACACCCAAGGCAGTTTGCGCTTCTGCGCGACAATCGGACCAACTAACGGCAACGGGTGCGTCAGCAACAAATCGGCATCGGCCGTGGCCTCATAAAGATCTTCGTAAACGACGTCGAGATCCTTGGTAAAGAGTTGAAGAACTTTTTCTGTTCCTATTTTCGGATCCACGAGATCCGTGGCCATCTTCGTTAACTCATCCGGATCATCGTAAGACGGCATGTTGGGACGTATCGGACGAAACTCGATTCCTGCGGCGTCCATCTTCTCTCGATAAACCTCAGACGTAGCGATAACCGGCGAATGACCGCGCGCCTTGAGTTCGAGAGCAATTGCGATGTAGGGATGAATGTCACCAAACGAACCGAAGGTGGATAGAACGATACGTTGTCCTGGCATAGTTATGTAGCGCGGTCCGTTAATAGTCCTGCTCTTGGACTCTAAGCTGTCCCCCTCCCCGCAAGCGGGGAGGGGGTTGGGGGGTGGGGTTGCGTGGCAACTACCTCTCCCCCACCCCTCTCCGCTTGCGGAGAGGGGAGCACCTCTTTGTGTACTGGTTGGTGTTACTGATCACGAGCGGTAGCGAGCGGATCCAGGACGCAACTTTGAATATCTCTTGTCACTAAACATTCCATCGATTCAGACTCGTATTCGCCATTTGAGTGGCTGCATCCGCTCGCTACCGCTCGCGGTTCCGCAATTTTCGTCGCTGACTTACGCATGGCCCGTCGTTCGCAAACTGCTGACGTCCGCTGCCCTAACGATCTTCAACTCGCCCATTTCCGTTTCTACGCGCAGCGCTCCGTCAGGTTCAATCCCCCGCGTCGTTCCGGAAAAACTTTTGCAACCTTCAGTCACACGAACTCTTTTCCCCATGCAGTAAGACGAACGCTCACACCAATCTTTGTCGACCTCGGCCCTTCCCTCTTGTTGCTTCAACTTCTGATACGACCTGACGAACGAGCGAACCAGTTCCTGCAAAACGGCCTCTGGATCAGGCCTCTGGCCGGTTGCGGACGCAATGGACGTCGCCGTCTGTAGGTCTGGCGCAAACGCATCGTTGTTAAGGTTAATACCAATGCCGACTATCAATGCCTTGCCCTGCGGTGTGTCAACCGTTTCCGCCAGGATGCCGCAAACCTTTTTCTCGTCGACCATAATGTCGTTGGGCCACTTGATATCAACCTTCAACTCACAAACACGCTGCAATGTATCGTGAACCGATACGGCTGCCATCAACGGCACCAGCGTCCAGAGACTCTGTTCAAACGTAGGACGGAGCAGCAGGCTGAGATACAGCCCAGCGTTTTTCGGAGAAATCCATTTCCGATCAAGCCGTCCGCGGCCGGCCGTTTGTTCAGCCGCTACGACACATAATCCTTCCGCAGCGCCTGTCTGCGCTTGCCGCGCGGCTTCGGAGTTCGTTGACGGCAACGAATCGAAGCGAACAATGTTAGTGGTCAGCATCTTTGGAGTGCGGCGACCTGTCGCCGCCTTGGTTCTCGTGGATTCAAAACTTCAAGCTCATCGAAAGCGCCGATAGATCGGCCCACTCCAAATAACTGGCGCCGCCGGTCCACGTTCAAACAGGCGTTCGCCCAACCAAGCCGGCAGCGTCGCGTGAAAGGTCCAACACCAACCGATCCAGGTTTTTGAAGCGTTCGTCAGTTGTTTGCTTGCGCACGTAACGGAAATAAATCTGCTGGATGACAACAGCGATCTTAAATCGGGCAAACACTTCGTAAAACTGAATGCGTGACACGTCGCGACCCGTCGCCCGAGCGTAACGATCGACGATCTGCTCCCGCGTAAGCCAACCGGGTCCGTTAGTGATCGCGCGTAATGAACTGTTGGTGTCGCTTCCCTTCATCGTCCAGTAGGTCAGAAACAAACCGAGGTCGACCAGCGGATCGCCGACCGCACACATTTCCCAATCCAGAACCGCGACGACGCGCGTGGGGTCGTCTTCATCCAACATAATGTTGTCGAGCTTGAAATCGTTGTGAACGATGGTGGCCTGGTCCGCAGGGGCATCTGGAATCTGCCGGGAAAGCCAGTCGATGGTCTGTTCCATCTCCGGCACGTCTGACGTTTTCGATCGACGCCAACGCTCGGCCCAACCATTAACCTGGCGCGCCACAAACCCATCCGGTTTGCCAAACTTCACTATGCCGGTGACGTGAATGTCGACGCGATGGAGAGCAACGAGCGTGTCGACGATGCTTTCGCTCAACTGTCGGCGCCAATTGGCATTGCCGCCCATTCCCTCCGGCTCGTTTGAACGAACTATGAAACCCCGGCGCCGCTCCATCAAATAAAAAGGAACGCCGATGACCGACGTGTCTTCGCAAAGCAAAATCGGCTTAGGCGCAAATGGAAACTCCGGATTGATTGTCGAAAGCAACTTAAACTCGCGTGGCATGTCGTGCGCGGTTGGCGCTACCGGACCAACCGGCGGCCGGCGCAGGACGAATTCGGAATCGCCGTAACGCAAAAGATAGGTGAGATTCGAATGACCGCCGGGAAACTGTTCAACCTGAACCGAAGCACTGCGCGAATTCAACAACTCCGAAGGCAAATGCGCATTCAAGTACTGCGCGATGGCGGCGACGTCTAATTCTTCGCCTGGTCTAACCGCCGTGCTGTCTTTGATTCGAGCCATCGAGGGTGAAGGTTTACGGTCTGGACTTGAACCCGGCTAGTATGCGTTGTGCGACTACCTGACGATGAACTTCGTCTGGTCCATCATAGATGCGTGCGGCGCGTGCATCTCGATAGAACATTTCTAGTGGAGTATCTTTTGAATAACCGAGCGCGCCATGCACCTGGATGGCACGATCGATTACATCGTGTAGAACTTTTGCCACGAAGAATTTGATCAGAGAGATTTCCACGCGCGCGTCTTCGCCTGAATCCATCTTCCAGGCGGCGTTTAGTGTCATAAATCGCGCTGCATTAATCTCAGCCGCTGAATCGGCAATCCAGTTTTGTACGGTTTGTTTCCGCGCTAACGGCTCGCCGAACGATTGGCGCTGCAAAGAATACTGGCACATCATTTCGAAACTTCGTTGCGCAGCTCCAATCCAACGCATGCAGTGCTGAATGCGCCCGGGACCAAGCCGCGCCTGCGCAAGTTTAAAACCCTGTCCTTCTTCACCGAGCAGATTACCGAGCGGCACGCGACAGTCCTCAAAACGAATCTCGCAATGTCCGCCGACACCACCCGAGCCCATTACCGGCACCGCTCGAATGATGTTGAAACCGGGCGTATTCGTCGGCACAAGTATCATGCTGGCGCGCGCATGGGCCGCGCCTTCCGTGTCAGTGACTGCCATCACAATCGCGAATGCCGATCCGATAGCTCCGCTGATGAACCACTTGTGACCGTCGATTACCCATTGGTCCCCTTCGCGTCGGGCACTGGTCCGCAAACCTGTCGGGTCTGAGCCTGAAACTTCAGGTTCAGTCATCGCAAAACAGGAACGGACATCGCCGTTTGCGAGCGGCCGCAGAAACTGTTCCTGCTGTGCCGGCGTAGCAGAGATGATCAATAACTCTGCATTACCTGCATCGGGCGCAGCTGATCCAAAAATGCGCGGCGCAACCACCGACCTCCCGATGATTTCATTTAGCAACGCCTGTCCAATGAATCCGACGCCCATGCCGCTCCACTTCTTCGGCAGGTTTGGCGCCCAGAGCCCTAACTCCTTCACTTTTGCTTGTAGCTCGCGCTCGAGCTGTTCAGGCAACCCCTCATCTTCGACTATCAGCCGTTCGTTCGGATAAACGTGCTGGTCCATAAACGCGGACGTTGCCTGGCGGGCTTTCTCTAATTCAGGAGGGATGCTGAAATCGATCATGGTTATTGACTCGGATGGCGTGTCTTTGCCATTCGCGGGCGACAGGTTGATATGAAAGTTGCTGAAAGAACACGCGGATTGTAACGGGAAGAGAAACGACAATCCACTAAGGCACGTTAAACGATGGTCAGACGTAGGTCAGGGAACACAAAACCCCGCGGCCCCGGGTAGCGAAGATAAATCGGGGAATTCAGCCAAGATGAAAATAGATGGCGCCAACAAACCTTAGTTGTGTTTATCGAGGCACGCTGTCGCTAACGCTCTGGTGGGTTGGTGCCGCGTTCACGCGGCAGCCCGCAGGGAGATTCAGCCGTTTTGCGGCTGGTGCTCTAAAGCCTACCAACTCGTTAGGCCGCTTCATTGGCCTTACCGCACAAAGGCCGTTGAAACGGCCTCAAGGATCAAATGAATCGCGTCCTAACCAGCCGTAAAACGGCTGGCCTAATCTCCCTGCTGGGCATCCGCCTGAAGGCGGAAACGTTGGCGTTGTGTATTCGCCGACTCGCTCGGTCAATGTCCAAATCCCGTCTTCGCCTTGGCTTAACCTTGCACTGTTCGGAATGCCGCCTGAACCCGAAATCTGCGTTAACATGACCGCCAAAATTGGTTGGACTGTATTAACAGGAGGATTTGCAAATGAAACTGCTCACGACTCTGCTGTTGCTGGCCCTTCCCGCGTTTGCGACAGTAGGTCAACGACGCGCATCTGCTCCCATCATCGATCTCTCCCATCCGTTCGATAGCTCGACGGTCTACTGGCCCACCGCCGAGCCGTTTCATCTGGAAAAGGATTTCGAGGGCGTGACCGACAAGGGATATTACTACTCTGCTTATCGCTATTCGTCAGCGGAACACGGCGGCACGCACATCGATGCGCCGGTCCATTTCGCGCAGGGCCGTCACAGCGTTGACGAAATACCACTTTCACAGTTGACCGGGACTGGGATTGTTGTTGATGTGACGCGGCAGGTCGCGAAGGATCGCGATTACCTGGTGAATCAGCAGGACTTTCTAAACTGGGAACGCACGCACGGCAGAATTCCAAATGGCTCCATTGTTTTTTTGCGGACCGGCTTCGGCAGGTTTTATCCGGATCGAAAGAAATACCTGGGGACAAATGAACGAGGCGCCGCCGCAGTCGCGAATTTACACTTTCCCGGACTCGCGCCCGGAGCAGCGCGCTGGCTTACCCGAAACCGCAGCATAAAAGCTATAGGCCTCGACACTGCCAGCATCGACTACGGCCAATCAACTTTATTCGAGTCGCACCGAATTCTCTTCGACAAAAACATTCCTGCGTTTGAAAATGTCGCTAACCTGCACTTGCTGCCGTTCAAAGGTTTTTCAGTTATCGCTCTGCCAATGAAAATCAAGGGTGGCAGTGGTGGGCCAGTGCGCATCGTCGCCTTCGTCGGATCGAACACTCTTCGTTAACAACCCAATGATGATTGATTGGTTTCCGATTCGACTTTCCTTTGCGGTCGCAACCGCAGCGACAATTATTGCTCTGGTTGCAGGGTCCGCACTCGCCTGGTTGCTCGCGAAAAAACATTTCCCGGGCCGCAATCTCATTGATTCGCTAATCACGCTGCCGCTCGTACTGCCGCCGACCGTCCTCGGTTACTACCTGCTGACTTTGCTCGGCACACGTTCCGGCCCGGGCAAGTTTCTTTACGAACAGTTTGGGATTCGACTGACATTTACTGTAGGGGCCGCGATCATCGCAGCGACGATTCACGCTCTGCCGTTAGTCACGAAGAGTTTGCGTGCGGCATTTGAGGGTGTGGACGAGGAAATGGAGGCTGCTGCGAAGACTTTAGGTTTGAGCGGCCGTCTGGTGTTCTTTCGGATTACCTTGCCACTCGCTTCGCGGGGCGTGCTGGCAGCGACTGCCCTGGCCTTCGCGCGCGCCCTTGGCGATTTCGGCGTGACGATAATGATTGCGGGAAACATACCCGGTCGAACTCAAACCGCCTCGGTCGCCATCTACGACGCAATTCAAGCCGGCCGCGACAACGAAGCGTTTACTTTGTCAGTCATCGTTTCGCTGATCGCCGTCGTGATGCTGTATTTGATTAATCGCTTCGGCAGAATCAGGTGGTAGAGGCGAGTCTCGAGTCTCAAGGCCCAAAGCTCGTCTTGGAATGTCTTTCGGGTCTGGGGAGAGCGGGCTTGCTTCCGCCTTCACTTGAATATCCAGAGCGGTGACTAGGCCAGCCGTTTTACGGCTGGTAACTGCGAGCCACTAACAAATCGAAAGGCCGCTTGAGCGGCCTTTCAGTCTGTCCACTAAATCCTGAAACCGCACGAAAGTAACCAAGGAAACCTCGAAACTTCGCTTCGTTCGCCGAGTATCCCGGAAAGACTGCTTGCAGGTTCGACGTTCCGAGATGCCGCTTCGCGACTTCGCCAAACACATCGCGGAAGTCAGTCGTTAACGCGAGGTCGCGGCCTTCGTACAACTGATCGCTCTTCAAACCCGGCCACTCTCCGTAAAGCTTTCCGCCGCGGACTGTGTTGCCAATCACCATCATCGCGTTCGCGTGTCCGTGGTCGGTGCCGCGGTTGCCATTCTCGCGCGCAGTTCGTCCAAACTCCGACATCGTTAAGATCACCACGTCGTCCATTCGTGGGCCAAGATCGACAACGAGCGCAGTTATCGCGTTGCTAAACTGTTGTAAAAGATTTCCCAACTGCCCGCGCGAATTGCCTTGATTCACATGCGTGTCCCAGTTAAGACCCGGCGTATCGGTAAACGCGACTTCCAAACCGACGCCGGCTTTTATCAGTTGCGCGATCTGTAACAGCGAGTTTCCAAACGGAGTCTGCGGGTAGCGCGCGCCGTTCTCAGGTCGATGCTGTGCCGGGTTCGCTTTCTTTAAATAGTTAACCGCTTCAAATGCTTCTTTGCCCGTTCCGCCGAGCACATCGTTAACGCTTTGCTCGTAAAGCTCCTCGAAGCCGCCCTGAACCTTCGCCGAATTTCTGCCGGCCCGAATTGTGAAGTCGGAAAGATTTGAAATTGCGAGCGCCGGCGCCCTTCCCTGCATCACGCGTGGCATCGTCTGCGTCAATGAAACGGCACGAAACGAAGTCGCCTTCGGATCCGATTTACTTTGCAAATACCGGTTAAGCCAACCATCCGGCGTGCCTTTGCGGCCGGGCGTTGCTGACTCCATGTAGTCCTGGGCATCAAAATGCGAACGCGTGTTATCTGGTGAACCGGCGGCATTCACGATTGCCAGTCGCTTTGAATCCCACAACGATCTCAGTGAAGACATCGATGGATGTAGTCCAAAGAACCCATCGAGATTGATCGCACTCTCCGCGTTACCTGTTTCAGGTTTTGGTATCGCGATGGCCGGTCGCAAATCGTAATAAGCGCGCTCACCAAAAGGGACGATCATACTCAGGCCGTCAACAGCGCCTCGTTGAAAGATTGCAATCAGGGTCTTACGACGAGCGCCCGACTGAGTTTGCCCGAGAACAGCTCGCTGCAAAAACGAAGGCGTTAGACTCGTAGCGCCAAAACTTGCAAGCGCGATCCCACCAGATTTAATAAACAGTCTGCGATTCATAGCTGCACTCCAAATGCTATTGCCTCTGAAATTCGGGCGAGCCGAGTATTAACCCGACGATCTTCGTCACTGGATCATTTACGTTTGCTTCTGCCCGCGCCAATTGCTGACGGCGGCCGCCACGATTCAACATCATCTCGCCAGACATCCCTTCATTTGGCGGAGGCATTTCCGCCGCTGGAACAGACGTTATCATGGCTTGTTCGTCGAGTTGTTTAAGCAGCGTGGTCTTCGTCTTCGTCGAAATCTCGCCGCCGATAATCAAACTAAGAAACCGATCCATAATCTGCGACTTATCCGGTTCGGCACGACCTGCGCCGGCCGCAACGAAACGATGCAAGTCAACGCGTGTTCCGCCTATTCGATTGCTGGCCAACGTTAGTCCGAAGTTCAGTCGTTCGACTAAACCTCCACTGTTCACCCAACTCTCCGCGGCATCCGAATAACCATTCGGTGTCTGATATCCGTAGAGCGGTTCACCCATGCGCGCAATCCACTGATGGAGTTGCGGCGCGCCATTCGTATCGCCGCCCAGCGTTCGGATCGCGCTGATGGCCAGCTCGAAGGGACGTTTCACTTTTGCCCGATAGGCTTCGGGGGAGTTGAATTCAGGTGAGAAGAAAATCGCGCGCAACGTCTCGCGGATATCGCCATTGCTCTTCGTGAACGCAGCCGCCGCGCGATCGACCAACGCCGGGGACGGTTCATCCGCAACGAAATGACGCGCGAGTTTCGTCGCGATGTACTTCGCGGTGGAAGGATGCCGGGCGAGGATGTCGAGCACCATCATGCCGTCTTTCATCCCGCCTCCCGCCGGAATTTTGTGGCCCAGGACGATTTTTTCCCCGTCGTCATGCGCTCGTGGATTGAAGAAAAACTTGCCCGCATCCTGGCGCGCGCTCTCACCCATTAACGCGGCTGCCGCCGCGCCGGCGCCACGCGGGGCAAAGATGGTCCAACCCGTAAAACACCGGGCGACTTCCTGCACATCTTTCTGGGTGTAACCACCATCAACACCAAGCGTGTGCAACTCCATCAACTCGCGCGCGTAGTTTTCGTTGATTCCGCGTCGTTGCCGCTGCGCATTTGGTTGACGTTGGGGCATCTGCTCGCGCTCCATCTCGCGTTCCCTCTGAGCGGGTCTTTGCCCCGCGCCGCCGAGCATTCCAAACAGGCCGCGCCTTTGCTGTCGTCGCTGGCCACGTTGCAGCGGTTGCATGTTCGGACTAACGCTCTGAAAGTTATCGAGATAGAAAAGCATCGCGGGACTTTGAGCAGTCGCCAGTAACAAGTCAGAAAACTTGCTCATCGCGTTCGGGCGAATGGTGTCTCGATCGTACGAAACCAGAAGCCATCGATCAGCGCCCTTGCCGGCAAATACGTTGAAGTGGTTGGACCAGAAATCCACCATCACTTCCTGCAACTGTCGTTCGGAATAAACCGCGCGAAGAATCCGCGACGCTTGCAACTCGGCCATGATTCGTTGCGGCTGCCCGAGGTTGTTCTGCCGGTAGTATTCCCGAATCGCCTGTCGATACTCCTGGTTGTTTCTCGGATCGTCCTGATTCTCACGCGGCATCTCCGTGTTCGGAGCGCCGGATTTCATTTCCATCGAGTTGTTACCACTCTGCTGGCTTGGATTAGCGTTGCCGCGGTTCTCCCGCGCGGTCGCAAGATCCTTGGGAAGTTCGCCACGCCGTTCCAGCTGCCGCAGCAAAAGTCCGGGCTGCGGAAACTTTTCGTAAAGTTCCGCGGTGGTCATGTTGAGCACTGATAAGTTTTTTACTTTCGCGACTGCTACATCATCACCAATCTTTTCCGGGTGCAGTTGCTGATTGATGTAATTCTCGAGCCCAACCGACTTTACTCTCTCGACATCCCCAGGCCGAGCGCCGAAACCCAGCCGATTGAGAACGTGCAAGATTCGCTGGTCATCCGTGAGGCGCGGCTGGGCATTTGTGACCACCGGCTTACTTTTTTGCGCGGTAACAACGACGGCGAAATTGCTGGCCAGCAGGGCGACAATTGAGACTGCAGCGACAAGCGGGAGGCCCGCAGAGCGGCTTAAGTATTGGCGATTCATATCTTATTTCCTGTGATTTTCAAGAATTACTGGTCAAAACTCTCATTTCAGCCACTTAGACGCGCCAGCCGTTTGATTGGTCTGGCAAAAAGGGAGAAACGATCCACGCAGCTCGCACGAAGACCACGAAGTTTTTCGGTGGTTCGTGTACTTTTCGGCCGGGCTCATCGGAGAACTTACCGCTTTTGGAAGACTGGTTTATTTTCATGGCCATACAAGTGTTTTTGCAAGTAATTGATTGAGGGGTATTCGCAGGAAACATTGTCTCCTTCCCATTTGCTAAATAGCCTGGAAACCGCACGGCCGTTATGATCTTTGTAGCGCCTGCGCCCGAAACAATACGCATTATCTCGCTCCGAAAGGCGTCAAAGCATGAGCGTAAGAAATTTGAAGAAGCAATCGGAGACTGACTGGGATCGAATTGATCGAATGACCGATGAGGACATTGATATGTCCGATATCCCGCCATTAGACGATGAGTTCTTCGCAAAAGCGAGGTTGGTACTTCCTCGCTCATATGTTGATCTCAGCGATTTCAAACAAGCTCACGAATTTGCTACATACATTTTGACGAGGCGACTGCATGACAAGAAGACCGAGTTACGACAACTGGAGCTTCGGGCATTCAATACATCTCTCATTGTCTCCTATCGAGGCCCTTTTTTAACAATAAAGGCTTTGCGGGACAGCCGACCTCTTCGCTGAAGAGTGCCGTCAGTAAAGTTTTGAATGAAGCTGACGTGGAATTGCACGAACGCATTCTACGCATGCGCAATTCAGCCTATGCTCACTCGCAGTCGAGTTCACATTTGTTTGAAAAATTAGATTACACCAAAGGCGTGGGCCTCTTGCGAGTCGTCGACACCCTCGATGAATCTGATACGAGGAAGCTCGAAAGGATCATTAACAAATGGATCCATTATCTGGAGTCGGTAAAAAGTAATATGAAAAACAGATTGCGCGAAAGGCGGTAATCTTTGACGTTGGCGCGGTCTCTGGTTCGAAGCGCATTCAAAATGCTGCCGGCAAAATTCACCTCACTGGCACCGGAAAACTCACCGGACTTCGGTGTCCCTGTTTATCAACGGCCCGCACACCAAAAAAGAAATTGTCTTTCGACATGCCGCTGACGGTGTACTTGTTGAGGTTGCCCACCCACCGAACGTTAGTCCACACGGGTGAGGTCGTCTCCCGCCAAACCACCTCATAGCCTGCGAGATCGGGTTCCTTGTTCGCATCCCATTTCAAGTCAGTGTCGTTGGTCAGTCGCGCCGTGACGATACCCACGTTTTTCGGCCGCGCAGGCGCCTGGGCCAACATTGCGAGAGCCGCGGCGTTTACCCGTGCCACGTTCGCGACGTAAGCGAAGTCGACGAACTCCGGCAAGTCACCGTATTGGACACCATTCTCAATACGGACGTTTTGATGCTGGTGTCGATAGTCTTCATTCGGCTCGGTGAAACGAACTGCAGCGTATCCGCGCTCGAGGAACGGGCGATGATCGCCGCCGCGGAGATAACGATCGCGACGATAGACCATCGTCACCCGCATGCCCGGCACATAGCGTTGCGCTGTTTCGCGAATGAAGCGCGCGAGTTGACGAGATGTGGAATCGTTTTCTCCGCCGACTCCGCGTCGCACATTTGCCTCTTCTTCGCTCTCGTTGGAAGGTACACCTTCCGAAAACACACGCACCGAATTCCGATCCCTCACACCATTACCACCAAGCGAGTTGCCCACTATGTCGTTAGTAAACATCGCTTCGATATCCATCTTTTCTTTTTTTGCCTGCTCCGCAAAATATGTTGACCCGAGCAGGCCCTGCTCTTCACCGGCAACTGCCATGAAAACAATTGTGGCGTCGAATTCATGTTTCGACATTACGCGGGCCATCTCGAGCACCGCAGCCGTTCCCGAAGCATCATCGTTCGCGCCGGGCGAATCACATTTGGCATCGGTCGGACTCGTGCACATCGAATCGTAATGACCGCTGACCACGTAATATCGCCCGGAGGAGTTTGGCTCGGTCCCTCTGAGCGTCGCGATTACGTTCGTGATATTCGTCGGAGACGGGATGCGCGCGGCTTTCGGTTGTTCAAAAGTTTGCTTTTCAACTTTCATCCTGCCGCCCGATTGCTCTGCTATTTTCAAAAACTCACCGAACAACCAATCGCGGGCAGCGCCGATTCCGCGGTTAGGGTTGTCCTGCTCCGAAAGCGTGTTACGGCTGCCAAAGGAGACCAGTTTGCGAATCGATCGTTCGATCCGGCGGGCATCAATTTCGCGGACAATCTGTGCGATCTGACGACTGCGTAAATTTGTCGCCGGTGCTTGGGCCCTGCCCCGTGATTGCGGTGTAGCCGCTGCGTCCGCAACGGTAAGACAAACAGCGATTACAGTCACAGTCAGCAACAATGCAGGTGGCAAGAGTCTTTGCATAAGTTTTCCTACGCCGAAGGCGTTCACTAACTTAGCCCGGGGTAAAGCGCGAAAGCGCGACACCTCGGGACCTGATTGGGGGGTGATATTAACCCTGAAAGGGTTAAATACGGTGCGACGAGAAACCCTTTCAGGGTTACCGAAAATCGGCAGCCCTTCATCCCGGCGTGTTACGTCCGGCTGAGTCTTTTCATCGCCCTCGGCGAAAATATGGTAAGCAATCGATGATGAAGTTAACGCGGCTCGTTGCGTTTACAAATTGAATTGTCAGGTCGAAATGAAAATTCGTCGGTGATATTGGTCGACAGCCACTCATCAATGAATGCGATACGCTTTGCCTTTCCAAACAACAAACACTTCGCCACCAAGTTGCTCGGCGATGGTGCGAATGCCGGGTTCGTCAGCTACTAACGCGCGGTATTGTTCGGAACCACGCGCGACACTCGTTGTCGCACGCGCTCGGTTATAGGTCGTATCGACCCACGAGGATCCGTCTCGCCGAAACTCCCGGCCCGCGACTGAGCGCGTCTCACTTGCGCCCCGCGCATCCTTTCTGTTCTTGATGGCGTGCGTTTTGGGCTCGGCCATTAATCCTCCGACGCCGCGCGCAGCAACGGGACCTTGAGAACTGTCAACGGAAGGTTGACTGGCTTTGTCTTCATCTCGGGAGCGAGCTAGAAATCCCCGGTTCTCACGAGCTTGCTCACGACCCTGGGCCGCTTCGTCCTTTACACCCTCGGCCGCCGCGGGAGCAGCACTCGCGATGGGAGCTGGTGGTGGCGCCTGCGGTTCGAGCGAATAAAGCGACCTTGTATCTCCAGGCGCGGTGGTAGCTTGTCCAAATTTCAATTCACGTTCCGTCGTGTCTCTTGTCCCAGCCGTCAGACCAGACGCCGGCGCGTCCTGGTAAGCTTCCGCTACCGGGACTTCGGACCTTCTCGTCTGCAATACCGAACTTTCGTTCTTCGCCGGCGACTTGTTCGGTTCTGAAGTGGTTGTGGATGGTTGTTCGTATTGTCGGACTGGCTCAGCGGGACGCGTCTCCGCATCGTTTCGTCGTGCGACGAAATCAGTGTTTGGCTGTTGCCGGTACGCAATGAAACTCACACCAACAACGGCGGAAAGCACGAGAGCCGGAACCGCGTAACGAAGTACACGAGGTGAAAACACTGCCGCTAACTGAGACCAAAACCCGGCGGATACGGGTCTTGTTGCGGGAGTCGGGGCAACAGTGCCGGCTGCCTGAGCGAGATTTGCAACGAGGCCCCGGCAACTGTCACAGTCAGCGAGATGTGAAATGTATCGAATACGAGCGCGTTCCGGCATCTGGCCTTCTGCGAAAGCATTCATCTCATCGGCATCAAGATGATCCGTGATTTGATCGCCGGCAGAATACGGCGCTGCCTTCCGCGCAGTTGCCCCAACTGTTCGCAGCAGCAGCTCCATTTCGTTGTCATTCGCGTGTTTCATTGAATGTTCCGCACCGTCTTAAGAACGCTAGGAGTGGGTTCGCCTTGCATATCGACGGCGATTATCCTGCAATCTCACTCCCCCGTTTCGACAGCGCGCCGTCTTCCGCAAGCATGTGTTCGATGTCGGCATCCAGGTGCGGCGCCAACTCCGCAAATGCACGCCTCGTTTCTGATTCTGTCCAACCTTTGTTATCTATCAAAATACGTTCGACACTGCCTCGCAGATCCGCGTGAATTCGTGTCAACCGGCGACTGGCGGTAGCTTCATGAACGCCCAACACCCCCCCGGCCTCACGAAGTCGCAGATTGTCGAAATAGTAAAGCTTCACCAGCAGGCGATCTTCAGGGTCAAGTTGCTGAATTGAAGCGGAGAGCGCATTTTGCAGTTCGATCTTTGCGAACTTATGTGACGCTTCCACTTCGGGGTTGTCGCCCAGCGATAAGACGCTTTTCTCACCTTCGTATGAATGTCCAGCGAGACGATCAAAGTCGGAGTCTTCCTCAGTTTGAATAAGCCGCGACTGTTTACGATGCTGATCGATCGCGAGTTGCCCGACTACTGCCCGCAACCAGCCCGCGAGTGAACCGCGGCCCGAGTAATACGAAAGCTTTCCGCTGGGTCGTCCGTCGTTCCGCACGCGCAGACCGTGTAACTCAGCCCAGATCGATTGTGCGAGATCTTCCGCCGCTTCCTCATTTGAGCTGGCTGAGCGGGCCGCCGAACGCACTGTTGTAGAAAAGCGTTCGACCAGATCCGTCCATGCTCGTTCCACTCCGTTCTCGCAGGCGACAATCAAACAGAGATCTTCGGTTTGTAGCGTATCCATGAACGCGGTTATCGCTGGTGCGGATGCGTCCGGATCGTCCCTAAGCAAATACTTCTCGACAGCCGCGTGTATTCGCTTCGCAAGGGAATCGGCTGCTACGCCATAGGAGTCGCCGGCGCGCGCCAACAATCGCGTTGCGCCTTCTGCCACCAGTTTGTCGACTTGGCTGGTTTTCACAATTACGGGGGAATTCTCAACGAAGAACTGTTTATGCTACCACGGTCTGCTTCCCCAGCTTGGATGTTTGAACGCGTGTTCAGTTGCCGCTGGGGCTGCACGGTATGATCAACTTTGACACGTTCGGCGGTGTCCGCTAGATTCAAAAATTCAGCAACTAATCTGTAATTTTGTCCGACTGGGAGTTGTTTGCCCGTTCATGTTGCGAGTTACCGAAATATTTCGATCCATTCAAGGTGAATCGAGCCACGCTGGTCGCCCATGTACGTTTGTCCGGCTCACGGGCTGCCCGATGCGTTGCGTTTGGTGTGACAGCGAGTACACGTTTACCGGCGGTGAAATCATGGCCCTCGAATCCGTGTTGAACGAAGTGCGCAACTTTGGATGTAGATTGGTTGAAGTTACAGGCGGAGAACCATTGGCGCAGAAGGAAGCGTTTACATTGATAAACCGGCTTTGCGCGGATGATTATGAAGTGCTGATTGAAACCGGTAACTTTTGCTCAACAGCCGAAGTTGATCCACGGGCAAAAATCATCCTCGACGTTAAGTGTCCCGATTCCGGCGAAGAGCAACGAAACCATTGGCCCAACCTGGAACGACTCCGACCAGGTCGCGACGAAGTGAAGTTTGTGATCGCAAGCCTCAAAGATTGGACCTTTGCGAAACAAGTGATCGAACAGTATCAACTGTCCAATCGAGTGGAGATTTTGATATCGCCTGTTTGGGGCGCCGTAGATCTTAAAGAAGTCGCTGATTGGGTGTCAGCGAGTGGGTTGCCGGTGCGTATGCAGTTGCAACTTCACAAATACATTTGGGGCCCGGAGGCACGAGGAGTTTGATGGGCGGACAAGACGAAGCTGTTCTGACTGAACCTGCCCTGATCGCTGCGGAACAGAGCCCCGGCGACCTCGCGGTTTGTTTAGTTTCGGGCGGCATGGATTCGTGTGTTACTGCTGCGATTGCAAATCAGGAAGTGGAGCGGCTGGCGTTTCTACACGTTTCGTACGGACAACGGACTGAAGCACGCGAACGACGCGCCTTCGAAGAGATTGCCAACCATTATCAAATCAGACTACGACTCGCAGTTTCAATCGAACATCTCGCAGCAATTGGCGGCTCGTCGTTGACTGACGAGAGCATGTCGGTTTCACCTGCCGACTTGGATTCGCGAAACATTCCGACCAGCTACGTTCCTTTTCGCAACGCGCATTTTCTGTCAATCGCCACGAGTTGGGCCGAAGCGATCGGAGCGCGCTACATCTATATTGGCGCGGTCGCTGAAGACTCTTCAGGCTACCCGGATTGCCGGACCGAGTTTTATGAGGCGTTTCAGGCAGCGATAGTCGAAGGAACAAAACCGCAAACAAACATTAGCATTCGCACACCGATTATTGATTTGAGGAAGTCGGAAATTGTGAAGTTGGGAAACGACTTAAGCGCGCCGCTGGAATTGACGTGGTCGTGCTATCAGGAGTCGGACAAGGCGTGTGGAGCGTGCGATTCCTGCGCGTTGCGGCTGCGCGCATTTCGCGCGGCGGGCCTTCGCGATCCAATCCCATATCTGCTTGACAGCCAGAGGTTTGCTTATTAAGTTTAGTCGCTTCAAACACCTGAATTTACAACCACGTGACGGAGCCAACGCATCCTATTGGCTCTCCCGATTACTACGACGAGTCTTGATTTCGGAGGGATTTCATTGATGTATCGCAGATACCTACTCGCTGTGCTTGCCATAGCCACCTTAATTATTTCAACAGCCATTTTCGCGAACGCGCAAACGGGTCAACTTCGCGGCAAAGTCATGATGAAACAGGCGGATGGCACTAAGGTTCCCGCTGTTGATGTCGCCATCGAAGTTCATCGCATTGACCTCGCGGGCAAATACACTACGAAGACCGACAAAAAAGGCGAGTTCGTCTTCGCCGGTATTCCTTTTGTTGGCGACTACGTGATTCTTGCCACAGGTGGCGGGGGACAACCGACCTGGCTTCCGGGGGTTAAGGCCGGCCGCGACGTTAGCTTTGAGCTGGAAATGACGCCAGGCGATGGACGTCGTTATACCGCCGACGAAATCAAAATGATCCTGGCGCAAGCAAAATCACCTGCGGTTACCGGGGGGACCGTAAAAGAAAGCGCCGAAGAAAAGGCGAAGCGTGAAGAGATTGAACGCAAAAACGCCGAAATTATGGAGCGGAACAAGAAGGCGGAGGCCTCAAATACAGTCGTTCAACGCACCTTCCGCGAAGGTAACGAAGCTCTCAAAGTAAAGAACTACGACCAGGCGATCGCCTTGTTTACTGAAGGCATAAATGCTGACCCTGAACATCCGGGTGCTCCCTCGCTATTAACCAACAAAGCGTCAGCGCTAAACACCCGGGCTGTAAGTAAGTACAACGCTGCTATTCAGTCGAAAGATGATGCCGCAAAGACATCCGGTCTCGCTTCTGCCAAAGAAGATTGGAAAGAAGCTTATGCTGCGAGCAATCGAGCGGTTGAATTACTGAAGAAAGCAGAGGCGCCAACCGACGCTGCCGCCATCAACAGCGCCAAAATGAATAATTATTTTGCGAACCTGGTTCGGGCGGAAGTGTCGAGGTTTTACGTTACGAAGGTTGACCAGACCGCAGTTGAAAATGGAGTAAAGGCTTATCAGGAATACCTTGCGATTGAGGAAGATCCGGCGAAGAAACTGCAGGGACAACATGGTCTGGCCACCATGCTCTTCGATGCGAACGACTTCGACCGCTCGCTCGCTGAATACAACAAAATATTGGCCACAAATCCCGACGATCTCGACGCTTTGCTTCGATCTGGGCAAGCGCTGTTCAACATCGGCGCGATGAATAACGACAAGGCCAAGTATCAGGAAGCTGCGAATTTCCTGGCCAAGTTCGTTGAAAAAGCACCAGACACAAATGCCTTCAAGGAAGATGCGAAGGCAATTCTCGAAACCTTGAAGGCCCAGGAAAACGTCAAACCGGTGGCAACACCCACCCGTCGCCGGCGTCCGTAGAAACTCGAAAAACTGATCTTGACGAGGCCGCACGTATCCAGCATGCGGCCTTTTCTGGTATTAGCCTCTTCCGTTTCCGCTACCGAGTTCCTGCCAAAAACTTGCTTTGGCTCAAAATCCAGGGAGCGAAGTCCACTCAGAATTAGTCGGTGAGTCGCCCATTGAGAGTGGGTCAACGAATACGGAACCGGAGCGGTAGCGACGGCTTTCATGTTCAAGTAGCTGCCAACTCGACCGTTCACGCAAGCTGATCGAATCGGAGAGGGCATTCAACGAATATGCCGTCGCTACCGCTCCGGTTCTGTCTTTGTTGACCCACGGCAGGGATCGCAGTCACGCCTACGGGAGCACGGTGATCATCTCTCCACTTTCCCAATCTGGGCAAAGCCTAAAAGCCGATGATTTCTTGCTATTTCAGGTCTAAGTGACCGAAAAGAATGGGCTTGACAGCAAAATGCACAACTTGTACTATGCTTGCCCAACGGTGTTTAGCACACCGTCCGCCGCTGTAACCCTCCAGCCTGCAATCAGACATTTCTAGCAGAATCGCTGGCCCTTCTTGTGAAACAACTCTTAAAACTCTCTGCATCGGGGTACAAATGTCCGCAAAACTAGGCGAAATTCTCGTTCGGGAGAATCTCATTAGTCCCCAACACCTCCGTGAGGCGCTCGATTATCAGCGCGAACACGGTGGCAGGTTGGGATACAACCTTGTAAAGCTCGGACTCGTCTCCGACGACATGATCACCGCCGTTCTCTCCCGGCAATATGGCATTCCTTCCGTCAATCTCGACCTGTTTCAAATCGACGAGCACGTTCTCCAGCTAATTCCTCAGGAAGTTGCGCAAAAGTATTCAGTCCTTCCCTTGTCGCGAGTCGGAGCCAGCCTGACGCTGGCTATGGTCGATCCCACCAACGTCTTTGCCATGGACGATATCAAGTTCATGACGGGCTTGAACGTTGAACCAGTTGTTGTGGCTGAAGCCAGCATTCAACAGGCAATCTCGAAATATTACGGGACCTCACGAGAGATTGAACTGGCGTCCGTTGCTGTCGATGAGGTTGTATTCGAGGCAGCCGGCCCCAAGAGTTCAAACGGTGGCGGTATCACTCACGCCGATCTGATCTCACTCGACACTATTGACTTTGATACTGACCGCAGTGCGGAAGACGTTGAAGTAGTTGAAGACAACGAAGAGATTGATCTTTCTACGTTGTCACGCATCAGTGAGGATGCGCCCGTTGTTCGCCTGGTAAACGTTTTACTCGTGGATGCTTTGCGACGTGGAGCTTCCGATATTCACATCGAGCCTTACGAAAAAGAATTGCGAATCCGGTTCCGAATTGACGGCGTGCTCTACGACGTCATGCGGCCACCGCTGAAGATGCGCGACGCACTTATTTCGCGCGTCAAGATCATGTCGAAGCTCGACATTTCAGAAAAACGACTCCCTCAGGACGGCCGCATCAAGATCAAAGTGAAAGTGGATGCGCGTTCAAGAGAACTCGACTTCCGCGTCTCAACCCTTCCCACACTGTTCGGCGAGAAAGTCGTGCTGAGACTGTTGGATAAAGAAAACCTCATGCTTGACATGACCAAGCTTGGTTTTGAGCCGGAGTCATTGGTCAAGTTTCAGCGCAATATCTCGAAGCCGTACGGGATGGTCCTCGTTACTGGACCAACCGGAAGCGGTAAAACCAACACGCTGTATTCCGCGCTCCAGTCGTTGAATACTGTTCAGACCAACATTATGACCGCGGAAGATCCTGTCGAGTTTAACCTCGTCGGCATCAACCAGGTGCAGATGAAGGAACAGATTGGTTTGAACTTCGCTGCGGCCCTTCGGTCGTTCCTGCGTCAGGACCCGAACATCATCCTCGTCGGCGAAGTCCGCGACTTTGAGACTGCTGAAATCGCGATCAAAGCCGCCCTGACTGGTCACCTCGTTCTCTCTACTCTCCACACCAACGACGCTCCCTCCACCATCTCACGCCTCATGAACATGGGTATTGAACCCTTCCTCGTTGCTACCAGCGTCAACCTCATTCAGGCGCAACGGCTTATTCGCCGCGTCTGCAAAGACTGTAAGCGCGAACATCCGACTCCTCCTGAAGCGTTGGCTGAAGTCGGCTTCAGTGCTGAAGAAGCAAAGTCGCTCAAGACGTACAAGGGCAAAGGATGTTCGACGTGCAACAACACCGGTTACAAGGGACGAATTGGTCTCTACGAAGTGATGGAAGTAAACGATGAAATTCGAGAGTTAATCCTGATCGGCGCGTCATCGCTCGAACTGCGAAAGAAAGCGATTGAAGACGGCATGATCACGCTGCGGGAGTCGGGTCTGCATAAGATCCGCGCCGGACTGACGACTATCGAGGAAGTGGTCCGTGAAACCGTGGCCTAACGAAAGAAGGTTATTATGTTGAGAACTATCACGCTGTCGCTTTTGATGTTGGCTGCCATCGTAGTCGCTCTGCCGATTGCAAATTCGACGGCACATGGTCTTCGTCAGAACTCCGCATCTCAACAGCAACGACGTTATCGTCGTCATTCGCGCGCCTGGTGGAGGCGTTACCGCGCCCGCCTGAGAATGCGTCGTGCTGCCGCAGCCGCAAGATTGGCTCGCCGCGATGCAGCGCATCGTGAAAACCAGCTTTCGCCTCTCTTCACCGAACGAAACAAATCCGAAGCGTTGACGGGCGTTATTCCAAAACTGCCTTTGGGTTGGAACGCGACCGCAGCAAACAACGGCGAAATCAAGTTTCGCACCACCAATCCAACGACACCGAGCCAGGCCAGTCTCGCCGTAGTTGCTCGCAGTCGTCCTAACCCAACGTATCTGACCTACCGCGAACAGAGCCGCATGCTGGCCGGCGTCGCGTTTTCCGACCTGCGCCGCATCGTCATTGACAAGATGATTAACGCCGGCGGTTGGGTCATCAACGATTACGAACGGCAAGTAAACGGCGCGCGAGTTTTCGTCGTGATTGCCCAAACGCCAAGCGACGGCCGTTCGCCCGAGAAATCCTGGAACTTCTACTTCGCCGAAGTTGACGGGAAGATTTATAGCCTGACGCTTAACACCCCCGTGCAGTTTTCGGGCAACCTGGCTGCCGAAGGCGAGAAGTTCCTTGGTTCTTTTCGCTCGAAAGCATTGAGCGCTCAACCCATCAACCGCTAAACCCGATTATCAAAGAACCCTCAGGAGCTGCACTCAATGGCCTTAAACGATTCGGCCCCGCAAATCTCCCTGTCTGAACTTCTGCGCAAGCTATCAGAGCTTGGCGGTTCCGACTTGCACATCACCACCGGTACCGCCCCGCAGGTCCGTGTTGATGGTCATCTGCGACCGCTCGACGGCTACCGACTTTTGAGTGCGGCCGACACGAAACAACTCGCCTACTCCGTACTCACCGATGCTCAGAAGCACCGGTTCGAGGAAAATCTCGAGCTCGACTTCTCATTTGGCGTTAAAGGACTGTCGCGTTTCCGCGCCAACCTCTTTAACCAGCGCGGCGCCGTGGGTGCTGTGTTTCGCGCCATCCCTTACGAGATCAAGCCGTTTGACGAACTCGGTCTCCCCGATGTCATCCAGCAGCTGTGCAGTAAACCGCGTGGTTTGATTCTGGTAACTGGTCCAACCGGCTCCGGAAAATCAACCACCCTGGCAGCGATGGTCGACAAGATCAATCGCGATCGGCACGAGCACATCCTGACCATCGAAGATCCTATCGAGTTCCTGCATAACCATAAGAGCTGTCTGGTCAACCAGCGAGAAGTTAATGCCGATACTCACGGCTTCGCTAGCGCCTTGCGCACCGCTTTGCGTCAGGACCCCGACATCGTACTCGTCGGCGAAATGCGAGACTTGGAGACCATTGAATCGGCGCTGCGCATTGCCGAGACCGGCCACCTTACTCTCGCGACGCTACATACTAACTCCGCGGCGTCGACCATCAATCGTATTATCGACGTCTTCCCTTCCGATCAGCAGGCACAGATTCGCGCGCAGCTTTCGCTCGTGCTCGAAGGCATTCTTTGCCAGGCGCTGTTACCCCGGGCTGAGAAAACTGGCCGCGCGATGGCGCTGGAAATCCTGATTCCCAACGCGGCCATTCGCAACCTGATCCGCGAAGACAAAGTCCACCAGATTTATTCGATGATGCAGACCGGCCAGGACAAGTACGGGATGCAGACCTTTAACCAGGCACTCGCCACGCTTTATCACAAACGCCAAATCACAATGGAGACGGCATTGCAGCGTTCTTCAAACGTCGATGAGCTGAAAGAACTGATTGAACGCGGCTCAGGCATTAACAACCCCAACGGCGCGAAACATGCAAGTCCTTATGCCCAGCCTCGTCCGGTTGGAACGCGTCCCTCAGTCTAGAACCAGCATCTCATTCCGGAGCATTCAGTCATGCCTACTTACGTTTTCAAAGGCCGCAACAAACTCAACGAGATCGTCGTTGGCGAACGTGTAGCGGATACCCGCGACGCATTGCGACAAATTCTGCGTCGCGAACAGGTGACCCTTACCTCCGTCAAGGAAAAAGGCCGTGAGATAGGCATCCCCAAGATTGGCGGACGCAAGAAAGTTAAGTCGAAAGACCTTTCGATCTTTACGCGCCAGTTTTCGGTGATGATCGACGCAGGTTTGCCGCTGGTCCAATGTTTGGAAATTCTGGCCCAACAGCAGGACAACAAATACTTTCAACAGATTCTGTTGCAGGTGAGACAGGACGTAGAGGAAGGCTCCACACTGGCCGCGGCAATGGCCCGCCATCCGCGCGTTTTTGATCAGCTTTACTCAAACATGGTCGAGGCCGGCGAAACAGGCGGTATTCTCGATCTAATTCTGCAACGGCTTTCCACGTTTATCGAGAAGATCGTCAAACTGAAACGCGACGTGATCTCAGCGATGATCTATCCAGCCGCCGTAATCCTGATGGCGATTGGCGCAGTTGCGGTGATCATGGTGGTCGTAATTCCGCAGTTTCAACAGATTTTCCTCGGCCTACTTGGGCCTGGCGAAAAACTTCCTTTGCCGACGCGAATCGTAGTGGGCATCAGCAGTTTTCTCGCCGGATGGGGCGGTCTCGCAATTTTGTTAATCATCATCGGCGCGGTGGTGGGGCTCCGTTTCTACTACAAGACACCAGGCGGGCGCCGGTTGATCGATAAGCTGATGCTCAAGTTGCCCATCCTGGGCGACATTCTCCGGAAGATCGCGGTTGCGCGTTTCTCGCGTACGCTTTCGACGCTCTTGTCTTCCGGCGTTCCCATTCTTCAATCGCTGGATATCACTGCGCGCACAGCCGGTAACGTGATCATTGAAGAAGCGATAACGAATGTTCGCGTCGGCGTTGAACGCGGCGAAAACTTCGTCGATCCATTAAGGGCCACCGAAGTGTTCCCGCACATGGTTGCGCAGATGGTGGGTATCGGCGAACAAACTGGCGCGTTGGACGCGATGCTTGGAAAGATCGCCGACTTTTATGAACAGGAAGTGGACGCAGCTATCGCAAACCTTTTGACGATGATCGAGCCGATTCTGATCGGTTTCCTCGGAGTGACGATCGGTTCAATTGTCATCGCCATGTATCTGCCTTTGTTCACGCTCATCGGAAAGCTGTCCGAAGGCAAGTAGTTAAAAACTGGATATTAACATTTGGGAGGGAGGTTCAGTTGAGCCTCCCTTTTTTGTTTTCCACGAAATTGCTTTGGCAGTTTCTTCAGTTCCCTTCTATGCTCTCGTCAAAAGGGTCCCTGTTTCCAATACCTCCGACTAAGCTTTGCGACGATGTGACTTTGGACTTTGGACTTTGGACTTTGGACTTTGGACTTTGGACTTTGGACTAACTACGCGCGAGGTGCGATGTAATGTTTCGGATTGTTCCAGCGGTTCAGGCGGATGTGCCGTTGATTCTTCAATTCATTCGTGACCTGGCTGCGTATGAACGAATGGAGGAGCGGGTAACGGCAACCGAAGAGACGCTTCGCTCTACCCTCTTTGGTCCAAACGCATCTGCACACGCGGTTATTGCTTACGACGGCGAGGAACCGGTTGCATTTGCTGTTTACTTCTTTAACTACTCGACGTTCTCGGCTTCGCGCGGGCTGTATTTAGAAGACATCCTTGTTCGGCCCACGCACCGCCGTTCCGGTGTTGGCCGCCGGCTATTTTCATATCTCGCTCAAAAAGCACTCGATCATGGCTGCGACCGGCTGGAATTGTTAGTGCTGAACTGGAACAAATCAGCAATTCAGTTCTATGAAAAGCTTGGGGCGAAACCGCTGGACCAATGGACAGTGTTTCGGCTGTCGGAAACTAACCTGCGCCAGCTCGCAATCGAAGCGACTGAAGACTTTATTGGTTTTTCCGTCCGCGAATGCGGACGTAAGCGTAGAGCCTGGGGCGTTAGCCCCAGGAACTGCGAGCATACACTCAAAGAGCGCGCTATGCGTGCGGTAGACACTGAAACGGCTGTCGCCCGCTTTCGCGGGCTCACATTGTTTCATTGCGCGAGGCCCTGGGGCTTACGCCCCGAGCGCTTTCGCAAATCGTGCGAAGTCAGTGCCTACATTGGCATGGTGCCAAAGGAACTCGACTCGGGAGAGACTGAGCGACACGGGCGGATCACGCGGCATGGTAGCCGGCTGGTGCGATCGTTATTGGTAGAAGTAGCTTGGGCAGGCCTCCGCCACAACCCCTGGGTTCGCGAGACCTATCAGCGCATCAGTGGTGGCAAGAAAGCACGTAAGAAGATCGCAATTGTAGCTGTGGGCAGACAACTGTTGGTTCGTTGCTGGGCGATGCTAAGAGACAACTCGCCCTGGCATTGGCAACCAACCATTGCTTAACCGCAGTTACCGAGTGGGAGAAGAGAAGGTTCGGAAACAGATTGAAATGACGAAGAGCTCGAGTAAAGCCTGAGTGACAAACTCGTGCCCTAGAATGAGCCTCGTCGCACCGTTGAATGAGACCACTGGCTCGCTACCTTGAGTGGAAACTCGAATAGAAGGGTGAACCAATCGACCCCGAACGTATCTCTTGACACGCCCCGGCTTCATAGAAGGCTTTACGCTTACGTCCGCTTCGCGGACTTTTCAAATAGCATCAACTTCATTGTCGCGCCCTAATAACTAATCAACTGAACAAATCTCCGCTGTGGTAGGCTTCTAGCAGCTATGAGTTTGCACAACTCAAGACGAAGCTACTCGCTGCGTGAAAAGCTCGTTTGGCTGATTCTCGCCCGGCTGGCGGTGACGTTCTTATTGGTCTTCGCGCGCGTGCTGTGGGTCCACGGAAGCAAGACCGCAGCGCTTGCTGAGCTGGTGCCCGCGTTGCTGCTGGTAGGAGCGTTAACCGCTGCATACCTCGTCGCCCACAGATTTTCACCAAACACGCTCCCGCTTCAGGCGAGGCTGCAATTCTTCGTTGATATCGCACTCGTAACTTCTCTTGTCTGGTCCACCGACGTGGTCCATTCACCTTACATCGCTCTCTACATAGTGATCATCGGCACTTCGGGACTCTTTCTTGGCCCACGAGATGCCATCGTGACGTCTGTCGGATGCGCAGTCGCGTTTACCGCGAGCGCCATCGCGGTGCTCAACGGCTTCGTCTCGAGCCTGCCTTTAGACCTGGCCAATACCGCGCGTTCCCAGGCATATCAATCCATTGGACTCTTTGATATCGCGTTCTTCATTGTCGGTTTGTTGTCCGCTCGTCTGGCCGAAGGCCAATCGAAATCGGATGAGAGTTTGCGCGCTGCTACACAGTCGCTTGCAAACCTGCGCGCATTGCACGAGCGAATTGTTGCGTCGATTCGTTCCGGCGTTGTAACTACAGACTTGCAAGGGCGCATCTACACATTTAACGCGGCCGCCGAGGAAATCACCGGCTACAAAGAAGCCGACGTGAGAGGGCAGGAAGCATCAATCTTCTTCGGCGAAATACGACACCTCATCGAAGAGTCGATTGATATCACCGAGATTCCTGAGCGTAGCGCGCGATTCGAATCCGACTGCCTGACGACCGACGGCTTAAGATTGCGCCTGGGTTTCAGCATTTCTCCGCTGTACTCGGAAAGAGGTGACACCACCGGCATAGTCATTACGTTTCAGGACCTGACTCGGATACGGGCCCTCGAAGACACCTCCCGCCGCCAGGACCGACTCGCCGCAATCGGCAGGATGGCCGCATCTATCGCTCACGAGATCCGCAACCCACTCGCAGCAATGCGTGGCTCGATCCAGATGTTGCGGTCCGACATGAAGAGCGACCCGTCACAAACCGAGTTGATGGAAATAATCCTGCGGGAATCAGACCGTCTGAACCGAATCATCAGCGATTTTTTGAGCTACGCGCGCCCGCGTTCGATCGTGCAATCGAAAGTTGATATCGGGTCGCTGCTGAAACAGACGTTTACTCTGCTGCGACACAGTGACGAACTAAACGAAGATCACGTTCTGAATGCCGAGACGCCTGAGGAACCTGCTTTAGTGAGTGCTGATTCAGAGCAATTGCAACAGGTCTTCTGGAACCTCGCACGCAACGCGCTGAACGCCATGCCTAACGGTGGGACGCTGCGAGCCGCGATTCAACCAAACTCGAACAGTCGTATGCGAATAACCTTTGCCGATACGGGTCGCGGCATGACACCTGACCAGGTCGAACACCTGTTCGAGCCATTTTCTTCCACGACCGGCGGAACCGGTCTTGGCCTTTCGATTGTGTATCAAATCATTCGCGATCATGGTGGTACAATCAACGTTAGAAGCCGCGAGGGCCAGGGAACGACAATCACGATCGAGTTGCCTTCGGACTATGAGGGATAGCCCAGGCAGCGGGAAGCAGGGGCTGGAAGCAGCAGCAGGCAGTACGTACTCAGGACTCAGGACTCAGTACTCAGTATTCAGCACTTAAGTAAATGGCCAATCTTCTAATCGTCGACGACGAACTCGGTATGCGTCAGTTCTTGACGCATTTGTTTCAGCGGGAAGCTCACGACGTGCGCGCGGCGGGCAATGGCCGCGAAGCGATCGAGCTGCTTCACCAGGCACCCGCCGATTTGATCATCTCCGACGTGCGCATGCCTGACATGGACGGAATCGAGTTGCTGCGTTCGGCGCGACAGCTTTTCCCACAGGTCGAAGTCGTGATGATGACGGCATTCGCCAACGTTGATACGGCCCGTGATGCCTTCCTGCTGGGTGCTTATGATTTTGTCCAGAAGCCTTTCGACAACGATTTGTTGAAGGAAACGGTCGCGCGGGCGCTGGCAAAGATTTCTCTCGTTAAAGAAAAAGAAGCACTGCTCGAAGAGAACAAGGTCCTTATTCAAGGCCAACGGACTCGCGGCAAGTTAAACAACATCATTGGCCGTTCGCCAAAGATGCAGGCCCTGTATCAGATGATTGAGACAGTGGCCCAGGTCCCATCCACGGTATTAGTAACCGGCGAGTCCGGCACTGGAAAAGAGCTGGTGGCTCGCGCAATTCACGATCTTGGGCCACGCGCCGAGAAGCCTTTCGTTTCGATCAACTGTGGCGCATTTACTGAGACATTGCTGGAATCTGAATTGTTTGGCTACGTAAAGGGTTCGTTCACCGGTGCCAATACAAATCGAAAAGGTCTCTTCGAGGCGGCAAATACAGGCACAATCTTTCTCGATGAGATTGGTGAAATGTCCCCGGCAATGCAGGTCAAGCTGCTCCGCGTGTTGCAGGAAAGGAAATTGCGACCGGTCGGCGCTACTGACGAAACAACAGTCGATACTCGCGTCATCGCCGCGACTAATCGGGATCTTGCCAACATGGTGAAGGACGGGGCATTTCGTGAGGACCTTTACTATCGCATCTCTGTCATTCCGATTGAGCTGCCCTCTCTGCGCGAGCGCACTGAAGACATTCCGGATCTCGCGAACCACTTCGTGGAAAAATTTTGTGCCGGTGGCGGTCGTTCCTTATCGATAAGCGGAGCAGCCGTCAGGCTCCTGGAAAACTACGTGTGGCCCGGCAACGTTCGGGAACTGGAACATACGATCGAACGCGCTGTAGCCCTCGAAAGCACAAATGAAATTCAACCGGAACGTCTTCCTGAGAAAATTACAAACTACAATCCTTACCGCATTGCCGAGACGTTTGATTTTCCCGAGGAAGGCGTGAATCTCACCGCACACCTGGATCAACTTGAGAAGACTTACGTCCTCGAGGCGCTGCGGCGAACCGGCGGTAATCAAACCAACGCTGCTCAGATGCTCAACTTGTCAGTGCGTTCGCTGAGGCACCTCCTGGACAAACACGGAGTCCGCGGCCTCACTGCACAAATGCGTGATGACCGTCGGGGCGCCGACTCCCAGCCTCGCCGTCGCTCTACCGATCCCAATCCCCGGCGGAGAGAAGAAGACGAATCAGGCATAGCTGCCGGAGCCGGTGACAGTTAGCACCTCTTGCCTAATCCCTGACTAATGGTCTTGACGTAAAGCGTCAGCCACTCGGTGACGGATATTGTCACTGACAAGCTGATCAGTTCCTGCCCAGGCGATGGTCCATCGCAAAACCCTTTAAAAATCGGCCGTTTTCTTTGGAATCGCGAGTGGCACGGGCTTTGATATTCAGGCTGCGACAACCTCGCGGCCTCCGCGGCACGAATCGTCAGTAACGATAGCCGATGGCGCGAAATCCTTTAACTATTTCTCTCTAAGGAGCACGAATTAAAAAATGAACACCCAAAAACGCCAAGAGGGCTTCTCACTGATAGAACTCCTCATCGTCGTCGCGATCATCGGCATTATCGCCGCCATCGCTATCCCGAATCTTTTGGCTTCACGCCGCGCCGCAAACGAAGGCTCGGCCCAGTCGTCAATGCGTACAATCCACAGTGCTGAAGCTGTGTATCAATCAACCATGGGCAATGGTCAGTTTGGAACCCTGAGCACGGCGGATGAGCCGGCTGTGGGTCAGTCTCTCCAGACCCAGCGTTTGGTTGACGGTCAGTTGGGCCTCGGCCAGAAGAGCGGCTACAACTTCCGCGTTCCGGTTGCCGGCCTCGTGGTTGGCCCACCGGCGCAGTTCTGGGGTAAGGCTTATCCCGCTGACACAAACGCTGCTACCCGCACCGGTAACCGAAGCTTCGGTATCGTCGAAGACGGTGTTCTTCGCGGCGGCGTTGCTGATGACCTCGCGGATCGCGCTGCTGCGGTAGCGTTGAATCCACTTGGTAACTAAGACTGCTACGCAGTTAATCAAGTTATGCGGGGCCCAGCACAGCTTGGCCCCGCATTTCGCTAATTACTTCCTTCCATCTGAGTTATTTCCCGCGCCCCGAGGTTTAACCCTCAACCCTTAAGGCAGGTCAAAAATGAATTCCCACACACCACAACGCGGTTTTTCTCTAATTGAGCTTCTCATCGTGGTTGCAATCATCGGCATCATCAGCGCGATTGCCATTCCCAACATTCTGGCGAGCCGCCGAGCGGCCAATGAAGGTTCTGCCGTATCCTCAATGCGTACGCTTCATAGCGCTCAAGCAACCTATCACGGCACGGCCGGAGCGGGCCGGTATGGAACGTTGGCTCAGCTGCGTGCACAAACACTTGTTGACTCGGAACTGGGTAACGGCGCGAAGAGCGGTTACAGTTTTGTTTGTCCGGATGCTAATTTGGTAGTTGGACCACCTGCAACTTATTACGGGACCGCAAACCCATCCGACACGTCGAACCTGGGTCGCACGGGACACCGAAGTTTTACGGTTGCCGAAGACGGAATACTTCGAGGAAAAATTACCGATACGCCGGCAGCAAACCATGCCGACGCAGTTGACAATGTGGTTTGGCCACAAATCGTAAACTAGATTGTCGCACCCGGGCCCCAGTTCCGGCTGCGAATCTATTCTTCCAAGACAGCCGAGACGAACCTTTTCGTTTCGGCTTTTTTGTGATCACTGCTGACACAAATTCTGTCCACGTGTATATTCTCCTTGTATGATCGGTCGCATCGGAGCCATCGCGCTCAACGCTTTCAGGGAAGCGGTTCGTGATCGGGTTCTATACAACCTCGTTCTCTTCGTTCTCCTTCTCATAGCCGCAGCAATTTTTATCGGTCAACTCTCTGGCGGACAGGAACGCAAGATCATTGTGGACCTCGGCCTGAGTGCCATGCTGCTGTTTGGAGTTTTCATCTCCATCTTTGTTGGAGTAGCGCTCGTCTACAAAGAAATCGAGCGCCGCACGGTCTACGCAATTTTTTGTAAGCCCGTCGGACGCGGTGAATTCATTATCGGGAAGTACCTCGGGCTGTGCCTGACCTTGCTGGTGAATGTAGCGGTTATGGGTGCGGGCATTTCACTGGCTCTCATTTATGTCAGCCGCGGCTGGGATCCCATGGCCTTGAATATCTGGCCGGCAGTCCTGCTTATTTACGTTGAGTTAATGATTCTTACCGGAGTCGCGCTGCTCTTTTCATCATTCTCATCGCCGGCGCTCTCAGCTTTGTTGACGTTCTTCATCTTCATCATTGGTCATTTCAGCGCTGACCTAAAGGGCCTGGCCGAAACGATGGGCAGCACGACCGCTCGCTGGCTTTTTCGCAGTCTTTATTACCTGCTGCCCAACCTCGCAAATCTTAGTTACATAACGCCGATATCTCACGGCCAACTGCCGCCGGTGAATTACGTAGCTATGACGCTGCTTTATTCGCTGATTTACATCGTCGTGATTCTCTCGGCAGCGACTTTGATTTTCAGACGACGCAATTTCAAATGAGCAAAGAGAAACGCGTTGAAATTGTCTTAATGCTGACCGTAGCTCTCGGTCTGGCCGCCGTCGTCGGTATGTCGCGTTGGATCGACGCTCGTCGTCCGGCAGCGCAAACCTTTGTGGAAGAAGAACGACTGTACCTCACAGCCTCAATGGTCGATCGCGTCTCGCTTGGCTTCAATGGACTCGTCGCTGATTGGTACTGGATGCGATCGCTGCAATATGTCGGGCGGAAGATCATGGGTGTTTCCGACGACCTTCAAATAGATAATCTGACTCAACTGGATCTGAAGTTACTTGCTCCGCTGCTTGACGCAGCGACAACGCTCGACCCGCAATTCCTCGAACCCTATCAGTACGCCGCAGTAGTCTTGCCGGCTATCGATGTTAACGAAGCCATTCGCATCACGCGGAAGGGTATTGCCGCGAATCCGGATTCGTGGCGGTTGTATCAACATCTCGGCTACATCTATTGGCAGCAAAAAGATTTCAAGTCAGCAGGCGAGGCATATGAGATGGGTGCGAAAATTCCCGGCGTTCCCGCATGGATGAAGGCGATGAAAGCGCGTATGGCCAGCGAAGGCGGCAGTCGCGACACAGCACGTCAAATCTATCGACAGATGTACGAAGAATCCGCGGACGAACAAGTGAGGGAGATGGCCCGCCGCCGATTGGTGCAGCAGGATGCTTTGGACGAAATCGACCTGCTAAAGCGACTAATGGAGGTTTATAAAAAAAGCACGGGCCGTTGCCCTACGACCTGGAGCGACCTGGGACCGTTGATTCGCACAATACGAGTGCGGATCGATGCGTCCGGCGCTCCGCTTGATCCCGCGGGAACGCCTTACGTGCTGATTAAAGAAAAGTGTGACGCCATGATTGATTATCGATCTGAAGTTCCATGGAAGTGAGTTTTGAGTCGTGACTACTGTCGTCCAGATAGACAATCTGACTAAAGACTACGAAGTCGGTTTCTTTCGCAAGAGGAAGGTCCGCGCTCTCGACCGGCTCTCAGTGACGGTGGATCGCGGTGAGATCTTCGGTTTCCTCGGCGCAAACGGCGCTGGAAAAACCACAACGTTAAAGTTACTAATGACGTTGATATTTCCCACCGGTGGAACAGCAAAGATCCTCGGCCACGATATTTCCGACGTCGCGATGCATCGACGAATCGGTTATCTGCCAGAGAACCCTTACTTCTACGACTATCTTAGTCCGATGGAGTTTCTGGACTTCTGCGGGCAAGTCTTCGGAATGCCGAAATCTGATCGCATCGAGCGCTCCCGAATGCTCTTGTCCCGTGTAAATCTGGAAGAGAGCAAGTGGAACACCCAGCTTAGGAAATTCTCAAAAGGCATGCTGCAGCGCGTCGGTCTCGCGCAATCCCTCATTAATGATCCGGAAGTGGTCTTCCTTGATGAACCGATGAGCGGACTCGACCCGATCGGCAGACGTGAGGTGCGCGACCTGATTGGTTCCTTACGAGACGAAGGCAAGACAGTTTTCATGTGCTCGCACATTCTGTCTGATATTGAGGTGCTTTGTGATCGCGTTGCGATTCTGAAAAAGGGCCGGCTGGCCCACGTTGGTTACCTCGAGGAACTGAGGCAACGGGCGGGTCAATCGGAGCAGATCGAAGTAGTCGTTACCGGGGTTGACGCGGACAAGCTGCGTGCGGAATTGCCGGCCAACAACAGCTACCTAATAACACCAACACCTGCTGGCTTGAAGGTTGAAGTCGGAAACGAAAAAGACGTGGATGTGGTGCTGGCTTCTCTGCGAAAAGCTGGTGGAAAACTCGTCTCAGTCCAGCCTTTGCGCCAATCGTTGGAGGAATTGTTTCTGGAGTAGCTAAGACGTGGCAACGACCTCTTGCCGGTGATGCACGGGCCGGGGACGCCCGTGCCACATTCATTCCTTAAACTTAAATCCCGTCACTTCCATTTTGATGTTGGCGCGAACGTCGGCATCAGTCATGCCTTCAATCCTAACGAAGACCGGCATGGTCCTGTTATTCGCCAACTCGGGATATTGAGGCGTGGGGATCACCACCACAGTTTGCTCCCTCACCGGCCGCCCTTCTCGGTCCACTACCGAACCTTTTATCTCGAGGCCACTCAAGGTCTTCCCGGTGAAATTCCGCGCGATTGTCTGAAGACTCATCACGATGTCGCCGAGGGCGCGTTTTGCTTCAGTAGCTTCCGGTGCATCAAGCGCAATTCGCGGCTGGTACTGTTCGAATTCTGGCGAACCTGCTCGTATCGCGCCCGGTAACGTCTGAGCTTCGCGAACACCGCTGCTCGACCTCATCAGGAAATAGAACAGCCCTGCGATTACGACGCCCGCAACAACGGCAACAATGATGATGACCTTGCGACGAGAGCCGTCGTCTTCCGGAAGTTGTTTTTCAGAGGTGGACATGGGTGCGACGAATTCTAATGTTGGCTCAAAAACTTAGCAACCGGTTGTATCGCCCGGAGTCGTACCTTCCGACGTACCTTCCTTTGACACCGGCTAGCCAGATTCGGACTCAATCATTTTCCGAGGAGCCCATGAATTATCTCCTCGAGCTCCACGTAGTCAATTGGCTTGGTGATATATGCATTGCAGCCGGCATTGAGCGCTTCATTATGGAAGTCAGCCGTGTCATGCGCGGACACCGCGACGATAGGAACGGAAGTGAGCTCGGGCAGATGACGGATGCGGCGTGTCGCTGCCAACCCATCCGTCACCGGCAGACTAAGATCCATCAGAATTAGTTCCGGATGCATTTCCGAAGCGACTTTCACGGCTTCTTCGCCATTGACTGCCTCCAAGACCTGGTAACCACTAAGCTCGAGCAACTTCCTCATCATTTGTCGGTTGTCTTCAGTGTCCTCTACTAGCAGGACCCTTGGTGACCCCTGTGGCCTTTCATGAGTGTTGCTGCGATTTCGGATGTCGAATTCAGTTGAGTTCAAGGCTGTATTGGTCTCCCAGACCGCTGGAGGTCCCCCTCGGGTTCGTTGTCGCCCGCGTCGTTTGACGTTGGAAAATGCTTATTTGACGGTCGCCATGTTCGCAGCAGCCCGAAATCGAACACTGCAAACTGCTGTATCACTAGTATACGTAAGCCTTTTTTGCTAAGATCTCGCACCGAAACACGACAGAGTAAACTGCGCGTGTCTGGGTTTAATTAATACACTGCGCTGGCTGCGTTCCTTTTTCCCCCAATAGCTGGCGGATTCGTCGAGGAGACTTTGGAACGTAGATGAAGCCGTCATTGTCAGATGTTCAAGACGATCTCTCCCTGCAAGCTCTCGGACGAGCGTCAGTCCAAATCGTCCACGATCTGAAGAATCAGCTAAATGGTCTCAAACTCTATGCCACGTTTCTGAAGAAGCGTCTGGAGAAGACTGAACGCCCGGCGGACGAGCTGGAAACGGTGAACAAGTTGATTGCGGGTTTGGATAGATCGGCGGCGGACATGTCGATGATTGTGCAGTTTGGGCAACCGCTTGAACTAAAGAAACAACCTGGCGTGGATTTACAGAAATTGATGCGTTCAGTGGTTGCGGGACTCAACGATGGTCCGCGAACCAGCGGCTCGTTGACCGGACCAGTTGCGATTGACGCGGAAACGACGCCCATCGTAGGCGAGTTTGATTCGGTGGTTTTGAGCGATGCGCTTAAAGCAATTTCGCTCGGCGCGATGAAGCTCCTGGGAACGCGCAACCGTGAACAGTCGCTTCAGATCGCTTTACGATCAGACAACATCAACTCGGCGCCCGGGAGCACCATCGAGTGGTACGGCTTTCAGGCGATCGATCACGATCCGTTTCGTTCGTTTATGGGAAGCGACGAAATTCGAATGTCGCTGGCTGCGCGGGCGGTTGAGGCGCATGGTGGTTCTGCTGAAAAAGATGACGCGGTTTTGCGAGTACGATTGCCGCTGGCACGGTAGTTGGCTGGGAAACAAGTTGGGGAGGATAAAACGTGGCGAACTCGGATGTAAGAATTTTGGTGGTTGATGACGACGAGTCGACAGCAGACTCTTTGAAACTAAATCTACAGGAAGAGGGCTACACGGTAGATACAGCAGGCACCGGTGGAGAAGCCATCGGGTTATTTGATCAGGGCGGTCATCATCTTGCGATTTGTGATTTGCAGTTACCTGACATGGACGGACTGGAAGTGATGCGTCATATAAAGGACGCGCGGCCGACCACTGAGGTGATAGTCGTATCGGCACACGGTTCGACGACGAAGGCTGTTGAAGCAACCAAGGCTGGCGCTTTCGATTTTGTTGATAAGCCGCTTAATTTCGAAGAACTCGAATTACGATTACAGAATGCGCTCAGGCATCGCGAGTTACTCACTGAGAACGCAAACCTCCGGCGACAGCTTTCCACGCGCGCTGAATATTTCAACATTATTGGCTCGGCAAAATCGATGCAGACGATCTATGAAACGATTGAATCCGTAGCGAAGTCTGACGCGAACGTTTTGATTGTCGGCGAATCCGGCACCGGCAAGGAGCTGATCGCAAATGCGATCCACTACCAGTCGCTGCGTTCGAAAAAACCGTTCATCAAAGTGAACTGCGCGGCGTTGCCGAAAGAATTGATCGAATCGGAATTGTTCGGCCACACGAAAGGCGCGTTTACGGGCGCGCATGCTGACAAAGAAGGTCTTGTGCAACATGCTGCCGGCGGGTCGTTAATGCTGGATGAAATCGCGGAAATGCCCGTCGAACTTCAGCCAAAGCTCCTGCGGGTGTTGCAAGAACGAAGCTACCGCAAAATTGGCTCGGAGAAGACTTACGCCGTTGATTTCCGGTTGATTTCGTCAACTAATCGTCCGCCGGCGGATGCGATTCGGGACGGGTTGCTGCGCGACGACCTGTTCTATCGAATTTCAACCATCACCATACACGTGCCGCCGCTGCGCGACAGAAGTGAAGACATTCAATTGCTTACCGAGCACTTCCTGCACATGTACGCCCAAAAATATGACCGCGCGATCGCCGGCGTTTCACAGGCTGCGTACCAGCGACTCTTCGGACATTCGTGGCCCGGCAACGTGCGCGAGTTGCAAAACGTGATCGAGCGCGCGGTGTTGCTGGCTAAAGGGACCCGCATCGAACCGGTTGATTTACCTTTCGACAACGGAACATTACCTGAAGGTTCACCGGCAGGAGCGGGATGGGACGTTCCGCCAAATATGACCCTCGAGGACATCGAGCGGCTCGTTATTGAGAAAACGCTTCAGCGCACAGGCGGCAACAAGCAAGCGGCCGCCAACTTACTGGGCATCTACCGGCCCCGCCTCTACAGTAAGATCAGGAAATATAACATCGACGTTGCGTCATTGGTTTCAGCGTAGCGCAGCAGAGGGCCCAACTGTGACGTTCCTCGATCACTTAGCGTGCTCTGCGGTAAACTCACTGCCGCACCGCGCCGGTAGCCGGTACGAGGACCGCAAAATTGAAATGCATCACGCCCGGAGATAATCGGGCTTAAGACTTGAAACCGTTTGAAATCTCCGGTAATGAAATCGTTTCAAACGTCTGCTCCTCTTGAAGGGCGACTGCAAAGTATTGATGCCCTGCGCGGGGTGGCTGCGCTGGGTGTCGTCCTCTACCACGCACTCCTGCAAGCCGAAAATGCTATTCCAAGCAACGTCTTTCATTGGCCGGCGAAAACGCTGCAGTTCATCAGCTCGCTGGGCTACATAGGCGTTTTTCTTTTCTTCGTCATCTCCGGTTTTTGCATTCACCTTCAATGGGCCAAGTCGCAAGCTTCCGGCGACGCCAAACCAATTCGATTCGGTCCGTTCTGGAAACGCAGGATACGCCGCCTGTATCCGCCGTATCTGATCACGCTCGCGCTGTTTATGGCTCTTGCCGCGGTGACCGTCGGCATAGACGTTACCCACTTTTTTGTTTACGACGTCGTGATGCATCTCCTGATGCTTCACAACCTCGACCCGCACACGTGCTACAGCATCAACGGCGTCTTTTGGACGCTTGCGGTTGAAGAGCAACTCTATCTGGCATATTTCCTGTTGCTGTATCTACGGAAGCGCTTTGGTTGGGGACCTACGCTGCTGATTTGCGCCGCGTCGCGTGTGGCGTGGTTTTTCCTGGCCCACCTGCTCTGGCGGGCGACCGGATTCGGCATTCCCGTACCCGAAGCTGCCGCTTCACATTGGTTTACGTGGGCGCTGGGCGCGCTGGCAGTCGAGGCGGCGGTGGGTTTGGTTAAACTGCCGCGCTGGTGCAGCAGCCTTTCGTTAGCAACTATCGCAATCGTCACTGCGTCGGCAATCTCGCTGCTATTGCCATCTCTTCCCAAAGACAGCTTGCTTCACGATTCTGCGTGGATGTTGATGCATCCGATGTGGGGCTTCGGTTTCTTCGCAGTTGTTAACCGGGTAGTCCAGGCCGAGCGTTCGTGGGTGAGACCACTACGGCAACCGCGGATTGTTACCATCGCGGCGACTGTCGGTGTGTTTTCATATTCGCTCTACCTTACTCACGAACTGGTGATCATGCAGTCGTGGTGGTTTGTGTTTCAGTCGCTTCCGCCCATGGTTAACACGCTGCTCGTGGTCATACCGGCGACAGTTGCATTCGCGTGGCTGTTCTATCGATTCTGCGAGAAACCTTATATGAGGAAATCGACGAGTGCGTTATCTCAGCCGGACGCGACAACCAGACCGCAACAGCCCGAAGCGTCTACATCAGTATTTGGATCAGCTGTCCCGGTTGGCGAGGAAGTTTGATGTGGCACAGACTTAGTCTGTGAAGTGACACAGACTCAGTCCGTGATAAATCCTAAAGCCCCTCTCACTTGAATGTCTCAATGTAAGGAAGGGGCCCGCGCCCGCTTTTCCGCCTTTAGGCGGATGCCCGCAGGGCGAGTAGGCCAGCCGTTTTACGGCTGGTAACTCAGCTCCAAAAAACTATAGGCCGCTTCAGCGGCCTCGATCTACGCCGCTAAAGCGGCAAATCAAAATTTGGTGATTCCGCACCAGCCGTAAAACGGCTGGCCTAATAGTCCCTGGCGGGCTGCCGCGTGAACGCGGCAAACTAACGATATCGATTCGGATAAGTACTAATTAGCTAATCAGGAAGTTTGGCCCCGCTGTCTAGACAAGCTCGTAAGTCGCAACACTGGTTGGGGTTTCAAAACATCTAACCTTGTAGATCTGTACCCGCTCGTCGCCAACTTTCGCGGCCACACGTTCCAACACATACTTGGCAAGATTTTCAGCTGACGGTTGCAAGTCAATGAACGGATCCAGTTCGTTGATGTTCCGGTGGTCCAGATACTGAACCACCTCATCCGCCGCCGCCTTTAATTCCACGAAATCTACCAGGAGCCCGATATTGTCCAACTCGCTTCCGCGCGCGTAGATTTCGATCTTGTAATTGTGGCCGTGGAGATTCTCACACTTTCCCTTATAGCCGCGCAGTTGGTGCGCGCTGGAGAAGTTGCGCTCAATCATTACTTCAAACATTCCAGGCATCGTTTAAGGAAAGTCTAGATTTCAATTTCGTAAGCCGCAACTACCGTCAGAAAAATCAATCCACGCAGTCCGACAACCGCGAACCCGATAGCGACTCGTTAGTAGAAGCTTGAGGTCTGAACTTTCGACTTTGGATCCTGAACCTCACTTCCCGACCCAAGCATTACCGCCAGTTCGTCAATGCTCGACGTGATCCGGCACGCGGGCAGACTCTTTAGAAACAGCCGGCCGTAGCTCTTGGTCGTCAACCTTGGATCAAGCACCGCCAACACACCTCGATCCGTTGTGCTGCGAATCAGCCGGCCCAAACCTTGCTTCAAACTGATGATTGCCTGCGGCACGCTGTATTCGAAAAAGCTCGATCCACCGGCGTCGTCAATGAACCGCTGGCGCGCCGCCACAATCGGATCGGTCGGTACGGCAAACGGCAGTTTATCGATGATCACGCACGATAATTGTTCGCCGCGCACGTCTACGCCCTGCCAGAAACTGGAAGTCGCAAACAAGACAGCGTTCGGCGTTTGCCGGAAACGCTCCAGCAAACGACCTTTCGCAGCACTCCCCTGCAGCAAACATGGATACTCGATCTCCGGCATCGCAAGTTCATAAAGCGACTGCATTCCTGCGAGACTGGTGGACAACACAAAAGCGCGGCCTTCCGTCGCATTTACTATTTTCACAACCTCAGCGGCTGCCGCCTCTGCCCATTCACGTGAACGCGGATCGGGCATTTGCCGCGGAAGATACAAAAGCGCCTGACTTTGAAAATCAAAAGTTGATTGCGCAATGAGATCGTCGGCGGTGTCGAGGCCCAACCGCTCACGAATAAATGAAAAGTTTCCGGCACTCGAGAGCGTCGCCGAAGTCAGGACTACTGTTTCCACCTTCTCGAATAGTTTGTCTTCCAAAATACCCGCGACGTCTATCGGCGACGCGCGTAGGAAGATGCCTCGACCGCGCCGTTCAACCCAGTAAACAAATTTCTTGTCCGGGCCGGTAACAATAAACTGCAAATCAAACCGCATCTGCCTGATGCGCCTCACGAGGTTTTCAACTTCCGCGGGTTTCTCCTTTAACGCGTCGAGTGTCGTTTCCAGACGGGCGAGGGCGCCATCAAGCGCCACATATAGATCGCCGAGCCGGGTTGATTCCATTTCGCCGTCGCTATTCTTTTTTGCAAACGTGCCGGGAATTATCGGAAAACGACCCTCATCGCCGCGGCCCTCACGAAAAGCCATCCAAAAGTTGTCGGCAAACCTCGTCACGCGCACGGACGTTTTCGTAATCTCACGATCGGCTTCTGCTTCCTCGTAGGGGACCCTGCCAACATCGCGAATCAAATCGTCAACCTGATAATTCGACACCTGGGCTCCGAAATATTCGGCAGCGACATCTTCAATCAGGTGTGCCTCGTCGAGAATTACCGCCGTGTAATCCGGCAACACCGTTCCGTACATGCTGTTCCTGAGCGCCAGGTCCGCAAAGAACAGGTGATGGTTGACGACAACAATGTCGGCGTCCTGCGCGCGTTCGCGCATACGCGTTATGAAACACGGTTGGAAGTCGTCGCACTTCTGGCCCAGACAAGTTTCGGAGCGCGCATCGATGTGACGCCAGAACGACAAAGACTCCGGCAGGTTGGAGAGTTCAGCACGGTCGCCTACTTCGGATGCTTTCGCCCAGTGTGTGACCTCTTCGAAGTAATCAACCTCATCAAGCCCGTCCAGTACAGGAGACGACTCCGCGCGGCCCAGGCGATGAAGACACACATAGTTGTTGCGTCCCTTCATATAGGCAGCTTTGAAATTTTTCGGTAGGACACTCTGTAAAAACGGAATGTCCTTTTCCATCAACTGTTCCTGAAGATTTTTTGTGCCCGTCGAAATAATTACGCGGCCCCGGCCGCCAAGCGCGGCCGCAACTGCGGGCACGAGATAAGCGAGAGTCTTGCCTGTGCCCGTTCCTGCTTCGACGATCAAATGCCGTCGCTCCTCGAATGCGCGCATTACGGCGCGTGCCATGTCGCCCTGTCCCGGGCGATGCTCGTATTCGGGATGTGCCTGGGCTATTAGGCCGTCGGGTCCGAAGATTTCTTCCATTTATTCAGTTCACCGAAAGCCGTCATTAGGCGTGGTGGTAACACGAAAAGAATTAAAAAAAGCCTGAGAATCCGTAGTCGATGCATTCTCGTTCCAGATTGAGATGACGCAGAAGCTCGACGTTCCGACAAACACCAACTGAGCGCGGCCTTTGAATGGACCAACGATCAAATCCTGTTGGAAACCTTGCCGGCCAGTGGCGGTGGTTATTGCTTTAGCATCGACTAGTTGGAGCTGAAAGTTAAGATTGTTGGCTGCCATTGACTGCTGAAAGCCTTTGGCAAACCCCGCGAAGTACTCCTTGAAAAACATTTCCTGTCGATCGGCGCGCTGCACATCTCCGGGAATGCCGTCGAGTCGTGAGGCGACGTAGATCCCGGAAGCGTTATTCGAAACGTATAAATTAACAATGGACCCGGATTTAGGCTCCCGCTCCGCAGATGCTTCGGGAACGCTCGGGAGGATTACACTAAACTCAGGCCGCTCACCTAATTGATAACGACGCCAGCCGGCCGGAACAGACTGGTCCACCAGGGGTTTGGCGGCGATGGGAACGATCGGCGTGCCTTTTTCAGGCGGTGCCTGAGCCGCCACGTTACCACCAAAGAGTGGGATTAATAGGAGCAGAAAGAAACTGCGGATGAATGTTATTTTTGTCCCAAGTAGTCTCATAAGATTTTGTTTACTTCAGGTTTGTAAACACTCTTTCCCATCTTACTCCTTCATCGCCGGCGGTGGGATCCGGCGACTGCGACCAGTAGATCATTGTCGGCTTACCAAAGATATTGCTGCGGGCAATCGCACCACGGTATCTGCTGTCGTTGCTATTATCGCGGTTGTCTCCCATTACAAAGTACATCTCGTTCGGTACCGCAAAAGGCTCATTGGACGCAAACGGTGTCGGTTCGCTAGTCTCTGCATCTCGATCTTGTGAGTAGAACACTGTGTACTCGCCTTCACCTGTCGCTTCAAGTTCTATCAAGGGCTCGTAGCCTGATCCTTGCACAATTTCGACGCGCCGTTCGCTCAATTCTCTCTCGTTCGCGAATACGCTGGTTCCGCGCACCTGAATCTTTTCACCTGGAAGTCCAATGATTCGAGCAATGTAGTATGTGGAGTCTTCGTCGTACCGAAAGACAACAATATCGCCGCGCTTTATTTCTCCAAAGGACCGCTTCTTTACAACCAGATGATCGCCCGGGACTATTGTGTTCGCCATCGATCCGGTAGGGACCCTAACAAACTGTAGAAACAGAATCCGGTAGCCGATAAGCAGGCCAATCGGCACGATGACTGCCAGCGCACCAACGAGGAGAATGTTGCGTAGTCTGGGGGTCAATAGGTTTGTTCGGGACGTGATTAATCGGCGCTCATTGCTTCCGGCTGTCGTCGCCGGCGCTTCGCATACAGCGGAAACCGCGCGGCCAGTTCAGCAACACCACGCTGCACTTTGGTTTTTACTTCTTCCGACTGGGGCGCGTGAATGATTTCTGCGATCAGGCGGCCAATCTCGCGCATTTCATCTTCCTTCATGCCGCGCGTCGTGATCGCTGGAGTTCCAATCCGAAGTCCGGAAGCAACAAAAGGCTTGTTTTGATCGAATGGAATCGTGTTTTTGTTGACCGTGATGTGCGCGGCCTCCAGCGCCTTTTCCGCATCCTTGCCGGTGATTCCCTTCCCGTCCATCCACACATCAACCAGCATAAGATGATTATCTGTTCCGCCGGAAACGAGTCGGAGTCCCTGCTCCTGTAACTCCGCCGCCAAAGCCTTTGCATTGGCTAATGTTTGTCGCTGGTATTCTTTGAAGTCGTCTCGCAGCGCTTCCCCAAACGCCACTGCCTTGGCCGCGATGATGTGAACAAGCGGTCCGCCCTGCACGCCCGGGAACAACTTTCGATCGATCTCCTTCGCGTGTTCTTCCTTGCAAAGAATTAGTCCACCGCGCGGGCCACGCAGTGTTTTATGAGTAGTGGTAGTCACGTAATCCGCATGAGGCACGGGTGACGGGTGCAAGCCGCCGGCAACTGGACCAGCGATATGCGCGATGTCGGCAAACATGCGCGCGCCGACGCTGCGAGCGATCTCTCCTATGCGGGCGAAGTCGATAATTCGCGGATAAGCCGATGCGCCACACACCAGCAACTTTGGTTTGTGTTCTTCCGCGATCCGCTGGAGTTCGTCGTAGTCGATCTGTTCGGTTTCACGCGACACGCCGTAGTCAGCAACTTTGTAGCTGATGCCCGAAAAATTCATCGGGTGTCCGTGAGTAAGGTGGCCGCCGTGCGAAAGGTTCATCCCCAGGATCTGATCGCCATACTGAATTGCGGCGAGGTAAACAGACATGTTTGCCTGAGCGCCGCTGTGGGGTTGCACGTTCGCATGGTCGGCTCCAAATATTTGCTTTGCGCGATCAATCGCCGCTTGCTCAACGACGTCAGTCCATTCGCACCCTCCGTAGTAGCGCTTCCGCGGATACCCTTCGGCATATTTGTTGGTAAACACAGAACCGGCCGCTTCCAGCACCGCTTCGCTGACGAAATTCTCACTCGCGATTAATTCCAGACCGTCGGCCTGACGCGCCACTTCATTGTTTATCGCATCCGCGATTGTCGGATCCACTTCAGCGAGTGGCGCGTTTCTGAGATCGTTCATTCATCTACCTTTCCAATTATGAAATGAAGCCCGCGAGAATTTGCTCCCAGCCCTCAACTCTGAATGTCTCAGGGTGAGGACGAGGCGCTTGCGCTTGCACACTGTGTGTCCTTTAGCACTCGCCAACTTCGTCTTTCCCAGGTTCGAGCTTCTTGACTCGTTCAGTGTGGCGACCGCCTTCGAACTTCGCGTCGAACCATGCCTTCACAATGGCCGCGATCTGATCCGTTGACGTTGTGCGAGCGCCAATTGCGAGTACGTTGGCGTCGTTATGCTGTCGTGCAAGGCGCGCAGTTTCTTCAGACCATGCAACCGCGGCGCGTATTCCTGGAATTTTGTTTGCTGCGATTGCCATTCCGGTCCCCGAACCACAAACCAGAAGACCCTGCTCAGCGCGCCCACAGGCGACTTCCTTCGCCACCTTGCGAGCGTACACGGGATAGTCGACCGACTCTTCCGAGACTGTTCCGAAGTCCTGGACCTCGAGCCCAAGTTCAGAAAGCAAAGGCTTCAAACGTTCCTTTTCGGCATAACCTGCATGATCGCTTCCGAGTGCGATTTTCATTGTGTGATCTCCAGCGGAAACTTAAGCGGAGATTGATGGTACATCACGGTCTGTAGGGTCGCAAAGACGATAAGGTACAATCGCGACGTGCCAAAGCATCTCGACATCGACACTTGGGCGCGGCGTGATCTGTTCGAGTTTTTTCGCGGCTACGACAATCCCTATTTCAACGTTTGCACCAGCCTCGACATCACAAAACTACTGGAAGCGCTAAGGCATCGTCCGGAGATCAGCGTATCCGTCGCCTTCCATTACGTCGCGCTGCGCGTCGCCAACGAAATCGAATCATTCCGCTACCGATTGAGCGACGGGAAAGTGGTTGTTTACGAAGTGGTCAATGGCGGCACGATTGTGCTGTTGCCGAATGAGAGTTTCAACTTTGCTTACTTTGATTATCACGAGAATTTCGAGCAATTCGCCGACGAAGCACAACACGCTATCGAGAACGTAAAGAGAGGCGGTACAGCATTTAACGCGAACTCTGACGACAACCGGCTGCACTTCACTGTGTTGCCGTGGGTGTCGTTTACCAGTTTTGCTCATGCGCGCAACTTTGCGCACGCCGATTCGATTCCGAAGATCGCCTTTGGGAAATTCACGACTACAAACGGCGTTACGCATCTACCAATCTCGGTTGAAGTTCATCATGCATTGATGGACGGCCTGCACGTTGGCAGATATCTCGCGCGATTTCAGGAGCTGCTCGATAGTCCGCAGGTTTTTCTTTAGGAAGCCAAGATAGCCGCGAAGCGGCGGTATTGGGGATCAAGCGCCAGATCCTGGAGCGCTTCAACGGGCGACAGATCCGGTCCTTCGGGCCTACCGGCTAATTGCGTTAGTGATCTTGCTGAGTCAGAATGTTTCTCAGGTAATAAAATCCAATAATCGTTTTACTTTCCAAAGATGCGCTGGTCACAATATTTCATCCCTACGCTCCGTGAAGATCCGGCCGATGCTGAGGTCGTTTCCCACAAACTTCTTCTACGCGCCGGCTTGATCCGCCAGCTCGGCGCAGGCATCTACTCTTACCTGCCAATGGCGCAGCGAATCGCGCTGAAGATCATGCAAATCCTGCGCGAAGAGATGAACCGCATCGGCGGTCAGGAGTTTTACCTGCCGGCGCTCCATCCGGCTGAGATTTGGAAAGAGTCGGGACGTTGGGACGCGATCGGCGACGACATGTTTCGGCTTAAGGATCGCAAAGACGGCGACATGTGTCTGGGCATGACTCACGAAGAAGTGTTTACGACCATCGCGCGTAATGAGCTGCGTTCTTACAAGCAACTACCGCAAGTTTGGTATCAGATTCAGATCAAGTTTCGCGATGAACCGCGGCCAAAGTCGGGGTTCATGCGCCTGCGCACGTTCATCATGAAGGACGCTTACTCGTTTGATGTCGACCAGGCGGGTCTCGATAAGTCGTTTACCGATCAACGTGAGGCCTACAAACGAATCTTCAGCCGGTGCGGAATTCAGTTTTCAATCGTCGAAGCATCGTCAGGTTCAATGGGCGGTTCTGAGTCGAACGAGTTTGTTGCCAAAACTGACGCAGGTGAAGACTTGATTGCAAGTTGCAGCAATTGCGGTTACGCCGCAAACCTGGAAAAAGCGACTTCGCGAGTGGAAGAAGTCAAAGACGACGGAAACGAAAACCCACCCGAAGAATTTCCCACGCCAGGCGTCCGTACTATAGAAGATTTGATCGCGTTTCCCGGTGGCGCCCGGGCCGCGATGCAAATCAAGTCACTCGTATACGTGGCTACCATCAATGGCGATCAGCAGCCTTTATTGGCTTTGCTTCGCGGTGATCATCAATTGCACGAAACGAAGTTAGCCGACAGCCTGGCTGCGACCGCGGTCAGACCTGCGCACGCGGAAGAGATTCGCGAGTTGCTGGGCGCAGGCGCAGGAAGTTTGGGAGGCGTGGGCGCGCGTGCCAAGGCACGAGAGGCAAAATTCGAGTTGCTGATCGTCGCCGACTCAGCACTGAAGGGCCGCCGCAACATGACGACCGGCGCCAACAAAGATGACCATCACCTGCGCGGCGTCGATATTCAACGCGACATTAATCCTGATCGCTGGGCCGACTTGCGAAGTGTAGCGTCAGGAGAAGAGTGTCCTCGATGTGACGAAGGAACACTCGAAGTCTATAAGGCAATGGAGATAGGCCACATCTTCAAGCTCGGCACCAAGTATTCCGAGTCGATGGGCGCAAGCGTCCTGACGAAAGATGGCAAGCCGGTTCCGATCGTGATGGGCAGTTACGGTATTGGCGTGGAGCGCATCATTACAGCGGCCATTGAACAAAACCACGACGAAGATGGAATCATCTGGCCGAAGTCACTCGCGCCGTTTGACGTGGTCGTTACCATCACCAATATGAAGGATGAGCAGCTTCGCGAAACGGGCGAGCGCTTATACAACGACTTGCGACGCGCCGGACTGGATGTGCTGCTTGACGATCGCGAAGATCGCGCGGGCGTAAAGTTTAAAGACGCCGATTTGATTGGGATTCCTTACCGGATCACGATTGGTAAAAAAGCCACGGACGGTTTGGTCGAACTCTTCGAACGCCGAATGAAAACTACCGAGGACGTGAAACTGAGTGACGTGGTTGCCCGCGTTCAAAGCCTGGCGCTGGCTGGTTTGTAGACCTTATGTCCGAAAGTCCTGATCTAGATTTGAACCATTGCTCGCTTCGACGATTGCCCCCTCTCCGCAAGCGGAGAGGGGGTCGGGGGGAGAGGTTAGACGCGACGCGCACCCCACCCCTATCCCCTCCCCGCTGGCGGGGAGGGGCAAAGAGTATCCTTTACCAAGTGACGTTGGTTTTGTGTTCATTGATATTTGTCTTAGCCGATCCGCCTCCCATCTCAGCCCAGGACCAACTTCCTGAGTTGGTCCGTCGCATAAAGCCATCAGCCGTGGCAATTGAAACTTTCGACTCGCGTGGAGAGAAACTTTCGCGCGGCAGCGGGTTCTTTATCGACACCGATCGCGTCGTTACCAATCGCCACGTTATTGAAAATGCCTATCGCGCCGAAGTCCATTCCCATAACGGCAGTATTTATCCGGTGAAAGGCGTTATCGCAGTTGATGCCGAGGGCGACATCGCGTTGTTGCGAGTGGAAGCGCCTCCAAATCAAGTGCGACCGCTCGCTCTGGACAAGACATCTCCGCAGGAAGGTGAAAGCGTAGTCGTGATCGGCAATCCGTTTGGCCTCGAGGGCAGCGTTTCAAACGGAATCGTCTCCGCAGTTCGCGACATACCGACGTTTGGCCGAATAATCCAAATCACGGCGCCAATCTCTCCAGGATCCAGCGGCAGCCCGGTCGTTAACATGAACGGCCAGGTGATTGGTGTGGCAACGTTACAGATCACCGGCGGGCAGAGTATTAACTTTGCCATTCCCTCCGAACGCATCTCGCAGTTGCAAACTGGAACTCTGGTGTCCTTGTCAGATCTAGTCGCCGCTACGGGACGAAACAAGCGCGCGCGCGCCGTTCAGTATTTTCGCGACGGGCTCAGTTTTCTCTCGAAGGATGATTGTGAAAAGGCACTGCCTTACTTCGAGAAAGCAGTCGATTCGGATAGCAACTACGCGGAAGCGTGGGCTCAGACGGGGTTCTGTCGAGAAAAACTCGGCCGTCACAGCGAAGCAATCGAAGCCTCCAAAAAGGCTGTAAACCTTCGCCCGTCAGCCGAATCCTATTTCAACCTAGGCCTCGCTAATTATTACCTGAAACAATATCGCGAGGCCGCTGAGAATTACCGCCAGGCAATTCGCCTGGATCCCTACAACGCAGCCGACGCGTATTACGCGCTAGGCCTCGTCTATCGCGATTGGAGTCGACCCGACGAAGAAATTCAGGCTTACAAGCAGGCGATCAAGCTAAAACCTGACTATGTCAGTGCTTATGAACGGCTCGGCTCGCGCTATCTCCGCTCGAAGAAATACCCTGAGGCGATTGAGACTTATAAACAACTAATTCCATACAAGCCGGGCGATGCGAACGCACCCAACAATATGGGCGAGGCTTACATGGAGATGGGTTTGACGAGTGATGCTGTGGAGGCGTTTAAGCAGGCAATTCGTTTGAAGCCCGATTTTGGAAAGGCTTACTTCAACCTCGGTAGGTCTTATCTCGCACTAAAGAACCGCGACGCCGCGCTCGAGCAATACAACATTCTTCAAGGTCTCGATCAAGACTGGGCTGATCGGCTTAACAATCTGATTAATCCCTAAGACCGGCATCTAAGACATTTTCCATATATCATTTCTCATTTTTCATTGTAAGCAAAGGTGCCAATCCAAGTGAGAGATGAGAAATGAGATATGGGAAATGGGATATGATAAATGGGTTTTAAGATTGCTCCGGTTCCCACTTCCGGTTAATTAAACTCGCTACGAATCCCGCGCCGAATCCGTTATCAATATTCACCACTGTCACGTTTGATGCGCATGAGTTCAGCATGCCGAGTAGCGCCGCAACACCGCCGAACGATGCGCCATAACCAATACTCGTCGGCACAGCGATCACGGGCACGCTAACCAATCCACCAACAACCGAAGGCAGTGCTCCTTCCATTCCGGCAGCGACGATAGCAACCCGAGCGCTTTGCAGTAATGAGCGCTCCGCTAGTACGCGGTGAATGCCGGCTACGCCAACGTCCCAAACTCGCTTAACCCGATTTCCCATCGCTTCAGCAGTCAACGCCGCTTCCTCCGCTACGGGTATGTCGCTCGTGCCCGCTGTCACTACCGCGATTTCACCTACGCCTAAATTAGTTTTGTCTCGATGTATGCGAATAACTCTCGCCGACGCGTGCCATTCTGCGTCCGTCACCACGTTTCGCACCTCACCAAACGTGCCTTCATCGGTGTGCGTCACGAGTACGTTGGGAGAATGCTGGACCAGCCTTTCGACAATGCCAACCACCTGCGCCCGCGTCTTACCCGCACCAAACACGACTTCCGGAAATCCCTGACGTGACGAACGCGCGTGATCGACCCGCGCGTAACCGATGTCTTCGTAGTGAAGATTCTTTATTCGTTCGGCTGTCTCGATTGTGTTTAGTTGGCCCGCTCGGAACGCGGCTAAGAGTTGTTCGAGTTGTGTTAAATCCATTCTTCCAGAGTGATGCTCATTCTCTCCATTCCGATTCCGGAATCTCTGCGTTCTTAAGGATAGCGCGCAACGTTCCCAGAGGAAGCGTCCGGCCACGATGCTCCGGCACAATCACTTGTAACCTCGATTCGGCGTTGCGCCACTTGCGATGACTTCCTTTCTGGGCGATCAGTGCGAAGCCATGCTGACGAAGCAATACCTCCACATCGCGGGAGGTCATCCGCCGCATGCGCTCGCCCACCTTAGACCGTAACCTCGCGCGTGATGACGTCCGACGATAGTTCCAACGGGTCAGGTGTGACGTAAAGCTCTATAGCTTCGCGAATATTTTCAAGCGCTTCTTCCTGCGTTTCTCCGGCGGAAGCGCAGCCGGGCAGCTCTGGACACCATGCGGCCCAGTCGCCGGTTTCATCATCCCGTTTCAACAAAACACGCCATTGCATTCTAAATACTGCCCCCTTCCATTCGCGGTTCGCCAGCAACCATCTGCACTAGGTTATCTGAACTGCTTAGACAGGTACAGTTGCTTGCGCGCACTTACCTTGGCAAGTAAGATCAAATTGCAAACCAATGGAATTCACTGTCGCAATCACTGGAGCTTCAGGTTCAATTTACGGGCAGCGCACGCTGCAGCATATGGCTGCCAGCGGCGTCGTGGAACACATCAACCTGATACTCTCTGAAGCTGCGATTACTGTCGCGCGCGTGGAATTGGGTGTTGATTTGCGCGGCGCGGACAAGTCCACGATTAACGAATGGATAGGTTTACCGGCTCAATCTAAGTTGGTCCAGTTGCACCGGCTTGATAACGTGGCCGCCAAACCTTCATCGGGCTCGCATCCGCAGGAGGGCATGGTTATAGTTCCATGTTCCATGGGCACCCTCGGCGCTATTGCTTCGGGCGCGGGGACAAATTTGATTCACCGCGCAGCAGATGTAACTTTGAAAGAAAGCCGGAAACTGGTAATTGTGCCGCGTGAGACACCGTACAACGCAATTCATTTGGAAAACATGTTGCGGCTTTCGCGTGCCGGCGCGCACATCATCGCCGCGAGCCCCGGTTTCTACCATCGACCGGCAACTATCGAACAGTTAGTAGATCATCTGGTATTTCGAATTCTTGATCACCTCGGAATCCCGCATTCGCAAGCCACGCAGTGGACTGGCCTGAAAGAAGAGGCGTCACAATTGACGGCCATTGAAGAGTAGTGTCCGGTATGCCAGCCCTTCTCCGAAACATTCACGTCACCCTGGAAATGATCAAAATCGAGCACACGCTGTTCGCGTTGCCGTTTGCACTTCTTGGAGCCGTCTTGGCGGCAAACGGCCTGCCGAGCTTGCGACAACTTTTGTGGATCACAGTTGCGATGGTGGGAGCGCGTTCCACTGCTATGGCCTTTAATCGGCTGGCCGATCGCGAATATGACGCGATTAACCCACGGACAGCGACCCGCGCCCTGCCTGCCGGCGCGTTGTCAGTTAGCTTTGTTTGGGCTTTTACTTTTATTTCGGCAACGCTTTTCGTGATTGCGGCTGCCATGCTGAATCGGCTGACGCTGTTGCTGTCACCAATCGCCCTTGCGAGCGTTATTCTTTACTCATATTCCAAACGATGGACGTCGCTTTCGCATCTACTCCTCGGGTGGTGTCTTTCCATCGCGCCGACGGGAGCATGGATCGCCGTTCGCGGCACTATCGATAGTCCTATCCCCCTTTTGCTTTCGCTTGTTGTCATACTTTGGACCGCGGGATTCGACGTGTTGTACTCGTGCCAGGATTACGAGTTTGATCTGCGGAGCGGATTACACTCATTGCCAAAACGGTTTGGTATCGCTCGTTCGCTTTGGATCGCGCGCCTGTTGCACGCGGGAGCGTTTTTGGCGTTACTGGCTTTATACTTCGTGACGCAGCTTGGACCATTTGCGCTCGCAGGTGTAATTACGACTGGACTCTTGTTGATATGGCAACACAGGCTGGTGAGGGCTGACGATTTAAGCAGACTCAACGCTGCGTTTTTTACAACGAATGCTTTTGTAAGCGTCATTCTTTTTGTAACGTTTGGAGGGGCAGTTCTCTTAAGGACCTACGCATGAAGTTTTCCCATGACCCGAAACTGTTGGCGGTAGCTGAAAAGCTCGAGAAGGGCACACGTCTTTCGTTTGCAGACGGCGTCGCATTGTTTGCGACTGATGATTTGCCAGGACTTGGAAAGCTGGCGGACAGTGTCCGGCGCCACAAGCACGGCCGCACCACGTATTTCAATGTGAACCGTCACTTCAATCCGACGAACGTTTGTTACGCCGATTGCAAGTTTTGCGGTTTCTACCGCACGCCACGTCAACCTGACGCCTACACGCATAACATCGAAGACAGTTTGCGAATCGCCGGTGAAGCCGTGAAGGAAGGCGCTACCGAACTCCACATCACAGGCGGATTAAATACCAAGCTCCCGTTTAGTTACTTCACTGATCTGCTTTCGGCGTTGAAGCGACAGTATCCGCAGTTACACCTGAAAGCTTTCACGATGGTCGAGTTTGACCACTTCGCTCATTTCTACAAAATGCCGGACGAAGTGGTTATTCAAAGCCTAATCGATGCAGGCCTGGACTCATGTCCCGGCGGCGGCGCAGAGATTTTTCGCGAACCTACGCGATCGATGATTTGCGCACACAAGTGCGACGCTGACCGCTGGCTTGAGTTATCCGGAAAAGTGCACGCAGCAGGACTGAAAACGAACGCGACGATGCTCTACGGTCATATCGAGTCAATAGAGGACCGTGTGGACCACCTGATTAGGTTGCGCGAGCAACAGGACCGTTCAGGCGGATTTCAGTGTCTAATTCCGTTGGCTTTTTATCCGGAGAAAACGCAGCTGGCGCATCTGCCGGGCCCGTCCGGCGTGGATTCCTTAAAAACAATGGCCGTTTCGAGGTTGCTGCTCGATAACTTCGATCACATCAAAGCGTATTGGGTAATGCTGGGAAAACGCCTGGCACAGGTTGCACTCCATTACGGCGCGAATGACATCGACGGCACCATCACGGAAGGCGGCGAGCTTTCCGAAAGCTACTCCATTGAAACTAATAACGAAGTGAAAATGACACGCGCTGACCTGGTGACATTGATTGAGGACGCAGGTTTCGAGGCCGTTGAGCGCGACACTGTTTACAACCCGATTGAACGCAATAACGTCGGCGTCGCCTAACCCGGTTCGCGACGCTTTCCTACTTATGCCAACAACCACTGACACACAATTAATCACAGTCGCACATTCACCCGACTCGGACGACGCCTTCATGTTCTATGGGCTGGCGACGAATAAACTCGACACAGGCGGTCTGACGTTCACCCATGTTTTGAAGGATATTCAAACGTTGAACGAAGAAGCCTTCAAGGGAACTTACGACGTTACAGCCATCAGCTTTCACGCGTACGCCTACGTGTCAGACAAGTATGTGCTGTTACCACACGGAGCATCGATCGGCGACAACTATGGTCCGATCGTGGTTTCAAAGGGTGCAGCCAAACCGGAGGACATACCAAGACTCAAGATTGCAGTTCCGGGCGAGTTAACCAGTGCTTTTCTGGCGTTGAAGATCTTCAATCCTGATTTTGCCTATGAAGTCGTGCCCTTCGATGAAATCCTTGCCGCCGTTCAAAGCGGCCGCTGTGACGCGGGCCTCCTGATTCACGAGGGACAGCTCTTTTACGAATCGCTGGGACTCTCAAAGGTTCTTGATTTGGGTCAGTGGTGGCACGAGAAAACAGGACTGCCGTTGCCTATGGGCGGCAATGTCATCCGGCGCGCACTTGGCAAGGACGTCATAATTGAGGTTTCAAATTGCCTGCGCGAGAGTATTGCTTATTCGCTGAGTCATCGTGAAGACGCGCTCGAGTATGCAATGCAGTTTGCGCGGGACATGGATCCGGCCCTGGCGGATCGTTTCGTGGGCATGTGGGTAAACGAGCTCACGCTTGATTACACGGAACGCGGGCGTGAAGCCGTTCGTCGACTATTAAACGAGGGATTCGAAAAAGGAATTATTCCAAACCGGCCCGCAGTAGATTTTGCTGCTTGATTGGATTAGGAATCTGGGGTGTGCGCGACGGCTCATTTGCCACTCCGCCCAGAAGGAGTGGCAGCCGCCGCGCACATCATCGATCACCGGATTTAGGATCAGGCTCCTCCCAAAGCTTGATCATGACGTCTATCCCATGTAGCAACGCGGCCGCTCTGCGTTGCGTGCGCTCGCGCGCGTTGAGGTTCACAGGACTCCCGGACGCTCCGGTCACCGACGTGAGGACCTTATCAATATCTGCCTCGACTCAGTTCGCCATCATTACTCGCTGGTCTCTATTTGCGAAAAATGGAATTTGCCTTAGCATTGCGGCGAATTGAGGACTAATTAACAGTGCGGTGCCACCTTACATCAGATGCAAGGAATTTTGCAATACTAAAATGCTCCGCCCGCTAACGTCGCCTGACGCAGGCATTTGCGCGCCTGTTTGGCAACAAACGAGGGGCTTCGGAGCATCTGAGGGCAGTTGTCTGTTATGCGGGGTCTAGCCTCTCGGCCAGTTCATCTCTTCAAGGATCAACCATGCTTCTAAGAACTCAGAAACGTGCGCGCCAACTAGTCAATCTTGCCCTTTTTGCTCTCGCGGTGGCCGTGTTTCCGGCTTCAGCCCAGGAGGCTATGAGCTACTCGGTTGACCTGCCCGCGGCGGAAGTGGATCGGATTGTCCGCGCATTCACCGGCAAGGAAGCGGAGTTTCGAAACGCGCTCAATGAATACGCGTTCAAGCGTGACGCGATCCTGCAAACGCTCGGAATGGGGGGTCAGGTGACCGGCGAATACCATCGCGTCTCCCTCTTCACGTTCGACGACAACGGCGTTCGTTACGAAAAAATTAGCTATTTCCCGATGCCGTCGTATGGGGGCGTAACCCAGGAGGACATTGAAGACCTGGGCGGCGTGGCGCCGTTTGCGTTGGATCCTTCGAAAATCGATCGATACAACATTAAATATGTGGGCAAGGAAAAGATCGACGAACTTAGCCTTTACGTTTTCGACGTGACACCCAAAGTAATGCCCAATCCCAAGAAGACGAAGGAACGATTATTCTCGGGCCGTATCTGGGTTGACGATCAGGATCTGCAAATCGTGAAAACGCGCGGTAAGGGTGTTCCTGAAACCAAGACCAACAAGTTTCCTACCGTTGAGACGTATCGCGAGCAGATCGATGGCAAGTATTGGTTCCCAACTTATTCGTACGCGGATGAAGAACTTGTTTTCGGTAATGGCGAAGTGCTGCACCTCCGGATGAAGGTGAAGTATTCCGATTTCCAATTAGCTCGCGCGAAGGTCAAAGTAATTGCGATTGACGAGCAGGATCCGCAGAAGAAAGAGCAGAAACCGGCACCGGCGAAGCCTGAGAAGCCCTAATGGTTAAGCATTTGATTGGGGTGTTTCGTTGAGCTCTTTTGCGATTTGAGACCGGACGCGCTCAACCAGCGACTTGATATCCTGATCGGTCGAGCAATCATCGGTTGATACTGGCGGGAGAATTATCATCTCAATTGTTCCGGACCTGGCCTCACCTGTTCCCTTCCCCATCAACACATCGCTGTTCTTAATCGCAACAGGCACAACAGGCACGCCGGCCTGTGCGGCCATATAAAACGCGCCCTTCTTGAAGGGCAACAACTCGCCTGGCTTCGCACGCGTACCTTCCGCAAACACGCCAAACGACCGGCCTGATCGTATCCTCGCAGTCGCGGCTTCTGTTGTTTGCAGGGCCCGTTCGCGGTTGGATCGATCGATGGCCATTACGTTTACGAAACCCATACCGACTCCAAGGATCGGCACCTTCAGTAATTCTTTCTTTGCGAGCAAACCGATGCGACGCCCGGTGTGGAGGAAAAGTGTCGCTGTATCTAAATAGGAACGGTGATTGGAGACAAATACGTAGGTTTGATTCGGGTCAAGACGCTCCTGACCAATAACGTTGACCGTCACGCCACTAAGTCGCAGCCAATTCCGCGCGCCGAAAAACGCCCACGGATAAACCAGATCATGTTTACGGGTTAACCAGGCGACTAACAGTATTGGCGGCCCAAAAATTAGCAGGAGCGCGCCGGCTGCGAAGAGCGACCACCAGTAATGTAAACGGCGAAGGATACGCATGCGCGGGAGTAGGCGCAGATGATCGCATATTCGCTTTGATGTGGCACGGCCATGTGCCGGTGAGGGGCCCAGGGCTTTTTGACGCGATTTCCTTGCGATAACCCTTCGGCGGCGCTATTGTGGCCTTGCTGCTTCTCTCTCCAGCCCGTGCGGGCAAAGCATCTTATCCGGAAACGGCGCATCCAAGTCTGGTTAACTCTCCCGAGTTTTCGAGTGGGAGTATGTGTGCTATGAAGAAACTTTTCGCTTCTTTCGTTCTGTTAATGATGGTTGCCGCCAGCCTCGTCGTTTTGAACGCTCAAACGCGTCCGCGGCGTGTTGGCCAATCATCGGCCGGAAATCCCAATTCAAGCACTACTCCCCGAACAACCGTTCCTCGAACCACCACGCAGCCACAGGCAGGACGCGAACCCGTCCTGCGCGGAACGCGACAGAGCACTACCGCGCAGCCCCCAGCGACTCCGGTAGATAATGGTCCCGAAGAAGTTGATGAGGGCGACGTAATCAAGGTCAATACCACGCTCGTCACAATTCCCGTCAGTGTGATGGATCGCGACGGCCGTTACATTCCCAATCTGCGGAAGGAAGATTTCCGCCTCTGGGAAGACAACATGGAGCAGAAGGTCGCATTTTTCGCCGCCGTTGATAAACCGTTTTCAGTCGTTCTAATGATCGACACCAGCGGTTCGACGCGCTTTCGTTTGGAAGATATTCAAGACGCGGCGATTACTTTCGTGAATCAGCTACGACACGACGATCGCGTCATGGTCGTTTCATTTGACGACCAGGTGCGTGTGTTGAGTGACTTCACAAACGACCGCGGCCGGCTCCGCGATGCTATTCGGCGTACGAGCCCCGGCGACGGGACTAAGCTCTACGATGCTGTGGATCTTGTCATTAACCAGAGTCTGACGAACGTCCAGGGTCGCAAAGCGATCGTGTTGTTTACCGACGGAGTTGATACAACCAGCCGTAACGCTTCTTACGCCTCAAACATTCGCGATGCGGAAGAGTTGGACGCGCTCGTATATCCCATCCAATACGATACTTCGAATGGCGGCGGTGGTGGTAACAACGGTGGTGGCGGTGGCGGTAACTGGCCGGGCGCTCAGAACGACATCGTGATCGACATATTAGGAAAAATCCTTGGTGGGATTACCAAGCCTCGCAGTGGGGGAAATGGTGGGGTGATTTATGGTGGCGGCGGGGGTGGCAACGGCAGCCGCTCTTACGAATTCGCGAGTCGCTATCTTGAAGACTTGGCCCAACGAACGGGAGCTCGTCGTTACGAAGCAGACACTACCTATAATCTTGCGTCGGCATTTTCCAACATCGCAGAAGAATTACGGCGGCAATACAGTTTGGGTTACTACCCAAACAATCCCGGTCAGGCTGGCCAGCGCAAGCAGATCAGGGTACGCGTCAACCAACCAAACCTCGCAGTTAGAACGCGTGATAGCTACGTCGTAAATCCGAGTGGAGCAAACGCGCAAGACACTGCACAGCGTTCGGCGCCTGTTCTGCAACGACGATTCTCGGCTAATGACCACGGCGGGCGGTTGCGGTAAAGCGACTGCGTCGTCTTTAACGCTTTGGATCATCGAACATTTCGCGGTGAATCTCCGCTATAACTTCCGGTGGAATCTTCGGCTTGCGATCGTAGGTCAGCAAGCCGTTGATCTCCTGCTCGATGTCAGTTAACTGCGTGTAACAGTACCCCGCCAGAAACTTCAGTTTGGCGATTCCCTGCATCAGGTCGCGATACTTCTCCAGCAGTTCTTCCTGCGTTTCGAAAGAAGCATAAAACTTATAGAGAACGTCTCGCTTGTCCGGAGGAACATCGGCTGGTGTTGCCAGAAAGCCACCAACTTCGGAAAGCACAACGGGCTGGCCACGATACTTTGAGCCTCGAGCGAAGAGCGGCTTCTCAGCAATCCATACTGTCTGCGGTAGCTTTCCACTCTCGAGCGTTTCGCGATAACGCTCTTCAAGTCTCGTCGCCGTGGGAGTGTAATCGTGAATCGCACAGATGTCGGTGATGTCGGTGTGTTCCCAGCCGTCGTTATCCACTACCGGCCGCGTCGCATCGAGTCGCCGGGTAACTCTGACCATTCGTTCAATGAACGCGTACTGCCCGGCGTGCTCCTGACTCAGTCCCGGGAAACCCATGCTCTCATTGACAGGCACCCACGTGACCACGCATGGATGGTTGTAATCGCGTCTTACTGCTGTTTGCCATTCTGCCGACAACGACTCTTCGGCCGCTGCCGACCATTCGCGCGCGTTGGGCATCTCCTCCCAGACAAGTAGACCCAATCGGTCACACCAGTAAAGCCAACGCGGATCTTCAATCTTCTGGTGCTTCCTCACGCCGTTGAAGCCAAACATCTTGATCCATCCGATGTCTGTTTGCAGCGCCTCATCGGAGGGCGCCGTCAGATACCCGTCTGGCCAATAACCCTGGTCGAGAACCATCTTCAGGTAGGTCGGTTCGCCGTTAAGGAGAAACTTGCCTTGTCTCAATTCGATCCCGCGCATACCAACGTAAGAACCAACTTCGTCCAACAACTTGTTGCCCTCGAACAGACGAATTTGCAGGTCGTAGAGGTGGGGCGACTCGGGCGACCAGAGCTTTGCGTATGGAATGGTTATGGAAAGACGACCCGTCGCCAGCGGCGGTTTGATCGTCTGACAGCGCGACGCGTTTTCCTTCCTCGAGCACTTCGACTTCAATTCTCCACGACGCTGACGGTGCGTGCAGGAAGACCGTCACTTCCACAATGTTGCGCCTGGCATGAGTAACTAGTCGTATTTCCTCGATCCTGATCGCCGGCACAGGTTCAAGCCAAACCGTCTGCCAGATGCCCGTCGTGCAGTAGTAGTCAATTTCTCTGGGCAATCCGGTTGACGACTGTTTGCCGCGAGGTTGTTGTGGGTCCTGTCGATCAACTACGCGCACCGTGAGGCGGTTTGGTCCCGGCTTAACGTACGGGGCGATATCAAACTGAAAAGGCACATGTCCGCCGCGGTTATGGCCTACTTCCTGTCCGTTGATCCAGATCGTGCACGCGTAATCAACCGCCCCGAAATTTAACAGCAGGTCGCGCGCGCAAAACTCCGGGTGAAGCTCAAACGTTCGCGCGTACCACACATGTTCGTGGATGCTTTTGTCGTTGATGCCGGAAAGTTTGGTTTGGTAAGCGAAGGGAACAATTATCCGCAGCGGCAGCTCGCGCCCGTCATACCATGCCTGGTCGAGTCCCTCATTGGCGTCATCAAAAGCAAACTCCCATTCACCGTTGAGATTAAACCAGAGACTGCGGGCAAACTGCGGACGAGGATATTCCTGGCGGGGAATATCGTGGTTTTCAAGTGGCATTATTCGAGGTTAACAACCGTATGGTTCAGTTTTCCCGATGACAAATGACAGATGACAAATCTGAAATGAACAATGATATATGACTTTTCTTTTACCCTATTCAGCCCGCTAGTAGGTAAATTCGTGAACTCCGCCATCAGCTTCGATTGAGTAAATCGCGGGTGCTATTCCGGTAGCTTCCTGGTAATTTTTCATTATCCTCTCACTAAAATCCGCGACGCCGTCAGCCCGAACCAAGTTAACCGTACATCCGCCAAAACCGCCGCCCATCATCCGAGCGCCAAAGACATCAGCTTGTTTCCAGGCCAGGTCGACCATGATATCCAACTCGCGGCAACTTACCTCGTAATCGTCTCTTAAAGAAACGTGGGACTGGTTCATCAGTTGTCCAAGATTCACGACATCGCCGTCCCGCAGCATATTAACCGCTCGCAGTGTGCGATCGTTCTCAGTAATCACATGGCGGCTTCGGCGCTTCAACGGTTCGGGTAATTCGCTGGTCAGACTGACATCGTCGATCGCGACGTCGCGCAACGCCTTGATCGCGGGTTGCCATTTTCGCAGCAGTTGGACCGCGCGCTCACACTCTTCGCGCCGCTGGTTGTATGCGGACGATGCGAGCTCATGCTTCACGTTCGTGTCACACACGACGACGGCTGCATGAACGTTCATGGGAATGAGATCCATGTGAATCGAACGGCAATCAATGAACACTGCGTGGTCTTTGCGGCCAAACGCCGCGGTCAACTGGTCCATCAATCCTGACTTCGTACCAACGTAGTTGTGCTCAGCTTTTTGCGCTGCAAACACCAACTTCATTAAATGAACATTTGCGTCGGAAAGTTTGAGTAACGCGTAGCCCGTAGCCAGCTCAAGAGCCGCGGACGATGAGAGACCGGCGCCAATTGGGAGCTCCGATGTAACTGCGATGTCGGCTCCGTTAAGCCGGCAGCCAGCATCCTCGAGCTCGAAAGCGACACCTTGCACGTATGTCAACCACGATTGCTGGTGAGGTTTGCGATCGCCGTCAAGCTGAAAGGCCGCCGATTGACCCAACTCAAACGAATGTACGTTTATTGTCTTGTCGGTGCGCAACGCTGCGGCTGCGTAGGTCCGGCGATTTGCTGCCATCGGCAACACGAAGCCGTCGTTGTAATCCGTGTGTTCACCAATCAAATTCACTCGACCCGGCGCCGAAAACAGACGCGGCTCGCGACCAAACAGGTTCTTAAAAGAGCGGCGCAGAGATTGAGCGTCCAGCATGTCGTCAAATCTCTTTCAATGTGCCCAAATCACTACGATACTTCACCTTGGGCGTGACGCTAGGTTTCTGGAACTGAACTCGTGCCTTTCGTCAAAGTAATCGCTGACAGCATGATCGAGGGGCGCCAGTAAACTAGCACGCTCGCTGCCCAGTGCACTGAATTTAGGCCGGGGCGCGAGGAAGTTGAGGCTCTCGCTCGTGCAATCATTCACCAGTCGCGCATCGAATCCGCCCGCACCAGCCAGTGTTTTGGCAAAATCCGCCCACGTCGTTGTTCCCGAATTCGCCAGATGCCATACGCCGCTTTCGCCGTCGATTAATAAATCCAACGTCGCATTCACGAGATGCGGAACGTAAGTGGGAGAAATCGTTAGATCACCGGCGGCGTGAAAAGCCTCGTCGGCGGCCAGCGACTCGAGCACCGCATGCGCAAAGTTATGTGAGTCCCATGGTCCAAAGAAGGCGCTGGTGCGTATGACTAGAGCTTCAGGCAACAGCTCCAAAACATCCGTTTCACATCTAGCTTTGCTGGCTCCGTAAACGTTCAATGGAGCGGTTTGATCACTTTCCACATACGGCCCGGTTTTGTGCCCGTCGAATACTAAATCTGAAGAGAATGTGACCAGTGCAACTTGTCGTTCGGCACATTCGCGCGCCAATGTTGCCGGTCCGACAAGGTTCTCGCGCATACATCTATCAGCGTCACTTTCCGCATCGTCAACTCTGACATAACCCGCTGCATTTATGATCGCCCATGGCTCATACCGTTCGATGGCTGCTGCGACTGAACTCGCGTCAGCAATGTCCATGTCTTTGCGAGCCAGAAGGTAGTAAGGAATTCCGCGCTTCTGGCAAATGCGCGCGAACGCGCCACCTAGAGTCCCTGTCGCTCCGGTTATCAACAAAGCGCGCTGCGATCTGCCTGAAATGTTGCGCGTTCTTACGCTCACCGACGGGACAGGCCGTACGACAGCTGGATAACTCAGTCTTTCGAATCGATGCCACCAACCAGGGCCATCGAGTGCAGCATGATCATAATGCTCGCTGGTCGCGAGGCTGCGGGCGAGACGTGCCAGTGCAGTAGGCCGAGGTTCAGGCGAACGAAGATCGAAAAGGCCCGGTTCGTAACAGTTGTTGTTTCGCGTTAGCAGGCTGTTCCAATCGTAAGCCCCGAACGCAGACCAGGCAGTGACTGCTTTCACCTGAACACCTTCCCGACGAATCTCAACCGCCGAGTCCCAAACTTCCTTGAGCCAGCGCAGTTGCTCCTCGCGCGTGCAGCTCAAGTGGGCCTCGGTTATCGCTATCGGCAAACGATAACGATTCCAAACTTCCCTCATGATTGCCTTCGGTCCGCTTACGCCTGCGGCGCAAACGCGCACCGCCTCAACGTCGGCATATCGATGACGCCCATTGCCGCCATGTGTGGCTACCGGATAGCGAGCGATTCTCTCATCGAGAAAACGTTCGCTGGTGATGTAGTGATTGATGCCGATAATGTCGGGCGGTAATGGGTTGTGAATGAACCATGAAAGTTCCCGAGCCGGCACACCCACCCAACGAAAGTATTTCCACATGGGATCAGAGGGCTTCAGCTTTCCGCACAACAAGTCGAATGTCAGCCAGCGTCGCTGGTTCTCAAATTCAGCCTGGTAAGTCAGCGTCTGCGTGCTGAAAGTCTGTCCGACGTCTTCGGTTTGGACCAGCGCGGCTGCGGGATTCACTTTGCGAATCTCACGCATCGCCAGCACGATCGCGCGGCATTGATTCAATAAAGCGCGCGCGAACATCAGGGGATCGCGGCCGTGCGGATACCAGTGTCCATACAAACAACTGAAACGCGCCGTCGTCAGTGGTTCATTAACGGGTGTGTAATGTGAAACCCACGGGTATCTTTCCGCCACTAACCCGGCATACTCCGCAAATTTTTCAGGAAAGGCGGGATCGATGAGACTTGTATCGCGCGGACCACTACCGTGATGGACCAACCCGACTATTGGTATCACGCCGAGCTGGCGAAGATGATCAAGGCGTTCATCCGGCCACGACCAATCGATCTCATTGTTGCCGTGTGGCGCTGTGCGTTCCCATAACACGGGGTAGCGCACCGCTTTCACACCCAGGCCGGCCAGTCGATCAAGATCTTTCAACCGCAGGGCGTGACCGGTCCGCTCGAGCTGATCGGAATACCGATCGCCGACGCGGTTTACTGTGCATTCCACTCCGGCCCAAAGTTCAAGCTCCGAAGCAGCTAACGTTCCAGCGCTCATTACAATTGCCAGGGATTAGTTACTTCTGAGGACGAGTTGCGGCGCAACGACCTGATTCGCCTGTACGACCTTTTGGCCATTGCCGTTGCCGTTACCGTTTCCCTTGCCGTTCAGGACGGCCTCGAGTCGTTTCATGCCGGCCATCTTGGCGTAGACCGTCAGCGCCTGAGCCACGATCTGGTCCATGTTGTAATACTTGTAAGTTGCCAGCCGTCCGACAAAACGCACGTGCTCGGTGCGATCAGCAAGCGCCTTGTATTTCGCGTAAAGGTCGGCATTCTCTTTGCGCGGCACGGGGTAATACGCGTCACCCTCTGATTTAGGGAACTCGTAAACGATGCTCGTTTTCGAATGTTCCTGCCCGGTCAGGTATTTAAACTCCGTGACTCGCGTGTACATCTGCTCGTTCGGATAATTAACGACCGGCGCCGACTGAAACACTGGCTGATCGTGTGTTTCGTGTTTGAACTCGAGCGAGCGGTAAGGCAGCTTGCCGTAACAGTAATCGAAATACGTATCGACGGGACCTGTGTAGATCATCTCGCGGAACGGAATGTCCTTTTCCACTTCGCGGTAATCGCAGTTCAGCAGGATCTTGATGTTTGGATGATCCAGCATGTTTTCAAACATGCGGGTGAATCCGTGCAACGGCATCGCCTGGTACGTGTCGGTAAAATACCGATCGTCGCGGTTAGTTCGTGTGGGCACGCGCGACGTAACACTGGCATCAAGCTCGGATGGATCAAGTCCCCATTGCTTACGCGTGTAGTTGCGGAAAAACTTCTCGTAGAGTTCCCGTCCAACCTTGCTAACGACAACATCCTCCGACGTGCGGACGTGTTCGCACGGTTCCGCTACCTTCTTGAAAAACTCATCAACCTCAAATGACGTGAGGTTTAGGCCATACAAGGTGTTAATCGTGTCGAGATTGATCGGGATGGGAACAATCTGACCGTCAACGCTCGCGCGCACGCGATGCTGGTATGGACGCCACTCCGTGAACCGCGAAAGATATTCAAAAACATCGCGCGAGTTGGTATGAAAAATGTGCGGCCCGTATTTATGAACAAGTATTCCGGCTTCGTTGTAATGATCGTAAGCATTACCCCCGATGTGTGGCCGCTTATCGCAAATCAAAACCTTCTTATCGGAACCAGCGGCCAGCCGTTCAGCTAAAGTGCTGCCGGCAAAGCCAGCTCCCACAATCAAATAGTCAAACATAACAACCCTCCCCTTGCTCGTTAAGCAACTGCACTAAGCAACCGCACTGTTTGCGCGTTCTTTGAAATCAACCATTGGTTTCGCCAGCAGTCGCGATGAACGACGGGCGTCAACGACGTCCGTGATCAGACGTGACATCTCATTCCATGTTTTGTCCCAGGAAATGTCCGCCAGAAATTCATCGACCTGGCGCAACCAATCACCTCTGTCCGCGGGCGACAGCAATGCCTCAGCGGCTTGTATGAAGTCGCGCGGACTGTCAGCAATCTCTACCAGCCCCAGATCTCCGTAGGGACTGACAACATCCTGGATGGAAGTCGAGATCACCGGCTTTCCTGCCGCCAGGTATTCGGGCGTTTTAGTGGGACTAATAAACCGCGTGGCTTCGTTCCGGGCAAACAGCAGCAGTGCCACATCCCAACCTGCCAGGTAGTTGGGCAACTCGTCATACTTTTTGGAACCCAGGTAATGAATATTGGAATGTTGCGGCAACGAGTCGGGATGAATCTTCACCACTGGGCCAATCATTACAAATTGCCAGTCAGGCCGTTGCGTTGCTACCTGCTCCAGCAGTTCCGTGTCGAAGCGTTCATCGATCACACCAAAAAAGCCCAGCCGCGGGTGCGGAATGTTTTTTTGATCGTCGGGTTCATCTGAAAGCTCGCGGGCCTGGGCAAAATGCGCCCGATCAATACTGCTCGGAAATGCATGGACCGAATGATGCTGATGCTGTTTGGCTCGGAAGAGCGTGTGGCCGCCGGTAAACACCAGGTCAACGCTCTTAAACAACTGTTGCTCAAACTGCTGCAGCCGCGTTGGCGCTCCCTTGAAAGCAGAGAGCTCATCCATGCAATCGTAGATCGCCGCAAGCGGTTTCAAATCCGTCGATATTTCGAGAGCCATCGGCGTGTAATACCACAACACGTAATCACTGATCGCGTGTTGCGCAAATAGCCGTTGGACCATCTCTCGTAATACAGCAGCCGTCGCGACTTCGCTTTGCAGCCCCTCGGGTAAATGAGGAACAACTACGCGCACTCCATTGTCGCGTTCCTGAATGTCGAACCGCATGGACGAGTTGCTAAAGATCGGCTCCTCAATGAAAAACACTCGGCGGTCACGTGCCGCGCGACTCAATAGATGTTGCGGGCGCTGGTAAACAAAATCCCAACGAAGATGCGAAAAACAAACGAGGTCAGGGTTTAAAGGACTCTCATTTCGCTTGGCATTTGGGTTCATGGTCACATTCTGTTTGCGCGCAATCATCGGGGTTTTCCTCCGCATTGAATAGACACTCCAACTAAATTCGGGCGCACGAAGCCACCCACCGTGCGTTTATCTTAATAGCGCTGGATTAACAGACCGGCTGTGCTAGTGAGAAACTTCTTGCCGATCTGATCGCAATACTATGAAAGTGTGCCCCCCGGGTTTAAGAGGTTCCGGAAGCACTCGACTTAATTTAGTACAACTCGACCGTCGTTACGTTTTCTTCTAAGCCGTCCAAAGCACTTATTTCGGTTACATCTTTCGGCTTGGCAAAGCGCATACCAGAAATCTCAACAGGCCCTGCAGTTAAACTCTCTATCTCAATCACTTTCACCAAAACAGAAAACACGATGCTGGCACTGGATCGCATATCTACTCTCTCGTTATCTCTCGCACTCTAGGAAAACGTCGACCGCGCATCTGTACGGTGCCGGACGTCCAGTGGCGTCGACGACGTTTAGTAACACTTTCGTAAGACCTGGATCACGATTAGCTCAATTTGTGCTAACCATGATTAACTCTCGCTTCAAGTGAAACTTTTCCAAGTGGCACTCCTGTTGCTCTTCGCAGGAAGAATCGAATACTCGGAGAGAGGAGATCACATGGCAGAACAAAACAAATCAGACAGTTCCAATAAGCCCCTCGAATACGGAGAAACTCAACCGCCGCGCGGTGACGTGAAGGAGCAAAGAGGCGGGCCACAAACCGATCAAATCACGGGGCAGACGGAAAAAGGTGCACACAATCAGGCGATGAAGGGTCGGAATCCTCAGGGCAATGAACCTGATCGGACCGATTGAAACCGCCGCGCAACCGAGTTTGCTGAATCGACGACATATCTGGCAGGAGAATTAATGATCCGTACCAAAGTTTTGGACGCCGATCGTTTGGCAGTGCGTCACCGGCCGCAAGGACAGCCGGTGATGCATCAATCGTGGGGAAAGCTTTTGTTCATGCACTGGCGCGTGAACGAGCATTTCATCCGACCGCTAATCCCACGCGATCTTCAAATTGATACTTTTGGTGGTTCCGCGTGGATCTCGATCACGCCTTTCACGATGTGGGACATTCGTGCTCTTCCACCATATCTCCCGGCGATACCGGGCTTGAGTTCTATGAACGAACTAAACGTCCGCACATATGTGCATTTCGATGGCGTACCTGGCGTGTGGTTCTTTTCACTCGACACGGACAGTAGCGCCGCAGCATTGGCAGCTCGTTCGTTTTTTCATTTGCCTTACTACGTTGCCGAGATCGATCAGGAAGAAGAAGGCAATGACTTTCATTACGAATTGAGTCGTGAGGACGAGCCGCCTGCAGTCTTTCAGGCGTCCTGGACTGTTGGCGATAAACTTCCAACTGCGCAACCCGGTTCGAAAGAGTTTTTTCTGACTGAGCGATACTGTCTCTACGCTGAGAATGATGGGGAGTTATACCGCGGGCGCATTTATCACGAGCCCTGGTCTTTGCAGGAAGCCACACTTACCGATTACAGCACTGACATCATCGAAGCCAACGGCATTGCTCAACCGCCGGGTCCACCGATCGTTCATTATGCTGAGGAAGTGAACGTGGATATTTGGCTGCTCGAAGATGTTTTCGATTCAGAAGATGAGTAACAAACGTCAATCGATCGCGCTCGTACGTCACATTTCAGATTTTGCAGAACAACAACAAGGAGACTGAATGGTAAAGCTGGCAATCATTATCGGAAGTACGCGGCCTGGCCGTATCGGAGAAGGCGTGGGCAAATGGGTTTATGAAATTGCCGGCAAGCGCACCGACGCGAGTTTCGAGTTAATCGATCTCAAAGACTACGATCTGCCGTTGCTTGATGAGCCAGTGCCGCCATCCAGAGGTCAATACAGTAAAGAGCACACAAAAAAGTGGGCAGCGAAGATTGCTGAGTTTGATGGATTTATTTTCGTGACACCGGAATACAACCACGGTACGTCCGGCGCCCTTAAGAATGCTATCGACTTTCTGTATGCCGAGTGGAACAACAAAGCCGCCGGGTTTGTGGGCTACGGGAGCGCCGGCGGCGCGCGCGCGGTCGAACAATTGCGGCTGGTAATGGCGGAGGTACAGATTGCAACCGTGCGCGCGCAGGTAATGCTCTCGTTGTTTACTGACTTTGAAAACTACAGCGTTTTCAAACCGGCGTCGCATCATGAGAAAACGTTAAATACAGTTTTCGATCAAGTGATCGCTTGGGCGGGAGCGTTAAAGCCTTTGCGACATGAAAAGTAGATCGAACATGCGCCGACCCGTGGCCGTGAAAAAAACGAGCAACTCAAGATCGGCGGGCAAAGCATGGCCGTTTCCAACCTCACCAAGGTCTGTTCTCACTGCGTGACACAAATTCGAGAAGCCGCCGACGCCGCGTGGCAAGCAACCGCCGTTAGGTCTCTCACAATAAGCCAGCGGCACTCTCCTTGCAGCCTAATACAGCAACACGCTTGATTTCGAAAAAGGTCGCGTAACTGCGGTGCCCGCGACGACGCGAAAGACAAGAGCGTACTGAAGGCTGTACCAGAAGACTACAGCTTCATCGCAATGCTAAGAAATAGGACGCAGTCTGAATTTTTTATTCGAGGGGGATCATATGGATACGTGGGAAGTAACTTTTGAAGACCGGCCGGAAGGCGACACACAAACGTCGCGAAGCCACGACAGCGGAATCAATGTCGGGAAAATTGAGCGCATCGCGAGTGCGGTAGGCGGTGGCGCGTTGGTGGGTTACGCATTGAAAAATCGATCAACTACCGGACTATTGCTCGCGTTGCTGGGAACGGGACTTCTGTATCGCGGCGTGAGCGGGCAATGTGAAGCGTATCGCGCTTTGGGGATTGATACGGCCAACGGCAGCCGCGAGGGAGCGGAAGAAGATGTCGCTCGCGATGTGCACGTGGAGAAAGCGATCGCAATAAACAGGACGCCTCAGGAGTTGTATAGCTTCTGGCGCGAGTTTGAAAATCTGCCACGCTTCATGGAAAACCTGGAGTCGGTTACCAGGATCGATGAAACGCGATCACACTGGGTCGCCACTGGTCCAGCCGGCAAGCGGGTGGAATGGGACGCAGAGATTTACAACGAAAAAGAAAATGAGCTGATAGCGTGGCGTTCTCTGCCGGGCGCTGACGTAACCAATGCAGGTTCGGTCCATTTCGAACAGGCGCCTGGCGGGCGCGGCACGTACGTCAAGGTGACGTTGAACTACAACCCTCCGGGCGGTAAGGCAGGAATGCTCGTTGCCAAACTCTTCGGCGATGAGCCCGGACAGCTTGTCGAACAAAACCTGCGGCGGTTGAAACAACTCATCGAGACGGGTGAAATCTCGACGACCGAAGGACACCCTGCCGGTGGCACAGCAAGAGCCGCATCAGCCGCGGCAGGTAACGAACGCAAAGCTAACAAGATGTCGAGCAAGTCGCCGGTGAGCGGCTTGTCGCCTTCAGACGAAAGTGACGAGAACACTGTCGCGAATCGACGGGCTGTCTAACGAAAGGAGAATCGCATGGCTTCAACTTCTAACACTACCACTAACCACAATGAGATCAGGCGCTGGGTATCAGAAAGAGGCGGGCGGCCGGCCGTTGTAAAAGGAACCGAAGGCAAGCGATCAGGCGGCGTTCTTCGGATTGACTACCCGGGTTTTTCAGGAGAAGACTCCCTCGAGGAAATCACGTGGGAAGAGTTTTTTGAAACATTCGAAGAAGCAAACCTGGCGTTTTTGTATCAGGACCAAACCAAAGACGGCGAGCAGAGTCGTTTCTCGAAACTAATTGATCGCGACAGTGTTGAGGAAAAAGGCAGAGCGGCGAGTTCGTAACGCTTCAAGCAATCGAGTTTGTCGTGGGTTCTCAGTCCTGAGTCCTGAGTTCTGAGTCCTGAGTTCTGGAGTCCTGAGTCCTGAGTGAGATCTCAGGCTCAGGACTTTGTATGTAGAGCTAGACTTATCTGCTTTTGGACTTTTGTTTACTCAGGACTCGGACTTTGAACCTTGGACCTTGGACTTTGAACCTTGGACCTTGGACTTTGGAGACTAGCGAGGGTTATTAGTCCTCAGTCTGTGAGTGCGGAGCATCTACCGGCTTAGATTCTTTCGATCCTCTTTCTCGCAGGAAAATGCTTAACACAACCATCGCGCCGACCGCTAAAAACTCACTCTGCCAATTCTGTAACGACTCAAACCAAAAGCGCGACGTTTGCATGTAAGTCAGCGTTGAGACACGTTCTGGCCGGCCGTGTTCCTGCTGTTGCTCGTTAAATACGCGGGCGCCTCCAGTTGCGTGAAGCACAAACGATATTAAAAAAAGGAGCGCGAACGCCAGTGACAAAGAGTGCTCGTAGATCTTAAGAATGAAGCCGCCTTTGCGCACAGGCCATGGCGCATTCTTCTTGTTTTTAGCGCGACGCGGATCTCGATCAACAGCCTCGTGCTCGCCGGGCTTCTTGGATTCAGCAGAACCTTTTTGGTAAAGAAAAACGGTGAGAATTACGTAGAAGAACATTTGCAGAAATTCACTTTCCCAATTCTCCATCGTCGCTTCGAGAAAGTGGTCCGACACGAGGTATTCCGCATAGCTAATTGTGGGACGGCCGTGTTCCTCCTGGTCATGGTCGTGCTCAACGTGGCCCACCAGAGACTGGCCAACCAGAAAGAGAAAAAACACCGTGAACAGGACCAGCGAGAGTCCGTTGTTTCGAAAAAATCGATTCATTCGATTACACCCCCTTGATTTATTACTTAACACCACCACGACCAACGCCTTGGTCGCCTGGAAACTGCGCGATTGTGGGTACTCACGATTGTAGACGCTTGCGACTGCAACTGTTGAGCCAGACGGGACGCGGCCAAAAAAAACCGCCGCATTACGCGGCGGCTTAAACAAGATCAAAATTTAGCTGCGAGTTAAAGCATGCTCGCTCGCGCGTGTTTAGCGCGGGCAGCACCGATTGCAGTCTTCACATCTTTTTCCTCTTCAGGTGGCGGAAGCACAGCAGGCATGCCGAGTGATTCAATCCAGAGTTCTCTGGTCCATCCCATCGTGTGGTAGAGGTGTTCGTCTTCCTCGTCTTCCACCTCTTCGTAAGCTTCCTTTAGCAGCTTACCGACGTCGCCCTTTGCCTTCTCGGCCACTTGCCCGATTAGTTCCCAATTCATGTGGTCTTTCGTTTCCGCGTGTACCACACACTCCGCGGCCACGAGCTGCGCCGCCGCAGGATCGCCGGCCTTCTGAGCCAGGTTCATTGCCTGAACCAGCGATTCGCCGATATGCCGTACCACCTCCCGGCCTGGCGTCTCTACGTTTGGATCGAGCCCAAGCCCCTCCATCGTTCGCTGATAAATCGTGACGTGGTTTTCAGTTTGCTCCAGGTATTCTTCCCACTCTTCTTTCAGGTCTTCATTGATGGCGCATTCAATGGCTTTTCGATAAATCTGAACGCCGCCGAGCTCCGTCTCCAGACCCTGATACAAAAGTTCGTTGATTTGTTCCGTTTTCATGTTTTCTCCCCCGCTGGTCGTTGAACAAAATTAGTACACCTACTATGACAGCAGCCGTTCGTTAACAGGCCGCGCAGAGTAATTAATCGAAGGTTCTCTTAGACACTGAGTTAACTGAGCAAGTGTTGGGCCGGGACGCGACTCAAAGACACCTTATTTCGATCGGCACAACGGTTGCCGAACTCGAGTGGCATCTTTAGCGTAATTCGACAGGACGCGCCGCCAAACTCATGTATCTCATCCAACTTTTGCTGCCGCTTTACGACAATAGGAAACAGCCGTTCAGCCGGGCTGAATTGGAAAAGGTGCGCGAAGAATTAACTGAACATTTTGGCGGTGTTACGGCATTTGTGAGGGCACCAGCCATCGGCTTGTGGAAGGAAAACGAAGAAGAGACGACGCGCGATGACGTTGTGATGTTTGAAGTAATGGCAGAGGAGTTGGACGAGAAGTGGTGGGAAAACTATCGGCAACAACTCGAAACCAGATTTCGCCAGGAAGAATTGATTGTCAGAGGACTCGCGATGACGAAACTATAAAGCCCAAGGTCCAAGGTCCGAAGCCAACAGTCCAAGGTCCAAAGTCCAAAGTCCAAGAACCAAGAAATGGTGCTGCGTCCGGAGTCGAGAGAATTGGATTCTGGATTTGGATCCTAACGTTAACTCTTGAAGACTTTGGACCTTGGACTGTTGGGCTTCGGGCTTTGGACCTTGGGCTTCGGACCTTGGACTTTGGACCTTGGACTTTGGACTTTGGGATTCGGACCTTGGACCTTGGACCGTAAACCCGAACGTACGTAAGCGTACAGACTGGCCAACTTCCTCTCGGTAAAGTTTTGCCCCAAACAAGCAGGGCGCCGAGGCCCGGAAGCAGGAACCCGACGGGAGATTCGGGGCCTCGGCATTAGAATCGGTCCACCGGAACACGCGATCTCGACGAGTTGGTTCTGCTAAATCGAGGTCAAGGCCCAACTTCCATGGTTTTAGCGAATTAGATGCTATGCACGGGCCATAGCCGCTTCAATAGCAATCCGAGTATCCACGCGACCACCGCCACCGCCAGAGTCAAAACTATCCAAAACTTCCAGTAAGAACCGAAGGCTGGTTCAAATCCATCCTGGATTCTGTGTGCGAGGTTCACGTTCATCGCGCGTGAGGTCACAAGGCGGGAAACCACTTGCATGATGAGATACCAGGCGAATGCATACAGCCACGTGCGCCCGTCCATCCGAAATCTGGGCAGAAGAACTACGCCGACAGCGATGCCTCCAACGTGAGCAAGGCTTGAAGAAATCACGCCGAAGAATTCGGTGAAACTAAACCTGCCAGTCAACAACATTCCCCACGTGGGCACCACGTAAATGCACCAGACGATGAGTCCGGGGATGGCCCACATCACTGCGACTCGAATCAGAATCGGCTGCTGCAAAAAGATCCCAATCGCCAGCAGCAGGTTGCCGATGTTGCACATCCACAGCACGTGACCAAACTCTCCAATTTGCCAGTAGTGGATTGCCTGCGCCAGAAAAAAGAGCAGTGGGAGCAGAGCCAGCAGTCGAACCTGTGGACGAGTAAATTTGTGGCTCACCGAATGTGACATCCTGCGCGATTATGTTTTATCTGCGTGTCTTGTTTCGTCCGTTTGAAGATTTCGTTTTAGAATACCATTCTGAAAACGGAAGACGACATAACTCATTAGGTTTTTCGGACACTCTTTTTGAATAATGGCATCACTCGAAGACTTATTAGCCAGGTCCATACCCGAACTGCGCAAGCTATTTCTTGATCGTCAACGACCCGTGCCCAAGGGATTTCTGGAAGCGCTGGAAGTCGATACGCGTCAGGGAGCACATCAACTCGCAAAGCGCATCCGTTCACGCTATCGCACGAATCGATCTGAGGGGCAGCGACTTCACTCAATTCTGCGGTTTGAGATCGAGTTGTGGGCACAGGGTTTCTCACGCGTCGCCGGCGTTGACGAAGCGGGCATGGCGCCACTCGCCGGGCCGGTGGTGGCCGGGGCCGTAATACTTCCACAAAACTACAAGCTTCGGCATTTGAACGATTCCAAGAAGATTCTCGATCCCGAAATGCGCGAAGAGCTTGCCAAACAGATAAAACAGGATGCGATTTGCTGGTCGTTCGGTATTGCCGAAGTTGAAGAGATTGATCGCATAAACATCTATCACGCCGGGTTGCTCGCCATGCAGCGAGCGGTCGGAGGACTGACCTGCGTGCCTGATTTCGTTCTCGTTGACGCGCGACGGATTCCTCAGTGCCCTTCGCCCCAGCGCGGCATCATTCGCGGAGACGCTTTGTCAGCGTCAATCGCGGCGGCGTCAATTATCGCCAAGACCACACGCGACGCCCTCATGTTGGAGTTTGACACTCAATACACGGGCTATGGTTTTGCTTCGCACAAAGGTTATCCGACACCAGAGCATTGCCGCGCGTTGCAAGAGCTCGGGGCTTTGCCGATTCATCGCCGCAGCTTCGGGCGCGTGAGACAGGCTCTAGGGCTCGATCCCATTCAGAGCGAGTTGTTTGATGAACAACCTGAGGCAATGGCGATGGAGGTCGCATCGGGCGCGCCGCAGTAAATCACTTACCGACTGCGGCAGGTGGTACTGACCTTTTCCATTTTAGTTAAAGGATTACACGAGGTGTCGTGAGTAAATGGCATTAACCGAATACAAAAAGAAACGTCACTTCGACAAGACTCCCGAGCCGGGGCCGAAAAAGAAGAGCACGAAGAGCGGGCGGCTTTACGTTATTCAGAAACACCGGGCCACTGCTCTCCATTACGATTTCCGCCTGGAGGCTGACGGAGTCCTCAAATCCTGGGCAGTGCCGAAAGGGCCTTCTCTTGATCCGAAGGTCAGACGGCTTGCGATGCAGGTAGAGGACCACCCGGTGGACTATGCGGATTTCGAAGGCGTGATTCCCGAAGGTGAATATGGCGGCGGGACGGTGATGGTCTGGGACTTCGGCACATACGAACCCCAGGAGACTGACGACCCTGCTGCAGCGATACGCAAAGGAGAGTTAAAGTTTTCCCTGAACGGCGAGAAGCTAAAGGGCTCGTGGGTGTTGGTGCGTACGCGAGATCGTCAGTGGCTTCTGATCAAGCATAAGGATTACTACACGACTGAGGAAGACGTGACCGAGATCGCGCCGGCTTCCATCCTCACCCGTCGAACCCTCGCAGAGATTGCTGAAGACGAAGGTGGAAATGTGAAGAAGGCTGCGACAGGTGATCCGAAGAAAATCCCTCGCCGGACGGGAGTGAAGCGCCGAAAGAAGGGGAGCAAGAAAAAGGTCTGGCACAGCAAGGGGAGTTAGTTGAAGTTATTTCTGAAGCTTTTCCAAGTCCAAGGCCCAACATTTTCAATTTCTCATTTCTCATTTCTCATTTCTCATTTTTCAATTCAGATTTTGATCGGTTGTGAGTGATTGAGATTTAGACTTGAGCGGGGGCATGCCCCCTTCCTAACCTGTGAGGATTTTCCAGTTGAACCTTCGGACTTTGGACGTTCGACTTTGGACTTTGGACCTTGGACCTTGGACTTTGGACCCTGGACTTGGACCTGGCCTTAGATCATCCCTTCGTAAGAAAGTTCCCCATCCAGGATGCGCGCCGCTGCCGTAAAGGGATGGCTTTCAGTCTTCCTGGCGTCAACGATGTGCACAACTTCCCACCCAGCGGCTTTGAAGAAATCAGCGATTAAGCTGCGATGACAGCGCCACCAAAGTGCTTCCGCACACATTACGGTTGTGCGCTTAGCAGTGGCCAGCTTCGTCAACTTCTCAATTCCCTGCTCAAACTCAGCACTCGCCATGTGGTCCGCGTAACCACGGAAGCCTGCGTTCTTCCAATTGGTGTTCTTTGAGTCCTTCGCCGGTGTTCGCCGTCCTCCCAGCGCTGGCGCGTGTTCGTACTGAATACCCGCTGCCTGCAACGATTCGGCTAATGCTTCGCGATTGAAATGCGGATACCGGCGGGAACCCGGAAAGGTTCTGACGTCGACGAGGGTCTCAATACCGTGTGCGTTGAGAATTAACTTGAACTCGTCGATCGAGCGGGTCGAGTGCCCAATGGTCCAAAGGAAGGATCCTGAGTGCTTGCCAAGGAGTCCTGAGTGCTTACCAGAGAGTCCTGAGTGCTGAGTCCTGAGTCCTGAGTTCTTTGACGCACGCCTTCAAGTTCTCCGTAAACTGTCTGCTCGCCGACCTATAACCTTCTACTTTAAATATGAACAACTCAGTACTACCACTCAGCACTCAGGACTCGCCACTCAGCACTCAGGATCGCCACTCAGCACTCAGCACTCAGTACTCAGTACTCAGTACTCAGTGCTTCAGACTCCGACTTAAAGATATGCTTCAAGTTTGAACCGCCCTCGTTTCTCTAAAAGCGGCTTCCAAAGATCACCGAGCCGCTTCAAACGCGCCGGCACGTTATCAATCCTGAAGTCGTCGATGCTCACACCCTTCTCTAGCTCTGACCATTTCACCGGCGTCGAAACTGTTGCGTTTGGTCGCGGTCGAATGGAATAGATCGACGCCAACGTTCGCCCCCAGGCATTCTGGTTATAGTCGACCAATACCCTCCCCTTCGGGCGTTTGGAAACGATGTAGACGGCGGTGATTAATTCCGGCGCCTGCGACGCGAGCGCGTGAGCTAGCTCCTTGGCGAAGCCCCACACCTGCTTCTGCGTCGGGCCCCTTTCAATCGGAATGTAAATATGAATTCCTTTTGAACCAGTGGTCTTCGCATAAGAAGGCATCTTTAGTGAGTCGAGCGCCTGGCGCAGCATAAGCGCGGTTTCAATTACCTTTTCAAACGTCGCGCCCGGCACAGGATCCAAATCAAAGTGAAGATAGTCAGGCCGATCTACGTCATCACAGCGCGCATACCATTGGTTCAAGTCGATGCAGCCAAGGTTAATTACCCAGAGCAATGACGCGAGATCCTGAATCATGGGAAAGTTAATTACGTTTCCCGACGAATGCTGAATGTGACAAATCTCAATCCAGTCGGGCCGCGGCGAAGGCGCACGCTTCATGAAGAAAAAATCACCCGCCGCGCCGTTGGGATAACGCTTCATCACCATCGCTCGATCCTGCAAGTGCGGTAAGAGATAAGGCGAGACGTCGGAGTAGTACTGGAGCAGGTGCCGCTTGGTCAGGCCGAGCTCGGGCCAAAAGACTTTGGAGAGGTTGGTCAACTTCACTACCTTCCCGTCCAATTCCAAATCGAGCGACTGTTTGTCCTTAGGCAGGATGAGCCGCTTTGCAGGTGCCTTCGCAGTCTTGCGCTTTTGTTTGGTTGACCTCTCGACTCGAGCGGGATGGAAGTCTCTTGTCGCGATTTTTGAAGGCATGAAATGCGAGGTAAAACTAAAGCTAAAGTGTTACGTTAACTCTTTCACGTGAGCGATCTTGCCAGTTTCCTGCACTGCGGGACGATCCCGTGCTACTGATCCGGGTTCGCTACCTCTTCCATTTCTCGCTCGATGGACTGGAGCGCTTTCATCAACATTTCACGATGAGCAGGCTGCACCGCCTTGGCGAGCTGCTGCTCAATCCGGGACCGCGAGAGTTTCAGAGAGTGGAAGCGCTGGTGCCGGACACGTTCCTCTGCGGGAAGTTTCGGAGTACGCTTCTCGGAGGCGCGCTGGCTTTGCTCCTCAACCTGTTCCTCAAATGATTTGCCCCAACCGATTGCCATTGTGAACTGCCGTTCGCTCAGCGGACGTGAAGAGCTTTCCCTACACCACTACGCCATCTTTAATCACCGCGTTCTTGGGCACAATGATAATTCCGTCGCGTATGAAGTACGAGTCCCCTTCCCCGTCCGCGTGTGCAACCTTCGCTTCGTTTAGCAGGCGCACTCCGCTGCCGATGCGCGCGTTCTTATCGATGATAGCTCGACTGATAACTGTGTTCTCACCGATACCCACGCGCGGAATGCCGGCCGTTATGTCGTCGCGCATTTCTTCAAGCGTCTGGTAGTAGTCAGCGCCCATCATATACGCCGCATCAAGTTGCGCACCCTCCGCGATACGACTGCGCAAACCGATTACAGAGCGATTAATCCTCGCGCCGTGAATGATGCAACCGTCGCTCACGATTGAATCGCGAACCTCGCAGTTGTGAATCTTCGAAGGCGGTAGATAGCGAGCGCGCGAAAGCAGCGGCGCTTCAGCGTCAAATAAGTTGAATGGCGGAATCGCAGCCGTCATATCAAGATTGGCTTTGTAAAACGCTGCGATGGTCCCAATGTCTTCCCAGTAGCCGTTGAAGAGAAATCCCTGAACGTTGTAGCGGCCGATGGCATTGGGAATAACTTCTTTGCCAAAGTCCATGTGGCCCATGCTCTCCCGCAGCAACTGTTCAAGCCGCTCATACTTGAAAACGTAAATTCCCATTGACGCGAGATACGGTCGCGCGAGCGCTTCCTCTATCGTCAATCCCAGGGACGTCGTATCCACACGCATCGCTTCCAACGCTGGCCCCTTCGGCTTTTCACTAAACTCAACGATGCGGCCGTCAGCATCAGTCTTGAGCAATCCAAACTCGCTGGCGGAGTCAGGAGCAATCGGAATCACCGAAATTGTAATGTCAGCATCCGTCTCATAATGTCGCGCCAAAAAATTGCGATAGTCCATGCGATACAAATGATCGCCGGAAAGGATCAGCAGCGTATCGATTCGCCAATCGCGTATGTGCGGCAACACTTGTCTGACGGCGTCGGCGGTGCCCTGAAACCATTGTGGACTCTCGGGCGTCTGCTCCGCCGCGAGTATCTCGACGAACGCGTCGGCAAACGTGGAAAAGCGATACGTCTGCGCGATGTGACGATTCAAAGACGCGGAGTTGTACTGCGTCAAAACGAAAATGCGAATCACATCGGAGTTAATGCAGTTTGAGATTGGAACATCGACGAGGCGGTATTTACCGCCGAGCGGAACGGCAGGCTTCGAACGCTGATGCGTTAAGGGAAACAGTCGCGTTCCCGCACCACCGCCAAGAATTACCGCAAGTAAGTTGCGTCGTTCAGGCATCGTTAAAGTGACATTTTGGAAATTGGAAAAGCTAATCGAGGATAGACGGAAAGCGCGTCTCGTTCAAGGCGGTAGCGGGATGCGTAATTCGACGAAGGGTAATTGGGAGAATGATTAGTACGCGGATGGCGCGCCAGCGCCGACGGGCCCGCCCGCTGCTTGCTGGGCGATCTTTACGCCCACACTGGCGCCAATCCTTGTCGCGCCGGCTTCAACCATCTTGCGAGCATCGTCAAGATCCTTAACGCCGCCTGAAGCTTTCACGCCAAGATCTGCGCCGACGGTTCGTCTCATCAACGCTACGTCGGAGACTGTCGCACCGCCTTTCGCAAAACCAGTGGAGGTTTTCACAAAGTCAGCGCCGGCATTTTTCGCCGCTCTGACACGCGCGCACCTTCTCATCATCATTCAATAGCGCTGTTTCAATGATTACTTTGCAGGTGACGTTATACTCATGGGCCACCTCGACCACCGAGCGTATGTCGTGTTCGACAAGACAATCGTCGCCGCTCTTGAGTGCGCCCACGTTGATCACCATGTCCACTTCGCGAGCGCCGTCTAAAATCGTGCGTCGTGCTTCATAAGCCTTCACGTCCGCCAGGGTTGCACCAAGCGGAAAACCGATGACGGTACAGACAGGAATACCAGTCCCCTGAAGATTGCATGAGGCGGCGCGCACCCATGTCGGGTTTACGCAGACAGAAGCAAAACGGTAACGCGCTGCTTCCTCACACAACTTCCGGATGTCTTCATCGGTGGCTTCGGGTTTCAATAAGGTGTGGTCAATTAGGCTGGCCCAATCTTTTGCGGACGACGTTTCACCGAGCACCAGACCAATGCGTGCGGCGCCGGCGTCAACGATGCGGTGCATTCGCTCCGGACACCGGTTGAAACACTCCGACGTGCATCCGCACATCGCTGCCTGGTCGTGACCGTCGCCGTTAAGGCGCGTGACGATCGCGTCAGTAATCTGCTCAATTAGCAGCTCGAGATCGTGATTTTGTGAGCCATTGGTAGACATCGTCGAGTGGGACAGCGAGCATTTTGCCCGCACGCGTGGGTAGCACCCAGCTTAATTCTCTACAACTGGTTCGCGCCTGCGGCGCTCCTTGCGTGCGACAAGCCCGCGCGCCCAGTAAATATTCTACCAACTATCGCAGGTACTGTCGTTCTATCGCTTCGATTTTCGCGACTCGCTTGCGATGGCGATCCTCGGTAAGTTCGGTCCCCAACCAGGCTTGCACAATCTCGCGCATTTCTTTGCTGGAGATTGTCTTGCTGCCGAGTGTCAACACGTTCGCGCCGTTGTGTTCGCGAGAATTGCGCGCTACGACAACGGAATAACACGCGGCAGCGCGTATGCCCGGCACCTTATTCGCAGTCATGGCACTCCCAACGCCGGCACCGTCGATTACTATCCCGACATCCGAATGGCCCTCCGAAACGTTGCGCGCGACAGCGAAAGCAAAGTCCGGGTAGTCAACGGCATCTTCAGAATGCGTCCCGAAGTCATGGACCTGATGGCCTAACTCCTCAAGAAAAGTCTTTAGCTCCTGCTTCATCTTGAATCCGCCGTGGTCCGAGCCGATTGCGACCATGCGGGACTCCTGAGAACCGCGCCGGGGAACGCGCCGCACGAGTTGAATGTTCTTTTCGCTGACGAGATCCGCAGCGAGCGGCGTCAAACGCGCACCTTCCGCAATGCGGAGCACGGCGCCGTTTTCCAAACCCCGCACGTCGTCTTCAGTGATCACTGTCTTGGACGACTCGTCACGCGTGGCTGTGGGTTCCGTTGAAGCTGGTTTCGTAGGATTTACGTCGATAAAACGCGTCGGCGTGGATGTAGCCGGCCGTTCATTTTCAGGCAGCGCTTTATCAAGCACATCTCTGACGAGTGCTCTGATTCGATCGCGTGTCGAGTTGTCTTCCATTTTTACTTGCGCTGGTTAGGCCAACGATGGGTCGCGAAGGTCCAGCATCTTCCACGCAGAAGCGACGACGTTGCCGTCGCGAAGTTTGAGATCAATGCGGCCGACGTAAATGCCGCTGCGTCCCACCTGAAAGATGATCGTATTCTTGCCGTTTGGCGTCTTCGTCACGACCGGCTTAGTCATAAACGTGTGCGTGTGACCGCTCGCAATGAAATCGATTCCATCAACTTTGGACGCCACTTGGGAGTCGCCGACTCCGCCTTCTTTGGGTTCGGCAAAATATCCCAGGTGCGACATCGCCAACACGAGAGTGCAGCGTTCGCGCACTCGCAACGTCTTGACCATCTCGTCTGCCGTCTTTACAGGATCCAAAAACGTTACGCCCTTGAAGTTGTCGGGCGTGATTAAGTTCCGCGGGCTAACGCCCATCCCAAACAATCCAACTCGGACGCCGCCAACAGTTTTAACCGAATAAGGTTTAACTTTTGCCTCGAGCGGAGTGCCGCGCACGTCGTAATTACTTGAGACGATATCGAAATTTGCAAACTTCAGAGCTGACGCCAGCGAGTCGACGCCATTGTCAAACTCGTGATTACCGAGCGTGCCAGCGTCGTAACCAATCAGCGACATCGCTTTGTATTCGACTTCGCCTTTGAAGAAGTTGAAATAGGGCGTCCCCTGAAAAACATCACCCGCGTCAATCAACAACGTGTTTGGATTTTCCTGCCGGACTCTCTTTGCCAACGTCGCTCGTCGCGCAACGCCGCCCTTACCTGGATACTGGCGATCGTTGTCGGGTAAAGGATCGATCTGCGAATGCGTGTCGTTGGTGTGCAGGATCGTGATTAGCGTTTCCGCAGGTCCAACTTCAAGTAACGGAGCGCTAATCGCTGACCACGCAGGCATCGACAGGAAACGTAGCGCCGGTTCGGGCACCGCCATCACAGCTCCACCCGCCATTGCGCTTTTGAGAAATGAGCGGCGAGTTGTCATTGTGGCGCCTCCTCCGCGTTGCTCCCGTCGGGCCGATCAAAAATAAACCGGCCATCTAACGCCGCGCGAATCTCGCGCCCCGCTGCTGTTTCCGATTTCACATATTGCGTCATTGCATCGCGCAGGGTCAGGCCGAGCGGCCGAGTGCTTTTTGCCTGTTTCAATACAGCGCCATAGTCGCCGCCGGTCACGTTTCGAAGGTAATCGGTGCTGACAACCGTGTAGATGGCGGCCGGGTCGATCTCTTTCTCCCGGCCTTCGATCAAGAGCCTGGCAGTTTCCAGTTCAGGTTTCTTCTCAGCATTCGTTCGATACTTCACACGCGCGCCTGATTGCGCATCACCATTGGAGATGACCAGACGCAGCAGATCGAGCACTTGAGTCCCGGTCAAATCAAAAGCAACGATGGAATTCTCAAACGGCAACAACTCAAACATATCGCGCAGCCGCAGGTCTCCGCTCGAAATGACGTTTTTCCGCAAGCCGCCGCCATTCGTTATGGCGAGCACAACAGGTTTACCCAACTTCTTGCTCGACTCAGCACGAATCCCGTTTGTGACGAAGTCTCCAAGCGAACCCGCGCCGATACCTCCCTTGCGCAAGTCGCCTTTCAGCTTGCCGATCACTTCATCAAGCGCGCGAACTTTCGGGCTGTACGCTTCCAACATCTTGTCGACGCCGGAATCGTTGGGCACTGAGGAGTCAACCAAACTTTCAGTGACGTTGGCGTGAATGTCGGCGGGAGTTGGCTGAGGCGCAGGCTTGGCAGCTTGAGCAAATACTGATTCCGGAGCAACCAGCAGTAAAGCGCATGCGGCACTAAATAATACGTATCTAAATTTCGACAAGAGGCCGCTCCTTACGACGGATGGTTGGAATAAAACAACTCGCGAATTCAGGATGCATTGACCTGCGTGGGAAAGCTTCAATAGTATGTCGTACCCCGAGCGAATCAACAACCGTGTAATTAGCCTCCAGTTACCTTCAAGGAGCGATCAATTTGGCTACACCTTCAGCACACATGCCTTCGGAATTTACAAACCCAAACCTCGAAACACTTTTCTCGCAGGAACAGATCCAACAGCGAATAAGAGAACTTGGCGCTGAGATCACGAGCGACTATGCAGGCCTGAATCCTCTTTTGATTGGCGTGCTGAAAGGCGCGTGCTTTTTTCTCAGCGACTTGCTGCGCGCGATAGACACGAGGTTGAGTATTGAGTTTATGGCGATCTCCAGCTACGGCTCGTCAACCCGAACGTCGGGAGAAGTGCGCATCCTTAAGGATCTTGATGTGCCGATCGAAGGACGTCACATTCTCGTGGTCGAAGACATCGTCGATACGGGCCTGACTCTTTCTTACTTGTTGGCGAACCTTGAATCACGCGGCGCCGCAAGTGTGAAACTGGCCGCGTTGTTGGACAAATATGATCGCCGAGAGCGCGAAGTGAAGATTGACTACCTCGGCTTCAAGATTCCGGACCATTTTGTGGTTGGGTATGGTTTGGATTATGCGGAACGTTATCGCAACCTGCCGTTCATTGCGGTTTTGAAAAATCCTGAGGAAGACGCTCCTCGTGCTGATAGCGGGAGTTAGTGCGAATAGCGCGTGCGCGAGTGCGAGCAGCAGCGGGTGCAAGTCCCTCGTCCTAACCTTGAGCTAACTAAGGGGGCTTTCAAGATTGAAAGGCTCGGGGTCAGGAAGAGGCGCTTGCGCCCGCTCTTTCGGTCAATAACAGAGGAATTCTTCGATGATGAAAAAGCTGAGTTTAGTTCTCACGTTGATGGCTGGTTTGGCCATTACCGCTAATGCACAAACTGACTGGTCCAAAATCGAAATCAAAGCGACGAAGGTGGCCGGCAACGTGTACATGCTCGAAGGCGCCGGCGGCAATATCGGTGTCTCGGTTGGTCCTGACGGAATTCTAATCGTCGACGATCAGTTTGAACCGCTGGCGGATAAGATCAAGGCGGCGTTGAAGACTTTGGGCGAGGGCAAACTCAAATTCGTTTTAAATACTCACTATCACGGCGATCATACTGGCGGTAATGTAAAGTTTGGTCCTGAAGCGCTAATCATTGCCCACGACAATGTGCGCAAACGTCTCTCAACCGAGCAGGTCTCAAAGTTCTTCAAGAGAACGACGCCGCCTTCACCAAAGGAAGCGCTGCCGGTGGTGACGTTTGATCACGCAATCTCTGTTTTCTTCAACGGCGAAGAAATCAAAGTTGTTCATTTCCCGCGCAGCCACACCGATGGCGACAGCATCGTTTACTTTCCGCAGTCGAACGTAATTCACATGGGCGACAACTTTTTCCATCCGCGATTTCCAGTTGTCGATCTTGAAGCGGGTGGCAATGTTTTAGGAATGACCAGGACTGTAGGCGAAGTGATTAGCAAATTACCGGCGGGCGTCAAAATCATTCCCGGCCATGGTCCATTGTCAGACGCAGAGGGTTTGAAAGCTTTTCATCGTATGTTGTTGGAAACTACGGCGATTGTGCAGGGCAAGATGAAAGCCGGCAAAACATTGGAGCAGATCAAGGCTGAAGGACTGCCGGAAGAGTGGAAATCATGGGGCAGCGGCTTTATTAAGACGGAAATCTGGCTGGAACTTGTCTATCACAGTCTGGCCGCCAAATAGGTCCAAGGTCCAAAGTCCAAAGTCCAAGGTCTGAAACAAGTGCTGACTCCTGAGTGCTGAGTCCTGAGTGCTCAGTGCTGAGTCCTGAGTCCTGAGTCCTGAGTCCTGAGTCCTCAGTAAAGGCCACGAGAAGGTGCAAGGTCCTTTCTCACGATGACAAATGAGAAATGATAAATAAGAAATGATAAATGGTTTTTTTTGTACTTAGGACTCAGAACTGATCGCCGCCAGAAAGCTCTCACCCGCAGTTAATCTCAGTCCAAAGTTGTCAGCAATAGTTTGTCCGATGTCTGACAACGAGCCACGCGTTCCCAAATCCACTGCCCTGGCTTGTTTTCCAAAAGCCAGCAATGGGGCGTATTCGCGCGTATGGTCGCTGCCTGGAAAAGTCGGATCGTTGCCGTGATCGGCGGTCAGAATCATCACGTCGTCGTCGCGCATTGCTGCTTCCAGTTGCGGCAGATGAGCGTCGAAGTGTTCCAGAGCCCGCGCATACCCTTCAGTGTCGCGTCGATGGCCGTAGAGCATGTCGAAATCCACGAGGTTTGAGAAAATCAATCCGCGTGTGTCCTGCCCCAGTGCATGGATCGTTTGATCGATCGACTGCTGGTTGTTCTTGGCCGTCAAATCTTCGGTGACTCCCACCGAATCGTAAATCGATGCGATCTTACCGATGCAAACTACGTCCAGATCCTCGTCTTTCAATGCTGGCAGAAGGTTTTGACGTGGCGGCGGAACCGCGTAGTCGTGTCGATTTTCCGTCCGGTAAAATGCGCCCGGCTCGCCCAGGAACGGCCGCGCAATCACGCGCCCAACCTTATGTTCGCCATCAAGAATCCCACGCGCTACTTCGCAAATCTCATAAAGACGATCGAGGTGAATCACTTCTTCGTGCGCTGCAATTTGAAAAACTGAGTCGGCGGATGTGTAAACAATCGGCTTGCCAGTCTGAACATGCGCGGCGCCTAAATCTTTGATGATCTCCGTGCCGGAAGCCGGCATGTTTCCCAAAATTCCAGGAACACCGGTTTCAGAAATAAACCGATCTATCACCGATTGTGGAAAACCATTTGGATAGGTAGGAAATGCCTGTTCAAGAATGATGCCTGCCATTTCCCAATGGCCGGTGGTCGTGTCTTTGCCGTTTGAACGCAGCGCACACTTTCCAAACGAGCCGCGTGGTGTGGAAGCTGGCGCCACTCCGTTCAGAGGTCGCACATTTCCCAATCCCCAACTTTGCAGATTAGGTAGATTCAAAGATCGCGACTCGCAAATATGGCCGAGGGTGTCGGAACCGGCGTCACCCCACTCAGGAGCATCGGGCATCGCGCCTATGCCGGCGCCGTCTAAGACGATCAGGATTAGGCGACTGAAGGGGGCGACCATACGAGATTTTCCATATCTGTCATTTTATCATTTCTCATTTGGCCATTACGTCGGCTCCAGCCTTTACATCCTAGTCAAAGGGGGTCCGAGTCAAAGTCTGGCTCATCGCTTCGACGTGGTATGAAACCACTGCTTGACCATTACCTGCGTCTTGTTCCTCGTTTAGGTTCAGTGTCGTCGAGCCGTTTTCAAAGACGATGTAAAGATTCTGCACAATTCGCTGCTTTCGCGAATAATGTCGGTCAACAACGCTTTCTGTAACAACTGACTGCGATTCGATGATTCTAAGCCAAATCGCGGTTTCATTCAGTTCCTTGAGAACAATTCTGACTTTATGGACAAAGTCAGCATGACTTTCCGCGCCACGTGCTTCGCCGTAATTCGGAGCGGGTGACGTGCCGGCGCGCATAATTTGTCCTGCGATGTGTCTTCCGGCAGGAGTCTTGGGCAGACGTGACGACAGATTCACAATGCGAACCGCAAAGTTTATGAGTCGCTCTTCGAGTTCGTCAGCTTGCCGCTGTTTATTTTTTAGAGTCTTCTCTTCGCTCATTCTGCTAGTGAACGAGAGGATGATCGTTATCAGCGGGTTTGTTTAGCGGTAGATTTTAGCTACTAGCGTCGAAGTGTGAGTAGCAACGAACGCACTAGCACGGGATTGTCCACTTTGTCATTTTCCATTTCTCATTGTCTTATCGTTTTCTCTGATTGTCCTCCTCAGACAATGCCTGGATCAGTACTGACTTCTACGACAGTCGCCCGACCCAATGAAAAAATGAGAAATGGAAAATGAGAAATGAAAAATCCCGTTCTTTCTTTCCGAAAAGGAGTCACTCACCCTTTCGGAGCAAAGTATCCTTCTCTCGCGCGCACCTGCGGTTTGTCTTTCACGCCTTCGACCTCAACTTTGATGGCGCGAAACTTTCCATCGCGAGCTTTGTTGGTGGGGTAGTAGCCCAAACTGTATTGGGTGCCGATCTCTGCGGCCACGAGTGAGAAGGCGGAACGCGCGTCCTGCAAGGTCGCGGCGGTGAAGTTTTTCCCTCCGCTCGCGCGCGCGAGATCGTTCATTTCCTTGCGCGCCAGATTGTAGAGATCGCGGCTGATTTGCATGCGCTCAAACGCGCCCATCTCACAAAACGGGTTGAGATCTTCCGGCTTGGTCTTCGGCTGGAAAAAGCGGAGATAGCGCTTAATCTGTTTGGCTGACAGCGTCACGCCGCCGTCGCCGCATGGCTTCAGCAAACTGTTCTCCACAAACTCTTCGGTGTTTACCTGAATGAAGTAAGAAGCAACGCCATTACGAATGAGTTTCTGCCGCACGCTTTCAAATTCCGCCTCGCTCGTCGAATCGACGCCATCCGTCAGTGCGACAACTGCGCGCCGTCCCATTACCTGATCTCGCGGCGGTTCATTAAACACTTCGTCGGCGATGCGCTGGAGTGCGTCATACAACGGAGTGCCATTACTCGACCCCAGCACTTCAATCGCACTGCGAAGCAGTTTTCGGTCGCCAGTAAGCGGGGAAAGCATTTCGACAGCTGGACCACCAAGTCGAGAGGTGCGCCGGCCGTTGAAGCTGACAATCGAAACGCGGTCGCCCGGACGGAGCGCCTCGATGAAAGACACTGCTGCCTCCCGAATCAACGCAACGTCGTTACGCGTTGAACCTGAAGTATCCAACAGCAACGCAATCTCAAACGGCGTTTCTGTAGTTGCGAAGTCAGTAATTTTCTGGGGCTGGCCGTTCTCAAAGAGCTTGAAGTTTTCCGTTTTCAAATTTGCGACCGGCCGTCCTGACGAGTTGGTAACCACAGCAGGCACGGAAACCAACTGCGTGTCGACTCGCACTACGTCGCCTTCGTCGACTTCTTCAGTCCTGGAGGATGGCGCGACTGCGTTTTGCTGAGATTGCCTATTCGGCGAGACGCGACGCGGACGTTGTTGTTGAGAGGGTTCCTGGCCGGCAGCGAGATTGAACTGAGCCGACAGGAGGACGATCCACAGCACCTGGAGTTTGAGAAACTTATGCATAGTCTTTTCTCTCTTCAAAAGGTTGGCTTTGGGGAGCTGGAGCAGACCCGACGTTTGGCGGAAATTTTAACTGCAAACAGTGATGGGGACAAATAAAAAGCAGGGTGTCAGCGGAGGAGTGAACCAAGATTCGCGAAACCGTACGAAGTTACGCGATTTTGATAATGCTCTGTGTGGTTTAAGCGCGACGTTTTATTTTGGGTTTAGACACGAATACGTTTTGGCACTAATGCAATGTGCTGGTGTTACGTCTCATTAGCACCGCGCTTTAGCGCGGTGAGAATAGGCTCGACGGGAACCGGAAACCGTTTAAACGGTTTCCCTTGCCGACACCCTAACTGGTCACCGCGCTAAAGGACGGTGCAATTGAGAAAGATCGATGAAGTTAAACTGCGCCACTATCACGTTTTTACCCACCTTGACAGTCCCGCTACGCTTCTTTAGCATGACGATTCGTTATTGTAGAGATGGTTTTGGGTCTTTGAGTTCGGGCACGTATGTCAATGGTAGACGGCTTCCCTTACAAGGAAGAGGTTGGGGGTTCGAGTCCCTCCGCGCCCACCAAAGTAGATACTGGAGGCTAGATGCCAGATGCTGCACTGGAGTCGGCAACCAGCATCTAACATCCAGTATCTGACGTTCTGTTTTTCGCGGAGTCGTAGTTCAGTTGGTTAGAACGCCGGCCTGTCACGTCGGAGGTCGCGGGTTCGAGTCCCGTCGGCTCCGCCACTTTTTGGTGGTATACGCGAAACAAAGGCTTCCCTTCGGGGAAGCCTTTTGTATTTCAGGGGCGCTGAAACTCACTATGGTCCTGGCGTAGAACCGAACCCCTGCACAGACGCAAGAACCAGAATTCTGATTTTCAACACTACTTGCAAAAAGTGATGCTGGGCGTTGAACAACACGAAAACAGAACCGGGAGCGGTAGCGACCGGGTGATTCTGCGCTGCGGTCAGCGTGTTGGAGACCTAGCAAGCCCCAAATATCATTGTTCGTGATTTGGTCCAGCTTGCTCCCGGTCGCTGCCACCACCCCACGCGGGATGCCCCGCGGGGACCCCGGTTTGCTCGCGGTTCTTTTTTTGTCTTTGCTTATCCTGGATCTTCCTTCTGCGCGCTTTTTGTGCAAAGTCCTCAACCGCTACACTACTGCCGATGATTCCCGTCTCCGACGCCATTCAGATCGTTCTTGATCAAACGCCGACACTGCCGACGGAAAAAATCCCGCTAGAAGACGCGCTCAGCCGCATACTCGCGCAGGACATCTTTGCTGACAGCGATCTACCTCCGTTTGATCGATCTCAAATGGACGGCTACGCGTTACGCGCCGATGACGTTTCAAATGCCCCGGTCCACTTGAAAATTGTTGGCGAGTCGGCTGCGGGCCGCGGTTGGCATCAGGAAATGGGTTCGGGTGAAGCTGTCCGCATCATGACAGGCGCGCCGGTACCAAGTGGAGCCGACAGTGTTCAGCAGGTCGAGTTAACGCGCGAGAACGGTGATGGCTCGACGGTGGAGATTCTTGAAAAAGTTTCGCAGGGCAGATCGGTGGTCAAGCGCGGCGCTGAAATCGCAAGCGGCGAAAAGGTCCTTTCCGCAGGCGAACGGATCAACGCCGGCATGATGGCGATGCTCGCTTCGTTTGGTTGTGCCCACGTTGAAGTTGGACAACGTCCGCGCGTCGCTGTGTTGGCAACGGGAAGCGAGTTGGTTGCCATAGACGAAAAGCCCGGCCAGGACCAGATTCGCGATTCAAATAACTTTTCGATTAGCGCATACGCCGAATTGGCGGGTGCGCGCGTTGAGCGAATTCCCTTAGCAGGCGACGACGCGGCGTTGTTGAAACGGCAGATCAGTGAGGCGGCTGAGCGAAGTGACATCGTAATCACGTCAGGCGGCGTGTCGGTCGGGCTTTACGATTTCACGAAAGCCGCGCTGAAAGAACTTAAGGCAGAGTGCTTTTTCGAGCGAGTGGCCTTGCGGCCCGGCAAGCCGACGGTTTTCGCCCGATTGCCCAGCGGCGCATTGGTTTTCGGGCTGCCAGGTAATCCGGTTTCCGTCGCAGTCACTTTCAATCTCTTCGCGCGGCCGGCAATTTTGAAAATGCAGGGCGCGACAGAAACAAGTCTGAACCGCTTAACCGCAGTTTTGGCAAAGCCAGTCAAGGGCGCGAAAGAACGTGAAAGTTATCTGCCTGCAAAAACGACGACGAACGAGCTGGGCCAACTTCTGGCGACGCCCCTGAAGTGGGGCGGTTCATCGGATTTCGTAGGATTCGCTCGCGCATCTTCATTGATTGTCGTGCCAAAAGACACGGGGCTCATCGAACAAGGCACGACCGTACAGATTCTTGAACTGCCGTGAAGATCAGGAGCAGGAGGCAGGAACTCAGTAGTGGTCGCGGGAACGGGAAGGTCTAATTCCAAACCAGCTCAGACCTGTTTCCAGCCGTCGGAAGAACTTGATTTTATTTAGCAGTGGATTGAGCCAGCCGTTTGTAATGCAGTAATGCATATTAAATGGCGCGGTGTGATGCACCTGGTGATGCGAAGGTTCGAGCACGAGCCGGGAACGTTGCAGCCATCGAGCAAGCGTTGACGGCTCTTCCTGGTGCGCCCACTTGTGAAACTGGTTGGTGGCAACGGTGATAGTCGCCATCAGTGCCACACAAATCACCTTGAACGCCACCCACCCCGAATCGGGCGCCAGCCAAAGTAATCCTAAACAAATTGCCAACACGGGCACCGCGAGAATGCATACGTTGCCGACCACGGTAACCAGGTCGTGCGTACAAATATCTCGTGGATAGATGTGATGAAGGCGAAACGGCTTGACCAAACTTGGGCCGATGATGGGGGTGTCTTCAGAAAAATAGGTGTCCGCGAACCAATGGACCAGACCCGACAAAAAATCGCCGGCGACAATTGCGACCGGAATCGCAAGCAACAAGAGCCATAAACTGTCCAGCGCGTGTAAACGTGCGAGCCCGTAATACAAATTGAGGCTCAGGACGACGGGAAACAGCCAGGACATCCCGTGTTCGAGGAATGAATGGAAAGGTGTTGAATGTTCTTCGATTCCGCTGTACCCCGGTCTCAATTCATGCCGGCCATCTTCCGACGGCTTGCCGTCCTTCATTAATGAATGCGGCGGCGCAAAATCTCCAACCTCGACGCTGAGAAGCGTTTCTTTTCGAATAGTCGCTGACATGCGGTGATGGTGACGGTGACGTAGTCTTTCGTGGAAAGTTAGTCGATCGTTTCTGCTGAGATGTAGTGCATGTCCCCGGCTCGCTTTGGTTTGCCAGTAAGATTATTCTGATATGCTGAAAAAAAGGCAATAGCGAAAACAATTTGCCGCGAAAAGCGACGGAGGAATACGTGGGCGAACTGTCTCATGTTGATAAAGAAGGACGCGTGCGAATGGTCGATACGAGTGCGAAGTCAATCACGACGCGCAAGGCGGTCGCGTCGGCTCGGGTTTTGATGTCTCCTGACACAGTCGCGGCCGTTCAACAGCACCGGACACCAAAAGGCGATCCACTTGAGTCGGCCCGGCTCGCCGGCATTATGGCCGCGAAACGCACCTCAGAGCTAATTCCGCTGTGTCATCCACTTCCGCTGACGCACGTGGACGTGGAAGCGACGATTGAACAATTTGGCGTTCGCTTGCAGGCTACTGCCTCAACCAATGCGCAAACCGGAGTTGAAATGGAAGCCCTCGTCGCCGTTTCAGTGGCGGCGCTGACTGTTTACGACATGTGCAAGGCACTCGAAAAAGGGATGGTGATTTCCGACGTGCGGCTCGAAAGCAAAACGGGCGGAAAGTCGGGCGATTACCAGCGAACGGAATAAAGGCGGAACATCATTAATTTCACTGGCGTTTATTGTTAGCAGCGCGCTCCTTTCCGAGTTCGACGGTTTTACTGGAGCACAGCGCAACGCAGGCTCGGGGATGAAACGTTTGCCAATCCTGGAGCAATACGAGGAGATTGAACCATGAGTTACCGGATTTCGCAGGATGCACGGCCCCAAGCGGCGGTATTACTGATCGCGGCTGTAATTTCAATCATTCTTTGGTTCATACCTTATGCCGAGCTTCTAACATTTCCGTTTCGTCTATTCGTCACGTTCATTCATGAAGGTGGTCACGCAATCGCCGCCTTGCTCACCGGCAACTCGGTAGCAAGTTTAAGTGTGGCAACAAACGCAAGCGGAGAAACCTACACGTCTCAGGGCGGAACGATATCGCAGATGTTCGTGGCAAGCGCGGGCTATCTCGCATCGATGGCATATGGCGCGGCGTTGTTGCTCTTGATCAGACGCAACGTGGCTGTGCGAATCGTGCTGGTAGCTTCCGCGGTGATCGTGCTCACGCTCATGCTGGTTTTCGGTTTATTTACTCCACTCTTCTCCGACGTACCGTGGTCGGGAATTCCATTCACACTCGTATCAGGAACTGTAATCGGTTTTGGACTTTTGCTGCTGGCAAAGTTTGCAAGTGCTCGCGTCGCAAGCTTCTTCGTTAGTTTCCTTGCGGTGCAATGCATTCTCAACGCGCTGCTGGATCTGAAAACAGTATTCTTCCTCTCTTCGCCGTTTGCGCCGGCAGTTCCTACTGACGCGGTGAACATGGCCAACGCCACGGGTATCCCGGCGTTGTTATGGGCAGCGATCTGGATTGTGATTGCGTTGGGAATTCTTTTGTTGTCGATGCGTTCGTATGTCGCCCGGCGGACCCAGTTTCTCGAACCGCATCTGCCGATCGCGGAAATACCAGACTTCACAACGACGAATTCAAGGATTGGTGTTTAGCCGGAGTATTAGGTCTGCAAGAAAGTAGTTTCATCAGGTTCAGGAGCCGGACGAATAGCCGGGGGTTTATCACTGGCTTAGCAGTTGAGGCTGCCATCACTAACAGAACCAGGTGGGTCGACGAATACAGAACCGGAGCGATAGCGACGGAATTCAAGATGAGTTTGCGTTGATCGTGGAATTCAAACATTCGTCCATTCAATTGAGAGTCATTCAACGTTTCATCCGTCGCTATCGCTCCGGTTCTGTATTCGTCGACCCACCGCGCAACGAAAGCCGTACTTCCTAATCAACATTTATAGTCACATCCTTACAATCTTAGAAAAAGCCACGAATCAGAGGTGACAGTGTAAGAAGTGCTGCTGGGTAGTGGGCCATTGCGTCATTCTGCGGATAACTCTAATGCTGGATTAGAACTTGTAGCGGTAGCGCAGGGTCACACCTCGACCGGCGCCGTCGATTCCCCAACTGATTCCCCGGTACGACTTGTCGGCAATGTTTTCGAAGTCAACAAAGACTTCAGAATGCTCACCAAACCGAACCGCGCCACGTAACCCAATCAAGCCATAGCCCGGGAGAGATCGGAACAGCGGAACGACTGTGTCGTTGTTGACGACGGTGACGCCGTTGATGGTCGCGCCGATCGGCAATAAACGGTTTTGCACCTGCGCAAGCGTCTCTCCGGTTGCGATTAACACGCCGCCGGCGGTCGTGCACCCACCGCCGCCGGGCGTTGTCACACCACGAACGCACGCGCCGCGGCGGAAAAAGTTTTGAATGTTCGTGCGGGAGCGGCCTGCGCCTGTACGACGATCAACGAGGTCGAGAGACGAAAGCCGATTTTGCCGGGCGGCGAGGGTTGAATACGCCTCAACGTAAAACCGTCGCGAACCTGATGGTTGATAGCGGAAACTAAGAAAAGCTGTTGCCGGAGGCACGCCGCCCTCAACGTTGGGGGGCAGCCCGTTCAGCAGGCTGTGGGCGCGGATGTAAGTGAAGTTTCCGTTAAAGGAGAACTCGTTTGTCAGTCTGGCATCAGCCACCATCTCAACGCCGTTGAAACGTGCGTCGTCAAAGTTCACCCGAACCAGTACAGGATTTGAAGCAGCGGCAACAAACACCAGGCCATTCGCGTTTTGCGCAACGATTTGTTCGCTACCCAGAAATCGGCCCACCGCACCGGGCGGCAGCACCAACGCCTGATCGAAATAAACGTCTTTGAGTTTGCTCGTGAAGCCGGTGAGCTCGGCGTTAAATCGCTTGCTCGTAAATCGAAGACTTACGTCGAAACTGTCTGTGGTTTCCGGTCCAAGACGAGTAACAGGAATACCTGACGACACCGCGTCTGCACCGGAGGTCGTTCCGATAAATCCCCCAAGCCCAGCGGCGGTAGTGGCATCGACTTCGAAACCCGTGCCGACTAATCCGATGATGCCGAGATCAGTCGTGTTAGGTGCGCGAAAACCACGCGCGAACCTGGCGGCAAGATCAAATCCTTTTCCTACGTTAACCACCGCTCCAACACGCCCGGAGAATGCTGCGAAACGCGCGCTGTCGTCAGGAAACAAAGGAAGCCCGCCTGGCCCTAACGCGGCATTCGCGGCGCGCGATCGGTATGAAGCGACGCTGTAGCGCAAAGCGCCGCTAATTCGGAGTCGTTCCGGGATAACAGTGAAAACGTCCTGCACAAACGCACCCGCCGAAAGATATCGTGCGCCATCGGGAATACGCGGACGAGAAGCGGTGACCACGCGTGTGACCGGATCGGTAGTAAACGCGGGCGCGGCGATCCGGTCGCGGTAGACGTCGCCGCCGAAGGTTAAAGTGTTGCGTTCACCAGCTTGTTTATCAAGGTAGAAGTTAAACCCGAGGACGTTGGTGCGCTCACGCTGATTGGTGATAGCGGCAAACGGGTTTCCCTGTCCCCCTTGATTGATCCGCTCCTCGCGCTGCCCGTTGTAGGAAAACGTGAAAGACGCATTATCAAAAAAGCCGAGATCTTGTTTTGTTAACCGAGCGTAGAAAAGATCGGTCATCAGGTTGCGCAGGTCGGCAATTAGATTGCCATCACCGCCCAACAGTTGATCGTAACGTCTGCCACCATCCTGTTGGTTACGCGCATAACTGAGAACGAATTGAGTGGAGTCGTTCAAACTAAAGTTGCCGCGGACCAGGCCACCGTATTGCGTGAAGTCCGTGTCAGGTAAACGCTCGCCGAATATGTTCGAAGGAATGCCAAGATAACGAGTCAAAGCGGAGTGATAATCAAGACCATTGCCCGGCCGCAGTCGATTGATGCGCCGCGCATTTACGTTGAGCAACAGGCCGTAGTTTCGACGGCCGTACGTCAACAAAGTGTTTCCGCCAAAGCCGTTTGTGGGTGACGAATAAAAAACGGTCGAGTTGCCGTGGAGTTCGCCATCAGTATTCCCGTAGATTGGCGAATGAGACATGAAATTTACGACGCCGCCCAGAACGTCTGAACCGTATTGAGAGCTGTTTGGTCCACGCAGGATTTCCACCGAGCCGAGACTGGAAGGTTCAATCAAACTGAAAAACGTGCCGACGCCGCCGCGCTGCGCAGTCGTCGTGTAGCGAATGCCATCGACGTAGACTCCGACGTTTCTGCCCGTTAAGCCACGAACAAACACGGCGCTCAGCGACGGGCTGGTGCGCTGCAAATTTACTCCCGCTTCCTCATCGACCACCTGGGCCACAACTTCCGGCGCGCGTTGAAGAATCTCGCGCTCGGTGATGATGTTGATCGGTTGGGACACAGCGCGCGCTGCCGATATCTGGCCAGCCTCAGTCGTGACCGTAACCTCTTCTGAAACCTTGTTGACCTCCAAAACGATGTCGGCATCAGTAGTCTTGCCGGCGGAGACGTTTACGACCGTTCGCCATTCATCAAAGTCAGCACGCGATGCTGTCAGCACATGAGACCCGGTCGAAATGTTGTCTAGTTTGTATCGACCTTCGGCATCGGTTTGAGTAGCACCCAGAACCACTTGTTGAGCACTAATGATCGAGACGTGAGCGTCTTTGACCACTGCGCCGCTCAGATCGCGAACAACACCTGCAACTGACGAGCGAGTTTGCGCGGCTGAGTGCACGGCCGTCAGCGCGATGACGCATATCGAAAGGAAGAGCACCAACACATATCGCAGATGAGGTAGTTTGTGGCTCATCGAATCTCCATCAAGTTGGAATTCTGTAAACGGAAGCTGCGCCTAATTTAGATTGAATGGCTTGAGAAATACTTGAGTTTTATCAAAGCGTGACGTGCCAACAACATACCGATTCGCGCTTGCGCGTCAGCGTACGCCCTGGTCATAACTACTACTAGAGCTCGTAGAAGGATTAAGAAGTTCTGGCGAGTTTACTTCAAGATGTGAACACCATGTTCGATGAGGGAATGAACGAAGGCGAGCACATGTGGTTCGCGGAGACTGATCGCAACGAGGAGCACCATAAGACCGGAGATGAGCCACAAAGTTGCCGGCAACAGGAATTGCGACCCGTGAAGATTGTCATTTCCATTTGCAAGTCGAAGCAGGCGGGCGACACGTTCTGTAACGCTTCCCTCGTCCTCGTACCCCACCAACAACGCAGCCGCCGGCATCGCCGGTCTAACGCCCCGCGGAATGAGCCGTGAGATCTTAACGAGCGCCGAAGCGAGATCGAGCGCGACTAAAGCACCGCCGCGCGCCGCGTGTTCGTCCGCCGCCGCTTCTGAGGCTTCTTTCCATGCGTCGTCCAAAGGCCTACCGCACGGAATCAACAATAGCGAGTCGCGGCAGCCACGCATGAGGCTACGTTTCAAATTGTCATGCGCGGCGATGTGACCGGCTTCATGTTGAATCGCAGCGGCAAGTTCTTCAGTTGTGAGCGCGTCAAAGATTTGGGTTGCCACGAAGAGTTTCGGGCGTAACATACCGACCACTGCGATAACGGGAAACTTATGATCGATTCGATAGGCGGGGACGTTGATGCCGGGAACCTCTATCGGCGTTGCGTTTGCAAGCCAGTCAGCTGCGAGTTTGGACGTTGCTCGCCACGTGACGAATCCACGAATCAACGCCAATCCGATTCCAATTGCGGAGAACAGCGACACGAGAGCGAGTTTCACGCTGACGTCTTCATGATCCGTGCGCGGCTCATGAGTTATGTACGCCGGCACTAATAACAGGGTGACGAAAGCGATCCCAACAATTACGGGAACGATGCGCAGCGCGCAAACCAGGCCGGCCCTCGTGGTTGCCGCCCACCGCAAAGAAGAATTTCTGACGCACTTCCACAGCATTGACGTAGTCAGCGAAGCGACACTGTTCATTAACAGCATTGCTGCCAAAGCTATCGATGCTCCGAGCAGGAAGTACAAATCAGTTGTCCTTTCGCGTGAGGAATTCGCGCTTCTCTTTGATCAATCGATCGAGCTCATCCAGCAACTCTGTATCGCGTTCGCTGATAGCATCCACAATGCAGGCAAGCACCGGCTCAACTCCGTGGCTTTCGCGGCCCAGCAGGCCGTCAATCAAATCTTCCTTGATGCCCATGTCGAGCTCTTCGGCAGTGACCGCAGAACAGTATAAAAACGCGCGGCCTTCCTTGCGGCGATCGAGCAGTCGTTTCTTGAACAGTCGATCGAGCGTGGTCATAAGCGTGGTGTAAGCGACGGCCTTGTCGAAAGCGAGGTAAACGTCGCGTACGCTGACCTCGTTTCGCTGCCAAACCTGGTTCAGGACATCGCGTTCGAGAGGTCCAAGACCCTGGGAGGCAACATCGTGGGGCCGCTTAAACCCGCGCAAAAGAAATCTTGAAGTCTTCATTTGTGCGCATTGTTGAGCAGTCAGGTTATGACTGTCAATGAGGAAGTCACCACCGGGCGGTCAAAACAGTTGTTGAGCAGATGCCTGCGTTGAACCCTTTTCCGTACTGGGAAACGCTTTGCGGAAAACTCCCAACAACCGCTGCCCTTTTTTGTCTCCACCTCCAAAACCCTGCGTCTGTGTCAGATCAGGAGTTTTAAATCGGATGTTGTCACACTCCCAGCATAAGGTAGCGTACACGAGCAATTTATCCTGCGAATAAAACTTAATTGCGTAAGCGGGGAGATGACAAATAGCCGAATATGGAAGGTACGTTTGTGAGCGCCACAAAGAAGCGACCTTTTGCGCCTCGACTCCTTCGAGTGTTTTCGTGGATTTGATTCCTCCATTCCAAACGTCGCCCTTTCTTTGCAACTCAAGCAATTCGACCTTATCAACGGACTGGAGATTCACCGTGTAAGGTTTAGCTTCTTTGTTCCCCGGGAAGCGCGATTGAGCGACAGTAATTAAGGCTGCACAAACGATCACGATAGAGCAGCTGAACAAATGACCGAAATTGTTTCTTGTATTCATTCGTTTGTCTTTAAATCACTTCGCTCAACGCTGTGACTCACCGGGGCTGATAGGAAAGGAAGGTGAAGGTGGAATGCGTTGTTTCATCTCAGTCTCATCCTTGCTTCTTCCCATTGCGCGCTGATCTGCGCTCGCGGATCGAATACAGTCGCTGCTCCGTTCGTATCAACAACCGCTCGCCTGCGAGCGCCGGCGACGCCAGCGTAAAGTCGTCAAGCGCATTCACATGCAATAACTTAAACTCCTCGCCCGTGGCGATCACGAACGTCTGTCCCTCTTCGCTCAAACAGAACAGCTTGCCGTTGTAGATCCATGGAGAGGTGGTGAAAGCCGTTGCGGCCGGATCGATTCGCGTTTTGTAACTTTGCTTTCCAGTTTTGGAATCAAAGCGGCTCAGGATTCCCGTTTCAGTTAACGAGTAGACGGCCCCATCGTAAGCCACCGACGATGGCAGGTAGGTCCCGGTGCGCGGTTGCGACCAAACGATAAATTTATTCGACGTCTGATCCTTTTCAAGCGAGATGTCGCCCGTAGCGCCGGGACGAATCGCGAACAACGACCGGCCTCGCCCACCATTGATATAGAGCAGTCCGTCGTAAGCGAAAGGCATTGGAACCGGCGTCGCCGCCATGCCAGCCAGCCGCCACAATTCTTTCCCCGCCAGGTCGTAACTGATCGCTTCTCCTGGACCGATGGTCACGATCTCGGTGCGTAACGCGTTGCGCCAAACGAATGGCGTGGACCAGCCTGATCGTTGCTGCGGCTGCGACTTACCGCCAATGTCACGGTTCGTGCGCCAGACCTGTTTGCCCGTCTGCTTGTCGAAGGCCGCGATGTATTGCTGCTTCTCGTTGTCGTTAACAATTACCAGGAGGTCTCCGGCCAACGCGGGCGAACTGCCCGTTCCGAACTCGAGATAGATCGGATTCGTTTCAAGTGGGGTGGTCCATACCTGCTTTCCCTTCAAGTCGAATGCCCACAACCCGAGGTTCGCCACATAGACGTAAATAAACTTCCCGTCGGTCACGGGAGTTTCTGAGACGAAGCTGTTCTTGCGATGACGCCCGCCCGGCGGTTGACCCTTGTAAAACTCCTTCTGCCACTCCACCTTGCCGGTCTTCAGATTCAGACCGTAAAGGAAGTAATGGAGATTCACTTCTTTCGGCAGTTCAATGTCGCGCGCCGTGACACGATCAATTACCTCCTTCATCGGAAGCCCCTGTTTCATTAGCTCGGCGACGTACTCGTTGCTGTATTCCGTCCCGGTCTGTGGCGGCTTCGACTTGCCATCCGTCGTTACAGTAGTCACGTACACCCTGCCGCCCGTCACGATCGGCGACGACCACCCGCGTCCCGGGATTGCCTGGGACCACTCGACGTTTTCAGTCCTGGACCAACGTGCGGCCAACCGCGCATTCGTTCCGACAGGATTCGAGTCTGGCCCGCGAAACTGCGGCCAGGTTAAGTCCTGGCCACGCACTATCGGCGACACGAAAACCAGCGCGCACACGAAAATGACCGCGCGCAAAACAACAGGAAGGTCGATGGGTGTGCGAATACTCAGTAGTTCAGAAGGAAGTGGGTTCATTACTCTCTCGGATGTTTCGATCTGGGATGACGACTATTCCTGAGTTATGAAAGTACCGGTCATTAAGCAAACGAACCCTCAATACCCTCACGTGTAGGATTCCGCGCAACCAGCCCGGAGCGGCGGGGCTTGTGTGGCGTAGCTTAGGCAGCGATGTCGATGTATGAAGAATAAGTCGAGGGTTCTGGAATGTCGTAGCCTTCACGGCGCAAACCTTCAAGGTGAAACTCAATCGCCTCTTGAATGTTGCGCTCGACTTCCTCTTTTGTGTCGCCTGTGGAACCACATCCTGGCACGTCAGGGGAAAAGGCGGAGTAGCCAGTTTCGGTTTTCTCAACGATGATCAGATACTTTTTCATAGTTTTATGCCCGCCTGCTTAAGAATGTTATTGACGGTTCCGACGGCCACGTCCTTACCCGGATTTCCTGGTACCGTAACGAGGCCAGGTTTGGTCGGATGTTTGTATTGGTGATGGCTTCCTTTGGTTCGCGAACCTTCACTCGGCCACGATAATTCTTTCACCGGACGCGGTCAATATTTAGTCACGCTGAACCGCATCACCATGCGGCCTAAGTTGCAGCCACGGCTTATCAGGTGGGTTATGCGACACTTTTTAGTCGCTTGCTGTGCCTCCATTTCTGCTCCTCGCAGTCTTCGGTTATCATTTGAGGTTTTCGGAGTAGCCCGGAATCCCGTCCGTGTGCACTACTCCCGCTTTGCCCTATGTCCGAAGAAGCCATTGCAGTTCGCGGCGCACGCGTAAATAACCTCAAGAACATCTCGTTCTCGATTCCCATCAATCAGTTGACGGTCGTCACCGGCGTCAGTGGTTCAGGCAAATCGTCGCTCGCTTTCGACACTGTTTATGCCGAAGGACAGCGGCGGTACGTCGAATCTTTGTCAGCCTATGCGCGACAGTTTCTCGAGCGGATGGACAAGCCGGACGTCGACGAGGTACGCGGGATTGCTCCGGCCATCGCCATTCGCCAAAAGAACTCGACCCGAAATCCCCGCTCTACCGTAGCCACGCAAACCGAGTTATTCGACTACCTGCGATTGCTCTTTGCGCGTGTGGGGACAACTTACTGTCGCGTTTGCGGCCGCGAAGTTTTCAAAGACTCGCCCGAATCAGTCGCCGACCAGGTCCTGGAAGCACTTGATGAAGGCACGCGCTTTTACGTCCTGTTTCCTGCGGCCGCTGGCTTTGTTGAGACGCGGGGACACGGAGATGTGGAGACGGGGCGAAAAAAATCGAAGTCCCGTCCCCGTGTCTCCGCGTCCCCGCGTCCGCAGGCCGTCACCGCCCACATCATGAGCCTCATGCAGCGAGGCTTCACGCGGCTTTATTTCAAAGGCCGCATGATCGAGCTGCTTTCGCCGGACGATTTCACGCATGAAAACTTTGACGACGTTTTTGTCCTCGTTGATCGGCTCGTTGCCGGTCCCGATATCAGGCAACGACTTGTTGACTCGCTCGAGATTTGTTTTCAGGAAGGACATGGAACGGCCAACATCGAAACGGCGACTGATAAACCGGTTCGACTTCGCTTCTCTGATCGGTTCGAGTGTAAGTATGACGGCACAATTTACGCGCAGCCGGAGCCGCGGCTTTTCAGTTTCAATAATCCATATGGCGCCTGTCCGACGTGTCAGGGCTTTGGCAACACCATTGGTCTTGATTTGGATTTAGTAATCCCCAATCCGGGGTTGAGTTTGAAGGAAGGCGCCATCGAGCCATGGACCAAGCCCCAACACGAATGGGCCATGGACGAGCTGCGACAGTTTTGCAAGTCTGAAAAGATCTTGATGACGGTACCTTTCGCCCAGCTGTCTCGGGCGGAACAACGCGCGATTGTCGAGGGTCGAAAAGGATGGGGCGGCGTACGCGGTTTCTTCGATTGGCTTGAAACCAAGAAATACAAACTGCACGTGCGTGTCTTTCTTTCGAAGTATCGCGGCTACACGTTGTGTCCCGACTGCGGCGGAGGACGCTTGCGGCAAGAGGCGCGGGACGTAAAGGTCGGTGGCGCCACGCTGCCGGAGGTCGGTTCCCTTTCGATTAAGGAAGCGGCGCGCTTCTTCGATTCGTTAACTCTGTCGACCGAACAAGGAGCAATCGCCGAACGAATACTCTTCGAGATACGGCGCCGGCTAAAGTTTTTGGTTGAAGTTGGACTCGACTACCTGACGCTTGATCGCCTGGCTTCAACCCTCTCAGGTGGCGAAGCGCAGCGTATTCAATTGGCAACGAACCTTGGTTCGTCATTGGTGGGGGCTCTTTACGTGCTGGATGAACCCTCCATCGGCCTGCATCCGCGTGACAACGACCGGCTCATTCGACTGCTCCACAATCTGCGCGACATCGGAAATACAGTTCTGGTTGTCGAACATGACGAAGACATGATGCGAGCAGCGGATCATATTCTCGACATTGGTCCATCAGCGGGGGAGCTTGGAGGACGAGTAATTTACGAAGGCGACTTCCCGGGGTTAATGACCGATAACGGCTCGCTCACCGCGAAATACCTACGGGGTGAAGCTGAAATCAAAGAACCTCGTCAACGGCGGGTCATGCAAAAGCGACTGCTGTCATTACACGGCGCGTCGGAACACAATCTGAAGTCGATAGATGTAGACATTCCGCTCGACATGTTGGTTTGCGTTACCGGGGTTAGCGGCTCGGGCAAGTCAACGTTGATGCACGACTGCATCTACGCAGGATTGAAAAAGCAACGTGGCGATTGGCAGGGCCATGTCGGAGCATTCTCGAAGCTTGAAGGAGGTCAACTGATCGACGACGTCATTCTTGTCGACCAGTCGCCGATTGGGCGCACGCCGCGTTCAAATCCCGTAACGTACATAAAAGTGTACGACGCGATTCGCGAAGTGTTTTCCTCAACCCGCGAAGCGCAAGCGCGCGGTTTCGACCCGTCGCACTTTTCTTTTAACTTGCCTGGCGGACGCTGCGACGTATGTCAGGGCGATGGGACCGTGACGGTCGAAATGCAGTTTCTCGCGGATGTGGAGCTTGTCTGCGAAGAATGTAAGGGCACACGCTTCAAGCAGCAGATTCTCGATGTTCGATATCGCGGCAAGAATGTTCACGAAGTTTTGAACATGACAGTTCGCGAAGCAATTACGTTCTTCCGGGAAGTGCCGAAGATCACAAACCGCTTGCGCGTGCTTGATGAGGTGGGGCTTGGTTACCTGCGACTCGGCCAGTCAGCAACAACTTTGTCGGGCGGTGAAGCGCAAAGAATCAAACTAGCCGCGCAGTTATCGAAACGAACGGGCGCGAAGACACTTTACATCTTTGACGAACCTACGACCGGCCTGCATTTCGACGACATCAATAAGTTGCTGGCGGCCTTTCGCGCGTTAATCGACGCGGGCGGATCGTTACTCGTAATCGAACACAACCTCGACGTGATCAAGACGGCGGATTACGTCATCGACCTAGGTCCCGAAGGCGGCGACGCAGGCGGCCAGGTTGTAGTCACGGGAACACCCGAACGAATGATGAAAACGTCCGCATCGCACACGGGCCGCTACCTCAAACAACACCTCGCGAAAACAAACGGGCATTCGTAGGCATCCCCCTCTCCGCTAGCGGAGAGGGGCTAGGGGAGAGGTTTTGCGCGCTCCTACCCCACCCCCTGCCCCTCCCCGCTTGCGGGGAGGGGAGAAAGATCAGATTAGGTATAGAATCGGTAGACAAAACCCATGACGCTAAAACAGAAAATCATTTCAGACATGACGGCATCGATGAAGGCGCAGGATGCCCCTCGCACGTCGACGTTGCGGATGGTGAAGGCCGCGCTACAAAACCGTGAGATCGAAAAGGGCGGCGAGCTTGACGACGATGAGTTGAGCAAACTGTTGCGCTCGCTGGTAAAGCAGCGTCGTGATTCTGTTGAGCAGTATGAGAAGGCGGGACGACAGGAACTGGCGGACAAAGAGACGGCCGAGATCGATGTCATTGAAAGCTACCTACCACAGGCCGCATCGACCGAAGTGATTGAAGACGCAGTGGCCGCTGCGATTGTAGAGACCGGTGCCACGTCGATGAAAGACATGGGCAAAGTTATGAAGGCGGCGCAGGCAGCGACTCGCCGGCAAAAATGCAGACGGCAAAACCCTCAGCGAAATGGTCAAATCAAAACTAGGCGGCTAGCGCCTCGCGAAGCAAATCTCCCGCTTTGTGCTCGTGCTTCCTGCCTGCCCGCTAAATATGGCACTTGAAAAGCGAAAGTGATAGAGTACGCCGCGGACCGGATTTCCTCGCACGATCCATTTAAATAGCGCACCATTTATTTAGAGTGACGCGGCGGATGACCAACCTCGCGCTGTCGTGGAAGCGGAGCTCGCACCGTGAACCTCATCAAGCTTATTCTTCGGACCGGCCTCTATCTGCTAAGGACAATTACGTTTGGCTGGATCATTGATTCAGCTGAAATATTCAAGAGGCTCTGGCGACTCCTCAAAGATCTCTGCGCGAAAGGAAAGCTGCCCCATCCCGATCGGGAAGTGGAGGTTGGCTGTGTCACGACTTCCCATCCCTCGGTCCACCGTCCCGACCCATGCATCTATTCCCAATCGTTTCTCATGCAACAAGGTTTGCCTGTCACGTGGGACAACCCGGACATCGCCATCCTGCGGGGCGGGGTCGTCGTTCCGGAAGGACAACTGCCGCCGAACACGTTGCACGAGATTGAAGCAACTATCTGGAACAACTCCTTTGACGCCCCGGTGGTCGCGATGCGAGTTGACTTCTCTTTCTTATCGTTCGGAGCTGGGACAACCAGTACATCGATCGGGAGTGCATTCGTCGACGTCGGCGTCAAAGGAAGTGCACTACATCCTGCGCGTGTAAAAGTCCCATGGACCACACCGGCTACGGCAGGACATTTCTGCATTCAGGTGCAGCTCAACTGGTTCGACGATAAGAACCCGGCCAACAACCTGGGCCAGAATAACGTCAACGTAGCGGCCGCGACGTCACCTGCTCAGTTTACGTTCCAGCTCCGCAATCCCTTTCCAAAGGCGGGTGTGTTCACTTTCACAGTTGATACTTACCGGTTACCCGGGCTGGCCCAATGTGCGGAGACGCCGCGGCCGCGGCCGGATGAACATCGATCGGAGCGTATTCGTCGTATTGCGGCCCGGCACCGGTCGGGAAACCTCGGGATTCCGCCTGGATGGGACGTAGCTATTTCACCAGCAACGGTAACGTTGAATCCCGGCGACGAGGTGCCGATTCAAGTGGCTATCACGCCACCCGCCGCCTTTGTCGGTGAACAATCATTCAACATCAACGCGGTCAGTGAGGGCGCATTTGCCGGCGGCGTAACTCTCGTCGCCACCAAGGCCTGACGCAGGCCGACCGAGGTAACCATGGCGTTTCGACAATACACCGAATGCGAAGACCCGGGCGATTACGTCGATCTCAGCTTCACCTTGATCGGCTATTTAAATATCTTCGGCCGCATCGTGGCCGGAACGATCCTTTCCTTCATCCTCGCGGCTCTGGTTGGCGGGCCGCTCAAGCTCATAATCGCGATCGCTTTGTTCACGTTGGCGGTGTCCTACCTACACTGGTGGCTCAACGGCCGGTTGATCTGTTTGGGTGGGGAGCAATGTCTGATTGGCATGGTGCGCGGTTTGAGTGCCGCGGACCCGCTGGAGAAAGGAGGGGACGACGACTTCAGCATGAACGTCATGTTGGCTCCAGCCCCCAGCGCGTTTCGCACGGATTTCGGCTCCGCTAGTGTTCCAGGTCCGCCTCCACCCGTCTCCGACTATCAGGGAGCTGTCCAGGGCGGGTTAGTGTCTGAGCAGTCGTCAATCCTTGCGATCGGCCGCAGCTACGTGGGAGACGAGGACCATCTGAAGTACATGACAGGGCTGCATTGTGAGTTCGAGGGCAGCGGCATCTACAACCTGATGCTCTGGGCGGGCATTGTGCTCGCGCTTCTGATCGCCGCGTTGGCTTTGGAGCTATTAGGGCCAGTTGGATGGCTCATCAAGCTGCTTATTATGCTGGCGATATTTTTTGGAGGAACCGGAATCCTGACTGGACCGTTGGCCGGACCTAACGCCGCCGGTGCGGGTCACCCGACCGATGTGGATCCAGAACTGGCAACACTCGAAAAAGGGCACATCGTCGTTGTCAAAGGAATTTGGGTTTACGACTCGCTGCACCACGGCTGGAACGAAATTCATCCGATCCGCGACTGCGTCATCATCGCGGAGGAAAAAATGGCGATTGGAGGGGCATGGCCGACAGACATCGGCGACGGCCTCGGTCTCGACACCGAGGCAAAAGTCAAAATCACGCTAGGCCGATGGTGCCGGATGTTGGATGACGCCCGTGATTCAGAAGAGGACGGCAGCCGCGACGATCCTAAGAACGACTGGATCCTTCATCCCTTAGTCGACAGCTGTCAGGACACAATCATCTTGTAGGGCGCGCACTTGAACGCACGACACTACGGGCCCTTCGATAACACCATCGCTTTTACGAATACTGCTAGTTTACTTGTAGGTCAGTTCTATTCGCGGCCGCTGACCGAGAGCCAAATTTGAGTTAAGGCTGTCGCTGTTAAAGACGGTAGTGCCGCTCGTGTTTTTCACCACCACCCTCGTGATGTGTTTCCCACTTTGCTTGTGTTTGAACCTGCCGTTGAGACCGTCGTCGAGAGCCAGACAACCGGCATTGTCCGTCTTATGGTTTTTGCCGCACTCAACTTCCAAAGAACCACCCTTAATGATGATGTCATCATCTGCGGGGGCGACTAGCTGTGGCCCGCCAACGATCGCAAAGGCGGCGAGGGCCACGACAAAAACTGTGACAACAACAAATAAGAGAATTCGTACTGGGCGCATAGTTTCTCCTTTTCTGGGGGGTGAAGGACTGAGATGAGCCTTTAACGCGGCTCGGTTAATTGAAAACATTAAACACTTTCCGTTTCCAAATTCTTACCTTACGTCTGTGTGCTGAGACGATCTACTTCCTTTGACAGCCGCTGAATATCTGGGCGGCTGGCATATTTTTGGAAGTTGTCATTGCCCCAACGCTGCTCCAACGTCGGAAACAATTGTTTTGCGCGAGCGGCATAGCCGCGGGCGGCAGAATTATCTCCAGACTTACTACTCGCCTGGGCGGCGATCGCGAGTGCTCGCCATTCAGAGGCCGGTTGGCCCAGACGAGCACATAATTGTTGCGCTTCCAACGCGCTTGCTAATGCCCATTTGAAATCGCCGGCCAGCAACGCCGTTTCCGCGAACGCGATCTGGGCCGCGGCCAATTGTGCCGGATCGTTTACCTGCCGGGCCATCTCAACCGCCTCAGCCGCATCTTTCTTAGCGGCGGCCGCGGACCCCATATGCGATTGCGACATCGCGATGACCAGCTTTGCAGTTGCGGCAAAACTCTTATGATCCGAGCCCGCCGCTTCCAGAGCGGCAACTCCTCTTGTCTTACTCTCGGCGAACCGCTCTTGCATCAGTGCGAGCTCGGCAAGTGTGGTTTTTATCCCAGCCGATAGCGGTTTGATTTGCGCGTCCGGTTTATCGGCAATCGCTTCGCTCTGCTTCAGAAGATCTTCAGCTTCCTGGAAACGGCCCAGACGAGATAACGCATCCCCGCGACTCAATAAGTTATATCCAAGGCTTCGTTGCGGCCCCTGAGAATTGTAAAACGAATACGACTGGGCGAAGTGGTCGAGGGCCTCCGAATATTTTTCCTGGCGCGCGAGTACGTGGGCCATCTCGCTATGCGATAGCGCTATCTGTGACTGGTCGTTCCACTGCTCCCCGAGCCGCAACAACTCCTGATTCGCTTTGAGAGCAGTTTCGTAGTCACCTTTGTGCCGGTTAGCACGTGCCGTCAACGTCAAACATGCTGATGATTCACTACGATAACCGCCCTGCTGGTAAAAACTGAGCGCCGGTTCCAGATAGCGAAGGGCCTCGTCCACGTTATTCTGACGCAGCCGCAGGCTCGCCAAGGAAAACCGCGCCCTCGCCGCGTTGCTTTGCGCTCGGCTGCGCAATGCCGATTGCAGCGCGTCACTAAAGTACCGGTCGGCTTTGGTGTAATCGCCCTTGATCAAGGCATTGTTTCCGTGGTCGTTAAGGGCGCGCGCGCTCAAGTTTTCCATCCCATTTTGCTGGGCCAACTCGAGCGCCTGGCGAAGATACTCCGTTCCCTGGTCCATCTCGCCCATGTCCTGCGCCACGCTGTTTAACTGCAATAGCGTCTTGATCTGCTGCGACTTGTTGTCGGCCGCCGATGTTAGCTTTAGCGCCTGTTCCAACTGGGCCTTCGCCTCCGACAGTTTATTCAGTTTATTGAACAGGGCGCCTCGTTGATAGATAACTTCAGCGCGGCCTTCGAGACTTCCGAGTGCCTGGTAGATCGCCTCGGCTTTTTCGAAAGAAGATAAGGCATTCGGCAAATCCGCTTGCCGCCCGTACAAGATTCCGAGCTGGAGAAACGGTGTAGGGTAATCAGGGTTACGTTTCGCGGCGTCGGTGTAACTCTCAACTGCTTTCTTTTGTTCGCCGTTATTGTCCTGCGCGCGGCCGAGATCGACGAGCAGGTAAGGTTTCTCGCTCTCCGACGCCTGGTTGACCAGTTCTGTGTACGTTGAAACCGCCTTCGGATAATCGCGACGAACTGTGGCGGTGATGGCCTCCAGATGTAAGGCATCCGCCTTTGGCAATGCGGCTTTATCACTGGAGCTAACGCGCAGGAGCTCGTCTTTCGCGCGATCGGCGAAATCCAACTCAACCAGCGCTTCCGCCAGGCGGGCGTGCGCGAGCAGATAAGCATCGTCAGCCGCAACCGCCTTTTCCAACGCTTTACTGGCCTGATAGTAGGCTCCTTCACGCAACGCAGTGGTGCCTACCTGATACCAGCGTTGAGCTTCTTCAGGGGGCGTGTGAGGCGATGGCCGCACAAACCGTATCGCCAAACCGCCTCCCGCCAAAAGCACAACCACACCAATCAATAAATACGAAATGGGCACTCGTGGCCGCTGTAGCATTTGCGACAGCTGAGTGAAGGTCTTGCTCTGCACGGAAGGCGATGTCCGCCTGATTAAGGTTTGCCCGCTCGACTCCTCGAGGGATTCCTTCACTGCGTCGAGGTCCGCAATGAATTCCTTTGCCGATTGGTAGCGCTTGTTTGGCTTCTTCGCGAGCGCCTTCATGGTAATGAAGTCGAGTTCGCGAGGTATCGCTGAATTGATTCTGGACGGTGGTGTGGGTTCCACGTGCAGCACGTTGGCTGCAATTTCGATGAAGCTGTTACCTGAGAATGGAGTGCGCCCCGTTATCGCCTCATACAGCAACGTTCCGAGCGCGAACAAATCGCTGCGCCCATCAATGGCGCCACCCACGGCTTGCTCGGGTGACAAATAAGCAGGTGTGCCGAGAACAATACCGCTGCGCGTTTCAGTTGAAAGCAGTGTTCGCGCTTCGGGTTCTGAACTGGCGATAGGATCCTTGATTAGTTGTTTCGCCAGGCCGAAGTCCAACACCTTCACCTGCCCGCGATCATCGATCATGATGTTTGACGGTTTGATGTCCCGGTGGACGACTCCGCGCGCATGTGCTTCGACGAGGGCAGCAGCGATGTCTCGAATGATTGCGACCGCTCGAGCCAGGCTCAACTCGCCGGCGTGCATCAGGTCACTAAGCGGCCGGCCTTTCGCCAGCTCCATCACCAGAAACGGACGGCCTTCTTGCGTCTCGCCGTAGTCAAACAGCGTCGCAATCCCCGGATGGCTGAGCTCGGAGACAGCACGTGCCTCGCGCAGAAACCGCGCGCGGTAATCATGGGTATCCGAGTCTAACGAAGGAAACTTAACGGCCACCCGGCGGCCAAGGTGAGTGTCTTCCGCGAGATAAACGGTACCCATGCCTCCCTGCCCGAGAGACTCAAGAATCCGATAATGTGAAACTGTTTGACCGATCATTAGTGCGGGTCAATACGCAAAGCGGCATGCGCGGTCGCCCCTTTAACGACGGTGGGAGCCCAGCAGGAAACCTTGACGAAGATCCTGTATTACGCGCGCATACTACGCCAGTGGTAACCGCTTTTCAATAGCCATGCAAAAGGTTACGCAGGAGTCGCGCAAGTTTCACCGCCACAGAGGTTTATGACGCGTTCTGACCCCTGACAGGCAGGATCTAGGCTGGCTTGCTTACCCATAGGCCTTTCCGTATAATTCACGGCTTGCTCGAAGCGCGGCGGTATCGTCCGGTGGGTTCGCGCCCACTTTTTCTTTTGGGCGATGGTTTTTTCGGAGGTTCAAGTGGAGTCCCGGGCAATTGAAGAACGCGTCAGGGCAATCGCTGAACGAGTGACGATTGATCACGGTCTGGAGCTCGTACACGCCGAAGTCGCCGGTCCAGACAACAAGCCGATAGTTCGGATTTTTATTGACAAGCCGGCTGGAGTAACTCACGAAGACTGTTCCGGAGTGAGTTTACATGTTGGCACAATTTTGGACGTTGAAGACTTCATTCATGCTTCCTACACGCTGGAAGTATCTTCGCCGGGGATCGAACGGGGCCTTTACAAACGCCAGGATTACGAGCGCTTTGCCGGCAGTTCAGCACGAATGCGAACGCGCAGAGCGATTAATGGCCAGCGAAACTTTCGCGGCCAACTGATCGGAATCGACGGCGACGAAGTGGTCTTCGAAGATCGCACCAGTGGGAAAGTCAAGATTCCCCTCGATTCAATTGCCAAAGCGAATCTGGAGATTGACGTTGAACAAGAGTTTCGTCGCGCCCAGGGTAAGTAACATAGGGCACAGGCGTCTCGCCCGTGCGGCACAGGCAAAATGCCCGTGCCACTAACAATTGAATAGGCTCAGCGACGCCAGAATGCGTCGAGCCACCGGAGAATAGAATTTCATGAGTTCATCCATCGCACAAAACATCGAGGCGCTCTGCCAGGAACAAGGTATCGAGCGGGACCTCGTAATCGACGCAATGAAGGAAGCCGTGCGCGCCGCTGCCAAGAAGCAGTTCCGCTCTGGCGAAGACATTCAGGTCGATTGGAACCCCGAAACCGGCATCGAGCTGTCTGCGACAAAAGTTGTCGTGGATGAAGTCAGTAACAATGCTACCGAATTATCGATAGACGAAGCTCGCGAGCTGGCCGGTGAAGAAGTGGAGCTGGGCGATGCTTTGCTCTTGCCTTTGCCGATGGAAGAACTTGGTCGTATTGCAGCCCAAACCGCGAAGCAGATTCTGTTTCAGAAAGTTCGGGACGCCGTTCGCAGCAACGTTTACGAACAGTACATCGATAAGACCGGCGACCTGGTAAATGGCTACGTCAAACGATTTGAACGCGGCAACATCATCGTCGATCTCGGTAATCTGGAGGCTATCCTGCCTCGTTCGCAACAGTCACGCGGCGAGCAGTGGAACCAGGGCGAGCGTATTCGCGTCGTAATCAATAACGTTTCGAAGGAGTCGAAGGGACCACAGGTTGAAGTTTCACGCACGTCGCCTGAGTTGTTGTTGCGACTATTCGAAATGGAGGTTCCCGAGATCTACGACGGCACAGTTGTCATCAAGTCGGCGGTACGCGAACCGGGCGAGCGCGCCAAGATTGCAGTCACCTCCAACGAGCGCGACGTCGATCCTGTTGGCGCGTGCGTCGGCATGAAAGGTTCCCGCGTGCAGGCGATTATTCGCGAGCTGCGCGGCGAAAAAATAGACATCATCGAGTGGTCAGACGAGCCGTCAGTGTTTGCCGCGAATGCGCTTTCGCCTGCGAAAGTAAACCAGGTTCGCATCACTGATATTGAGAACCGGCAGATGGAAGTCATCGTCAACGAGGACCAACTCTCGCTAGCTATTGGCAAACGAGGGCAGAACGTTCGACTCGCAACGAAGCTGGTCGGTTGGAACATCGACATTCGGAGCGAAGAAGAAATCAAGCGCGAGGTCACCGAGCAAATGGGTGCGCTCATTGCTTCCGGCGAATCAGTGCCTCTCTCGGCGATTGAAGGCGTAACCGCACAACAAGCTGAAGCTCTGGCCGAACACGGTATCAACGATATCGACGCGTTATCTCAAACTTCCGTTGACGATCTGGTCGAGTTTCTCGATTTGAGTTTGGACGAAGCTGAAACGATTCTGAATGCAGCAATCGCCGTCGTTGCGATGCGAGATAAATCGTTGCAGGGCGAACCTGAAGAAGGTGAAGCGGAATCCGTCGAAGCCGACGCGTCTGCGGCAGAAGCTGAGAATGACGAGGCTGGCGAGGCTGATGAAACTGGTGAAACCGGCGATGACGATTCTGGGCCATCGGCAGATAGTACAGCCGCCGGTTACGACGAAGCCGTCGAAAAGGGCGGACCCTTTATCGCGGAAGCTGAGATTCTCGCCCAGTATTCAGCCGATCCAGTCGCGTTGACTGAAGCAGAGCCGTTCAGCGAAGACGCCATAATTCTTCAGGAACCGGGCCGCGACCTGCGTCCCGATACGGTGGTTCCTTCGCCGGACATCACCTCGAGCGATGCCGCTGTACTCGAAAATCTGAGCCAGTTTGGTGATGACGAGAGATTGGCTGACGAGTTTGCTATGAATGAAGAATCTGCTTTGCAATCTTCGGAGAGCGAAGCGCCAACATCTGCTCCCGCAGTTTCAGATGATGCTGCATCAAGCGAGAGCAACGACGACGAGAAGCAGGATGCTTCCTCTGATGCAGCAAATTAGTAACAGGACAAACGTTCGAAGGTTCGGGCGTTTGTGCTGCTCGCTTTACCGCCACTGTGTCGCGTTTCAGACCTGAACGCACTCCCTAAAGTGGTTTGAAGCGAGTGTTCTTTAAACCACTGTAGAAGTAGACGCACAATCACTGCGTTTAAGAAGGAGTGCATGACCGTTTCCTCTAAGATCCGCCTTTACGATCTAGCGAAAGAACTCAAGCTCGACACAAAACGTCTCATTGAAGAGGTGAGACGCGAAGGTGTCGATGTCAGCGTCCCCTCCAACTCCGTCTCCAAGGAGTTGGCTGAGAAGATTCGCAATAAATACTTTCCGAAGAAAGAGACTGCCGCCAAGCGCGTAGTGAGAGTCGTTAAGCGCGCTGAGCGGGCCGTTGAAGAGCCGCCGGTAGAAACGCCGGAACCGGTCCTCGAAGCGGAAGCGCCAACTCCAGAAGAAACACCGCAGCTTCAACCGGAAGTGCCGCCGGCGGTCGAAGAACCGAAAGCGCCGGCAGTCGCGCGCGTCATAAGAAAGCTGAGTCCAGCGATTAGGGCCGAACAACCTGCGGCGCCCGTGGCTACGGAAGCTCCCATTGAAATCCCCGAAGAAGTTATCGAAGCTGCTGAACCCGAGGTGATTGAACCGGCTGAGCCCGCAGTCGCAGCATCAGCGCTACCAGTTCCGCCATCACGTCAGGTCAGGGTTTTAAGGCCAACTGTCGCAGCGCTAAACGCCGGGATTCGTCCAGGCGAACGCGCTCCCACGCCCGTAGCTCCTCCGGCTCCGGCGGCGCCCCGCGAACGCGCTGATCGTGCCGCCCGTGTGCGCGAGCGAACACCGCTTTCAAGAGCCGAACGGATGGGAACGCCTGGTGAGACGGCAACTCCGCAGACCACTTACATTCCACCTCCCGATTCGGGCCGCCGGCGCTCGCGCCGCACACCCACGCGAGGGGGTCGAAAAGTCGAAGGCAAAGCAGGACGCTTCGATAAAGGCGATTTTATTCCGCCGCCAAAAGCACTATCGCTGGAAGATCGTATCGCCGGGCGACTGGATCCCAATGTGCCGGGCGAGATCAAGCCCGTGCGCTTAGTGGAAGGCTCAACGGTTAAAGAATTTGCCGAGAAGCTGGGTATCAAACCAAAAGACGTCGTGACGCTGCTGTTGCAGCGCGGGGTCTTCGCCACTATCAACCAACCACTCAATGACGACGTGGCTGTCGAACTCGGCGAACGGTTCGGCTACAACGTCACGTTCGTACCGTTTGAAGAGATGGTGGCTGAAGAAGAGTTTGAAGAACTCATCGCCACCGACGCTGACGACGTTGAATTGCCGCGGGCTCCGGTTGTAACTGTTATGGGCCACGTCGATCACGGCAAGACTTCATTGCTCGATGCGATTCGGACCACCGAAGTGGCCGCAGGCGAAGCGGGCGGCATTACGCAACACATAGGCGCATACAGTGTGCAAGTGCCCAGTCCGGATAACCCGGCCGAGTTGCGACGCGTGGTTTTTCTGGATACGCCTGGTCACGAAGCGTTCACCTTGATGCGCGCCCGTGGAGCAAAAGCAACGGATGTCGTGGTGCTGGTGGTAGCGGCCGATGACGGCGTTATGCCGCAAACAGTCGAGGCGATTGAACATTCGCGTGCAGCCGGCGTCCCGATCGTGGTTGCTATAAACAAGATCGACAAACCTGATGCGAACCCGGATCGAGTAAGACAGGAACTGGCAAAACACGGCCTCTCGCCTGTCGAATGGGGCGGAGACACGGAAATGGTCCAGGTGTCGGCAAAGAAGCGCGAGAATTTGGAAACGCTGCTGGAAACCATTCTGCTTACGTCTGACATTCTTAACTTGCGCGCGAGTGCCACGCGCCTCGCATCAGGCGTTGTGCTGGAAGCGAAACTGGATCGCGGACGTGGAGCCGTCGCCACCGTGCTGGTCCAACAGGGAACGCTGCACGTTCACGAGCCCTTTATTGTTGGCCAGATATTTGGCCGCGTTAGAGCGATGTTCAATGATAAAGGCGAAGCGATAACGGAAGCAGCGCCAGCAACTCCAGTCGAGGTGCTCGGACTGCAAGGCGTGCCGCAAGCCGGTGAGAGTTTCCAGGTAGTCGCGGATATTACCCGCGCCCAGCAGATCTCGAGTCACCGCCAAATGCTGAGCCGTCAGGCAGCATTGTTGCAGTCAACTAAACGCGGTATCGAAGCGCTCGGCGAAAGCGAAGTTAAAGAACTGCTGGTGGTTATAAAGGCAGACGTCCAGGGTTCAGTGGAAGTGCTGAAATCCACGCTGCAAAAACTTTCGACGGACCGCGTGAAAGTTAAGGTTATTCGATCCGGCGTCGGCGCAATTACCGAGTCTGACGTATTGCTGGCCTCGGCCACCCAGGCGGGTTCGGCGGTTTCTGCGGTTGTAGTAATCGGCTTTAACGTACGGCCCGGGTCGCGGGCGTCGGATCTCGCCAAGCAGGAGGCCGTTGACATTCGTCTCCACTCGATTATTTACAAGGTTGAGGAAGAGATACGCGCGGCAATGATCGGCATGCTCGAAGCTATCGAGAAGGAACGCATCATCGGCAAAGCCGACGTGCGTGAAGTGTTCCGCGTGCCGCGAGCGGGTGTGGTGGCCGGATCGATGGTGATTGACGGAAACATTCGCCGCAACGCGCGCGCGCGATTAATACGCGACGGCGTGGTGAGCTGGGAAGGCAGTATCGCTTCCCTTCGTCGATTTAAGGATGACGTCGCCGAGGTGCGCGAGGGTTTTGAGTGCGGTATCGGTCTGGAAAACTTCAACGACGTCAAGGTCGGTGACCAGATCGAAGCGTACCTGATTGAGAAAGTCGCAGCTACAGAACTTTAGGAGCCAGGCGGCAGGAGCAGGACGCAGTCAGTCGTTTGTGCTGCCTCCTGCCTACTGCTCCTGCTGAGTGATCATGCGTCGGCCAGAGAGAGTTGCAGATATTCTGCGTGACGAGATCTCCCAGATTGTTGGATATGAACTGGAGGATCCTCGACTGACAATGGTGACTGTGACTGACGTTCGCCTATCCGACAATCTACGAGACGCGCGCGTTTTTGTGACCATAGCCGGAGACGAAACGGAACACCGCGATGCCTTGACCGCACTTCGCAAGGCTGCACCCTATGTTCGAAAGCAATTAGGCCTGTCGCTCAACCTGCCGCGAACACCCGAGATTCATTTTGTCCGTGACCGGATCGAAGAAAAAGGTGAACGTGTGGACAAGTTGCTGCAGGAAATCGAAAAGGATTGGGAAAAAGGAAAGGATGAGGGATGAAGGATAAAGGATGAGATCAAAGCGGTGGTCCCCGCTTTCATCCCTTAGCCCAATCCTTTGCGCAAGATGCTTAGTCAAGTTGTAGAGCTGATCGAAGCTAAACGAAAGTTTGCGATCACCTCTCATGTACGTCCGGATGGTGACAGTCTGGGTTCCTCTCTGGGCCTCTATTGGTTACTGCGCGCACTCGACAAGGACGTCGAGGTGATCATGAGGGATGCGGTCCCCCACGCGTACCAGAAGTTGCCCGGCTCGAAAGATGTGAGAGTCACACCTGCCGCTGACCAGAATTACCACGCGGTCTTTGTCATTGAATGTTCTGACATTACGCGCCCCGGCTTGATCGACCTCGAAAAACAGGTCGTCGTAAACATCGATCACCATGCGACCACGGCGCTCTTCGGTTCGATCAACTGGATCGATTCGACGGCGTCGGCGTGTGGCGAAATGATTTACAACCTCGCGAAGGCGCTGGGCGTGCGTGTCACAAAAGAAATCGCCGAGTGTGTTTACACCGCACTAATCACCGATACCGGTTCATTTCATTATTCGAATACCACGGAGCGAACGTTCAAAGTCGCGTCGGAATTGCTCAAAACTGGCGTAAAACCAGCCAAAACTGCCGAAGCGGTTTTTGCGAGTTACCCGTGGAGCCGTATTCAACTGATGGGCGCGGTGCTCTCCACTGCGCGGCGCGATTCAAGCGGCAAGGTTGCGCTACTCCGCCATAGCCTGGAGATGCAACACACCGCCGAAGCGTCAGACGAAGATGCAGACGGTTTCGTCAACTATCCATTGACGGTCGGCGAAGTGGAAGCTGTAGCCATGCTGAAAGAGTGTGAGCCAGGCGTTTATCGTACGAGCCTGAGATCGAAGGGCGAAGTGAATGTCGCGAAAGTTGCGGAGAAGTTTGGCGGCGGCGGCCATCGCAACGCCGCGGGCTGCACATTGCGCGGAACATGGGAAGAAGCGGAAGAAAAGATTTTGGCGTTACTGCAAGACGCTGTTAGTCGAGCAAACGGCTCGGCTGATGTTACAGAAGACGCGCTGGTAGAGCTTGAGTGATTTTCGCGTTGGCTAAAACCATTTTCCATTTCTCATTTCTCATTTGGCCATTACAACCCGCATGAGACCTTGGGGTTATGAAACCCCACGCTCCGACGATTTCACTTTGCCATGACAGCTTACTTGGCGCGCCTTCCAAGATAGAACATTGAGAACGGTCGCAATGGCCAAATGAGAAATGACAAATGAGAAATGGAAAATGAATTCTTCCGGCTCATTCGAAAAGCGCTATAAGTGGCGCCGCTCCGACTACCAGGAAACTACACGCGGCCTGCTGATGGTCCATACGGGCAACGGTAAGGGTAAAACCACGTGCGCGTTGGGATTGATGATGCGCGCGGCCGGGCGTGGGTTGAACTGTTGCATGATTCAATTCATGAAGTCGCGCACCGATCGCTACGGCGAGCATGTGTCAGCCGAGAAGTTGGGGATAGAAGTTCATACGATGGGCGACGGGTTTACCTGGGACACGAAAAACCCGGAGCAGGATCGTCAAACCGCGCGCGCGACATGGAACCTATGCGTCGAAAAGATGCGCACTGGCGATTATGATCTGTTGGTTTTCGACGAGCTGGTTTACGTCTTGAGTTACAACATGCTTCCGCTCGATGAAGTGCTCGAAGAGTTTCAAACTATTCGAGCTGCCCAACCAGCGTTACACATCGTCGTAACCGGCCGCGACGCGCCACAGCCGCTGATCGAAGCCGCTGACCTCGTAACGGAGATGACAGAGATCAAGCATCCTTTCACAGCCGGCATTCGCGCTCAACAAGGCATCGAGTTCTAGGAATCAACGTACTTGCTCTTCCACTGCTTCAGCTAATGCCTCTCAATTGGCAGATAGTTTTTTCTTCCGATTCCTTCGTCGTTTGGGTCTTTTCCCGTCTGAGTTGTCGGTTCCTCGCCAGGTGCAAATGTCACTGCCAGCGGTGCAGATGGTAATAGTTTAAACTCCCGCTGAGGAAAGGGTATTTTGACGCCCAATTCTTTAAACCGCAACAATAGCAACTCATATATCTCGCCGGTCACATTTCGCACTCCATTCTCTGGGTCGCCGATAAAGAAACGGAGCTGGAAATTTATCGCTGAGTCGCCAACACCGAGTATCAAAACTCGTGGCGGCGGATCCTGAAGCACCCTGGCAACTCTTAAACACGTTTCCTTGATAATCCTACGTACCTTAGCAGGATCAGAATCGAAGGCCACACCAATTTCCAGTTTCAAACGTATTCTTCTACTTCTTTGCGTCCAGTTAGTAATTGTCGTCGTTATTAGTTCTGAATTCGGGACTAGAAAACGAATGTCATTTCTATCTTCAAGGACTAGATAGCGCATCGTCATGCTCTTTACGATGCCAAACCGTTCTTTGTCGAGCGCGATAACGTCATTCGTTTTAATGCTCTTATCCCATAAAAGGAGGATGCCGGCGGCCATATTCGCCAGAAGGTCCTTAAGCGCGACCGACACTCCAGCAGCTACCAAGCCAGAGAATAGACTTAGACTTCGGAGTTCTGTACCAGCTAATGCCAATGCTAAAAACAATGAAATGCTGAAAGACAGCACCAGCACCAGGCGACTGATTGCTTCGGATTGTAATGCCTCGGTTTCCGCGCGATCTTTGAGTCGATCACGATGGATAATCTGAAAAATTCGTCCGAAATAGTTCAAGACCACAAACGAATTTATGAAAAAGAAAATGAATTTAAGGAAGGCCGATAATTTCAGTCCCCTGCCTGATTCTCCTCCGCTAAACCACGTAAAGGCATCCAGCTTGTTAATAAATCCACTGACTCCGCGCTGCTCTCCTTTAAAAAGGTAATGAAGCACCAGGGTCGCCACGATAGGGGCGACCGCAATAATCTTCATTGGTCTGGAGTATGTCGAAAACCAAAGCATCCCGAACAGAGTCATGGTCCACAAAACATACGATATCTCTAAAATCGATTTCGGGAATTCTTCGGTCGATGGATAGTACATGTAGGCAACGCATGCGAAGCACAATACGCCGAAAGTAAGAAGTAACCCATAGTTTACGTAGTTGAGGCGAGCTTTCCGTAGTTCTTCCGACTTTAACGGATACAACGCTACCAAGTGACCAAGAACATAGGCCATTGCAATCAGAAATATCACGTGCCATTGAAATAAGATCATTGGGAGGATTCTGGCAGAATGGATTTCTGAACTTGTGACTTGAGCCGTTCCAAAGCATCAACGTCCGCCCGTTTGGCGCCGCGATATGCCGTCTGATTAGCTGCCTCAAGAAGTTTCCGTGAACGGGCGTTTAGTAATTCGCAGATTCGCTCTCCCTTGATCAAGAATCCGGACTCCCCATCACCAACCAAATCCAAGAGAGCTTTGTTTGTGACGATGCTGCTACGACTACCTCCCCACGGTTGGGCACGATGGCAATCTATCAAAATGTATTTCGGGTTGCTTTCCAGTATCTCGATCTGTTTGTTAAGCCAGTCGACGTACTCGTACTGTGTAGTGGCTCTGCGAGCAGGCGGCGAATCAGTTGGCTTAATGAGTGACACGTATCTTCGAATGGTCACACCCGCGTTCTGCATCTGCGTTAATTTGAGGTTGTACTCCTCGATCGAGTCGCTTTTGTCGTCGTCTAGATCTTTCGGTTCATCTTTCTTTCTAGTCCCTAACGATGCGGCGCCCATGAATACGACGAGTCGGTCGTCGGGGTCTTGCTTGATCACTTCTTCAAACATTTTCGTTGCTTCCCTACGGACGCGTTCCCTGCTTTCAAGCGCACGAATACTCGGTTCCAAATTCTCTTCGAGAAATTCCCCCAACTCCTCTGTTCCTTTTTCAACGGTTGCGACTACCTGTCGCAGAGCTATGTTCACGTTACGCTCGAAGAAAACATCCTTAGCCAATGCCGCCAGCAGAATGGATACTGAGATAATAAAAGGGATCCACAGTTCGTTTTCACTAAGGAAATCGAACCCCGGTTTGAAGAATAGAACCGCCAAGATTAATAATCCCGAATAGCCGACAAAGAAAAGCAAACGTGTCAGCTGATAGCGGACGCGCATCAACCTCACATTTGAGAGCCAACGCTGTAGTTGCTTTCTTTCTTCCTTCGATAAATCACCGTCTTTGGATATTCGATCGAGTGCGCGACGAAGGTTGCTGCCAAGCAACATTATTTGACGGTTTGCGACCCTTGCTTCTTGAGAAAACCACGAGGGTTGCTTCGTAACCCACTCCGCGCCGTCCAGGTATCGCGCCAATTCTCGCTGATCTTGCCCTCGCATTATCTTTCCGCGAGCGGCCGCATGGATGGCGGTCATGATCAAGTGGCCCAATTCACGAATATTCATTTCTTCCGCTGTGAATTGCCCATCGTTGGCGGCTCGGTGCGTCGGGTGTGTTTCGTTCTTATTTTTCATGTGAAGTCTGCCAGTAGTGTTTTGGGTTTTGATTCGGAGCCTACAGATCCGGGAATTATTGGGAGGCACGAAGGATTTAAGCGAGTGTCTCGCAGGTAAAGCTGTCCTGAGTCTCCACGACGAGCAAACGCCCCCGGTCGATTTGAAGATGAGGCCAGGAAGTAAGAGTATTCGAGCGCCGGCAACTGTAATCGTGACGGCGGTTTAGGTCAACAGTTTTGTTGTAGAATCGTTGAGGTAAATTCTCATCAGGACGGGATTAAAGGGTCCCTTACAGGAATCAACTCTTCTTTCAGCATCCGGCTTTATGTTATCGTTTCTTAATGTCAAGAAGTGTCGAGCCAGTATAACTAGTGACTAAATGGGTCATTACGCTTTACTGTATAAACATCGTCATTTTCAGCATTTAAAAGCTCTGGTGAGCTACTACCGATGCCCTGGTTTAGCAAAAAAAATAAGCAGATTGAAGCGGTGCCGCCGGAAGAGCGGGTGGTCAAGACGGAGAATGTCTTCGTCAAGTGCGAAGAATGCGAGGCCCACCTCTACAAGCGCGACCTCGAAGAGTCGCTTCAGGTCTGCACGCATTGTGGTTATCACTTTCGTATGGGCGCCCGCGAGCGGCTGGCGATGCTGTTTGACGACGGCAAGTATGAAGAGCTTGACGCTGAAGTTATTTCAATCGACCCGCTGAATTTTGTTGACACTAAGCCATATCCCGATCGCCTCAAACAGGCGCGGCGCAACGCCGGCGTGCCTGAAGCAATCGTCAACGCGCGGGGCAAAGTCGGCGACCATCCGGTATTGGCGGGTGCGATGGACATGGCTTTTATCGGTGGTTCGATGGGTTCTGCGGTCGGTGAAAAGGTGACGCGTCTAATCGAACGCGGGTTGAACGAAAGCGCAGCGGTCGTGGTATTTGCCGCGTCGGGTGGCGCGCGGATGCAGGAAGGCGCGTTGTCGCTGATGCAAATGGCCAAAATCGCAGCGGCGCTCGCAGAGTTGGATGAAGCGCGCCTGCCGTTCATTTCCGTTTTAACCGATCCTACAACCGGCGGCGTCACGGCCAGCTTTGCGACTCTCGGCGACATCATTATCGCCGAACCGAAAGCCCTCATTGGCTTTGCCGGACCAAGAGTGATCGAACAAACGATCCGTCAGAAACTTCCGAAAGATTTTCAGCGCTCTGAATTTCTGCTCGAGCACGGCATGGTTGACGCGATCGTTGACCGTCGAGAAATCCGGGATTACATCATTAAGGCACTTAATTTCATGATGAACCCGGAAATCTCCGCTGTCTCAGAAACTGAACGGTTGCGGACTCGCACTTCCTCCAACTAACCACCCCTGCAAACTGCATGGACGTGACGCCCATGCCACTTACCCATTCGCTCTTCGAGTGACTTTCCCGCTGGCGGCGTGTTACATCAGACACATGCAGTTTGATGAAGCAGTCTCATATCTGCTGAGCCTCGGTCACGAGACTGTCGCGATCAAGCTGGGCCTTAAAAATACCGAAGTGTTGTTGCAACACCTCGGCAATCCACATCGATCCTACGAAAGCATCCAAATTGCCGGCACCAACGGCAAAGGCTCCACAGCCGTGATGCTCGCATCAATCTGTCGCTCTGCCGGAATACGCGCAGGACTCTACACGTCGCCGCACCTTGTTTCGCCAACCGAACGAATTATTATCGATGGACAGCAAATCTCTCGAGAGACCTTCGCCCGACTGGTCACGCGCGTGCGTGATGTCGCTCAGACACTAGTCATGCGCGGCGACGTTGCGGCGTTGCCGAGTTTCTTCGAACAAGTCACCGCCGTCGCACTTTTAGCGTTTGAGGAAGTGCGAGTTGAAGTTGCAATACTGGAAACAGGCATGGGCGGCCGCCTTGATGCGACCACTGTCGCAGGCGCTTCGATAGTTGCGATTACTCCGATTTCGCTCGACCATCAGCCGTATCTCGGCAAAACGATCGAAGAGATTGCATTTGAGAAAGCGGCAATAATCAGAACCGGCGTGACCGCGGTAGTCTCTGAACAGCCCGCGGCAGCGCTTGAAGTAATTGATCGGCGAGCGACGGATTGTGGCGTGCGGCCGCATGTGATTGATTGGACCACCACCGTAAAAGACTCAACTAAAGATGGACGCTTTAGAGTAACTTTCGAAACACCGCACGCGGTATATGAAGAGGTACTTTTGGGAATGCGTGGGCGTCACCAGGTCATCAACGCCGGCGTCGCGGTCCGAGTCGCCGAGATACTGCGGCAGCAGGGTTTCGCTCTTTCACAAGAGGCGATAGTTGAAGGTCTTGGTTCGGCACATCATGGTGGCAGGTTGGAGCTATTGCCTGGCGAACCAGCAGTGCTCCTGGACGGTGCGCACAATCAAGCAGGAGCCCGCGCGTTGCGCGAATACCTCGATGAGTTTGCGACTAACGGGCTGACGCTCGTATTCGGGGCGATGCGGGATAAGCAGTTGGGTGAAATCGCGGCAATATTGTTCCCGAAAGTGGACCAGTTGATCTTGACGCCCGTTGAAAACCCGCGGTCCGCGAGTGTAACTGAACTTGAGCTACTCGCACGCGACGTAATGGGTAACAGACCCGTCTACACGACTGAATCAGCAGCAGAAGCATTTCAAAAAGCAAGGAAGATTACGCCGGCAGAAGCGATGATTTGTGTTACCGGCTCACTGTATCTGGTCGGTGAAATCAAAGCGGCCATCACTTCAGAGCGTTTATCTATCGGGGCTGACAATTCATTTCGAGCAAAGGAAAATAGCGCATGACTTCGACAGCGTGTCCCCAAATTCTCGCGAGTCAGGAAAAGTTTAACGGGAAAGTTTTCGACGTCACGATCGATACGATTCGTGAGGGCGATAAAACCTATGAACGTGACGTGGTCCATCACCCTGGGAGCGCGGCCATCATACCGGTGTTTGACGATCAAACGATTGCGCTCGTTCGGCAATATCGTCATCCGGCAGTGCGTTATCTTTTGGAGGCGCCGGCAGGCGCGCTCAAAGATGGGGAAGGGCCGGAAGCAGGCGCCTCGCGTGAACTTGAGGAGGAGATGGGACTGCGAGCGGAGCGCCTCGAGAAACTATCGGAGTTTTTCGTTTCTCCTGGTTTTCTCGGCGAAAAAATTTGGGTCTACCTCGCGACCGGGTTGACGGAAACGCAACAACGATTGGAAGACGACGAGATTATTGAGATTGTCCGACTTCCCTTCCCACAAGCGCTGAACATGGTGACCAGCGGAGAGATTGAAGATGCAAAAACGATCATCGGAATCATGCTGGCCGCGCCGCGCGTTGGACCAGCGATGCTCGAGGCAGACTATCCGGCGGTTTAAGGATTGCCATAACTGTGTTTGACCGCTCTCAAGCAACTTCATAAACTCGACCCACCGTGACTGACACATACAATTCCGTTGCAGCCGCACCTGTGGCAGATACCATTGCTTCGCCGCCCGACACGCGCACGCCAGATCCCAACAATCCACCGTGGGGACTCCCGGGCGCATTATTGGTTTGGTTTCTTAGCATCTGTTTGATTTTCCTGCTGCCGGTTCTGTTTGTGGCCCCTTACCTCTTCATGAAGTTTCGGGGGACCGCGGCAGCGGCAAGTTCGATTGCGGAATTTGTCCTAACTGATAAAACGGCCGTCATCCTTCAAGTTGTGGCTTTGTTACCAAGCCACTTGTTGACGCTGCTGTTTATATGGGCCCTCGTGACGCGCTTCGGTAAGCGGCCGTTTTGGGCGAACATCGGATGGGGTTGGGGAAAACTTCCACCGATTCCAGCCTTCGTGTTTTGTGTAGGTCTGGGAATTTTGTTTGTCATTGTCGGCAGCCTCATCGCGTGGATGCTGGGCGGTAACAAACCGACTTCACTCGACCAACTTATCAACAGTTCTCTGGCGGCCCGTTACTTGATTTCGTTTCTTGCTGTCGCGACCGCTCCGTTGGTCGAGGAGTTTATTTACCGGGGCGTTCTTTATGCGCCGCTTCAACGGCTCCTGGGTATTCCCGCCGCTGTAGTTATCGTTCTTTTGCTCTTCACCGTTGTGCACGTGCCGCAGTATGTGTCGAACATCGGCGTGATCGCGGCGGTTGGCCTGCTCAGCATCGCCTTAACCGTCATCCGCGCTTATACCGGCCGGCTCCTGCCTTGCGTCATCATTCACCTCGTCTTTAACGGCATTCAGGCAATCATGCTGGTCCTTGAACCGCACCTTGGCCGCGTTGCTCCAACCGCTGATCCCATCGCGCCTACCATAATCGTGCTCGCGGCGATGATCCGTTCGCTCTTCTGACAATGGACTGTGAAGTCGCCGTAGTTGGGGCAGGCATTGGTGGTCTGACAGTCGCTGCCTTGCTCGCCAAGCGCGGCGTTAATGTCTGTGTTTTCGAACGCAATTCGTTAGTCGGCGGATGTGTAGCAAACTTCGAGAAGTTTGGTTACACGTTCGAACCCGCATATGGACTTTACTCATCGTGGGGTGAGAACGATGTATACGATCGACTCTTTGCCGAACTAGATATTTCCCGCCCTGAAGTTCGTCCCCTCGCACCCGCTTACGTTGTCAGACTGCCTGACGGCTGCGACGTGACGGTCGGATCAAACCCGGACGAATTCGAGCAAATTGTGTCCGCCGCATTTCCCGAGTGTGCGGCAGAAGCGCAATCGTTTTATCGCGACCTTTACCTCATAGCTAACGCGTCGCAGCGTGCAAACCATGAAACATCTGGACGCGGGCGAAGTTGGTTAAGATCGCTCGCAAAGCTACGAGATAGCAACAAGGATTCTGAATCTCAGAATGCTGCCAGCAGGAGAGTTGGTGACAAGCTTGGTGATCTGTCCTTCAGGTTTCGAAGATTTTTGGACGTTCAACTTCAGGCGTTCGGCCAGGTCAACACGGATGAAGCTTCTTATCTCTTCGCTGCCCGCGCTTTGACCGCAGCGCAGGAAGGGATGTTCGCTATCTCCGGCGGCGCGGCCACGCTGGCAAACAAGCTAGCTGATGCGATCGCGACCAATGGGGGCCGGGTTAGGCTCAACGCGCCCGTGCTTCGTCTGGCATACGATCGGAATGACGTTGCCGTGGGTCTGGATCTGCTCAGCGGTGAACGAGTGACGGCGTCAAAGGCAATAGTGAGTAACCTGACGATCTGGGACACGTACGGAAAGTTGATCGGGTTGAGCCGGACGCCGACGGAAGTACGAAGTCGAATGAACGAGCTTCGCAGTTATGGTTCGTACCTGTTGTTCCTTGGCATGGATGAAGCGGCTGCTGCCGGATTGCGTTCGGAGCATGTGCTCGGCCTGACAGACTGGCAACGAGACACGACATTTGATCCGGAAGGCAATCAATTCATGTTTTCCGCTGCTCCGTCATGGGACCCGCGGGCGCCGGAAGGCAAGCGTGCTGTAGTGGTCCAAACGTTCACCGACGTCCAATCGTGGTTTACGTTCCACACCGACGAAACGGAAGAGGAGCGGAACGACCAACAAATGCTTGAACGTGTCTGGGAACGGTTACATGGCCTCATGCCGGAGTTGGGCAGCAGCGTGGAAGTAATTGAGACCGCGACCCCGCGCACTTTCTACGAACAAACTCGCCGGAAGCTCGGCATGGCCGGAGGGATAGCGGTAACTCCAGCGGTCTGCGCCTCGCGTAATTACAACACCTCTCAGCCAAACGTTTTCCTAATCGGCGACACCATCTCACCCGGCGGATTGGCCGTGCTTACTGAAGATGCGGTTAAGCTGGCCCGCCAAATACTCTAGAATTCGAAGAAAACTCTGGACAAACGTTGATTGTCTGTTGTATATAGGCAATAGACACTTATGTATATCACAATCGACGAATCTGACCGGCGACCGATCTATCAGCAGCTGGTAGACGAGATTAAGGCGATTATTGCGGCGGGTGAGCTGTCCGAAGGGTCTTCATTGCCGCCTGTCCGCCAGGTTGCGGCTGACCTTGGGGTCAACCTCAACACGGTGGCATTCGCTTATCGCAGACTGCGCGACGAAGGGCTCATAAAGGTTCGTCATGGCTCGGGCGCCATCGTAACGGCCCGTTCCAGCCCCAGGGCAAATCGCGAGCAGCTGGAGGCTAAGCTCATGCCTGTTCTAACAGACCTTGTGTTGTCAGGATTGAGTAAGGCGGAGATAGTTGCTCTCGTGACGGCCGGCTTGAATACCCTGTCACGAGAGCAACCTCGGTAAATGATTACGGATTGGGCATCCGATCAGTGTGACGCATGATTCTTTGCTCTGCCGCCGCTGGAATCGGACGAGGCTGAACTGACGGTGCGGGCGTTGAAACCGTCGGCGGATTGTATGTTGAACCGCCAGTCGAACCGCTGGAGCCCCCACTAGCGACGCCTGTGTCAGGTCCGGGATAACTTCCGCCGTAAGGCGAACGGCCGCAGCAATAATAGCCTCCATAGAACGAGCTGCTGTAGGAACCACCGTAGGGCGAACCCCAACCCAAAAGGAACGGCACAAACGTATAGCACCCGACGCGACCATTGAAGAACCAGAAGCCGCTGGTTCGTCCACCGCTGAGGCCGCGGGCCCAGTGATCATTAACACCCGCCATTAGCATTGCCATTTCTCTTCTACGAATCCCGCGATTGGCTTGCGCCACTACCTCAGCCCGGTCTTTGCTCCAGTCGTCCAGCGCGTCAACCTTCTTCTTATCTGCCTTCTGCAGCTTTGCCACGAAAAACGACTCGTTGTTGAAAACTACTTTGTTGCCACCCTGTATCTTCGTGTGGGAACGATCCAGCATGACGCGCCCTTTTCGGACAATCAGCTCGGTGTTGTCGCCAGGGACTACATTCAATCGATAAAGACCGCGGCGAACGATCGCCAGCCGGGTATGCGGTGTGGTGATATTTATCAGCAGGGCCGTATCGTCAGCGCCCGTTGCTTCCACGATTGCAGTCCCACGAATCAGGCGGAGTTCCAGATTATCCAGTGAACTGTCCGACAGTTCAAACTCAGAGTTTTCGCCAATTCTCAGGAAGGAGCCCGGATTTAGAAGTATCTCGAGACGGCCGTCCGTACCTGTTTTAACGACGTCGCCTGTTTCCAGGTCCTCTTTGATCGTGAGTTGCTCCCATTCGGTATTACCCCGGCCACGCACGCTGGCTCTTCCGGCCACGGCGTTAACACCCCCGGCGCGCGCTGAGATCACAAACTTCTCGCGGTTCTGAGGGTCACTTTGAGGAGCAGCCAAAACGAAACTGGTAAGGACCAGAAGTGACGCGGCTGCGACAGTGCATACTGTTCTCATGGAACTTTTCCTTTGTTGGTGGCGGGTTTAGTAACTAACGATCTCGCTTGGGGAGAGGCCCCAATTATAGTCCCCTTGCCGACATTTACAAGCTTTTCTGACAACGGCAATTCGAATTTATCACGTATGACGCGGCCGCGCCCAATGGCCTTAGTTTGCGTAGTAGCCGCGTTTGCCGCGCGCTACGGCTGCTGGACGATTAACGTTAACTTTGATGGCTCGCCATTTACCGTCACGTGCCTTGTCAGACGGGCGATAGGCGAGACTATAAACTGTGCCTAAATCGGCGACTACCCGCTCATAAGCGCCAGCCAAATCAGACAATCGCTCGACTTCGTAAAATAGTCCGCCGCCGGCCTGGGCGGTCTCACGCATTCGATCGTGACCCGCATCGAAGGCTTCCGGCTGTGTGTCATCAGGACTGAGCGCTTCATACTCCGTATTCAACCAGAGCGCGTACAGGACGCCATCAAACTCCTGAATACGAGAAACCAGATCCTTGTAAGGCGTCGACGAACCGACGCCCCGAACTCCTTCAATACTATTGTCCAGCCCGTCGCTCATCACGATGATGGCCGTGCGCCGGCGATTCTGCCGGTCGCTGGCAATGTGGTTCAACGTGAAGTCAGTTGCGTCATAAAGTTTGGTATCGCCCTCCGCTGTCCGGATACCGCTGATGCGATCTCGCAGAGATTGGCGATCCAGGGTAAAGCCTGAAACGAGAGTAGGCTGGCCGGCAAACGCTATTACGCCAATCCGGTCATGTGGCCGGGCCGCGTCGACAAACCGTAAGGCTGCCGAGCGGATTAATGCCAACACGTCTTTCGTCGAACCCGAAACGTCAATCAGTAGCATCAGGTCAAACGGTGCAGCGGACGAATCGAATTGCAGGATCTCTTGTTCGGCGCCATTTTCAAACAACCTGAAATCTGATCTTGCGAGCCCCATCAATCCACGGTTGGTTGCGCGGTCCACAACGCTCATGTTGAGAGAGACGAGCTGCGAATCAACGCGAATGATGTCGCCTTCGCTAATTTCCTGCGTATCCGTTAATGGTGCGGGCACGCCCACTGCTTTGGTTGGAACAACGGCATTATCGGGCTCCGGCCACCTTCGCGCTGTCTCGTTGCTTCGCGGCGGTTCCACCATTGTCAACCGGATGCCGCCGCTTTGAGTATTTATGCGCAGCGTCCGTGCACCCGTACCGAGACGCGCTTGAAGCACGCGGCCGCTCTCGGTCTTGAAGTCGGGTAACTCAGATTGAACAGTACCAGTTGTGGTGCGCGCGTTTATGTCGGCATTCGGCGCGCCAACAAACTCGACGTTTACATCACCGGCCCCTGAACGAATTGATGCCGACGCCGGAACACCTCGCAAGCTGGCGGAGCGTTTTGATGTCACAATCTCAACGTGCGCAGCAGCTGGGACCTTTACGTCCAGGTTCACAATTGCTGGGACATCATTAACTCGCCTGACAATGCTAATCGCGACTAACTTGTTTCGGTTTTCTATGACGACAGGGGAACGTTTTAACGTCACGCCGTTCTCGACCGTTGTGGACACCGAAATATAGTTTTCATTCCAAACTTCGGTCGTAACTTCCCCAAACTGGTTTTCGATGCGCACGTGCCCGTCGGCAGGCAGTTCAATTCGCAAACCACTGGCGTCTTGTGAGTTCTGGGCAAGCGCGACAATCGCGACGGCAAGTAGCAACCCGGCCGTCGCGCACGAGCGCGTGATTAACTGCGTCATCATATTCACATTGCCGTCCGAATCTGAGGAGAGTAGCCGGGGAGCGTAGGCGTATTATAAGCCCTCGAGACTATCTTTCAATCATATCCAGCATCGAGTCGTCTTTTTTGGGCGTTTCCACAGGGGCGGAGCTTCCCAAATCACCTAACCTTAATAGCAGATTGTTGGCGTTGCTCGCGTAAGGCAGCGCTCCCTCTTGAGTAAGTACCCCCTCGCGCACCATTCTTTCGATCACGCCGTCGAAAGTTTGCATGCCTTCCTGATCGCCCTGCTCCATTGCGTCGATTAACGACTTGCCCTCGGATTCGCCTTTTTCGATGTATTCACGCGTGCGCATGGTCGACTTCAGAATTTCGATGGCCGCGACGCGCCCACTGCCATCTGCACGCGGAATGAGTCGCTGCGAAATGATGTAGCGAAATGATTGCGCGATCCGCGTTCGGATAACGCGTTCCTCGTTTTTGGGAAACACGCCAATGATGCGATCCACTGTTTTTGACGCGTCAATCGTATGAAGAGTCGATAAAACAAGGTGGCCTGTCTCCGCTGCCTCAAGGGCAACTTCGATCGTTTCCCGGTCCCGCATCTCGCCGACGAGGATAACTTTCGGCGCCTGTCTAAGCGCCGCGCGCAAAGCGATGGCGAAGCTGGGAGTATCTGAATGAAGCTCGCGTTGGTGAATCGTAGAGTTCTTGTGGGAATGCAAAAACTCGATCGGATCTTCGATCGTGACGATGTGATAGTGCTTCATCTGGTTGATCAGATCGATTACGGCCGCGAGCGTGGAGCTCTTTCCGCTTCCGGTGGGCCCGGTTACCAGCACGATTCCGTTTTTAATCTCGACGATTTCTTTTAGCTGTTCCGGCAGATCGAAGTCTTCAAAGTTTGGCGGCTTGGTGGGAATGACGCGCATCACGATGGCATGCGTGCCGCGTTGTTTGAAAATGTTCACTCGAAAGCGCGCTTCGCCGGGCGCGCTGAACGACAGGTCGGCAGAACCCGTCTTATCCAAACTCTCGGTCGCTGACTGATGGTTGCCGATGATCAACTTGGCCATTCCGGCGGTGTGCGCGGGGGTAAGTTTTTCGAGTCCCGCAATGGGCACGCCCTGAAGTTTCCCGGTCAGTTCGATTTGCGGAGGGCGGCCGGGTGAAAAGATCAAATCACTGACTTTGTCGGAGGTCTTAAGCATTTGCCGCAAAACAGCGACAAAATTCAGTGTCGGCGGGCTCGCAGACGGCGTATCTGAAGTAATTGGGTTGCTCATGTTTATGTGGGAACTTTTTGAATAACTTAAACGTCAAACTGCTTGTGAAACGGGCGCACGAGAAACAAACGCGCACAGGCTTTCGCACATCAAAGTAGTGTAGTGAGAGTGGCGGGCACAAGCACCGACCACGGTTTTGAAAGGAGGCGCTAACGACAATGGCAACTTACAGAGACCCTGTTAGATGTTTTGCTCCGTTGGAAGTAATCGAGCGCCTGCTGGAAATTCGTGCCGAAGCGGGATTCACACCCGCCGTTTATCTCCTTTCACCCGATGACCTGGCAGACTATTTCGACGCGTTTGGCTTTGACGTGTATGCGTTGCTGGAAAGCGAACATGAGTTCCGCTTCGGCGATTATCGCGCACCATTCGCGCCCGGCGGTGATTGTGCTCACAGTTCGATGACTGCGCACTGAGTCTTTTCTCAAGTGCGAGGGAGAGACAGTCTTAACGGCTGTCTCTCTTTTCTTTTTCGAGCGTCTTAATCACAAAGAAAGTTACGTCATCAGACGATCCTTTTCCTTCAGTCCATTCGATCACGTCGTTCTGAACTGCTGCAATCAACTCGCGCGCCGGCAAATGCCTGTGCTTGCGGACTGCCTCGGCAAGCCGCGGCCGGCCAAACTCTTCGCCAGTCGGACTTTGCGATTCCGTCACTCCGTCAGTGTACAAAACCAGCGTGTCTCCGGGTTCGTTCGTTAGAAAGTACTCGTGGTAACGCGTGTCTTTGAACATTCCCAAAGGCAGGCTGCCGCGTTCGATAAAGCTGGCTTCGCCGTTCTTCTTGATAAGCAGCGGAGGATTGTGACCGGCATTTGTGTACGAGAGTGTGTTGTTCGTGACGTCCAGGATGCCGTAAAACGCAGTGACGAATTGATTACGCTCAATCGACTCCCACAGCAGGTAGTTCACTTTCGACATCGAGATATGCGGTGAGTAGCCAATGTGGGTTGCCGCTCGCAAACTCGCCCGCAGGAAAGCCATCAGAAGCGCAGCAGGCACGCCTTTGCCTGACACGTCCGCGATCACGAGGCCTATCTGGTCATCAAAAATTTGCACCCAATCGTAGTAGTCTCCTGAAACCTCTTCGGTGGGAAAGTTGTAAGCGCTGATGTCGTAGCCTTCGAGTTGCGGGTCTTTCGCCGGCAACAATTCCAACTGCACTTGCCGCGCAACCTCGAGTTGACCCTCCAGACGTTTCTTCTCGATTAGTTGTTCATGCAGCATCACCTTCTCAATGATGATCGCTACCTGCGACGCCAGCAGCATCAACACCTGAAGATCGTCCTCTGAATAAGCATTCAACTCGTCGCTTTCCAGATCGAAAGCGCCGATAACTTCGGTGTTCGAGATGATAGGAGCAACCATCTCAGAACGCGTCTCTTTTCTCGCATTGATGTAGAGCGGGTTCTTACGAACATCGGGCGAAGTAATTGGTTCCCCGGTAAGAGCTACATGCCCGAGTAGCCCTTCACCGATCTTCAAATGAAGGTTCGTTAGTGCGTCGATGTCGTAACCACGCACGGCCTCAGCCTGAAATGTGCATGGCTCGTCGCCTTCAGCCAGCAGCGCTTTATCGACACATTTCACGATGAATATGCCGGCGGCATCATAGGGAAGAAGAGAGTCCAGCGTGTCCATCACCAGATTCAAGACCTCCTGGAGGTCGAGTGAGCGGCTTATTTTCTTGGTGATGTCGAGGAGCATGCGCAGCTTGTCAGTGGTCGTTAGACCAGGCAGCGGCAGCTCTCTTACTTGTTCAGTCATTTAATCAGGATTCCAGTTTCAATCACAACGGAACGACCGACCGAATTAGATTATAAGGTTTTACGGGCCAAAAACACTCTCTAACCTACCCGGTACCGATCAGCGAACCTCCATCACTCGCCCTGCGCCTGGCGGTAAGTTTTCCAAAGTCTTGTCACCTTCAAACGATACTCTACGAGCTCACGGCTGACGCGAAAATGCTTTGCCATGTCACCGGATGTGTCCCCGGAAAGCACAAACGCGCGCAGCGAGGCGTAGGGCACAAGAGCCGCAGCCCCTGAGGCGTATGCTTCTTCTTCATCCGACTTGCGATAATCGCGAGAAAGTGCGCGGCCTCGATGATCCCTAGTTGCTACTTTCAAACGGGAGGGCGTGTGGCCCAGAAAGACGTGCGCAATCTCTTCCATTAACGTCGCATTCGTACGCGCTGGCCCATGGTTCGGATTAAGAATCACGAGTCGTCGCCCGTCAGGTAGCGGACGCGAAGCCGCACCTCCCGACCACTCATCCGAACCGCTTCCCAGCAAGTGGGTCCGCGCCTTCTCACTTAAGTCTGTGATTTGAGCAAAGTCCAGAACCAGCAAATTGGCGAACCTGGCCAACTTGAATGGATTTAGTGGTTGACCGGGAGCGGCGCGCGCAAAGTCGCGGAAGCCCTGCCCATTAAGTTCAAACCGCCGCCATTTTTCCCCGGGCGGTAGATCCAGCGGATTCATTCAACGGATTATAACTTGCGAAGGGCAGGCCGAGTCAGCGGCGTTTTCGGGAATTCTTGTTTTGATCGCTGCGGCTAAATTGCGAGTAAGCGACACGGAACAATTCCGACAGTGCGTCGGCAGTTTCATTGGTAAGGTTCTTGTCAGCGCGCAAGTGGGCTTCAACTATTTCCGGCGTGGATTCATGAGGAAAGTAGACCACAGCTTTCGCGTCGTCTCCCTCGTCGCGGCCGCTGAGAATTCGTTGCAACGGCATGTCGAGCCACGCAGTCAGTCTGGCAATGTTATCTGCATCGGGTTTGCCGGTGCCATTCTCAATTCGGGACAACGTGGACGCGGAGACTTTCGTTTCGTCTGCGACGTCGCGCAAGCTGAGGCCCAGTTCTTCACGATGCCGGCGAACGGCGCGACCGAGTTCCTGAGTATTGATTAACGACTTTGCGCTTCGAGCCATGGGCGAACCATATCACATTGCGGTTTTAGAGGCAAGACTGTGTTTTATGCTTGAAACACGACCGAACAAGTAAAGTCAGGTGGTTCTGCCCCCACGACTCCACGCCCAAATCATTTATTAGTAGCAGGATGGTGCCGGTTGGCTGTCATCGCGAGGTCTCTGGCCCGCGGCAATACGTCAATCGCTTTCGCGACTTGATCGTCATCGGTACCAATCAAAACACGATCGGCCACGACGCGTCCGTAAGCGGCGGTGACGATGTTGTAGCGCAACTGAAGCTCAACGAAACTGCGGTTGCGTTCAACTAGCGGAACTAGACCTTTCGTAGCGGCATCTTTCGCGAGGAAGTCTCGAAACGCTTGAACCACTGCGCCGGTAATCACGAAGTCGGTCGCCTCGAGGCCATGCTCGAAATTGATCTGGCCGGGGACTTTATACGCAGGGACGCTGGCTATGCGGCCATTAACCAGTTCCCGCGCGAACGCAAAAATAGGACTTACTAGACGGCGATGAGTGGTGGTTACCTCACGTTCAGGTACGACTTCATCAGGCGCGATTCCGCCACCTTCATAAACAGGCCTGCCAGTATCGGTCGTCCTTTGAACGCCTGACGGCTTAACTTGTCCTTTCGCATCAAGGCTCTTCGAGCCGCCATGCGTGTAGTAATCGTAGAAACCACCTTCCGAATATTCCCTTTGAATCAGCCTGCCTGACGGCGTGTAGTACTTTGCTGACGTAAGTGTCAATCCGCCGCCGTAATCAAGTGGAATGATGCTTTGAACCAGTCCCTTACCGAAACTATTTTCTCCGACGATCAATGCTCGATCATGATCCTGCATCGCTCCGGCGACAATTTCCGAGGCCGAGGCGGTGCTCTCGTTAATTAGAATGACGAGTGGAATTGGATCGGCGGCGCGATTGCGCGAGTAGTAGGTGTTGTCCTTGAGTCCATTGCGGCCTTTTTGCGTCAGAATCAACTGGCCGTAAGGTAAAAATATTTCCGCCACACGAATGGCCTGGTCCAAAAACCCACCAGGATTGTTTCGCAGGTCAAGCACAAGCGAGGTCGCACCCTTCGAGTGAAGCAGATCCAGAGCCTCCTGCAGTTCATCGCTGGTGCTGTAATTGAAGCCACGTGTCATATCTACGTAGCCAACACCCGGCTTCAGGAGGTAGGCGTCCGGCACGGACGGCTGGGCCACGGAGTCTCGAACAATCTCTACAGTCTCAATACGCTTGTCGGATGCGCGCTCGACTGTAATCTTCACTACAGAGCCACGTGGTCCGCGAATTCTGTTACGAACTTCGAGTGAAGGCTTGCCCGTGGTCTTTGCTGCATCAACGGCCAGGATGCGATCACCAAAGCGCAGGCCCGCGCGTGCAGCGGGAGAATCCTGGAACGTCGCGGTGACGTAGGTGTCCACCTTTTCAGCAATCACAAAATTCTGAATCGAAGCTCCGATGCCGAAGTACTCAGAGCGTTGATCGTTGCGCAACTCTTCATACTCTTCGCGGTCGTAGTAATTGGAATGCGGATCGAGTGAGCGCAGCATGCCGATGATCGACGACTTAAAGACGGAGGTGTAATCGAGTTTCCCGCCGTCGACATAATTCTCGTTGATCACGCGCATCGCTTCGTCAAGGTCTCTTTGGATCAACAAAGTCGCATTTGAACTGGCGCGACTGCGTCGCATTCCAGTCGCACCCGTGCTGGGCCGACCGCTGCCGGGTTTGCCTGACGATGTGCTGGATGGACTGGGCCCGGTCTTCGGCCGTTGTTGCGCGAAAACCAAAGGCTGGACAGTTAGTGCGAATGTGAAGAAGGCGATGAGTAAGAACGAGAATCTCTTTTTCACTGATAAAGCCCTTTAACGAACGATGCTATTGAGACTGCCTGGACAGCGCTGTAATGATGCCATTGCAATTGCGAATTGCCAATTGTCCGCTGTCGTTCTCATGAAACGGCGGCTGCTTCTTTCCGTGGAGTTATTCGTCGCACATTTGAATACGATCACTAATAGTTGCCAAACGTCTTGCTACCTCAATCTGAGCCACTGCTTGACGGCCCTTTGCGCCCCTCCGTAGAATGAACTTCATTAATCAAAATAGCGTATTTACAAGCGAATCGAATTCCCGTTGCGTTAGGAGTTTTTAAGACAATGAGCAATCCATATCAAAAGGAAGAACAGCAGTCTCCTGAAACTGTAGACGACCTGATGTTAAGAGACGACGAAACCGAGGGAGATTCCGACGCTCGTTCGCGTACGGCATCTTCAGTGAGAGACATTGCGTCGCGTATTCCGGAATCACTAAGCGCAATTGGACGCGACATAAGTAAGACTATCGAGAGAGCGATTTCGGCAAAGGACGACTACGTGGTAGCAGTAAAAATTCCACCGGCGGCTCAGGAAAAAGTTGACCAGTTGGTCCAGGCGGGGATCTTCCGTAATCGTGCGGAAGCGGCTGGTTTCCTGGTCGAAGAAGGCATCAAAACGCAGTCGGCGCTTTTCGACCGAGTTGAGCAGAAACTCGCTGAAATTGAGCGGCTGCGAGCAGAGCTGCGCGGGATGGTTAACGAGAAGCCAGCATAAACTGGCCCGGTTTTACTTTTCCCCCAACATCTGAGCATGCAACTCCCACCGAGGGATACGCATGCTCAAAATCAGTTTGTGACGAATCGAGACCAAAGTGGCTGAAGGATTCAAACTTTCACCAACGCCCATTGAACAACTCACGCTTGCCAACGGTCTCCGCGTCATTTTTTGCGAAGATCACGCCGTTCCAGTTGTCTCCGTAGCACTTTATTACGACGTCGGCTCGCGCAACGAAAAGGTTGGGCGCACAGGGTTTGCCCACCTGTTCGAGCACATGATGTTTCAAGGCTCGGAGAACGTCCCCAAGGCTGCCCACTTCCAATACATATTCAACGCCGGTGGGACAATGAACGGCACTACCTCGACTGAGCGCACCAACTATTTCGAGACGCTGCCGGCAAGTCATCTTCCGCTCGCGCTCTGGCTGGAAAGCGATCGCATGCGCTCGCTCAAGGTGACGCAGGAGAACCTCGATAATCAACGCAATGCTGTGCAGGAAGAAAAACGGCTGCGCTACGACAACCAGCCATACGTAAACGCATTTCTGCGAATTAATGAGCTGATTTTCAAGAATCCGGCGAATGCGCACTCGACGATCGGGTCAATGGAAGACCTTGACGCCGCGACTATCGACGACGTGCAGGAGTTTTTCCGCATCTACTACGCGCCTAATAACGCGGTTCTGTCGATCGTCGGAGACTTTGAGAGTTCGGAAGCCCGCGAGCTGGTGCAGAAGTATTTCGATGGTATTGCCAGCCAGCCGGCGCCGCCGCCCGTCGATACGAGCGAGCCCGAAGATGTCGCGCAAACGCAGGAAGTATTTCACGATACGCTCGCACCAGCGCCGGCGTTTGTGCTCGGTTGGAAAATCCCGCAGCGTCGCACGACTGACTTCTATGCAATTTCCCTTGCGGCAGATCTTTTGTTCGAGGGCGACAGCTCGCGGTTGTACCAGAAACTGGTCAAGGGTGATGAGTCGGTGGTTTCCATTCAGGGCGGTATCGACGAGAGACGTGGGCCATCGGCTTGTTACATCTTCGCTCTGCCGAAGCCGGGACAGGAAGTGGCGACAATACGCGACCAGATCTTTGCTGAGATAAGAGCGTTGAAGGAAAACGGCCCGTCTCCTGAAGAGATGGAGAAATTGCAAAACTCTCTTCGCAATGATGTTGTTCGCGGCCGTCAATCGACGATGTATCGCGCACAGCGTCTGGCTGAGTATGCGCTTTACGATAACGATCCGACGTTAATTGATTCGGAGTTGGACCAGTATCTGTCCATCACCCCGGAACAGATTAAGAACGCCGTCGCAAACTATCTTGACGTTGTGAACCGTGTGGTGCTCGACATCGTCCCGGCAGGTACCCTGGAAGAAACTGCGGACGTCGCTGCTTCCGCGCAGCCGTCAGGAGTACCGGAACAACCGGCTGCTCCCGCGCCACAAGTGCCAGATGCGCCCGCAGTTGAAAGCGACGTCGAGGTCCCATCAATTTCAGGCAATGGTTCCAACCCCCAAATCGAACCTCGCCAGCCGGCAGATCCACCTAAACAAACTGAATCAGAGTCAGGTCCTTTACATCCATAATGAGCTCTCAGGAAGACTTGCTGCGACTGCCGCCGCCACCACTGCCTCCACGCGCAATTAAACTGCCCAGCACCTCGGAAACCACGCTTGCAAATGGCCTGAAAGTGGTCGTGGTGGAGGATTCTCGACTTCCGCTGGTCAGTTTCCGTCTCGCCTTGCGTTCGGGTGACGCGCACGATCCGCGAGACCTCGCGGGGTTGATGGACATGATGACCGGGCTCTTGAGCGAGGGCACGCAATCGCGAGCCAGCCGGGAGATTGCGGATCAGGTCGCGCGCCTTGGCGCGACATTGCAAGCCGGCGCCAATTCGGATTACACGACCGTTGCTGCATCTTCGCTCGCGATTTTCGCTGAAGACATTTTGGAGTTGATGGCCGATGTCACGCTGCGCCCGGTGTTTCCGGAGAATGAGGTTGAACTTGCGCGGCAGAACACCAAAGAGAGTTTAAAGCAGCAGCGCGCGCAACCATCGTTTCTCGCCACCGAGATGGTGGCAAAAGTGATGTATGGTGATCATCCCTACTCGGTTACTGCGCCAACAAGCGCGTCCGTCGACGCAACTTCGCGTGACCGCCTGATTGAGTTTCATCGTATGCAGTTTATTCCCAATAACGCGGTTATGGTTGTTGTTGGGGACGTGCAGCAGGACGTAATTGTCAATCACATCGAGCGACTGTTTGGCGCGTGGGAAAAAGGCCCAATTGCAACTGACGACTTCCCTGCTCCGCCGTCGCGGACCACTCGCAAGGCCTACATTGTTGACCGGCCAGGTTCAGCGCAGGCGAACATCATCATCAGCAACACCGGCATCACGCGCACCAGCCCGGATTATTTTCCAATGCTGGTAATGCATACGATCCTCGGCGCCAATGCTTCTTCAAGACTTTTCATGAACCTGCGCGAAGAGAAGGGATACACCTACGGCGCCTATTCGAGTCTTGATGCTCGGCGCACTGCGGGAACGTTCCGGGCAACAGCCGAAGTGCGTACACCGGTTACCGGTGATTCGCTAAAAGAGTTTTTTTATGAGTTGAATCGAATCCGCGACGACCGCGTTTCGGAAAAAGAAATCTCGGATGCAAAAAGTTATCTGGCCGGGGTTTTTCCAATTCGTCTCGAAACGCAGGAAGGTTTGATCGATCAGTTAGTGCAAATCAAGATGTTTGACCTGCCCGAGGAATACCTGGAAGTTTACCGAAGCCGCGTGCAGGCAGTGACGATCGAGCAAATCCAGCATGTCGCACAAAAATACGTTCAGCCGGATTTAGCCGCGCTGGTGATAGTTGGCGATGGCTCTCAACTTCACGATCAGGTTAAGCCCTACGCTGAGGAAATCGAGTTTTACAACACGTCGGGCAAGCGTAAGCAGCAGCCATCCTCGAACGGTGGCGCCTCAGCGGCTGTGGAAGCTGCTCTGGCAGGAGATTGGTCACTTCAGATCGAAACTCCCCTGGGACAAAGCATTCCGGCGACACTGATTTTGTCGAATTCAGTCAAGGGATTATCGGGAAGAGTCGAGTCGGAAATGGGAAATGGCGAGTTGCTGTCGGCGAAATTTGACGGCGAATCGTTTGCTGCAATTGTTGCGTTTGATGTTGCAGGTCACACGATGGAAGCGCAGATTGCAGGAGAAGTTTCCGGCGAAAAGATGGAAGGAAGCATCAACATTCAGGATTCGACTGCACTTCCCTTCACCGGCAGTCGCTCGGGCGCCTCGTAAAAAAACGCCCGGCACTAGTAAGATGCCGGGCTAATCACAGGAGGAACCGAGTGTTACGGTGGTTATTATAAAGCTACAACCATCCAATAACCTCAACTCTAAGATGTTTTAACTAAAACTTCCGTTGCTTTGTTAGTTCGTGCGATTTGATAGCTCTCCACCGCGCTTTACAAGTCGTATCTCAACAACATTCCGTCTCCACCAACTGCCCAACCTATCTTCTTCGCGAAGTAAAGCCCGTAGAGATTCTGCTTCGTTCCTGACTCCTGCTCCAGCCAGGTTTCACCACCGTTTTCGGTGCGGAAGATTTTTCCGCCCCGGCCGACTGCCCAACCATTGTCGTCGCTAACAAACTTAACGTTCAAAAGGGTTGCATTAGTGTTCAACTTGAGCGGCATCCATGTGATTCCGCCGTTTGTCGTTCGGAGGACTGTCCCACTTCCGCCAACAGCTAGGCCTCTTTTGTCGTTGCGAAAGTCGACGTGATAAATGGTCGCCTTAGTACCTGACTCCTGTTTCGTCCAGGTTTCGCCTGCATCAGACGTCGCCAGGATTGTTCCTTCGTCGCCTACAATCCAGCCCCGTTTCTCGTTGGCAAATTCGAGATGAATCAGTTCAAGCCGGCTGGGCGCGCGCTTACGTTGCCAGGTTTCTCCGCCGTTTTCGGTGTAGAGGAGAATACTGTCAACAACCAGATCTCGTCTGCTGACGGAACCAACTACCCATCCTTTCGTCTTGGTGGGGAAACGCACGCTGTAGAGTTCTACGTCAGCACCGTCAAACTCTGAGGGCGTAAACCGTCGCACCTCCGTCCAACGCGTGCCGTTGTCGCGTGTACCAAAGATCGCGCTGCCGGCTATTAAAAACCCGTCTTCTTTGTCACGGAAATAGATGTCGTTGATGGCGTCCTTCGTGTCAACAGTTTGTTGAACCCAGCTGTGTCCACCATCGTCGGTGCGGCTTAGATACCCATTGTCTCCGCCGACCCATCCCCGTTTACTGTCCAGAAAGAAAACGGTGTTTAGATCCTGAGCGGGCGGACCGACTCTGGTTGCCACCCACCCTGTTTGCGCAATCACGTTAAGGCTGGCAAGCATGACAATGCTTGCGACGCTGGAAGACACGACTAGCTTTGAAAGCAAACTTCTCATTCGGGAAAATTACTCCTGACGAAGTTGATCGCGATGACTTTGCTCATCGCCATTAATTGAATGAATTTTGTCGTATGGAATTTGTACCTTAACTTCATCAGCTAAGACAAGAACGATTGAGGAATGCAGCTGGGAAGAAAGTGTAGGGGCATGATGGGATGCCCCTACGTTGTTGATGGAAGTCGGACACGCCAGATGCTACTGCTTGGCCGGAAGCACGCGATAAACACGCCCTTCTAAAATTACGATGACCTGATCGCCTAGTGAGAAGAATTCTCCCAAACTTGGTTTTTGCTTCAACAAAGCGAAGTAGTCGTCGCTGGCGAACACCACGGTTGTTGCCGGCAATGTCGAGTTCGGCTTGAACTCCGAATCCGTCCATACGCCGTCGCGCAGGTAGAAGGTTTTTCCACCGGCGTTTCTGATCGCCGCTGAAGGAGTGTCTTTATCGATCTTCGACGCTTCCTGTTGGGCCCTGGCCTGTTTGCTCGCCTGGACCGCATATAGTCCCGACACCGCACGCGCGTCCGCTGCAGGAGGCGGAGGCGGTTGATTTTGAGCAGCACCACCCATAAACCCGCGGTTGTTGCGACTTAGGGAAACAACTCCTCGTTCTGTCGGTTCAAGCGCAAGGTAAGACGTGTAAGGAGTAACTATTCCATACCGTGTTCCGAGATCGACAATCTCATCGCGCAGCTCACGTTGCTCTCCATTGGTTCGAATCTGCTCCATTAACCAGCCAACGCGTCGGGTCGCCCAAAGTCTGGGCAGAAAATCGTTGGCTTCCTGCCGCAACGGGAAACTCAGGTTGTTGTAGAAGAAAGTTCGTTCCGCACCTCTGGCGTTGCCGGTCAGTTTCAAACGGACATACTCCATATCTATCGGATTGCGGTACCGCCCGATCAACGTAAGCTGCGTGCCTTTGAATAAATCCGGCAAGTTGCGCGGATATATCAAGTCGGTTTCCACGCCGGCCATGTCGAGCCGTAGATCCGATAAGACGGGAAAGTTTATCTTCGCAAAAAAGTTTGAAACCTTGACCTCGAGGTCTTCCTGTGGTTCCACATAATCAGACACGCCGCCGTTTTCTGATGCGAGTTTATCGAGCAGTGTCGTGTTGACGTCGTAACCTACGCCGAAGGTAAACAAGCGAACACCCAATGTTTTCGCGCCACGCGCGTTGTCGACGATTCTCGCTGGATTAGTTTCCCCGACCGTCGGCAAACCGTCAGTCATGAAAACCAGTATCTTCGGACGATTACTCGTTTCAAACTGTCTCATCGCCGCAATGACTGCCTGGTTGATGTTCGTTCCTCCAACCGGACGTAACGACTGCACAAAAGCTTCGCCACGTTTTCGTCCCTGCTCGTCGGCGGCAATCATCCGTTCTTCCATGACTCGTTCTTCGCCCGCGAAAGAGATCACATTGAAGCGATCCTGCGGGCGCAGCATACGCACGCCGTACATGAGCGCGGCGCGTGCTTTCTCCATCTTGCCCGCTTCGTTCATGGAACCCGACGTGTCCAACACGAAGACAATGTCCTTCGCCGCATACTCCTGTTCCGCCCAGTCTTCCCTGGGTGTGATCATCAAAAGGAAATAACCATCTTTGGCGGCGTCACGATGCGTGAGCAGCGTCACTCCGAAATCTTCGTTGGAACGAGTGTAAAAAAGTTGAAAGTCCTGAGGTTCCTTGCCCGCCGGGCTTTCAAACGAAACAACGGATCTACGATCACCCGCGCGCTTTATGTCGATAGCATGACTCGGCGAGTAGATGTTGCGAAGAGCATCTTTGCCGTCTATCTCGATGCGGCCCGAAACGGAGCCAATTCTCGCAACCTGGCGACCCGTACCAAGCGGATAGCGGTAGGCGACTGTGCCCGACTCGGCACTCAAGACTTGCGTGTATGTGAGTTCGAGTTTTTTGTCCGAGTGTGCGGGAATGGGAAAGATGCTTGCCTGGAAGAGATTTTTGCCCGCGTATTCCAGCAGGCCGGGATCTCGCTGCCTTCTCACAATTTCGTCATAGATACGGCGCGCCTCCTCTCTTCCTCGAACTTCACCGACTAAACGCCTGTCGCCATCCCAGATTGCGAACTCGGTAATCGAAGCCTGTTCCGGAATCGGAAAAAAGTATGTGCCTTCAAGCACCACGTCCGTGTCGTTACGGAAAATCTGTTCGACGTGCGTCGTTGCCACTTGCGATGAAATGCGCGTATCGATTTTGATCGACTTGATTGGCAGCGAATTTGGAAGTGGAACTCGAGGCGGGTCAGGACAACGCCGGCACCCCGGGACAATAACGCCCTGGGCGGACACTGTGGCCGTGGTGATGAACAGAAAGGCAAGGAGAAGGAGCAGGTTGGTTTTTCTGAATCGCATGATTTCCCTCGTCAGGCTTGGGTTTTTTGGCCATGCACGCAAGAACATTGTGCATAAGCTATTTCGTGAGTAGAACGGCCCTGCGGGAGACTTCTTGCATACGAAATACTGTGAGGTCAGTACCACCCGCGGTAGCGGGTGGGTTTTCAAAGACTTCAACCACCCACCCGCTACCGCGGGTGGTACTGACTTCATAGGCCAAGTCACCGCGTCGTCAATGCAGCTCGCGAAGGCGCCGGTTTCGAAGGCCTACGACTGTCACATAAAGCATTATGCAGAGGCCGCCGCCGCTTAACGTCGCTGGCGCGCCGTAACGATGCGCGAAGGCCCCGGCAAGTAGGCTGCCGATAGGCATCGTCCCTATGAATGAGAGGATGAACATACTCATCACCCGGCCACGCATTTCGTCAGTTACCAACTTTTGCAGCAAAGTGTTGGTGAGAGCCACCGCAGTGACCACCATGAAGCCAACTCCGAAAAGGCAAATCAGTGACACAACGATATTCGACGCCTGTGCAAATGCAATCAGGAAAGCGCCGAATCCAAACGCACCCCCCAGCACAAACCAGCCCTTCCGCCGGAAATCGCCAAGATAGGTTAAGAACAAGGCCGCGCAGAACGCGCCCGCCCCGGCCATTCCCATCATCCATGCAAGACCGCTCGCGCCAAGATGAAAGATGTCACGAGCGAAGATCGGAATCAACGTGATGTACGGCGCGCCGAAGAGACTGGTAACAGCTGAGATTGTAAGCAATGAAAACACTCGCTCGCGTTGCTTGACGTAGGCGATTCCGGCGGTGAGATCTCGCCAGAACGCTGTGCGGTCCTTAACGGGGTGTGCGATGGGTTTTCGCGCGGTATCAAAGCGGACCATACTCAGCGCGACAACCACTGCCACAAAAGAAAGCCCATTGAGATAAAAGCACCCGGCCAGTCCGAAAAACTTGAAGCCAAGCGCGGCCAGCACAGGTCCAGCAACACGCGACAGTTGGAATTGTGATGAGTTGAGCGCAACGGCGTTTGCGAGGTCTGCACGGCCGACCAGATCGTAGGTCATTGCCTGATATGACGGCCCTGCGAGGGCCATGCAACACCCGGTAATGAGTGAGAATCCGAGAATCATCCACAGGCGAGCGTGCCCGGTCCAAACGAGCGTTGCCAAACCGATTGCAGCGACTCCTGCGACAACTTGAGTGTAGAGAAGCAAGCGACGTCGATCGACCAAATCAGCAAACACTCCGCCTGCGAGCGTGAGGAAAAACCCCGGAGCCGTCGCCATGAAGCCATCGACCCCTAACCAAAAAGATGAATTGGTCAGCTCGAGCACCAGCCAGCCCTGAGCAACCGCCTGCATCCATGTGCCCACGTTGGAAAGAAACGCGCCCACCCAAAAAACACGAAAGTTGCGATGCGAGAGCGCGCGGAACATTCCTGCACGCAACACAGCAGGCGACGGCCGCGGCGTCACTTCGGGTAGAGCTGAAGGCATTGCATCACTTCTATCATCGCGTCGGCGTAACAACAAATAGCGGCACGGACTCTAGTGTGTGGGACAGATTTGAAAGTGCAGCGGTGTTGAGCCGGTCAATCGGGATCGACGAACTCCCCGACTAAAGTCTGTGCCACTTATATGCTTTAATGATCCAAAAGTTATTCGGAGGAGATTTGACGTGAAACAGTATCGGAATGTGATCGGCCATTGGGCCAGCTTAACGCTTATGTTATTTATCGTGGCAACTATGGCCAGCGCCCAGGACAAACCAACACCAGCTCCAACTCCGTCTCCGATGGCGAGTCCCCAATCCACGCCTGTCGCCGCGACAATACCTGCTGCGAATCCCGCTGATGTCAGCTCTGTTGACGCAATCATCGCAGCCGTTTACGACGTCATATCGGGACCGGCGGGCAAGAAACGTGATTGGGCCCGCATGCGGTCACTGTTTATGCCGGGAGCGCGATTGATACCGACGGGTCCCAGACAGGCGGGAGGATACGGGGCGCGCGCAGTAACTGTTGACGAATACATCGAGCGCAACAGCCCGTTTTTTGAAAAGGAAGGCTTTTACGAAAAAGAAACTTCGCGGGTGACGGAACAGTTTGGGCAAATCGCACACGCATTTTCCACATACGATTCACGTCACGCTCCGGAAGACGCAAAACCATTTGCGCGAGGCATCAATAGTATTCAGTTGATGAACGACGGCACGCGCTGGTGGATCGTTACGATCTTTTGGCAAGGCGAAGATGAGAAGCACCCGCTGCCGGAGAAATATTTGAAGAAGTAGCAGAGAAGCGCCGAAGGCGCGAAATGAATCTCTAATTGGTGCCGCGCCTTCGGCGCTTCAACGTTTTGAAGACAAAGGCGTTCCCTTTCCGCCTCGCCTGACGGCAACAATCTCAGAAATAATCGCGAGCGCGACTTCCTCCGGTGTCACAGCTCCGATGTCGAGGCCAATTGGCGCATGAACGTTGGCCAGCCAGTCAGGATTCACGCCCTTCTCTTTCAGGCGTTCCAACACGATCCGCGTGCGCCGCTTGCTTCCGATCAATCCGACATAGTCTGCGCCCGTCGTCATGATCGCGCGCATGCACGCCTCGTCTTCACTGTGGCCGCGCGTGACCACCGCGACAGATACACCGCATCCATCGGCAATCGCTTCTCTGACAGCAGCGAACCAATCTTCGGCCGCCACGAGTTCAATCCTCTCATCAGGAAATTTTTCACGCCGGACAAATTCAGCGCGGTCATCGATGAGTTTCACCCGATAGCCGAGCAGACTGGCAAGATTCGCAAGCGCAGCGCCGACGTGTCCCGCACCACACACGACGATTCGCCGCTCGGGTTCAATTCGCTCAAAAAGGACTTGTGTATCAGATAATTCGGCTAGTGAAGGAGCAAACTCGCTGACTGCGAACAATCGTATTTCCTCGTTTGAATTCAAAAACGTGCTCGAGAAATCTATAACCGCCCGGTCGAGTGCTGCATCTTCCAGAGTCCCGCAGTGTGGCCCCTCGCGTTCGACGAGCAGTTTCGCGCCGGCGCATGGTCGTTCAGACACGACGGTGACGAGCACAGCGATTTCGCCGTTGGCTATTATTTCAGAGAGTCTTTGGGAAATTTTGTGGAGAGCGAATCTGTCGGGCGAGGAAGACATTAACCAGCACTACTTTGTAGGGGTCATCTTGCCCAAACCCACAGCGGCGAACGCGCGTCTGATGAGCCACCATGGACCAACAAGCAGGTAAACGGGATTGCGGAAAAACGCAGGTTGATTTCCTTCAATTGCATGGCCGACAAACTGCAAAATCCAACCAACGACAAACATCCCGAGCGCCCAACGCCAGTCGAAGAAAAACACCGGCAACGAAACGACAATCATCGGAATTCCGATGCTGTGCGTGAGCTTATTGAGCGGATGCGTGTGCTTCGCTTTGTAGTTGTCGATGAAGGATTCAGACATGGCAGTAAGTCTCCAAGTTTAGTTCAATCATTTAAGATGGTGGGTCCTGCAAAGCTAACCGATGACAATTGAAAAATCGTGAATCAGAAATGATAAATGTGTCTCTGCCGTCTGTCTAAGTTAACCCAGGACATCAATAAAGATGTCCATCGTGCCTCCGCAAACCATGCCCTCCTCGCTCGCCTCTTCTGCAGTCAGGGAGAAATGATGCAGCGCCGGCTTGCCGCTGCGCAATGCCTCTTTTGCTTCGGCCCAAACCTCCGCTTCAATGCAGCCTCCGCCAACGGTTCCCTTCACCTCACCGTTCGCGAAAAACAACATCTTCGCGCCTCGCTGTTGCGGTGTGGAACCGCGCGTGCGCGCGACGGTGGCCACTACCAAGCGCTCGCCGCGCTGGTTAGCCTCGCTGATTGATTGATAAAGATCTTTCTGGCCAATGGTGCCCATAGAACCTGTTGCGTAATCTGCGGATGCGCTTACTCCGGACGAGGACGATTGTTTGTCCGCTGCTCAGTGTTTGCAGAGTCAGTCGCTTCCGATAGTCGCTGTTGCTCCATGCGCCGACGCAACATCTCAACTTCCGCGTCCGCGGTTGCCGCTGCCTGCTCCAGGCGAGTGCGACTCGTCTCCAAAATCCTAATCTGCGCCTGCAAACGGTTGCGTTCGCTTTCCAGTGCACGTCGCCGCGCCTCGCGCGCCTCTTCCGGACGTGTGGAACCAAACCCCGCAGCTGCGCGATCGATATTTTCCGGTTTTATCGAAAACTCAACTTGCTCAAGCCGCGACTGAGCGTCAGCCAGTTTCGTCTCGACATCCAGTTGCTGCACGCGCACGCTTTCCGAGCGTTGTTCCGCCCGAGTAAGCCGCTCCATGTCCAGCAGCGAACGCTCGTTCTCCTGCATCTGGTTCAGTCGCTCGTTAAGACGGTTGACGTTATCAGATAGGCTCCTAATCGTCTGCTGCATGTTCTCTTCGGTAGAGGCGGTTTTGGGGCGGGTCTTTTTCGCTGAGGTAGAGTCAGTCGCAGCTTCTGGGTCTTCCGTAGTGCTGATAATCCTTTCGCCGTTTGGATCTTGTTCTGAGCCGGGTAGAGCGATATCCGGATTGGTGACTACCGGTCGCGGGGTCGTGCGTGCCCGACGGCGGCGACGCCGCTGCGCATCCGCATCAACCACGAACAGTCCAATCACAAAAACTACAGCCAGCAAAAATGCGACGCCACGTAAGAATAGACTCTGCATAGAAACTCCTTGCCCAAATATCATCCGCCTGGTCTTCAAGATACGCCTGTTAGCGAGATGCCTTCAAGAGCGCTGAGGCTGCTTGGAGGTTACACGGCCTCGAAGACGCAATAGTTCCTCAAATTGACGCTTATTCAGAGAGAGCCCGTTAACGTAAACGAATTAAAGAATTTCTCAGTCTTTTCGAGTATTGCAGCCGATTCTGAAGCCTTACCGAACATATGCTGCACAATACGAGGCGAAATCTCCCTAACTGCCGTTTTGTTATTGCAGATTTTCGATAGTCTGATCCAGTTGCACCGTCCGCTGTGCGATGTCGGTAAGTCGGGCGCGCAGCTCGTCGACCTTGTCCGCGGGCGCGCGTTCGACAAACTGTGGGTTGGCTAATTGCGCTTGAAGCTTAGACGATTCCGCTTGCATCTTGTCCTTCTCTTTGAGAAGCCTCTGCCGCTCCTGCTCGAAATCAATTAGCCCTTCGAGCGGAACGGCGAGTTCGGCGCCGCCAACCAAAACTGCTCGCGCAGAGGCGCGAGGCGCATCAAGTCTCTCGTCAATAGTGACTTGAGAAGCTCGCACCAATCTGCTGATCTGATTCGTATTTGCTTCAAATACAGATCGCAGGCGCTGATCCGATGCTCCAATCAACACAGGAACAGGTTCACCAGGCTTTATGTTCATTTCTGAACGAATGTTTCGAACGCGCGATATTAGATCGATGACGGCCTGCATCTCCCATTCGGACTCTTCGTCTATCAGGCTCTCCTGCGGCTCCGGATAAGCTGCAAGCATGATTGTTGGTTCGGCGCCGGCATAAGCGGAATGCATCAGTTCCGGACCAACGCCCGGCAGACGCTGCCAAAGATCTTCAGTGATGTAAGGCATAAACGGATGCAACAGCCGCAATGCCTGTTCGAGCACACTCAACAGTCGCGTTCGCGCTTGCGTCCGATCGTTGGATTCCGTTTCCGCAGTGACAGCGCTCTTGCTCAGCTCGATGTACCAATCACAAAAATCGTCCCAAAAGAAGTGATAAAGCGTTTGCACTGCATCGTGGTAGTCGTATGCAGCAAGCGCTTTTCGCACGTCGCGAGCCGTTTTGTTCAGCCGCGACATAATCCAACGGTCGTGTAAGGCGACCGACTGACCGGCGCTAAGGCTGGCAGGATTAACGCGCGCGTCTTCCGAATTCATCAAACAAAAACGCGCGGCATTCCATATCTTGTTGGCAAAGTTTCGATAGGATTCGACTTGCTTGTCATTCCAGCGCACGTCAGTGCTGCCAACCGATGCCAGCTTGAGTCGCGTCGCATCTACGCCGTATTTATCAAACACCTCAAGCGGATCGACGCCGTTGCCCTTCGTCTTCGACATGCGTTGACCATGCGGATCGAGAATCGTGCCCGTGACAAACACATCATCGAACGGCCTCTCACCCATGAACTTCATTCCCATCATCACCATTCGCGAAACCCACAGGAAGATGATGTCGCGCGCTGTAATGAGAACCGAAGTCGGATAAAACGTCTCAAGGTCCTTTGTGCGTTCAGGCCAACCGAGCGTGGAAAACGGCCACAATGCGGATGAAAACCATGTGTCGAGTACGTCTTCGTCCTGCCTAAGTTCACTCGTGCCTGCCCTGGCGCGCGCCTCTTCTTCGGAACGAGCGACAATGACTTCGCCGTCCGGCGTATACCATGCTGGAATCTGATGTCCCCACCAGAGCTGGCGCGAGATGGTCCAATCGCGCAAATTTTCCAACCAGTTTGTATAAACTTTTTCGTAGGGGACTTGTGGGACAAACTGCGGCCGGTGCTCGCGCTCCATCAAGTCGAGGGCGAGATCGCGGAGTTGCTCCATGCGCAGAAACCACTGTGTAGAAATCAGAGGCTCAATGACCGTCTTGCATCGTTCACACTTTGAAATTGAGAATTCGTAGTCAACAACCTTCTCGAGTAGGCCCAACTCCTCAAATTTTTGTAAAACAAGTTCTCGCGCCTTGTAGCGATCTAAACCTGCAAACTCAACGCCAGCAGCCTCAGTCATCTTTGCATGCGCATCAATCACGGCTACCTGTTCCAGGTTATGCCGCTCGCCCATGTCGTAGTCGTTCGGGTCGTGGGCGGGGGTAACTTTGACAGCGCCGGTGCCAAATTCCGCATCAACGAATTCGTCCGCAACTAACGGAATCTCGCGATTCATTATCGGCAACACCAACGTGACTCCGATGAGTTCGCGATAACGCTCGTCAGTTGGGTTAACCGCAACTGCGGTATCGCCAAGCATCGTTTCAGGCCGCGTCGTTGCCACCGTCACGCGCTTGTCGCTTCCCTTCACCGGATATTGCAGGTAGTAAAGTTTGCCCGCCTGGGGCTCCTTTTGTACTTCAAGATCGGAAAGCACAGTCTGGTCGTTTGGACACCAGTTCACGATGCGATTCCCGCGGTAAATCATGCCCTCTTCGTACAAGCGAACGAACACTTCGCGCACTGCACGCGAAAGGTCTTCGTCCATCGTGAACTTCTCGCGCGACCAATCAACCGACGCGCCTTCACGCCGCATCTGTTTCGTGATTTGTCCGCCGGATTCCTGTTTCCATTTCCAAACGCGCTCGACGAAAGCTTCACGACCCAGGTCGTGACGCGTTAGTTTCTCCTTCTTGAGTTCGCGCGTGACCATCAACTGGGTGGAAATGCCCGCATGGTCCATCCCGGTCACCCACAACGTGCGGCACCCACACATGCGCTTGAACCGGATCAAAACGTCCATCATCGTGTGCTGGAGCGCATGGCCCATGTGAAGCGAGCCGGTCACGTTGGGCGGTGGAATGACTATGGAATAAACCGGCGCGTTAGGATCGCGATTTATTTCCGGGGAGAAGTAGCCGAGTCGCTCCCAACGTTCATAGTGATTCTGTTCGGCTTGTTTTGGGTCGTATTGTTTCGGGATGTCCATGGAAACAGAAGTCAGAATTCAGAAATCAGAAGACAGAATTTGGTGACGTGCATTGTACGGGTGGACGCGAGAACAAACAAAAACAGGCGACTCGGTGTCGCCTGTTGTTATCTAGTTTTGAAATTGGACTTAGGAATTCTTCTCTTCGAGTTGTCGCTTGATCATCAACTCTGCCAGTTGCGGTACGACTTCCCATGCAATCTCCTGGACCACGCGTTCTGACAGATGCTCAACTGCGCGGCGCGCTATCGCGTCAATCATCTCCGGCGACAATTCCTGCACCGAAGTCTCACTCGCTGCCGGGGCTGTTGCTACTGGCGTTCTTTGTAATGGCTCTGTGTTCGCCGTCTGACGATCAATGTCATCTGAGGTCACCGGGAAGTGCCGGGGAAACTCCTGCGTCTTTGCGAACTGGTCCGCCGTGGCTTCCACCTCAACCGCGGAATCAATGACTGAAGTTTCACTTGTGCCGGCATGTGTGTTTCCTCCGCGGTCTGAAAAAGTGTCAGCTGCAGCAAATACCGGAGCGCGTATTGGGGCTTCGCGCGTCGTATATTCAGGAACATCGTCCAAATCGATGTCGAGGACGAAGTCGTCTGCCGAACTGGCACTGGCCGGTTCGAAATCGCCTAAGTCCAGAAGTTCCTCGCGGCGGCGCCCTTCCGAAACGCCGGTGGAAGGTTGTTCAGTTTTAGTCTCCATCTGTTCTTCATCCATCGTGGCTGGCACTCCGAAATGTGCGTGGTCTGGCGGAAGTGGCCTGGTATCTGCCGTCGAGATTTCTAATTGCTGTTCACTCAGCACCTCTGGTTCCCCTGGCTCCACATCAGGCTTCGGAAGCTCTGCGGTGGGAATCACTTCTTCCGACGTCCGGCTGCCGGTCAGTATCCCAACTTTCTCGAGCAGTCCACGAATTGATTGGAATGGTTTCGTCAAGATTTCATCCGCGCCAACTCTGCGCGCCTCCGCTTCGTCAAACGGCTCGAACGAGCCAACCAGAAGCATAACAGGAATGTGCCTGAGCTTCTCGTTTTGTTTTATGTATTCACAGACTTCATAGCCGCTGGCCTGCGGCATGAAAACATCGGCGAGGACTACATCAGGTTCGACTTCTTCGATTGCCTCGATCGCGTCACGACCGTTGCTGAAACAAACGACCGTTACTCCTTCGTCGGCGAAAGTCAGCTGAACTACTTTCTGAATCGTAAGGGAGTCGTCTGCAAGAAGAAGTTTGCGTCCAGCTAGCAAAGCTTGGATTTACCTTGATTGACTTAAGCGCCACTGGCGGGGTCAAGAATGTACTTCAGTTGGCGCGAGGCTTGGTTTTACTGCTTTTTACTGCTATCTCGCTGTTCACTCGAGCTGCCGTATGCTTAGTGCCTTGTGCATTCCGACCTTTCGAACCTAACACCCGCACAGATTGCGCGTCAAGAGTTTTGACTTCGACGGGGGGCGCTTTGCTTAGTTCGCTGAATGTAGCCGGAACGAAATGAGGTCAACGCCCTGCTCGGGAAAGGCTGATGTCGTCCGCTGTCTTGACCTTCCGGTCAGGCCCGGGCGAGGCCAACGTAAACTGGTCGCGCGTCCCCAAATATTGGTATGGCTGGTTCCAGGGATCGAGGCGCAACACCGGCCGGAGATATTTCGGACTAATGTGGTCGATAAGCGCTGCCTGGCTTTCAGAAACCACGTAGTAACCGCGGTCACGACGGAATTCCTCGAGCGCCTTCGCCATTGCTTCCAACTCGGTACGCGCCCGCCGTTGCTTCTCTTGATTCAAGGCCGCAATCAACGAGTCGAGATTTACCCATTCCCGGTTACCTGTTCGCACTTCCGTGATGCGCCACCCGCTCTTGTCTCTGGCAGCCCGTGCGTCAACAGAGATCCATGCTGTGACGACAGCCGACGATTCTGATGAGAATGGAATACCGAGCGTCGCGACCTCCTGAATACGAACTGCATCGGAAGGAACGTCGATGCCGAGCAGCCTGCCCAACAAACATCGTGCTCGTTTCGGACTCGGGTCTGTTGCTAACGATCCGCGAAAAGGTGGATCGGGCGCATTGCAGTCTTCACTCCCGGCCACCCCAGCGCTCGAACCCAACGCTGTCGCGATGCTGTCGATATTCTCCCAACTATCCTGTCCGGTTCTGAGTTCAGCAACGCGCCAGTTACCCCTGGTGTCTTTTTGAAACTTAAAAACTGTTCTGACGCTCGCGGAGATTGTCGAGTCAGCGACGCTCTTCACCCTCACTGCTCCGCCGGTTAATTCAAAACCGGCTGCGCGACGAAGTGCGTTGCGGGCCTGGTTGCGATTAATTTGAGCGGTGACAGTGGTGGACAGAGTAATGCCGAGGAGGATCGGAAATAATATAGCGTGGTGCTTCATTTACTAGGGCTAGTATGAAGAGGCAGAGCCTCATACTTAATCGAATCGTTTTCGGTAAGCCCAAGGCTTACCGCACTGGAAGCGGCAGAGCCGCCCGTCAGCTCGCGGCTTTCCCAATTAACATCTGCAACATGATGTGCAGTTGAGCAGTAGTGAATGGTTTGGGAAGAAACACGACTGCGCCGGCCGAGAAACTGTCAGATGAGAGCTTTGGATCTTGTTCCGCTGTCATCATCATCACTGGAATTTTCATCAGCCGCTTTTCAGTTTTCATGAAGCGCACCAATTCGGGGCCGGAAATATGCGGCATGACGACATCAAAAATTGCGGCGGTGAAATTTTGATCGCTTTGTAAAATCTTGTAGGCCTCGCGACCATCGCGCGCGGCGACTACCCCGTAGCCGTCCTTTTCTAAAATCGTCGAAACGAGTCGCAGGATTGCGGGGTCGTCATCGGCAACCAAAATGCGGCGCGAGTCCTCCCGGGCTTGAGGTTGAGTTTCTTTGTTGACCATGTGTCTTAAACTTCCACAGCACGGCTGCTTTCGCCCGCTTGAGTTGAAAGCTCGGCGGCGAGTTTAATCGCGGCAATCATGCTTGAGTGTTCTGCTATTCCTTTCCCTGCGATGTCGAAGGCCGTTCCGTGATCGACTGAGGTTCGAATGAACGGCAATCCAAGAGTAACATTCACGGCCTCGCCGAAGGAAAGACATTTTACGGGAATCATTGCCTGGTCGTGATAACAGGCTACCACTGCGTCAAACTCGCCCCGTGACGCCCGCAAAAACACTGTGTCAGCCGAGAAAGGGCCGTGGACGTCGATGTCTTCCGAGCGAGATGCCTCAATCGCCGGAGCGATCTCGGAAGTCTCTTCCATTCCAAACAACCCGCCTTCGGCACCATGGGGATTCAAAGCCGCGACAGCAAGTCGCGGACGCTCGATTCCCCAACGTTTCAGTTCACGGTTGGTTAAGTTGATGGTTTTTACGATGAGATCCTTTTGGACCATTCGGATCGCTTCTGCCAACGGAACGTGAGTCGAAATCAGAACAATACGCAGGTTCGCGGCGACGAAAGCCATTGCATACTCTTCACTGCCCGTCAGGTGAGCGAGAAATTCGGTGTGCCCCGGGAAGCTGTACCCGCCGAGGAAGAGCGAGCGTTTATTTATCGGAGCGGTTGCAATCGCATCGGCGCTGCCAGCAGCGCATAGTTCGACAGCCGCTTCGATGTATTCGCCTGCGGCTTTTCCGGCTGTTCCCGATTCGATGCCGTATTCAATGAAGCCGGGGACGTTGTCGAGATGAAAGATAATAGGTTCGGTTATCTGATCCGGAATCGGCTCGCCTTTGCGAACTATTTCATAGCCGCATTGGAGGTCGAGCGTTCGCGCCGTGTGGGCCAGTAACTGTGCGTCACCGATGATGACCGGTATACAGATGCGCTGAATCTCTTCCTCGGCCACAGCCTTAAGGACGACCTCGGGGCCAATTCCCGCCGGGTCGCCCATCGTGACGGCTATGCGAGGCAAACTTCGGCGCTGGCGAGGATCTGGATAGGAAGAGTTATTGGCAAACTGCCTCATGACTCGAGACGAGCGCCTACAGGAGGCAGGGAGTCAGCAGAAACTTGTAGCAGTTACTCCGCTGCCGCTGGTTCGCGCTCGTCAGCCTTGAACATGTATTTGATGTTTCGCTTGAGAAGAAGAATGTTGGGCTCAGACTTGCGGTTGACTTTCAACGCGGCCCGGTCGTACCACTCGATGGTCCCTTCGATTTCTTCACCATCTGTGAGCACAATTATCATAGGCGTGTGCGCGTCGATCTGTTTCTTGTAATAGAACAGCTCTGCATTGGTCTCCATCGGCGGCGGCGTTCGCTTGCGCACTTGCACGGGCGCTTGCTGCTGCGCAGGACGTGGAGCTTCCCGGCCTTCGCTGGATCCGCGCGGAGAACCGTTATTGCTACGTTCTCTTGGCGGAGGCACTTCACGCGCTTTGCCTTTAACCTCGGCGAGCGTGGTTCTAATCAGTTTACGATTCACCTTTCCTACCTCCAAAAAATTAAGACGGGTTTCAATGTTGGTGGTGCGACGCACAACTGGGTGGGCGTGAGCTGACGCGCTTCCACACTACTCTCGCAGGCTGCGGCCATCCGAGGAGAGGGACGAAACTTTACCCGTAATGGAAAATCCTGCAAGGAATGCCAGCATGCTACACAACCGCGACTCAAAAAGCAAAGGGCGAAAAACATCGGGCGGAATCTTTGATTCGCGCTAAAAACAGATCCACTGATTCACACGAGAACAACCGCAAAACGCTTCGTGATTCGTGGGATTAGTGGATCGTCCTTATTTCTTCAATGCAAAAGCGAAAGGAAGGTCGGTGACCTTCCTTTCTATTGACCGATTACCTTGGTGGCCGAGGTTTAGCGCCCGAATACAAGTACCGTGCTAATCGGCTTTCTTGCGAATAAACGTTGGCACGTCGAGATCGTCAGAACGCGACATCATCGGTCGCGGCAGATCATCGGTAGGACGTTGCACGTAGCGCGGCGCGGGCGCGGGCATCGCCGTCACAGCTGCCGCCGAGGCAACTGCCACGGCCTCTTGTCCAAAGCCTGTGGCGATGACGGTGATCTTCATTTCGTCGCGCATGTTCTCGTCGATGACCGCACCGAAGATAATGTTTGCATCTTCGTCGGCTGCTTCGCGAATGATCGTCGACGCCACATTGACTTCATAAAGCGTCAGGTCTGGACCACCAGTAATGTTGATGAGCACGCCCTTCGCACCCTGGATCGTGGCCTCTTCGAGTAATGGCGACGAGATCGCTTGCTGAGTCGCTTCGATCGCGCGACTCTCACCGCGCGCCCGACCTGCACCCATCAGCGCCATTCCCATACCAGCCATGATCGACTTCACGTCCGCAAAGTCCAAATTGATCAAACCCGGGACAGTAATCAAGTCGCTGATACCTTGAACCGCCTGGCGCAAAACATCGTCAGCCACGCCGAACGAGTCTGCTAAAGAAGATTCTTTTTCAACTGTGTGCAGCAATCGCTCGTTGGGAATGGTGATGACCGTATCGACGCATTCGCGGAGCTCGCGCAGTCCCTGCTCGGCCTGCTGCATGCGACGTCGTCCCTCGAAATGGAACGGCTTGGTGACGACGGCTACAGTCAGCGCATCAAGCTCGGTTGCCAGCGAAGCAACGATGGGCGCGCCTCCGGTCCCGGTCCCGCCGCCCAATCCAGTCGTCACAAACACCATGTCAGCGCCTTCAAGCACCTCGATGATTTTATCCGTGTCTTCAAGCGCGGCTTCACGGCCGACGTTAGGATTAGCGCCCGCGCCGAGGCCTTTAGTAAGACGGCTGCCTAGTTGAATTTTGATTGGCGCTTTCGATCGTTTGAGCGCCTGAAGGTCAGTGTTGGCAACGAGGAATTCGATTCCTTCGATGCCTGCTTCGATCATGCGGTTAACAGCGTTGCCACCGCCGCCGCCTATTCCGATTACTTTAATGCGCGCGCCGGTGATGGGCGGGTCGTCATCAATGAATATATTAATGCCTCTATCGAGCTGACGAGCGTCCTCTGCCATAGTCGTTTCCTCTCTGCCGAAGCGTGAAGGCTTCCAGGGTTTCTTCCTTCTATGTTGGGTTGCTCTCGTCATCGGCCTCGATATCTTGCGGACTATATCTTGTGTGACCGGGTCGAGAGCATACAACAACTTGTCAAAAAATACTACTAAAACGATTGCGAAATCGTGAAACAAAATGAGTTAGCTTGCCTGTCGATCCGCGCCTGCCGATCGCTGATCGCATCTCAGTTGCCTGCGAGCGACTGGCTACCAGCGCGAGGCCGGTGGCTGCGGTCCATGCCGGACTCTGTACATCCTCGATGAGTCCTCCGAAGCGATCTCTTTCCGGAAAACCGACACGCACCGGTGCATCGAAAACCTGTTCCGCGATCTCAGACATGCCGCTAAGCAGTGCGCCACCGCCGGTGAGCACTACGCCACTCGAGAGCTGTCGTTCCCAACCTGCATCTTTAATTTCATCGGCCACATGCATCAGCACTTCTTCAGCCCGCGGTTGCAGGATGTCGCAAAGAATCTGCCGAGATAACTGGCGTGGCGCGCGTCCACCAACAGACGGGACATCAACCAGATCCCCTCGTTCCATCTCGCTCAACGACGTGCTGCAAGCTGAGCCAACCGTGCGTTTGATCTTTTCCGCGTCAGGAATCGGCGTGCGCAGGCCAAACGCAATGTCGTTGGTGAAATGGGAACCGCCCAAAGGAAACACGGCCGTGTGCTGCACCGCGCCACGTTGATAAATCACCAGCCCAGTCGTCTCCGCTCCCACGTCGACAAGTGCAGCGCCAAACTCTTTGTCGTCTTCAGTTAACGAGGCCTCGGCGGCGGCAAGTTGTTCCAGCACCATGTCTGCGACAATCAAACCCGCGCGATTCACCGCGTTAATTGCGTTCTGCCTGGCAGTCACCGGACTGGTCACGATGTGCACCTTTACCGCCAGCCGTGCGCCGATCATTCCTACCGGATCATTGATGCCGTCCTGATCGTCAACTATGAACTCCTGCGGCAGTCGATCGACTATCTCGCGTCCGGCCGGCAATTGAATCGCGCACGCCGAGTCGATCGCGCGTCTGACGTCCTCCGGCGTGATTTCGCGATCGCGACCTGACACGGCAACAATCGCCTGGCCGTTAAAGCCAAGAATGTGCGAACCCGCAAGATTGATCGATACCTCTTCGGCGGTTATGCCACTCATTCGTTCAACTTCTTCGACTGCGCGTTTGATCGAATCAACCGCCGCTTCCGGATTGACGATGACTCCCTTGCGCAGTCCGCGCGCCTCGGCTTCTCCAATTCCAACTATGTTCAGCAATCCACCTTCACCGGGCTCACAAGCAATACAAGTCACCCTGCTAGTCCCTATGTCGAGACCTATTGTGTGATTTGTGCGCTTGGCCATGTCGGGAGATGCTCCTTACTTAATTCGTCACTGGCGACGTCGATTGCTGTTTTTTGATTTGTCCGTCTTCTTGTCTTCCGCTTTTTTGTCGCGCTCTTTCTGAGTTTTATTTGCAACAGGACGCGTGGGCGCAGTGCTCGCTCGCACCAACGTCGCAGGAGGCGCTGGACGTTCGGTTTCGTTTGCCGTGGGTGTCACCGGCTGAGCAGACGCATCCTCATTGACGCTCGTCGTATGAGCTCCAGAAGTTAAACCGACGATCGCGCGCCGCCCCTGGCTCATATCGATGTAGCTAATCAAGGAGCCGCGTTGCGTCTGATTCTGCGTGTCGAGCACAACGAGCGCGTCTTTCAAACGCTTCGCGTGATCTTGTCCACCGAGCCTTACCTCAATCTGCGAATTGTCGCCGGCCAACTGCGCGCGAATATCGCGAAGATCGATCAGGTTAACTTCGCTGACTCGCTCGGACAGGCCAGCCATCGTCCAATCGCGCTCGAGCTCCATAAACTTGTGCACGCGTTCGCGATTCTCCTGACGCGCCACACTCGAATCGTCCTCGTTCAATCCGCGCAGGAAAAATGCCGGCAACTGATCGTTGGGCAGCATTTCACCGAGCAACACTGCGTCTTCGTCGATCCACCGGAACCGTCCAGACGCTGTGCGAACGACGACGCGTGGCGTTCGTTCCTCAATGCGAACTCGCAGACCGTCGGGCAAAACGCGCGAAACCACTGCTGTCCTTACCCAGGGTAGCCTTTCGATCCGCTCGCTAATCGCTCTCAAGTCGGCGTTCCAAACGCCTGTCTTCTCTGCATCGGTGCGAACCAGAGACTGCACTTCGTTTGCCGACACACGCGAGGCTCCCTGTATTTCGACGCTTCGAACCTGGAAGAAACTCGCAGACGCGGCCGCGCGGTAACCGGCAAAGATGAGAACCCCAATTACGATCGCGAGCGCCAACTTCAGGGCGGTGGGAACGTAGCCAAGCAATGCGCGAATACGTGACGAAGCGGGTTCTCCACTTTCACGGCGGGCAGGCTTTTGCGCCCCGGAGCCAGCCCGACGCTGTCCGGACATGCCCGATCGGTTACCGACCTTGTGAGCGATAACTTGTTCTCTCATGCCTGTTCCTTTCCGTCTGGTTCGTCTGACTCCGCTTCGCGAACTGGTTCATTTGCGCGCCACAGTTCGACTTCATACTCAAGCTCGATTCCGTGTTCACGCTTAACTCGCTCGCGAACTTCCTCAGCAAGCGCGAGTGCGTCTTCCGCACGGGCACCCTCGCCTTCTGTAACGATGAAGTTCGCATGGACCGGCGAAATCACAGCGCTGCCCTTGCGCGCTCCCTTCATGCCAATGTCGTCAATAATCTTGCCGGTGCCCACAGTTCCCTCCGGTGGGTTCTTAAAGAAGCAACCCGCCGAACGCGAGCCGTGCGGTTGTGTCGCCATTCTTCGAGTCTTCGCGTCGTCCATCCGCGCGCGAATTTTGTCGGGATCGTCCGGAGCGAGTCGTAGGGTGCCGCCTAATAAAAGTTCGCCTTCTTTGAACGACGTGTGGCGATAGTTCCATTGAACGTCACTGCCTGGAACCTCAACGACCTTGCCGTTGCGCGCCACACGAACCGACTCGGTAACAGTGCCAATCTCGTGTCCATACGCTCCCGCATTCATCCAAAGCGCGCCACCAACGGTCCCGGGAATCCCGCCGAGACCTTCAATGCCTGACAATCCCTGGCGGGCCACGTCAACACAAAGCCGCGGCAGCGAATAACCTGCCGGCACCGACACTCGTTCGCCTTCGAATTCGAGCTCGCCCTTAAGTTCTTTCAAACTGAGAACGACGTAATGGTGATCACCATCGTCCGCGAGTATGTTGCTGCCCGAACCAAGTGCACGCCATCCGATTGCGGCCTGGTCCATCGCATGTACGATTGCCGCTGCCTTTGCTTCCGTATCAGGAGAAAGCACCCAATCAATCGCGCCGCCCACGCGAAGGCTTGTTAGCTCTGCAAACCTGCGGCCGCGTTCAGCGCGCACGCCTAAGCGTTTCGCCATTTCCTCAATGGCCGCGTCGCGCTTAATTGTTTCTTCTGCCTGACTCATCGCTTTAGACAGTCTTTGCTTCGCCTTTTCCGTGCAGCAATCCAATCAACTGTTCGCTCACGCGGCTGACAGTGCCTGCACCCAAAGTCAAAACCAGGTCGCCCGGTTGCACGTGATCGCGCAGTGCCTCAGCCGCATTTTCAAGTGCGCCGATATAGCGAGCATCCTTGTGACCAAACCTCTTGATGGCGGCGGTCAGAGTCTCCGCGGTCGTGCCTTCAATCGGATCTTCGCTCGCTGCATAAATGTCAGTTATGAACAGCGTGTCTGCGTTGTTGAACGAACGGGCAAACTCTTCCATCAGATCATGTGTGCGCGTGTAACGGTGCGGCTGAAACAACACAACAATGCGTCTTCCGCCGGAACCAATCTTTGCAGCAGCCAGCGTCGCCTTAACTTCGGTCGGGTGATGGCCATAGTCATCAACCACCATCACGCCATTCGCCTCACCTTTGAATTGAAAGCGCCGGTTCGCGCCGCTGAAACTACCGAGAGCTTCCGCTATCTGCTCGAAAGGAACATCCAACTCAAAACCAACGGCAATCGCTGCCAGCGAGTTGTAAACGTTGTGGAGCCCTGGCACTCGCAACTCAATGTCACCTACCACGTCCGCTCCGTGCCAAACAGTGAAGACAGAACCAAAGTTTTGGTCGTAGCGAATTGCATGTGCGGAAATATCTGCCTGCGCGCTGAGGCCGTAGGTGATCCGGCGTCGTTCAATATGCGGAATGATTGCCTGCACGTTTGGATCGTCAAGACACAACACCGACGCGCCGTAGAACGGCACCTTGTTCACAAAACTTGTGAAACAGGCACGAACGTCGTCCATGTCGTTGTAGTAGTCCATATGCTCGCGGTCGATATTCGTAACAACGGCAATCGTCGGCGTCAGCATGAGAAACGACCGGTCACTCTCGTCCGCCTCAACCACCATTAAGTCGCTAGTCCCGAGGTGCGCGTTTGAACCAAAGGCGCCCACTACGCCGCCGACTACGATAGTTGGATCTAACCCGGCGTGACCGAGAACGGTAGCGACCATCGACGTGGTGGTGGTTTTGCCGTGTGACCCGGCGACAGCGACCGTATGCGGCTTCAGTCTCATTAACTCGGCCAGCATCTCAGCGCGCGGAATGACCGGGATGGACCGGCGCTGTGCTTCCACCACCTCCGGGTTGTCGTCGCGGACGGCCGTCGAACGAACCACTACATGCGCATCGCCCACGTTTTCACTGTCATGTCCCTCGGCGAATTCAATCCCCATCTCCTGCAGACGGTCCGTAGCGGGAGACTTCTTCGCATCCGATCCCGACACACGAAAGCCCAAATTGACCAGCACCTCGGCAATTCCGGACATGCCGATACCGCCAATGCCGACAAAGTGAACATGTTGAATTCGTCGAAACATAACTGACAGATGTCAGAGATCAGATGTCGGAGATCAGAGATCGGGAGTCACGCTTGCTCATGCAGGCTCCCGACTGTGGTATCCCTTCCATCCGCTCTTTGAACCTCCGAACTTCCAATCTCCGACTTCCGACTTCCGACCTCTGATCTCCGATCTCCTGGTGCCTAATCCACCAGAGCCTCAACCAAATCAACTACCGCCGCCGCTGCGTCGCCTTTTGCAAGACGTCGCGCCGCTGCTTCCATCATGGTTATCGTCTCGGGCTGTCTCACGAGAGTTGCAATCTCCCCGGCCAACCGGTCACCTGATAAGTCCTGTTGCAAAATCATTTTCGACGCTCCGGCTGCTTGCAACGCCTCCGCGTTCTTCCGTTGATGATCGTCGGCGGCAAGCGGAAACGGAATCATTACTGACGCTTTCCCTGCTGCTATCAACTCCGCCGTGGTCGTTGCCCCCGCCCGGCAAATAACCAAATCGACATCTGCAAACGATGCAACCATGTCGTCAATGTATTTCGTGACGTTTGCCCTTTCGCTCCAGCCTCGCTTTTCATAGATCGCGCGAACTTTTTCATAATCGGCTTCGCCCGTTTGATGAGTCACGCGAATCTTGTCGCGAAGGTCGTCAAGCAGCGGCAACGTGTTCAGCATCGCTTCATTAATCGCCCTGGCGCCCTGCGAACCGCCAAATACCAGAATAGAAACCTGCGAAGCGTTTCTCGCTCGTGGCGGTATATCAAAGAACTCTCTCCTCACCGGGTTGCCGGTGACTACTCCCTTGCCTCGGAAGTAAGGCAGCGATGCATCAAACGAAACAGCTGCCTTGTTAACGAATCGCGCGAGCGTCCGGTTGGTCCACCCCGGCAGCGCATTCGACTCCATCACCAGCGTGGGCACCTTCATCAACGCGGCGCTCAACACAACCGGTCCGGAAACATATCCGCCCGCGCCAATCACTGCGTCCGGTTGGAACCTTCGGATCACCTTCCGCGCCTCGACGAAACTCTTCGGCAGGATCACCAGACCACGCATGCGCGCGGCGATTCCGACGTTCTTCAATCCTGTGCTTTCAATGATCGATAGTTCAAACCCGGCGTTCGGAACTAATTTATTTTCCAGGCCTCGCGCCGTGCCGACGAATTCAACTTTCGACTGCGGATCGCGCCGCAAAATTTCCCTGGCCACCGCTATGCCCGGATAAATGTGTCCTCCGGTTCCGCCGGCAGCGATCAATACGCGCATCGCCTCACCCAAAACGCGAAGAAGCCATTCGCCGCACGGTAGCGGGGCGCAATTTTCGCGCCGGCTTTTCGCTGCGCAAGGTCAGCGATTTCAACGTCGCAAATTTGATTGAGCCAGTCGCATGCTGGGAGATGTTCAATAAAATGCCGACAGCGGCCAGTGTTGGAACCAATGACGAACCGCCGTACGAAATGAACGGCAGCGGAATGCCCTTGGTCGGCACCAACGACAGCACCACGCTGATATTGAACAACGCCTGCACGACGATGCCCGAAACTACCGCGAGGGAAAGCAACATCGCGAAACGATCCGGGGCCAGCAACGACGCGCGCAAGCCGCGCCACAGGAACAATCCGAAAATGAGCAGCACGGTTAGCGTTCCAAGTAAACCCAATTCCTCACCGACGACGGCAAAAATAAAATCAGAGTGTGCAAACGGCAGAAACAACATCTTCTGTTTGCCCTGCGCGAACCCTAAGCCGTTTGGACCACCTGACCCGACGGCAATCAACGATTGGACCACCTGGAAACCACTGCCCTGCGGATCGGCCCACGGATCGAGAAACATGATCATGCGACGCGCGCGAAACGGCACAAAGATCAGCATCGCCAGCACGCCAAGCACGGCTGGAACCGCAAACATCCCCAGATGTCGCAAGCGAGCGCCCGCGGTATAAATCAGCACCGTGAACACCACCACCAGCATCATCGCCGTTCCCAGGTCGGGCTCAATCACGACCAGCACGGCCAGGAAACCTGTAACCGCCGCACACGGAAAGAACGTGCGCCAAAAAGATTGTTCATCGCCCGCGTGCTTTTCGAGGAAATACGCCAGGAATAAAGCTAGCGCCAGTTTCGACAGCTCCGATGGTTGAAGGGAAAACCCTTTGAATTTGATCCAACGCTGCGCCCCGTTGACCGCCGGGAATGCGAAGACAGCCAACAAGAGCACGATCGTCAGGGCCAGCAATCCATAAATTAGTCGCGGGTCGCGCAGGCGGTTGTAGTCAAACTGCATCGCCGCGATCATCACGCCCAATCCAATCAGGGTCCAGATTCCCTGCTTGATCACGTAATGAAACTGGCTGCCCGTTTCGCGTTGGGCCATGACCGCGGAGGCGCTGTAAACCATGACGACGCCAAACAACGCGAGGCCGACCGTCGCCGCGAACAACCACTTGTCTGGATATAACTTCTTAGCCATCGATTATTCGTCCAAAGTCCCCAGTCCAATGTCCAAAGTCGGCTACACGATTCAATGAGACTGACCTTGGGCCCTGGACCTCAGACTTTCGACTTCTTCTTTGAAGACCCTTCCCCGGTGTTCAAAGCTTTCGAACATATCGAAACTCGCGCAGGCCGGAGCCAGCAAAACCAGGTCGCCGGGCTCGGCAGCAGCAAACGAACGCGTCACAGCATCCTTCATGTCGGCCGCACGTTGCGAGGGAGCAATATTTCCGAGTTCCTTCGCAATCGTTTCTGCGTCTTCTCCAATCAACACGAGTTGACGAACTTTCTCGCCCACGATCGAAGCGATCGGAGCGTACGGCGCTTTCTTTCCGCGCCCACCCAGAATCAAAACAATCTTTCCGGCGTCATCCGCAAAAGCTTCGAGCGCCTTCAAGGTTGCGTCAACACTCGTCGCTTTCGAATCGTTATAAAACTTAACGCCGTCAACCTCGCGAACGTACTCGAGGCGATGTTCGACTGGGCTGAAGTTTTGAATAGTCGCGCGCATCGAGTCGGGCGATGCTCCGCACGCGAGGCCGGCTGACAACGCCGCCAGGACGTTTTCGACGTTATGCAGTCCACGCAGCTTCATCTCGTCACGATTCATCAAAACTTTTTCCTTGTTGCCGCTGCGCGAGACGATTTCACGTCCTCGCAAAAACAATCCTTCTTCAAGTTCGCGTTTCACGCTGAAGCTGACTACGTGCGCTCGCAATCCGTTTGCCCAACTCGCAACTGTTTCGTCATCTGCGTTCAGGATGGCGACATTCCCTGCGACCTGATTCATGAATATGCGGTGCTTGGCTGCCGCGTAATCATTGAACGACTCGTAACGGTCCATGTGGTTCGGCGTAACGTTCAACACTGCGGCCACGTCCGGCCGAAAGTCATGGATTGTTTCGAGCTGAAAGCTCGACAGCTCCACCACGGTCCAACCCTCTTCAGTTGACGTTTCAACCATCGATATCAACGGCGTTCCAATGTTTCCGCCCACCTGCGTTTGTAATCCAGCATTCTTCAGCAACTCGCCCACCAATGTGGTGGTTGTGGTTTTGCCGTTGCTCCCGGTGATAGCGACGACGCGTCCTTTCAAGAACCTCCAGGCCAACTCCACTTCGCCAATAACATCCGCTCCGGCGCGTTCGGCGTAACGAATCGGAATTGATTTCGCCGGCACGCCCGGGCTGAGCACTAACAGTTCGATCTGGTCCAACAACCATCCCGGGACCTCACCGGGTAATAGCCCTACGCCCTGGTCTTTGAGTGCGGTTGCCGCTTCCGTCCATTGCTCTACGGGCTTGGCGTCGTTAAGAGCTACAGTCGCGCCTCGATCTGCGAGAAATCGCGCAGACGCAATCCCGCTGCGCGCCGCTCCCATCACCAAAACTTTCTTGCCTGCTACTTCCAAACAATTTCGAGACCTCAGTTCCCCTCCCCGCCAGCGGGGAGGGGTTAGGAGTGGGGTTTGACGCGCTCACCGCCTCTCCCCCATCCCCTCTCCGCTAGCGGAGAGGGGCGAGAAAGATGCCCGTGCCACTACCGTAGTTTCAAAGTCGACAAACTCAACAGCGCGAACAGAATTGCGAGAATCAAAAAGCGAAAGACGATCTTCGACTCCTTCCAATCCTGCATTTCAAAGTGATGGTGCAGCGGCGTCATCTTGAACATGCGACGCCCGGTGCCCGTCGTGCGCTTGGTCATCTTGAAAACGCTTACCTGCAACATCACTGAAAACGCCTCGATCACAAACACCCCGCCCACCATCAACAACATGAATTCCTGCTTCGTCAGCACCGCTACTGTTCCCAGCGCGCCGCCTATCGCGAGGCTGCCCACGTCGCCCATAAATACTTCAGCGGGTGGCGCGTTGTACCAGAGAAAGCCGAGACTGGCTCCGGCCATCGCACCGCAAAAAACTGTCAGCTCCGCAGCCTGTGGCCGGTGCGTCAAGTCCAGGTAGCTTGCCCAGCGTGCATCGCTGCTCAGATACGTCAACCCGGTGAGCGCGGTCATCGCGATGAACGTCACGCTGATGGCGAGTCCATCAAGGCCGTCGGTCAGGTTCACCGCATTTGAAAAACCGATCAGCACGATGATGATGAAGAACAGATACAGATACGGGCCGATGAAACTGATGCCGGTCGGGTTAGCCGTCGATTTAACAAACGGGATGCTGATGTTCCACGAGTAGTCGCTACCGAAGTACTTCGTTAGTAGAAACAGGGCTAACCAAACACCGATCGCGATCAGCAACTGGCCCAGCAGCTTCTGTTTGCCCGTCAAACCAAGGCTGCGTTGCTTCGCCATCTTGTAGTAGTCGTCGGCAAACCCAATAGCGCCGAACAGGACCGTGGCGATCACAACAATCCAAACGTAAGCGCTCGACAGTTTCGCCCACAGCAAAGTTGAAAGAACGACTGAACCGACGATTAGCACTCCACCCATCGTCGGAGTGCCACGTTTGGCCATGTGTCCCTGCGGACCTTCTTCGCGAATCTGTTGGCCGATATTCCAACTGCGCAACGCCTCGATCAATTTGCCGCCGAAAACCAATGACAGCAGCAGCGCTGTAATGGTGGCGTAGGCAGTTCGGAAGGTGACGTACTGAAAAACGTTGAGGGCCTTGACGAGATACCACTCCTTATCCTTGAAGTGGTTGTAAAGCAGTTCGTATAGAAGGTAATAAATCATTCGTAAACGACTTGTACCGCAAACTTTCGGTTTGCGACCGCGCATGCGGGTTATTGCTTGTCTTCGCCCGCCAATGGAAAACGTTGCTTCAACGCAGCGACTATCTTGTCGGTGGCTACACCGCGTGAGCCCTTCACCAACACCAGGTCGCCTTCCTTCACTTCATCCAACAAAGCCTTCGCCGCCTCTTCGGAATTTTCGAAGAACGCGGTGTTCTTAAGTCCAGCTGCACCGGCACCACCGACAACTTCAGCCGCTAAACCGCGTACGCCCCAAAGAACATCAATCCCGGCTTCGGCAATTTCCTGTCCGGCTTCGTGGTGAAGCTTCGCGGCGTCTGGCCCTAATTCCAACATCTCTCCGGCGATGACAATCCGGCGACGCGAACTGTTGCCGCCCTCGGTTATCGTTCGCACCATGTTGATCAACGACCGGGGATTCGAGTTGTACGAATCATCTACGACTCGAAAGCCTGCCGCAAAATCCAATACCTCGCCGCGCATTCGTGGCGGCTTCGCCGTTGCCAGCGCTTCGGCAATCTGCTGGGCGCTGACTCCGAAACTCGTGCCAACCGCCGCCGCGGCCAACGCATTCATCAGGTTGTGACGGCCGCTCATCGGCAGAGTCGCTGGCGCTTCGCCATCCGGCGTTATCAAACGAAAACTGATTAAACCGAGCGTTTCAACGTCAATGTCTCGTGCGGCAACGTCTGAAGCGCGTTCAATGCCAAACGTAATCGCGCGACCACGGTGCTTGTCGCGCATTCCCATCACCCAATCATCGTCCGCGTTCAATACCGCAATACCTTCGGGCTTCAAACCTTCGACCAGTTCGGCTTTTGCGGCTGCAATGTTTTCAATGCTGCCGAGATACTCAAGATGGACCGGCGCAACCATCAACTCAACCGCAACATCGGGGGGAGTAATTTGCACTAGCCGCCGAATCTCGTGTGTCGGCGATGACATTCCCATCTCCAGGACTGCGATGTCGAATTGATCGGGAGATCTGTCGTCGCTCACCATTTGCAAAACTGAAAGCGGCAGGCCGAGTCCGTTGTTGTAGTTTCGCTCGCTTTTCAAAACTCGCCGGCCAGCCGACTGCAAAACATGTGCGGTCAATTCCTTGGCAGTAGTTTTCCCGGCGCTGCCGGTTATACCAACAACAGGCTTGCCCCACTGGCGGTAAACTTCGTGGGCCAACTTTTGCAGCGCCGCAATCGCGTCTTCAACCAGAAGTAGACGATCCTTCAACGCCGACAGCGGCGAGTCGTCGTTGAGTCGATCCCTGCGCGCGACCGCGGCGATGGCGCCGCGTTCGAACGCGCCGGCGATAAACTCATGCGCGTCGGCGAACGTCCCATTAAAACCGGCGCGGGCGTAATCTTCCTGCGATAAGGCAAAGAAGAGTTCGCCCGCTTTTACAGAACGCGAGTCTATGGAAAAGTCTCTGATTTTTTTGTCAAACAACTCGGGGGCCATTGCCTCGGCGTTGGCGCCCATTAAAATCGATGCCTCTCTTAAATTCACGGGATGCCGGCCTCTTGCCCTTCGAACAATCTCTCTACGCTGTCGCAACCGCCGGACGTTAATTCCGGCGACTGATTTGAGATATGAGATCTGAAATTTGAGATCTCATTGAGAGATTGTCGCACCGCAGGGGAGTCCGCAGGAAACGGGGCATCATCCGCCGCCTCCAACGCCTCGTCCAATTCCCGGCACGCGCTGGGTTTTTCCGTCACGCGGTGTGTGCGCAGGCGCTTTCGGCAAGCGGTAACGCGCGATTTCAATCCGTTTCCAAAGAGCTCGGTATTGGCGGTTCGCTGGGGGATCATTCCGTTGCTCCTTTTTCCCTGTAAACCCAAACTGAAGTTTGCGTCACCTTGCAAAGTCAACATAGATAGTCTGTCCCGGCCGCAATTCAGTGCCGGGTTCAGGCATCTGCTTCACAACGCGGCCGTCGCCGTGCGCCTCCAACTGCATGCCCAGCTGCGCGCATGCTCGCGCGACATCTCTCACGCTTCGTCCGCGCAAATCAGGCATCAGGATCGCTTTGTTCGTTGTCACTGCATAAACAACTTCGCGGCCCCTGGCATCGCGTGTCGTCTGGGGCAACGTGGAAGCGCGAACTTGCTCTTCACGCACCCGATCACCGAGGGCGGCGATTTTTTCCGGAGTTTGTAAAGCCATCGCAATCAACTGAGTCGGCTCTTTGAAATCGGTGTCAGGCATCACACCCAACTCCGGCAACACCTGTTCTGCAATTTGCCGAAACACCGGCGCGGCAACATCACCACCGTGGTACGCGCCCGCTGGTTCATCAATAACCACGATGATTACGACAGCAGGGTTGTTAACAGGAGCGAAGCCGACAAACGAGGCGACGTGTTTCGTCTGCGAATACGTTCGTGTCTTCGGGTCGATTTTCTGCGCAGTACCTGTCTTTCCAGCAGCTGTGTAACCGTCGAGCTGCGCCTGTTTCGCTGTCCCGTTCAAGGTCACGTCTTCCAACATTCCGCGCAACGCACTGGCAGTCTCCTTACTGATGACGCGGCGTTGCTCGGGAGCCGGGCGATAAGTGACGCCGCCGTTCGACTTTCGAATTTCGCGAATCAGGTGCGGCGTAACGCGTACGCCGTCGTTGGCCAAAGCGCCAAATGCCGAAGCCATCTGCAACGGCGTAACGCCAATTTCCTGTCCGATCGCGACCGAACCAATTGATGAAGGCAGCCAACGCCTAACAGGATGAACGATGCCGGCAGTCTCGCCGGGCAACTCAACTCCCGTGCGCGAGCCAAATCCGAATCGCGTGATGTAGTCGTGCATGGTCTGGTCGCCAACTCGCAGACCCAACTTGATTGCGGCAACGTTACTCGACTTCGCCAGGGCTTCCGTCAGCGTCAATGTTCCAAACGGAGTGTGGTCATGAATCACTCTCTTTGCGACAGTGATCGATCCCATTTGGCAATCAATCACATCGGAGGGCTTGGCGAGCCCTTTCTCAAGCGCGGCCGAGAATGCAACGACCTTGAAAGTCGATCCCGGTTCGTAGATGTGCTGCAACGCTACATTCGCGCGCGTTTCCGGTGAGGCAGCGCCGACATCGTTCGGATCGAAGGTTGGGGCGTTTGCGAGCGCGAGAATTTCGCCGCTCCGCGGGTCGAGCACAATCGCAGTGCCTGATTTCGCTTTTGACTCCGAGACGGCGGTGACTAAGGCTGCTTCTGCGTAATACTGGATCGTCTGATCGATCGTCAGCACCACCGTCTGGCCAGGACGACCCGGCACCTCGGTGCTTTCGTATGCTCCACCCCGCGAATCTCGCTCAATGAAAAGCTTTCCTGGTTCGCCGACAATCTTCTCGTTGTAAACCTGTTCGATGCCGGCGAGCCCGCTTCCATCCAGCCCAACAAACCCAAGCACGCTAGCCGCAAGCGCGCCGTTAGGATAAAAACGTTTCGGTTCTTTCCTCGTGTGGACGCCCACCAGTTTCGCTTCTTCAACAGCATGCGCGACGTCCGGTGTCACACGCCGCGCAATCCACATGAAGCGGCGGCCGGTCTTGCGAGCTTCGATGATGCGCTGCTGTAGCGGTTGCCGATCCAGATTGAGTAACGATGCGAGCGTGTTCGTGGTGCACTCGATCGAACCGAGCGCTTCCGCATCACTCTTTCCCGGGAATTCGTCCGGCGCAACAAATACCGAAAGCGTGTCGATGCTTCGCGCGAGTTCTCGTCCCTGCCGATCCAAAACCGGCCCGCGTTGCGCAGTTGTCTCGACGGCGTCCTGTTGTTGTCTCTGCGCTCGCTCGACGAGCTCGTCGTGGCTCGACACCTGCAAATACACGAGCCGCGCGCTGATTCCGAGCATCCAAAAAACGACGAAAGCCGCAACAAACAACGTGCGGCGAATCGAAACGTCGGATTGTGATTCTGGAGCGGAACGACGCGCCAACATTCCCTGGAAGTTCCCTTCTTGCTGACCCGAACGACGAGGACCCTCAATCGAGGGCCTCGGCAGTAACAAACTCTTTTCTAACGCTGTAACGACGCGGAAGGATTAAGCAGAGCTGGGGCGAGCGGTATTTGGCTCTGTTTGGGTGCCTTCGGAGTTCCGAGTTGGCCCGCCAGTAACGGCTTCAAACCCAGTCCTCGAGCTTCAACTTCGAGTCGGGCCGGAGCAAACGCCTGCTCGCGCTGCAACATGAGGTGTTGTTGCTCCTGAAGCAAACGTTCACGTTCGCGACGAAGGTTTTCACTCTGGTATCCATACTGCACCGCTGTAAAATGTTGTCGCGCCGCGAAAACAAAACCGCCGGCTAAGACGAGTCCACAGCAGAGCAACATCGCAAGACGGTGGAGAGCGCGAACGTCGCGTTCATGGCGAATTTTGGCATTTCGATGCGCCGAGGGAAGTCTTCTCATCGAGGGAACTCCGGGTCAGTTAATTTTCAAATCGTACTCAACTTGCGACACGCTCGTAATTTGGCGCTGCGCGATCGCGGGTTAATCTCTATCTCGGCTGCGTCAGGCACTACGGGACGTTTCGTTAAAACCTCGACGACATCTTGTGCCCCGCAAGTGCAAACATCCTGGCGGACATCACATTCACAGTAGCCGGAAAGTCGTCGCAGCTCGTGCTTCACGATCCGATCTTCGAGCGAATGAAACGTGATAACAACGAGGCGTCCGTCGGGCTGTAAAAGATCGATTGCGGTCTCGAGGAATGAAGCTAAACCATCAAGTTCTTTGTTGACCGCGATTCTTAAGGCTTGAAACGTTCGCGTCGCCGGGTGAATCTGCCACCGCTTATGCCTTCCCGAAGCGCGAGCCACGAGGTCAGCTAATTCCCTCGTCGTGGTGATCGGATTGCCCTGTTCGCGGGCTTCAACTATCCATTTGGCGATGCGTCGTGAGTTACGCTCTTCGCCATACTGATAGATGATTGCTGCAATCTCCTCTTCCGGTAATCGCAGCAACAAATCAGCGGCAGTCTCTTCGTTGCTCTCGGCGTTCATGCGCATATCCAGCGGCGCATCAAACCGAAAACTGAAGCCGCGAGTTGGGGAATCAAACTGTAAAGACGAAACCCCAAGGTCGGCGAGAATGCCTGCGGGTGGATCCTCCTGAAACTCATCCAGCACGCGCTGGATATCGCGAAAATCTGCGTGCACCGGACGAAACCGTGAACCAAACTGCGACAGCCGCTCGGTAGCAATTCTTAAGGCTTCGGCGTCGCGATCAAGTCCAACCACTCTTGATGCGGTCGACGACTCCAGGATCGCTTCGCTATGACCACCAAGGCCAACCGTGCAGTCAACGTAGAGCCCTCCTCGCTCTGGCGCGAGAAACTGAATGCTCTCTCGAAGCAGCACGGGGCGATGGGGCGCGCCCATGCCCCCCAAAGGCGCAGCCATCACCACCGCCCCGTGATCTCGTTCAAAGATCTGTCAACTGGTGAATGGTAAATAGTGAATAGTAAATAGAAGATACGGACCATTTACGATTTACCATTTACCGACGACCATTTACTAAATACCCAACTTCGCGATCGCTGCTTCGTCGTCCTCTGTATAGGGATCCGCCAGCAAGCGAGCCTTGAATACATCCAGTTCCCAAACCTCCAGGTACGTCAGATAACCCAGTACCGCGACGTCTCCTATCACCGCCGCGCTCTTGCGCAGCAAGGGATGGATTAACAGTCGCCCCTGGCCATCGATCGTTGCCTGTTGACCGTAGTAGTTCGTTCTGTCAAGGAACTTGCGCCGTGCCGGATCCATCGTCGGCAGAAGTGAAAGGCGCTGCTCTATTGATTCCCATTCGGGCAGCGGGTAAATCCGGACGTTGTCACCTGTTAGACTGGTTATGTAGAATTCCCCGCCGTGCTTCTCTTCCAAAAGCCTGCGGAACGGCGTCGGCACCTTTAGCCGACCCTTCACATCTATTCGGGCCGTGTAGTTTCCCCGAAGCATAGGCTTGAACGCTCAATAGAGTTTGGCGGGTGGCCTGTTTGGAAAAGTTGCTCAAATGATCGGCTGCTACGAGGTTGGACCCACTTCCGACCACTTTTGACCACCCACGCCGGATACTACGCTCCATCATTTTGGGTGTCAATAGACTTTCCTTGAAAAACCTAGGGTTTTTGGGCGGTTTTGCGCCTGAACGCGATCTTACTGTACGCCTGTTGTCGGCCTGTGTGTGGTGCAGCCTTCGGTCTATGGGCCTTCGAAAGACTCCGCCTCAAAGCGGCAAGGTCGAGCGATTGTGGGGCCGATTCAAGTCTGTACCGCATGTTGTTGTATATTGACGCGCCATGCTTCTGCCACAGATTTCTTTTCTACTTACAACTAGATGAACCTCGACTCCGGCGGATTTGTCAGTCTGCTCTTTTTCGGTTTGCTTGCTGCCGGCGCAAATCTACTCGGTGGATTTGTGCTGATCAGATCGGGCGCGCACCGTTTTGGCGAGCGCTTTCTCAAGTACCTGGTGGCCCTGGGTGCCGGCTTCATGATGGCAGCGATCTTTATCGAGATAATTCCGGAGACGGTAAAGATTTGGAGTGCTGACACCGTTGGAGACGGCATAGGTCAGGCAATTGTCGGTGCAATGACTTTGCTGCTGGGCGGTTACCTGTTGATCCAGCTCTTTGAACACACGATCGCTCCGCACTTCCACTTCGGCGCGGAAACGCATCCCGAATCGTTCATGCGCCCGTCTGCTGCTTATGCCGCCGTCGGTGGACTTTGGATACACACATTCTTCGACGGTGTTTCGATCGCAGCGGCCTTCCTGGTTAACTTTCGTGTTGGATTGCTCGTGTTCATCGCAATACTGCTGCACAAGATGCCTGAAGGTTTTACCGTCGCTTCGATAATGCTCGCATCAGGACGTTCGACGCGAACGGCTTTGCTGGCGACGATCGCCATTGGCGCGGCCACTCTTGCGGGCGTAATAGCAGTGGCTTTGCTGGACACACGAATGAATAGCGCCGTCGGTTACGCATTGCCGTTCTCTGCCGGAGTCACCTTGTACGTTGCTGCCAGTGATCTGATTCCCGAGGTGAATCACAAAGAAGAACGAAACCCGATGGTGTCGATTGTCGTTTTTGTAGGAGTGGCCCTTTTCTATTTACTGCACAAGTTGATCGAGGGATAGCTAGTTAACAGCATCAGTTCATTGAGCAATACCAACTCAAGATTTGAAGTTTACCGCCGGGGACTCTGGTTAGTTCTGATCGCCGTTTCGATCTGTCTTGTCAGTTACCAGCGGGCCCAGGCGCAGACTGCCCAGTCGCCCATTCCTCTTCCCTCTCCGTTTAATCCCATTGTCGATAACGCGAACGTCATTGACGCCGAGACGCGTGCCAAACTCGAAGCCATTTACATCAACTTAAAAGAGCGCGCAGATACCGAGTATGCAGTTGTCACGGTTGATACCACTGGCGGACAGGACATTTTTGATTACTCGCTGGCGATTTATCGCGGTTGGGGAATTGGCACCAAAACCAACGATGGATTCCTGTTGGTAGTGGCGATAAGCGACCGCAAGTACTACACGCAGGTTGGCTATCACCTTGAGGGCGACCTGACTGACGGAATTGTCGGACAGATCCAACGGGAAAAACTGGTGCCGGCATTCAAGCAAGGCAACTACAGCAAAGGGATATATGACACGGTTGAGGCCTACGTTGCCACGCTCGCGCAAAGACGTGGGTTCACAATCGAGGGCATCGACCAACGGCGAGCTTACACGGATGTTCCGGAATCGCCCGTCAGCGGATCCCGACGCGGAGGATTCAACAACGCGATCTGCTGCGGCATCATCATTCTTTTCCTCCTGATTGTTGGTTTTTCAAGGAATAAGGGCGGCGGTGGTCGCGGCGGCGGTGGCGGCGGTTCCTGGTGGAAGTGGATGCTCTTAAATACCGCGATAAATGCGGCGAGCAGTAGCGGCAGATCCAGCGGATGGAGTAGTGGCGGGTTCGGTGGCGGCGGATTTGGCGGCGGTGGTGGTTTTGGTGGCGGCGGCGGAGGTTTCGGAGGAGGTTTTGGAGGCGGCAGCGCCGGCGGCGGCGGTGCGGGAGGCGGTTGGTAGCAACTACCGCGTGGCCGGGCACTTGCCCGGGCTTCACGGGCGAGACGACGTGCCACGTGATAGGATCACGCCAATTCAAATATGGTTAAAACAGTAGTGCACAACGCCCTGAACGGGCTGCTTAAAGATCTAATCGCATCACACGGCGACAATCTCTGCTCGGTCGTGTTGTACGGCTCCGCCACAACTGGCGACCACGACGAGCTCTATTCTGATTACAACGTACTGATCACGCTCAAACGCATAACTCCCGAGGATCTACGTCTCGCGCAAGCTCCGACGCGCGAATGGCAACGGCTAGGCAATCCCATGCCGGTTTATTTCACCACTGAAGAGTTGTCAGACGCCGCTGACGTGTTTCCAATTGAGTTTCATCAGATGGCCCACGCTCGCCAGGTCCTGTATGGACCTGACTGCTTCGCTGGATTGCAATTCTCCGACACAAACCTGCGCCACCAAACCGAGTACGAATTACGAAGCAAGCTGATTCAGTTGCGCCGGATGTACATTCCTGCGTCTGTTTCGATTGGAAAACTTTGCGACTTGATGAGCGACAGCCTTTCCAGTTTTGCCGCCTTGTTTGGAGCCGTGCTGCTTCTTTATGGCGAGCAGCCGCCAGTAGGCAAAACCGAAACGGTGCGCGCCGCAGTTCGACGTTTTCAACTGAATGCCGAGCCCTTTGAAAAGATTTTCGCGTTTCGCGCGAACGATTATGTGCCCTCAACCGAAACTGAAGTGAACCAAATCTTCGCCGAATACATGGAGCAGCTTCAACACGTCGTCGAAGCTGTGGATGAATTCGATCGAACTCAGGAGAAGTCGAAATGATTCAACGAAAACTAGGATTGCTTGCTTTGTTGGTGTTTGTGACAGCGACTGCGGGCGGGTGTGGCTATAACACGCTAACTACCAAACAGCAGAATGTGAAAGGTAAATGGGCCAACGTTGAGACGCAATTGCAACGGCGCTCTGACTTGCTTAACAATCTGATCGAAACAGCCAAGATGGCGGGCGTTCAGGAACAAGAGGTTTTTGGGAAAATAGCCGAAGCACGCTCGCGGCTATTGAATGCTTCGCAGCAAGCGCCGCAGGGCGAAGGCGGCGACAAGTCGCCGGAGCAAAAGCAGGCAGTGATCGATGCGGCAAACAGTTTTGGAGGCACAATTGGCCGGCTGCTGGTATTGCAGGAGGCCTATCCGCAGTTGCGTTCAAACGAAAACTTCATGAAGGCGCAGGATGAACTTGTAGGGACAGAAAACCGGATTGCTACCTCGCGCAAGGACTACAACGACGCGACGCAGGATTACAACACTACCCGCGCGAAGTTCCCGACTGTGATCTCGGCAAAGTTGTTCGGTTTCAAGGAAGAACCGTATTTCAAAGCGGAAGAAGGGGCTTCTCAGGTGCCGCGCATTGATGCCAACACCTTGCGGCCAAGTCCGTCACCTGCGAGATAAAAACAGCGCCGGCGCTGAAAAATGAAAGAGGTCGCCCAAATATTTCGGGCGGCCTCTTTTTTCGTTCGCTGGAAAAACGTCTAGAACCCGCGAGAGCTGCACATCGCGCAATGATCGCAGGGCTTGCCGCCGGGTTCGACGTTACAGATTTTTTCTTTCTCAAAAAAATCGACGAGCTCTGTCACAGTCGCTTCCTCTACGCCAAAACGTTCCTGGCTCGGGTGGGAATAGGATGAATTGATTCCCGCCAACCACGGCGAGTGGGTTATCAAAACAGGTTGTGATTGCTGCGACGTCGGCGGAGCGGAAGTGCTTCGTTGCGGGGTTGAAGTTACGCTGGCTTCGATCTGATGAAGCTTCTGCTGAAGTTCACTCAGGCCGGCACGAACGGCGGCGAGTTGTGCACTGACTTCAGGCGACGCGGAGGCGCGGGTTTGCGAGCCGGGATCGTTGGAAACGCGCCTTGCGATCCTTTCCGCTATCTGTCGGGCCTGGTCCAATTCCGTGCTCATGATTTTACTGATATCGAAGCGTCGAACCTTGTTCCGCGAGCGATAACGAGCGGACGCTATGGTCAGGATTGCCCGGCGAAATCAAGTATGTTTATTAGTTCCTGCTTGCAGCCACGCGCTATCGCTCACTGTTCTGCAAAGTGTCTGCGGACAACAGGTCAATACGATCAACCACACCGACGATCGCTGAATCAATGGCCGCCTGCGGCTTACCAGTGGCAGTCGTAGACGCGCTCCATCCTTCCTGCACAATCAAAACCGTGTCTCCGACTCCCGAATCAACTGCGTCCAGCGCCAAAACTGAATAGGCTGTTTCGTCTCCCTCAGGCGTGATTTGCTGGCACAACATCACGCGCGCGTTTTCATAGCGCTGGTTCTTTTGCGTCGCCACGATGTTGCCAACCACTTTTGCGAGAATCATTTTGAAACTACGTTCCGTCCGTTCGACACATGTGCATCCGAATCAACTATTCCAATAATCGTGCAGTCAGTTGGAGTGTCTTCTCGTTTGAAAGGAAAGCTGGCCTCTTTGCCTCGGCACCAGAACACGAGTTCGCCGATTCCGGCTCCGATCGCATCTACCGCCACCAACGGCTTACCTGACGGTTCGAGGTCCTTGTTAAGCGTCTGCACCACCAGAAGCTTTCGACCCTCAAGTGAGTCGTTCTTGACTGTTGCTACGACTGTTCCGATGACCCTTGCTAATTGCATTTCTTTTCCGCTTACTCAGGCGCCTGTATATCAACCGTGTCGATGACACCGACGATTGCTGCATCGACGGGCGTATCTTTCATTCCCTGCGCGAGTCGCGCGCTGGAACCCGCAACTACAAGCACTCGCTCGTGGAATCCGGCGCCGACCGTATCAACGGCTACGACGTAGCCGGTTGTGTCGCTCCCATCGATGTTGATGGGACGCACAATCAGCAACTTTTTTCCGAGCAACCGTTCGTCTTTTTGCGTCGAGACAACCGTGCCCAAAATGCGCGCTATGATCATGCTTAGCGATTGCCGATCGGAAGCGCTTCATCAACACTGCCATGCGGACGCGGAATGACGTGCACGCTGACTAACTCACCGACACGGCGCGCGGCGGCTGCACCGGCGTCAGTCGCAGCCTTCACAGCTGCGACGTCTCCGCGGACAATGGCGGTGACGAAGCCCGCGCCGATTTTTTCGTATCCAATGAGCGTAACGTTAGCGGCTTTGACCATCGCGTCAGCCGCTTCGATCATCGCGACCAGACCTTTGGTTTCAACCATGCCGAGTGCTTCTTGCATTCAGTTGCTCCTGTTGGCGTGAATGGTAAATCGTGGATGGTAAATAGTAGATGACTTCGAGACTATTTACCATTCAGCATTCACCATGCGAAATCTCGACAATCTCAAGTTCAAATCTCAGATTTCAGATCTCAGATCAAAAGAGCGGTGGGCATAAAAGGCGGAAACGCGAACACCTCCGCGCATCACCCGCCCGACTTTCACCAAACATTTCCCGGACCGAGCCGCTGCGACATCATCACCTGCGTTAACAGTTCCACTAATTCTTCTCTCGTTAGGTAAACCTTGCCGGATCCATTCGCGGAAATACCGTCTAAAACCGCCGGCGCCGGCCGGTCCCCCGTAGGACATGCAATCTGTGTTTCGTGCAAATATCCGCACGCCTGGCAGCGTCCACCTTCGCCAAGATATCCCGCAGCTTCGCGTAAGTTGATCAGTTTCTCGATCGCGTCGGTTGGCAGATTTCGCGAGCCGCCCAGAATTCGCGCGAGTATGGCGATACGAGCGGTATGTTCCAAAGTCTCAAGCCGATCGAATGCTTGCCAAAGATCCGATCCGTAGGCGACGGCGCCGTGGTTTGCCATCAGCAGCGCGTTGTGATGTTTGACGAGCGGACGCATGGCTTCCGTCACCTCGTTAGTGGACGGCGTTCCGTAGCCCGCCAAAGGCACGCAACCAAGCGTCAGGATTACTTCCGACAAGATTGGCTGATCAATCGCGAGACCAGCGACTGCGAACGCGGTGCCGTGTGGCGGATGAGCATGGCAAACAGCTTTGACGTCCGGTCGCTCCTGGTAGATCAGGAGATGCATCTGCAACTCGCTGGAAGGTTTTCTTGAGGTAAGGGGCTTGCCACCGGCGTCAGTGACGGCCAGAGAATCTTCGGTCATCCGGCCTTTGCACATCATCGTCGGCGTCGCGACGATTCTTCCGTCGTCGAGCCGCACGCTGACGTTTCCGTCAGAAGAAACAACGTAGCTCCGCTCGTAAAGGAGACGTCCGATGTTGACTATTTCGCGCCGTGCAGTTTGTTCGTCCATTGCCCAGGGTCGCTTAAAGTTTCCGTTCCGTTAACTCGTTACGCTGCTCGATATGCCTCGTCCGTTTACCTTTCGTTACCGCGCTTGCCTGCGGACGCGACAGGTAATAAGACAACGATTCGAGCGAGGTCGTCAGATCAACTGTCTTCACCTTCACATCCAGGCGCGCGCTCAATGAAGCGGGCGCAAAATTTAAAACAGCCTTGATGCCTGCCGCCATTACGTGGTTTAGAACTCGCTGCGCGGCCCGCGCTGGAACAGCGATCACCATAACGTCAATTGATTCTTCTTCAACTACGCGTGGCATCTTGCTGACATCGTGGATTAGCAGTTTGTCTTCACCAACACGACTGCCAATCTTCTCGTCATCGTTGTCAAAAAGCGCAACTACCGTAAAGTTAGAGCGGTTAAACCCCTTGTAATTTGCCAGCGCGGACCCTAAACGCCCGGCGCCCACAATCCCGACCCGATGTGGCCTGTCCAGGCCGAGTATCTTCGTTATGTGCAGCCGCAGATCCTCGACCGAGTAGCCAACGCCACGCACACCAAATTCCCCGAAGTAGCCCAGATCTTTTCTGATTTGCGCCGAATTGAGCTTGAACTGCTCAGCTAATGCTCGTGAAGAAATACTCTTGATGCCGGCCGCCGAGAGTGTGTTCAGACACCGCAGGTAAACGCTCAAACGGTTGGTGGTTAATTCTGAAATTTTTTCTGACTTCATTTGAGGGCGCCTGTGCCAAGTATAGACCCAATACAACTCGAATGGTAAGAAGCGCCTGTTTTGTCTCAATTAGCACCGCGCTTCAGCGCGGTGAGGCCGAGAGACGCAGAGAATGAAACCGTTTAAACGGTTTCGCGTTTTCGCGTGACCTGAGTTCACCGCGCTAAAGCGCGGTGCTAAGGAGACGACCGCCTCTTGTATTCGCCCAACAAGTCGTTGCCCATCGCTCGCTCCTCAACTACAATCGGCTCGTTTGTTCAAACGCTAATGATTGCACACCTGACCGGCACTTTACTTTCCAAACAACCAAACGCAGTAATCGTCGATGTTGGTGGCGTGGGTTATGAAGTCAACATCCCCGTATCGACGTTTTATGACCTCGAAGAACCCGGGTCGAATGTACAACTGCGCATCTACACACATGTACGCGAAGACACGTTGCAGCTCTTTGGATTTAAGACTGCGCGCGAACGTGAATTGTTCCTGCGGGTGATTTCAGTAAGCGGAATTGGACCGCAGCTCGGCATCAAGCTGCTTTCGGGAATGAGTGCCGACGAAATGATCTCGTCCATCCGGACGAACAACCTGGCGAAGTTAACGTTAATTCCAGGCATCGGTCGCAAAACTGCTGAGCGCCTGGTCATGGAGTTACGTGATAAAGTCGCGTCACTCGCCTCGGCTGAGTTTGAAGACGAACTGAGGGCTGATGCCGGAGAACCACGCGAAACAACGGAAGATTCGATGCGCGCCGATGTGTTGTCTGCGCTTGTGAATCTTGGCTATCAAAGGAACGCTGCGGAGAAGGCGGTGAGTTCGGCGATGGACGAAGGCGGCGAGGTAACCGTCGAAGTAATCCTGCGACGCAGTTTGAAGAAACTCGCAAAGGTGTAAGCAAACCGCTGACGAGCGGTTCAGAAATGGTTTTGCATTGCCCCTCTCCACCACAGTGGAGAGGGGTTAGGGGAGAGGTAAGGACAACGCAAAACCCCACCCCTGCCCTCCCCGCTCGCGGGGAGGGAGACAGCGCTACAAGTTATGTCATCTGAAGGACCAGCACGGGCGCCGTTAAGCGAGGCCGAACGTCAATTCGAACTGACGGTGCGGCCAACCAGGCTTGCTGACTACATTGGACAGCGCCAGGTAAAAGAGAACCTGCGCGTTTACATGAAAGCCGCGCTGGCTCGCAAGGAAGCATTGGACCACGTGCTATTGACTGGCCCACCGGGCCTCGGGAAAACCACCCTAGCGAACATCATTGCAAATGAAATGGGGGCTGAACTCCATTCCACTGCGGGTCCGGCAATTGAAAAGACGGGCGACATTGCCGCGTTGCTAATGAACCTTCAGGAAGGGCACGTCCTATTCATTGACGAGATTCACAGGTTGCTGCCGGCGCTGGAAGAAAAGCTCTACCCAGCAATGGAAGACTACAAATTCGATTTCATGATCGGGCAGGGCGCCGGGGCTCGATCGATAAAACTCGATCTTCCAAAGTTCACGCTCGTTGGAGCGACTACGCGAGCCGGTTTAATAACAGCGCCTCTGCGCGGCCGGTTCGGGATAATTTTCCATCTTGATTTTTACCCGCACGAAGACCTCGAGATCATTTGCAAACGTTCTGCGGAGATCCTGGGCGTTGAGATCGACGACGATGGCGCGCGAGAAATCGCCCGTCGCTCGAGAGGCACGCCGCGCATTGTGAACCGGCTGCTCAGGCGTGTTCGCGACTACGCCGAAGTCGATTATGACGGGCGCATCACCCGTGAGGTTGCGAACGATGCGTTGAATCGAATGGAAGTCGACACGTTTGGCCTCGACGAAATGGACCGAAAACTGGTGTTTACCATTATCGAAAAGTTCAATGGCGGTCCCGTCGGTCTAGGTACCATCTCGGCATCGATTCATGAAGAGAAAGACTCGATTGAGGAAATCATCGAGCCTTACTTAATTCAGATTGGGTTCCTCGATCGCACTCCCCGCGGGCGCATGGCAACCCGTCTGGCGTACGAACACTTCGGCTTAACACCCTCCGGCACGCTCAAGCCCAGCCTGTTCGATTCTCAGTGAAGAATTTGCTACGTTCTGTTTTGCAATAACAGCCGTCAACCCTTAGAACGGAAATGGGAAGGTTATCTTCTTTTACGCGTCACTCTTTTGGTGTCCGCAATCGCGGGCCGTGGCGCTCTATCCTCAGCCACTCGCTGCACCAATTTCACGAAAACGACCTGTTCACCTCGGCCGCGGCCATGAGCTACTTCGGTTTGATGGCTTTGTTTCCGGCGCTGCTTTTGCTACTGGCGATCAGCAACCAAATTGCAGCTGCAACCGAGTTGCTCACGCGTGCCGTTGAGGTCTATCCGGGTTCGGGAAAGTTTCTGCGCGACACCATCAGATCATTATCCGCCGTTAGTACGGGTGTGATCATCACATGTGTGGTGGTTGTCTTGTGGGCAGGCTCGTGGGTATTTGCGGTAATCGAACGCGCTTTAAATAGAATCTGGGGCGCAACCTCGCGAACGTTTCTACATGGCCGCGCACTAACAATCGGAATGGTCGGGATAGTCGGATTGTTGCTGGCCAGTTCCGTCCTACTGACATCAGTCGTCGTCGGTCTGCGAAACATTGCGGGTAACCTCTCTCCGCGCCAGGTCGCGCGTTATCCGATCCTCCTGTCGGTCGGCGACGTGTTTTGGCAGGGCGTTTTTGCCGTCGTAAGTTATGTCGTCACGGTTGTGCTGTTCGTCCTCGTTTACCGCTTCATGCCAAAAGCTGAGGTAACTTTGCGCGATACTCTTCCAGGAGCAATTGCCGGCGGACTCCTCTGGGAAGTTGCAAAGTATGTGTTTGCGTGGAGCGTTAACTATTTTCATTACGATCAAATTTATGGTTCTGTCGGCGCGGTAGTCGCAGTCCTGACCTGGAGCTACGTATCGAGTTTGATTCTGTTATTCGGCGCGCAACTGACTGCAGTCTTTCATCGCGAACATCCGCATTTTCCGTCTCCAGCCTAGTGTGGTCCATCTCAACCGATGCTGTTGCCTGAGTTTGATTACGAATTGCCGGAAGAACTGATCGCGCAACACCCGCTCGATCGCCGCGATGCTTCCCGCATGCTCGTTGTAGACCGCCGTAGCAAAACCTGGACAGATTCGGAATTCCGCAACTTTCCCGAGCACGTCAATGAAGGCGACGTGGTGGTGGTTAACAACACACGCGTCTTCCCGGCCAGGCTTCTCGGTCAGCGCGACCCGACTGGCGGCCGCGTCGAAGTTTTGTTGGTACGTGAGATCCAGCCTGACGTTTGGGAAGCATTGATTCGGCCAGGCAACCGGTTACGATCAGGCGCGAGCATCTTGTTCGGGGGCAAACTGAAAGCGGAGATCCTGGACGGCGCAAGCGAAGGTGTACGACGGATTCGTCTTGAAGGAGACGGGCCCACAGCCTCTTTGATTGACGAGCTCGGACAAACGCCTCTGCCCCCCTACATCAGAAGGCCCGAAGGAGCGTCAACAGAGGACAGCGTTCGCTACCAAACGCTCTTTGCGAGGAATCGGGGCGCTATCGCCGCGCCAACAGCCGGACTGCATTTCACGCCACCGATAATCGACTTCATAAAAGCCAAAGGCGCAACAGTCGTTGAGATTACGCTTCACGTCGGTTACGGAACATTTGAACCGGTGCGAGTGGAGGAAGTGGACCACCACCAGGTCGCCGCGGAACTGATGGAAATCACAACCTCAGCAGCCGCGGTGATAAATAAAGCGCGTGCACACGGCGGTCGAATAATAGCTGTAGGCACCACCACGGTTCGTGCATTGGAGTCGTCAGTAAACGCCGCCGGTCACATCGAGCCGTCCCTAAAAGAAACTGCCCTTACCATCACGCCCGGCTATGAGTTTCGTATAACCGATGCGCTGCTGACGAATTTTCATCTGCCGCGTTCTTCCCTTCTGCTACTCGTGTCAGCGTTTGCCGGATACGAACTTACCCTCAGCGCCTATCGTCACGCAGTCGCCGAGAGATATCGCTTTTATAGTTACGGCGACTGCATGCTCATCGAGTGACTTGGCAGCCACCAGCGTAAAAGCAAGGTACCGGGCGTGCCGACCTGGCGAGAAATAGACTTCGCAATCGTGATCGTTTATGAATGGATGGAGTTGTTTTCGCATCTAGTGATCATGAAAACGAAGATGCTAAACTAGCTTCACTCCACGACACAGATTTTGCCCATGGCAGTTCTTAAGAAAATTCGTTCGCGTTGGTGGTCGCCAACTGAGGGTTACGACAGCGAGCCGCAAATCAGCGTGCCGGCCGCAGCGGGCACCCGGTACGATATTCGACCACTGACGATCTCGCATCTCGACGATTGCTGGCGCCTCGATCAGCGCTGCTTTGTCGACGGCGAAGCATATAGCCGCGAGACATTCGAGTATCTGTTGACGGCCCCGGAAGCGGTTGCATACCGGGCGGTAAACTCCACCGGAGCGATGGTCGGGTTTGTCATCGGGTTGGTCGAACCCGATCACACCGGGCACATTACGACTGTCGGCGTCGCGCCCGAACATCGCCGGCGGCGTCTCGCACAGCGTTTAATGGCAGAAGTTGAGAAGGGATTTAAGCTTAAGAACGTGCGGATCGTGAGGCTGGAGGTGAGATCTCTTAATCTTGCTGCTCAGAAGCTGTACGAGCGACTTGGCTATGCAATTACCCAGCGTTTGCCAAGGTACTATTCCAACGGCGGCGACGGATTGTTGATGTTGAAATCCCTGGAGTAGGTCGGTTAGCTCTTTCGCAGCTCCGTCAACACCTGCTTCGCGACAGCTTTCAAAGTATCGAAAACACCAGCTCCGGTGGAAGCAACGGCCTCAACTACCGGCTCTTCTTTGCGTAACAACTCGGCCTTCAAATCCTCGACAGGCACAACATTCGGCAGGTCTCGCTTGTTCAACTGCAACACGTAAGGAATCTTCATCAAGTCGTAACCCTGCGACTGCAGATTCTCTTCGAGGTTGTATAACGACTCGACGTTTGCATCCATTCGCTCTTCCTGCGAGTCGGCTACAAAGACTACTCCGTCAACGCCCTTCAAAATTAGTTTACGAGACGCATCATAAAAAACCTGTCCAGGGACTGTGTAGAGATGAAATCGCGTTTTGAATCCACGCACAGTTCCCAGCTCGAGCGGCATGAAGTCGAAAAATAGCGTGCGATCGGTTTCGGTTGCCAGGCTTATCAATTTCCCTCGAGCCTGCGGCGCTGTCGCTTCGAAGATGTGCTGGAGATTGGTCGTCTTCCCGCACAGTCCCGGACCGTAGTAGACGATTTTGCAGTTAATTTCTCGCGATGCGTAGTTGATGAAGGTCATATGGCACTTACTTTTTCTGGCGTTTCATTGGAACAGGCTGTCGATGTCTTCGTCGGTAATCTCGGCGAAGGGTGAGTCTTCGTCCTCGAGATCCATATTCGTGATTTCATCGATCATTGCGGCAAGCTGTTGGGAGACTTGTTTACTACGGAGTTTTACTAATCCCAGTGTCGAGCGTTCATCAAAGACGACGACCAGCAGCAGCCGGCCGATAACTGAGATATGAATGCTCTCGCGCTCGCCTTCGTGTGAAAGCGTGGGAAACTCCTTCTCCCCGATCAGTTGCGCCATCCCGCCAGTAGCCGCGACGTTGCCTGCGGCTAATGAGGCAAGACTGGTCGTATCGAGGTTTCCGATCTCCCCTTGAACGGCGATTTCCTGGCCGTCCTTGTCCACCAGAAAAACAACCCGCGCGGACGCATCCATGCGGAGGCGAGCAAGCACGGCTTTTAGTTGATGGTACTGACGCTCACGGAGCAGAATGGGCGTGTCTGCCATTGATACAACTTTCTGTTGATGATCGAGAAGGCAAGGACAAACTGGCGGGGCGAGTTCCCGAGACTTGGTCAAGCCGCTGAGACTAAAGCGGTTTTTCTGACTTCCTGGAACTCAAGTCGGCGTCCGGATAAATCGCCGAACGACTGTCAGGGAATGTAACACAGCCAACAATGTGCAGCAAGTGTTTTCCATTGTTGACCATCGTGATTCTTTTTGACCCACTTGGGCCAACATTGTGGCCGCAAATCCTTGATGTTCGTTGATTTGCGACAGGAGCTATGTTATTCTGCCAGCGCATCTTCGCACGGTTCGTACTCCACATTCCCTTCAAACTGGGCTTCCATGAGTGCAGTTACCAAAAGTCTTAAACGTTCGGGCTCACGTGCAGGTAGTCGTGTCGCTACACCGCGCTCTGCTGCAAAACGGAGACCCGCTAGCGCGAAGCCTGGCAAAGCAAAAGCAACACGAGCTGTTCCGCGAAAAGCTGCCAAATCAAAAGCTTCAGTGAAGAGTCGTAAGCCGGCAGCGAGTAAGAAGGCGTTGCTTTCGAAGAAGCGCGTCACGAAGAAAGCGCCTGCGCGCAAACCGGTGGCGCGGAAGGCGGCTGCACCTAAAAAAGCAGTTGCAGTAAGAGCGAAGAAGACTCAGAAGCTGGCTGCGGTACGTGCTCAACGACCTTTGCCGGTGGCGCCGCCGCCTCCAAGACAACCTACGGTTGATGAGTCGGCTGCAATGAAGGCGTTTGAACGCGCGCACAAGGAGTTCACGCGCGGGCGTTTCGGTGAAGCCAGAAATCAGTTTCGTACACTTCTCGACAAGTATTCGCAGGTTTCAGAGGTAGCAGCCCGCGCTCGAACTTATCTGGCAGTTGCTGAGGCGCGTTTGCGCACTGAAAGCATGTTGCCGCGTGACGCGGATTCGCTTTACGACCGCGGAGTGATTGAATTGAATCGCGGAGAGTACGTGGCGGCGCAGGAGATGTTTGAACGGGCCCTCAAGCGTGAGCCTGAGGCTGCGCACATTCATTACGGACTTGCTGCGACGCGAGCGAGGCTTGGGTCAGTCGACCTGGCCATCCAATCTCTTCAGCGTGCGCTCGACTTACAACCCACATTGCGTGTTCGTGCTCAGCACGATCACGATTTAACTTCCCTACGAAACGACCCAGACTTTGATCGCCTGGTCTTCCAGCCACGACTGTAAGCCTCTCCTGGTCGGGTGTTCTTCTGACAATACAGTTTCAAAGCCCTCTTCTTTTAGGTATCATTTCGTCTGACCGCCGTTGCGGCGCCCCTACTCAGGAGAGACAGAGTTTGCATTATTTATCCCCAGATAATCGTGGTTTCAATCTCGTGGCACTCGGCGGTGGCACAGGTTTGTCTACGTTGTTGGCGGGACTGAAACGTCTCGTTGGGGATCGGGATTCAACTGACGGTTGGATTGCAAACCTGTCGGCAATTGTGACCGTATCGGACGACGGTGGCAGCTCAGGCCGCTTGCGCGACGAGCTGCAAATGCTCCCGCCGGGTGACATTCGCAACTGTATGATTGCGCTGTCGGAAGATTCGACGCTGTTGTCACGCCTGTTTCGTTATCGTTTTCGTGGAGATGGTGAACTTGGCGGACATAGTTTCGGCAACCTGTTTCTGGCGGCCTTAACTGAAGTAACCGGAGACTTCACTGAGGCCGTTCGCTTGTCGTCGGAGGTGCTGGCGAGCAAAGGTCACATTTATCCTGCGACAATCAGCGACGTTCATTTGGTAGCGGAACTTGAAGACGGACAGGTTGTGCACGGGGAAACTCAAATCTCGGCTTCGCGTGCGCCCATTCGTAATCTCAGGTTAGAGCCGGAACAGTGTTTACCATTGCCGGAAGCACTCAAGTCAATCAGAGCGGCTGACGTCATCACGATCGGTCCTGGTTCGCTTTACACGAGCATATTGCCTAATCTGCTCGTTGCTCGGGTTTCAAAAGCGATCGGCGACAGCAACGCTACAAAGATTTTCATTTGCAACTTAATGACGCAACCAGGCGAGACTGACAACTATTCAGCGCGCCAGCATCTGGAAACGATCAAGCGCTACGCACCAGAGATTCGTTTTGATTTTGTTATCGTGAATGATAAGCGCATCAGCGCAGAACAAGCGGAACGTTACGCGCTTGAACACGCGCATCAAATCGGTATTGACGACGATTCGCTTGATACCGTCGTTGATCAATCGACGATCGTGATACGCACGAATCTGCTCGAAGCGGGTGAAAAGGTTCGACACAATTCTCAGCAGCTCGCAAGCGTCGTGCTCGCCTGCCGTCAACAAGCTTCTGAGTCTGCCGTCCCCGTATAACTCATGGAGCCCAATCCCATCTCGAAGCCTCCCAATTCACCGCCCCGCCAAACGGATCAACCGCTAGCAGTACTTATTCTCGCAGCCGGACTAGGCACGAGGATGAAGTCTGAGCGCGCCAAAGTTCTGCACGAGATTGGCGGTTTACCGTTGATTTCCTACGTTTGCCGAACGGCCGAATCACTTAATCCAGGCAAGGTGTTGGTGGTGGTTGGCCATCAAGCGGGCGAGGTAGAGGGAGCTGCGAAAGATTCCATTGGCGATTTGGCTTCGTTTGTTACTCAGTCAGAACAACGAGGAACTGGGGATGCTGTTATGGCTGCGCGGGAGGAACTCGCGGACTCGGACGCGCTTGTAGTCGTACTGTCCGGCGACGTTCCGTTGTTAAAGCCCGAGACGTTGAATAAATTCATTGAACACCATCGAAGCCAGGAAGCTGCCTGCTCGATCTTAAGCGTACGGCTCGAGAATCCCACCGGGTACGGACGCGTGGTGCGCGATGCAAATAGTGAGTTCGTTCGGATCGTGGAACAACGCGACGCCGGACAAGAAGAGCGGCAAATTAAAGAAATCAATTCGGGTATTTATTGTTTCGACGCGCGAAAGTTGTTTTCGGCGCTGGCAGAAGTCAAACCGACCAACGACCAGGGCGAATACTACTTAACCGACGTTCCTCAGATACTTCTAAACAAAAGCGAGAACGTCACCGTGTATCTTCACAATGATGCGCGCGAAGTGTCTGGCATCAACACGCGAGCGGAATTAGCCGAGTTTGAGAACCTGTTGAGACGAAACACCGTGCGGAAGCTAATGCTCGAGTCAGGCGTCACGTTTCTCGATCCGTCACACGTTTATGTCACCAGCGAAGCGAGCATCGGAAACGATTCAGTGATTTACCCTAACGTCTCGATAGAAGGTCAGACTGTTATCGGTGAGAGGTGTCAGATTCGTTCAGGCACGCGCATTACCAACTCCAGGATTGGCGACGATGTGGTTATCAAGGACCACTGTGTAATCATAGACTCGGAAATACAATCGAACTGTGCTGTTGGACCGTTTGCCCACCTGCGCATGAACGCAGTGATGGAAGAAAAGTCAGTCGTTGGTAACTTTGTCGAAGTTAAGAAGTCCCGGCTCGGTCGCGGCGCTAAGTCGATGCATCTGACATATCTTGGCGACGCTACGATCGGCGCGCAGACAAACATCGGCGCCGGCACAATCACCTGCAACTACGACGGCAAGGATAAGCACCAGACGATTATCGAAGAAAATGTGAAAATTGGGTCGGACACGATGTTGGTAGCGCCGGTTACTATTGGTAAGGGCTCGGTTACGGCCGCTGGCTCCGTTGTTACCGAAGATGTGCCGCCAAATACGCTAGTGGCGGGAGTGCCGGCCGTCGTAAAGAAACGTTTAGCTGAAAGGAATGATGAAACAAAGTGATGCTTGAGTCATCCGTGATTTCATCCTGAACCTATGTGTGGAATTGTTGGCTACGTTGGAAATAAACAGGTGGTGCCGTTAATCATCGACGGCCTGCGCAAGCTCGAGTATCGCGGATACGACTCGGCCGGCATTGCTGTCGTCAACGAAGGGCAAGACCTTGAGATTCGCCGTGCTGAAGGAAAGCTACGCAACCTCGAAGAAGTGATTCGGTTAAGTCCGCTCGATGGCACATACGGAATTGGACACACGCGATGGGCCACGCATGGCCGGCCTACTGAAGAAAATGCACACCCGCATCGTGATTGCACTGGTCGAGTAGTTGTTGTTCATAACGGCATCATTGAAAACTACCTGCAGCTGAAAGACCGGCTACGCAAGACGGATCATGAGTTTGTCACTGAAACCGACACGGAAATCATTGCCCACCTCATCGAGGAATATCTGAAAGAAGAAAAGAGTTTCGAGAGCGCGGTGCGTCGCGCGATGTTGGATCTGCGTGGCATCTTCGCTCTTTCGATCATCAACGCTGACGAGCCTGACATGATTATTGCGGTGCGGCAGGGTCCGCCGGTGGTTATCGGGTTGGGTGACCGTGAGTTCTTCGTGGCGTCAGACATTCCGCCAATTCTCCAGCACACTCGCGACGTATTTTTCCTGGGCGACGGCGAGATGGCCATCATCAACAAGGACGCCGTTCGCGTCACGGATTTTGAAGCAAACTCGATTCAGCCTGCGATCCAGCGGATTACGTGGGATCCGATCATGGCGGAGAAGGGCGGCTTCAAGCATTTCATGCTCAAAGAGATTTACGAGCAGCCGCGCGCAGTCCGCGACACCGTCCAGGGTCGAATTTCGCTCGACACCGGCCGCGTTTTTCTCGATGAGATGAAGAACATCACCGAGGCAGATTTCAAGCGTTTCACGTCAGTCAAGATTGCGGCTTGCGGAACCTCATGGCACGCGGGACTCGCCGGCAAGTACATGATCGAACAACTTGCGCGGATTCAGGTTGATGTGGATTACGCATCGGAGTTTCGTTATCGCGACCCAGTGGTTGATGAAGACACGCTGCTTCTAGTCATCTCACAGTCAGGTGAAACAGCAGACACTATCGCAGCCCTGAGAGAGGCGCGGGAACGCGGCGCAAAGGTCCTGGCCATCTGCAACGTCCAGGGTTCGATGATTGTACGCGAAGCTGATGGCACGATTCTGACGCATGCGGGTCCCGAAATTGGCGTTGCTTCGACCAAGGCGTTTACCTGCCAGATGGTTGCGTTATATCTGCTGGGTCTGTATCTGGGCGAGCTGCGCGGCACGTTGTCGCAAGACGAGGCAAAGCATCATGCGCAACAACTGGCCGAGTTGCCGGTAAAACTTGAGCACCTGCTGAACGAGTCAGACGAAATTGAAGAACTTGCGAAGGAGTTTTTCCGCGTAACGGACTTTCTTTATCTCGGACGTGGCATCAACTTTCCCGTCGCTCTCGAAGGCGCGCTGAAGTTAAAGGAAATCTCTTACATCCATGCTGAAGGCTATCCGGCGGGCGAGATGAAACATGGGCCAAATGCGCTGATCGATGAACGACTGCCAGTGCTTTTTATCAACACGCGCGAGGACGGTAACCGTTCGTCTGAGCTGCGTTACGAGAAGACGCATTCAAACATAGTCGAGGTTAAAGCGCGCGAGGGCATCGTGATTTCGGTGTTAACTGAGGGCGATGAAATGTCGTCCGCCGAGTCCAACTACGTAATCAACATTCCGCCTGCTAGCGATTTACTCTCGCCGATACTTTCAATCATTCCCCTTCAGTTGCTGGCATACCACATCGCCGTGCGTAGAGGATGCGACGTGGACCAGCCTCGGAATCTCGCGAAGTCTGTAACGGTTGAGTAGCGTCTAACGCCAACCTCGCATTGTTCGAACAAGTCATGTTGCGTTTGTCAGCTGGGACTTCCCCAGCCATACCAGTGTGCCAAAAGCTTGCGCCTTGTCATTGTTGACAAGGACCAGTCGAGAGCATAGGATGCGCGCATAACGGTCATTCGTTCTTCGCCTGCGAATGCTGAGCAGATCTGAAACCTCTTCACGCTCAACCCAGCCGGAACGGACACTGCCTTTCCTGATCTTTCCATTCGTTAGAGGTTTCACTTTGACGGAGAATTACGATGAACCACTATCACATCAATATTTTCCACAGTGAAAAGTACAAAGGCTACATCGCTGATATTCCGGATCTTCCCGACTGCAACTCCTTAGGCAACACGCCGGCGGAGGCATTGGCAGCGGTAGAGAAGATGAGAGACAGCTGGTTGGAAGGTGCCGGCATGGAGCATCTGCCAATCCCCAAGCCACGATATCGTCCGCCCGAGTACAAAGAGTTCCTCTTAACAAGCGATTTCTCCACTGAAAGCGGCGATGAGAAAGATCAACCCTCGTATGACAGTGCGTTGGAGTACATCGCTGACAGAATATCCAAACACGAATGCATACTGTTTCTCGGTTCTGCGATCCATGTACCTCCGCCTCCGATGACGGGGACCGCTTACACTTACAACGAACAAAAGGCGCCGCCTGTTGGTACGAAGTTGGCCAAGCACCTGGCAGAGAAAGCAAAGTACCCCGGACAGGATTGGTGGAATCTGCAGCGGGTCGCACAACATTTTGAAACCGAAACAAAGAGCCGGTTTAGACTGATTGAGGAAATCAGAACCGCCGTTGATGTGGGGCACGAACCTTCACCAATGCTTCGTTTGCTGGCAGACCTCAAGTTTCCTATTGTCATCACGACTAATTACGATTCGTTTTACGAGCGCGCTTTAGACGAGCGTGCCCACGATAAGGGCCTTCCGCAGCAGGAATACCAGGTAAGCATCTACAGTCCAAACAACAATGCAAATAAAAGGAAGCGACAGAAGACGCTCGATTGTCCCAAGGATCCGCAACCTGATCATCCCTTCATCCTGAAAATTCACGGCGATCTCAACCATTGGGAAACAATCGTTATCACTGACGAAGATTACATCCAGTTTGTATTGCGAATGGGCGACAAGAAACCGTTCTACCCGTTCGGCGATAACGTCCTGACGCGTCTGACGACCTGGCCCACATTGTTCATTGGCTACAGTCTGATGGACTACAACCTCCGACTTCTCTTTAAGACACTTCGCTGGAAATTGGATAACGCCCAGATTCCGCCCAATTATTCAGTCGACAAAAAACCAGACGAACTAATACGCGACGTCTGGGAGAACCAGCGTCGGTACGTGAATTTCATAGTTCTTAATCTCTGGGACTTTATCCCGAAACTTCACACTCGCGTTTCGAGCATTATTTCGACTCAGCCGAGCTCTACCTCGCCTTAAAAGCCGCAAGAGGTACTTTACGATGGTCGCCGTTATTCAATCTCCACCGTTGCCGGAGAACCCTTACCCTGGCATCGAGTCGTTTCGTTATATCGACCAGCAAATCTTTTCCGCCCGAGAAGACGAGATCTGGAACCTTCTCAGCACAGTCTTAATCTATCGCGGTGTCTTATTGTACGGCGATTCCGGGTCCGGAAAATCGTCCCTCGTTAATGCTGGATTGATTCCCGAAGCCTTAAAAGAAAACCTCATAGTTAATCGACTTCGGATCCAGCACCAGCGGGGACGCGAAATCACAATTGAACGTATCCCGGTTGAAAATGCTGACGCACCTCCATATCTCCCGTCTGTATTGATCGATCCTGATTCCGAGGATGACAAACTTCTGACGGTCGACATGTCGCTTGACGACTTTTACGAGAGAGTCAAAGACACAGTGAACCTCTCACCTGAACAACCACATCCTTTGTTTGTTTTCGACCAGTTTGAGGAGTTCAGTACTCTGTTTGAGGAAATGCTGCGTGGCCGTGACACCGCAGAGGCTAAGGCCGCCCAGAAAGAAGCACCCGAAGTCCGGCAGGCAATAATCGACACGTTAACCTCCGTGATTGAGGACGACTCTTTACCGGTCAAACTGCTTTTTGTTTTTCGCGAAGATTACCTGGCCAAACTCAATCCACTAATCGAGGCCTGTCCCGAATTATTGGATCAGTATGTCCGTTTACTCCCGCCCCGGTCCGAAGAAGCCGAAGGCATCATCAGGGCGCCCTTCGTCAAGGACAATGTTCGCAAAAAGTTTGTAAAGCGATTGCCTGGACTGGGTGGCAGAGAAATTTCCGAGACCCTGGCCAAAGAAGTGGCCCACCAACTTGACCTCAGGAGCGACAATGGCTTTATCGATTTGTCTGAGCTTCAGGTTGTCTGCCGCAAGCTTTGGGAATCCGCCGACCCGGCGAATTATTTTGAACAAAGAGAGGGCAATATCCAGAAAGTCATCGAGGACTATTGGGCTGGTGTGCTCAGAAAGCTTGGTCGTCTTTACCGTCCGGCTATCGCGCTACTGGGTCATATGGTTACCTCCGATGGCACTCGAAATATTGTTTCCGAGGACGATCTAAACAATCTCGAGAAAAGCAACTTCTCTTCCAGACGAATTGAGTCCGCCTTGAAGTCGTTAGTTCAGAGTCGGCTTGTCAGGCGCGAACCGCGTCACAAAATTTACTTCTATGAGATTACGAGCGAGTTTCTTGTCCCTTGGATACAACTGGAGAAAAAGGCGCGCCTTGCCGAACTGAAAGCCCAGGAATATTCGATTCAGTCTCGCCAAAAACTGAAGGAATCGGAAAAGCAACAGCGTCGTTTGACGATAGGAGCAGCGGTACTCTTAGGTTTGCTGATCGTGTTTGGTCTGTTATCGGCTTACGCGTTTTCGTCCAGGCAAGAGGCTGCTAATGCGTTAGCCGAGGCACAAAAAACCCAGGAGGCGCTGAGGTCCCAGAAAGATGGTCGGGAAACATCATCACTCTCTTAAATAAGCTTACGAGTATTGAAGAAAAATCCCGCGTTGCAGCAGTCGAAGGCCTAATTTCGATGGATACATCCGGGGAATTGCCGCGCGAGCTTGTCCCAGTCGTTCTGGCCGTCATGTCCAAGGAGGAAAGTGAGGAGGTCTCAAAGAAGGCCTCTTACTTCTTTTCGCTTGCTGCTCGCCAGGCCAATACCGAACTTACCGTTTCCATATTAAAAGGTGCCGAGAGCAATACTACACTTGCGGAAGCAGGCGACGTCGCACCGCGTGTCTACATTCAATTGGCCAGCGATCGGCAACGCCCTCGTGCCGATAAAGTTGCCGCGGAGTTAATCAAAAATGGGTTCACAGTTCCCGGGTTTGAGCTCGTTGACAGCCGTCGTGCAACGCGTTCGAACCAGTTGCGTTACTACAAAGCCGCGGACGAAACGACGCCAATCGACCCTAACGTCGACAAGATATTGCAAATCATCAAGTCAACCGATAACGCGAAGTGGTCTGATCCGGTGGGCCTTCGATCTTCATCGAAAGTAAGAGCGGGACATTTTGAGATTTGGTTTGCAAGGGATCCGACCCAAAGCGACGGAACCTTGTACCTTAATTTTGAAGACGAGTTTGGCGACCCCATAGATCCACCCTCGTTCAGGGTGAGCTTGATATCCCCGCGCAAAACACCGTTGCGAGCAAGGAACTCGGCGCAAATTCCGGCGCCGCCTGGCACCTACACACTAGTCGTGCTGGTTCCGGGTTACGAAACTTACCAAACTTCAATTGATATCGAAGCTGGGGTAGATTCAACGGCAACAGTTTATCTGCGTCGGAAAACAAAATAGCGGGGTCGGAGTTGCGAGCGGAGAATGTCGAGTCTGAGATCTCGTATCTAAAACCTATCTCAGCGAAAACTTTCGAAACGAAACAATCAACACGAAGATTCCTATTGCAACTGCCGCCGACAACAACGCAATTGGCCAGCGAAAACTCCTCACCTCATCGGCTTTAAACGCTTGGGTTATCGGAGTCGTTACGTCTGCGCTCCGCTGATAAGCGTCCGCATCAGCCGCAGTCACCGCCGCTTCGAGCCGCTCGCGGTTTTTCGCAACCAACCTCAATTGCGCCGTAATGCCGTCTTTTTCGATCGTCAACTGGCGTCGTCTCAATTCACGAAGCTCTTCCGGTTTCGTCGAACCAATTCCTGCCAGCGAGCGCTCGATGTTTTCCGGCTTCAATTGCTCGTCGAGTTGTCGCCCGCGAGCTTGTAACTCCGCCTCTTTCGCGTGCAGCTCGAGTAGTCGCAGTCGCATGTCATCGGCGCCTGCCTGTTCGCGCGAGCCACTCTGGGCCAGAGCAGTCAAACTAAAACTACCAACAAAAGCTGTCAGCAAAATCACACTGAGTAAGTGTTTCATGGTTGGCCTCGCCTTCTCGAGGAACTAACCGGACGATCAAAAACCTGTGTGCGCTATCTGTGTACGGCTTTCGGTGCGAGACGAAACGAGCGCGTCGTTGACAAACTCCGCGATGAAAACGCGATTTTCGCTACGCACGAATTCATAGGTTACTACTCGAACGCCGTTGTTGCTACGGTCAGACTGGTTCAACGGCTCGCCCAGAAGTCTTACAACCTGAGCCGTCGACAGGCCGGGCTTCATAAACGTGGTTGACGGGCCTACTCTGACAACAGCGGGCCGCTTGAGTAGAAGTGCCCCGAAGCCTCGTTTAGCTGAACCGTTTGGCTGAGCGGAAACATGAACTACGGCGATAAAGATGGCGATTATGATGGCAAAAGCTTTAAGCATGATTCTTTCTCCTGCCTGATAACGCGGAAAATCAGGGGAGAAAGTATCAATCTGGAAAGAGTCCAAGGTCCAAGGTCCAAGGTCCAAGGTTAAACGTCGGATACGTCGATTTCTCAACTTTGGACTTTGGACTTTGAACCTTGGACTTTGGACTTTGGACCTTGGACTTTGGACTATTTCCTAAGCTTTTCGTTCTCCAGCAGCTTTTTCTTTCGCTCCAGGCCCCAGCGATAACCGCCGAGGCTCTTGTCTTCCCGGATCACACGGTGACACGGGATGACGACCGCCACCGGATTAGTCGCGCACGCCCGCGCTACCGCGCGCACTGCTTTCGGATTTCCCGTCGCCGCCGCGAGTTCCGCGTAGGATCGCGTTTCGCCAAACGGAATCGCACGCAGTTGTTCCCAAACCTGTTTTTGGAAAGCGGTTGCCCTGATATCGAGTGGCAAGTCAACCTGCGTTGTCTTCCTCTTCAAGTGATCGACAACCGCATTCACGGCAAACTGAAGCTGCTTTGATTCGTGTTGAATATCCGCAGCCGCAAACTCGGCTCGCAAATCTGCCAGTAAATCGTCAGCGTTATCTCCCAGCTTCACTGAACACACGCCCTTCGCAGTCGCGGCAACCATCAACTTACCGAGCTCGCATTCAGCGATCGTGTAATTGATAGACACACCACGCCCGCCTTTTCCGTAAGTTGCCGGCGTCATGCCAAGACTCGAAGCTGCGGTCTCATACAAACGACTACTCGAACCATAGCCTGCTTCGTAGATCGCATTAGTAACCGCCTGGCCCGACCGCACGTTTTGTTTAAACCTCCTGATGCGGCCAGCCTCAGCGTATTGCGCGGGCGTGATCCCCATTACACTCTTGAATGTGCGTTGCAGATGAAATGAGCTGACGCCTATACACTCGCTCAATGCGGCTAGTGTTAACTGCTCGCCGTCGTTGTCATCAATCAAACGGCAAACTTCTTTGGCAATCTCAATTTGAGGATCTTTCACCTGCGCATCGCGTGGATGGCAGCGGCGGCAGGCGCGAAAGCCCGCGGCCTCGGCAGCTTCGTGCACGGCAAAAAAGGAAACATTCTTCCGATGGGGCCGGCGCGCTGAGCAAGATGGGCGGCAATAAATGCCGGTAGAGCTCACCGCGAACACAAAACGGCCGTCGAAGGTTGCGTCTTTCTTAAGAACGCTCTGCCAAAGCTCATCTTCGTTGGTGGGTAGTAAATCGAGTTGTTGATGTAGCACCGCGCTCATAATAACACCTCACGTCTTCGTATTTGCGCGTGATCATAGTGAGGTTTGAAGAGTGAATCTATCCGATTATTGCGGTGGAATTGGAAAATAAGAAGTAAACAGTAGACAGTAGGCAGTAATCAGCAAACGGCATGCGACATGGGGCAATCAATTGCAGGATAATCCAGCAACCAGCTGTTTGCTGACTGTTTGCTGTTTGCTGTTTACTGTTTGCTGTTTACTGTTTGCTCTTTGCTGTTTGCTGTCTCTTTATTCCCTCTCCCTCGCGTGGGCTACATCGATCACCAGCCGCGCGGGATTCGAGAGTTCCAGGACGCGATAAGGATTGCGTGAACTCAGGCCCAACACCCAGCTTACTTCCCCTTCGAAATCGCAGATCAGTTTTAGTTCCTTCAACACTTCCAGATTCGGCTTCTGTTGACGGTCCTGGATGGTGGGGACGCCCGCTTCCGTGTGAGCATCTGCCGGCATAATTTGTACAACCAGAAAACCCTGGCCCGCGACCTCGACGGCATCTCCAGAACCGCACGCGACGGGCTTATTGACGTATTCGACGCGATAACCAGGAATAGTACTTCCTTCGAATTCAAACACGACACGATCAAACGACGCGTGCTTACCTGTGCGGACCGCCTTCAGCAGCACGGGAGGCGAAGACGACTTTCTTTTTTCCGAAACACGTATTGTGCCTTCAAATTCAGGAGCAGAGGTATCACCCGGCTCCGGAGTCGCCACTCCTCCGGAAGCAACGACGGGCGACGCTGATGCCGGCGGGGTGGGCGGTACCGGCGCGTCGGGCGGGCTAAGTTTGGAATTGTTTTGTTGTGTGCACGAAACGGCAGCAACCATGCAGACGATGATCATCAGTAAGCGACTCTTTTTCATGGCGCGGAGGATAACATGCCGTGGCTCGGGCGTCTCGCCGTTCTGCACGCGCAAGATGCGTGTCTTACCTGGACCAGTTAGCGTCGCGATAGATCGCTGTGATTAAATGTGTCTTCCCAGTCATGGATTTCTTGTCATCTCTCAATCCTGAACAACGCAGCGCCGTCGAATACACTGAAGGCCCTCTGCTCATTCTTGCCGGCGCAGGTTCCGGCAAGACGCGTGTGATCGCGCATCGCATCGCGTATCTCATCGCCGAAAAGAATGTTGCGCCCTGGAACATACTCGCCGTTACGTTCACTAACAAAGCCGCACAGGAAATGCGCGAGCGCGTGCAGCGTCTGTTACGCGGACAGGACCTTCCCGCGCAACCGTTAGTCTCAACCTTTCACAGTCTCTGCGTGCGCATGCTTCGGCAGGACATCGAAAAGCTGGAAGAGAACTACACCCGCAGGTTCACGATCTACGATCAGGACGATTCGGCACGCCTAATCAAGAACGCAATGAAAGATCTTGGTTACGACGAAAAGCATCTGGGCGTGCGCGCCACACAGGCTGCGATCAGCGCTGCCAAGAACAGAGGCGAGGACGTTGAGGCTTTTGCCGCGCGCGCAGACTACGTCGACGAACGTCGCGCCTCCATGGCACGTGTTTACAAGACCTACGAAGAACGCCTGCATGCGAACAACGCGCTGGACTTCGACGACCTGCTGATAAAAACCGTGAGACTGTTGCGACATTCACCGGAAACACGGGAAAAGTACAACAACAAGTTTCGCTACATCCTGGTCGACGAATACCAGGACACCAACTCGCTTCAGTTTGCGTTGATCAGTTTGTTGACTGAAAAACAACAGAACATCGCGGTGGTTGGCGACGAGGACCAGTCAATTTACAAATGGCGCGGCGCGGACATCACCAACATCCTTAACTTCGAAACACATTTTCCCAACACCAAAACTATCCGGCTCGAACAAAACTATCGCTCGACGCAGACGATTCTCAATGTCGCGGGCGCGGTGGTGAAGCACAACATCGAACGGAAGGGAAAAAACCTTTGGACGTCGAATCCGCAGGGCGACAAGGTCCGCTACTGTCAGGCGTTCGATGCGGAATCAGAGGCGCGATTCGTCGCTTCCAAAATACTGGAGCATCGCCGCCACGAATCTGATCTGCGCGCCGCTGTTTTGTATCGCACTAATTCTCAGTCGCGCAATTTTGAAGAAGCGATGCGCCGCAGTGGTTTGGCTTACAACATCGTCGGCGGTTTTTCCTTTTACGAACGCATGGAAGTGCGCGACATCATCGCCTATCTAAAGCTGGCGCTGAACCCGAATGATTCGATTGCGCTGCAACGAGTAATCAACAGTCCGGCGCGCGGGATCGGCAAACAAACTCTCGACGAGTTGGCACGCCGCGCCAACGACTACGGCCTCTCGCTCTGGGAAACCATTTCGCTCATCATCAAAGAGCCGGGCAACCTCAGCTCTCGCGCAGTGTCTGCGCTGAGAAGTTTTCGAAAGATAATTTTGCGTTTGGCCGAAATGGCCGGGAACGATGGAAGCGGGAATGAGGGACGCGGAGACGCGGAGATCGAGAGACAAGAGGATGTCGCCGCGTCAGATCCCCCGAGCCTCCGTGTCGGAGTCAATTGTTTCCGACATCGTCAAAGCCGCGATACTCGACACGGGTTACGAAAACGCACTCAAAGGCGAGAAGACTGATGAAGCCGAGGCGCGTCTCGAGAACCTGCAGGAGTTGGTCAATGCCGCTGTCGACTACGACGAGCAGGGCCTAGAAGGTTTACGCGAATTCATCGACCATTCAGCGCTCGTTTCCGATGCAGACCAGTACAAACGTGACGCGCCCGTCACCTTGATGACAGCGCATTCCGCAAAGGGACTTGAGTTTCCACTCGTCTTTATTGTTGGCCTGGAAGATGGATTGTTCCCCCATTCGCGTTCAGCAACCGATCCGGCCGAACTAGAAGAAGAGCGGCGTTTGGCCTATGTGGCGATGACGAGGGCTGAAAGATTTTTGTACGTCACGCACGCGATGAAGCGACGCGTCTACGGCGAAGAGCTGGCCTCAGAACCTTCGCAGTTTCTCAACGAGATGCCGTTGGACTTGATGGAAGATCTAACGACTGGAAAATCCTGGCTGTCGTTTGCCCGGGGTTCGTCTGAAATTGACTACGAGCACGGTGAATACAAAAAGGAAAAGAAGAAATACGCTGGTAAGACTTACGACAGCGTTGATTCGATAGCGGAGTTTTTCAAGCAACGAGCAGCGCAGCTTGGAAACACCGGCGGCAGTTTCACAAGAGTCCAAAATCCAAGGCCCAAAGTCCAAAGCCCAAAGCTCCAGGCTGAAAGCACCAAGTACCAGGACCAAAGACCAAAATCCGAAGACCAAAAATCAACGGGCGAGTTTTCACCCGGCTCTTACGTTAAACATGCAAAGTATGGTCGCGGCCTCGTCTTGCGCCGCGAGGGTGCAGGCGAATCAGTGAAATTGACCGTGACCTTCCCGGGCTTCGGCCAGAAAAAACTGATCCAAAAATACGCCGGCCTCGAAAAAGCTTGACTTGCTCGCCAACCAAATTCAGTCTTGTAGCGGCACAGACCTTCAATCTGTGAGTGGCATAGACTTTAGTTTGTGTTATGAGACCCCAGTGAAAACTCAGTTACCGAAAGCATAGACGCAAGTCTGTGCGACAGGAGAAATTAATGTTAAGAAAACCCCCCACCGCAGTTTTTGCTCTTGTTTTGATGTGTTTCGCCGCTACTGCTCAGACCGGCGATACATGGACCACCTTTGAGTCGCCCGAGGGACGCTTTAGCATTCTCACGCCGTCGAAGCCAACCGTTGAGGTGAAAGAGATCGACTCGGCGGTCGGAAAACTGACGATGTATGCCTACTCGTCGGCCGGCAAAACCGGCTATTTCATGATTTCGTTTGGCGACTACCCAAAAGAGCCAAGCGATGCGGCCCAAACTGTGAAAGTGTTGGAGGGTGTGCGCAGCGGAGTTGTGAAGGGACTTCAGGGAGAACTTACCTCGGACGAGAGCGTGCCATTTGATGGGTATCCAGGGCGAGAATTCAAAGCGAAACGAGTGGTGGACAATTCAGAGGTTATCTTCAGGTGGAAGATCGTCCTGGTCGGTCGCCGCCTATATCAAGTAGCCGCAGCCACAACTCCTGGCCAGGCAGACTCTGCCGAGATCGCGAAATTCTTTTCGTCTTTTCAACTGAAAAAGTAAAAAATAGCTTTAGCTTTGCCTCAAAAGTGTTAGTGACGTAGAGACGGCTTCGCCGCCGGATGTGGGGCGGCGGCTTTGCCCCGCCGGAAAAGGGTCTTCTTAGCGATGGGCTGTGCCCTTGGTTCGGGCTTAGCCCAAATCTTGACGGCCATTCCTACCTAATAGATGCGCGCAAGTTAAGGTGCCAGGGCCTAGCCCGAACCAGGGGCATAGCCCCATCGACTGCGGTCCTAGACGGCGGGGCAAAGCCCCGCCTCACATCCGGCGGCAAAGCCGGAACGTCACTCGAGTTGTGACGAGAGAGCAAAGCCAATGGCGCCACGACTAACCTCTCATTAGTTCATCAGCAACTTCATTCGCTCCAAACACCTTCCGCAGGACCTCCAACATCCCGCGCACGTCCACAGAGATCGAACGATTAACTGACTCATCGTAGTCGAAGTTACCGACGAGTGACTGAATGTTGCCGTCGAATATCAATCCGACGAGCTCGCGGTTTTTGTTGATGGTGGGTGAGCCACTATTGCCACCGATGATGTCGTTCGTGGAAACGAAATTGAACGGTGTCCGCGCATTGACCGCCGCACGCCGGCTCATCCAGCGAGGCGGAAGGTTGTACGGAAACTGATGATGAAACTGCCGCGAACGAGCGTAAAGACCGCCGAGTGTCGTAAACGGCGACACAAATCTACCGTTCTCGTTGTAGCCTTTCACAGCGCCGTATGACAGGCGGAGCGTAAAGGTCGCGTCCGGATAAAGGCTCGTTCCCTTCTGCTCAAAAAGCGCTCGCGCGACCTTGGCGTAGTTGGTGCGTTCGACGGCGATCACTTCTTCATCGTAACGCTTGCGGATGGCACGTGCGTCTTTGTCAATGCTCTTCGCCAATTCAATGAAAGGATCGTTTGAATCGTCGATGGCCTTTTTCCCACCTGCGGCAAGTTGTTTGCGATACTCGACGTCCTTTAGTTTTGTGCCTTGGAGTAATTCGGCAGCACGTGCTTCCGGGCTCTTGCCTTTGAGGATACGCTTCGCCATGTCACTGTTTGGCCCATACTCGCTCTGGAGAAACGCGAGCGAGTTGGCGAGTTTAAGTTTCTCGAAATCGTCATAGAACGGCGCAGTCGAATAAAGTGCGGCTTCGAGCTGAGGTCTACGAACGGTGGCGAATTCTGATAAGCGTTTGTCTTCCGGTTTCTCGTTTTCTTCGGCCAGACGTACAAGTGTCCGCGCATAACCGAAGAGCGGAGTATTAAAGCCTGCGGCGAGATCCAGAAAGCGCCGGTCGCGTTGATACGCAGCCAAATCTTTGTGAGCTTTAGCGATCGCTTCCCAAGCCGTACCGTATTCCTGGTTCTTGCGCGGGTCTGCTTCGACTGAATTTCTCAAAGCTTGTTCCGCCATGCGCTTCTTGGCCATCAGCTTTACGTCTTGAAGTCCGGCAAGCTGTCCTTTGTAGACCTTGAGCGAGTTTTCGATGCTGTTCAATTCATTTTGGGCGCGTCGTGTTTGTTCCTCGCCCTGGGCCATGTACTGCTTCAACATCCCACGTCGCGACTCGAGCATCCGGATCAACAACGGAATGCTGACTTCGCGCAACGATTCCAGATGAGCGACGGTGTTCAGGCGAGAAGTGGATCCGGGGTGTCCGGTAACAAACACCAGCTCGCCCGCCTTCGCTCCGGTCTTGGACCATTTGAAGTAGTTATCAACTTTCACCGGCTGATCGTTTTCGTAAACGCGAACGAGGGCCATGTCGATGTTGAAACGTGGGAAGTTGAAGTTGTCAGGATCACCGCCGAAGAACGCCGCCTGAAACTCAGGCACGAAAACGAGTCGCACGTCGGTATACTTCTTATAACGATAGAGATTGTATTGGCCGCCCTGATAAAGCGTGACCACGTCGCTTCGCAATCCCGTCGCAGTAGTCGACTCACTTTCGATAACGCCTATCTGGGCGCGTCTCGCGGCATTTGCTTCCGCGGCAGACATGCCGGTTTGGACCGCCCCGTTGACGCGATCGGTTACGTCTTCAATGCTCATGAGCACGTTCAGTTCAAGATTCGGCGCTTTCAACTCCTGCGAACGGTTGCGCGCGACAAACCCTTCCTTGGCGTAGTCTTTCTCGGCGGTGCTCAGTTCGCCGACGATGTCTTCCACGATGTGATAGTTGGTCAACACCAACCCGTTTGGCGAAACGAATGAACCCGAGCCGCCGTTATTAAAGCGAACTGAGGCCAACTGGACCTTCTCTAACCATTCGTCGGTTACGTCAAAACCGTATTTCTTCTTGATGTCGGCACGCGGAACGTTGTTGAACGTCCACATTCCCTCTTCCAGTGCAGCGACGGGAATGGTTTGAAACGATAAGAATGCCAGTAACAAGGCACACACAAATATTCTTGATTTCATCATCAACCTCTCGACAAATTTGTTCTGGGAGAACTATTTAGTAGTAATCATTGGTCGTTGGGATGCCTGCATTACAAGGGTTTGGAGAGGGTGATGTCAAGGTGACGCGGCGTGCGAGCCGTCTTTACAGACCGCGGGGGCGTCTCGCCGCAATGAGCGCTAAGCGCGAACAGTTTTCTGCGAATGACCTTCGCGTGCTAACTCACGCGTTGCGGGCGGGACGCCCGCCGGTCCCATGCCCTGTTGACGCGGTCTATTTCAGCGTCGAGAATCACGTGAGATGATCACGCGCAATATGAAACCCCGGCTATCGCGTTTTGCGAAAGGTCTTCTAGACGAATGGCAACGTCTCGGGATGCCTGCATCAAACGCAAGCTTTATTGTGGCAGTCTCCGGCGGTGCTGATTCAACTGCCCTCATGCTCGCAATTGACGAGTCAATCAGGGCCAGCAAGTTGAAAATTGACGTTACCGTCGCTCATCTTGATCACGGATTGCGTTCAGTGAGTGGCGACGACGCTTTGTTTGTTTCCCAACTTGCCGCGGGGCTGGGCTTCGACTGTGTTGTCGCGCGTGCCAATCTAAAGAATCGCACGACGAATCTCGAACAGGCGGCGCGCAATGCTCGTTACCGGTTTTTGGAGAAAACTGCGAAGAAGAAACGCGCCGGCTTCGTCTTAACTGCCCACACCCTGGACGATCAAGCGGAGACAGTCCTCTTGCGCCTCCTGCGTGGCAGCGGCGCGGAGGGCCTGGGAGGATCACGATCGGTGCGGCCGCTCGCGGAGAAATCTCGGGTGCAGTTGGTGCGGCCGCTGCTTTCATGGTGCCGTCGAGCAGATACGGAAGACTACTGTCGTTCACGGAGGATTGATTACCGGTTTGACGAGATGAACGACGACGAATCCTTGTCGCGCGTACGCGTTCGAAAGCAACTTCTGCCGCTGATGAAGTCGTTCAACAACCGCATTGTTGAAACACTGAATCGGACGGCTACGCTGCTAAATGAGGACGCGACAGCGCTGGCAGACACAGCCGTGGAGTTGTTGGCTCGGGCAGTCAACGGCACCGCCAAAAATTCCAAGACCCAAACCACCTCTCTTAACGTACAGGTTCTCGCGAACGCGCCGCGAGCGGTGCGCAGGAGGGTCTTACGTGAGTGGATCTTGCGCGCACGCGGCAACCTGTTGCGGCTGGAAATGGTGCATCTGCTAGCCGTCGAGAAGTTGCTGGAGGGCGAGAAAGGCGGCCGGATCGCGGAATTGCCCGGGGGCATGCAAGTCGTAAGGAGGCGCGGAGTATTGGAGTTATCAAGCAAAAAGATGTTGAAAAAGCCCCGTGCGACCTCTAAAATTCGAGCACGTTAACGCCGCCGGCCCTGGCACGGCGGTTTTCGCTTTTTTGAGTGGGTCAAGGTTTGCGGGGAACATTGAAACCGTTGCGCCGGTCTAACCAACTACGGCCTACGCCGACGGCATCGAAGAACGCCGGTTTTGCGAGGGCGCAGGCTCATGGCCAAGCGACAAAGGAAGTTGGTTAAGGTATGATCGAAAGCGGAGGCTTTAATGACGTTGAGTTCTACAGCTAGACAAATAATTTTTTGGCTACTAATCATTGCGGGCGCGTTGCTGCTCTACAAACTTGTCAATCCTTCCGGAAAGAATGTTACGGAGATTGACCTGGCAGCGCTCTACACAAAAATCGAAGCGCGTGAAATCAAAGGACTGACATTCAAGCAGAACGAGACTGTTGCTGTCGACACGCGCGGTCAGGAGTTTCGTGCCCAACTGACGAATGATCAGATTAAGAATGAAATTTATAAGAAGGCTAACGAGACCGTTGACGGCAGCCGTTTAGTCCTAAACATCAGCGACCAGACCGGCTCGAGTAGTTATATCTGGCCGATGCTGATCACCTGGGCGCCTTTGCTTTTCATAATTGGAATTTGGGTATTCATGCTGCGGCAAATGCAGTCGGGAGGTAACAAAGCGCTTTCCTTTGGGAAGTCGCGCGCGAAGCTGTTGAATAACCAGCAAAAGCGCGTGACCTTTAAGGACGTAGCCGGTGTCGAGGAAGCCAAAGAAGAGCTGCAGGAGATTATCGAGTTTCTGAAGGAGCCACAGAAGTTTCAAAAACTCGGCGGCCGCATCCCCAAGGGAGTGCTCATGATGGGCCCGCCGGGAACTGGAAAAACTTTGCTCGCTCGAGCGATCGCCGGGGAAGCAAACGTTCCGTTCTTCTCGATTTCAGGTTCCGACTTTGTTGAGATGTTCGTCGGCGTCGGTGCTTCACGCGTCCGCGACTTGTTCGAACAGGGCAAGAAGAATGCGCCGTGCATCATCTTTATTGATGAGATCGATGCGGTCGGCCGCCATCGCGGCGCCGGACTTGGCGGCGGACACGATGAACGCGAACAGACGCTTAACCAGTTGCTGGTGGAAATGGACGGGTTTGAATCTAACGATGGCGTGATCCTGATCGCGTCAACGAACCGTCCTGACGTTTTGGATCCGGCCCTCCTGCGGCCAGGCCGTTTCGATCGACGCGTAGTCGTATCGCGACCTGACGTTCGTGGCCGTGAAGGTATTTTGAAAGTTCATACCCGCAAGATTCCGCTCGGCGAAGACGTGGACATCAGCGTGATTGCGCGCGGTACGCCAGGTTTCACGGGCGCCGACCTTGCGAATCTTGTTAACGAAGCGGCGTTGAATGCCGCCCGTTACAACAAGAAACTGGTGGCGATGGGCGACTTCGAACTCGCGAAAGACAAAGTGCTCATGGGCGCCGAGCGCAAGAGCATGGTCATCTCCAACGAGGAGAAGCGCGTCACTGCGTATCACGAAGCAGGTCACACGTTGGTGGGGCTCAAAGTGCCAAACGCTGATCCAGTACACAAGGTAACGATCATTCCGCGCGGCATGGCTTTAGGCGTAACGCAGCAACTTCCGGAAGGCGATCGTCACAACTACAGCGAGGAATATCTGCTCGGTCAGATCTCGATTCTGATGGGCGGACGCATCGCGGAAGACTTGTTCCTCGGTAGCATCACGACGGGCGCTTCCAATGACATCGAACGGGCGACTGAACTCGCGCGCGCGATGGTTTGCGAGTATGGCATGTCGGAGATGGGCCCGCTGACTTTCGGCAAAAAGGAAGAGCAGATTTTCCTTGGCCGTGAGATTGCTCAGCATCGCGACTTCTCCGAAGAGACCGCGATTCGCATCGATCAGGAAGTGAAGAAGATCATCACCGGGCAGTATGAACGTGCCAAAGGCATCATTGAAGACAATCGTGATGTGATGGTGCGTTTGGCTGAGTGCCTGCTGGAACGGGAAACACTCGATGGCGTTGAGATTCGACGCATCGTGGCAGGGTTACCACTTGATGACGCGCAGCCTGTCCCCGACCCAAGTGACGAGGATCGACCGCAGTTGAAGGAGCCCGCTACCAAACAACTGAAGCCGATTCTGCCGCCGATTACGGGAGGCAACCCCGCTCCTGCTTAGGGGTTGAGTGCTAATTCAGTTCAAAAGGGAAGGGCCAGTGCTCTTCCCTTTTTTCTTGTGAGGAAAAAACGATTTATCATTTCTCATTTCATATTTCTCATTTCACATCGCATCGACCCAACTTACCAAGCCTCTCAGGTGAGGAAGGGGGGTATGCCCCCGCTGCGTCAGGCCAATTCATCCGCAGATTACCCAGATTACACAGATTACAAGAGGGGAAAGGGGGAAGGGGAAAGTGAGAAGGTCTCAGGAAACCGGTCAACGGGATTTTCCATTTCTCATTTTTCATTTCTCATTTGGCCATTGATTTTCAAAAGATGGCCATTGGCCCAAGTGAAAGTACGCTGAAGATGAACTGCTCAGAAGTGAACTGCCCGTCACCTCTAATAGCAGGCGCAGGCGCCTCTTCCTGACTGAGAGACTGTCAACCTTGAGGGATTCCATCGCCTGTCTTAGCCACTTCTCGCTGATTTCAAAATGACTAGATGAGAAATGAAAAATGACAAATGGAAAATCGCGTGGACCGGTTTCCTGAGCTCTTCTCAATTTCCCCTTTCCCCTTTTCCCGTTCCCCTCTTGTAATCTGTGTAATCTGGGTAATCTGCGGATATGATTTCGGCACGGCGTACATCTTGTGCTGTCGATGAAAGATGAAGAATTGAGAATTGAGAAATGGAAAACGTTTCGCGGGCGTGGCACGTTAAAGGTCAACGGCTCAAGATTGGCGAAAAGACCCTCGTTATGGGCGTATTGAATGTCACGCCTGACAGCTTCAGCGACGGCAATCAATTCCTCGATTACGACAAAGCACTCGCTCACGCAGAACAGATGATCGCTGACGGCGCCGACATCATTGATGTTGGCGGCGAATCAACTCGTCCCGGCGGTGAACCAATTAGCGCTGCACAGGAGATCGAGCGCGTCGTGCCCGTAATCGAAGCTTTGTCCCAACGCTCCAAAGTTCCGATCTCAATCGACACGACGAAATCTGAGGTTGCGCGAGCTGCGCTTGATGCAGGCGCTGCTATTGTCAACGACATCTCGGCATTACGTTTTGATTTTTATGTCGCAGACGAAGCAGCAAAGGCTGGGGCAGGTTTGGTCCTGATGCACTCGCGCGGCACGCCCGCCACTATGCACAAGTTGCCGCCAGTCCCCGACATCATGGAGGAAGTAAAACGAAGTTTGCGTGCGAGCGTCGCCATGGCGGAACGTCGTGGCGTGAAGCGTGAGTCGATTGTGATTGATCCGGGAATTGGTTTCGGCAAGAGTCAGGAACAAAACATCGAACTGATCGCTAAGGTAGATCAGCTCATAGCAGCGTTTCCCGAGTTCCCTCTTCTGATCGGCACGTCGAGAAAGTCTTTTATCGGCCGCATCCTCTCCGGCGACAACGACAACCCCGCTCCAGTCGGAGATCGGCTGCATGGAACCCTGGCGTCGACGACCGTCGCCATTCTCAAAGGCGCGCATATCGTGCGAGTGCATGATGTGAAAGAGTCGGTCGACATTACGCGAGTTGCTGATGCGCTCAGCTTGATGCACCTATCCCCGACGTCGCCGGATGTTGGTTAAGGAGCCAACGCGAACTCGAGAATGCTATTACGGCTTGTTCTTTAGGGATTCAAGCAGCCTAATCACAGGTACAGCGCGCTCTTCGGGGAGCCATTTTTCGGTCGCTTGAAGTATATCAACTAGAGCACCGTCAATCGTCTCGGGGAAGCGCGCGCCGGCTGCGCGGTAGGCTTCGAGCGCGTTCGCGTCGCGTCTATTTGCCAATAGTGCCAAGCCAAGATTGAATGCCGCAAGATTCAGCGTCTGATGGTTTTTAGAAGCTGCTTCCGTGTCAGCCAAGAATGCGAGGAAGTCGTTGTTTTCGTATTTCTGCCACCCACGATTAGTGAGCGCTTCCGCAACCTCCTCCGCGGGCGCACCTTCCAACTCCTCAATCACTCGCGTGTAGTCGGCCATTGCCTTCTCTTTTTCGCCCTTTTTGCCCAAAGTGACTCCGCGGTTAATCAGCGCTTTGGCCACTAGCCCTACTGGCGCTCCTTCCACCTCCTCAATCACCCGCGTGTAGTCCGCAATTTCCTTTTCCGTTTCGCCCTGCTTGCCCCAGCTGAATCCGCGGTTATTTAGCGCCTTCGCCACTTGGTCCACTGGCGCTCCTTCCACCTCCTCAATCACCCGCGTGTAGTCCGCAATTTCCTTATCCGTTTCGCCTTCCTCACCCCACAGGAATCCGCGGTTAAAAAGCGCCCTAGATACTTGCTCCACTGGCGCTCCTTCTAACTCCTCAATTACCCGCGTGTAGTCCGAGATTGCCTTTTCCGTTTCGCCTTGCTTGCCCCGCCTGAATCCGCGGTTCACTAGCGCCCTCGCCACTACCTCCACTGGCGCTCCTTCCAACTCCTCAATCACCCGCGTGTAGTCCGAGATTGCCTTTTCCGTTTCGCCTTCCTCGCCCCACCTAAATCCGCGGTTAAAAAGCGCGCTAGCTACTTGTTCCACTGGCGCTCCTTCCACCTCCTCAATCACCCGCGTGTAGTCCGCCATCTCCTTCTCTGTTTCGCCTTGCTCACCCCACTTGAATGCGCGGCTGAATAGCGCCTGCGACACGTCCGCCGCCGATGCGCCGGGTAGGTCTATGGTTTCGCTCCAATCCTTTATTGCGCCGCTGAAGTTTTTCGAGAAATCGTGAGCGCGAGCGCGCAGCAGCAAAAATCTGGCACGGTCCCTAGTTTCCAGTGCGGTGAATCCGAGACCTTCGTTGCACAATTTGAGGCATTCGTCATAGTTTCCCAACCCGAGTGCAAGTTGGGCGGAAGACAGAAGCTGTTGAATCATGCCCCTTGATTCTACTGGCGCATCATTCGCCGCCCGCCCGCCAACCGATGCTCCTATTGGGAGAGGTTGATCAATCGCCTTGTCTGTTACCGGCGGCGAGGAACCTCTTCCCAAAAAAACGTTTTCAGCCTCTAGCAAGCGTTCAATCGTTGATTGTTTCTTTTCAATAAACGCTTTGGCAACATCGCCACCTGAGATCAGTTGAGGAGTGTTTAAGTCGGACGCGCCTTCAGGCCTCACCTCTTCCAGTTCTTTGAGGTCGATCATGTCGAGCAGATCTCGCAACTGACCAATGGGGTTGTCGAGCAGTCGCGGCAAGCCGTTGACCAGCTCAGTGCAGAGCTGGGCCATGAAACTGCCAGCGCCCGCAATTTGCACGTAGTAAGCGGCGGGCTTTCGCAGAATGTCCGGCACTCGTTTGCCAAAGGCACCGGGAACCTCGGAGTTTGGCTCACGGCCACACCAATAAAGCCTATGATCAAACCTGCTGCAGCCTGCCAACGCTTCTACAATCGCGTCGTCCCATCCGCTGTAACCAAGCACGATCACCCCGTGACGTTCTAGTACCGGCCCCAGCATTTGAGCGTTCCGTCTCTTGATCTCATCAATGTCATCCTGGGTAGCTGCCTGATCGCGCCGATGCACACTGCCATGTAGGTAGACCAGATGAATCGCCTCAGTCTGGTCGTCGTAAATCTCATCGCTCACACCGAGTTTGGGCGTGTCGCTCATGAAATAGAGTTGATTGACTGCCTGAAGCGCGGTTTGAAGAAACGGATCGAAGTTGGTAGTAAGAATCAGCCGTGAGAATGCTGCCTTCGTCTTAAAGAGACTTTTTGAACGAATGGTCTTGCCAGGTTGAACACCCAGGAGTGACGCGAGCAGAAAGTGGGCCGCGTTTAGGCGGGGCTTATTCAACTGCATCAGCGCGCGTTGAAAATCTCGCGCGTTCTTTGGCGAATTGACCGCACCGTCGAAATCCGGATTAAAGGCAGCGCGGTAAGCCTCTGCGTAATTCTCCGGGAGATTTGTGCGGGCGTTGAGTGCAACATCAAAGCCGTCCCGGCCTGCGTTTTGATTGAAGAATTCTTGCCAGAAGCTTGTCGCAATCTTTTCGCGCTCGTCGCGGGAAATTTGCTGGAGCTGTTCGTAAGACTCGCCGGTTTCCAACGACTTCATCCAGAGCGGCAAGCTCTCAGCAATTAGTTCGCGTGCCACGGGAACGAGGCCGTGGCTAAACCCTGAACCCAACACCAGTGCGAACGGCGCTTCCCCGGGCTTTGCCCATTTCACCGTCTTAACAATCTGTTTTATTGCCTCTCGCTCGGGAAGAGTTTTGATTTTCGTTTCAGCCATCGAAATTCCTGAAGTTATTGCGGGACGCGAAACAAGACCTGTTCCTTTCGATGAGTTAAAGGCGGCGCTTATTTTAAGGCCTTAGGCGTGTGAGGTGCACAGAACTCGACGCGAGTGTTTTAACGTGCGCGAAAAACTCTGCCTCACTCCTCGGCACGGGCGGTATGTTTTCCAGTCAACCGGTCGATTGACCGATCCATTATTTGTTCGATGAGATCGTTGAAACCCTTAGTCTCATCTGACGTCAAGGGCGTTTCTTCCAGCACACGCCGTGTATAAGCCTGGTCCGTTTGGCGTAGTTGCCGCAGGTATCCCAGGAAAATTGCTTTTAGTCCGCTCAGATATTGGACCGAGGATTCCACCTGTTCACGCGGCTTAGCGAAGAATCGACCGTAGAGAACGGCCAAGCACGCCGCCAGCTCCGGTGATCCATGTCGACCACGCCTTTCCAGGCTCAGGATCGTTAATCGCCAGAGCAGCAGACACCCCGATCAAGATCACCCCGATGATGAAGAGAACTACATCCATGCCGATAACAATTTTGAATCCGGTGCGGGCCTCCTTGATCGTGTCTTCAAACTGCAAACGTAAACGATCATCGGCTTCCTCCAGGACCTTGATGTAATGTTCGGTCGACTTGGTTAAGCTGCGTAGCTTTTGGAATGCTGGTAGGCCTCCGATCTCACTTAACAATCGCTGGACATACTCCTGTGCAGGCCCGGTGTAGGAAACCATCGCAACGCCTAATTCTTCTGCGATAGCTTTTTGGTTCTGCATTTCGCGCAGCCCTCGTGCAAATCGCGGAATTTCCAGATCGCCGCGTTTGCCGAGAAGTTCCAGCACGCGCGATACGGTCGTTGGCGGACCAAGAATAGCTTCTAGAGCGAGCGCGGCTTGTTTGGCGATGGACGGGTTGTAGTCGGTCAGCTCGTCCAACAATAAAGTGGCACTATTTTCCAGTTTTAATCGTCCAAGGGAATCAATGGCCCTGGCTCTCATGACATCCCAAAACTGATAACGACGCGTACTTGTGATAAACGCCATCAGCGCCAGACCCGCTTCTTCGGCTTCAGTCGTTCCGGGTGGAACATTTCCTAAGGCGACGACTGCCTCGTACGTGTTGTCATCAGGCTTCGCCTGATAGACGATGTTGCATACGTCTTTGACTGCAAAGCGCAAGTAGATGAAACGCAACGCGCGCAATACTGCCCACTTTTGCTTGTCAGCGTCGGGTGTGCCTGAGGTGTCATTAAGAATGCCTCGGATGACCTCTCGCTGCTGTTTTCGTTCCTCTGGTGAACCTTTTTCTGCCAGTATAGCGGCCGCGAGCAGTTTCGGAAGGAGTTCCGGATCCTGGAGCGCCACGGGCTTACTGAGAACCGCCAGGTTGTCCGGCTTACGGCGAATCAGCGCTTCGAGTGTCCAATATCGCGCCCAGCGATTTGGCTCATATGCCGGATCCAAATGTTTATTCAACGTGGTTTCGGGCTCGCCGTTCTGCGACGTTACCAGGCCGAGTGCACTTAATAGCCAGCATCGAATGTCCGAGAGATCCTGGTTTTCATCGATTTGTTCGCGGCTGGGTGAATACTCTTCACTCACCAGACGAATCAGTTCATTTCTAATTTCGTTCAAATCAGCACTCGTCTGCGTGTCGCCCAGGAGTCGCTGGGCTTCGAGTTTCTCGGCAAAGCGCCCGGAGGTTAATGCTTTGACAATCCGATCGGCTGAATTTCCATTAGTTTGCATGGTGAGTCTCCCTGGTCGGTTAGCAATATTTATGGCGGCGCCTCGGCCGGAATAGGAAGTAGACGTGAGAACGTAACTGACGATATCAGGACGACTGGGTTCGCCTGTATAGATAACAACCTGCGAGGGCGCGGATTATAGCAACTGTTGCGCTTCGTTTACGAGATTTTGTGGGGAGGAAGTATTACCCATTTAATCAGGGCTTCGCAGATAGTTCCCTGGCAATTAACCTCACTATTCGCGCCCGTGCCGCAGCACGCTTCGCCAGCAATGTTCCTTCACCCGTTTGATCCAGCCATTCGAAAAATCGTTGGACACCGTGGCGAGTATTGGATTCGTCGCGACAGTCACGGATCAAAACCAGTTGAATCTTTTGCACGTCGTCTGCGACGTAGACACCAAAAGAAGTAGTCACGACAGTCGCATCCGGAAATCCAAGCAGCTTCATCGCTTGTGCCTCAGTCACGCCTCTGTGGCAACCGATGATATGAACGGGTCCGCCGCGTTTAGTATTGAGAGCATCGTCGAATAAATGGTCCTTCAAAAATGGCTGGCCCACCATCTCCCTGGCCGAAGCGACGCTCATCGCCGCCGGTACTGCGGTCGGCACAAACAGGACTTCACTTCGTCCAATTTTCACCAGCAGATTGCCGCTTTCCTCAGTCGCGTCCGCCCGTTCACCGACGGCGCTTCTCAACACCTTCGTGATCGCGCGTTGTCTTTCAACGAAGTTAAGCCGGCTCCAGTTTAGCGCCGGGCCTCCCGAAGAACCTCCTCGACTAGCCTCGATGACGCCGCTTTGCGTCAGCTTCACAACCGCATCATGCAGCGCTTCATTGACGCGTTCCTTCAACTCAGCGACGGTCGTCACGGGAGCACCCCGAAAAGGAGTCTGTGTTTGGTAGTAATCCTGGAAACGCTTATTTCGTTTTCCTTCTGCGGTGTCTTTCACTGGAATCGAGCCGAGGTCAACAATTCGAATCTTGCCGGGAGATGTGGAGTAGGCCGTGGAAAGTTCATCATGACAGATACCGATGTCGCCCGCTTCGTTGGCCCAGCCCGCATTGCCGTTGTACAACACGAGCAGGATGTCGCAGTCCTTAACTGCTTTCAGACATACGTCCCAACTATCCCAGTCACCGCCTTGTGGAGCAGTCTCTTCGTTGATCCAAACTTCGAAAGCTTCCGCACCAAAAAGCTCCTGTGATTCAATCTCGGCTTTGAGTTGCTTTCGGATTTCTGTCAGCGTGGGCGAACTCTTTCCTTCAAGCGGAAATCTGTCGTTGCAACGGCTCGAAATCATTATTCGGATATTTCTTGAAACAGCCATAGGCAGTACTCCTCATTCTGCAATCCGCCGGGCACATCCGCCCGGAGTCTTTCTACGGACGGCGGCCAGGAAAGAACTCATCGGCGACATCAGCCAACAATCTCTCGGGTGACATGAAATCGATTGCATCCTGCTGAGTCTTTAATCGTTGCTGGATAAGCGCGGTAGTAGCTGGAGAGATTGGCTGACGGTTGTTCCGCATGTTTGCGACCGCGATGAGAATGCTCAACTGTAAATCGTTGAGCGGCTGATTAAGCATGTCCTGCTCGGTAAACTTTCCCGGATTGCAGTTAGCAGTGATCGAAGGCCAATTCGTATTCTTGTTTGAGTCCGACAAAGTAAGCACCGAATAGATAGTCGGCGCATTCGCTATTCGCGGGCTGGGTAAAAACGGTGCTTTACCTGCTGCATTCATGTTCTGCCAATCTCGCAGTGTTGCCAGAATTGAAGTGTGATCGTAAGGCGTGTTTCCTGGAGCACGAAAAACCGTTCCCGGCTGGACGTATGAGCACACCAGAATGGTGGGCACTCTTACACCGAAACGATCAAAATGGAAATTTCCATAACGTGAGACCGGTCCCGGTTCGGGTGGTGTCGCACCGGCCGGCGGCGGGAAATGGTCGTAACAACCTCCGTGTTCGTCAAACGTGATGATCAGCAGAATGTTGTCGCGGTAAGGACTCTGCCGCACCGCGGCATAAACGTCTGCCAGGAAACGTTCCGAGATACACACGTTATGTGGCGGGTGATAATCCTCCGCGGGTTCCACACCAAGCCAATATTCAGTCAGAAACCGCGGCTCCAAAAAGGAGTACGTCGGAATTTTTTGATCGGCCGGCGCGTTAGCCGGTGCGCTACAAAGACTTTTGAACTTCGAGAAGTGGCTAAAATGGAAAATGTGGTCCCACAATTTTGCAAACTGCAAATGCGTCAGCGAAGGCGTGTAGTAAGTGTCGTGATAGACGCCCCAGGAAATTTTCTGGTCCAGCATTACGTTGAAAATCGTTTGAATATCGTAGGGCTCGGAATTGTCGTTGTTGATGTGGCCATCGGATGAGCCGGTGTGCATGAAGCCGCGATTGGGCCACGTTTGGCACGGTGCCGAAGCGTGCCAGTGATCGGAAACTGCGAAGCTGCGCGCGATCTGCGAGATCACGCTGGCCTGCTGAGGACTGTAAGACTGCATGATCTGCGCGGCGGTAGTTGGGCCCGACTGATCAGAATAGTCGAGCAAAAAACCAGACATGTTGGCTTGATCGGTCGGTGAGGGCGTCGACGTGCCGAAGATCTGTCGGGTCATTTGATCAAACAACTCGCCCGGATCGGGATCGGGAACAAGCATCGCGTTGTCGTAAGGCGGCCAGGGCGTAGTTGGTTCGCCTGCACAAACCACGCCTGGATGAATCTGCGGGCCCTTGTTGCAAAACTTGCCCCGTACAAGACCCTCATACTCCGTTGGCGACTGCGGCGGAATGTTGTACGGCGGCTGATTGTTTGCATCGGCGTAGAGCCAGCCGAGCAAGTTATCGATCGAGCGGTTTTCCATCATCAGCACGACGACGTGCTCGATGTTCTCCATTCCGACGGGCATTGATGTGTCCTTTCGTTATATGAGGTCAGTACCACCACGCGGTAGCGGGTGGGTCTTTCCAGTTGTGAGGCGAAGGTGCTTATGGAAATGGAGTAAGGCTTCAACTCCTGAAGCACGTCAGACTCACTTCGCGGATGAACTGTAAAACTGCGAGGACGATCAACCTTGAGAAAGCAGAGCTTATGGCTGAGTTTGAGGAGATGTCAATGCACTGGTTGAGCGTTACTTGCCTGATCTCGTACTCCTGCGAGGGCTGCGAAGGTTGGAACAGGTTAATGCTAATTCACAGCGGAACTCCAGCAACTATGCTTAATTGCCGGCAGTGCAGGACATCATTGAGGAAGAAACCGGGGTTTGCGCGCGAGCGTCACCATGATCGAACATCGCAACGTAAAGCCTGAATTGATTGTGCTTGACCGTGAATTGGTTTCGGCAAGGTCAGGAACAAATCGAGCTGATCGCGAAGATCGCTCAAATCATCACCGCCTTCCCCGACTTCCCCCTGCTGATTGGCACGTCGCGAAAGTCTTTCATCAGCCGCATCCTCTCCGGCGGCAACGACAATCCCGCTCCAGTCGAAGATCGCCTGCACGGAACGATGGCGTCTACGGCCATCGCGGTGCTCAAGGGCGCGCACATCGTGCGAGTGCATGACGTGAAAGCCGCTGGGCAAACCATCAAGGTTGCTGATGCAATGAAGGCCCTCTCGCTCTCTTAGATTTCTCATAGTGGATCTACGGACGCCAGCTTGGAGTGCGGTCCGCTATTTCTAACCGCCAAGCCCGAACACTATATTTTTCCAACCGACTGACGGCGCTTGCGAGGCGAGGACATGATAGGAAAGCGTTTCCGCGCGCTCGGAGTACCGCCTTCTTGATCCCTTCTTCCACTAACGTCCAGGCAGTCTCTCGCGGATTAAATGACGAAACCGGCTCTCCTTTTCTCGGTAGATTCTCCAATTTGGCGAAATCCTCTTCCCCATACGAGGAAGGCGACAAAATGACGGGGATCACAACAGCTTTTTTCTGCCGCATCAATTTCATAGCCATCGGACGTTCCTGTCTAGTAATGTACTCAGATGCAAAGGAAGTCCCTGCTTACCATAAATAAGATAATCCTTGACTTGGCCAAGCGGGCTTGGATGTTTTCGTCCCAGTCGTCTCCGGGCACCAAATCGGTATCCCGCCACGGAGCGATATATCCTCGTCGGGCTAAGACTTTTAGGCTTGGAACTAAATGTTTTACCGTTCGTTCATTAGCGCGAGCGTAACAAATGAAAAGCGATAATGGACTCGCATGTGGAGCCGTGGCTTCGGGACTTTCCACCTCGCGAAGCGTCGCAGTTACCGGAATCAGTACGGTCGCGCCATCGGAAAGTTTTTCTGTTCGGGTCACTTCGTCGCTCAATGCCGCTTCACGTAAAACCTCCAATTCCGTCCAAGCTCCTGGCTGCGCCTCACTCTCAACAAATGTCCGGACAGGGAGATTCTCATTGAGAATGCGCATTTCTGAAACGATAAATTCGGATAGCCACACCCTATCATTTGCGCTTTCCCCCAAAACAAAGACATCCGTGACCCGACCTTCATGATCCCCCCGCACTAGTGCACGTCCTTTTCCGCGCTTGAGCACAACACCACGTAGCCATCGCGGCTGTCGTTCGCTCAGCGTGTGTGATCTCACAATGAAGCGGGGTAGCAACCCAGGAGGGCGAACATCCTCATACCTAAACTGAATACGCCTAGAATTGCCCTTCATGAAAGGGCTTAACTCACGCGGTTGATTGGCATCAAGGAGCCCCGGTACAAGATAAGTGCCGTGTTTTGCTTCAATAGGAAAACACAACTCGAACTTTTCCATCAGGGCCAATAGAAACGGATGCATTTGTGGCGGATAGTTTTTTTTGTTCTTTAGGGCTTTCGAAAAGTCGCGTATACGTAACTCCCCGTAAGTTTCATTTCGATGCAACCACCGCAAAACCATGTAGATTCCGTCTACTAACCAACGCGGCTTAAGTACACTTGTGTCCCGCAGTCTGGGATCATCACGATAGTTCAGCGCGATGCCAAGGCAGTCCAAGATTTTGGCTAGTGTTTCTTGTTGGTCGTCAGTAGTTACACCCAACTCCGCGCAGATTTCTCGATACCTCTCAAAAGTTACGAAGCTCTCCTTCATTTCTTCCAAGCGAGTTCGGACTCGCGCCCACGCAGGATCAATCTTCTCCCGTACGCTCGGCATTCCACCCGCGAGCTGCCCTAACAATTTTCTCAAGCCCTCGATGCCCCAGCGAGGGTCACAATCAGTCCGCACAACTGCTCTTACTTCAGGGTAATTCTCCTGCAAAAAGTGTTTGTCGACCGTAAACGGATGAGCTCTGATCTGATTTAGCGCTATTACTACCGGTGAGCCGGTACCATATGTACGGATTAGTCTCAGCCAATACTCTGCTTCCTGCATGGGGTGTCCTTGTCTGCCTGTCAGAACAACGACATAGATGCTGCGTTCTGAGAAGAAAAATTGGTGAGTCTGATGCAGGAACTCCTGTCCGCCGAAGTCCCACACATGAGCAGTTATTGTTGACTTAGCGGCTGTTAGTGGCAACGGATGGCGTTCTATTCCTGGCGTTTCGGCTTCTCGTTTATTGTGTGGAATTCCACGTAACGCCTTACTTAGGGACGTTTTGCCTACTCGTCCGTGTCCTACCAACAAGAGCTTAACTTCATTTAAAGGTTTGGCGCTGCGGCGACGCTGGCTGAAGTACAACGCCAGAATTGCTCGAGGATGAGCATGTTGTTTAGAACCTGAAACGGTTTCTTCCCAAGTTGGACCGAGGATCTCAGCAGACAGCGTCAAACGCGGGTTCCCGTGCAAAAATAATTTTTCAAGTAACTTCAATTGAAGCAACGATTCCGGTAGCACAGTCAGTTCATTGTTAAAAAGAAGCAATGACCTCAGCTTTGTTAAGAAACCCAGCGCTTCGGGTAGAGTTCTTAACTGGTTATGAGATACATCAAGTTCCCGTAACTGGGTAAGCTGTCCGAGGGTTTCAGGTAGCGTCTGCAATTCATTGTTCGAGGCGTCTAACTCGGACAGATGTCGAAGCTGGCCCAATGAATCAGGTAATCGCCTTAATTCGTTCCCGTATATGTCTAAAGACTGTAATTCTTTGAGATCGCCTAGAGACTCTGGAATCGCCTTCAAAAGATTGTGGGAGACATCAAGATGTTTAAGAGATTTTAATCGGCCAATCCCATCGGGTAGATGTTGTAGGGCGTTCTCAGCGATATCGAGTGAGCGCAGTTCGTTTAGCTCTAAGAATTGTGCGGGGAGTGTCTTCACCCGATTACCGAAGAGGTCTAACGATTGTAATCGATTCAATTGGTCGAGCGTCGATGGCAAGTTTGTCAAGTCATTTCCGAACACGTCGAGCACTCTCAACTGTTTGAGCTGACCCAACCAACTTGGTAATACTTTCAGTTGATTGTTGTAAATGAGTAGCGACTCCAACTGCCGCAGCTTACCCAACGCGGCAGGCAATCTCAGCAATTTGTTATTGGATAGATTCACTTCTCGCAGTTGTTCGCACAGCGAAATCGAAGGTGGCAATTCGGTTAGGCCTAAATCACTTAAATCAAGCGCGGGTTGTTGAAACCGAAAGGCGCGGTCGATTCTCCGTTTGGCCTCTTGATATGTTTTCAATTTTGTCATCTCCACCTCCTAAATCACGGGCCTTAACTAAACCCAATGGTCACGGAAGACATTCTCAAGCGGGTCCGTCTTACTGTGCTTCCACATAGAACTGCCCAATGTGCTTCAACTCCACCTCTGGCGATGGGTTCGAAGACGGTCTGGAATGACTGTGGCAGGAAATGATAGTCTAATCGCCGATTGGAACGTCAATTCTTACTGAAGAAAACTATCGTTTTCGCAAAGCTTATTGAGAGCGATCCTTACAAGTTTAAGTTGAGCAACGATCTATGAAGCCTTTGCAGCATGGCAACAAGTATATGAAATGCGAACGTGGACGGTTATAAGATGATCAAGAACCAGAATAAACCAGACATTCACGAGCAAATTGTTTTCATCCATATCAGTTTCCGACGAAGGATCGACAAGCTTCTCAGACTTTCAGCTTTCGGCATGTGACTCCTCTTCGTTTCAGGCTTTACTGAGTGCTACAAGCCGGTGACGAAGAACCAGCTTCCGTCGCACATCAAAACCGTCGCCGTGCCGGCGTTTCAGAATCAGGCGCTGCGTTACAAAATCGGGTCGCGTTTCGCCGACGCAGTTATTAACGAACTCATTCGCCGCGGGCGCGGACTTCGTGTGCAGGGTGATCGTGAGGGTGCGGATGCTGTAATCGAAGGTGTAATCAAAAACTTTAATTACTCCGGCGTGTTGCTCGACGATCGCGGGCGCGCACGAGTTTTTGAAGTGACAATCGAAGCTGCCGTTACCGTCCGTGACCAAACAGAAAACCGCGTGCTTTACGACAACCAACACTTTGTATTTCGCGGCGAGTATGAATTCGCTAACGACCCACGCAATTTCTTCAACGAAGAAGATCCGGCGGTGCAGCGAATGGCGCGAAGCTTCGCCGAAAGTATTGTCTCCACATTGACCAACGCCATCGAGCCCTCGAGGAAATGAGCTCACTCACGCGCGCCGAACTCGGCCGTTCATTAAAAGCCGGCAAGGTTCTCCCTCTTTATTTGCTGCACGGTTGCGAAACTTACCTGCGCGACACGGCAGCGCAGGCTATCGCCGATACTGCTCTGACCGGCACTCTTTTGCGCGAGTTTAACGAGTCGACGTTTTCACTTTTCAGCACCAGTCCGATGGAAGCGATAGCGGCCGCGGAGCAGTTGCCGATGATGTCGGAACGTCGAGTGGTGCGCATCAAGGACTTTGGCAAACTCCGCGAGGCTGACGAAGAAGTCGTGATTCGATACCTGGATAGGCCCGTGGATCAATCGGTTGTGATCTTCGTTGCACAGGAACTCGATAAGCGAAAGAAGTTGACCAAGGCTTTGCTCGCGCAATGCACTGTTGTCGAATTCGCGGCCGTCAAAGATGCCGAAGCGAAAACGTGGGCACGCACGCGTTTAAAAGCGCAGAAGATTAATGCAAGTGAACGGGTGGTAACCGAGATCGTCAGTCTCGTGGGAACTGATCTGCAAACATTGGCTTCGGAGTTAGACAAATTAGCAGCGGCGGCTGTGGAGACGAAAGACATCACCCTCGAGATGGTCGATCAACTGATCGGCCGCTCGCGTGAGCTTTCGAATTTCGATCTTGGCGATCAATTAATCGCCGGCGACCGCGAGCGCGCGCTTTCAACCCTGCATCGCCTGTTGGAAGACGACATCGCGCCGGTGATGTTGCTGGGCTTGATCGCCGGAAACTATCACCGGTTGGCCCTCGCAAAAGAATTGATGGATCGCGGCAGGCGAGACGAAGCGCAGGGACTGGTCTACGGTCCCCCGTGGAAGCGTGATGCGTTCATGCGGACCTTACACCAAAGCGATTCAGCGCGAATTGCGCGCGGTATTCAACTCATTGCCGAAGCAGATCTGGCAATTAAAACCTCACAAGCGACTCCGCGTCTGCAACTCGAGATGTTGGTGTGTCAACTCGCGGCGTGAACGAATCTCAGATTCCAGACCCCAAAGTTTGCCGCGTTTACGCGGCAGCCCCGCAGGGAGAATAGGCCAGCCGTTTTACGGCTGGTGGACCAGGTGTTATTAAAGGACGCCGTTTTAACGGCCTTTTGCACAAGGCCGCTGAAGCGGCCTATGCCGAGAATTAGAGCCCTGGTACACCAGCCGTAAAACGGCTGGCCTATTCTCCCTGCGGGCATCCGCCTGAAGGCGGAACACGACTGACTGGACTAGAACAGAGTGTCTTTAAAAGTATCTTCGGGTCCGCTTGCAGTAATCCTCATATGGCTGGCCATAGAGGTTGGTCAGGTAGTTTTCTTCCTGGCGTATTTGCCAATGGACGTCTGCAAACGCCAGGGCGGCGAAGATTAAGAAAATCAATCGGCCATTAATCAGAAAAATTCCCAGGAACCACAGGTCCAGGAATAGATAAATCGGATTCCGAGTGAAGGCGAAAATCCCGTTGGTGACCAGCGCTCCCGGAGTTTTCATGTCGAAACCCACACGCCAGGAGTCGCCAAATGATAAAAAGGCGGAGATGAATACGAGCGCTCCGATCGACACAAGCACCACGCCGATCCATTTGAAAACCGGCGCACTCAGCAAGACGGTATCGAGCGGCTCGGGGAAGATGTGCACATCGCTATGAAACGCATACAACAACAACTCGACTATCCACACCAACAATCCCGCAAAGGCCAGCAACTCAATCAGCAGCACAATTCCGCGCTTCCCTCCTCCAATCACGATCGGATTGATGTTGCGGCTAATGTTCATGTACACGGCGCGTCCCAGCACAATTAGCAGGAACAAAATCACACTGGCAATTTGGAAGTAATCGAAAAAGTTCATCTGCGTGATTTACTGTTTAGAGTCGTTATCAGGAGACAAGCCAAGTCAAACGTCTCTCAGGTTAGGAAGGGGGCATGCCCCCGCTCTTGTTCAATCCTCAACTGAAGTCCGATCATAATTGAACCTAACAATCAACAGCGGGGGCATGCCCCCTTCCTGACCTGAGAGGTCACAAAGTTGCGTGTTTAGATCACCTTTTCAGGTGTTCCTGTCTGCCTACGCGATAGGCTTCTTCTAACCAACGCTTAACCTCGGCGTCAATCTCCGAAACTTCACGCAGCAGGAAATGGTGAACGTGGTTCCTGGGAGAAATCGATTCAACTCGTACAAACCGCGGATGTTCAAAACGCCTCGCCAGAACAACGTGTGCCGCCAGGCCTTGTGCGTTCAGACGATTCACCGCAGCGAAGATCATTCGCACCTGAAAACCTACTCGCGTTTTTGCGGCAGCAGTTATAACCGGCCCACACTCAGCAACTGCATCTGCGAAAGCCTCATACAGTTGCACTTCTTTCTTACTTTTCCCTAGGAGGAAATCGTTGACCGTAAAGCGGCCGCACGAGTGCGTTTGATTTCGATTAGCGAAACGCCGGCCGCAACTCTTGCAGGCCCACAGCGGTGGCGCATTGTGATCGCGCGTTCTCATAATAGGAAAGCCATGCTGCGGCGGACCACAGCATGGCTTCGAAAGGTTAGTCACCGCAAGAATTATCTGCTTACAGAGACGTTGAAAGCCTGAGCGTCGATCGGTTGATTGAACCCAAACTGATTGAAGTTGACGACCCACTCCAGCAACAGAGCCTGAGTTGTGTCTACCGTCAAACGCAGCTTGTAGGTGTGAGGCAAAGTCAGTCCGCTCTCTTCTTTGAAATCCGAGAACTCCTCAACCAGTTTGTAGCGATTCATCGACATACTGCCGGTATCGGTTGCGGGGCTTTGCACTCCGCCGCTCGGTCTCGCGCCCATGCGTGCCGAGACTGAGTACGCATACTCGGTACGCACGTGTCGAAAAGTTTCAGCATCAAAAAACAAACTGACTTTCAGGTCGGTGCCTTTTGCCTGATACTTCAATTCATGAGCTTCACGATCATTGATCTTTTTGAGCCCCGAGTAGCTGAGTTTCGGGTTGCGAGCAGTCAGGTTCAGTAAAGGCCAGGCTGATGTCAATGAGCCGCCCATCAAGCCCTGCTTGAAGATTGTTTCCTGGGCCACCAGGAAGTCACCGAGCGCGGAACGTTTTCCGGTGGTCTCCCAAACCGCGACCGTTACCTTATTTCCGTCGAAAGCAGCTTTCTCATAAGGGTAACCGGTTGAATTGAAAATCATAGCGAAAACAACTTTGTCGCCTTCCGAGGCCAGTTGCGCTATGCCACTGATGTCGCGAACGGCGGAACTGCGGCTGATTGCTTTCGCATCACCTTGGGCAACGCGAGACTTCGCAGCGGCTAACGCTTCCGGAGTGCCGATGGATGCGATATGTTTTGCGACGACGTCTTCGGGCTTCATTTTCTCCGTAACAGCGGGGACTGCTACAAGGCTCGAAGACGCAACGAGTACCAGAAAAAGAACTAGAGTGGGCTTAAATCTAAACATGGTTATCTCCAATTTAATTATTCGTGAGACTGAGCTAAAGAATTGAGGGGAGTCAAAATCTGTCGCCGGGCACCGGATTATATGATGCACCGCACGCGGAATCAAAACGCTCGCTCCTGGTTGGTCGCCGCAGGCGATTCATAACTTGGCCCGGCAAACACCCCGGGATGCGTCATGTCGCCGGGTGTCGCGCCTTCGCGTTTCACCGCGCGGTCAGTTATCAACACCTTCAGCGCATCCGCAGTATCAATTGAGCGCGCTCACTTCGCGGTTTCAGTTACAGTTTTCCCAACATACGCCTCGTGCAGCTTAACCGGTCGCGCCTTCTTCTTCAGGCGCAGGTTCAACATCTCCACGAAGACCGAGAAAGCCATCGCGAAGTAGATGTAGCCCTTCGAGATGTGCTGGTCGAACCCTTCCGCAATTAGGGTCACGCCGATCAGTAACAAGAAACTCAACGCGAGCATCTTCACCGTCGGGTGTTTCTCGACAAAACCACTGATAGAACCGGCAAACAACATCATGAAAATGACCGCGACTACAACCGCAGCGATCATCACTTCCAACTGTTCAACCATTCCAATCGCGGTAATTACCGAATCCAGAGAAAAGACTACGTCCAGGAGAAGTATTTGAATGATGACGCTAACGAAAGATGGACTCACTCGCGCGGACGCATGTCCTTCTTCGCCTTCAAGTTTCTGGTGAATTTCGTGTGTACTCTTGCCAAGCAGAAACAAACCGCCGCCGATAAGTATTAAATCGCGTCCCGAGATCTCCTGGCCCAGCACTTCAAACAGCGGACTCGTCAGCCGGATAACGATCGAGATGGAAAATAGAAGCAATATCCTCGTTATCATTGCCAGACCCAGGCCTAATGTGCGCGCCCTCTTTCGCTGATCCTCCGGTAGTTTTTCCGCGAGAATTGAAATGAAGACGATGTTGTCGATGCCCAAAACGAGTTCGAGCACAGTGAGTGTCAGAAACGCAATCCAAATTTGTGGGTCTGTCAACCATTCCACGAGACGAGTCTCCTAATAATCGAGTTGGTTTGAAACAGGGGGATTATACGGCAGTTGTTTCTGAATCAGCCGCCGTGATTCTGGTTGGAACAGGAAAGTGACAAACCTTCAGCGGCGAATGCTACTCGGGCTTTAGAATGCCACGAAGACTGTCACCATTTTTGAACTGCCATTCACCTTTCAACAGAATGTCTGAGATGCGCCAACCACCGGGAGTTTGCGTTAGCACCATTACATCGGTCCACTTCGTCGTCGCGCCGTCGCTGGTGTAAGACAGGTTGACGGGAACTTCGACACGATCGCCGGTGGTTGTGGGCTTTCCGACGGTGAATGTGTGCGCGCCCTCGAAAAGACTGGTGAAGAGATCGCCGTCGCCCCATGGCGGTTTCTCGTCGGGATGTTCACGCACAAACTTGTCATGCGTTTGCCGCGCAGTCTCAAACTGCTTCATGACGTCGTCAGTGAAAAACGGCGACAACTCTTTCCATTGCTTTTCATCAGGCAGGCCACGCACTTTCAGCTTCAGATAGGTCCGATAAAAGTCGCTCGCGGTCGCGGCCGGAGAACGCCTGTGTGCAGGCGTACTGCGACGGGTTCGCGTCTGAGCTAAACAAACGGAAGCCACCACCACAATCAGGAAAGCCGCGCAGGCAGTTCTCATGGAGTTCTCCAGCTGGTCATGGGCATCAGAAAGCGGGAGAAGAATATCAAATCATTTCTCATATCTCATTTATATGAGAAATGGTTGTTGTTCTCACCCACGCTACGCACACCGCTTCCCGGTCAATGTGAACCTGTCAGGTTTTCAATTTGACTGCCGTGGCCGAGCATTTTGACGAGCCACATCAACGAGAGTGCAAATAGCTATCTGAGAAATGAGAAATGCGATATGGAAAATGGCTTTTGACTCCATCCGCAACCCTCACCGACCAGCCGGAACACCTGTTGCTAAGTTATTGACTTAACGAGCGTGGGAGTGGTCTAGCTCAAACTAAAAGCGACGCGAAACATCGAAATCCCCCGACGATGCCCAACCGACTAAGATCAAGATACATGTTTGCCATCGCGCTCATCGGAGCTGCGATCACGCTGTGGTGTGCAGGCACGTTACCGCTATCGCGGCTCGATGCGAAGTTCGTCGCCCTGACGCTGACAACTGTCATTATCGGCTCCAGAATAACGATTAAAATACCGGGCGCGCGCGGTCAGATCTCGGTTTCAGACACGTTCGTGTTTCTCACCCTGCTTTTGTTCGGTGTCGAAGCTGCAGTGTTGTTGTCGGCCGCCGAAGCCTTTTCTTCGTCAATTCGCTTCAGCAAGAAAGCTAGTGTGCGGTCGTTCAACGTCGGCGTGATGGCGGTTTCGACCTTCATCACCGGTTCAATACTTTATCTCGCATTCCCAGCGCTTCAACTTAGCGATGGTTATACGCCAAACCTCATTGTGGCATTATGCGCCATGGCTCTGGTGCAGTATGTACTCAACTCGAGTCTGATTGCCGTTAGCGTGGCACTGGCCACTAACGGTTCTATTTGGTACAGCTGGCGGCATAACTTCCTCTGGACCTCATTAACTTATTTTGCGGGAGCTTTGGGCGCGGGCATCGTCGGCCTCTTGACTGCACCTCTGGGCTTCTACGCCTTTGCAGCGATTGTTCCGATCATCGGTATTGTTTATCTCACCTATCGAACCTACCTGAAGAACGTTGAAACATCCGCCACTCAGGCCGAACAAGCGAGCCTGCACGTTAAAGAACTGAACCACTACATCGCGGAGCAAAAGCGAATAAGCAAGGCGCTGGTCGAAAGCGAAGAGCACTTTCGAAATGCATTCGACTATGCGGCGATCGGCATGGCTTTGCTTTCACCGGACGGAAAATGGTTACGAGTCAATCGTTCACTTTGCGAAATACTCGGTTATTCGGAAGCCGAGATGCTGGTTTCTGACTTCCAGGCAATTACGCACCGCGATGATCTGGGAAATGATCTCGCCGAGATTTACCGGATGTTATCGGGTGAGATTCTCAGATCGCAGGTTGAGAAACGTTACACCCACGCGCTTGGGCATGACGTCTGGGTATCAAGCAATACATCGCTGGTCCACGATTCGCACGGACGGCCTTTGCATTTCATTTTCCAAATTCAGGACATTACTGAACGCAAACGTGCCGAGGCTGCGATTCAAACCCTATCGCTTGCAGATGAGCTCACCGGTCTTTACAACCGGCGTGGCTTCCTCGCTTTTTGCAAGCAACACCTCAGCTCCCTTCGCCGGACTAACAAAGGCATCGTGATTGTTTATGCCGACCTCGATGATCTGAAGGCCATCAACGACTCCTTTGGACACAAGGAAGGCGATCGCGCGCTAACCAAGACGGCTGAATTATTGAAGGAGACTTTTCGTTCCTCCGATGTGCTGGGCCGATTAGGCGGGGACGAGTTCACAGTGCTGGCCGCGGTTGATCCTGACGGCGGAATCGAGAAACTCATTTCGCGGCTGGAGCGGAAGTTTAATAACTACAACGCGATAAAAGCGTCGCCATATAACTTGTCGATCAGTATTGGCGTAGCGCAACTCGATCCGGAGGCAAACCAGTCGATGGAGGAACTGATGAGCCTGGCTGACGCGGCCATGTATCAGGACAAGCGACGCAAGAAGAACCGCATGCAGCCGGCCCAGGAAATCCTTGCCCAGGCGGTCGTCGCATAAGTAGAGCAGAACCGTCAGGTAGGTGAACGAAAAACCCATTTATCACTATAGCACGGCCACTCTATGCTCATTCAGAGTTGGGACTGGAACTAGACGCCACCGCCTACGCCTTCGACGCCACTACCATAGACTTGTGTCTCTCGCTCTTCCCCTGGGCCAAATTCAGAAAACACAAGGGCGCGATCAAGTTACACACATTGCTGGAGATTCACAGCGCTATTCCCGTATTTATCGCTATTACCGCGGGGAATGTCCACGAGGTCAACCTCCTCGACGAACTCATACTAGAACCCGGCTCGTTCATCATCATGGATCGCGGCTTCCTCGACTTCCAGCGGCTTTACCGATTGCAAACGGAGCTCGCGTTCTTTGTCATTCGCACCAAAAGCAATCTGCGCTTTCGCCGTCGCTACTCCCATCCGCACGACCGCGCTACTGGGGTGCGCAGCGATCAAACCATTGTCCTGACTGGTCCATTAACATCAACGCTTTATCCCATCGCTTTGCGCCGAGTTCATTATTACTCAGCCGAAACCGACCAGCGACTAGTGCTGCTAACCAACAACTTTTCTATCCCAGCGTTGACGGTCGCCGCTCTCTATCGCTATCGCTGGCAAATAGAACTCTTCTTCAAATGGATCAAACAGCATCTTCGCATCAAAAGCTTTTTCGGCACTTCAGACAACAGCGTCAAGACCCAAGTCTGGATCGCCGTCACTGTTTATGTGCTCGTTGCCATCGTCAAGAAGCGCTTGAGACTCAAGCAAGATCTCTACACTTTGTTTCAGATCCTGAGTCTCACCCTTTTCGACAAAACCCCCATTTTAAGCTTGCTTCAGCAATCTCAGTACAATCTTGAAATGGTCCAGGATGTTAACCAGTTGCAACTATTGGATATCTAACCGGACAGTACTGATTTCTCATTTCATATTTCTCATTCGCAGATTCAAGGTCGAAGTGCAATTCGCAGAGTCAACTTGGAAGTGCAACGGCTTTTGATGTGCGACATCGTGGGTCGACGAAAACAGAACCGGGAGCGGTAGCGACCGGGTTCATGCTGGGATACGACGCGTGATCAGTTCATTAGCGCCAGAAGATGATGAAGCAGGTCCCTATGGCCCCTGCGTGTTCGTAAGAGTGAATTGCTTCTCCATGCGATACAAGAACCTAAGGGACCTCAATGACCAAAGCTGATAGCCAATCGAGCTTGAACCCGGTCGCTATCGCTCCCGGTTCTGTATTCTTCCACCCACAGCGTTGACGCTATCCAACGCGCATCGAAGTTGCACTTCAGCACTTGAATCCCCATGACAAATGAGAAATATGAAATGAGAAATGATAAATGGTTTTCGTAAACGTCCCGGAGTCTATACTCAATTAAACCGACCCGTAGTATCCTCTGCGGTCGTTGACGGCCGAACTTCCACAAGCTGAATCCTCCGAACGCTGGCGCACGCTGGCTTTACTCTCTGTCGCTGAACTGTTCAGCATGTCGCTGTGGTTCAGTGCTGCTGCAGTTGTGCCCGCACTTCGCTACGAGTGGCAACTAACCGATTCGCACGTCAGTTGGCTGACCATCGCCGTACAGTTGGGATTTGTAGCCGGCACTCTGCTGAGTGCGTTTCTAAACCTGCCTGACATCCTGAACACGCGGCATCTTTTTGCCCTCTCTGCATTCGCCGGCGCGATTGCGAATGCGCTTCTGAGCGCATACGCGCGCGACATCGACACTGCGATTGTCCTGCGTTTCCTCACTGGAATGTTTTTGGCCGGAGTTTATCCCCCGGGAATGAAAATCATGGCGACGTGGTTTAGTCGATCGCGCGGCATGGCTTTAGGCGTTTTAGTCGGCGCGTTAACGTTAGGAAAAGCTTCGCCGTATCTCATCAACGCAATCGGAAGTACAAACTGGCGACAAAACATACTGTTCGTGTCGCTCCTCGCACTCGGCGGCGGCCTGATTGTTTTATTGTTCGTGAGTGATGGCCCATTCGCGACGCCGCCTGCGCGGTTTCGTTGGAACCAGGCATTTACCGTGTTTCGCAATCGCGGCGTAAGACTGGCGAGCCTCGGCTACTTCGGTCACATGTGGGAGCTCTACGCGATGTGGGCGTGGATTCCCGTAATGATTCGCGCGAGCATGATGATGCGCGGCGGCTCAGCAGTGCCGGCGGAACTTGCTTCATTCCTGGTGATCGGCTGCGGCGCCGTGGGTTGCGTCGCTGGGGGATTACTTGCCGATCGAGTGGGAAGAACAATAGTGACATCAACGGCGATGGCGATCAGCGGCACATGTTGTCTCGTCATCGGTTTTTTGTTTGGGGGTAATCCGGTTCTGCTGTTGATCGTCGCGGCGATTTGGGGCGCGAGTGTTATTGCAGACTCCGCTCAGTTTTCAGCGTGCATAACCGAACTGGGTGATCGGCAGTACCTGGGCACCGCTTTGACAATGCAGACGTGTCTCGGTTTCCTTTTGACTAGCGTTTCCATCGAGCTCGTGCCTTACTTCGTGGGTATCGTCTGGTGGCGCTATGCGTTTGTGATACTGGCGCCCGGGCCTTTGTTGGGAGTTTGGGCGATGCTGCGGTTGCGGTCCCTACCTGAAGCATCGAATATCGCTCACGGACGACGATAAAAGGATGAAGCCGAACGTGGTTGAACTAAAAGAACGTGTAAGGAAAGTTATTCGCATCCTCAAGCGCACTTATCCCGATGCAAAGTGCAGCCTGAACCATTCGAACGCGTTTGAGTTGTTGATTGCAACAATTCTTTCGGCCCAATGCACTGATGAACGCGTGAACATCGTCACCCAGAATCTCTTCCGCAAATACCGCAAGCCGCAGGACTACCTCAAAGTTTCTGAGAAGGAACTGCAGAACGACGTGCGCACGACGGGGTTCTTTCGTAACAAGACAAAATCAATTCAAGGCACGTCGAAGATGTTGATCGAAGAGTATCGCGGCGAGGTCCCGCAGACTATGGAAGAGCTTCTCGAATTGCCGGGCGTGGCGCGCAAAACTGCTAACGTCGTGCTTGGCAACGCGTTTGGAATCAGGTCAGGAGTGGTGGTTGATACTCACGTTACGCGTCTCTCGCGCCGGCTGAGTTTCACAACTCAGAAGACGGCGGAAAAGATCGAACAGGATCTGGTGGCGATCGTTCCGAAGAAAGACTGGGTAATCTTCTCTCACCTCCTCATTGCTCATGGCCGTGCAATTTGCAAGGCTCGAAACCCACTATGCGGCGAGTGTGTTGTCGAAAAACATTGCCCTTCGTCATACCTCAAGACTGGCGTGGTTCCGGGATCCTAAGATCCACTCCAGTTTGCTGACCCCCAGTGATTTCGTTCTTAATCTCCCTACTCCCTCTGGGAGAGGGCTCGGGAGAGGGCCTGCGCTAAACCAGTTCCAGGACTATTCGAGATGGGGTTTCACTCGTAACCGAGTGAAACCCCATCTCGTCTCATTAAAGAAGTGAACACATTCCTAGTCCCTCATCCCCAGCCCTTCTCCCAAAGGGAGAAGGGAGATCAAAGACAACTGGTGCAGCCGACGGCCTCCCACCACCGCCCGCTGGCACTACATCGCGGTCGCCGCTACAATGCGGTCGTTCCCTGAATTTGAGTCTTGAGGTCCAATTCTGCAACGCAGCATGCGTGTTACCGCCGAAACGCGTCCATTTTCAACCAAAACTGACGTTTACCGGGCAAATGCGAAGCGCGATTCGGAGGTGTTTGCGCCTTGAGTTATCGCGTGCCCTGGCATCGTCTGAGCGACGAGCATCTGCTTGACCTTCGTATCTGCGACCTCAACCTCAAGATTAAGGGGTCGTTTCTCGAGCCCCACATCCGGCGACTTTACAGCGAATTGAACGACCGCGGCATTCGTTTCAAGCCGCACGTCTGGCTTTCCGAGGAGTGGTTCTCTCCCGATGGCGTGCCTGGTATCGCGATACCGTTTTACCTGGCCGACCCGCGCTTAATAAAACTTGAAAGAAAACAAATGCTCGAAGTGGAAGGCGGCACTGACACCGAGTGCATGCGCATACTTCGTCACGAAGCCGGACATGCGCTCGACACCGCATTTCGCCTTCACTTCAAACGCCAGTGGCGCGAGCTGTTTGGATCGTTTGCGAAACGCTATCCCGATTTCTATAAGCCCAAGCCGAAGAGTCGAAACTACGTGTTGCATCTTCGTGCGTGGTATGCGCAGGCACACCCGGCGGAAGACTTCGCGGAAACATTTGCGGTTTGGTTGACGCCGCGATCGCGTTGGCGCCGGCGGTACAAAGGTTGGCCGGCATTGAAGAAACTGGAATACATTGATTCGACAATGGATGAACTGGCGGGAACGAAACCGCGCAACCGCGCGCGCACCAAAGTGGAACCGCTATCGGCGATTCGAACGACGCTTCGAGAACACTATCGGCAGAAGCGCGAAAAGTACGACTTTGATTGGCCCGACGTTTACGATCGTGAACTGCGACGAATCTTTTCTGACGATCCGCGACATCGAGGCCGGCCAAGCGCGGCGAGTTTCCTGCGCGGTGTTCGTCGCGAAGTGCGACAAATTGTTGCCGACGGAACGGGCGTTCACCAGTACACTATCGATCACGTGCTCGAGAACATGATCGATCGTTGTAAAGATCTCAAGCTACGCATCGCCTCGCCGGCTCGCGAAACGCGGCGGAAAGTAATGATTGTTTTGACAGTTCAGGTAATGAACGTGCTGCATTCGGGTTATCATCGTATCGCGGTCTAACCGCTCTATGACTTTCGAGCCCAAAAAAAAGCTCCGCATCATAGTTCTCGTTCATCAGGACCTCGTGCCTCCTGACTCTCTCGACGGCCTCAGCGATAAAGACAAACTGGAAGTCAAAACTGAATTCGACGTGATTTCAACGTTGAAGCGGATGGGCCATGAAGTCTATCCCGTCGGTCTCTACAACCAGTTGAATGTGATCGGCGACGCGTTGATGGAACACAAACCTCACGTTGCGTTCAACCTGCTGGAAGAGTTTCACGGTTATCCACTTTACGACCAGCACGTAGTCAGCTACCTCGAGCTGATGAAGCAAGCTTACACGGGCTGCAACCCGCGCGGGCTGACGTTGGCGCACGACAAGGCGCTTACGAAAATGATCCTGGCCTATCACAGGTTGCTGGTGCCCAATTTCGCCGTGTTTCCGATGAATCGCAAGGTGCGTCGGCCGAAACGTCTGAAGTTTCCACTGCTCGTTAAGTCAATTAGTGAGGAAGGCTCTGTCGGCATCGCCCAGGCGTCGATAGTGCACGACGACGAAAAGCTAACGAACCGGGTGGAGTTCATTCACCGGCAGAACAAGACCGCGGCGATTGCGGAACAGTACATAAAAGGCCGCGAGATTTACGTCGGAGTGATTGGAAACCAGAATATTCAAACTTACGCGCCGTGGGAATTGGTAATGGAAAAACTCCCGGAAGGTGCGGAAAACATCGCGACGCTCAAGGTGAAATGGGACCCGGCATACCAGGAGAAGGTTGGTGTCGGCACGCGCGCGGCTGAGTTGACTCCCGAACAGCACAAGACCCTGGAACGACTGTCAAAACGCATTTACCGGTATCTGTTTCTCAGCGGCTACGCGCGTTTGGATTACCGTTTGACCGAGGATGGGCAGTTTTATTTGCTGGAGGCCAACCCCAACCCCCAGATTGCCGAGAATGAAGACTTCGCCGACTCAGCCGCTCACAGCGGCGTGCCCTACGATCAGTTGCTACAAAAAATCATGACGGTGGGACTGAACTACGCTGCATCGCAGGTTGGATGATGCTAGTAATCTCTAATCGAGAGTTCACGTTTAGGAACATTTTGACGTGCCGCTGACGACATTCTAATGCGCCTCGTGTAGGGAAATTCTGATGTGCCGCGTAAACGCGGCAAAGGAAACGCCGCTGAAAGGGAGTTCATGGACGGTCCCAATCAATTCCTCCCCTTTGAATCAGGGACCATCCAATGCAAAACGCTGGGCTGGAAGCTTCTTCCCATTCTGAGTTTTCTCAGTACACGTTTTCAAAGGAACTTGCCCTTGGTTATCCTGCTCACATTACTTTTTACGCTTAATCTCTATCGCACAATCGGCCGCACTTTGCCTTCACATTGACTGATTGTGTTTTGCGATCAAACGTTTCTTACTGAAACGCTCTACGATCACTCACTACAACTAATTTCATGTGACCTGTTATGGGTCGCAATTTTACGAGTCCGTGTGATTCGTCACAAAACAGTCACATTGCGTCTTGTTCTAATGTTTTTCCGCGTTTACACTGCCTTTGCCTCCCAGCAGTGACCCCCTCACACTGAAGAAGCAAGGCAAAATAAATTTAAGGAGACGGTTCCCCTTTGTTCTTGAAAAACGCGTTCCCCTATGTTCTGGCAGTTTGCTTTGCCATCAGCATTTTTTCGCAATCATCATCAGCACAAACAGAAGAAACTCGGCCGCGGCAACTTGCGCAAGCAACCGCATCGCTGAATATCTCGCCGATTGATGCCGACCCGGTGATCATTTCCCTCGCGTCAGCGGAAGATATCAAACTCGCCGGCGCCGGCAGCGCTCGCAAAGACGCGATGCCGTTGCGGCAACTGATGACCGCTGCGATCGATCAACGTCTGGGCGCGCGCTATTCATGGGGCGCCACCGGACCATCTGCCTTTGATTGTTCGGGCTTTGTTTGGTCGACCTTCAAGTCGATTGGAATCGATTTCGAAAGAGGCAGCGCGCGGACCCTCTGGGCGAGGTTCACCGCCCCGACGGAAAACGAAAAATTTGAGTTCGGCACACTCGTATTCTTCAGCAACCTGACTCACATCGGGATCGTCGCTGACGAAAACGGCTTTTACCACGCTTCTCGCAGCCAGGGCGTCGTCTATTCCCCGTTCAACGATTATTGGAAGTCGCGAATAGATGGATTTCGCCGCGTGCCCGTGTCAGTTCAGACGCCCGTCGATGCGGGTCAATAATTTTTTCTAACAGGACGTGAAAACGCCGGTCGCCTTAATAGGCGCCGGCGTTTTAGTTTTGCAGTCTGTCCCCTGGTCACAGGCGGATGACACTGCCACGATTAGTTTAGATTATTTTTGAGGAGACAAAACCTGCGCGATGATCGTCGTCGCGCGCCTCCCAAACGACGTGAATCTTGTCGACGTTGACGAAGCACATCCGGCCGTCGTCGTCTTTCATGTGTAACAGGCCTTCCTCAACCGTTATCACTTCCCCGCGCAAGCTGGAGCCGCCGCCGCAATAGACGTCGATTTTCTTTCCAATCATTCGAAACAAAAATTCCTGCATAGTTTTAAGCACCGTTATTGCGTTCGAGAAATGTGATCTTAACGAGCGGGACCACGTCCGGATCGTCCTGTTGCTGGCGTTCAAATTCGATCAAGTCGAAGTAGGCACATCGCGACGTATCGGGAAACTCGCGACAGGTGCCGGGCCGCGCGTGATAAATCGTGCACTTGCGAGTCTCCTGGTTCAGAAACATGCAAGCCTGTCCAAATAAACGATCTGAGCGCCGCCTGAGAATTCTTTCCTTGCCGTTCAGTTTCGTAAAACGGGCCATTGCCACTTCTGGTGTGACACCAAAATGCGAGGCCAGTCGCCGCACGTCTCGCAGGTTTACCTGCACGCGCTCGTAGATCGAGCAGCAGTAGGCTACGCACTTGTCGCAATCGTATTTGAGGGGTGGATTCCCGTTAAATCTTAATCCCATGTTAGTTCGATCAAATCAGGGCTGGATTAAAGCTTCACCGTCGTTTCGATTTTTTGTACTCCGATTTCAGCAGATCCATAAACTCGCCGCGACGATCATACAGCCGTTTTGGTTCGCGCGGCGTGTGTCGAGCGAGAGCATACGCTGTGATGATAGGAAGCGCCACGGTTGAATCAACATAACAAACAACCGCGTCGGGCAAACGATCCGGATCGACTTTGCCCCACGACACTGCTTCGCCGGGCGTTGCTCCTGAAAGTCCACCAGTGTCGGGACGGGCGTCAGTCACCTGAAGAAAATAGTCGTGTCCGCGTTCGTCGATTCCTAACACTTCCTGAATCTGCGGCTCCGTTTGCAACAGGAAATTCTTCGGCGAGCCGCCTCCCAGGATCAAACAAGCCGACTTGCCTGACTTCTCTTTTCCGTTATTTGCCGCCACGCCACGTTTGGCAGCAAGAACAATGGCAGCAGTTTCGTTTACATCCAGCGACGGTTCAAACGCGAGCTTGTTTCCCTGTAGCGCTTTGGCGGCGACGTTCATGCCGATTGACGAATCACCAGGAGAGGACGTGTAGATGGGAACGCCGTACTCATAAGCTACTGCCAGCAGCGACTTATCGGCCTGCCCAAGTTTACGCTCTCGTTCATAAACATAGCGTCCGCACAAATAGTGAAATTCGGCGGTCGACATCGGTTTCTGAAACTCCGGCGCAGTAATGATCTGGCGAAAAAACGCGTCGGTGTCGAGCAAAACTGAGTAATCGAAAAAGATGTCATAAATACGGACCACCTCTTCGTCGCGCAGCACAATATCGGATGTGTGCGCGTTGCCCTGGTGCATCGCGAGGCCGATTCCAAAATGCGTGTCGTGATAGAGGTTCGCCCCCGTGGAAATGATCCAATCGATAAACCCCGCCTTGATCAATGGGATGAGACTCGAAATGCCCAAACCTGCGGGCGTCAACGCTCCGGTAATAGAAACTCCGATAGTGACGTCCGGCTCGAGCATTTTTTGTGTAAACAACTGACACGCTTCGCGTAAACGAGCGGCGTTGTATGCAAGAAACGCTTCGTCAACCAACTCAGCGAGCGATGTGGTCCCCGTAATCGGCATCGGGTCAATGCGCTTGCCGCTTAGAAATCTGCTTTTCTTTGCCATCTTTTTTTGGCGTCCCGCCCGTGCAGCACCGGCAAGATGCCGGTGCCACGTCTACTGGACCTGGCTCATCTCGTTCAGGTTTTCGTCTGTCGCGCGCTTCAATCGCAGACGTCCAATGCGCCGCTCATCTGCTTCCAACACTTCTACTTCAATACCGCGAAACGTCAGTTTCTCACCGGCCGTTGGGACCTTTCCAGCTTCGTTGATCACGAGTCCTGCAATCGTGGTGAAATCGTCGTCCTCAATCTCCATATCAAAGAGTCGCTCGATCTTCCCTATTTCAGTTGAGCCGGACACTTCATACTGACCAGCGCTCAACTCAACAATCTCTTCCAACTCTTCGCCGGCAATGTCTTCGTCTTCAATTTCACCGACAATCTCTTCCAGGATGTCTTCCACTGTCACTAAACCGGAAACCCCTCCGTATTCATCGACGACGACGGCCAGTTGCACGTGGGCTTTCTGCATCTCTTCGAGCAACTGCGCAACTGGTTTGGTTTCCGGAATGAAATAAACGGGCCGCACCATCGACGAGATCGGTCCGTCCTCGTCGCCTTCAGCCCATCTTTCCAGTAGATCGCGGACATAAATTAAACCTTCGACATTGTCGATTTGTTCACGATAAACGGGAAGCCGCGAGTATTTTGATTCGATCATAACATCGCGCGCTTCACGCACACTCACCTCTGCTGATACGGCGACGATGTCCGGTCGCGGCGTCATAACTTCATTTACGTGGGTATCGCCAAACTCGATGATCGAATGGATCAGTTCGCCTTCTTCTTCTTCAATGATGCCTTCGGCCTCGCCCACGTCGATCAACGCTTGAATATCGTCGCCGGCATCCTCGTCCTCGTCTTCCGCTGCATTTTCGTCTTCGAGTTCCTTCCGCTTCGAACGTCCGAACATGCGGTAGAACGGATCGCCCACCAGCGTCATGACAGGCAGCAGAGCCCGCATGGCCGGCAGCACAAACAACAGCGTGCCTTCCGGATCGCGCGTCGAGATGAACAAGGGGATCAACTGGCGGAAGATGCCGGCAATGATCAGACCGACGAAGACTCCGAGCAAAATCGCGCGCCTTCCCTGAAAGAGGCCCATTGACAGCGACGTCACGAGGACTGCGACGATGATCAGCAGCAGCTGAATTGTGGCGCGAATTGCGAAGCTGAAGCGTTGGCGATTCTCGAGTACCTGGGTGAACAGTTGTGAAGATCGGTGTTTTGAGCGCTCCTGGGCGTCGGTGATGAGGCGCCGCAGGCCCACGTCGCTCAACTGGCCCAGGGCCATGTCAACGGTGGCGAGTATGCACAAACCAACCAGTAGCAGGAGGGTTAGTATCAGCTCAATCTGCATTGGACGGGATTATAGTAAATGGTGAACGGTGAATCGTAAATGGCAGGTTGGTCTTTGGCCTTTGGTCTTTGGTCTTTGGTTTCAAGTTTGAGTTCCGGTTTCAGTTTGAAGTTTCAAGTTTGGAATTTTTCATTGCGCCTCAGGTAGATATCCGTGATTCGTCGACACCCAGTTGTCTGGTTTTTATTCCGCCTTCAGGCGGATGCCCGCAGGGTGAATAGGCCAGCCGTTTTACGCTGGTGTGGCGCCCCTACAGATTCTCGTTAGGCCGCTTCAGCGGTCTTACCTTGAAAGGCCGTTAAAACGGCCTGTAGTTTTTTACATAGCCCGCTGCACCAGCCGTAAAACGGCTGGCCTATTCGCCCTGCGGGCTGCCGCGTGAACGCGGCAAGCTTGAAGGTCTTGGCCAGGAACACATGTCCCATGATTACCTTAATTTCAAACTGAAGCTTCATCTAACCTAAATATTCAACTTTCTCCTCAGTCGCAGCTCCAGCTTGTTCATTTGGCCATGGTCAGTTTCATGATCATAGCCGCAGAGATGTAACAGTCCATGGAGAATCAGTTGCGAAATCTCATTATCCAGCGAAGCCTTATTTTCTTTCGCCTGGCGCGCCGCCTGCTCAATGGAGATTGCGATGTCGCCAAGCTCCAAGCCGTCCGACTTTTCAAAACTGTCCTGCTCGGCCGGAAACGAAAGCACATCGGTTGTCGCCGCTTTGCCTCTCCAGCGCCGGTTCAACTCTTTCATTTTCCGATCAGAAACGAAAGCGACTGTGACACTGGCTTTGCCCGCTGGCGACACCTTAATCGCCTTCTCAGTAAACTTCTTCCAGCGGTCGCAATCGACGGTGGCTTTTCGTTGGCGGTTGACGACTTCGATCATCGCATCCAGGGGTTCCTAAGATTACACAGACTTCGAAGAGAAACAGGAGAGAACGGGCAAACCGCACGCCGGCATCAGTTTAAAAAATCAGCCTCAGAAACCAGTGTGTAGTTCGTGCTAGATGTCTCGCTTGCGCGAGTGTTCGTCGTAGGCCTTAATAATCATTTGCACGAGCTTATGGCGGACCACGTCTTTCTCAGTGAAGTAGATAAACTCGATGCCTTCCAGGTTCGCGAGCACGCGTTGGGCTTCGATCAAGCCGCTGCGCTTCCCGGTCGGCAGGTCGACTTGTGTGACGTCTCCGGTGATCACCGCCTTCGAACCGAAACCGATACGTGTCAGAAACATTTTCATCTGTTCGCTGGTCGTGTTTTGCGCTTCGTCGAGAATGATGAAAGCGTCAGACAACGTGCGCCCGCGCATGAAAGCCAGCGGCGCCACTTCGATCACCTGCTTCTCCAGAAGCTTCGTGACGCGCTCGTAGTCGATCAAATCAAAAAGAGCATCATAAAGTGGGCGCAGATAGGGATCGACTTTCTCCTGCAAATCGCCAGGAAGAAAGCCAAGCTTTTCTCCGGCCTCAACGGCCGGTCGAGCGAGCACAATCCGGTTCACCTGTTTTTGCATTAACGCCTGCACAGCCAGCGCGACGGCAAGGTAAGTCTTGCCTGTGCCTGCTACGCCGATCCCGAACACGACGTCCTGCTCCTGAATCGCCTGAATATATTTGCGTTGGGTTGCAGACTTCGGCGCTACCTGTTTTTTGCCGGTGGGGTTGAAGCGCGCCTTCGTGAAATAGTCGCGCAGACTAAACGCGCGGTCCTCCGCGATCTGTGCAAAGGCCTCGCGCAATTCCTTGTCGGTGAAGCTTCGGCCTTCTCTAAACAGCTCGGAGAAATCTTCCAGGATGCGTTCGGCGGTCTCGACATCCTGCGGATCGCCGTCGATCGCGACATCCTGACCGCGAGCGTCAATGCGAACAGCTAGCAGCGATTCGAGATACTTGATGTTCTGATCGTGAACACCAAAGAGGGTTTCCAGGCCGCGAGGTGGTAATTCGATTTGTTTCAAAAGCTGGGGCGATCTCCTTCTAATGTGGCACGGGAGTCCCGCCCGTGCATCACGGGCAAGATGCTCGTGTCACGAACAACCGACGTCACTACAAACTTACTTGATAGCTGGAACAAACGAGTGTGTGGCGCGGGCAGGAGAGTTGGTGGAACAAACGCTGGCATACGGTAGTTAGCGACGCTACTACAGCGTTTTCCGACTGTCAATGACGGCGCTAGTAAGGCGACATTTTGCTTCATTCCACTTCATTGAGTTGGTGCTGATTCAGGTGGAATGGTTATTCCAGAATGTGAAGTCAGTACCACCCGCGGTAGCGGGTGGGTCCCTCGGGTTAACTGTGTTGTGGTCAATTGTCCGAAGGCCTGTCCCAACCTCAAACCCACCTGCTACCGCGGGTGGTACTGACCTCACACGCTGGTGACGCAGTTAGTAAAAGCGCTTGTCCACAGCTTGACACCCCTGGACCTCGTCCCTATACTCCGTCACTTGCGCCGGCCGCCGCCGCATGTAAAACTGACTATTAACACAGTTTAGACGAAGATTGACTGGAGTTTTGAATGCCTAATCACAAGTCCGCGGAAAAGAGAATGCGCCAGAACGAGCGGCGCCGAAAGATTAATCGAGGCAATCGCAGCCGCGTGCGAAGCGCCATCAAGAGCTTTAGAAGCGCCCTGGGCGCGGGCGACGCGCAGCAAGTGAAGGAACTGCTGCCGGCGACGATTTCGACGATCGACAAAGCAGTACAACGGGGTGTTCTACACAAGAACGCAGCCGCGCGTTACAAATCGCGGTTAACGGCGCACTCGAACGCCGCGACTGCCAAGTAACGTAACAACACATCATTAATCGCGAGGACAGGCACGCTTGCCTGTCCTTTTTGTTTTATTGGACAGGCTTCAACGCCTGTCCATTTTCTTTTCTACGCGCGCGAGCGTGTCCTACACTCGGAGGCTAAAGATGAACGCTCATTACAAATCGAAAGCTGAAATTGCTGCGGTGTTGAGTGGCTTCGAGAATTGCACTACAGGCAAGGACGATTTCAAGCATCGCGAACATCTCACGGTCGCAGTCTGCTATCTCGAGGATTCAGACCGCCGGCAAACGCTCGACAAAATGCGAACCGGTTTACTGCGTTTCCTCGATCATCACGAAATCGATCGTGCCAAGTACAAGGAAGAACTGACTGTCTCGTGGATTGATTTAACTGCGAACTGTCTCAGCGAACTCGATCCAGGTCTATCGCTCGTTGAACGAGTAAACGCGGTGCTCGATCGCCTGGGTGACGCGCGGATTCTTGCCGATGTGCAGAACCCTGAGCAGTAGCGAGGGGATGAGAAATTTAACGTTCCGAAAACCATCCTCTCCTGCCTTAAATGCTGGCATCCGCTCCCTACCGGTCGCGTCCCGCATGCAGAACCCCGAGCGGTAGCGAGGGGATGCGAAATTCAACGTTCCGAAAGCCATCCTCTCCTGCCTTGAATGCTGGAATCCGCTCCCTACCGGTCGCGGTTCCGCAAAATCAGCGTCGAACGAAATGAAGCACCGGGTCTAGATCCCACGATTCAGCTGATGCCGTACGTATCAACTGAACCGCGAAGACCTGAGACCCGGTGTCCGTTCGGCTAACTGTTCCCCCCGACTAGAGCAGCTTCGCCGTAACTGATTTAGTTAATGGATTGACAGTGATGCGCAAAACTTTCGTCAGCGATTGCAAGCCGCTGCCGGAGCCTCCGCTCGGCGGCGCTGCTGATCCGCCACCTTCCGGCGCTCCAGATCCGCCCGCACCGCCACCCGAACCTGCTTGATACGCGGTGACGTTGACGTCGAAACTGAACATCTCCGCCGCACTGTCGTTAAATTCGAGCGAACGGTTGCCGGTAATTTCAGCCGGACTAAACCGCTGGTCCGTACCCAACGCATTTGAATAACCAAACAACGCGGGACTGCTGCTGGTCTTACCATTTCCACCGTTCTCCGCATTCTTCACGCTAACGGTGCCGGATGCTGATGTGATCTTCACCACGTTCAGCTCGACGATCGGCACGTAAGTCTCGGTCGAATTGTTCTTGATGTTGAGGTCCATCTTAAACACGCCGCCGGTGAAGCTTACGTTGGACATCGCCGTTGCAATCTGGGCGGTAATATCGACCTTGCCACGACGATCCACGATCACTGTCATGCTATTGCTTGGGGCTGTTACGTAATAGCCAATTTGGCCCGGAGCTAGTGCGCGCACGCGATAGCTGACCTCTCCGTTTGGCTGATCCGCGAGGCTGATTGAAGTTTGACCGGCAGCCGCCGTGGCCACCGTCGCGTAGTCTTCACCACCTGCTGCGCGCTCGATTTCGTAACTGGTCGCGCCGCTTGACGGTTGCCAACTGAGGTTTACCGAACCATCAAAATCAATCGGGTCGCCTTCAGCGTTAGTGAAGTCGCCTGGAATCGTTTGCATGACAGGCGGCGAGTTGCCCTTGGTTAGCGTAGTAGTGATGGTGAATTCCGAACCGGCATTTGAGAAGCCGATGACTCGATGGGTGTAAGTGCCCGGCTGGGTCACCGTCACGTTTACAGATTCGCCGCCGACACCGTTGCCCGACTGCGCAACTATTTCACCATCCGGACCAAGCAGTTGATAGTCGAGATCGGGTTGGCCCGTATCGCCCACCTGCATCCACGTGGTCTCGGCATCGATGCGGAATGTAGAAGCGTCGACTGTGAACGGCACATCCTTATAGGTGACGCCGTTCAACGCCGGGTCAAACCCGAGCGTGTCACGCTGCGCACCTGCATCACCCGCGGGCATGACGTCAGTGTGCGTGGAAGTAACTACGACCGGATTGGCCGGCATCGATGGACCTGGCCGGAAGAAGAATGGCATCCGCAACGATTCACCACCATCGGCGCGGCGTGCATTGACGAACCACTGCATCTGTATGCGTTCAAACACCACACTCGAGCCATCCGTCTTAGCCGCCATGATGTCGCGCAGCATGTCACCGTTGACCGTCGCATTAACAGTGAATGAAGCCTCGCCACCGGCCGGCACGTTTACACTCGCTTGCGAAGTAGAAACGTTGATACCGCCGAGTTGCAGGTCGCGATTGTTGGCTACACTGAGATTGTAAGTTCCGCCCTGCCCGGACAAGTCGCGAATGGTGACTGTGATAGGGGCAGTATGGGTTACGCGATTATTGATTACCGGAACCTCGCCAAAAGAGTGACTTCCAAGCAGCGACGGCTCGCGCAGCGCCGGAATTGGCCCTTCAGTCGCAGCGAGCGGGTCCGGACCCACGACGCCCATCAAAGCCTTAGCGTTCACTGCTTCTGGCACGTCAACCAAACCGCCGCCCTGCGAAATGATTGAGTCGGCAGTGGTTGGACCATCCGCTTTTGGCGTGCCTGACTGGTTTCTCATATTCGTTGACGTGTTTATGAGCACGGTGCGAATGATCTCGGGTGACCAGGAGGGGTGCGCCTGTTTCATCAGCGCCACAACACCCGCCACATGCGGAGTCGCCATCGACGTCCCATCAAGATGCGCATACTGGGGCGTGTTCTCCAACGTCCCAATCGCACCCAGAACGCTTGCCGGCGGAACAGCCGCGAGCACGGCAACACCAGGAGCAGAAACGTCCGGCTTCACCTGGCCCAGGCCTTTCACTGGTCCACGAGAACTGAAATCGCCCATCCCGCCGATAAACGTCGAGCTGCTAAATGGGTTCATTCGAATCGGAAGCTCTGAGACAGTACCGTTGGCCGGGTCAACCGCGTTGTTGTCGCTCGAGGAAATAGCGTCGAGAAGAAGTTCGCCGTCCTCGGGCGCGATTGTGGCTGCCGGAATGGTGGTTTTGACTCCGTTAACCGTTCCTCTGCTGTCGAAAACGATGACACCCACAGCGCCGGCGTTTGCCGCTTGCATCACGATGTCAAAGTTGCTGGCGCCAAGTGCGTCCCTCACGAGCGCAATGCGTCCGCTAACGGTCGCAGGCCACGTTCCCTCGGCCAGGCTAACGTAAGCATACCGCTGGGCCATTGACGCCGGCGGGAGACTGGCACTGCCTTGCATCGGGAACAAAGTGATGCGGTTGAAGCCGGCCGCAGTAGCAAAACCGCTAGCCGGCGTTATGGCTCCGGTTGTGGCTGAGGGGAAGGACGACGCTGATAACAATTCTCCCGACCATAGAGAAGCCGAAGCGCCCGGATGCGTACTTGCACCAACGGAAATTACGTGTTTGCCTGCGGCTGGAGAACCGGTAGTGCCCTCTCCTGGTCCGGAGTTTCCGGAGGCCGCCACTACAGTCGCGCCGGTTAATGCTGCATTGCTGCACGCAATTGCCGTTACGTTCTCCGGTCCACCCCCGCCGCCTAAGCTTAGATTGATGACATGGGCAACAGGCTTCGTGAATCCAGTCAAGGTGAATTCCGAGACGGCATCTTCAAGGGCCATCGCGATATCGGCAGATTCGCAACCACCGATTGATGGGAGACCCAGGCTGCCCGGAATCGATCGTAAGTTGCTGCAGACCGTGTAAGACATAAGCTTCGCTTGCGGGGCAACACCGTGGAGGTTTGATTCGTCGCCCGTTTCCGGAACGCCAATTCCATCCGCGCCGGGATGCCGTGCGAGATAGCCCGCGGCAGTAGAAGCTACGTGCGTACCATGTCCGAAACCGTCATTCGCCGCGATGTCGGTCAGCGGTAGGTAGTAAATGACTTTCTTGTGGGTGTTAACGCCCGCAATCTCGTTAGACACGCCAAGACGCGGCGGAGTCGGGTCGCTGCCAAACATCGGATGCGTCCAGTCGATGCCGGTATCCAACACAGCGATGTTGACTCCGTAACCCTCAATGCCTTCGATGATGTTACTGTCCGGCCCAAGATGCTTAACTGCTCCGTACACCTTTGGTGCATTGATGTAAGCCACGCTCTTGTTTAGCACTGGCTGAAGTATTTCGTTCGCATGCACCTTTTTCACCTGCGGCATAGCCTCGATTGCCGCAATGCTTGCGCGCGGTACGTTCAACGCGACGGCATTGAGCACCAGCGTGTAGTTAAGCTGCACTGTTGCTGCCACCGTGCCGTCAGGATTCTTGATGTTGCGCGACATCGCCGTCGCTGCAATACCATTGTTGCCGAGCGCGGACAGGAACTCTTCCTGTTTGGCTCGCAACTGGCTACGGTAGGCTTGCAACTGAGCATCAGAAATCGGCTGACCCGCTCTCTCAGCTCTCGCCTGGTAAACAGCGCCAGGTTCGCCTTTGAATTCCACGATGATTGAGGTGGTCGCGTCCGTCGCTGTCGCGGGTGTGGTCGCGGCCTCATTGAGCAGCATTCCTACTCCCAACAAAAGCAAAAAAACGGTAATGACAGAGCGGAGTTTCGTCAGTCGGTCGGACATGTCAGGGCCTCCTAAAGATTTCAACGGACTGTGACAGCCGTTGCTTGGTTTCATCATGGTGACAATTTAAAGGGAGGGCCTTGAGAAAAACTTGAGGGCTTAGGGGCTGAAACCGTTTAGTCTAATTTGGCAAAAACCAGCCAAAAGCGGGGATTTTGAACGTCTTGAGGAAAACTTGAGAAGTTAAACCAGGTTTACGGTAGGCTCGCAAAAGGTTCCGTTTCGTGGGTCGAGGAATACAGAACGGGAGCGGTAGCGCCCGGTAAGTCGAAGCTTGCAGCTTTCCACGATTAATCCGTCGCTATCGCTCCGGTTCTGTATTCGTCGACCCACGCTGAACGTCCGTCCTGGTTTTTGTGCGCTTGACCTCGTGGAAAAGAAAAAGGTGCATGGCGGAACCCCGGCCGCCATGCACCTTTACGGCGACTACTTCAGAAGCGAAACACTCTTCGTCAGCGGATTTACAACGAAGCGTAATGTGACGCCTCCTGGTAAAGCGCTGCCTGAGGATGTACCTCCTGAAGTTGTGCCACCACTTGTTGACGAACCGCCCGCTGATGCGCCTTCGCCACCTGCGCCGCCGCTGCCTGCGGCTCCCGTAATGTCAGGCACATGGCCTCGCACGACGACGGTGAACTGGAACATTTCCGAGGCCGGATTATTAAATTGAATACGACGCGCGCCCGAGACTTCGCCTGGCGCCAGCTGCTGGTCCGCACCCACTTGCGGCGTGTAATCAAAAGCTGCGGGTGAACTAATGCCGTTGCCAGCATTGTCGGCGTTCTTAACGTTAACTCGTCCGCTGCTTGACGTTACCGAAGTGATCGACATGCTGAGCGGCGAATAGATTGAGTTTCTGTTGGAGATGTTTTTCAAATTCTGATCAAACTGAAATACACCGCCAGCAAAGAGTACTGTGCCATCAACCATCCGCGCTTCTATGAACGACGAAACGTCGGCCTCCATGCGTCGATCCACAACAACGGTCGTCACCGCGCTTGATGGACCTGGCATCAATCCGTTTTCGACCGTGAACAATCCGCGGACGCGGTACTGATAATTACCGTTACCGCGACCATTGACTGCGAACGTCGTTTGCGAAGCCGGCACATCTGCGACCACTGCCCATGCGCCATTATTAGTTGACTCCTCGAGACGGAACTTCGCGGGTGCGTTAGTGCCTGTGGCCGCGTAGCTCAGTTCGTAGCTTCCGTTAATGTCAGTTGCAGGATTTCCCTGGAACTCAGCGCCGCCTGCGTTGTTCAGGTTAGGCGCAAACGTCGCGACGGTAGGCGCAATTGCGCGGTATTGAAACGGCATGCGCAACGTTTGACCGCCGTCCGCGCGAGTCGCCGTCACGTACCACTCGATTTGGGTCGGGTTGGCCGGCACTGACTCACCGTTGACAGTGATGTTCACGTTGAAACTCGTCGTACCACCGGAAGGAACTTCAACTGACGTAATCGCAGCTCCAGCCCCGTCTGTAAAACTAACGGTCACTCCTTCCGGAACATTGCGCACGGCACTGGAACTAAGTTGGTAAACGCCGCCGCCTTCGCCGTTGGTCACATCCGAGATGATGACGGACTGTGTCTTGGTGGTCGTGCCTACCACACCTGCGATTGGCACTGCGCCGAAACTCCAGCTAGCCAGAAAGTCAGGATTGCCGGGCGAGTTGGTGCACAACGGTGATGGATTGCCACCGTAGTTTGGACACAACGCATTCGGACGCGCTCCGGTGGATCCGTTGGCCGTAATGCCGCCAACACCCATCATCGCTTTCGCGTTGGCCGCTCCGAGTGCGTCAATCAAACCCGCGCCTTGTTGGTTAACCGACTGTGTGCCATCAGCCACCGGTGAACCGTCTGCGTTGCGCAGGTTGGTCGCCGTGTTCATCATGGCCGCGCGAATCATTGATGGAGTCCAATGCGGATTCTTCTGTTGGACCAACGCGACCACGCCCGCGGTCATCGGCGAACTCATCGACGTGCCTGATGCAGAAATGTAGCCGGTCGGATCAAACATCATTGAGGTGTTTGTGGCGACACCGCCAACTCGCACCGTCGCGGAGAGAACCGACACGCCTGGAGCCGTCACATCGGGTTTGATCATTCCTAGGCCGCCGACCGGACCCTTGGAACTGAAGTCAGCCATCGCCGGTTCAAATAACAACGCTTTGTTCAGACGAATCTGATTCGGTGAAATAGCGCCAAATGCAGTCGAGCCGATGGCAGCTTTCAGGTAGTCGCCATTCGCCTTGGAAAGACCAACTACCGGAACGAGCGATTTACGCACGGTCGAAGCCGTTAACTCGGCATCGACATTGTTGTAAATAATCACCGCGATTGCGCCCTTTGCGTACGCAAACGCCGCCTTGTTTGAAAAGAGACCGGTGCCTGCTGCTACGGGTGAAGCCGCGGGCGTGTTGACCGTTCCGCCTCGCTCAATCAACGCAATCTTGCCGTTGACTGAGTCGGGTACCTGATCAGGAGTCTCGGCGAGGCCGCAGAACACGTAGTTGTTAGTGATGTCGGCGGAAATCGGGGCGCTGCCGTCGAGCGGAAACGCTTTCATTCCCGTGCGGTTGCCACCGCCGATTTCATCCAACCGGTTCGGCGCAGAACCTGGATCGATGTTCGCGCCCACCGTCAGCACGCGGCGGCCGGAACCCGGCGATCCAATCGTTGCTTCGCCCGTCGGATTCGTAGGCGTTGGCGCGCCGCTGTTTCCTGCCGATGCAACCACCGTCGTTCCGCCCAACGTCGCGTTATCACACGCAACCGACGTCGGATAGTTTGGATCGTTGCTGGTGTTGCCCAGACTCAAGTTGATGACGTTAGCAACCGGCTTCGGAAAACCGGTTAACGTAAACGGCTGCACTGCATCTTCAATCGCCATGATGATGGTTGACGAAACGCCGGAACCAACAGTCGACAGCGCTTTGTATCCCATTAACTTCGCCTGAGGCGCGACGCCGTGGACTTGCACGTCATCTGCCGTCAACGGCAAACCATCGGCACCAGGCGCCTGCGCGAGGTAACCAGCCGCGATACCGGCGACGTGGGAACCGTGACCAAAGTCGTCCTGTACGGCACCCGCTGTCAGGTTCAAATAGTACGGAACTTTCGGATTAGGATTGAGAGCGGCCACGGATGGTCCAACACCAAAACGAGGCGGCGTCGGATCACCGCCGAACATTGGATGCGCCCAATCGATGCCAGTATCGATCACGGCGATGTAGATACCTTCGCCATGCACGCCGCCCGCAGTCGCTAGCCCGTCGCCCATTTTGATTTGCGGCGGTGTTCCATAAAGCGAAGGCGCGCGCGTGTATTTCACGGCGTTGTTGAGATGTAACTCCACGGGCTCGTCGCGATGCACTGACTTAACCTGGCTCATGCCCTTGATCGTGTTCATCGCTTCAACGGGTACGGCCAGCGTCATGCCATTGAAGACATAATTGAAACGAAACTGAATATTAGTCACTTCGCCGTTTGGACCATTAGGAGCGTCGACGCTTACGAGACTGTATTCGACTCCTGCGGCGCGAAGTTGATCGAGGAATTGGTTTTGTTCGGTAAGCAACTGCTGCCGGTATGCCGCGGCGTCAAAATTCTGATTGCTCGCCTCGGCTTTTGCTTTGGCGACGACCACGGGTTCAGAATTCAGTTGGACGATTACCGCCTGAGGAGCAGCGATTGCTCGCACGAGCAAGTTGCTCGCCACCAGGCTGGCAAATAACAACACCACGACGGTAAGTGTTATCGCCGACATCTTCAAAAATTGGGTTCGTGACATGAGTCTCAAGTCCTCTCTTTTGGGGTTAATCCGCGTGGATTCCATTTCCAGCATGGCCAGTATCCGGAAATGGCTTGAGAAAAACTTGAGCAGTCCTGGGGCAGGAAAGTTTCAAGAAACAGGCGAATTTACTGGGAAAATCGGTGGTTGAGGAAAACTTGAGACGGATGGGCAGGATAAATCTGGCCGCAGATTAACGCAAATGAACGCGCATCAGGAGGAACGTCAAACAGTGAGCAAATTCAGGGTTCAGGGGTGATAGAAACGACCAACTGAATCGCCGTTTCCTGATCCGCGTCCACTGCGTGAATCTGCGGCTAATTTGATTTCGGTTCGAGAGGAAGTCCGGCCTTCTCCCACGCTGCCACGCCGCCATAAAGCGGATGAACATTTCGAAAGCCGTGCTCCGAAAGTTTTTCCGCGACGTGGGCGCTTGAAGCTTCGTGTGGACAGGAACAGTAGGTGATCACTGTTCGATCGTGTGAGATTTCTTCGAGATGAGATTCCACTTCGTGTTCAGGGACGCGAATGGCGCCGGTGATTTTAGTCGTAGCCTCAGCCCAGGCTTCCGGATTCCGCGTATCGACAAACGTAAACTCTTCCCCGCGCTCCATTCGCTCTTTAACTTCGTCAATCGTTACCCGGGTTGCTTCCATGACAGCGCTCCTTCGACCTGATGCTACGCCATATCAAACAATAAAACTTCGGATGATTCGCGGCCGCTTATTTCAACCAGTGGCTCACCGGAAACTGCGGCGCCGTCACCTTGATTGAGTTCATTCCCGTTTACTATCACGCCACCGCGCGCAACTTGCAACCAGGCCTTACGATTGTTCGATAACGGGTGACTAACCTTTTCCCCGGCTGCCAGCACCGAAGCGTACACATTGGCATCCTGGTTGATCGTTACTGATCCGTCCTGTCCATTCGGCGAAGCGATTAGCGCGAGCTTCCCGCGCTTTTGTTCATCCGTGAACATCTTCTGTTCATAACCAGGCGTCAGTCCTCGCGCGTTCGGCATGATCCAAATCTGCAACAGATGCACGGCTTCCTTTTCGGAAGGATTGGCTTCACTGTGCGCAACGCCTGTGCCCGCGGTCATGCGCTGCACTTCGCCGGGCTTGATCATCGACCCATTCCCCATGCTGTCGCGATGGGCGAGTGCGCCTTCAAGGATGTAAGTGATGATCTCCATGTCGCGATGCGAATGTGTCGGAAACCCGTGACCGGCCGCCACAAAGTCTTCGTTAATCACGCGCAAGCTGCCAAAGCTCATGTGTTGCGGATCGTAGTACTGATCGAATGAAAAAGTGTGATAGGTGTCGAGCCAGCCGTGATTAACATGGCCACGCTCTTCGGATTTACGAATGGTAATCATATTTTTTTGGGTTACTCGGACCGAATCCAAATCTACCGCCTCCAGGAAAATCTGTACTAATTCATTCAACCCTCATGCGTCCTCTTCGTCAAATCTCGACAATGAAGGACTGTCGAGATCCAGAACACCCATCAACCGTTCCTCATCCATCAACGGAATGACGATTTCAGAGTTTGATGCGCTGTCGCACGCGATGTGTCCGGGAAACTCGTGCACATTTTCCACCACGAGCGTTTGCTCGAGTTGCGCGGCGCTGCCACAGACTCCTTTGCCAACCTCGATGCGAACGCATGCGGGCTTGCCCTGAAACGGACCGAGTACTAACTGATTCTCCTTCAACAAATAAAACCCGACCCAGTTCACATCCGGCAGCGTGTGAAACAGGAGCGATGAAAGATTGGCCGCGTTGGCAATGAAGTCGCGTTCGCCTTCGAGAAGACTCTTCAACTGCGACTGCAAGCTGTCATACAGTTCAGTCTTGGAAGTTGTATTCGGTTGAACAAGCTCGAAAGTCATCTCAACTCTTTGTGGGAGCGCGGACGTCTCGCCGGCACGGTACCTTCTCCACTCTCCGCAAGCGGAGAGGGGATGGGGGAGAGGTTGTCCGCGCCCGAACCCCCACCCCTACCCCATCCCCGTTTACGGGGAGGGGGCTGCGCAGACCTAAGATGGTGTTTTATGTGCAAGTAGTTCTATTCCACCGCGGTCCTAATACTAATCACCACCGATTTTGAAACAGGCGTGTTGCTCTTGTCGGCAACGCTACCTACTGGCACAAGTACGTTCGTCTCCGGAAAATACGTGGCCGCGCAACCTCTGGGAATGCTGTAAGGTACGACCACAAACTGTCGTGCCACGCGCTCCTCGCCGTCGAAGTGACTGACGAGATCAACTTTATCCCCTCCGCTCAAACCCAGCGACCGGACGTCATCCTCATTCAAAAAAACCACGCGCCGGCCGTTGTAAATGCCACGATACCGATCGTCGAGACTGTAAATCGCCGTGTTGAATTGATCGTGGCTGCGAATTGTCATCATCAGCAACTGACCCGGTTGCAAATCGTGCTGGGGTAAATCATGCACCGTGAACGTCGCGCGACCCGACGCAGTCTTGAAAATCCGATCGCGTGCCGAGTTTGGCAGGTAAAACCCACCTGGACGGCGAACCCGTTGATTGTAATCGTCAAAACCGGGAACCACGCGCTCGATTGCGTCTCTGATTCGATCGTAATCCGCCACCAGGTCATCCCAACTTGTCGAAGTCCGGCCTCCAAGTGTGGCACCTGCAAGCCTCGCGACAATGGCCGGCTCACTAAGCAATTGATCTGATGCAGGAGATAAAAACCCTCGCGATGCTTGTACGACGCCCATGGAGTTTTCCGTCGTTACAAATTGCGCACCTCCGGCTTGAACGTCAGTTTCAGTTCTACCCAGGCATGGCAGAATCAATGCCTGTTCACCGGTTATTAGATGAGCTCGATTGAGTTTGGTTGAAACGTGCGCCGTCAGACGACACTTGCGCAGCGCGGCAGCCGTGTATTCGGTATCGGGCGTGGCCGAGAGAAAATTTCCGCCCAGCGCGAAGAACACATGCGCCTTCCCTTCGTGCATCGCCCGAATTGCGTTCACTGTGTCGTATCCGTGCCGGCGTGGGGGCTCGAAGTTAAACTCGTTGCCGAGGCTCTCGAGAAAAGCATCAGTGGGCCGCTCCCAAATGCCGACCGTGCGATCGCCCTGTACATTGCTATGACCGCGAACCGGGCAGAGTCCGGCGCCCGGTTTGCCAATCTGACCGCGCAGCAGCATCAGGTTTACTATCTCCTGAATATTCGCCACCGCGTTTTTGTGCTGCGTAAGCCCCATGGCCCAGCAGAAAATTGTTCGTTCTGATTCCCAGAAGATCTTCGCGGCTTCCTTAATTTTTTCACGCGGCACATCGCATTGCTCGAGAAGTTCACTCCACGCGGCATCCTGAATATGCGCGCGCAGATCCTCGAACGCTGCCGTGTAGTTATTAATGAACTCGTGGTCCAACACCTCGCCCGGCCGTCGATTTTCCTCTTCTAAAACTTCTTTGATGATCGCCTGGAGCAAAGCCACGTCGCCATTAATGCGCACCTGAAGAAACAGATCGGCGAGTGTCGTGCCGCCCCCAACCCATCCCAACACGTCCTGTGGATGTTTGAAGTTGGTCATCCCAACTTCCGAAAGCGGATTGATGTGCACCAGACGACAGCCGTTCTGCTTCGCTTTTTGCAGTGCGCTGAGCATGCGAGGGTGATTTGTCCCGGGATTTTGCCCGATCACAAAGATGGCCTGCGCACGGTTGAAGTCTTCAAGCGTCACAGTTCCCTTGCCCACTCCAATTGTTTCACCCAGAGCTGAACCACTCGACTCGTGACACATATTTGAGCAGTCAGGCAAATTGTTGGTGCCAAACTGGCGGACGAACAACTGGTAAAGAAACGCAGCTTCGTTGCTGGTGCGGCCGGAGGTGTAGAAGATTGCTTCGTCAGGATGGTTCAGAGAATTGAGCTCAGTTGCGATCAAGTCAAAGGCTTCGTTCCAATCAATGGCTTCGTAGTGCGTAGCGTTGCGACGGAGCACCATCGGATGGGTGATGCGCCCCTGGCTGTTAAGCCAATGGTCGGGTTGCATTGAAAGGTCGGCAACGCTCCACTTCTCAAAAAACTCGGGCGTGACCCGCTTTTTCGTCGCCTCATCAGCCACATGCTTTGCGCCGTTCTCACAAAACTCCGCATGCGACCGTTCATCATCAGGCTCCGGCCAGGCACATCCGGGACAATCGAAACCTGCCGTCTGGTTGAGTTTCAGGAGTGCGCGCACACCACGCGAAACGCCCGCTTCGCGCAACGTAACTTTGGCGGTGGAAATAATCGACGGTATGCCGCCGGCCACTTTCCCAGGCTTTTCAATGCGGACGAGTTGCGGTTCCTCGGGAGGTTGCGCGTGAGGCCGGCTCGTTGGATCGCTATCTGACATTGGTATTACTCTGGGGGTATTACTCTGACCGGCCGTTTCCAGCTTCGGCGGGTAACATTTCAACCGCCTGTCCAACTTTGAGTGTTCCACCCGTCAGGACGCGCGCATAGATCCGCGACCATCCCGGGTGGACCTTCTGCGCGATCCGTTGGTAGTTGCCATCAACGAAGAATGCCGGAATCGTGTTGCACGGGTTCGTGTAGCTGGTTAATTCCACCAGCACCTCATTGCCTAACGCGACCCGAACACCGGGCACGATCTGCGACCAATCCACGCCCGTAACCGTGACGTTCTCACCGACGGCCCCCGGAAAGATCGGATGTCCCTCTTCCTGCAATGCCAGTATTCGTTCCAGTGAAAACAAACACAGGGCGCGTTCCGGTCCGCCGTGAATCTTCGGGAAACGGTGATCGTCGCCCGAGAGACCAAGCTCATTGACAGTTGCTTCCTGCACAGCAGTTTTTGGAACGCCGCCGGGAGAGATGTTGAGTTGAAATATTCTTCCAGTTGTCATTTGTAGAACCAAATATAAACATGAGTAGGGAGCCGGGCAATCAGCGGAACCACAACAGGTCGGTACCCCCCGCCGTAGGGGGAGGATTCCAATGATTCTGAAGGGCTTTGCCCCAAGAGTCGAAAGATAGGGGCGTGACTTTGCGGTAGCTATGTCATGTAGGCAAGAGACAATGCAGAAGGTCGGCGAATACAGAACCGGAGCGGTAGCGACGGATGATACAGTGAATTGCGGCAATATTTGGACTGCGGAAGTACTTTTCGTTAGGTTTTCCATCATTGCATTCCACGTCAGTTCCGTCGCTACCGCTCCGGTTCTGTATTCGCCGACCCACTCATTTGACCGTCTGCATACACTTTTGAGAAAGCAATTCTGAAGCATAGTTGAATAAGCTGCGATCCTGCTGAAACCCACGGCTAGCGCGGATCGTACCTGACCTCATCATCACGTCGCTCGCAGGTCGAAGTGAAGTTTGACTTGATTGCAGGTTTAGCTTACAAGCTTGTTCTCCTCGGAAATGACTCTGAACGAATCAATCTTGCCTACTTGAGGTCAATTCAAATGGCGCGTTTACTCCTTCGTGTTCTCGCGGTGTCTGTACTGCTGACTTGCGCTGTCTCAAATGCAACCGCACAGGTGAAGCCTGGCCGCGATCCAAACCAACCGGTAGATCAGGATTACACGAATAAGATTCGCGAGTACACGACCGAGCCGTTCTTTAATTCTCCTTTAACTGATTACCTGCCGGCGTCACCGCAAGTACCGACACCCAAGGTCGTGCTTGGCGACGTCTCGGGCGCGCCGGGCAAACTGCCATATGCGGAAGATGTCCATCGCTACATGCGCATGCTCGCTTCGGCGACGTCCCGCGTAAAGGTTTTTTCAATTGGCACCACCGAAGAGGGCCGTGAAATGATTGCGGTCGCCGTGGCGTCCGAGGCCCTAATGAGCAAGTTAGACGAGAACCGCGCGCGTCTCACGAAGCTCGCCGATCCGCGTATGATCAACATGAACGACGACGAAGCTGATCGGCTCGTGTCGGCTTCGTTTCCCGTTTACTACATCACCGGCTCACTTCATTCCAATGAAACAGGTTCGCCTACCGCGCTGATGGAACTCGCGTATCGCCTGGCGGTTGACGATAGTCCCTACGTCCGCGCAATCCGCGACAACGTTGTCACTCTGATTACGCCTGTGGCCGAAGTTGACGGTCGAAATCGCGCCGTTGATGTTTACAACTGGCACGTGGCTAATCCGGGTGCAAACTGGCCGCCGTTGATCTACTGGGGCCATTACGTGGCTCACGACAACAATCGCGATGCCATCGGTTTATCACTGAAGCTGACCCGCAACATCCTTAACGTATACACGAGCTGGAAGGCGATCGTGCTTCACGACCTGCACGAGTCAGTTCCATATCTTTACGACAACACGATCGGTGATGGTCCATACAACGCCTGGCTCGATCCGATTTTGACTGACGAGTGGCAAATGATCGGCTGGAACAACGTTTCGGAAATGACCAAGTTTGGAATGCCGGGGGTTTTCGCCCATGGAAACTTCGATACGTGGTCGCCCGGCTACTTGATGTTCATCGCGGCGACGCATAACGGCATCAGCAGGTTGTACGAAACCTTCGGGAATGCCGGAGCCGACACAGTCGAACGGACCCTCTCGCCCAGCGACTACCAACGAACCTGGTACAAGCAAAACCCGCCGCTGCCGAAGGCGAAATGGTCGCAGCGAAATAATAACAACTACCAGCAGACCGCTTTGCTCACGACGCTTCATTACTTCAGCAACAACACCAAGCTGTTTCTCAAAAACTTCTACCTGAAGAGCAAACGTTCCGTCGAGAAGCCGAAGAACGAGGGGCCGGTGGCGTACGTTTTTCCGGGCGACGATCCGCGGCCGGGCGCGCAGGCTGATTTATTGCGAACGATTCAGGCACAGGGGACAGAAGTTCATCGGGCCACCGCGCCGTTCACTGTCACGACAAATCCGAAGAAGCCAGATCCACGAGCGACGCCGTCGCCTTCGCCAACTGCCTCTCCCGCCCGGTCAGAGACGCGAACGTTCCCAGCGGGCAGTTACATAGTTCGCATGGACCAGCCTTACAGCCGGATCGCTGATGCGATTCTCGATTACCAGTACTGGGCGCCTAACGATCCGCAGCAGGAAGTTTACGACGACACCGGATGGACAATGGGCGAGCTCGGCAACGTGCAGGTTGTGCGCGTAATTGATCAAAAGGCACTCACCGCGCCAATGGAGCGAGTCAATGGTGAGATCAGAGCGAATGGAGGCGTTCACGGCTCGGGTTCTGTTTACCTAATCAATCACAACGCTGATAACTCGCTCATCACATTTCGCTACCGGTTGAGAGACGTCGCGGTTGAGGCGGCTGAAGAGCCTTTTGACGCCGCGGGGCGAAAATTCAATCGCGGCTCTTTCATTATCCGGAAGGCGCAGTTGGCTGAATTGCGCGACGCGGCCACAGATCTGGGGTTGCAAGTCTATGCGGTGAGCACCGCCCCGACGGTGAAAACGCATGCGCTAAAACTGCCTCGCGTTGCGCTTTTGCACACGTGGATAAGCACTCAGGACGAAGGTTGGTGGCGGCTCGCATTTGATCAACTCGGTGTGCCGTACGCGTACATCAGCACTCAAGACGCCGCGAAAGACGAGGACCTGCGGCGCAAGTATGACGTGATAGTTTTTGGACCAGTCGGCGCGGGAACCAATGCGATCATCAAGGGCATGTCGATGTTTGGTAATCCACTTCCATGGAAGACAACTCCTTTAACTCCAAACATCGGCAAGATTGACTCGACGGATGACATGCGTCCGGGACTGGGTTATTCCGGACTCGCAAATCTGCAAAAGTTCACAAGGGACGGTGGTCTTTTAATCGGTGTAATGGATACAGCCGAATTGGCGGTTAATTCAGGATTTACGCCGGGCATATCCATCTCGCAGTCGCAGCGACTGCGCGCTATCGGTGTGGTGTTGAAATCAAAAGTTGTCGATGCGGCAAGTCCAATTGCGTACGGCTATGGAGATTCACTGTCTATCTACTCGTTTAATGGGCCACTGTTCAATCTCAGCAATTTTGCGGATGGACGCGCCGGACGACGGCGACCGGAAGGTCGCACGACTGGCCGCGGGACGCCCGACGATCCGGATGTGGTCCAGGGGAGACCTCCAGTTGAAGCCCCCGTAACGCCGACTGCTGAAGTTTGGCAGGCGCTGCCTTTGACGGATGAACAATTGCGGAATGGAATCAACGTGATTCCTCCGGCGATGCGCCCGCGAGTGGTCTTTCGCTATGCCGACAACAAAGATCTGTTTGTCTCAGGCTTGTTGGACGGCGGCGACGAAATTGCGCAACGCGCAATGATTGTCGACATACCGACTGGCCAGGGCCACGTAGTCCTCTTCTCAAATAACCCGATGTGGCGCGGACAAACGCGCGGCAGTTACTTTCTGGTTTTCAACGCAATCATGAATTTCGACAATTTGAGTGCGGGAAGAAAACTGGACGAGAAGTAGTTATGAAACCGACCTCAGCGAGGCCCAAAGGGCCGTCAGTCAATAGCCACGACCGTAAGGTCGTGGCCTCGAGGCCGTCTGTTATGAGGTCCAAAGGACCGGCAGTGACTGTAGCCGGCCCCGCGGGCTCAAAAAGTTTTATAAGACTCTCTATCCACGGGCTTACACCCGTGGCTACTTAACAACGCCGCTTCGCGGCTCGCCACGCGGCCACTGAAACGCCATCTCGTAAAAAGGTTGTACTACGCTCGGGCAACCCGCGATCGAAATATCTCCATCCTAGGGCCAACGCCGAACCGGTAATCGTTTAGCTAAGCTGGATCGAGCGCAACTCTCCCGAACAATGGCACCACCGCCAGTTGTCTTTTCGCTGGTCCAATAGTCTGACTTCAAAACTCCTGACTAGTGGTGTGCCATCGAGCCCCGCCTCAAAACAGTTAGTAAGCTCTTTCCAGTTAAACGATAGTGAGGTGTGTCATGCGAAAACTAATCCCGACCGTTGCGACCCTTCTGACTTTTTCATTACTAATCTGCTGCGCCCTGACTCCTTCAGGATTCACGCAGCAAATAACCTCGCCGGCGCCGGCCCATCCAATCTCGGCCGCTGGCGATTTTCATTCGAGAGCTTCGAACATCATCATTCCTCAATCGCGCGCGTACGCACTGAGGCCCCACGCGCAACAGATTCAAATCAGCGAAGTGAACGCCGACGTCCGCATCATGCAGCAGGTGGCAACGACGACGCTCGATATTGGTCTGACTAATCCGAGCCGCCAGCAACAGGAGGCGGAGATGTTGATACCGGTGCCAGATGGCGCCGTCCTGCGTGGTTTTGTGTTTGCCGGTTCAGCCGCAGAGCCCACAGCCAAACTGCTTCCCAAAGCAGAAGCAATAAGTATTTATCGTTCCATCGTGGCGAAACTGCGTGATCCGGCGTTGTTGGAGTTTGCGGGTTACAACCTCGTTCGTTCGAGCGTGTTTCCGGTTCCGGCTGGCGGTAACCAGCGAGTTCGCCTGATCTATGAAAACGTCCTTAAAGCCGACGGCAATCGCGTCGATTACGTTTTGCCGCGCAGCGAATCGTTTGACGCGACGTCAACGCCCTGGAAGATTTCCGTGCGAATTCTGTCGAAGTCGGCACTGTCTGCCGTTTATTCGCCGAGTCATCAAATCAACACCGACCGACCGACAAGTGAACAGGCGGTTGTGCGAGTGGCAGGAGAAAACCGGCTCGAGCCTGGTCCATTCCGGCTTTCCTATCTGGTTGACGCCGGCAGTTTAACTGCTTCACTGCTTGCTTATCCTGACCCGCGTATCGGCGGCGGATATTTCCTGTTGCTGGCCGGCGTTCCTGCAACTTCGCAATCAGCCAGTCAGAAAATTAAGCGTGAAGTGACACTCGTTGTCGATCGTTCCGGCAGCATGCAGGGCGAAAAGATTCAGCAAGCCCGCGCCGCGGCGTTGCAAGTGGTCGAAGGCCTGGATGAAGGCGAGGCTTTCAACATCATTGACTATTCAGACTCCGTCGCTCGCTTTGCTGAGCGTCCGGTAATCAAAGATCGCAACACGATCGCACAGGCCCGTGCCTACATCACACGATTGAAAGCCGATGGCGGGACAAACATTCACGACGCGCTCGTCGAAGCGATGCGGCAACCACCGACCGATCAAATGTTGCCACTCACGGTGTTTTTAACCGATGGACAGCCGACGGTCGGAGAAACTCGCGAGAGCGCCATTAAGAATGCGGCCGTGGCTGCTAATAGTCACAAGCGACGCATTTTCACGTTTGGTGTCGGTTTCGACGTAAACGCTCCACTTCTAACCTCTTTGGCAAATGCCACGCGTGCATCGACTACGTTTGTGTTGCCGAATGAAAACGTCGAAACAAAGGTGTCGCAGGTTTTTCGTCGCTTGTCCGGGCCAGTCTTGGCAGACCCGCAACTAGCGATGCTTGATCCTAACGGCGCCGTAACGACACGTGCAGTGCGTGAGACGTTGCCTGCAGTTATCAACGACGTATTTGAAGGCGACCAAATCGTGCTGTTGGGCCAGTATCAGGACAACGAACCTTTACATTTCCGTATCAACGGAAACTACCTCGGAACGCCTCGCGCGTTTGATTTGAAGTTTGATCTTTCGAAGGCTACGACGCGCAATGCATTCGTCCCGCGACTCTGGGCGAGCCGCAAGATTGCCCAACTGATCGAGGCGATTAGCGAAGCCGGTGCGGATGTCGCTGCCGTTCGCAATGGCGGGCGTCGATCGAACATTAGCAATCATGCGGGCGGCGGATCTCAAGTCATCGATCCGAAGTTGAAGGAGCTGGTCGATGAGATCGTCAGACTGTCGACCGAGTATGGCGTGTTGACTGAGTACACGGCCTTTCTCGCTACTGACGGCACTGACTTCTCACGCCGCGACTTACTTAACGAGCAGGCGTGGCGTTCGCTGCACGATAACGCGCAAAGCGTGCGAAGCGGACAAGGCAGTGTGACGCAAGGCATGAACATGAACGCGCAACGAACGCAGGCAAACGCGAATCGCTCGAATGTTTTCCTGACGCAGACGGGCCAGCGCGTGGAGATTACTAACGTGCAACAGATTAACGATCGCACGTTCTTCCGCCGCAACAATCGTTGGGTTGACTCCAATGTGCTGGAAAAGGAAAAGACGACTAGTCCTGACCAGACAATCGAATTCGGAACGCCCGAGTTTTATCGATTGGTTGAGCGCCTCGTTTCGGAAGGCCGGCAGGGCATTATGGCTTTGTCCGGAGAGATGTTGTTGTCAGTGGATAGACGGATGGTGCTGGTGAAGGCGCCGCCGAAGTGACGCGACATGCCTGTAAGGGTGCTGGCTAAGTGACGCGACATTCGCGGTTAAGATGTCGCGTCAGGGCCAGCACTACTCCTCTCTAAGCATTCAGAATCGCGAAGCGAGCCTCGAAGCCGACTTGGGCGTTGGTAAGGTTCCTAACGGTGAGGTGGTAAGTACACTGAGTCGCGCTGGCGCGTTCGACTGCGACGTCCCAATCCAGTTGCGGAGTTTCTCCTGCTTGTGGAGAGGTAGACATGACGTACCAGACGACGTGCTGGCTTGCGGGCCAGCCCGACGAAGGCCAACTGCCGGATCCGTTGGCTGCCACCGAGCCGGTAAATTTCACATTAGTGATCATTTGGTCCTCCTTACTCAGTACTTACTGAGAATCGCATAACGGCCTTCAAACGTGACGGGATCGGGAGTTAAATTTTTGACGGTAATCGAATACTTCACAAATTGTGTACTGGCACGTTCGACCTGAACAGTCCACGAGATCTGCGGCCCCCCTGGTCTGATTGAAGTCGGCATCGCGGTCCAGAAAACGTGCCACGTGGCAGGCCAATCGCTGGTAAACCATCGTCGGGTTTCGTTGCCGGTGAGAGTTCCGTTCCATTGCACTCCGCAAATCGGATTCGGAAGCCAGCCATCGACGGGAATTTCCCAAACGCCCCGATTGCGCAAGGCGACCCGAAGCACTCGAGCATGCGGATGAAAGAGCAGATCGGCAGCTAGCGCATTTGGTAACCCGTTGGAAAACGCACTCCAGCTACCGCCACCGTCGATCGATTGAAACACCCCCAGATCCGCCGCAACCCAAAGCCGGTTTGGATCGCCGGGATCGACCTGAACGGCGTTGATGGGCAGGCGGGGTAAGCCGGCAGATCGGTCAATCCAGTTGACTCCTGCATTGTCAGAGCGAAAAACACGCCCTCCTCCCATTGTTGTAATCGTTACCCAAATACGATTGGCGTCAGCTGGACTGACATAGATGTCGCTGATCCATGAAGAGGGTCGCGGACTTGTTATCTCAGTTGCGGCTGACCATGCGGCACCCATCCATGAGATACGGAAAAGCCGGCCGTTCGTCGAGCCAACATAGACGTTATCAGGGCTTGGCATGAACATGGCGCTGGCTACAACGCCCGTGGGCAACGCCACTTCTCTCCATTCGGTGCCGTTGTTGCGAGAAACAAAGACACTCTGGCCAGCCTGCGCGACGGTGTTGCCGTTAACTTCTAACGGCGGATAGAACAGCTTCTGATAAGTTTGAGGAACGGTGGGTCCAATCCAAACGAACGAACCAGCGTCGCCCCTGCTTGTGGATCGCCCCATGCCCATTTCGAAATGGGTATGGAAGACAGTGTCTGGATTTGAGAGATTTACACCGCAGTCGCCACCATCGCCGCCAGCGGCATGGTCCCAGACCAGCCTACCGGTGTAGCGGATACTGCCGTTGTCCTGCGTGCCGCCAAATAGCCAGCGGGACGATCCAAGATCCTGGGCGATGTATTCGATCTCCGTGATGCCAAGGCCATCGTTGAGCGGCGTCCAGTTTGTTCCACGGTTCGGAGATCGAAACACGCCACCATCATTCCCTACATAGATCATATCGGGATTTACAGGGTCGATGGCGACGGCGTGTTGGTCAGGGTGGATATCGTCGCCAACTTTATTCGAGATCGTTACCCAGCTCCAGGTGGTGCCTGACAATGTCCCGCGGATAATGTCAACGCCGCCTAAATAAATCTGGGCATCGGTGTCCCGCGACACTTCGAGGATCCAGTTGTACCACGCGTTCCCCACAATCATTCCGGTTGGGGGCGCGACCGCTGTGAAAGTCCCGTCTGCCGTTGTCCGGCGCCAGAGAAAAGCGGTGCGATCGACCGCGCCGAACGCGTAGGCAACCGCTGGATTCGACCGCGAAATGGCAACGGCCAAACGAGTGAAGCCGCCGGCAACACCGGATAAATTGACGCGAGTCCAGGTAGTTCCTCCGTTAGTGGAGCGGAACAGACCATCGGCACACGCGGCAAGAACTTCAGCGGTTGCGCCTCCCGCCGGACTCATGGCAAGGTCCCATGTTCTTGCAGTGCGGCGCCGTTGCCAGACCACCCCACCATCGGTTGATTCGTAAACGCCTCCGGTAGTTGCGGCGAGCAGGTGATTGCCATTTGTCGGATCAACAATGAGATCAAAAAAGCCCTGGCCCACGAATGGAGTCGTAGCCCGGACAGACCACGTCGCGCCTCCATTAGTTGAGCGCAGCACCCCGGCGCCCAGCCACCAGTAGAAGTTCCCCTCTCCCGTCCCACAATAAACTGTTGCAGGCGTAGAGGGATCGAAGGCAAGGGCGCCAACAGTCAGCGTCGGCATGAAGTCTGTGCGCGGTGTCCATGTTGCGCCGGCATCCCTGCTCTCCCAAACGCCTCCATGAGCGGCACCGCAAAGTAAGTGACTCGGGTCGGAGGGATCGACCGCTAATGCTGCGACTCGTCCGGAAACGACTATACGACTGTCGCCGAAGACTTGGTTGGGGATCATTGTCGGACCAATGAAGCGCCACGTCGGAGGACCCAAGCCTGGGCCGGTTACCGCGGCGTCCCTCGATTTTGCTTTCGGCTCAATCCCCCTCGAATCAACGCCACTGTCATCACTGTTTCAGGGCGATAGCGGTCTCCATATAGAGGGTTGCCATCTCTGCGGGCGCCAGGGTAGGAGCAGCGTCGCGCGTCTTAGCGCGTGCAGATGGTCTGGCTGCCCTGGCTGCCGCCAAAACTTCTTTAGGTACAATCTCCTCCTCCGCCTCCACGGCGCGGGCTTCATTAAAGAGAATTAAGCGCTGCAACACCTTCCCGCCTGGCGGTTCGGACTTATCCTGGTAACCGGTTCTTTCTAGCCATGTGGTGGCCTCCCGTAGTTTGCGAACAGCCCGGTTCCCTGGGCTGTTATGCTGCCATTGATCGACTTGATCTTTGCGGCGTCCTGGCTTGCCAGAGGGCGCGAGACTGCGGCGCATCGGGCGAAGCGTGCTTCAACCAGCTCAATAAAAATAAGTCAATGATCAGGATCGGTTGCACTTGGTCAGACTGAGCGCTGCGGCGTGAGGAGACGAGAACAATTCACGTGCGTAAGGCGCGCATTTGGTTAAAGACAGGCGGCACAATATTCCTGACCTAACAGGTTGTCAATAGTTCGTTTACCCACGCGAAAGCGCAGCGAGTTGTTCGAAAGAGTCATGAACGGCGCTGTAAGTGGTGCTGAGTCTGGCGTTGTCAGTCGATCGGGCTGCTGCTGCAAACTTTGACAACGCTCTACGGAATTTCTTGAGCTCTCTCTTCATCTCAGCACGAACCGGTGAGTTTTGTGGTACTCCCCGCTTCACGATTGCGTTGCCGCGTCGCACCAGCTCATTCGCCTGAGATCGGATGCGGGCATAATCTTTGTTCGGCAGCGCTTCATGTTCCAAAGGATGAAGAACGTCATGAAACTCTTCATACTCTTTGAAACTAAAGTGGTGTTGGGCCTTAACATTCGCACACGCGATCAAGATAAATGCGAATATTACCAACCCGGTGAATGCATCACGTCGCTTGGTTTTCACGGTTTGCTCCTACGGGTGGGATCCCCTTTCCCCTTTCCCCTTTTCCCTTCCCCTATTCACTTCCGCTTGATGGTTTCGGCTCTTCGCCCGCTGGCTTTGGCGTCGCATAGTGGGTTTGCAACGCTTGCTGAAACGCGTCGATGCCATCAGGAATTGGAGAGGCAGGGATCTTCTCGCGAGCTAAAACTTCTCGCCCTTTAATTCCATACATCGGCTTGTTGATGTTGTTGTCAGGATTCAGTCCAAAACTTTTCCAGAAGCTCTTGCCAAAAGGAGTGCCATCCAGCCTGCCGTTGTAATAGAGGTATGCCAGAATGTGTGCGCCTTCAATTTCCTTCCGTTGTTGTTCCGTCAAAGTACCAACGGGACCAGCGACCGCTTTTCTTTCGTTCTTCAAAGGCACGCCGCCTTTTTCGAACCACCCGAGTGACTCGTCGCTCATGAACAACAAGACGACCGCATGCACGTCGTTCTTCTGCAGGAACGTCTTGGTGTAACCGCCGCCGCCGAATGCGTAGAACGCGGGCATCGTCCAACCGTCGAGAGTACGTGAACTGATTACTCCATATCCCTGCGAAAAAGTAGTGAACAGTGACGCTTCGGATTTGACGCGCGGGAAAACCGCGAACGCTTGCGCCTTATCAACTAACTCTTTCGGCAGCCCGCTATCAGGGACTAACGCCAGCAGCGACACGATGCGAGCGGAATCGCGAGAACGCTCCACTGCATGTCCAAAGCGGCCCGGCGGTTTCTGCGCGCTTGGGTGCGAGTCGACTGGAAGAATTATTAATAGAACGAGGAAAACGTTTCGCCAAATATGTTTGAGCATGGCCGACTCCTGAATGGTCTTACCTACTAAGCTCAATCGGGCTTCCCAGGCGCGAGTACCTGTGTCTGACATGACGCCATCGTCAAGTTTCCATACCCATCATCCACTTCAACCCGAGCCAATAGCGAGGTTCCTGCTAAATCAAACGTATCTACCTTTATTTTTGATTGGTCCTTAGGCCCAACGATTGTTCCGCCACTCAATGTCCATGTCCAGGCCGTTTTCCGATAGCGATGACTAACAAACGATTTGAATTCAATAATCGCACCTGGCTCGGCCTTCAATGGACAGTCGACGACTGCTACCGGAGGAGGGTGAGCTGGAAATTCACAGGACAGTACACCAAGTTCTTCAAACGAATCATGCACGGCCTTGAAAGCCCCGTTCAGAGCAACGTCACTGTTGGCTCCCGCTGCACGCCGAAATTCTTCCACACTCTTTCGGAAACGCATTATTCCCGCTCTCATTTCAACTGGGGCGAAAGAGTTTTGCGGCACTCCGAGTTTGACAATCGCCTTGCCTAGACGGACCAGCTCCTTCACGCGCGAACGAATCCTCGCGTAGTCTCCGGCGGGCAGCGCCTCGTGTTGCAGGGGATGGAACACGCCATGAAATTCTTCATATTCTGTACCACAGAACTTGTACTGGGCAGACACGTTTGGCACAAAACCCAGAAGACAGACTACCGCCATCAAAGTTGTAACTACTTTCCGTTGCCGGGGCTCCATCATCATCTGGTGCATGTCACAGCAGGGGCAAAGTGGAAAACTATTCGCGGATGATTATAATCTGACGCGCAACTAACTTTAATAAAATTTGTTTTCTCGTGGACTAAACATGACTGAAAAAAGTATTCAGGAAACCTTCGCTCCGCGCCTCGGGTGTTTTGGTTGTGGGCCGGCGAACGAAAAAGGTTTGCACGTTCGCAGTTTTGCAGACGGCGAGGAAATCGTGGCTGAGTGGCAGCCGAAGCCCGAGTACGAAGCGTTTCCGGGTATGCTGAGTGGCGGCATTATCGGCACGTTGCTGGATTGCCATTGCAACTGGACTGCTGCGTACCATTTGATGAAGCGCCTCGGCTTGGACAAACCGCCATGCACTGTGACAGCCGACTACACAATCAAACTCATGCGGCCAACGCCTAGTGACGGTGTTATTCGACTGCTGGCCCGTCCGGTCGACATGTCGGATGACCGCGCCGTCATTGAAGGCGAGCTTATCGCGCACGAAACAGTGACTGCCACCTGTCGCGGCACCTTCGTCGCTGTGAAACCCGGCCATCCGGCCTATCATCGGTGGTAGTGCTGAGTCCTGAGTGCTGAGTCCTGAGTGCTGAGTCCTGAGTGCTGAGTGCTGAGTGCTGAGTCCTGAGTGCTGAGTCCTGAGTGCTGAGTCCTGAGTGCTGCGTCCGGAGTGCTGAGCCGAAATGTCTGAGCCTGAGTACTGAGTGCGACCGACCTGACTTCTTCGCTCCGCAGGAGCGAAACGCACATTGCGCTACTCCGGAGCGCTGATGTTATTGGATGCAATGAGCTATAAACATCTCGCCCCTCCGGGGCGAAACACTGAACCAGCTGATTGGCCGAATTGTTGGATCTCAGTACTCAGTACTCAGTACTGAGTGCTTCTTTGAATCATGATGGATCTAATTCAACGTCCGCGCCGGCTCAGGCGCACGGAAAACTTGCGGGCTCTCGTGCGTGAGACGCGACTTGCTGCGGAGGATTTCATCTTGCCGTTGTTCGCGTGTCCCGGAAGTGGCGTGCGGCGCGAAATAAGCTCGATGCCGGGTGTTCACAATCTCTCGGTCGATGAAATCGCCGCTGAGGCTGCGCGCGCATATGACCTCGGTATAAAAGGTGTGATCTTGTTTGGACTGCCGGAGTCGAAAGACGAAGAGGCCTCCGGCGCATACGCTGCGAATGGAATCGTTCAGCAGGCTGTGCGCGAAATCAAGAAAGCTTCGCCCCAACTGGTGGTCATCGCCGACACCTGTCTTTGCGAATACACGTCGCATGGCCATTGCGGTGTGGTCAACAACGGCGAGGTCATCAATGATGAGTCGTTGGAACTACTTGCGCGCACGGCGGTAAGTCAGGCAGAAGCTGGAGCCGATGTAGTTGCACCGTCGGCAATGATGGACGGACAGGTTGGTGCGATACGCGATGCTTTGGATGAGGCCGGACTCGATCAAGTCGCGATCATGTCTTACGCGGTCAAATATGCCTCGGCTTTTTATGGTCCATTTCGCGAAGCCGCCGACAGCGCGCCTGCATTCGGTGATCGTCGAGCCTACCAAATGGATGCGGCGAATTTACGCGAGGCCCTGCGCGAGGCTGCGATTGATGAAGCCGAGGGCGCAGACATGCTGATGGTGAAGCCCGCGACCGTTTATCTTGACGTGCTCAGCGCCGTACGCGAACAGTTTGACTTGCCGCTGGCCGCGTATCACGTTTCCGGTGAGTATGCGATGGTCAAAGCGGCGGCAGACAAAGGTTGGATTGACGAAGAGCGAGTCATGATGGAAACGCTTACAAGCATTAAGCGTGCCGGGGCTGACTTAATTCTTACTTACTATGCTCGCGAAGCTGTACAGGCTTTGCGCTGACGAACAAAAAGGGTTATGGACATGAACTGGTTCATGCAGCTTGAAGTGATCGGTGAAGTCGCGATTGCGATGGTGTTGGGGGGCGTTATCGGCTTTGAACGCGAGATGGCCGACAAGCCCGCCGGCTTTCGCACGCAGATGCTCGTTGCGGGCGCCGCCGCGCTCCTGGTTGGATTGGCTGATGCGATGCTGAGGCGGTTTCTGGTTGAAGGCCAAACTACCGTCACCGCGGACCCAATTCGTATCGTTGAGGCAATTGTTACCGGCATCAGCTTTCTCGGCGCGGGCACTATCTTTCGTCGCGATGCGAGCGAACAAGTTCAGGGACTTACCACCGCCGCGTCGATCTTGTTCTGTGCCGCTGTCGGAATCTCCGTTGCCCTTCGCCAGTTTGTGATGGCTGTCGGCGTAACGCTGCTGGCATTAATCGTGTTGCGTGGGCTTACCGGAGTTGAGAAGTGGGCCAACCGTAAGGGCGCGTAACTAAAACCAGCTTTTTCCCGGCCGCGTTCAACGTGGCTGAACAATCAGGCAACAAAAAACCGTGTCCAGGAATATATGCCGCGCAACCTTGTGTGCTATGCGCAGCTTCTAAGGGAGCACTCGTTGGAAATGAAGACTTAGCCGTTCCCGAAAGGCAATGAGCTTCTTTCATTACAAACGTAAGTCGCTGAAACCTTTAGTCTTTGCGTCGTTTTTGCTGTGCCTTGTCGATCAGGTTTCAGGCCAATCCGGTCGCCGGACGAAGCCGCCCGGAGCATCGCCAAACGTACCTCCTGCCGTCGCCGACACTTCAGATTCACTTCCCCGTTCAGTCACAAACACCCTCCAGCACAAAGTTAAATTGGTGATTGGCAGAGACCCGACGAGCCGCCACCTTCAAAGCGAGGACACAATCTTCGCCAGCTTCGTAAACCGTTTAAATCAGGACCCGAACATCTCCAGCTCAAATATCGGTGACATCAAAACGGATGACGCCGTGAAACGCGCGAAAACTGAGACGGAGGCCTACGTCGTTTTACTCAGCTTTTCGATCGACAGTTTTCAGAGCGGGACGATCCTTCTCAACTCGCCGGATTTGCAGGTGGACTATCTGGTTATTGCACCGCGCACGGGTAAGAAGTTGACTAAAGGTAAGATCTATTTTCAGTCTATCGGTGGTGGAAGATTACGCAAGAGCGGCTGGCCGGGAGGCATACCGATCAAAATCACGGCGGACGGTGCAGGCGTGGAAGCTGCGGAACACGTTCACGATTGGCTGCGACTACAGGAAGTCAGGAAGCGGCGCAAGTAAGAGGCGCATCTCCCAACATCAAAGGACGTTCAACCAAATCCCATTTCACATATCCCATTTCATATATCTAATTTCTGATTTCTAATTTCCTGTTTCACGTCTCAAACTTGATGTCTCGCTTTGGGACTTGAGATTTGAGATTTCAAATTTGAGATCTCAGATTTGGAATACTTCATCCAGCGCAGCGCCCAATCGCTGCAGTCCCTCAGACAACTCATCAGGTGGACCACCCAGACCGATACGAAAGTGATCGGGCATTTGAAAAAATCTTCCCGGGACAACCGACGTCTCATATTTCTCCCGCAAGAGCGCAAACATCTCCTCCGCCTTTCCATTCTTAACGAACGGAAACATGATTGATCCCACCGTTGGTCTAATCGCACTAAGGTCGTTGCGCGCGTCGAGAAACTCATTCAAGGTGTCGCGGTTTCGATCGAGGCGTTCGCGAGCATGCGCGGCAATCCGCGGTAGTTGTTTTAATGCCACAACGCTGAGACGCTCACCAGCATGGACCGGGCTGGCCGCAAAAAGATCGTTTAGTCGCCACATTCTTTCGCAGAGTTCAGGGTCTGCGAATATCCACCCACAACGTAAACCGCTTAAGCCGAAAGCTTTCGTCAAACTGCTCGTCGCGACAAATTCCGGGCCTAAATGAAACGCTGAGCCCGGCCACTCCTGAAACAGCATCTCTGAATACACTTCGTCTACGAGCACTCGCGCATTTACCCGCCGAGCCAGCACGCCAATCTCCTTCAGTGTCTCGTCATCCGTCATGACGCCGCTCGGATTGTGAAAATTCGTAAGCACGATCAGGCGTGTGCGGCTGCCGAGTCGTCTTTCAATCTCAACCGGTGAAACGCGAAATCCATCTTCGAATCGCCGCTCGAAAAACTTGACGTCCGCGCCGAGATACCGCGCTAACGCCAATAACGGCTCGTACACGGGCGTCTCCATCACCACTTCATCGCCGCTGTTTACGATTGCTGCCATCGCAAGATGGTTCGCAAACGAAGTTCCTGCTGCAGTAACGATCGAAGACTGATCTACTCGATAACGTTCTGCCAGCGATTTAATCAGTGGTTCATAGCCATACCCGTTAGTGCTTGTGATCTCGAGATCGGAGAGGCTGACGTCGAGTTCGCTCAAACGAAGATTCTCCAGGCCGCTCGTCGCTAAGTTGAATCGCGCGCTCGAACGCGTTTTGGCCCAATGCATGTACTCGGATTGTCTTACCTCGCGCGCCGGTTTCATCGCCGATTCCTCCACAAAAAGTACGCCGGAATGCCCGCCAAAAGTATCACCAACCCAATGACGGTGTTTTGAGGATAACGATAGACCGTATTGATGACGACTAGCCAGCAAACGAGGATAAACGCAATGGTGGTCACCGGATGACCTGGGACCGAAGCCGTACGCGTCGTTCTTGAATTCTCGTCAGCAGTCGTAACTGCCCGGCGTTTACGAAAGGTGAAGATACAAACTGCCGTCGCACCGAAGAATATGAAATCGACTGACACTACGTAGTTAAGTATGTCTTCATAACGACCGGAGAATGCAATGACCGTCGCCAGCACCCCTTGAATTGCAATGGCGAGAATTGGAACGTTGGTTCGCGGATGCAACTTCCCTGCACTTCTAAAAAACAATCCATCCTCGGCCATAGCAAAATAAACGCGCGGCGCCGTCAGCATTGATTGACTAAGGAATCCCAGGGTCGAGATAGCGATGCCCGCAGCGATAGCGCGCGCTCCCGCCGGTCCTAAAGCGGCACGCATCACGTCGGACGCGGGCGTGGTGGTGGCCGCTAAGCCGCTTACACCGAGCACGCGCAGACAAACAAAGTTAACGGCGAGATAAAGCAACACCACGCCGGCAACTCCAATCAGCAGGGCCAGCGGCAGATTTCGCCGGGGCTCACGGACTTCTCCAGCAACGAACGTTGACGTTTGCCACCCGCCATAGGCAAACAACACGGGCACCATCGCTGCCCCAATAGTGGTAATCAACCCGAAGTCTGCCGGAGATGCTGCGCTGGCGCTTGTCACACCATTCTCACTGGGGGCAGCGATGAATCCGAAAACGACGAGCGCCACTATGGCGCCGATCTTGAGCACCATCAAAAAACTTTGCACCGAACTTCCGGCTCGCACGCCAAGACAATTAACGATAGTTAACGCCAGCAGCGCGACACCAGCGATCCAACTGTCGCCGACCTGTAGGTTTGTCAGTTCTCGGAAATACTTGGCGAACGTTACGGCAACTGCCGCCATCCCGCCTGTTTGGATCACTAACAGCAACGCCCATCCGTAAAGAAATGCGACCAGCGGATGAATTCCCTCGCGCAGGTAAACGTATTGGCCGCCGGCCGCCGGACGCGACGCAGCCAGCTCGGCCCAGATAAAAGCTGCGGTTAGCGCAATCACACCGCCAAACGCCCACACTCCGAGAATCAACAATGGCGTTGTGACTTGCCGTGCTACGACGTAAGGATTGATGAAGATGCCGGAACCAATGATCCCGCCCATCACGATCATCGTGGCATCGAAAAGGCCGAGCCGTCGAAGCAAATGCGGCTTCGTCGAACCGTCTGCACTCGGATTCTTATTACCCATCGAGTTTCATATTTCTGATTGGGGAACCTTAGAGTCTGCGTCAAAAATTGTGGGCCGCCTCGGCTTCGGCTTTGCCGCCGGATGTGAGGCGAAGGCTATGCCTCGCCGTAGGGATGCCCTTTACATTTTGGGCTTTGCCCTTAGTGCGGCCTTTCGATTAGTCGGACGGGCTAAGCCGAACCAAGGGCACAGCCCGGATTAATCTGCCTGTTGTTGGCGGGGCACAGCCGCCGCCTCACATCCGGCGGCAAAGCCGAATTTGACGGAGCCCATGACTTTTGAGGCAAAGCTAAACTCATCAGTACCTACCATGCGGTTCTTCGTGCGATCACGTGAAAAGTTTTGGTATAAGAGCGTGATTCTTTAACGTTGACCTGGCACACGCTTGATCGATGGACGAAACAACGACCGCCGAGCGGGAGCGAAGCGGACAAGACAAAACCCTCGCAATACTCTCGGTCCTCTTGCCGTTGACTTATCTGATACACATCGCCGAGGAGTACTGGCTCGGCGAAGGTTATCTTGCCTATCTCTACCGTATACGCGGCGTGCACATGTCGTCGACTCGATTCTGGATCGCGCAAATACTCGGCATGGGCCTTGTGATTGCCGGGATAGTGATCGCTCACCGCTTGCAGTTTTTGCAGGTCATGCTCGCCATCATCGGTGCGATTATTCTTGGCAACGGACTAACTCATACCGTCACAGCCATCATGCAAAAGGGCTATGGCCCCGGACTTCTTTCGTCAATTTTCCTGTGGATTCCGCTCGGCGTTTTCACATTGCTTTATTTTAGAAACCGCATTATCCGGTGGAAATATTGGATGGCGATTGGAATCGGTATTGCGGTCAACGTTGTCGTTGACGTGATTACGATGCGCGGCGGCCGTCTTAGCTGATTCAGCAAATCCCAGAAACAAAAAACCGGAGCCATCGTGCGACAGCTCCGGCTTTCTTCGGTCACTTGCAAACCTAGAAACTTCCCGTAGCGCCTTTGAATCCGTGTAGCGCCTGCTTTAAGCCCCAGGTAATAACTCGCATGTTGTCGTAGCAATAACCGAGGATGTAGTTGCACGTCGACAGGCAGTGCTTAGTGCAATCAGCTTTCATCGTGTCTAACTGCTGCACATCAAACTTGTGATCGCCAACTACGCCCCAATCGTGCGTCGCCGAGTACATCGGAAAACACGGCGCCAGTGACCCGTCCGTACGAATAATCAACGAGTTCTGGCCGGCCCGACACTGCCACGGATCCACGTGCCCGCGCATCAACTTCTTCATGTCCTCCATGTGCCGAATGGGATTGACCATCTTGTAGCCATGGTTGACGCGCTTGTCGTTGAGATAGTCGAGCAGGGCATCGACCTTCGGCCAGTCGTCCGGCGTCAGGTAAGTTTGGTTCTCATTCAGATGTTTGAAGTGAGTTTGCTCTGTCATCGGCGTCTCGTTGATGTGGTAATCAGTCGCGATGCCGCTGTCGTGCGCAATCTCGGTCAACTCTTTCACATCGTCCATGTTGTTGTGGCAGATGTTGATATTAAACATCACACTATAGCCGTAGTGGTGTTGACGTTTTACGAGGTAGTCAAAGTTTGCCCTAATCGGCTCGAGCGCTTTCGGCAGCGACTTGCGGTCCTTCACCGAATCCACCGCCAGATTGACGGTCGCAATGCCTGCGTCGCCCAGGCGATCGATAACGTCAGGCTTCATCAAACGGCCGTTGGTCGGCAGGTAGACGAAGATGTCTTTTTTGGCGCTGTAGTAAACAATCTTGTGAATAAACTTCGGCCGCAGCAGCGGTTCGCCACCCATCAACGCCAGCACGCGCGAACCAATCGAATGCAGCCAGTCGATCGATCGCTTGGCCACGTCCTCGGTCATTCCTTTGACTGCGTTGTTGTAGGACCAGCAGTAGTGGCAGTCCAGATTACACTTCCACTCGGTAAACAAGTACGGGATGATCGGGCGCAGCTCGCCGGAATGCCAACGCGACTTGAAATAAGGCGCGCCCCATGTTTTCCATGTGCGCAACGCATTCAACTTCTGATACTCCTTCTTCGTCATCTCGACCGGATTCGGATGCATTGGATACTCCGGCTCCGGCAACATCTCTTCCGGCATTGGTTCGAGCTTGGGACGAGTTTCAGACTTGTAAAGTATCTGATGAAGTTTCTGATCGATCCTGTACGCGGGGGCGTCAGTTCCAATTTCGGTGATTACAGGTGCGGGTGTGGAAAGGTTCTCCTGGATTTCTGCCATGATGCTTCCTCTCTTGAAAGACGAGTGAGCGCAAAGACACGCGCTTATGACTCAAAGGGTTCACGAAAGAAACTTGCAAAAACCTGACTCGCAAAGCGGATTTGCCTCGAGGTAGAAGTCGTCGGGCCGCCGGCGAGCCTGTGAAAATCGAAGTTGGCGAATAGTGGCTGATTTGCAGAGGAATTGCAAGCATTTCATCAGTTTTCGTGGGAGCGCGGGCGTCTTGCCCGCAATGAGCGCGCGAGCGCGAACATTTCAGGAATGAGCTGTCCGCTATTTGTTGCGCGGCCGTAGGTTGCGAGCGAGACGCCGCGTTCCCGACCTGCTTGCGCGCCTACCTATTACGCGCTAACCTTGCGCCTTTTGTTGTGCAGCCACGGCCCAGACTGTGGCCCACTTTTAAACGAAACCAATGGCAGCCATCGCCGAATCAATCATTACCGCCGGGTTGCGACCCGAGTTGTTTGCTGAACGCGGACTCGTGACCGTCAATAAGACCGTGCTCGTTGCTGCCCTGGCGTTGCTCGTCCTATTTGGTTTCGGTTTCCGCGTTTCCCATCTCAGCGCCGAAGGTCTCAGCGAAGATGAGCTAAACAAACTTCAGGCAGTTTCCGATTACCGCGCGCATGGACTGACGGCCGCCAATAGCGAACACCCTTTTTTCATGAAGGCACTGCAGACAGCGACCGTCTATTTAGCAGACCAATGGAACAGTTCATTCCCCGCCCGCTCCGTCGCGCCTGAAACTGCGCTGCGTTTGCCCGGCGCTATTTTTGGCGCGCTCACGGTAATTGTCATTTACCTCGTCGCGGCCGAATTATTCGGCGCGGAAGTTGGGTTAATCGCCGCCGCACTCTGGGCTTTTGATCCCACTGCGATTGGTCTCAACCGGATCGCGAAAGAAGATACGTTTCTGCTTTTCTTTTTTCTGCTGGCGAATGTTTTTTGGTTGCGCGGCCAGCGAGTGGCCGAGAGCGAGCCGGAGCGAAACCCGGAAAAGTATTACTGGGCCACCGCCGCGGCGTTTGGCGCCATGATGGCGTCGAAATATCTACCTCAGGCGTTGACGATCAGCCTGGGCTACTACTGGCTCTTTCAAAGAATTCCTGCGACAAAATGGCGGCTCGGGAAGCGCCGCATGCTGATCTTCTTCGGCGTCATGGCGCTCGCGTTTTTTATTCTCAACCCGACCATTCTTCTCCCGGCAACATGGAAACAGATGGGATTGTTCGCTGGGCAAAAACTCGTCGGCCACGACGGGTACGAGTTCATGGGCCGGCTTTACAGTCACAAGATGACTGACTGGTTAAACGGAATACCCTGGTATTTCTATCACGTTCTCGTCGCCGTCAAATTGCCGGTATTAGCCGTCATTGGTTTCGTTATCGGATTGCCGCTGCTGTTCAGGCGCAAGCTCGGTGACGGTCGTTACCTCATCTTGCTTTGGTTGTTTCTCTGGATGATGACGTTCAGCTTCGCCGGCGGTAAGTTTACCCGGTATTTCACACTAGCTTTACCAGCTGTGTTGATCACCTCCGCGCTCGGGGTCCAGTTTGGAAGTTGCGTGCTGGCGCGCTTGTTGTCGCGGCTGCTCAAGTCGCGATGGCCCATGGTTTACGTCCGCGCGGCAGTGGCGGTGCTGATAGTTGTCACAGCGATCAAGGCCTCGGCAGAATTTGCGCCGCATTACCGCCTCTACACAAACGCATTCGGTGGAGGCAAGGCGAAGGCGGGATACTTCTTTCCTCACGATGAGTTTTACGACGCCAGCACGCGCGAGGCAGTTTTTGACATTGCAAAAACCGCCCGGCCAGGAGCAAAGGTGGTAACTGAAACTCCGACGGTCACCGCTTACTACGCGCAACGCGCCAATCGTTCGGATCTTGTACCTGTGTTGCTTTCAGATCCGGAGGCGCTGAAGCAATTGAAGGAAGGAGACTACGTAGTCATCGCGCGGGGACGACGTTATTTCAGTAACGAACAAGTGGTGGCAAAGTTGAAAAACGTAGCGACGCCCGTCTTGACATTCAACCTTGGGAATGTGCCGTCGGCCCTAGTCTATATTCTCGATCAAGAATCGCGTGAAGCCATCAGGGAAGCAGCTCAACATCTGCGGCCATTAACAACTAACATTCGCCCTTTCCAACTCACTCCCGACGCCACACCCTAGCTCACAGATTGATGGCTCACCTGGTGTGTAAGTAAACCAAGACTTCTACTTGTGCGGCTTGGGTTACATCAGCTTGCGTGGATGGTTCAACCATCAATCCCATATTAGCCTGGTCGTTTACGAGGTCTATTTTCGACCAGTCTTTCGAGATCTCCTGTCGCATCACATCTCCGCCTTCTGATTGTGGTTTGCCGCTGCGAAGGATGGTTAACCGAGCAAAGCCAGTGTCTGGGGGTACTGCACGAGCAAACACAGTGACGTGGCCGTATTCCTGAATATGCTGGTGGTAGATGGTTTGTTTGGCAGGAACAAAATTAAACGCCTTCACCTCACCGATCGATACGTTCCGATATGACGCAGGCAACCAGGTCGCACCGAATGCGAGGAGGCCTCCAACGAGGAGCGCAATCAATTGTAAGAGGCCGGTGCCTTTGGAAAAATCGGTCCAGCTATTTGTCAACTCCCGAAACTTTTGAAATGTAGCTCTCCGAAAAGTGGAGTTGAGCAGACCAATCAGGAACGAGGCAACGAAGACGATGAGAATTATTTTTTCGGTAGACGGCATGTAACCTCCCGCTCGAAATGAGACTTGCGGCAGTTATGTTTGTCCAGGTTGGGACGCATTCTATGTCAATTACCGAAGAGACGAAAGCTCTTTGACCTTCATTCTTATGGGTTGACGAAAAGGGTAACAAGAGCTACGATACGGCAGAAATACGGATTAAACCCGTATAATTGCCGTATGGCTATTTTTCAGGCGCGGAGGAAGACATGCCAGTAAAGGTTACAGTAAATCTGCCGGAACAAACGGTCGAAGCTCTGAAAGAAATCGCAAAGGACAAAGGGACTACGGTGACTGAGGCGCTTCGGCAGGTAATCGAGAGCCAACGCTTTCTGCACGACGAAACAAAAGCAGGCAAGGATTTGTTACTGCAGAATCCAGCGGATCGCAGTACACAACGCGTCGTCTTTAATGCTCCGCTGCGTAAAGGCACGCGCTAAACTAACCAACTCGTTTGGTTAGATCTTCGATTTGAACCTCGTTAGCTCTTTCATCACAACATCCTCGCTAATCCTGTTGCTGGAAGGAGAGCATCCATGGCAACGTCCGAGCTTGATTTACGAGATGAGGCCGAGCCAGTCGTCAGGGGAACGGGCTCGGGTGGCCCACCGCCGCTCGTCCTTGAAACTTTTAATCTTGATGCCGACCGCGAAAGAGCTCGCGGAGACTTAGCACGTGGACTTTTGTGGCTCCTCACTTTGGCCGTCGGCGGCGTGCTGGTTTTTATAGGATTTGGGCGCCTTGAAGGCGAGGTTTTGTCGCAATCGATCTTTCCCTCGCTAATAGCACTGGCGGGTACTGCGCTCGGTTTCTATTTTGGTTCGCAGACTCAACCGTCCAGGCCTAGCGAACCGGGCACTGGGTCAGCTTCGCCGGCGAGTGCGCAGCCACCGGTGACAACACCCCCGCCCGCGGGACAACAACCACCTCCAGCAGAACAGCCTCCGGCCCAACAGCCGCCGCCGGCAGAACAGCCTCCTCCGGTTGAACAGCCACCGCCAGTTGAAGAGCCGCCGCCGGTTGAAGAGCCACCTCCGGCAGAAATTCCTCCAGCAGAACAACCGCCGCCGGTTGGAAATGTGGGAACGCCGCCTCAAGTGGGCGGAACGGCCCCTGGTTCAGGCGGACTGGAAAAACCCAAATAACTCGGGTGGATCTAACAGTCGAACTAAATCAATTCGTCCGTATGACTTCTACTTCAATCGGCGTGGCATCGTTCGCTTGATAACCTTCCGGCCAGTTTGAAATATTCATCCCATACGGCCAGTCAGCCTCAGCTTCTACTTCAAAGCGAATCGTTATCGGTAAGCCGCGCATCGCGCGCAGCCGCGGCAACAACCCTTCAACTTGCCACTCCAGAATCAGCGGTGTTCTTTCAGGTTCAACTGCCACTAGTCGCGAGCCGGCATTAGCGCCGTTCACAAACAAAGTGACTCGCGTCTTTATCAATTTTGGATCAATGTCATCCGGAGGTACCGGCTGAATATGGGCGCGCACAATCATCTTGCTTATCCGCCGCCGATCTTCGCGCTCAGGAACCACATACTCCAGACGGCCGACGCCGTAGCCCCAGATGTATCCCGAACCACTTCCCATTTTCTCAAAGCGCGCGTTTGCCGCCATCCTTGGTTTGAATCGATAAAGGATCGAACGATCGTCTCTGAGAAGCATTTGCGGAACCGTTGCAGGATCGTTTGCCGGCCGGGACCATGCAAACTGACGTGGAACGAGATGCCGTTTTGCGTCCGCCAGCCGTTCAGGTGGATCAGCTGCCGCCAGTTCAGCAAACATTTTGGAAGCTCGCTGAACTTCGGCCAGCACGCCTGCGTCGCGCGGCGACGTATAGGTCACGCCATAGCCACGATGTTCATCGGGCGTCAGTATCCAAAACATCGCCCCCGCTGAACCTGCCCGCACATTGCTTTCGAAGAATGCGCGAAACCAATCCGTTTGGGAGAAGCCGTTGTAACCTTCGACGCCCATGCCGAATTCGCCAAACACCAAAGGCTTATTGATCGACAAAGCTGCAGCGACACGATTCTCTACAAACTCCTTCAGGGCTGTCGGGGAATCTACAAAGCTATTGGTGTCAGGTCGCGGGTAGTTATGCACATCGCAGTAGTCGATCGCCGGCAAGCGATGATCAAGCAGCCACTCACGTCTCTCCGCCGCGGTGCGATATCCCCAGGTGCCTGGCGTTAGCACATGATTCGGATCGAGCGACTTCAGGTAAGCACTCATCTCCGCAATCCACGCGCGTCGTTCCGACCATCGTCCGGTCACTGCCTGCCCTTCGTTAATCAACTCCCAGCCAAAGATCGTGGGATCGTCCCGATACAAAGTTCCTGTTACGGTGTTACGACGTGTTACGACTTTTTCAATGTGCTCTCGAAAGAGCCGGCGCGTCTCTTCATTCGTGTAAAACTGCATGGCCGTGTGGGGATCAATCCCAAACGGGAACGCGTCGTTGGCCGCGTCGTTGATACCAGCCCAGCGAAGGTATTGCGTCACGCCACCTGTATCGCGCCACCAGTTTGCGAGACAGAGCTGCACCAGTAGTTTGTTTCGCGCCGCTTCGGCAATAACTTTATCGAGATGAACAAACGCTTCTTCGTTCCATTGGCCCGGAGCCCATCGGAAAGGATGGCTGCGCGGCCAGTCAGCAAAGTCAGCCAGCGGCCCGACATCCTTTGGTCCCCCTTCGCCCGACGCCCACACACGGACCACTCGTATGCCCGCATCCGACGCACGTTTCAAAGTCTCCGGCATGCGCTGGCGGTCGTCGTCGCGATGCATCACCGAGACATTGGCGCCGGCGAACCGAAACGGTTTTCCGTTAACAACGAAACGGTTGCGCTGAGTTCGCACGAAGGAGCTGCTGGAGCTGCCGCGCGACGACGCACCGCACGAAACAAAAAACGCCGCGCCCACTACCAGCGCGAGCGCGGCCAATGCAAAACGATTTTTCACCATCAGTCGATCTGGTAAACCGGGCAAGCCGTCACCGCAAACACTTTCACGAACCGACTAACGCGGGCTCGTCAATCTAATGAAACCCATTACCGCGCAAACGGCCGCTAGCAGAATAAAGAAATTGAAAAAAGTAAGAATGCCAAATACCAGACTGCTGTCTTTGGTCAACACTCCAAACCCGAGGACAAGAAATTGAATGTGAAATAACAGCAGGCAGACCGAAAGAAACGAAAACCACCGGGCAGACGGGCCAAACGCGCGGGCCCGGGCAAAGCCCAGCACCGCGGCGACAAGCGAAATCACTGCACCGAGCACGAACATGACCATGATCGCCGGAGCAAAGTAGCTCGGTTCGCGAAAAGTTGTTTCCGTCTGCAAAAGCATGGCCAATGCTAATAACATCGCTGTCTCCTAAAAGAAGGCTTGTCGCGATCAAAGTAAGCGCCGTTTGCGCACTTGGTAAGCCGGCAACTAGTGCACAAACGGCGGCGTCAGGAAATTCGGATTCGAAGAATTAACAGAGTGCGCAACCAGGCGTCGGTCACCAGATGGTATGGCTGGGTGCCTCCCGACGTTTTTCGTTCCTCGCAGTTACTGCGTGATATGAATCTCTTCTTCCTTGTTAACGTGACCGAGAAAGTAGAGTAAGCCGCAGACGAAAGCAATTGCTGCCAGGCCCAATGAAATCCAGCCGTAGTTGTGCCCGCCCCCTGCCTCCTCAAAGGTCACAAACCTGTAGAAAAAGTAGATTGCACCTAGCGCCGCAGCTAAACCCACAACCGCAGTAATGATGTCTTTCACTTTTTTACCTCCCGGCAATGAGTTGCAATGAAGGTCTGTAGAAAAAACCGAACGTTTGTTGTGGCCAGCATGTTAACGCCGCGACTAGCGGGAACGCAAGTGTTTGATCGGAGCGCGGAAGCGATGAAGAATCGATGAAAACGGTCTTTTAGCTGAATTGACTAGAATGAAATGAAAACGTCATTACTTGAGTCGCGCAACGCAGCGCCGAAGGCGGGAACTCTTGCCGCGTTCACGCGGCAGCCCGCCAGGGCAAATAGGCCAGCCGTTTTACGGCTGGTAACTAGGGCGGATACTGAATTATTAGGCCGCTTCAGCGGCCTTTCTCGACTTCCATGTCAATATTAAGGCCGCTGAAGCGGCCTAACGAATCTATCTAACGGCGGCAAACCAGCCGTAAAACGGCTGGCCTATTCTCCCTGGCGGGCTGCGGCGTGAACGCCGCAAGAACGCTCAAAAGGCGCTCAACGCCAACCCTCAACCAGCTTTTTGAATCACGCGCTTGTCACCCGCCCGGCGAGTTATCCGCTCGCGATCCAGATACTCCAGCAGTGGAATAGCGTATTTCCTCGAAACTCCAGCCAGGTCTTTGAAAGTAGCCACGTCAATCAACCGATCGGGTTCGTGTTGCGCCGCGTACTCCTGAAGCTTTGTTTTCAAGTTTTCGATCGCGCCCGCGTTAAAAAACAAATCGCCTTGCACTCGCACCAACGTGCCGTTGTCAATCAACAATTGAATTATCTTTCGCGCATGCGCTGTCTTTCCTGACGGCACGCCCGCAGACGAAAGGGCCTGCTCGAGTGTGGGCGGCTCCAGGCCCGCGGATTCGTATCCAGTCGCGATCTTCTCTCGCAACATCAGATCTTCCGGCGACAGTGCGAGCGCGTGCTCGCTGGAACGAACGATGTCCTGTTCACTTACCAGTTTCCCGGCTGCTTCAAGTGTCGCAAGCACACCACGAAAAATCTCAGGCTGTGTATGAGCGAAATGTCGCTCCCGCAACGTCTCTCGTGCCAGCCCGCGCGCGAGCGGCTCTCGTTGATGATGTGCTTTTACTGCCGCCAGGGTTGTTTCCCCCAACCGAGCGAAGACCTCCTTTGCCAGATACACACCTTCCGCTCCCACTATCGTTTTGCTCGCTAGTGCCTCACGCAGGGCGTCATTCAGAACTTCGTCGGTCCATGCGGTTCGCGCAGCTAGATCGGATGCGCGCAAGCCCGCTTCACTTGATGCTTGCACAAAAGCAGCGACGCGCGTGGCGCGCGACTCATCCATGAGCTTCTCTAAATGCGCGCGAGCATGGTCAAGTTCCCTTCCCCTGTGCTTGGAAGCAAACGGGTCGATTACCCTGCCGCCTCCAATTGTCATGCCCGGCGAATACGAACGCACGATGAAGCGATCTGCGTAAACAGCAACTACCGGCTCCTCGAGTCGCAGTTGAACAAATCCAGTATGGCCCGATGTAATCTCAGCCGATGCGTCCAACACTTTCACGCGCGCCAGCACTTCCGCCGATCCAATGTGGACTCGAACGCGCGCGCGCGTGCGCAACGGACGCGGAGCTGACGACAACATCGAAACCTGCGTATCAATGATTTGCGTCGGGCTTAAACGATCGCTTTGCGCCAGCACCATTCCCCGCTGGATATCACCGACGTCAACGCTCGCAAGGTTAACCGCCGTACGTTGCCCCGCGACTGCTCGTGTCTGTGCAGTGCCGTGCACTTGAATGCCACGCACGCGGACGTGTCTCCCCGCCGGTAACAGTTCCAGCTCATCTGCTTCAGAGATTGTTCCCGAAACGAGGGTGCCCGTTACCACTGCTCCAAAACCCTTCATGCTAAACGCGCGGTCGATCGGCAAACGCGCGACGAAGTCTGACGAACGAGCGGGAACGATGTCCGCAAGTGCGCGCAGCCTCAACCGAAACTGATCGAGACCACTTCCCGTCCGAACGCTAACCGGAACGACCGCAGCGCTTTCCAAAAACGAACCCGCGACGAGGTCCTCAACCTCCGCCTGGACCAGGGCGAGCAGCTCTTCTTCAACCAGATCGATCTTCGTAATAACAACTAAACCCTGCTGAACGCCTAGCAAACGGCAGATATCAAAATGCTCTCGCGTCTGAGGCATAACGCCTTCGTCGGCGGCAATCACCAGCGCGACTGCGTCGATGCCATGAACGCCCGCCAGCATATTTTTTACGAAGCGCTCGTGGCCCGGCACATCAACAAACGCGACGCGAGCTCCATCGAGGTCAAGGTCTGCAAAACCGAGATCGATGGTGATGCCGCGTTTCTTTTCTTCAGGTAAACGGTCCGGGTCCTTTCCTGTGAGCGCCTGGACAAGAGAACTCTTCCCGTGGTCGATGTGGCCCGCCGTTCCTATGACGATCGGGCGAACGGCTGAGGTGTTTGAGGTTACGCGAATGTTTCGGGAGGTCATTACTTTCGAAGGGGAGACTGACTTGCAACGAACCACACGTCAGCGAGAGCGTTGTCGTAATCCTCACGTCTACACGCACTCGTGGCTATGCACAAAAAGTGACCTTCGTGTGGTTTCGTGTAATTTCGTGGATAGATTTTGGCGTTCGACTAAAGCGATCCACGAATTAACACGAACTGACACGAATGAGGCTTTAACCTGGATTAACTCTTACGCTGAGGAGCCTCTCAGTGCAAAGCCTATCGGGACGGCTACTTCACAATCTCAAAATCGGTCCATTGTGTGGCCACGCGATTCTTTTCCTTAGCCAGCAGGTCCGTCACAATCACCTGTATCACATACTCGCCCGGCTCCATCTGCGTGCCCAGTTGAATCGCTCCCGCTGCCGTAAGCCGTTTAGGATCCGTCTGGTTCGTCAGGTCTAAGGGAGTCTCCTTACCCGTGAAGACAGGCTGACCATTGCGAAATAGTTTCACCTGCGTTTGCACCTGCGGCTGCCGGCCACCTGGTTGTTGCGCGTTGTAGATGACAAAACCGTAGAGCATCACGAGTTGCGATTTAAACTGGCGAACAGCAGGCGTAGCCCGTGCATCTGTGTCGTCGGTAGTGTCATCGTCCCCCTGAGGCGCCGAGGCTCCCGGCGTTTTTTGGTAAGCCTGAAGCGTCGTCCCTCTCACCATCAGCCCGGAGAGCGTTAGACGATTCTTCTTTATGTCGGGCACTTCAACAAACTGACTCGCCGAACCAACCCGTTCAGACGCTACGTCTCTTACCGCGGTGCGAAGCTGATACGCACCTGCCTTCTTGATCGGGACTGACAGGTTGTAAGTGAAACCATCTTTAATCACGCGTTCGTACGACGCGCCCTTTAGCTGCATGGTATGTGTGCGACCTACCTGGTCTACAACCGCGCCGTTGTCGCCGAAAGTAAACGCAAGAATATCAAAGGTAGCTTTGTGCCAACCGTCAGGTTCATTGGTAAACGTCAAATCGCTTCCTTTAACGTGAAGCATGGAACGCATCACTGAACCAAACCGCGCGTCGTTTGCAAACAACGAGGTCAGGCGCACATGCACGCCCTCCGATCCAAACGGTGAAGTGAGTGCGCCGATCAACTGGCGTGTAGCAGTCTGTTTCGGCGGCACAGCTTCCTCGTCAGTGATGCCATAAAAACCGTTGCGCATCCTGACTGTGAACTTGCCGGGCCGCAGCACCTTCAAACTTAATTTATGAAACTTACGGCGGCCGCTTGTGCGATCAAATGTGGCGTCATCGGGCCGGTAGCCAATTAGGTAGTAGCCTTGCTGGTCCTCAACCACTTTTCGAATCCCAGCATTCAAGTCGTTACTGTTGCGGATAGCCAGCCCACCCGTTTGCTGCGCAAGGTAATTCAACCCGCTTTGGGACTCGAAGAAATCCATTCGCCGGTTACTCAGGCGTTCTTCAAGTTGATCAGGTAACAAACCAGCGGTTGAATCGGAGGCCATGAGTCCCATCGTCGGCAATCCACGCGAGTCCATGGTGTAGATAACCACTGAAGCGCGGTTCGCAAGATCGGTCAGGCTGCGTAACGCGCCCAGAATTCTCTGGCTGCCACCGGGATCGCTGCGAGTGAAAACCTTAAAGCCGTCAGAGATCAGCAGGATCGACTTACGACCAGGCAGCGTCCGCAAGCCACGAACGATGTAATTGACGGCGCCCAGCGTGCCCACGGCAAATAAGTCTTCGCGGAATTGATCTAGCTCCTCACCGGCGTTGGAGTTACCTGCCTCAGGAAAATCCTGCGGCCTGTCAGAGCCGGAGATGGGTGAAAACGCCGAAACCCCGGAACGGCCGGACGGGTTCCATTTAACCTTTTCAACGGCTGCGTAAAGTTGTCGCTTGTCAGAAGTGAACTGCTGAAGCGCGCCGATGCCCCCACCGGTGCGAATTATCGCCACAAGATCGTCCGGCTGCATTTGTTCGTCCAGAAACTTCTTCAACGCCCGCCTGACGTAATAGGCGCTCTCAAATGACAAACCCAGATCATCTACGACCAATGCAATAGTTCGCCGCACCTGTTCCGGTCGCAACTTCACGGGTGGCGACGGCGCGCCACTCGGTTGCACCGGCCTGCTTTCTACCGTAGACGAACCCAGCGACACGTAAGAAAAGTTTGTGATCTTCTGCGGTTTGCCGTCTTCGCGTATTTCAACTTCATCGGCGCGCAGATCGGTTATCTGTTTGCCCTTACTGTCAGTGATAACCGGATCGACCTGGACCAGGTTCGTCGTGATCTGAACGACGTCGTCTTCAGCTTGTGTTCCTGTTGGCGGTGGCGTTGGCGAGGGCGTTGCCTGGGGCTGTTGCTGAACAGGTGCCGTTGCCGGTTTCTGAACGGCGGGCTGTTGCGCGAAAGAGGAAACGCAAAGTTGGGCAACGAGAACGACTGCCAGCAACGTTCGTATTTGGTTCTTCATTTTCCCTCCTGGCCCTTACGAAGTACTTGTTCGTAAAACTGTATGTACTGAGGGATAACGATGTCGGTACTGTATCGACCGATCGCCGACGCGCGCGCGCGTTGGCCCATGCTTTTTCGCAACGCTTCGTCCTTCAGGAGACGAGTTGCGTCGACCGACATTTTCTCGACATCTCCAACCTCACTGAGAAAACCTGTTTCTCCATCCGTGACCACTTCCGGAATACCGCCGACGCGTGATGCGATTACTGGCACTTCGCATGCCATGGCCTCCAGCGCAGCGAGACCAAATGATTCCTGTTCCGAGGGCAAGAGCAAAAGATCACCCGCCGAAAGATAATCGCCAATGTTTGGTTGCTTGCCCACAAACGTACATTTGTCTTGCACGCCCAGACAGCGTGCCCGGTGTTCGGCGTTGGTCCTTTCGCTGCCATCGCCAACCATCACGAGACGTGTCTGCGCGCCCTGCTGTAACGAGCGGGCCAGGATCTCGATGCAATCAACCGGTCTTTTTACAGGTCGAAAATTAGAGACGTGGACGAGCAACGGCTCGCCTCCCGGCGAAAGCTCTGCCCGCAACCCAGGCACCGGATGACGCGCATAATCGCTCCCACAAACAAAGTTTGGAATTACCGCGATGTCATCAAACTGAAATATCTCAGCCGTCGCCTTCTTGAGATATTGCGAGATGGCAGTCACGCCATCCGACTGGACGATTCCATAACGCGTCACCGGCAAATACGACCTGTCGGCCCCGACGAGCGTAATGTCTGTTCCATGAAGCGTAGTGATTACCGGCAGATAACGGTTTGGCTTTAGCGACTCGCGCGCGAGGATCGCGCTGATGGAATGCGGAATGGCGTAGTGCACGTGCAGTAAATCTAAGTTCTCTGTCTCGGCGACCTTAGCCATCTTGGTCGCGAGCGCCAATGTGTATGGCTGATGTTCAAACAACGGATACGACATCATCTCCACTTCATGAAACCGTACCCGCTCACTTAATTTCGTAAGCCGCGTCGGCAGTGCTGATGCGATGAAGTGGACCGTGTGACCACGCTCAGCAAGTTCCTTCCCGAGTTCGGAACCTACTATGCCGCTGCCACCGTAGGTGGGATAGACCGTGATACCGATATTCATGTTGCGGTCGTCAGTAGTCAGTTGTCGGTTGTTCTGCAACGATTGCGATGCTCACAGTAACAAGGGCCTATAGCTAAATACAACGGACTGTGGACTACGGACAACTGACCACGAACAACTGACTACTGGCCACCTCCAAAAAGCGAAGGCAAGCGACCCTCGCAATCGCTTGCCTTCATCTCAACTTGGCTCACCTTAGTTGTAAGGGGGGGCAAGTGAGGGGACGGAGTATATGCCCGTGGCCCTCCTTTGGCAATAGCCGATTAGCGGTAAAACACACGGAAAACTTAGTCGATTTTATGCCTGATTTTGAGCATCAAAAAGCCGTGGCTAACTGCGATAAATGCGTAAAGCCGCTATAATGTTAACCACAGCGCAGATAGCGATTTTGAGCAACATTGTTATTGTCAGCAACTGGAGTTTTAAGGAATGCCGAAAATCAGTGATATTGAAGAAACACCTAATCCGAATGCGGTGAAATTCGTTCTTAGAGAACCCGTTAGTAATGGCGTTGTTCACCAGTACAGTTCAGCGGATCAAGCCCAGGATGACCCACTCGCAAAGTCGTTGTTTGACGTGGACCATGTGGTCTCAGTGTTTTACGTGGACAAAATGATCACGGTTGAAAAGGACGATGAAGGCGACTGGGACGATTTGTTGCCTGTCCTGGCCGTACCGATTCGCGCAGCAGACGCAGTAAGTTCCGCTGCCGCCGCCGCGGCTGCAGCCGTGGGTGGCGCGATTGCGGCAGTCGCCAGTGACGATCCGCAATTGCTCCGCATTAACGAGATACTCGATGAAAAAGTGCGGCCCGCGCTGATGGGTGACGGTGGCTACCTCGAGGTGCTCGGTTTAAAAGACCACACACTAAGCATCCGTTACCAGGGCGCGTGCGGCAGTTGTCCAAGTTCATTGACCGGGACTCTGATGGCTATCGAAGGCATGTTGAAACAGGAAGTGGATCCCGAATTGGAAGTTATCGCGGTGTGATCCGCGAATGAAAAGTTAGAGCGCGGTTGCCGTCACCAGACAGATTCCTCAGTTGATCACTTTCCGGAACTGACGCCGAAGAGCCACGTTTAACTCCCCGGCAAGCTACGTTCATTCCATCCTCGGAGTAAATTTAATGACATTGCGTACCTCTCTCGCTGCCGGCGCCGCTGTCTGGCTACTGATACTGCCGGCTTCAAGCCCCGGTCAGGCGACCTCAGACAAACCGGCGTCAACAGCATCCACTGCCGCGCCTGCAAAAACTCCGTCAAACACAAAAGCCAGTGCAGCCGCGGCAAAAGCTAAAGCGGAACAGCAAAAAGCGCTCGCCCTGTCGCTGCTTGTCACGCTCGCAAACGACGCGAGCAGTTTCCCGGATCAAACACTCAGGGCGCGGACCATGTCGCGAATTGCAGACGCGCTTTGGGAGCCGGATCCGGAACAGGGCCGCTCACTCTTTCGCAAAGCGTGGGACGCAGCATCTGTCGCAGACCAGGATGCCTTGCGCCGCATGGAAGACGAACGCAAACGACAGCAGGCAACTTCCCGTAGCTACGCTATCTCGTTGCCTCCCGACCTGCGTTCAGAAGTCTTAAGACTCGCCGCCAAGCGCGATCGCGCCCTTGGTGAAGAATTGCTTGAGAAACTAACAGAAGCGAAAAAGCAGGAAGCCACCGAAGCAACTTCCAACGAAGCCGCGGAACCGCTCGCATCGCCTGCGGCACTGCGACAGCGACTGCGGCTCGCGAACCAACTGCTGGACGGCGACGTCGAACGCGCAATGCAATTTGCGGATCCAGCTCTTGCGACTGTCACGATGGAGGGCCTCAGTTTTCTCTCGAACCTGCGCACCCACAATGCGGAAGCTGCTGATCTGCGGTATTCGCGTCTTCTGAGTGTGGCATCCGCAGACATACAAGCTGACGCCAACACGATTTCACTCCTGTCGTCGTATCTGTTTACGCCGCATCTCTTCATCACATTTCGTGCAGATGGCGGGCAGGAATCGTCGCAGATGAGCAGACGCAGCACGCCACCAGATGTTTCCCCCGCACTGCGCAACAGGTTCTTTCAAACGGCAGCACGCGTGTTGCTGCGTCCTTCTCAGTCGCGAGAACAGGATCGGACCACTTCAGGCACTCAGGGAAAATATCTGGTAATTCGCAGGTTGATGCCTCTATTTGAACAACATGCGCCCAAAGAAATAGTCGAACAACTGAAGGGCGAGCTCGCCGCGTTGGGCCAGGGCACCAATCGCGACCTTCGAGATAATGATGACGACTCGATTACGCGTGGTCTGACGCCTGAGAAAACGCCACAGGACATGGAGAAGTCACTGCTCGACCGGATCGAGCGCGCGCAAACGTCGGCGCAACGGGACGCTCTGTATTTGCAGTTGGCCACTCGCACTGCAGACAAGGGCGACCTGCGCGCGCGCGATTTTGCCGACAAGATCGAAAATCCCGAGGTGCGCAAACAAGCGAAACCTTATGTGGACATGACGCTCGCCATTAGCGTGGTCGACAAGAAAGACGTTGAAAAGGCTTTGTTTCTGTCAGCCAACGGTGAGCTGACAAATATTCAGCGGGTTTGGTTGCTGACCCAAACTGCCAAACACCTCCCAGCGACCGAACACGACAAGGCTGTTGAGATAATTGGTGATGCTGCGGTAGAGGCTCGCCGGATCGGCGGCAGGGACGCAGACCGCGCGCGTGCGCTGGTGGCGGTTGCCAATTCCTATCTTGCTGTTGATCGACCGAGGAGTTGGGAAGTGATGCTGGATGTGGTGAAGGCGTCGAATTCCACCGAAGGGTTTAATGGCGAAGACGGCCGTCTTATTATGCGCCTCCAAACTGAGTCCATGACTTCACTTCGGACCAATTCGATCGAAGACTTTAATCTGCCGGGAATTTTCAAAGCGCTGGCCCAGGAAAACGCGGATCAGGCAATCGAGATCGCCCGTAGATTTGAGGAAGAAGCTCCACGAGCTACTGCGCTAATTGCCGTCGCGCGGGCGTTGTTAGCTGACAAGGGGCGGTGAATGGTAAATGGTAAATGGTGAATGATAAATAGAAAATGGGAAATGCTTAAATCGTGATCGGCAATAACGAACAAGAACGGAATCTCCCAACTCCGTCTTCCGCATTCACTATTACCATTTACCATTTACCATTTACCATTCACTTCACCATTCACCATTTACTCACGAATAGATATTCATCGGGCGGGACAACAAAGCGACTGGATCGTCAACATTCAGTGCTTCACTCACGTAAAAGGGTTCCCCGGCCATTACGCCGATTAGTGAACCAAAGTAGCGCATCCGATATTCGATTTGATCGAGAAAACCCGGTTCGCTGATCCGGGTCGCTGGTTCTTTTGAATCCACACTGTAGAATTGCGATGCGTGCGCTTTGATCGCCTTCATTTTTTCTTCCACAAAACTCGATACGTCCACGATAAACGACGGCACTATGCGACGCGAAAAAAGTGAATGCATAATCGCCGGCATCCGTGTCGCAGGTTGATTGGCTTCGTGGTCATATCGCGACATGGTTGCCAGCCGCGCGGCTTCTCGAACGATGCGGCAAGTGTTTGCGTGGTCCGGATGTGGATCGTCCCAATGCGTGGTCAATAACACTTTTGGTCTATGCGAACGAATGACGCGGACTACAGCGGTCCGGGCCTCTTCGGTGGGCCAAACGTGACCGTCGGGTTGGCCCAGGTTCATACGGAAGTCCAACTTCAAGATACGGGCGGCATCGTCTGATTCCACCGCGCGCATTTCAGGCGTGCCCCGCGTGCCCATTTCTCCACGCGTCATGTCTACGACGCCAGTTCGATAACCCAACGATTTGAGCCGCAGGAGTGTTCCGGCAACGGACAGTTCGGCGTCGTCGGGGTGGGAAAAGATCGCCAGCGCATCCAACTCAGTTTGTGGTTGCTCCATAACAGATTGAGGTTTAACTAATGAGCACGATTGCGTCAAGTGGATGCCGGACCGCGGGCGTCTCGCTGCAACGCCTGCGTTAGCGCGCGCAATGTCGCTATGATGAAAATTATCAGTTAAAGTTCCACCCGTGAAACTCATCGTTCTCGGGTCAGGCACTGCTCTACCGCATGCAACGCGTACCGCACCTTCACACTGGCTGGAAACGGACCAGGGAACGCTGCTCCTGGACATTGGCGCCGACGCGCCACATCGTATGGCCCAGGAAAAGCTCGACTGGACCAATCTCGACGCTATCTGGTTGAGCCATTTTCACCTGGACCATTGTGGGGGCCTCGCGCCGTTTCTTTTTGGGTGCCGCGCAGCTCCGCAGACGCAACAACGGCGTAAATCGCTGGCGATTTACGGTGGCGCCGGCTTTAAACGCATTTTTGAAACGCTGGACAGCTCGAATAACTACCGCCTGTTTCAGCAGCCGTTTCCGGTAGAAATGACGGAAGTTGGCCCAGGCGCAGAATTCGAGATCCTCCCAGGCCTGCAAGCCCAAACATTCTCAACGCCCCACACGCAGGAAAGCCTTGCCATTCGGCTTAGGGACAGAAATGGCACCACACTTGTGTATACGTCCGACACCGGCTATTCCGAGGAGTTAGCCGGGTTCGCTCGCGGCGCGGATGTTCTGTTGATGGAGTGTTCGTTTGTGAGCAACAAACCCGTCAAGAAACACCTGGAATTGGCTGACGCGATGGACATCGCACACCGCGCCGGACCGCGGCGACTGGTGTTGAGTCACCTCTACTTCGAATGGGATGGCATTGATGTTGCTGACAAAGCACGTGACCTCTGGCCCGGTGAAACCATCGAAGCACATGACGGCTTAAGAATCGACTTCTAAAATGCGCACCCTATTTCTCATCGCATTCAACATTTGCGCTCGTCTTGCAGTCTTCTGCGTCTTTTTCAACCGGCGCGTGACCAGTCAAAACACCGGCAGGTTTCTTCGCTGGAACCTTATGGAAACTGGACAGGCGGAGCGACTGACGGGTTCATCCAACTCGCCTGTCGAGCTCAAGATAGTTTCATACAACATTCGTTGGCGCGGGGGCGACGATCTCAAGAAACTTGCCAAATTATTTATCGACGATCCGGAAATCGGCGGCGCTTCGATACTCGGGCTACAGGAGGTGGATCGCAACCGCAAACGCACTCGTAATGCGAATACCGTCAAGAAGCTGGCCCACGAGTTGGGTATGTATTACGTCTGGGCCGCTCCACCTGCCGTTGCCGGCGAGAAAGAAGAAGAGACGGGCGTCGCGATTCTCAGTCATTACCCACTCAGTCACGTACATCGCATCGTGCTTCCTCATCCAGGGCCGGGAGGCAGGCGACGAGCGGCGATTGGCGCAACTGTCACCATCGGACCGAATAAGCTACGAGTTTATTCCGTCCATTCCGAGAATCGGATGAGCGTCGAGAGGAAACTGGAACAGTACCAGGCAGTGCTGAGTGAAGCTGAGCGGTTCGGTAAAGAGATGCCGGTGATTGTGTTGGGCGATTTGAATACGTGGGAAGGAGATGCTGTAACCAAAACCAACAAGCTTTTCACGGCTGCACGCTTTCACACGCCTTTCGACAACACTTCAACTTTTTGCCGTCAGATTGTGTTTGTTCCAATCGAGTTCAAGCTTGATTGGATCTGGTTGCGTAACCTGCAAACCACTCGTCACGGTATGGATCGAGGGATCAAACTGTCTGACCATTGGCCGCTGTGGGCGGTGGTGCAATTAACGAAGCCTGCCTCTGAAAAACCGACCGACGGCACGCGCTGAGGGTTACCGCGAAATAAGAATGGAAATTAACACTCTGGATATGCTCATCGGTCCATCATTGTGCTAGATTAGCCGCGACTTCCCCAGTTTGTTCCGAACCGAAACCCGGCATCCGTAACCAGGTACTTTCAGGCCCAGAGCAGAAGTGTATGAGGTGTCCAGTTTGTGGCAGGCGTGCTGGTTGGATGAGGACGCGATGTCCCGCATGCCGAACTAAGCTTATTCAGTGGTACGTAGTGGCGACGATCCTCGTCGTGCTGGCTTGCTATGGCGGGTTTCTGATCCTGGAAAGAGTGGCATAAGCCTGAGCACGCACTAAGCCGATCCCGCGCCCGCGGGCGCCCGCCGCATATCCTTACGATAAACGACTATTAGACGAATCGCCTGCCGTTATTTGATCCGCACCACTATGTTGTGGGTTGTGAGCGCGTTACCGGTGGCCCTCTGCAAATCAGCGATCGCTTTGTTCAAGTCAGTTTGGGCGCGCAACTCATTGCCGCGCGCGGCGGTGAGTGCCGTCTGCCGCTCCAGCACGAGAAATACCGTTGACTGCCCGGCATCGAGTTTTCTTTGTTCGCTCTGATACTGCTGTTCGCTTGCCTGCCGCGCGATCGTGGACGCGCGTAATCGCGCTTCCGAACTCCGCACAACCTGCAAAGCATTTCGCACATCAACCTGGATCAACTGTTCGAGTTGTTGTCTCTGCGTCGCCAGCCGATCGCCTTCCACCAGCGACCGCCCAAATTGAGCTTCCGCGGTGCGATTTCGAAACGGCAAACTTATCTGGACGCCTACGCGAAAGTTACTGAAACGATTACTAAACAAGTTTTGAATTGACTGGTCATAGCCGCCAATCAAATTCGGAGCGAGGGTCTGAACTGGCTGTGCCGGCAAATCAGGTAAACCGTTCAGGCGTGACAACACATCGACGCGTTCACGTAGCTGAGCATTCGAACCCGTAAATGGATTGAAACCCGAACTGTTGATTGAACCTGCCAAACCGACCAGGCCGTAGTTACCCACCAGATTCACTTCCGGTTTCTTTTGATCGCGATAAAACTTCTGGTCCAGTTGATTGATCTCCCTCGCCAGGTTTGACACCTGTAACTCCGGCCGATTTTCCATTGCTGTTTTTAAAGCATCAGGCAGTGAAACTTGCGGCGTTGCCAGATCCACAGAATCAGTCGGCACGATGGATAAGCTCCAAATCTCAGCGTTCCGATTTTCTGCGATCAGGTTCTTCAGGTTGTTTTCAGCTCGGGTGACTTCCTCCAGCGAAGTAAACAGCGTCTGCTCAAAACCCGCCAACTGGGCCTCGGCGGCCACGATGTCGATCGGCGCGAGCGCCCCCTCCTCAACCAGACGTTTGTTATGTTCGAGCTGCGCCCGCGAGTCTTTCACCGCGTCCTTTTGCACCTGAAGATTGCGAAGCGCAAACACCAGGTCCCAGTAAGACCGCTGAACACTGGTGATCGTCTCGATGGCACGTTGCCGAAACTGCGCATCCGTCAACGACAGGTTCTTTCGCGCAATTTCGATTTGCCGGCGACTGTTATCGAAACGCAAACCGCGCAGCAGAGGCTGTGTATAACTAAGCGTCAGAGCGGTCGGGTATTGCGGATTAAGAGCTGCAAACTGGTTGTTGGTAGTTAATCGAACCGAAGAGAAGTCGAGCGCATAACTACCGCCGAATTTGGGTGTCTGCCCTCCAAGGCGGGCGGTTGCTGTGTAATCGGTTTGATTAACGGAGTCGCTGGCGCCGCTAAGAAAGCTGGAGATCGGATTCTCGATCCGCTCGTAGTAAGCCGACGACGTCAGCCGGGGATCGTAGACACCGCGCGCAGCCGTGAAATCAAATTCAGCGATCTTAACGTTGTGCCGCGCGACTTCGATGTCTTTGTTGTTCTCGAGCGCCAGCGCTAAGGCTTCGCGCAAGGTTAACGGTCGTTGCCGATCGAGATCTACTCCCACACGCCCGAGCTCCGGCAGCGGTCGCTGGGCGGGTTGAAAGTCACTCGCCACCGGTGGCACAACGACATCCGGAATCGTAGGAGACGCGGCCGGTTCCTGCGCTTGAACACCCATCGCGACGAATAGTATTAACGCGAACAGCGAAACAAGAGCCGCCGAAACGCGCGTCGGTTAATAGTCTATGTAACGAACGAAACTTCATAAAATTCACTGTTTAGAAAACAAACCAATCAATGACGCCGTTGCTGTCGCCGCCTTCCGCCGCAACCTGCCGAGTGTTCCAGTTACGCCGCGGCCGATCATTCCCCAAACGCGGCTCCTGCCTAAGTCGTCAAAGAGCGAATAAAAAACTGGCACGGCAAGTAAAGTGAGCAACAGACACAGCGACTGGCCGCCCACCACTAACACGCCGATAGATCGGTTCGTACCCGAACCAGGTCCGCTGGAAACGGTCAGCGGCAACATGCCTGCCACCAACGCAATCGTCGTCATCAGAATCGGCCGCAGTCGTTCGCGATTTGCGCGAATGATTGCTTCCAGGCGTTCCATTCCTCGTGCTCGCAATTGATTAGTGTGGTCGATCTGCAAAATCGCGTTCTTCTTGACGACGCCAAACAAAAGCAGCAGTCCCAGGCCTGAAAAGATGTTGACGGTTTGTCCCGTCAAAAGCAGCGCCAGGATGCCAAACGGAATTGCCAACGGCAGCGTCAGCAGAATCGTCACCGGGTGAATGAACGATTCAAACTGCGCAGCCAAAACCATGTACATGAAGACAAACGACAGTACGAACGCGAGCATGAAGTAATAACCAGCGCGGCCTAATTCTTTTGAACGTCCGGCCAGGCCCGTACTGTAGGCAGGATCGATGTTTACTTCTTTCGCAAACTGGTTGAGTTTTTGAATCACGTCGGCTTGCGAGCCGCCCGGCCTCACATTGCCCAGCAACATCACTTGTCGTTGCCGGTTCAAACGATCGATCGCTGATGGTCCGGTGCCTTCTTCAACGCGCACCAGATTGTCCAGACTGACCCAACCCACTTTCGCGGAAGAAACGATCATGCGGTTCAAGCCTTCAACGCTCGAGCGGTATTGCCCGATCGAGCGAACGCGCACGTTGTACTGATCGGTCCCTGCGTTAAACGTTGAAACCTTCTGGCCTGCCACGAGTGTGTTCAAAGCTTGCGCAATATCTCCAACGCGAACACCAAGATCCGCGGCGCGCGCACGATCGATTACGACGCGCACTTCCGGCTTGCCGGTAATCAGTGTCGAGTCGGCATCAACCACGTCGGGAATCGTCTTCATCTTTTGCAGCAGCGCGTCTGAATACTGCGTCAGCTTGCCAAGATCGGGACCGCCGATAACGTATTGAATGTCAGCGTTTCTAAAACCGCCGCCGGAAATCGCCGCCACCTGCTGGACGCTGGTACGCAGTTGTCCGGGAAACTCTTTCAAATACTTAGCCAGCACTTCATCACGCGAGCGAATCATCAAGTCGTTCTGCGATATGCTCCGTTCCTCGATCGGTTGCAACTTCACGTAGATCGACGCGAGGTTAACCTGCTCCTGCTGTCCTCCCCCGATTGTCGTCAGTGTGTCGGTCACGCCCGGCAGTTTGCGGACGTCAGTTGCAATACGCTCGGCGAGTGCGGACGTTGCACCCAGGGTCGAACCTTCAGGCGCGCGTACGTTCAGTTCAAACTGTGATTGATCGTCAACGGGCAGAAAGTTTTTACCGACTAACATGAATAGCGGGACGATGCTCAGAATCACCGCGACGCACGCGACGACCACCACCCAGCGGTGCGCCATGGACCAGGCGAGCATTCGTGTGTAAGTGCGGTCAATCGGACGATAGAAGCGCGACTGTTTGGAGCCGTGGTCCGAGGGTTCGATGCGCCGCTCGATTGGTCCTTCGTCCTCGTCCCTGCTGCGTTTGATCAAACGTGCCGCCAGCATCGGCGTCAGCGTGAACGAAACTAGCAACGACACTGCGATGGCAAACGACGACGTCAGGCCAAACGACGACATGAAACGCCCAACGATGCCGCCCATGAATCCAACCGGCAGGAATACAGCAAGCAATGAAAGCGTCGTTGCCGTCACAGCCAGACCAATCTCGCGCGTGCCCTCGATTGCAGCCTGAAACGGAGGCATTCCCTTCTCTTCAATGAAGCGAAAGATGTTTTCGAGCACGACGATCGCGTCGTCGATCACGATGCCTACCATCAGCGTCAACGCCAGCATGGTGATGTTGTTCAATGTGAACCCCATCAAAGCCATTAGTCCAAAAGTGGCGACGAGGGACGTTGGAATCGCAAGAGCCGCAATCACGGTCGAGCGGAAACTCCACAGAAAAATGAAGACGACAATAGCTGCCAGAATGCTGCCTTCGATCAAGTGGGTCTGGATCGCATCAATAGAAGCCTTAATGAAGATCGACTGATCACCGACGACCTGCGTTTTGAAACCGGGAGGCAGTGTCTTTTGAATTTCGTTTAGCCGTTCTTTTACAGCATCGGCGACGGCGACAGTGTTTTGTCCTGATTGCTTGGAAACTATTAACGTCACCGCCGGCTGGCCGTTTAGTCGAGCCTCGGTGCGTGGCTCTTCAGCGCCGTCTTCTGCGTAACCAACGTCGCTTAGTTTTACTGAGTAATCTCCTCGCGTGCCCACCACTAGATTGTTGAAGTCGGCTGGAGAGATGATGCGACCCATCGTTCTTACTGTCAGTTCACGCGTGCCTTCATCGATGCGGCCTCCGGGAACCTCCATGTTTTGCGCCCGCACAGCATCCGCAACCTGGGCCACCGTGACGTTGAACGCGCGGAGTTTGTCCGGATCCACCCAGACCTGAATCTCACGGGTGCGACCGCCGATGATCTGCACCTGCCCCACACCGTTGATTGACTCGATCTGCTGTTTGATTCGTTTGTCGGCGATGTCTGTGACTTCGCGCAACGAACGCGACGCAGACACAGCAATGCGCACAACCGGAGCTGCATCAGTATCGAGTTTTTGAACAATTGGCTGCTCGGCAGTAACCGGAAGGTCGTTGACGATCAGATCAACCTTGTTTCGAACTTCGGCCGCGGCAGTGTCGGGATTCTTTTCAAGTAGGAAGGTGATGAAAACCTGCGAAACACCTTCGACTGAGGTTGAACGCAGCTCGTCGATACCGCTGATGGTGTTAACAGTGCCTTCAACCTTATCGGTAATTTCAGTTTCAATTTCCTGGGGAGACGCGCCGGGGTTTACTACCGTGACGGTGATCGTTGGCAGGTCGATCTTCGGAAACAGATCGACGCCCAGCGACCGGTATGAGAAGAGACCGACGACGGTCAAACTCAAAATTAACATCGTCGCGAAGACAGGACGTCGGACACAGATTTCAGCCAGCTTTTGCATCTTGTTTTACTGTTTCGCGTTAGGCCGCCAGTCACCGGTCGTTCTGACTTTGGACTTTGGACTTTGGACTAGTCTTACTGCCTCACCGTGATCCCGTCACTCAGCAATTCCAGGTTGCTGGTAGCTACCGGTTCATCGGCCGTAACACCCGCTTTAATCTCGACCAGGTCTCCTTCGGTCTGTCCGAGTTGGACTACACGTTCCTGTGCACGGCCATCCTTGATCACAAACACGCGGCTAACTCCCGAGTCTGTACGCACCGCTCTCGACGGCACGAGCAACGCCGGTTCGGCGCGCGACTGAAGGATTCGGATCGTCGCGAATTGGCCCGGCTTGAGCGCGCCGCTGCTGTTCTCGATTTCTGCCTCAACCGTCATCGTTCGCGAGGTTGGTGTGACGTTCGGCGATACGCGCGCGATCCGTCCACTAAAGTTGCGATCAGGCCAGGCGCTCGTCGTTACTGAAACTGACTGGCCCACACTGACGGCCGGTATTGCCTGCTCGGGGATGTCAATGCGAACCCGCAAAGGGTTAATTCGGACCACCGTAGCGACTTTATTGCTCGGTGATACGTACTCGCCCAGGTCCGCCGTGCGTTCAGTTATGTATCCATCGATCGGCGAAAAAACATTCGCGTATGAAAGGCTTCGTTTCGCCAATTCGAGTTGGCTTTGAGCGTTTGCCACATTCGCTCGAGCGGTGCTAACTGCGGCGAAATTCTGACGCGCCAACGAAAGCGCTGCTTCAAACTGCTCCTTGAGTTGATCGCGTTGCGCTTTCTGCTGGTCGTAGACGGATCTTGAAATGTCTCCGGATTCGATCAGTTTTTCCGAACGACGCAAGTTCTTCTCGGCAAGCTCAAGCGCCACACGCGCATTCGCAACTTCCGGTACCTTATTCGGATCAAACGCTTGTCCGGGGCGAACGCCGACCTTCTCTTCAGCCTGTCGGAGGGCCGCGCGCGTCTGTTCCAGTTGCGCTTGCGCCTGCTGCACTCGCAGCCTGGCATCGACATCGTCGAGCCGGACAATCGTCTGGCCACGCTTCACATAACTGCCGAGCTCAACGCCAACGTGCACCACTTTGCCGGCAACTGAGGGAGCTACATCGGTTTGCTGATCGCCAGTCAAACTGCCGGTTGCTTCAAAAAATCTGGGGAGTTCGCGGACAATTGCGGGCACGGTGGTCACCTCCACCACCGCCGGTGTCGCGGTCTTGGCCTCGTCGTTCCTGACGTTTGCCTTTGATCCGCCACAAGCCGAGGCCAACGACAGCAACGTCAGCGCAATCATCAAAAACAATAACTGTATTCTGGGAGATGACATGGACGGTTTACTTCCTCCGGGACGCACCCTGACCTGGACCTTTCTTAATCGTTCTGCCCTCACGTTTGTGGTCGCTGCCAGTGCTGATGCCATTGAGCAGTATGTCGGCAAACTGTTTGGCCGCTTCGGCGTTAGAAACTTTCAGCAACCGGCGTTTCGGGTCCCAAAGATTGTTGTTGAGCGAATGGTGGATAATCATGCCGATAAAAGCGCGGACCACGATCGCCGGATCCATTTTGACTAAAGCGCCATCGCGTTGCCGGGCGGCGATGTAATCACCCAACAGCGCGTACACGCGCAGCACAAACTTTTCAAAAAACATTTCCGCGAGCTCATGACCCTCGAGAGCTGAATGCAACAGGAGACGTTGGAACTCCGGATCCATCTCGTGGTGTTCGAGTGCTCCGAGCGCGAGGCTTTCGAAAACGGCCCGGTCATCTTTCTCCTTCAGCGCATCGGCAACCATCTCTTCCGGATTCATCATGTCGCCGGAGCACGCTTTGTGGTCGAGAATTGCGTGGTAGAGCTCCTGCTTGGTCGCATAGTGTCGAAACACCATTGCTTCCGAAACGCCAGCGGCTTGCGCAATCTCTTTCGTAGTCGTGCCGCCAAAGCCCTTTTTGGAAAAGAGGCCGACGGCGACGCGAAGGATTTGGAGTTTCCTGTCTTCCGCGGTCATGCGCGACCCGATAACCGGAATCGAGTCAAGTGGTATGGCGGCGATTGGTTTACTCAAGGGATGTCGTTATTAGGCTCTCGGGAATCAAAGTAAGTACTTACTTACCACTACCAGAGATGGGGTGTCAAGCACGACTTCTTCGCCGGCGCTGATGCGACTAAGGGAACGGCGAATATCAGAGAGTCTCCAGCTGGGAGCTGATTGTTGCCGAGGTAGATTAGTAACTTATCCGGCGTGACACGCCGGGATTTAGAAGCATGAATTGAGATAACCCCGAAAGCGTTTTCGCATGCCTAATAATTGAAACTCGCTTGGTGTGAAAATTTCGCGAATCGCCTTCCCCGGAGCCATAGGTTTGACCGCTCAGCTTGTATCGTTCCCGACCCTGAAGATTCTTTACTTGTACCTTTTCACAACAAAATCGAGGCTAGATTCGGCGATTCCGTCGATGTTGCTAAATAAACGGCATTTCTCAAACCCGGCACATTGTTTGCTCGTTATTAAGCGATAACCCGCGTCTATTCGGGATTTGAATCTTCCATTCAGCACTTTAAAAGGAGAAGAGAAAGCATGTCGCAGAACAGAACACCAACCGATTTCCCAGGCACTTCACAACCGAGCTCGACGGGTGGTACCCAGCCGGGCAGCAGCTTCCCGACTGATCGCTCCACAACCGGCAGCAGCAGTAGTGCGGGAACCGGCACAGCAGCAGCAACCGGGCTGGCACAAACCGCGCAACAGTACGGCGAGAAAATTACTGAAGCCGCAGGTCATGCGAGAGAGTTTGTCACCGACAAAATGTCAGTCGTCGGCGATAAATTCAAAGAGCTCCAGAATGCAGATCTCGGCGAGATGGCTGAGAACGCAAAAGATTACGCTCGCAAGAATCCAGGCCAGGCGATTCTGATTTCGGCAGCAGCCGGTTTGTTAGTGGGACTGATCATTCGCGGCCGCCGTTCGTAGGCGCGCATTGACGACTGATCAGATCTGAAAGGAGACGCGATGGCAGCTTCAGGTACAGGTGCGGCATCAACCGCAATCGCAACGAAAACCGATAATGAGAGTCTTCCGTCGCTATTCACTCGTTTAGGCGACGACGTGATGCAGCTCTTCGACACAAAGATGACGCTGCTGAAGGTCGAGCTCAAGGAAGAGGCCAGCGCTTACGCGCGCAGTGGGACGATGCTGGCGGCGGGCGGAATCGTCGCCGCCATAGGCTTCGCGCTTCTTAACGTTGCGCTCGCGTTTGGCATCGCGGTGTTGCTCGCGAGTGTCGACATCAGTCAGCCGGCCAGGTATGCAATTGGTTTTGTTACTGCCGGCATACTGTATCTGATCGTCGGCGCGGTCATGATTTCTACGATGAAGAAGCGACTGTCGAAACAAAATTTTGTTCCTGACAGGACCGTAGAAGAACTGAGAAAGGACAAGCAATGGCTGAAGAACGAACTTTAGGAATTGCTCGCGCACGCGAAGATAGCGACGACGAACCCTCGAAAGCGGAGCTTCAACGACGCATGGAACAAGCGCGAGATTCCATCACCAATACCGTTACCGAAATAAAGGACAATGTGGCACAACAAGTAGAAACAGTTAAAGACGCACTCGATTGGCGGGAGCACTTCAAGAAGCGGCCCGTCGCGTGGAGTGTCGGCGCAGCCGGCGTCGGCTTTTTTGTCGGTTATGGGATTGCTGCGGCGATCGCTGGCGATGACGATGATGAATCGTATGGCCACGCGACATCCACGTCTTACAACTATCTGATTGAACCGGACACACAGTCGAGCAGCTCTTACGCCAGAAATGCCGCCAGCATCAAATCAAACGGCAAGGACGAAGGACCGGGCATGCTGGAGCGTTTCAAAGAAACGTCCGCTTATGAGCGACTGAGCAAAGAAGCTGGCACACTTGGCGACAGGTTGGTTGAGGAACTGTCAACCACCGCGCAAACAATCGTGTTACCAGCGTTGCTGAAGAAAGTGAAAGAGTGGATTGGCGTGGACCTCTCAGACAAGAGTGCGTCCATGGGTGGTCCCGAACCTAACCGCAGCGTCTCCGAGCAGACTTCAACCGCCCGCGCGGGCGGAGTCTAGTAACAGCGGGACTTTTAAAACGAAAAGGCGGGCCTGGGATGGCTCGCCTTTTTTGTTTAATCCAGGTCGAAAGGCTCACGGTGCAAACGGTTTTCGCGGCAACTTCTCGTCTCGCATCGCCGCGTTGTAAACGAACGCCGCCATAATCGCCGCCGCTTGTTTCATGTCGTCGGCCTGAATGCGATCAAACACATCCTGGTTCGAGTGGTGCGTCCGCGTGTCGTATTCAATCTCGTCCTGAATGAACTGGAAGCCCGGGAGCCCGATCCCGTCGAAAGCCAGGTGGTCCGTACCGCCGGTGTTGGCAATTGATAGCGTGGCCGCTCCCATTTCTCGAAACGGGGCGAGCCACTGCCGGAATAACGGCCGCACTGACTCATTGCCCTGGAGATAGACGCCGCGAATTTTGCCGGTGCCGTTGTCCAGGTTGAAATAAGAACTAAACCGCTCATATTCCGGTTTCTTAACGAGTGTGCCTGGCGCAGGACTGGCTACAGGTTGGGCTCCCGGAGTCGCAGGTGTTTCAACTTTGCCGAAGTGTTCAGCCACGTATGCTCTGGAACCAAGTAGTCCCTGTTCCTCGCCAGTCCACAGCGCAATGCGAATCGTCCGGCGGGGCTTCAGATTTAGCGCTTGAAGAATTCGCATCGCCTCCATCGCCACAGCTACTCCCGCCGCGTTGTCTGTTGCGCCGGTGCCGGAATGCCACGAGTCCATGTGACCACCCAGCATCACAACTTCGTCCTTCAAATCGCTCCCGGGAATTTCAGCGACCGTGTTGTATGACATTGGATCGTCGTCCTGGAAATCAACGCGCAGATCAACTTCCATCTTCACTCTTTCGTCTGCTTCTATCATCCGGACAATGCGATTGAAGTGTTCGACTGCCATCACCATCTGCGGCGTCACCTTAGGCACGTTCTTGTCGTACGGCTGAATTTGTCGGGGCGCGTTTGGCGCTGTTGGATCGGCCGAAGGCGGTTGCGGCACAGCGGCGGACTGGACGAATACTGTCCCGCCGTCGCCGAGGCGGCTGGAATCGATGATCATAGCCGCACCTTCATCACGAAGGAATTGATACTTCTTGATATTGAGCAATGCCGCCGCGCGATCCTGTTGAAAGCGGCGCCGGCCTCTTTGCGGCTCGGGCGCGTCTGCCAGCGCAAGCAGATCCTTTTCGGTCAAGCGTGTTCCCTGCGAATCGAAGTGCGCGGCCACTTCGCGCGCCGGTCCCACCAAAACTATCGCGCCTTTCAACCGGCCCTTGTGTTTCAGAAGATCGTTCTCGTTCTTAAGATCGATATACACAACGTCAGATTTGATCGTCCCGCCTGTTCCCGGTGACCACGCCTTCGGATAGGCGATTAAAGGAAACGCTGTTGGCTCGATCACTTGTGCTGAGAAGCGTTTCAGAGTCCAGCCGCGACCAAACGGGCCCCACGGTTCAAGCTGCGCGTTTTGAAGACCCCACTTTGTCAGTTGATCTCGAGTCCATTCGTTGGCTCGTTTCATGCCGGGCGATGCCGTCAGCCTTGGCCCAATTACGTCAGTCAAATAATTCAGCGTCTGCATCACCTGGGAACGATGAATCGCCTCATCCTTGATGCGTTCGATTGGGTCATTTGGATCTTTCGCCGGCGACGGCGACGGACTTGGCTGTTGCGTAACGCTGGGCGCCGGACTCGCGGCAGGTTGTTGCGCGAAAAGCGCTGCCTGTGAAGTGAACAAAACGATTAGCAGCACAATCGCTGCGTTACGTCGAATCATGATTCGTTCTCCGAAATTGATGATGATAGCGTTTCAGAAAGTGTATACCACTAACTGCGTTGATATGACGGTGTTCGCTCCGTTAGGAGCCGAATGTTTGTAGGAAAATTAATTTATACCGATCAAGCTCCGTTAGAAGCGAAATGTTCAGTCCGCAGAAGTTGCGCTCCTACGGAGCGCAGAATTCAATACAGCGACTGGGAACTATAAACATCTCGCCCTTCCAGGGCGAAACTCAAAGGGACATCGCTAGTTCCCTCTCATTGAGAGACTAATCGTGCCGTCATTTCTTCTGTTTCGCCGGCTCTGCAACCGCACCGTCTGAACGGTAAGCACACTCTTCGTTTGCGCAATATCTGAACGTGCCGGCCTTCTTCGTAGTTTTTTCCAAAAGAAACGGTGCTTTGCAGTTCGGACATGCTTCGCCTACCGGCTTGTCCCAGTAAACCCGGTCGCAATCGGGATAAGCGGCACAACCGTAAAAAACTTTTCCTCGTTTAGATTTCTTAACGACTATCTCGCCCGCGCAACCCGGCCGCGAACAAGCTACTCCCGTGGATTCCTGCTTGATGTATTTGCACTTCGGATAGTTTGAACACGAAATGAATTCACCAAACCGGCCGAAACGCCTCACGAGTTGAGCGTCATCAAGCGGACATTTCTCATCGAGGGGAACAGGCGCGGGGGCAGCAACTCCACTCTTAGCGATCTTGCGGATGTTTCGACATTCGGGATAACCGGTGCAGCCGAGAAAGGGACCAAACCGCCCGCGCTTCATTTGCATCGGCTTGCCGCACAGTTCGCATGCCTCAGGCTCGGTCGCTTCTTCTGGTCCACCACTGCCATCGCCTGCGGCAGCACCGCCGTTCGAGCCGCTCTTCGGTTCGGCATCGCGTGTCGCCCCGCATTTCAGACACTTGAGATACTTCCCGAAACGTCCCCACTTCAGCACCATTCCCGGGGTTTCACATTTCAAGCACACCTCTTCGGTCGGCGTGTCTTTCTCCTTAATCTCGACGATGTGGTGCTTAAACTTGTCGAGGTCGTCGGCAAACTTTCCGTAGAACTCGTGCAATGCATCGGTCCATTTCAGTTTGCCTTCTTCGATGGAGTCGAGCTCTGCTTCCATGCGAGCGGTGTACGTTTCGTTGAAGAGATCGTCAAACCCACCCTCGATCAGCAAATCGTTGACGGTCTTGCCGAGTTCGGTCGGATGGAAGCGTCCGGTTATTTTCTCGACGTACTCGCGCTCCTGGATCGTTGACATGATCGCCGCATAGGTTGAGGGCCGCCCGATTCCCTTCTCCTCAAGCGCTTTGACCAAAGTCGCTTCGGTATAACGCGGGGGAGGATCGGTAAAATGCTGTTCCGGATTAATCTGATTTAGCGCCAGCGTCTCCCCTTCCTGAACGGCAGGGAGCGTACGCTCCGCTTCTTCATCTTCTTCCGTTTTTTCGTCACGGCCCTCCTGATAAATCTTCAAGAACCCGTCAAACTTTTGCACCGAACCGGTAGCGCGGAAAATGAAACGCCCGGCCTGAATATCGATCGTCGTCTGATCGAAGACCGCTGGAGTCATTTGCGATGCAACAAATCGCTGCCAGATCAGCCTGTACAGTTTCAATTCGTCATTGTTGAGATAACTTGCCAGCGAGTCGGGAGTGCGCGCCACTTCAGTCGGGCGAATCGCTTCGTGAGCGTCCTGCGCGTCCTTCTTTGAACGGTAGAAAATTGCCTTCTCTGGAAGGTAAGCATCGCCATACTGGTTTCCGATGTAGTCGCGCACTTCATTCAAAGCAGTGTCAGACACACGAGTCGAATCGGTTCGCATGTAAGTGATCAAACCGACCGCGCCTTCCGCTCCCAGGTCGACACCTTCGTAAAGCTTCTGCGCGAGCATCATGGTCCGCTTAACTGCGAATCCTAGTTTACGCGAAGCTTCCTGCTGCAACTTCGAAGTGATGAAGGGCGGGACTGGATTACGTTTGCGTTCCTTGCGGGTAACTTCCTTGACGACGAAAGTCTGTTTCTCAGCTTCACGGACGATCTCGTTTGCAGTCGCATCGTCCTTAATTAATATCTCGGTCCTCTTGACCTCCTGATCGAAGCCGCCCGTCTTTACCGTCTGATCGCCAACCTTAAAAAGCCGGGAATCGAATGCCGGCGGTAACCTGGCGGTGAGATTTGCCGAAATCGTCCAGTACTCGGTCTTGATAAACTTCTCAATCTCTCGTTCACGCTCAACCACCATTCGCAGCGCGACCGACTGAACTCGGCCTGCGCTTAGGCGTCCGCCGACGGTGCGGCAAAGCAAGGGCGAAACCTTGTATCCAACCAGTCGATCCAACACGCGTCGCGCTTGTTGCGCGTCGACCAGGTTCTCGTCAATCTTCCTCGGATGTTCAAACGCTTCGTTGACCGCGCGTTTCGTGATTTCGTTGAACATCACGCGAAACGCGGGCTTGGGCGGACGCTTCGGCACGATCTCCTCAGCCAGATGCTGGCAGATCGCTTCACCTTCGCGATCCGGGTCAGCAGCAAGATAAATCGCGTCTGCTTCTTTCGCGGCCTTCTTTAGTTCGGCAACGATTCGCTTGTTGTTTCGTTTTCGGGAATCGGGAATTACTTCGTAGGTCGGTTTGAAATCATCATCAACGTCAACACCGAGACCCTTCGACGGCAAATCTTTAATATGTCCGATCGAAGCCTTGACCAGATAGTCCTTGCCCAAATACTTGTTTATGGTTTTCGCCTTAGCCGGCGACTCAACGATGACTAAATTCTTTGCCATTCTTATTTTCTAACTCGAGACCTTATCTCGCTGGTTCCTGGCCAGGATCGCGAAATACAAGAAATAATCTTTTAAATCGCGCGGATGATGTAGCTCCTGCTCCTCGTTCCAGAGTTCGTCACAGATAACTTCGCGCAAACGTGTCAATTCCTTTAACCGATGGTTTTTCCATCGAACGTCGGAAATCGTCAAGTCGAGCAATTCAAGCATTCGTGCAAACGCGAGTTCAAACCGAGCCTTGTCGTTACTCGCTTTCCAGCGTTGCGCGCGCTCGTATTCGCTCCCGACATTTCCTAATTGTTCCGCAAGCGTAAGAGTATGCCAGCGGCCGGCAGCAAGAGTTGGATGGTGAGCGGTCACTTTTGCACCAATTTCTGAACCACGCGAATTATGGCCTCGCGGACGTTAGCATCTTCAACCGAGCGCGAACGATTATTCTGCCGTGGACGAATGTTAATCATAGAGTCGAATTCAATCATTTCGGCTTCATCACGCTCGGTATAAATGTTGATACCCCACAGATTCTCCTGTTGCGAATTTCGTTCGATCAGAAATGCCTCCTCATCGGTGCTCTATATCTTCCTGACAAAACATTTGCCCGGTAACGCTCTCACTAAATCACGAATCTCCAAAGTCAACAACGCTGCGTTCAAATCGGAGATTGAAATGCGACTGCGGTCGAGCAGTGCGTCGATGTGCGCAGGACTGTCGGCTGACAATAGCTTAAAGATCGATTGTTCATATCCAGTCAAATCCTGCGGCATCATCGCTAATTGGTCCGTAAACGACTCTTTTTTCTTCGCTGCCAGCGGCGGCGGTAAAAGATTCGCAGCGACTTGCGGCGGCAATTCCGCTGCGATGTCCTGCCACTGCTGCACGAGCTTGGCGCCGGCTCCTTTGATCAGGTAGTTCGTGCCAAACGAATTGCGCGACGTAATGTTTCCCGGGACTGCAAACACTTCCCGGTTTTGTTCGATCGCAAGTCGCGCAGTTATCAATGAACCTGAATTCTCGGCCGCTTCGACGACCACAACCCCGAGACTCAACCCGCTAATGATGCGGTTCCGGTAAGGAAAGTTTTCCGACACGGGCGGAGTGGCCAGGGGAAACTGCGTTACCAGCGCGCCTCCCGTTGCCAGAATTTCATCGGCCAGCTTCTTGTGATCGCGCGGATAAACCTGGTCAATTCCGGTTCCTAACACTGCCACCGTTCGACCGCCGCCTTCCATTGCACCGCGATGCGCCGCCGCGTCTATTCCACGCGCAAATCCCGAAACAATCGTGACGCCTCGTTGTGCCAGGTCGCGCGCCAGCATTGTGGCTGCGTTTAACCCATAGGTCGAAGACCGTCGAGAGCCGACAATCGCTACACATGGCCGTTCAAGACACTCGGCCCATGCTCCCTTCACATAAAGAGCTAGCGGTGGGTCGTAAATCTCTCGCAGCAACGAAGGGTAAACACCATCGTCAAGTATCAGTATTTCGCCGCCAAACTTTCGGATGTTTACCGTTTCTGCTTCAGCGAGCGAATGCTTGTCCCGCGCAATGATGCTGTCGACAGCTTCCGGCAAAAGCCGCAGCTTCTCCAATTCAGCTCGGGTTGCGGTGTAAACGCCTTCAGCTGAGCCAAATCGCTCGAGCAGCTTTGCCGCGGCTCGCGGGCCGATGCCCGGCGTCATATTTAGTGCAACCCAATCTCTCATTCTCAATTTCCAAATGCCGATTGCCGATTGCGGCGTTTCTAAAGATTAGCCGACCGGACGTTTGGCTCGTGGGTTCAAATCGGCAATGTCACGCTTGGCGGAGGCGTGTAGGAATCGAACCTACCTGAGCCTGTTCTCACAGTCCCACTGACGGTTTTGAAGACCGCGCCGTTCACCAGAACAGATTCGCCTCCAACTATCTTTATCAATTCCCAACCGGTCTGCCCCAGACGGAGCGAAACCCTACGCGTGGCGCAGCAAACCTGTCAAGGAAGCCTCGCTTCGACCCATTCCTCAATCTATGATTGATTTGTTGCCAAATTACCTCACCCAAACTTGACGCAAAACGGCCCTCCGGCTACTATGCTGTAACCGAACGAACGTTCGAATGGCCGATAGATCCCCGCGAAATTAGCCCGAAAAGTGATATTCCGCTTGGGCAATTACCGATTGAGGTGTGGATGATTAACTTCGAAACGACGCCTGAACAATACAACCACTGGAAACTAACCGTTGACGGCGCCGTCGCCACTCTTTCCATGGACGTCCAGGAAGACCAGACCCTGGCTGACGGATACAAGCTCAAGCTCAACTCTTACGATCTCGGCGTCGACATCGAACTGGCAGATGCAATCCAGCGCATTCGCTTCGAACATCCGCAGGTAAAAGCGGTGGTCGTTACCAGCCTGAAGCCGCGCATCTTCTGCGCGGGCGCAAACATTTACATGCTCGGTACGTCGTCGCACGCCTTCAAAGTTAACTTCTGCAAATTCACAAACGAGACACGTTGTTCCATCGAAGATGATTCGCACCACTCCGGACGCCGTTACATCGCTGCATTAAACGGAACAGCTTCCGGTGGCGGGTATGAATTGGCAATCGCGTGCGATGAAATCTATCTGGTTGATGACGGAAACTCCGCCGTCTCCCTTCCCGAAGTTCCGTTGTTAGGTGTCTTGCCCGGCACGGGCGGCCTGACTCGCCTCGTCGATAAGCGAAGAATCAGGCGCGATCGCGCCGACGTGTTTTCTACGCTCGCCGAAGGGCTGAAAGGCAAACGCGCAAAAGAATGGAACCTCATCGATGATTCATTTCCCACGAGCAGGTTTGACGAATCAATTGCCTCGCGCGTTCAAGAAGTCGCCAACGGCACCGCGCAAAACATCTCCGGAATAAAATTGAATCCGCTTCAGAAGGAAATAAAGCCGGCTGGAGTGGAATACAAATACGTCAATCTCATCATCAATCGAGAAAAGCGTTACGCGGACTTGACGATGAAGGCGCCTGAGCCTGGCCTGCCGGCTGATGTCGGTTCGATCGAGCAACTTGGTGATTCCTACTGGCCCTTGCAAGCCTTCCGCGAACTCGACGACGCATTGCTTCACTTGCGCGTTAACGAGCCGGAGATCGGGCTCGTCTGCCTGCGCACAACGGGCGACATTGATGCTGTCCTCGCAGTGGATGAAACGTTGTCGACGAATCGCGAGCATTGGCTGATCAGGGAAATTACTTTGTACATGGCGCGCGTTCTGCGACGTCTTGATTTAACTGCCAAGAGCTTTTTTGCGATTGCGGAGCCGGGAAGTTGTTTTGCCGGCTGCCTCCTCGAGCTGATGTTGGCGTCGGATCGCAGCTATATGCTCAACAATCCGGACGAGGTAAATGAGATTGCAACCAGCGCATTGAACAGGGGCGTGCTGCCGATGAGCAATCAACTGTCGCGTCTCGAATCACGTTTTCTTGCGGAGGCTGAACAAGTCAACGAAGTTCTCAAGCTGGATCGCCGGCTGAATGCGGAGGATGCGGAAGAGTTGGGCCTTGTGACTTTCGCTCCCGACGATCTTGATTGGGAAGACGAAATCCGTGTGGCGATTGAAGAGCGCACATCGCTTTCACCTGACGCGCTGACTGGAATGGAAGCCTCGCTCCGTTTCGCTGGACCGGAAACGATGGACACCAAAATTTATGGTCGCCTGACTGCATGGCAAAACTGGATCTTCCAACGACCTAATGCCGTCGGCGAGAAGGGCGCGCTCACTAACTACGGAAAGCCCACCCAGGCGGAGTTTGACTTCAAAAGGACCTAGTTTGCAGTTTTCAGTCTTCGGTTTTCAGGGAACGTAATATGAGGTCCCAATCCTACAAAGACTTGGTTGTTTGGCAAAAAAGCATTGCGCTTTGTACCGAGGTCTACCGGCTCTGTGACAGTTTCCCTAGAACCGAGTTGTATGGGTTGGCAGACCAAATGAAACGTGCTGCCGTTTCAGTATCTTCGAACATTGCTGAGGGCCAGGCACGCCAACATGTGGGAGAGTTTATTCACTTTGTGTCAATCGCAAACGGATCTTTGGCAGAACTTGATACGCAACGAACCATTGCCGCAACACTTGGGCTACTCGATGCTGACACAAGCAACGCCCTTGATTTTCAAATCTCAGAGATTCGAAAAATGCTTTACGTATTACGGGCGAAGCTGAAAAACGCGCCGCCAAGAAGCTGAAAACTGAAAACCGAATACTGAAAACTGTTATGAATCTTTACGAACGCATTCCAAACAACGTTAACCTCAACGAAGACAAGAAACTTCAGCGAGCCCTCGAGAAGTGGCTGCCAAACTATCTCGACTGGTGGCACGAGATGGGCCCTGAGGGGTTTCAGCAGAAGGACGTTTACCTCCGCACGGCGATCAGTGTCGAACCGGACGGTTGGGCCCACTTTGATTTTGTAAAGATGCCGGATTATCGCTGGGGCATTTTTCTGAAGCCGGCGCAGGCAGACGCCACGATCGGGTTCGGCGATAACTATGGTCAACCTGTCTACCAGGAAGTGCCGGGCGAATTTAGAAACTCGCTGCGCCGCATCATCGTGACGCAGGGCGATACTGAACCCGCGTCAGTCGAGCAGCAACGGCAACTGGGCCAAACGTGTCCGTCGCTGTACGACCTCAGAAATCTTTTCCAGGTCAACGTTGAGGAAGGCCGCCATCTATGGGCCATGGTCTATCTGCTTCATCGCTACTTCGGACGCGACGGGCGCGAAGAGGCCGATGATCTTCTCAACCGCCGCAGCGGCAATCCTGACAAGCCCCGCATTCTCGAAGCGTTTAATCAGCCGTGCGACGACTGGCTTAATTTCTTCTGCTTCACGATGTTTACCGATCGCGACGGCAAGTATCAGCTTTCGGCGCTCGCGGAATCCGGCTTCGAGCCTCTCGCGCGCACGTGTCAGTTTATGCTGACGGAAGAGGCGCATCACATGTTTGTCGGCGACACGGGTCTCAATCGTGTCGTCAAGCGGACCGCACAGTTGATGAAGGAAGGTGATGTGCGGGCGCTGGGCGGTATTCCGCTCGACATCATTCAGAAGCACATCAATTTCTGGTTCAGCTACTCGCTCGATCTCTTTGGCGGCGAAATCAGTTCCAACTCAGCCGACTTCTTTGCGGCCGGTTTGAAGGGGCGATACAAGGAGCAGGAGCAGTATGACGATCATCAAGCTGCCGATCAGAATTTCACGATGACGGTCGTGGACAACGGAAAGCTAGCTGAACGCGAAGTGCCGCTGCGAAATGCGCTCAACGAGGTCTTGCGCGGGGAATACGTGAAGGATTGCGAAAAAGGTTTGGCCCGTTGGAATAAGACGCTGGCCGAAGAAGGACTCAGCGAACGCTTGCACTTGCCGTCGCCGCGTTTTCACCGTCACGTAGGCGAATTTGCCGGCCATACGTTTGATATTCAGGGCAAGTTGATTTCGCCGGAGGAGTTTGAAAAACGAAAAGGCGAGTGGCTGCCGACTATGGAAGACCGCGAATACGTGCGCAGCTTGATGCACCCGGTAACTGAACCCGGCAAGATCGCAAACTGGATTGCGCCGCCTGCGACCGGCATCAAGGGCAAGCCGTTTGAATTCGAATACGTTCGGCTCTGAAATTCGAATTTCGCATTTCGAATTTCGAAGTTTCAATACGATGTCAACCGATTTCACCAAATACGATCAGAAGCTGGAGTTTATTCTCCGCCACGCGGCGCAGATTTTTGCCGAGAAGAGTTACCACTCAACGACGATGCGCGACATCTCGCGTGCAACGGGCGTCAGCCTGGCAGGCCTGTATCACTACTGCAAATCCAAAGAGGAGCTGCTGTTTCTGATCCAGGACAACTGTTTCGGTCGCGTGCTGGAGCATCTGGAAGAACGCCTGCGTGATGTGGTGGATCCTTCCATCAAACTGCGGATCTTCATCGAAAACCACTTGTCGTTTTTCGCGGCAAACATGGCCGAGATGAAAGTGTTGTCACATGAAGCTGAATCGCTGGCCGGCGATCTACACGCACACGTTTCCAGCAAGAAAGAGAAATACACAAAGCTCGCGCGCCGTATTCTGAAGGAGCTTCAGCAGCAACAGCCTGAAGAGTCGCAGGTCGATCTCACCGTCGCGACGTACGCGCTCTTCGGCATGATGAACTGGATTTATAACTGGTATGATCCGCAGGGTAAGCTTAAAGTGTCGGAGCTTGTCGATAATGTGTTGCGCTTGTTCCTGCACGGCATAGGTTCAGGCTTGGCTGCGGCGCCTGCTGAGTTCAGCTCAAGAGTTTCGGCAGAACACATTAGCGTTTGGCGTGGTCCAGTTTCCGCGCACACAAAATAAACATTCGGAGTCTCATAAATGGCAGAAGCTGAAGCCCAGGTTCAGGACAAAAACGAGGCAAGCGATCTGGTTCTGTACAGCGTGACAGACGGAATCGCTTTTTTAACGCTCAACGATCCACCCGCGAATACGTATTCCTACGACATGATGCAGGCGCTTGATCGCGCGATCCTGGAAGCTCGCATGGACGAAAGCGTTCAGGTGATCGTCATAACGGGTAATGGCGAAAAGTTCTTTTGCGCGGGCGCTGACATTCAAATGCTGGCGAACGTCACGCCGACGTTCAAATATTTTTTCTGCCTTCACGCGAACGAAACACTCAACCGGCTCGAGCAAACTCCAAAACTCGTGATTGCTGCCGTTAATGGCCATTGCGTAGGCGGCGGTTTGGAAGTCGCCATGGCGGCCGACATCCGTCTCGCGCGTAAAGGCGCCGGCAAAATGGGTCTGCCGGAAGTGTCGCTCGGCGTCCTGCCGGGAACAGGCGGAACTCAGCGACTGGTGCGGCTCGTAGGCAAATCGAAAGCAATTGAGCTGATGGCAACAGGACAGTTGTTTGACTTTGAACGGGCAGCGGAACTCGGCATTGTTAACCAGATCATCGAGGCGGCTAGTGGCGAAGATTTCATGACACAGGTCATTGCATACGCGCAGCAGTTCACCACACCGAACAAAGCCGCGGGCGCGGTAGGAAAAATCAAGCGAAGCGTACAAACAGGCGCCGAAATTCCGTTCGAATCAGCCCTTGCACTGGAGCGCGAACTACAACAACAACTTTTCCAATCGGAAGATGCGCGCGAAGGTCTGGATGCGTACGTGAATAAACGAAAGCCGAAGTTCGTCGGTAAATAGTGAATGGTAAATGGTAAATCGCACTTACCATTTACTATTCACCATTTACCATTCACCACTTTCATGGACAACATCGACGTTACTCAAGACTCAGGCATCGCGACCATCACGCTCAATCGTCCTGAGAAGCTGAACGCATTTGCCGGGCACATGCGTCGCGACCTCGCCGAAGCGTTGGAGCATGCCGGCAGCGATCGAAGTGTCCACGTTGTAATCATCACCGGCGCCGGCCGCGCTTTTTGCGCAGGCGGCGACCTGGCAGCCATGGCGGAGCTCGTTGAAAACCAGGACGCTGAAGAGTTTGCTCGTTTGCTTGGATCTGCGCGACGCGTGATTCTCGCGATCCGTCAAATGACTAAGCCGGTGATCGCCGCGGTTAATGGACCAGCATCGGGCGCCGGCTGCAATCTGGCTCTTGCTTGTGACCTTCGCATCATTTCAACTACCGCGACCTTCAGTCAGTCGTTTGTTAAGGTCGGATTACATCCAGATTGGGGCGGCACATACTTTCTGCCGAGGCTGGTTACGCCAAACAAAGCATGCGAAATGTTTTTTCTCGGCGAATCGATTGACGCGCGCGAGGCTGAACGACTGGGCATTGTCAATCGAGTTGTGGAACCGGAACAGTTGATGGATGTCACCCGCGAACTGGCCGACCGGCTCCAGCAAGCGCCGCCAATTTCTATTGCCGCGGCCAAGCAGGCTGTTTACCTGAGTCAGTCGGCGGATTTGGAAGAGATGCTTCGTTTTGAAACCGAAGCGCAGATGCGTTGTTTTGAGTCGCAGGATTGCGCAGAAGGCATTCGAGCGTTTTTCGAAAAGCGCGCGGCCGAGTTCGCCGGTAAATAAAATGTTGGTTCGTTTGCAGAACCGCGAGCGGTCGGGGGGTCGAGCGGGTGTTAAGTTCAACGTTGGGGGATTGCAGAACCGCGAGCGGTAGCGAGCGGATGCAAGGCGCAACTGTCAAAAGCATCGCCCAGGGGTTCTCTATTGTTTGAGTGTTGCATCCGCTCGCTACCGCTCGCGGTTCTGCAAAATTTGCCTGATGCTTTGGTTCTTATGAACTGCACTTTCAACTTAATATTTGAGAGTTGGAACTCCTTAGGATGAAACTCGAGAATCGACTCGCATTGATTACCGGCGGTGGGCGCGGCATCGGCCGTGCTATTGCTTTGGCATTCGCACGTGAAGGCGCGGATGTGGCAGTTGCCGCGCGGACGGTTGCGCAAGTGGACCAGGTCGCAGCGGAGGTCAACAAAAAATCGGGGCGAAGGGCCCTTTCCGTTGCGTGCGATGTTTCCGATCGCGCGTCTGTGGAATCAATGTTTGCGACGGTCAAGGACGTTTTCGGCCGCGGACCTGACATTATGGTGAACAACGCGGGCATCGCTGAAAGCGCACCGATTGTTAAAACCGATGACGAGCTTTGGGATCGCCACCTGGCGATTAACCTGAACGGCACGTTTTATTGCACGCGGGCCGCGCTACCGGAAATGTTGTCGCGCGGATGGGGACGGGTAATCAATATCGCGTCCATTGCCGGCAAAACGGGAGCGCCTTACATCGCTGCTTATTCCGCCTCGAAGCACGGCGTGCTTGGCTTGACTCGATCCGTCGCTCTTGAAATTGCGACGAAGGGCATCACGGTCAATGCGATCTGTCCGGGATATGTCGATACGGAGATGACGAGTCGCGGCGTCGAAAACATCACCAAGAAAACTTCGCTCACGGCTGATCAGGCGCTCGAGTCGATCCGAAAGATGAGCCCCCAAAACCGGATAATCGATGCGGACGAAGTTGCCGCGCTGGCGCTCCTGCTGGCTTCAGAGGATGGCCGCGGAATCACGGGCCAGGCTATCAATGTTGATGGTGGCAGCGTCTTGTATTGATCGTTAGCGATCAACCTGTTGCGCCAGTTTGTGGACCAACCGAATTGGCAGTCCGACAATATTGAAGTAGTCGCCAGCCACCTCAGCCACAAAAAGCGCGCCCTTACCCTGGATCGCATATGCGCCTGCCTTGTCTCGCGGCTCGCCCGTGGCGACATACCACTCTATCTCCGCTTCCGACATCACGGAAAACCTGACACGCGTTCGTTCGTAATCCACCACCGAGTTCGCACGTTCCCCTACGCGTTGCACAGCAACACCGGTAACCACTTCATGCCACTTGCCGTTTAAGAGCCGCAGCATTCTGCGAGCGTCATCGTCGTCGCGTGGCTGCCCCAATATCTCGTTCTCGATAACCACTACAGTGTCTGCGCCTAATACAAGCCCGCCCGGGACGTTCTTCGAAACAGCATTAGCTTTCGACTGCGCCAGCCGTTGGACATAAGCTACGGCGTCCTCCGATGGATGCCGCGTCTCGTCAATATTTGCCGCGACGGCCTCGAATCGCCACCCGACTGCGCGCAGAATTTCTGCGCGACGAGGACTGCTCGACGCAAGAATGACCTTTTCAGTTAGCACGCTTGTAGACCCAAACTGTTCTCCGCTACACTCCAGAATCTTTTCGACTGCGAGTACTGATTCTATTTGAAGCCGTCCGATCCGAAAACCACGGCCATGCAAAAACTCATAAATACTCTACCGGCGATACTCGCCGCCACGGGCGACTCTGCGGAGGTTGCCGAAGCGGCTTGCATCAGCGCGTGGAAAGTCGCGACTGGCGATACGCTTAATCGACATGCTCTAGCCGTTCAGTTTACTGAACAGATTCTCGTCGTACTGGTCGAAGATGCAATTTGGCAAAGGCAAATGGAACAAATGCGCGGCCAATTGGTTGGCCGAATGAATTCATTGCTGGGCCAACCGCTCGTAAGATCAATCGAATTTCGAATCGACGCCAATCGGTTCCTGGCTGAAGGTGATGAGGATCGTGAGTTGAGCCGCGGAAGTGCGCCGATTCCAGTAGAACTTTTATCAGCGGCTGCCAAAATTGAAGACGCCGGACTGCGGCGCGCGTTTCTCGGGGCCGCGTCGAGTTGTTTACATCGAATCGAATCCGCGTAACGCAAACTTTAGTTTGCGTTACCGTGGAAACCGAGTCGCAAACTCGTAAGCAAATTGTTAGTTTGCGTCCGTGGCTAATTGAAACGCGCAAACTAACAGTTTGCGTTACAAGGAAAGTACAGATGCCAATCACAGAAGCAGACGTCAAAAAAGTTGCGGACCTGGCCCACATGGAGATCACTCCTGAGGAGCTGCAGTTGTTTGCGCCCCAGATGGCCGACATTGTGTCTTACGTTGAACAATTAAACGCCGTCGACACTACCGCGGTCGCGCCCGCTTTGGGTGGTTTGACTCCGGAAGGCGAACAGACTGATTCGTCACGCCCGGATGAAGTGGCGCCGTCGTTGGGCCAAAAGGTCGCCTTGAGTGAGGCACCGGACGCAGCTGAAGGACATTTTCGCGTTCCCAAGGTTTTGTAGGAGTCCGCCGTCACATGAGCGAGATAGATTCAATTACGACGCGGATCAAGAGCGGGGAAACGACTGCGCGCGCTGTTGTCGAAACTTCAGTGAAGGCTGCCGAAGAGCTCAACGAAAAGCTTAATGCTTTCCTGCAAATTGATCGCAAAGGCGCGTTGGAAAAAGCTGACGTCGCCCACGACGGCGATTTGATGGGCATTCCCGTCGCGGTCAAAGACAACCTCTGTGTTAAGGGACTGCAAACCTCCTGCGGTTCGCACATTCTCGGCGACTACCAGCCACCCTATAACGCCACCGTCATCGAACGCCTTAACAACGCAGGCGGCATAATTATCGGGAAAACCAACTGCGATGAGTTTGCGATGGGCTCGTCGAATGAGAACTCAGCTTTTGGGCCAGTAAAGAATCCCTGGGACATCGCGCGCGTACCCGGCGGTTCGTCGGGTGGCTCAGCGGCGGCGGTAGCGGCCGGTATCGTTCCCGTTGCCCTCGGTTCAGACACGGGAGGCTCGGTTCGCCAGCCCGCGTCACTATCGGGCGTGTTCGGTTTGAAACCGACGTACGGACGAAACTCAAGATACGGCCTGGTTGCATTTGCCTCGTCGCTGGATCAGGTAGGCATCTTCGCTCGCAGCACACGCGACATAGCGAGCGTTCTTGGGGTTATCGCTGGACGTGATTTACATGACGCGACTACAGCAGACGTGCCTGTGCCGGATTATGTTGCTGAGTTGGAAGGCAACATTCAGGACGCGCGGATTGGTGTTCCCAAGTCACTTTTTGGCGAGGGTCTCGATGCTGAAGTGCGAGCTTCGGTTGAGGCTGCGGTAGACGTCTATCGCGATTTGGGCGCCGAGATCGTTGACATTGAACTACCAAATGCGAAATACAGCATCGCGGTTTACTACATCATCGCGACTGCGGAAGCGTCGTCGAATCTTGCTCGATTCGACGGCGTGCGTTACGGGTTTCGCGCGGAAGACGCACCGGCGTTGCGACAGATGTACCGGAAAACGCGTGACGAAGGATTTGGGCCGGAAGTAAAGCGGAGGATTATGCTCGGCACGTATGTTTTGTCGGCTGGTTACTACGATGCTTACTACCTGAAGGCCCAGCAAGTACGCTCGCTTATTAGAAAAGACTTTCGCGAAGCGTTTGAAAAATGCGATGCGATCATTACGCCCACGTCGCCCACGCCTGCGTTCTTGATCGGTGAGAAGGTGAACGACCCGCTGGCAATGTATTTGAACGACATCTACACGGTCACGGCAAATCTCGCCGGTGTTCCAGGCTTGAACGTCCCGTGCGGCTTGTCTTCAAATCAACTTCCGATCGGTTTTCAATTGCTCGGGCCATACTGGTCAGAACCTACAATACTCAAACTGTCTCAGGCCTATGAGACGGCGCGACCCTTTACCGCCCGCCCACCTGTTCACGCCTGATCGACCAATTGGTTACCCGATAGGGGAACTATCCCATTACGCGGATTAAGACGAGAGAATCGCATCAATGTCCCTACCATCTGTATGAAATCTGCGTAATCTGTGTAATCTGCGGATTATTGCTGGTGGTATTTTCCCCCACGTCCACGTGAGGTAACGAATGGTGGATTAAGGTTGGCTAACGTTCTGATTGCCGGCGGGTTTTAAACTCTCACTCTGCTGCTCTATTTTCTGACCTCCGACCTGCGACTTCTGCTCGTCTGACCTCTGCTCTCTGTCCGATTTATCCGGAATCAAATCCCCAGTAAAGATCTCGATAACATTTTTCGCTGTACCCACCACCGGCGTGACATCCAAACCAACATGAACAGCTCCCGGCACAATTCCTTTCTTGCGAATGTCGTTACCTGCAAAGCCTACTGTGAACACTGGTCCAATAATCGGAATTGCCTTTAGGAGTTTCTTAGTAACTTCCCAGGCACCCCGTCTGACCACTCCCTTTTTAGGCTTAGCGTTAATCAACTTTTCACTTTCCTAAGTTACCAAAACTTCCAAAGCCAACAATTCTTGCCGCGATTGCTTATATGCTAGCATGCCCGCACTTTGCACAAGGCCTTTACTAAACGCAGCCCGCGAACAATCTGTTTTATCCTGCTGATTGTTGCCATTGCGTCCACACTTTTGTCGTGCGGTCGTGGAAGTAATTCTACTGCGAAGAAGTTACTAATCTACACGCCGCATGGTCAGGATCTTTTGCGTGAGATGATCGGCCGGTACAAGTCGCAGTATCCGGACGTCGATGTCCAATTTCTTGACATGGGCTCGCGCGAAATCCTCGAACGCGTGCGAGCTGAGCGGAACCGGCCACAAGCTGATCTTTGGTGGGGCGCGGCGCATACGACTTTTCAGACAGCGGCAGAAGAGAATCTGCTGTCAGCCTACAAGCCAAGCTGGGCGGATATCGTTCCGCCCCATAGTCGTGATCAGAACGATCTCTGGTACGGCACGTACCAAACGCCAGAAGTAATCGTTTACAACAGTGACGCGGTCAAGCCCGAAGACGCGCCGAAAGATTGGGACGATGTTCTCGATCCAAAGTGGCGCGACAAAATCATAATTAGGAACCCGAATCCCTCGGATTCAATGCGCGCGATTTTCGGCGCGATGATCTGGCGCTTCTATAAGGACACGGGTTCGCCGGAGGAGGGCTTCAACTGGCTGCGTAAGCTGGACGCGAATGTTCACGAATACACACCCGACGGCACACTGATGATGCAGAAACTCGCGCGACGCGAAGGACTGATTAGTCTATGGAACCTGCCGGACGTCTGGATTCATAAAGAGCAACGGCAGTTTCCGATCGGTTATGTATTTCCGGCGAGCGGTACTCCGGTGATAACCGATGGGATTGCTGTGTTGCACGGGGCGCAACACGCCGGCGAGGCGCAACGTTTTTATGAATTTGTAACTACTCCGGAGAACTTGATTTTGGCCGCGCAAAAGTATTATCGAATTCCGGTTCGTTCAGACTTGGACCGCACTCAATTGCCCGCATGGATGAACGAGCGCATAAACGAAATGCCACTCGATTGGGACGTCTTGCGGAAACAATCGAACGATTGGATGCGATACTGGGACACGGAGATTCGCGGGCGTAACCGATAATAAATTTCGCACGGGTATGTGGAATAGCTTTTTCCGAGCGTGGTTCTTGCTAGGCATGATCGTTGGGGTTGAGGAAGTGTGCTTTTCAGCATATTGGTTTTGGAACCGAAATCGTTTGATGGGTTATAGATGGCTACTCAGGGGAAGCTGTTTCCTGGCGGTCTATTCTTTTTTGCTTTGGTGGCTGTCGAGCGGCTCGCTTGATCCTTGGAATGACGTTCGATTCTGGGTGTTGGCGCTATCGCTAGCGCCAGTGACGATAGGAATCGACGCACTTCTTCGCGTCCTTATTGAACACAAACCACTTAGGACGATGTTCTCCGAGCGCCCTCAACCAAATATAACGTCCTGGAAACAAACGCGGATGGTTGGGAAATTGCGGTTCGTCAGGAATTACGTGCTGGCTTTCAGCCTAATGGTGCTTACGCCTGCGATTGTATTTTCGATCGCTGCGCCTGACCTGCTGCATCCTTACTGGTGGCTGTTGATAGTTGTAGGCGTCGCGTTGATGGCATTTCTCATTGGGAACCGCCAATGGAATATTAATGAGAAACAACTAGACTGATAAATCGCTTTCATTCTTAATGCCGCTTCTTTCACTCAAAAATCTTTCCAAACGTTTCGACAAAGTCGACGCGGTTATTGACGTCTCTCTCGACGTCGAGCGTGGCGAGTTTTTTGGTCTGCTTGGTCCATCGGGCTGCGGTAAGACAACCACCCTGCGCATGATCGCCGGTTTGGAGAAACCGGATTCCGGCTCAATCGAATTCGCCGGGAAGGACATCACGAATCTTCCGGCGGAAAAACGCGGCTTCGGAATGGTTTTTCAAAACTATGCGCTCTTTCCTCACTTAAACGTTTACGAAAATGTCGCCTTTGGCTTGCGCGCACGCCACACACCCAAAACGGAAACAGCAGACCGGGTGAAATCTGCGCTCGAACTCGTGCAGCTCCCCAGTTATGAAAAACGTCGCGTGGATGAACTGTCAGGAGGACAGCAACAACGCGTGGCAATCGCGCGGGCGATTGCGATTGAGCCGGCATTGCTGCTATTCGACGAGCCACTTTCCAATCTCGATGTTAGTTTGCGTGAAGCGACGCGCAGTGAGTTGCGCGAGCTCGTCGCGCGTCTCGGTCTAACCGCGGTTTATGTCACGCACGATCAGGAAGAGGCATTTGCGTTGTGTGATCGCATGAGCGTGATGGTTGGTGGCCGGCTGCTGCAAACCGCCAAGCCGCGCGAACTCTATGAAAACCCGGGCCAGCTTTCAGTCGCGCGATTCCTGGGCAGAAACAACTTGCTGAAAGTTATGAGACTGAGTTCAAAAAACGAGGGTCTGGGTGAATTCAAGACTCTCGAAGGTGGTCACAAGCTCTACGCTCCGGTAACTCGGCAGGAACTCGCGCCGCTCAACAAGCCGTGCACGCTCGCGATCCGGCCGGAGCATGTTGTGATTCGTCAGCATGCCGACGGATCGACTAACAGTTTGCCGGCCTCGGTGCGTACCATCACTTTCGGCGGCGCGATAACGACAATCACACTTGACGCAAACGGTTTAATGCTTGAAGCCGTCGAAATCGCGCCGGACAACTTAACTGTTGGGCAAACGTGCGTCGCGATCCTCCCGCCGGAACGCATCTCGCTGCTGACGAATGAATGACGAGCGTAAAGCCAACATGGTGGACGTCGAGGATAAACGCAATGCGATTAGGTCGTCTGCTGGCGCCCGGCGCTTTCGTCCTTCTCGAAGTCTTTTCCTTTGGCTGATCACCGCCGTCGTCCTGCTGTACGGTGTCGTTTATCCAAATCTCCACGTACTTACCGCGTCGCTGCAACGAGAAGGCGGTTGGACTCTCGCAAACTACCGCGACGCGTTCTCCCAAAGCATTGTTGTCGAGGCGGTTTTCGCAAGTATCGGACTTTCGCTTCTCACCGTCGCTTTTTGCGCCTTGATTGGCGTTCCTCTGGCTTTCCTGTTTGAGCGCTACACATTTCCAGCACGACGACTCTTCGCAACTCTCGCAGCGCTGCCTCTCGTGTTGCCCCCGTTGGTTGGCACCGTCGCTTTCATTTTTCTTTACGGCGAATCGGGGATAGTTGCCCGGTCAGTTCAGTCGTTGTTTGGGCTTAGCAACTCTCCGTGGTCCCTGCGTGGTTGGACTGCGCTCGTGCTGTTTCACACCTACACGATGTACCCGTTCTTTTACGTGCTCACCGGCGCGGGGCTCGCACGAATCGACGCCGCTCTCGCCGAAGCCGGCAAGAGTCTGGGCGCAACTCCTACCCGCGTGTTGACGCACATCGTAATTCCGCAACTTACACCCTCGCTTATCGCTGCTGGGTTATTGACGTTTATGACTTCAATGGCGTCATTCAGTGCGCCGCTTTTCTTCGGCGGCTCTGTACGCGTGCTCACGCTGGAAATTTACACGGCGCGTCAACGTGGTGATCTGACGGTAGCGCTAACCGAAACCGTCATCCTGGCCGCGTTTTCGCTTGGCGCTTTACTCTTCTTCCAGCGTTACGAAGGGACGCGCAGATTCGCAGCAGCGGCGATGAAAGGCGCAGCCAAAACGCGGCGGAGAATTGCAACGGGAAAGATGCGCGCAGTTGCGATTGCCGGCGGCATTATGTTTTCAGTTTTACTTGCGCTGCCCGTAGCTACCCTGGTTTTGATCAGCCTCGCGCGCGAAGGAAGCTGGACCACCGAAACCTTTCCGCAGTCGTACACGTTCGCCAACTACACGAAGCTGTTCAGCGAACCGCGTGCCCGAGAAGTATTTGTAAACAGCATCACTATGTCGTTGATTGCTGCCGTCGCAGCGCTCGTGTGGAGCTTCTGTGTGACGACTCTGGTGTTAAGGAAAGGGAGCAGAACGGCGAGACGATTGTTGTCGTGGCTTGTCCTCGTGCCCTGGGCCCTTCCGGGAACGGTGGTTGCCATTTCGATAGCAGAAGCTTACGGCAGGCCGTCACCTCTACTTGGTTCGTTCATTCTCGTCGGCACGTTTTGGATCTTGCCGGTGGTTTATTTTCTACGGTTCATGCCGCTCGTTGTGCGCGCATTACAGGCAAGCATGGAGCAACTCGATGCTTCCCTGGATGAAGCCGCCGGAAGTCTCGGTGCGCGATGGTGGCAAAGATTCTCTCGCGTGACGCTGCCCCTGGTTTGGCCGGGGGCAGTCGCAGGCACGTTGTTGGCGTTTGTGCTGGCGCTGGGTGAATATGTTGCTTCGGTGCTGGTGTTTGTTCCTGACAACCGGCCGGTCTCGATTGCAATAGCTTCAGAGTTGCGCGATTTCAACCTGGGAACGGCAGCGGCTTATGGCGTGGTTTTGATCGTAATCATCAGCGTGAGCATGCTGATCGCGGGAAAGCTTGAAAGATTACGGGGATAGATTCACCCCTCTTCCCGGTGTTTTCGCGGCTTGGCCGCTTCCCGTGCGGTAAGGCTTCGCCTTACCGCTGACTGTCCACTTTGAAAATTGCGCGAGGCTCAGCCTCGCGCTAAAGAAACTAATGAGCCGGCGGTGAGGCAAGCCTCACTGCACAGGAAGCGGTCAAGCCGCAAGTGAGACTTTTGTCTTCATCATCAATGAGAGTTTATAGAAGAGTTTTAGTAATTTTCTGCCTGTTGGCGATCACACTATCGCCAGTCAGCGAACTCACGCGGGCTCAACAAGCCAACCCAAATCTTCATCAGGCGCTTCTCGATTTAACTAATCCCTGGACGGTTATGTGCGTTGCGGCCCATCCGGATGACGAGGATGGGACAACGCTGACGATCCTGCGACGCAAGCACGGTGTGCACACGGTGAGTCTCTTCTCAACCTTCGGCGAAGGCGGACAGAACGCGGTCGGGCCGGAGTTGTACGAAGAACTGGGTGTGATACGTGCGCAGGAAACAATGAAGGCGTCAGAAATTCAAGGTTCAGAGCCACACTTTCTTGGTTTGAAGGATTTCGGTTTTTCGAAATCGTCGGTGGAAACCTTCCGGATTTGGGGACACGACGAATCCCTGCGTCGCATGGTAATGAAGCTGCGCGAATTGAGACCCGACGTAGTCATCACGAACCACGACACATCGCGCGGGCACGGTCATCACCAGGCGACTGGCCAGTTGATTATTGAAGCCTTTGACGCTGCGGCCGATCCAAAACGCTTTCCCGAACAACTCGCCCGTGTTAAGCCCTGGCAGGTTGAACGCCTGTTCGTGCGAATTGGTGGTCCAGCAGCGACTCAAACCGTTGCCAACGCGAAAATCGTTTCGGTTGATCCAAACGAAATCGATCCGCTCCGCGATAGCTCATTCGCTGAGCAGGCATTGACTGCTCTTCAGCAACACGCGTCGCAAGGTCCATGGCCAAAGACAGTTGAGGATCTCGTGAAGATGCGCGGTGTCGCCGGCAAACTTCCGCTCATCCGTTATCAACTCGTTCGTGAAGCGCCGAAGAGCGCCGGCCTACCGGATCAGCCCGCCACTTTCTTCGATGGCCTCGCCGTTCCTGTGGCGTTTACTAAACAAATCCAGGGCGAAGGAATCAATGAGTCCCTGGTCCAGTTGGTAAATGAACCCAACCGCGCGCTCAGTGAGTTAATCAAGTTACGAGTAAACGAAGACGACGCGACTCCCGCTCCTGCCGGCGATACCGCGCGCATCCTTTTGATGAACGAACGCTACGATAAAGCACTTGCTGCTGGCGCGGGCGTATCGATGACCGTTAAGGCGAGTGAGCCGGTGCTCATTCCGGGTAACAAGAATACGTTCGTTGTCACACTCACCAATGCAGGCACGCGCCCGTTGCAAATTCGCAAAGCCTCGTTTAGTGGGTGGGGCAAAACCATTTCCATCGATCTTCCGGATCACTTGTTGGCTGACACTGATACGACGGCAGCAGTCGAAGTGACGACGCCAACCAACGTTCCCTACACAGTGCCGAAGACGGCGCATTTGTATGACGGGTCGTTGCCCGGAGCGCCATTCTCCGCGGAAGCCGAAATCGACATAGAAGGCGCGACGTTTGTGGTGAAGGCGCGCGAAAACGTAGACGTCGTTCCGCAGGTCGAGATTCAAAGCATCTCGCCGTCGCCGTGTGTCAACACAGAAGAAGCCGTTGGTCATTGCTTTACGTTTGAGATGACGGCCAAGAACCACCTCGCGACGCCGTTTAGCGGAAGGATTGAAGTAACAGATGAGGCGGGCACTATCCGATCCGGACAGCGATTGGTGCTCGGTGCAGGCGAAAAGCGTAATGACGTGATCGGCCAGTTTACTGCTCCCTCACGCGAAGCCTTGCCGCACCTGAGAAAATCAACAGCGCTAAAGGTCTCGATATTATCGGAGGATACCCTCAAACCAATCGCGCATCAGGACCTGCAAATGAATTACGTCAACGCGGTTCTGAAGCCTGATCTGGACGTCGCCTATCTGCCGAGTTTTGATCAAACACTCGAAAATGCGCTCGCTTCATTCGGGTTGCAGGCCACAAAACTCACCGTCGAAGATGTGCAAACCAAAAGCCTCTCAGACTACGACACGGTCATCATTGATAACCGCGGTTATGAAGCTCATCCTGAATTGGTCGCGGCGAATCCGAAGTTATTGGAATTTGTTAATGCCGGTGGGACGTTGATTGTTTTCTATCACAAGCCGAATGAATGGAATCCCGATCCGAAAAAAAACCGTCCGCAGCTTGCGCCTTATCCAATTGTAGTTGGCGACGAACGGGTCACAGACGAAACGGCACTTGTGACATTTCTCATGCCGCGTCATCCGTTGTTGAATTTCCCAAACCGCATCCGGCGCAGTGATTTCAACGGCTGGATTCAGGAACGCGGACTCTATTACCCGAGCGACTGGGACAAGCGATATGCAGCGTTGCTGGCGATGAGCGATAAAGGTGAGAAGCCTTTGCGAGGCGGTCTATTGGTGGGGCGACAAGGAAAGGGAAACTACATTTACACGAGTATGGTGTGGTACCGCCAACTACGCGCCGGAGTGCCGGGAGCGTACCGAATGTTTGCAAATATGATTAGCTACGGACAATAAACATTTATCATTTCTCATTTCAGATTTCTCATTTGTCATTGGCTCTCAGATTCAACAGCAAACATCTCGCGGTCAGGAAGAGGCGCTTGCGCCCGCTCATCCCATTCAATCCAAGCGGGGCTAACCCTGAGGGGATGAGGATTGCACATTCACCTAACTCGGTTTAATAAATGTGAATTGAAAAATGAGAAATGGAAAATGGGTTTCTTAAGACATCGCTAAACAGCAGACACTGACTCCGCCTCAAGTTTGGTTCTTGCCCGCTCAAGAAACGTCTTGATCATCTCGCCTACGCGCTTCTGCATTTCTGAGCTAATCGCGCCTTCGCCTACGAGTGCTGCCAATCGGTGAATATCCCGAGCGTGAGGTCGTCTCATCTCGACATGCTGCGAGACTTTAATCAGCACGTTGTGACCGCGCACTTCAAACTGCGCAGCGTAACGCAGATAGTTCTTCATTTCAGACGCAGCGGGCGACCATTCCAGTCGCTCCGGCCGATCCTCAGTCTTTCGCACTGCAAAACTCGCCTGCACCGATCCAATCACAGGCACTTCAGCCCGCACCAACCAGCGAACAATACCGCTACTTTCTTTGCGAATGCCTTCAATCCCGGGCATCAAGTCGGCGAAATTTGAGAAGTCGCCAAAGAATTCGCGCGCTCGATCGAGCGTCGTTTTCAGTTCGAGCTGCCCAGTGTATGAAGCTTTTATGCGAAACATTTGATCCTTTTTTCTCCCACCTCTTAGTTGCTCAACGCTCGCCGGCGGTTGCAAATCCGCGTGAACAAGAACTACGTTACATGATTGAGAACGGGCAGTAAATAAGCAATTTTTGTTACTTTTTGATGTGCGCAGGAAGAGGTGCGAATTGAGCGACGATAAGAGATGCCCGAGGTGCAATTCGGGACAACTGCGTGCCTGGAATGAATTGACTGACGAAGAGCGAGAGGTTGTCCGACGATCTGGCCAATCAGGCGACTACACTGACGCAGAGCGTCGCGCGATGCATCGATGGTGTACTCGCTGCTGGTATGAATCTACTTCGCCCAGGAGCGAGGTGGCATAAGCCTCAATCTTCTCCCGTTATCCGCAGGTAAGCGGCGCGGATCGCCGCCATTTGAGTGGCAAGCCTTTCCCGCAAGTCCTCTGCAGAACCAAACCTCAGCTTAACTGCAATTTCGTTGAACAGCGGATGCTCGACCGAGGGCAATGCCGCCTTCTTGCCTGCAATCACTCGCAACTGATGATCGACTGCCCGCAGAAGTTCATAACCGCCGCTCAACGCATCAAAGTCCGCCGCTGTCAGCGAACCCATCGCTTCTAATCTTTCGAGTGTGGCGCGGGTAGAACGATCGTCACCTTCATCTGCCACGTCATCCCGCAGTTGCAGATAACGCGCCGCGAAATACACATCGAGCATTCCGCCTGGTCCATACTTGATATCGATGTCAGCCCGCCGCCGCCCGTGCCGGCCGCGAGTGCCCTTCTCTCGTTCCAACAACTCACGAACGCGGCGAGTTTCAGTTTTCAAGCGCGACTGGTCAACTTCGCGCGCCTTTTCATGAATTGCGTGGCGCGCATGTGTCTCAACCATTCGTCCCAGCTCAAGGTCACCGGCAACTGCGCGCAACTTCACGTAGGCCAGCCACTCCCAAATGTCGCTGTGTTGCCGCAGATAGTCGAGAAAACTATCGGCGCTGGTTACCAATGGCCCATTCTTGCCGTTAGGACGCAACCGCAAATCAACGCGGTACAAATAACCTCCACGAGTCACGCTCGACAACGCGCCAATCATCAATTCACTCAAACGCGCGTAGGCTTCGTCCTGTGTCAGCTTCGCTACAGGTGACGCGACGAGCGAGTCGTAAACGAGGATGATGTCGAGATCAGAACCATAATCAACTCCGCCGCTGGCCAGCCGTCCGAGCGCGAGCACACTTAGGCGCGGAGGTGTAACCATTTTTCCAAACCGTCCTGCCATTGTCCGCCTTGCGATCAGGTAAGAAACATTGATCGACGCGACAGCCAGTTCTGTCTGCAACGCGTTTGACTCCGCCAGGGTGAGACGGCCTCCAACGTCGCGCACGGCGATATCAATCAGCGCTTTCGACCATTCACGCCGCAGTGCGGTGAGTTCCGCGGCGTAACTGTTCTCAGCGTCAATCGCTGAACGCAGCAGCGCGCGATAGTCGCGGCGTTTGGCGCCCGGCGCCAGATTAAGCGAGTCGATCAACTTCGGATTAGCCGCGATGAGTTCGCCGAGAAATTCCGAGGCGCCTGCGACACGGACCATTGTCTCGAGACTGTCGCTCGCCAGGCTGAGTTTCCAATCCGTCTTGTCTAATGACGCCGCCACTCTCGAGGTCAACATCACTGCACGATGAGGATTAATTGTTTGTTGTGCAGCCTCGGTCAGACGCAATGTGAGCATCTCGGCCTCCGCAGCTCGAGCTTCCGGCGATGCCTCGTTCCGGTGCGCCAAGAAGATGTCGACAGCGGTTTCGACGAGTGTTTCGTCCCGGCGAGTCGCGCGGCCAGTTGCTTTGACGCGCCGGTCCTGTTTCTCACCTTTAGCCTGTCGATCGATGCCCGCAAAAACGCGGTCGTACGCTCGACGCACGTTGGTTGTGTGCAGCGACAAAGCCTGATCGAAGTCTTGCAACGTTGATTCGCCGGAGAAACCCATGCGCTTCGCTACGAGCTCACGCTGCTCAGCCGAGAGCGGCACGATGTGAGTCTGTAGACCATGTTCCATCTGCAGGCGATGTTCGAGCGTGCGCAGAAACAAATACGCGTCTGACAATTCAGAACGCTCCTGTTCAGTTATCAAATCTCGATCAGCGAGACGACCGAGACTTATCAACGTGTGCGAGACGCGCAGCCATTCGTCGCCGCCGCCATGCGCGAGCTGTAGGGCCTGGGCAATAAACTCAATTTCGCGAATGCCGCCGCGCTGAAGTTTTACGTTGAAGCCTTCAGTCTTGCGTTCGATGTGCTGATCGATCTTTTGCTTCGCGACGCGCACGCTTTCGAGTGCGGCGGCAACTGAAACATCCTCGCGATAAATGCGTTCTTCGACGGCGCTGGAAAAGTGTTGGAAAACCGCATTGGAACCCGCCGCCGCGCGACTTCGAATCAGTGCCTGGAGTTCCCACGCTTGTGCGGTCGTCGAGTAATAGCGAACGGCTTCCTCAATCGAACACGCGAGCGCGCCATCGCGTCCATGCGGTCGCAGACGCAAATCCACCCGGTAGGCAGCGCCTTCGCCGGCAGGTTGTCCGACGAGCTTGGCAACTATCTCCGCCAGTTTGATGAAGTACTCGCGATTGCTGACTTTTCCGCGCGCGCCCGAGCCTGACGTATTGCCGTCGTCTGAATAGACAAACACCAGGTCGATGTCGGAAGCGTAGTTGAGTTCACATGAACCGAGTTTGCCGAGCGCGATAATGCAAAACTCGGCCGTGGCAATGCGTCCTCGCTCATCGCGAAGGGGTGCGCCGTAACGGTTATCGAGCTCCTGTCGCGCCTGTGATAACGCGTAATCCAGAATCGCGTCCGCAAGATTCGAAAGCTCTTCAGTGGTTTCCACGAGTGTGTGACTTCGCCTGATGTCGTGGAGGTAGATCCGCAGCAACTCGCGACGGCGGAAACGCGCAAATACGACTTGTGAGCTGAGCGTCGAATGGGTCAACGCAAACCGGCCGAGTGATTCTTTTAACTCATCCCGCGTTCGCACGCGCGAATCAACTCGTTCGCGGGCCAGCCAGCCAATGTAATCCGGGTTTTGTTCGAGAGTAGTGCCTAGCAGCGGACTCCAGGCTACAAGTGCGAGAACGTCGGAAAGGAGGCTTGGATCGCTCGCGAGCTTTTTGAAAGTGCGTGGTTGTTCCTGTTGCACGCGATCGAGAAACAACCGCGCGCTTCTTTCATCGGGAAGATCGTTCAGCAGGGATTCGACTTTCGCGTCAAGAGTTTGCACGCGGACAGTCTATCAGTTGAAGTATTGAGTGGCGTTCCGTGGATGAGGGAAACGGGATTTTCCATTTCTCATTTCTCATTTGTCGTTTGTTCACCTTGCTTTTGCGGATTCAAGTCCGAAGTGCCTTCGCTGCGCGTTAGATACCGTCATCGCTGTGGGTCGAAGAACAGAGAACCGGGAGCGAACCGGGGTCCCGCGCGGGCAGCCCGCGTGGGGTGGTGGTAGCGACCGGGCTCAAGCTGGAATGGCTATCAACTTCGGTCAAAGAGGTCGTTCAGGTTCTGGACCGCATCGATAATCAATTCACACTCTTACAACACACAGGGGGTCATAAGTCTGCAGTGAAGATGGCTGACCCGCTTCACACTCTGGCGCTATTCAACTGATCACGAGTCGCGTCCAAGCTTGAACCCGGTCGCTATAGCTCCCGGTTCTGCTTTTGTCGACCCACGATGTCGCACATCAGAAGTCGTTGAACTTCCCAATTGATCCGCAAATGATCAGATGACAAATGAAAAATGAGAATTGGAAAATCCCGTTTCCCTCTCCACAATCCCGTCTTCCTCCATCAGGAAAAAGCACTAAATATCGAAATACATCGAGAACTCCAGCGGGTGTGGCCGCATCCTCAGCGGCGTTATTTCTTTATCTCGCTTGTAAGTAATCCAGCGCTCAATCAGTTGCGAGCTAAAAACGTCGCCCTTCAACAGAAAGTCGTGATCGGCTTCCAATGCTTTCAACGACTCGTCCAGCGAACCTGGCAGCGTCGGCACGTCCTTCAACTCTTCCGGCGACAAATCGTAAATGTCTTTCTCGAGTGGGTCGCCCGGATCGATCCGGTTTTGCACGCCATCCAAACCCGCCAGAAGCATTGCCGAGAATGCCAGGTAAGCGTTGCACGAAGGATCGGGTGGACGAAACTCGAGTCGTTTGAGTTTCGGATTAGTTGAAAACATTGGAATGCGAATGGCCGCCGAACGATTGCGCGCCGAATACGCAAGGTTTACCGGCGCCTCGAATCCCGGGACCAGTCGCTTGTAACTATTCGTCGTCGGTGCTGCAAAAGCGACAATTGCCGCTGCGTGTTTCAACAAACCACCGATGTAGTAACGCGCGGTTTCCGACAGTCCGGCGTAGCCATCACCTGCGAAGAGTGGCTTGTCACTTTTCCAGAGCGACTGGTGACAGTGCATGCCCGACCCGTTATCGCCGAACAAAGGCTTCGGCATAAAGGTCGCGGCCTTGCCGTATTGATAAGCAGTATTGCGGACTACGTATTTGAAAATCTGCAAATTATCGGCAGTGCCGAGCATCGTCGAATACCGGAAATCAATTTCACACTGTCCGGCGGTCGCCACTTCATGGTGATGACATTCAACTGTCACACCGCATTTGCCAAGCGTTAACGAAATTTCAGAACGCAGATCGTTGAGGGTATCGGTAGGCGGCACCGGCACATAGCCTTCCTTGGGGCGGATGCGATAGCCAAGGTTTGTGCCCTGAAACTCGTTGGCCTCGCGGCCGCTGTTCCAATGTCCTTCGTCCGAGTCGATTGTGTAACCCGCTGAGTGTTGGTCGTTATGAAATTTTGCGGAATCGAAAACGAAAAACTCGGCTTCGGGACCGAAGTATGCCGTGTCGGCGAGGCCTGTAAACTTCAAATAGCTTTCTGCGCGCATGGCAACTGACCGCGGGTCAAACGCATAGCCTTCCTTCGTGATCGGATCAACAGCGTTGCCGACGAGGCAGAGGGTTGGCTGTTCCGAAAACGGATCCATCCAGAAGCGATACGGATCGGGGACCAGCAACATGTCTGACTCGTGAATCGCCGCCCATCCACGAATCGAAGAAGCGTCAAACCCGAAACCGTCTTCGAAGCTATCTTCGCCGAGTTCTGCGATGGGGAAGGTCAGGTGTTGCCAGGAACCGGGTAGGTCGGTAAAGCGAACAGAAACGAATTTCGCCCCTTGATCAGAGGCATACTTCAAGACAGTCTTTGCATTCATGATTTCTCCTGAAAGATAAGAGGGATTTCGATTTCTCTATGCCCACGCTGAGTTCTCTGTGTATCTGTGATGTGTAATTGACGCGACGTATCAACCACAGAGGCACAGAGAACACAGAAATTGCCCAGAGAAGGATTGATTTAGGGAGTGTCAGGGGTGCTCTTCGCCCCGGCGTGGTGTTTGGTGCGAAGTGTTTAGGAAGCGGAAACGAGCTAACAAATGGGGCCAAAGTCAGTGCGCAATTCGCGCTAAAAAAGGATGCATTATAGTGACGCTGAATCGGATGTCAACAACAACTTTAGTGGCACGGGCGTCCCGCCCGTGCTGCACGGGCAACATGCGCATGCCACGGTGCAAACAGAAAAGGAAATGAGGCATCGCCCGACTTGGACTGAGCGGTGAACCGATTGATAGTTTCGAGGGGTTGGCTATAATCGCCACACGCTGCGTTCATTAGAACTAGTGGCACAAGGCATCGCCTCGAGTGCCTGGCCACCTCACATGTAACCCAAAAGCCACTTCAGGAGGGACAAACTCATGGCCACCACCAAAATTATCAAAATCGACACTGTTCTCTCACTCGATCCGGGAAAGTCAACCCACCGAAAATGGAACAACGCCTCACCGGAGGAGGCCGTCTGGTCTGCTAATGCGATGCCGATCGTCAAAACTCTTGAGGCTCAACAGATGGAACTGGAGGTCACCAGGCTATGGCGAAAACTCATAGTGACCGGCAGTGGAGGTAGCGTTACAACCGAAAGTGAAATTCACTACGTGGTAAAGAACGTGGGTACGACGAAAGCGCACTTCATTGTGTTTCTCTGCGTGATTTCGTGATCCACAGCGGACAGGCACTCTCCTAACAATTCGAGCGCGTTAAGCCCCGAACAAGCGAAGCGATTCTGTGCGCTCCGCGTAGTGGAATTCGTGTGAGTTGAAAATGTTTGGACGCTCAACGTTTGGACGCTTTCAAACTCATTGACTTCGAAAATTCATGGGCATATAAATTCATTGGCAATTTCTTCATCGGCAACAAACCGTCTCACGGCTTGCGCCACGGGACCTCCGCAATTTCTCAAGGAGCAACCCTCATGACTGTTGAACAAGTATCCAACCTCTCACCTTCCAGGCGAATACTGCTCCTAGTGATTATAGGTGCGGTTTCGGCTTCCCTAATCACGACTGTCTATGTTTTCGCGACGACGACCTCCCACGGTGCCCAGTCAAGCAATGAAAGACAGATCGACGACAAAATACCGAAGCACGTTCCGATCAAATACAAACTAAAGCAAGAAAAAGAGAAGGGATTCAAAGACCTCACAAATGACGACTGGCTGGAGGATTTTGAATTAGAGGTAACAAACGCTTCTAACAAACCGATTTACTTTCTGCAAATTTGGCTCAATTGGCATGATGTGCCAGACGACAATTCACCTGAAGGAAGAAGAACAGGATTGACCACTGCGTTACGGACGAATGGATTTCATTGATTTCGACACACGTCCCATCGCGTTAGATGAACCGATTCTGCCGGGCGAAACACATATCTTCGCTGTGCCCGAAAAATACCAGAAGGGATGGAAGGCTCATAAAGCACGGGAATCGAAACCCAATCCAACCAAAGTTGAACTCCTATTCGGGCACCTTAGTTTTGGCAACGGCACCGGTTTCCATAGAACCGACGCGTTAGAGTATCCGCACTTGAAGAGATAGTCTCGAAGACCCGCGGGACCAAGCCGTCCAGCAAAGCCGAAAGGAGAAACCTCATGAATCCTCAACCAAAAGAAGGTTCTTCTGTAATACAACATGCGCTAATTCTAATGGTCATAGCAATCAGTTGCGCTCTGTTAATGGAAACGATCATGGCCGTGACACCCCTGCCCCAACAACGCTCTACGACCCGAACAATAAATGGCAAGCCACTAGCGGAAAAAGAAGATCGCACGGAGCGGATGATGTTCAGCGAGAACGGGCCACATGGACAATGGTCAGCCTCGTTTGTGCCGGATAAAACCCGCAACGCAACGACATCTCCAGTGGTGGTCGTGGGGAATAGCACGCTAATGGGCAATGCACAAGTAAGAAACCTTCAGTTGACTAATGTAACGCTGAGAAATTACTCAGCTAAGACCGTTTTTAGGCGTTCAACTCAAATGGTTCATTACGACGAAATCAGATCTGTCGAAGATCCTGCCGCCGCCCGGGTACACTGGACTGTTTGACGCTCGTCTGGAGCCCGGGGAGACAAAGAAAATTGAATCACCGTTGATTAGATTTTCTCAGGTCACCAGCTATCTGCTCAAAGATGCAAGGTTGGAAGGAGACTTCCTGGTGCATTTGAGAGTGTATCAACTGGAATTTGAAAATGGGTCTAGTTGGAACGATGATTGGGGCGGACCGAAGCCTGCAGAAACCGGAGAACGGTGGGGAGCCTCGAATGAACTAAAACCGCAAAGGAATCATGCTGCGCTGCTGCAACCGACCCTGTACATTCAGGGACGTTTTTAACTCTCTCTTTGAAACTCATTGACTTCGAAAATTCATGGGCTTATAAATTCATCGCAATTTCTTGATCGGGCAACAACCCTTCTCACGGCTTGCGCCACGAACCTCCGCAATTTCAAGGAGCAACCCTCATGACTGTTGAACAAGTATCCAACCTCTCACCTTCCAGGCGAATACTGCTCCTAGTGATTATAGGTGCGGTTTCGGCTTCCCTAATCACGACTGTCTATGTTTTCGCGACGACGACCTCCCACGGTGCCCAGTCAAGCAATGAAAGACAGATCGACGACAAAATACCGAAGCACGTTCCGATCAAATACAAACTAAAGCAAGAAAAAGAGAAGGGATTCAAAGACCTCACAAATGACGACTGGCTGGAGGATTTTGAATTAGAGGTTACAAACGTTTCTAACAAACCGATTTACTTGCTGGAAATTGGGCTTCATTGGTTTGTGCCAGACGATAATTCACCTGAGGGAAGAAGAACAGGTGTGACCCTGCGGTACGGTCGAATTGATTTCATTGATTTTGACACACGTCCCGTGCCGTTAGATGAACCGATTCTGCCGGGCGAAACACATATCTTCGCGGTGCCCGAAAAATACCAGAAGGGATGGAAGGCTCATAAAGCGCGAGCGGGAAAACCTAACCCAAACAAGGTTGAACTAATGTTTATTTTCCTTAATTTCGGTGACGGCACAGGTTTCCATAGAACCGACGCTTTAGCCTATCCGCATACAAAAGCGCAGATGTCATTTGGCCCCTGCCGCGAAGGTCCACGCGTGGCGGTTGGGGTGGCACAAACACCGCCCCTAGCTTTTCTAACGAATCACTTCTCTACGAAATCGACCGGCAGGCTCGCTGCCGGTTATTTGTTTCTGAGAGAACCCGCCCCTCCCGACGAATCCTCACCGGCGGAGTCAATGCCGGACCTATGTTGCCCCGGAACTTCGTGCTTATACGCGAAAGACTCTACGTATCAGTGCTCTTGCAATTCCAATGCGCGAACATATCAGGGCGTGGGATGCTCCGATCCAAGCGGTGCCTGTTCAACTCCAATGCTGGTCGACAGTTGGTGCGCTGAATTAAATGTTGGCTGTCCCGAATACGTGTTGGCTCCATGTGGGAATCCACCGCCGACTCCAACACCAACTCCGACACCTACTCCTTCACCCACTCCCACGCCTTGTCCGGAAGGCTCATTCAATCCTCCACCAAACTCACCGTGTCCCCTCTATTCATACAACAACGGTGGTTGCTGTTTTTGCTTCGAGCGCAATCCGACCTGTGCCGGTATGGTAGGTTCCGGCTGTTTTTGGGTTGAAGACTTCTGTGCCTGCTACAACCTTGATGGGCCATGTGCGCCATCCGGCGTTGAAGGCTACAGTGGAACCGCTGACTGCGACCTCGAGGTTCCTCCTTCTTGCGGCGATGGGGCAGATAACGATGGCGATATTGCTATAGACACCAATGACTCGGGCTGCATCTGTCCATCGCCGATCGTCGTTGATGTGGCCGGTAACGGATTCGATCTCAGCAGCGTGGCGGATGGGGTTTTATTTGACATTGCAGGGACAGGCCACCCACTGCGCCTCGCATGGATTCGAGGGGACGACGCCTGGCTTACTTTGGACCGCAACGGGAATGGCGGAATAGACAACGGTAAAGAGCTCTTCGGGAACTACACCCCTCAGACAACGTCGCCGAAACCTCACGGCTTCCTGGCCCTGGCTGAATTTGATAAGCCGGCGGGCGGGGGAAATGGCGATGGTGTTATCGACAGTCGAGATTCCGTGTTCGCATCGTTGCGCCTGTGGCAGGATGCGAATCACAACGGCATTTCCGAATCAGGGGAATTGCACAGTCTGCCTTCCATGTCCGTTGATTCGATCTCCCTCGATTACAAGGAGTCGCGACGAACTGATCGCTACGGCAATCGATTCCGCTATCGCACGAAGGTGGATGATGCCAAACATTCACGAGTTGGTCGCTGGGCGTGGGATGTATTTTTGGTGAAAGCACCGTAGAGACTTTAAGAGTGCGACGACTATCGCCGTTTTGCCGACTTGCATGGCATCGTCGTTATACAAATACGCCAGAAAGACTACTAACAGGCCGGCGCACTCCAAAGAGTAACCGCTCTCATTTCGTCTTCGGTGGACTTCCAGATTAACCCTCAACCTGGCAACGACTTAGCCCCTTGAAACGCCCGTTTTGAAACAAAAAAGTGATAGACCGACCCCCGCTTTTCTGTTACATTTCGGGCCTAAGCGTCCCATCCAGATATTCTCCGCTCAAGCTAAGGATGTCTATAACTACGCTTTGATTACTCGAATCCCGAACAGGCGAGTTTTGTGAAGTTAAGTCAGGAGACCGCGAATTGACGACGGCAATTGAGCAGACGCTCGAAACGTATGGCATCGAAAATTGGGGCGCTGGATACTTCGACGTAAATCGCAAGGGCAACCTCATTGTCCGTCCCGCCGAGGGTGATTCCCGTTCAGCAGATTTAAAAGAGATCGTCGATGACCTCGCGCGCAGAGGCATTGGCGCGCCTATCCTTTTGCGGTTCCCTCAACTAGTCGCCGCCCAGGTGCGGAAACTTCAGCGCGCTTTTAGCCGGTCGATTAGAGAGTTTGAGTATCAGGGCACGCACATGTGCGTTTACCCGATGAAGGTTAATCAGCAGCGCGCTCTCGTTGAGGAATACTTGCGGGAAGGTTCCCGTTACGACTTCGGACTCGAGGCAGGATCAAAAGCTGAACTATACGCGGCTCTGGCGCTCGAACAAACACCTGACAGTTTGCTTGTCTTGAATGGTTTCAAAGACGAAGAGTTTATCGAGCTGGCATTCGCGGGTGCGCAATGCGGGAAACGCGTCGTGATAGTGATCGAGAAGTTGAACGAACTCGATCATGTACTGAATCTCGTGGATCGCTATGAAGGCAATCTTCCGATTCTCGGGATGCGCGTAAAGCTTTACTCCAAGGGTTCGGGGCGCTGGGAAAAATCAGGAGGCGAAGCGGCGAAGTTTGGACTAACTACGACGGAGATTCTGGAAGTCATCAACCGGCTCGAAGAAGCGGGACGAACCAACATGCTCCGGCTGCTTCACTTCCACATCGGTTCGCAGCTTACTGACATCAAGCGCATCAAGAACGCGATGAAGGAAGCAGCGCGCGTCTACGCAAAAATCTATCAAATGAAGGTGCCGGTGGACCTGCTCGACGTAGGCGGCGGTATGGCCGTCGATTACGACGGTTCGAAAACGGCCTTTGATTCGTCTGCAAATTACACGGCGCAGGAATTTGCCAACGACGTCATCTACACGATCAAGCAAGTTTGCGATGACGAGAATGTTCCGCATCCGACAATCATTCAGGAATCAGGACGCTTTCTCGCCGCGTACCACGCGCTTCTGATCACCAACGTTCAGGATGAAATCGAAACGGTCGTCGAAGACATTACTCCGATCGCAATTGACGCCGATGACCCCCAGGTCGTCACCGAACTAGGCGAGCTGCGCGAGTCGATTACGGTTAAGAACTATCGGGAGTATTACCACGACGCGCTCGAACATCGTGAGGAGTTGTTTACGTTGTTCAACCTCGGGCTCGTGTCGTTGGAGGATCGGGCCAAAGGCGAGGTGTTGTTCTGGGACGTTTGCGAGCGCGCAGACAAATACGCGCAACAGGCAAAATACATTTCCGAAGAGTTTGCCGATCTGCGCCGGCTGTTATGCGCGAAGTATTTGACTAACTTTTCTGTCTTCCGCTCGGCTCCGGATCATTGGGCGTTGGACCAGTTGTTTCCCATCGTTCCCATCCACATGCTTAACAAGCCTCCAACGGAGTACGCGACGCTTTGCGACATCACCTGCGATTCGGATGGCGTGGTCGATAAGTTTGTAGACCTTCACGATGTAAAGCAGGTGCTGGAACTGCATAAGCTCATTCCGGGGGAAACTTATTACCTCGCGTTCCTGCTGGTCGGCGCTTACCAGGAAGTTATGGGAAACAACCATAACCTGTTTGGCACGCCCCACGAGGCGCATATCTACATCGACGATGAAGGCTACCTCATTAAGAAGGTGATTCGCGGGACCACAGTCGGCGAAGCCACCGAGCGTGCGCGTTATGAAAAGAGTCTGCTCCACGATGGGTTCCGTCGTTTGATAAGCCAGCGGGTCAAGGATGGTGAGTTAAGCGAGGCCGACGGCGCGGACCTCGCACAGTTTTACGAATCTCGGTACGACGCCTACACGTATTTATCAGTTAACGGGCCGAAGTCGCCTTCGCGACGACGCGATGATTATTAACTTTCTTAGATCAGCACTTATTCGAGACTAATTTTGCGAGGTTGATAATCTCTATGGTCACGCAGCGAAAACCCAAGGCATCGAAATATTTGACGACGCCGACCCGCCCAATCCAGGTAGACCGCGACCGCTCGGTTGCCGGTCTACTTGAAAAGATGGAGGGCGCCGGATTTGGCGGACGGCAGATGGCCGAAGCCCACCGCATTTGGCTCGACATGCTGGGCGACAACACAACGATCATCGTGGCCGGCTCGGGCGCTTTGATTCCCGCGGGCATGCGTCGCCTGCTCGCTTATGTAATCAAAAACCGTTTCGTCGATGTGCTGGTCGTCTCAGGTTCGATGCTGTTTCACGACCTGCACGAAACACTGGGCCGTTATCACTTCCAGGCACACCCAAACATGACGGACGCTGAGCTGGATTCTGCCCAAATCAGTCGGATGTGGGACCTGCTAGCGAGCGACGAAGAGTATCGTGAAGCGAACGAATGGGTGGGTGGATTTACTAATCAACTCGACCAGTCGCGGCCTTACTCGACGCGCGAGTATCTTCATTTGCTCGGCCGCGAGTTATCTGAAATTGCGACTGAAGACGGTGTTCTGACGTCCGCATACAAAGCACGCGTTCCCATCTTTTGTCCGGCCATCGCCGACAGCGGTATCGCGATTGGTATCGCGTCCGCACGTTTTGAGAAGAAGAACAACTTCATGTTTGACCTGGTCCAGGATGTACTCGACATGGCGACGGTGACTGCTCGGGCGCGCGTAACCGGCGTGATTAACCTGGGTGGCGGGACGCCGAAGAGTTTTGTTCAGCAGACGGAAGTTTCTTCCTTCATCCTCAAGAACCACCACCAGGGACACAAGTACGCTATTCAAATCACGACTGACGCCCCACACCCGGGCGGCCGGTCCAATGCAGTCGCCTTCGACGAGGGATTGATTTACGGAAAACTCGCGCGTGGCGCACACAGCGCTTACGTTAACTGCGACGCGACGATTGCCCTGCCAATTCTGATAACTGCCCTTTCCCAAACGGCAGCCAAGTACCTCAAAGGACGTAAACGCCCCAACTACACATTTGGTCGTGAGTTGATCGTCGAAGTTGGTTAGCCTCTTTCGCTTTCGATTACCGCTATTACTCAAAACTAGTTCACCCGTCCCGCTCACAGAGCGTTCATAGGCTCCGGGTGATGAATGAAATTACCGGCCGTTAAACCAAAGATGGTGATCCGCGCTCTTCAACGAGATGGTTTCTTCATCCACCACACGACGGGCAGCCATTACTTTCTGAAGAAGGAAAACGTGAGAGTGTCGGTTCCCTGGCACAACAGAGATCTAAAGCGCGGGACGCTTGCGTCCATCATTTCTAAGGCAGGATTGACGGTAGAGGAATTTGTCGCCTTGTTATGAGATAAGGACAGAAAATGCTTCACGCTACTTCGATGGCTAATTGTTCGGTGAATGATTCATCAGTGGGAATAGGTTCACCGTTCTTTTCCAGACTCTCCAAATATCCCCGAATGGCGTCGGTCGCCATGACGCGAGCATCCTCCAGAGTCTCGCCCTCAGTCACAAGTCCAGGTAGAGCGGGACAAGTTACAACATAGCCTCCATCGATATCCGGGGTCATTACTACCGTGAAGTTCAGAATCTTCATGCAGCAATTATACAGTGTATGTTGGTGCTGCATACAATCCAACCAAATGGCATCTCCCTGACGCCCCGTCCGTTATACTAGTCGTTGCTATTAAACTAATCTGCTACAGAGGCAAGCATCATGAAATGGCGTTTCCCGGTCGCACTCGCATTACTTTTTCTTGCGGTTCCAGTCTCCCTAACGGCGCAAACCGAAGCGGAAGTTAAAGCTCGTTACAACAAAACAGAACAGCAGATTGCTATGCGAGACGGCGCTAGGTTGTTTACGGCGATCTATACACCGAAAGACACGAGCCGCAAGTACGCGATCATGTTGAATCGAACGCCCTACACCGTGTCTCCGTACGGCGCGGCCTATCGAACCGCGCTGGGACCCTCAACGTGGTTTCAAAACGAAGGTTTCATATTTGTGTACCAGGACGTTCGGGGCCGGTATATGAGTGAAGGAGAGTTTGAAGACGTTCGTCCTTATGTTTCCAACAAGACGGGCAAACAGACGGACGAAACTTCTGATACCTACGACACGATCGAATGGCTTATCAAGAACATTCCGAACAACAACGGACGCGTGGGCGTGTGGGGCATTTCGTATCCCGGCTTTTACACGTCGATGGCCGGCATCGACAATCATCCGGCAGTAAAAGCGATCTCACCTCAGGCGCCGGTCTCTGATTGGTTTATCGGCGACGATATGCATCACAACGGCGCCCTGTTTCTCGCGCAGAACTTCTCCTTCTTTCGCGGTTTTGGCCAACCGCGTCCGCGTCCGATTAACAGTGACGATTATCAAAAACCATTCAAGTTTGGCACTGAGGATGGTTACAACTACTACCTGGCGATGGGTGGATTGGTTAACTCCGGCGATGTGTATCAAAAACAATTGGGAACGCGCATAAAGTTTTGGGACCAGATGATGGCCCACCCAAACTACGATCAGTTCTGGAAGGATCGGAACATTCTTCCGAAACTCAAAAACATTCGCACCGCGGTGATGACGGTCGGGGGTTGGTACGACAACGAAGATCTGTTCGGTGCCCTGGAAACTTATCGCCATATCGAACGTCAAAATCCCGGTATCTACAACGTGCTGGTGATGGGTCCGTGGTATCACGGTGGTTGGTCACGTTCAGACGGCGACTGGCTGGGCACTGCTTACTTCGAAGACAAGACGTCGCTCCTTTATCGCGAGCGGTTCGAGTTCGCCTTTTTCAACTATTTCTTAAACGACAAAGGCGACGTTTCAAGGATCAAGGACGTCAACGCCTTTGATACCGGCGCTAACGAGTGGCGTAGTTACTCAAGTTGGAACCCGGAGGGCGTCGTTACCACGCCTCTTTATCTTCACGCTGATGGTCGGTTGTCATTTGAACGACCGGGAAAACGAGACGCGCGTACGGCTCACGATGAGTATGTGAGCGATCCATGGAATCCCGTACCTTACACGCAAAAGATCAGTCTCAACTACCCTCGAGATTTCATGACCGAGGACCAGAGATTTGCAGCCACGCGTCCGGATGTGCTCGTTTACCAGACCGAGCCGCTGGCGCAGGACATTACTGTCGCCGGTGATATCAAGCCGGAGCTGTTTATTTCGTCAACCGGAACGGATTCAGATTTTGTTGTGAAACTGATCGACGTATTTCCCGACGACTACAATTATCCTGAAAGCGGAGTAGCCGGGGAAAAAATACAACCGCCTGCCGACTCAGCCGCGTCCGTGTTTAAGCCGGGCGGTTATCAGATGTTACTCAGAGGCGAGCCATTTCCAGTGAGGTTCCGCAACAGCTTTGAAAAGCCGGAAGCATTAAAACCAAATACACCAACCAAAATTTCCTACGTGATGCCTGGAGTTCTACACACATTTCGTAAGGGCCATCGCATCATGGTGCAAATCCAAAGCACCTGGTTTCCACTCGTAGCTCGAAACCCACAAAAGTTCGTGTCCAATTACAAACTGGGTAAGGACACAGATTTTCAGAAAGCGACGCAACGTGTTTATCGCTCAGCCCAGTATCAATCTCATTTGAATCTGAACGTGCTGAAATAACCGCGGAGCGTTAGGATCAATTCGCATAGTCACCTGATCATAGTGAGACCCGAGGCGCCTGATTCAACGATGTGTGTCGCCGAAGACAGAACCGGGAGCGGTAGCGACCGGGCTCATCGTGCAAAGCTTTCAAGCACGGGCCCTCGAAATTCTTCTGGGCATTGAAAAGACTGTTATTTTTCCTGCGCCCACAAACCACATATGGTCGCGTTACTGCCCTCACCTTGAAAGTCATTGCTGCACCAAGCCGGTCGCTATCGCTCCCGGTTCTGTTTTGTCGGCGCACAGAGTTGATAGGGTTTCGCCGATGTGTCACTACCAGCGACATTAGTGGGTTTGGGAGGGCTACCTTGTTGGCTGTTAGCGAAATTGATCTGCTTCGGTGAATACAAAGCCGGCTGTCCAGGGAATCTCTCAACCAACTTACCGAGCAGGACGTAGAGACGTCCTCAGGCGACCATCACCAGCGTTAACCCTCCCTGAGGTCGATGGTCTGAGCCAAACTGCGTCAGGTGAAAAATGTAGGCATCGCCAAACGTCGCTCCCTGGAGGTCTGCCTGAAAGCCAACCTTGATCAGCTGAGCAGGCCCAAGAACAAACGCCGCGGAATAGGAACGTTGACCTCCGCCGAGAATTCCCAAGCATCCCAAACGTGTCCGGTCATTAATCTCAGCGTCAGGAAATTCCCGCAACTCAAACGCAAAACGCTGCGGCGCGCGTGTCGCCAGTCTCTTAAAACTCGAAAACCTTCGGAGAGTGTGCAGCACGGTGTCCTTAACGAATTTATCCGGGTGGAGATCGACGACTGCTCGCAAAGTCACTTTGTCCGGCTTTTCCACGTTAGGGTTGATTGTGTTAACGGTGAAGCCGCATGGCCCTGGACGTTTCGCCGCGCCTGGACCATCGCAGGGAACGATGCAGATATTTCTCTGCGCGACGTGTTGATCGTCGGGTACATGAAAATTTTGAGCGCTGGGAGTGAGATTGTCAGGATAGCAACGCGCGATCAAACATTTATGTCCCGGGCTTTCGGGATGATCGTCCGGCACGCCTGAGGGAGGGGTCCAATCAATAACCTGGCCACCGGATGCTCCAGGCGCGGGCAGCGCTGTACCGATCAGTTGAATCAGGCTCGTGCTCGCCGCGTTGTTTGGCGACATCGCTATCGAGGGATTTCCGGCCCACAGTTCGACCGTGATCGACTCGGCGCCGGGGAATACGCAATTGCTCTCGTCACCCTTACGATGAAACTTCACCGAGACTGGATTAACCTGGCCCGGATCGGCTTTGTCAGGTCCTGAGACAGGCCCGGTCAAAGTAATGTCCGGACTCAACCAGAACACGTTGGCCGTGTGTGAACCGCCATCGCCTGCGGCTGCCTCCATGAAAATGCAAGTGTCACCCGATAGATTGGGATCGTTCGGCATGGTGAACTCCTTTATCCAGATTGGACAGCGCGAGGGTGACGAAAGTATATAGCTGTTTGTGGGACCTAGCGAGGATCAAAAATACCTGTTCACGTTCGCTTTCGTGCGTTGAGCACGAGGGCGATTCCGATTACCAGCAAAAGCGGAGACAGCCAGGGCATACCCAAATCCGCTGTGCGTTTTAGATTTAAGAGTCCCGTAACTACGGCCGCTATCAGAAATACTGTTCCGATAATTTTTAAGGCGCTCGTTGACACTCTACTTATGCCTCCTCATTGTTGGTAAAACATGTCACGTGAGCCATTGAAGAATTTCATCCTGGCTGCCCTTTGGAGCACCGCCCACCACGTGAATGAAATATTCTTCAAGCGACATTGGGCCTTTCGCATCCTGACCGTCGAGTTGTATTCCTCGTCGCAGTTCATTAAGTGAACCGGCTGCCAGCAACTTGCCCTGCGAAATAATCGCAATGTCAGTGCAAAGTCGTTCTACGATCTCCAGCACGTGGGATGTGAGGAAGACAGTCATTCCCCGCGAAGTCAGACGCGACAGCAGATCTTTCAACGTTCGTGAGGCGATGGCGTCAACACCTTCAAAAGGCTCATCGAGAAACATGATCTCCGGACGATGAATTAACGCGCAAGCCAGTGACAATTTCTTTTTCATTCCGTGAGAGTACTCGACGATTAACTTCCGCGGCTCGTCCCGCAACTCCATCAGATCGAGAAGCTCGGGCGAGCGTTCGGCGATATCATCCTTTGTCAATCCGTACATTCGTCCGGTGAAAGCCAGCATCTCCGGGCCGGTCAACCTTTCAAACAGGTTCAGATCCTCCGGCACAACTCCAATGCGGCGCTTCACCTCAAGCGGATCAACCGCGAGATCGCGTTCGAGCACACGAATGCGCCCGCTGGTAGGAGCCAGCAAACCTGTCAGCATTTTGATTGTCGTTGATTTGCCAGCGCCGTTTGGTCCCAGAAATCCGAAGAAGCTGCCGCGGTTGATCGCCAGATTGAGATTATCGACCGCGACGAAATCACCGAAGTGACGAACAAGATCGAATGTTTCAACCGCTGGTGAGGCTTGCGCAATCGACTCGAGGGCGGCGTTAGGACCGGTCATATCCACAGATTACGCAGATTACGCAGAGCAAAGCAATGAACAATCTGTCTCGTTCGCTGCCTGATAAGTTGCTCCCGCAGACATAAGACAATCCACGAAAATACACGAACTCTCGCGAACAAGAGTTAGTGTTCCTTCGTGGATCTCCTATGAAGCGCAGACTGAAGTCTGTGCCACAAAGTTACAGACCGCCGAGTTCGTTCTTGAAAGGTTCCCGCAGGCCTTTCTTAGCAGCATCGTGCGCCGAGTAAATATCCGGCCGCGTCAAGACTTCGCGATACTGGGAAAGCGCATCGTTTCGTTTACCGGCCAAATCGTACGCTCGCGCAGCGTTTAGATGGGCCATTGTAACGAGCGAAGGCTCGGCTTTCTCCATCTTCGTCGTGGCGATGAATTCCTTCGCGGCGCGATCGCCTTCTCCTGCCGCCAGCAACACTTCGCCGTATTTGAAGTGGACCAAATCAAGGACGCGTGAGACTGTGTCGCGCAACGCGCGCTCGCGCAGCAGCTCCTCAAAAGTAGCAAAAGCCTCACGCTCCGCCCTGGTAGCGGCATCCAGGTTCTTGGCTTTTCGTTCCACTTCCGCCTGCGAAACCAGCGCGCTGGCCGTTTCCAATCGGAATAAGTAGTTCCGGGGATACTTCGCGCTCAGCTCGCGCGCAAACGCGAGTGCGTCCGCGAATCTTTTCTCGCGCGTGTAAAGAACAATCAAAAGAGTTTTGGAATCGTTGCTGGCCCAATCGCCTTCCTTGGCGACGCGTTCAAGCAGTTGGAGTCCCTTCTTTTTGGACCCACGAAAACCACCAATGCCGGCAACGATTTTGATCGGCAACGGGAGCGACCCCACTACGTACTCGTAAAGACCAACCGTCACTCCTGCGTCGATGTAGTTGGGATCGAGTTTCATAACCTCACGGTGATGGTCCACCGCGTCATTCCCATCGCGGAGCGCGGCATAGTGGCGGCGCTCGACCGCTTCTTCAAAGGAAGCTTTTAATCCGGCTACTGCACCTGACCAATAGTGGGCCTCAACGTCTGTCGGGTCCTGCTTTACGCGCGCGTCGGCGCGCCGTTTCGCTTCGCGCGTCAAACTGCGAAACTCATCAATGATTTTCGGATCAACTTTGTCGTCGCCGGTGGCATAGAAACTTTCAGAGCTGTACAACGACGATTGGAGTCGCCGCGTTTCGTGCAGTGTCTTCATCCATAGCCGCGCGGCCAAAAGCTGTGGCCCCGCTGGATGGTTCGGATAAAGCCGAGCAATCTCTTTGAAGTCTTTCAGGGCTTTGTCGTAATCAAGGTTGTAAAGGGCTTCGGTGCCACCGCGTCGCAGCGTTTCAAACTGCTGCCGCTCGTCGGCCTTTAGCCACCCGCTCGACGGCTGTTGGGCCATTGCGATGGTCGAACTCACAAGAATGATAAAGACACTGATAATTCTATTCACTGTTTCCAACTCCTATTTCTAATTACTGCAACCGGAGGCCGCACAGACGTTTTTTGATGGCGCCGTTTGTTCAAGACCATGAGATGCGGATTGTTCGTTCTGCGCTGTCGCCCGGGCTCGACCAAACGACCCGACGGTCAGCATCACACACAGGGAACTGATAACGCCATTCGTCGCGATTTTCATGCTTATCCTTCAAAATGCTTCGAGGTATTTGACCCCCGCTCCGGTGTTAAATAGAACTACCCGGTCGTTTCTTCCAACGGCGCCGCTGTCAATCAATGTCCTGAGCGCCGGCAAACATGCCGCACCCTCGGGCGCGCAGAATACGCCTTCCGCTGCGCCAATCTCGCCCGTTGCGGCGAGTAACTCTTCATCAGAAACCGCTAAGGCCGTCCCGTTCGATTCCCGTAAGGCGTCGAGAATCAGAAAGTCGCCGATTGCGCGGGGCACGCGCAGGCCGGAGGCCACAGTCTCGGCGTCGGGAAACTCATCTGCGAATCGCTTCCCTTCTTCAAACGCCTTTACAATCGGTGCGCATCCCGCTGCCTGGACCGTCACCATCCGCGGGCGCTTCGAGCCTATCCAACCCATCTGTTCCATTTCATCAAATGCTTTCCACATGCCAATCAAACCTGTTCCGCCGCCAGTGGGATAAATAATGACGTCCGGCAATTCCCAGTTGAGTTGTTCGGCCAACTCGTATCCGAGTGTCTTCTTACCTTCAACTCGATATGGTTCTTTCAAGGTCGAAACATCAAACCAACCTTCCGCATCTTTGCGCCTGGCGACTTCAGCTCCACAGTCGGTTATGAGCCCTCGCATCAAGGTGACGTGGGCGCCTGTCTGTTCACACTCGACAACGTTTGCGCGTGGAGTGTCGTCAGGCATGAAGATAAAACACTCGAGTCCCGCGCGGGCTGCATATGCTGCCAGAGCTCCGGCTGCGTTGCCGGCTGACGGCACAGCGAGTTTTTGCGCGCCCAATTCCTTTGCCATCGAGACCGCCGCCGACATTCCACGAGCCTTGAAGCTTTGCGTGGGGTTCTGCGATTCGTCTTTGATGTAGAGCTCGTCAATTCCAACTTCACTTCCTAATTTGTTAGCGCGCAGGAGCGGCGTCCAACCCTCGCCGAGCGAGACAATGTTGTCATCGTTACGAACCGGCAAGAGTTCTCGATAGCGCCACAAGTCAGCCCGCCGGCTTACCAGGTCTTCCTTTTTCAATGCCCGCGCCACGCGCAGGAGGTCGTAACGAACCAGCAGCGGCTTGCCGCACCTATGGCACAAGTTGAGCAACCGCTGTGCCTCATACGTTGTCTGACAAGCGGCACATTCGAGGTGAGTAACGTTCATTTTTCGGGCCTTTCCCTCAATTTATGTGGAACTAGTAAAACTAGCGTTGCTATGTTGCCATCCATCAGCGGCACTTGGAGCATGCATATTGCACTTGAGGCGAACGCGATTTGTGGTACCGGCGTCGCATCTGTCATCGACCGTCAAGTGACAAATACGGCGCAACAAAGTATCTTCTGAATCACCCCTTTAACGCATCAGTACATATCGGTTTTCAGGAGAAACATGCCAAATCGCACCGCCGCAATCCAAACGAACCACGGGACTATCCGCTTCGAGTTGCTCGAATCAGATGCACCTAAAACGACAGAGAATTTCATTACCCTGGCTGAACGAGGTTACTACGACGGCGTGATTTTTCATCGCGTGATCAAGGGATTCATGATCCAGGGCGGTGATCCGACGGGCACCGGACGAGGCGGAGAATCAGCGGCAGGCGGTCGCTTTAAAGACGAGATCGATGTGGCTTCAGCGGTCTATCAACGGGGCTACAAGAAGGGCACCGTCGCGATGGCCAATGCTGGGCCAAACACGAATGGTTCGCAGTTTTTCATCATGCACGCCGATTATCCCCTGCCGCCAAACTACACGATCTTCGGCCGCGTCACCGACGGGCTCGATGTCGTCGATACGATTGCAACTATGGAAACGGATCGAAGCGATCGTCCGACATCGGAAGTGAAAATGGAGCAGGTGACAATCGAAGCAGCGCCGGCGGAAGAAGAATAGTCGCGGCTTCATCCGCGATCTAATTCCTGTTGCGCAACACTTCATCTGACAAATATCCCTTTGCAAGTCTAATTGCATATTCGAGCGTTTGGCCCTTACCCAAACCGGCGGCTATCGCTGCTGAGAAGACACAACCACTTCCATGAACTTCCGCGCCGGCGATTCGTGCTTCACGAAACGTGGTTACGCTCCCGTTGTCGTCCAGCACGTCAATCGCTTCTTCTCCAATCAAGTGGCCACCCTTGACGAGCACTGCACGCGCTCCCATGGCACGGATTTCTGCAGCGGCACTTCGCATTGCATCTTCTGAATCAATCAACTTGCCCGTCAGGCGTTCAGCTTCCGGCACATTGGGCGTCACAACGCGCGCCAAAGGGAAAAGCTTTTCAATCAACACAGAAATGGCGTCATCTTCCATCAATCGTGTGCCGGATGACGATACCAGGACAGGATCCACGACCGGAGCAGGCATGTCATTCTCACGCAGCCCGCGCGCTGCCTCTTCGACCACTTCCCTGGTCGGCAGCATTCCTGTCTTCACGCACGCAATCGAGGAATCGCTCAAGATAGATTCGAGTTGCGAGCGAATACTTTGTGCGGATTGATGGTGTGCGCCGTAAAACCTGGCGGCATTCTGAAAAGTTATTGACGTAATAACGGCGACTGCTCGCAAGTTGAAAGCCGCAAACGTACGCGCATCGGCGAGCACACCCGCGCCTCCCGACGGATCGAAACCTGCGATTGTTAGAGCGAGCGACATCTTCGATTCAACTTATACGGGCGCATGCGGTATTCCTACCTGACAGACTTCTCGGAGCTATGGCTGATTCGCCTGTGCGCGAATTCCCCGCACTACTTCGCGCAGTCGTTTTGCATCATTCAGCATGCGAATAGCAGCAACACCTTGCGCGCCGGCCGCGATGCACTCGCTGACCCGCTCCGGATTGAGGCCCCCAAGCGCGATTACCGGGAATGGAGCCACAGCCGTCGCAGCTCTGCGCAGAGATTCCAGTCCCACGGCGCGCTTGTCTTCTGTTTCGTAAACCGGTCCAAATACAACAAAATCCGCATCATGCTGCGCGGTTACTACTTCATCCACGTGGTGCGTGGAAACACCAATCAGTAATTCCTTTCCGAAAGTCCTACGAACGACATTAGCATCAAGCGACTGTGTTGTTAGATGAACACCATCGGCGCCGGCGGCAACTGCCACATCGGCGCGGTCGTTTATGAACAATCGAGTTTGCGTGCCGCGACAGATTTCGACGGCACGTTTCGCGAGCTCAAACAGCACGGCGCACGTTAGTTGCTTCTCCCGGATTTGAAAGAGATCAACCCGGGCGTCTACAGCGGCGTTTAGTAGTTGCAGGATGGAGGAAAACTCGTCACTCGCGGTTGTGGTCTGGGCCGTCGTCGCGCCGCTCGTGATTAGATAGATCAGCGGAGTTTGCAGGTTCAGGTGCATTTCTGTTTCGCGGCCCTAATTCAGTCTCCTGAAGCGTGCGAACAGTTTGCCTGAAATGAAAAATTTCCCAAAAGGCAATGCCAACGTTAAGCAGGCCCACTCCCGTTACTGCACCGCGCACCCAACCAGAAGCCACGACGTTTTGCAGTCCATACAATCCGGTCTTGCGCGCGGCGTATAACAGAAAATAGTTGTTTCCCCAGTCGCTTAGTCCCAGCGTGCCTTGCGGAATCCACGGCAGCAAAGTCAGGACGATTCCGATCTCGAGGCAGAGTACGATATAAAAAATGACGCTTAACTTAGCTGACATAATTAAACTTCGAGCGCAGGAGTAGCCAGTGACGAGCTACTTCCCTTTTTTCTTCTTCGGCTTCTGCGTTGACTTCAACTGAAGATCCTGTAGCCGCTCACCGATGTCGCGATAGCCAACGTCCACTCCGTAAACTTCCGTGAACGTACTGATTGCGCGTTGCAAATCTCCCATTTGCTCGTAAGCGGAGCCCAGCTCGTATTGCAGGGCCTTGTATTCGTCCTGCGTGCGCCCGGGCGCTTCAAGTCCTTTTTTCAACCAAAGCACCGCCGCGCGCGGCATCTGTTTCTGCATGAAACAATGCCCGAGCATGTTGCAACATTGAAAGTATCTTGGCGTCCCGTCGGCCGGCGCCGCGAGCCCGGCAGCAACCTGAAATTCGCGGATGGCTTCGTCGAGGAGGTCCATCTCCTTGTACGCCGTAGCCATGTTGTAATGCGTTTCGTAGTCTTCGTTGGAAGAAACGTGATCGCTTTCAGCTTCCAGGCGAAACTCTTCAAATATTTCGGCCAGGCCGGAGTCGATACCACTTGCTACCGGAGTATTAGAAGGTGCGGGTGAAAGCGGCACGCTCGGCGGTGTTTCCACGTCCTGAACTTCGGCGAACGCAACTTCGACGTCAGCGTTGCCGCCGGCAGCTGCGTTGCTTGTGAACTCGTCACCAGCAAATTCGTCGACCGCATCGAAGGTGATCGTCGCTTCAGCCGGCGTGGCACGATTCTGATCAAGTTTCGCACGTCGCGATTGAATCTCCGGGTGATTGCCAAACTGTTTTTCCAGCAACTCCAACGTGTCCAAAGCGATATCGGTGTATCCCTGAGTGATATAGAAGTCGACGCTTTCAAGTTCCTGCTGCATCAGCGCGTCAACTCGCGGTCCATCTTCGCCATTTGACCCAACTTCCTCACCGGCGGATGGGGCAAATTCGTTTCCAGTAAACACGACTTCCTGATTTGAAGTTTCAATTAGCTCAGCATCGGCAATTACATGCGATTCAATTTCGGGCTCATTTAAATCGGCAAATGAAGAGTTGGAGTCCTGGACAAATGTTTCTTCCGCAACTGAATTCCAAACGAACTCGTCTTCGACAGGGGTGACTTCAGGCGTGGCTCCCATCTCGGAAAAACTTTCAAATGACGGCACACCTGCCGAGGGCTCGTCGATAAAGGGCGGCACTTCCACACCTTCTTCGAGAGATCCACCAAGCGCGTCCAGACGTTCGGCAAATCTCGGCTCGTCGGGCGCGAGCCTAACGAGCTGAGTGAGCGCGTAACGCTCGTCTTCAGTTAATCCGGCAGCCTCAGCGGCTTCAGCCAAACGCTCAAGGTCCGAACGCAACTTGTCCATGTCGCGTTGCCACCAGCGAATGCGCGCCAGCAAACGAAGCCCGCCAACGTGATCGGGATCGTGCGTCAGAAGTTCGTTTACCAGGTCGAGCAGATCGTTTTCTTCACGACCAGCCAGCATTTGCTCGGCGATCAGTCCCAGAATCCGCGACGCCTCAGTTTGTTCGCCGGAGTTGATGTAGGCACGGGCAACGTCAATGTACCGACGATGATTCGACGCATCGAGCGTCATCAATTGCGCGGTCGCGCGCTCAGAGCCCTGAGGGTTGCCGGCATCAATGTAAGCCTGGGCCAACATCGAAAGTATTTCCGTATCTTCAGGATGATCGGCGACTGCCTTTTCCAGAAGCTCCGCGGAATCTTCCGCTGTTCCGAGGTGCGCGTGGGCCGCCACCACTCCACGAAGGACGTGCTTGTCGTTCGGTCGAAGCTCGAGAGCTTTCGAATACGCATTCAGGGATTTCTCAAATTCGCCCTTCTCCATCAAGCGTCCGGCAGCGTCGGCGTAGGCTTTGCCGGCTTCAGGCAGCATCTGTTCTTTCAAATAACCATCAGCCAGTTTCAGCCGAATCTCTGTGTTTTGTGAATCCAGATCAGCAATCCGGTGAAGCACTTCGAGAGTTTTACGAATTTCACCTGCTCGGGTGTATGCGTCGGCGATAATTAGATATTGCGCGCGCGCGTCGCCGACGAGTCCCTGTGCGTCGTATAAGGTGGCAAGGTTTTTGGCTGTCTGGAGATCGCCGGGTTTGAGTTTCTCAATCTTCTTGTACATCGCGATGGCTTTCAGCCGGAATTGCTCTTCGCGATAGTGTTCGGCGATGCGATAGAAGCAGGAGATCGCTTCTTCTTTCTTTCCCGCGCGCGCCAGAAGATCTCCCAACATGTTGAGAGTGGTGAGATCGTTCGGATCATTGTCAATGATCTGACGATACTCTTTGATAGCGGCGCTGATCTTCCCCTGTGAAAGGAATTTTTCGGCGGCCTTTAGTACCTTAGCTTTTTCGAAAGCCATTAAGAGTATTATGTATCGCTAAAAACCTGAATGGAGTCAAACGTGGCAGTGCGATTGGGAAAAGCTGGAGGAAATGACATCTGGAGACGGGTGGCTCTTTCCCGGATCGAAGAGCCGAAAGCTACGCTAACACGCGCAAAAATAGCTGTCAACGCCCTCTTTTTAAAGACCTTCGGCTGCCTGTCGACATCAGCGAAAACATGATCATGCGGCGCCTCTTCGTTCCTATAGCAACACTTAACCTCGTAGTCGCTTTGTCGGGGTTCTGGTGGGTTACGTCCCCTGCGTTTGGCAACACTTTAATCGGCTCGCCGCCGGGCAAATCAACGCTTTCGCAGCGCACAAGCAAGAAACGGCAGCTGCGAAAGCCCGATGTCATTTACTATTCGACTCCTCCCGAAACCGTTAATGAAATGCTGCGGCTGGCGGCAATTCAACCCGGCGACGTGCTCTACGATCTGGGAAGCGGAGACGGCCGGATTCCTATCGCCGCAGCCAAACAGTATGGCGTCCGCGCCATCGGGATAGAGATCGATCCCAAACTGATAGCTGAGGCAAATGAGAATGCGCGCCAAGCAGACGTCGCGTCTCTTGTGCGGTTTAGAAACGACGACATGTTTGTTGTTAATTACAGTGAAGCCAACGTGGTCACGCTTTATCTGTCCGAGAAGTTGAATCTATTGCTACTGCCAAAGCTTCTACGCGAATTGCGGCCGGGATCGCGAATCGTTTCTCACGATTTTCGAATGGGTGATTGGAAACCCGAACAGACTGTGCGGGTGCCGTGGGGAAAGGGGCACCGGACGGTTTACCTGTGGACCGTTCCCGCGAGACGAAAGAAACGGTAGCCCTCAAATAACATCCGCAAAATTCTTGCGCGATCGCGCAAACCACCAATAACCAAATATAAAAAGCACTAGGGCGAACGCCGAAAAATACGCGAGGCTTCGCCAGTCTGGTCCCACTCCTTCCAAAAACACACGACGATAGCTGCGCACCAGCGCGGTAAAAGGATTCGCTTCGATAAACGGGCGGTAACGCTCGGGCACGATCGACTCCGGATAGATTATTGGCGTTACAAACATCCACGCCATCAACACCAGAGCAAGCCCCTGTGCGATATCGCGTAAAAAGACGCCCAATGAAGCGATCAGCCACGCTGCGCCGATTGCTGCCATCAATTGCGGCACCAGCAACACCGGAAACCAAATCATCGTCAGGTGCAATTGTTGTTGCAGAACCAGAGTAGCAATGACAAGTGCGACTGTTCCGAACAATTGCGTGCCCAGCGCCGCTAAAGCTTGTGCAACCGGCAGTGCTTCTAACGGAAACACGACACGCTTCACCAGATTCGCGCGACTGACTACCGCTGTTGACGATTGCTGAACGGTTTCCTGAAACATGGTCCAAGGCAACAAACCGCAGTAGAGATACAGCGCGTAATCCCATGTCGTGCCGCGCGCTCCGAAGCGAGCGCCAAATATGCCGGCAAAAATAAAGGTGAAAATGGCGATTGTTACGACCGGCGTGACGATGGCCCAGCCAATCCCGAGAACTGAACCTTTGTAACGTGAGGCGAGGTCGCGTTTCGCGAGGGAAAGGATTAACTCAAGACGGTTGGGAAGTTCCCAGAGTGGGCGCCACACCGCGCGCCGTGCTGTTTGGGCAGAGATCATTCGGCTAAACAAACGTGCACGGGCAGTTGGCCGTGCTTATTATCCTGTCGCGGGCCGAGCGCCCGAGCCACATTACTCGACGCCGGCCTTCTCTACAGTGAGTGCTCCCACCAGATAAGCAGTCTCACCAGAGTTTGCCTGGAGACGAATTGTGTAATCACCTGTGGGCGCATTCGGCGCTAACGTTATCTCAAAACTGACGATCGGCGATGCGCCGTTTGCTTGCTCAAGCGTAAGGCTGGAAGGATTGACGATAATGAATGGACTCCCCAAAGTGAAGTTTGAGCCCGGCACCTGATCAACCCCCAACCCACTTACGTAAATCGTCAATTTCGATCCGGCTCGCGCTGGTATTGGCGCGGTTGATAAGTCTCCACCCGTGCCAAACATCCGCGGATCGAGACTGCGGCGTGAGTTCTGCGGCGGGACGAAAATATAATTTATGACAACCGGTTTCTCGGCGGTGACGCGAACACTGCCGCTGATCTCAACACTCCGAAACGACGACTGGCGTGCCGCGCGTTTTGATTCGCGCGCACTGAAGGAATCAGCTGAGTATCCGACCATAGCTCGATAATCACCGGCGGGAAGGCAATCGATATTAAAGCGGCCATCCGTGCCGGTAGTTACTGATCCGGTCACGCGGCCGGAAGTGATGTCTTCCAGCCAAACATGCGCCGCGCCCAGCCCGAAGACGCCGAGCTGTGAACTGTTCAGTATTCTTCCCTTAACCGATCCAAGCCCTTCGCATGGACCATACAGACCACGCGCGGCCACGTTATCGGCGTCACTTAAACTGCGTTCAGTCAACGCGGGCATCCCATAAGTGCCGTTGATTCCCTGCGATGGTTGCATGGTCGCGCCGGCAACGTGCGAATGGTTCAAACCAAGCAGATGGCCAATCTCATGGGTCAATGTCGATTCAAGGTCGTACGTTCCCGGAGTTCCGTTGGTTGAAAACTGAAGCAGCAAGCCGTCCTCAGAAAAAGGAAAAGGGTTTAAAACAATGTCAGCCTCGCTAATCTCACCCGTTTCGGAATCAAAAAAGACTCGCGTGCGCGCAGTGTTGGTTTCGTCACGAAAGATCGACAGGTTCTCGGGGGTCGCAGCAATGGTGATAAGGCTCACACCGTCAGGAGCGTTCACCGCGCTGATCGACTCGAGTTTGGAAGGGACGACGACAAATTTGACACCCGCCGCATTTGACCAACTATCCAATGCGCGCCGGACTGCGCCCTCGATGTCGCTTCCCTCCAGGACTGCGACCGGCGATGCGTATAACGAATCCGATAGGGCGATACGAATTGTTTTTGTGGCCCAACGAATACGCGCGGCGCGTGGGGCGGCGGGTTCAAACGAAGACGGTTGACCTGGCACACCAAAGACCAGTAACAACAAAACAGCCAGTGCTATTCGTAAACGTTGCATTGCGTGGGATACCGAGAACCGGGCCTGAAAGAAACGGGGAGAATCGCCCGTCTGCGATATTACCACCGGAAGGTTTCCCCGAGGCACAAAAAAACCCGCGCCCTTCGAAGCGCGGGTTCTTTCCGAATACGGTTATCCGCTCGAGGCTACGGAACTATCGTTATTGTGGCTGCCGTCGCCTCGCCCCGGCTTTGGAAAGTGCCGCTCTTGGTCACCGTCACAATCAACGGATATGTGCCAGGCGCTATCGTTGACGGAAGCGTGAACGTGATCAGATCAAATCCAAACATGTTCGTGTTTCGTCGAACAGAGCTGGGCGTAATGTCAGTTGTACCTATGCGCACTCGTGTTTCCGCAGTCGTAATTCCGCGCACGCCCGTCAGCCAAATCTCAAGAACGGTTGGCACTGTCGTCGTTCCGTTTGAGGAGTTCAGTGGGAACGGCCCCATCGTACAACCGGGCGAAGCTGTATTGGTTACGTTGCAAACTACAGCTACGCCGTTAGCATCATTCGTTGAAGAGAAGATATCGGGCTGGGCTGGAACCACTTGCAGAAATCCGCGGTAGACAGTTCCGTTGTTGTTGATTACGACATTCTTAACGCCCGCACTCAAACCGACTGGAACCACAAACTGAATTCCTTCAGCAGGATCGTCACCAATACTGTAGAGCCCGGCGGCGGCGCCACCGATACTTACGGAAACGCCGTTTAGTTCAATCGGCAGTATTGGACTGCGTTCTGTTTCAGGACCACCGACGGCACTCTTGTCGGAAGGCGCGAGTCCGACGGTGGACCGCACGATACTCAACTCGCCTGCAGCAAGACCAAAAGCAATGGATCCAAGTGCGGGAGTCGGCGTTGGCGACGCTGCAGGACTCGGCGATGGCGTCGCTGTCGCAACTGGAAAATTGCTTGCTCCAGCGAAGAACGAAAGTGCGGCGCCGTTTTCAGAACCGATTACGGGAACGAGCAGGTAAAAGACCTCGATGGAGCCGTCAGCGTTGCCGCCGCCGAGCTCCAGAGCACCGATGCTAAACGCAGTGCGAGTGCGTGTCTGGCTTACAACCGGACGAAGACAGTTTGACCCGGTGACACAGATAAACCCGCCCACGGGATTCCTCGTCAATCGTGTGAACGTGGTGCCGCTTCCAATCGGAAGAGTCGCAACAAAAACCTGCGGCTGATTATCGGGGTTCAAACCGGTGCTGGTCTGGTCCGCGGCCGGAAATGTTCCGTCGACTTTGAAATTAAGCGCGGACGTAAATAGCAAACTTGCGGGTGTCAGTCCCGTGTAATCTGTGAAAGTCGGGAAGTGGGCTATATCTCCTGGAGTGCCCAACGCGCGTGCGCCGACCTGATTGAACGTGTCAGTCGCTACGTTGTAAACAAACATCGCCAGGAAGGGTTTGTTCGTGGCAGTAGTGTTGGCCTTGGGATCTTCCGCCAGGGATTCGAACGCGATCAGGCTGGCGTCGCGGCTTAGGCGACGGCCGGGCTGAAGGATGTTGACGGTCGCCGTGTCGGATCTCGTTCTGGTTACCTGCTGGACATTGGTGAGTCCTGTTCCACTAAAAGTGGCTATAAAGATTTCAGCATTGCTGCGCCCGCTACCATCGTCGTTGTTCCCCGTAAGGTTTGCTGAGGACAGGAAAACTACGCGTGATCCATCCGCAGACAGTGATGGATTTTGCTGGAAGATCCGGCCTACACCAGCAACAGCATCCTGAGTCGTCGTCCCCTGCGCGAAGTTGAAAGTAGACCAATTGGCTGCGGTGCGTGTTGCGAAGAACAGTTCCGGATTTCCATCTGCGTTTCCGGTTCCCACCAGACTACGGGTGGAAACAAACGCGATGATGTCGCCATTGTCGCTAATCGTTGGTTCTCGATTGTCGTCAACAACGTCAGCGGGAATGATGGCCGGGCGAATAGTCCGGCTCGCCGTGGTTGAAGTAATCTGAGCAAACGTACCGCCGCCTAAATCCAGGAATGGCAGTTCGTCTCCGGTTGTTAGATTAACGTCTGCCACTGCCGGCAGTTGATAAACCCAAATCTCCTGGTTCGCATCGCCCGGCGACGTGGTAGAACCGTCAAAGCCGCCAGGGCTAGGCGCGTTCGAACTGAAGACAATCGTGAACACACGCACGCCGCCGATCAGTTGCGGCTCGAAACTGATCATCGGTTTGACGCTGCTGATCTCGATTTGAGTTTGAGCAGGATCCGCAGGTGTTGGCACCGGACTCGGAGTCGGGCTAGCTGCGGGACTCGGCGTGGGTGTTGGTGTCGGTGTTGGCGTCGGACTGGGCGCCGGCCGGGGTACGTTTTTCGTATGCGTTATCTGAAAGATCCTGCGTTGGGCGTAATCAAGGAGAAATATTTCGCGGTTACCGTCAGCGTTATCGGGATTATACGTGGCGACGTTCCCGTTTGACTCGAAAACGACAAAGCGGCCGTTGGCAGTCATGTCGCCTACGGCAGACAAGAACGGGTTGATATTCCCGCCAATCGGCGACGATGTGATTTGCGTAACGAACGGATCGGGGGTCGGTGTCTGTCCCAGTACAGGTGAAAACGCGCCAAAGGCGAGCAAAAGCACAACTATGGCGCACTGAGAGCTAAGAACTTGCTTCACAAAATTCCTCCGGAATAAAGACGCAGATACGAGCAGATTAGATGCCCCGGGGAGCCGTTCGCATACTCGGTGAAGATACTCACCGTAAAAAGAACCGACATTTTACGCACAGATCAGACTGATCGCAAGCAGCCGTCAAAATGAGCTAATCCGCGTCGTGTGAGCATTTTCTGCGGGTGCGGCACACGTAATGAGCGCGGCCGGGACAGTGTTTCCCAACGACTTTACCGCCAAACCCGAAACAGTTATCGTCTCGTGCAGCATGTCCACAGCCCTGCGCGTTGAGCGTGTCTCAAAGCAATATCGCATCTACGATCATCCAAACGACCGCCTCAAAGAGATGTTGACGCGCGGCCGTTGGAAGCGTCATCGCGAGTTTTGGGCACTTCACGAGATTTCTTTCGATATCGAGGCGGGAACGACGACAGGCATCGTCGGACCAAACGGCAGTGGCAAATCTACGTTGCTGCAGATAATCACGGGCACACTCGAACCGACGCACGGAAATGTCTGGTATGAAGGACGCGTGGCTGCGTTGCTCGAGCTTGGCGCCGGATTCAACAGCGAATTCACCGGTGTCGAAAACGTTTACATGAACGCCGCGCTGATGGGTATCTCGCGCAGCGAAGCCGAAGCGTTGTTGCCGGAAATCGAAAGGTTTGCGGAGATTGGTCCGTTTATACGTCAACCCGTCAAAACGTATTCCAGCGGGATGTATGTTCGTCTTGCCTTCGCGGTCGCGATTAGTGCTTCTCCGCAGATCCTGATCATCGATGAAGCGCTGGCGGTCGGCGACGCGGTCTTCCAACACCGTTGCATGCGCCGGTTAAAACAGATGCAGGAAGCCGGCGTAACAATTTTCTTCGTCTCCCACGATCCCAGCGCTGTCCGCGCGCTATGTTCACGAGCAATCCTACTTAACGAAGGACATATGATCGCAGACGGCAAACCTGCAGAAGTTTTGAATAGATATCAACAGTTGATCATGGCGCGCGAACAAGCTTTTGATTCTGCGCCCGCAACTGAAGACGCGCGTGCCGAAGATATCTCCGTCGATGCCGACCATAGCAAACTAACGAATTACAGTTTTCGCCACGGCGACGGAACAGCGGAAGTGTTGAAAGTTGAACTCCTGAACGGCTCGCGCCGGCCGGTGGAGTTGGTTGAGAGCGGCGAGCCAGTGACGGTGAGGGTTCGTGTCTTGTTTTTTGCTGACGTCGACGATCCTGTTTGCGGCTTCATGATAAGAAACCGTCACGGCATACATCTGTACGGCACTAACACGCGGCTTCAGGAGATCGACCTCGGCGAGGTGCGCCGGGGAGAGATAATTGAAGTGACGTTTGCATTTGATTGCTGGCTCGCTCCAGACTCTTATTCCGTAGCGGTGGCGGCGCACAGCCTGGATGCAGTGAGCTTTGATTGGATCGACGGCGCATTGTTTTTTCAGGTAATGAGCGGCACTCCAATGGAAGGCGTTGCCAACCTGAATGCCGCCGTAACAGTCAAGAAGCTGAACGCAGTTGCAGGCGAATCGCACCTGGAGTCAATCTCTTCATAGTGTCAATGAAAGAAATCAATTACCCGGAAATCGACGTTGATCAATTTATGGCGGAGATTCGAGCGGCGGTGGTCCGACGCGGAATCGATATTGACGCCACGTCGGAGCAACGGCCCAAACCGGTGATTGCGCCGCCGCGCGATTTGGCCCGGCGAATTGAAATGCCGCGACTCACATTGTCGCCGGAGTTTGAGTTCAAGAGCAATGACCACTACCACGTAAACGATTTCCTGCTCTACCACGACGCCGAGTTTGTCCGAAACGCTTACCGCGCGATTTTCAAAAGAGAACCTGATCAGAAGGGCTACGAAGCAAATCTTGCGGCCCTGCGCAGCGGCCACTTCAACAAGATCGATGTTCTGTCAGCGCTCGCGAACTCGGGCGAAGGTCGCAAGCAGCGAATCGTCATTGATGGCCTGGACCGGCCCGCGGCCACACAGCGACTTGGCCGGGTGCCGATCATCGGTTACTTAGTGCGCTGGTTCCTGGCACTGTTGCGTCTGCCGACGTCGATCCGGCGACAAAACCAAAGCGAAGCAACGCTCCTGGCTCAGCTTCAACAAATCACGGAACACCTGAATCAGACTAGTGCAAGGAACGTAGATTTGCACCGGGAACAGACGCAGGAAATGACGCGTCAGGGCACTCAAATCAACAACTTCATCGCCCAGGTAGTTTCAAGTGAGATAGAAAAGGCTGAGAACCGCGTGCGCCAGGCGGAAGCTTCAACCGAACTACTGGGACAACGCGTCAAACAACTTTCGCAGATAGTGCAACAGACCCGTGAAGAGATGAGCCGCCGGCAAAAGGATGGCGCGAAAGAGTCGCAGGTGAGTTCTGTCCGTGCGCACGGGCAAGATGCCCGTGCCACAGTTCCGTCATCTGCCAGCGCGCGCCAGGAGTGGAACAAGGTTTACGCTTTGTTTGAAGATCAGTTTCGAGGTGACGCGGCCGATATCACTGACCGCTTGAAATTCTATTTGCCTTTCGTCGAGCGCGCTGGTTTCAAAGACGGCTTTTTGGATTTGGGTTCTGGTAACGGCGATTGGCTGGCACTGCTGAAATCAAAAGGTTTGAGAGGACTGGGAGTTGAGATCAACGAAGTAATGTTGGAACGCTGCCGGCAGCAACGGCTTGATGTGATCGATTCCGAAATGATCAGTTACGTCGAAAGCCTGCCGGATGAATCGCTGAACGTAGTTTCGGCGTTCCACGTTCTCGAGCATATACCGTTTGAAACCACCTTTCATTTGCTGCGTCAGATCCGTCGCGTACTTCGTCCCGGTGGGCTGATCTTGTTTGAGACGCCGAGCCCGGAGAATTTAGTAGTAGCTGCGTGCAATTTTTATTCGGACCCGACACATCACAAGCCCCTATATCCCCACACGCTGACTTTCGTTCTGAAGAACATTGGTTTCACGAATGTCCAGCTCCAGTTTATTCACCCCGTAGAAGGCAGCCCTTTTAACCCCGACGATTCGAATTTGCAGCCGCTTCACATGTGGTTCTATGGTCCACGCGACTACGCAATCGTTGCAGAGAAGGCCAAAGCGCAGCACAGTGCCCAGTCGTGATAGCCACTGCGTTCACGTAAACTGAGACTGATTATTCGCCAGTCTGTTCGTAGCATCATGTTCGCAGGGAGAACAAATCGTTGGGTCGTATCGCAATCTTGACGCCTTTCCTGACTGTTGCCGACGCCGTCAGCAACGACGTAGTCGGCATGTTCAACGTTCTCAAGGAACACAACCACGACGTACGTGTATTTGCGAACGAGTGGAACACCGATGGCGTCGGCGTTCGGCCCGCGTTTGAGGCCACCCAGTTTGCTAAGTCACGAAGCGACATTCTCATTTACCACTACTCGATGGGCTGGAATGTGGGACGCGACATCGTTCGTGACGCAACCTGTCAAACGGTTGTGAAGTATCACAACATTACCCCGCCCGAATACTTCGAAGGCATCAGTTCTGACTACGAGCACGTTTGTCGCGCGGGCCGCCTGCAAAATGAAGACTTCGCGCGGATGCAATGTGATCTTTATCTTTCTGATTCTGAGTACAACATGTGGGAGTTGCTACTGGCGGGCGCCGATGAGTCGCGGAATTTCGTCGTTCCGCCTTTTCATCACATCGATCGATTGGCGGAAGTCGATCCCGACCCGGACGTACTGGAGGCGGGGCGTGGCGAAGGCGTAAACGTTCTGATGGTCGGACGCGTGGCGCCAAACAAGAAACACGAATCATTGATTGAAGCGTTTGCGACTTATCATCACGACTACAACAAAGACAGCCGCCTCTTCATTGTCGGGAAAGAACCTGAGATGCTCGAATCCTACTCTGCGAAGCTGCGAGAGTTGGCCGACAAGTTGAATGTGCGCCACGTCGTAACATTTACAGGTTGTGTTACCGACGAACAACTCAAGGCTTATTACCTAATCGCCAGGGTCTTTGTCATGACCAGCGAGCATGAAGGATTCTGTGTGCCCCTCGTAGAAGCGATGGCATTGAAGGTCCCGGTAATCGCGTTTGCGTCAAGCGCCGTCACGGGAACAGTGGGCCAAAGCGGCCTGGTATGGGAACAACGGAACAAACACCTCGTCGCGGAGTCGATTGATCAATTTGCGAGGAACGAATCAGCGGCCGTCGCGCTGGGGGTGATGGGTTGGCGTCGCTATCATGAGCTTTACACCAACGAGAAGATTGAAAGTTCGTTTTTGGAATCACTGTCCCGCTTAATGTGAACAGCAGTTGGACAAGATGAACAAAGTAGCCATTGTGGTGCAACGCTGCCATAGCAGCGTAGTTGGAGGATCGGAGTCGCTCGCGTGGCAATATGCGACGCTACTTAGCGACATCTATCACGTCGATGTGTTAACGACGACGGCGGTCGACATCCACGACTGGGCCAACGACTTACCAGCAGGAACAGAGACTGTCGACGGTATCGACATTCGCCGTTTCCCGGTAACGATCGGGCGGACACTCGGATGGGGCAAGCTTCTCGAACGACTCTATCGCGATTACCACGATTTTCAGGCCGGGCGAGATTTGGAAACGCACGCCGTTCGAAATGTGCCGTGGTCGCTGGCCCTTCAGGAAGAGTTCATTCGCAAACAAGGCCCTTACTCCGAACCGTTGCTGCAATTCCTGAGACAACACTGGTCTGACTACAAGGGAATTATTTTTGTTACCTATCTTTATCCGACGACGTACTTCGGGTTGCTTCAAGTTCCAAAGTACTACGGTTTGCTCGCGCCAACGCTGCACGACGAACGCACCGCGTACCTCTCGGCTTTCAAACACGCTGCGCACCGCGCCCGGTCACTGGTTTGGCTAACGGATGCCGAACGCCGCGTGGGAACTGATCTGTGGGGCGAGCTGCCAGGTCGCGTCGTCTCAATGAGTGTGGAAACGACTCCGCGGCCACCGGTCGTGATGCCATGGCCTTACCTGTTGTACTGCGGTCGAATTGATCCGAACAAAGGAAGCAGCGAGCTGTTCGATTTTTTCATCGAGTTCAAGAAAGCCTTCCCGTCGAATTTGAAACTGCTTCTGACCGGCAAAGACGACATGGCGGTGCCGTCGCATCCTGACATTGAGTTTCGCGGCTTTGTGCCTGAGGAAGAAAAACTAAGCTTGATGGCCGGCGCGAAAGCTTTCGTAATTCCCTCAGGAAACGAAAGCTTCAGTATCGTGACGCTCGAAGCGATGGCGCAGCAGACACCTGTTTTGTCCAGCAATCGCAGCGAGGTTTTGGTTGATCACGTCGAACGAAGCGGTGGCGGAAGCATTTATCACGACTACGAAACGTTCGCGTCGGCGCTGCGCGAGATGCTGGACGATGAGGGTCAACTAAAGGAAATGGGCCGGTTGGGCCGGCAGTACGCGCTTTCACGATACACACGGGAACAAGTCCGCAACGGACTGCAAGCTGCGATTGAGTCATGTACCGAAGTAATTGATGATCGTGAGTTGCGTGTCGTTGGGGTGACGACGAGTTAGTGATTAAACGAGCTGGTTTGGCGCAAACGAGTCGAGCGGACCGTTACGGAAGTTTGTGAGTATTTGGAGCACTGCGCGAACTGTGACAGCCTGGGCCGCGGCCGAAAGCCCCCTCTCCGCAAGCGGAGAGGGGGATGGGGGGAGAGGTAGCAGAGCCTCCACCCCACCCCTAACCCCTCCCCGCTTGCGGGGAGGGGACATTACCAAAGACAAAAGATACGCTTAACGGCGAAGGAGAGACTGTAGCGTTGCACCTACGGAGTTAGCTTTGCTTCCAACTTGTGCCGCTGCCAGTCAGTCTCAACCACAATGTAGGTGTCGTCCCCTCTTCGCTCCATTCGAAACTCTCGCTTCGATCCATCGACGGTTAATTCTGAGACACTGTGGTCGTTAGGAACTCTTAAACTAATCGCGCCGGCGCGAGGGAAGTTGCTTTCATACTCGAGGTGAATTGTTTGCTTCGCGTTGTCGTAACAATAACGATATGCGACGAAACGATCGGTTGACGGCTCATACAAATGTATTTGCCCCGGCTGTTCACCCAGACGAATCTGCAGGCGCAACTGCTCCGCAGTGAGATATACGCCAAACAGTCCCTGGAAAACTGCGGCAGCCAACACACCTGCGTTGCCCGCGTAGTCTTTACTTCCCCTGCCTTCTCCTGTCTTTGTGTGCCACTCGTACAAACCTTTGTTAGTCGAGATCTTCTGCGCGATCTGGATTAATGAACGATAGGCGTTGTCCGACTCACCTTGTTCAAACTCAGCCAGCAGCAGCCTCGCGCCGAACCAGTCCCATTGACCGCCATTCTGATAAACGTATTCCTCGCTGACCGCCGGGTGTTTGAAAAAGCCGCGCGGAAATGGCGGCAATAACGCGCCTGAGATGGTGGAAACACCAAACCCTCGCTGTCGCGTTTCGGCGATATTAAAAATGGACTGCGCTTGCTTGTCGTCAGCTACTCCACTCAAAACAGCCATGGCGTTCCCGCCCATCGCAAACATGTTCGAGTCGTCGAAGTTGGCAGGCATAAGGTTCGGAGTTAACAGCAAATGTATTCGATAAAAGCCTCGCTCCGGCTGCCACAGATGCTTATTAACTTTTTCCTTGATTTGTTCCGCTTGATTGCGCCAGTTGTTTGCCAGGCTTTCATCGCCGGCGCCCCGATTGAGTTCTTCCAATTGTTTTGCGGCACGATAGACGAGGGCATTCGTGTAGATGCCGGCGACGAGCGGCGTTTTACTATCGAGATAAATGGCGCGCTGATCCGGATAAGTCGGGCTTACGTCGCCCCAGTCAATCGCGAATGCGCTGGTGACCAGGCCATGCTCGCGGTCGAGTTTGCTCTTAAATAGAAACTCGAGCGCCGCATTCAAACGAACTATCAGCGCGCGCCCATTGATCGACTTTTTCAGCCAATCACGATCGCCGGTAGTTTGGTACAACTGCCACGCGGCATCGATTGCGCTTGTTTCCTGGTCTGACTCAGTTGAGTTCTTATCGGCCGTGACCGTGACGCCGGTTCCGTTCGTGCCTTTGCGACGATAGATTTCCTTCGCTTGCGGTGCTGCGCCGGTGAACGAAGCACGTGGACCCGCCGCTATCCAGTCGTAAAGCTGGCCGTCGCCCTGTTGGTGCGACAAATGTTCTTCGAGCCAACTTTGCAGATACTCCCTTGAATAATAGAACCGCGACGCCGGAATGATCGTCGCGCTGTCTCTGAGCCAGATCTGTGGATAACTTGTTCCGGCGCCGAAACCCTTGACCGGCTGCTGCGCGACAAACTCTTTCCTGTTCACGTCAAGTACAGGTTTGAAGTAACTCTGAAGTTCGTTTAGATGAGGATCGGCGAGTGTGTAAGCAACTTGATGGCTGTAACCACTATCGACTTGCCACGCTGTACAAGCCGTTGGCTGATCACCGCGCGTCGCAGGCTGCCTGCCATCACATGAAACGCCAATCAGAGCAACGCACAAAATCAGCGATCGCAGCGTGCGACGGTTCATTTGCGATTGAAGCTGCACTGTTTTAGTAAGTCCAGTTGGTGGGATCGGTAATGTCCAGCCGGCATACTTTGCCTGGTATTTTTTTCAGACGGACCCAACTGTCTACGAATTCCGGGTAATTGGCCACCTTCACTCCCCATAACGGCCAATCAGGCGGCAGTTGTCCGCTGTATCCATTCAGCGTGGGCACGTCGCGCATCACCGCAACCATGATAGCGTCTATCTGGTACTCAAATTCGTTGCGAGTTCCGGTTGGACCAACGCCAACGTAAAACGCCGAGCAATCGTCAGGAAGCCGTGCCGCGAGGTTGTTAAGATATTCGCGTTCAGCTTTGACTGAGAAACCGTTAAAGTTTTGGTTAACTGCAGACTGCTCGACGATCCCAAACGTTACGACGATCAAGAGCAGCGCTGTGTAAGCAAGTGATCGATAACCTGATTGCGCACTCGCGATTTTTTTCGAGGCGCGATCCAACAAGTACGCGAACCCGATCGACATCGGCAGCGCTAGAACCATCACGTACCTGGCAACCGCGCGGACGCCTTTCGCGCCGGGAAAAACGTACGCAATTTCCCACGGCGAGTAGCCGTTCCAATAGCGCATGCCGATTAGATAGAACAGCGTTGTGGCAATGATCAGCGGTGGCAGAAAGATCGCGCCTGTTTGAATTTTATTGTTGTCACTGCCCGCGCGGTTGTCGTTGATTCCGGAACGGGTACGTCGTGATTGCCTAATCATCCACAAGGCAAAGACCGTTAGACCTATCCAGGCGAGCGACGCAACCAGACCAATGCCAATTTGCAATTCCGGATGGATCTCGTGAACGCGCTTAATTGTTGCCGAGAGAGTGCCCCAAACGTAATTACGTTCACCCATCACGAACAGCGACCAAAATACTGGAATGAACGTCTTCACTTCCTCGTAAGGCCGTCCCCCGGACGCCTGGACCACCGGATAGTAGGCAATGAAAAATGGAGTGAGCCCGATAATAAAAACCAGGCCAGCCGCGAATATGACCTGCCAGAATTTTTTTACTAACGCGAGAACGTAAGTCCGCGCCGGCGAAAGAGACGAGCGCGATTACCAGGAACAGAAAACACCAGAAGATAAAAAACCAGCCCGCGTAAAAGCCGGTCATCAGTTGCAAGTCGAGCGACAAGGCGGCCAGCGACAGCAGAATGAATGCTTTCAAGCGGCTCATCGTTTCACCTTCACGTGCAAACAGAACGACGAAGATGATCGCCAGTGGCAGGAAGATCAATGTTTGCAGCTGTAGATGTCCGAGTTGAACTAACTTCGGACTATTGAAAGCAAAGAACAGCGCGCCCGCGCACGACGCGAAGTTATTGAATTTCAAAATCTTTCGCAGAAGAACATAGCAAACGAAGAAGTTGGCGAAGTTGAGAAGAATGATTGCCAACTCGGAAGCGTGAAACATGTCGAGCCCGATGGCGCGCAGAATTGTGTAGGGAAACGCGTGCCCAATCATCAGGTCGGCGTACCCGATAGTCCCCTTCACCGGGTAAAACATGGGCGGCGATAGCCAACTGTTGTTGCCCTTCACGACCTGGTACCAATGTTCCACCAGGAACGTGACCAGCCGACCATCCCCGCGATCTCCGGGAAACAGATCGAAGCGTGAAGCAAATTGAGGCAGATGAAACTGGATCGTCCCGGCCGCGCCGATCAGAATTGCCAGCACCCAGTCCCACAGCGCCGATCGCCGGAGTTGACCGGGTTGTTTGTGCTTACTAATGGCCATTGGGGTCGTTTGGTTGGTTATTTTTCGCTGCTCGTGCTGCCGCCGCTACCCGCATGAAATTGTGTCTTTTCCGCTGGATTTCCGCTCAATTCACGTTTGTTTGGTTGTTTGACTGTATATGAAGCAACCATTTATACTCCACACGTTTCAGAGACACGGAAGGCGCAAGCCGCCCCACCAGGTATTCCGAGGCCAACACATCTTAGCGTTCAGGAGCCGTAAATGAAGTTCTTAGTTGTCTGTCTTATCCTAGCCACTGTTTCGTTAAGTGCGTTTGGTCAAAGTCCTCCGAGCCTAAGAATTGTCACTGAGGATCCCAATTTACCATCAGAGTTGTTCTACGGTGACCTGAGGGTTAAACCACTCCGTCTCAGACCCGGCACAAACCAGCCGATGGTCTTCGAAGACAACGACTATTTCGTTTTCCAACACTACGTCGACTTCCTGGGCCGTTTGCCGGATCAGGCAGGCTTCGACGACTGGAACCGCGTTCTCAATAACTGCACAAATCAAGGCAAATTAGGAGCTGACCCGGGATGCGATCGTACGCACGTCTCGTCGGGGTTTTTCCGTTCAACTGAATTCGGCGAACGTGGTTATTGGGTCTATCGATTTTTCCATGCCTCACTGGGCCGATTGCCGAAATACGTGGAGTGGAAACCAGAGCTGCAACGAGTGAGTGGGTTTCAGTTGACGCCTGCCCAGTTGGAAACAGCCAAACAGGCTTTCATCAACGACTTCATGGCCCGGCCCGAATTTACGGCGCGGTATGGAACATTGATGACGCCGCAGAATGCTTCGGCTTTTGTTAACAAGTTGATCGAAAGCGCCGGATTAACCACCATCTCAAACAAAGATCAGTTGATCAGTGAAATGGCGAGTGGCGCCAAGACGCCTGCGCAAGTGTTGCGTACGTTCATTGAAGGGCAGGAAGTGTGGGACCGCTTCTTCTTCCGCGCATTTGTGGCGATGGAATACTTTGGTTACCTGAAGCGCGATCCGGATCAGGCCGGTTATGACGACTGGGTTGATGTATTGACTAATGGACGCGCGTCGGCAGGGATTGCACCTGGCGACTATCGTCACCTCGTGTTTGGCTTTATCTGGTCTGTGGAATATCGAAACCGTTTCTAGTTGCTGAGCTTCACTTCTTTTTTAAGGGCCTGCTGATACCAGCAGGCCTATTTTTTATTAGCCAATCAACTCAGCATGTCTTAGATGAGGAAGGGGTTGAACCTTTCCGAGGCCCGAGGCCTGAAAGGCCGACAGTTGATTGTTCTCCGCTATAGAAGTTCGCACACCTATGAGCCACAGGGTTCGTTTCACTCCAATGAAACTTCTGCCGGCCCTTCGGGCCTCATCGATTTCACCACCGTATTTTCTCCACGACCTTACGGTCGTGGCTATTGACTCCCGGCCCTTCGGGCCTTTAAAGCTCGCCTCTTCATCGCCTCCAGGTAAACCTCAAGCGTAGCCTTTGCCGTTTTCTCCCAACTGAATTGGGCTGCCTGTCGCACACCAGCTTCTGCCAGACGCTGCCTTTGGTTCGGGTCAGTCAGAACTTCAGTGATGCTTTTCGTCAGCGCCTGAACATCTGTTGGTGAAACAAGTACGGCTGCCGATCCGACAGTCTCAGTTATTGCCGGAATGTTTGTGGTTATTACTGGAGCGCCGCAGGCCATTGCTTCCAACGGTGGAAGACCGAAGCCTTCGTAAATCGACGGATAGACGGAGACGCTGCACGCCGAATAAAGTGCGGCGAGGTCATCGTCGTCGACATAACCGGGAAAGCAGATGCGATCACCGACGCCTGATTCTCTAATGCATGAGAACAATTCTTCATTAAGCCAACCCTGATTCCCCGCCAGCACAAGTTGCGGACGCAACGTGGTCGTACGCAACAGCTCTGCAAACGCTTTTATCAATACAATCAGGTTCTTCCGAGGCTCGATCGTCCCGACGAACAAAATGAATTGCTCGTCAATGCCCAGTCGTTGTCTTACCTGGGCCGCGTCCTCCTTTGCGACAGGTTTGAATTGGTCACGGGCTGCGTAAGGTGTAACTACTACCTTGTCAGCATTGACCCGCAAGTGCCCACAGATCTCCTGTTTCACACTCTCGCTGCAAGTAATGATCATGTCGGCTGCCTTCGCGATCAACGGCAAACGGCGACGAGCGCGACTCACTGCCGCTGGGCGGTGGGTCTCAGGATGCAACAACAACGAGAGGTCGTGAATACTGACAACCCGGGCACACCCATTCCATAACGGCAGTTCGTAGTTGGTGCCGTGGAACAGCGGTAGGGCTGTTTGGCGAATGTACAAAGGAAGTCCGGCAGTCCACCAAAGCATCAGATACTTCGTACGGACCAGTTGGAGGTTGGGTGGAAATCCCTGGACCTCCGCGGCAGAAAGCCCCGGAGAGGCGACAGGCGATATCAGTTGAAATTCATCTGCGGCTGAAAGCTGAGCCAGCGCGCGCGCAAGTTCGAGCGTGTAATGTCCAATGCCCGTTTTGACCGCAGCGAGCGGAATTCCGTCGAGACCTACACGCATAGATGCAGCGAATGATATCGGAATGATTCCAGATACAGAAAAGCGGCGACGTGAATAACGCCGCCGCCCAGGACATATCAAATTTCAAGGTTGGGAATTTTGGGGTCGGGAAGAGGCGCTTGCGCCTGCTCACGCATCAATAGATCAAGCGGAGGCATGCCCCCTTCCTTACCTGAGAGGTTTCTTAACTCGAGTGGTTCCTCAGCCGAAAGATACTTACACAGCCACCCTAGGGCTTGCCGAAGCGTTCTCTGTATTCCACCGAATAAACAAATCCGAAGATCAGGTGTCGATAGTCGCCAGGCTGAATGCCCGTCGGCGCGTCGCCATGCGTCAACACCCTCACCCAATCGTCGTAGCCGGCCGGCTCCGGGTCGCGTCTTAGGTAACCGAAGTACTGCATTGCCACAAACGCGCGATAGAAGTAAGTGTCCCACACCACCTTCTGTTCGATGAACGCTCGCATTGTTTGCGCGGCCGAAAATTGCCCGGTCGCCATCAGGTCGATTAATTGCTGCCGTCCATATTGTGGCGGCTGACCTGGTTCAGTATTGGCTGACGCCGGCAAAGTCACACGGCCCACCTGTTCGAGCTTCGCAATGAATGCTGATGCATCGCTCGGCGAATCCGTCAAACCCGCGAACTGGGCGTTGAACTCCGGCAACTGCATGAATCGACTAATGAAATCGGCGCGTCGCGCTTCCTGTTCTGCGATCAGTCATGAGACCGCTCAGTCTCCTGACCTCCGGCATAAATTCGGCAAACTGCGGGCGACGTCCCAGGCCTGTCTCGAAGAAGCGGTAGACCCAATAACCCTTCTCGCCAAACTCCGTCGAACGGAAGAAGCCGGATGAGACGTGAACACGATCGCAGCCTATAGGAGAACCCAACCAACCCTGACCTGGGCCACAGTTATTCAGCACATTCAGCCAATCGTTGAAACCGGCCGTGTCCGGTTCGCGCAACAGAAAGTCGAGATACTGCTGACGAACGAAGAACGCATTATTCAGGAATGGATTCGCAGCATTAGGATTCGAATCGTTATCCTGGATGGTCACCGTCGTTACCGAAGGCGAAGCCAAAGTGGTTCCGGTAGCATTCGACAACGTCACCGTGAACGTCTCGTTACCCTCAACATGTGCGTCGTTCACGAGCGAGACAACGATTGTTTTGGTGCTCTCTGAGGGAGCGAACCGCAACGTGCCTCCCGCGGTAGCATAATCACACTTCGCGGAAGCATTGCCACTTACAGTGTCACAACGCGCGGCCATGAAGTCGTTGGTTGAATAATCAACTGTGGCCGAGCCAGATGGGTCGGTGCGCGTAACGTTGATTAGCGCCGCTGGACCTGATTCATCCAAACTTAGAGTGGACGAAGACATTTGAATGAAATTCCCGACTGAACAGTTTTGCTGACTCCAATTCAAGACAATGTTGCCTGAGTCGCCGCCCCACCCGTCGACGGCAATGCGATACGTCACACCAGCTGTCGCTGTAAACGTGACTGTGCTGGTCGTAACACTGCCCAGAACGACATCGTCGTTTCTATCAATTAACGTCAGCCCGTCGACTGAATTGCCGGTCCACACACCAAGCAACGTGTCGTAACTACTGCCGTCAGTTGTAATGGTGACGCTGGTGCTGCTCGGCGCTACCCACTGATACCAAACAGAGCCGCCACCGACGTTGTTGTCAGGCGAGTGATTAGGTTCGCCCGTCTCCTTGGTGGCGCCAACGTTGGTGCCATTAACGGTGCCAGTACAGCCACTAATCGTCTGGGCCGCACTGAAATTGTCATTCGCCGGCGGCGGCGGCGGCGGCGGTGGGGGTGGCGGCGGACTGTTATTTTCGAGGTTGTAACCAAACGTATTCAGCGCCCGCTTGTCGTTATCTAAAATGATGCGGCGCGTGTTTGGAGCGATTCGCGGATCCATAATTCCGATTAGGACGCCGCCATTTAGAGGTGCGTACTTCCAATGGCTCGATTGATTTGAATCGCCGTTGTTGGTGCTTACGGCGTCGGGTCCTCCGGTTGAAAGCCCTAACTGCGCTTCGTTTGGAAAGAAGTAAAACTGGAGCGCATTTCCATTTGGCCCCCCAACCGTCATGATGCGTTGGGCCGTCGAAAACGTGTTTACATCAACACCGTTGCGAAAGCGAAACAGGTCCCAGACTGCGGGGGTCGAAGTGCCGGCAGTATTACCAGAACGGGAGGTGAAACCGAGCGCGTGGCCAATCTCGTGCGTGGCTACTGCTTCAAAGTCAGTTCCGCCGGAAATGCCGTTGTTGGGATCAAAGTCATAGGCGAGGTTTGAGTTAAAGGCTATGCGAGCGGCCTGGTTAGTTGGCTGTGCTGTCGGATCCAGGAGGCCAATCGCCCTGGCGATCGAGGCGTTTACGGACACTGAAGTCGCGTTTCCCAGATCAGTAGGCACGCTCGTGGCCGGCAGTATGTTATAGACCGAAGACTCATTGGCGTTTGAAGCGCCCAGGTTCAGATTGTTTCGAACGCTTTGATACGAGCTGGCAATTGCGGGCGAACTGGTTGAACCGATTGTGCCGCCTTCCCATGGCTGGCCAAAAAAAGTGGGACCATAATCAACGTCCAAATAGATCGTGACCGGAGACTTAACGAAGCTCTCCCAAGCCTGGGCTGCGCGAATGAATGCGTTCTTGGCCGGCTGGTTCGCCTCGAGCTGCGCTGTGCCGCGAAGAATGATAGTCAGATGGGTTGGTAGATCGTTGTCCGCTTGAAGACTGAGTCCTTCATCTTTCCCGTCAGGAAGATGATTAAGCTGCCGGAGATTCCTGGGATTTATCTGGTCCAGCTTTTCCCGTTCGACTTCGTTCGCCTCGCGGCAAACCACATCGCCATTAATATCCTGATAAAGGATGAAATGGTCGTCGTTGGATTTTTTGGATCCTGAGGGAGAGAATCCTGAGGAAGGATCCTGACTCTGACCGGAAACGTTGAAGCTCAGCGGCGCCAAAAACAGAATGGCGACGATCGCATAGGCGAGTAAGCTGCGGAATAAGCTAGGTAAAAGCCGAGACTGGTCCGGGCATAAACCAAAAGGAAGCTGGGGAAACTGCGACATCAATACTTCTCCCTAAATGTCTTTTCAAATACGCGAGGCGGTCCATCCCGGATGCTTCGAATATATATGTTGTCGGTAAATCGCTGGTTGAAAGTCAGGGGTTTCTTACAGCGCGCTTCTGCGGAAACAAACGTCACTTCTGATGCAAGGAATGCTTCGGAAGATGTATGCGAACCCGGCAGAAAATGCTGCGATTGACTCGGTCAAATAGCGAAAATCTGACGCGATTTGGGACGGCTGGATTATAGCTCTCAGGCCCGTCAAACGTCCAAAATACGGGCAGCAACCCGACCACCTGAGCAAAGACACAAAACACGCATACAGGTTTTGCGTAGCCCCTCCCCGCAAACGGGGAGGGGTTAGGGGTGGGGTTCGGCGCGCGAGCCCACCTCTCCCCCAACCCCTCTCCGCTTGCGGAGAGGGGAGATGAGAATGGTTATCTTTTTGTGCAAAGCCGCAAAAAGCAGAAGGGGCACGGGATGCCGTGCCTCTAACCATTTTGATTGAACGTCGAATCACCTTTTGGGTAGTTACAAAGCGTCAAAGGTTCATTTGGTCCATGCAAGTTCGGCTTTGCCGCCGGATGTACGGCGGTGGCTGTGCCCCGCCGTCGAGGCGCCTTCTAAATCTTTGGGCTATGCCCTTGATGAAGTCTTTGACTCGAATAGCCAAACTCACCAGGGGGCATAGCCCAAGCGAACTATCTAACTTTTGTCGGCGGGGCAAAGCCACCGGCTCACATCCTGCGGCAGAGCCGAAACTCACCTCGCTCGTGACTCTTGAGGCAAAGCCGTCGAACGTAGGTGCGACGTTCGAGCCCTACGGACGACCAAACCTCTCGCGATACTCGACGGAATAAACGAAGCCGAAAATCAGGTGGTGATAGTCGCCAGCCTGAATTCCTGCCGACGCCCGGCCGTTGGTTAATACGTCAACCCAGTCGTTGTATCCCGCGTTGTCAGGATCGCGGCGCAGGTAACCGAAGTATTGCATGGCCACGAACGCCCGATAGAAGTAGGTGTCCCAGACGACCTTTTGCTCCACAAACGCACGGAGCGTTTGTGCCGAAGAGAGCTGTCCCTCTTGCATCATGGAAATGAGCTGCGAGCGGCCATATTGCGGCGGTTGTCCCGGCTGCGTCGGCGGAACGCTTTCAGGCAGCGTGATGCCCGAGGTCTGCTCCAGGCGTCCAACAAACTCCGCTGCATTCTGCGGCGCCGTCGCCGAGGAATACTTACTGGCAAATTCAGCCTGCGGCATGAAGCGGTTGATGAAGTCGGCCCGGCGAGCCTCCTGCTCCTCCGGCGACATCAGGCCGCTGAGTCGTCGCACTTCCGGCATAAACTCCGAAAACTGCGGACGTCGTCCCAACGCTGCTTCGTAAAAACGGTAGATCCAGTAGCCCTTTTCGCCAAACTCGGTTGAGCGGAAAAAGCCGGACGACACGTGAACGCGATCGCACCCGGGGTCTGACCCCAGGTCGCCCTGGGCGGGGCCACAACCGCTAAGCACGCCCATCCAATCGTTGTAACCGCCCGAATCAGGTTCGCGTAAAAGGAAGTCGAGATACTGCTGCCTCACGAAGAAGGCATTCGAGTTAAACGGATTTGGCGCATTTGGATTTGAGTCGTTGTCCTGAACCGTAACGCCGGCCGTCATCGGACCAGATAACGAAGCACCAATTGCGTTGCCCAATGTGAAACTCAGCGTTTCGTTGCCCTCGATGTAGGCGTCATCGACGGTAGAGAAGACGATGGTCTTGACCGTCTCTCCGGGCGCGAACAATAACAAGCCACCGGAGGTCGCATAGTCGCACTTCGCTGAGGCGTATCCTTCGACCGTGTCGCATCGACCTGCTGAGTAATCATTGGTTGAGTACTCGACCGATGCAGCGCCTGATGCGTTCGAGCGGGTCACCGTAATGACCGCGCTGGAACCCTCGGCAACTGAAAAGCTCGACGACGAGAACTGAATCGTTGCAGGCCCCGGAGTCGGCGTCGGAGTTGGTGTCGGAGTAGGCGTCGGCGTTGGCGTCGGAGTTGTGGTCGGCGTTGGTGTTGGTGTCGGCGCGGGCGCGTTTGTAAACCAACCCACGTCAGACAAGAGCGACGTTGTTAGATCCTGAGGCGCAGCAACGCTATGCGTGAGACTGAGACTGATGCTCGGTTCCATCAATTGATTTGGCGACGCACTCCGGTCCCAGTGAGAAACAGACGAACCTGCCTGAACCGGATTAGGCGAATAAATTAACGGCCGTCCCTGCGCGTCTCTGCCTGCACTCGGGATTACGCTGGCTGCGTCGGTGATTGCTCGAGGACCTGTCCAGACGAGGTTGTTCGTGTTGATTGCCGAAGCAAGACGTTCGGAGTCGCTCATCTGGACCCAGTTCTTGCCGGTCGAGTTGTCATAAAGAAAGCGGTCGTAAACGCTGGGAAAACCCTGCATCTGCGCACCGGTGCTTGAGCTGTTAGTGAAAGTCTGAAAGCCGAGGCCGTGCGACAACTCATGCAGCAGTACTGTTACGAGATTGATGTTGTTGCCGTGATTAGTGTCGAGGCCCAGATACCATTGGCGCGACTCAAGACAGCCGGGCGTTCCCAGCCGGATGTTGAAGCGAGCACGAATTTCAGCGTTCGCTGGATCCAGGTCGCTGCCTGCGAGGGCATTCGCCAGCGCGGAGCCATACCACATGTTACTAACCGGCGCTCCCGGGAAATTGCGTACGATCCCTTGAGTCCCGGCCGAACCGAGAACACCTGAAGTCGAATCGCACGTTAGATCTTCCCACGTGGCCCTAACGGTGATCGTCGGTCCACTGTTGATCATTTGTCCCCAGATACCGGCAGCATGTTGAAAGGCGATCAGACGCTGTTGGCCCACAGTAGTGCCGGTGTTGCCACCGACGGGCGTTGCCGGTGTCGGATCGTTGAAACCTACGCCTGCCGGATCGGCATTTTGAATGACGATGTTCGCCGAAGCGTAAGCTGAGGAATAGGCAAGCAGACCCACCGTGACAGCGAGCGAGAGAGAGGCGAATTTTGAGAGAAGTTGAGTCATCACTGGTTTTCTTTTCTTGCTGGCGCAACTGGAGTTTGGGGCTGGTTTTCAATCAGTTTCGGATCTACTCCGAAAAACGCACCGGCGGCACGCGGGTTATCAACGCAAGCCTGCGAAAGGCTGCCATTGGCATTTACGCGCGCAACTGTAACGTTCTGAAAACGGTCGTCGAGGTTCACAGATACTGATCCGTCAGCCTGCTGAACTTCGACCAAACCATCTGTAGATTGATTGACCAGCTTCCGCAGACCGACGGCTATCTTTTCAGGATCCTGAACACCGTTCTGGGTGTCGGGAGACTGAAATCGAGAACTCTCTCCGGCGTGATTTGCGGCCGCAGTTGACGTTTGTGAAGCTTCGTTCTTCTCGCTTGTGAGTTTCTGCTTCGAGGCGACGGTCATTGCCGCGATGGCGACTATTGCGACCGTAACGAGGACGGTGGTGAAAGAAATTTGTGGGAGTCTCCTGGCGGAGCTCCGCGGGGTGCTATGTTTGCCCACAGTTTTCTCCTATCGACTTAATCCTTGTATTGATTTTTTGAGGGGTACTACCGGGGCAAGCTATGAGGTCGGGCGCTGCGGATCGTAGTGTTTAATACTCAATCTTTATGATTGGACCGTGGATGGTGCCGCCGCAGCCAAATCGCCAAACAAAGGATATAACAATTCCCTTGTGATTAACAACGTTTTTCTCAAGTTAACGCTGTTGGTGAGGTCAACGGCGGCTATAAATGGCAGGTTTTATCGAAAACGTTGCCCGATTTGTTCGGTGCCAAACGTCCCTATCCCGTTGAGTCTAAAGCCGAAAACCACCCGGTTTTCCTTCCTTACCCCAACGTCAAAGCTGTAGTGCTGGGCGGTGACGGCGCAGCAGTCCCAGCTATAGCCGAGGGTGACCGTGGAGCTGATTAGAGAGCTATTGCCCCGTCCGGGCCGGCTCTGAAAATCAAAGAAAAAGGATGCACCGCCGTACAAGCCTCGTTCGCGATTTCCCACGAAAATCGAGGGACTGTATTGCGAGCCGCGGATTGTTCCAGCTTCCTGCCCACGGGCGTCGGCAAAGCGAGCGAGGCTGGGGACCAACTCGACGGCTCGCGTGTAGTAAAAACTTTGAAATGCCTGGATCAGCGGCCGGTTGATTCCAAACGTCGTGGAGACAGCACGCAGCCCGCCGCCGCGCGTATCGAGATCGGTCCGCAAATCCACGAACAGGTCGGCCCGGGGGCGATAACGCGCGTCAATGTTCAGGGGAGAGAACCTTCTTGGTACGCCGCCATAGCTGAAGCCCGACAAAGTGTTGATGGGATAAAACTGATTTCGTTGACCGGGTATGAGTGCTCCCCCAAAGAATCTGTCGAAGAAATATTTTCCACGGACAGTGATCGTGAGGGCTTCGTAAGGCTGAGTCGAGACCGAAGTACCGCCCGCCCTGGCCGCCTTAACCGCCGCACTGCTCACCGTTTCAGTCGATCGCCGGGTGAAGAAACGATTCGAAATTCCAAACTCAATCTCATTGGTGTCAGCAACTGCATCGGTGTAGTCAAACCTGATGACACGGTCGAAATTATCTACGCCGGAGATGCGGCGATAGGTGATGTACGGCTCGATGACATGGCGAAAAAAGAAACCGCTGCCGCGATGAAAATCTTTTGCCAGCGCGGGGGGTCGCACATCGATTTCATATTCACCGTAAGCGCGCGTAATGTTCTTGCTCAGAATCGCCCGGTTAACCGGATCGATTGAGTTCGAGTAAAACGTCACTCGTCCGCCGGCCGAAGCTGTAACGGAGATGCCGAAAAAGTAGAGGGGCAACTGAAGTCGGGGATGGAAATCGAGTCGCTGCACGAGAGATGGCGAAATGATTGGGTCGCCGCCGGCATCGCGCCTGAACGAAACCAGATCTTCCACAGTCTCTTTCCTGCTCACACCGTCAGCACTCGCCTCGAAGGAAAAATAAACGGGAATCTTATCCAGGAAGCTTAAAGGAGAGCCGCGCTTTTCGATTGAGATGCTCGGCAGTTCGCGGATGCGAATGCGCGAAGTTGGCAACGACGTTACCTGAGTGCGCGCGAGGAAATTGAGACTGTAATCGTTGTGGTCTTTGTTTATAAAAACCTGCGAACGTTCTTCCGGTGAGATCGCTTGCTGAATACTGTCAGAGAACACCTGCCTGTAAGACAGATTAGAAGTGATGTTTACGTCGGCTGCGGCGATGAACCCGTTCGGGAAATAGTGGACGCCTTCGGCATACAAACTTGAGCCGCCCTGGTCAGGATGCGTGGCATCGGCCGAGTTTCCAAAGATGCGATCCTTTACCACATAGAAGCCAACATTAAGAAACGAGCGCGAATTCGCGCGCGTTCTCAGGTCAGCGCCGAAACCGATACCACGCGACGCGTAAATGTCGTTTCTCAACGTGAGATCTGCAGATCGTCCTAACGTCCGAAAGTACGCATTTGAAATACGAAAGCCTTTCGCGCCGGAACCACCGACAGTCGGCGTCAGAAAACCTGAGGCCCGATCTCGTTGCTTAATCGAGACCGAGGCGTAAGGCATGTAAATGACCGGCAGTCCCTTAAGACGCAGGTTCGGCGAATAAACGCGCACGCGGTCGCCTGTTTTGATTTTGGCGCGCTTCGCATGGAAGCTCCACTTCGGCACTTCTTCATCGCATGCCGTCACCTGGACGTTGTAAGCGACTATGGTGTCCAGACTGATTTTCTCAATTCGGTCTGCCGTGAAATAGAGTCGCGTGCCGTCCTGAGTCTGGTTTGTGAACCCCGTAGAGTTTACGAAGAAACCTGTTTTCGTTCGATAGTTCCACTCCGCCTGCGAGCCGGTGATGCGTTGCTGATCAGCCTGATCAAACACAACGTTCCCGTCCGCAACCACTTTGTTGGTGGCTTCGTAAACAGTGACCTTGTCTGCTTGCAACCGGTACGTCCCGATTCGCGCGTCAACGTTACCTTCGTAAACAAATACCCGCGCGTTCTCGGGACCCGACACAGTTTGCCTGGCCGCGTCGACCTTCAACTCGTCGGTAGCTTCAACGGTATCCTGCCGGGGGCGCGTGCGCGGACGAACAGGCTGATCCTGGGTGAGAGGATTTACATTTGGCGTGTCTGTCATCGGATTCGTCACTTTCCGATCGACAGGATTGGTTTGCTGCGCGGTAGCCGCCGGCGCAGGACAGAGCATCCCGCTTGCGAGGGCACACAAAAGAGCAATGTTCCTTGGACGAAACGAGATGCGCAACAGCGAGTGAAGACCTCCGCTCCGGGGCAGGAGCAACAACGAATCTTTTATTCGTTTGTAAACATGCCTGAAAATCTGATTATTAAGACCGCAGGGATGCTAGCATGAAAGTCTATATTTCCCATTTCCCATTTCCCATTTCTCATTTCTCATTTCTCATTTCTCATTTGTGAATCGCAGATTCAACTTGGAAGTGCAGCTTCGATGCGCGTTGGATCGCGTTAACGCTGTGGGTCGACGAAAACAGAACCGGGAGCGTTAGCGACCGGGTTCATGATGGAATGGCTATCAGCTTTGGTCATTGAGGTCGTCCAAGTTCTTATATCGCATCGAGAAGCAATTCAGCTTGCGAACATGTAGGGCCCATAAGTCGGCGGTGACAATGGCGGGACCTGATTTGCCACTTTCTGACGCTATTGGACTGATCACGAGTCGCATCCCAGCATGAACCCGGTCGCTACCGCTCCCGGTTCTGTGTTCCTCGACCCACGATGTCGCAAATCAAAAGCCGTTGCACTTCCAAGTTGAATCTGCGTTTCTCAATTCTCATTGGCGAATTCAAATTGGGGGTACACAGAACCTCTCGTTGACCATTGCTCGCTGAGACCTGCTCCTGCTCCTGCTCCTGCTCCTGACTCCTGCCTCCTGACTTCTCCCTCCTGCTATCATCTCGCCCGTGCCTGATAGCCATCGATTAATGATCGTTGCCGGAGAGGCTTCGGGTGATGCCCACGGTGCTGCACTGGTGCGCGTCCTTCGAGAGATCCAACCGCAAACAGATTTCGAGTTCTTTGGGGCAACCGGTCCACTACTGCGAGCGGCCGGCGTGAATTCAGTTGTCGCTTCAGACGACCTGGCAATAATGGGAATCTGGGAAGTGGGACGCGCGCTGCCGAAATTTTGGCGCGCCTTTCGCCAGCTAAAAGATGCGGCTTTCGAACGAAAACCCGATGCGGTAATCCTGATTGATTGGCCTGAGTTTAATCTGAAACTCGCTCGTACTCTTCATCGCCGCGGATTAAAAGTCATCTATTACATCAGTCCGCAACTCTGGGCCTGGCGTTCTTATCGCGCAAAACAGATCGAGAAGAACGTCGACCTGCTACTGTCGATTCTGCCATTCGAAAAGAAATGGTATGCGCAGCGCGGAATAGAGCACGTCGAGTTTGTGGGCCATCCGCTTGCGGGGGAAGTTAAGGCGCGATACGGACGCGCAGAGTTTTGCCGGCTGAATGAATTGGATCCGTCCCGCCCGATTATTTCATTTCTGGCGGGCAGCAGGCGTAAGGAGTTGCATCGCATCCTACCGCCGATGCTCGAGTCGGCAAAGCTCATCTCGCGCCAGAGACCCGATGCACAGTTTGTTGTAGTTGTCGCTCCGAGCCGTTCAGTCGATGAAGTTCAGGGCGTTATTGACTCTGCAAAAGACTCGATCGACAGACGAGCTTTACATGTCGTCACTGATCAAACGCGTGAGGCGCTGGCTGCGTCAGATGCCGCGGCGGTAGCGAGTGGAACAGCAACACTCGAAGCTGCGTTGCTGGGAACGCCGATGGTGATTGTTTACATGGAATCGCCTGTGAATTGGCATGTTCTCGGAAGTTTAATCAACACGGAACATTTTGGACTCGTGAACCTGATCGCGGGGGAACGAGTGGCAACTGAGCTAATGCAGCACGACTTAACGGGAGAGAAACTGGCCGGCGAGTTGATGAAGCTGTTGGATGAGGACCGGAATCGACGAATGCGAGAGCGCCTTCACGCGGTGGCACACGAGTTGGGCGAAGGCGGCGCTACTGAGCGTGCAGCGGAGAGAATTCTCCAAACGTTGAAGTCGTAGTCAAATAGCAGAACAGCCGAACACAGGTGAGAAGGGTCAAGTTTGCAAGTCTCAGGGTGGGAACTTGCCCGCTTCATTGGCCTTTTGCAGAACCGCGACCGATAGGGAGCGGATGCCGGTGTTAGGTTTTGAACATCAAGTTGTGTTTCGCATCCCGTCGCTACCGCTCCGGGTTCTGCATTTGCATATTGAAGCGGGCGCAAGCGCCTCTTCCCAACCCTGAGACTTCAAACTTGAGAGGTTTGCTTCATCGATCACTCTTGTTCATCACAATAAATGGACTAATCAAAGCTGGTAATAACCTTGACCAGAATTCAACAAGGGGCTGCTCCAAACCTACGCCAGCATCCGCTCCCTACCGGTCGCGGTTCCGCAAATTATTCCTGACCACTCTCACTCTTCCGGGTCAACTCCGCGATCTGTTCTTTCAACTCTTTGATCTCTTCACGCATCTGCGGCACGCGCGCGAGGTGCGCATTCAATCGTTTGTAATCCTCAAGTGGTTGAATCGGAATTCCCCACCACACACCGGGGCGCACAATTTTTCCGGGTAGTATGCCGGCTTTAGATCCAATTACGGCGCCTGTTTGTACGTGAATGTGATCGCCAAACCCGACCTGACCGCCAATCACGACATCATCTTCAATAGTCACACTGCCGCTGATACCGGTTTGGGCCGCGATGACCACGCGCTCGCCGATGTCGCAGTTGTGACCCACATGGACCAGGTTATCGATCTTCGTGCCACGCCCGATTCGCGTCTGGCCCAAAGCAGCCCTATCAACACACGTGTGTGCTCCCAGCTCGACATCGTCTTCGATGACAACCGTACCGCGTTGAGGAAACTTATGATGGCCCATGTCGTCACGCACATAACCAAAACCATCAGCGCCAATTACTACACCTGCATGAAGAATGACGCGATCGCCAAGCGACACGTTGTCGTAGAGCACGACGCCGGGATGCAACACACAGTCGTTACCAATGATCACGTTGTCGCCAATGGACACGCCTGCTTCCAGTCGCGTGCCGGCAGCGACACGCGTTCTCTCACCAATTGAAACGTGTGGACCGACGTAGACAGTCAGATCAATGTTTGCCGTTTCTGCGATAGCAGCGGTCGGATGAACGAATGGCTCGCGACGTTTTTGGGGATGGAGCAGTTCGGCGGCGCGCGCAAAGGCGAGTTTTGGCCGGTTGACTTCGATCAGCGCGGGCGCTGCATCATGTGCTGTGAAACCGGCGGGAACTATAAGGCACGATGCGTGGCTGTCGTTTGCTAAGGCGAAGAATTTCTCTTCTTCGACATAAGCGATGTCACCTGACTGCGCAGTATCCAGCGCGGCGGCCCGTTCAATTGCAACGCTTCCGTCGCCAAACAACCGGCCACCGACGTGTTCCGCAACTTCAGTTGCTGATCTAGTCATCGAATACCAACGTACGCCTGCACGGGGAATATTCCGCCGCGCAACTATTGTGGAGGTGGGGGCAATGGCACGGGCACCGAGGGCCCGGCTGGACCAAGCGCCTCCGCTTGCCTCTGATAGTTCTCAGCTTCCGCGTTGTTTCCCATAGCGCGATACGATGCGCTTATGGCGCGAAGAGCCTGGCCCCTTCCGATATTGTATTTCCATTGCTCATTCAGCCTGAGAGCTCGTTGATAGTACTCAATCGCCTTCAAATGTTCCTTTCGGGCTGTATAACTCTCAGCGATCGACGTGTAAATGATAGTCTGACCGTAAAACTGATTCTCCTTGCGGAAAAGTTCCAACGCCTCCGTGAAGTAACCCATCGCATCTTCCAGCCGGCCTCGACGCGAGTATTCCGAGCCTACACGGTGTAGGGTGCTCGCGAGAGAAACGGGCGTATAGATCGGTTGGCCAATTTCCCGCGAAGTTTCAAGCGCGATTTTGAACGCATCGAGGGCGAGCTTGTCGTCATTCGCATCCAGCGCGTTGGAGCCCAGCAGGATTGAACTGTTCAGCTTCTGAGAAGGAACCTGTAACTCTGGAACCAGTTGCGCAGTTTCCTGGAGATAACGTTTGACCTCCTGAGCATCTTTCATGCTGCGACTGACTCGGGTGAGAGCTTCGAGTACGTAGACCTGCGGAGGCGCTGAGCCCGGTGCGAGCTTGTACTCTTTCAGGCCTTCTTCGTAAGCCCCTATCGCCGCGGCAAACTCCTGGCGCTCTTCGTAGATCCTGCCGAGGCTGGTGAGTAAAGTAGCTCTTCGTATTGGATTATTCGCAAACGCCGGAGAAGCTGCTGCTCTCTTCATCAGCGCGATTACCGTTGGGGCCTGATCGGCAAGGGCTTGCTTTTGCGCAGGAGGCGCCATTGGATTGGCGTATTGATCCGCGAAGGCAAATCCCAGCTCGTCAATTGCGGCCGCTTCCAGAACCGGGTCATTGATTTCGTCATAAACCTTCACGATCTCAAGATAACCGGCGAGAGCTTTGTCAAATCTTTGCATCGACTGGTCGACATAAACGAGACGCCGCAAGACCGCCGCCTCTCCCTTTTTGTCGCCAACGCCACGATACGCTTCGAGCGCGCGCGTGAAGTAGTTGTAAGCCATCTGCCGTATCTCCGGCGTCGGCCCTTTTAGAGCGACCTCGCCGGCGTTCCACAAGGCCAACGCGACATTGCGCTCGTCTTTCAATTCCTTGTAAATGTCCAGACCCAGCTCAATATGGGCGACCGCGAGAAGGAACTGCGCGTTGCCTTCAGTAGGCGAAGAAGCGGCGGCTTGATCGCCGAGAGCCAGTCCCATTGCCACCTTCACGCCGGCCTGGCTCGGGCGATCGTTTACCTCGCCAAACTCCTTGAACGCTTCTTCGTAAAGCGCGAGCGCTTTCTCTCGCGGCCTGGAAGAAAGCCACGGTGGAAGTTCTCTGTAGACATCGGCGATGCGGGCCCGCGTTATCGCTCGCTCTCGATCGTTCGCGGCGAGGTTAAGCGCCTGACTAAATGCTTCATCTGCCGCCGTGGCGTTTGCTCCATAATCGAGTTCCGCATGGACTTCACCCTTACTCAAGAGTGTCGCCATAAGTGCCGCTTGATCATCCTTTGCGCGAAAGAAGTCGATTACTGTCCCTAGCTTCGGGATCGCTTGTTCTCTTGTACTTATTCGCCGCGAAAGCGCGAGCGCTTCTCTGTAGAGAGCTTCATTGTGCCGAGCTGCCGTCGCCTCGTCGGCCGCTTTGACTGCCAAGACGCGTTGTTTCTCGGCATAAGCTTGTAACTGCTCCGCTCGTTTTCTTTCACGGTCTGCAATGCTCGCCTGTTCTTCGGCACGGCGTCGTTCGTCCTCCGCCTTCTTCAGCGCCACGAGAGTTGCCGCTCTGGCATCAGTGGCTTCTTTTTCGCGAGCAGAAGCGAGTGCTGCTTGATCATTGGCCCGTTTCGTTTCGCCTTGCGCCTGCGTCCTGAGTTCTTCTGCCAGTGCCGCCTGTGCATTGGCACGCTCGCTCTGCGCATTAGCATGTTGCCAACTGACGAAAGCGAAAACCGTTAGGCCTGCAACCGCAAGGAAAGCTGCAACCAGCCCCGCCACCAATTTCCTGAGCCTGCCTGCTGCCACTGATTGTTCGGTTGCTCTTAGTCCCTCAATTTCCGCCCGCTGTGTTTCTGCTTCGGCGCGCTGACGTTCAGCTTCGGCAAGTGCGTTTGCCTGTTCCAGTCGATGCGCCAGTGCTCGCTGCTCTTCAGCTTTACGCTGCTCGGCGAGGTTTTTCTCGGCCTCTGCCTTTGCCAGGGCCTTTTCCTGTTCGGTTACTACCCTCGAGCGCCAGTCGAGAATCGCCGGGGCCAGAACGTCATGGAAAATCTCATACCGCAATAATTGTTTTTGTCCGGCGGCGGGCGCAATGGGCCGAAGAATGCGCACGTCAGGTTCACTCAGTTCATTCAAGGTCCGTTCAACCTGAGCTCGAGGTAGTTTGACGTAGGAGATGAGATCGTCGACTGTATGGGCGATCTTCATGCCGGTAGGAGTAACAAGAAAATGAAAGAGGGCCGCTGCGGTGTCGCGGTGCGGCAACAAACGGTCAGTGTCCATCGTCTTGTCGAGATGGGTGCGAACGATTGATGTGGCGCGGCCCAACCCCTCATAGGTTTCCACCCTCAGGGTTACGTTGCGTTTTCCCGTCAATGCCGCCTGCTGGTGTTCTTCATCCCATAGCCGCGTTAGCACCACTTGAAGGAAGGGAGTTTCGATTCGCGCGGTTTCGTCTGCGCGCACTTCCTTACTTACTTTCCCCTGTCCCGTTAGATCGTGTGTGACTCTCCCCGTTCGCAGGTCATCCAGCAATACCTCAACCAAATCGTCGTCAATCTGAACTTGGAGTTGGCCGTTCGTGAGCTGCTGGTTATATCTTGCCAGCGGATTGCGGATCGCGCGTTCTGCAGATTCTCGACCGAGGTGCTCCAGCCGCAGCATGTTGTTCATCAGATTTGGAATGCGCTTCTGGAAACGATCCAGCCGGCTGAGACCGTCGTCGCGCATCGCCAACAGGAAGTTAGCCCCGATTTCGCGACGATTAATCGCGCGCGCGAAGGCGGCGTCAAACTCTTCAGCCTGCGGAGACAGCGGGTGATAAAGAAAATACTCTTCAAACTGATCAAGAATAATGAAAAGCGAACCGCGGAAAGCCCTCATGCACGCGAGCAGGAATTCGTCCAGCTCTAACTTGATATCGATTGCGTGTTTCGATCCAATTGCTTCCAAAACTTTCAATTTGAGCGCCGTTTCGAAGCTGGTGTCCTGCCACTCGCGAAATACTGCGACCGCCACGCGTGACGTCTCCCGCAGAATTGGCACCACACCGGCCAGCAGCACCGAACTCTTTCCCACGCCGCTGGCCCCGTAAAACACTGTGAGTGAAGACCCGAACAGGTTTGATGTGATGACTTCCTGATCGCGTTCACGGCCGAAAAAGAAATTGCGATCACGTTCCGTGTAAGGTTGCAGTCCTTTATAAGGGGATTTGTGAGCGATTACGTTACTCATTTTGCGAACCTTCGTTCCCTTCGTCGGTGATCTCGCCACGCAAGCCGGCGACAAATTGATTTATGTCCTCGTCGAAGATCTTCACTTTACGGGCATCCCAAAGCGCTTTTTCGAGTTCTGATGGAAGGTGTTGAATGGCCCACGAGGTGAGCTCTTCTTCATCCTCATTGGGGCGATTACGCGCCGGCGCGTTTTCGGTCGCAGAATCTTCCGGCAAGACTCTCCGCAAATTGCGCAGCACGACACGGAGGTTCCAATCACCTAATCCGTAACCAAGGAACAGAAAGTGTCGCCCGCGAAAGTAGCGCATGAATTGCTTCGGCACTGCGCTTTCGGTTGTCATTCGTGAAAGAAACTCGATGTAATCTTCTTCGGTGATGACATAGCTGCCCATGCTCTTCTGCTCGCGATCGATCGAGCCGTGCATTTTGTAAATCACGTTCGTTTTTTCCAGGTCGATGTAGAGCGAATTGGGTAACACTGCCTCAGGCTCGGCCGTCCCATGACGCCACCAAAGAACTGATGCGGCAATATCCTGACGATCGGTCGGGTAAACAACTAAATCGTAAGGACGGTTCAACCGCTTAAACGCCTGCTCAAGCAGGTCGTCGTAGTTGGTCGTGACTATTAGTAACGGAGTGCCCGGATCTTTTTGTTTGTCCGGCTGGGCGGCTATTTCCTGATCTGACTTGAGGGCCAACTCCGCCAGGTAGGTATGTATCGCCGAGGGCGCATACTCGCGGACAAAGATTTCTTGAAGCCGCTCTCGCAGCCGGCGACGCGCGCTGGTATCGACAAAATATGAGGCCACTTTCGCGAGGTCGGCGAGGTCATGCCGGTCCTTGGAAGGAAATCCGATCCGTCGTGCCAGATAACTCGACAGTTCCGCGCCGCTCGGCAGAAAGTTCGATGCATGTTCGTGCCAGCGTTCGTTCTCCGGACGAGTTCCAAAATTCACACCCGCGCCTAAGAAGGGGATGACTTTCCCCTCCTTAAGCGAATCAGCAATCTCGACATAAGGAAGTGCCATTACGGTTCTCCGAAGACTTGTAATGATTCCCCATTACTCTCACCACGGGAGAGCCTAGAGGGTAGGTCGCGTTCGCAAGTTGAGTTTTTAACGGACAATGGCTGGGCTCATCCGCTGATATCGACCGAACAACTTCAGACAAGTGCTCCGGTTCTGTTTCTCTCAAAGGAGGTGAGAATATTTCACAGGCTCCCACACGCGTTGAATTAGTTCGCCCCTTTGTCTGGAGCAAGATTGTTGCGAATTACTGCACCGGGAGTTGGTAGCGCGAAGATTACCGAAAACATCAGTCCGAGGAGTTCGTCTTGCTTTTACGCTTGACTGCTGTTTTCTGTCAAGCCGCTATTAAATGGGTGCGCTGGTAAACCTAAGCAGCTTATCTCCTGTCGCGGCCAGCGATTAGTAGGTTCATCAATGTGGACCGACGTAGACAGTCAGATCAATGTTTGCCGTTTCTGCGATAGCAGCGGTCGGATGAACGAATGGCTCGCGACGTTTTTGGGGGATGAAGGAGGGCTGCAATCCTGGCGAAGGCCAGTTTTGGCTTTGGAACTTCGATTAATGCGGGCACTTGTGACTGTGTTTCAGAACGTTCGCTAAAAGAAACAAACTCCGGAGACACAATCAGACACGACGCGCGACTGGAGAGTGCCGCGTCAAATAATTTCTGGTCATCGACAAACGCAACCTGGCCGGGCTCAGCATCTGCGAGCGAAGACACGCTCGAAATTTCCATGTCTTCACCAATTGCGCGCCCATCAACCTCCGCGGCTAACGCCGATGTCGTGTACATATTCATGTGTGGCAGGAAGAAAGCAACGTGCCGGTACGCGCGGCATTATTACACGTGGCGATGTAAGGCACGCAACTACGGTTCATAATGCTGTGATGGTGAGAACTTCTATTGTGCGGAAAACTGCGTCTGTCTTACCTCGAGTTTAAGCAGTCGAAGTTGACTAATGTCCATAAGCTCCTTTATGTCCAGCGTATAAATACGCACCGTCGCATCTTCACTTGAAGTCGCTAACCTGCGATCATTCGCGCCAAAGGCAACTCGGTTAACTCCAGCAGTGTGGCCCGTCAGTATAAGTACTTCTTCACCCGTCTTAACATCCCATACTCTTGCGGTCTTGTCTGCGCTGGCAGTTGCGATTCGCTTCCCATCGCCACTGAAGGCGATTCCCCACAGTTTGCCGTTATGACCGCTCAGCGTTCGCAATTCGTTGCCACTTTCGGCGTCCCATATTATTGCCGTGGCATCATGACTTGCCGTTGCGATTAGTTTGCCATCGGGGCTGTAGACTACTTTCCACACAATGTCGGAATGTCCCACCAGCGAAAACAAGGATCCACCCGTCTTAATGTCCCAAACGGTCGCCGTACTATCAGCATTCGCCGTGGCAAGGCGAGTGCCGTCATGATTAAAGGACACACCCCGCATTTGAGGACATTCTGAAGTCCTGGAAATAGTATTGGCCCTGCAAGCTACAGCATTGAGAGAAAACTGTTGCACCTGGTTCTTCGTGGCTGTACTCCAAACTCGGGCCCATCCGTCGTCACCTACGGCCGCTAATAAATTTCCATCTCGACTAAAAGCCACTTCACGAACAACCGCGGGCCTGGCCTCACTAGTCTGCGTTGATGGTGCAGTGACATCACGATCGCGGACTGGTTCGCGATGCAGAAAAACATGTAACGTTTTACCCGTTCCTGCATCTCGAAGATGAACGGTGCTGTCACCGCCGGTGGCAATGAACCTGCCATCCTGGCTGTAGGCAACACCCCACACTTTGTCAGTATGTCCTACCAGCGACACGCGCTCACCAGTTTCAATGTTCCATATTTCAGCTGTTGGGTGTTGTGTGTCGGCTATCCCGCCAATCAAACTCAACCCTTTGGGGCTGAAGTCTATTCCACCGACTTCACTCCACGCGCCGGAGAACGTCGATAGTTCGTGGCTTAGGCCTAAGGTCCAAATATTGGCGTGTTTATCTGAACCGGCGGTGATCAACTTTTGGCCATCGGGACTAAAGGTGCTGGAGAGGATGCCACCAGTGTGACCTATCAGAGAGACAACGTTTTGTCGCAACCGCTCGTCAGCGACTGCATTGCCGGTACTCTCCTCCCAGACCCCTCGCACCTTAACAGTGAAATCTGAGCTGAGAGTGGCCAACCTCTTCAAATCGCCGCTGAAAGTAAGGGGTGTATCTCCCAGGGGATAAACATTGCGACGAAACTTTTCGATCGGCTCAGGGTTTAAACCGATGTCCCAAAGTCTCACGCCGCCATCCGTGCACGCCACGGCAAATTGTTGGCTGGTGGAATTGAACGCGAGCAATGTCGCGTCCACAGACCGCGGCTTGGGAATTTCGTTGCATTCAAACTGAGAGATCTTTTTGGTAGCGAGATTCAGCAATTCGATAGTGCCGCCTGGCTTCACGAAAGCGACTGATTCACCATTCGGGCTAAGTAAGAGATTCCGGATCGGGTCAGTACTTCCCTCCTTAGGGAAAACTGCATCCCTAATGCCCTGAGTTGAGCCAAACTTGTTGCCGTCCAAAGTCACGATCAACAGTTCCGCTTGTCGTTTTCGCGATTTGGACCACTCTTCAAACGACCAACCCGATACCAATAGTCTTCCGGCTGTGCTGAAATCAAACGCTACCGGAAAAATCTTTAGGCTCTCTCCGGACGTGCTGAGTAACTGCCCGGTGCTACCGTCCCAAAGAAGCAATGACCCTTTTTGACCGCCGGTAACAATCAATTCCCCATTGGCCGAAATTCCCACTGGTGGTACCGGCACTTCTTCACCCTTTAAAGCAATTGCAGGCCTTCCCGATGTCAGATCCGAAAAAAGCAAAAACCGGTCTTTTGTTGTGTACGGGTCATAGGTGACTAGCCGATTGCCATCAACACTCATTGCAACGTTGAGTATTGTGCCCGCTTCGGAGCCAATTCCAATTCGAACCCTTTCGGGCAAAGCTTGTACAGCTGCATGCAACGCAGTGGCGCCCGCCTTCGGCTCTACACCTTTTACTTTCTCAAGCATCTTGATGGAATCTTGTGCACGCACTACCGCCATTTCCGGATTCGCAGCAAGCTCCTTAAATGCTTCGGCCGCCAGCCTGCGTGATTCAGCAATATTCTTTTGCTTTTCTTCCTCAGTCCTGGCTGTCTCTGCTATCCGCTTCTGCTTTAGCGCGTAGTCTTTCGATTTCACGGCTTCCTCGCGTGCCGTCTCGGCGAATTCCTTTTGTCGGACCGCATCCTCTCCGGCCAGAATCGCTGCCTTGCGCTGACTCTCGGCGTTGGATCTGTCAACTATGGCTTCGTTACGTGCCTTCTGCGCCAACTCGCCGAAGCGCACGGCATCTTGTGTTCGTTGATCCGCAACTAGTCTTGCGGCGCTCGCCTTGTTCGTTTGAAGAATTGCAAAACCCAGAGCTGCGAAACTCGCAATTAACAACGTAGCCAAAGCAACGACGCCCGACTTCAATTGCCGTGAATGGCGCCGTTCAAAAACCACCTGAAGCTGTTGTTCTTCCGCGCGCAGGCGCTCAGCCTCGAAACGTCGCTCCTGCTCTTCAGCGCGCGCGCGTTGTGCTTCCGCCAACTCCTCGGCCTGCTGCAATTTCAGGGAACGCGCTGCTTCCTGTTCCTTCCTGGCAGCTTCTTCAGCAGCTTTCTTCTCAGCTTGTGCCTGGTTTTTCTCCTGCATGTAGCGCATGCGCCAATCAAGGACAGCGGGCGCCAGCACATCATGAAAAATTTCATAACGTTGTACGCCGGGCTGATTTGGAGCAGGATCAACTGGTCGCAGAATGCGCTCTGAGTTATCCGCTAATTTGTCCAACACCGGATCAAGTTCGCCTTCACTAACCTTCGCGAAAGTTGCAAGGTCTGGCACGGTGTGCGCGATCTTTGTTCCCGACGGCGTGACCAAATGGAAAAACATGCGCGCCGCTATGTCCTTCGCTACCGGCGAAAGCGTTTCCATTGTCTGATCCAGGTGCGTCCTCACGATGCGCGCAGCTCCGCCCAAACGATTGAGCGTCTCCAACCGCAGAACGTTTGAAGAGTTGTTTCGTTCCTCTTCCCAAAGCTTTGTCAAGACCATTTGCAAAAATGGAGTCTCAATCTCCGTGTCGCCGTTGTGAGTGGTTTCTTCGACAACCCCACGGCCAGACTGGCCCAGGAAAACCTGACCAGTCTCGACTTGCTGAAGAATCGTCTCTACCAGTTGCGGCTCGATTGAGACTGGCTGCTCGGCTGAGTAAAGCCGGTTGAACTGTTCGAGCGGCTTAACGATAGCTTCGCGAGCGGCCTTCTGGTTTAGGTGTTCAACGCTTAATCGGTTTTCGAATAACGTCGGAAGGCTGCCTTTGAAACGCTCGAGTTTCGCGAGCGCGTCTTCACGGATGGAGATGAGAAAGTTGACGCGTAAATCGGTGTTATTGATTGCCCGCGGTAATTCCGTGGCGAATGTGCCGTCGCCTTTTTCGGTTGGATGATAAAGGAAATATTCCTCAAATTGATCGAGGATGATCAGCAAATCAAGATCTGGTTTGCCTTCGTCCGGCGCTCGTCTGGTCCATGTTTGTAAAGCTTTGGAGAGATCGCGCGACGGCGGCAATGGATCTAGTTCACCTTCATCAGTAAGCCGATCGACAGTTTCGTGCACGCGCGCTGCCAGCGCCGCCACCGGATCGTCTCGCCATGAACTAAAAACGATGACCGCAAAATCTGGTTCTACTCCGTCCTTGATGCACTGTAGAGCCCGCTGGCGTAACTGGTAGGCCACGCCTGCGTACAAAACCGAACTCTTGCCTACGCCACTTGCACCATGCAAGAGCGTTAACCGCGACGCCATAAGATTTGACGTGATGATCTCGCATTTTTGGTCGCGTCCGAAAAAGAATTGGGCGTCTTCTTCGAAGTAAGGTATCAGTCCTTTGTACGGAGACACTGGTTGCACGGTGCTCATAATTGACCTCCAAGTGCCAATGAGGGTGCTTCCGAAACGGTTCCCATTTCGTCGAATCGCGTGTCGAGCTCGTTGAGATGGGTCTCAGCGCCCAGCCGCTGGATTATTTGCGTCACATAGTCTTTCAATCCGGCGTTGAGAATCTGAATGTCGCGCCTCATCCAAAAGATCTGGTCCAGATCTTCGGGCTCCAACTGGATTGCCCATGAGCTCCACTTTAGTTTCTGCGCCCCCCAAATTCGGCGCAGAATCACCCGCAGGTTCCAATCTCGCAAGCTGTACCCGAGGAACCAGAAGTTACTGTTGCCCAGTTTCACTGCCACGTTTTTTGGGACGAGATTCGTTATGTCGGAGCGGGTTAGATAATCTATGTAATCGTCATCCGTTATGACGAAGCTATCGAGGGGTTCGACGGCTTCGGTGGGGGTAACGCGATCGACCGCCCCATGTAGCTTGAGGATTACTGTGCGCTTATCAATACCCACATCACAGTATTCGTTTGGTATGTCGATCAATCGTGGTCTTGGTTCAACTCGCGGTGGCCATTCGCGCCAAAACTCTTCCCGTTCCTGATCAACCTGCAACTTGTAAACTTCGTCGCTCTCCCCTGGAAGTTGCGGCCGTGGAGTGAAGGCGTGTGACCAGTGTAGAAACTTTCCCCGACTGTCGCCCTCGGCGACGTACGACACGACGTCGAAATCCTCTCGCGCTGCATGAAAAGCACGCTCCAACACATCGTCGTAGTTGGTAGTAACTATCAATTGATAGTGAGGCGGCAGGCCTTTGTCTCTGAGCACTCGCGGGAGGACAGCCAGCAATCGGTGAATAAGCGTTGGCGGATAATTGACGTTGAAAAGTAAACGCAGCGCCTGGTACAAGGCGCCCGTTCCACCACCAACCAGGGCAATGTATTGAGCAACGCGCGCAAGGTCTGGACTTTCCGGAATTCCAAAACTTCGCGCCAGGTAATTCGAAAGCTCTGATCCACTGGGCAAATAGGGACCGCGCTCTTCGAATGTCGCACCGTCAGGACGGTCGCACAGATTTGCTCCCGCTCCGAGAAATGGGACGACGCGTCCGCTGGTAATCGCACTCAACACTGTGTGGTAGTGAAGATCTGTGACGTCTTGCATGACGTTTCTCCTTGTGCCGGCTTTTGGAAAAGCTGGGCAGCTTTGTCGCCACCATCGCGACCATTCTTGAGATATTTGACCCTGAATGTCTTAGAAGACGCAGCCTGAATAGTGTTAAAGGACTCCTGAAACAGGAGTGCGGCCCTATTAACTCCAACCGGCTATCGTCATCTTCTAAAACCTGATGTCAATTGGCGCTGGGGCTAGCTCTGTGAAGACTCTCGCGGACTGGTTTTGGGCCACGAGGGCTGCCCGAAAATTAGTCTCAGTCAATCGAAGGATCCGTGACGGATTCAACAGGCTTATACGCCTCAGTTCCCGGGTTGTCAACGAAAAGCCGCTGGCCCGATATTGTGGAAAATGCGTGAAAATTGTGCAGTTTCCGCCATCAGTGCCTTGCCTTTGCCTTAAGAGACCTCTATCATTGCGCGGTTGGTTATTGGCTTTAATAAAAACACTCATCTGTAAGATATGTTTTTTCTTGTAGATTGATTTCATTTGCGGCCTATACTGGCGCCACAGGAGAGAAAGTTCATTGTTTAGCGATCAATTTCGACGAGGAGAATCTGACAAGGGCAAGCTGACGGGAGTGAAAAGCTCCAAGCTTCTTTCCGGCCTTTCAGACGTTGCCTGGAAGGCTTTTCAGTCTGTTAATACTCGCCTGCCGGAAGGTGAAGCCATTCGTCCGAAGTGGGCGGCTGAACCGCTCCTCAAGTCTTACGAAAGAACTGCGCCTCCTCTCGGCTTCCCTCGCGAGACCGACAGTCTGTGCCCGACCTGTGTCAAAGAAGTGCGAACCGCTGTTATCTCCGGTGAGACTCCGCTCGACACGTTGATGTACGAGCATCCCGGCGAGATCAAGGCTCAGATACTCGAAGAAGACGGCAATGTCGTCATGCGCAAAACTTGCCCGAAGCACGGCGAGTTTGTAGACGTGATGGCGACTGACCCGGCTTTTCTCGAGCGCATTGAATCGTTGTTTTTTGGACGTGACTTTAAAGCTGCTGAGGATGCGAACGTGCATCACCACGGCACTTCAAACATCAAGTTTGGACGCGGCGCGGTATTGACAGTTGACCTGACGAATCGCTGCAACATGATGTGCAATCCGTGCTTCATGGATGCAAACCAGGTCGGCTATGTTCACGAGCCAACCTTTGAAGACACGAAAGCGATTCTCGATAGGGCAGTTTCGTTTAAACCGAAACGACAGATAATCATTCTCTTCTCAGGTGGCGAGCCAACGCTGTCGCCGTATTACCTCGAGGCAGTTGCTTACGCCAAGAAGGTTGGTTTCTATCGAATACTCGCCGCCACTAATGGAATCCGTTTCGCAGAAGACATCGAGTTCTGCAAGGCAGCGAAAGCGGCCGGGCAGCACGGCGTATATCTACAGTTTGACGGCGTAAGCGAAGAGAAAAACAAGCACCGCGGCGTCGGCAACTTATTTGATGTGAAGCTGCGGGCGATTGAGAACCTTGCGAGCGTCGGCATCAAGGTGACGCTGGTTACGACGATTGTAAACACGATCAATAACGACGGCATTGGTCAAATCGTTGAGTTTGCAGCGAAGAACATCGACAAAGTTCAAACTATTGCATTCCAGCCGGTTTCATTTACCGGACGCGATGAAGACATCTCCGACGAGCTGCGCATTCAGCAGCGCTACACGCTCGCCGGCATGACCCACGACCTCAAGAACCAACTCGGCGGGCAATTGCAGCCGTTGCGCGATTGGTATCCGTTGTCTTCCTACTCCGCTTTTACAAGTGTGATGGATATGCTGCAAGGCGCGGACGCGCCATGGGGCTGGTCTTCATGTAACTGCCATCCAAACTGCGGCATCTTCACGTTGATGGTTGTGAATCGGCAGACCGGCGAATTCAAATCGCTGTTCGAGTTTTTCGACTACGAACAGTTTATGAAGGACGTCGCGACCATAACCGACACTGCCCGAGGCCAGAAGCTTTCGTACGCGCAGCTGGGGATGGCGATACTCCGCAACTTTAATGCGGAACAAGCGCCCGAAGGTTTTCCAATTTCGCAGATTCTTAATCTCTTCAAACCGTCGTCAACAAATTCGAGTTCCGACCGGAACGATCGCATGAAAGCGGAAAAAGCTGACGATCCAAACGACATCTGGCGCGTGCTTTGTGTTGAAGGGATGTGGTTCCAGGATCTTTTCAACTACGACTTCCGCCGCACAGAAATGTGCGTGATTCCGTATGGAACTCAGGAAGGCGAGATTTCCTTCTGCGCTTACAACACGGGCGTTGGTTGGCGACAAATTATTGAGAACATGCACAAGACGGCCAACCTTTCGGATTGGTACAAGGAAAACGAACGCCATCCGGTTTACGCGGCGGGCCACGACGTGCCAAACATTCCCAAGAGACATTCACTGAGCTTGCCGATCATTCAGGCCGTGCTCGCCGAGGATGCTGAGCCTCAACCGATGGTGACTCCGTATCTCCTCGAAGAGCGAGACGAAGTCGGCGTCTCCTAACTTTCAACAGAGATTGTTTTTCGATAGCTACAACCGCCAACCCCCGACGGTCGGAGTTTTCTCTGCCCGTATTCTCAGAACCCGGAGTTAACGATGCAAAAAACTATTTCCCTCCTGCTCTGCTACTGTGTGCTTGCTACCACAGTTTTTGCCCAGTCAAACCAATTTCAAGTTCGCTATGTTGGTGGCTCAGTCGCTTCCAACGTTAAAGCTGACGACTGGGGAAACACGATTACGGTCAGCTCAGACACCATTTTGCTGAAACTCAAAGATGGCCAGGAAATCAACATCAATCCAAAAGAAGTTAAGCTGATGACGCATAGCCGCCACGCGAGCCGGCGCATTGGAACGTATGCGGCGTTGTCGTTGGTCAGTCCGTTATTCCTGTTGGGCATGTTGAAAAAGAACAAGCGCCACTTCATCGGTCTTGCGGTGGAGACGGCGGACGGGAAGAAGAACGGCTTCAACCTTCAAGCGAAAAACGACAAGTACCAGGCTTTGATCACGGCGCTCGAAGCTGTTACCGGCATGAAGGTTGAAGAGGAAGTTGAAGAGAAAAAGAAGAAGTCGTAATCAAGACATCGGTAGACGACGCGGCAGTTTCGGCTGCCGCGTTTTTTTTTGGTTAATTGTCACGCATTTTTTGTGTCATCCGGCATTCTGTTTGCCAAAGAAGATTGGCTTTACCAATCCGGCTTTGGGGTTTTTCACAGATGTACAAGTTTACTTCAACAATATTGACGCTTTTCCTGGTCTCGCAGGTTTCCGTCTCCATCTCACGGTCTTCCAGGGTGGCAGCACAAGACATACAGCAGTCGCAAACGTCCGGCACTCCCGTGGTCGTGCCCGAAGAACGAGAGCAACTGCAAATTCCCGACGGCACCCTCATCGAGCTTGAAGCGCCCTATACTTATAAATCGATAGATTTCAAGCCAAACGACAAAATTAGCTTTCGGGTGGTTAACCCAATCACCCTTAACGGGACCACGCTGGTCGAAGCGGGCGCCACTGCTACCGGCCTCATTGTTAAAGCAAAGAGGGGTGGACACTGGGGCAAGGCGGGATTGTTTGTGTGGACGATGCAAACCGTGACAGCTGTCGACGGCTCGCAAATCCCGCTCCGCGTTGCCCAGGTCCGACTCCGTGGCGACAGCAAGGGTGCCAAAGTGGCAACTCAGATGATCATTACCGGCGCCCTGATGCCGTTCATCGCTCCTGTTGCGCTGCTGCACGGGTTCAAACGCGGCAAAGACGCTTTCATTCCAGCCGGCAAGCGGTATTCAGTTTATGTCGACGGCAATCCGCCTGTGACAGTTAGTGAAAAACCTCCGAGCGTACCCGTTCCGCCAGTCTCGCATTGATGATCCAGTGACACTGGGTAATAATGCGTGTCGTATGAACATCGCAAGAAAAGTTCGTCGTCTGGCTGACGCGAGCAAGTTTTTCGTTTTCGGCCTACCCAAATACGCCGTGGGTTCGATCGACGTAACCAATCGGTGCAACCTGCGCTGCGAGCATTGCTACTTCTTTGCCGAGGATCACGACAACGAAAAAGAGCTATCGATTGAGAAGTGGGTCGAGAAGTTGGATGCGATGAAGGCTGATGGGCATCCGATGATGCTGTGCACGTGGGTCGGCGGTGAGCCGATGGTCCGCAAACAATTAATTGAAGTCGGGCGACATTACTTCAAACACAACACCATCGTCACCAACGGCACGATGGAACTTCCCAACTGGCCAAACTGCACCTGGGTTATTTCTATTGACGGCACTGAAGAAGCATTTGCGCGTATGCGCGCGCCCGGTATTTATCAAAAAATCAAACAGAACGTCATCAACCATCCCGAACTCAACATCCAGATTTCGTGTGTGCTAACGAGTATTACGCGCGACTGTGTGGAAGACTTAATAAAGGAATGGGGACCGCTCGCCCGAGGGGGAATCATTTTCGATTTCTTTACTCCGGTAACCGGTCTCGACGAAGCCCTCTGGCTGGATTGGCCCACTCGCGACAAGTTGATCGACCACATTCTGGAGCTAAAGAAGAAATATCCCGGCGTGATCAACATGATGGATTCGACGCTGGAATTGATGCGTTCGACTAAGGCGAAACAGGTGACTGATAACTGCGAGTTTCGCCTGAAGGCTTTTGCGTTTGGACCGACTGGAGAACAAAAGGGGAAATGTATGATGGGCGATAACGCTGATTGCGACCGGTGCGGCTGCGTTGTTCCCTTTCACATGGCCACACTCAGTAGCCGCAGCCTCATGCTCAAAGAATCCATCAAGCGCTTTCGTTCGCCCGAACGCGAGCGCGCCGCCATTTAGCTACACCGCCGAATAAACTCGTTCATTCTTCTGCCCCAGCCTTCGCAGGTTTTTGTATCTGCCGAAGTTGGGCCACAACGTCGCGCAACCTGACCGCCAGTTCCTCAATTGTTACCGCTCTTTTCATCGCGCGTTCGGGCAGCTCTTCGCGCAACAACAGTTGCGCCTGGCCCAGGACACCCGCTAAAGGGTTGTTAATCTCGTGCCTGACGCGCGCAACGAGTTCCGCGATCTCGTCGATCTTCGCTTCATACTCCGCTATCGTCGCGCGTAGGGCATCTACCGTTGCGCTGTCCTCTGCCTGAACTCCTGCAACTTGATCGTTTTCAGTCATAGTTCTCCCGAATCAAACTATTCTCAACGTGGGAGGTTTTGCTAATGAGCTTGAGTAAAGAGAGGTAAGCGCGTAGATAGTAAATGGTGAAGAGTGAATCGTAAATAAAAATCGTGTTGCAGAGAATCGCAGGTGACTGGTGGCTGCCGACATTGAGATGAACGATCAGCGACAAGTCATGCAGTACAATGCGCTTTCGTCGCATTGCCAGACTTCCTTCAATAGGTCACGTAATTTGGGCGTTGCACAAAACTGACCTTCGTGTGGTTTCGTGTAATTTCGTGGATCGATTTTGGGCGTTAACTTAAAGCGATCCACGAATAAACACGAACTAGCACGAACCCCGGGCGTTATCGGGCTTGCCTCCTATGCGTTGGGTGCCTTCTCTGTGCAAAGCTCGTCATTTGACAAAGAAATTTCCAACACTTATTTTGAAAATCCGTTCTGGGAGGTCGTCTAACGGTAGGACTGCGGACTCTGAATCCGCCTATCGGGGTTCGAATCCCTGCCTCCCAGCCAGTTTCCAAAATAAAACCGTTTTGCCTCGGTGTAACTTGAACCAATACTTTGCCGCTTTGGCAACTTAATGCTTCCAATAGCCTCCGGCAATTAATTCCTTCCAATTCAGAACAAAACAAAATCACCCTGAAAGGCTAACCACCCTTTATTGATTTGAATTGACTTCTGAGTGCACGAAGCACGGTGGCCCCTTCCACGTAAGTAAGTCCGACCGGCATGCGAAGCGCAGCTTTTATCCGATTAAGTGAAGGGTACACGCCGGTTGAATCGAGTCTTAGAGCGGTAGCCCTAAGCCTCTTCACTGCTTCCCTCTTGTTCTCTAATCTCCTCTTTCTTTTAAAAAGACGGTAACGCTTTGAAATGGCTTGGCAAACGTCAGGGAATCGTGACCCTAGATAAGCGGAACAATGACCCAATCGGGTGGCTGCTGTTAGCAACGACACCGGCGGATCCTCACGAAGGATGGCCCTTAATTTATCGGAAATTCCGTTGAACTTTGCCTTGCGATACTCAGAATGTCTCCGCACGATTACTCGACATAAGTCTGGATGGTGTTCCAGCAAGTAGTTGTACCGCCTAAAGCCAAGGCGTTTGGAAACCTCGGTCAAGGTTGGCGCTGGCTCCTCGCCTAGAATAGATTTTAACTTTCTTCTGAGATAACTCTGGTATTTGACTTGCTGAGCTGCCCTGCGCTCTGCGATTGCCTGGCATAGTTCAGGGAATCTTCTCTGAAGGACAAGTCTTCCCTTATATTTAGATTGATAACCCAAGCGCTTGCGGATCTCTAGTAGCGAAGGAGTCACAGGTTCATTAAGAGCCTTCTGAAGCGCGTCTTTGATTGTTTTGTCAGACAGAATTATGCGTGGGCGCGGGATTCCCTCCTGATAACGATGGGATTTGCGATATCTTGCAGCCAGCTTTTTGCAGAGATCTGAATACCTTAAGTAGAGAAAGTCTGAATTCTTATAGCCCAGAGACGCTGAAAACTCGTGAACAGTAGGAGCGGGATCAGATTTGAGAGCGGTAAAAAACGCGCGCCTGACGTCATCGGAACGTCGAAATCGAGCGACTGGCATCCTACTTAGCGAATGATTGATTAATTCATAGTTAAGACTGATTGAGTCCCTGGTAAGGAGGTCGCTGAACGAAGCGCCAAGTCGATAGCACACCTTCAGCAGAAGGTCTAATCGGGGAACACCTCGGGTGTTCCACGACCACCTGTGCACTGTGCCTTGGTGCACTTCGACGAGCCGAGCAAAAGCACAGATATTGCCGTTCGTTAACTTCTCAATGCACGTCGGGACGAAGTCGGTTACTTTGTTGATTTTCGGGTCCGCCGTCATACTTGGTGCCCTCGCGATAAGCTCTCCCATTTGTTTGGCCACCCACAACTTATAGACAATTTCATCGTTCTCGATAGGTGTTCCATTCTCTCTATTGCTACCTTCGGAACAGCCTAGCCATTTTTTGCACCGGCAGCAGAACCCTGGACGTGACCTGCTATCGAGGGGATGAATTTGCCTTCGACAATGCGGACAATTGATTTCCAACCGACGCTTGTGCCTCGGACATACTTCGACAGTGGCGAGGGACCACAGGAGTTGGTCGTAGACAACACTGCCAGCGTCTCTGTCAGCCTGATAGCAAAGAGGGCACCACGCATGAATGGGCCGAGTGAGCGAGAGTTCCGATAGTACATTCGACCATCTAAGCATTGCTAGGTAGCGCAGTGCCCTTCGCTGTGTGAGTATTTCCAGTACCTCGATCCAGTCTCTTGCGGTTGCGCCTAGCCCATTGAGCGAGTGAGCCATTGGAAGAAATGCCGTCCACGCCTTGATTTCAAACTTCCATTTGGCAGATCTGAAGGAAGCGTTATTTGAGGCAGGTGCTAGCCGATGCGCAAAAAGCGATCCGACCGATGTCCAGTGCTCGGCCGCCAAGCGAGCAATATAACCGGTACAGCTCTCAGAACGCGGGGTGCCGACGTTCATCGGTTCTAGAGGGTATAGTCTACTGCGGGGCCGTGCCTCTGGTGGCGTCAGATCCCACGAATGATAGACCACAAAGTTTTTCCCCAAGAGAGTTCCTCCCTAATAAATCGAAATCGCCTTTAAGGAAATCGGAATCTACGAATTTGGGGGCTAACCTTCAATCATGCAAACCGATCGTTTCTTGACGAACGCTGCGACGCGTCGACGCGAGGGGTTGATGCCGTTGGCTTCAAGAGCGTTCGCAGCTTGGCGCAAGTTGATAGCATGACGAATCTGACGATTCTGACCACAGGTTTTTTGGTATTCACCGTGTCGGGCTGAGATCGCTCTGCACAAGGAGGATGAATGCTTATAGAGAGAGCGCTTGTTGATATTTAGCCTCTCAGCAACTTCTTTCATGGAAGGTGGAGGATTCTCGTGGAGTATTACTCGAAGCGATCGATCAATTTTTTCACGATCAAAGACCGTCGGGGAGCGGCGTTTTATTTTTACCCCTGAGAAAGGAAGTTTTGCGGCAATCAATCCCGCATCCTGCGCCAGGAGGAATTCGCTATGAAGGAAGTCTACTACGGAAATTTGAGACACGTAGCAAATTCTTAGTAGATCATCGAGAGGGATTTGAGCGTTGCCGTTTTGCCAGCCCCAGACCGTGTTTTTCTTTTTCTCAATAAGACAAGCAAATCTATTCATCACCCCTTCGCTAAGCTGTTCGATGCAGAGAGAAATTGCTTTTGAGATTCTCTCTCGGAGGGGAAGGCAAATAAGTTCCCGAGGCGATCATCTCTGCCAAATTTTTCACTACCCATTGCTGCCATGCCCAATCAGTATCCGCGACCATACCCTCCGGAACCTGATTCTCAAGATCCACTCCCAACCAACCGTTACACTTGGAACAGTGGCCTGGGCTGGCGCATCGCGCGAGCCAAGAGAAACTTCTTCCACAATGCGGGCATGCAGTTCTTAAGTATCGCCGGTGATTCAGGCACACCTTCACTTCCCTTAGAGTCCAAAGTAGTGGTTCATATACAACTCTGTCATTCATGCGCCACTCCTGGTAGCAGCTTGGGCACCATGCATGTGTTGATCGAAACAGCTTTCTAAGCGGTAGCGCGTTGGCCCAAGGGAGCATCGTTAAGAATTTAAGATCATTGCGCATCGTAAGCGTTTCAAGAACGCTCACCCAATTCCTGGCGATAACTCCAGTGCCGTTAATAGACTTGGCATGAGCAATGAATGAGTTGCTTAAGGCACTGCCTCGGGTACCGGGACGCGCCCCGCCTTGAAGCCAGTATTTCTTTTCCATGAGGGGAGCAAGCACTCGCCCAAGCAAAACGGCAGGAGACAGGTTGTGAGCAGCCGCCAATCGTTTAGTGTAACTAGTCAAACTTTCCACAAGACCCGTCCCCATGCCTATTGCTTCCAAGTTGTAAAGTTGACTACGAGCTGAAATTTTGATGCTTTCGAGATTCCATGACTCGTAGGTTAATAGGTTCTTACCGTTCAAACGTCTTCGTGTTTCCTACTGGATCGCGTTTTGGATTTCGTTCGCCAGGGCGACGAGGTCTTCGAGGGGCGGGCGGCTTTTCCGCTCTGTCTGATGTTCTTTTATCGTTCCCTTCAGCCTTTGTGAATTTGGCTTCGAGTCCCATCAAACTTCGTAGTTTGGCGCGCGCCTCCATGCTTTCCTCGAGCGCGTCTTCTCCGGCTATTGCATCGGCCAGCATGTTTTCGCACTGTGAGATCGACAGTGCGCTTTGTTTCAGGTGTTTGTGCGTCAGCTTTACTCCTCCGTCCTTAAGAGCCTTTTTGAGTGCCTTAAGTAGCCACTCCTTTAGTACACCAATGCAGCCCACACTCCGCTCGTAGAAGTAATCCCAATCAGAAACGAGATCCGGTTCCTCAGAAAGCGGCAGGTGATGTTGAAATGACCACAGAACGTTCTTGAAGGCTTTGATCTCTTCGCTACGGTCAGCGCGATAACGACGGAAGTGAACGTCTACGCTGCGGCGGCTTAACTGCGCGCTTAGGTTACGAAAGGACAGCAATTCGTACGTGCCAATCAGCACAATTGGGATTTTGGTCATGTTAGCGAGTGACTTTATTGAATCAAGTTGATCCTGGAGTTTTCTCCCCGAAGACATCTTGGCGAAATGCTGGGCTTCATCTATCAAGAGTGCTGACGGACGGCGGTGTTTGAGAACATCTTCGGCCACTTGTCGCAGTTCCGGCCCCGCTGCCGTATGGCCCAGGTTGGTCCGTCTTTGGGTTTCACCGTTCTCATTGTCCGTTGGTGGCTTGATCTTATGTTTTATGCATGGCTCATCAAGCTGTTGGAGAAGGCGTTTGTAGAAATCTTTCCAGTTGAAATTTCCATGGTCTGGAGGCACAGCTTCAAGACCTACGACAGCGAAGCGCCCTGGATCTGACTCCAGTTCCTTTAACATTTCTGTTGTGATCCGTTGCTCCGTACGTAATCGCAAGGTGGTCTTGCCTACTCCGGGAGGACCACAGACAAGGATTAGGGAACCTGGATTGGCGTCGTTGATGGCATCTGAAAGACTATTGCTGGCCTCTTTCAGTTGCGGATGCCCAATGGTGTAGGAATCGAAATAGCTGGCGCGCTTGGAATTTGATTGTTTGAGCAGTTCTGGCGGAAATTTAGCGTGTTTGTTTTTGTCCATGGCTAAAACTCCTCGTAGATTTCGAGTATGTCTACTTCGTTCGCAGGTGAAGATTCCGCAGCCCTGTCTCCATCCTCCGTCACAGTTCTAGGAGTCTCAACTTCTTTCGCGTTTGCAGATTCGACAGTGCCGTTGATTTTCTCGAACACTTTGCGGCCTTCGGCGTCGCGAAGGCGTTGCACAAGGATCACCTCTTCAGCCTCGACCGATTCGAGGAAATCCGCGAGCTTTTTGGCAGAAACTGAAAACTGCTGCGAGTGACTGGCCTTGAGTGCTCGAAGTTCCTTGGTCGCGATCATCAACTCTTTTTCCGAGCGACCGTGAAAGACTGAATAGTATTCGGAGTAGCACTTTACCCAACGCTTGCCAACGAATGCGTAGGCAGTACCAACTTCAAAAGGGTCGTAGCGGACAGGTAGTCGTGTGCCCTCAAGTTGACGGTCACGGAACGCATCTGACCAATAAAAAATGTGGTGGACTTTTACACCCCGGACGGCAACCATCTTGGCCGTACCTTTCGGCGTGGTGGGTAAGGTCCACATAAGGAAATCATCGTCATAGGGGATATAACGATGTGGGCGCGTTCCCGTACGCTCGATCCCTTCGATGAAAGTATTGCGTGGTGTCTCTCCCAACGCCGGATGAGCAATTGTGTCGTAGACCTCATAAGCGTACTCACAGATGCGGTCATAAAGGTTACCCAAGGGCCACGTCGCTAGATTTTTAGGATTAACAGACTTGGTAACTTGCCGTACGTTGCGTGTGATCTGGGTATTGCCGCGAAGGTTGTGAATGAACTGCGTGTTGGTGGTTCCGAAGAGGCGCTCACAAACCGAGCCGAAGCGAGCCTTGGCTGGCGGCCGAGTTTTCTTGATGCATTCGTATCGCGCTAAGAGTGTGTCGAAGTAGGCTGACCGGAATTCGGCGCCGCCGTCGACGACGACTATTTGCGGCAGGCGGCCATGTAGTCTGACGCACTGCCTGAGAATCATCATGCACGAGCGATAGCTGGGCGAATCGAATGTGACATACACCGCTAGTATTCGCCGACTGTAAGCGTCAGTAAGGAGTGTTAGCCATGGTCGACCTAGACTTCGTCCGGTTTGTGATGAAGGTGATTCGACATCAAGTTCCGTGTGATCGATGTGGCATATCTCGAATGGACGGTCGCCATGTCGCGGCGTCTTAAGGTCAAGCTCCCAATAGAATGGCTCTTCCGCGTAAGCGGCGCGACGCCCCTTCCGCCTTAAAGTTTGGCGGTATCCGCTTCGTCGCCCTACCGCACGCGCGAAGGTCTTGTAACTCGGGGCGATAACGGCACGTTTATCACACATATTCTTTAAGACGACCCAAACTTCATATTTTTTCTTTTGCTTGAGTGTCTCGTAGTCATTCTCAATGAACTCGGTGATCAACTCCCAAGTCGCTTCAGGAAGTTTGCTTCCGCGAGGGCCTCTGCGGCGAATGTGTGGTAGCAGGCCCAGATAACCATTACCGTATTTCACCTCCATCTCTTTGTATTGTGCGACCCAGTAGCGAAGTGTACGTTCGGATGTGTTGTTGTCATCGGGCAGCGGTTCTCCTCGAAGACGCCGGCAGACGAGGTTTGCGCGAATGTTGGCGATTCGGAAATCGTCTTCGTTCGCTTCAGATAGAATCTTAGCGGCTTCGTCATTAAGGCCTGTACCCGTGGGCGTCACGACTCCACTCACGCGTCCCTCTTTGACTAACAATTCAAAAGCAGCCAGCGGCAATTCGGTGAACGCGTTGTTTTCTCCGACCAAGCTAACCATCTTGTCGCCAACGTTAGCTATCTTCCAAGCACGGTTGTTCCAGTCGACCGCGCTACCTACAGCTAGATCGATGAATCGTGGGTTGTTTGCCAAGGAATTTGAAGGGACCTCTACAATATGCGCATAAGCACTAGCAGTCTCCTTGTTGGGGAAGACCCGCACTTGATTAGGCTCTACAATTGGGGCCGCGTTGAGGTCTATATACACGTCTCCAGTTGCGATCAGTTGGTAAATGTCATCACGACTGGCGACTCCCCCTGTCTTAAGGAACACTTCTTCCAACTTGATGCTTGGTTCAGCTGACACTACCGCCAACACTGCCTCGCGTGCGGAGTTATCCACAGCTGGTTGATCTACACGCAAATAGTCTTCTAAGAACTGAATGTTGCGCTGGAAGATCCAATTGATATTCTTGGAAGAACGGACTCGGTAGTAAAAGTTGAACTGTTCGGCGTAGGCTTCCCCAGGAGGACACCGCCATTCACCATCCTCACCACGGCAGTAGCGGTTTGGATTTTTCTCGGATAACTCTTCGAGCTGTTCCTCGGTCTTGCACTCGTCCCAACCAGCTGTTTCTTTGCGAATGGCGAAGTAGTCGGGCGTATGCATTACAACTTGTCGGCGTCCATTCGTGCTGAAGTATTCCAGTTTGAAAGTCGGCGGCTGGTCGTAGTACTCAATCGCGTCGTCGTCGTATTCCATTTCATACACGTCGGCCAGTTCGACCCTATGACTTTCGAATTGGATAGTGCAACTCATCTTCTTGCTCGGGTATGTGCCACTAACATTGCGCGTGCCACTCTGTACACGTCGCGCCGGATCGGACAAGCGAATCTGCTCAATCACATTCCGAGCTTCCGGTGACAGGTTGAGTCTTTGACACCATTGGAGCAGTTCTTCTTTTTCTAGCTTCATCTTGCGTTACCTCCTTTTGTTAGTAAGAACTTTTGTTAGTAAGAAATTTTGAGAGTCGTTTAGCCCATGAGCTTTGTAAGCCGGCGCGCGCATAAGTTGAGACGACGACTCGACTGAAACTCGTTCAGCGTTTCAAGCTCCTAGTAGATTCGGGGGTATTTGTGAGATTCCGAGTGGCACCCGCAGCAGAATTGCTGCCGCAAGGATCGTGATCATCAATGAGAGAAGGCCGTCATTGTGAAATCAATTCGGTATCTATGTCTAGAAAGAGTTTGTATTAGAACTTTCAGACTTCCCTCGCGGAGGTTGTTTTGATAAAAACTCGCAGAAAACCAAACTCCTTACCAACGGTCATGCTTATCATTGTTCTCGGCATCATTAACAGCTTGATTTCTCTGCACCGCTTGATGGAACAGCTTGTCCGTCGCTAGATCGTTGACCAACAAATTCAAGCGATGTGCATGACATCGGATGGACTCGACAAAGACGCTCGGCCTGAATGATCCTCACAGCATATAATGGTCGCGCCTAATCTCAAGATTGGAAAACACTCACAATGATTCAGCAAAACCTCAAATTGAAGATGGGGAGTGTCGTTGCGTTTCTTGTCACCACAGTATTCAGCCCTACGGCATTCGCTCAGTTCGACTCGGGACAAGTATCCGGGTTCGTTCGAGACGGGAAAAAGGCGGTTATTCCCGGCGCAGCTGTAACCGTAGCTAGCGCTGTCAGGAAGGCAAACTATCGAAGCGTGACGGATGAAAATGGTTACTACACTTTTACTAACCTAATGCCAGGCAAGTATGAGATCACTGTGGAGATGTCTGGTTTTCAGAGATTCCGCCAAGTCAGCATCAACGTTGATGCGAATTCAAAAGTACGAGTTGACGCTGATTTAGAGCCAGGTGAGGTGCTCGAAACAGTTACGGTCGTAAACGAACGCACCATTCAACGCGACACGGCGCAAATTGCAAAAACAGTCGAAGCGCGAGACATTCAAGATTTAGCACTTAACGGACGAAATCCGATCAATTTGGTATTGCTTGCTCCCGGCGTACGTGGCGGCCCTTTCAACTCATTCAACCCCGATGATGTCGGGGCCATCGGCTTTTCCATTAACGGTAGTCGCCTCGAAGACAACTTAATAACGATTGATGGTGTCATCGCTACGCGCACACGTGCATCGGCTGCGATGATAGGAGTGTTGAATGCCGACACCGTACATGAGGTGAAGATATTAACCTCCAACTACTTGCCAGAATACGGCAGGTCTTCTGGCGGGCAGGTGAGATTCGTCACGAAGCGTGGCGGCAGTGATATCCATGGGGGCGTTTTCGAATTCTTCCGAAACTCGGCACTCGATGCTAATAGCTGGGGTCGTAATGCTAGCAACAACCCGGATCTAGCGCGCAAGCCAGCGCCCTTTACTTATAACCAGTTTGGCTATGATGTCGGCGGACCACTTCTTTTGCCGGGCAAATTCAACGAGCGCCGCGACAGACTGTTCTTCTTTTGGGCTCAGGAATGGATTATCTGGCGACGCTTCGATACCAGTATCCAAACAGTTCCCACTCTAAAGATGCGACAAGGAGACTTCAGCGAATTACTAAGTCCCAATAATCCGTTCTTTGGGCGTATCATCGTTATCCGTGATCCCTTAAAGTCAGGTGAGTGCAACGATATTGACCAGGCCGCGTGTTTCCCTGGAAACATAATTCCGATCGAGCGCCTGAGCCCCAACGGGCTCGCACTGTTGAGCACATATCCGACTCTAACGCCCGGATTCCAGCGAGGGGCTTCCAACTACATCAGTCAAAGTCCTAACCCGCGCGACACTCGGAAGGACACGCTCAGGATCGACTACCTCATTAGCGGCAACCACCAGTTGTCATTCCGCGGCTCGCTGTTTAACTGGGAGTCGGTCGACGCCTTTCGCGGGGCGTTTCCATTGGCACGCACCGCTTGGAAGCGCCCCAATCGATCCGCAGTGCTAAGTCTGACGAGCGCTGTCTCATCGACGCTTATCAATGAACTGACCTTTGGCGCATCTATCGATCGTGTATTTATCAACGTGTTCGACAATGGCCTGTATCAGCGGAGTCAGTATCGAATTAATTACCCATACATCTTCCCTGGCAAGGAAATTGAAGACAAAATTCCGACCATCTCGATTTCTAACTTTTCAACAGTTGACGGCGGCCCTTATCCAGCCTCCTCTACCGGGCCGATTTACACGCTTTCGAATAATCTGACCAAGGTCGCCGGACAGCACACGGTGAAGGCTGGCATTTTTGTAGAGTATTCCGGCGAGAATGACTTCGATCAAATAAACGTGCAGCCTGTACCGGGCGGGACGAACAACCAAAACGGCAGATTTGATTTTACTAACACTCGATCTGGTGGCACTGGCCTCGCCGTGGCTAACGCAGCACTTGGCTTATTTACTAACTATGGTGAGATAAGTCAGCGCGCCTACACACCTTGGCGCGCGTGGGCGAACGATCTATTCATCCAAGATACTTGGCGCGCGCGTCCTAATTTGACGCTGGAGTACGGCACACGCTACAGCTACTGGCAACCGTGGCGTAGTTTGTGGAACAACATTGCGATGTTCCATCCTGCCTTTTACAGTGCAGCCAACGCCGCGGTTATCGATCCGGTGGGCGGCTTCCTCGTCAACCCAACATTCGAAAGCCGTTTCAATGGCATAGTGCTACCCGGCAACGGATGGCCTGACGCCGCGATCGGCCGTGTCGAAGCTGCGAACGATCCACGATTCCAAAGCCTCTTCCACGGACTACCCCGCGGGTTCAGCAAGATGCATAAAAACGTCTTCGAGCCTCGAGCTGGTCTCGCGTACTCTTTCGGCGAAGAAAACAGCACCGCCATTCGCCTGGGTGCCGGAGTCTTTCACAACCGAGTCACCCTCAACGACTCTACGCTGCTCGGCGGCAATGCCCCAATACAGTTCATGACCGGGGTCACTAACGGCATTGCTGATTCGCCGGCCGGCGCCACGCAGATGACGTTTCCGCTCGTTGTTACCATGCAGGATCCGGAGTTCAAGCATCCCACTTCGTACCAATACAATCTGACAATTCAACGTGAGTTCCCCTTCAGAACGAGCGTCGAGATTGGCTACGTCGGGAGGGTTGGGTTATACCTTCAGCGTGAACGCAACATCAACCAACTATTACCAGGGACACGTCAAGCAAACCCCGGGATTAACCCGGACGCTCTTCGTCCGTTTAAAGGATTTGGTGCGATTAGACTCTCTGAGAATGCCGCCCGCTCCGAATATCATGGGTTACAGGTAAGTGCCCGTCGGAGGTTTCAGAAAGGTCTGGGCTTCGGCGCCACATACACCTTCTCGAAGCTCACCGATGATGCTAGTAACCGACGTGAGCGACTCTTCAACGCTTACGACGCTAGCAGTTTCAGAGGTATATCAAGCGATGACCGAACGCACGTTTTCAACTTCCATTACATTTATGAGCTCCCCTTCGCACGCACTCAGGACACTTTTCTTAAGAAGATGCTTGGGGGCTGGCAGATTTCAGGAGTGGCCCTGATCGTCTCCGGCCAGCCGTTGACAGTGTGTAGCGGTGATGACGTGGCTGGGGTCGGGGACAGCGAGTGTCAGCCGTGGGATCTCGTTGGCGATACCGGAGTGTCCAATCCTTCGTTCTCGCAAGGCAGAAATGTAGATCAGAACTTCTGGTTTAACCCTGCAGCCTTTGCTCGTCCTCCGCTGGGTAGATTCGGGAACGCCGGGCGCAACATTCTTCGCGGCCCCAGCTTTCAGAGTTGGGACATCGCAGTCTTCAAGACGTTCCCAATCAATGAGATCACGAGGGTTCAATTCCGTTCGGAATTCTTCAACTTCCCGAATCACCCGAATCTTACAAATCCTGACACTAATCCGACGAGCCCAAATTTCGGGCGTGTTTTAAGCAAGGCAGGGGTACGTAATATTCAGTTTGGGTTGAAGCTATATTTTAACGAGTAAATTCGACTTAGGCAGGCAGCCAAAGAAGCTAACTGATCTAACGTTAATCGCTGGTAGGTTCTACCAACCAGCGGTTAGGCGAGGTCGATCTCTCGTATTAACATTTACAAGTGAACTGAGGCACTTCCCGCCAGGTAATCCGATAATCCGCAAACCCTCAGAGGCTGGCTCATGGTGCGAGGCCGCACAAAGATCAGGCTCATACCAAGCTGCCTATGCCTGGGTAGACCACGCCAGCATGCTTGAAGCTCCATTCGGCACGTGACGGGCGCTGGGCATTGAACACTCCAGCACAGAACGAGTACTAAGGACTTGACCTCTAGGGTCTCCGCGCAGGACCGCGCGGCTCGAACGGCCGGTAATACACCGTCAACGCATTAGCCCACATGTCGATGGTTCTACCAGTGTAACCGGCAAAGATACGCGCTCGTCCACCGGCCGTGACTACGATGCGCCGACGATTACCTTCCACACTGTTGGTCACAGTGCTTCGACCGAGCACCCTCCTTTCCTGTGCACCTGAAGCTTCAAGGCGCCAACTTGCGTTACTGGGAATCAGGAATTCAACAACCCAGTCGTTAGGGCCACGTTCATCTCTCACATACCGGTTGATAGGGCCAGCCGCTTTTTCTTGCGCTAGCGCTAGCGTTTGTGTCCAAGACAAGAGTAGCAAAACAGCCAGGACACCAAAGCCCACTCTAACAATCTTCATACAAATTCTCCTCTCATTTATCAGTTAAATGTCATTGTAAAACTCCAAACGTCGGCAGCTAGTCACTAACATGATCCATCGATCAAGAACAAACCGCTTCCAGGAATGAAGAAATAGAGGCCCTTCCTAATTGCCAAAGCTGATTGACTGCGTAATCCGGAGATTCTGCTCATCGTATCGATTCGCATTAGGACCCGAGTTTACTGTAACCACATAAAACAACTTCTGCGCGTTACGTTTGCATGTGTAAACAACTACCTTCTCGAGATAGTGGGTCTGAGGCGACTCTCCTTCCAGGCGAGTTGTAATGCACGGTACATTATTGACAACATTGCTTTCGGCCCACCCAATTCTTTTGAGATATTTGTTGTTCGATATCAGGTCCCGAACATACTTCGCATCACCTGACTCAAAACTAGCACCGTTCAGGTCAACCATACCTAGAATCACACCGTTTATTAGATTACTGTTGGAATACTCGCTCGGCCTTGCGATCGTTACCGATGACCGATCCTCATAGGATTGCCAGCCCGCTGGAGTATCGAATGAGAAGCCGCGCGGTTGGAGTGTCGGCCTTGTGTTAGTTCCTCCAAATCCGGGCGTCAGGTATCTTTTGCTTTCTCTACTCTCGGGCGTCGAAGTCTCAGTAGGATGGCTACTGTTTGAGTTGCAATCACCATATTCTGCGCACAAAGCTTCTATCACAGCCATTGCAATAACGCGCCATATCCTTCCTCGCGCTGGTAACGCCTGTGGATCGGTGCTCTCGCTTGTTGACGTCTCGCGAGTTACACGTCTGTTCTGAGCGTGGGCTTGTCCCTGGCCGCTGAAAAGCAAACCGAGGATTATTGTCGCCAATATTACTCTGTGGATCCTTGCCATTTGTCAGCCTCCTTAAGTGTTATATGAGGCTAACGAAGTAGTGCTTTCGTTAGCAGAAGCTATGAGCTGGCGGAACTACTCTTGAGGTTCAACCATTAACCAATAGTGTCTGGACCTCTGTCACTGTTGAGAACGAAAGTGAACGACGGAAAGGGGTGAGGGTTACGGACCTTTCCGTCGTCCACTGCTCGCTACCGGCAGCATCCAACACGAACTCGAGGATAAGGCGTACGTATTCGCAGGCTATTCGCTACCAGCGAATAACCTCAAAGTCATAATTACTACCAGTTTCTTCCTGCACGGTACCGATATGCAGGAGAAACTGATGGAAATTGCCCGAACCAGAGAGGATGTGGACTTCCGTTGATCCCGTGCCAGTCTGGTTCTTTTTAATACCGAATAGGTCGGGTCTCCCGTCGCCGTCCCAGTCGGCAACTCTAAAGACATACTCGTTTCCAGTTTGGTGCTGGGCTGTGCTGATATTTATGATGAATCGTTGGAAACTGCTCGCGCCAGAAAGGATGTGAACTTCGGCCATCCCCGTGCCCGTCACATTCTTCTTAATGACGAAGAGGTCAGGGTAGCCGTCCCTATCCCAGTCCGCCATGTCAAAGTCGTAGTTGTCTCCGGTCTCTTCTTGGGGCGTGCCTGTGTGTAGTATGGATTCCTGAAAGTTGCTCGCGCCTGAGAGGATGTGGACTTCGGTTGACCTCGTGCCCGTGTTGTATTTCTTGATGATGATCAGATCTTGGTATCCGTCGCGGTTCCAGTCTGCTATCTGAAAATCATATTCATACCAGGTCTCATGCTGTGGTGTGCCGGTATGAAGTAGGAATGTTTGAAAGTTATCATCCCCGGAGAGGATATGTACCTCAGTCGAGGCTGTGCCTGTCCCATTCTTTTTGATTGCGAAGAGGTCGGGCCGTCCGTCACGATCCCAGTCTGCTACCCTGTAGACGTGTTCGTCTCCGGTGGGAGGCTGTGCCGTTCCGGTATTAAGGGTGAACCGCTGGAAAGTATCCGGCCCCGACAAGACGTGAACTTCGGTTGTCCCCGTACCCGTGTCGTTTTTCTTAATTACAAAAAGACTCGGTCGGACATAGTTTGGTGTTGGCCTCGGTGTCGGACTAGGCTTCGGGTTTGGAGGCGCAGGGGGAGGCGGATTTGTAATGAGCGGTTTGCGCCAGAGGTAAACCGAGCTCAGGTCACCGAGTGTTGTGAGAAGGGCTTGCGCTCCGACGCAGACTCTTGTAGTTGGAGTGCAAAGGCTATTAGCGCTTAATGCCCGGCCATAGTGTATGATTTGACCTCTAGCCAAAACCGAATCTGACCAGAGCCTAATAGTATCCGGGTCTGCGTTTCCGCCTCCAGGAGTGTTGAAAACAAAGACTAAATCAGGGGAGGCTTTGTCCTCCCATCCCCCTCCACACTCTTTGCCTATTGGAAATTCTATCCGCCGAAGGCGAGAGATGTCATTTGTACCGTACTCCAGTTTTATGGGTTGTTCACACCTTAAGGTCGACTGTGCCACAACTGCAGAGTCTAATTTAATCTCCAGTGGTGAAGTTGCCAGACCAGCACTCGCATGGCTATCAACAACTGGGTTCGTGAGCAGGCTAATGCTAATCAGAGATATGACTAGAACGAATGCGACCAGTATCCGATTTCTCATGTTTACCTCCGGTTGAGCGGCGATCCTCCTAGCCAAGATACTTTTTCACTTGAGTAGAATTGCTTATAAGCAGGACCGAAAACATTGTTGCAACAGCCCAACGTTTTGATAGGTTATCGCCCTTGGTAAGTGAACTCACCTTTCTGAAATGTCGAAAACAGAAAATCTTGCCTCCTATTTATTAATAACGCGCTTCCACCGGAAAATCTCTAATAGGCTTATCAAATAATTAGACCGCATGTAGGTTTAATAACGATTGGAAAGATCGGTAGATGGCCTATTCTTGCGAGCGATGGGTGTTGAGAGCTAACTTAGGGAAACCGTACCGCAACTAGAACAACCAGTCTTGAAAGGTATAGGGTCTCGCGGCTTCGAGAAAAAGCGAGTCGAGAAGCGATGAACTCCACTGCAAACGAAATCACCGGCCTTCTGAATGCTTGGGCCGAAGGCCGCCAGACTGCGGCCCAGGAATTGTTCCCGCTAATTGAGCGAGAGTTGCACCAAATCGCGCGAGAACACATGCGTCGGCAGCAACCTGGTCACACTCTTCAAACAACGGCATTGGTCAATGAGGCCTACTTGAGGCTAGCGGGCAGTAAGCCTAAGAGCTGGAAAGACCGCCGGCACTTTTTCGCTGTAGCTTCGATGGCAATGCGACATATCTTGACCGACCACGCACGAAGGGTCCGCCGAGAGAAACGCGGGGCCGGCAAAATAAACTTGCGTTTGGAAGAAGCGACAATCGTCCCTGTGGAACCGAGCATCGATTTGGTTGCGCTGGACGAAGCGCTTCGTTCTTTCGCTAAGCTAGATTCCCGTGCCGCACAAGTTGTTGAACTTCGATTCTTTGGCGGGTTCAGTGTCAAGGAGACGGCCGAGGAAATGGGACTCTCACCGGCGACAGTAAACAATGACTGGAAAGCAGCGCGACTGTGGCTGATGCAGGAAATTGACGGGAGAACCAATGAGCCCTGAGCTGTGGAGCCAAGTTAAAGAAATCTGCTTAAGGACTCTGGCGCGGACGCCACACGAGCGCACAGCTTACCTTGAGGCGGTATGTCATGAAGACAAGTTGCTGCTTAAGGAAGTCCGATCACTATTGTCGTATGAAGTGCAGGCGGAGGAGAGTCTCAAGGAACTGTCTCCGGAGTTTGTGGCAGCAGCCTTCTCGCGTTCAGGATCCCTAGTCGGTACCAGAATTGGAAACTACTCGTTGCATAGTCTTCTCGGCGTTGGCGGCATGGGCGAAGTCTACCTAGCGGAAGATACCGATTTAGCGCGTAAAGTCGCGCTGAAGGTCTTGCCGACAGAGTTCACCAGGGATGAGCAACCTCTTCAGCGTTTCAAGCAGGAAGCGCGCGCTGCCTCAGGCCTGAAGCATCGGAACATCATAACTATCTACTCGGTAGGACAACAGGATGGGGTCTATTTCATCGCCGCCGAGTACGTGGGTGGTCCTACGCTGCGTCAGCGACTGGCGGCATCCGGTCGGCTGGAGTTGTATGAAGCTGTGGATGTGGCGATGCAGGTAGCGTCTGCCCTCGAGGCGTCGCACCATGCAGGAATTGTGCATCGAGATGTTAAGCCAGAGAACATCATCTTTGAGCCTGACGGAACGGCTAAACTACTCGATTTTGGCATTGCTAAACTAGCTGAAAATATTACGGCAGAACCCTTCGCAGGTGCGGATTCGCCGAAGACTGAGCAAGGCGTCATATTAGGTACGCCAGCTTACATGTCGCCAGAACAGGCGCGTCATCAACCCTTAGATCATCGTACCGATCTCTTTAGCCTGGGAGTGGTTCTCTACGAGATGATTACCGGTAGTGTCCCGTTTTCCGGTGGAACCCCCTATGACCAACAGGCGGCAGTGCTGGTCTCGGAGCCAACGTCACTCGAACTGCATCTCGATACAGTCATTCCTGAGTTGCAATGGGTCATAGGCAAAGCTCTAACAAAGGAACCCGCGCGGCGCTATCAGACATCCACCGATCTCTTAATCGACCTCCAACTGCTACGTCAGAGAGTGGAAAGTGAAGCAAGCATACCGCGTGAAGAATCCATTACGAATGAGATCAATTCTGATGAAACTGACTCAACAGCCACCTTTAAAGGTCAAGCCTCGAAAGAGTACCGCTGGTGGAGAATAAGCCTACCAAAGTTTGTTGGAATCGGCGTCTTAGCTCTGGTTTTCATTCTTGCTGGATCATTTTTGTTGAAGGCACCAGGGCGGAAGTTTGCAGGATTACTGGGACTGCATAGTCCGCCTCCAGTAATCGAATCAATACTTCCTAACAGACCAATCGATATAATCGGAGACCAACACATCGAGGTACGCGGTAGTCATTTTCAGGACGGACTAAAGGTGAAAGTCGAGTTCCCGAACGGCGGATCAAGCGAATTATCCGGCGCCCAGATCCAAAAGCCGAAAGGCCAGACCACTGCCTTCGATATCCTTATAGATCTTAATGGCAATCCGGGAGCGTACGCTTTTCAAATCCTAAACCCTGATGGACAACTATCGCCGCGATTTACCTTCGATGTGCGCCACGAGACGCAGAGGCCGGTCATCAATTGGATTGAGCCAGACAACGTGAAGACAAGCGGTGGCGAACAAAATGTTGCCGTGTATGGCCAGAATTTCCAAATAGGGGTATGGGTCGAAGTCATACAACCGAATGGCGACACTTCAGAGCTAAGAGATCGGCAAATTACGAATCGAACACCGACTTCCTTTCATGGGCTATTCTTCTTTCATCGACCAGGCAAACATTCGATCCGGGCGGTAAATCCCAATGGACGAAAGTCAGAGTACTTTGACATCCTAGTTCAATGACAATTCGCCCTCTAAAACGATTTGGCCACAACGTTGCATAAACTCTCTGTCTTCGATCTTTTTCTTGCAGGACTAACATCCTTTTGGCTCGTCTTAGTGTAACGGCGAAGACGGCTCACACTTATGCTTCAAATTTTCAAGCAATCTGTTCAAAGTAATCGCGGTACTGAAGTTTGGATCTAGCTTGAGCGCTTTCTTCGCACATCTTAACGCTTTCGATCGTCTTCCCAGCTTCCACCAGGCTGTACCAAGCTCGACCCAACCATGAGGGTTAGCGGGATCGGTCTTCGTGGCCTGCGTTGCTACCTGTACAGCTTGTTCAAATCGCTTTACTGAGTTGAGTACGGATGCTTTATTGATTAACCCGACGAGACTTCTTGGATCTACCTTGAGAGCGCGATCACAAAGCGCAAGCGCCTCTTCGAATCGCTCGGCATCCGCCGCACGAATGATGTGCGCCGCATAATTCGCGTACGTCTCGGCGGAAACATCACCGAGAGCTAGACACAACCTATATGCTCTCTCGGCGCGATCATTGTGACTGAGTATTGAAAGACTGATCGCAAAGTTATTCCAGCCAACCGGGTTAGACGGATCCAGACTCACGGCCTTTACATAACACTCGATCGCCTGTTGGTGTTCGCCGAGTTGAGCTAGGGCCTTTCCCTTATTGTTCCATTCTGCTGCTGTCTCTGAACTATCTGATTCAACGTCAGCGAGTTCTTCAATGCCAAGGCCACACAATAGATCGTTAAAGGTAGGTCTCTTTGAAGGGTCTTGCTCCAAACACTGCGCCACAAGGTTAAGAATTCGTTCGGGAACGTGCGGATCAGTTACTGGTTGTAAGCGCTGTCCTAAATGGAGCGCCTCCAGCCCTTCAGTTTTACTTTCGTGCTCGAATGGATGTTTTCGGGTAAGCATTTCATATGCAATCATCCCGGCAGCATATACATCTGACTTTTCAGTATGTTCTTCACCTTGCCAACACTCTGGCGCCAAATAGAGAGGCGTTCCAACGGTGCTCCCATTGGCCACGTCAGCAAAACCACTCGCACGAGCCAAACCTAGATCGGCAACTTTGAGTACATAGCCCGTATCTACCAAAAGATTCTCGGGCTTCAAGTCCCCGTGAACGAAGCCAGGCAGTCGCTGTTGACAATAGGCCATCGCCCTAGTTAATCCATGAAGGAAACGTATCGCCAGAGGCACCTCTATGAGACCGGCATCTACCCATTCCTTAACCGTAGTTTTGCCTAGTGGTCCAGGCAGAATAGCTTCCATGACCAGAACTAAACGAGAAGGTGAGACCGCGATGACGTCGTACAATTGCGTGACGTTGGGATGCGGGCCTAATCCGAGCCAAAGCCTAGCCTCGTTCTTCAGTGCTTCGGTCAGAAGATCTTCTGACGCGTGCTCAATAGTTTTGCAAACTACAAAATATGGACGAGGTGATTCGGGCGACCATTCTGAGTCTACGCAGAGGTAAGTGATGCCCATCGATCCGCGACGAAAGCCGTAAACCTGAAACCGCCCGGCGATCTTTGGATAATACTCATCCAAGATCTTCTTTAAGCCAATGTCGATCTGTTCCTAGGAGGAGACACCAGCATCTAACTGCGAAGAAGGTTGGACGGCAGCTTCGCGATATCCTTTTTCATCGATCAAATATGGACCATCACGTGGCGCTGGCCATGCCTGTTTTATGTAATTTTGCGCATGTGGTTGAAAGGCAGCTGTTACATCGAACCAGAATCTCCTCGCGATTCCACATGAATTGCACTTTGCGTGCACGACTTCCAGCTGACATTCTTTTTCAAAATCTAGTTCCCATCGCAACGACCGATAATTGCCACCACATGAACATCGTTGCTCAGCCAGATGTGTGTTCTCTTCCCAAACGCATGAAACCGAAATTACCTGTCCTACACCCATAAGCAACCCGTTGACTACCACGGCTTTGCTTCCCAACAGTATCGCCAGCCAGACTAACGATCAAACGACTGGGAAACCGAAGCGCAAGCCAGTCCGTGTCAGTTTCGCTGGTGACACCCTAAGATAATGTTGCTTCTTCCAGGCCATGCCTGGTTGCGTTGTAGAAGACGTTGCATGGGTTATCGAGGAGTAGAAATATCTAAATAGATTGATTCCTAGCGAGTCTGAGACCATAATAAGGTCTATCAACCCGGTCGCCCTGATTCCCCCGGCGAGTGAACTCATAAGGTCACAAGATTTCGGCGGCCAATAGTCTCAGCAATCACGTTCTACGACCGTCCCTCTGATCGCCTCAGACTCCACGCCTCGCAGAACAAGGCAAACATTCATGAAATATGTTGCCAAAGTTCTGTTAACTGGCGTTGCCGCACTTCTAATCGTGGGTGCTTACGCCAGTCGAGCCATTGCAGCACCTCCAACGCCGACGAATCCAAGTCCCGGCTCGCTCAGCAGTCCAGGACCAACCACGCCGAGCAGCAGCGTGACCTTGAGTTGGAGCGCGTCGAGTGGAGCGACCTACTACGGAGTGGCAGTGAGAGATATCGCGACTAGCGTTCTGGTGGTCGATATCAACGTCAGCGGAACGTCCTACACTGCGAATCTCAGCGCCGGCAAGCAGTACCGCTGGAACGTGAATGCCTGCAACGGCACGGGCTGTTCCAGTTTCACCACGGTGCTGTACTTCCAGACTCCGACGATACTGCTAGCAGCACCGACGCTCTTGACTCCTTCGCATGGCGCAACGGGTGTTTCCATTACACCAACCCTTAATTGGTCGAGTGTGAGCGGAGCCAACCGGTATTGGCTTATCGTTGCAACAAGCACTTCGGTATTCCCGACCGATCCCACGGCGACGACTTGTCCCAGTTGTGTCATTAGCGGAAATACCGACGCTCTTAGCTACACGGTTCCGAACAGTTTTCCGTATGGATACCATACCGCGATTCTGAATCCCGGTACGGTTTACTACTGGAAGGTTCAGGGTTGGAACACCAACGGCACCCAAGGTAATTACTCTACCGCCCGTAGCTTCGCAACCGCAGCAGCCGCGCCCGGTGTGCCAGTGCTGACGTTGACGGCCGAGTGCAGTGGGACTACGTCACAAATCCGATTGAACTGGACGGCAGCCAGCGGTGCAACATCGTATGACGTGTATCGCAACTTTGCAGTTTACGCGACTGGCATCACCGGGACGCAGTTCATCAACAACTTGGTCACGCCGGGAACCACCTATAACTACTCCATCTTGGCCCGCAACAGCAGTGGGTCGACGGGTTCGTCCACGAAATCCGCGACAGCGCCGAGCTGTGCCGCGGTGCCGGGAGTGCCAGTGCTGACGTTGACCGCCGAGTGCAGCGGGACCACATCACAAATCCGATTGAACTGGACGGCGGCTAGCGGCGCGACGTCGTATGACGTGTATCGCAATTTTGCCGTCTATGCGACCGGCGTCACCGGAACGCAGTTCATCAACAACTTGGTCACGCCGGGCACTGCGTACAGCTACTCCGTCCTCGCCCGCAACAGCAGTGGGTCGACGGGTTCGTCCACGAAATCCGCGACAGCGCCGAGCTGTGCCGCGGTGCCGGGCGTGCCGGTGCTGACGTTAACGCCCGAGTGCAGCGGGACTACATCGCAAATACGACTGAACTGGACGTCGACCAGCGGCGCAACCTCTTATGACGTGTATCGTAACTTTGCGGTCTATACCACCGGCCTGACTGGCACCCAGTTCATCAACACAGCAGTCACGCCGGGCACGACGTACAGCTACTCGGTTCTGGCCCGCAACAGCAGCGGGTCAACGGGTTCGGCCACGCAGTCCGCAACAGCGCCGAGCAGTTGCAGTACCATCGAAGCGGCAACCTTTGTCAGCGAGACGATTCTCGACGGAACAACGATCACGGCAGGGCAAAGCTTCACAAAGAGTTGGACGATTCGCAACAGCGGCACAACAACGTGGAACTCTAACTATCGGCTCCGGTGGATCAGCGGAGCGAATCTGAGCAATCATTCAGATGTGGTAATAGCTGGAACCGTCGCGCCGGGGTCAATTTACACGTTCATTGTACCAATGACTGCGCCGACCAGCGGTGGCACGTACCGTGAGGACTGGAAGTTAGTCAACGGCAACGGCACCACGATTCCCGTTAGTGGTTCAAGCACGATCTGGGTCAGCATCAAAGTCGCCGATAGTTCTGGAACCGACAAGGCGGACTTCGTTGCTGAGACTTATCTTGACGGAACGACGGTGCCAGCAGGGCAAGGCTTCACAAAGAGTTGGACCGTTCGTAATAGTGGTACGACAACTTGGAGTTCCAACTACCGACTGCGATGGGTAAGCGGAGCCAGCTTGAGCAACCACGCCGATGTTCCCATCAACGGATCAGTTCCGCCAGGGTCAAACTATACCTTCAGTGTGCTAATGACGGCAGCCAACGCAACAGGAACGTATCGTGAAGATTGGAAGTTGATAAATAGCGGCGGCGCTACTGTACCCATCAGTGGCTCGAGCACTATTTGGGTAAGCGTCAGGGTGAACGTCGGTGGTCAGTCCAGCATCACCGGTTCAGTCACAAGCTCAAGCGGTGTCCCAATTGCCGGGGCCAATCTCCAGATAGGAAGCAACAATACGCAGTCAAATTCGCAAGGCACCTATAGCATCTCCAATATTACCGCTGGCGACTACACAGCCACGGTTAGCAAGGTCGGGTACGAAACTTTTAACGGACCGTTGAGTATCACGACAAACACTCAGGCGCGTATGGATTTTACGCTTCAGCCGAGTGTGCCTGCCACCAGCATAATCATCTCAAGCATAGGAACAAAATATTCAGGAAGGAGCTACTTCCTTAACGGCCTGACTCATAATGTATTGTTTACCGTCAACGTGAATTGGGGTGGGCACAATCCTGGGAGGGTGATTTTCATAACACCTAGAGGGTCTTACGACGCTTTTACTTCGTCAACAACTGCATCAAGAGCGTTCGACATGGGAATCGAATTTGGAGTATGCGGCAAATTGAGAGTTAAAGCGGTGAGTAGTGATGGAACAGCATCCGCCGAGAAAGAAGCTGACTTCGTCGTTATGTCACGGCCCTCCTTGGTTAGCGACACTCAGATCTCTGATAACGGAGGAGGGTTCTATTACAAGTCTGGTCTCCGAGTCCCCGCCCAATTTGATCTTCTTGAAGAGTTGATTAACGAAGACGTCATCCCAGGGGACATCCCCGCCTTTGGCCGTGAGCAAGTCTCTGTGACATTTAAGCCTTTACTGACGTCCGAAGTGAACAGTAATGGACAAGCAAGCTTTAAGCTCTCAGCGACGGCTAGCAAACCAGGAACTTTTGAGAACAAGTTGGCCGGATACAATTTCGGCCTCACGCCTCAGTTCGAATTGGCAGGAAGGTTCAATGATTCAACTTGTAAATGGAACTGGAGCGGCTCCACGGGAATTGATGCCTTCTTAAGCGCATCAAGAACTGTTCGAATACCGTGGACCCTGTATCTTGGGTATCTCAAAGGCACGGTCGAAGGATCCGCTGGCTTCCATGGGGAAATATTCGACATTGATCCACCCAACGCCAATCTGAAATTCAACTTTAATCCAAAGGTAAGGGGGGCAGCCGGCTTCGGACTCACTCTGGTGTATGCGATAGAGGCTTGGGTGAAGGGGGACGCCCGGTATCAACTTCAGTATCCCCAACTCCCCAAACATAGCTTGACGTTATCGATTCAAGCCGGCTATAGCAAGTTCGCTTTTGGTTTTGAGAAAGAACACGAGGTTAAGCAATGGAATTGGGATTTGTTAGCGAATCAATCTAATTTTGAGAATACGCTCTCGGAGGATGCCACCAAAAACTTCTCGCCCAGGCAAATATCGAGAGATTATCTCCGCATTCCTGGATATGGAAAGTTCTTGGGAGCCAAGGCCTTTGACACAGACTCGAGCAGCCAGATCAGAACTCACGCTACAACCTCGACATCCACTATTCAATCATCGATATCCGCCATTCAAACAACTGTGCTCCCATTTTCGGACGCACAGCTTTCCTCAGGCGGTCCCAATCTCTATCTGACATGGCTGTACGATAATCCTGAGCGAACGGCGATCAACCGTTCTGTCGCGGTTTCTTCATCGTGGAATGGAACAACGTGGACCGAACCAATGGCAATTGCAGACGACGGAACCGCAGACTTTCATCCACAAATTCTAACATTCCCGGACGGATCAGCATTGGCAGCTTGGGAGGATTCAGACGCAATAATGCCCGATACCACAAGCCTTGAAGCGTTGATGGCTAAACTGGAAATTTCAGCGTCACTCTATGATCCACAGGCGAAACGTTGGGTTAGTGCTCAGCGCCTGACCACAAACAGTTATATAGATAGAAGTCCCAAGCTGGCAGGGCCGAGTGCGGCTAATACTCTCGTAGTCTGGATTTCCAACAGCAACAATGATCTAGATGGCGATGCGAGTCATCCGAACACTCTGTGGGCATCGAAATGGAATGGAGCGAGTTGGACAACGCCCCAGACAATAGCGACGCTTCCTTCTCCAATCGTTAAGTACACCTTGGCGTACGATGGTAATGAAGGATACTTAGTGATGGCAGTCGATACAGACCAAGATCAGAAGACCAACGAAGATCATGAACTCTATCAACTCTCCTATAGTAATGGAGTGTGGGGGAGCATGTTGCGGCTAACAAATGATAACGTAGCTGATGATAATCCACAGTTAGCTCTGGACTCCAAAAGAAACCCTATGCTCGTCTGGTTAAAGGGCGACGAAGTCTCTAGCTCAGCTAACTTGGATACAACATCAAGGAAAGTTGTTGCGCGACTGGGGTATAGCGTGAATCTTGCGGATTTCAAATTAGCAGCCACACCAGAGGGCAAGATTGCGCTCGTATGGTCAGAGGCCAGTGGATCGTCAGACTCTGACTTGCAAGCTATCTTTTATGATCAAAACTTTGATGTTTGGGGAAATCAGACACAACTGACATCTGACCCAGAGATCGAAAAATATATCACCACAGCGTTCTACGGACAGAACAATCTATTGGCTGTCTACGACCGAACTAATCTCCCGATACCGCAAGCTTCCGCGAAAAGGACGGAAGGTGGATCAGGATCCATAACGATTCCCACCCCCGGAACCACCGATCTGTACATGCTGAGCCACCCTATGGGAGATGATCTTGCGATTAGGCCAAACACGCTGGCGGCTTCACCGACTAATCCGCGTCCAGGAGAGGTGACTACTCTGACAGCGACGATCGTCAATCAAGGAGACAATGCACTCCAGAACGTGCCCGTGAGTTTTTACCAGGGTAATCCTGCCAGCGGCGGCATTCTTATCGGAGCAACGATTGTTTCGAATACTCTACCTGCTGGAAGTGAGCAACAAGTTTCGGTGACGTGGACCCCAGGTTCAACGACCAGTCCATTCTCGATTTATGTAGTCGTTGACCCTAACCAGACTTTCACAGATGCCAACCGGGCCAATAATGAGGCGAGCAAGCAAGTAGTTAAGCCAGACTTGGCGATTCAAAGCATACGGTGGGAGCGGCAAACTGAGAATTCAGTTGTCGTGATCGCGCGGGTTGTAAACCTTGGGAGTCTTCCCACTCTACCAACGAGCGTTTCATTCAGACGAGATTCATCGACAGGTACTTTACTGTCGTCTCCTGCAATTGGAGGTCTTAATCCCGACCAGTCGGTTGACGTTGCTATTCAGTGGGACACGACAGGTCTCAATGCGCCTGAATATACACTCTACCTATTGGCCGATCCGAATAACTCTGTTGATGAGTATGATAAAACGAACAACGTCGCAACGTTGGTTGTTTCGTTAAATGCGAATGCAGCCACGATTCAACTGATCCTAGAGCAATCAGGCTTCGCGTCCCATCAGGTGCTGGCGATAGACTCGGTGCTCTTTACAAGAGACCCGTTCCTAGTAACGAACCCCGCCAATTTGCTTAACCCGGGCCCCGACCGAAACACCAGGGTCATGATCTTCATTACGAACCTACAGCTAGCTCCCGGCGAGACCTCGTCTTCTGTTGTCGTAAATCTAATCGACAGTAACAACCAAAGTTACGACATATCCGCAGAAGATGTACGGTCCGTGCCGAACTTCGACTTCACGCAGGTGATTTTTAGGTTGCCCAACAATCTACCGGTCGGCACATGCACGATCAAACTCAAAGCACATGGCCAGGTCAGCAATGCTGGCACTATCAGGATTAGAATTTAGATTCGCGTAGGTTTTGAGTCTGACTGGCTAGCGTTAATCCATTGTGGGGGTACTCTCAATCGTTTCGCCCGACCAAAACAAAACCCGCCCAGTAAAAAGGATGTCGGTAGCGCGGATCCTTCAACGCCCTGTTGTTAAGGTGCTAATCCTACTGCAATGGCGGTGGGTTCGGCTTTCCTTGGGGAAACTCCTCCGCCAAGTGCTTATTCATACAATCGTTCCCTTTTTTCCTTCAACTGGATCCTGCGGATAACTTATTGAGTTAGTCGTTCAGATAGCCTCTTCTCCAATTCCAGAATGTGACTATGGGAACCCTTTATCGAATGCAATTCTGAGTTGAGAGTCCACATAATCACGGTGTCTTCAATGTATTCGGATGGAAGCTCGGCCTTGAACATTGCTACTGCTCTGTCTCCTACTGGTTGGCCTGACGCATTTAGTTTTGGTCCTTGCTCAATGATATTTGTTGATTCTTTGAGTCTCCTTTGCATCTCCTCCTGAGCGCGATCGGGTGAGGGAAAGTGCTCAGTGCGAGCTATAACGGTTTCGCAGTCGGATGAGCGAAATTGCTTCTCAGAAAAGTCAAGGCCCGCGTCTGTTATGCCGTCCCGAGGTTGCGAGGCAGTGAAGGTTACTTTTTGAACGGTGTCAATTCGGCTTGAAATTCTTTCCGTCTGAGAGCCCAACGCCTTTTCAAACTCTAATACGTGTTCCAATGAAGGCGCCGCGATTGAATGAAACTCTGAATTCTCATTCCAGACTGCTTCTGCATGAGCCTTGTATTCGTCTCTTGCCTCGAATTGTAATACAACTCGTTCACCCACCTGCTGACCCTCATCGTTTACTACAGGAGCTCGCTCACTAATGGTGGAAGCCTTTTGAATTTCGCGTTCAATCTCTTCGCGGGCACGCGCTGGCGATTTAAAGAACGTAGTCTTGTGGGAGATAGTTACGCAGTCAGAGGATTTGTAGTGATAGTCAGCGAATCGCAAGCCACCCTCTGTTTTTCCGTCAAAGATCATAGTGTTCCTGAACACTAACTCCTGAAGCTTGTTGTCGTTGGATAACCTCATCTCGTTGACTTTCATTGAACGGCTATTAACCAAAAACACGATTCCCAATACGGCACCACACGCAAAGAAGACAAGTATTAGACGCCAAACATTAGTCATGGTTTCCTCACATCCTTGCGTAAGAGAATATCAGTGCTTCACTTTCGTGCCGGTCATTTGTACCTGAACCCTCCCCTACGCTTTACGCAGTCTTCGAGTATCTTGCCAGCGAGATCGTCCTCAAAAGAATCGTAGCCGATTCCAGTTATCACATCGAGAGAGTGGCCTAACTCATGCACTTGAGTCTGTAGGGTCTGCATTGGGCCAAGATTGTTCGCTGTGTAATTTGTAAGCGGAGAAAACCGATTTGTAGTTCCGATTACAGTTCTTCCTGGTGGGTTCGGAGATTTTCCTGCGGCAACCTTGAACTGGTTATCCAGATTGGTTAAAAAACTCGATGTGTACGAAGTCGCGTTGTTTGTAATGGTGAAGGTGTCATTATTCCCGGCACCTTGTTTGTTAGTGCGGAAATAACTAGGACCAGTGCCCTGAAAAGATCCATTATTTCCCTTACTAGAGCCCGTAAAACTGTTTGTCGTGACGCCGAAAAGGTTCTCGGTACAACTGTTCAGAACGTTTTGATCAACGTAAGGCGTTTTAGGGTTCTTCGGTTCGACTTCCAGAGCCAACAGGTTGCGATCATATACAAAGACGAATGATGCCAATCCTCCCTCACTGCGATCGTGCCTAAACTCGCCAGGGAGCCAAATATCGTAGATACCTGGTGCTCTAGGATTCACTGGAGCGCTTTGTGGAACCCATTGCTTTTTCCTCGCCTTTGGGTCTTGCTGCGGATCTTGAATCGGAGGAAGTCCCAGGTACTCGGAGTTGACGTTTCCCGACATGAGCAGCGAGTTAAATGTGTCGCACGGTATCGGCACCCGATCAATTGTGCAGCCACCACCAGGATTATTCAGCATGTCGGCCACTCCCGGATAGGGCACCGGCAAGCCATTCTTGTCTGGAGCAGTCCAGGTGGGTGGCTTGAACAAACCGGCGTGGGCGCCGACCGCGTCGAGTTCCAGGGCCGGATCTCCGCCTGGTAAACCATCTGCGGTAGTAGATCGTCGGCTGGCTCCACTTACGTCCGTGTGCTCCCATACCACCGTTTCAATACTCGCTTCCACCTTTTGCGAAGCAATCACACTTCCGCCCGCGTGGACCAACGTTCGCTCCTTTGCCCCCGTCTCGCTCACTTCCGTCACTAACTTCCCGCCTAACACACTGCTCGTGACGTAGTAAGTAATCTTGTCCAACACGAAGTCGTCGAGTTGCTCGTCATACCGGCGCGAAGTCGTCTTCGCCCTCAAGCCATCCCCGGTAAACTCCTGCTCGGTATGGTAGGGATCATTGTTGCCAAACCAGCTGACGCGCCCGGCCGCGTCGTAGGTGTAATGGCCGGTGTCGCCAATGAGCATCCGTCCATCAGCATCGTAAGTGAAGCCCTGCACTCGATTATTCGTCACCGTGTGCGGATCCGTGCCATCGTCGCGATCCCAATTGCGACGATCCAAGGTGGTCAAGTGGTTCATCGCATCGTAGACGAGCGTCTCGTTGTACGGCCGATCGTCGGTAGCTGCCCCACCCCTGGCTTCGGCCCCAGTCAAGGCCCGGACCACTCGTACCATGTGATCGTATTCATACAAACGGTCAAACTTGCTGTTGGTTCCCAATTGGTCCTGGGTGAACTTCAACCGGCCGTCGGTGTGGTATTCATAACTCTTCTTCAACACTCCCGGCACTTCATACGTCGTCGCCTGGAGATTGTTGTTATACCCAATCGAGAGCGTCTTGGTATTTCCATAACACAGCGACTTCAACGCACCCCAGGCTCGATATTGAGCATTGGACGCATAGGTGGTGAGGTTTGCGAAGTTTGAACCAGTCACACCACTCAGTCTGCCGGTCGGTCCATAGCCGTAGTTCACTACCGCACCTGCCGGATCGGTGAAGCTGGTCAGCTCGCCTGCCGGGTTGTAGTTGTAATTAAGCGTGTAACCGTTGGTGAGACCGATAAACGAGCGCGTCTCAGACGTCATGCGCGACAATTGATCGTAGGCGTAACTTGCGCCACCGATGCCGTCCGTCATCGACGTACGATTGGCGGCCCCGTCATACGCGAAACTCACAGACGCCGGCACCGCGATGCCGCCCGGTGCGCTATAACTGATCCCGGTGAGCAAATGGCGTGCATTGTAGGTGAACGTGCGAGTCGCGCCACGAGCATCCACAATAGACGAAACCGTATTGTCGGAGTTGTAATTGTAGGTTGTGACTGAGCCTGCATCCTGTTCGGGAACATGCCTGGTCTCTTGTCGTCCAAAGCCGTCGTAGGTCATCGACGTTTGCTGGCAGGTGCTGGTCGGACACGTCCCATCTGTCGTTGCCGCACCCGCGTACTGCTTCACACTCTCAACCTGATCGAGAGGGTTATAGACGTTGACTACGCTGGAATAGACTGATCCACCGGTGCCGTATTGACCAGCGCCGTCCCAATTGAGTATTTCAATCTTCACTGTCCGGCCCAGCACGTCGGCGTAAATCTTCTGCTGGCGCTTCTTCGTGACACCATTTACGACGGTTCCTTCATCAGTAAGCGTAACCACTTCTCCGCCGGCACAACCGCACCCGCTGTAGCTGGCTTCCTTTGTGGTGCCATCCGCATTTGTAGTCACCAAAGGACGGCTCTTCCAGTCATAGCCTTGTTGTCGATAAATCCAACCCGCTGAAGCGTCGTCTCCCGAGGCCACCCACGTTAGAGGCGGACCGTTCGCGCTTGTTTCCGTCGGGTTCGACGACTTGATGGGGCGCCCCAGGGGATCAAACAAAACCAATTGCCCGCTGAAACCACCTACGCTGCCGGGATGATCAGAGGCGGTGGCAAACACGCGGCCGTGTCCGTCAGCAATCTGGAATGAATGTGCTTCCGTCACGCTGTCCTTGAAGGTTGAGTACGTATCGATGCGATTCTGCGCCGAATAAACAAAGCGCGTGTAGCTGTAATTCAGATTGCCATCGAATTCAGTCGCAACTTTCTCAGTGCGACCAATCGAATCATAGATGTAATGCTTTATCGCTCCGACCGTTTGTCCCTCAGGCGGCGGAGTTTGTGTGCGAGTGACGGCGCCGAAATCGAAACTGTACTGAATCACAGATGTGAATCCGTCGGCATCCGTCATCGCCGTGAGATATGCAAGTGTGTTGCGGCTATTGTTGCCATCAGAGAATGAATCGGCGTAACTGATGGCTACTTGGTGATTCAGCGGATCGATGCTCGCTACCGCCGCGCCCGCCGTGTTGTACCGCACCCTGCTCATCGTGAACTGCCCGGTGTTGATTACGTCGTGCCGCTTGACGCTGGAAACGTTCGCGCGTCCAGAGACGAGAGTCGCGCCATAGTTTGTGTTGTCGTGCTGTACGGGGGCATCACTTCCCTGAATCGAACCTGACTCATCGTACTGAAAACTTACTTTCGACTTAACCGCACCCTGATCGCCTTCATAGATCAACTTCTCGCTGACGAGACCCACAATGCGTCTATTCGTGTAGGTGCTGTCGAGGTTGTACTCCACGTGCGTCCGGCGCAGGACGGTGATTGCATTCGCCTCATATTCGCGAACATCCTGCGGCAAATGGCAACTCGTGCCATCGGGCAGGCCAACTGGTTGATAAGTGACGCTGGTTCGCGCTCTGTTTCCGGCAGGATCGTAGACGTTCGTTTCAACAATCCGAGGATTGAGAATGTACGGAACGCTGGTGTTATCTTGCGTCCAGGTGCTAACCGATTGTCGTTGTCGTGCGTGGGTGGAGTCGTAAGTTTCCACTAACGAAGGCATGCCTCTTTGCCAGCCAGTTGACGTGCCGACCGTTCCTGGAAAATAGATTCTATGATATGTGCCGTCAGGTTGAGTGACTTGCGCGAGAGTGCCCGTTTGTTGCGTGCCACTGGGAAGTGTCCAGGACGAATTCGCGGGAACGGAATAGTTTGTAACGACTTCCTGTTCGGGGCCGGCTGGCAATCCCGCTGGTCCTATCGAGCCGATGCGGTTCCAGTTCTCCGCCCATTCACGCCGTTCTGTAAACCTCGGGCAATCTGTTTGGGCAGTGCCCGCGGCGAGCGGCAGGTTATAGGAGCGATAGTTCAGCAGGTGATTGTCCGCGGCGTAATTACTCACCCTCCAGACTTGTCCCCACGTTGTGTAATCGAAATCAAAGTAAGAACCGTCCGCAAGCGTTGCCGTGCTCAGCACTTTGATCGTCGCACCGTTTTGGATACCGACGAGCGTTAAGCCTGAAAAGTTCGTTTGGATCGTGAGATCTGCGTAGGTGAAGGCTGCCCACGTGTGAGTTTGCGGCTGGCCACTGATGATCCGGGTTTGGGTGATCGAAGTAAGATTGTTGTTCTCGTCGTAGTTGAGTTTGATTGTGCGCGCGAGTGTATCGACGATAGTGTCGATACGACCGGCTGTCGTGTAGTTGATCGTAATGAAATTGCCATTACGATCCTTGATTTGTGTGCACTGATACTCGCTGCCCTGCCACGCGTAAGACAGTTGAGTGCCGTCAGTCGTACGCAGCGTCATCGTGCTGGCGTCGAGCAGCACGTATGAGGAGTCGGCTGATTCGTACAAAGCCGACGTGCCCACCTGTCGCAACTCTGTTCGGCTGCCCTCAGGTGAAATCAAGAGATAGGCGTTCTTCGCTACTACTGAGTTGTAGTAGAGCGGTTGAATCACTGGAAATCCCAACCGGAACCCGGCCGACGGAAAACCAGCGTCGTCGTTGAACGCGATGTGCGAACCACTCTTCGTCCAAACTAACGAGTTGTAATTGAGCGACAAGCCCAGGTCGAGACCGGCGCGTCCGGGCAAACCCAGCAACGAAGTTCCCCAGGCGAAGTTCCTCGACAGGGGATCTTCGCCGCCCACGCGGTTTGTTGGATCCAGTTTCGCCACGTTGAAATTGACGATTGATACCTGAATCGCTGAACTGGTCGCCGTAGTTCCGTAAGTATCGGTCGCCACTGCGGTCAGGCCGTGCGGTCCTTCCGGAGCGTTGGTCCATTGGCAGCTATACGGCATGGACGTGTCTTCGCCAATCTTGTTGGTGCCGTCGAAAAATTCAACCTTCGTTACGCCCGCGTCGGAATCAGTCGCTGAGGCATTAATGTTTATAGTCGAGCCGGTGAACGCCGCATTGTTAACTGGACTTGTGATGCTTACCGCTGGAGGCGCGTTGACAACGATAGGCACGGCGCTCGAGGCGCCGATGGCGTTCGCGTTGTCAGTCGCTACGACCGTCAGGTTGTAATTACCTGCCGAGACGTTGTTCCACGTGTAGCTATACGGTGCTGCGGTATCTTCGGCAAGCTTCACTCCGTTTTGGAAGAACTCCACCTTGCTGATGGTTCCGTCCTGATCTGAAGCGTCTGAATTGATGGTTACCGATCCCGACGCTGCTATCACCGCACCTGATGTAGGCTGTGTAATTGAAGCCGTCGGAGGATAGGTGTCGTTGTCGGAGATGTTGATTGTCGCGTTTGATGGACTTCCGACAGTGTAGATAGCGTTGGTTGAAAGCGTCAGGGTCACAGTCTCGATAGCTTCAACCGACAATTCATCAATTGGAGTGACCACTACTGTCTGCGACGAAACGCCGCCTGGAATTGTTACTGAAGTCCCAATTGATGTGTAGTCGGAACCTGAGGTGGCTGTGCCGCCAACTGAAAAATTAACTACGAGCGACGAACCCGTCGAGCCCGTTCGGCTGACAGTAAATGTGCCGGTGTTTGATCCTGGCTCCAACGCTTCAGCATCGGTCGCCGTGACGGTGACTGTCGGCAGCGAAACCGTAACGTCTACTCCGCTGGAAGTAGTTGGCGCGCCGGTGTTGTCAGTGCCTTTTGCTGTTAACGAGTAGGTTCCGGCGCCGATATCCGTCCAGTTGTAACTGTAACCATCAGCTCCGTTCGTATCTTCACCAAGTTTCGTCGTGCCTTGAAAGAATTCAACCTTGATAATCGTGCCGTCGGAATCAGATGCGTTCGCCGTCAACGTAATGCTCGCCGGCGCAGTGTACGTTGAACCATTGGCCGGCGCAGTAAGCCTGACAGACGGCGCCGCATTAAATGTCGTTGCATTCGCCTCGTTTGAATAACCCGAATTGCCCGCGGCATTCGTTGCTCTCACGCGATAGTAATACTGCGTGTTCGATGCCAGGTCACCGTTGTTGTAGCTGGAGACATTCGCGCCCAGTGTCGCGATCTGAGCATACGTTCCACCCGCGCCCGTCTTACGTTCGATCTTAAAGCCGGTTTCGTTGTATGAATTGTCGGTCCATGAAAGGTTGATTTGGCTGGTTGAAACGGTGCTCGCTGCAAGACTGGTCGGAGCGAGCGGCAGGCCATCGTCGCTCACATTTATCGAGTCGATCAAGAATCCGCCGGAATCTATTGAGAGCCTGAGCACGTGTGTGCCGGCCGTGAGGTTCACGCCAGATTGTGAAGTCGTTGCATAGACATGCCACGCGCCTGTGTTGGGCAAAACCATTTGGCCGACGTCAATGCCATCAATCGACATGCGCGCCGCCGTGCCGGAGAGGATCGTAGCGGTGAGCAATTCAAACTTGTACGAGCCGGTTGAATTAACATTGACCGTGTATTCGAGCCACTCGCCTGCCGCCGTCCAACCCACACTGTAGCCGTACGGACTCCCGCAATTGCAAACGTCAACACCTTCCGAACGGTATAAGCCTCCATCGTTCGTCGTGGTTGTATCGTGATAAGCGACCCCCTCACCGCCATTGTCAAAGTTTTCAACATGGATGACTCCAGGCACGGGTGCCGCAGTGCCGCCGTATGGCGTCTGCTCATTCGTTACATTAATTGAGTCGATCAGAAACCCGCCGGCATCAATAGAGAGTTTGAGCACGTGCTGTCCCGCCGTCAGGTTTACACCGGATTTTGAGGTTAAGGCATAAATATGCCACGCGCCCGTATTGGGCAGAATCATTTGACCAGTTACGTCAATGCCATCGATTTCCAGATGAACCGAGGTGTTCGACAAGATGGTTGCCGTCAACAGGTCAAACCGGTAAGAACTAGTTGAAGTGACATTGATCGTGTATTCCATCCACTCCCCTGGCGCGGTCCAACCTGTGCTGTACCCGTAAGGACTTCCGCAGGCGCAGACATCAACACCTTCCCAGCGGTAGGAACCTCCGTCGTTAGTTGCAGTCGTGTCGTGATAGGCGACACCTTCGCCGCTATTATCAAAATTCTCGATCTGAATCAGTCCGGGGACCGTTGCCGCCATGCCACCGTAAGGCGACTGTCCGTCTGGCGGAGCAAGATAGCGACTCGCCGAAAGGTAAAGCTGTTGGCGACCCAATGACGGTCGAGCATTACTTGAAAGGAATGGGTTCAAGCTCAAGATGACTAAACACGCAAAACCAGTCAGTTTTGACCGAGCGGTTGCGCAATGAGGATACGCCGGCATCTGAGGATCTCCGGGGCAGGAAATCGCCCGCACGCTGCGCGGGAGACATGGACGTATGCCCAATGTGACTAAGGAACTGCGTTGATGCAATGATTACGCGAGGTTTGGCAGTTCCACGTGAGCAAGAGAACTGAGCATACGGGGAGAATATTTCAAGGTCCGACCGATTTGTCAAGACAAAAATGCAAGGAATTTTGCATCGTCGAAACTGGGGCGAGGTTTGAGAGGCCTTCCGTTTTGTCTACTAACTGTCCTCGGGACGGGCCACAATTTATCTCCCCTTCGACTGATATCGGGCGCTGACAACAAATCCTGTTTAGAAAGGAAATCAGTTAGACGAACTGAGCGGAGCGTGCATGTTTCCGACGAGCGGCCGGATTCAACCCTTTCGATTGCGCGGGTTAAGGCCCGTCGAGGCGCGGCACAATTAAACAATTCTCGGCTATTGATCAATTCTCTCTATTGAGAGCAGCATGGCCTAACGGCTCGTAGGGGAGGCATACCTGTGGGGCCCATGAGATTCATATCGGAATGATGTATCCGAACTCGCGCTTGAAGCGGGAGCGGAGAGAACCGAATTCGACGAACATACACAGGAGGGCCACTAAAACCTTTGTCACTCCCAACAGATTTAACCCCACTACCAATTGGACATTCTCCTAGACAAGCGCTCGGGAGGCTCGGACGCGCCGCCCAGCACCCTGCGCTAACAAATGGAGAGAGAGAGACGTTAGGGCCAATAAGCAGCAGGTCAATAGAGCGCGTGAGAAGCAAAGCTTGGCCCCCGGGAAAAGCTGCGAATTGGGTCACGCAACCTTAAACAGACCTGCAGCGGCCCTGAGATCAACACTTAGTAAATTTCATGCAAAAACTCTTGCATCGTGACACGACTACTTGAGAAAGGACCGGCATGTTGGGTGGACATGGCGATCACTAGACGCCACGCTGTCCTCATTGCGTAGCGGTTTCGCGGCACTATTCGTTCCCCGCATTATTGAATGTGCCGGCGACCGAATCTATCTCGAGTCATTCTTTCGTGAACGACGGCGGTCTATAGCTCGTTTCTTGAACGGAGCTTTGTATTTCAGTTCGATGATATAGGTCATCCAACCGGAGCCAGAGTGGGCCCGAGAAGCAGTGTTAGATGGACTTGCCTCTACGTGCATCAGGCCCTGCTCAATCAATGTTCCTTGCTTATTAACCGTTTGCTCGCAAAAGCCGGCCGGCGGGGTAAGAAGTATTTCTAGCGCCCTATCAGAATCCATTTCTCCCCAGAAACAGGCGATAACCTTTTTCGCTGCGTGGATTACTCGCCACTGGAGCTTACGGTTCCGCACGTTTGCCATCCCCTCGCTCGCTCGCTCGTAGAGGCTCAACAGAGTTTCGCGAGAAAGCTGATCCAGCTCTTCAATCATTGTCAGAGCAGCTAAACCCGCTTTGTCCGGCGCGCCAGCTTCCTGCGCCATTGTGATCGCTCGCTCCAGGGTAGCTTGCGCTGTGTCCCACTTCTTCAATCGCGCCAACGCAATGCCGTGCGCAATTAAAGCTTCGGCGAAAAGACTTAGTTGGGTGTTGTTATCAAAAGGTGAATTTCGCTCGTGTAGCACTGGATACTTACTCTTTGGAATATGTGGTCGCGCGACTGTGACGTTTCTCATCAATTCGGCATTCGTCTTCTCCAGGTCCGAAACTGCCTGGCGCGCCACCGCTTCAGCCTCTTGGAGTCTTCCTGCACTGAGTAGCGCATAAGCCAGAGTTTGCGGCGTTGGATCGGCGTCCAGTTCCCTCTGGTCAGCTACGACTTGCTGTAAGAATTCCTCAATATCAGCCATTTCACACTTACTCCGCCTAGTTCAGTTTTGGGATACTCGCTGACTTGACATGTTTTTCTTCTGCGAGCGACGACGCACCGGAGTACGTTCTTTCAAAAGTTTCGGATGCCGAGACTGAATGATATACGCTAGCCCCTGGTAACTCATTCCCATCTGTTTGGCGGCACGAGTAACGCTTCCGTTCACTTTCGCCAAGGTATGTCGAATTAAAGTGGTCTCGAGTTTTAATATTTCCTCATGAAAGTCGAACGGTCTGTTTTCGAGAGCCTCAGCAGCTTCTTCGGGTGTTAGTTCACCATTCAAAGCAACATACACTTTGTTCGCGGCGGCAATGAATCTTGTTACTAACTCCTTGCTTTGCACCTTAGCCAACCATTCGCTGGCGCGCTGAAAGGAAGACTGCAATGTAGTTCGCGACAAGTTGTCCAGTTCCTCAATCATAGTCAGCGCAGCAAGTCCCGCTTTATTGAGCGCACCCACCTGACGCCCTACTTCTATGGCCCTTTGGAAAGTGAACTGGGATTGCTCACTCTTGCCCAACCGAGCAAGAGCAACGCCGTGTGTGATCAGCGCATCGGCCAAGAGACATTGGTGTGCACTCTTATTTAAGACCCGAACCGCCCCACGCGCTACTGTCTCAGCTTCTTTGAGTTTTCCCTCGGCGATTAAGATTTGAGCACGCGTATCATCGAATTGAGCTGCTCCTACTCTATCCCTCACAGTCACTGCGAGACGTCGCGCTTCTGCAACATATTTGAGCGCCTCTTTATGGCGAGACAACTTAAACAAAAGAAAACCCAGGTTATTCTTTACATCTGCACGAAAGGTAATGTTGTGAGCTTTCTTGAAATGACGATCGGCTTCTTGGTATTCAATGATTGCCCGCTTAAAGTAATCGTCTCTCTTCTCAGAAGTACCAAGGTTTCGTAGAACGATAGCAAGTTGATTATGGTAGTTCCCCTTGACGGCGTGATTCGTAATCTTTTTGAAAAGGCGAGAGTTATCAGTAAGAATTCTAAACGCGTCACTAAATCGTGATGCCGACCACTCGAGAATTGCTAATCGGAGAAGCACACGTGCTCTCGTATTCCCCTCACTCAGTTGTTGAAGCGATTCATTGAACATGATTCGCGCTTCATCTAGGGCGCCCTCGCGCCAATGACAATAAGCCAGTTCTGCTCGCGCTCCGGCAACCTGCTTTAAGTCACCTATCGACCGATAAAAAGTAATGGCTTCGCCTATTAGATCTTTGGCGGCCTTTTGAGCTTCCTCAATCCCAACTTGACTGCCGATCCAACTCGTCAAGATTCCTGCACAAAGTAGAACTTCGACAGCAACCTCAGGATGCAGAGCCTTAGTCTCCGGGCGTACTCCCACCCCCTTCCACAGGGGACGCATTACGACCTGCGCCGCTTCGTATTCGCCTTTGTCCTTCAGCTCCAAAGCAGTCTGACATCTGAGGTGAGCTGCTGCATTGGGGGGAAGGTTCGAGGTGTCCAGCTTAGGCGAGGATATCTTCATGGTAGATAGACCTTTCAATGTGAGTGGAAGAAAGCTTGCGAACTAAGCCGCCTTGCGGTCGGGATACTAATTACCTCACCCGCACCTTGCAAGAATTTCGGTATGTTGCTTTATTCCTTTTCGATGTAAGAGATTTTGCATCGCTCAAACCCAAAGGAGAACATCCATGAAACGATTTGTACTGACAGTAGCCCTCGTCTGCGCTGTTTCAAGCTCAACCCTGGCGGGCGAGGTGCCAACTGGTGGTATTGCGCCTCCACCCCCTCCAGGTGACGGACTTACAACCAGTTCGACTTCACCTGGCGATTTGCCGACTGGCGGCTTTGCTGAGGAAGTAGAAGAGACGGCTTGGTCTGCCTTAATGGCGGTGCTTAGCCTGATTGCCGCATGAGGCGTGATCACGCTCTAACTGTTGGCTAGCGTTGCGCGACAATGCTTCGCAGCAGTTAGGCTCTCTTCACGATTGGCCCACAATATAGACAAAATGAGCCGCCTCACGGCAGCATTGTGGAAGTGTGCAAGGACAGAATCGGAGTTACAAGGTCCATTCACACTAAGAGGATTGTGATCAAGCGGCATGGTCCACAAAATCGTTCAACTGTTGATCTAACGCCGCTTCACCCCATACATCTGCTTGGCGCCTTCACTATGCATGAACCACCAGATATAGACCGAGAGGGGCCAGAACATTAGCAACGGTGCGGCTGAGATCAGGGCCAATTTCCTACCCACCGGTTTTCGAAGATGCATGGTTATCGCCGTGGACCAAAAAAGCATTGCCATAATGAGCACAAATGCCACTACTAAGACTGCCGTAGGCATCTGTTCAGGATGACGAAAACTCTTAGAGATGATCCACGGAGTGGCAAGTAACACCATTGTCCAAAGCGTACCAATAACCGAAAGCACAATGACCAATGTTCTGTTGTGATCCTGTGCTGTCATAAACACGCTTCCATCCCTGCGCTCCTTTCCCCAATAAAGCAGCCGTTCTAGTATATCCTGTTTTGGGATACTCCTAAAAGCGGTTTATGAGTTCATCCGTTGGCAGTCTCCAACTGAGGAACTCGTGACCAAATCAGTTCACACAAAGTGCTACGCTCGTTTTTTGGAATTACTGATCGCGGCCCGCAAGGAAGCCGATGTGACCCAGGGTGAAGTGGCGGACAGGCTAAATCGGCCCCAATCTTTCGTGTCCAAGTATGAGAATGGGGAGAGAAGGGTGGACCTCATAGAGTTTCTCGACATTGCTGAAGCAATCGGTTTCGATCCAGTCAGCTTCATTCGCAAAATCAAGGCTCACCGCTAGAGAACAATCTCAAATTATCGACTGGTTGTGACCCATTAATGACCAGACTTCGCCTTAAAGAATACGCTAATTAAGCTGGTTGGCAGACTAGCTAACCTAAGAAATCACACGCGAAATTTCGTCCAACGAACGACTTCGGGCGTAAACGCATGGATTGCTAAATCTAGCGAGGATTTGGGGTAGAATGCCTTTTTATTACTTGGTGGCGACTACAGTATGACTACTGCGCAGGACCTAATATCAACCTACTCGTTCATCGGCCCCTTTTTGGCGGACTCAGTTCTTGCTCCCTACGGCGATAACGCATTGCCATTGTTCGCGGTGGCCCTTCATTTGGGGGTGGAGGATTTAGCAAGTTTCGCAACTGAAAGTCTAACCGACCACCCGGCTGACAAGAAGGCTGACATCATATACATCAACGAAGCGGACGGGATCGCATGTGTTGCCCAAGGGTTGACGTCGGTTGATTGGGGAAAACAAGAGGCGAAGGCAAACAAAGCCAGTGATTTGAACACGGCGGCCGCTTGGCTACTGCAACGTCCTATTGAGGAGGTGCCCGACGTAATTCGCGGTCACGCGAAGCTTCTAAGGGATGGTCTAGAACGGAAAACAATAAATAAGATTATCTTTGCTTATGCCCACAATGCATTGGAATCCCACAACGTGGACGTGGAGCTCGAAACTGTCCGGCATTTACTAAATGGTCTGAACATCACAAACGATGCCGATGTGGAAGTCGTCGAACTGGGGTTGAGGAGAATTGAGGCCCTCCACCTCACCTCGCTTGGTGCTATCCAAGTAACTGATGAAATCGATCTCGCGGCTAGCGAGCGGATCTTTGAAAAGGGAGTCGGTTGGCAGGCGTATGTCCTTTCAATTAACGGTGCCGTCCTTTACGAATTGCACGACAAGTACAAGAACGCTCTGTTCAGCGCAAATCTAAGAGACTTTCTGGGCGCACGAAAGGTGGCTGGAAACGTTAATAACCAAATTAAAAAAACTGCGGAAGGAAAACCGGGGAACTTTTTTGTCCTCAACAATGGAATTACGCTGGTTACTAAAAAGGCGCAACTGCAGACGGACGATGACACGCTTAAAATCTACGGTGTGTCGGTTGTGAACGGCGCTCAGACAACGGGAGCAATCCATGCCGTTGGAATAGACCACGCAAAGAATGTATCCGTCTTGGCGCGTGTCATTGTAGTCGACGATGAAGGCATGATTCCCATTATTGTTGCGGGCAATAACACCCAGAATTCAATTGTCGCGTGGGACAGGCGAAGTAACGATCCCGTTCAAGTTCGAATCAAGCAGGAATTTGAAAGCAGAGGCGTCGAGTACGTCCATCGAAGAGACAGTCGCCGTAAATCTGCAACGTCACTATTTGCCGATCAGGTGGGGCAAATGCTTTGCGCGTTTAGCGGTGACCTGCAAACCGCCATTCGAGCAAAGGCCGACATCTTTGAATCGGATAGTACTTACAACAAAGTGTTTCCGGTGTGGATCGGTGTCGGCCACATTTTTGCTGTGCAAACTCTGGGCTGGGCCTATGACCGAGTTAAGCAGGAATTGAAAACGAAGTCTGCTGCCGGCGGCATGACTGAGGTTGAAGAGAAGCAACTACGGTTGCTTGATTTTCCGGCGTCTAAGCAGTTTTTGATTCGCGTTGTTGGCGATTTGCGAGAAGAACTCGCAGGCAAGCAAGTCTCACAACCGCAGGCCTTCGAGGTCAAGTCAGAATTCATAGAAGTTGGTGGAGGAACAGTCGTTGACGCTTGGGTGAAGGTGTTGAAATCGATCCTACCAACTATCGTGCAGGGCCTTCCCGCCGAAGAGTATCAGGTTGTTCGGTCGACTGAGCACACGGACACAGTTTCCCAGCGTACCAAGGGTATTGTAGCTGGCGCGGAAGTTCTGCAAAGCGGTTTCGAAGACCTCCGAGCGATGCTGAAACCGATATAGACACTGACGAGCTCGCTCTGCTTATGCATGCACTGGATCGAGGAAGACAATTCTAAGCAAATCGCAATCTTGGGTTGGGGATCCTTATTGTGGGAGGATGGCGGTGAGTTCGATCGCTGGCGCGATGAATGGAGGTTCGACGGTCCGTCCTTGAAGTTAGAGTTCTCGCGAATTTCCAAGACACGGCTGGGTGCCTTGACTCTAGTGGTTGATATCGAACATGGAGTTACAAATACCGTTGCCTGGTGTCTAAGCAAGCGTAAGAGCGCGCAGGACGCTGTCGCTGATTTACGGTGTAGAGAAGGTGCTGAAATCGACAAGATACGAAGCTTGGTTCCCAGCGATCCGGTTCCCGATGATGACTACGCGAATACGATAGCTGTTTGGGCAACCTCAAAAAAACTCGATGTAGTTGTTTGGACAGGACTCCCGAGTAACTTTTCAAAGAAATTGAATCAACCATTTTCATTAGAAGCAGCAGTAGCTTATTTGAAGAAACTGCCCATCCACGGGAAAGTGAAGGCCGCAGAATATCTCTGGCGTGCCCCTGAGTTTGTCAGTACGCCGCTGAGGTCGGTGATGCAAGCGGAACCGTGGTTTAATACACCCGGACACATAAATATTCGTAGGCGAGCTATTCCTCTTGAGTATAGAAATTAATTGTTGCTGTCCGGAATTAAGGCAAGTTTGCAAGGGATGATAACTTGTGTGCAACTTCAGCTGGCAAATTGACGCTTACGGCGTTCTGAACAGCCAACAAGATTCGCGCGGCCTTTTCCAATCCCGCCACGCCAACGTCCCGACAGGCGCTTAGTATTTGGGGTACGGTTGTCCTAGGAGCCATCAGGGCAAAGCTCTGTTGTTCTGCTGTCATCTCCCAACCATCAACAACCAATTTTTCAATTGTGGGTTCAAGTTCGTCGCGCCAAAGCTGATAAGAGCTTTCACTTGTAACAATCAGTACATTTGTAATAAATCGAGTTGCAGGGTCTAAGGTGGTGCTTATGGAAAGCATCAGGTCTGAGACCAGTCGGGCTTCGAGCCGGGTGTGCTGGTCCTTAACCATTGAAAGTAGATCGGCTTCGTCGGCCCACACGACGATCTTAAGAAACGCCAGGTATCCCGCCACGTTATTCATAAAGCCATGGCGATCGGCATCTGACATCCATTTGTCTAGTGGGATTTCTCGCTGTCGTCGTTGGCCCACTAGCATCACAAGAGCAGCGAAAAGAATTGAAATTAGTATTTCGGTATTGAACGTTGGAAAATCTGTAGCCTTCGCCGAAGACCGAACCTCTTCAGCGTTTCGCGCGAAACGTGCGAACTGATCGATCAGAAGCGCTAGTTGGCAGCTTCTCAATGATGATTTGATTCGCAATAGTTCAATCAGTGTATTGGCCAACGGAATATCGACTCGCTTTTGCTCTGTCTCTAAGCGCATTAGAATTCCTGCGTCAATATTGGCTTTATGCTCCGCATCCGCTAAGTAATACCAATAGAACAAGTATGCTGGTACGGGTTTTTCCCTTGACGATTCGGAAAGTTGATCAGTAAACCAGCCACCCACCGGTTTAATCTGTTTCTCTGCACCGACTGTGTTCCGTCCAATCCACTTGAGAGTATGAAGCACCTTGAAGTGCAGACTGTATGATTGAATATTGCTCTCGGGATTGGGTAAAGAAGAAAGCGCTTCAATAACACGGGCAAAGGATTCAAGTGCTTTTTGCAATTCGCCCTGCTTCCATAGAGCAAACGCGTTTTCAGTGCTGAAGCCTTCCGCTATTGCACCTCCCAAATGCGAGAGCCTTCTTGAGTTTTTCACTCCTTCGAGTGCGTACTCGGCGGCGAGTGCCCACTCATCAAGGTTGGCAGCGCACATCAGTGCTTCTCTTTCCGTGAAAACGCGCGCGGTGGGTTGCTCTTGGTCCACTTCAGGAGGAATTTTGCGCCAAAGTTGGAGAGCTTCAGCGTAGCGGCCATCGAGCATGTAAATTTTTGACAGGTAATCGAGAATGATGGGGTGGGCGCCCCCAAGGTTCCTATTGGCTTCGGCTAGGATTGTCTCAGCGTCTTCTCCGTTGGGCTCATACTCTTTGACAACTATGGCTTTCGCGCGGTACGCGTTCGCAGCCAGTGCGCTAGCTCCTCGAGCGAGTCCAATCTTAATTGTCAGATCGAGGACGAAGAAGGCTCGAGTCCAGTTTGGAATAGGTGCCTTGACCTCCGGTAGCCAGATAGCACTCACAAGAAGCATTGTTAGGTAATCATTAACTCGCAGCTGATCCCAAATAGGTTGTGCCGCCGACTCTTCTTGTTCCACTAAGGCAGCGAGGAATTCCATGACATCATCCGCTCGTTTGCATCTTACGGCGGAGATAAAAACGTATTCGTCAACCTCATCGAATCCTTGTTTACTCGCATGCAATGCTTTTTGAAACAATGTGTCGCCCGAAGCTGCTCTTGCCTTGCACTCATTGAGAAGCGTGACCATTTTTGCAGTGTTCCGAATAATCATGCTGATGTCTATCTGCACCGCCACGCGAAAGAAAACGGCATTTAGAAAATACTGGAAAGCGACACGCGCGATTAGGAAATCTTCGTTGGTCTTCAATTCACCAAAATCATCGAGTTCTCGTTCCCAAGCTTCTAGTACCTTCGCCGCCAAGCGATCTGGACTAGAAGTGGCAGCAACTCGAAACTGAAGATTCCTCAGCAAAAGGCTAGTGAATGGGTTGGTCTTGAATAGCCTTTCTCCTGGGCCCAAAGCCACAAAGGCAATCCAATCAATTTCCTCTGCGACTAAAGGCCAATCTTCATCCTTTATTTTGTCTGTGTTTCGCGCAACCACATCCAACGGCCGTGCTTCATCTCCCAGAATTCCATGAAACAAGACACCGTTCAGCTCAAACTGACTAATGGATTTCAGGTCAGCCAAGAAACTGTAGGTTGCGGTTTTGTGTAGGTTTTTTACTTGGTCCGAACCGAACACCTCACGAGCGGAATTCCTAAGCAAAGGCGACAGTTGGTAATACTTGCTATTGACTTGCTCGATCCAAGGTCCAATTAAGAGATCGAAAATCTCACCTGGATTTGGCAGAGCAGGCGGGTGCTGAGCCATGAAGAGTGCGTGCTCTCGTCTAAAGTGTAATGAAAAAGTGTCTAGTCTATAGGCCAGAGTTCGTGCTTGCTCTGAAGGTAACTGGGCTTGTAGTCGTTGCCGAACTTCGCGACGAACATTTGCTATGTCTTCTTGAGTGATTATGTCTTCTAGCTTTGGCATAGGCCAGCCCGCGGCGGCGACGTTTTTGACGCGCGCATGAACTAACTGCGGATGGCCGAGAGCATTGATGTGAATGATGCGTCGCCAGCTTTGTGCCTTTCTGCCCGCCGGACATCCATGCGCAATGGCAATCTCTTCGACCTCCTCCTCGGTCAACCACGGTGCTACAAAGTGAGACTCTTCGGGTAAGTCGAAAGCAAGTTTAGGCGACTAGGCAGCTCTCCCTGAGTAGTTAAGATCACTCTACCTCCTCGCGCTGTCACCGTCTGGAGAAACGCTGCTAGGGGCCGTTCATAGGTTGATGAGTAACTGTCGAAACTCAGATCGTCAATGATGTAATCAGCCTCCTGGGATCCTATTCGATCAACTACTGTTGCGCGAATCAAATGTTCGCTCGTTCGCGTCGGTTCCCAGTCACGCAGGTCAAAGCGCTGCCAATGTTCTCCTTCCTCTCGGGCTATCAACGCAGCAAGCGTCGACTTGCCGGTACCTGTCGACCCGTTGATTACCAGGATGCCCCTAACGCCTAATCGTTTAACGAGATCATCAACAATCTCTTTGCGCTGTGCCATTCGATCGAATGGCGGCAGCGCGTAAGCTTCTGGAGTTTCAGCAATAAAGTCCACTGTCTCCGATTGCGCAAAATCACCTCCGAAGGTGACTTGTCCGGAACGTGCTGGTCGACGTTGATCTAGTTCGCTTCTACTGATTCTAATAGTGCTGTGCGTTTGTAGAAGCTCAAGAAAATCGGTGACATCAAGTTGTCGGCCATCCTTTTCTCTTGCAACTTCGAAAGCTTGAGCGAAGAGATGCGGAACGACCTTCTCCGCCTCATATGGTGGAGCGCTAAATAGATCTGCTCCAACGCCGATCACCCGCCTCCGGATCGCTTCTTTGATTGCGGTGTGATCGCCCTGCCCTGTATCCCAGGTGATGCGCCGAATTAGTCTTTCACGCACCTCGGAGTCGGAAGCACTAGAGATGAAATCCCTCAGACCAGGAGGTAGACCATGTTTAGTCAAAAGGAAGGTTCGCAGTTCCGCAAGGTTGGAATGAAGATGCTTACAACGATCCCAATGGTCGAGACCTCGAACGCCTCCAAAAGAATTCGACTGCTCCATACCGCGGCCGGAACTTGTTAGAAATCGGAAGTGAACAACATAGGATGGATTGTTGATCTGGTGTTCCCAAAAGTGAGCGACTGCTTCAATTATCCCGCTCGAGTTAAGCGTTACTGTGCCCGAGGCAAAGGTGTCTTTAACTTGAACGGTTTCCGCCTGACCTGTACCAACAACATCGAAATCTTCAGCTCCCTCCAGAAACAAGACTTGATCAGGCTTGAGGGTGACCCATTGAAGAACGCTCTGCCAAATCTGGTATTCGAAACCTCTCAGCGGCGGTATGGCTTGTCGCTTCGTGTCGCTCTGGAGTGGCTCAACTTGTGAATCCTCGTTTAGCATCAATAGATTGTCATGCGTCTGAGGTCATCGTTAATGACCCCCAGCAAAGGTCGATTGCTTCAAGGCGACACTTTCGTGGTTAGCGTCTTAAACCAACTATGATCCCGGATGGCTTCTAGATCAGGGCCCTCACTCAACCATTTTTGATCGAGTGGCTCAATCCGGCCAGATTCCTCAAGTGCAGCTCGGCAACCAGCTTCATCGTTTACACGGGCGTATACGCATGCAAGATTTTTTAGTGTGTGTGCCCTCATACTTCCACGTGACAATGGAAGGGAAAGTGATTGCTTCAATGCAGTCTCAGCCTCGTTGAACCGATTCATTAGTAGCAGTAGTGTTCCAATGGTATCAGGGAGTCTCTCGTCATCAGGCGAAACTGTCGCCCGATTTTGAAGGTCGGCTAGTGCACGCTGAGCGTGAGGATTGTCCTCTTCATCTATTCCGGCCGCATGAAACAAGTAAGAATGGTCATTGATTATTCTGGCAGTTTCGGCGCGCGCTTTCATAACGCTGCCGGCAGGATCCTCAAGTCCCAACTGCGCTCCAGCAGCAACGAGCGATAGCCGTACTGCCGGAAAGAAATACATCATGTAACTGGTACCCTGAAGCAGTAGGTTGTGCCTTAACCCGTAGAATCCTGTCTCCAACCAGCCACGGGAATCGTATAGGAAAGACCTCAGATGCTGTTCTGGATCGGGTTCGCGTGTTGCATTTTGATATCCAGCCGAAATTTCAATGCCGAGTTTATGAGATTGGGAGATGAGGTTATGAGCGTTCGAAACAGGTCGTTGAACTGGTTCTGGATTTAGCGCGTTGCCATGTAAGAGTTCGTAGATTCTTAAGTAAACCGACTCGTATTCCTCTTGAATAAACGAGTGAGGAATCGATCGGACTGCGGCCAGGATCTGTTCGCAAAGGTCAGCGGCCTCATGACGTCCGATCGGGCTACTATTGAACATTCGGCTGTATAGCCTGGCTACCAGGAGCGTTGGCCAAGTAAGAGCCTGTTCGACGAGGTAGTAGAGAGTCGGAAGGTCATGTTCATCTTGGATGTTGTCCTCTAGGTAAGAAAGGAGGTTCTCTGGTTGTTTTGCCGCTAACGTAGCAACGCCCAAAGAGTTTCCTTCGGATTGAATGAATATTGATTTGACGACTGATTGACGTTGTTCATTCAGGGCGCTGCGTGGGTCATGATCGAGAAGTGCCAACTGAGCTTGGCATCGGCGACGCTCTTCTAAGGCCTGAGTTGTTCCTGTGTGCTCATATGACTCTCGGGCGAAATTGACCACAAGCACGTCGTGTCTTCCCAGCTCCAAAAGCCTGGTGGCCGCACGAATAGACTGCCAGTCTCTTGGCAATCTAATAAGCAACGGGAGGGGGTCATCCATAACAGCCGTCGTTTGAGCAACAAGTTCCAAACACATGCTGGCACATCTGAATAGTGCCTCTTTAAGGGGATAGATCGGATGAACCTGTGCTCTTTCCTCTTCGATCACGGATTGAAGTAGAAGGTCAACAAAGCGGTCGAAGTCTTGATGTTGGATAAGGGTCTTAACATTCCTCTGGAAGAACTCCACAGTCTCGACGTAAAGAAACTGTTTCTGTTGATTTGGATAGAAGGCTTGATGCCCTGTTAGTTCCTCCGCTGATAGGCCTTGCTCCACGGACATTAGACCCAACAGGGCTATAGCGCTCCCTCGCAGGGCAAATGGAATGAACTTTTTTTCAAGACCCTTTACTTCTGTATTTGACATCGCTTGAAGCACTTGTTTAGCGGCCACGTTCGTTTCGGCACAGCGCCACCAGGCGTAAGCCAGCATTTCGGTAGAGAAGGCTCGCGCCCACGCTGGGTGCTTATGAAGGCGTTCTGGCAAGAGCTCTTGTACTGCCTGGGGATGTTTGCTTGCTAAGTTTCCTAATAACGATAAGGTCACTCCGGTCGTCATCAGTGCCTTGTTAAGATCTCCTGCCTTGCAGCTCTTGATCGAGGTCAGTAGATCTTCGGAATGCGACGCGATGAGGTGAAATGAAATGAGAAGGAGCCTCGCCAAAACCTGGAAGTTCCATTCTTTCGGAATACGGCTTAGCAGCGAATTCTTCACTAAGTCGGGTCTTTCTGCGGCTACTATTCTTAGCGCATAGGTTACACGGTATCGAGTTTCAGCTGAGTCCGAATTCAGTTCGGCAAGCAAGATCGTGAGGTGTGAACTGGGGCCGAAGAGTGCGATACGACCACGTATTTGGTCCAGATCGTTCGTAAAGGACCAGTCTTGGCCTTGATCGGCCAGAGAGCAATATCTGTTCACAATACGTTGCGCAGCCGCGGCGCTGGACTGATGGGTAACGCCACGCAATGGATCGAGCGAACCATGCAATAGCCAGGACCGGCGCCTATCACGATCTGTAGAAAAGGGCTCGATGTGAAGCAAACGGGTCAGCCGGGTTCGAATGGCCGCCTCCACGTTGTTAGGTATATATTCGATGGCTTCGGCCAACGCGCGACTCCCGCGGTACCACGTCTTCGCATGATCTCCAAGGTACAATTCTGCTAACCATTTCCATGCACGCTGTCCGCGCGCCCCGATTTGGCCCAGCCCCGAATAACCAGCTTCAAGTACATGATCCTCTTCATAGCTTAGCAGGGAAGTGAGAAGCGCAAGCGCTCTCCAATCGTTAGGAGAACCTTGGGCCAGCCCAAGAGCTACAGCGCTTGCCCATCCGCTGTTCCTTGCCAGAAAGTGCTCGGAAAGGAAAATAGAATCTGAGGCAACATCGCGAATAAGCGCGGTAACAACTCCGGAGTCTGCTTCTGGATTTAGGTGATCAAAAATGTCGGTAGCTCCACTCTGAAGTTGACGCTGGATACGCATGGCAAATAAACGATCTGCGATCAGAGCATCGGCCAATCGTATCGGCCCGCTGGAGGTCAGGAGTCCGACCCTCCTAAAAGCCAGTAGAAGTTCTGACCCTCTTTCGGGAAAGGCGTCCCCTAAACATCCCACTGCGTTCCCCAATGGAAACCCCTCGCCGCGATCCGACCATAAGCGTTCGACCAGTTCGCCAAAGGCTGGCTCTATGTCTGCGGAAGAGCAAGATAATTCCGTGGCTGCCTTCTCTATCAGTGACTTGACATACCAATCTAGAAGTTCGTCCACATGAAATGGGGGAGGTTCACCTGAACCTCTTAGTTCCTTGTCGTGCCACTCGAGATACCGCGAGAGTAAGTAGGGAGAGCGCAAGAGAGTGAAACCCGGCAGCCGGAAATGATTCGCAACTTGATCGGCTCGATCCGGGGAAAGACGCTTTGATAGTGCGGCTCTTTGTTCTTCAGGAGAAAAATCGGCGAGCATAAAGCTGTGCAATTGGCCTTTCGATGAAGAAACTAGCTGCTCGCTGGTACTCTGGGATTCCTTTTCTGATCCCGACTTCTCACTACTCAAATCAAAGACATCGTTTGACGGAATCTCAGTCCCAAGATGATGAAGTTCCCAAAGTTGCTTTTGACATGTCAGTACAATCTTGAAGCCGCGACTACGACATTCGGCTACGATCCGAGCAAGGTCTCGACGATAAACGTTCAAGTCGCCCACGGGAATGAGATTGTCGATGATGGCAGTAAATGGCTTGCGGCAATCAAGCTCAGAAGCAGTAGCAAGGCGCTTAAGGAATTGCTCCGGCGGCCAGAAAGCAGAAGTCGACGGTCTCAGTCTTTTTTGGACCAACTCGCCTAAACTTTTATGGTGGTCCATGTCGTGACCCGGAATTAGGAGTCTGAGTTCCTCGTCCAAGCTGCGTAACGCCCAATCAGCGCAGCTCCAGGATTTTCCAGATCCGCTCAAACCGGTGATAACAAACAGTGTTTTGTCAGAAGCGGTAAATTGTTCAAGGGCGTTTTGAAGGCGATTGCGTATCGCAAATCTCTCTGGTTCAAATCCGATTTCAAGCGCAAATGCATGTACTGCGATGTTGCAAGCGCCAACCGGATCTTCATCGAACATTCCACGATTAACCACTGGCTTTCCAGCGGCGAGGTTTATCCAATCTGAATCGTAGATGCGTGCGGGTAGAGGGCCGAGAGACGCGTCGCGAATGAACGCTCCGATCAGCAAGTCTTCAAGCTGCCTAACGACTTCTTGATCAGGATAAGCTCGCGTGAGTTCTGCGTTTACGTCAGACTTTAGCGTTTCCAACGCGATGGGCTCTGCGTCCGACAACTGCGAGAGAATCTCCAACGCGATTCGACGTAAGTTAGGCAGGTTCGTTTCCGACGCTGACCGGCCTTCCTTTTGTAAGCGCGCGCGCGCGGTTTGGAGAATCTGGTTTAGTTTGGCATTCAGGATTAAGTGTTTATCGGGCGAGATAACAAAATCTTTTACCTCTCCATGTTTAATCCTTCCCTGTGTAATAAGGGAGGCGCGCCAAGCTCGCTTTCTGGCCTCGGATTGGAAGCCATTGCAGACGAAATTCGTCAGAAGGTTCTCATCGAAGAGGCGTGAGCAAGACCAACTACTTTTGGTTGACTTTAACTGGATCCAAATGTCCGTTGTTGCTCGCTCCGCATAAAGTGCGATAGCTGGAGCGTCGTCTGTTTCTTTCAACAAAGCGGGGTGCGGAGGAGGTGTTGGTGACGGCAAGGCCAGGCGCGCCAAGAGGTCGTTACCTTCATAAAAGTAAACGTTGGCAGCTTCGTTACGAAGGAGCAGCCAAAGAGCGTACAAGAGATGGTAGTGGGTACCCTTAAGATTGTTCCAGTCGCCTCTAATTTCGTCTGATGTTGCTGTCATAAAGCCAACCTTGACTTGAGCAGCTTCAGTACTGTCCAGAAGCGCTTAAAAAATCTCCCTATCAGGGGCTCGGATTGTTATTAGAGATCGTCATTGGTTCAGTTTGATGAAATTGCGACTTCTTAAGAGAGTCACCTCCTGCTACCCGCGTATCTTCAGATTCATAGAAAGAGGGATCCACGTCAGGATCTGGCTCGAAGTGCTCGCGAATGATCTTCGTCCTCGTTGGATCTTCTTCGTCAGCACGTCGCTCAAACTCCTGGACCGCCGCGTTGATGCGTTGGCAATCCTCGGGCAAGAGATAGAAGCGCCACCGTCTTAGGAAATCATAGAGTTTGCTGTAGGTGCGCCGGTGAAGTTTCTTATGCTTCGCGACCTCCTCTAGCTCATCAATCGCTGAAATGAGAAGTGATCGTTTTATCATCCGACGCAAATCGGGAATCAGATCGACCCCGCCGTCTTCAGATACCACGACCGCAAGTGTAGGAATATTCCGATTTTTAGCCGATTGAACGTAACGGAGTGCCGAGTTGAAACGCGCACCCCGTGCTGGATCTCCCTGCGGGATCGCTTGACCGTCAAGAATTACTCCAATTGCATGACACTGGCCGTGCGGGTCTATGAGAACTGCCCCATCAATTCCTGTTAAGTGGGCCAACAGCTCTGGAGTCAGAAGACAAGCATCTATTAGAGTCGCCTGGTTCCTCAGCCGGGCGGCTTCTGCAGATGCCTCGTTAGAGATAATCATGAGAGTGCCGTGGTGTTCTTTCTCGGTCTGGCTCACTAGTGCGATGAGAAGGTCCGATGCTTTGCTGTCAATTCCTGGGAATATTCTTGGCAGGTCCTGATGCAGTTTACTTTCATACCCAATGAGTTTGGGCAGATAAGGTTGCCCGAACCTAACCTCCATCAGGATTTGGTTGTCATGACGCAGTTGCCAATGATGGTGCCCCAGAAAAATTACTTCAAAGACGTCTTCATCAGTACTGACCGGAGTGTCCTTATTAAGTAGTCCAAAAACGTGCTCTGAGTCAGTATGGAGTGCCCCATCTGAAGCGAGCTCGAGGAACTTTCTAACACGCCGATGGTCCGAAAGTGGGACAGGGTCCTTAAAAGTAATTTGCTCGATCAGCTGAGGCGCGTCCTTCCGAGCCAACACGAGCCTACCTCGCCCCTCCACTTGTTCATATTTCAGTAAGGAGATTTTGTCGCAAGCATTAAAGAACAGATAGTCAGCGTCGAGAGAATGTTGATTTGTCCTAAACGCAACATTGGCCGCGAGACGACGGCCCGCGGAACGGATTGTATCTTCGGCTTCTCGATAGTCATTCGATAACCCGGGATCGGGCCTCAGTAGTCCATCCGACGCCTGCATAAGCAGTTCTTCGATCACAGCATCAACCAGCGAGCGGGCAACGGGCGCCTTGCGATATTCATGGATACTAACTTCGGCAGTTGAAAGTCGATGGTAGGAATTCAAGACATCTGTGTCTACGGACATTACTGCCGAGACTAGGTAACCATCGACTAAGGTAGGAACAGAAGCAAAAAAGGTTCGATTCTTTGGCTTTGCCTGGTGAACGTCAATGGTATGCAGTATTGCATCGCGAATAGAGCGTTGAAGAAGAACAAAGTCACTTCGAAGTTGCGCTATAGGAAGTGACTGAGACATTTGAGATTCGACATAGTTTTCGCGAAAGGAAATAGCCAAATCGGATACACCATTAAATGCTTCAGATTCAATCCAATGGTCTTCTTCAGGCTCGACGCACGATGAATAGCGATTTGCGCGCTTTTCCTGAAGAATGCCTACTAGAAATACTTCCGGATCTAGTCCATCGTCCAGCATGTTCAGCGCAGACTCAACTGCGACTTTTACATGAATGCGGTAATGAGGCTGATAACCCCACATGTAATACTGAATTCCGTTTTTCATCGGTTTTCACCGTGCGGAACTAATCGCACACGGTCTGGGGAACCAGTTATGAAAATTGATCGTTCTGCCGTTCGCAATTGTCGACGCTAAATCGCATAACCAATTCGATAAACCCTAAGTACTCTCTAATGCTTCTGCCGGTGTGCCCTTCTGATCACTCTTGATGCGTTTGGCTACCCCTAATCGCCGATATAACTCACGCTCCATTTCATATAGAAACGAGTCTCTAAACGTCAATCCAGTCTGCGCGTAAAGTTCTCCCAACAGAGAATCGAACGTTTTGTTCGCTAAGTCGTCGAGCACTTTTCCAAACGTCAACCCCTGGGATAAATAGGGCTGCAGTTTTTCGATTTCGTCAACTGAAAGGACGTACCAAGGAAGTCCGGTCACATTTCTGGCAGCCAGTTGATCGTTAAGGTATTCGCGAAAGAAAAGGCTGTTGATCAAATACAAGGGCTCAAGCGTTATCAGTATCGGTCTGAAGGTCTTGCAGTTTTCCAGCTTCTTCAGATTTGTTCTTCTTGCCAAGCAAGCTTTCCAAAAGTCAGCGAGCTGCCGCAGGCCTTTGATAACTTGTTTCAAGCTGTCATCGATCGCAGATTCGTCGCCCGTCAATAGAGCAGCTCGAGAAAAACGCGTAGCTTTACACTCGATGAGGACTGCACACTCTCCCTCAACAACTATCCAGTCAGGCGTTTTGCCCCCTGCCGACGGATAAACTTCGCGAATGTTGGGTTCCGCGATCAACTCGCTGGACTTGCCGCAATGTTGCAGAATTTCCCCAATGTAAGTTTCAAAAACGCGACCGAAGTAGTTTGCAAACTCTAGTCCATAGCGATTGAACATTTCGTAAAAGATTCCGTTAGAATTCTTAAGCACTACCAGATTAGGTAACGGCGCCACGAACCTATCTTCGTTCATTGAAACGTGTTTTTTCTGACGCCATGGTCGTACCAGCGGGCGAAGGAACAGCGGGTTAAAGGCATACATAGCGAATCGCGGATCGGTGGATTGATACTTGCGGTAAAGGTTTTTTAACTGGGTTGGATCCGCGGCTATCCGATCAAGCGCAGAGAGCAGCTTCTTTTCAGATGGGATCTTTATGCCCTGTTCACGTGCCTTACGAAAATAGCCTCGCGTAAATCCATTATTGTTAAGGCCGGCGACGGAGGCGGTGAACCCGATATTTATGAACTCTCGCGTTGAGGTACCGTAAAGATCTTGAAATGATTGTTCGAAGTCAAACTTCTGAAAACCAGAAGTCTGACTCAGGATCTTTGGAATATGATGGTAGAGCAACAATGGTTGGGCGTGGCGGCCAAACAGGCTTACCGTGTAAGGCATCTGGTTTCCGAAGATGCGGAGGAATGTGAAGACTGGATTGGCATTCTTGTACTGTTCTTGTAGCGTTCGATCATAACCGATAGGGTCGGCTAGCAGATAGCAAGTAACCAAATGAAGCCAACGTGCCAAAATATTCTTTTCGAGTACCATGACTCGTGGTGTTCGTCGTCCCGTATTGCAAAATCTCACGGCGAACAGAGAAGCACCGCCAATGACAAAAGGTTGGAAGTCGTCGGCAACACTGCGAAGCCCGAATAGCACTTGGTCAAGCTTGTAGGGTTGAATCACTTGCTTGATCAGAGACTCAAGTTTGTGTAGAGAGGCCAGGCTCTTGACTTCCATGGTTTTAGGGTAATTCGAATACTTCTCATAATGAAAGCCAGTTCACAATTTGAGGGAAGTATTCTTCGCTCGCGGAAGAAGTAGATACTGATGAAGCGGTTTAGTAGGCCCGGATTTCTAATGATAACTCTGCTGTCGGGCATAGTGAGCGCTCAGGTGTGGCAACGCCGCAAGCTGAGGCGCGTCGCTCGTCGTATCGCTTATGAAGGGGAACTAATGCTTTCGGCAATTCGGGTCACACACCAGGTGAGAGGGTCGCTGGATATTCGTCAGACTCTTGACCTGTCAGTGTCTGAGGTTGCGCGTGTTCTCAACGTAGAACACTGTTGCATCCGGTTTGATCTTGATGATTTGAAAGCTTTCGCATGTTCCTGTGGGTCAAGCGAGCATGAATTTCGTGCTGAAGCGGCCTTTAACACAGCCCTCAGTGCTCTGGCCCATGAACACGTCGATCGGTTTCTCAGTCACAACTACCCGAACCGCCAAACCTCAGATCGTGTTCCTACGAGCTTTCCTGTTCTCGCAATACCCATTACTCGCATCAGTAATGGTTGCAAGGGCACTCTGTTGGTGCTTTCCGAAGATCAGAGGCGACTTTGGTTAGAGAGCGAGATTCAGATGTTGCTTGCTGTTGCGCATCAGCTCGCCCTGTCAGTTGATCAGACCAGACTGTTCGACGCTCTTGAGCAACAATCACTAACGGATCAGCTAACAGGCTGCTTGAATCGTCGCGCATTTGACTCGCAGCTTGAAAGTGCTTTTCGCGCCGCCGAGGCACTTGCTACGCCGGTATCGTTAGTATTGTTGGATATTGATCTTTTCAGCGATATTAACGATGACCACGGGCACCCGAGTGGGGACAGGGCGCTACGGACCTTGGCAAGGATTCTTCTCGAAGAGAAGGTCAACGGCGCTGTTGCGGCGCGGGTAGGAGGAGATGAGTTTGCTCTGATCATTCCAGGACGGACACTTCATCAAACGTCTGAGGTTGCGGAGCGGGTTCGACGGCTCGTCGAGCTCTCTAATGATCCAGAACTGCCGTGGGTGCTCACCGTATCGGTTGGGGTAGCGTCGTTTCCGTTGCACGGTAGTTCTCCCATTACCCTGTATGCAGCAGCCGATAAAGCGCTCTATCACGCGAAGGCCACTGGACGAAATCAGGTAAGAGTATTCTGACTGACATGATTAGTTGAGAAAAAGGCTTGGTAATCGTGAGGAGGCGCCACGTGTCGACGACGAAGGGATCAGAGTCAAGTTCAATTAGGAGCCTCAGGGCCGAGATAGCAGCATTGCGCTCGACGTTAAGCAACGTTTGGGCATCATTGGTGGATATCGATGATGCGAGTTCAAGAGAGGAAGCGATCGATGCAGCTGACGAAGCTTGCGAAATTATGGCAGCGGATTGGCCTGGCGATTTCGAGATAACAGATGAGATCAGTCCAAAGGTGCAACAGCAAATCGACTTGGAATTGCAACTCAATAGGCTGGTGCAAGAGGCAGAGCAAACCGAGGATTAGAGCAAAAGAGCTGCGCTTTTCAGAAAGGCAGTAGCGATCGAGGCTGGCGTGGATGAGCAGCATATCGAATTACAAATTGAGCAATTACCGTCCGATGAGTATCGAGATCTCGCACTACGGTTTCTTTGGTTAATAGGTGCCATCACAGCCAAGACACCAATCGATTATAAGGATCAAACTGATCGTCTAATAGCGACGCTGAAAGAACATCGGAAGTCATTTCCGCGTCGGCATGGTCCGCAAGTTAGTCCCGTTATTTCTGAAGCGATGAAGATAAGGGACACAGAGAAGAGGCCCTACAAGGAGATTTACGATCGACTTGTTCCGACTTATAGTGACGAGATGAGAAACCTCACTCCTATGACTCTTAGCGCTAGGGTCCGATCTCGTCGATCGCGGTTGAGAAGATCTAAGAAGCAATCTCAACGGATGCCCTAACCGTCACAGTTAGCGTTGCCTAATAGCCACGCGTCACAATTCTGTTGCCCACAATGTGACTCTTGCACTCTCAATGTCCTTTCATTTAAGGTCGGATCGTATCAGCAATTAACTCGAAGGAGATTGAGAAATGGCTCAGATATTTATTTCGCACAGCCAGAGAGACGAACAGGCAAAGAACTTCTTCTATCGGGCATTTTCTGGAACAGCCGTGCTACCAAATCTGGATGGAATACGAAGGTGCGCCGTCGAATTGCATTGATGAAGAGATCGAGCGCAAGATTCAAGCTTCAAGCGCGGTATTTTTTCTCCTCACCGAAAATGTCGAAAGGCTTCCGTTTACCAGAGATTGGGTATTGTGGGAGAACGGGAAGGTCACAAACAAAGATATTTGGTTGTTTGAGCCCGAAGAGTCCTTAGGGAGAATGACTGTACTTCTACCTCGATTTCGACATTACGTACGCTACCAGCGAAACTCCAACTGGCGTGACTATGTCAATTCGATTGTCAAATCTTACGACGAATCAAGCATACTGGGATGGACCGGAGCAGGGGCGGGAATTGGAGCAATGCTATCAACTGAGGACAGAGGCGGCGGTGCAATTGTTGGCGGCATCGCCGGCGCTATCGTTGAGTCAATTGCGCGATCTAAACCCCCAGTAGGCGTCAGCGTGACCTGTCTGAAATGTTCCTACTCTTATAGCGTTCATCTTTCTGATACTGCGGTCCAATTCAGATGCGGACGCTGCAATAACCGGATGGAACTGATTTTGGCATCAGCAAAACAGGTTCCGACCTTTAGTCACATAGAACCAGCTCACTACTTGTTTAGCGAAGCCATCCCAAGGCTGGATTGAGAGCCGATTTGAGAGTTTTCGTAATGAGCTCTCTTATCTCCAGGCAGAGTACATGCCCAAAATCAGGTGGTCAGGTGGTCAGGTGGTCAGGGGTGGATTCGTGATAGTTGGTGTGAGCCTCGCGATTTCTTTCTAGAGCTTCAACCTCAGTCCGAAGAAAACGCACAGATCTTCCCAGTCGAATTGTGGTCAATGCACTTGAGCCACAATTCCCGTGGTAAATCGCGCTTAGGGACACACTCCATCGAGCAGCAAGCTCAGGGACAGAGATATATCTCTTCTCGAAAGTTCTGGGTTTGTTGGAAAGACGAGTGCTGTATTCGGTTTCATTTGAAGTCACAGTTTTTATCCGGTCTAGTGCAGGTAGTTATTTCAGTTCCAACTCTCCGCCTCATTCTTCTTCTGGAAGGCTTCGCAAAAACGTGCGCCCGCAACCGATGGGATCGGCTGCCACTAGTGTCCGGTTTCAATGACTTCAGGATTTGGCGTGACGATACTCCTAATGATGATAGAATTTTTCATCAAAAGACCGGGTGTGAAAGCTCAATTTAATAAGCTGGCGATTCCACTATTACTAGAACCACTGCGCTGGTACTGTCTAAGATCTGAAATATTTTGTCCGGCGAGAATCTTACGAGAGGATTTTGGGCGGTCCTTTTACAAGTCAAATAGCAAGAATTGAACTAGGTTTTCCAGTTCGCTCACGCCCTCCAAAATTCGGAAAGAGTCAAAAGGAGTCCTCAACTTTGTGAAGCAAACACTCAAAAAGAGAATCGGTAAGTTAAGACTCGAAAATACCTTCACTGCCTTTCACTTGGTTTTTGCAATCGCCCCCGCCGCGGGAGGAATCATTGCAACTTTTATGGAGGGGGAAGAAGTACATCTCAAGGTTGAACTCGGGCTCTTAATAGCTGTTATATTCATAAATTTCGGCCTCCTTTGGCTTCACTCACGCGTTGCTGAAGAGGAAGAGGAGCTTAGTCCGCTTTTCACCTTTTGGAGCGATAAGCTTCCTCCAAACAGTTCGGGAGATCGGCAGTCTGCCGACACCAGAATCGCTATCATCGAAGCATCGTCGGTTGAAGATCAGGGCACCGGAATTTTTCGCGAGACTCTCAAAGCACGTTTTAAGACAGAGTTTTCGGTCAGCAAGTTGAAGGAAATACTTTCAACTGAGACTCGGCTTAAGAGCACAGTGCTGAGAGAAGCTAAACTCGACGAACTATATGTTGAATTGAGGAATAGGGACCTGTTTTTCAAGCATGTTGGACTAGGACCACTAAGCAAGGCTGATCCTGAAAAGCTAAAAAAAGACTTTCAGAAAAGGCTCGATGACAGTTTGCAAGAAGCGACGGCAGTTGTTCTAGTTCGAACCTCTGGGTCAGACAAGAGACGCTGGGCTTATCAAGCTCTCAGTGATTGGGGCTATGAGCATTCTGAAATTCCCATCCTCATTGCCAAAGATCCGAGTAAGACATTTTCCGACGACCAAGTTGCCAAAAGATTCTTGTGGATTCCTGATGACCCAAACGGACTGCCTTGGAGCTTGTTGCGACGAGCACTCGCCAGGGCCAAGGCATGGCGCACTCAAGCCACTTACAATCGTGCCATGGTGTGGAACATTTTTTACATTTTGTTATTGTGCGTCTACATAGGTGTTATTTGGACTAAAGACTGGAAGCGAAATGTTGAAACTCAAAACCAAGCAAAAATCACCAGACTAGATGATGACCAGAAGAGGCTTAGCGAAGAACTTGCCAAACAGAGACAAATTGCTGATGTCGTAACGGAAACGACAGACCAGGCTTGGAAAACTGAAAGGTTGCTCAGATCCCACACCACCAATACAAAAGATCAGACGTTTGCGGTTTCCTACTGGTATAGAATTGAGGGTGTGCCTCATATCTTGGTTTCGACAGAGACAACGCGACAAACTCAGGTCCTCCGAAATGATTTTAAGAGTGTCATTGGATGTACATTTGTTAAGCCAAATCATCTTATCGAAGGAGAGTTAGTGGAGGGACCGCCGCGCTGGAGCCGGACAGCAGTTTATGACACACATTTTCAGAAGGTATCTGGGTTTCAGTGCGAGATGGCTGACCTTACCATGCCTATCAAAAGGATTTACTGTGGTTCCTTCGATGATGGTTCGCCCGGCGATAGCCGTACTGTGGGAGTTTGTGCTTTTACGCATGACTCAGGAAATCAAATATTCTCTGAGAACGCGCTAAAGATCCTATGGGAACGAGTGCTTGAATTTAACAAGCTGGCCAAAAGAATAGAGGGTAAGAAGGAAATGTCGTTGGCGGCAAGAGAGCCGAAGTCAGGTGCTCACCCGTCCAATTGATTACGGAAATGAGTGCCAAGCAAACCCCGAAACGGCTTGGATCGGAAAGAGATCCGGCTTCCATTGTTGGTACTAGAACGCGGCAAGAGAGCATTAGATCGAATCTACTTTCTAAAAACCAACAACAGTTCTGTCTTAACTATCTTTCCATCGCGAGGGTGGAGGTAGGGCACCTTGCGAAGCACCATTCTGTGGACTGTCAATAGTCTGAAGCCGACACTCCGGGCCGCGTCTTTAACGTGAGCCGCCGACGGAAGGCGATTGCCATTCGTCACATTCAGCACAAGATGCCCATTCTTGCTAAGAATTCGATGACTCTCAGCAATGACTGGCTCTAGAAAACTGCTACGCCACTGTTCGAAGCCAGGAAAACGCTTGAAGCTCTGATTATTTGATTCTGAATAATGTTCCCAATCAAAGTAGGGAGGACTGGAGAACACGAGTTCCGCAAAGTTGTTTGGAAAGTGAGAAAGTTCGTCCTCGGCAACTCCGTTCAGCAACTGAATCCCAGGCAAAGAGAAATCAAAGCGAGACAAGGCTTTTGTCATTCGCAGGCAACCTGCGATCTGGGCCTTGTTTGGCTCTATTCCGATGTATGATCGATTTAGTGCAAGTGCCCCTAGTAACCTGCCACCGTAGCCTGCGGAAAAATCAACAATGGGTCCAGCTTCTGAATACTTGGCCATTACGGCTTTCGCAACCATCGGCTTGTAGTTGGACACACTGGCCGTGTCGGGAAATGTTTTTAGGATCCCTCTGAGACAGGCCGCATTCGCGCCAAACCGCTCCGGCCAGATGGTGAGTGATCGTTCAATCGCTTTCCGTAACAGGTGGTCATTACGGAATACGTCCATCGGACTTCGAAATCGGTGGACTCTGACTTTCCATATCGATGGTTGGAAGGCATTGGCGAGTCGCACTCCCACGTTAGTTGAGTGCAGTCCGCTTGCTGTGAAGACTACTTTCCAATCCTTTTCTTGCAGTCTTGAGAATTCCTGGCTTATTTCTTTCGGAGTAAGTCGATAATAAGGAAAACCGTGGCTCCTCCAATAGTTGAAAGCACGGTCCACCATTTCTGCGCGCTCAGAAGGATTGAACGTTGCCCACCTTCCGCCGCGAATTTGAAGGAATGACTCAGCGTTTGAAATCGGTGCGGTACTCATATAAGCGACGATTTGAGGGAGGGAGGTATCGTTTGACGTAGATTGGTAACGAGAAGAACGCTGCGCGCACTCCACTTTTCGATAAAGTCTTGGTGGAGGTCTCCGAGATCGCGTTTCTTCCGAGGATCAACCCGCTCGAATCCGTGCTGCTTGAAAAAGCGAATGTTCCAAAACATCGCCAGCACGAATGCTGACGCTGCGCCCGTTTCGCGAAGCCAATCGAGACGGCGATCTGTCAAAGCATGTCCGATTCCGTGTCGGCGCCATGATTTGCTGACTGCGAGACCATAGAGATAACCGTTTGGTCCTCTAGTGCGCACCGCAGCACAACCTAAAATATTGCCGGACTCCTCGGCCAGAAAGTACTCGGACGCGATGGTGTCCGAACGTCGCGGACGGTTTAGCTCGTCTTGGAAAGACGTAATCGCTTTCGTATCCGCTTCCGTCGCCCTCCGAATTGTCCAAGTGTTTTGAACTTGCTGTTTCATCGAGGCTTGCTCAGGGATTTGAGTATAATTCAAATATGAACGAGCAAGACGCAAAGAGTCTCAGGCAGCAACAAAAGCATCTCGAACTGCTTCGGGCAAGGGTTAATGCTGCGAAGATCGCCTACTTGAACAGAACGCCTTTTGAAAATGAATCAGAGGTTTCATACGGGGATCTCAAAAAAATCGCCCAAGAATACATACGCGCCAGTTATGTCTATCAGAAGTCAAAGTATGGCTCTGTCAAGGTTCGAATCTCAGTTCCAAAGCTCTTGCGACGTTGATTCGCTGAACTTGGCGATAGGCCCAAACTAATCCAGAGATGCTTCAGGCTCTTTCTGCGTCTGAGTGAGACAGAATCAGGCTTGGGTCCGTTGAATTGATGGCCTGCTCCAATAGTTGAACGTCTTCCTCGGATACTCTCCCGTGTTCAGTTCGGATCTTCTTTGTAGCCTCATTCGCTTCGCCCCACTCGCCTAGAATGATGTGCGCCTTAGCCAGATTATAATGGCGAAACTGATCATGTGGATTTAGGGCAATTGCCTCGGCTGCCGCCTTTTTGGCGTGCTTGGCAAATTCCAGAACACTTTCCTTATCATTAGCCTTCGCTGATTGATGAGCCTGGATCAGGTTGAGGGTTGAAATATTGTCTAGAACTCTTACATGTCCCGGTTGCAGGCTGAGCACGAGTTGGTAGTGCTCATCCGCTTTTTTCCAGTAGTCATCGGACGACTTCCCAAACAAGTCTGGACGGAGATGAGCGCCTCCCTTTTTTTGCGACTGAGCCGGCGGCTTAAACAAACCGGGAAACTGTCCCATTCGCATATAGGCAATTCCGGCGGCGTTATGCGCCTCTACCTCAATAGCCTTCCGCGTTTCCGGCGGCATTGATTTGAGACGACCATCCGCCAGGACTTCTTCGCTTAGACATACAGACTCCGGTAACCTCAGCCGTCTTTCGACTAAGTCGTCCTCGCGTCCGTACGTTCGCCCGGCGAACGCTGCGATCACAAATGCCTTCATTGCTCGGGCCAAAAGGACTAAGTCGGGACGCTTTACTTTGCTTGACCAATTGGAGAGTGGAGAACCAGCCAGACTCTCCGCTTCATCGATCGCATCCAGGGCCTCCAGGAAGCGTTGATGCTCGTACTCCCTCGAATATGCGAAAGCCAAATTATATAAGACCTCTGCTTTGAAAGGCGGGTCCGCCTCGCGCAACTGCTCCAGTAAGGGGATAGCCTCATTGGACCTGCGTTCGTGAGTTAGAACTATGGCCTTGTAGTATTTAGCCGGTATGAAATACGGATCAGCAACCAAAGACTCACTCAGCTGCTGTTCAGCCTTAACAAGTTTCTCTCCATTGTTGGTCTCGAGATAGTCTCGTAGGCTTTGGAACCCGTCAATGAATCCACGGAATGCCTCTGGCGTCGGTCCTTTGTATTCAGGCAGTTGCATTGGCTTTTAAGTATACATCAAGAATAAAGTTTTCGAGTTCTACCCTGCCCGTATAATATCCCGAAGGTATTTCTCGAGTTGTGAGCGCGATTAATTCTGTTCCGAACCACCACTTTCTGCGCCACACCTCAGCATAGACGTACTTATCAACCGACAACTCGGAGATGCCTCCGATCACTTGAAATCGTGGACGGAGCAGCCACTTAAGAAGAATGTTGAGGTTGGGAAGCTTTATTCCCGCTAGCTCGAAAGACTCTTGCGGGAACAATTCGTCTAATCGCGGGAAAACGAAAGGATAAACACCGATTACAGGTTTTACGAACGACTGGTCGGCTCTTCCGAGTATATTCATTACCTTCGCTCTCGTGGCGGGAAACCCCACCGCTAATAGCTTCGCCAATTCGTCGTCACCCTCAAAAGGACGGACTGTCATGCCGCGTGAGCCGTGGCGCACACCAACACAGAGAAGCCATATGACCAACACGATCACAGCGAGTCCGAGCGGCCGCAAGACGTAAGGCGCAAGGAATACTGGGTCGGTCCACGCCAGCACGGCTTTCACCCGGGGATGGCTGGGATCTTTCACGCGTTTGAGACCAGCAAGGGCCGCATTGCGATCGGATGGTGATTGAGCTTTAGTCGCGGCTTCCCGGAAATGGCTCTCGGCATCGGACCACTGCTGTTCGCCCTCAAAGAAAAGTGCTAACTGCAATTCGTTATTTTCTGCCGACGGATCCCCACCGAAGTTCCCTTCGGCCGCGTTGTACCAAAGAACCGTCCGACTGATTCTTCCAGTTCCATCGATCGCCACTTCCTGAAACCCGCGTGCCTGTGAAGGGGTTTTGTCCTGGCGCTTTATAGCTAAGGGAGGACTGACATAGAGTTTTGCGAGGCTGCCTGCATAAGTTTCCTGTCTCCAGTCGTGAAGGTGACCCGCAAACAGAGCGTAGACCTTCGTGTTCTTGACGATTTTGTCCTTCCATAACTTCTGAATTTCCTTGTCAACAAACCACGAAGAGTCTGGATAGGGATTATCGACATAAGCTTCTCTTGCTTTGAGTGTCTTGACATCAGAATTTAGCACAATGTGTGGGTCGTCTATTTCCGGGATGTGATAAAAAATGAAAGCACCAGCGACATCCGCGGCATCCACCCTCTTGATCACCTGCTGAACATAACCCCGTTGCGTCTTCTTATTAAGTGAGATTCGGCTGGCGTCGTTATCATTCTTGAAGGAAGCATTGTTGAAACCGATGAAGGCGAGCCTGCCAATTCTATATGATCCGAGTTCCCGCTTGTCTCCACCAGGCTCTTCCAGACACAAGTCAATTACGGTCAAGCCTGGTAATTTGCTCTGGAGCCTTTTGATAAAGGCCCGATAATATTGCGTGTCAGGCTCTTCCCTAAAGAGGTCATTGTTTCCAGGTAGGAAGAGCCAAACGCGAATCTTCGACGGCGCAATAATTGTCGCCAGTTGATCCGCGCCCGCTTCGAGTTGTTGCTCCCGCGTGACTTGATCCTCGAGTACCCTTTTACCGGTCGCCTCATCGATGACATGACTTACAAGATTCTCAATGCCAATGTCCCCGGTCACTACCGCAAACTGATAGTTTGCTTCTTCGTCCGTGAGCTGGTTGAGTTTCTTGATGCACGCAGCCAAGGCCGCTTTGTTCTCCGTCCCTTCCTGTCCTCCATCGAACAGATGCGGGTCAGTTATCTGAACGAAACGAACCGCCTGCGCACTTACCTTGACCGACCAAGTAAGACTAAGGATGATGATTAGAAAAACGTATCGAGTGTTTGGAATGAGTCTGATTCTCATGATTGTCGAATACGACCACCGGTGTAAGTCGTCATGACGGCCCAAGATAATATACCTACTAGTCCGTGCTGAAACAGTGGTGTGTAGAGCGATAGCGGCTAATTGAAGGAACTCATGAAGTTTGAAATCGGAACTTTAATCTGCTATGTCGCTCCACTGTGAAGCGGCGGCTCGCGGGTTCGCTCCCTCTTTTCTATGGTGCCACCGAAACAGAGTCTACGACTCGTCTATCGGCTTTGAACTTTTGGCAACGGTTACCTTCCAATTTGCACTTCCGGCAATGTGAGCTTCCAAACGGACAGACTCGCTGAGGGTCGGAAGGATGAAATTGCTAGATTTTGATTGAACTTTCGGCAAGCAATTGCTTCCAGTGGCGGCAAGGAATCGCTTCAAGTCACAGCGACCACCACCACCAACTGCTGCTGCTGCTGCTTGTTGCTGTAACTTGGCCGAGTGGACATGTTATGCTTCCATTCACGCACGGCCAACTTATGCTTCCAAATTAGTGTGAGCTTGCAGGAAATTACAAGTCGCAAGACTCAGTTCTCAGCATATAGAAACTGTAACGAGTCTGCATGACATGATCTTCATCGACGTATTTGAGAATGTCTGACGCACTGAATAATTAAGCAAAAAAATAATGTCTCGTTACTGTTCTCTCCGAAGGAATTCGGCACTGATATCTAAGACCCGGCCAACACCATCTGGCGAGTTAAGTAGCAAAAAGCTTCGCAATTCCGATGGCGTTGCGTCGTTGCGATCTTGCAATATGGCCTTACTTATGTTCAGCCTCATAGCTTCGCGGGCCTGAACTAACACTGCGATGTTTTCTTCAGTAAGTCGGGCCTGATGTGCTACGACCCAGAGTGTGGTTCCAGTATCTGCTTTCCATGAAGCAATCACTTCGGTTGGTTGGTCTGCGAACTTCGGCCCTTCTGTGGTAGTTCCAGACTCAGTCTCTACCACACTCACGTAGATCACGTGATTCACTGGAGGACGTGCCAGTCGAGTAAGATCGCGTGGCAGCGCATAGTGTGGCAGATACGAGGCTAACCCAGGCTCAGGGATAACCACCTGAAATAAAAGCGTTCCGCCTGGAACCTGTTGATCGGGGCGGGTCCACTTCACAACGGCGCGGTCCCGTCCAGGCGGAAGAAAACGTTCTGCTTCGCTAGTATTCACGAAAGCATGCCGATATTGCCCGCTCGCATGGAGGCTCGTCTTGAAAATCCCACCGAGTGAGCGAACAGCGATATAAACATCGTTGCCGGACGACCAAATTCGCCAGATACTGGACAACAGGCAGTCTAGATCATCGACTACAGCTACTCGTGCCACGCTTGCTCTTGAAGTCATAACTCAAATTAACCTGGTGATGCCTTGCGTCAGTGCGAGCGATTCCTCTGACTGTCATGCTTTAACGTAGCAGGCGCGGCTATTCATGCGAAGTGACGTTGAATTGATTTGTCGCCGTTGAGTTAATGGTGGACCAAGTGTGACAGTGGGCCGATCGCGTACGAACAAGACAGAACGCAGACTAACAACAAGATAGCAAAACACGACCATGGCAGCGAAGCGCGGAGAGTTTCTCTGTGAACTGATGACATAAGATTGACGGTTCCCGGGTGATTTCCGAACCGAGCAACGTTCACAGTTATTTCGGAGCCTGACCTGGCGGACACACTAACCGATTCGTGGGCAACCTGACTTTAAGCGCGGTTATTTTGATTGACAGCGCAGCACTGCGGGAGTAGAGTGCCGCGCAACGACTCATCCCCCAAGTGAAGTAACCGGGACCTCGCCGAGCACTTCGCCATGCCAAATCTACTCAAAACCCTCCGAACTGTTTTTATCAGAGGCCCCTCGTCATTGCTGGCGCTCGTTCAGCTTCTGTTGCTCCTGGATCGCTGTCACATGTGTGTAGCCACAGCTTTCGTCAATGTGTCTCTTTTTTTTACTCATCCGGCGGTGGGACATGTCAATGCTTTTGAATAAACAATCTGCATCATCCTCAAACTAACCTCAATGGGTTAACCACAAGTCGCGAGAGCCTTGCAAGGGATTTCGGGTTAACCGATTCACTGGAGGCGCAAGATGGCACTCAATATTGCCGAACAGGTCGACACTTTGGATCAGTCTCGGCGTTGTCGTTGGCGTTTTTTCGATTGGCTATGCAAACTCTGCCTCATACTATTCAAACGCCCGAAAAGAGGCGATCCCTGCGTTTACGTTCCCGAACACATAATCAATCGACCTGACCCATGCATCTACGATCAGTTTTTGCTGATGAATTTGAACCAGCCGGTCACCTGGGACAATCCCGATGTCGCGCTGTTCCTCAACGGAGTCGAGCAGTATACGTACGGTCTGACTGTCAGCACGACTTACGACATCGTCGTCACCGTTCATAACAGTTCGCGAGATAAGCCAGCCAATGGAACGCTCGTGGATTTGCGTTGGATCGAGTTTGGTGCGGGCGGGCAGATCCGCCATCACATCCAGACGCTAACCGCAAACGTGCCGGTATGGCCTGGAATCACACAGGTTCAAACGACGTGGGAGACGCCGGCCACGCCCGGACATTACTGCATTGAGGTCGAACTCTCTCATCCCCAGGACGGCAATCCGGCCAACAACCTGGGCTGGAACAACACGCAGGTTCTGAAGGCCGCTTCAGAAGTTCAAACACCTGTTCGCATCTTTAATCGATGGCCAGACGGTTGTCCGCCGGTGCGCGAAGGCGGCGGTGAAACAAGTCTGGTGCGCGTCTTCGGAGGATGGGCAGTGCTTGCCGCGGTTGTGGGCTTGGCGTCGGCTGTCAGAATTGGGGAGCATGACTTTTCTCTGAGACGCACCGGACTCTTTTTTAGCGCCGGCTATTTTATCGGCGCGCTGATTGGCTACCTTATCGAGTTCTTACGCGCGCGCGGCCGGAAGGACCATCCAAACGATCCGCCACCAAGAGATCGTATTTCGTGTCAGCTCGTCGAGCTCTTTGTTGATTCATACGTTTTTCACGACGCAATCGGAAAGGATGCTGATCCGGCTGCAATATTCGCTCCTCGGCCGCCGGCTTGGCCCGCGCGCGCCGAACCGAATGTGTTTCACTTCGCACCCAACGAAGTCTACCGCGACGTGCTTTTGATCGTGGACGCCCCGGACGAGCCTGGGCCACCCGAAGTCTTTAACGTCAATGCTTTTCAGGGTGGACTGCCCGCGGGCGGCGTTACTGTAACTATCACGATCGGAGAGGAGGGGTAGAGCGATGGCAGGATGTGAGACTAAAACCGAGGCTCCCGGTAATTACGACTGGAGTGCTGATCGCATCACGGCCTGGGCGCTGATTGGCGGCGCAGGCGGCGCAACCTGGGCGATTATCGAGCTCATTGGAACAAGTTTTGGCTGGCAAGCCGCGTTGGCGGTTGCTCTGGCGTTCGTCGCCGGCGCCGGGCTGGGTTTTTGGGTTGGGAATGGCGTCGAGTGGTTTGTACGCCTGAAGGAACAGGATCCCAAAACTATCACGATTTGTGGAATGGTTCTCTGCGCCGGTAAGAACACAGGAATTCCTCCCTGGAACGACAACGACTGGACTTTCAATCTCGCTCATAGTCAGCCACCGGTGGACCTTAAGTTAGAAGGTCCGAACGTTGCCGGGCTCACTATCGGTGAAGTGCTCTTCCGGGCAGCGCCTGGTTCCGGACAATCGCAGTCCTATGCGTCGCTGGATCCGAATCTGGGAAATCGGCGTGTCTTTCATTGTGAGATTGGGTCAGCCATTGGCGACTATTCAGCGGCAGGCGGCGCCATCGGTTCTGTAGTTGGCACTGCCGCCGGCATCGCCGCCGGCGTAGCAGCCTGCCTTGCCCTGGCCATCTTTACATTTGGTATTGGCGGCGCGTTGTGTCTGTTGATTATCGCGGCACTGGCGGCGGCTGGCGCCTGGCTCGGCGGGTTCGCCGGAAATCTTATCGGCGGAGGCATCGGTTGGCTCGTTGATGAATTTAGCGACTTCGATAAAAGGGGGAAGGCCATTTCGCAGGGCTGTGTGATGACTTTGACGGGAAGATGGGTAACAGACAAGAGCCATCAGCACAACGAAATTCATGACATAGATAGTGCTCAAATCTGCGAATGTGGGAGTGCAATTGGTACCGCGGCAAATCCTCTAGGGGTGGTTGGAATGGTTGGCATTGGGCGGCATCCAATTGGCCCGGATCCCTAAAGCCAGACGAACTTCGGCTGGGATGAACGGCAGGATAAGCTCTCTATGTTTGATTTTGGGTTCAGAACAACGCTGCTTAGAGTGAACCGCTTGAACTTTCGGCAAGCCTTAGCTTCCAATTTGTACTTCCGGCAATAGAAGCTTCCAAATTTACGAAACTGTGGGGCTTCGTACGCGCGTTATTCTTAGGTTTTCATAAAACTAAGGGCAAGGAATTGCTTCCAGTAGTGGCAAGGAATCGCTTCAAGTCACACTCGGCGGCATCTTCGGGCAGCTTGAAAGTTATTGAGGGGATTCGTCGGCATCTTGCGCGTTAGAAGAGGAAGACGAATACAAGCCCGTGAAGTTTTCGGGACAAGCGAAATGCCTGGCGCCAGGATAACTCACGACATGTTTGACAGTCTCCTGGTGTTGCTATATAACTCGCGCCCCTTAGGGCCGCACAGTTTTTCCAGACCTCGCATTACTTCGCATTTGCCAATAAAAGATCGGTATTGAATTCCACCCCTCGCCGAAGGTGTTGATTCATTTCGACGAGTTTTGCCGACTATCTCACAAAGGAGAATACGATGAGCGAATCTGAATTCTTAATGAACCAAAGAAAGATTAACGGCCGGCTTTGTCAGGTCGATTGGAGGCTTATTTCAGCTCTCAAAGAACTAGTCGCAGCTCTGCGGGCATCCGGCCCGTCTGAAGTGCATATTGCCAATGCAGAGCGCTTAATCAACGAGGCCGATAAAATCAGCCTCACTGTAGCTATTCCCAATCCGCCTGGTTGCGACCCAGTCCTACGAGAATCTGGTCTCTGAGCAACTAAGACCAATCTTCCCTCAGTGAAATCGGGGCAGAACGGCGGCTCTGCCGCGAGGAACTATTAACGTTCGAGCCCCGATTTGCTAAGCATGTGATTTCTAATTTCTTCTCACTTCTGGTTGACAATGGTTATCACATTATTGATCTCGCCCCCGCGCTCAATGGCCAGTTGCTTGTTGTCGGGGGACCAGGCATAAGCAAAGATCTGGTCTTCCTGGAAATTGGTTAGCGGTTGCCTTGATCCGTCATCGAGATTGTAGCTCCTGACGTTGGAAACACCATTTGCGACGTCGATGTACGTCAGCGCGCGACCGTTAGAGATCCACTGAACTCGTTGAAATAACCCCACTGGGATTTCTGGTAAAAACTTGAGCGGTGGACCACCGTCAACAGAGATGATGGCGATTCCTCGCCGCTGACCATCCTCCGAATAGTAACGACAAGCCATGAATTGGTTGTCGGGAGAAACAACTGGCATTCGCGCGTATTCATTCGTTAATTGCACTGGATCGCCGCCATCGATCGGCACTTTCCAAACGGTGATCCTGGAGCTGCTCTGATTATCGTAAAAGACCCACTGACTATCCGCTGAACATGATGGATAGGAATCGGCTTCACCGAAAGTCAACTGTTTCAGATCGCTGCCATCCTCGGCGTTCATCCGCCAGATATTGAAACCACCAGTGCGGTTGGATGAAAAAACAATGAAACGGCCATCGGGTGAAGTCGCGGGCGTGTAATTATCGCCGGCATTAACGGTTAATTGGGTTTTGTTTGACCCATCGGGATCGACCTGCGAGATGTTGAGATGATCTCCGGCCATCGATGAATACACAATCTTTCCGTTGGCGGTCCAGCTCAGACCAAAAGCGAGTCCATTTACTGGCGCTATTGCTTTTGCTCGTTGGGCGCCTCCATTGGGCGCCGTCCATATCTTTACGATTCGTTGACTCTGAACCGAGACAATCATATTTGTAACGCCCGACAAGCTCACACCTCGATAGTCTGCAGTGGGATCGCTTGTTAATCTCAGCGGCTGCCCTTTAGGGTAAGGAATCCGCCACAAGTGACTGGGTCCCATTGGTTGCTCCCTGGCGGTGATTAACAATCCGCTGCGATCTTCGAGCCATGCCACCTGGTACACCAGAAACCAACTTTGGTCGCCGACTACCTTTTCTAGTCCGTTCGCAACATCAAATTCGAGTAGATTCATGTGGAAGCCTTTGTCCCACCAGCCGGCGCCGCAAATGATGGTCTTGCCATCCGGGGACCACGCTGGACCATCAAGTGACAACCTATCTCCCTTCTCACGCTTTGCAATTACGCGCTCTGGCGTTCCATCAGTGCCGGCAATGATCAAAGAGTATTCTCCTGCTGGAACATCGGCACGAACAAATGCGAAATTGTGGCCGCTGGGAGAAAACGAGATTGGACTGTCTACCCAGTCCTTGATTCTTCTTGGTGAACCGCCCGGCAGCGCCACTTGATAAAGCGTGCCGGCGTCGCTCTTCGCAGGGTTGCTGTTGGTGAAATAGAGATAATTGCTGTCGGGTGAAAACGTGACCCCATGGTATTCAACATTGTCTGGGGGAACGACAACTGATTTCCCACTGGTGGCCAGGCCGGTAAGTACGAGTTGCTGCATCCCCTCTTTCTTCTCGACGTGAGCGACAGATTTGCCGTCCGGAGAAATTGCGGCGCAGACAGAATTGCCCGAGTTCGTAAGCGGGACCATCTTCAGTGTTTGCGACGGCGGAGATTGACGACTCTCGCTGAAACGATTAATCCAGCTCGACAGCGGCAGACTGGGAACCATGAGAAGTACGGCAAAGATAGCAGTGATCCCCGTGAAGACCGCGGTGGTTTTGTGTTCCTGGATTTCACTAAGAAGAAAATCAGCGGTCGATATCGCGTGCGATTTTAGCCTAAGGAATATCGTTGTCCTGTTTGGGTCAATCGGTCCTGGCTGTTCATAACTTTCGGTTGCCTCCAGGCTCAAGGTTTGTTGGGCCATCAGTTCCAGCCCCTCGTCGATTTCGCCGCGGCGACGAAATTCCCGCCGCACATCCCTCAAATCAGCAATGAGTTCTTTGACGGTCTGATATCGTGCGGCGCGATCTTTGGTCAATGCCTTCTTGATGAGCTGTTGAAACTTGAGCGGCAATTCGTCTGGAAAATTAAATTCGGTCGGCTGCTTTCCCAGAATCAGCGCGATGGTATCGTTAGAAGTCGGCGCTTCGAATGGTGTCGTTCCCGTCACCATCTCGTGGAGCACTACTCCCAAACTCCAAATATCGGTCCGTTGATCTACAGACGCCTCGCGCAACTGTTCGGGTGACATGTATCTCACCGTACCCATGAACATTCTCGGCTCAGTGGTCAGTCGGGCGGTCGAGGCGTCCTGAGGGACTCCACTCGAAGACAAATTTTTGTTGAGCTTGGCGATTCCGAAGTCGAGCACTTTTATATAACCGTCGGGGCGCCTCATTATATTTTCGGGTTTGATATCGCGATGGACGATATCCGCGGCGTGCGCGGCATCCAGAGCCATCGCCACTTGAATGGCCACATCCAATGCCTCGGCCGGCGCCAGTCGCCTCCATGCCATGAGATCTCGTAGCGTCAGGCCTTCAATGTGCTCCATTGCGATGAAGCGCCGTCCGTCTTGGGTGGTGCCAATCTCGAGAATCATACAGACGTTCGGATGATTGAGACGTGAGGCCGCTTGTGCTTCGTGTTCAAAGCGTTGCACGCGCCGCTCATCTCTCGCTACTTCGGCGGGGAGTAGTTTGAGTGCCACCTTGCGCGGCAGTCTTGCGTCCTGCGCCAGATAGACTTGTCCCATCCCACCAGTGCCCAGCGACGACAGAATTGTGTAGGGACCGACTTCTTGTCCGGCCACGAACTCTGTTGGTTTATCGGCCAGCACTTCCGCCATGAGCTCGTAGGCCGGCGCGTCAAGAAACTCTTCATTGCTCTCGTCGGCTGCTAATAACGACTCGACTTCGTGTCGCAGCCGGTCGTCTCCACCACAGGCGTGATGGAGAAAGCTGGCGCGCTCTGCCGGCGGACACTCTTGTAGAGAGTTGAAGATTTCTTTGATCCGCTGCCATCGCTCTTGCGTGATCATGACGATTTTCTGTCCTCGCTGAAATCTCCCAAGTGGACGAAAGGGCTATTAATTAACGCGAGATTTGGAAAGAGAATCCCTCAAGAAGGTCTCTTGGTTTTGGTCAGTTCGCGCTTGAGCCATGCTTTGGCGATTTTCCATTCTCGTTCCACTGTTGAGTGCGAGACATGCATTACTTCTGCCGTTTCCTCGATCGTAAGACCCCCAAAGAACCGCAACTCGACGATCCGGCTCTGATCAGAATCGATCTCCGCCAGTCGCTTCAAAACCTCGTGAAGCGCTAAAACGTCTGCTTCGGGCTGGTTGCCAAAAGCCTCGATGTTCTTCAGTGAGACGTTAATTCGATCACCCCCGCGCTTGGTGGCATAGCTAGCGCGCGCGTGATCGACCAGGATGCGCCGCATCAATTGCGCTGCAACACCGAAGAACTGAGCCCGGTTTTGCCAATGGATGTTTCGTTGGCGAACCAGCTTCAGGTAGGCCTCGTTCACCAGGGCTGTGGGTTGCAGCGTGTGCTCGCGACGTTCGCGTCGAAGATAGGCTCCCGCCAGTCGATGCAGTTCGTCATAGACCAGCGGCATCAACTGGTTCAGTGCTTCCTCATCACCTTCCCGCCATCGTTCAAGGAGTTGGGTGATGCCATGCGGCGAGCGTGTCGCCATTGTCTATCTCTTTCTTTCCGCTAAGAGTGCGGCAGTCAGCAATTCATGCGAGATGAGCAATCGTTGGGTACTTGGAGCCCAATTCTAGCACCGGAGAATATTTGTGGGAATTCTGGCGGGGATTGCGCGTTAGTTGGTGAACAGTTGAACGACCCCAACAAGGAGAAATCAATCATGGCTAGAATCAGAAAGTTTAACCTCGGGTTAGTTCACTCAGGACTATCCTCCACTCTCAACCGCATCTCTGGCAGCAGCAGAATCATGACATTCGCGAGAAGCTACCTCCTCAATTTTCGTAACTTCGCTATCGCCATTTGTTTTGTTTTCCTGGCTCTCAGCGCGCATGCGCAAAGGGCGGACATCGACAGAAGCTGGACCACGGTCGGCTCCGTTGGAACAGTCGACGAAAACGATACTCGCAAAGTGTTCTTCGACCGCAGCATCGTGCAAATGGGGAACGTAGGTCCAATCGTTACAAAGCGTGCCCTGCTTTCGTCTGTGGTCCAAAGAGCGGTGATTCGTTACAACGTCACACCCGTAGATAGTTTCTTCGTCCCGCTGGGCTGTTCCACTACTCCCAGCCCGGGTGTGACCTTGAGGTTACGCTACCTGGCGGCGGGTCGCAGCGCGCGGGTAGTCGCCAAACTGATCGAGGTTGATTTGACAACTGGAAAGGAAACAACGCTCGACATGACGTTCGACAGCAATGATCAAGCCCGGGCCGATAAGTACCAGGTCGGATTCAAACGGGGATGCGGTCGGCAGCCTTTTATCTTTGATTTCAAAAATAAGGGGTACTACATCGAGGCTACGCTAACGACGGACGCGGGTATTGTCGCTGTAGGCAGCGCAGCAGGAATCCAGACGATTACGATCGAAAATTCGACCTCTGGGTTTCCGAATTGACCCGCGGTCGGTGGGGAATGGTCTGGTCGACATTGTCCCATGGAGCGCGCCCATACGGGGCCGATTCGCTTCATTAGCCAGGTAAAATTTATGACACCGTTAGACTTAATTGGACTCGCACCACTCATGAGCCGCACCACCGGTAGACCCGAGATGGTCATCGGCCTCATTGATGGACCAGTGGCAGTCGACCATCCGGAGCTGGCCGGCCCGCACATTCGCGAGATTCATGGAAACGGGAGCGGCAGTTGCACGCAGACCAAGAGCCTGGCTTGTTTGCATGGAACTTTTGTAGCCGGAATATTGAGTGCAAAGCGCGGCTCTTATGCTCCAGCTATCTGTCCCGGATGCACCTTGCTGATACGCCCTGTCTTCACAGAGGCAGCCACAGGGAATACGCAAACGCCGGGTGCAACTCCTCAGGAATTGGCAGCGGCGATTATTGAATGCGTCGAGGACGGCGCACGCTGCATCAACCTGAGCCTCGCTCTGGCCCAACCATCTTCCAAAGGCGAACGTGAGTTAGAACAAGCCCTCGATCATGCCACCAGGCGTGGGGTCATTATCGTCGTGGCGGCAGGCAACCAGGGTACGCTCGGTAGTACTGCCATCACGCGTCATGCCGGTGTCATTCCCGTAATCGCCTGTGATCTGAACGGCAGACCAACGCACGAGTCGAATTTAGGAGGCTCAATTGGGAGCCGAGGTTTGGCTGCCCCGGGTGGTTCCACTACCAGCCTCGCCGCGGCGGGCGGAACACTCACGCTCGCGGGAGGAACCAGTATCGCAACGCCTTTTGTGACCGGCGCGATTGCGTTGTTGTGGTCATCATTTCCCAGCGCGACTGCGCTGCAAGTGAAATTTGCCATTACTCAGGCGTACGCGCCCAGACGAACGACGGTCGTGCCCCTATTGATGAACGCATGGGCCGCCTATCAATTCATGATGAGCGCGCGATGAATGAAGTAACTCTGTGAAAAAAGAGAAAGCAAAAGACGACCGGTCGAATCGTTAAACCTAACCTGAAGGGAGATATGAAATGGATAAGGATAACCTGCCAGGATTCACCGCAGAACACTCACTGAGTGGCGCCGACCAGCAGTTTTACGCACGTACATCTAGTACCCCTTATGCATTTGCTGCGGACATAGTCCCGCAGGCCTGCATAGTCCTAGATGGAACGTTAGTATGTGATATCCCTAGAGGACCTGTTCCCAAGCCTGACCCTGGAATTCGATGCATGTCCAGATGCCGCCAAACTTATCGCGGGGCTGCTCTGCAAAAGTGTCTCGCAGATTGTTGAAGATCCTCCGGTGGATGGGGATCCTCCGGACGGCCTAGGGAGGAACCAGTATCGCAACTGCAAGTGAAATTTGCCATTACTCAGGCGTACGCGCCCAGGCGAACGACGGTCGCGCCCCTATTGATGAACGCTTGGGCCGCCTATCAATTCATGATGAGCGCGCGATGAATGGGCTAACTCTGTGAAAAAAGAGAAAGCAAAGGACGACCGGTCAGAGAGCAAAGAACCGCTGCCGCACCGAGTACGGCTTCCAGGATTCATCGGTGACGAGGATGTTGGCCTTGGAAGTGTCGTCAAGCGAGTTACGTCAACATTTGGTATCAGACCTTGTGGCGGGTGCGAACAACGCGCCGCCAAACTTAACCGGTGGCTCACGTTCACGGGTAGTCGCCGAAAATAACTCACGAACGACTACTAAGGAGATTAACGATGGAACTAAACGAAACGAAAGAACAACCATTTAACCAGGCTGCGACGGCTCACGATGTCGCCGCGATTAGACCGGCGCAGGACTATGGCGCTGTGTCACCACCGTCTGAAGAAACATCCTGCTCGACTTGCTCGGGCGGAGCGGCTTCTACGGCTGTCTCGTTCGTCTATGCGTTAGGCAGGATCGAAGCGCGTTTCCCCAACCTGGCCGCGGAAAAGGAATTTGCCCAGGCAACTGGACGAACGGATACGACTTACAAAACCGATCAACAGACCTTCCACTCAGTTCTGTCCCGGAACGAGAACCGCTACCTGGTGCGTCAACTGTGTTGGGTACTGACCATCCAGGGGCTGGAGACTTACCTGCTCGTGCCGCGCGATCCCGCGGATATTGATCTGCTGGTCGCTGCCATCCGTCCGGAACCAAGTCCCAACGACATCGACGTCGTCGTCGGCATGCGCGGACCCATCGCCACACCGGAGATGTGCAATGGCTTGATGGCGCCCATCGTGGCGTTCGATCAGATTTATTCCTTCGACCGCGACACACTTATTGGGGCCATCCCAAAGCCGGCAAAGTCGCAGAAGACTACCGCCGCGCAGTATCGCCCGGTGGCCGAGGAGCTGTTTGATCGAATCATGCTACTGACCGATAACTCCGGAAACTCCGACGAGCATCGCGCGCTGAACTATCTAGCCATGCGTTACCCAGCTATTTATGCCAACGCGGCGGAAGAATTCGCCCGCGACTTTTCATTGACCGGAGTGGAAGTGCGTCCCTCGTCTTTAAGTGGCACGCGCAACATCGTCGAAGTCATCTTCGCCTACACCGACCGCAAAACGGATTTCACGGAAAAGTTTTGTGTCGGAGTGGATGTGACCGAGGAGTTTCCCTTCCTGGTCAAGAAATTGTCGCCGTACTTTGACCGTTACTAACCAACCGAAGGAGAAGTGAAATGATCATGAGGATTCCTGGATTTACCGCAGAGACTTCGCTCTACAAGGCGAACAAGCGCCACCGTTCTCGTGTCCGGCGCAGTGAACCACAACAAGCCGGCGTCAGCCCTCAACTGGGCGATCGCGATCGCTACAAGGGGTTTTCGGGATGTGTATCGGACTGCCTCGACAGCCATCCCCATTTGACACCTGCCCAGTGCGCGCGCAATTGTCGCGACCCCTTCGCGGGAGTCGATCTGAGCACCAGGGGCAGTTGGTTCAACGATCTGCTGTCCGACGCGGGAATAAGTTTTTGGGAAGCAGGGTGCAAAATCAATCCTTACACTGGATCCATTCCGTATCTTTGTGGCTCGTTAGCAAACTTAATGCGGCGACAGAGTTGAAGAGTGACTCCCTTACGACCATCGAAACTAACTAAGGAGATGTGACATGAACAACATGAACATGCCTGGATTTACAGCTGAAGCTTCGCTGTATAAGACCAATGACCACTATCCCGCAGAGGCAACCACCGTCGCTTCCTCAAACCAGGTTGTGCCTCAGTATGGCATCTGCGATAAAGCGGCGTACTACTGTAACCGGGGCTATAGAAAGTGGTGCGACATTCTCGATAACGTTTGTTTTTCTGACTTCTGACCCGAAACGAAAATGCTATCACTCGAGACTCATAGAAGGCCGGATGTGACGAAACGAAGTCTCGGCAGATGTTTGTCGCGGTAATGTTTTGCTGCATCCGGGCCGCTCGCGGGTAACTGTATTGTTGCCCGTGATAACCGAAGGAAATGAGGAGGAGATTATGAACACGATCCCAGGATTCAATGGTGAAGCATCCCTCAGCCCAACCATCGGCACATATCGCGGCAAGGCTGGTTTCGGCGGATCAGGTAAAGGTGAAGTATTACCAATGCAGGCATTTCCCGCCTTCGCGACAACAAACTTCCAAAATACTTTAAGGTGTTGCAGCTGGTTCTTCGGGAGACTCTACTGTACGACCTACCGGGTGCCTTTTTTCGAGAATTGCAAATGTCAATCCGGTTTTCCCGTTTGTACTCCACCCGTTCGGACGCAGTTTTGATGTAGCTCCGTAACGTCGTCTCAACTCGGGCGGGACGCCTCCACGAATGCCGCCAGGTAGACCTGCCTACAACGCCCGCCTTGCGGCGGGCGCTTGGGCAAATCGCATTGAACCTCCCTCAGAAATCCAACTTAGCGGCTAGCTGAAATTCCCGTGATGGGAAGAACACCCGGGGTAGGCCAAATGCGAGTGCGCCTGTGGGAATTGTGAAGACGTTTAATCCGCTGAAGCCTGAATACAGATTGATGTTAGGCGACAGCACGTTTGTTCGATTGGTGATGTTGAACCCTTCGGCTAACAAACGCAGCTTCACAGACTCGCCCAGCCGGAACATGCGCGTAATCCTCAAATCGCTCTGCCAGAACGCGCGAGCGCGAAATTGATTGCGCTCGGTGCCCGGCGCGCGATCGTTGAAGCGGTTGCCATCGTTGTTTAGATCAGCACCGACGGTTGCTGTGTAAGGAACGCCGGAGTTGATTTGCGTGATGCTGGAGAAGGTGTAATCGCTCAACAGAAACCGTAGAAACGCATTATCTGTTTTCCTGAACCTTCCAAACTCTCGCACTGAACTGAAGACGAATCGATGTGGGATGTCGACATCGCCGGTCCCGTAATCGTCGCTGATGTTGAGTTGGTTGAAAACGATCTTGGCATCGTCGCCGGCGTTCCCTGGGACCACCGATGTTTGATCCGGTCGATCATCCTTCGCCTTGGACCAGGTGTAGGTGGCGAGAAATTGCCACCCTTTTGAGAACCTGCGCTGTAACTGCAAAGCCAAACCGTGGTAGCGAGAATTGCCGGTGCTTTCAAAGAGATTGATGCGCGAAAAGTTGGTTAGCGGCCGGGGCAATAAGAACCGTCCCACCTGAAAAGTTTGATTGTTGGTTGGATCGGTAAACGTGACCAGCGTAGGCGCCGGCAGGTTGATGTCTCGAGTACGCGAAAGGTGGACGCCACCGTAGAACAGGTAGGTAACGGACAAACTCATGTTGCTCATGATTTCGCGCTCGAACCCAAGACGTCCCTGCTGAACGTAAGGCTGCGCGTAATCGCGAGCGAAAAGGTAGATGCTGATCGGCAGTGCCCCACTGGTAGGCGCGCTCGCGAGCACATTGGGATAGACCAACCCCGCAGTGGCAATCTGCGCGGCGTTCAAGCTGAAGTTCTTGACGCTGATGCCGTTTTGGGAATGCGCCGTGCCCAGCATGATGCCGGTGGTGCGGCTATGAAAAATTCCATACCCACCGCGCACAACTGTCTTGTCGTCAAAGGCGTAACTAAAACCAAAGCGAGGCGCCAGGTTGTTGGTGTCGGAAATTGGAGTGCTGGTATCGAGTCCCGCGACTGCGAGTTGCGCGTCGGGATTGCGCACGGGCGGGCGGGCCAATGTTTGCAGCTCATACCGCGCGCCGAGATTCAAAGTGAGAGCGCTATTTACTTTCCAATCATCCTGGAAATAGAACGAGTAGTCGCTCAAGTCAGGATGCGTAGTCGCGCCGGTGGTCCCGGTTCCTGCAAAGGCCTGCTGAAACGCGGAAGGTGTGTTGATCCCGAATGCCGTGTAATTGTTAAAGGTGTATTGGCCGCTGAAGAATCCAGGAAAGAAATTGAGGATGCGATCGAAATTGAAGTCGAGTCCGGTCTTGAAAGTGTGGCGGCCGGTAACGTAGAGAATGTTGTCGACGATTTGTGCACGGCGGATTGTCGTTTCGCGAGGACTGAAGTTGTTGCGACCGATGTTAAGAAAAGTGGTCGTAGTTCCGGCTACGACTGTACCGATACGCGCCTCGGGCTGATCGCTGTTAGCTTCACCAGGTTCAGCATCGCGCGCCCACTGAAAACGAAACTCGTTCACCAGATTTTGAGTGATTGTTGAGGCGAGAGTTCCGGACAGCGTCGTGGTAGTTGCCAGACTGCTCCCTGTATGTTCAAGCACGCTCTGGGCGCCGGTGCTCTCGTTGTTGAGACCGGTGAAGTTTTGCCGATTGAAGCGAATTGAAAGTTGATTGCTGTTATTCAGCCGAATGTCGCTCTTGGCCATAAACACATCCTGGTCGCGCCCGATTGCATACGCATCGAGCTTTGGCGTCAGAATCGCGCGCACGTTTGCCGGGGCAGCAGCAAGGTTGGGAGCATCAATCGGGTTTGATAGATCCTGTCTTTGTCCGTCGTAAGTGAAGAAAAAGAAGGCGCGGTTCCTCACAATCGGTCCACCGAGACGGCCGCCAAATTGATTGATCTGTTGCGGTGTGCGTTTATTCGGCAACCCGCGCTGCGCCTGACTGTTCTTGTTCGCAGTTGGGTTTGCGTTCAATGATTCATCGCGAAAGTATTCAAAGACGCCGCCATGAAATTCGTTCGTCCCTGATTTTGTGACGACGTTGATTACCGCTCCTCCGCTTCGACCAAACTCGGCCGAGAAACCATTTTGGTTGACCTGAAATTCCTGGACTGATTCTTCGGAAAACTGATACGGCGGACGCACACCTGTGCGGCCAAAGGCCTGACCAAAGAACGTGTTGTTGTTGTCGACGCCGTCAACCTGCAAATTGTTGAGAGTTCCCTTTTGCCCTCCAACGCTAAGATCACCGACGCGCGTCGGGTCGCGTATCACACCGGGCGTCAGGGTTGCAAAGTCGAGATAGTTGCGACCGTTGACAGGAAGGTTCGCAATCGCGCGCTCGTTGATCGTGGTGGAAACTGAAGTGCGAGATGTCTCAACGACCGGGCCGTCAGTCTGGACGTCAACAGTTACTGTATCGGCACCTGAAAGCAAGAGCGAGATGTCGAGAGGAGTTCGACCTCCCACTGTCACCGGCACATTTGCAAAACTGGCTACTTGAAATCCTGTTGGCGCAGTCGTCTTAACTGAGTAAGAACCGGGCGGCAACAAGATCAGTCGAAAGTTTCCGTCGGAGTCGGTGGTCGCACTCTTCTCGAAGCCGGTGGCCTGATTAATCGCTGTCACTGTGACACCCGGCATAACGGCTGCCTGCGGATCCAGGACCCGGCCTTCGATGTCTCCCGTTGTCGCTTGCGATTGTCCAGGAGAAAGTGAACAGAAACTAACCAGAATAAGCATTACGCCCATGAGCCTGGACGTATAGACAACAATTGCCGGCATGATTCACCTCGATAGTGTGATTTGTTGACGCGCGCGAGGTACGTCAGTGTCCCTGAAGGTTGAAGTGCAAACGGGATACTAGTTGAAGAAGTGACGCAGATCAATAAACGTTTACGTTATTTTTCGCGATGTTGGCACGCTCGGTGCGTTTTAGTTAGTAAGCGCCAACGCCGAGGTCGTCTTGATCAACGGGAAACTACTGTACGGATCTCTTTAATCAGCAGGCAGGCTATTCGCCGATTGCGGAAACTAATTGAGCGGTCGTTTATTCGAATCAGCACTCTTTTGCGGCGACGATTTCCACACAGCTTTCCCAGTTTTGTCGATATAGCCGTTCTCGCCGGTCGGCCATACAACGCGCGCTAAACCGCCGCGAAAATCTTGTGCGTGTTCAAGTGTAGGAGGAATAACCCAGCGGCCGTTGGTATCCACATAACCGCATTTGTTTTTCAAGCAGACTGCGGCCAGACCCTCGTGAAATTCGCTGGCTTGCTCAAACTCAGGAGTGTGAACAAACGTGCCTTGCTTGTTAATGACCCCGAGTAGTTTTGAATTTGGATCGGATGCGAACGCGTAGCCTTCCGAAAAGTAAGTTGCTTCGTCAAACTGCAATGGGATGACTTCCCTGCCGTCGCGATCAACAAAACCATATTGAAAGATGTAAGCAGTTTGATCTCCTTCAATCGTGGAAAACACTCCATTAGGGTTATCAATGCGGACGCGGCCGACGCCATCGTGGAACTGCCAAGCCAGATCATATTTCGTTGGCACCACAACTTTTCCAGTTGTATCGATAAATCCCCAGTTTTCTCCGAGCTTCACCACCGCACGACCTTCAGTGAAATTTTCTGCCCAATCAAACTGCGGTTGGATCGCAAACTTGAACTCTTTATCTACGTAGCCCCATTTGCCATTGCGGGCCATTGGCATGAGTCCCTCAGAGAAACTGCTGCCCTCAGTCCCGCCTGAGAAGATGATCTTGCCGGTGCGGTCAATAAACCCTGCCTTGTTTAGCGCGCCCTTCTTGCCCAAAATCAGCACACCAGCGATACCTTCACTAAACGGCCGTCCCCAACCCCATTCGAAAGTTGGTCCAATGACAAAATTTCCGGAAGGATCGATGTAACCAGAACCTTTTCCGGCTTCGAAGACGGGCGCAAGTCCGTTGGTGAAATGAGACCAATCTCCGGCGTTACTGAAGCGAGGTGGAATCACTTCGCGGCCAGTGCTGTCGATGAATCCAACTTTGTTGTCCCGGACAAATGGGTAACGGTCATTCGTGCCCTGCGCGACCACTGTAGTCGGCAGGATTAGCAGCAGGACAACGCAAAGAATTCGAGACGTCATAGGGTTTGGATTACAACACTTCTGATTCCCGATAACGAATCTTGGTTGCAGCTTGGTGACAGGAACTGAGTGTGAAAGTCTCACCGTAAGTTTGGAAATCTTAAGTTTGCAAGTCGCGCAGTAAGGAAGAGGGGCTTGGCCCCGCCCCGAGGAATGAAAAGAGCGGGCGCAAGCGCGCCTCTTCCCTACCCCGAGGCTACGTAACTTGGATTGTTCTCACGCAACATAAATTCAGCGAACTTTTCTTGCGGCGTAAACGCCGCAACGGTAGAAACCAGATCCTCATAGGCACAAACTTCTTGAATTTCCTGGGCCGTTGGCCCAGGCTTCACCAACTCGGGCCGTCGGCGCTGGAGTCGGGTTTGATTGGTTTCAGCTTCCGGCGGGGGGCGGGGCCACTGGCTTTAAGCGGGACGCGACGCGCCAGCTGCCGGCGGCTTGCAGGATGCTCATGACGCCCATGTAACCGAAGCCGAAGAAAAAGAGGAACAGGAACGGAATGGTGCCCCACATGCGCATGCGCGTGGCGTAGAGAATAGCGAGCAGAAAATAAACTGAAAAACTCAACTCGAGCAGTGGCAGCAGACCTCGTTTGCGTTTGTACTTCTTCCGCTTCCACGTTTCGTCCGTCGCTTCTTCCACTCGATATTTTGGCGTTCGCACGAATTCGCTTTTGATACCGAGCAACGCTTCCAACACCGCGCGCGCATTCGAGAAGGCGAGGCCAATACCGAGCGCCATTACCAATGGCAGGTGCAGCAAGCGCGGAGTGCGTTTTTCATCGAGATACCAGACGGCCGTTCCGTAAAAAAGAAACACCGAGATCGACGAGAAGAAGAGCAACGGCAAGTCGAGCACCATCAGGTGATAAAAGGGTTGGTTGTAACGAACCAGCAACAGCGGAAACTGTAGAAAGCTCGCAACGATCATCAACGGATAACTGATGTTCCCCGTCAACCGGAAAAACATTTCAAGCCGTACACGCAAAGGCAGACGCGATCGCCAAATGCGCGGATAGAGCTTGATGCCAACCTGCATAACACCTTTGGCCCAGCGACGCTGCTGCGCCTTGAACGCATTGATCTCGACCGGAATCTCCGCGGGAGCATCCTCGTCCAACAAATAAATGAAACGCCAACCCATCAACTGCGCGCGGAAACTCAAGTCGGTGTCCTCGGTCAACGTGTCGTGTTGCCAGCCCCCGCTCATCGCGATCGCACTGCGGCGCCAGATGCCCGCGGTACCGTTGAAGTTGAAAAATCCGCCCGTGCGGTTACGCGTGGTTTGCTCAACGACGAAGTGGCCGTCGAGCATGATCGTTTGCAGTTTTGTCAGCAGGTTGTAATTCGCATTGATGTGCGACCAACGCATTTGCGCACAACCCACCAGCGGATCGGTAAAGAAATGGACCAGCTTCCGCAGGCAGTCAGGTTTCGGAACGAAGTCTGCATCAAAAATCGCTAACAACTCACCGCGCGCATGTTGTATTCCATTTTCAAGCGCGCCTGCTTTGAAACCAGTGCGATCGGTCCGGTGGACATACTGGATGTCAAAACCCTGGGCCGCGTATTCCTCGACTGTTGCTGCGGCTATCTTGACGGTTTCGTCAGTCGAATCGTCGAGAACTTGAATCTGAAGTTTCTCGCGCGGGTAGTCGATCTCGGTTATCGCCTTCACCAGACGGCTAACCACGTACATTTCATTGAAGAGCGGCAACTGGACGGTGATGACCGGCAAGTCAGCTTCAGCGAAATTCGCTTTTGGTTTCGGAACGAATTTGCGATAACGCCAGAAGTCAACGACCTGCTTAACGCGGTAACCGCCATAAACGGCCAGCACTGCCAGGATCGCGAAGTAAGCGATCAGGATGGTCCAATCAAACGCATCGAGCTGGTAAAGCGGACTGATGTTTCCCCAGGTCTTATTAACCAGGTCCTGGAAGTAAAGCTCGAAAAGTTTATTCGGAGGCAGTCCGTGCGGTGGGATCGTATCCTGAAACATCAAAGCCATCGTTCAATTAGTCCTTACATATGAAAGCGCCGCCAGAAATGCGGGACGGCGCGCGCGAGGCATTTTACATGAAGGAGTGCCCGGCAGAAAGCCTGGCGAAGGTGCAACTAGATCCGGCGGTGAGGGGCGCTGTAATCACTCGGCGCCGAGGCAGCGTTTTCGGGGACCTGCGGGACAATCACCGGCGCGACTGACGTGCGTTTCCAACTGCGCAGACTCAACTCAACCAACCCTGGCATGATGTAAAACACTGCCACCGCGCTCAATAACACTCCCGTTGCGAATCTTGAGAAATGTGTGTTCTGCCAAACGCCAAAGGTGTCCAATGCCACATCAATCGCCATCGGAGCCGCGGCGAGCAAAAGCCACATTCGCTCCGGCGCCTGCGTTTGTCTCAGCGAGCGAATCAACGGATATACGAGGGTTACAACTGCGAACCCCGCGTACAGGCCTGTACAGCGGGAACAAACAGCGAAGGGATGCGAGTCGACGAAGAACGAGCGGGATGGAATCTGGTGACAGAGGTGACTGAACGCAAGATAGATCACCTGCGCAATCGGGCCATAACCACGGGCCTGAATTACTGGTGCTGCAACGATAGCGGCAACGATTGCGAGTGAACCTGCCGCCAGAATGAGCCAAACGAGGGTCGGTCTCGTATTACTTCCCGTTTGCCGTACGTACGTCACGTTGCTGTGAATATCCCTGCGCTGCGACCAGTAATTCTAAAACCGGATAACTGTGTCCGGACCACCTTCGATGTGGAGCGTATCGACGAAGCGAATGTGTCGCGACTCGGTGGTCATTACGACGGAGTGGGTGCGTTTACCGGCGCCGAAAAATCTTACGCCTTTTAGCAACGCTCCGTCGGTAACGCCGGTCGCGGCGAAAATTATCTTGCGACCCGGTGCCAGATCGTTCGTGTCGTAAATCTTGTTCGGATCTTTGATTCCCATCGACTCCAAACGTTCCATCACTTCTTCTTTCGCCGGTACCTTGTCTCTATCGACACCCAGCCGCTCAGGGTCAAACACTAGCCGCGCCTGAATGTCGCCGTTCAAACATTTCATTGCCGCCGCCGTAATAACACCTTCAGGCGCGCCACCAATGCCCATGAGCGCATGAATGTTTGTTCCCGCGACCGCGGCGGAAATGCCTGCTGAAAGATCACCGTCGCCAATCAAGCGGATGCGAGCGCCGGCTTCGCGCACGTCTGAAATCAGTTTCTTGTGCCGGGAACGATCGAGCACGATCACCGTCAGGTCTTCGATATCGCGCCCGAGCCGCCGCGCGATATTCTTGAGGTTGTCTTTTACCGGCGCATCGAGATCGACAACCCCGCGCGAGGATGGGCCAACCACGATCTTGTCCATGTAGATGTCCGGGGCATTCAACAATCCGCCGCGTTCAGCCGCTGCCAGCACCGCAATGGCGTTATTCGCACCCAGCGCGCACAAGTTCGTTCCTTCAAGTGGATCAACCGCAATATCCACTTCAGGGCACGATTCGGCAACCTCTTCACCAACGCCGATGCCGCCGCCGAGTTCTTCACCGATGTAAAGCATCGGTGCTTCATCGCGCTCGCCCTCGCCGATCACGATGCGCCCGCGCATCGGCACCGTATCCATCACCTCGCGCATCGCTTCCACTGCTACATGGTCGGAATACTTTCGATCACCCTGGCCCATCGTGCGCGCCGCCGCGATCGCCGCCGCCTCGCACACGCGTAGGAAATCGAGAGATAGCTCGCGCTCTGTTTGCAAATCGTGGCCCATTTCAGTCTCCTGATTTTGGAAATTCGACGGTAAACTGCCTTGCAGTTCTCAGTCGCAGATTGAAGAAGTGCGCGGTCATACTAGCAGAGCGGTCTAATAATTTGTAGCGGCGCACTCGGCATATCACTGAAACAAAACGACGATTAAACATATCCTTACATCAAAAATCCTATGCTTTATTGGCATTGTTCAAATTAATCGACTAGTGGCTCACCCTCGGATAAACTCTCGAGCCATAACAACGCGCAAGCCGGTCCTTTGACGTGAATCAAAAGGAGCTTAAATGGCAAAAACTTCCAAGCCCCTCGTGCTCGACCTCAGCGAAGTAGGTGCGGCCGACGTCCAACTAGTTGGCGGCAAATGTGCCAGCCTTGGCGAGTTGTATCGTGCCCTTCTTCCTCGTGGCGTGCGCTCGGTTGATGGTTTCGCTACCACCAGTGAAGCGTACCGTTTGTTGCTCGAGACTAACGGTTTGGGTGAACGCCTGCGAGAGCTGATGCGCGATCTCGACCACAACGACATTCGCGCTCTCAACGAAGCCGGCCGCGAAGCCCGCGCGCTCATGCTTGATACGCCGCTTCCCGCGGCCGTCGACGCTGCTATTAAAGACGCTTACCGGCGCTTGTGTGACCGAATTGGAAGTAAACCGGAAGTTGCTGTCCGATCCTCGGCGACGGCAGAAGATCTGCCGGACGCTTCGTTTGCCGGACAACAAGACACACTTCTGAATGTGCGCGGCGAAGACCGGTTAATCGAGGCGTGTCACCGGTGTTTCGCTTCCCTCTGGACTGATCGCGCGATTTCATATCGCGCAGCGCGCGGTTTCGATCACTTTGAAGTTGCCCTCTCGATCGGCGTGCAGCCGATGGTCCGTTCAGACCAGGCGTGCTCGGGTGTCATGTTTTCTTTGGACACTGAATCCGGATTTCGCGACGTCGTGGTCATCAACGGTGCATGGGGACTTGGCGAAGCGATCGTACAAGGCATGGCGACGCCGGATGAGTGGGTTGTGTTCAAACCAACACTTAAAGAGGGCGCTCGACCTATCGTCAGCCGAAGGTTGGGCACCAAGGAAGTGAAGATGGTCTATGGCCTCGACGGTCGCGGCACGCGTACGCGTGAAGTGGTCGAAGCGCAACGCCAACGTTTCTGTCTCAGCGATTACGAAGTGTTGGAATTGTCAAAGTGGGCCTGCATCATCGAAGAGCACTATTCTGCACTCGCCGGAAAACCGACCCCGATGGACATTGAGTGGGCCAAAGACGGTCACACGGGCGAGTTGTTCATTCTGCAAGCGCGACCTGAGACGGTCCATGCAACCAATGGCCACAACTACATCGAGACTTATCGCCTGACCGGCGAACACAGCGCGCCGCTCGTCTCCGGTATCGCTGTTGGTGAAAAGATCAGCCACGGCAAAGTCCACGTTCTTGCCGATCCCGATCATCTGGCGCAGTTCAAAGCAGGTGATGTGCTTGTTACCTCCATGACCGATCCTGCGTGGGAACCGATCATGAAAAGGGCGGCGGCGATCGTCACCGATCGCGGCGGACGAACCTGTCACAGTGCGATCATCAGTCGTGAGCTCGGTCTGCCTTGCATCGTCGGGACAGGAAACGCAACACAACTTTTGGAGAGTGGTACTGACGTAACCATCTCGTGCTCGGAAGGCGCACACGGAAACGTTTATGAGGGGTTTGTTGATTTTGCAATCGATCGACGCGAAGTTGGAAACGACCAACGACCCACTACCCAAGTGATGATGAACGTCGGCGATCCGGACCATGCGTTTGCAGTGGCGTCTTTGCCGAATGACGGCGTTGGTCTGGCCCGCCTGGAGTTCATTATCAACAACCACATCGGCATCCACCCGATGGCGCTGGTGCGTTACCCGAATCTTGAGAGCCCCGAAGTGGTGAAGGAAATCGAGCGGCGTCTGGGCGAAGAAGATCCTCGCGATTTCTTTGTGCGTCGCCTCGCAGAGGGCATTGCGCGAATCGCTGCTGCTTTTTATCCGAAGCCAGTGATCGTGCGTATGTCTGATTTCAAATCAAACGAATATGCGATGCTCATTGGCGGGCACGAGTTTGAACCAATCGAAGAGAACCCGATGCTCGGTTTTCGCGGAGCGTCGCGTTATTACGACGACAGATACCGCGAAGGGTTTCATCTGGAGTGTTTGGCGCTGCAACGCGTACGCGAGGAAATGGGACTGGTAAACGTCAAGGCAATGATTCCCTTCTGTCGCACCGTGGTTGAAGCAGAACGCGTCGTCAACTTGATGGCCGAGTTTGGTTTGCGACAGGGCGAGCACGAACTGGAGATTTATGCGATGTGTGAACTGCCGGCGAACGTGATCTACGCAGACGAGTTTCTGCGCATTTTTGACGGCTATTCAATCGGCTCAAACGATCTGACTCAGTTAACGCTCGGTCTTGATCGTGATTCAGAAATGGTGGCCCACCTGTTTGACGAACGCGATGGTGCGGTCGAACGGATGGTGACTCTCGCAATCGATGCAGCTCATCGCGCCGGTAAAAAGATCGGAATCTGCGGCCAGGCGCCGTCAGACTATCCTGAGTTTGCTCAATTCCTGGTTGAAAAAGGGATCTCTTCTATTTCGTTGAACCCGGATACCGTGTTGCAAACGACCAGCATCATTCTGGAGGCCGAAGCGCGCTTGAAAGCGAAGAAACAGGAAGCCGTCGCGCCTGCTGCGAGGAGCGTGAGGCCGGCAACGGTGGGAGCATTTGAGATCGCAACTGCGTTTAATATGAAGGGCAACGATTCGTAATAGACTGGCGGCGCCTTAAACTCAGCGACTACAACTTGAAACGCCGCGCGAAATGTAGCAGCCTGGGGCAACGCCCCAGGAACCTGGCTATCAATAGAAGGATTGAGCGCTGAAGGCGCGATATAGCAAATTTCTTTGTTAAGTCATTACGCGCTTTCAGCGCCTCACCGGATCAAACCTGTGTCTTCTGGGCCTTCGGCCCAGGCTCTCACATTTCGCGCCTTTGGCGCTGCGCGGATTAAGTTCAACCTCCACACATACTCTTTCCGAGAGTGTAGCTTACCAAGTTAAAGATGGTTACAATCCCACCGCGAGTTCAGCTTCCTTCCTCAGGAGTTTGTAATGGCCACCGTTCTGATCGTCGATGACGATAGCCTCATCAGAGACACGCTCCACGAATTACTTTCTCTCACACATGAATGTCACACTGCCGATCGCGCGGAGCAAGCTTTAGCTTATCTCGACATGGAAAGCTATCACGTCGTGATCACCGACGTTTCAATGCCAGGGCTCAGCGGCCGGGACATCCTGAAATATGTTCAGGAAAAACATCCCACAACCCCTGTAATTGTTATTTCGGGAAATCCTGACGGGTCGGACGGCGAATCACTAATCAAGATGGGGGCCTTCGCTTACCTCACTAAGCCCTTTCATCTTGACGACATCGAAGACGCTGTCGTTCGCGGGATCGCAAAGCATGCCGAAATGACGAACGATAACAATCAAACCTCACTCGACTGACCGCATAGATTCACAGCTAAAAAAAGTCCACTGAGGCATCTGAAATTCGGATGCTATTCAACATTTGTCGGACACATCAAATTCTTCTTACGGTCCGACGGTACTTGCGAATTCGTTCCTGAAGTACCGTTTTCCTTGCTCCCAACCTCGCTTGGGAGGCAACTCCTAATCAGGTCAGATGTTTTCTTGACTTCGAAGAACCACAAGCATAGATTGCGTCGTAAAGGCTCCCCGTTCCCGACTATTAGAATTAAGTCGAAAGGACTTTCCTCATGAAGCCCAACAAGAGAATGCTCAGCCTGTCATTGAGCCTCATTTGCAGTCTGTTCGGTGCGTGGGCCGTTGTTAGACACAACGCCTCTCATGGCCAAGAGTCGCATCCGACGCCCATCCCCTCCGTACGGAATCACGATAAGGAAGATCCCATTGTCGACTACCACCCGATCGAAACAGCTAACGCGGCCAGAAACGATAAAAGGCATTTTAGGGGAGCCAAATACAACCAGTCGCAGTGGAACGTTGATCCCTCAGACACTTCTGACACTACAGTTCGAGTCGATTTCATTGATCCCCATTTACCGGCGTTCCCAACCACTCAAAGTGCCTTAGTGATTATTGGTTCAGTGAAAGATACAACAGCGCATCTGTCGAATGATCGCACAGGGATCTACACAGAATTTCAAGTCGGAATTAACGAGGTTCTTAAGTCGGATTCCAAGCGCTCGCTGGTTCAGACTGAACTTATTGATGTTGTGCGGGAAGGTGGCCGGGTTAGATTTCCCTCCGGACGTATCCATCTTTACAAGATCTCAGACGCCGGAATGCCTCGCGTCGGCAGAACGTACGTGTTTTTTCTAGTCCGTAGTGCGGGCGATAGTTATGAACTTCTCACGGGCTATGAGTTGCACCACGAAAAAGTGATTCCGCTAGACAATATTCGCAGTACCTCCAGTTACAGAAAGGTAAGTCCATCAGTATTGCTGACCGAACTTAAGGCGAAAGTAGCCGGCTTACCCCTTACTCAAGAACTTCCATTTAAGAATGAGTCGCAGGAGAGCGGGGCTTCGATGTACGCAAGTACGCCCTTAGGACATATAAGTCCAAAGGAACCGTGGGATTAAAAAGACAACTCAAGCTCGTACAATCAGACAGCCACTAACGAAGTCCCACGAGGCTTGACGCGGTGCCATTGTGGTGAAAGTATTATCCCCAACTAATGCAGCCCTTAAGGATTTCTCTATGAAACGTCTCACTCTTTTCCTTCCACTTCCTCTGTTCTTCGCCGTCGTCACGGTACTCGTCATTGTTTCGGGCTCAAGCCAGCAAAACAAACGGTCTGTGGTGCATCGGCCGAAGGTTTTTGATGAGTCGCGCTTCCCAATAGCCGACTATTCCGCAGACGAAACCAATCCGCTCGAACGCGCCAAACGGCAAGCCAGGGGCAAAAAATACGACAAGTCTCCTTGGCGCGTCTATCCTCACGCACTTTCTGACAGCATGGTCCGTGTTGATTCTGTAGATACAAATTTGCCGGCACTTCCATTCGAGCAAAGTTCCGCAGTAGTTGTAGGTCAAATTACGGACGCCCGCGCGTACCTGTCTAATGATAAGACGGGAGTGTATTCCGTCTTCGCTATTCAAGTTAACGAAGTGTTGAAGAATTCGACTAACACTCCAATCACCACGGCCTCGGTAATCGAAGCTGAACGGGATGGAGGTCGTGTACGATTTCCAAATGGTCGCCTACATATGTACAGCATTAGCGAACACGACATGCCGGCAGTCGGATTGCGGTATGTCCTCTTCTTGAATAGCAACGAACTAAGTTTTCAGATTTTAACGGGTTATGAACTTCGGGAAGGAAAAGTTTACCCGTTGGATCACTTGCCTAAATTGCAAATCTATGAAAACACCGACGAAACAAGTTTTCTAAATGAGCTCCGCGCGAAGATTCGCTAATTCGCGGTTGAGCAGGCACCAAGATGAAAAGCCCTCTCACTCTCTCCGCTTTACGTGTCGTCTTAACCATTTTGATTCTATTAGTCGGTTCTGGTACGTTTTCACGTGCTGATAATCCGCCTTGTGAGGTAGCGCCAAAACTAGCTCGAACCAACGGAGCCTCTTGGCCTCCGGGAACACCCATAACCGTTGTAATAAACTCAAGTCACTTCGCGACTAGTGCCGAGCAGGACGCGATCAAACAAGCATTCAGGATTTGGCAAGACGCTAACCCAAATTCAGCTGTGACCTTCACTTTCACTGCCGCGACTCAGCAACCCCCACCTGGACAAGACCTAAACACGAATTATGTTCACCGTTTTAATAGTCCGACTGGTGCTGAGTCAAATATAGCGTTCACCGGTAGTGCGACGTCCGAGGGGAATAGAACAACGTCCGCAGTGACGGCGATAGATCCGACTGTAACGCGATTACAAACGATCACACAATTGATGCTCCACGAGATAGGTCACACCTTCGGATTAGATGACTGTTTAGATTGCACTCACGCCAGTACCATCATGAGTCGGCCTGCAGGTCTCTGTAATTGTCCAGCCTTTACTTGTGATACTACTGTTCCAAAAAACAACATATATTGGGGTTGCCCTATACTTGACGGCCCGAGGCAATGCGATGTTAATACGGTTGCCCAGCGCGCAGGCTATCCCGCACCGCCAACGCCCAGGCCACCGACTTGCACATACCAGGAAGATGAACGGACACCCAATCGTGCGTTCTGCGACATAAACGCTCCCTTGTGCGAGGACGGTGAGAACAACGACTGTGATAACGGTACTGACTGGAACGACGAAGGCTGTATCTGCATGTCGCCGATAGTTGTCGATACTCTTGGAAACGGTTTTAAGTTGACAAGCGTCAGTGACGGCGTCGCATTTGACCTGGTGGGTACCGGCCGCCGCGTGCAAGTCTCTTGGATTCAAGATGATGATGCGTGGCTTGTGCTGGATCGCAACGGGAATGGTCTAATCGACGACGGCAAGGAATTGTTTGGAAACTTCACACCGCAGCCCTTGGCACCTCGGGCAAATGGCTTCGTGGCGCTAGCGGAATATGACAAGGCTGGAGAATGGTGGGAATAACGACGGAATCGTCAATTCGGTTGACGCTATTTTTACGAGCCTTCGACTCTGGCAAGACCACAACCGCAATGGCGTTTCAGAATCTCAAGAGTTGTATCCGCTGGTTGCATTAAACGTTCAGGGGGTCGGTCTCGATTACAAGGAAATGAGACGCATGGACCGCCATGGTAATGGATTCCGATACCGTGCCCGCATTTACGATGCATACCGCGGGCACGGTTGGCAGGTGGACGTACGACGTTTTCCTCGCCCACTAGTTCTGTAATTACCAAGTTACTAGAGTGGTTCTAAAGCCGACGTATCAGCCCTAAGCCTTTGCCTCAAAAGTTGCATGCAGACGGTCAAATGAGTGGGTCGAAGAATACAGAACCGGAGCGGTAGCGACGGGACTGACGTTGAATGCAATGCTGGAAAACTTAACGGAAAGTAATCTTGTATTCCAAAGATTTCCGCAATTCACAGTATCATCCGTCGCTACCGCTCCGGTTCTGTATTCGCCGACCCCCTGCATTGTCTCTTGCCTGCAAAGCATAGCAACAGCAAGGTCACCCCTCTATCTTTCGACTTTTGAGGCTAAGCCCCCTTAAGCCTTTGCCGTTTCGCGCGTTTCAGTCGCCTTCCATGGCGGCAACACCTTGCGCGCCGGTTTTTCCTTCTTCAAGCCCAAAGCCCAATCGGCTTGCATCAGCGTATGAATGTCGCGCGTTCCCTCGTAAATGATCGCTGCCTTGCAGTTGCGCAGGTAGCGCTCAACCGGGTAGTCGTTTGAATAACCATTCGCGCCGTGTACCTCGATTGCCATCGAGGCAGCCTTTTCACTACGCGTCGTCGCTTGCCACTTCGCCAGGCTGGTGGCACGGGCGTTAGATTGTCCCGTGTTTTTCAGATATCCCGCCTTCAACCAAAGCAAGTGAGACATCTGATAGTCGGATTCCATCTCGGCAATCTTTTGTTTGACGAGTTGATGATTAGCGATCTTCGTGCCAAACGTTTCTCTTTCGAGCGCGTATGAGACTGACGCGTCGCGCGACGCGCGAATCACTCCCGTAGCGCCTGCGGCTACTGTGTACCTTCCCTGCTCGAGCGCAAACATCGCAATCTTGAATCCTTCGCCTTCTTCGCCTACGAGGTTCGCTTTCGGCACGCGCACATCCTGAAGCGAGAAATATCCGGTATTGCCGGCGCGAATTCCCAGCTTCCCGTGGATCGTTCCAGACGTGAACCCTTTCATGCTGCGTTCAATGATGAAACACGACATGCCGCTGTGATCGCGTTTGCGGCGTTTCTCTTCGTCGGTCCAACAGAAGAAAAGAAAGTTGTCGGCCCGGTCGGCGAGACTGATCCACATCTTTTCGCCGTTAAGGATGTAATCATCACCGTCGCGGCGCGCCGTCGATCGCGCGCCTACCACATCTGAGCCTGCGCCTGGTTCAGTTAGACCATATGTGGCAATCTTCTCGCCTTTCGCTTGCGGCACGAGGTACTTCTGTTTCTGTTCTTCCGTCCCCCAGGTCAGGAGCGTTAGCGAATTCAAACCAGTATGCACAGACATCGCGACGCGCATGAACGTATCTACAGCTTCCAGCTCCTCGCAAACGAGCCCGAGCGAGATGTAATCAAAGCCGGCGCCGCCATACTCTTCCGGAATGCAAACGCCAAGCAGGTTGAGCTCAGCCATTTTCTCGAACACGCGGGGTTCGAAATGCTGCTTTTCGTCCCACTCCTTGATGTAAGGCGCCACCTCTTTTTGCGCGAACTCACGGACAGTCTGCACGAGGGCTTTATGATCGTCAGTCAATTCAAATTCAATCATTGTGTTCTCTCTTTGAAATCAGGGGGTGAAAATGACCGGACATCTTAGAAAGTCGAAAGTCGAAAGTCCAATGTCCCTGGTAAGTCCAATGTCCCTAATAAGTCCAATGTCCAATGTCCAAAGTCCAAAGTCCAAAGTCCAAAGTCACCTCTTCGATAAACTTGGAATGCCTAAAGGTCAGGCAGAGGGAGATGTACCCGCTTCGCTCAGACTATAGACTTTGAGCTTCGTCTGAGACTTTGGACCTTGGACTTTAGACCTTGGACTTATTAGGGACCTTGGACTTTAGACCTTGGACATCGGACTTTGGACTTTGGACTTTGGACCTTGGACATTGGACTCATTAGAGACTTTGGACTTTGGACTATTTTTGGATGGACTTTATACTTCCCGCATGCCGAAAAAGCAGAAGTCTAACACCGTCAACGTGGGGTTGATCCAGATGACGACAGAGCTGGATCCCAACGCAAATCTTAAGAAAGCAATCGCGCGCATCAACGAAGCGGCCAAAAAAGGCGCGCAGATTGTTTGCCTTCAGGAACTTTTTCGGTCGCAGTATTTTTGCCAGACGGAAGACATCTCACTATTCAAACTTGCAGAGACAATCCCCGGGGAAACTACTGAGGTTCTCGGTAAAGTAGCCCGTCAAAAGAAGATTGTGATCGTCGCGTCGTTGTTTGAAAAACGCGCCGCAGGCGTTTATCACAACACCGCGGTTATCATCGACACTTCAGGGAAAATCGTCGGCAAGTATCGCAAGATGCACATCCCCGATGACCCTTTGTACTACGAAAAGTTTTATTTCACTCCGGGCGATCTTGGTTTTCAAACTCACGATACCAGTGTCGGCAAGGTTGGGGCGCTGGTATGTTGGGACCAGTGGTTTCCTGAAGCGGCGCGACTGACTGCACTTAGCGGGTCGCAGTTTCTCTTTTATCCAACTGCGATCGGCTGGCTGCCTGACGAGGACGAAGAGATGAACCTGGCACAACATGATGCCTGGGAAACGATTCAGCGCGCACACGCGATCGCGAATGGAGTGTTTGTGATCGTGGTTAATCGCGTCGGGCATGAAGGCAAGCTCACTTTTTGGGGACAATCGTTCGTTGCTGATCCGTTTGGCCGAATCATTGCCAAAGCTTCCGCCGATAAAGAAGAAGTGCTGATCGTAGAATGCGACCTCAGCAAGATCGAGGAGACGCGCCAGAATTGGCCGTTCCTTCGCGACCGGCGCATCGACTTCTACACCCCTATCTCTTCGCGTTTCATCGAACCAGCGTAAAGCAAACTGTTAGTTTGCTTACCGGTCGCTAATTAAGAACGTTGAATAACCCCAGCGCTTCGCAAATCAAAAGTTCGCTTTACGGTCGGCCCAGCAAATAACTCTACATGCCAACCCCTGCCGAACTCGGTTTTTACATGCCTGCCGAATGGCACCGCCATGCTGCGACCTGGTTGACGTGGCCCACCGATCCAGAGACGTGGCCCAACCGTGTGGACCAGGCCCAGGAGGTTTATCTTCAGATCGTCGCCGCCCTCGCACCGCATGAGACAGTCAACCTGCTCGTCGACGATGCTGACTCAGAGCAAGCAATTCGTGGTCGCTGCAAGTTCGCGGGAGCGGAGAACATCCGGTTTCACCAGATACCAACCGTTGATTCATGGATACGCGACTATGGACCAAACTTTCTGATCGATGGCAAAGCGTCAACTTGCTTACAACGATTGGGTGTTTAATGCCTGGGGAAATAAATACGAGGAACTGAAACAGGACGATGCGATTCCGGCGCGCCTCGAAAGCTTTCTGAATGTGCCGCGCTTCGTTCCGGGAATTGTTCTCGAAGGCGGCGCGATTGACGTCAATGGCGCTGGTTGCGTGTTGACGACTGAGCAGTGTTTGCTAAATGCGAATCGGAATCCAAATCTCAGCCGGGATGAGATCGAACAATACCTAAAGAGTTATCTCGGTGTGCGAAAGGTTCTGTGGCTGGGCGAAGGTATCGTCGGCGACGACACAGATGGTCACATCGATGACATCGCGCGATTTGTTGCGCCAGACGTGATCGCGTGTGCGGTTGAAGAGGATCCTGAAGACGCGAATTACGATTTGTTGCAAGACAATCTCACGCGTCTGCGCAAACTATCGGACGCCAGCGACCGGCCGTTTGAAATTGTTACCCTTCCAATGCCTGGAATAGTTGGCGGAATTAGCACAGACAAGCGGAACCTCGAACGCCTGCCGGCGTCGTATGCAAACTTCTACATTGCAAATAATGTCGTGCTGGCGCCGATCTTTGGTCAGGAGAATGACGACCGGGCGTTGGGAATACTTCAGAAACTATTCAAGGACCGCCGCGTGGTGGGGATCAACTGTGAACCACTAGTCTGGGGCATGGGAACCATTCACTGCCTAACGCAACAACAACCGCAAGCTTAATCCACAGATTGCACAGATTACGCAGATTGGGTTAAGACAAAGCGACGATGCTCGAAGGCTATTGACACCATCCTATCGTAATCAATGTCTAATGCTAGTCTGTGTAATCTGCGTAATCTGTGGATAAGAATGTTTTAGCCAGAGCTTTTGCATCATCCAAATTGCGCACTTTGCCGTCCAGTTGTTGCTCATAGACAGCTTTTGTGATCTCACCGACTTGTGGACCAGGCTGCAGTCCCATTTCCAATAAATGACGGCCCAACAGAATCGGCTCGGGCGGCGTCTGCGCGACTGCCAATTCCCTCGCCCGTTCAATGAACCAATCCTGTGGCACCGCGTCATACCATTTTTCACGCGGCACCCACTCGGCGTTTCGTCCTAACGAGTCTGCTTTGGCGACTAGGTAAAGAAGTTCAAGTTCACACTTACGCGCCAACCGCCGAAACGCTCCATCGCCTACCTCGTCGCGTTTCTTGTAAAACTCGCCCGGCTTCAAATGTTCACGCACCAACGCGATCACTTGCGCGCGCACGTCATAACCGCGGAGGGTGTGAATGTTCAGACGGTCGAGAAAAGATTCAGTAAATGGAACTCCAGCCTCTTCGTGTCCGCGCGATCGCAGACGGCCATCGACAAACTCCGTCGTCGAAGGCTTACCGAAATCATGAGCCAACGCAGCCAACATCACTGTCACCTGTTTGGGATACGGCAAGTTGTCGATCAACTCCCGAGCGCGATCAATCACCAGCCGGGTATGCACAAACACGTCGCCCTCTGGATGCCATTCGGCTTCCTGCTCCACACCGATAAGACTCCTGATCTCGGGAAACAACTGATCGAGCACGCCTAAAGCATGCAACCAACCTAAACCGATCGATGGCCGGTGAGCGCGTAATAGAAGTTTTTCCATTTCGCACCAAACGCGTTCAGCGGGCAGATCAGACAACTCAATGGTCCGGCAAAGCTCCACCGTTTGCGGGTCGATTCGAAATTCAAAGCGCGCTGCAAACTGCGCGGCACGTAAGACGCGCAGGCTGTCTTCCGGGAAAGTGTCGGGTGAAACGGAGCGAATCACGCCACGTTCGATGTCGTTTCTGCCATTGAAAGGGTCAATAATCTCTCCGCTAAGCGGATCCTGAAGAATCGCATTGATGGTGAAGTCTCGACGTCGCGTCGCGTCTTCAACACTCATTGAAGGATCGCCTTCGATAACAAACGCGCGATGGCCGCGACCGGATTTGCGTTCGCGGCGCGGCAACGAGACATCAAGGTCGGCGCCCAACTTGTAAACGGTGAAGGCTTCACCCACGACGTTTACAGTCCCAAACTGGTCCAACAGCGCGCGCAGTTTGTCGGCTTCAATGCCATAAACCTCGAGGTCCCAGTCCTTCGGCTCGTGATGCATAAGCTGATCGCGCACACAGCCGCCGACCAGTAACGCGCGGCCACCCGCATCGCGGACGGCTTTCGACAACTTCAAGACTTTCTCGGGGATCGGAAACACCATGCTTTGTTTACTATGAATGACTCAATCAACCAGATCTCACAGGTCAGGAAGGGGGCATGCCCCCGCTGTTCTTAATTTACAGTAAATTAACAGTCAACTTCGCGAGCAGATAAAGAAGAAGCGGGGGCATGCCCCCTTCCTAACCATGAGGCAATTCGATTGAACATTTACTTTAACGATTTAGCTGGTTCAGGAGGTTTTTGCTTCAGCGACTTCGATCAAGTTGCCGCCTGGGTCGCGCAGGAAGAAGCGGCGGTTCTGTTGTTCGTCATCAGGAATGATCTTCAATTCCAAAACTCTTGAAGTGCCTCTCGGCTTCATCAACGTCCGAGACCAGGTAACACACATGCCGGTCGCTTATTTGGTTTTCAACACCATCTTCCAGCGATAAGTGCAATTGATTTGTGCCCAACTGGTACCACGCACCCAGATTCTGTCGAGGGCCAGGAGGCTTGGGAAGTCTGTTCGAGTCCTAATATCTCGCCATAAAAATGGCGCGCGGCCGTTTCCAGCGCGGTGGGAACCGTAACATTCACGTGGCCGATTTGGAGAAGACTTAGAGTCATTTCGGATTATCTGCGCCCGCCTCATTAACGAAGTCATTCACCTTAGAGAAGCGGCTTTCTGCGCTGGCAGCGCCGGCGTCCTTCTGAAGATATGCGTTAAAGTCGGCCGATCGATTGCGCGGAATACTGAGCGTCTGCCATTCCGAGGAGCGAAAGTGTTTTGCAAGTAAGATGATCTGCCCGATGTGATTCGGGTAATGAGTAAGTTGACGATTGATTGCCTGCATCACAGTGTGTTCTTCGCCCCGGATCATCACCGTGCGAAGAAGGTCATCCGCTTTGAGAGGCTCGATCGCATCGAATACACACTGCCAACCATGTTCCCAGTAATCGAGTATCTCTTCCCTGCTGTTTTTCGGCTCAATCACAAACTCCATGTCGCGGTTGCGATTCGGCTTCTCTCCATCCGTCGTCAAGAAGTCGGTCCACCGGGAAAACATATTTCCGGCCAGGTGCTTCATGATGATCGCAACGCTGTTCGTTTCCGGATCAAGCTGAATAAACAACTCTTCATCCTTGAGCTGCGCAATCGCCTTGTCAGCCTGCTTCTTGTATGAACGCAGACTCCCTAACACGTCTTCAAGATAATGGGTTCCGAGTGACTGGCTCATGAAAAGCTCCCAGCGATTAACGGTGCGACTGTCAATCGCGGCTTTGCCGCCTGCTGTGCGGTAAGGCTTTGCCTTACCGGAATGTTGGTTAAATCTATTTCGCGAAGCTGAGCCTCGCGAAAACTATTGAGAAGCACTTACAGGAAAGGCAGAGCCTTTCCGCACGGGATGCGGCGAAGCCGCGACGAAGTGGCATCTCACAACAACTTCTGTCGAATTACTGCCGGCAACTCCTCACGTCTCACATTCTGCTGTTCCCCGGAAGCAAGATCCTTCAAAGCAACTTCCCCGCGGCTCCGCTCTTCTTCACCGATCACCACAACGAACGGAATCTTTAACGCAGACGCAGACTTGAGTTGTTTGCCGATTTTGTCGACCGAGGGATAAACATCCACTCTTAACCCCGCCTCTCGTAGCTCTCGGGCTACGGCGACGGATTCGCCGATCGAGTCGCTGTCCCACAGCGTCACCATTACGTCGGCTGGTGATAATGACAACGCCGTGGGAAACATTCCGCGTTCGGTCATTACAACTATTATTCGTTCCAGTCCCAATGAAAAACCGCACGCCGGTACGTCAACACCGAGAAACATACCCACCAGATTGTCATAGCGGCCGCCGCCACCGAGACTGCCAGGCAGGTCCTTGACGTCAATCTCCATGATCGCGCCGGTATAATATGACAGTCCCCGCGCGAGCGTCGGATCCAAACGGATGTGCTTTTCGATGCCGCTTGATTTCGAGAGCTGAATTATCTCGCGCAATTCGTCGACGCCCCGCGCGCCTGCCTCGTGTGGACCAATGAATTCTACGAGCCGCCCCAGCACGTCCATGTTGTAGGAAACATTCGTTTCATCAACGCCGACATCGATGAGCTCAGCCGCGCGCTGTGCGCCAGCAAGCCCTTCAAAAAACCTCATCAACTTAATCGCAGACTCATCGACGATTCCCCGCGAAATCAATTCACGCGCGACGCCTTCCGGGCCGATCTTATCCATCTTGTCGAGAGCGACCAGCGCATCCGCCTGCTTCTCAGCATCGATTCCGGCCTGGGCCAATAATCCATTCAGGACGTTTCGGTGATTCAGCCGGATCGTAAAATCCTTGAATCCTAAACGCGTCAAAACGTCGCTGGAAGCCGCGCAAATCTCCGCCTCCACTACCATCGACCGCGACCCGAGAATATCAACGTCACACTGGTAAAACTCGCGGAAACGTCCTCGCGCCGGACGATCAGCGCGCCACACTGGTTGAATTTGATAACGTTTGAAAAACTTCGGCAGGTCGTTTTGATATTGAGCAACGACGCGGGCGAGCGGCACTGTCAGATCATAACGAAGGGCCAGGTCCGCTTCTCCGCTCTTCTCATGTTCGCCGCGCTTGAGGATTTTGAAGATGAGTTGATTGCCTTCTTCTCCATATTTACCCAACAGCGTCTCGATATTCTCAACCGCCGGCGTTTCCAGCGGTTCAAATCCATAGCGCTCGTAAACTTCTTTGATGACGCCGATCACATACTCGCGCTTGCGCACCTCTTCCGGAAGGAAGTCGCGCATGCCGCGTGCGGGTTGAGTTTTTGCCGAGCCCATTACCTGAAGATGGAAAAGCCGCCGTAAAAGACAAATTGATTCAGGCCGCGGTTTGATCCGGAGCGGTCGCCGTTTGAGATGTGATGAAACCTCACTCCGAGAGTGACGGCTTGACGTGGTGAAGTGAAAATGCGAACGCCCCCGCCCGTTTCACCCACTAATGCCAACTTACCCGCATCCGGCAACGGCACGGATTGATTGAAAACGAGCAGGCCGCCATTGACGTGAATGAACGGGTGCACCTTCGAGCCGTTCGCGAAATCTAGTTGCAAGCCCAGTGGAGTGATACCCACACCGTAAGCTGTGCTGCGTTCCAGTATCGTCACGCCACCAACCGTCGAGGAACGAATATTTCCTCTCGCTATCGCAAGGGGAATCGCATCGAGAGTGTACTGTAGCGCCACGCTGTCGTTCGCAACCAATGTTCTGCCATAACGCAACGCGAACAGGGCCAATCTTCGATTGCTTGCTTCCGCATCGGTTAGTCCGCCGAAAGCAGTCGTCGCGGCAAATGCGGCACCGCCCCAAAAGCCAAACTCGTTATCGCCCTTTTTGAATGTGTACTCTTCGTCACCAACATCGGGCACAGGAGACGTCGGGGTGGTGGCAACGATGCCACCCGGCTCTGTGGGTGTTGAGGCGATTTGTGCGCTTACGGAAAATACCGAAGCGACAACAATCATCAGTGTGATGAAAACGAAACGTAGGTAATTCGACATCCTGATCTGCTCCTGTTCTATTCTTCCTTATACATACTGGTAAATTTCACGTAGTTGGTCCAAAAATTCTCAAGGCCGGCAACTTCTTCATCAGTAAGCGGACGCTTTACCCGGGCAGGCAAGCCCATCACAAGGGAACGAGGTGGGATGACGGTGCCAGGCGAAATTAGCGAGCCTGCTGCCACCAGCGACTGTGCGCCAACCCGCGCGTCATCAAGCACAATCGAGCCAATCCCGATTAATGCACCGCGCTCAACATAACATCCATGCAGCGTCACACTGTGACCAACGGTAACTTCTTCCTCCAGGACTGTCGGGTATTCACCGGTGCGCGTGTGCACGACGCAATTGTCCTGAATGTTCGACCGATCTCCGATGCGGATGTAATACATATCGCCGCGGAGTACGGCATTGCACCAGACCGAAGCCTGCGAGCCTATCTCCACATCGCCAATCACCTGTGCACTCTCATCGATGTAGGCGCTGTCGTGAATCTGCGGATGAACACCGCGAAACGGTCGAATCATATTTTTGCGGGAGATAGTAGCATAGAGCATTGGTGGTTCCGCCTTCAGGCGGAAGCTCAGAGGGAGAATAGGTCAGCCCAAAGTCCGTGCGGCTTTGCCGCAAGCTGTGCGGAAAGGCTTTGCCTTTCCGGACGTGGAAATTTAATGATTAGGCGAGGGCTATGTCTCGCCGTTACGGGTGAAACGCCCGCGGTCCGCAGCAAAAGTTGACAGTCGATTGTCATCATGCGAGATTGCCAAGCGATGTTGAGTAGAAGCCTTCCCAGGAACGTTCAGCTCGGGCTGTTACTGATCGTGTTGGTGTCGATGGCCTCGTCTTGCACCGGCTCACTCTTCAAGGTGAAACCTGCGGTCCAGCTTCCGCCGCTGCCTGGCAATGTTCGCACTGCCGGCGCAGGCGGCGTGACGGTGCGCGTGGCGCCGCTGCTTAGTGACGAAGAAGCACAGGACTTGTTTGAAGCAAACTTGCCGTTAGCGGGAGTGTTACCGGTGCGTTTGGAGTTGGTCTTCGAAAGTGGCGTGCCGGTAGAAACTAAGCGAGCGCGATTTCGTTTGCGCGATGGACAGGGACGCGAGTGGAAGTTGCTTTCACCAAAATCGGCAGTGTCTCGCATCCTCTCGGCAAATGAGGTCTACGCATACAATCCAAACTCGCGGAAACAATTTGAGAAAGAGTTTGGAGCTTACGCCATACAACTCGACACACCATTGTCTGCTTCAGAGCCACGTCACCAGGGCTTCTTGTTTTTCCAGTCGCCGAAAAACGAACCTGTTGAGAACACGAGTGGACTGATCCTCACGATCGAAAGGCTGCCACAGCCGGTTCAAATCCCAATCAACTAATTCTGTCGCCGCGGATTTACGCGAATAAACGCGGAGTACGGAAGGGTTTACGGATAATGAATGTCTCACAGTTAACGAAAGGGCGCTTGCGCCCGCTCTAATATTCCAGAAGCGTGAGCAAACTTCTCTTCCCTACTGCGCTAGTACTTGCTGAGTCTTTCCTCGCAAGTCGATTTTCCTTACTGCGATTTGCCTGGCTTGTTTTCTGGTGAGTATGTTCTGGTAAGTTTCTTCTAATCCGCGTTTGTCCGCGTTCATCCGTGGCTAATTACTACCCTGTCGAGCCAAATCCCCCCGCAGCACGAGCTGTTTCATCCAGGTCTTCAGCCCAGACCGCATCAGGCGTAATCACCTTTTCGATTATCAACTGGCAGATCCGCGTCCCCGCCGGCAGACGAATGGTTTCGTCGCCTGTGTTGTAGAGCAGACATCCAACTTCACCGCGATAATCCGCGTCGATAACACCGGCCAGCACATCCAAACCGTTCTTCACAGCCAGACCCGAACGCGGCGCTAAACGTCCGTAGTGACCTTCAGGAACCGCGACTGCAATACCGCTGCGCGCAAGTACGCGCTCCCTGGGCAGAATTGTGAGGTCCTCGATGCAGTAGATGTCGAGACCCGCAGAAGACGAACTCCCCCGCGACGGCAAAATCGCCCGCTCATCCAGCCGCTTCACCTTTAGAACCGACTTTTCAGCGTTCATTAAGAGTGTCTCTTGAGTAGGATCGATTAATGACTTGGGCCCTAGCTAGCTCTTTCAATGGCCCATTGAAAAATGAGAAATGAAAAATCCCGTGCGTTTGTTTTGACGCCACCCAACAACGCTACATCTTCGGCAGCGTCACGCCGCGCTGGCCCTGGTACTTGCCGCCGCGATCCTTATAGGACGTTTCGCACACTTCGTCTGACTCAAAAAAGATGACCTGGGCCACACCTTCGTTTGCGTAGATTTTGGCAGGCAACGGCGTGGTGTTTGAGAATTCAAGCGTTACAAAACCTTCCCACTCTGGTTCAAACGGCGTCACGTTGACCAGTATCCCGCAACGCGCATACGTGCTTTTTCCGAGACACACCGTCAGAACGTTTCGCGGAATGCGAAAGTATTCCACTGTGCGTGCAAGCGCAAAACTATTTGGCGGAATGACGACTGAATCACTTTTCACATCGACGAAGTTGTTCTCATCAAACTCTTTTGGATCGACGATCGTGCTGTTGATGTTGGTGAACAGTTTGAATTCGTCAGCGCAGCGGATGTCGTAACCGTAGCTCGACGTGCCGTAAGAGACTATGCGGCGACCGTCCAGTTCCTTCACCTGGCCCGGCTCGAACGGCTCAATCATGCCGTGCTCGGTCGCCATGCGGCGAATCCATTTATCTGACTTGATACTCATGGTTAATAGTCAGTTGTTAGTGGTCAGTTGTCAGTTGTTAGTGGTCAGTTGTCAGTTGTTAGTGGTCAGTTGTCAGTGGTCAGTTGTTGGTTGTTGGTGGTTGGTTGTTGGTTGTTGGTTGTTGGTTGTTGGTTGTTAGTTGTCAGTTGTCAGTGGTTAGTGGTCAGTGGAACTACTAAATAAAACCGACGATTAGTAACCACGCGCCCAACCACCAACAACCAACCACCAACAACTAACAACTGACAACTAACAACCAACAACTAACAACTAACTACTGACTACTAACAACAGGCGTTGCCTTCCTGATGTTAATCACTCCATCACCGACGGTAAGTTGAAAGAATGCGCCGCCGGCGCCTGTGCGAGCCTTCATTTTTTGCGCGGTAATCTTGTCTTTGTCGTCCCGCGGCTCAAGGCCACCGTACGAATCGACAATCTGGCCACTGCGCAAAATTTCGGCGTCGATATCAGCATTAGACGCGGCCGGCATTTCCAGGTTCACTTCGCCCATTGCCACACGAATGTCAGCGCCTCCGCGCCGCCAGGTCTTTTCCGAAACTTGCAGAGTTACTTTTCCCTTGGCCACAGTTGCTGCCAACGCTCCGCCCGCGAGTCGCAGGTCCGTTTCGCTTTCAGCAGCAGAGAGTTGTATTGCGCCTTCGACCCCGCTTAATCGAATGGGACCACGGCCGGCATTGATCTCGATGTCGATGTTCGCCGGCACGCGAATCCGGTAGTCGATTTTCCAGGGCAGCCCCAGCAAAGTTTTTGGAAAATTCTTTGCCACTCGCCGCATGTAAGCCTTGTCGTGAGTGCCGGCGCTTAAGATCCGTATGTGATTCGCGTCTTCGTCGAGCATGAACCCGCTCACGGTCGCTAGCCGATCCAGATCCTGTTCAGTGTGTGCGCGAAGCTGTATGTCCGCGTTGATGCTTACCTCATTACGCGGCCACGCCTCTATGCTGATCGAACCTTCGGGAGCGCCGACGATCGTCAGCGTGCCGCCGTGACCAAAGCGCCGCTGCTCGCTTCGCATGATCGTGCGTACCAGCTGCGGCGGTTCAACGGTTGGTTTTGTTTTCTTCTGACCGGCAACTGCGGGAACAATTGAAAGCGTCAGCAGTAGGAAAAGCAGGACACGCGACGAAGGTTTCATGAAGGACAGCAATGATGTCAGTGTATCGATAATAAGGTGCGACTCAGTGTACAAGTAACTGCTTATCGTGTCACCGCATAAAACAAGAGGCGATGGAATTGCAGAACCGTGAGCGATAGCGAGCGGATGCGAGCACATACAATTTTTGAAAACAGGAGCGGGGGCATGCCCCCTTCCTTACTGCGAGTTCACTCAACTTGTGTGCTTGATCCGCTCGCTATCGCTCGCGGTTCCGCAACAGTTCGAACGGATGGCCGCATGAAAAAGGGCGCTCGGTCGGTGAAGACGAGCGCCCATCAATAATTCCGATGTGCAAATATTAGCGGCGAATGAATTGAATGCTTCCCTGGAAGTTGGTAACTGAAACCTTCGAACGGCCGTCCCCTACGTCGCCGACATACTTTCGACCGTCGCCAAGATTCTTAAACCGATCATTCCAAAACGGCCCGATCGAGATGCGTTTGTTTTGCGCCGACGCAACCAGGTTGAAAGCCGAATCTGATGGAATTCGAATGATTATTTCGCCCTTGTTTGATAGAAACTGATAGGTACCGCCGCGGGAAAAATCGCCATCAAAGAAAATGTTACCGGTGGTGTTTTGCGCGTACACATCCCTCGCCGTTATGCCCAGCAGGTCAATGTCGCCTTCAAGTGACACGTGCGCGCGCACCCAGTCGCCGCGGATGTTGCTAACCCTGATTTGCCCGCGCTTTGTATGCAAATCGACAGAGGAGTTAGCAGGCACGTACAACTTGAAGTTTACGTCACCGACGTCCATTCGACCTCGATTGTCGCCGATGACGTCGATGATTAATTCCTCTCCAGTTTGACGCGGTGTGATGTTGGCCTTCGGAGAATCGAGTGTTGCAGACAGTTTCACTTCATCGCGGTCCCAGGATTCGACGATTATGGTGCCGAACATATTCTTCAAAACCACCCGAACGTTACGCGCAACCGGGTACCTTTTCGAAACGCGCTGCTGCGCCGCAACTGAAACGGCGCCCCCTAACAGCAATGCTGTTAAGAGTGCCGTCTTCAGATAAGGGCGATAGCGCAGGCTCTGAATTGGAGTGAACTTGCCGGTTTTCATCAATGTGGGGTTTCTCAATCTAAAAACTTCACAGCGGACGATCCGCCCGCTCCGGTACTTATAAATCTGCGAATTCCTTTAACAGCGAGAGCTTTTCATTCATCGCCGCGTTGAGCATTTCTTCCGACACTTCATCGTGGGGATCGCGCGTGAGCGCGTCAAACGAAGTGTTGACCGCTTCGTCAATAACTTTCAAATTGCGATCAAACGTCTCGCGCATCTCGGGGCTCCATCGCACCTTGTTGAACTCGACGCGCTGGTTCCAGTAATCAATCGCCTGCTGTTGCTGCGAAATGCGACTGCGCAGATTCGATGCTGCCACGGTAAAGCTACCGTCGTTCGTCATCGCGTCAGCGGGAGGACCGCCGCCCGCTTGCCAGCGACGCAAACCGACAGCCGTTGAAAGTGAAACCACCAGCACGATGACCGCAGCCAGAGCAGCGAGCTGAGGAACCGAAAGTTCCCAGGAGCGTCTTAGCCAACTGGCGCGCGCCGCTCTCGGCGACGCCACCACCGTCGGTGCAGTCTCCGCCTCGATTACGTTGCGGATACGCAGCCACATCCCCCGTTCGTTTGGCGGCGCCTCGTATTCGCCTCGATGGCTTCGGCAGAAGCTGACGATCGATTGCAAATCATTTCGTACGTCGGCACAACCGAGACACTCTTCGAGGTGCTGGTTGAGAGTTTTCTGATCTTCCTGACTCATGGAGCCGTCAAGAAAATCGCCGATTAAGTCCTGACATTTCTCGCAGTTCATTGTCTTACGACCTCTAGCATGCCCACAGGCGGTAAATTCACACCGCTGCGTGACAATCGGTTTTCAAGCAATCAAGGGGAGACTGCGTTAAAAATTCTCATAACGGCGCTGTGGAGTTAGCTTCCGTTTCTGGGGATTCAGGGATGAACCCCGTCAAGTCAGTTGGAAGCTACTCCTTCGTCTTCTGTTGCCTCAGAAGTCCGCGTAATTTCATACGGGCTTTGTGCAGTTGCGACTTCGAGGTGCCAACTGAACAGCCCAACATCCTGGCTATCTCTTCGTGTTCGTGTCCTTCAATATCGTGAAGGGTAAATACCGTGCGGTAGCCGGGAGGCAGTTGGGCGATAGCTTTGTCGAGCGCTATCCGATCCACAACCGGCATGGCATTGGGGTTTTCCGTGCCTTTTACGATTTGCACCGGAGTTTCGCCGTCATCGGTCGTCTGTTCCATCTTGACGCCGCGTTTGCGGAAATGCATCAAGACCTGATTGACGGTCAGCCGGTGCAGCCAGGTGGTAAATGCTGACTCACCACGAAAGCTTCCAATTTTTCTAAAGAGCTGTATGAAGACCTCCTGTGAGAGATCTTCAGCCTCCGAGACGTTGCTGGTCATCCTCAGGCAGAGGGAATAAACCCGGCGGTTGTGCCGCTGGTAAAGTTGCTCGAAGGCACCCATGTCGCCCTGAGCCGCTTTTTGAGCCAGCGCAAAATCCGTTTCCGGCGTCGTCTCGATTTCGGCAGCGGTCACGTGTTCATTTTGGGGCAAGCGTTTTAGGTTCGTCTGCCGCGTTTCGTTCGCCACGACCGCCTGTTTTCAAGGGAGCGGCGACCTCAAAACTCGTAACCAACTGGTTGCGAGGTCAGGGTCGCCCTCAACACGGCTGTGATGCGGCGCTTTTAGCGCGTCGTTGCCTTGCCCAGGCCTAAAATGACGTTAATTCCCAGCCGTATCTGGATTTCCCTCTTCCCAAGTGGCACGGGCATCTTGCCCGTGTGCATAAACATGGCGCCCACGCCAACGAAGCCCACGGCGTTGACCTGCGAAGTGGCGCGGGCATCTTCCCCTTGCAGCATGGGCGGGACGCCCCTGCTACGACGAAGCCCAACTGCGTTTCGACTCAAATGGATACGGCTGACGTGAGGATACGGGCATCAGAGGGATGGTGACAAGCGGGCATACTTATCTTTGCACTTCTAAAACAATTCCGTGTCAATCTTGCCAACGCGTCTACGCCTTCACGCGGCGAAATTGAACTTTAAGTCCAATAAGTCCGGTCGAGTGACCTGTATCCAACAGCTTCGGCGACGTGTGACGACCTGACATTCTCAGAGTCGTCCAGATCTGCGATTGTCGAGGAGGGGCTGACTTTGAGAATTCGATCATAAGCACGAGCTGACAAGCCAAGGCGGGTCATTGCGCTTTCGAGCATTTGTTCGCTGTCGGAATCGATCCGGCAATACCGTCGAATCATGCGGGGCGTCATCGCAGCGTTGGAAAATATCTTTTCGTTTGCGAGTCTCGCCAATTGACGTTCTCGTGCGGCGATTACGCGTTCGCGAATAGTTGCAGACCCGTCTGTCTCCGGCGGCGTGTCTCCAGTCAAGTCTCTGAACTTCACTGCCGGTACGTCGATGTGTATGTCGATGCGATCGAGCAATGGTCCGGAGATGCGGCCGACGTAACGCTGTATCTGCAATGGCGAGCAGCGACATTCACGAGTCGGGTCGTTCCAGAATCCACAAGGACATGGATTCATCGCAGCCGCCAACATGAACGAAGCCGGGAAAGTTAACGACATGGCCGCGCGACTAATTGTCACCTTCTGATCTTCGAGCGGCTGACGCAGCACTTCCAAAACACTGCGATCAAATTCCGGCAGCTCATCCAGAAACAAAACGCCCTGGTGCGCCAGCGACACCTCACCCGGCCGCGGCACTGCGCCACCGCCAATTAAACCGGCATCACTAATTGTGTGGTGCGGCGAACGAAACGGCCGTTCTGTTACCAGTCCCGCTCGTCCAGTCAGCCCCGCAACTGAGTGAATTTTTGTTAGCTCGAGCGCGGCTTCGAATTCGAGCGACGGCAGAATCGTCGGCAGACGCTTTGCCAGCATCGTCTTTCCCGAACCGGGTGGGCCGATCAAAAGAATGTTATGCGCACCGGCGCTGGCAACCTCGAGTGCGCGTTTGACGGAGACCTGGCCACGCACTTCGCGGAAGTCGACGCTGTAATGATCGGCGCGAACCAGTAGCTCGGCCGGATCAACTTTGAGCGGCTGAGGCGGATCTTCGGAACGAAAGGCCGCGACGAGTTCTACTGCACTTTTTAAGTCGGCAACAGGATAAACGTTAACGCCGGAAACAACTGCGGCTTCCTTCGCGTTCTCGTCCGGCAGGATGACGTGTTTGATTTGTGCTTCGCGCGCGAGCAACGCGATCGGCAATGCGCCTTTGATCGGGCGCACGCGACCATCAAGTGAAAGTTCGCCGACACATAAGAGGTGAATGAGACTGTTCTTTTCCGCGAGATCGGCATTTGCGCCGAGAATCCCCAGGGCGATCGGCAAGTCGAAGCTGGCGCCTTCCTTGCGAACGTCGGCAGGCGCCAGATTGATAGTGATGCGTTGGAAAGGAAAGAAGAATCCGCAGTTGCCGATTGCGGCCCGGATACGCTCACGCGATTCCCGCACGGCAGCATCAGGCAAACCAACGATAGTTACCGAGTTCGGCGCCTCAGCTTCCCCGCGAACCGGTGTGAGATCAACTTCAATGTCAACAAGATCGGCGTTGATGCCGTAGACCGCGGCAGACAGCGTGCGAAAGAGCATGGAAACACCCTCTTCGAAAAACGAACGCTTAAGCTGAAGCGGTAAAGAGGGTGAAACGAAATGAGCGCGCTTGCGTTTGGCAGCGCGCTCGTCGGAGTTGCTAACGGGGCCGGTGGAGGCGGCCGCAACTAAATTTTCAAAAGACTAACGGCGGCGCGACGGAGCAGGCGCTGTCGCCGGCAGCCTGATTTCCTGTCCTGCACGAAGTTCGGCTTCGGGAGTAACGCCGTTCAGCCGTGCCACTTCATTAGCATCGAGGTTTCGTGACGAAGCGATGCGCGCAATCGTGTCGCCTTTGCGGGCCCGGATCTTGGTGAGACCGGCCGCGGGTGTTTCTGTCGTACCCGGCTTGGCACGTCGCCAGCTGGTCAACTTCACACCACTGCTCGGCACAACCAGTTTGTTGGTTGACTTCAGATCCACGCCATTGTTCATTGCCTGCAACTGCGCGACGCTCACACCCGTGCGGTTGGCAACGTTCTGAAGGTCTTCGCCCGGCGCGATGGAAATAATCCGCGCAGAGTCGCGACGCTCAGCCGGTATCCGTTTCAGCAAGGCGTAAAACTGTTTGCCTTTGCCGCCAGGAACGCGAACGTTATAAGCCTCGCCGCGCGGCGTCGTGTCACGTCGCAGTTCAGGATTGATACTGCGAATGTAATCAACACTGGTGTCTGATGCTTCAGCCACCAATTGCAAACTCACTGCATTCGAAACCTGCACCACGTCATAGGCTAACGGCGGATCCGGCTTGATGTTTTTGAATCCGTATTTTTCAGGGTTCTTGGCAATCAAAATCGTCGCCAAAATATTGGGGACGTAATTACGCGTCTCCTGCGCAATGTATGGATAGATTGCCCAGAAGTTGGCAGTACCCGCTCGGGAAATCGCGCGATCAACGTTGCCGGAGCCCGTGTTGTAGGCGGCCATGGCGAGTTCCCAGTTGCCGTTATAATGCTTCGCCAGGTCTTTTAAGTGGCGCGCAGATGCCCGAGTCGCCTGTTCAAGACTGTTCCGTTCGTCGACGTAAGCCGTCTGTCGCAATCCGTACATTCGACCGGTGCCGGGAATGAATTGCCATAGACCCGATGCTGACGCCCACGACATGGCTTTCACGCGCCACGCGCTCTCGACCTGTCCTAACCATGTGACGTCAACCGGCACGCCTTCTTCTGCAAAAATCTTGCGCGCCATCTTCATAAACTGGCCGGAACGACGCAGGCCGGATTCCATCGTTGGACGGCCGCGACCCTGGTAGTAATTAATGTATTGCTGAATCAGCGGATTGATCGTGAAACCGAAATTGACGTTTTGCTTTGCTTGCTCGAGTGCCAGCACGTCTGCGTCGGAAACGTTTTGCTCGCCCGGCGTCAGCACGAGTTTGCTCAGCTCATCCAAAGGCGATGGCTCAAACTTCTGTTCACTGAATCCGATTTGCGGTGGATCGTTTTTCTGTTGGGCGGCGGATGAATTCTGCGCAACCAACTCGGAAACGTTTGCCTGAGACGGGACGTGACTGAGCGGCACCTCTTCACGATAGATGCGCTCAACTAACTCGAGATAGAAACTTTGTAGACGGTGACTGGCGCGGACATCGAGGCCGGATTCGAGAATCGAGTCAACAGCCTTATCAAATTCATCACGTGCGTGATCGCGCTTATTGTCCTCGAGGTTCAATTTTCCTTTTCGGAAATGGTCCTCGGCGTTGGCGATGATCTTCGCCACATGCTCTTCGGATTGCTGAACGGCAGTGGGGATGTCACGAGCTGAAGATCCACCTGGAATCTGTCCGTGAATTGCGGCCGACGGCACAACGAACACTGCCAATAAGGCGGTCCGCGCCAGGATAGTTCTAGGGCTCGAGGGCATTAATCGCACGTTCTCCTTCTCGGGTCTTCGGGCCGCATCACGACAGATGTCGCTGGGGTTATGCGCGCTTGGCAATCAATCTATTGCGAGGTTAGTGGCTTTTGCTGGGCTTTTCAGATTCAAAGGCCCATTTTACAAAGCCAAAGTCAGTCCGGAGGTTAACACACGATTTTCCGGAGTGTCAAACAAGTTACACCTCGAATAGACGCCAAATTGGTGAACTTTTCCACCAGAAAGCGACCAACGAATTACAGATGCTCAACGCCAATTCTGGGTTGGTTCTAAAGTCCAAAACGGGCGACTCAATTCGATGTTTCGCCAACCGGTGAATCGGCTTGAAATTAACCCTCTCTAATAGTAGCAATAAGGGTCAAACCCAGACCCGAATTCATACAGTTCAGTGACGTTTATGACATGGATTTCTATAGAATTGGGCGGCAGCCAACGCATATAGGGTCGTTCGCCTCTCATTAGGGCGACTGGAACGGGCTTTGCTAAAACCTTTGGCGACTTGGTGTTTTGTCTCCCCAGCGTTCCAAAAGAGCGAAATTTACGAACCGATGGGAATGATTCGATGTCAACTGCCCTAAGAAAAGAACCCCAAACATCTCCTCTCCAGGAAGTGCCTCGCCTGCCGGCCCTGCACCCGACTGCCACCGGCGCGACTCGGCTCTTCTTCAATCGTGAGCTCAGCCTACTTGAGTTTCACAAGCGAGTGCTTGAAGAAGGACTGGACGACAGGAATCCGATTCTCGAGCGCTTGAATTTCCTGACGATTTTTTCTTCCAACCTGGACGAGTTTTTCATGATCCGCGTCTCTGGTTTGAAGGAGGAGTTGGAAGAAGAGGTAACAGAGTTATCGCCTGACGGCATGACGCCGGAGGAGCAGCTCGCAGAGATCCGCAAACGGGTGTTGCCATTAGTCGAACAACAAATGAAGGCGTTGCGCGAGCAGATTCTTCCGGGGCTGGCCGAAACTGGAATCCACATCGTCAGTCATGACACTTTAACGGTTAGCGAGCAGGAAACTCTTCGCGACTACTACCTCGAAAAAGTTTTTCCCACGCTGACGCCGCTCGCGGTAGATCCCAGCCACCCGTTTCCGTACATCTCGCCGCTGAGTCTTAATCTGGGATTGATGGTGCAGGCGCCTGCGGGAGCATCGCTGGCCGATCCGAAGCAGAAGCACGTACCGCGTTTCGTCAGAATCAAAGTGCCCCTGGTAGCGCCGAGGTTGGTGCCCGTGGGTAAGCTTGGGACCAAGTTTGTCCTCCTCGAAGATCTAATCGAGGCAAACATCGACACGTTGTTCCCCGGCATGATTACTGGAAAATGCCACCGGTTCCGTGTCACTCGCGACGCTGACATCGAGATTCGCGAAGAGCAGGCGGATGATCTCCTGCGCATGATTCAACAGGAACTGCGACAGAGGCGCTTTGGCGCGCCGGTACGGCTCGAAGTTTCCGCCGGAATGCCGGAAGAGTTGATCACATACTTGACCGAGTCGCTGGGATTGGTTGCTGAGGATGTTTACGTGGTCGATGGACCATTGAGTCTTCAGGATCTCGCGTCGTTGCATGGTTTGAACCGTCCTGACCTCAAGTATGAGGCGTTTGCTCCCTCAGTGCCGGAATGGCTGGAACAAGAATCAATTTTCGACGTCCTCAAGGAACAGGACATCCTGCTTCATCATCCGTTCGACTCTTACAAGACAGTCACCAGCTTTATCAATGAAGCTGTGGATGACCCTGATGTCGTGGCGATAAAGATCTGTCTCTATCGTACCGGTCCTGAATCGCCCATTCCGCCGGCGCTCATCCGCGCTAGTGAGATGGGCAAGCAGGTGACCGCCCTCATCGAGTTAAAAGCACGTTTTGATGAAGAACATAACATCGAGTGGGCCAGGAAACTCGACGAGGCCGGCGTCCACGTTGTTTATGGAATTCTTGGTCTGAAGACACACGGCAAACTGACCCTCGTGGTGCGTCGCGAAGGTGACGAACTCAAGCGCTACGTCCACGTTGCCTCCGGTAATTACAATCCAACAACGTCGTGTTTTTACACCGACGTCGGTTTGTTTACTGCTGACGATGCGATCGGAGCGGACGCGAGCGAACTGTTTAACTACCTGACCGGATGCTCGCGCCAAATCGATTACCGCGAACTGATGATTGCGCCAGTCAACCTGCGCGAGAAAATATCTGCATTGATCGATCGCGAGATTCGACATTGCAAGTCAGGCCAGCCGGGACACATCATCGCGAAGTTTAATCGCCTTGCGGACCGCAAGATCATTGAGAAGCTTTACGAAGCCTCGAGGGAGGGCGTGAAGATCGATCTAATTGTGCGTGGGGTTTGTACTCTGCGGCCAGGTGTCACGAACCTGTCCGAAAACATTACCGTCAGAAACGTTATCGGGCGCTTCCTTGAGCACAGCCGCGTTTTCTACTTCGCGAACGGAGGCGACGATGAGGTGTACATCGGCAGCACGGACTGGATGTCGCGCAACCTGAACTACCGGATCGAAGTCGTTACGAAAGTTGCCGAGCCGTCACTGAAGCATTATTTGAAGGACGTGCTGTTGGCAGCATATCTGAGAGACAACGTGAGGGCGCGTGAGCTTCAGCCTGACGGTAGCTACGCAAAACTTCCGTGTGCGCCGGGCGAGAAGCCTTTCGACAGCCAACAGTTTTTCATGAACCATGAAACTGCGTTGTCGTAGCAAATATTAGTGGCACAGGCATCTTGCCTGTGCAAACACCGGCGGGACGCCCGTGCCACACATAGAGGGCCGCGAAATAACGCGGCCCTTATTTCTTTTTCGAACCTCGCTAAATTAGAAGCAGCCGGCATACTCAATCTCACCTGTCGGTGTCCACGTCTTTCCGCCGTCGTAGGAAACATAGGTCACCCAGACGTATGGGGTGCAGTAATAAATGAAGATTGGGTCCTGGCTCGGATCGGGCGTGGGCGTGGGCAATGGATTGAAACAGATCCAACGGCACTCCGGATAATCAAAGAAGATTGGATTCCCGCTCTCGCATTGCGCGGGAGTTGGCGTGGGTGACGGACAGGGAAGACGCGTACAACAGAGCCCGTCAGGATAATAATAGAGTGGACATCCGCCGAGGTCATTGGGCGCCTCAGGCGGATTTGGGTTGGTGCAGTAATCCCTGGCCTCGCCAGATGCGCACGCGCTGGGGTCGATTAACGGACACGGAGTCGGCGTGGGAGTCGGACTTGGTGAAGGTGAGGGAGTCGGCGATGGAGAAGGGGCCGATTCGCCGCATGCCGTTACGTCAATCACCTGACAACTGAAAGGCTCTCCGTTGTCAAGAAGGCAGATCCTCTCTCGAAAGGTTGGTGAAAGGCATGTGGCCGAAAGATCGCTGCAAAAAGTAGCCGTTATTCTTCGCTGCGGGGCGCAATTTAGACAGACTCGTTCGAAGTTAGCCTTTGCTTGAAAACAATCATCAGGCGCACAACAAGGCTGCGTGTCGTCCAAAAAGCCACTCATAGGTATTCCTAAAAACAAAAAATTCACCGGAAAGAACATGGCCGGTGAAAAGGTCGCATTACTTGGTATTGAAGAAGCGCTGTTGCCGCTACAAGGGTCACCGCGATTCTGCTGCCTAGCGCCGCTGGGAAGTGTCCCAGACGAACGCGGAATCGCCGCGCCGTGACTTCCGAGAAAGCCCGTCCCGTCACCAAAGCTCAACATCTGAAATTTCAATTCAACTCGCTTTGGTAATTGCCAGCCAAATTTACGATTCGCAGCCTCGTAACCTGCCACGTTACGTACATCGATCTTAAGAACAAATGTCTCTCCTGGGCGAATAGGAACATCAGAAGGTTCTGCTTTAATTTCAAAGTTTCCTAGTTCATCGCGACCATAGTAGGCGATAAACGAGAGGTTATACCCCGTCTCCCCTTTAATTTCAGGTAGCGTCAACATAAGTTCAAGAAAGTAGATCGGTTTATCGCCGGTGTTGGTCACTTCCAATTCAAGTTCTCGTGCCCACCGTTCATTATTGAGGTCTTTGAATTTATCGACTTTGTTTTCCTTGACCTTGATCTTCAGAGGCAAATGCTTCGGAATCTTATTTTCCAGACGCCGCTCGTGGTCAGTCGGCTCCCCTTGTCGCAGTGCCTTTAATTCTTCCGGGTTAGGTCTGACGTGCAATTTGTGTTTGGCGCGCAATACTTTTCCACGTAACGGTTTACTGGATGCGCTGGTAGTGCTGGACGAATAGATCGTAAGGATCATTGCCGTTAATAACGTGGCAAGAATCAAAACTAGTAAGCTGAGACGTTTGGCGGATATCATCGTGAGAACTACTGACTAGTTTGAGTGACCTCAGTGAGGAAGTCGGCTGCCATTGGTTATATACCTCGCGACTAAATCCGTCAAAGAGTTTTTCACTGCAATTAGGGCGGCGAATTCACGCCGCGGAAAGAGCTCCCGACAACTCGCTGCCCGACTTGCTTCCTCAGGCTCGTTTAAATATGCTCCCGCTTATAACGATAGGATTGGTTTATATATGCGAGGAAGAGTTTACAGTCTGACAGCGTCGGTATTTTTGATATGTCTCTGGGCAGTGTATGGAATGGGCCAGCCTGCTCGTTCGTACCCTCCATTTACCTCCGTAAGTCAGTTTATTGAATACGATTCGAAGGGTGAGGTCGTCAATGTTTCGACTTACACGCGCTATGAATCGTCGACTGGAGACTGGCGCGTTGTCGGCAAGTCGGCGCTGGATGAACGAGCAACTATCTATCGGCGCGGAAAGGGTATTTACAAGTCAAGTTTGAGAACAAGCCGCATAATAAAAGAAACCGGCCATGCGCCAGGTTGTTCCCTTCGAACTGCCGACGAATTAAGTCGCGACCCGAAGTTCGCTCGCACCGAAGAAATCCTTGGGTTTAAAGCTTATGTGCTGAGCGATCGTCCCGCAAAAGATCTTTTGATAGAGAATTACTTCGTTCCCGAACTTGGAGGTGGCACACCTTTCAAGCAGGTCACGACGTACACACATGGTCCAAAATACGTGAGTGAACCAATTAGCGTGACGTTGGGAGAACCTGACGCGAGTGATGTTAGTGGTCCCGACTTTTTGACTGTCGAGCAAGAGGCGACGTTCTTAAAAAACATTGGCGACCATTTACGCGTGAAGCGTGAGGCGGATTATCCAATGGAGGCTCTCAACCGCCGGGTATCTGGAGTTGTACGAGTGGCGGTAACTGTTGACGAAAACGGCACCGTGATCATGGCCAGTCCCATGGCAGATGCACCGCGAATTCTGCGCGACGCTGCGGTCGAAGCTGCCTACAAAGCCTCGTTCAAACCTATCCTGGTGGCAGGAAGGGTTGTCATTGGTAAAGGCGTAATCGATTACCAGTTCGTTCTGTCAAAGTAGTCAGGAAAGAAATGGTCGGCAGAGCATCGATTCGGGACTTCGCCCACCATTTTCTTCAAGGACTTACACCTCTCGCGACGCTGCTGCTTGCGGCATCCTCTGCGGTCGCGGGCTGGCAGTCGCGGGTGGAACGACCTTCTCTTTCAGAGCTTCACGGACCACCTGCCGCATGTTGTCTACAAACACAAAACGAATGTCCTTGAACGGTTCCTTAGGAACTTCGTCGAGGTCGCGCCGGTTCTGTTGGGGCAGAATGATCGTCGACACGCGTGCACGCTTCGCCGCCAGGACCTTCTCTTTGACGCCACCGACCGGCAGCACATTCCCACGCAAAGTGATTTCACCGGTCATTGCCACATCTTTTCGTACCGGGCGCGACGACAACACTGAAACCATCGCGGTAGCCAGCGTAATTCCCGCCGATGGTCCATCCTTGGGAATCGCGCCTTCCGGAATATGAATGTGTAGATCGTAATTGTTGAAGTCTTCTTCGTTGATCTCCAATTCCTTCGCGCGCGACTTGGCATAAGAATAGGCAGCCTGGGCCGACTCGCGCATCACGTCACCTAGCTGTCCCGTCAGCATCAGGTTGCCTTTGCCTTTCATGCGCAGCGCTTCGATAAACAGAACGTCACCACCAACCGCTGTCCAGGCGAGCCCGGTCGCAACACCAATCTGGTCCTTCTTCAGAACTTCTTCCGGAATAACCTTTGGGCGCACCCAGGAACTCGTGAATGTTTTTCAACGAGACCCTGACGGTGCCCTTATGACCTTCAGCGATGCGGCGCGCCACCTTTCGCGAAATGCGTCCAATCTCGCGTTCAAGTTGCCGCAACCCCGCTTCCTGCGTGTATTGCTGAATCAACGCCGTCAATGCAGTACGTGAAATCTGGAGGTCCTTGCTGGTGATACCGTTCTCCTCCATCTGTTTCGGCAGCAGATGTCGTTTCGCAATCTCTCGCTTCTCTTCTTCGGTGTAGCCGGCGAGGCGAATGACCTCCATGCGATCTCGAAGCGGCGGTTGAATCGTGTCGAGTATGTTGGCAGTCGTCATGAAAATGACGTTCGATAAGTCGAACGTAACGCCAAGGTAATTGTCTCGAAACGAATTGTTCTGTTCCGGATCGAGAACTTCGAGCAGAGCTGATGACGGGTCGCCTCTGAAGTCGGCGCCTACCTTATCGATTTCGTCCAACATGATCAGCGGGTTGTTGGTCCCTGCTTGTTGAATCGCCTGAATCACGCGGCCTGGCATCGCTCCCACGTAAGTCCTCCGATGTCCGCGTATCTCCGCTTCATCGTGGACGCCACCGAGCGAGAGGCGCACAAACTTACGGTCCAGGGCTCGAGCGATTGAACGTCCCAAAGAGGTTTTGCCGACGCCCGGAGGTCCCACTAAACAAAGAATCGGCCCTTTTGGTTTTTCTTTTAAGCTTGCGAACGGCAAGTGCTTCGATGATGCGATCTTTCACTTTCTCAAGTCCGTAGTGATCTTCGTTCAGAATCCGTTCAGCCTTTTGCAGGTCTAAATTATCGGTCGACGATTTTGACCACGGCAGGTCCGTCATGATCTCCATCCAGTTGCGCAGCGTGGCAGTCTCGGCCGCATCAGGATGCATCCGCTCGAGTTTTTTCAACTGGCGCAGAGCTTCATCCTCAGCAAGTCTTCGGCATATTTGCCGCTTCTATCTTCTCTCTAAACTGCGCGACTTCTTCCGCAAGCTCATTGCCTTCGCCCAACTCGCTTTGAATCGCTTTCATTTGTTGGCGCAGATAAAATTCTCGCTGCGAACGGTCGATGTCGGCCCGCGCTTGAGTGTTTATCTCCTGCTGAACGGTCAATACTTCAATCTCTTTATTCAGTAGCTCATTGACGCGGCGTAGCCTGGCCGTCGTGTCAGCTACATTTAAAACTGACTGTGCATCCTCCACTTTTAGTTCGAGGTTGGAAGCAGACAAGTCGGCAAGACGCCCGGCGTCGTCGAGGTTTGCAATGATCGCCATCACTTCGGGCGAGATGTTTTTGCCAAGATTGATCGCCTTTTCCATTGACGACCTGACATTTCGCATCAACGCTTCAACTTCCAGCGATCGTTCGGGAGGCAGAATCTCCTCAACGACGTGCACACGAGCGCGGATGTACTCGCCGGACGTGTCAACACTTTCAATTTCTGCACGCGCGAGCCCTTGCACCAGAATGCGTATGCGGCCATCAGGCAACTTCAGCATGCGCATGATCACCGCTGCTGTTCCGACCTTGTAGAGATCGTCCGCGGCTGGCTCTTCCTTATCGAGGTCTTTCTGCGACGCGAGCAGGATCATTCTGTTCTCGCCCAGCGCCTCATCGACCGCGCGAATCGACTTCTCACGCGAAACGAACAGGGGCACAATCATGAACGGATAAATAACGATGTCGCGCAAAGGTAACACCGGTAAATCGTTCGGGATTTGCAGTTCCTGAGTGCTGTCAGCAACTTCAATTTCGTCGGTAATTTCAGGTTCTTTTATGATTGCCATGGTGGTCACTTAACGGATTAGCTCTGCGGTTCCTCGCTTACCTCTGTAACTCGAATTTCAAATTCAACGCCCCGGCGATCTTCAATCTTCGGAAGATGGATCGTCAGCATCCCTTTATCGAGCTCTGCAGTTGCGTCTTGAATGCTAACGGTCCAACGGAGCGGCACCAGCCGGGTAAACTTTCCAAAACTCCGTTCGGAACAGAGATGCGAAACGATCCGGTTGCGCGGTTTTTTGCGTTTCTTCTCGCCCCAAATTCTCAACTGCGTGTTGGTCGCGCCGATTTTGATTTGCTCGCCCGATATGCCGGGCAATTCGACATGCACAACGATGCTGTCACAGGTCTCGCATAAATCGACCGGTGGCGCCCACGTTTCTGAAGCAAGTGGATCTTCAGCCACAGTTGCTTCCTGCAACGCAGCAAACAGCCGTCCCACGCGATCGCGTAATCGCTGGAGCTCGAGTCGCTCAAGGCCGGTGGGGCGGGCAGTTTTGATCATTAATGTTCTTCGTGAAACCAAAATTACTAATTCTTTTTGCCGGCTGCGCTGCCACTGCGAGTGCGCACCAAATGTTTCAGCTCCGTCATGAATTCGGAAACGTCTTCAAACTCGAGATACACGGACGCAAATCTCACATAAGCCACCTTGTCCAGTTCTTTCAAACGGCGCATGATCATTTCACCGATCTTGCTGGTTGGCCGTTCTCTTTCTGACGATTCCTGCACATACTTCTCGATCGCATTCACAATCGAATCTAACTTCGACGAGGGTACGGGTCTTTTTTCACAGGCGCGTAACAATCCGGCCATGACCTTGTTGCGATCAAACGGTTCTCGGCGTCCGTCCTTCTTAATAACCATGTACGGAATCTCGTCAATTCGTTCATATGAAGTGAACCTGCGTTCACAACGCAAACACTCGCGGCGACGTCTGATGGCCTCGCCCTCACGAGACTCGCGCGAGTCGACTACCTTATCTTCCAGATAACCACAGAAGGGGCATTTCATTTTTTTTACACCTCAGGGACGGATTCGCAGCGGTGAATTCCGCACGTTAATCCCGCTGAGCAGCAGCCTGAAATTCCGGCGCGTAAGCTTCCTCGATAAGACTTTCATCATCTTCCACCGCGTGTTCGACAGCTTCAGACGATGTCATGGCACGCAGCCTCGAAAGATTAATGTCACCGCGCATAACGTAAATAAGTCCAACAATAAGTGCCGGTCCAAAATCGACCAGGTGCATGACAATTGAAATTGCAGCAGCGGTATCACGCGCGACTCCCAGCAGGATCAATGCACCGGCCGTCGCAGCGTGGAAGGCGCCGGCTGCACCGCCGGGAGTCGGCACAAGTGAACCGACGAGGGCCCAACCCAAAACAAAGATCGTTTCCGATAATCCAAAGTTGAGTCCAAAGGCACGAATGACAAGTAAGTTTGCGACGGTAATGCCGGCCCAAACTAGCGCGGTCCAACCAGTCGTGATAGCGAGTTCGCGCGCGTCAACCAGCACACGCAATGCACGCGCGAGTTGTTCCAACAGACTCATGACGGCGCGATAAACACGATTGGGAACAAACCTGCGTCCTTCTAACAAAGTCCGCGCGATCCTCATCACCCATTCAGAGTTCCTTCTAAACAGGGTCAGCGCAATAACCATTGCGAGGGCCAATGCCAGGAGAACTACGCCGACAATTCGCACGCGATCAAATTCAACTGCGCCACCGGCAGGCGCCTTGAGCCACAACAGATTTGCAGCAAACAACACAATAACGGCCAGCAGGTCGTAAATCCGTTCGACCATGATGGTCACGATCGAAGCGCTCGGTCTGATAGTTGGATCGCGGAGGGGCAGGACGACGGGTCGCACAACCTCACCCATGCGGCCAAACAAAAACACTGCGCCAAAACCTACTGTAGTTGCGATGAAGAGATCGTGAAGTTTGGCTGGAGCCAGGGGCGCCAGCAGCGCCTGCCAACGCACCGCCCGAAAAAGATATGCGACAGAAACGACGGCGACAGCCACCAAAAGCAGAATTGGATTTGCGCGGGTGACGGACTGGGTTACTTCTGCCCAGTTTAACTGTCTGCCAAACCACCATAGAATGGCGATGGCCACTAACCAAAGCGCACCGAATTCGATGTATTTACGTGTTTTGTGTTTCAACCTGTGTCTTGGCCGGGGTAAGAACCACAAGATATTGGGCCGCGACGGAAGGCTACTACAGTTATTATTCGCGAGCAAGACACCCTAGTTGACCGCCTGGCTTTAAGGGGAAAGCCGTTATTTGCCTGCAGTGTTGTGATTACGGACTAACGGGAACTTTCGCGGGAAACCCTTCGTAAGTTGGGCTGAGCGGCGGGTTCCACGTTGCCGCAGTGGCAGGCACAAATCGAAAGTAGGCGGGTGAAACAAAAAGTGGGGGCTGCAAGAGCGTTGGCTGCCAACGAAGGAGCCGAATTAGTTCGCAGATGTCGCGCGGGGGACGGCGCGGCGTGGGAAGAAATTGTGCATACCTACTCCCGCCGAATTTATAACCTCGCGTACCGTTTCACGTCGCGGGCCGACACGGCGGAAGACTTGACTCAGGAGGTTTTTGTTCGCGTTTATCGTTCTTTGGATCAGTACGATGCGAAACAGGGCGACTTGCAAAACTGGCTGATGAGGTTGGCAAGGAACCTGATTATCGACGACTACCGAAAGAGACAGCGAACGCCTCACGACAATCAGGCGGACGACCTGGCAGATCACACGTACCACCTGCACACGGTAACGCGGTCGGTTCACCAGGAGATGGAAAGGCGTGAGTTAGGCGAACAGGTACAGGCGGGTATTGATAAACTTTCGCCAGACTTGCGGACATGCGTAATTTTGCGAGACATCGAGGAACTCAGCTATCAGGAAATCGTAGATGTATTACAGATTCCTGAGGGAACAGTGAAGTCGCGTATCAATCGCGGGCGAATTGAATTGGCAAAGATATTGCGACGAATGAAGGTATTGGCAGTAACCTAATGTGTTTCAGTTGCGTCGCGCACGCGGGAGCCCGGCGCAGAATTTAAAAGTTGGTGGGGCAGGAAGAGAAGAAAACGAATGCTGTGTAACGATTTTGAGGACAGATTAACCGATTACCTCGAAGGCACGCTCGAGCCGAACACAAACAGAATGTTCGCCGAGCACGCACTTCGTTGTCCGGTTTGTCATGACACTCTGAGCCAGGTGAAAAACACTGTTCAGGCGTGCCGCAACTCAGTTCTGGCCGAACCGCCCCGCGATCTTGAAGCCAGGATTCTTCTCACCACAATGCCGGAAACGTCAATGCGTTGCGAAGAGTTTGAGGAATACCTGACCGACTATCTCGATGGTTTCCTGCCGGCCCCGCTGTTCCACCGTTGGGAGCGTCACGCAATGTTGTGTGACCAGTGCACGGAGTTACCAGGCGAGGTGGTTAGAACGATTGGCGCTTGCTACGTTTATCTAACTGAAGAACAACCTCTACCAGCCGGCCTGAATGAACGAATACTGCTGGCGACGATGCACACCGAATTGTCCGAGGAGATTCGTGCATCGTTCGGAGAACGGCTCGCGTCGTGGTTACGCAAGTGGCTCGACCCGATCGTTTCGCCGCAGCTCGCGACCGTCGCAACCATGTTGCTCGTGGCAGTTTTCGTGCTGACGAACACAGTGTCAGCGGACGGTTCAATTAGCGGTGTTTATAGCGCGAGTATTCAATTAGCAGAGCGGAGCGCTGAATCGAATGGTGGCATTCGAGACATCACCAAAGGCCTGAAGCAGTTGGTAGGCGTGAAGAACCAGTCAACCCAACCAACTCCTGCCAGTCAGCAGAAGCCTCAGCCGAAGCAAAACGGCGGCGCTGCAAAAGGACGTCAGAACAGGTCGTAAAACGGAAATGTTGTACTGTTCATATCATCAAAAGAACCCTTCTGTTGTGCAATGTAATCAGTGTGCACGACAGTTGTGTTCCGCGTGTGATCACCGCATCCGCGGGTTTCCGTTTTGCCAGGATTGCATTGTTGCCGGTGTCGAGCTGCTTCGTCAGGAATCAAACGCACCCCCACTGACTCTGAGAAACAGCTCACCGTTCATTGCGACATTACTCTCGTTCGTGCCGGGACTTGGGGCCGCTTACAACGGTCAGACAGCTAAAGCGATTGTCCACTTCGCGATCTTTGCGAGCTTCTTTCAAATGGCTGTTATGACCCAGGGCATGCACTTCTTTGTTTTGGGTGTTCTCGGGACATGGCTGTTTGCTGCTGTTGATGCATGTAGAACTGCCCAATTAATCAGGACCGGCCTTAGCCCTGACACGGAAGAAGACGTCATTACGCGACGCCTTTATGGAAACCCTTTTGCCTGGGGCCTGACGTTGATCGTCATTGGAACCCTGTTCCTTCTCCACACGCTATTGCGGGTGCAGCTTCCCGTTCGTCAGTTGCTTCCGGTGGCGCTGGTGGCCCTGGGCGCTTACATGCTGTTTGATTACGTGCGGAGACGCCGTTCCAATAACCGAGTCGTTCGGTTTGATTCACGCAGACCACCGCCGTCGGTTGTCGCTGCGGAATCCCGTTTCAGGACTGGCGAGACAACACAACTCGCTCGCAATCCGGACACGCTTCCGTTTAAGCGAAGTTCATAAAGTTAGTGCGCCAGGGTTGGCGTAGCCGGGAGTTCGGCTGGAAGAATAAAGATGGCATTCATACTTAAGGCATTCGGAGCACTGACGGCGCTGGCACTTCTGGTAGTCACGCTCCTGGGTTCAATCATCACGCTCGGCGGATTTCTGCTGGCTGCTATCAAGGTGTTGGTCGTCGTGATTTTCATTGCGATGCTCGTAATGATTATTCTTTTCATCCTCAGAGACCGTTCCAACCGTCGTCGCGAATCCAACGAGTTCTAGCCTTACCGACGAGCGTCCGCCGCTTAATCCTCAGGTTGCAATGCATTTTGGGGTTGTGATAGGGTCAGCCTTCGTTGCAGCACCGGCCGGACGGGTTTTCAACCAAAACAAGTAGGTTCACCCATCCGCTGCAATCTTCAAGCAGGTCAAAAAACCTCGTCAATTACAGTTATTCGCACCCGTCGCCTTTTGGAGACCGTGCCCTGTTCGGTTGCTTCAGCCGGATTTTGCTGAGGTAACAGGAGACACAATTCTAATGGCCAGAGACGACCGCTTTTACGCATTTATCATCGCCCATACACCCCATCCGAGTGCCCGCATTCGCCGCTTCTGTGTCGAAAAGAGAAAGTTAAGACTGCTGGCCGCACTTACCTTGTTGCTGTTGTGTTGTTCGCTGTATGGCTTCTATGGCTTCACTCAGCAAGCAGTACACCTGCGAACTACTGTCGAAAATCAACGGCTGCGCGATGAAAATGAACGCCAGAGACTTGAGCTAAATGAACTAAACAATCGGGTAGAAGCTGTCGAAGACACGTCTCGCAAGCTCGCGGAGAAGTCAGGCGTGGTCGAAGATTCGGTTCCGGGTAGCGGCGGACCGGCGCAACCCATCGATGAAGACAGTTTGGCTGCTCTCGAGACAAAGATGGCCCAACTCGAGCGAAACATGCGTGCCTATGAGTCGGTGCTGCGGGAACGCGGTTACACACCTACGGTTTGGCCGGTGGTCGGAAAACTTGAAGGCGGATTTGGGGGGCGACGCAATCCTTTCGGCGGAAACTCTTTCGAATTCCATTCAGGACAGGATATTGAAGCGGCAATGGGCGATCCGATTGTCTCCGGCGCCAGCGGCAAAGTCTCCTTCACCGGATGGCAAAACGGCTACGGCCAGCTCGTCGTTATTGACCACGGCGGCGGCTTAACTACCCGTTACGGGCACTTGTCGCACATTGACGTAACGCTGGGGCAGACCGTCGGGCGTGGCCAATTTATTGGGCGAGTCGGCTCAACTGGCCGGTCCACGGGACCGCACCTTCATTACGAGGTCCGTATTAACGACGAGCCTGTGAACCCGCTCCAGTATCTGCTAACAGGTGCCTCGCGGTAAAAATGTCGATTTTGGGCTGAATCTACGCAAAAGTTTTTGGTTGACACGTGAAATTGGTTTCGCTTAGTATGCGCCCTCGTTTAGAGAGCCTCTGAATTTCGCTAAGTTTTTCGCAGTACAAGCTTTACAGTAATGTGGTCTCAGGTTTCCCCCCGTAAGCATGCATGTTGGAACGCGCCCGCGAAGCGCTTTTCACCATGCATTTTTTGTTGGTTGTGTTTCCGAAATGCGCGACTCCAAGCGCGTCCGGCTCACAAGCTATAACTCAGGTCGCGCGAACTGGCACAGACTTCAGTCTGTGACTTCTAAAACAGTCTCAAATTGAAGTCAGTGCCATTAGTGCCCGTTTTACCGAATCGTTAGGAGGATTCGTTGTATGTCTAGAATAACCGGTAAGGTCAAGTGGTTTAACAACTCGAAGGGCTATGGCTTCATTGAGCAGCCAGGTTCTTCAGACATCTTTGTTCACTACAGCGCCATTCAGGGCGACGGCTTCAAGACCCTCGAAGAGGGCCAGGAAGTAGAGTTTGAGGTGACCCAGGGACCGAAAGGTCCTCAGGCCGAAAAAGTGATCAAGATGTAGGTCTCCCCGGCTTGCGTCAGCAACGCCACATGACCGCTTCCGGTCTTCCGGTCCGGTAAGCGCAGAAAGAAAAAGGCAACTCCACCTCGGAGTTGCCTTTTTTGATTCAACTGCCTTTGTTGAGAACCTATCCTCTTTCACCTCGCGCCTTGAAACTCACGCGACCACCTTCAACGTCAATCGAAAATGAAACGCGGTTGCATCCGAGTCGTTCCTTCAATCCGTCAGCTTGCGACGCGACCAGGCGATGGAAACGTGGAAAGGAGAAGTCTTCCACTGGCTCGCCGCAAACCTTCTTCGCTTCCATCAACGCCGTATAGACGTTGCGTACCATTTCAACGTCTTTGTGAGCGTCTTCGCAAACGAAATTTGCTTTCTGAAAATGCTCCACCGCTTCCTGTTTTGCGGTAGCCCGCGCGTTCGCGATTGGGTCTCGTCCTTCTTCCCGGCCCTGCATCGTTCTGCGCCATAGATCTCGGAAAGCGGTGTAACGCGACGCGAGTGAAGTGTACCGGTAACGTTGCGCAAAAGTGAGCGTGCGGTCGTCGCCGAGTCGCTTGATCTGCGTTTCGACCCGTCCCTTTGTGTCGTAAGGCGGCCGCTTCGCGGCCCCATTGAAGAATATGTCAAACTCAATTTTCAGACGCCGGATGTCTTCTTCAAGACGCGACAACTGCTCGTCGATCGTCGGTTCATACTCGACGGTGAATTTGCTCTTCGCCTTATTACGCATCTGGGCGCGCGCTAACTTGTTGTTTTGAGACACTGTGAATTCTCCTTGCAGGTGGGAACCGGTGGGCGGGCGTCGCGTGGCGCGACTCAATTTCAGTCTAGGGGCTCGGAAACGTCGATGTCAACAAATAGTTAAATTCGGAACTCCGATTACGGGCCTTGGGACCGTAAGTTATTTGCCCCAATACTGTTTAGCGACTATTCTACGAGCCCATAATTATGACCGCTTCGCCATCACAGTCGTCCAATCTCAGGGAAATCCCCTCAGTAGATCAGCTCCTGAGAACGCCAACTGCTGCCGAACTTCGGAAATCAATTGGTGTACAGCGATTAACTGCGATGGCGCGTAACGTTATCGAAGGGATGCGCACAGAATTGAAGTCTGCTGGTTCAGCGAAAACGAAAGACGAGCTTTTGCAACAAGCGACTGAGCACCTTCAAGAACTGTCCGGGCGCGAACGTGCAACGAGATTGCAGCGCGTCATCAATGCAACCGGAGTGATCCTGCACACCAATCTCGGCCGAGCTCCGCTGTCAGAAGCTGCACGGAACGCGATTGCCAATGAAGCCGCCGGCTATTGCACGCTGGAATATGATTTGGAAACGGGCACACGAGGAAAGCGTGCCTCACACGTTGAAGAGTTGCTCACGCAATTGACCGGCGCTGAGGCTGCTCTCGTAGTCAACAATTGTGCATCGGCCGCGCTGTTGATTCTCAGCGTCCTCGCTCGCGAAGGTGAAACCCTCGTGTCGCGGGGCGAGCTCGTAGAGATTGGCGGCGACTTTCGCGTACCTGAAGTGATGGCCAACTCAGGGACCCGAATGGTCGAAGTTGGCACAACGAACCGCACAACTCTTGACGACTACCAGCGCGCAATTAATTCGCAAACTCGTCTGGTGATGCGAGTCCATCCTTCGAACTACCGCGTAGTCGGATTCACGACAACACCAAAACTCGGCGAGCTCGCGTCGCTCGCACACGACGCTGGATTGTTAATCTACGAAGACGCAGGTTCGGGAGTCGTAAATGACTTGAGCAAACTCGGCCTGGGTGATGAACCGTTGATAAGCGAATCAATCGAAGCGGGGGTTGATGTAGTTTCCTTCAGCGGAGACAAACTGCTCGGCGCTTCGCAAGCGGGTTTGATCGTCGGAAGACAAGAGATCATCGACCGGCTGCGCAAGCATTCCATGTATCGAGCGTTGCGCGCGGACAAGCTCTGTCTGGCGGCACTGGAAGTTACTCTCGAAGCTCATCGCAGACAAGACTTCGATCAGATTCCCGCGTTAAGGATGTTGGCGTTAAGTGAGAATGCGATCAACGAACGTGCGACTCAGTTAATTTCAAAACTCACCAATCGCGGTGAAGGTGAGCTAGCGGCCGAGATTATTTCAGGCGAGTCGGCGGTCGGCGGCGGCTCGGGTCCTGATGTTCATCCGCCAACTGCTCTAATTGCCCTCAAACACCCCCGGCTGAAAGCCGCGGAAATTGAACACAGACTGCGATCTGGCTCTCCACCGGTAATCAGCCGCATCAATGAAGATCGGGCGCTGCTGGATCTACGCACCGTTGACCCTTCCGAAGAACCTGAACTGGTCGAGGCGCTGATTGCGCTCGATTCCTGACAGTTCATCAGACGTAAAGTTCCACCACAACACCTCAAGTAATCGCCCGCACCAGTTTATTAGACTGGATCAACAACGTAAATCACTGTATAATCCCTTCGCTTTTGCAGCCTAGCAAGAGCCGCTAAATCCAGCCTGTCGCCTCCGGATAACCTCCCTTGGATCAATCTTTAACGCTCAAATCTGTGGCTACTTCTGTGGCGGTCGCGTTCATTGCGGTCTTGCTTAGCTTTGGCCTGTGGTACTCAGGCTTTCTCTCGTCTTTCAGCCACGCCTTCGTCCTTGGGCCCACGCAGGAAGCCGTGAAACTCGTACGGCCAAGCATCACAACTCTGGTGATATTGATGTTTGTGCTAAGTGGAGCGGTGGTAGCGATCATTGGGCGGTGGGGCGCGAGGCGGTCGTTTCCGTGGGTTGGCGGCGGTTTCATCGGACTCGCGGTTGCGAGTCTCCTGAGCTCTTGGCTCTTTTCCCTCGACGTGTTGTTTGCTCCTCTGGCTCTCGCGGCGGTCATTTCCGCCTTCACGATGCAACTGCTGCGATTGCTAACGCAGGACACGGAATTCACAGAAAAGCTTGTCGCCTCATCCTGGAAGTTGGAGTCGCTAAAGAACAACGACGCAGAAGACAGATTGAACAGCGGACTGAAACTGCTGGATACAGTGTTGATGCCAAGCGAGGGAGTCGTGTTCCGTCGCGATGCAAACGGACAGTTAGTTTCATCCGCACGCCTGCGCACGAACGGAGGCTCCATCGATACGGGCCGTAACGCAACCTGGCGTGAAGGTGTGAAGCTGTGTGAGCGTGCAATTAAATCTGGCGACCTCGTAGTCGAGAATAATGAATCTGATGACGTCGCCACTAACATCGCACTTCCACTGCGCCACGAAGATCGAACCGTGGGAGCTTTGCTGCTCCGCGTAAAGAAAGAGTTTGATGACGAAGACCGCGCTTTGCTGACTGCCGTTGCGGGCCAGTTAGCTCGCAATCTTCAAAGGGAAGAAGCGCACCGTGAAACAAAAACTCGCAGTTCGTTGGCCTTCTTCTCCGTAAAAGAATCGAACCATCGACTGCATTCTTTGTACGTTCTGAACGGCGCATTACTGGAACAGCGCGTGGGCTTGCAGGCACTTTCAGAAGTTGGCGACGGCGTTGCGCTCGCTTATCTCGACGGGCGTTTAGCGCAGGTAAATTCAACGCTTTTGGGCTTCGCGCGTTTGACCCGTGAAGAATCGCGCAACATGGGCTTGTTTGATTTACTCGACCGGTTTCGCACAGACGTTTTCGACGAACCGGCAATCGCGGTCCGTCGTGTGCTACAGACAGGCGTGGCGTATGACGGCGAGCTCAACTTCAGCGATCGTAATGAGATTTACGGGCTTCGCATCTCCCTCGTCTATGACGACGTCAAACGTGGTCCACAAATCAAGCGAAACACGCCGCAGCCACTTTGCCTTGCGTTGGTAGTCAAAGACCTCACGCGACTAAAGCAGTTCGAACAGTTGAAGAGCGATATGATCTCGCTGATGTCGCACGAGCTGCGCACGCCGCTTACCAGTATTAATGGTTTTGCAGAATTGCTAACTGCGGATGATGAGTTGCCGGAACAAGCGAAGGAGTTTGTAACGATCATCGCCAATGAGTCGCAACGACTGTCGCGCATGATCAATACATTTCTCGCAGTTACGAAACTTGAGCGCAAGGATCGTCAGGAAGTGCTCAAGATTCCACTCCGGCTGGACGAGGTCGTGAAAGAAACGATCGCAACCCTAACGCCGGCGGCTAAGAAGCGCAGGATTCGCCTGGTGGAACATCCCTCCGACAAGCTGCCGCCCGTGGCTGCCGATAAGAGCATGATTACTCAGGCCGTAAAGAACCTGGTCAGCAATGCGATCAAATACAGTCCCGAGCGGACAACGGTGACTGTTTCTACGGCGCTTGAGGCTGAAGCGGTCCGGCTATGTGTTGAGGATCGTGGTTATGGAATTCCGGCCGAAGCCAAAGACAGAGTTTGGGAAAAGTTCTACCGCGTTGTGAGAGAAGGCGAAGATAAGGACGAAGAGTCAACGGGCCTGGGCCTCTCGTTTGTTCGTGAAGTGGTCGAACAACATGGAGGAAACGTCGGACTCGAATCCGAACCAGGCAAAGGATCGAAGTTCAGTTTCACCCTGCCGCGGTTATAGATTCCTGCCGGTCTAAGCGCCGAAGGCGCGAGTTGTGGCAGCCTGGGCCAACGGCCCAGGGGAGGTCGGACAAAATGCGTTTAGCGCTGAAAGCGCGAAACCAATTGCGTTATCCCGCGCTTTCAGCGCTTGCAGATTCCTAAAACTCCACTTGTCCTGGGCCGCTGGCCAGGCTTTTACAGTACGCGCCGAAGGCGCTCGATCTACGCAGCTCTTTGTGCAGGGAAGTTTTAGATTCGATTAATCGTCCCTCTGCAATTCCCAGCGTTGCAGGAACAGCGCTTCGAATCAGAGTGCAGAGTTGATTCGTAGTCAATCGTGATCTCTTCACCTGGTTCAATATCGCGCAAAGCCAGAAACAGGATATGGTCGTAAAGAATCTTCATGTAAGCATTCGGCTGGCATGAATGGTTAATGTAATGCGTTCCATTCCCTCCTCGACTGCCGTCAAGACTCCACCGATTATTGATCGCGCAGATGCGTAGCTTACGCCGGTGGGCACGCCGCTTAGCTTCCGCTGTTGATATCTTCTCGCCGGTGTACTCAGCGATCCTGTAGCCTTTGCGGAAAAACGTGGTTGAGAAACACCCCTGACCTTCAATGGGTGATTTGCGAATTGTTAAACCCGGAGCAAGTTGTAGTTTCATTTCTCGTTGAGAATTTAAAGGTCATCTTACTAAACAACGCAAGTCTGCATATCAACTAATTCACCTCAATAATCACTGGCAAAACAAAAAGGGCACGAGTGTCGTGCCCTCTTTACTAGTCGCCGAGTCGTGCTCGCGAAAATTATTTCAAACGAAAACTGCGCGCAATATAGTCCGTCTGGTTTCTGATTCGCGCAAGTTTGTCGCGCAGTCCACTAAAGCGCAACGTGTAGATCGTACGGTTGTCGGCCTGCAGATAATAGATGCGGCCCATCATCGGCTTCGCCGTTTTGATGAACTCGTAAGAGACCGTAATGCCGTTGAGGCGCCCAGCAAACTTTTCTTCTTTGCCTTCAACGAACCCCGGCAGAAATCTTAGTTTCTGATCGAAGTCGCGGCGCGCAAGCTCCGACGGAGTTACGCCTGCGTCGACCATTTCCTTGCGAATTTGAAGATAACCCTCAAGCCGATCGCCGAAGACAAACTCTGCGTGGGCATGCGCCGCGTCGGGCTCAGAAATCACGCGCCATTGGGACGATGGCAGCTCGATAATGTACTCAAGCTGGTCGTTGGTGTACGTCTGCTGGGCAACAACGGGCGCAAAGGCCGCAAGGATCATCAACAGGGGGAAAAACGCTTTCAAAACTCTCATCTCTTAGTAACTCCGATGTAGATCAGTCCAAAGGTGTGGCAGTTCCAAATTAGGTACTAACTCCGATGCTGTCGATTGGCTGGTTCGTTGTCTTATTACCAATTGAAGCGAACGCTCTCAGACTGGGCAAGATGCCCGCCATCAAGCGTAGCCTACCGCATCGCGGCCGCGATTGTCTCTCGTTGAATGGCCACCAACGATTGAATGCCCTTCTCCGCGAGGGCGAGCAAACCGTCCATCTGCGCGCGGGAATACGGCTCGCGCTCCGCAGTTCCCTGCACTTCAATGAACCTTCCGTCGCCCGTGCAAACCACATTCATATCAACTTCGGCGCGTGAATCCTCTTCGTATTGCAGATCAAGCAAAGCAACATTTTCAACAATACCCACACTGATAGCAGCAACTTCATTACTAAGGATGCTGCGCGCAATTTTTCCACTACTGACAAGCCGGTTGCTCGCGAGCGCACACGCGACATACGCGCCGGTAATCGCCGCAGTGCGCGTGCCGCCATCAGCCTGAATAACGTCGCAATCCAGGGTCAATGTGCGTTCGCCCAGGAGTCTCATATCAGCGGCGGCTCGCAAACTCCGACCAATTAAGCGTTGAATCTCGTGCGTACGGCCGGATGGTCCACCTCGCCTGACTTCTCTGGGTGTTCGTGTTTGGGTGGCACGCGGCAACATCGAATACTCGGCTGTGATCCAACCCTGTCCGGTGTTGCGAAGAAACGATGGCACGCGATCTTCTATCGAGGCTGAACACACGATGCGCGTCTGGCCCATCTCGATGAGGACGGACCCTTCAGCGTAGGGCAAATATCCCGGCGTAATCTTAACGTCGCGCAGTTGATCGGCCGCGCGCCCGTCAGTTCGTACGAAGCTCATCGTGTCCCCAAACCTCCACCGCCTCGAGGACGGACGGCGCCGTCCCCAGAAAGCGTTCAGCTACCTTCGCGAAACGGTCAGCTGCGTCTGTTACGTAAAAATGATCCAGGTCGTCACACAATCGTCGCTCGACAGCCTCTCGCGCTGGTTCAGTCGATGCTAATCCCTCAGAGTTCAATAACATCTCAACTTCGCGCGACGCAGCTTCCCCTGAATCGATCAACGAAACGCCTTTGCCCACGACTTCGCTAATCACGTTGCGCAATATTGGATAGTGGGTGCAGCCTAACACAAGCGCGCCGATATCGAGGTTGCGAAAGTCATTCAAATACTGCTCGGCAACCGCGCGCGCGACATCAGTCTCAGCCCAACCCTCTTCCGCGAGGGAAACAAACAAAGGGCACGCGCGTTCGATAACATCTAGATCCGGAGCGACTTTCGCGATTGCGTTTGCATAAGCCGAACTTTGCACCGTGGCTTCGGTAGCAATGACCGCGACTTTCTTGCCGCCGGCAACGCGCGCGGCTTGTCGAGCTCCTGGTCCAATAACTCCGACCACCTTCACGTCGACGGCTTTGCGAATCGCCGGAAGCGCGAGTGCTGACGCCGTGTTGCAGGCAACAACGAGCAACTTGATGCCATGCGCCGCCAAAAATCTGGCGTTCTCAATAGCATATCTCTCAACTGTCGCAAGGGATTTCGTGCCGTAAGGTACGCGCGCAGTATCGCCGAGGTAAACGAAGTGTTCAGCCGGCAATCGTTCGTGGAGCGCTCGATAAACGGTCAAGCCGCCGACGCCGCTGTCGAAGATGCCGATAGGAAGAATTTCGGATTGCGAATTTCGAATTGCGGATTGTGGAATTTCGGATTGCGAATTTCGGATGTCGGATTTGGAAGAAGTGTCGTCGTCGGTGTCAAAGTGTAGATCGCCGACTTCAGAGTTGAGGTCTTTCAAGCTTTTTCAAATCCGCATTCCCAAATTTGTTTGGTAGGGGAGCCCCGCACCTCGGAATCGGTGGGGTCTTCCTGCTTTTTTCAAATTCGCATTCCCAAATTTGTTTGGTAGGAGAGCCCCGCACCTCGGAACGGTGGAGTCTTCCTTCTTTTCAAATTCGCATTTCGAAATCCGAATTTCGAAATTCCTATGGTGGAGGCGCCGAGAATTGAACTCGGATCCAAGAGAAAACGTCGCAAGACTCTACATGCTTAGTCGCGTCTCTTTTTTGCCCGGCGTTAACCGGACAACTTTTCACTCGATGTCGCGTAAGTGATGCGACCAGACCGCGACCCGAGCTAGTCCGACTTTATCTCGCGCGAACCCACGGACCGAAGGCTCGCGCCAGCTTATCTGAGTGACATCTCCCTCCGCGCGCATAAGCAACTTGCGGCGAGACGCTCGAGCCTAATTAGGCAGCGAGAGCCAATTCATTGTTATTGGCAGTTGTTTTTTCCCTACGCTTTTTAACGAGCTGCATAGAGTAGCCCGGCATGCATCCGGCGTCCGCTCAAACCCCTGTCGAAGCCTGTCGCCCCCGTCTGCGTAAGGGATTATAAGGCTTAGAAGGCTGAATCAAAAACGTGCGCGAGTTGAGCGCTTCGGCGGGTTCGTTGACGCTGTCTGGCTACGTTATAATTTCGTTTGCATGCATGATCTCGCACGGGCAGGACGCCGGTGGCACTTAACGAAACGCGCCACTGTGGGTCTCCACGTTGCCGTTTTGGCGCATCTAAAGCATCGTTGATTTCGTCAGATATATCCGTTTTAAAGGCATAAACAGATGGCATTCAAGATTCCTGGCTCGAAATTAAAGGCTTATTCGCCAACCGCGATTGTGAATGCTCCGCCTGCCCAGCGTGGTCACCTGCTCCGGCGTGTTTGGTTACCAGCTGTCCTGCTTCTCGCGCTGGCGGCTGGCGGGCTTACCGGCGTCGTCGCTTCGTACAAGCTGAACTACTCGCGCGCGGCAAATGAAGTTGCGGCACTCGCGACGTACCGGCCAAGCGTGGTGACGCGTGTTTATGCAGACGATGGCGAGACGGTAATTGGCGAGTTTGCTCTCGAGAAGCGAATTCCTTTGAAGTATGAAGAGATTCCGCCCTTGATGAGGAACGCGATCCTCGCCGTGGAAGACGCGCGTTTCTACGATCACGTCGGCATCGATCCGATTCGCATCATCGGCGCCACCTGGAAAAATCTCACCAGCGACAAAGTTGAAGGAGGTTCAACGCTCACGCAGCAACTTGCGAAGAACCTGTTTCTTTCAAAGGAGCAGACGCTCAAACGCAAGATGAATGAATGGGCGCTCGCGCTTCAGATCGAACGCTATTACACCAAGAACCAGATCATGGAGCTCTATGCCAATCACATCTTCCTGGGCGCGAATGCGTACGGAGTGGAGGCAGGAGCGGAAACCTACTTCAACAAACAAGCAAAGGACCTGACGATTGGTGAAGCCGCCCTGCTCGCCGGCGTGCCAAAAGCCCCCAGCGAATATTCACCGACCGCTAACCCGGCCAGAGCCAAAGAGCGACGCGATCTCGTACTGGATCTGATGGCGCGGAATGGCTTCGCGACGCAGGCCGAAGTGGATGCTGCCAAAGCCAAACCAATTCAGTTGGCCGACACCGCTTATTACCAATCACAGCCTAAGTCGAGTGCATTTGATTATCCGGTCGAGCACGTACGCCAGGACCTCGAAGAGAAATACACGACGCGCGTGGCCCAGGGCGGTCTTTCGGTTTACACCACCATTAATGTCGACGCACAGAAGAAAGCTTATGAGGTTGTGCGCGCAGGCCTGAGACGCTACGACCGCGGTCGCGGCTGGCGGTCGGCCTACAAAGTCATTCCCACTTCATCAGGTACCGCGCAACCGACGCCTCAGGAAATCAGCAACTACAAAGATCCTGATTGGTATGGCAACGATTACCAGGAAGGTCGGTATCTTTCCGGCTTGGTCACAAAAGTCGATCGGGCGAAGAACGAAGCGACAGTCCGGTTTGGAAACTACACGGCCACAGTTGGACCAGCCGACATGGGTTGGTCGGGCCGTCAGCCGAAGGATGAACTCAAACCAGGTTATCTTTCGGAGTTTCAGATCGTAGAGGTCGACAAGAAGAGCCGGCGCTTGAAGGTCGAGTTGTCTCAGGTTCCTGCAGTCGCCGGCGCGATGATGACACTCAACGCAAAGAACGGCGAGATTGTCACCATGATCGGCGGTTACGATTTTTACAGTACGAGCAAATTCAACAACGCGACGCAGGCGTATCGACAAACAGGTTCGTGTTTTAAACCGTTCGTTTACACCGCTGCTGTTGAATGGGGCATGACACCGGACACGACCGTGAGCGGCGCGCCCATCAAGATTGGCCCATGGCAACCACATAACTACGACGGTTCGCTCGGCAACGGCGACCTGCCATTAAAAACTGCGCTTGCGAAATCAATGAACGTTCCCGCGGTCCACCTGCTGCAAACTGTTGGCATTCAAACCGGCGCGCAGATGGTCAGGCGGTTCGGAATCAAGGTGCCGATGGCGCCTTACCTGCCGTCGGCTCTGGGCGCGACGGAAGTGCCGCTTGATCAAATGGTGTCGGCGTATTCGGCGTTTCCAAATAAAGGTATTCGTGTTGAGCCACACCTGATCAGGCGCGTGCTCGATCGCGACGGGGCCGTGCTCGAAGAGTGGGAAAAGACCACACACAAAGTTATGAATGAATACGTCGCGCTGACGATGGTCTCCATGATGCGCGGCGTAGTTGAAGGCGGCACGGCGACGGCCGCCCGCTCGCTAGGTGTACAGCTCGCAGGTAAGACCGGAACGGTCAACGATCACACCGACGTTTGGTTCATTGGTTACACGCCCACCTACGTGACGGGCGTTTGGATGGGTTATCCGGGACTGAAAAAGAACCTTGGCCAAAACATGACGGGCGGTGTCGGTGCGCTGCCATTCTTCATCGACTTCATGAAAGATTTTCTGAAGGACAAGCCGAAGGAGACGTTTGACAAGGCGCCATCAATGCCGGAAGACATGAAGGAGTTGTTCCGTCAGCGTCAACGCGAACTTGCTGCGGAACGCGCGCAGTTCAGGACCGACGATGAGGAGGAAGAAACTGACGAAACTACGCAGCCGGCGACGACTACAGAACCAAAACTGGAACAGGTAACACTGCCTCCGCCTCCGAAGACCGATGAGCCGGCAGCGAATCCACAACCACGTGCGGAGCCGGTAGCGCCGCGACTTGAAACTGCGCCGCCACCTGCGGTCACTCGTCCACGCGAAGTTGATCCAGGTAAGAAGAAGGGAAAAAAGGGTGGGGATGAACCTTAAGTAGCCGGACTACTCATTTCCCATATCTCATTTCTCATTTGTCATTTACCATTGAAGAAGTGGGCCATCTTTTCAGATTGGCCCACTTTTTTGCGCCTACTTGATTCAGCTGGCCTTTTTTGTACCTACTCAGTTCAAAAACTGCCGCCCTTTGTGCTTTCAACTAATCCAAAGGGAACATCCACTGATCTTCACCTACGGGAAATGAAAGAACTGATCCACTTTTTCGCACTCACACCTCAATAAGAGCAAACCAAAGTGAACGCCGGCATACTTTCTCGTCCAATGACCAAATGACAATTGAAAAATGAGAAATGGAAAATCCCGTTCTTTTTTATTACCCACCCTGCCCTTCATCTTTCGCCGTGATGACTCCCAGCGTATGCGGCAGCATCTTGCGCCACCACGGCCAGTCGTGATTCACGTCCGGTCCCCAGAGATCGAGCGTGTGGGGAATGCCTTTCAGCTTCAGAATGTCGGAGAGGTGTTCGCTTCGTTCCGGCGCCTCATAAGAACCACGTCCGGAGAGGATGTAGATGTCATTAGCTTGTTGCAACATCGGAAGGTAATGGTCATCGTTTAGGTTCGGAAGATAATCGGCAGGGTTGTTGTAATAAACATTGTCATCGTAATAATCCTTCAGGTACGACCTTACATCGTAGCTCCCGCTCATCGCGATTACTCCACGAAACAAATCCGGATGCCGGAAGTAAGTGTTGGCTGCCAGATAAGCGCCGAGACTCGCTCCCGTCGTTAATGGTCGCGCGTCCGGGCCGGCATCGTTTCGAATCAACGGCAACACTTCATCCGTGATGTATCGATCGAAACGAGTCAGAAGTTCCGCTTTCATTTTCGGCGGCATTTGATCGTTGAGCAGACTGTAACGATTGACGCTGTTAATCGAGTAAGCGCGAATCTTTCCCGCCTCGATAAGCGGCCGAATCGCATCCACCAGATGGAACCGCTCGTATTCAAGATAATCTGCGGCCGCCGTCGGAAACATCAATAGAGGTTGTCCGGCATGTCCGTACGCCACCAAAGGCATTTCCGCACTTAAGTTTTGACTAAACCAGGCTGTGATTCGACGCTCCATATCGACCTTTCGTTTTTCGCAGACGGCACCGAACAACGCTGCCTAAGCGTCGTGGCCGCGGCGAGGCTGAGAAAACTTGTTTCGTGTGAAGCGCGAAAATACTCGCACTTTGCGCCTCACGCAAGCGAACAAAATACACGAGCTGAAGTGACACTCATCTGAAAACTAAAAAACGGGCGATCCAACACCCGTTTTATTAGATAAATTTTGGCTCCCCACAGAGGACGTTTCGCAACTTCTTCTGCTCGCCATTGAACTTAGATCAGTAGATCAATTTTTAGCCGATCCAAAACTTCACTGATAGGATTTGCTACTCCATAGCTCTCAATCCTTCTCAGGTCCTTCTGTTCCGAATCGATTCCCCTACCGGGCGCAGGATTTTCCGGCGTAGCCAGCGACGCCGGCAATTCGGCCATACCTCCAAAAAGCAATCCAATGGCATTTTGGTTTGCATCGACTACGAGCGATCCGCTGTCGCCTTTCGCCACGAATTTTGTGTATTCCGGCAAAGCCGGTTCTATCAGAAACTGATCATGAAAAAAGGCCGACTTGCCCGTACGGTCATATCGGATCCAAATATCCAGGTAGATCGAGTAGATGTGTCCTTCCGTGTAACCAGTAGTTCTTCCGAACTTGCGCGCGGTTTCGCCAATTTCGATGTCTTTCTTTTTGACATAGCCCTTGACCGCTCCAACCAACGGAATCAGGGGCTTATGCAACTGCCTGGTCCAAAGCTTAGCAATAGCGGCATCAATGTGGTTGGGCGCGTTGATATTCGTGTCAAACTTCAGCGCGGAAAAGTTTACCAGCGACGCGATCGGCCGATTGCTTTCCCGTTCACCCGGACTCGGCTGCATTATCAAATCACCATCGTCAACTCTTGATTTTCGCAAGTCGGCAAAAACATGCGAATTGCTCAACAAATAAATTTCCTTCGTGCGCGATAGTTTGCTTTTGCGAGTGCAGAAATAGCCGATGGTGCCACTTTCTCCCGTCAGGTTCGTATTTGCGCCGCTGATTCCGCCGATGATTACCTGCTGAGAGTCACGGATGCCGCGGGCAAATTGCTCCGACTTCGGCGGTGAAGCTGGAATCGACTCTGCCAGGAAACTCGCTCTGGGCATTACGATCAGTTCGAGGAAAACACCTCGGTAGCCATTCGGCAACGCTGTTACGAGCGGGTCCTGCTTTGTTTCATCATCAATAAAAATTTGAATACAGTAATCATCGCTGCGGTCGAGTTTGCCGATACCGATGGCGTGAATCGAATTAGAAAATCCTGGCTGCAAGTACGTCGAGCTGAGTTCGCGTTTGATCTCGATGACGCGTTTAAGCACCCGGTGTTTAGCCCGTGAGTTCGGGCTCGGCTGACGCCTCAGCGCCCGGGCGCGTAGGTACCTGCGCACAAAAAACCACGTCAGCCAAACCAGCGCCAGGGCGATCACGATCCAAGTAACTGCGTCGTAGTAGTAATAACTGATGACCCCGCCCCTGCCGTCGGAGCGGGACCACATCAGGTGTTTGTCGAAAATGAGAATAAGCATCGTGGCTTAGAGACTGTCGATAGAGATCGGATCATCCAGGACAATCGGATGACAGAAATCTCTCTGGCTAATCGATCTGCCTTCCGCGTCGTCTTCGACGACTGGCGTGAGGTCAAACTTCCTGCCGTTTGGACTCGACACGTACCGGTAATAATCAGGCAAGTCGCTGTAAACCGAATTAGCGCTGTAATCCATGTTCTTGATTTCAATTCTGTATGGAAGACCCTCGATTCGCCTCAGCGAATGAGTTTCTTCCTTGTCGCGGATCTTTATCTGGACCGTGACTTCGTCGCCTTCAATCTTGACTCCGATAGTTTCCGCAACGTTTCCGAAAACCTCTCGTTGCAGAGCCGCGCCGCTGGCGTCCTTTTCCACCTTCTCAAAGAAAAGATTTCGATCCAGTTTGTGGGCGTAGAACAGTCCGTTGTTGATGTAGATCTTACCGAGGGGATAGGTTTGCTCCGCGGTCGGCGCCAGGCCGGATGCGCCGTGCAGGGTATGCATGTTGACAATCCAGCGAAAGTCATTGACGTCGGCGGAATCCAGCCTGTCAAAGTCGCCGCTTTGATAAATCTCAAACCCTTCAATTGTCGGATTGCTGGCCCTGATTTCAATCCGCACGTCTTCCTTTGGCAGGTTTTCGTAGGTCGCCACGTCCTGATAGACAATGATGTCTTGATCTGCGTCATCCTGGAAGACGGCTTTCTGTATCCTAATTGTCAAGGTGTGTTTGTTGTCGCGAATCGCGGCAATCTCACCTCTTTTTTGATCCTTATTGAAACAAACGATGCCAAGGCCTGTGAATCTCACTAGTGCAGTAGCCGAACTTTCGTTGATGGACATGATTTTTCTCCTAACGCTTGGTGAAAATTATTCAGATTAGAAACAGCTCTCGGATTGGAGTGTTGTTTTCGACTCAAACGTAACGCCGGTTGATGAGGTTGATGAGAAAGCTAGTGGCAAATCCAGAAGCCCGCCACTTTCCCGCAGCTTTTTTGTTTCGCAACTGCTACAACTTTCGTGGTCCCATGAAAGACCAGGCGGACTTGCCATTCATATTTGGCCGTAACCAGGTTCGGTGTACATCCTTTGAGAAAGACTGCGCGAAATCTAACTGGAGGCAGGCTGGCGGTTCCCTCAATAGTCTCCGGGTTAACACCTGGCAGATTTTTAGCCTTGCTTTCGGCGATGATCCGCAGTTTTTCCGATTCAATACTCCGTTGCCAGGTAGGACCATATTTATTTATGAGTGCGTCTTCATTGCGGGCCCTCTCCGCATCGGTGCACGGCTCGGGCGGTTTCAAGTCTTTTTGAGCAAGGCCGGAGAAGTCAGCGGATGAATCCTTCGTGAGATTGGTAAAGGAGCGATTGCCCGGCGTCAAAATTATCGTCCCGCCGACTGGAGTAATAGTGTAACTGCCGCCCGCGCGCAAATCAGTGAAAGCATAAGTGCCATTGGCATCGGTTGTGGTCGAGGTCAGCTTTGATCCTTCGAGCTTGATTTTGATACCGCCCAACGGCTGGCTTGCATCCATCACCCGTCCGCTGATTCTCAAGAGATCCGGTTGGACAACGCCCGAGAAGTCCGCGTATTCGTTCTTGCTCAGCCGGTCGAGTCGGCGACTTCCAGGCGTAAAACTTACCTTTGCCTTGGCGGGAGTAATGGTGTAGTTACCGCCGCCTCGCAAGTCAGAGAAAAAATAATCGCCGTTTGCATTGGTCACAGTCGACGCGGTCGTTGTTCCGTCCAGCACCATGCTTACGCCGACGAGAGGTTTACTCGCAACCATAACGCGCCCGCTGATCTTGTAGACAGGGTCCGGCGACGGCGAGGGAGATATGGATGGCGAGGGCGTTGCGGGAATCGACGGAGACGTAGACGGCGAGGGCGTTGGTGAAGGCGGGTAAGTTGGTGAAGGTGTAGGAGGGTAATCCTCTGAGATGGTCTGACGCGTAGGTTTTTCGAATCTAGCTGGGTCCGTCGCCTCTATGACAGCCTTCGCGACAACACTTTCGTCGGGCTGCGGTTTAAGATAAAACAAACCGTTTATGGCCACCACGCACACAACCATGGTCACCACTAACATGCTCGTCGAAGTCATTAGAACGCGCCGCCACTTCAACCGGCGTTGCTGTTTTCGCTGTGCAAACTCTTTTTGCTTGATGAACCGCTCACCGTCACTCCATTTCTCGCTCTTCGGATCGACAGTGATAAGCGGCGCACCGTCGTCGAGGCAAAACGCCAACGAATCGTCTGCGTAATAGGCGCCACATTTCGGGCAGGTGCGTATCATCGTTAATAGTTGGCGTAACCGCCGAAGAGCGAAAATGCTGCCCAGTAAAAGGGTGCGCTGGTCGCGTCTCGGCTAAGAACCTCGAGTTGTGCCTGTCGCAAACTCTCTGCCGACGACATTAGTTTCTGTTTGCGATTGCGATGAAAAGCAATCATCAAATCTCTGGTTGGTTCTGAGTCAACCTTCCATTGACTGGCAATCACTACCGGTACGCCGAGGGCTAACAACGTGCGCGCGATGCCAATGGCTCCTTCGCTCTTGTTGTAATGCTCAAATCCAGTTTCGCAAGCTGAAAGCACCATCAGTTTTGCTTTCGGCAGCTTGAATGCACTTAATTCCGATGAACGCAGATCGCCACCGGCAAAGAGTAACTTTGAATTACCGGGTGATTGACGGTTGGGGACAAAATGGCCGGCGAAGTGGACAACTTCCGCGTTGGCAAAATCTTGCAGGAACGCTTGCCTGGTCGCGACACCTCCGAGCAGTGAACGTGATTTACCGTAACTATTGGCAATCGTTTCCGCCTCAGCTTCGGCGTCCTTGAGATCAGCAAGGTTCTGATTGTCTTCACGATCAAATTCGGGATTGCCGACACTCAGCAGGCTTTCATTCAAGACGTGCTCTTTTCGTTTGGCATTCTCGGTAGCCAACACGAAAACCGAGGCACTCGGCGCATAAAACAACGCGTAGTCTTCGAGCAGGTACTTTCCGTTAGAAGAAACTAGCGTGGCAAACGGGAGTTGGTGTAACGATTTATCAAGGACAAAACAGAGCTGTTTTTCGCGAGGCAAACCGGCGGGGATTAAAAGTTCATGGAAATACTGTCCGCCTCGTTTGATGTCTGCCAACCGCGCTTTGCTGACGATGTCGGCTTGATACGCAGTTATTTTCTCTTCCAGTTCGTCAGCGGCGATTGGCTTCTCGACCACATCAACTCGCGTCTTCGACACAATCCATATCACCAGTTTCTCCGGTAGCACGGCATATTCAATGAGCTGCACTTGTTCCGGCAAGCGTGCCTGAATTTGCGACAAGGACAACGGTCGCGCAACCGGGCCAAACTTCTTCTCGACCTCCGCGATCGGCTTGCCGGATTCAACGAAGTCCAGGAGCGAACGGGCCTTCGAAGCTTCGACGAAATCGAAAGCGCCCTCTCTGTCTTTTGCAACCAGGGCGTTGGCGGCTGCCAGGTCGAAGACAACCTGCTCACTCGCGAAGAATGCCTGACGTGAATAGTCTTCGCGAATTGTCTCGCGATATTGTTCGGATAACTTCAGTACGATCTTTAACTGGCTCGAAAAGTTGTCGCGCTGATTGAGTTGCTGAAAGCAGAAGAGTTTGCCTTTGTGAACCTCATAGAGCCTCTCAGTCACTTCCGGAAGGCGGCCGTAAATCTCAAGCGCATGTTCGTAGTTTGTCAGGGCCTGATTGCAATTTGTGTTTTGGCTTTCCAGGTCGCCGAGTAATGAATAGATTTCCGCTGTCGTATAGCTGTTCTCCGGACTATCTCCTCGCGCCAACGCAGTTTTCAGAGACTCGTTCGCATACATTAATGCGGCAGAAATATCCCGCTGGGCGGCGGTTGCATTGACCATGCGGCGTAAAGAGTTATTTACGCGACTGGTCGCCGACCATTTTTCCTGTGCGATACTCAGGCTTTCTCTAGCGAAGCTTAGAGAGCTGGAGAAGAATTTCAGTTTGAGCGAAAGATCCGCAAGTGTCCCTTTGTCACGCCACGACTGGGTTGCGTTCTGATAGTAAAGCGCTCTATCGCCAAGCATCTTGCTCGCATAAAGCATCGCAGGTTCGAGTTCCCCAAGTTCGGAATAATTTTGCGCCAAAGCCTGTTGCGCATGCTGGATCTCAAAAACGTTGTTTCCTGCTTCGGCCATGCGCAATGCGCTCTTAAGATTCCGGCCAGATTCCGAAAAGCGGTTTTGCCGGTAGTCGGCCATGCCGAGCCAGTAATAGGCCGGCGGCAAAAGCACCAGGAATTTCCGGCTCTCAGCCTCGGCGATTATTGCCGTTAGCCGGACCCGGCTCTCAGCAACCCTGGCAACATCCGGTAAGAACTGGGCCGCCCAATTCTCTGCGATTGCAGCCTCGCAAACATTACCGAGCTGCCTAAAAAGATCTCTGCTTTTTTCGAACTGGGAAATGGCTTGCTGAGAATTACGTGACGCCGACTGCTGACCGGCGACAAAAGTGTCTTTCGCCAGTGCCAGCTCGTGGAGCTCATCTGAGTCGGCGTTCGCGTAAAAGTTTGCTAGTTCAAAAAAAAAAGAATCGCCGTTTTGCGCTTGCTCGGAATTGCCGAGATAACTAAGAGCCTCGAGGTTCTCCCGGGCTCCGCTTTCGTCGTGGCGCAGCCTCGCCTCAAGGTACTGACGCGAAAGTTGAAGAGGAACAATAGTGGGATTTAGTGAACCCTTAGTCTCGTTATGAATTTTTCGAGCGCGAACGTAGTCGTGATTCCGATAGGCACTGAGGAAGTCAGCCAGTACTTGTTCATCCGATTTAAATAATGTCTGTTCACTTTCAAGCCGGGCATTGTGCTTTCTCGCTTCATCCGCCCAGGGTGAAGAAGAATCTTTTTGCAGGTAAAGCTTCCATGATTCCTTCGCCTCGCGCGTCAATCCCAACTCCTGCAACGCAAGTGACCTGTTAAAAAGTGCCTCCAGGTAATCGGGGTTCTTTTGGGTGGCCTGCGTAAACTCTTCCAGGCTCTTAGCCAGTTCTTCGAGCTTCTTTTCCTTCGCTACGGTTTTTGACAACTCGAAATGCGCGGCGCCCAGGTCGTTATGAATCTGCGCGCTCTGATTGTCGAATTTCAAAGCACTCGTAAGTTCTCTGATCGCGTCCGGATACTTGTGTTGTGTCAGATAGAAGACGCCGAGTGCGTGACGCGTCTGCGCATTCGAATTGTTTTCCGTCGCAGCTATTAAGTTGTTCTCAATCCGCCGCAAACGGTTGTTGTCTGCAGGCTCAGGCGCCCCACGCAACTGCGGCAACGGCGCGTAACCAAATTCAGAAAGACGAGTCTCCGTCGGGCGCGCCTGCTGGTAAATCGATCTAAGTTCTGCGAGATTGTCGGTCTCAGATGGTCTGCTGAAATAAACGACAAAACTCACCGCAGCAATCAGAAGAATGGCAAAGGCGCCAACATATTGAGGCTGACGAAAGAACGTCTTGAGGAAGGCAAGAAACGTCGGCTTATTTTCAACCGCTTTGAAATCCCTTGCGAGAGCCTTTTTTCTCAAAGCGCTCGTCAGCTCCAGCTTGAAGGATCTCTCGGCATTCCCCGGGAGCGTCGCACGAAAGCTTTCTGCATCTGCGTCGTTGAGCTGTTTCAACACGTAGTCGTTAATCAGCTCGTCTTCCGCAAGCGCGACCTGGGAACAAAACTCATCATCGGAAAAAAGCATTTCCTCGATCCCCTCGAGCGTTGTTTCATCCGTAACTCTGCCCAGCAGATACTCACGGACTGTCTCTTTACTGGTAAATGACACACCCATTGCAGCCGCCCCAATTTAGAGTGTAATTAGCGAGGATTATGTAACGGTTTTCCTAGGCCATGCATTCCTGGACGCAAATCTTCAATTTCTGCTTGCTACGCATTACGCGCATACGTAAGGCAGTTTGTGACGTTTGGAGGCTTTTCGAGATGCGCTGGTGCAGCTTTATCTTCGCGAGTTTCGCTTCGGAAAAGTAATCGAGCAGTAGGGTTCGAGTCTCCAGAGGCAGTTCGCCCAGGCATTTATCCAAACACTCGCTGGAAAAACTTTGTTCTTCCGGCACTGTGGCCGCAATTGCCAGATCGTCTATGTCGAGATGAGTTCGTTGTTTTCGCAACCATTCGCGGTAGACATTTCTGGCGACGCCATAACAATATGCGATCTTGCTTTCGACTCTCTCTTCAGAAACTTTCAGAATCACGCGGTTGATGGTTTCGTCAGCCAATTCATCCGCGAAACTGCAACGCCGTTGCCCAAAAAAAGTGCTCAGGCGAAAACGCAGACGTTCGTATTCTTCACCTGCCCGCTCGCGTTCGGGACTAAGCCATTCGAGAAAGCTCGCAAACTTTTCCCTGGTTAATTCTTTTTTCGCTGGTGTATTCGGCAATCGCTGAGGCCTTGGCTATTGGGACAAGAAAACTCGGCGACAGGATAGCGCAATTATTAGAGGTTAGACAGTCAAAATGCCTTGCCGGAAAAGTGGCGAAGGCCCGAACCGATTAAGGCCCGAGCCAGTTGAGTTCCGGGTGAAAAAACTGGATTTGAACTGTTGACTGGGTTCAGTACCAGTCAAGATAAGGAGCGGAACGGCGCCGGCCGCCACAAGCGGTACCTGTCCCGCGTTTCCCTGGTAAAGCAGCCCTTACCTGCGCCGCAACGCGGGGAATTATTTGGGGGCGCAATGGCCGACCAAACGCGCATTGATGAACATCCCTGATGGTCCGCCAATGTTGTTGACCCGCACGATCAGCGTATGTGAGCCAGGCTGAACTTGTGTGGTAAACGTCGGTAGGGACTGCTGCGAAGTGCTGAAACACCAATTGCCGGTACACTGCGCAATTGGGGTTCCGATGGTATCCAGATATATCGCGACGTTGTTATCACCACCGAAGTTCCCCGCTAAGGTTATCGTTTGCGGAATCGTGCAATCCGGCACGAAAAATTTCAACTTGTAATCAAAATTGCTCGGATTGCCGTTACCACCGCCCGCCGAGGTCGAAACCCATTGGGCCGGTCCGGGATTTATGTTCCAAGCTGAAATCTGGTTTTGGGCCATGAAGACTGCCGGGAGATTGTTCACGGTCCAATTATTTGAAGTGACTGTGCTGAGATCCAGATTGGTGCCTCCGTCAAGGCATCTGCAACACCCCAGTGAAGGTCCTTTGACTATGCCCTCAACAGGTTGTTTTACCTTAGCAATTTGTGCCGTTGCTGAAGTTGCCGTGATGGCAATGAGGGTAAACGCGAAGAGCGCCATGACTGAGTTGAGTTTTCTTGACATTTATTCTCCTTCTCAAAAATTCAATTTGCACGAAGGTTTTCGTGGATTTCGTGCTTGCATCTTTGAGTGACTTTTTCCGTGAGAACGTAACGCCGCGGAAGGCGCCTCTTGGAGCAGTGGTCCTTTTCATTTGTAGGTTGAGGATTCCGGAATTGAGTAACCCAACGGCGCGAAAACCCGAGCCGGTGAAGGCTCGAGTGTTTGTATTACTGGACCGTCGGACGTCTCGCCCAAAGAGTCATGTTGCAAGAGAGAAGCCCGAGCCGGTGAGGGACTCGGGCTGCCGGCTCGCGCCGAGTTAAGGTCTTGCTCTTTCGGTCTTGTCTTTGACGTCATCAAAGACATCTATGATCTTTCCGCTTCGTTTGAACGGACCGTAACAGCGTATGACCTCACACGTTTTGCATTTGTTGTCAGTGAAGGTGTACCTGACGCAAAAAGTCAGGAAGTCGGTACATCCACCACTGGGTGGCGGTGGAAACTTGATTTGCATCGGAAAGTTAATGCCACCGACGTTTGTTGGCGGTCCCCACCAGATAGCCAGGTCGCCGTTGGTCACCGGAATCGCCGCACTAAAGCTTCCCACGTTTGAAGCTCCCGTCATGTAGCTAGTGACCGGGCCGGCTTTCCCGCACGATGCCGGAGCGTAAGTCACAGACGAGCTGATGATGTCCGCAGTGACACGCGTAATGTTCGGCATGCTTACTGATAACGTGGCGGTAAAGTTGTAGAGGCCATTCCCGGTATGAACAAAACTCTGCAGGTCTGTTTTGGACTGCAGGGCGTGGCAGCATTCTCCCTGATGCAAATCACAATCAGTGACAACTATCCTCGCTGTAGAAGAGCAACCACCTTTGTTAGTGACAGTCACAGAGATTGACCCGCCGCCATTAGGGTTCCAGGTGACATTTACGCTGGGTCCGGTTGAAGACCCATTTATCGTGCCGTTGTTTACCGTCCATGCATACGCAACTCCCGGAACTGCAGGAACAGAATAGGTCGCATTTTGATTGCCGCAGGAGCTGCTCGGTCCAGTGATGACGGGCACGGGTGGCGCGGCCTTGATCGTTATGGGTTTAGTTACACAATTCGTAGTGCCGTTGACGCAGAGCGTAACGTTGAAAGTTCCTGCGGTCGTGTACGTGTGACTTGGGTTCTGTTGATTGCTATTGGGAGTGCCGTCTCCGAAGTTCCAATTCCAGGAACTCGCGCCGGCAACGTTGCTGGTGAATGGCATTGGTTGACCCACACAAACCGGAGAAGGCGTTGGAAACTCAACCGGAAAGACCTCGGTTAGGCACACGTCGTCGAGGTGTCCCCACGAAACCGTGGTGCCGTCACCAGTGTTATCGTTTTCGGGATTAATCGTAAGGGTGTTGAAGTTTCCGGTGGCGGTCCAGTTTGCCATGGTAACTTGTGTCCAGGTTGTCGAAGTGATTCCCTGCGGATTCGAGACGGCCGTATTCGACGCGTCTCCGATGATGCCAATCGTCGGCGCGGTTGATGTGCTGGGGAAATAAGAAAAGGCACCATTGGAAGCCCGCACGTGAAACCGAACATACTTCGGCAAGGCCTGGTTGGTAACATCCACCTTTACACAAGCAGAAAGCCTGTAGGTATGTCCTGCCTGGATATTCAAGTTTGCCTGCCGGACGCCCTCTCCCACGGCTTTGTTTCCCCACATAGCGATGAACCCGGGTTTACCGTCGCACCCCGGTACCGTAGGCGCAGTAACGATCTGGGGCGATAGGAAACCTGCTGACCAGTCGCCGACTGCGCTTGGAGGAAAGTTTGAGTTTCCGTTGTTGATGGTGTAGACGCTGAAGTCTCCATTCTTCAGAAGATTTCCCGGACAGCTAATTTGCTGAGCGCCCGAAGGTGCTGAGAGCGAAAGAAAAACTGAAATTGAGAGGAGCAGGATGAAGAAAGGTATCAGAAGATTCCTCGGCGAGTTTAGTTTGCGTAACATTGGTTTCTCCTTGCGAGTAGATTTAGTGAGGCGATGCCTCAGTTTCTAGTTTTCACTTATGAGTGGCGTCGCTACCGAAAAACGTAACGGTTGCAGATTCTTTTTTGGGCTGTTGGTTTGAAGGAGAGGCTTTCGCTAAGGTTGAGGATGTGAGCAACCAGATCTGAGCGCACCAACTTAGCTGGAGCCGGCAGAAGTATGAGGCGCCCGCACCAGTGAAGGGGCGAACGCCTCTAGTTAATAATCGGGAAAGCTGGTTAGTTGTTCGGTATCATTTAGTCCCTAACCTATCCGCGGCGCGGCCGCGGCCGCAGAAGGATCACAGGTAAGGTTGAATCGCGTTGAAGTATTTCGTCGCGCCCGTCTCATTAGGATGTCCGGTTGAGGCCAGCCTGCAGAACATGTAGTCGAACGAACTTTGGTTGTAAATTGCGGCGCACTTGCTTTCGCGTCTGCTCAACGCTGCGGAGCTGTCGGTGGGACCCGGAATCAGGCCGCCGCTCAGCCCGAAAACCCATGCATTACTGGCGTTGGCAGCATTGGTCGGACCAAATCCTGGATTGGCGAAGAATATCCGATCCGGCGTCAGGGGGACGTTGGCAGCCTGGACCGCACTGGCGAGTCGCATGTTGGCTTGCGAAGCAAAATAGCCAGCGTTGTTGACAACCTGAATTCTCCCGGCGGGGGTTATGCCTACGGCTGTGGCGAGCGCTTGCGGTCCTAGTCCCTGATTGCCCTCCAACCCATAAAGCACACCTGCGAGATTAACGAAGTATGCAGGATCGGTGTCGAGGCTGAGCCCCTGATAATATCCGGTGACGACAATCGTCGCCGAGGGAAACTGACTGGCCAATGAATGAAGAAACGCTGTCATGTCACCAAGGCAGTGTTGGGCGACGAGAGGTGCTATGGAGAACTGCGTCGCCAACGGATCCAGAAAGTTCTGGAAGCCAACATCATTGGCGCAGCCGGTGACGAGAATCAAATCGACGTTGTTGGCATTCGGCATACTCGCCAAAGTGTTGGCCTGCTGTTGAATGGAAGGATAGTCCTGCGGAATATCGCCGTCCTGCGCGGTGCCGCTGATCGGGTCGTTCCAGCTAAGGGTTGCGCCCGTATGCGCGCTCACCTTCTTGTAGACGGACATCCCCGGATGCAATGTCTTTTCATATGCCTCGACCAGAGAGTGAAACTTATCCGGCTCTTGCAATCCTTCGCCCCAGGCGATTGAATCGCCCAACACGAATATCTGAAAAGTGTCGATTACGATCGGAATGGAATCCGACTCAATGATCGGTCCACTTCCGGCTACGCTCAGGATCGCCGGTTCGCCTGCGGAGTTTGCCGGATTGTATGGAACGGAGGCGGGCCGCGCCATGACAAAAGAGAGTGTCGTCGAGCTCGCTGGATTAACAGTTGCGATGTCTTCGTGATTGACACGGACCGTCGCTTGCTGACTGAATCCCGTGCCGTTGGCGACCACAGTCGAGCCTGGCTTCAGGTTGGTCGATGGGCTCGCAGGAACCGTCGACAGGACCACCGGTTTGATATAGAGCGTGCCGGTGTTTGAAGCTGGCCCGGTCAGCGGTACAACCTTGACCTGAGCTGCACCTCCCCACGTGTTTGGCACGATCGCCTGAAGCATTGTGTTGGCAAAAAATTGAGTTGTGGCAGCGACACCGCCAACTGTCACCGTGTCGGTGTTCGCAAAGTTTAGTCCTTCAATCGTGATGGTAGAACCGACCGTCGCGGTGTTCGGGTGTTCGGGATAGACGTGGGTGATCGCCGGATCGGTAAGCTTGTCGGTGAAGACACTCGAATCGATAACGACTTGATTAATTGAGTTCGGCAGAATATTTCCCACCACGCCATCGCCACCTTTTAATCCTGGATCGCCGTTAGGTCCGCCGGCGCCGTCATGCCTGTGAGACCAATTAAGATTTGCGCAATAGCCCGTGATGGCGCCGCGACTGCCGCCCGGTCCGCCGTTGCCTCCGACCCCCGGATCGCCCCCTTCGCCTCTCTCGCCTCCGCTGACGTCGATCGTCAAGCTCGAGGGAATCGTTGGCGCATAAAGCGACCACAGTCCTCCATTGCCGCCGTTACCGCCCTGGCCCCCATCGGCCCCACGTCCGCCCTTGCCCCCCACGCCGCCGTTGTTGGGACCATGGTTGCAATTGAGAAGTTTAGGCTCGCTGTTCGAACCATTTCCGCCTGGTCCCCCATCGCCTCCGCCACCACCTTGCACCCCTTTGTATCCGTGCTGACCCTTAAGGATCACGGTGGGCAGTTGGTTCATGAGAAGCGTCCAAAGCTCAACGTTCGGAGCGTCGGGTGGTGTACCGATCTGCGGTGGCTGTGTGCCACCATAACCCTGTGAACCCGCATAACCTTCGGTAAATGGATTAGGTGTACTCGGTTTACCCGGGACGGCTGAAGGCTTACCCGGGACTGCGGGCGGATTCATCACCGGAACGTCTTCGTAAGTGAGCATCACGTTAGAACCTACCGTGATTGTGTTTGCGATAAGCACGAGGTAACGAACGTTCGGTTGAATCACAATTGTGGTGTTGTTTGGGAGATTGATTGTGTTTGCCACCCAGTAAGCTGTGAAAATGGGTAATGTCGCCGTGGTTTTACTAGCGTTGGGCTGTCCTCCGCGTGGCACTGGTATAACGAACGGCTCACCCATGATCTTTACAGCCGGCACAGAAATATCGTTGCCTACGCGCGTAATGATGGATGCAACGCCAGACGCACTCAGACCGCGTGCGTTGCGCACTAGTGTGGGAGTGGTGGTCATGTTGCTCGGCTTCAGAGCGGACGATTGGACACCGCTCCGCACAGAAGACACCGCCTCTAGCGTGGAGCTCGGACGGGCAATCCCTTTGGATGGAGCGATCGCTTTCGTAGCTCCGACCTCTCTAGAAGGTGTAATCACTTCGGAAGACATAATCCTTGCCGATGACACAGTAGTGTCCATCGAAGTCACATTTCTCACGAATGCGGCGCGCACAAATCCAGGTTGAGGGACCACTGCGCCCGAGATAGTAAGTGTTCCAAGGGCGGAGAGATTAGTAACGCCGTGCGCATTCAGAATGGCCCTGTGCGCATCCAGTCGGGAGAGAGTAGCCCGACTCATGGGTGGGCCGGCGCTGGGAGTGGAGACTTGAAGCACGGGCGTTTTCCGCTGCCCTATCTCCACTTGTCGCGGCACCCGGTTCTGCATTCTGGCCGGAATAGGTAAACCTATGAGCGCGATTAATATCAGACCGGTGGTCAGGCCCTTTGTGAGTTTTTTGTTTGTGAGTTTCATGCTTATGTCTTTCCTCAATGAGACTTGAATCACCACGTCCGCGTTTCGGTTTCGTTAGTTCACCTGCAAGTGACTTGTCCCGGGGAAACGTAACGGGGGCGCGGATGATTTGTGGAGATGTGTGGGGACTTGAAAACTGGCGTGAGTTTTAGAACGGCACGAGGTTGGACCAGCAGTTGGTCGATGGCGCGAAAACGTGAATACCGAGCATAGAGAAATTGGCAATGCCAGTCGATGCTATCTCGCGCGGGTTGTGCGAATGATCGTCTTGGCTTCCGAAGAGTTGAAAAGTACATGTCGATGCGGCAGGCTCCTGGGCCACAGCACCCGGCAAAGCAAGCAGGTTATGCGTTGGGTAGTGCCGTGTATTTGACCGCTACTCTTCGACTGTAGCGTTACCACTGAATTCTTTTCGTCAAACATGATCTTCACTCCTTGGGAAACCTTATCGATTTGCATTTATGAGTGAACTCTTCCCCGGGAACGTAACGCGCGTTGAGCGTCATAAAAACAAGGCCACTCGATGAGTGGCCTTTGTCGTTCTTACGGTGCTTAGAGATTTTGGCCCCCCACCGGGGACTCTCTTCGCAACTTGCTCTTGCGCAACGGCAGAAATGCTAAATTTCTTTCGACAGTGGCAAGAGGCTTGACTGCTGCCGGTCCATCGAATCGTTCGCCGCGTTACTCCGCGCGCCGCATGATCCGGGCGGCCGGAAGCTCGATCTCGGTGGTGCGCCCCGATGTGACCGGGACGAGAACGTTGAGACGCGCATCGATGGCGACGTGCTCGAGGCGGATCGGCAACTCGATCACGACCGTAACGAGCTCAGGCGGCGCGGGGATCACCTGACCAATTCGGCCGGCGACGCCGCCGATGACGACGCGCGCTCCAGCCAACTCTAGGGCCGGGTGGGCGTGAACTACAATCCAGCCGGGCAAGCTCATCCGGCAAACTCCAGCGACGAGAGTTCACTGCCGAACGCGACGATCGCGTGGGGCTCGGGAGCGCGGCTCCCCATCGGCGGAACGAAGGAGGTGACGACGGTGCGTCCGGGCGGGACGGTGTTCACGCTCGTCTGCAGCGCGCCGCGGGCGGGGGCCGGGTCGCTCAGGTTCCGCACTTTTACGATCATCTCGGTACCGGTGACGAAGACGACTTCCCCCTGGGCGTTCGACCGCGATCGCGCGTTAAAGCAACGCAGCTCCCTGCCCGGGCGGCCGATGAGGATGAGCGAGTTGAGCATGTCCTCCGCCCGCGGCCCCTCGAAGTTGAAGCCGTCCTCGAAGAAGTTGTAGCCGCGAAACTGTAGCAACTGGAGGTTGTCGATGGAGTCCCCTTTCACCATGATCACGTTTCGCGAGCTCGCGAAGTAGTTGGTGAGGTTGTTGAGCAGGAAACCGAGCACCGGTTGTGTGGGCAGCAGCGGCGCGAGCGCGTTGCGCAGCGTATCAATCGCGTTCTGGACGGCGGTCTGCGGCCCGAACAGCGGATCGATCGGCGAATTTGCGGGCACGAAGACCAGCGTATAGCCGCCGAAATCCGTGAACTGATAAAGGAGCGCAATTGTCGGCACCGGTACCTGCGGCACTAGCACCGTGACGGGCGGGAGATCGTGGGACACCGTCACTGAGCCTAGCGAGAGCGTCACTCTCGCCCTTACCTGAAAGCGCGCCACCGCGGGCACGACGAGATCCGTAAGCTCGGTGAAAATCGGCCTGAAGAGAAATTGGAAGTCCAGCGCGTCAGCGCCTGAACGCAACTCCACCTGGGCGCTGGTCGCGGGCATGTTGGTGGCCTCATCGATGATCGTCCACGTCACCGACACAGACACCGGAAGGGTGACGAGCAGCGGCAGCGTCCCGACGAGGCGTCCGAGCAGCCCCGGGACGCCGGAGAGCGCGTCGTTCGCGATCGGCGGAGCGGGCGTGAGTTTGGGAGACCCCACAGTTGGTGTCGCTCCGCCGACCGGCGTCGACGTCACGGTTTGCGTCACCTGGGGAATCGCCACAGACGGGGCGGTCACTACGGGCGTGGTGACAGTTGGCGCCGTGACGGTGGTTCCGGCAGTGGTGACGCCGATCCCTACCGCCTCCGCGAGCGCAATCGCGAGCGCCTCCGCCACGTTGATCTGCGTGGTCGGCGGGATCGAGCCCGGCAACGACGGGCCTGGCAGCGGGATCTGTATGTCCGCGACCGGCTGTCCACCGAGCACCTTGGTGGAATCGTTCACGTACATCTCGATCCCGTCCGCGGCCGGTGGCATGAGCGCGTCGAGGAAGCGGACCGACTTGGAAACTAACGTGAGTGATAGAGGCGCGTCGAGAACCGTCGGCAGACGCACGTCGAACGAACGCGGCGTCAGTTCGAAGTTCAAGAGCTCGCCCGGCTGCACTGTCGCATTGCCATCGCGGCCGATGGAGAGACCGGCGGCCAGAGATCGCAGGGTTGCGGCGATGTCGTACATGATTTCTCCTTAAGAGGAAGGATTTCAGTGGGTGAAAAAAAGTTTGGCTCCGCAGGTAGGACTCGAACCTAGAACCCTTCGGTTAACAGAAGAAATCACGACATATCACGACACGACACCGACAAGCGTCTAAGTTCCCAAACCTCTCTAGGGTTCGCCGCGTTTCACGCACGCATAGTATTTCATGCCACACCATCACTTTTGGTGATAGTTCGATGGGTAATGTCACAATACCCGTCAGACTTCGTGCGGACGATGAAGAAGTTGATCGCGTCAATTTCCTCAAGCCAGTCAGCCATGGCGGGGATTCTATATCCTGTCTAGAGGCCTTACAAACTTTTCCGACAAAACAAAGTTCAGTCATTCGCTAGGCATAGAGGCTGAATGTCTATACCCAACTTGAGAGCCTCGCTTCCAAAGCCGGGCTTTCAGGTTTCTAAAAAGAAAATACGTTGGTGCTTTTTCCGCGTGCTGCGTCACTTGCCACTTGGCGCAACATGGAGGTTGACAATACCTCCGCGCGGTCTCAGCTAACGCGGCCAGTGCGCCGTGAGCCGCGCGTTCGATTGCCCGTAGTGTTGGTATGCGCCCCACGTCGAGCCGTACTCGAAAATGTCCCGGCGGGCGGCGGCGAGCGCGTCGCCGATGGAGTCTCCGGCGAGGCATCTGGCGTAGAAGGTGGTGGCAAAGCGCGTAGCCGCCTCGTCCTTTACCTTCCAGCCCGTCCCGATGTAGTTCTGCACGCCGCGCTCGAAGAACGCCTCGGCCATCCCGGCCAGTTTCTTGTTGGTCGCTTCGGGAGTGAACTTGTCTTGGAACACGAGGCCGGCCCTGCCCCTCGCTTTGCCCTTCCGCCTCCCGGCGCCGAGCGTCGCCGCCGAGAAGCAGGCGTTCGCAAACACGAGGCGCGGCACGCGGCGGGTGCGGAAAATCTCGCGCGCCGAGAAGACGGAATTATTGCCGAAGACCCACCCGCTGTGGTTCGGGTACTCCTCGTCGAAGACGCCGTGGCCGGAAAAGTGAATCACGTCGAAGTGCTTGTTGAAGAACAAGTTGAGGATGTCCACGATGCGACACTCCTCGTGCCCGATGCGCGAGACGACTTCGATGTCGAGTTCGCCGCTCTCCCCGAACTCGCGCGCGGACTTGCGCAGGAGCTCAACGATTGCCTCCCCCTCGCGGCGCGCGCCTTCGAGTTGCAGTTCGGGCTCGCGCGCGGGGTCGGCGATGACGAGCACGCGCAGACTCCGGTTGACGGGCGGCGCGATAGCGGGCGTGCCAGCGAGCTGCGTGCGGAACTGCCGCGTGAGTCTGAGGTCGGTACCGAAGTAAATTCTGCCCTTCGCCTCTTCGCTCTCGTCGGGCGGGACAAAGCAGGCCATCTCCCACGGCAGAGACATACTCGCGCGGTCGAGCACGAGCGTCAGGGCGCGCGGCGGCCCGTCGTCGTTGCGGTTGGTGATGAGCGGGTCGAATTCGTCGGGGAAGATGTATTTGTGGAGCACTCGTCCGACTTCCTGCTCATCGGTGTCGCCCGTCACTTGCAGTCGGCTGGTGATTTCCTCGACAAAGTCGTTCTGAACTTCGACAACTATCTGCGGGACGACCGCCGTGTCGGTGAGTGCCGAATAACGAAAGCCTTCGGGGCTGCGTTCGACGTTGATGCGGTTGACGAAATACGAGCCGCGCTTCAGCGGCGGCGGGGCGGCCTTGGTAACTTCGGCGGCGGGGTGCGCGCCCCTCCCTTCGTCTTTCGCCTCGTCCGTCGCTTCGCCTTCTTTCTGCTCAAGGGCTTCGCCTTCGACGACGGTCAGCGCGAGGTTGCCGATGGTCTGTTCGCGCTCGAACTCGCGGAGCGTCGCGAGGACTTTGGGGTAGCGCGCTTCGTCGAGGTCGACGAGCACGAACTCCTTGAGAAACCTCCTCTCTTTCGGCAGGTGGTGGAGCCCGTCGCAGATGCCGGAGAGCATGCCTTTGACGATGCGTTCGAGCGGAAGGTCGGGCACGCCCACCCCGATGAGGACGCCCGCGAACTTCTCGACGCCGAGGTTCGAGATGGCGTAGGCGACGTTCATCATGAGGTAGCACAGCGCCTCGTAAGTGAACTTCCCGAACTCGCCCATCCCGGCCAGAAGGACGGCGCGCGTCTTGAGCCGCGAGTCGTCGAAGAGGGGGACGAAGAACAACTCGCCGAGTCCGCCGCCGATCATTCTGCGGCTGGCGGCCTCGGAAATCCAGAAGTCGAGCGCCTCGTCGAGGTAGCCGACCGAGCGGATCGGCGCGATGCCGCTGTACTGCCCGGCGACCATGATCGGCGCTTCGGCCAAAGAGATGTCGCCGCGCAGGAGCGTCACGCGGAGCGGAACGTCGTGGTCGTCGGTGTGGGCCCTAGATTCGCCATTCGGGGAAGCGGGCGCAGGGCCGGGTGCTGGGATTTCGTCCTTGTTCATCGTTGCCTCGTTTCGCGCGCAGTGAAGCCTCAACGACTTCTAAGTGAATATTTGCCGGTCCTTGTTTTCGTCCGTGCCTTCGAGCTGCGGCTCCTGTTCGTACATCTCGTCTATGAGTTTGTTCTTCGTGTACAGGTGGAGTTGCGCGTAGGTAAGCTTGTAGTCGGCGTCTCTGATTGTCTGGACGGCGTAGTAGCTCATCGCGCCGTGAAAGTCACCTGCAATGTGCGCGTCCGCCGATGTCTGGTTGCTCTTGCAGCCGCTCAATAGAATCTCTTTCATGCCCGACTCCGGGTACTTTTCTCCCTTCTGCTCCCTCTTCCTTTTCCGTGCCGCACTCATCTGCTCGTCACTGAGCATACGACCGCCCCATACGTTGGGCGCGAGCTCGCGGTTGCGGCGCTCCCGACGAGATTTCGGAACTACCACTCGGGTGACAGAACCTGAGTGACACGAATCCGAGATGACAGTCAGGCGAACGCCTTCGGGGATGTTGGCGAACAACTCTCTTAGGTCGTCGTCAATGATTAAATTCGAGTCGGTGTCGTGCGGGCAGATGGCTTCGTCGTAGTTCGGTTCATCATCATCTTCGTCGGCGCGGTAAGTGCCATGCGAAGCGTTGGTGAAAACGAGCACGTCACCTGATTTCGCGCCCGCCAGCAAATTCTTGAGGCCGCTCATCATGTTAGCTTGATTCGCATCTTTGTCGAGCAGGATTTTGACGTCAGTGAAGTCGAAATGATCTTTCAGCAAAGTCGCCCAGTCGTTGGCGTCGTTGACGCAACCTCTAAGGTCATTGACTTGGCTGAACGGGTAATCGTTGATGCCGACACATAGGGCCTTTTTCGTCATGTTGATTCTCCTTCCGCGCGGGTGATGCGCGGGGCTGTCGTCGAAGGTTCGCGTCCTCTTTGCGTCTTCGTATCTTTGCGAGAGTATTATCGCTCAAAGACAGATGGTGCGAAGAATATGAGGAACGTGTCCTTCAGAACTCGTCTATGTGCGAGACCGTGCCCCGTCGCGTACCAAAGCAAAGAGTGAGAGACTTGCAATAAGAGAAACTGTTTTCATATCGGTCTACTCCGGAGGAAAGCGAGGCACTTACAAGATTTGCTCGTAAGGCACTTGCAAGCCTCATTACTACCGCTACACAAGGACGGATAATAAGTGCGATTAATGCGATAGGATCAAACTTCCAGAAAGTAATATGGTTCCTTCCGTTGATTTTCCAAGTCTATGCATTTTACAGATGTTTTAGGGCATTTGGTTCTTAAGCATTATTGTACGGGTTGCTCTAGTGATATCGGCAGTATTTTGTAACACGAAGAGTTACTTCAAATTCCACGTCACAAAACACAAAGGCCACTCGATAAGTGGCCCTTGTCGTTCTTACGGTGCTTAGAGATTTTGGCTCCGCAGGTAGGACTCGAACCTACAACCCTTCGGTTAACAGCCGAATGCTCTGCCATTGAGCTACTGCGGAATAAGCGCCCTGCACAGTGAAGAATGGTGCGTAAACGCGAAGAAATTTTTATAGCAGAACGACTAAAGAGCGTCAAGGAAGGTCCGCTAGTGTCCTAATTTGTGGAGTATGCAGACGTAAGAATTAGAACGATCCACGAAATCACACTAAATTGCACGAATAGAGTTGGTGCTGTTTCGTGTGAGTTAGTGGATCGTTCCCTTGCGAGCGCGTTTTTTCGTGCCTTGCTTCTTCTTCGTCGAACCCTTACTACTCTTTGTCTTGCTCGCCGTTTTGCCTTTGACCCGTTTCTTGTTGGCGTTGATATCGTCCAACACGTCTGAAAAACTTACTCCGAACAGCTCTTGTATCTTCTGGTTTAACGACGGCATTATGAAGCTCTGCCCAATAGTTGAGAGTTCTTCAACCATGCTATCTGCAAAGGCGGCCACATGTGACTGCTTGCTGCCTTTTGAGTTCTTGTGTGCGTAACCGACGGTGTAGCCCAGCGCGAAACCTGCAGACAACGCTCCCAAACTCCAAACTAGTGGTTCGTCTTTGAATTGCTCGCGGTAATCAAGCACGCCGGAAACCGTTTGTTTTACCGAGCGATACTCATGGTCCACCGTGTCTTTGATTTCGCCAACAGTTTCTGCCAGCGATTCGCGCGCAAGTTGCATTTGGCGTTGTAGCTCACGCTTTGAAGGCTCTTCAGCCTCAGGCTCCGAGTCGTTTGACATCACTTTTTCCCCGCCAGGCTCTTCTTCAAAATTGCCACCAGATCGACGACTTTACCTTCGTCCCTCTGACCTTCCTCGGTTTCGACCTCAACAATATTCTTCTTGCTCGCCTTTTTCTTTTTTACCAGCTTGAGGAGTTTCTCCGCTTGTTCATCTTTGAGCCGCGAAGTGGACAACTGCTTCTTCGACTTGTTGGCAATGAGTCTTTCAAACTTTTGGACCGTAGCTTTCGGCAGCTTTGGTTTTTCCGGCAGGTCAATGTCCGCTGCTGAACGAATCTCGTCGGCAAATCGCATAGTTTCAGCGCGAAGGATGCCGTTCTCGGAGAAGATTGCAACCAGATACTCTTTGCCGCGCATGACGAAAGTTGCTACGCCGGCTCGTCCCATCTTTCCTAAAGTCTCGGCTAATAACTTGTAGGCCTTTTCTGAATTACCGGCCGGCGTCAGAAAATAGCCGCGCTCGAAGTGCGCTGGAGGGATGGCATCTTCCGGGACAAACGCTTTGATATCAATGTCGCGCGACTTGTCGGGCGCGAGGCGGTCCAATTCTTCGTCAGAAACTACAACGTACTTGTCCGGTTTGATTTCAAAACCACGAACCATCTCGTCGGCATCTAGTTGTTTTTCGGTCTTCTCCGAGTAGTAACGCCGCGCCAGCGGCTGACCATCGGCGCTCAGCATTCGCAAAGGCGTGCGGCTGGTACGATTCGCCGGAAATAAACTCACCGGGACACTGACGAGGCCAAAAGTTAAAGTCCCCGACCAGAATGGACGCGGTCCACCCTGTGCGCTCTCTTCCGTCTCCACTTCTCTTTTGCTCGTACGTCTAGGCAGCTCGCTTCTCCTTCTTCAAAGCGGCCAGGCTCTTCGCGAGCACGCTGTCGAGCGATCCAGGTTTCGACTTCGCCTTCACTGCTCGCAGTCGCGGCGCTTTTCCTTTTGCTTTCTTTTCTATGAACTCCATCACCCGCTCACGATACTCATCTTTATAAGCTTTGGGATCAAACTCGCTTTCCAGCAACGCCACCAGTTGCCTGGCCATATTCAACTCTTTTTCCGTTGGCGCCCGGCCTGCGGGCTTCGGAAGATCCTTGGCGGAAATAACTTCTTCGGCGTTACGCAAAGTGAATAACTGCAAATAGTCTCCCTCCGATCGCACGGCTCCGACGTAAGGCTTATTGCGCATTACCCAGTGTGCAATGCCTTCCCGATCACGCTTCTTTAGTGCTTCGGCAAAAGCGAAGTAAGCTTTTGCATCGCCATCAGGTCCCAACAAATACGGACGGTCGTACCATTGCTGACTAATCGCGGCGGGCGGCACAAATTCAGTAATCTCGATGTCTCGTGATTGCTCAGGTTCGAGTCGCTTTAATTCTTCTTCCGTGAGAATCACAAACCTGCCCGGCTCAATCTCATACCCTTTCTGGATTTCTTCCTTTGGGACTTCTTCATCGGAATCCGGCACCACCATTTGTTGTTTAACTCGCTTGAGTTGACGGTCGTCAAGAATGTTGAAGTGGACCGTGCGATCAATGACACCCGAGTACAGCTTCACCGGAATCGTGCTCGAGCCCATCTTCAAGACGCCCTTCCAAATTGCACGCGCTGCCATTAGCTGCGGACCTCCGCTCCGGTTTCTTCACACTCAAAACAATCCGGACAACTTATTTTAAGTTCCACCGTCGTCTGCACGCAGATTGGGCACATTGGTCCATCGCAATCAAAACAACGAACTTCCGTGTGATATGCGTACGCCTGACTGCATGCCGGACACACTTCGGTTGCGTCCCTTAGCCACCAGGGCGTTTCTCTTTGCGATTTAGCCATACGCGAAATTGACAGGCACTTTCAGTTCCACAAAAGAGTGCGCGTCAGTCCAGTTCGTCTGTCGTGTCGAGATAATTGATGATGCAATCTCGCAGTCGCTCGTACGAGTCCTCATACACCGGAGTACCCCGGCTGTATGGATCGTCGATTTCGGAGCCGCGATGTTTCGGGTCGAAATCGCCCAGGAGTGAGACCCGTTCGGGCGAAACGTCAAATTCGTGAACCAACGCGTCCTTGTGGTATTGCTCCATCACGAGAAAACGTTTAATGGAATCCAGCGGTAGATCGCGAACGTAGGTGGCAACCTTTTCGGGGGCGGGTGTTTGGTGCAGTTCACACGTCAACGTCGTGTCGTTAATCGGTGGCGAGCCTCTGAAATCACAAACGCCCGCGGAATACGTTTCCACATCCAACGAGCGACGCCGGGTCTCAGCAGCAAAAATTGCGTGCGCCATAACACTGCGACACCGGTTGGCAGTACAGATGAATGCAACTGCGGGCATAAAGAGTCGGAAAGACTATTTAGCGGGAATCGGATTTGCTAGATCAACTACGACTTTCCAATCTCCGTTTTGTTTTTTCCAAATGCGGAAGTAATTTCCAGTTTCAGTTACTTTGCCCGCGTTGTCTTTCAGTTCATAAGTACCGTAGCTGTAGGCCAGATCGTTTGACGCGGAAACATCCCAGGCTTCGGGCTGCCAATTCCACACTCCGGTGGCTTCAGTTATTGCCCCGGCAGCCCAATCTCTGTCGCGCAGTGGCTTTTTGCCTTCACGGAACAGACTCACGCGAGGCGCCGCATACGCGTAAAAGGCCTGTCGCGCACCTCGCGTCATTGATGAATTCGCAAACGCCCGCTCGCGTTCAATAAACGTCGCGCGCAAAGAGTCTCTATTGTGTTTTGGACCAATGCCTCCGTAGTTTTGAACAGGCAACCTTGCCGGTAGCTCCGCTTCCTGCGATTCGGGATGCGACACGCCGAGGTCCACTGCAAATTTCCAACTACCATCAGCTTGTTTTTTCCAGACTGTGACGAAGTGGCCGAATGTATTTGGCGCGGTATCCTTCACATCGTCTTTGTATTCCCACGGTCCAAACGTGTAACCCATGTCGCCCGCAAGAGCCATATCCGCAAAACTCGGCCGCCACGTCAGCAGCGGCCGTTTGTCAGACGGAGGCAGCGGATGCTCGGTCATCCATTGCTTCCCTTTCACGGCTTTAGGTCGAAACAGAATTCCATCCTCAGCGATGAACGCCATGAACGAAGGTCGAATGCCCTGCTCTTCAGACATGCGCGCGAAAGCGCGCTCGGTATCGACCATCGTTTGCAGGTCGGATGCGCCCTTCTGCCCGTAAGCCATCGGGAACATCGCAAACAATAGAGCCAGGCAGATTCCCGTTTTCATTTCAATACTCCGTTTGCTATCAGAAGCTCGGCATTGAGAATGGCAGCGCCGGCAGCCCCGCGAATCGTGTTGTGACTTAACGCGACGAACCGATAGTCAAGCACGTTATCAGGTTGTAAGCGGCCAATTGTCACACTCATGCCGTTGCCTGCATCGCGATCGAGCCGGGGCTGAGGACGATCCTGTTCATCACTCACCAGAATTGGATGCTCCGGAGCGGAGTGGAGGCGAAGCTTTTGTGGCAGCGACTGGTATGAGGCGAACGCGTCCTTCAATTCCTCCAGCGTTGCCGGACGTTTAAGTTTTACGCGGACAGCGGCCATGTGTCCGTCGGAAACATTTACTCGATGACATTGCGCGCTGACGTTCATTTCTGCGGGTGCGATCTGATGGCCGTTCATCTCGCCGAGTATCTTTACAGTTTCCTGTTCAATCTTTTCCTCTTCACTGTCGATGAACGGAAGCACGTTGTCGCTGATCGCCAGCGACGGAACGCCCGGGTAACCCGCGCCGGACAAAGCCTGTAACGTCGTAACTACGACATCGGCTACTCCAAACTGTGCATGAAGAGGCGCCAGCGCGAGTGCCAGCATAATTGTCGAACAGTTTGGATTAGTTACTACGAAGCCTCGTTGCCGGTCATCTCGCTGACGTTGTGTTTCCAGCAACGAAAGGTGTGCGTGATTGACTTCGGGGATCAGCAGCGGCACGTCCGTATCCATTCGAAATGCGGAAGAGTTGCTGATTACTGGATAGCCTGCGGCTGCAAAGTCTCCTTCACTTTGCCGGGCGATGTCGCCAGGCAGGCTCGAGAAAATGAGTTCGCAATCAAGTGGGGGTTGCGGCGCCTGGACGATCATAGGCTTGACGTACGCCGGCATTTCTCCGTGCAGACGCCACACGCACGCTTCATCAAACCGCTTTCCCTGCGAGCGATCAGAAGCCGCGAGGGCAGTCACTTCAAACTGCGGGTGGTCCTCGAGCAGTTGAATGAAACGTTGGCCCACCATTCCAGTGGCCCCAAGAATTCCTACTCTACGTTTTGTGCTCATGCTTATTTACGGCTCTGCCGTTTGCTTTGCGGAAAGGCTTCGCCTTTCCGGGCGCACCGAATCTTATGTAGCGAGGCTACGCCTTAAGAGCAGGCGTAGCCTGCCAGTCGAGTGCCTCCATTCGGAAAGGCAAGCCTTTCCGCACAGGTTGCGGCAAAGCCGCCAAGGCTTCAACCTTTCTTCAGACTCGCCAAGCCCGTCGCTATTCGCCTGACGCCTTCCTCCAGCATCGGCAAGTTCGCGCAAAAGGACACGCGAAGAAACCCTTCACTCTCTGAACCAAATGCACTACCGGGAATGGTCACCACACCTGCGTCGAGTAATGCCATCGCGACATCCATCGAATTTCCAAAGTCGCGAACGTCCAACATCGTGTAGAAGGCGCCTTCCGGAGCGACAGCTTTGAGATTATTTTGCCCAAATAGTTCCAGCACGCGATCGCGCCGTTCATGGAAGATACGACGATGCTGGCTACGCGCAGTTGCTGCTTCGGGAGTCCATGCTGCCAGCGCTGCTTTCTGCGAAACGGTCGACGCGCAGGTAGTTACGTAACCATGCAGCACGAGTGCGCTTTTAATGACGTTCGAGTCTCCGCAAAGCCAACCAAGCCGCCACCCGGTCATACTCATTGACTTCGATAGCCCGCTAATCACGATCGTGCGCGGGTAGAATTCAGAAATCGATGGCAGCCGCTCAGGCGTGTAATAAAGCTCGCGGTAGATCTCGTCGCTGATGACGTATGCGCCCGATCCGTCGAGCGCATCCGCAATCGCGCTTAATTCATCCGCCGTAAACGCTCGACCTGTTGGATTCGAAGGGCTGGTACAAATTACCACCCTGGTTTTCGCCGTCACTGACCGTTTAAATCCATCAAGGTCAAAACTGAAATCATATGTTGCCGGCAACCGGTAAAAGGTCGGTTTGCCGTTCGCCATTCCCGTAATCGTTGGATAGGCGACGAACCCCGGGTTTGGGATTAACACTTCATCGCCTTCATTCACGAGCGTCATCAATGCGAGATACATCGCTTCCTGCGAACCGGCAGTGATAATGACATCTGCTGCAGTCAAATGGAGTTGCGGATAGTCGCCCGCTACAAACTCGCGCAGCTCAGTTATACCTGCCTGCAACGAGTAGCCATTCTGTTCCTCCAAAATTACTCGGGCAGCCGCCTCACGAATTACTTTCGGCGTCGGTAAATCAGGTTCACCGAGACCAAGGGCAATGCTGCCGGGTTTGGCATTGTCCGAAATTTGCCGGATCACGCTCTTCTCGATGCCGCGCAGAAATTCAGGAGGCTTAAACTCTTTGGACTCGGGAATGCGCTGCTCGCGAATTGTCATTTGCGTTTACCCGGAAATGCGTTGGGAGTGGGAATCGGGGCGTGCTCTCCGCGCGGCACAATCCAAAGCTCAATGTTACGCCACTTACGGTAACCACCGTTTACAGTTTTGATCCGGCTGGCTGGGATTTTGTATTCATTAATCAATACTCGCTTCGCTTTAGCCAGCGCTGCGGCAATTACCCGTGGCTGGTCGTGAAACACTTTCTTGATGACGACCGTTTTTCCTCTTACTTTTTTCTCGTCCCAATCCTCAACTCTATGTTCAGCGTAACCGATCAGGTATGCAAAAGCCGCCGGCTCTTTGCGCAACGCTTCCGAGAAGCCTTCCAACGAATGATTTATGTGACCGCCGAAACTTTCCGGAGCATCACGCGCCACGTAAACCGGTCCGACATCAAACAATCGCGCTGAACTCGTGTCTTCGTAAATATTCTGGTATGCATCGCGCCTGACAGGCGGAGCACTACCAGGCGGCACAAGCCACAACTCCTGCACAATGTGACTCGCCACACCTCCATCAATAGCCACAACACGGTCGGCTGCCACACCGCGAGCGTCGATCAAGTAATGCTTCAGCCACCAAAGCAGACGGCTACTCAGTCCGGGTAAATCTCGACGCGAGCGATAAGTAAACAGGAATGCGCGGGCGTCGGGGTGCTTCTGAAGCTCGACGGCAAAGTAGTCTAGACGCGCCGCAATGTCCGTCAGCAGGATGTCGCCAAACTCGTCAACCTTCTTAGGTTCTGTGAGAGGCAGGTTGTTTGGTTGCTGGGCTGAAACAAAACAAGGCTGAACACCGAGAAGAATGATCAGGCACAAGCACAAACATATAAGCCTTGATAAATGCACTAACGTAAATAGTCCTCTAGCTTCACAGCGCGATCAGTTTTGTCGTCGCGATACTTCACAATAACCGGCGCATAGAGCGACAGACCCCAGGCGCGGCCTGCTTCGCTTCTGACAGCGCGCGAGCCGGGAACCACAACTGCACCCGCGGGAATCTCAAGCGGTCCATCGTCCGTCCTTTGATAGATCTTCTCATGTACTAGATCGTAAACGGGTGTCGAACCCGTCAATATCGTTCCCGTTGCCAACACGGCTCGTTCGCGAATGATCGTTCCTTCATAAACGCCGCAGTTGCCACCAACCATCACGTCGTCTTCTATCACGACCGGAACGGCACCGACCGGCTCGAGCACACCTCCGATTTGCGCAGCTGCTGACAAATGAACACGCTTGCCGATCTGGGCACACGAACCGACTAACGCATGACTGTCAATCATTGTGCCTTCGTCAACATAAGCTCCGACATTGACATACATAGGCGGCATACAAACAACGCCGGGCGCGACATAAGCGCCGTCACGAATGCTTGACCCGCCGGGAACAATACGCACGTTGTCAGTGATTTCTGTCGGCCGCGCTGGATAAGTGTCTTTATCAAAAAACCGAAGTGCAGCAGAAGCTGACATGTCTGTCAGTTGGCCCATGCGGAAGCCGGCTAGAATTCCCTGCTTCACCCAGGAATTCACTTGCCACTTTCCATGGCTCGAACGTTCAGCAGCACGGATCTCGCCCCGGTTGAGCGCAGACTTAAACTTCTCAAAGACAGCTCGATCGTCTGCGGTAAATTCACCGGCCGCGCGCTCCGCCAGAGTTTCGACCTGTTCACGCAACTGCATTGACGGCTTCTTTCATTAGTCCAAGTTCAGCGAGAACTTCGCGCACGCGCTCGCGGTTAGCCTCCTGAATCCGCACCAGCGGCAGGCGATAGTTTTCTCCGACTAGTCCCATCATCGCCAACGCTGCTTTTACCGGACCAGGACTTGATTCGATGAAGTTAACGTCCATCAACGGCAGCAGCCGGTAATGAAGCTCGCGAGCTGCGTTCCAATCGCCGTCCAACGCAGTATCTACCAGGCGGGCCATCAGTTCGGGCGCTTCGTTCGAAGCAACAGAGATGAGTCCATCGCCACCGAGGGCGATCATCGACAACGTGATCGCGTCATCCCCCGACAACACGCGGAAATGTTCCGGCCGGTTGCGGAGTATTTCCATTATCTGAGACAGGTTTCCTGATGCTTCTTTAACTGCGACGATGTTTCCGCAGTCGCGAGCGAGTCGGAGCGTAGTGTCGGCTGAAATGTTTGACGACGTGCGTCCCGGCACGTTGTAAATCACGATCGGCAAATCAGGAACGGCCTCAGCGATGGCGCGAAAGTGCGCATACAAACCTGCTTGCGTCGGTTTGTTGTAATAAGGCGCAACCTGCAACACCGCGTCGGCTCCCAGCGACTGAACGAGTTTCGAATTCTCAATCGCAACCGCCGTCGAATTGCTGCCGCCACCGGCAATCACCCGCGCGCGGCCCTGTGCCAACTCGATGGTCTTGCTGATGACAAACTGGTCCTCTTCTTCAGTCATCGTCGCGCTTTCGCCGGTCGTGCCACAGGGCACTAACAGACGCACGCCATTGCTGATTTGATACTCGACCAAACGCGCCAGCGCCTCTTCGTCAACGGCACCGTCAGACGTAAAAGGCGTCACCAGCGCTGTCGCGCAACCGCGCATCCATTCAATTTCCATTGTCATCAGCTTATTACCTCCAAAACTCAGTAGCTATGTACGAGATTTTTCATTTATCATTTTTCATCTGCCCATTTTAGGAACTTGATTACCGTGAATTGCGGCAATCTTTGGATTACCAGATTACTTTTCGTTAAAGTTTTCCAGCATTGCATTCCACGCCAGTTCCGTCGCTACCGCTCCGGTTCGGTATTCTTCGGTCCTCCACTCAGTTGACCGTCTGCGTGCAACTTTTGAGGCAATGACCAAATGACAAATGAAAAATGATATATGGAAAATCCGTCCCCTATTTCCCTCGCATAACGTCTTCAATCACTTCCGCAAATTCAAACACCCCCTTACGCCCCACCAGCCAGTGCGCCGCCAACAATGCGCCGGCCGCAAACCCATCTCGCGACCGAGCAGTGTGCTTCAAGGTAATTTGATCAGCCATCGAGTCAAAACCAACTTTGTGGGTGCCAGGGATATGGCCCGCGCGGACAGACGCGATCGGGATTTCACCGCTGATGTGCTGCGCTAACAATTCCTTCAGCTTAATTCCCGTGCCTGATGGAGCGTCGCGTTTGCGGGAGTGGTGCTCTTCTTCAATGAAGGCCGCGTAGTCGTTCGTACCGGCAAATAACTTTCCTGCCTCCGAAACGATGCGATAGAAAATATTTACGCCAACAGAAAAGTTTGCACCAAACAACAAGGCCGCGTCGTGTTCCGCAACAATGCTCCGCGCTTCCGGTTCGTGGTCCTTCCACCCCGTCGTACCTTCAACCAGGGGCACACCCGCACGCGCGCAGATTTCGATATTGCGCAGCACGGCATTTCCCACAGAAAAATCGATGGCAGCATCGTGACTATTTAATTTGGCGACGAGATCTTCGATTGTTCGCCCTGAATCAGCCGAAGTAAGCGTCAGTCCGATCTGATCTCCTGCATCAGCTGCGTGCCGCTCGATCAACTGGCCCATCGCACCATGTCCGATTAGCGCCAACTTCATGGGGAGTGTCCTTCAGCGAGTCTACGCGCGCCCACTCCTTGTGGCTGCCCGAGCAACCGTCGCGCGAGCTTGGCATATAGATCCACGGCATCCATCAATTCCTGCTTCAGGACAGACTCATGGTCGGTGTGCGCGTTAAGGATAGAACCCGGACCAAGCAATAACGGCTTGCCCCAGTTCGTCAGATACGGGATATCAGTCGTAAAGCGAACAACGCACTGTTCAAGTTCGTCGGTGGTAAACAGATGGACCGGATCGTTTTCCGACAGATACTGCACTTCCGCTCTGCCTGCAACTAACTGCTCCAAAGATTGTTTTATTACCTGCGCATCCGTCACCAGTCGTAGTTGCAATTCGGCGGTCGCTTCGGCCGGAATCACGTTGGGTCGCGTGCCGCCGTTGATCACGCCGATATTGCACGTCGTTGCGCCGAGCGCATCATCATTTGGCCAATCGTAATGTCGAATGTCATGGAGCACGTCCATCAGTTTCTCGATCGCCGATTCACCCTGTTCCGGGTATGCGGAATGCGCAGCCCGGCCGCGCGTCGTCAACTTCAGACGCAGCGAACCCTTGGTAGCAATGGCCAGTTTGTTGTCGGTCGGCTCGCCATTAATTAAATATTCACAGCGCTGAGAAATCGGATGATCGTTCGCCGCTCGCGCACCCAAACTACTTAACTCCTCATCAATCGTAAACAGCAATCCAATTTCATCAATACCTGCGCCGCGCAGATTCTCCGCTGCCGTTATTTGGGCAGCAATGATTCCTTTTGCGTCACAGGCGCCGCGGCCGAAGATTCGTTTTTCATCTTCGTTCGAAGAGATGTATGGAGGCACCGTGTCGAGGTGGGTGGAAAAGACGACACGAGGCGCCGCTTCGGTAGTTGCGATAATGTTATGCCGTGCTTCCGCAACCTCCTGCCGTTCAACCGTGTAACCGAGGTCGTTTAGATATGAGGCGACAAACTGTCCGACTTCTTTCTCCTCGCCCGTGGACGATGGAATGTCGATCAGCTTTCGCGTCAATTCAAAAACATTCATTGTGTTAACGGTCGCTCGGCGCGTTGAGAGTACTCTTGCACTCAGTCGGTCTCTGTGACTCCTGTGTTTAGATTGTCCACCACAGAGTCACAGAGGGGCAGAGATCGCAAAGAGAAAGCATTCGAGAGTTAGCTACGCGGGCGCGCCCAGCTTTTGCTCATCTTCTTCAGCGATGTTGAAAGCTTCGACTTTCTCAAAAAATTCTTTATGCAAAAGCATCACAGCCTCGGCAGCGCGTGATTCTTCAACCGCGAAAGTTAGATTGATGCGCGAAGCGCCCTGCGAAATCAGCGAAACGTTGATGTTGCGAATCGTCGAAAAGATCCGCGCGGCTATCCCGGGCGTGGTCCGCAGGCCTTCGCCGACAACACACAAGATTGCACGCTTCTCTTCCACACTCACCGAACCTAGTTTTTCGAGCTCCTTAATCACTGCCGGCAATCCGGTCGTGTCATCAAGCGATAACGAGACGCTCACTTCCGACGTGGTCACAACATCAACGGCCATGCGGTGCCGGTCAAAGATTTCGAAGAGCGCTTTTAGGAAACCGTAAGCGCCGAGCATACGTGTTGATGTGACTTGCACGGTCGTCACGCCGGTTTTATGCGCAATGGCCTTGACGGTTTGTGGAGACTTTTCTGTCGTCGCGACAACAAGTGTGCTGCGGCCTTCAGGATTGCGGGAGTTGCAAATTCGCACATGAATGTTTCTTTCAATCGCGGGTTGCAGCGTTTTTGGATGCAGCACCTTCGCGCCAAAGTAAGCGAGTTCCGCGGCTTCTTCGAAGGACAGGTAAGGGACCGTGCGCGCCTTAGTTGCTATACGCGGATCGGCTGTCAAAACTCCTGGCACGTCGGTCCATATCTGAATTTCGTCAGCGGCGAGTGCGGCGCCCACGATCGCGGCTGTGTAATCGGAACCGCCGCGACCGAGCGTGGTCGTTTCGCCGGTAATTGTCGAACCGACAAAACCGCCGAGTACCGGTACACACGATGACTCAACTACTGGCTGCAAATATTGCTGACAACGACTGAACGTTTCCTGGATCAACGGCACCGCGCAACCATGGTTGTCGTCCGTCAGAATGCAGTGTCTCGACTCAACAGCAACGGCGCTAACGCCGTTATCCAGCAAAACCGCCGCCAGCATTTCCGCCGACAAACGCTCGCCGTAAGCAGCTACAGAGTCCTCAAAAAACTTGCGGCGCGCAGGGACGTTATTTTCAGCCGAAGCTTGTTGCAGGAGTTGCGTGATTTCAGCGCGGCTGCGATCGATCAGTTGACGCATACGGTCGCCTTCAGCAGTCAGTAGCGATTCAATCACGCGCACATGTCGATCTAAATGCTTCTCAACTGTATCGACGGACCTTTTGGAGTGCGCCGACCTGTCGGCGCTTTTCATGGTTTGGGTTGGCACTGCGCCGCTAGTACATGCCTGCCGAACCGCGGCTAACAATGCGTCCGTGAAACCCGCCATCGCTGAAACTACCACGACGGGCCGCAGATTCAGGCGGTCAGCAACGATGCGCGCGGCGTTCTGAAAGGCGGTTGCGCCTTCCACGGAGGTACCGCCAAATTTCATGATCGTAGTCACGGCAGTTATTCACTTACTCTAGCATTTTGTGTGGTGAGCCAATAAAAGGGCGTAGTGTTTTATTTGTGCGACCGCGCTTCGCGGGTGTCTCGCGCTGCATTTGCGGAACCGCGAGCGGTAGCGAGCGGATGCAAGATTCAAGTTGAGAGCTAACATCCCGTCGCTACCGCTCCGGGTTCTGCAAGACCAACCATCGCGGGCGAGACGCCGGGGCGGTCGAGTCTGCGTGAGGGGGGCGTCCGTAAGAGAAAACGAGAAAAGAAGAAGGGCACAGCATGCCGTGCCCTTCGTGCTTATTCTGGAAAGCGATTGCTACGGTTATGGCTGTCCAAACCGCTCGCGATATTCGACTGAGTAAACGAAACCGAAGATCAGGTGTCGATAGTCGCCGGGAGCGATTCCTGCTGAAGCGCGTCCATTGGTAAGCACGTCTACCCAATCATCGTAGCCCGCCGCTTCCGGATCGCGTCGCAGGTAACCGAAGTATTGCATCGCCACAAACGCGCGATAAAAGTAAGTGTCCCAAACCACTTTCTGCTCGATGAACGCGCGGAGCGTTTGCGCCGTGGTGAACTGACCACCAGCCATCAGGTTGATCAATTGTTGACGGCCATACTGCGGAGGCTGGCCGGGTTCAGTCGTGGTAGACGCCGGCAAGGTCACGCGTCCCAATTGCTCTAATTTTTCGATGAACTGCGTCGCATGGGCCGCGTCGGTTAGCCCATTGAAGTTTGCCGTGAACTCCGGCAACTGCATGAAGCGGCTGATAAAGTCTGCGCGTCGTGTTTCCTGTTCCGCGTCAGGCATCAAACCGCTCAACCGCCGCATCTCCGGCATGAACTCCGCAAACTGCGGACGACGACCCAAAGCGGATTCGTAGAAGCGGTAAACCCAGTAGCCTTTCTCGCCGAATTCGGTCGAACGGAAGAAGCCGGAAGAGACGTGCACGCGATCGCAGCCCGGCGGCGAACCGAGGAAGCCCCCGTTTGGCTGACAGTTGTTGAGCACGGCATTCCAGTCGTTGAAGCCCTGCGTATCCGGTTCACGCAGCAGGAAGTCGAGATACTGCTGACGGACAAAGAAAGCGTTGTTGAGGAACGGATTGGCGGCTGTTGGGTTGGTATCGTTGTCGAGGATGGTAACGACCGTGCTCGATGGTGAACCCAAAACTGCGCCGCTCGGATTAGTTAAAGAAACACTCAACTGTTCCCCGCCCTCAACGAAAGCATCGTCAACAATCGATAAGACGATTGTCTTGTTCGTTTCACCGGCCGCAAATCTTAATTGGCCGCCGGCAGTTGCGTAATCACACTTGGCTGAGGCTTGTGCCGGTACAGTGTCGCAGCGCGCCGCCATGAAGTCGTTTGTCGAGTAGTCGACTGCAACTGGCAGCGACGCATCACCCGAACGACTGACAGTAACCGAAACCGTCGGGCCAGTTTCGCTTACGCTGTAACTTCCTAGTGCAAAACTGAGTATCGGTGCATCGTTGTCTTGAATAGTCAATACAGCCGTGGCCGGCGTGCCCAACGTACCAGAACCACCAGCGTTGCTTAGCGTCAAGTTAATCGTCTCATCGGGCTCGTTAACTGCGTCGTTAACAATTGGAACATTGATTGTGCGACTGGTCTGCCCGTTGGCGAAGGTGACTGTTTGAGAAACCGCTGTGTAGTCAGCTGACCCGGCGGTGCCATTACTGGTCTCGAACAGCACTGTGGCACTGCCTGAGCTTCCGTTGGCCCTGACAATCGTGATGACTGCATTCCCGCCGCCCTCATTCACCGCATAAGGCGCGCCGCTAAATAGAATGTTACCACCCGGGCTGATAGTGATCGTTATTACGTCTGTATCCGACAACGGCCCACCAGCACCGCTGAAACCTTGATCATTTGTGATGATTTGCAGGGTCGCATTTCCCGTAAACCCGGTCGTGGGAGTAAACGTCAACCCGTTCATACACGTGTTAATCGTCGCCACGAGTGCGGTGAAAGTCATGGTGACATCACCGGTGCCATCACCCGTCGAAAACGTCAGGCCGGCGGTCGACGGCAGCGTAATCGTTCCGTCGGTGGCTGTGAGGGTCGTGCGGATAGGGTCGCTACCGGAATCGGGGTCAGAAATGGTGATGCGGTTTCCATTGGCCGCGGAGAACACGCGCGGTGTGTTCTGACTACCAAATTGCGTAGACGGGACGAAATGAACCGGAGCATCGTTCACGGCGGTGATGGTGATCGTGAACGTTTGAGGAGCCGACGTGTCCTGCCCACCGTTAGATGTGCCGTTGAAATCTTTAGCGACAACTGTCAGCGTCGCCGTGCCGTTTGCGTTAGACGCCGGCGAGTATTGCAGAACTCCGGTCGAGGTAACGACGGGCCCCCCGTTGAACAGAGACGGATTGGTGTTATCCGTGACAACAAAGATAACTGATTGAAAAGGCTCGTTTGGGCCGGCGCTGATATTTGTTGCCCAGTTAGCAATGGATTGGAAGACCGCATCTTCGACGATGGTCTGGTCGGCGCCTTTAGTAAATGACGGAGCGTCGTTAACTGCCGTGACATTGATGGTAAACGTTTGCGCCGCCGAAGTATCGACGCCCCCGTTGGCTGTTCCACCGTTGTCCTGCAGAGCTACGGTGATCAACGCAGATCCGTTGGCGTTTGCCGCCGGTGTATAGCTCAGAGTCCCTGTATCGCTGATTGTGGGACCGGATGAAAACAGACTCGGATTGTTGTTGCCGGTAATTACGAACGTCAGAGTTTGACCAGACTCGTTAGCTGTACCAGCACTGATGCCCGTGGCCCAATTTGCAACAGACTGCGCCCCTGCGTCTTCGAGCACGGTCTGGTCAGAACCTTTTGTGAACGCCGGCGCATCATTAACTGAAGCCACCGTAAGCAGGAAAGTATCGATTGCGGTTGATCCGCCGCTGTAATTCACCGTCACCGTAATGGTGGTACTCCCAGACTGGTTTGCGGTTGGAGTGATTAGCAAAGATCGCACAGAGCCTGATCCGCTTACTTGAATATTACCGTCAGGTACTAAAGCCTGGTTGTCAGACGAAGCAGAGACTGAAGTTACCGCTGGACCTAAATCACCTGTTGAAAAAGAAACTAGTATGGGCGTGTCTTCATTAGTGGTTTTGTCAGGGATGTTTTCCATCGCTGAATGAAGCTCGAACGCCCCGATATCTGAAGTCGCAATTGCATCTGCGTCGCCGGAGTCTACCGACCGCGCCGCACCACGTTGATCTGTTGTGAGTTGTGGAATGTTTGCGTCGCCACAGTGAGCAACTTGCGTGACACAATCGTCTCCAGCGTCGAGAGCCGGACTATTCAGCTGCAAAGCGTGTGTCAACGTTGGACCACCGTTGTTCGCGAGCGGCCCAAGCAATGGATCGATCGGAGTGGCAACCGTACCAACCTGGTCGCCATTTACCCCGTGTACAAGGCCCGACTGATCTGAACTTCCCTTACCTATCAGATTGTGGCCTTGGGAATTGTAATTACCTGACAAGTCGGGGGAAGTCGAAGGGCCGTTGTTGGCAACGATCGAGTTCCTGATATTGGTCGTGCCCCGTGTGTGTAGTCCCTGGCCCGGTTCGAAGCCGGCGGTTGTTGCAGAATTCCCAGTGATGGTTACGTTTATTAAGGACATTGACGAAGCATTGTTATAAATGCCGCCGCCGCGGGCTGTCCCGCTTGCGTGGGCGACGTTTCCGCTAATCGTACTGTTGATGATCGTTAACGCATTGCCATTGAAAATTCCGCCGCCGTGCGCATAGCCTCCGGAACTTGGGCCTTGGGTGAAATTACCACTGACCGTACTTCCGATTATTTTCATTGGGCCATTGTTAAAAATTCCGCCCCCCAGTCCGCCCGCACCAACGAAACCGGAACCACCCTGACCGGAGTTGTTGTTACTGACTGTGCAGTTGGTGAGAGTGGCTTGGACTTCAGGGTGCGTGACTAGTCCACCGCCGTGACCACCCGAACTGCTAATGGTTGGGTAACCGTCACCGGCATCATTACTGTCGATGATTACGCTCGACAGATTTAAAGGGCCCTTCTCGGCGTAAATCCCAGCGCCGTCTCCTCCGTCACCTGATGCGGCGCCACTGACCGAGTTTCCTCCATTGCCGGTCCGGTTTCCCGTAACCGAACTGTTAGTGATCGTGAGGCCATTACCTGAAAAGAAAATGCCTCCCCCTCGTCCACCCCATCCGCCAAAATAGCCTTCTGCTCCATTTCCGGTCGTGTTGTTGCTGACCGTCACGTTTGTCATCGTCAGTGGTCCGGAGCTGGAGATTCCACCACCAAAACCACCCACGCCGCCTCTGCCACTTGTGCCTGGCGTGCCATTCCCAGTGCGATTGTTTGTAACGATTACGTCGGCCAGGGTTAATGAGCCGCTATTGAGAATGCCGCCTCCGAATTCGCCTGTACCACCGTACCCAGGAAGCCCTTCGCTACCGACGGGACCACCATCGGAGGTCCTGCCGTTGGTTATCGTCAGTGCCGAGATGTTGACGACAGCACCGGAGTTGATGGTGAAGATACGGAAGTTCGGTGTTCCGCCGGCCGTACTGCGCCTCACGGTAAGCATGCCGGCACCGGGCCCCTGAATCGTCGTGTTGAAACTAATCGCCGGCAGCGCTGTATTCAGATCAATCGTGCCGGTGACGGAGAAGTTGATTGTGTCGGCGGTAAAGGTGGCGTTTGACTCCTGAATTGCCGCGCGCAGAGTGCATTGTCCGCCGGCATCGGCGCAGGTGCCATTCCCAGGCGCAACGTCACTCCCATCGCCGGTGTTGTTGACGGTAAGCGTTGCCGCTTGAGCGGTTGGTTGGATCCGCGTCTTGAGTGAGTCAGGAAAGACGACCCAGGCGAGGAGGGTGAATGCAAGTAAGGTTAAAGCTGTGCGTCGTGCGCGAAGCCGCATAGGCCGCGGGAGGGGGGTACGGGGCATGCGAAAATCCTTATGTGAAATCGACTGTCTGGGAATGTCGGGAGTTAAAGCTCGATGGCTCTAGGTGGGCAGATTCTATTAACTAAGGCCTTGCGAATGCAAACAAAAAACTGGCTCTCGGGCCCGGCCTCGGCCAGTCAAACCACTCGCGTTTTCCAATTGCCGCGCCGGAAGACAATCGCGCTGATCAGAGCGAGAGTTGAAAACGCGATCATGATGGCAAGAAATACGCCGCGCGGGCCGATACCAAAAACAATCGCAAGAACGTAACCCAGCGGCAGTTCCCAGAGCCAAAACACAAACAAATTGATGATCGTCGGTGTCCAGGTATCCCCGGCTCCGTTGAACGACTGCGTCAGCACCATGCCGTACGCGTAAAACAGAAAGCCGTAGGAAACAATCCGGAGGCAATCCACACCATAGGGCACCACATTCGGATCGTTCGTAAACAGACCGATGATTTGCCTCGCGAAGACGACAAACAACACACCGACAATTCCCAGGCAGATCATGTTGTAGAAACCGGCGCGCCAGACCGCGGTTTCCGCACGATCGGGTTTCCGCGCGCCGAGTGCCTGGCCCACCATCGTAGCGGCCGCATTCGCCATCCCCCACGAAGGCAGCAGGGCAAACACAATCACGCGAATGCCGATCGTGTAACCCGCTACTGCATTGCTGCCGAAGGTCGAGATCGTTCGAATCAAACCAATCCAACTTGCCATGCCGATGAACACTTGAAATGTCGCAGTCGAAGAAAGACTGACCAGGCGTCGCATGATTGCAGGTTCAAGCTTCAAATGAGACCTGCGAATGTCGAACCGCCCGCCCGAGCGAATCAATTTGCTAAACGCGTACAGGACGCCGGTGCCGCGGCCGATGGTTGTTGCAACTGCGGCGCCGGCGACGCCCATCTCGGGAAATGGACCAAGGCCGAAAATGAAGCATGGTCCAAGAACGATGTTGATAGCATTCGCCAGCCATAAAACGCGCATAGCGATGGCTGCGTCACCGGCTCCGCGAAAGATTGCATTGATAAGAAACAGCAATAGGATTGACGCGTTGCCGGCGAACATGATGCGGGTGAAGCTGGATCCGTGTTCCAGCACCCAGGGCGAACCACCCATCAACGCCAGGAGTTTTGGCGCCAGCGCCACTCCCAGAACTGCAAACACTACCGAAACGATCAAACCCAAAGCGATTGCCTGTACCGCAGCGCGCGCTGCGCCATCAGGATTGTGTTCACCAATGCGGCGCGCGACCATCGCGGTAGCCCCAATTCCGAGACCGATGGCGACGGCGTACATCAGCGTCAGCATCGATTCTGTGAGTCCAACAGTCGCGACCGCATCAGCGCCGAGATGCGCTACCCAGAAGATGTCGACGACGGCAAACACGCTCTCCATACACATCTCGAGGACCATCGGTATCGCGAGCAGGATAATGGAACGCCCGATCGGACCCTTGGTGTAGTCGTGATGGTGACCGCCGCGAATGGATTCGCGCACGGCGGTCCAAAGGCTTACGTCTTCACCGCCCAGCTCTGAATCCGGCGCGGACATTGAATCAGTTTTTGAGAATCTCAGTTTCCATTTGAGTTCTCTCCCTCTCTCACTGGAAGAGGCGAGAGGGAGCAACAATTAGGGGCACGGCGTGCCGTGCCCCCAAGCAAACTTCTCGTTGGTTCCTTTTACACTATTCGAACGTTCAAACCAAGACAACTGTCAGGGGTGTGCTCAAAACCTTGGAAGGGTAACTCTCCTTGGACCTTGGACTTTGGACTTCGCACTCATCGACCGAAATCGTCCTGGAGCCGCACGATGTCATCTTCACCCAGGTAACCACCTCGTTGGACTTCAATAAACACGAGTGTCTCTTCCCCTTCGTTAGCGACGCGGTGCGCCGACCCGACCGCAATATCAATCGCCTGTCCGGCCTCAACTGTAACGTCGGAATCGTCGAGCGTGACGCGCGCGGTGCCCTCGACGACGAACCAATGTTCCGCGCGTTGCGCGTGCTTTTGATAACTGAGTCGCTTACCCGGCAACACTTCGATTCGTTTGACTTTAAATCCCTCGCCTTCGTCGAGTACCGTGAATGTGCCCCAGGGCCGCCGATCGAAACGCGGCGAGTTATCGGAAGTGTTATCAGTCATTGTTCTGTCGATCAAATCAGCGGCCACCGGCTGCGACGCCACGAACTTTCACAGTTGCCTTCCGGTTTCGTCGTTTAGCCGGCACAGGCGCGTAACCGCCGGTGCGCTCGAGATCATAGATCGTGTAACCGGTATCAAAAATGTCGCCGACCGGATTTGCGCTGTCAACACTGTAGTCGAAAATCCTGCCGTCGTTCTTCACGTAAACCGATCCACGTCGACCGGACAAATGCTGCTCGATCGTCAGGAGCGCGTAGAGATGTTGCCGTGCGCCGAGGGTGCCTACCGGACGCGATGGAACAAACTCTGCGCCGTTTGGCAGACAATAGATATTTAGTTCAAGTAAGACGCTGCGTCCGAAACGCTGGAGACGCGGCACGAATCCTTCAGGCAATCCGAACCGTTGTTTGCATGCCGGCTCAGGCGCGCGTCGTTTCTTCCTGCGCCGGCTTTGTCCTTCGCGCCGCTTTGCCGGTTCGGTGGGACGAGTCTCTGGCGCCGGCGTTGCCGCGAGATAATTCGGATGACAGATCGGTATGGGCCAACGCATCCCGGCAGACGCGACGCAACTCTTCCGAGCCGTCGAGCAAGCCTTCGCTCATTTGTTTCAGCGTCGCCTGGCCCCGCACGACAGCGTCGATCTTCTGGGCCTCAGCCATCTCGGCCCACACTTGATCGCCGATGACCGACTCCGACATTTCACGCCGAAGTTTACTTGATTCCAGTCCGCTTGCAAGAAAGTTTCGGCAAGACGCAGCTGCGGCGGCGAGTGAAGTCGGTAATGACTCGCGGTCGCAGTGGCCCGACCTAATGTAGATTGACCGTTTTACGTAGCAGTCGCAGTCGCGCTGGCCACACGCGGTTTCCACGCAGCGAGAATCGCACCGCAGATCAGTCCGGCGACCAGATAGTAACCGACGCTAAGCAAATAGAGACCGAGCTTGCGCTGTTCGAAGATCACTGAAGACAACTGCGTCGTCGCGACGAACCCGAGCCAGAGCCAGAACGCCGTCTGCATTCCACCAACAACGCCTTTGGCGCCGGTGTATTGAACGAAGTGAGCGAGGATGTAAACGAGCACCAGAGACGTGATAAACGCGAGCAGGTAGTGGGTCCAACTGGTCTTCGCTACGATCTGTTCGATTTGTTCGGGCGTCCACTGAACGATCTTCAGAAAGGTATTGCCGAAGATGACGCTGTACCACAGGCCACCGATTATGAAGTGAACAACTGCCGCGACGATCACCGCTGGGTAGTTAATCTTCATAGTTGTCTCCTTTATAGAGGGTTCGGTAACGCAAACTTCAGTTTGCGAAAGCGTCTTGGGTGTTAAATCAATTCGCAAACTGAAGTTTGCGTTACCGTAGCTAGCTTGAGTGTTGTCAAGTTAGTTTATTGCACCGCGCCTCGCTTCTCCAATATTGCGAAACTTTTGGAGTGCGCCGACCTGTCGGCGCTTTTGTCTTCTTACATAACCAAAGCGGCGTCAAACCGCCGCACTCCAAAGTCAATGAAAATCATGCGATGGTGCGGCTGCGACTTTGAACGATAGCGGTTTAATTCGTTTGGCCTTCACCGAAATGACGTTGTCCTGGTTCTGAAGAACTCCTTCAATCAATAGAAACGGATGGTCCACCAGCACCAGACGGTTTTTATCAAACAATTGCGGCGTAATAATTATATTCGCCACACCGGTTTCATCCTCCAAAGTTAAAAATACAAACCCTTTCGCCGTACCTGGACGTTGTCGCACGATGACCCAACCGCCGACACTGATCCTCTTGCCGTCTGGCATTTGGTGAATATCGATCGCGCGCGTCGCGCCGAGCGCGTCCAGCTCGCCGCGATGATATGTAACGGGATGATTCCCAATCGTCAGGCCGGTGCCGCGAAAGTCAGCATCCATTCGTTCGGCGCGCGTCATGGGTGTCAGTGGCGAATTGCCGTCCATTTCATGCAGATTTTCATAAAGCTCGCCGGCCGGCCGCACCACACGTTCAACTTGCCACAACGCATCGCGACGCGTCGTACCCTGTTGGTCCAAGGTCCAAGGTCCAATGTCCAAAGTCCGCGGGCCTGTCTTGTGTTTGACTTTGGACCTTGGACTTTCGACTTTGGACTTGTGTTGGACTTTGGGCCTTGGACTTTCGACTTTGGACTTGTAATCGACTTTGGACTTGTAATCGACCTTGGACCTTGGGCCTTTGTGGATAAAATTCAACGCTCCTACTGCCGCAAGTTTTCGCAGTTCATCCTTACGCAACTCTGGCACGCGATGTTGTAGATCATCAATGCTCGCAAATGGCGCTTCTGCTCTTGCTCCTACAATTGCCCGTCCGGATTTTTCGCTGAGACCTTTTACGTAGCGTAGACCCAAACGCATCGGGAAATCTTTGTCCAAAGTCCAAGGTCCAAGGTCCAAGGTCTGTTTTTCGGAAAACGTTTGTGACTCTGAAATTACCTTTGACTTTGGACCCTGGACCTTGGACTTTCGACCTTGGACTTTGGACGTTGGACTTGCTTCGATCGTGCACAGCCAATCCGACTTCGTTACATCGATCGACAACACTGTCAGTCCATGTCGCTGCGCGTCCTTTATTAAAGTGAATGGCTGATAAAAACCCATTGGCTGGTTGTTAAGAATGGCCGCGGTAAAGGCTGCCAGGTAGTGACACTTCAAATACGCGCTCGCATAAGCGATCAACGCAAAGCTGGCTGCGTGCGACTCAGGAAAGCCGTACAGCGCAAACGACGTGATCGCTTGCACGATTTGATCCTGCGCTTTTTGTGGAATTCCGTTGCGGGCCATACCCCGCCGCAGTTTGATTTCCACTTCCTTCATGCGCGCTTCCGAACGTTTGAATCCAAAAGCGCGCCGCAACTCTTCCGCTTCGCCACCGGAAAAATCCGCGCACAGCATCGCCATTTTCAATAGTTGCTCCTGAAATAACGGAACACCGAGCGTGCGCCGCAACACCGGCTCGAGCAGTGGATGCGGATAAACCACGGCCTCGCGACCCTGCCGCCGTTTCAAATAGGGATGGACCATGTTGCCGACAATTGGCCCGGGCCGAATTATCGCCACCTGCACCACGATGTCGTAAAACTTTTGCGGCCGGAGTCGCGGCAAACACGACATCTGCGCGCGACTCTCAACCTGAAACATCCCGATCGTGTCTGCTTTTTGGAGTGCCGCATAAACTGCCTCGTCGTCCTGAGGCAGTTGGGCCAAATCAACCTCTTCCCGGTATGCATCGCGAATCAACTGAATCGACTCTTCAAGCACCGCCATCATTCCGAGCCCCAAAAGATCAACCTTGATCAGGCCCAGGTCCGCGCAGTCTTCCTTGTCCCACTGCACCACTACACGGCCGGGCATGGCCGCCGGCTCCAGCGGCACCACCGAATTGAGTTGTCCCTGACAAATCACCATGCCCCCGGAATGTTGGCCCAGGTGACGTGGCAAATCCTGCACGCGTTGATACAGTTCAAAGAATTTTCGAATGCGAGGATTTCTCAAGTCGAGTCCGGCGTCGCGAAACTGTCGTTCAGTTGAGTCTTTCGGGTCCTTCCATTCCCACGTGTGCACTAAACCTGAAAGACGACTCAGCGTGTCGTCATCAAAACCAAGCGCCTTCCCTACTTCGCGCGCCGCCGAACGCCCACGATACGTAATGACGTTTGCCGTCATCGCTGCGCCTAACTTGCCGTAGCGCTCATAGACGTATTGAATCGCGCGTTCGCGCTGATCGCCGCTGGGCAGATCCAAATCGATGTCAGGCCACTCACCACGTTCTTCCGAAAGAAAACGTTCAAACAACAACTCCATGCCGATCGGATCGACAGCGGTAATTCCCAGGCTGTAACAAACCGCACTGTTGGCCGCCGAGCCGCGCCCTTGAATCAGAATTCCCTGCTGCCGGCAAAACTCAACGATGTCCCAAACGATCAGGAAATAACCTTCAAGCTTGAGTTTTTCGATCAGGTGAAGCTCACGCTCGATTTGCGCGCGCGCTTTTTCGTAAGAAGGCTTGCCGTGGGTGCCGGGATAACGCAGACGCGCGCCTTCCACTGTGCGTTGCCGGAGAAACGACGTCATCGTCTCACCGTTTGGAACGGGGTACTTAGGAAATTCGTAACCGAGATCTTCGAGCGTGAATTTGAGACGCGAAGACAACTCGAGGGTGTTGGCAATTGCTTCCGGTAAATCAGCAAAAAGGCGCGCCATCATCTTCGCCGGTTTCAAATAGCGTTCGGAGTTGTTTGCGAGCAGGCGACCAGCAGTTTCCAGCCGCACGTGATTGCGAATGCAAGTGAACACGTCCGACACTTCGCGTTGTGCGCGGCTCGCGTGACAGACACCGTTCGTGGCCAACAGCGGTAAATTCAAGCGCCGCGCAATTCCCACCACTGCCTGATTTCGCGCTTCCTCATCGCGATTGAAATGCCGCTGAAGCTCCGCGTAAACATTTCCCGCGCCGAAAATGTCGATTAAGCGATTCGGCGAGTTGTTGTGCGGCGGTTGGGGAGTCGGTGTTTCTTTCGTTCAGAGCATGAGCGAGTGGTCCATCGCCGGCGCCCGTTAAACAGACGAGGCCTTCAGCATGAGCTGCGAGTTCATCAAGCGTCACGGCGCACTCACCCGGTTTCGCGTGCTTGGGCACACGCAGCTTCATCAACGTGATTAGCCGGCAAAGATTTTGATAACCGGTTCGATTTCGGACGAGAAGCGGAACTGTGAAGGTTTGCGGCCACGAGCCCGCGATAGCGGGCGGAAGATAGTAGCCCCGGGCGTCAGCCCGGGGTTCAGTATCGAAACCCTGCCGCTGAGCCCCGATAGGGGCGACAGTCATGTCACTTCTGTCGCCCGCTTCGCGGGCTTTAATTAAATGCCGGGTTTTTACCCCGGGCTTACGCCCGGGGCTATTTTCTTCCGCGCCTTCGGCGCTCGTTTGCTTTGGACTCTGTCTAGATTTCGGAGTTTGGACTATTGATTGACCTTGGACTTGGATCTCCGCCCCGATATGCGCCTTAATTTCATTCTTCTTCGCCGACAGGTGAAAACGCGGACTGCCGTATACGCCGTTACGATCCAGCAGCGCCATCGCCGGCATATCCAGCTCCTGCGCTGCGGCGATTAGTTCCTCCGGAACCGAAGCTCCTTCAAGAAAACTAAACGCCGACCGCGCATGTAATTCGATGTAAGTCATATTAGTGAACAGCAAACAGTGAACAGCAAACAGCAGGAGGCAGGTGGCAGGAGGCAGGCGGCACAGCAGTCTGCCACCTTTAGTTGATTCTATGTAATCTGCGACTGCTGCTTGACTGTCATTTACTGTTTGCTGTTCACTGTTTGCTGTTTTGTTTGCTCTTTCTCAGTCATAAACCCCCTCAACAAACCACGTCCCACTACTCAGTTCTCGATAAATTCGATAGAGCGTTTGTTCTCGTGATCTCTCTTCAATGGCAACGTCCCATTCATCTCTCGCCCAACCGTCCACCCGCCACCAGTCGCCGGTCGTCCGCCATGGACCACCGGCCGTCACAACTTTTCCGTAGACACTTCTCTGCTTGTCCCAGGCGCTAATGTCTGTCGGACGTCCGTGCTCGGCTTGTACGATCGCCCGCAGCGGCGGCCGAAACATTCGAAAGCCCATGAGACATTTCCGATTTCCAATTTCCAATTTCCGATTGCTGACGGCCGTTTGCTGTTTGCTGTTTACTGTTTGCTGTCTGCTTCTTCTCCGCTTCTTTGTTTCCTGCAACACAAACTTTGTGATACGAAAAGCATCCGGCCGGTGAGTGTCGATTAATTCAGCCGAGCCGATGTTATCCGCCCCTAACAACTTCGCGAGTCGTGCCAACGTTAGTTCGAGCTTCTCCGGTTCGGGCGCTAACGGAACGAACAAACCAGACTGCAACAACCGTGGCTTCACTGGTTCGCAATCAATAACGACTGCCGTCACAGGCGACGGCGGAGGATGCGTTTCCGTCTCCAGCAACAACAGTTTCAAAAACACCTTGTGGTCGCGCATCGGGTAAGGCAGGTTTAAGTGCAACTCGTGAGGCACGCCTTTCTCGAGCTTCAATTGCACATGAAGCGAATTGGTGGCGAGCGCGTAAGCGTTCAAACTCGCGCAGATCTGATTCAGCAATCGGGCGAGTATGAAGGCGAGCGGCTGTAATTCGCTGATCGCGTATTCAAGTTCGATAGCGCCCTTAAAAACAGGCGGCGCCTGACGAAGTCGCAGTTGACGTTCAGTTTTACCGGCAGCGAGTTCTTTTAGTTTTATTCCATCCTGTCCCAAACGTTCAGACACGCCGGTGACCGGCAACTCGGCAAACTGTCTGAACGTATGCACGCCCCACAGCTTCAACGTCTCAAAGATTGCTTCGGTGCGATCTTCATCAAGACCAACGAGAGCAAACTGAAGGTTGTTTAAAGTTAAGCGGCCGAGCGTGGTGAGCTCTTCGCCGGGCGCGGTAAACGTAATGCCCGCGCAGAATTTGGCAGCATGGATAGACGCGTCCGGATTGACTGCCAAAGCGACGTTAACGTTTTGTCCCAGTCCGCCTAAAGCGAGAGATTGGGCAGCCCGGCTCGCGATGTGTTTCGCTAGCTGATAACTGGAGCCAAACAGAAGTTCACAGCCGTCTGCATCGATAACGACAGTGCGTTTATCGAATTCTTCCACCAGCGGCGAAAAGCCGTAGGCAAAGTCCACTAAAGACACTTCGGCCGGCATGTGCTGACAATAAATTCCAGCAAACATCGGTTATCCTCATCTAATTGGAAGTCGAAGATTAGCGAAAATTATCGAAAATTGTCAAGCGGGGTTTGGGCCTCAAGATTGAATTCCTCTCAGGTTGGGAAGGGGGCATGCCCCCCGCTTTGGACTTTGAACCTTGGACTTTGGACCTTGGACTTTGGACCTTGGACCAATTTGCTTATCGACTAGCGTCGATTCGGGCGTTACTCGGCGTCTTCAGATACAAAGGCCGAGTGCATTCGACGTGGAACGATAAGCGGCTCAAAAGATTCGAGTGAGGTAGTGTCTGGGTTACTTGAATCCTTCTCGATGGACTTTGCGAAAAGCGTTTCGGCTTCAAGACCTGCAATCCGGTGTCAGCTTTCATAGAACACCACACGGCCTCTTCTTTTTTCAATTCCAATCCCAAAGCAGCTCTCGAACCGACGCAACTTTGCTGGGCGATGACGAGCAACACGGTTGGTGTTGCTTCGAGCGTGCGACGAAAGCGATACCACCAGGATGAAATGATTCGCTTCACAGAATTCCCTGCCACATCGCCCAGGTCGAGAATAACAAGTCCGAAGCCGCCGGCCTGGAGCAGCAAATCAGTAGCTTTGAATGCGTGCTCCAGATTATGGGCCGCCCGAATCCAAAGTAGTCGATCGAGATTAATTTCCGCTTGTGCCGCCAAAGAGGGATCGAAAACGTTGTCGGTATCTACGAGTGCGCAAACCTCTTCGTGATTGGTTGCATGAGACAGTGCGGACAGCATAAAGCTCGTGCGGCCGGAAGACGCTGGTCCGGAAATTTCGGTAATGGCGCCGCGCGGTAATCCTCCATGGAACGAATCGAATTGCGCGATCCCAGTCGGCATTACTTCCGCGGCGCGTTTTTCATGTTGCTTGAACGCGTCTCCGAAACGTGCAGCGACTTCAGATGGAATCTGAACTTTTGAAAATGCAGCACTCATGATTTATAACCCGTAACGCAAACTGTAGTTTGCGTCCATTCCTCTTCAAAAACCGCAAACTAACAGTTTGCGTTACATATGCCGCGAAAGCCGTCTCAACATTCAGCCGAAGAATTCTTTCCAGACAAATTAACTCTGCCTGCCTTGAAAGACGCCGCTGCCGGTTGCAAAGCTTGCGACCTTTGGAAACGCGGAACCCAAACCGTTTTTGGCGAAGGTCGTCGTCGTTCAATCGTGATGTTCGTCGGCGAACAACCAGGTAACGAAGAAGATCTCACCGGCAAACCCTTTGTTGGCCCAGCCGGCCGGCTATTTGATAGTGCGCTCGATGAAGCTGGAATCGATCGCTCGCAAACTTACGTCACGAATGTTGTCAAACATTTCAAATGGGAGCCTCGTGGCAAGCGCCGCATTCATAAGAAACCTAACTCACAGGAAATCGGCGCGTGTTTGCCCTGGCTCAAGGCCGAAGTCGCTGTCGTCAAACCGCAAGTGATCGTGGCGCTCGGCGCAACCGCGGCTCAAACCCTCCTCGGACCGAAATTTCGCGTCACCAAACAACGCGGCGAATTTATCGAATCGCCGCTTGCGCCTTATGTGATGGCGACCGTTCACCCCTCCTCAATCCTGCGCACGCCTGATGATGAAACACGGCGTCTCGAGCACCGTCGCTTTGTCAATGACCTCAAAAAACTTGCCCGCGTTCTGAAATGATTTTTGTGGAGTGCGCTGACTTCAGCGCTTTTAAAGCGGCGACAGGTCACCGCACTCCAAAGTTCTTGACGCATCAACTACTATTCGTTAATATTCGCTTGATTTTCGTTTCGAGCCGAAAATACCACGCGACCAGGTGCCAAGGCAAGTTTTTTCAAGGCGAAAGGATTGATGGATGCCGGTAACAGCACGCCAACGACAGGTTTATGACTTTATTCGGCGCTACTCGGAATCACAAAAGCAGCCGCCCACGATTGCAGAGATTGGCAAGCAATTTCAGATGAGTTCCTCGGCAAGCGTTCATAGCATCTTGTCCGTATTGGAACGTGAGGGCCTCATCAAACGCATTCCGAATGTGAGTCGCGGCATTGAGATCGTGACCGGGGCAGAAGAGGCGGTTGGAGATGAGATTCCCTTGCTGGGTCTGGTGGCCGCCGGTCAACCGATAGAGGCAATTCTCTCCCACGAGACTGTAGCTGCTCCAAAGAACATGATTGGCCGTGGTCGAATGTTTGCGCTGCGAGTGCGTGGCGATTCAATGATTGAGGAAAACATTCAGGACAACGACATCATCATCGTCCAGTCGCAACAAACTGCGGAGAACGGGCAAATGGTTGTTGCTTTAATCGACGGCAACTACGCAACTGTAAAGAAATTTTATCGCGAGCCTGACTTCATTCGGCTCGAACCGGCCAACCCGCAGTTCAAACCGATCTTCATCAAAACGCCTGGCCGCCTGCAACTCCAGGGTGTCGTCCGTGGACTAATTAGAAATTATCCTTCCGCCTGATGGTCCAACACGATGACTGAAGATGAATTCAGTTCGCGGCCAATTTCTTCTGATGTCATGGTCTGTGCCTTCGCATTGAACGATTGTGTCGTCGAAATCGAGTCATGTGCAGCCAAGTACCTGCGGGCCGTCCATCGAGCGGCTTTGGAGCTTGCCGTGCCTAATCTTTTTGGTTGGGAGATAGGTGGTTTTTGGTTAACGCCAGTCCAACTGGATCAGTTAAGAAAGCTTCCTGAATGTTATCCGGCTAGTGAGGTCTATCTGGTGAGACGCGCCGTCGAGGCGTATCTGCTAGCGCAAACTGAAGAGTTGAATTGGGTGGATAAAGCCAGCGGTAGAAGTAATCACTAGGCAGACGATACCAATTCTGGTTCACTTTTCTTCCTCTTCAAGACCAGCAGAGCAATGCCCATGATAATCATCAACCCGCCAATGAGTGTTCGCCAGTTGAGTTCTTCGTTCAACACGATCATTCCCAGGATCACCGCCGCCACCGGCGTTACGAGCGCGATCAGCATCGTCTTCGTGACGTCCATGTGTTGGACCAGCCAGTAATACATAAGAAACGCGACCACGGTTCCCACGATTGCCAAATAAAACAGGCAGACGATCGCGATCCCGGTCCACCGAAACCGTAAGGGATTACCTTCGAGCGCAAGTCCCAGCAGCAATAGAGGCACCAGGCCAAACACCATCTGACCGAACGCCAGGATCGCCGGTTCCATTTTTCCTCCACGACTCTTCACCAGGACGTTCGCATATGCTGCGCACGCTGAACCAAACACCAGGGCCGCGCTGCCTGCCAGCGCCATGGTGCCGGCTATGGTCAACTGATTGGAAAAGATTACGGCAACACCTGCAATGCCAAGTATTACTCCAAAAACTTTTGCCGGCGTCATTTGTTCTCCCGGCAAATAGAAATGAGCAATCACCAAACCGAACACCGGAATCGTGGCTTGAAATAAGGCCGCGAGTCCCGACGAAATGTATTGTTCGCCCCAGAAAACAAGTCCGTAGTTGAGCGTGAACGACAGAAAGCCGGTTATCGCCAGTAACTTCCAATCCTTGAGCGTGCGCGGGAAACGTATGTGGCGGGCGCGGATGATCGCCAAGAGAATTAGTGAGGCAATGACAAAACGAATACCGGCGAAGGTAAAAGGCGGCAGGTCTTCGAGGCCAAGCTTAATGAATAGCCACGTCGATCCCCAGATAACACATAGCAACAACCAGACGACGCGTGACTTCATAGGAAGGCTATCCGCAGATTATGCAAAGAAAAAAGTATCCGCCGCGGATTTACGCGGAAGCACGCGAATCAGAACTTCGCCAACTGCCAGATTCACAATGATTGTGGAGGTTCATTCTCAGTTCTGGTTGCGTGCCTTCAATTCGATCCGCGTTTATCCGCGTTCATCCGTGGCTGATAACTTTCGGGTGAATCTGCCTAATCTGCGCAATCTGCGGATAAGTCCTGGGTCGTTACTGCGGTGGTGCCTCAAGTTTAATAATCGCGAAAGCTGCGCCTTGCGGATCCGTCAGGATGGCGAAACGACCAATGCCGGGAATGTCGTCTGCCGGCTTCATCACAGTCGCTCCCAGCTCAGTAGCTTTTTGTACCTTTGCATCGCAGTCGTCAACCGCGAAATAAACGAGCCAATTAGGTGGGATGTTCCCCATCTCCGGAGAGATCTGAAGCATACCTGCCGTCGGTTGCCCGCCATTAGTGAACATGGTGTATTCCATCGGGCCAAAGTTTTGTACGTCCTTTCCCCAACCAAAGAGGCCCGTGTAGAAGTCGCCGGCTTTGGCCGCATCAGACGTCATCAATTCGTTCCAACACAACGCGCCTGGCGCGTTTACCAGCGCCGCGCCTTTGTGCTTCTTCGCTTGCCAAACAGAAAAGACCGCCCCGGTCGGGTCCTGCATCACCGCCATCCGTCCAAAATCAGATACGTCAAACGGCTCTTGCATGACGGTGCCGCCGAGCGATTTTGCTTTAGCACTAGATTCGTCAGCATTCTCGGTTGACGCATACGACATCCAGTGGGGCAGTATTCCCTGCGCGGCCATATCCGGCATCATTTTGTAGAGAGCGCCGACTTCCTTACCATCGCTCTTCAACATCGTGTAGACCATGCCCGGGCCCATCGGGTTGTCATCAAAGCTCCAACCAAACAGTTCGGTGTAAAACTTTTTTGCGGCCTCGCTATCACTCGTCGCCAATTCGACCCAACAGAAGGTGCCTGGCGCGAAATCCGGCGCTTCCTGCATTCTTGCTTCAGTCATGGTTATCTCCTTAAAAGCATTGAGCGCAGAGACGCGAAGGGAGACTGCGGGCGTTTGCGCTTGATTATTCGAGTGTCCTGGAAAACGGGTCGCCATCATAACGCCAGCACCCAAAAACGGAAAGCGCTACTCCCAGCAAGCTGAAAGTAGCGCTAATCCGTTTCCTAAAAATCGCCGAAGCTTTTAATAGGATGGCAGCTTCGCATGTACACACTAGGCTGCCAATTTATATCCCGATGATCAACTGGCGGTCAGCCTGATCCTCGGTCAGCACACGAAATGTTTTCACAATTCTCGCATCCTTGCGGATACGGTGCCGTTAGGTTTTTGTTTTGGTGGCTTTTCCTCCACCTCCGGTTACGACCCGGCAACGTCAGCTCAACTTGCGTCGAGCCATTCGCCCCCTTCGGCGGGTCCACTCCAAAGGGTTCCACTCGTTTTGATCCGAGTGGCTCGAGAAAGCCTCGCGACTTTCTCTAGCAAAGCCTTTCGGCTTCAACTTAGGGCGTCATTAGAATCAACAGACCGCTGCTAACTCTCTCGCACTGTGCGTCACCGCACTGATTGCCGATCCCTTCGTTGGTCTCGAAGACCGTGACCTTCGTGACGGGGAGGTTTATACGCGAATGCAGTTTTAAGATCAAATTTTTGTGTGTTTTATTTTGAACGCGATACGAAAAATTCTATTGACAAGGAATTTGTTAACGAAACAAGCGGATTTGATTCAATTACAACGCACTTTTCTCATCAGAAATTCCTGTCGAGAAAATTTTTCTTTCATTGTTCCTTCGATTCCCGCCAGTAAAAGATTTCCTTTGCGCTCATAAAACACTCTTTGTGGAAAATCATGTTGCAGATTCTCGAATGTCAACGTTTGTCCCGTTATTGATTTCAATGGAAAGCGGACCTGTGGGCCGCCTTGTGGTTGTGGAAGAAAAACGAGCGTCCCGTTTTCTTCGCGAAACTGCATAAATTCAAACGAGAGGGTCTTGTTTTGGTTAACCGTGCGACCGAGTCCAATCATCGAACCACCCCCCGGTTTTGACCAGATTTCTTCAAGAGTTGCCGCTCCCGCCTTTCCTTCCCAGCAGCCGGTCAGCCATGACAAACGATCCAGCGTAGCGGGGGTTTGCGCGGTAACAGCGCTGGTAAAGACAACTAATACGAAAAGCAAAAACACCGGTCGGGTTCGCATCTAGATTTCTCCTCAACTTTTCTTAAGCTCCGCAATCGCGGAAATCAATAACTGCTGCACCTCGCGCATATGGGCGTCATCGGTGTATTTATGCCGCGGCCAGAAAAAACCTTTTAGCCCGTCGCCTTTTTTCCGCGGCACAATGTGCACATGAAGATGGGGAACGCTCTGACTGACTCGATTGTTCATGGCGACGAACGTACCCTCCGCCTTAAGTGCCGACTCAACTGCGCGGGAAATGAGTTGTGCATTTTCGAAGAATGGTTCGATAAGTGTGTTCGGCAAATCGGCGAGCGTCTCGAGATGTCGTTTCGGAACTAACAGGCAGTGACCTGGAAAAAGTGGACGATGATCGAGGAATGCCAGCGACGATTCATCTTCGAATACAATCGTTCCTTCCAACTCACGAGCGATAATACGGCAGAATATGCAATTAGCCATGGCGTTGTTTCTGTGACGGGGATTCTAACATCTGGCGCTAGGCGACGAAGGCAATGAACAAAAACTTCAAACGCGTGATGGCTCAACTTGAGACGTTTGGTCTTCTCTTACAAACCGATCCGTTCCTGCCGAGTGTTTGCACAATTGTGACCGGTGAGGGCTTGCGCGGCTCCTGGTGGGCCCATCCTCTGGCGCAGGACATTTTCGCCGTCAACGAAATGTTGGAAGATCATCCGGATGTCCTCATCACGAAGCTTGTATCCGGCAAAGTAACTTTCGTTCACAAGAAGCTATGGGCGGAACTATTTGCTATTGGTAATTCTCGAGAAGAATGGCAAGAGCGCGGTCTCACGGATTCATCCCGCCATTTACTGAAACTGGTTGACGCGGCAGGTGAGGTTCGAACCGACAAGATCAAGTGGCCGCCAAAGATTCAATCTAAGCAGAGAAGTCCAGCAGCACGCGAACTTGAGCGCAGGCTGTTAGTAAATTCTCGTCAGTTGCACACTGAAAGCGGCGCGCATGCGAAGATTCTGGAAACGTGGGAACGCTGGGCCAAAAGAGCAACCTTTAAGCCGGCCAAGCTCAGTTCGACCGAAGCGCGAAAACGGATTGAGGCGTTAGTGCAGAAACTGAATCAAGAGTCCGGCGGAGACGCGAGCCTGCCGTGGCTGACAAAGAACAAGCAGCGGAAATGACTTGATTAGGAAGCACCTACGCAGGTCGCACTGCTTTTTGGAAACTCTTCAACGCGAGAGCGTTCAACACCTCCCCACGTCTCACCCATCCACGCCGCGCGATGCCGACGCCATATTTCACGTTGTTCAGTGCACCGGTGGAATGAGCGTCTACCGAGATTACAAATTTTATCTTTCGCTTGCGCGCTTCGCGGACCCAACGCGGTTCCATGTCGAGCCGGTAAGGATCGCCGTTTAACTCGATCGCGGCCTTCGACTCAGCAATGACGTCAAGGATACGTTCAATGTCGCACTCAAAGGGTGGGCGGCGTTGAATCAAACGTCCGAGCGCGTGTCCCCAAATTTTGAAGACGGGTTGCTGCATGGCCGTGACGATGCGTTTGGTCATCTTGGCCGAGTCCATTTTGTAGCGTGAATGGATGCTGGCAACGATGACGTCAAACTGTTCGAGTATCTTGTCGGGATAATCAAGACGGCCGTCGGCAACAATGTCAGATTCAGTGCCGCGCAGAATCTTGATCTTCACTCTTTCCTGTACGGCGGCAATTTCGTCCCACTGCCGCTTCAGTTGATCGAGAGTGACGCCGCCTGCGTAGAAAGCAGTGGGTGAGTGATCGGTGATGGTGATGTATTTCATTCCCATTGCCTGCGCGGCAAGCGCCATTTCTTCAACGGAATGCTTTCCGTCGGAATAGGTGGTATGGCAATGGACCATTCCCTGCACGTCATTCAGTTCGACTAAATCCTGCGGTAGTTTCCCGCGAAGCGCCGCTTCGATCTCACCGGCATCCTCGCGGAGTTCCGGCTCGATATAAGGCAAGCCAAAACGCTCGTAAATATCGGCTTCGCTTTTAAGTTTGCCGCTCCGCCGGGCGGTTTTACTCGTTCTGTTTTGCTTGGCACCGGGCACTCTTCCATTCGTAACGCGCTGAATTTTCTCTACATGCGCGCGTGAACCAGTCTCAGTAAACACCGCAAGTGCGAAGTCTGCTTCGGAAGCAGCTACGAGTGCCACGCGCGCGCCTTCTGCCAGTCGAACGATGCAACTCGACTTCTGCTGTTCTTCAACACTGACGATGAGTGGGAAACGGATGAAGTAATCAATCAAAGCGGCCGGTTGGTTGGTCTTTGCTACCAGCCGCACGGTTCCAACGGTTTCCTTCCAGCGGCGCAGTGATCCAGCGCGTGCAATCTCTTTCACATTCGGAGCAGTCTCCAGGTAATTGGTTACCTGCTCAGCCACTCGCAACGCATGATGAATATGTAAACGTTGGTCGGCTTTTTCGCGTCTGCGGTGAGTGCTGATGGATTCGAGTAGACTCTTTTCGGTCTTCTCACCAAACCCTTTGATACTTCGAATTTGGTTTGCTTCGGCTGCGCGTTTGAGTTCGGCAACGGAAGTAATTCCGAGGGCCTCATGAAGGGTTTTGATCTTGCTGATGGAAAGTCCGGGCACGCCGGAGAGTTCAATTATTCCGGGCGGAAATTCGCGTCGTAGGTTTTGTAGTACCGAGGAGTCGCCGGTTAGATAGAGTTGACGGATTTGCGAAGCGAGCGCATCGCCAATTCCTCGCATCGCAGTCAACCGATCAGACTCGATGATTTCGCCGATGTCGCCGCTCATGCCCGCGACGACGCGTGCGCCGGTTTGATAGGCGCGCGCCTTGAAGCGGTCCTTGCCGCCTTTTAATTCAAGAAGTGCAGCGATCTCCTGGAGCGCTGCCGCGATTGCAAACTTATCAAGCCGCTTGTTCATTACTCAGAATCTATCGCACCTTGTTCTAAGGGCGTTAGTCAGCCGCGAAGCGGCGGCAGCATATAGCCCCGGGCGTAAGCCCGGGGTGTGCTTATGATTTTGTTGTTGAGCCCGCAACGCGGGCGGCAGTTCGGAGGCTATGAGCCAATATCGTAGTTAAATTTCTGTCGCCCGCTTTCGCGGGCTCACGTGTTTACAAGTCCATCGTTTCCCCAGGCTTACGCCTGGGGCTATATGCTGCCGCCGCTTCGCGGCTTCTTGAATCCTATAACTGCATCGGCGCTATTTCCTCAGTTCCTTAGTCGCGACTAATGTCGCGCGGCTATAATCAACTCTCAATCCACACCCTAAGGAAATTCATGGCAATCGCGTCGATCAATCCCGCAACCGGTGAAACTCTCAAAACTTTCGAAGCCCTAACCGCCGAAGAAATCGAGACGAAACTTCAACGCGCCGACGATGCCTTCCGGAGTTATCGTGAAACTTCGTTCGCCCAGCGTGCCGCGTGGATGTTGCGCGCGAGCGAAATCCTAGAGAACGAGAAGAACGAATTCGCACGCACCATAACGATCGAGATGGGCAAGCCTATCAAAGGCGCAGTTGGAGAAGCGGAAAAATGCGCATTGGTGTGCCGTTATTATGCGGAGAATGCAGAGAGACATCTGGCGAACGAAGTCGTCGAGACCGACGCCACCCGCAGCTACGTTCGCTTTCAACCACTTGGACCAGTGTTGGCAGTGATGCCATGGAATTTTCCCTTCTGGCAGGTGTTTCGCTTCGCAGCGCCGGCGTTGATGGCCGGCAATGTGGGGCTACTTAAACATTCGTCAAACGTCCCGCAGTGTGCGCTTGCCATCGAAGACATTTTTCGTCGCGCGGGTTTTCCGGAAGGCACTTTCCAAACACTTTTAATCGGCACACAACCCGTCCAGTCCATCCTCGAAGATAGGCGCGTCACGGCTGCGACATTGACGGGCAGTGAGCCGGCTGGCCGAAGCGTCGCCGGCATTGCCGGAAAGCAGATAAAGAAGACTGTCCTGGAACTCGGAGGCAGCGACCCTTTCATCGTCATGCCAACAGCCGACATCGGCAAAGCGGTTTCCACCGCGGTTAAGTCGCGGACCATCAACAATGGACAATCGTGCATCGCCGCGAAACGCTTCATTGTTCATGGAAATATCTATGAACAATTTGAGTCGCAGTTTGTTAAGGAAATGAAAGCCTTGCGGGTTGGCGATCCACTTGATGAGAAAACCGACATCGGCCCGCTGGCGACCGAGCAAATACAGAAGGACGTCGATGATCAAGTGAAAACGTCTGTGGCGGCGGGAGCTGTAGTTCTAACAGGCGGTAAAAAGCTCGATCGCAAGGGTAACTTCTATGAGCCGACTGTCCTGACGAACATTCCGAAGAACTCACCTGCTTACTCCAAAGAGGTTTTTGGCCCGGTAGCGATGCTCTTCCGCGTTAACAATTTCGATGAGGCAATACAACTCGCAAACGACACAACTTTTGGGCTCGGCTCTTCAGCTTGGACCAACGATGACAACGAACGTGAGCGGTTCATTGATGAACTTGAAGCCGGCTGTGTTTTTATCAACGGAATGGTGGCGTCTGATCCGCGTTTGCCTTTTGGAGGCGTGAAGAACTCAGGCTACGGACGCGAGCTGGGCGAGTTTGGTATACGCGAATTCGTAAACATCAAGACGGTGTGGATAAAGTAGTGGCACGGGCATCTTGCCCGTGCCGCACGGGCGGGACGCCCGTGCCACGTTCCTCCGCTACCGGCTTCGTGGATTAGCGCCGGTATCGTCCGGTCGCCAATCAACTACCGGTTGAATTGAAGGATTCCCACGGCAGACCCAGACGTTCGCGCGCATTCCTGGCCGTAAGACGTGAGGTTTCTTTTCAATGCTGCCCCAATCACTTTTCGTAAATGCCTCGCCATTTATCAGAAAGAACTTCGATGGATCGTTCGTCCTGGGATGACGAATGGTGACATTTTCGGTGGTGTCGAAGTTTGTGCGCATGCGCAGAAATGTGCTGCCTTTGCGGCGACGGTAAACGAGCACGCGTCCATCATAGGACGTTAGATCATTCCGATCACACGTCAATTGGGTCGGCGGCATGATCCGGCCCCGCTCTTGAGGAAGAGAGACGCCACCGGCCGCGGAAAGGGTCATCACTCCGATTAGCAGGACTAAGATACGCATCAAAATTTCCTCACCATCAAAACATAAGAAGGAGTGTCTCCGAAGAAACACCCCTTCTATCTGTTTTCTAACCTGTCAGACAGCGCTAGTTGCCGTTGCGATAGGTTGACCACATCGTGTCAACACGATCCGACTGTCCCAAACTGAACTTGTACATGCAGGGATCATCGGTATAGTCCATGAAATTCTCAATAGGATCTACACCGGGATTGTTTGCTCCTTTGCATGTGTCCGGCGACTTGTTGCCGGGACAGCCGAAGAAGGGACTGCGTTCCGAAGGAGTGTCCGACACACCATCATTGGGTGACGTGCAGCCGCCCTGGAATGTGTGATAGAGACCCAGCCAGTGACCGACTTCGTGAGTTCCCGTATCGCCTTCATTGTAGGGAACGTAACTGGAGCCGGGAAGTGATGCCCAGTAACAAACTACGCCGTCCTGCGATGGTGCTCCGGCATACTCATTAGGGAAAGTAGCCCAGCCGAGATAACCGCCGCCGCTGTTTGTGTAGAAGTTAAGGTCGTCGGCAGTTCCGGTGTGCAGCGCATTCTTCATTGCAGTTTGCGCAGCAGAGCCGGGACCGGCAGCGTACCAACTGTCGTTCTGTGTTCGCGTCACGCTTGATTTAATAAAGCGGAATGACGTATTTGCGGCAGCGGTTCTGTAAACGGGTGTATCGCCGCCGGCGTAGTGTTCGTTCATCGCGTTGATCTGGTTATCCAGCCACGCCTCGGGAATGTTACCAACACCGTCCGACCTGTAGACGACGTGAAAATGGACTGGAATAGTGATCGAACCATTGGCATAGAGCCTGGCGCCGTCGTTTGAACCACCCCCACCACCATTGTTGCCGCGGCCGTTAGCTCGAGCATGGGCTTCCGCCTGCCGGCCAATCTCTTCCATTTCAAGATCGTCGGCATGGCGGGTACTGCATTTCCTGCCGGCATCAACGAATGCTTTCTGATTTTCAAAAACCACTCCGTCGGGAGCGACTACTTTGCCGTTCGAACGAACGGCTGCCTGAGAACCAGGATCATCGGGACGACCCTGTGCACCGACATCATTTGGGTTGACGCCCGCTGCAAGAAATGCGAGGGCGAGCACAAGTAGAGCTAAGGGTGCGAAAAATTTCTTCATTCTTTCCTCCGAAATTGAGATTTACTGCCGAAAATAGGGTGGGATGGAACCCTAACCTTGTTGATGCGCGGCATATTACCGTAAATCACGATTTGATCGCCAGCATTTTTTACAAGGAGACTTGCAAGCTCTTCGAATGTCACTCGCAGCCTTGTCTTAACCCCGCAGATTTTAGCCCAGCGCTAGAGCGACCGGCCGTTTTGGCCGACCAGCCGCTTTCAGATTCAATCCGGGACCTTTGGAGAAACCGCAAATGACGCGATAGCTAGAAAACCGCGGCCGTTCGTGTCATAGTTCGAAATAAATCAGGAATACTTATCAATTACGTTCCAAGTCGGGGGAAAACTGTCAGCATGGAAAGCTTTGAAAAGCTGGGCGCCTTCTACCTCGGTCGGTCGTTCGATCTAAAAACCAACCAACCAAAGCCTGAGATCCTTTTGTACGATTCGAAGGATCTCGTGACACACGCAGTTTGCGTAGGCATGACCGGCAGCGGCAAAACCGGTTTATGCATCGGCTTGCTTGAAGAGGCCGCAATCGACGGCATCCCGTCGATTGTCATCGATCCGAAGGGCGACCTCTCTAATCTGATGCTGACATTCCCCGACTTGAAACCTGAGGATTTCGCGCCGTGGATTAATGAGGAAGACGCCCAGAAAAAAGGATTATCGAGTGCCGACTATGCTGCTCAGCAAGCTGCAACCTGGAAAAAAGGCTTGTCTGAATGGGGGCAGGATCCCGACAGAATCAAACGGTTGCGCGAAGCGGCTGACTTTCGCATCTACACTCCCGGCAGCAACGCCGGCATCCCTATCTCAATTCTGAAATCTTTCGCCGCGCCGCCCGCAGCAATTCGCGACGACGATGAACTCTTACGCGAACGCGTCAACACTACTGCGACCAGTTTGCTGGGATTGCTGGGCGTTGATGCCGATCCGATCAAAAGCCGCGAGCACATCCTGATTTCAAATATCCTGGCGCAACAATGGGCCGCCGGCAAAGATCTGGACATCGCAGGTCTGATTCAACAAATTCAAAATCCACCGCTCACGAAGATCGGTGTGATGGATGTTGAGTCGTTCTTTCCGTCTAAAGACCGGTTTGAACTTGCCATGACTTTGAACAGCCTGCTCGCTGCTCCAGGGTTTGCAAGTTGGATGGAAGGTGAATCGCTCGACATACAAAACGTGCTCTACACGCCTTCTGGCAAACCAAGAGTTTCTATCTTTTCGATTTCACACCTTAGCGATGCAGAACGAATGTTTTTTGTTTCGCTATTGCTGAATCAAACTCTCGGCTGGATGCGAACACAGTCAGGCACGACCAGCTTGCGCGCAATTCTCTACATGGACGAAATTTTTGGTTACTTTCCACCGGTTGCCAATCCGCCATCGAAGTTGCCACTCCTGACTCTGCTGAAGCAGGGTCGTGCTTTTGGTTTAGGAGTTGTGCTTGCAACCCAGAATCCAGTTGACCTTGATTACAAAGGACTAGCGAACACCGGCACATGGTTTATCGGACGACTGCAGACAGAACGCGATAAAGCGCGCGTCATCGAAGGACTGGAAGGCGCCGCTGCGGGCACCGGCCGCTCGTTCGACCGCCAGCAGATGGAGCAGACACTCGCCGGGCTTAAGACCAGGATCTTTCTACTCAACAACGTACACGACGATGCACCGGAAGTTTTTGAAAGCCGCTGGGTGATGTCATACCTGCGCGGACCTTTGACCCGTACTCAGATCAAGACACTGATGGCGCCGGTCAAGGCGAGCTCCGAAGCGACGCAAGCCGCAACTTCTGCACCCAACGTCGCCCAGGCCGCGCCAAATATTTCGCAAACTCAACCAGCGGCTGCGAAGTCAACTCAACAACCCGTATTGCCTCCCGAGGTTTCGCAGTATTTCATACCCGTCCGTAGTTCTTCGGGCCCGGGAACCATCGTCTATCAACCCTTGCTGCTTGGCGATGCGGAGGTCCGCTTCGCAGACAAAAAAAACGAGGCCGTAAAAGAGCTGACTTTGGTCGCTCCAATCACTGATGGGCCAGTAGCAGTCGATTGGGAACACGCCTCAGCGATCGACATTCCGTCTTCAGATTTAGAGCGCGAGCCGGAAGGCGATGCGCAGTTTGCCGATCTGCCGCCGCTAGCGGGCAAGCCAAAGAGTTATGACGCATGGAAGAAAGACTTCGCGTCATGGATCTACCGCAATCAGCGAATCGAGTTGCTGAAGAGTTCGAAACTTCAACAGGTGTCGAACGCGAATGAGCCGGAACGTGATTTTCGTCTGCGTCTGCAACAAGTGGCCCGCGAAGAACGCGATGCGGCGGTGGAGAAGTTGCGTCAGAAGTACGCACCAAAGATAGCGGCCCTCGAAGAAAAGAAACGGCGAGCGGAACAAACGGTGGAACGAGAGTCAGAGCAGTCCACAGGCCAAAAAATGCAAACAGCTATCTCGTTCGGCGCAACCATCCTTTCGTCGTTCATGGGACGAAAGTCGATCAGCCTGGGCACGCTCGGCCGGGCGACGACTGCGGCGCGCGGTGTGGGGCGTTCCATGAAAGAAGCACAGGACGTTGGGCGAGCGCAGGATACCGTTGCAGCAGTGAACGAACAACTAGCGGATCTCGAAGCTCAGTTTAAAGCTGACACCGAAGCGATGGAACAGGCATTCAATGCGCAAACTGAGCCGCTCGAAACAGTGACATTGAAACCGACGAAAGCAAACATCAACGTGAGGCTCGTCAGCCTTGCATGGGCCCCTTTCTGGCGCGATGCCGGCGGACAAACAACGCCGGCATGGCAGTAAATCATGGAGAAAATCATGGACGAATTAGTAAACCAGGTCGCAAGCAAAACAGGTATTTCAGAGGATCAGGCACGTTCGGCAGTGAACACTGTCATCGGTTTTCTCAAGGAGCGGTTACCCGAGCCGATTGCGGGACAACTCGATAACGTTGTCTCCGGCGGCGGCTCGGCGGTGGGTGGATTGGGAGACATCGCCTCGAAAGTTGGCGGGATATTTGGGCAATAGTCGGGTGCTCCCAATTATCTCGGTTAGGAAGAGGGGCTTGTCCCGCTCCGCCAATTGTACATAGATCGATAATAAAACTGGTCGACAACGCTTCTATAGAACAGCGGGGGCAAGCCCTATTCCTGACCCCGAGACATTCATTCGTGAGCCTTAGAACCACATGTCGAACAGCGTTTCCACACACCCCCTACCTCCCCTAATGACGAAAATGAAACGCGGCTAGAATGTCGGGCGTATAAGTTTCAACAGCTATGCCGATTTCTGCAGGTACAACTCTGGGCCGTTACGAGATTCGTTCGCTAATTGGAGCGGGTGGAATGGGCGAGGTTTATCTGGCGCAGGACACTCAACTGCGACGGCCGGTAGCACTGAAACTTTTGCCTGCAAACTTCACGCAGGATGAGGATCGGCTGCGTCGTTTTGAGCAGGAAGCTTACTCAGCATCCGCTCTCAATCACCCAAACATCCTCACGATCTATGAAATCGGACACGTCGATGCGAACCGTTTCATCGCGATGGAGTATGTCGAAGGCGTTACCTTGCGACATCACCTGGCGCGCACGCATGGACAGCCGGGTGAGGGTCAACTAACCGGCGCCGGACTAAAGTTACACGACGCCCTCGAGATTGCGATTCAGATAGCGTCAGCGTTAGCAGCGTCGCAGGCAGCGGGCATCGCTCATCGTGATATCAAACCGGATAACATCATGCTGCGGCGTGACGGTTACGTGAAAGTGCTCGACTTCGGCCTGGCAAAGCTAACCGAACGTCCTGAAACAACCGACACGGAAGCACCTACCCGCGCACTCGTCAACACTAGTCCGGGTGCAGTAATGGGCACAGTCAACTACATGTCGCCGGAGCAGGCGCGTGGTCACACTGTTGATGCGCGCACTGATATCTGGAGTCTTGGCGTTGTCCTTTACGAAATGATTGCCGGACGGGTCCCGTTTGAAGGACCGACGCCGAGTCACGTCATCGTTTCCATCCTCGAAAAGGAACATCCGCCACTGGCGCGTTTCCTTTCTGATGTGCCTGAAGCCCTCGAGTGGATCGTGACGAAGGCCCTGACAAAAGACCGCGACGATCGATATCAAACCGCGCGCGAGATGCTGACTGACTTGCGCCGGATCAAGCAGCGACTGGACGTCGGTGCTGAGATCGAGCGATCAATCGCACCTGACGGGACGAATCCCCACATCACGGCCGGCGGCGTGCGCGGCTCGACTCTTAGCGGATTCCCGCTCGACCAAAGATCCACACATCTGGGCGCCGCCCCGACTGTGTCTAGTGCGGAATACATCGCGCAAGGCATCAGCCGGCACAAAGTGGGCGCCGGTGTCGCCTTACTGTTGGTCGTGGCAGCGGTGGCTGGTGGAGCTGTGTTGTGGTCGCGTTTCAAACCAAGTACACCTACACACACGTTCCGCAACATACGCTTGTCGCAACTCACTAATTCAGGCAACGCCACCGTGGCTACGATCTCGCCCGACGGGAAGTATGTCGTGCACGTCGTCAATGACGGCACACTTTCAAGCTTGTGGGTGCGGCAGGTTGCCACGTCGAGCAACGTGGAGATCGTGCCGAAATCAGAAGCTCGTTATGTCGGTGTGACATTTTCGAAGGACGGCAATCACGTCTACTACGTCGTTTACGATAAGAACAGTCCTTTGGGAGTCGTTTACCAGATTCCTGTACTGGGCGGGTCGCCTGTGAAGATTACCCAGGACGTCGACACACCGATCACGTTTTCTCCTGACGGCAAGCGCTTCGCGTGGATTCGACAGTTTCCGCAATCGGGTGAGACCGCACTGTTCGTCGCCAACAGCGACGGAACGGGCGAACAGAAGATTGCGTCGCGACAGCGACCAAAACGCTTCACTGCGGGAACTCCCATCGGCCCATCGTGGTCGCCGGAAGGTGACGTCATCGCATGCCCTGCAGGAGGACCGGAGAATGGCGCGGACCGTCACACAGTGGTCCTGGTTAATGCCACAACGAAAACTGAACAGGACGCGACGCCACATCGCTGGTCATTTGTTCAGCAAGTCGTCTGGGGTCCGCATAGCGCCGGCATGATGGTAACGGCACAGGAACAACAGGGTGGTCCAAATCAACTCTGGTATGTAAGTAATCCCGGCGGTGAAGTAGAACGAATCACAAATGATCTGAACAACTACAACGGGGTGAGCGTCAGCGCTGACGGATCTACCATTGCGACCGTGCAGAGCAAGGCCAGCTCCAATGTCTGGGTCGCACCAAACGGCAGGGCCGATGCTGCGATAAAGATAACGCAAGGCACGAACGAAGGTGGGAATGGCCTGGCGATAATGCCGGATGGCAGAATTCTCTATACCGTTTTTGGCGGCGGCCGCTCGGATTTGTTTGTCGTCAATGCTGACGGCAGCAATCAGCGACAATTGACTTCGAATGCTGCACTCAACGCGCAGCCGTCTGCGACAGCCGACGGCCAATACATCGTTTTCGTCTCGACGCGTTCAGGTTCGCCACACATCTGGCGCATGAATACGGACGGTACGAACTTGAAACAAATAACGAACGGCATTGCAGAGGTCAATCCGCTCGTCACGCCAGACAGCCAGTGGGTGGTCTATCAAAACATCGGTGACTTAGGCCTTTGGAGAATTCCGATTGATGGCGGAACACCTGTCCACATCATGAACAAGCTCGCGAGCCAGCAGGCGATTTCTCCTGACGGAAAGACAATTGCGTGCCGCTATCGCGAAGAGGATTTGAGTCCATTCAAACTCGCGCTGATAGATTTTGAAACTGGCAAGACATTCAAGTTGATCGACATTCCGCCCACAAATAATGCTTTGGATTGGAGTACTGACGGCAAGATCGGTTTTGTATGTTGACGCGCGCGGTGGCGTGTCAAACATCTGGACGCAGCCGATTGATGGGTCTGCTCCGAAACAGTTGACAAACTTCAAGTCAGACTTGATCTTCGCATACGCTCTCTCTCGAGACGGCAAACAACTGGTGCTCTCTCGAGGGTCATTCTCCAACGACGTCGTGTTGATCGCAGATGTGCAGTAGGTTGTCAGTCGTTCGTGGTTAGTTGTTAGTAGTTAGTTGTTCGTGGTTAGTAGTTCGTGGTTAGTAGTTCGTGGTCAGTTGTTAGTAGTTAGTTGTCAGTTGTCAGTAGTTAGTTGTTCATACTCAGGTTAGCCGCTCCGTAGTTCAACTCGCGACTCCGTAGTGACAGATGAATGCCCATCCAACGAAACTACTGACCACGAACCACGAACCACGAACCACCTAACTACTAACAACTAACCACGAACTACTAACTACTAACAACTAACTACGAACAACTAACCACTGACAACTAACCACTGACAACGCACAACAGAAATGAAAATCGCCCTTAAGTATGGCCTGATCATTACGGCGGTCGTCGTTGCATGGATCGTGATAGTGCGGCTGATTATCAATGTCGGCCCTAACTCCAATGCAAACGTGATCGCGCCGCTTCTGTTTAATTTCACCGCAATCGTCGCGATTTTGCTGGGAATGAGGGCGCGCAAGAAAGAACTGAACGGCCAGCTTGGGTTCAAGGACGGACTAAAAACCGGCATGGCTATTTCGCTGGTTTACGCGGTCTCGGCGTGTCTCTTCTTTTTGCTTCAATACCTGATTGCCGGACCGGCGTTGCTACTCAGTGAGGCTGGACCAGTCACCGGTCCAATCTGGCAAGTGGCTGTGTTTGCATACGCGGGTTTGTTTTTTGGCTCGCTGTTTTTTGGTTTGATCTATTCAACGGTAATTGCTTTCTTTCTCGCGCGCATGCAAGGCCGGGAGTCCAGCGAAATCATTTGAAAAGGGCGGCACGGCCAGAATCTAAACCGTAGCCGTCGACCTTCACTTCGCTCTCGCGATCCCCGCACTTTGCGGTCGAGACGCCCGCCGTCCGACTACGGCACCAATACCACCTTCCCAATATTTTTCCGTTGTTCCATGTAAGTGTGAGCGTCGCCCGCTTGTGCAAACGGAAAAACTTTGTCGACGTGCGGACGCACCCAGCCCTCGTGTATTCCGCGGACAATCTCCTGCACCCACTCGGCCACTTTGTCCGGCTCATGCCACATGTGGCCGAGGTTGAGTCCAAATACTCCGCGATTCTTATTTAACAAGTCGAGCGGATGAAAGCGCGGCATTTGTAAAGCCGCCTTCACGAGTTTCAACTTGCCCGCGAGGCCGGTCGCAGAAGCCGCGGAAACACCAAACATGCCCATGCGACCTGTAGTTCTCAATGCGGCGTAACTCTTTTTCCAGTGAGCTCCGCCAATCGGATCGAGAACCAGCTCGACGCCGCGACCGCCGGTAAGTTTCTTTAGAGCTGGAAGCCAGTCCTGGTTACGATAGTCGATCGGATGGTCCAGGCCGCGCTCACGCAGAAACTCGTGCTTCCCCGGACTCGCAGTTCCGTACGTGGTCGCGCCGATGTGTTTCGCGATATCGATCGCAGCCAACCCAACTCCGCCTCCAGCGTTATGGATCAATATTGACTCGTTAGCACGTAATCCGCCCATCGCTACGATCAACGCGTAGGCAGTCAGGTAGTTGACAGGTATCGCGGCTGCCTGCTCAAAAGACAACGCCACCGGTTTCTCAAAAAGTTGCTTGTCCCGGACGACGACCTTCTCTGATTGCCCGCCGAACCGCGTCATAGCAACTACCGGCACGCCGACGTAGTTTGGATCTATTCCTTCGCCAATCTCCTGAATGATGCCGGCAACTTCGTATCCCATCACGCAAGGCTTCTTTGGTCCATCGGGATAAAGGCCCTGGCGGGCGAGTATGTCTGCAAAGTTGAGTCCCGCTGCTTTGACATCAACAACCACTTCGCCAGGGCCAGGCGTAGGATCCGGGGCTTCTTCAACGCGCAGCACATCAACTCCGCCGTTTGCCGTGGTAACGATTTGTCTCATGGTGCGCGCACGATATCACAGACGAAGCGCCGAAGGCGCGAACTGTAAAAGCCTGGGCCGAAGGCCCAGGACTATTCTATTGAGGAAAGAATTAGCGCTGAAAGCGCGAACTGATCGTCTTCGTCCGAGTAATGTCGCGCTTACAGCGCTGCTGGGGCTAGGGATGCCGCTGTCCTGGGCCTTTGGCCCAGGCTTTCACAGTTCGCGCCTTCGAGCGCTCTAAGACAGCATGAGGTGTGTTCCAGTTAACTCAGTCTCACCACTCATTTACTTTACAACTCAACTTAAGCTTCAATAGGCCGCTCGTTTTAATCCGCCACGGAGCATATCCAGTTGCAACTCCGCGCAAGTCTCATTGTTATCACCGTCCTACTTTTCTGCCTTGGCGCTTGTCAGACAGTTAAGACTCCCGGTGCGACAGAACTAACGCTCGCCGTCAACTCGGGTGTCGAAGGCGACGCACTCAAACAGGCCGCACTGGATTACGAAACACAAACCGGAATTCACATCAACGTCGTTGAATTTCCGTATGCGAATCTGTTTGAAAAGGAACTGATCGACCTGACTGCTGGCACTGGCGCTTATGACTTGATCATGCTGGACGATCCGTGGTTTCCCAAATTTGCTTCGCAGCAGTTGCTGTCAGACCTCGGTCCGTTTTTGCAGAAGCCGGGTAAGACCGGTCCGGACGAGGATTTCGTGCAAACGTCGATCGCTCTCTGTCGCGAGCCTTATCAATCAGGCACGCTCTACGCGCTGCCTTACGTGGGCAATTCTCAATTGCTCTTCTATCGCAAAGACTTATTCGCTAAACACAATCTGCAACCGCCCGCTACATGGGACGAGGCGCTCGCAGCCGCGAAAACAATTACTGAACGCGAATCGACCGGCGCGCCAGACGGCAGCAAGGTTCACGGGTACGTAATGCGCGCCGCGCAAGGCAACGCCGCGGTCGCCGATTTCATGCCGATATTTTGGGCATTCGGCGGTGAAATGTTTGCTGCAGATGGAAAACCGGCTGTTAATAGTGCAGAAGGAATTGCCGCGCTGAAATTCATGTTGGAACTCGGCAAATACTCGCCGCCAGGTTATGCGAGCTTTAATGCCGATGAAGTAGGCGCACATCTGCTGCAAGGCACGGCAGCGATGTCGATTAATTGGCCAGCGTGGATCAGCTCGTTCAGCGATCCGGCTAAATCGAAAGTGGTTGGGAAGATGGAATTTACGACCTTGCCAGGCGCGAAAAATCCCGGGCGTGCCGAGATCGGCAATTGGCTTATCGCTATTCCGCGCGACGCCAAAAACAAAGAGGCGGCCTTCAACTTTCTCGTGTGGGCCACCAGCGCAGAGCAAATGAAACGTTCAGCGGTGCGTGGCAATCCTCCAACCAGGAAATCGCTCTTCACCGATCCGGAGCTCGTCGGGAAGTTCCCAGCCTACACCGCGCAGTTGAAGTCGTTGGAAAGTTCTCGCCCGCGACCCCGCACACCGCTCTGGAATGAGATTGAGAATGCTTTCGGCATCTATCTTTCGAAAGCAAACAGCGGCGAACTCTCACCTGAAGACGCCATGAACCAGGCCAACGCGGAGATCGCAAAGATCATTGAACGCGGAAAATAAAATCCAGAACACTACAGGATTGGCTCGCGGCTCAGATAAAACGCTGGCCTACCTGCTTCTGCTGCCAACGATTTTTGTTCTGGTTGCGCTTTCAATTTACCCGCTATTTCACGCCATCAGTATAAGCTTACAAACTGGCGCCGGGGCCAGTGCCCGCTGGAGTGCCGGAAACTTCACTCGACTCTTCTCCGATCAATTCTTCATCGCAGCACTAGGTCATACTGTGGTCTTTGCAGCCAGCGCACTTACGCTCGAGTTTTTGCTCGGGTTAGGGCTCGCAGTACTGCTCAGCAATCGCATGCGCGGGCGCACCTTCTTTCGGGCTTCCCTTCTGGTCCCGATGATGTTGCCGACGGTCGTCGTCGGAGTCGTCTGGCGATTGATGCTCAATCCAAACTTTGGCGCCCTCAATGGAACCCTCAAAGGACTGGGCGTCGATACGACTGCGCTAACGTGGACGTCGTCTCCGCGACTCGCGATGTTGTCGATTATCGTCGTCGATGTGTGGCAGTGGACGCCATTTGTGTTTCTGATTTTGCTGGCTGGTTTACAGGCGATCCCGCAGGAGCCTTACGAGGCTGCGCTGCTTGACGGTTCGAGTAAATGGCAGACTTTCCGAAACGTGACGTTGCCGCTGTTGAAGCCGGCGATCCTGGTCGCGCTACTGCTTCGGACGATGGATCTGCTGCGTGTTTTCGATCAGGTCTTCATTCTCACCGAAGGCGGCCCGGGCTTCGCAACGGAAACGATTAGTCTCTACATCTATCGCACTGCCTTTCGCTTTTCTGACTTCGGTTACGCAGCGGCGATGTCGTTTGTGCTGTTGTTGATTACCAACATTATCAGCGCCTTATACATCCGCCTGCTACAGGCGAAAGAGGCTTGATGAAAGTCTGGCTGAGATACATCGTCGTCACTTTGGCAGTGCTGCTCGCTCTATCGCCTGTCTACTGGATGCTGACGATTTCGCTCAAACGCGAAGTTGATCAGTTTGCCGTTCCACCACGTTGGTTTTTCTACTCACCGACGTTTGAACACTATGCGGACGCTTTTCTAAATCGTTCCTTTGGTCAGTATCTGATCACCAGCGCCATCGTCGCGGTCTCTTCCACGCTGCTGGCCCTGTCAATCGGCACCCTCGCAGCTTATGCACTGGCCCGGTTTAGATTACCTCGTGGACTCAATCGAAAACTTTCGCTCTGGATTCTGTCGACGCGCATGTTTCCGCCGATAGTTACAGCCGTTCCGCTCTTCCTGATGATGCGAGACCTGCGACTGCTCAACACGCGCGCGTCTTTGATAATTCTTTACACCGGTTTCAACCTGCCTTTTGTTGTTTGGATGATGCGCGGCTTCTTTATCGAAGTGCCACGAGAACTGGAAGAAGCGGCAATGGTCGACGGCGACACGCGGCTGGGTGTTTTGCGGCGCGTGCTGTTGCCTCTCGTATCGCCTGGCTTGGCTGCGACCGCAGTCTTCTGCCTGATCATGTGTTGGAATGAATTCTTATTCGCGCTGGTTATGACGCAAACGGATGCGGCAATGACTCTGCCGGTGGGCATCGCCGGACGAGTCACACAGTATGGGATCAAATGGGGTGCAATGAGCGCGGCCGGAGTTGTAGCGATGATCCCCATACTTGTCTTCGCAATGGCTGTTCAAAAATATCTTGTGCGCGGCTTGTCGCTGGGCGCGGTGAAGGGATAGTCAGTTAGTCTGTGCCACATCAATGCAGATCAAACTAGTCAACGTCTCCAAAGCATTTGGTTCGCAGATGGTCGTCGACGACCTTTCGCTGGCCATTAACGATGGAGAGTTCGTCGTGTTGCTGGGTCCGTCCGGCTGTGGCAAGTCGACTACGCTTCGAATGCTTGCAGGTTTGGAAGATGCCACAGCAGGTGAGATTTTTATTGGAGATGAACGCGTCAACAACGTTCCGCCTCAACATCGTGATCTGGCGATGGTGTTTCAGAACTACGCGTTATATCCCCATATGACTGTGTTTGAAAACATTGCCTACCCTTTGCGCATTCGAAAACTGGCACGAGCGGAGATCGACAGCAAGATCAAGAGAGTTGCGGGCCTGCTGGAAATCGGTGGTTTATTAACGCGCAAACCTCGGGAGCTTTCCGGCGGTGAACGCCAGCGAGTAGCGCTCGCGCGCGCGATCGTTCGCGAGCCACGGGCTTACCTGATGGACGAACCGCTTTCGAATCTCGATGCGAAACTTCGCGTGCAAATGCGGGCCGAACTGAAGCGTCTGCAACACCAACTTGGCACCACAACAATCTACGTCACGCATGATCAAGCCGAAGCGATGACGCTGGCTCATCGCGTGGCCGTGATGCGCAATGGCAAGCTACAACAGTTTGATGCACCGCTTGCAATCTATGACCGGCCGGCGAATCGCTTTGTGGCGGAGTTTGTTGGAAGTCCGGCGATGAACTTTTTTGAGGGTGTCGTTGATGCATCGACGCGGAGCTTTCGGTTTAACGAAATAACGATTCCTTTGGATGTAGCTCCACGCGCGGACCAATTGCGAGACGGCAATGTAACGCTTGGCATTCGGCCGGAACACATTGAAGTATCTATGATGAAGACGGGCGATCGCAGTCAGCCGGCCACGGTTTATGTCACCGAGCTGATGGGAAGTGAAACATTTGTCTTTCTAGTCTTCGCCGGTCAAAAGATAGTTGCGCGCGCGTCCGCTGACTTTCGCGCCGACGAAGAATCAACAGTCTGGGTAACGATGCAGACTGAGAAGGCGCATTTCTTTCATCCACAATCCGGCGACAGAATACAAATCTGATTTTTGAGGGTTAATGAAACTCGCACTCAACGGAGCAACTACGATGAAGGCCGATCTGCCGACAGATCTGCGTGCGGCCCAGGCTGCGGGTTTTGATCTCGTAGAGATTTGGGCCGCGAAACTGCGTAAATTCCTCAGCAGTGAATCGACAACGAGTTTGGCAAGACTTTTTGAAGAGTGTGGACTCCAACCATTAAGCATTAATTCCATAGAGCACATCACCTTTCGGACGCCTACGGAATTTGCGGCGATCAAAACCGAGTGTGAAGAATTAGCGAAGATCGCGTCTGAGCTTGGTTGTCCGTATTTGGTGGTGGTGCCGGGGAAATTGCCGAAAGCAGAAGTTTCGAGAGACGAGATTGTAGCGGAATCAGTAACCGTACTAAGCGAGTTGAGCGGGATAGCTGAACGTTACGGGGTCTCACTTGGATTTGAATTTCTGGGACAGACAGACTGCAGCGTACAAACTCTGGATGTCGCGGCGGAGATCGTTGAAGCCGTGGACCTACAGAACGTCGGACTGGTCATCGACAGCTTTCACTTTTACGCGGGCGGCTCAACCATCGAAATGATTGAGTCGCTCGATCCGGAGCGGCTTTTCATTTTCCACATCAACGACGCTGAAGACTTGCCGCGTGAACAGCTGGAGGATTCACACAGGCTTTTGCCCGGTCTCGGCATTCTGCCGTTGCGACAAATGCTTAAGGCTTTTGAACGGATCGGCTATGACCGTGTCGCGAGCGTTGAGATTTTCAGGCCCGAGTACTGGAACTGGGACCCGTTTCTGCTGGCGCGAGAAGCGAAAAATGCGGTCAACAAAGTATTGAGTGGGGCTGATTAGATGCCAAAACTGAAAATAGGAATCATCGGCGCGGGCTACATCGGCGGTGTTCATGCCGGAATACTCTGCCGTGATGATCGCGTCGCGATCGATTGTACTTTCGACGTTGATAAGCAAGCTGCACAGCAACTCGCTGATCGATCTTCTTCGGCAACAGTTGCTGACAGCGCAGCTGAGGTCATCGAACGCTGCGACGCGGTCTACATCACTACGCCAAATACCAGACACACCGAGCTCGCACTCGCCGCAGTCGAAGCCGGCAAGCACGTGTTCTGCGAGAAGCCCATGGCCACAAGTTTGATCGAGGCTAAAACGATTGTTGAAAACACGCAGAAGACTAGTTCTGTTTTTCAGGTCGGACACAACCGGCGGTTCGCTCCGGTTTATGCCACGTTGAAACGAATGCTTGGAGAAACGCACCAGCCGCATTCGGCACACGTAAAGATGAATCGCGGCGAGCTGCTCAATCCGCAGTGGACGGGAGATCCTAAAGTAACCGGAGGATTTTTATACGAAACGACCATTCACATGTTTGACATGGTCCGCTTCCTCTTCGGCGAAGTGGCGACCTTGCAGGCTGTTGGGTCATCACACGAATATCCTGAAACGGACGACTTTTCTATGTTGTTAACGTTTGCCAATGGTATGCACGCAACGTTTGCTTCTGCGGCGGACGCGAGCTGGATGTTTCCGTTCGAACGTGTCGAGGTTTTTAGTCACCACGGAACTGTGGTTACGCGAGAGATGGAAAGTCTGGCTTTCACAGAAGGGCTTGACGGAAAAGTGACTGAGCACTCGATGCATCAGTTACCGAAAGAAGAAAAATGGGGGTACGCGCAGGAGGATTCGAGTTTCATCAATTCGATAATCGGCGACACACCTGCGGCGGTGACAGCACTGGATGGTTTGAAATCGGTGGAGCTGGTCGAAGCATGTTACCGCTCGGTAAAGACTGGCGAGCAGATCAAGTTTGAAAGTTAAGATCCCCTGGCCTTCGCCGTACGGATGCAATCCGTCGGCGGAGCATTTGGAAAATTACTTGCAAAGAACAGTATCACGGATAACCGTCCGTTGGGTTTGCCTGATGCCGAGGGTATGATAAGAAGGCCTTCATGCTGAGAATTGAAGGGATTATTTGGCTTAGGGCAGTCGTTGACAAACTTGTCTCTAAACACCGCGTCAGCAGTCTCGAGATTGAAGAAGTATTTGCTGGAAAACCCAAATTCAGGTTCGTTGAAAAAGGGAAGCGTAAAGGTGAGAATGTCTATCTAGGTCTTGGTCAGACGGACGCTGGACGTTATTTGTCAGTACTGTTCATTCTCAAGCAAACAAAAGAGGCTCTAATATTGAGCGCCAGAGACATGGCCGATAGAGAACGGAAAATGTATGGGCGAAAATAACTCGCAAAACTTGCCGACCTTTGGGTCTCTCGATGAGATGGTGGAATTCTTCGACACTAATGACATGGGCGATTATGATTTGCCGGAGGCAAGCCTGGACGTGAGTATCCGAACAAAGACTCACTTGGTGGCTATAGATGAGGAGATTAATGACAGACTAACGGAAATTGCCGAGCAAGAGCAGAAACCCGCGGAATCTCTCGTCAATTCCTGGCTGAAAGAGAAAATCTCGCGCTATCCGAAACGAGCGTAAGATTTTCATCTTCCAACGCTGAGACGTCAGCGATTCCCCATTGAGTAAGTTAAGAGTGGCCCGCATCTTCGACGGATGCGGGCCCTTTCGTTATTCGAGTTCGCGCTACGAAGCACTCTTTGCTGCTGTGTCTGTAGTCGTCTTGTTCGGTTGTGGCGTAATTCGCAGATAAGGCTTCGGGGCTTTCCAGCCAGCCGGAAACTTCGCCTTCGCATCTTCGTCAGACATTGACGGGACAATGATTACATCCTCGCCGTCCTTCCAATTAACCGGAGTCGCCACACTATACTTCGCAGTCAGTTGCAGCGAATCGATAACCCGAAGAATCTCGTCGAAGTTGCGCCCGGTGCTAGCCGGGTAAGTAATCATCAACTTGATCTTCTTGTCAGGGCCGATCACGAAAACTGATCTGACTGTGAACACGTCGCTGATCTCGGGATGGATCATGTCATACAGTTCGGCAATCTTGTGATCCGGGTCGGCGATGACAGGAAAGTTCAACGCCGTTCCCTGCGTCTCTTTAATATCTTCAGCCCACTTGCTGTGCGAGTCGGTTTTATCAACGCTTAGCCCGATGACCTTCACGCCGCGCGTGTCAAACTCAGGTTTACACTTAGCAACGTACCCAAGTTCAGTTGTGCAGACCGGGGTGAAATCTTTGGGGTGGGAGAAAAGTACGGCCCAACTATCGCCTATCCATTCGTGAAAGCTAATTGGGCCATCGGTCGTATCAGCCTTGAAGTCGGGTGCAACGTCTCCTAAACGTAAAGCCATTTCGTCTCCTTCCGTAGTCAGGTGAATTCCCCTGGCGAGTGGCTCAAGGGAGGGGTTTTGAATTAGGTATGGTTTGATTTCCAGACAGGCTTTTACATCCAAGACTGCGCCAAGTCAACATGCGGCAGCTTCGCGAGCTCGGAACTCTTGGTGTTATCATGGCTCCCCCCTGACCCCTGGTTGTTTCGTCCCCCTGAAAAATCATGGCTAGTCGTCCGTCCACTGAAAAGGCCCAGTCCTCGTCTTCCAAAGGCGTCGAGTTCCCCTACGGCTTGTACGAGGCAATTTTCAGACATTCAAACGAACCAATCTCGATTATCGACGCTCGGGGCTTCTATCTCGAACAGAATGCCGCGCACGCCGAACTCCTCGGTTACTCAGACAACGAGCTGCGCGGCCAGACGCCTGCCATTCATCTCGGAGAGGAAGTATTCGCAGAGCTGGCGCGCACACTCAACACCGACGGCGAGTATCGCGGCGAAATAATTAGTCGGACAAAGGCCGGCGATGTACGACACATTGAACTGTCGGCTTTCACGATGCGTGATGCCAACGGCGAACCATTGTGCTTCGTCGGGATGAAGCACGACATCACCGAACGTAAGCGAAGTGAACGCCGGTTGGCGCTGCAGTATGCGGTAACCAAAATTCTCTCAGAGGCGGAAGATTTTCCTGAAGCGACGCCGAGAATTCTTGAAGCAGCTTGTGACAGCCTGGAACAGGCCGTCGGCATGTTGTGGATGCTCAATCGTAAAGAGAAGGTTCTGCTGAACGTTCACATTTGTCATGCTGGCGAGTTGAAAACCCCGGAATTTGATCGAGTTTCTCGAGAGCTAAAGTTTGAAAAAGGCACAGGCCTGCCGGGCAGGATCTGGGAAAGCCGGCAGCCCGAGTGGATTCCCAACCTGGCGAACGATCCTCATTTCCTGCGCGCCGGTATCGCTTCGCGAGAAGGCTTGAATTGCAGTTTCGGGTTCCCGATTCTGTTTGGTAACGAAGTGCTGGGTGTAGTTGAGTTTTTCAGTCCCGAGTCACATGAGCCGGAAGACGAGTTGCTGAAAATGGTTGTTGGGATGGGCGCCCAAGTCGGGCAGTTTACCGAACGAAAACGAGCTGAAGCGGAGAGCGCAGAACTGTTTGCGCGCGAACGCGCGGCACGCAGCGACGCGGAAAAAGCCAACCGGTTGAAGGATGAGTTTTTGGCGACACTCTCGCACGAACTGCGCACGCCACTGAACGCCGTCATCGGTTGGTGTCGCATGCTAAGTTCAGGCCGGCTCGATCGTGAAAGTTCCAAACATGCTCTCGAAGTAATCGAGCGTAATGCCTGGGCACAGAAACAAATCATCGAAGACATACTCGATGTTTCGCGAGTCATTACCGGCAAACTCCAATTGAATCTTGGACCAGTGGACCTGGTGGCCGTGGTCGACGCAGCGCTCGACGCGGTGCGACCGGCGATGGAAGCGAAAGAGATCAAAATCGAGACGATTATCGACGCTGGACTGCGGATGGTGTCGGGCGATGCAGATCGTTTGCAACAGGTAATCTGGAACATTCTTTCCAACGCGGCCAAGTTCACACCCAACGAAGGCAAGGTTGAGATTTCGGTAAACCAAACGCTGACGCATGTGCACGTCGAGGTAAAAGATACCGGGCCCGGAGTGGATCCCGATTTCCTGCCTCACGTGTTTGAGCGTTTTCGGCAGGCAGACGGTTCGACGACTCGAACTCACGGCGGTCTCGGACTCGGATTGGCCATCGTACGTCACCTGGTGGAGCTCCACGGAGGAACCATTTCAGTTGAGAACCGTGATGATCGGGTTGGTGCCATCTTCACTATTCGCCTGCCGCTCCCGAGCGGGGAGTTGCGTTCAGAAACTCTGGCCACGGCGGCATCTGTATTCAAGGACGCGCAGAGTGAACGTCCGAATTTGGACGGACTGGAAATCCTGGTGGTCGACGATGAGCTTGATGCCCTGGATTTAATCAGCATGGAACTCACACAAAACGGCGCCAGAGTGACATCGGTGAGTAGCGCTGAAGACGCATTAAGTGAAATCGGGCGCGGCCGGTTCGATCTGATGATCAGCGACATCGCGATGCCCGTCATGGATGGCTACGAACTGATTCGTCGTGTCCGCCAACAAGAGAAGGGTCAAGATCGCCGGTTACCTGCCGTCGCTCTGACAGCCTACGCGCGCGTGCAAGATCGCATGCGGGCGATCCTCGCCGGGTACAGCACACACGTCGCCAAACCTGTCGAAGCGAATGAGCTGGTCACAGTGGTGGCGAGCCTGGCGGGAAGACTTGGGAAAGCTTGAGCCCGCATCTCACCGTCGGAGGAAAGAATCATTTCTCATTTCTCATATCACATTTCTCATTTGTCATTGGCGGATTCAATTCGAAGTGCAATGACTTTTGAGCCACCTACAACATCACGATCCATCATGGGTCGAAGAATACAGAACCGGGAGCGAACCGGGTCCCCGCGCGGGCAGCCCGCGTGGGGTGGTGGTAGCGACCGGGTTCAAGCTGCGATGGCTATCAGCTTTGGTAATGAGCGTCGTCCAGGTTCTTGTATAGCATCGAGAAGCAATTGAGGGTTACGAATAAGCAAGGCCAAAGTCGGCGGTGAAGGATAATGGCCGGATCTTTATCACCTTCTATCACCTTTTGAACTGATTATGCGTCGCATCCATTCTTGAACCCGGTCGCTACCGCTCCCGGTTCTGTGTTCCTCGACCCACGATATCGCACATCAAAAGCAGTTTCGCCTGAGTCCGCTGAGTTAAGCCGGGCTAAGTTAGGAATCACCTTCGGCCGAATCTGTGTTCCCAACGACCGCACTTCTGCAGAGTTCCAAACTGAAATCCAACAATCACAAATGAGAGATGTGATATGAGAAATGATAATTGGTTCTTTCCTCCTCTGCTAACATACCCTCATGAACCGTTGCGTCTGGGCCAGGAGTGATTTGTCCATTGCCTACCACGATACCGAGTGGGGCGTGCCTAACCATGATGACCGCACGCTGTTTGAGTTTCTAATACTCGAGGGCGCACAGGCAGGACTAAGCTGGGAAATCATTCTTCGAAAGCGCAGCGGTTACCGGCGCGCATTCAGCGGATTCAATCCCTCCAGGGTTGCGAAGTACGACGCCGCGAAAGTGAAGCAATTACTGGAAGACCCCAACATCATTCGTAACCGTCTGAAGATCGCGAGTGCCATCGAAAATGCTCGAGCGTTTCTTGTTGTACAGAAAGAGTTTGGAAGTTTTGACAACTATGTTTGGCCGTTCGTTAACGGCCGACCGATTAAAAAACGGCCTGGCCAGCCCGTACCTGTGACTTCCAATGAATCAGACGCAATAAGCAAAGACTTGCGCGCGCGCGGCTTCAAATTCGTCGGCTCGACGATCTGCTATTCGTTCATGCAGGCAGTTGGGATGGTTAACGATCATGACCACACTTGTTTCCGTTACCGCGAAATTGTAGCCGCGGAGAAGGATAAGTCGCGTTGAATCCGTGGAGGGGTCTAAGAGCACTTCCGCGGGACGTTTGGCTGCTTTGTCTCACGATTCTCGTTAACCGGGCAGGCACGATGGTGCTGCCGTTTCTGACGCTTTACCTCACTGTCGACCGGCAATTACCACCTTCGACCGCCGGCCTGACACTCACCATTTACGGCGTGAGCGCAATCATTATCGCGCCCCTGGCTGGACGACTTTCGGATCGCGTCGGTGCGTTACGCATCATGAAGTTGTCCCTACTATTAAGCGGCGCCATCCTCTTGGTCTTTCCCTGGGTTAGCTCTCTGTACGCCATTTTTATCGTCACTGGGCTTTGGGCTCTCGCTAACGAAGCGTTTCGTCCGCCGAGCATGGCGGTGATTGGCGATCTCGCCGGACCTGAACTGCGCAAGGCCGCCTTCGCGTTGTGCCGCCTCGCGATCAACCTGGGGATGAGCATCGGACCCGTGGCCGGCGGATTCCTCGCGATGTATTCGTTCAAGTTGTTGTTTTACGGCGACGCGGCAACCTCGTTGCTGGCTGGTCTATTGCTCGTACTCTTGCCGTTACGATTTCTACGGACTCAGGAAACACTGCAGCATGCCGACGCGGCTGACGCTTCTTCCCGCGCGATCACCTCGCAAGAGACGGCAGTTAAACCTAAATATTCTGACGTCTTGAAAGATCGCCGCTTTAGGTTATTTCTCCTCGCAATGCTCCCCATTGAATTGGTGTTTTTTCAGACGCTCGCGGCGATGCCATTGTTTTTGGTGCGCGATCTGCAAATGACCGAAGCAGGTTTTGGGATGCTTCTGGCGATTAACACCGTAATCATCATCATCGTCGAAGTTCCTTTGAATACCGCCATGGCAAATTGGTCGCATCGCCACGCCATCGCGCTCGGGGCATTACTAGTCGGGTTGGGTTTTGGCGGGCTGGCGTTCGTTGATGGGGTAGTGGGTGCGGCAGTTACAGTTGTTATCTGGACATTCGGAGAAATGATTTTGCTACCCGCCAGCTCCGCTTATGTTTCGGACATTGCTCCGCGAGAACAGGCGGGAGCCTACATGGGACTCTACACAATGGGTTTCAGTGTGGCGGTGGCAATTGGACCATGGCTGGGAACCGCTGTCCTGCAACGTTATGGACCATCAACGGTTTGGATAGGGACACTGGTGTGTGGTGTTTTGACGGCGCTGATCATCTGGCAACTTCCGGAGACAAAACCGGAGACGCGATTATTACCTGAGGAACCTTAACTAAACGCTTTTGACCGGTGTATTAGAGCGTCGAAGGCGCGCACTGTGGCACCCCTTCGTTGTTGGGATCTCCCTTCTAGCTTTGGGAGAAGGGCTGGGGATGAGGGTTTGGTGACGCGTTCTCTTCCGTAATGAACGCGACATGGCGTTTCACTCGTGCGCGAGTGAAACGCCATCTCGATGGTCTTAGGTTGGTTGAGCGCAGGCCCTCTCCCCATCCATCTCCCAGAGGGAGAGGGAAATCAAAACAAAGTCACGAACTGTCCCGAATCGCACAAAATCATTGACGCAGTTGAACTCTCAGAATATCGTCCGCAGTAGTTCTCAATCGCACTCAAGGACCTCAGTTGAAAATCGGGAGACCTTCATGAACAACTCTTTCCTCAAGAGCCGCACAATATTTTCGCAGTTAGCTCTCGCATTTGTATTTCTGGCTGTTGTCGCGACCACGGCTTGCCAGAGCTACTCGACCGGCTTGCAGCAAAGCCAAATACGCGCGGAGGAGGCTGCAACGCTTGCTAATTTGCGAACCATCTCTCACGCGCAGCGCGCATATGCTATGAGCAAAGGGGGCGAATACGGAACTTTCTCGCAGTTAGTCGCGGAAGGGTTTCTTGACGCGCGATTTGACGGCACGAATCCGGAACTCAAAGGATACGTGTATACGATGGACGTGAGTGAAAAGAAGTTTAGCTGCCAGGCCTCTCCTGAAGCGGCAACCGAAGATGCCGGCAGGCATTATTACGTCGACTCAGACGGTTCGGAGATCCGGATGAATCCGGCGCGACCTGCAACCGCCGAAGATCCAATAATTCAACAGTGAAAAGCTTGATGGGATGAAAGCGCGAGCAATGGAAGCTGGGCCACGTGAGTCTAATTCCTTTGGCCCCTCCCCGCTAGCGGGGAGGGGTTAGCAGCGCTCGGCCTCTCCCCTAACCCCTCTCCGCTCGCGGAGAGGGGAATCAAGCAAAACCCCACTTCAGGGAATGATTTCCTGGCCGCCCTCAGCCTCGCGTCGAAGTTGATCGATGATTGAACGAATCGCAGGGGCGAGGCTGCCGTTCGGAGCTAGCGCCAAATATTTCTCGTAGGCGACCACGGCCTCCTTGTAATTCTGCTGTTTCTCGTAACTGGCTCCCAGCAGTTGATAAATCACCGGCTCTGAATCCGACAGTTGGACAAGTGCTTTTCGATATTCCGCTATCGCTCCGGCGTGATTTCCCTGCTCCTCGTAAAGTCTTGCCAGGCCAACATGCGCCTCGGGCTGAAATCCTCTGCCTTCGCGAATCGCGCGCCGGAATGATTCAAGCGCATCGTCGTTGAAGGCGGCTTCGCGATGTATGCGCCCTTCAACCGCGGATGCTTCCGCGTAAACCGGACGAACACGCCGCGCACCTTCAATCGCCGCCAGGGCTTTCTGATACTGATTAAGATCCAGCAAAACGCGCGCAAGGCCGACGTGGGCCGCGGGAAAAGCCTGACGCAACTTCAAAGTCTCTTCGTATAACTCGACAGCCTTCTGTCTGGCTGCGTCATCTCGCGCTTTCTCGCGCGCGTCCTCAGCCTGTTGAAATAACAACTCAGCCTGGTCCGTCGTTCTTACTAGCCTCACCGTCAACGCGCGGCGTCCGGCAGCGAGCGGCACTGAAGCTTCCTTGAAGCCCATTGCTCGGACACGGACTGTGTGACGAACCGCCGAGACGTTTTTAATTTCCGCTCGCCCTGCCGCGTCTGCGGTGGCGCGTCTAATTTCATCAATCCAAATGATAGCGTTGGGTTCAGTTGTAATAACGACAGGAGTAGCCGCGCCGGCACGTGAGGTCGTACGACGCTGCGAAAAGATACTGGGGACTACGAAAAGCGAAACGGCAACTACTGTCACAACGACTGCTCGCTGCGCGTACCTATGCGAACCCCGACTAGGCGTTGACATGATCAACCTCCATTTTCATTTCCTGTGAGTTTGCGATGGAGGATGGTCGGGTCATCACCATTGCTGCTAACCTGCCGCTTCTGCGTAAACGCACGCGTTCCCACGTTCGAACGAAACTGTCCGTTATCGTCGTAGAGTCGCTGATATTGCATCCGGTTGCGCACCACGCCCTGGATGTAACCGCGAGTTTCCTTAAACGGCACCGCTTCGGCCCATTCGTCGAGTTCCGCGGGCAACGATGCGCGCCATTGCACGACGCGGTGCGGTCCGGCGTTATAAGCCGCAGCCACATACTCAATGCGTCCGAACCGGTCCATTTGATCTCGAAGGTATGCCGTGCCGAGTTGGATATTCAACCGCGGCTCGTAGAGTGTTTCTTCATTGATTGTTCTGGCGACACCATACTTTCTCGCGGTTAACGAGCCGGTCGGCACGAGCAACTGCATGAGGCCAAACGCTCGCGCTGACGAACGTGCGCGAGTCATGAAAATCGTCTCCTGGCGAATCAACCCTGCGACCTGATAGGGATCGAGGCTTCGCGCCCGCGATTCCTGCACGATGATGTCCCAATAATTCAGCGGATAAAACACATCCCATTCTTCGCGCGTCATCTCTTCCGGTTTCATCTGCGAATAGTCAGGAAAACTCTTTCGCAGCGCGTTCAGCGCGCGCACATTGTCTTCCTCCGAACGGTGTATACGCGCAATCGCCAAATTGACCTTTGGACTGGTTGGCGCCGTCGCTGCCGCGAGTGCCAATTCTTCCAGGGCCCAATCGTTGAGGCCTACGTTATTCAGTTCGTCTGACTTAATGATGGACTTGTCTTCATTTGGACCAGCTGTTTCTTCGGCAACAGTCACAGTTTGCAGGTTCGCAATCGCGCGACCCACAACCGAATCGGCCGCAAAATTCTTTGCCGGCACGTTTCGCATCGCATCAAGTCGCTGCTTGGCCAAATAGCCATACCAGTTTGCGTCGTAACGTCCCTGCATTGCCTGGTAGAGCGCACGCGCTTCAGCAAGCTTTCCCGCCCGCTCTGAATCGCGCGCCGCCCAGTAACCGGCGCGGCCGCGATTGTCTGTGTTGCGATTTGCGTAGTAGGCAAGATGTTCGGTCAGCAGTTTTGACGACTCCGAAAAGTTTTTGCTTTCATGCGCCATCCACGCAAGGTCAAACTGTGCCTGTGCGACTTCGATCGAGTCTTGATAGGAATTGACCGCCGTCCGCAGGAAGTATGACGCGTCCGCGTCGTTCTTAGCTTCTTCCGCGATTTGGCCAACAGTCACGAGAGCGCGCGGAGTGAATGGACTCGCTGGGAAAACCCGTCGTAACTCTTCAATCGTGGAACGCGCCTGTTCCCACTGGCGCGAGCGTGCGTAGGCCTGCGCTACATTGAAGAGCGCTTCCGCGCGCGTTTCTCCCGCCGAGCTGGCGATGGAGTTCAAAGCCATAACAGCTTCTGCGGTCTTCCGTGCGCCAGTTGCTGAAAACACTCGGCGTAATTGCGCTTCTGAGCTGGCAGTGCCGGAGAACGATGCAAAGGCGTCTGTGTAAGCCTGATAGGCGTCGGCATATCGCTTGGCCTCGTAAAGCTTGTCCGCTCGAGCGATGGCTTCATCGGCTGTCGCCGGCGATGTTGTTGAACCCAAACGCGTGATCCCGCTCGCCGCCTCAGCGCTTTCGGCCGTCGAGGGAGCGTAGAAGTAAATGCGGCGATAGAAAGCTAACGCCTTTGCGCGATCGGAATTCTGTTCGTACGCCTTGGCGGCCAATAACAATGCAGCCGGATTGTTCTTGTCAGTAAGGCTTCGCAGCGCAAGTGGAACCGCCGAGGAATTGCCGCTTCGCATGACAATGTTGGCCGCGCGCAGGGTTGCGTCGGCAGTGCGTAGCGAAGACGGGTAATCGTTGGCTAACTTTTCGTAAATCGCGCGCGCCTGTGGCAGTTGTCCCGCCTGCTCGAGCGCGTTTGCACGCATCCAGAGTCCGTAGTCGCCAATCGAGGTTGAACTTCCGATCAGGCTTGTATCAAGTAGTGTTGCCGCTCCAGCAAAATCTTTTTGGTTAAGTCGGATTCGCGCCCGCACGATGCGAGCGAGGGCTGCAGCCTTGCTCCGCGGAAAATCAGACTCGATGCGCGCCACAACCTCGTCAGATGGCAGGACACCACCGCGAGTCATCGCTCGCAAGCTTTCCAGCGCTTTTTGTTCAGCGGGCGTTTGTTGACGAGTCAGACAACTGGCGGACATGAATGCAGGTACACAAGCGCCCACCAAAACTGCCACTCCGACAATAAGGATTACTATTCGCGACCTGGTTAAATGTATGGCCAATGCTATATCTCCCCTGTGTCGTCTAAACGAAACAGCTCTTTGATGTGCAATTACCCCGGATGGGTTTATTAAAACATTACAAACCCAGCCAGGGTAAATTGTGTTCGGACTAACGTTTTTTACGCCGATACGGTAGCGCCGGGGTATGCGCTGCCAAGTTTGGCTTCATCGCCCTCGGCAAGAGTATTCACCAGCTCATGATGAAAGTAGTCGTACCGCTGTGCTACTTCCGGCTTCACGCGCTGGTCATACATTTCGCGGGAACGGTCTATATATTCGCGTAAGCGGCGGTAGAGATCGTTTTGCGACCGCCCTTCGGCCACTTGCTGCTCGTTGTACAACTTAATCTCTGACACCAATAGTCGAGCGAAACGACGCGCGTCGGTGTGTAACCTGCGTTCGTCTTCGCTGGAAACTTCGACCGGCAGCTCGACATCGGCGCCATATCGCCGGCGCGCTGACACGGGAGGAGCAGCCTCGGTTGCAGGAGGCTCAACAACGGTTGGTGGTTCAGGAGCGACCTCAGCCGGAGGCTCTGGTTCTGGTTCAATTACCTGGACCGGTGGCGCGGCGCCTTCAACCACCGGAGTCACTTCGTCGTACTCGACCGTCGGTGTATAAGCCGGCTGTTCCTCTTGAGCGGGTGCGGCCTCCGGTTTGGCGGGCGCAGTTCTAACAGCGAGTAGCTCGACAGCCATCCCTGCCACACGAACCAGCGTTTCCAATGCTTCAAGATTGATCGACTCGGAATCGAGTGATGCTGAGTCGGCATACAAAACAGCGACGCTCCGCTTGCGAACAACTAAGGGAACTGCCACGACTCGTGCCGGCGGCTCGTCGCCGAGCCGGTTGAGAATCACATGATCTTCACTGTGCGAACCTGGTCCACCACTCCACGTTTCATTTGTGCGCGCCACACTCCCAACAACTGTGTCAGCCGATACGGGAAACGATATTTGGTGAATTACTTGATCGCCAACCGTGCCTTCAAAACCGCGGGCGCGCCATCCAATGCTCTCGTCGCCTTTGATTACAAAGAACGCGATTCGCGGGGCAAACGATGCGGCTCGATTGACGAGTATCTTCAGAATGTCAGCCTGCGACGACTGCTCCTCAATCTCATCGATCGCGGCTTTGACGATCGCCATGTCTGTAGACGCTTTGGCTCGCGACGATTCAGTTGCTGCCAGATCTACGCCTTCATTGTGGGCCGCGCGCAGGTGTTCGTGAATCGATGCGGCCACGCCACCATCGAGTTGAACTTCGCTTTGGCGATCGAGCAGGCGGCTCAACGATTCGTTTAGCTGACTTTGCAGCGCCGCGATTTCCTGCTTGACTCCGCTCAGGCGCCCTTCAATGAAGCTCTCGATCTCATGGCGCAAACTATCTTCCAGTTTTCCACTGACCACGGTCATTCCTCCGTTTGGTAGTTGGTCCGCACGTTCCTGGTGAGATTCCTACAGGTTAGAACGTCTTGCTGAGACTCGCGGGGGCAGTACGTCTCTTTTCGATTATGGACGTGTGGGATCGGGCACGTCAAGAAATGCTTTTTCGCGGGCCTGGCCTGATAGTCGGGCGGGCGTCATGCCCATGTATTACGGCCCTGGGCGCAAACCACGACCGATTTGAACGAAACTGGTCCAGCCGCGTCGCGTTCAATCCTCGCACGCATACTTATCGCTTCATTGACACCCCTTTGGCCCTAAGTTATAAGCAGGAACCAGCCCAAACGGCAGCAAAAATTGAATGGCTAAAACGATCATTATTGCCGATGACCACGACGACAACCGGGAGCTCTTGCAGCTTTTGCTGGTGGGCGCCGGGTATAACGTTCACGAGGCACGCGACGGCCGCGAATGCGTCGCCCTCGCGCGTGATCTGAAGCCCGATCTGGTAGTAGTTGATCTGTCGATGCCGGTGCTCGACGGGTGGGGAGTTTTTAAGGAACTGAAGGCGGACGACCAGACGACTTCAATTCCCTGCATGGTCGTTACCGCTAACGCGAGCCTCAATCGAAACCTCGCGCTTGAGACTGGTTTCAGAGCCTACATTTCAAAACCGTTCAGCAACGACGACTTACTCAAAACAGTCGCAGGCGTACTGGGCAACTAAATACTCATTTGTCATTTCTCATTTCTCATTTGTTCATTTTGGTCAGTTTGCATGATCGTCTTCTTATATCCATCGAAAAGCAATTCAGTCTTCAAACATGTAGGGCCCATAAGCCGGCGGTGACAATGGCGGGACCTGATTTACCACTTTCTGACGCTATTGGACTAATCACGAGTCGCATCCCAGCATGAACCCGGTCGCTACCGCTCCCGGTTCTGTTTTCGCGACCCACGATGTCGCAAATCAAAAGCCGTTGCACTTCCAAGTTGAATCTGCGAATGACAAATGGAAAATGAACTCTCTTCGACCGTGATGCAGAACCTCTACTTATGCGATATCACAACATGTTGAATTGACGGAGGCAGCGGATGGATTTCGCTGCGACTGAAGCCCGCCGCCTGAAACATCTCTTCAAACTCCGCAAATGTGTAGGCATCGCCGCTGGGTGTCGTGCCTAACATCATCACGCTGAACGCCGCCGCGTCAGGAGGCGAAATCCGATCCTCGTTGGGTACAAACTCAAGTGTCACTGCACGCCCGCCATCGCGCAACGATGCGTGGACTTTCTTCAACAAGGTTTCGCACGTCGGCGGATCAAAGTGATGCAAGAAGTTCGTGAGCAGCACCACGTCATAACCACTTCCGAAGTCAACATCGAACGCGCTGCCTTCGATCGTCGAATACCGATCAGCAACACCTGCCTTCTCCGCGTTCTCTTTCGCCACATCGAGCACACGCGGCCAATCGACCGCAACGATTTGGGCTTGCTTGTTGTTGGTGGCGAAGTTAATTCCAAACAGGCCGTGTCCGGCCGCAATGTCGAGCACCTTTAACTCGGTGTCGGCGGCAGGATCGACAAGCTTGGCCATCATCTCCGCCGGCATCGCAATCATCGGCGCCATACCGCGGGCGAATTTCACCCAAATCGGGTTGTCAGGAGACACAGTGCCGCCTTCAGCGTTGGTGCTACCTCCTTTTCGAACGGCGTCGGCGAAATTCCGGAAGTTCTCTGTTAACTGTTCCGTTGCAATAAACTCCATCGACCCGCCGAGATACGCCGGTGAGCGCTTGTCCAGGAAAACGGCCGAGTCCTGTGTTAATGCATAGTGATTGTCCTGCTTCGTTAGAAAACCCATGATGCAGAGGAAATCGCAAAGCACGCGCGTTCCCTTCTCCGAAGCGTGGCAACGTTGTGCGATTTCGGTGGCGGTGGTTTTTCCCTCGCCGATAGCGGTGAACACTTCTAACTCGATGCCCGCCTTCAGTGCTTCTGTGCGTTGATAGGCGTTGATGGTTTGGAAAAACAGTTGCGGAGACGGCTGCTGCGCCGGCGAACTAGACATGATCATTGCTCCTTTAAAATTATTGACTTTGTACTTTGTACTTTGTCCTTTGAACTTTGGTACTTTGAACTTTGGACTTTGGACCTTGGACCAATCACGGCGTGAACGTTCTGTAGAAATCTATCCCTGAGTAGTTTGCATGAAATGCACGCCCATCGACTATCGTATCAAACGTAATTCGTTCCAGCGCGCTCGTATCACCTTCAAAGCCAAACACGCCCGGCTCAATCTGCACCAGCGGCACTTCGCCTTCCAGCGTTAAGCGGCCTTTCCGCAAAACAACTCGCGTGCTTCCATACCACGGACTGTCTGAACGGAACCGTCCTATGAATGCGTTCCACTCGGCTGGGTATTCAAACGTCTTCGGTCCTGAATATTTTTCGTTGGTCCACCACTCAGGTCCGTACGAAGCTTCGACTACTAGACCTTTTTCGCGACCGAACAGCAGCGAATACAACTCGAAATCCGGATGCTTCACGATGAATCGATCGCGTCCGGCTTGTTCCAACACGATTCGCTGCCCGTTGTGCTCCAGCGTCAAACGTTCTCCATCTGCAGACAACACCAGTTTCTTCCCGTTCGCCGACGTAAACGTGCCGGAGTAATCAGCCGCGTTCTTAATGACTGCCGGAGAGGGCAACGGCGGCGGCATTGGCGGAAAGTCCTCACCGCGCTCGGCTGCCTTCAACAAATCAAGCGCATACTTCGTCACCGCGACGGGACGATAGCCACCAAGACTCGCATTAACTGAAGCGAACGCGCCAATCCCGTTCTTCACATCGACAAACATCGCCGAGCTGAATGCAACCATGCCGCCCGTGTGGCGCAGCAGTAGTTGGTCGTCTGCATTGTTGACCCAGAGGCCCAGCGCGTAATTCGAATCTTCACCGCGGAAGGGCGCTTTGATGGAAGGCTTCACCAGCAAGTCAAAGCCTTTTTCTGACACAACACGACCGCGGGCGCCTGCGCCGCGATTCAGTAACATGCGCATGTACATCGCCATGTCGGCCGGCGTTGATGCGACGCTGCCCGCTGCCTCTGGCACTTCTATCCACGGAGCTTCGGCGAGTTTTCCTCGCAAGGGAAATGGCCGATCCTCATGCATCGGAGCGTAGCCGATAGCCATTCGCTCGCGGACCGCATTCGTGATTACAGGCTCACTCGTATTCATCCCTGCCGGCTCGAGAACGCGCTTCCGCAGAATCTCCGCGAGCGGACGTTTATCAACCGCCTCGAGAAGAAATCCCAACAGCACATAACCGATGTTTGAATAAACGAATCGCGTCCCCGGCTCCGAACCAACCTTCAATGTGTTAGCCGCAACTCGCATCAGGAGCGGCACGCCCGACAATCCAGCCGTATGACTCAACAAATGCGACGCCGTAAAGGGAGCAAACTTCGAATCAATTTTCAGCCATGGCAAATAACTGGCGACAGGTTTGTTTAGATCGAGTTTGCCTTCTTCGGCAATTTGTACAACGGCGAGCGCCACGAACGATTTAGAGATCGAACCAATCTCAAACATGGTTGCCGGGCCGACTTTGGTTCCGGTCTTCACGTCGGCAAGGCCATATTGCGAGATACGCAACGCACCTTCGCGGTTGGCAAGTGCGAGAGTCATTCCGGGCGCGCCGACTTCCTGCATGTGACGCGCGATAAACTCATCGAGACGTTTGAACGCAGGCTCGAATCGATTATCAGGGTCAAGAAGCCTCAACGCGGCGCTTGCATATTCCGTAAAGGCAAACTCTTTCAACACCAATGCACCTGCCGCGGTTTTCAGTCCGCCGGCAAGAATCTTTCTTCGGGAAATTAGACTCGTCATTCCAGTTTTTATTGTTTCAGACAGGTTGGTTCAAATGAACTATGCACGCATTCGGCTTTCGTACAGTCAATGTTATCTGTTAGATGGTTCCGCTGACTTTTGTGCCCGCCTTTTTTCGACCAGCCAAAACTCGTTTGATTGGTGTTGACGACTTCATCAATCCTTATTTCGCCTCGTAAACAATCTCGCCACCGATGACCGTCATCATGCAACGCGTCTTCAGAATCTCAGCTTGTGGAATCGTCATGATGTCGGCGGACAAAATTGTTAAGTCGGCAAGTTTGCCCTTCTCAATCGACCCGCGCAGTTTTTCTTCAAACGCCGCGTAAGCCGGCCAAAAGGTAAACATTTTCAGCGCCTGTTGGCGCGTAGCTGCTTCTTCCGGGTGCCAACCTGCTCCCTGGAAACCTTTTTGATCGCGGCGAGCCACCGCCGCATAAAACTCAATCATCGGCTCGCCACGCTCCACCGGTGCATCCGAACCGCCGGGAATTATCGAACCTGACTTGATAAAACTCTGCCATGCGTAGGCACCCGCGAGCCGATCGATTCCGAGACGGCTGGGAGCGAAATGCAAATCGCCAATCGCATGCGAAGGCTGCATTGATGGAATCACGCCGAGTTTTTTGAAGCGCGGAATGTCAACAGGATTAACTACCTGCGAATGCTCTATGCGCCAACGCGGAAACTTCATTGCCCAACGCGCGCGCGGTACCGCTTTGAATGCTCTTTCATACTGGTCTAACACAAAACGATTGCCACGATCGCCGATCGCGTGCGTCTGAATCTGAATTCCGCGTCGCAAGGCAGTTTGTAACAGCGGTTGAAAGTCCTCTTCTTTAATCGTCAGGAAACCCGATGTATCAGGCTTATCGGAGTATGGCTGCAGAAGAGCCGCACTGCGCGAACCCAACGAGCCGTCTGCATATAGTTTTAATGCGCGCACTGTCAGATGATTTGAATGAAGCGCTACGCGCGGTCCTTCCTGAAAAAGTCGATCGGCATCGCGTCCGGGCGCCGAGAGCACTTTGTACACACGCAACTTAATCCGGCGTTCGTTAAAAAGTTTGTCGAGCAATGCGACTTCGGCATAGCTACCGCCCGGATCCTGCACCTGCGTCCACCCGAGCTGTACATCACGTTCAACTCCAAGCACGATCGCGCGCTCAGCATCTGCCTGAGTTGTCTTCGGGATGTGTCGTTGGACCAGATCCTGTGCCGCGTCGAGCAACATCCCGGTTGGGTCGCCTGTCTGTTTGTCTTTGGAGATTTCACCACCGAAGGGATTCGGCGTCGTGCTGTCGATACTCGCAATCTTTAATGCCGCGCTGTTCGCCACGGCCCCGTGTCCGTCGGCTCGATCCAGGAACACGGGATTGTTTGGCGCGACCTTATCGAGATCCGCACGCGTTGGAAACACAGCGGGTTTCCAAAACGTTTCGATCCACCCGCGTCCGGTGACCCACTCACCAGGTTTTGCCTGGTCCACCCGCGTCTTTACCTTCGCCAGAAACTCATCGAGGCTCATCACGCCTTCGAGGTTCAACGTCATTTCTCGAAAGCCGACGCCCGAGAGATGTTGATGCGCATCAGTCAGCCCCGGCACCACGGTCAATCCTTTTAGGTCAACCACGCGCGTGTTTCGCCCCACGTATTTCTGCACTGCACGGTTGGAACCGACAAACATGATGCGAAACCCGGCAATCGCAATTGCCTGCGCTTTTGGCTTGGCGGAACTGACCGTGTACACGTTGCCGTTAACAAAAACGAGGTCGGCAAATCTCGGCTTTCGTTCCGTTGCAGCGGCATTCTGAATGAATAACAGCAGACAAATCGCCACTAAGTAAATTTTCATTGTTTGTAGTAATTGCGGAGCCAACTGTGCAGAGCGAACGCTTTATACCATGCCACGCGCAGTTTCGAGTACTGATTCACTTTGGAGTGAGGTCAGGAGCACCCGAGGCTCGGGTGGGTAGGTTGAGTCAGTTCTAATTAATAGATGTCTGAACCCACCCGCTACCGCGGGTCGGGCGTAAAAGCGCAATCTGAAAAGAAGAATTAGCCACAGATGGACACGGATCTAATCATGGTGGACTGATTCAAAACTGATCCGCGTCTCTCCTTGTAAATCTGTGGCCGTTGGTACTGACATCATCCGGTTTGTCCTATAATCCACGCACACAAGATCAACCATCGTCATTCTTACGGAGAGTCTCGCCATGAAGACTGAAACGCTCAACATCAATACGTCGCGCGGTGCGACTACGGCTTACGTCGCGCGCCCCGACAACGACACTTCGGCGGCGGTAATTCTGATCCATGAATGGTGGGGCATAAACGATCACATTCGAGATATCGCAGGCCGTTATGCAAACGAGGGTTTTCTCTGCATCGCTCCGGATCTGTTTCGAGGAAAAGTTACCAAGGATGCTACCGAAGCAGCGAAACTAATGCACGAACTGCCTCTAGAAGATGGTGTTGATACGATTCGCGAAACGCTTGCGGAAGCTAAGTTGAAATACAACGTTCAAAAACTTGGCATCACCGGTTTCTGCATGGGTGGGACTTTCGCGCTGCGTGCTGCATGCGAAATTGATGACTTCGCCGCGGCCGCACCGTTTTATGGGGACATTCCCCCGGCCGAAGTTTTGCAAAACCTGAAAGCTCCGACACTCTTCATTGCCGGCAGCCGCGATAATTGGATAAACGCAGAAAAGGTAAACGAACTGGAAGAAGCAGCGCGCAAATATGACTTGCCGTTGGAGGTTGCGGTCTACGATGCGGACCACGCGTTTTTCAATAACACGCGACCTGAAGTTTATAACGCTGGCGCGGCAGCTGACGCGTGGCGGCGAGTGTTGGAGTTGTTCCGGAAAAACCTAGCGGTGGCAATTCCGACAGGAGCTTAGAACTCTCAAGACAGCACACGCTGATGATGTTTCGAAGGGACGTTTTCCCTTCCCCACTTCAACACCCGGCTCATCCAGACTAATTCATCGATAAACTCCTGGGCCCGTTTGTCGAACGCCGGATCAAGCAGCTTGCCTTCTGCATCAAACGTGTTTTGGACCTTCGCGAAGTTCAAATCGGTGAAACTAACGGCAAGGCCCAATTCACGCACCATCGGTACCATCGCTTCGATGCCACGCGTGCCACCCCATGGTCCAGCCGACACGCCCACAAACGCGACAGCCTTATGGATGTACTCCTTCAGAAGCAAATCCAAAACAGCTTTTAGTGCGCCGGGATAGCCGTGGTTATATTCCGGCGAAACAATAACCAACCCATCCGCGCGAATGATCGCGTCTCGCCATTCCGGAAAACGATCTTTGAGTCCCTGACCGTAATCATCCTGAGGAAGGGCAAAATCGGCGACATCAAAGAGCCTCGTCTCAATATCGTCGCGCTTTCTCCATCTCGCCGAGCAGCCACTTTGCAGGGTGCAAACTGTTTCGATTTTTACGGTTCGTTCCTAACAGAATGGGCAAATACAATTTATCCGGCATGGCGTCTCCCCTCGTCGCGGCTGAAAAAGTCGTCCAGTTCGTTCTTCCCTGGCAACGCCGTGCGCGCACCCAGGTCACGACACTTCAGCGCCGCCACCGCATTACCGAGCCGCAAGCTCGTTTCGACATCTTCGCCTTCTAACAATCCATAAATGAATCCGGCGTGAAACGCGTCCCCCGACCCAGTCGTGTCCTTACATCCGCCCGGCACCGCTAACGCAGGCGCTTCGAAAAATTGTCCTTCAGAATAAACAACCGCACCGTCAACACCCTTGGTCAGGCCAACAATTCCACAACCGTAGCGTGCCTTAAGTTCGACCAGAGATGCGCGCTCATCAGCAATTCCCGTCAAACGATGAGGAAAAGATCGCGACGTAATCAGGATGTCGATTAACGGAAGAAGCTCGGGCAGACCCTCGTAAATATTGTCGATGTCAGCGGAAACAATTGTCTCTGCCGCTCGCGCTGCCTGGGCCATGCGCGCACATGCCGGCGGATCATGCGCGTCGAGATGCAAAACTTTGCCGCGTGCTGCCAATGCGACCGGCGCCTCATCAGCTTTGTAACTTAGGCGTTCATCTCGATCCCAAATGATCGTGCGCTCACCATTGCGTGCATCGATGATGATGAACGCGACCTGGTTTCGTGCACCCTCAATCACTTCCGCATATTCGGCATTAACGCCTTCGGTCTGCAGTGTTTCTAATCCAAACTTCCCTTCTTGATCGGAACCAAATCGGCCGGCATACGCCGTCGTCAAACCCAAACGTTGGAGCGCGACCATCGCAGTCGCCGTTTGCCCACCCGCACTTTGCTTGTGAGAGATGAGCCTTATCTTTGTGTCAAACGCAGGATATTCCGGAACAACGATCAAGTGATCGACGGCGTTGAGTCCGAAGCCTACAGCAATCAAACTGACGATCAACAGGAAGCGAGAAAAGGAAGTTTCATCTCAATTGGCGGAGCTGCTGTGAATTGCCGTCAAAACAGCGCACCAGTCTGAGCGCTGAGGGCGCGAACTGCAGTAGCCTGGGCCAGCGGCCCAGGAAAACGGGATCAAGGAAATGCCAAGCGCTGAAAGCGCGGACTGATAATATCAAGACGCGCCGATCTTAAAGATTTTGACGAATAGTTCGCGCCTACAGCGTTCAAAAGCGTGCGTACTTTTTTCCTGGGCCGCTGGCCCAGGCTATTAAGTTCGCGCCGTTGGCGCTCGGCCCTTACCTACAAGGGACAACTGAATTCTTAAAAGTATCCAGGCTACGTTACAATATTCACGGGCGGATGGCACTTCCCGGTTTGATACCAGTGACTTTAGACGAAAAGCTTAAGGAAATTCCAACTTCTGCCGGCGTTTACCTCTACAAGGACAGCGCCGGCAAAATTATCTATATCGGCAAGGCGAAGCGCCTGCGCAGCCGCGTGCGTTCCTATTTCCAGGCGCGGCCATTCGACCGCAAGACAGATGCACTGGTCCGGCAGATTGCCGATGTCGAGTTCATCGTTACCGATAACGAAGTCGAAGCATTAATCCTCGAAGCGACACTCACCAAAAAACATAAGCCGCGTTACAACGTCAATCTTAAAGATGACAAGTCGTATCCACATCTGAAGCTGACGATCAATGAACCGTTTCCCAAAGCGGTGATTACACGTCGCATTCAAAAAGACGGCGCGCTGTATTTTGGTCCTTTTCTTCCGGCCAGCCTGGCGCGACGGACCATCGATCTTATTAACCGAACGTTTCAACTGCGAACTTGCGACATAGAGATCGACGGAAAAGCGCCGCGACCATGTTTGGAGTACCACATCAAGCGTTGCCTTGGTCCGTGTGTCAAAGGTCTGTGCACACCGGACCAGTATCAGGAAGCCGTGCGTGATGTGCGGCTCCTCCTCGAAGGGCGCAATAAGGAATTAGCAGACACGCTCGAAGGCCGCATGGAGCAGGCGTCAGAAGAAATGCGCTACGAGATGGCGGCGAAGTATCGCGACCTGCGCAAGACGGTAATCAAACTGTCAGAACAGCAGAAGATGGCGACGTCACCGGAACGCGATGTCGACATCTTCGCCTACTACCGCGAAGGACGTTTGCTCGCGCTGCAACTCTTCACCATGCGCGAAGGTCACATCGTTGGCCGGCGTGAATTTTTCTGGGAAGACTTGCCTGAGGACGATTTCGATCCGGCATCGTTTTTTAGCGACGTGCTTGCGCAGTACTACTCAAGTGATTACGTGCCGAAAGAGATTCATGTACCTGTTGACTTTGAAGACCGTGAATTATTGGAGAAGGCTCTGTCTGCGCGTAAAGGGCGACGCGTCAGGATCCATTACACCCAACGCGGTGAGAAGCGTGATCTAATCGATCTCGGTGAGAAAAATGCGAAGCTGGCATTTGAACAGAGGTTTCGCGTGCTCAAGCCGGACATGAAACTGGTGTTGGAAGAGTTGCAGGAGACGCTCGAGCTTCCACGCTTTCCGGCGCGTATCGAGTCGTTTGATATTTCTCACATCCAAGGCGCAGAGAATGTTGCGGGAATGGTCGTGTGCGACAACGGCAAAATGAACCGCGCCGAGTATCGCAAGTTCCGTATCAAATCAGTCGAAGGAGCGAACGACGTTGCGTCAATGCGCGAAACGGTAATGCGTCGTTATCGACGATTGCTTGATGAGAACAAGCCGTTGCCTGATTTGATTATGATCGACGGCGGCAAAGCTCAACTCGGCGCCGCCGCTGATGCAATGCACCAACTCGATCTCGAGGCGATACCAATGGTCGGCATCGTGAAGCCGCCGTTGCGCCACAATCAGGTTTCATATCTTCTCGTGAAGGGCCGCGAGCACGAACCCGTTTATCTCGATCCTCACTCGCTCATTTTGCGTTTGCTTCAAATGATTCGCGACGAGACGCACAGGTTCGCGTTGAGTTATCACCGCAAGCGGCGAGAGCTTCGCGACTTTACTTCGGAGCTTTCGGCGATTCCGGGCGTGGGCGAAAAACGAAAAGGACGTTTGTTAAGACACTTTGGATCGATCCATCGGATCAGCGAAGCAACGGAGTCAGAGCTCACACCGTTTGTCGGCAAGAAGACTGCGTTCGAGATAGTTGATCACTTCGCGCGTCAACGCGCCCTCGCCGAGCCAGAGCCGGTAGCAGTCGATAATTAGGCTGCGAAGCAGCCGATCAGAGTAGTAGCCCCAGGCGAGGCTTTGCGAGCTTAGTGGAAATGTTGGCAGAGATTATCGCCGCCATCTTAGGCTGCGAAGCAGCCGATTAGAGTAGTAGCCCCAGGCGAGGCTTTGCGAGCTTGGGGGGAAATGTTGGCAGAGATTATCGCCGCCATCTTAGGCTGCGAAGCAGCCGATTAGAGTAGTAGCCCCAGGCGAGGCTTTGCGAGCCTGGGGGGAATGCCGCGTTAGAGCTTCAAGCCTGCGAAGCAGGCGTCAGAGTAATGGCCCCCGAACCGATGCCAAGTTTCTTGTAACTCCTCAAACACCTTCAATGACAGGTCTGGGTTAACCAGCCTGCGCAGCAGGCGGTAGCATGCTAGCCCCAGGCGAGGCTTTGCGAGCCTGGGGTCCGATCTATCATCCCAGATAAGCCTGCGAAGCAGGCGACAGAGGTCCAATGTCATACACAAATCTTCTTTACCATATTGTCTTTGGGACCAAAGGACGCGCGCCTCTAATTCTCCCAACGTTCCGCCCAAGACTTCATGAATACCTCGGCGGAATAGTGAAAGGCCTCAACTGCGTCCCGATTGAAATAAACGGAGTGGCTGATCATGTGCATCTCCTGGTCAGATTGCAGCCAGTTATTTCCGTGTCTGATTTTCTAGCCAAGTTAAAATCGAATTCGTCCGGATGGACCAGGCGAAACCATTCAAGACAGTTTCGTTGGCAGGTGCGCTATGCGGCGTTCAGTGTGAGTGAATCACAAGTGCCAACCGTGCGGAGGTACATCCGTAACCAGGAGCAGCATCATCGTAAAATGTCTTTTGAAGATGAGTTGAAGGCGTTACTGCGCGCGCATCGTATTGAGTTCGATGAAAAATATTTGTGGGGTTGACGCTGTCGCCTGCTTCGCAGGCTTATGGCTCTGAGGCCTCCTTTCCCCAGGCTCGCAAAGCCTCGCCTGGGGCTACTACTCTTTGCGGCTGCTTCGCAGCCTGGGAAATGCAATAGGCTCCACCATTTATTAATCGCGATGTTCGTCATCTTCAGAATTTAGGATCACCGTTCGGACTAACCGAGTGTCTGGTTTTTCAGGCACTCTGTTCGGCAAATTCCCCCAAAAACCCGCCGATTTCAACTGGCATCGTGGTTGCCAACCATTGGCCCGGTGGACCAGATGTTTCACTTAGGGCAACGAAATCCATCATTAGCGCCTCTTATCGCAGTCAATTTGGCGGTAGCACTAACAGGGCACATCAAGGGGGAATTCAAGCGGTTTTCGTTCATTCACGGCCAGCCTGTCTCTCCGGGCCCTCATCTTCAACAAATACATCAGGAGAAAAGCAATGCGTAGATTACTGTCCTTAGCAATTTTGATCGCTGCCTGCGCTTCCATTTCGGTTGCGCAGTCATCAGCGGATTACAACAAGTGGGAATTCTTCGGCGGCTACTCACACAATCGTGTGGACACCGGCCTCGACGATAACGATCCGCAACTCGACGACATCATCGATGAGCGCGAAGGTTTTCACGGATTCAACACTTCGATTACCGGAAACGTCACGCGGTACCTTGGCTTGAAGTTTGATCTGTCTGGACACTACAAACAGAAAACCTTTCCAATCAACACTGCCAGCGTGGACCTGGAATCATCGCTTTACAATTTCCTCGGCGGCATCCAAATAAAGGACAACGCGAAAGAGGGAAAAACCTTCAAGCCCTTCGCTCACGCGCTTGTCGGCGCTGCGCACGTACGCGCTAAGGTGGACTTCAGTCAGGACGTTTGTATCGCGGTGTTTCCATCTCCATGTCCGGTGGATTTCACTGAAACCGACACGGGCTTCGCCGGTGCGTTTGGCGGCGGGTTAGACATTCGCGCGAACGAACGGTTCGACATTCGCGCGTTCCAGCTTGACTACAACCCGACTAAACTCGGTGATGGGCCAACGCAACACAACTTCCGAATTGGAGTTGGGATCGTTATCCACTAACCCCGTCAGCCCGCGAAAGCGGGCGAGTGCATAAAGCCTGGGGCGTAAGCCCCAGGAATGATTGATCTCAACATACGTTAGCCCGCGAAGCGGGCGACAGGTTCTTCCAATCCGTCGCCCGCTTCGCGGGCTAACTCTCATTATTAACTGATACCTGGGGCTTACGCCCCAGGCTTTAATCTTCCGTCCGCTGCGCGGACTAACGCGCGGCCGCATCCTAACTTTGCGGCTGTTCGCCTTTGGCGCCGCTGAAGTCGTAAGTGATGTGCAAGCGTAAGACGCCGTCCTGCACTTCTGACGTTACACCTTTCACCAGCGCCTTCACGGCGCCATTGCTTCCCCGCACCGGAATCATTAGCTGCAACTGCGACGGGCGTAAAAGCTCAAGCGGGTTCACGCGCTGGTCTATGGCGTTCCGCACAAACACCGTGACGAAGCTATTCGCCACCGGAGCCACGCCTTCAAGGTTTACGCCTTCGACGTTCACGCGACCGTAAAGCGTCTGCGCGTTTTGATCGAAGGAAAGCTGAATGCTCGTGTCGGCCCAACCTTTAAACTGCATGCAGTTTCCCAACACGTTGTAGTTGCCGCTGAAAACCAGTGGCGCAGTGATCCGGCCGTCTTTGAAGTCAACCTGCGTCTTAACGTCACCAGCTTGCGCCGCCAGCGTGACACTGTTGTTGCAGCCGCCTTGAAAGGCAGCGCGTTCAAAAGTGTTGCCGGGAGTGTTCGACGAAAGTTGAAACGTGGGCGGACCAAGATCGCGGAACACCGTGCCCAAAACTTCATCGAGGAAGGTGTCGTTCATCGCGACTACAACGGTGCGGGGCGGATCCCCTCCAGCAGTTGGCGATTGAACGCGCGCGCCTGGCAGCGCCTTCGAGCGCGGCACGCCGAGAAAAAATACGGCGAGTGCCGCGCCGATTAATAGTCCAACGATCAAAGTGATTACGTATCTCATGTTGTCAGCGAGTGGCATTTGGCGACGGCGCCGTCATAGGTGAACTCGGAGGCGCCGGCGTCATGATCACTGCAGGTGATCCCGTGGCGGCCGGTGCGTTCATGTTTCCAAGCAACGCTTTGAGCACCGCAGCGACTGTGTTTGAGATCGCGTTGATCTGCGCGCGTACCTGCTCGGGTGGAACTTTGTTTAGCCCAGCCGGGACCTGAAACAACGAATCGTCAACATCGGTGCTGATGTCGCGCATCTCCGCGACGACACGTGCGCCCTTCACTCCTTTAACGTCGCCGCTCGCGTCTGCGTACAACTCCGACCGCAGTGGTAAACCAGTGTCTTTGTCCACGTAAACAAACGCCTCTGCCGTCACTTGTCCCGCCGATGTCGAGGTGTTCGCAGTCGTGGCGTATCTGTACTTGTCCGCAGTGCGGCCCAGCATTGTTTCTTCGCCGACCTTTTGGACGCCCTTAAGTTTCTCGAGGTACGCGACCAATTGGCCCGGCGTCATCAGCTTCTGTAATTGAAAGCCTGTTGCTTCGGGTGTCAGTTCAGCATACTGCTTCCGACCGGGCACGACGACGATGTGCTTGCCACCCTGTTCGAGATAAATGAGGTCAGAACCATCAGGTAATTTGAAAGCGACGCGCCGGTCAGCGCCATTGCGCGCGACCTCGGCCGACACCGTTGGAATGCCGATGGTCTTTTCGCCGCCCTCAGTCTCGGCGCTGAAAACGAGCGTTGCTCGATATTTTTCCGGTTCGCGCGTGGCGATTACAGCCGCCATGTCCGTCGAAGTGTTCGCATTTACATTCGTCGGCGTCATGTTTGTGTTGACGGTAACGGTTGCGTTTGTGTTGTCAGTTCTTTGACAACCGGTCAGCCCGGCTGTGGCCAGCACAAGAACCGACAAATACCTTTTTAAGTGAACTGAATTCATAGGAGTCTCCGTAACTGGGCGTGTTGGCCCGGTCCATGTAAAGGGGGTTTGTAGAGGGAAGCTTTAGGATAGCATGCGGCCGAGCTATACCGAAGTAGTGTCATACCGACAGGCTTCGTGGTTGTTTGTTTTTTAATTATTTTGTTGATTAAAAGACTTGCGTATGACGAAATTTTCGATTAGAAGCGCAGTGCTCTTCAATTAACTCCATTGAGTGTGGCCGCAAAATGAAACAGATTCCCCTTTTGATGGTGCTTGGACTTTCACTTTCTCTCTGCAACCTGACTGACAAACTGAAATCGCGCAGCAGCGGTGATCCAAACCAGCCCGCATCCGGCTCGGGCGTCGCAGGCGCTGACGTGGAAAAAGCGACGCCTACGTCAGCTCAGTCAGAAGCCATCGCCGGCGGTAAAACCGTGAAATGGGACGCGCAGGGAATGTCCTGGACCGTGCCGCAAAATTGGAAAGAGACCACCAACGAATCGAAAATGTTGGTTTGGCGTTCGCCTGGTTCATGGGATGCGGCAAACCTGATCGTTAATATTTCACCTATGGATGAAAATTTTCCAACCGAGGCCAGTATCCAGTCGTTTTACGACGGTGCGAAAACGCGCGCTAAGAACGGCGAGGTCGACGAACTGAAATGGGTGGAGATTGACGGGTTAAAGGGCATGCAGTTTCGCGAATCGAATCCTGAGCAAGCCGATGGAATCAGGAGACTGCAGTGGCTTGCGTATCGAAAATACGCGGGACAGGTGCAGATGATTAACCTGATGTTGTCGAGCAGTGGTTCAGGCTTTCCGAAGCATCAGGACGCGATGTACGGAGTGTTGTATTCAACGAAAGTGGTCCACTAAAGACGAAGAAGCGGGAAGGGGGAAGGGGTAAGCGGAAAGCTAAGGGGAACGGGTAAAGGGAAGGGGAACGGGTAAGGGGAAGATGGGAAAAGGAAAAGGGTTATGGGAAGAATTGTTCTTGACCCATCTCCCGTTTTCCCTTGTTCGCCATTACCCCTTCCCCTTTTCCCTTCGTTTCCCCTCCCCCCTTCCCTTCGTTTCTTATTCCTTCCGAATGTAGTTGCGGTGCACCCATGCGCCGTCGGCACCGTCAACAGTTTCAAAGAAGACGTTTTTCGCATCTTCGCGCGTCACAAGTTTCACCCGCCGGCTGACGTCCTTCTGTGATGCCTGTGCTGCTTCCGCCTCCGACAGAAACGCCGTCACGTGTTCTTCCGCCGCGGGTTTGAAAGCTTCTTTCCGCGCATCTGCAATCGCTTCAATAGCATTCGCTTTCAAAAGCTTGGGCCAAAGCTTTTTGAACAGTTCTGTCGAGCCATAAACGTCAGCACTGTTTACCTTGCCGTTGATTGCAAACACATATCCGATCACGTCGTTCTTACCGTTGGTGATGGCGGAAAGCGCTTTGATGTAACTGTCGGCACTTTCCCTGACCGCCGGATTCTCGATGGCAAGTTGCAGACTCGACTCAGAAGTCGTTGAGTTCACACGCCGTCCAACGTTGTCGCTCAGTTTGTCCTGGGCGACCTTGACGTTTTGCCAAACTGCACTCTGCGACTTCGCACTCTTCGCAGCCAATTTCAGATCGCGCGTGTTCACCACATCCACCGATGCAGAAAAAACTTCCGCGTGTTCCGAGCCGCGCTTGCTCCAACGTCCTTGTTCGACACAAAACGCTGCGATCGGCATTCGTCCTGACTTGGGCGGCACGATCAAATCCACTCCGAGCACGCGATCCTGCTGCCCGCCTTTCACGATGTCACCCGACTGCACATACACTTCCTCGTTGGAAATGTTTTCGATCGCGAGCTCGTTCACGTTCTTCGTTTCATAAACAATTACCTTCTTTTGTTCGAGCGCTTCCTGCAACGTGATGAATTTCTTCGACACCACCACGCTCTTTGCATGGATCAGGAAAATCGACAAATTCTTGTGTGTGAAGGGACCGGAAAGGCGATAGTTGCTCGTAGCCACTCGTTGCGGTTTGGGCTCAGGAGCAGTTTTCGTTTGCTGCGCGCGAGTAAAGATGGTCATGGGGAATATCATCACGAACAATAGTGCTCCCAGTGTTAGTAAAAACGCTTGTGACTTCATGTCTTGTCTCCTTCTATTAGTGTCGGGTGTAAACGAAGGCGGACACTGAAGGCCATTCACTCAGCAAGTCTCTCGGGTCGGAATTGAGACCCTAAACGCGACCATTCAACTCAGCGAGTCTCTCAGTCAGGAAAAGCAGAGACTGATCGCGACCATTCAAATCAGCAAGTCTCTCAGGTCGGGAAAGTGGACACTCAACGCGACCACTCAACTCGTTAAGTCTCTCAGGTCGGGAAAAGCGGACCTGAACGCGACCATTCAACTCAGCAAGCCTCTCAGGTCGGGAAGGGGGCATGCCCCCGCTCCTGCATTCGCGAACATACGGTGTCATCACCGGCCGCTGGCAGTGCTTACGTTGGTCCACTTCCGCAACGACGAGGCGCCGGTCTTAATTAAACTGCTACGACTTTTAAGACTGGCTCTTGCTCGCGCCCGTCGGGCGCGCCGCCGCAAACGGTTACATCGTTCCTGACTACTGACTTTTCTGTGTTGTGCGAGAGTATTCGAATCCATATTCGCCTCACCCAAAGATTGAACCGGGGAGCCAACGCGGGAAGAGTCTTGAAAGTCTCTCAGGCCGGGAAGGGTGTACACCCCCGCCGCCTTTGAATCTTTTAGCAACCAAACAAGTCTGACCCCTTGAAACTTCGTTACGACCCCGCTCGGACTTCATTAGGACCTAGGAGCTTCGTTACGACCCAGGAGCTTCGTTACGACCCAGGAGCTTCGTTACGACCCAGGAGCTTCGTTACGACCCAGGAGCTTCGTTACGACCCAGGAGCTTCGTTACGACCCAGGAGCTTCGTTACGACCCAGGAGCTTCGTTACGGCTTTTGAAAACCGAGCCACCCGCTTGTTCTTCACGGAAGTTCTTGGTTCCTCAGAAAGATCACCCGCTTGTCATTTCAGGGAGATTCCCTTTGGTCCTTTGGGGAGATTGCCTCTGGTCTAGGGAAGACTTGTTAACTTACCCGGTTGGTAGAACGAGGATGGGGAGGTTTCTTGCAAAAATAGACGATTGAAAATGACTAAGCGTTGCCTAGCGAAATGTTTCTGGTCCAATTGTCAGATCTAATAGGAGGGTTCGCACGCTGCCTTCGGCCATGATCGCGGCGCGATCGATCGCTGACAGTGCGATGAGCAGTTGCCTTCAACCGGTAGCAGATCCGGCATGTCTGAACGCGCGCCCGTAATTTAGCTCCCCGCGCATATAGCCAGATTGATTTGCGACCGATCTTGACAACATTTCGCAAAGAAGTTTAGTGTGTGCGCGCTATCAGCCAACGCGTTACCCGCGTGCTCTAACCCTTCTCTGTAGCGTTTCCAAGTGCCCTGTTCATCGCGTAGGGTTTGTCCAAATATTTAATCTGGCGGCGGTCCATGAAATTAATTTATAGGGCGACTGCGTCCTAAAGGCACTCACGCTTACAACATTCCCCGATTGGAGGCCTTTTATGGCACGCAAATGGACAGTGATGATTCATCTTGCCGGTGATAACAACCTCAGCTCTGAGTGTGTCTACTCTCTCACTGAGATGAAGAGAATTGGATCAAATAAAGACGTTGCGGTAATTGCACAACTGGACACTAGCGTACACGAGTTCACGAGGTTGTTTATCAAACGAGGTGAGGTTCCCGGGGCAGCTAATGAAGAATTGAAGAAATCCCGAGACGAGCGAATAAAGAAAGCGCTAGCGATTGCCGAGGGTCAGGTAAAAGGAAAGGGTTCTCAGGCAGCCAAAGAGGTTAACGAGGAGCCATCTTATTTCGATTCCATTTTCAACTTCTTCAGGGAATCCATTAAAGAGTATCCGGCTGAACATTACATGGTCGTCTTGTCCGGGCACGGTCCAGGAGTCGTTGGTAATTTCCTAACGAAAGAAGACGCGGATCAAATTGACAGCCTGAGTGTTATCAGTCTAGCCCAACTTATTGGCGCTATTGCGGGCGTGATCAGAGATCAAAGCAAAGATAATGGTGAATTACCACCAAAGAAACAGATCGACATCGTGGGCTTGGACAATTGCCTCATGAGCATGACCGAGGTGGCCTACATGATCCACAACTTCACCACGGTTATGATCGGCGCGGAGGGATTTGAGCCGATGGCCGGTTGGCCCTACAAGCGCGTGCTCGAGGCAATCCAGAAAGCGGCAAAAGATAGTGAGGGCGACCGTCCACACGACCATGTGAAAGAACTCTCCAAACAAATCGTTTGCGACTATATCCATCACTACACCGATTACCAGGCGGCTGGTGTGTCAGTGGATCAATCAGCCTGTGACCTTAACGAAAGCGTCGAGCTAATGTGGGCCGTCAATAGCCTGGCCCAAGTGCTGCTGCAGTACCTGCCTGATCCCGACGGTGGAGAGGGTGAAGCCGATCCGGCGGTAAGAAACGCGTTGGTGCTGGCACATTGGGAGGCGCAGCCATATAAGAACGAGCAGTACACCGATCTCTACGACTTCTGTGAACGATTGCAGTTTTACTGTGGGGATCTCGATGTGTCGTACGAGGACATCACGCGGGCTTGCCAAAACATCATGAATGTAATTCGCGGGAGCGAGAATGAAGGCGAAAAGGCAAAACAAGCGGACGCCGAGTTTGTTCACCAAATTGGCTACAACGGCAAACCTACCGACAAGGTTAGTAACTTTCAAAAGTCGCCCGGCTTCATTCTACAATCGTGCTATAGCGGTTTGACTGTGCAATATTCTTTCGGGGTCTCGATCTATTTTCCATGGGCCGAGGAGCCTGCTGCCCTGGATGACTATGCGAGCCTGTTTTTCGCGAAGGACTCGCGCTGGGCGCAATTCCTCAAGGCGTATTTCAAGGCCACCAAACGCGAGATTCGCCCGGGCCGAGAAATTCTGGCGGGCCGACCTCCGACTGGTCGTTTCGACGACTTCGTCAGGCTGCATTTGTTCAATGTTACGACCAGCGATGCGTTTATGCTGGACCATAGAGTGGGCTCCGGTAACCGGGTTGGTTCGGGAAACCGCGTCGGCTCGGGCAACCGAGTTGGTTCGGGAAACCGGGTGGGCTCCGGAAACAGGGACATTACAAATGTGATCGGGAGTATGAGAAACCCACCCACCGCATTCGACGAGTGTATCTGTGATTCTGACGGCGAGTGTTTCTAACGATAAAAGCAAATCCGGCGAGTGAGTTGGGCACAAGAATCGATAACGACAATTGCCGGTACAAATAACCACGGGAAAGTGAGATCGCGATCGCAGGATGTTGTCCAGAAGGTTTGTGAACTATTGTCTGGTCCTCTTAAACATCGCTTTCATCCTGCTGCGTCCGTCATTCACGGGCCCTCTGATCCCAATTTCCATTCCCGTCCGGGCCGAAACCAACAGTAGTTCCAACGTATCCGGGAGCGCGTCTCTTCCCTCCCCCGGCAGCACAAGCAGACGCGAACTCTCAACAGCCGAAACACATTCCTACAACATTACTCTCGAAACAAATCATTACGTGCATATGGTTGTCCAGCAATTCGGACTAGACGCCGTTGTAACTCTTTACGATCCCACGGGACGCGTTCTTATGACGGTGCAATGCCGTAGCTACGCGCCAACCCCCATTTCAATTGTGGCTGAAAAATCGGGAGCGTACCGTCTGGAACTGCGATCGCTGGAAAAAAATGAGACGCGCGGGCATTACGAATTGCAGACTGTAGATGTTCGACCAGCGACTTCAGGCGATCATCCTAGACTGGCTGCGGAGAAAGCAGTTGCTGAGGCAGAACAACTGCTGCGGGACTGGAACGCGAACTCCAATCGCGAAGCTATCGATAAGTTTAAACAGTCGTTACCGCTGTGGAAGTCTGTCGCAGATCATCGTGAAGAAGCCATCGCCCTCAGGCGCATCGGAAATATTCACCAGGAACTGGGTGATTACCAGAATGCCCTCGCCTTTTACGAGCAATCGCTTTCGGTTAGTCGAACATTCAAAAACCGTTTAGGTGAAAGTGAAGCTCTCAGTGAGATCGGATACGTAAATATCTCTTTGGGACAAAAGCGGAGGGCGCTTGAAAATTGCACTAAAGCACTCCTGTTAAGTCAGAAAGCTGGCGATCGTCGGACTGAGGCGAAGGCAATTAATAATCTCGGTGAGGTGCATAACTGGTCGGGCGAGCTACAAACCGCGCTCGGTTATTATCGTCGCGCTTTAGATCTATGGACTAGCCTCGAAGATCGCCGCGGCCAAGCCGAAACTCACACCTACCTGGGCTATGCCTATTCCGATCTTGGACATGGAAGAGAAGCATTCGACTCCTACAACAAGTCGCTCTCGCTTTGGCAAGCCGTTTCTGATCGTCGCGGCCAGGGAATCACACTCACAGCAATAGGCCGCCTCTACTCTCGCATCGGAGAAAGCCAGGCAGCGCTCGACTTCTTTCAGCGAGCCATGCGGTTTATTCAACCGCTGGGAGACCCTTTCGAGGAAGCTAGTATTCTGAACGGAATTGCCTATGTACACGATCAGCTTGGCGAGAAGCGCAAGGCAATTGAATACTATGAACAGGCGTTACCCCGTTTTCGCGCGATCGGGTTTTCTAATGCGTACGCAATGACGGTGTACGATGTGGCCCGGGCACACTACGCTTTGGGAGATAACAAACGAGCACTTGAGTGTTATCAACAAGCTCTTGCAATTTCCAAAAGCAGTGGAGATCGCCGTTTAGAGTCCATGGAGTTGAGGGAGATCGGCAAGATCTACGATTCCATGGGGGACAAATCAAAAGCCCTTGTTCATTACCAGAAGGCCCTCTCCTTCTGGACCGATGCCGACTTTCGTGAAAAGGCAGACACTCTCACCCCGATCGGACGCATTTACGAAGGCTTCGGAGAAAAACAGAAAGCGCTCCAGTACTACGAGAAAGCATTAAGTTTCAGCCGCAAGGCGGACTTCCGTGTAGGAGAGGCGGCGACACTTCAGAACATCGCACGCGTCGAGCGGGATCGCGGCAATCTAAAGGCAGCGCTGGCGCGAGCCGAAGAAGCGCTTGGTGTTGTTGAATCTCTTCGTGGCAAGGTCAACAGTCAAGACTTACGCACTTCCTACTTCTCTTCCGTTAGACAGCAATACGAGTTTTACATTGATCTGCTCATGCTGCTGGATCGCGAGCGTCCTAATGAAGGCTTTAAAGGCGCGGCGTTCGAAGCAAGTGAACGTGGTCGAGCCCGCTCGTTTCTCGAAACCCTATCGGTCGCGCGCGTTGGCGTTCGCAACAACGCAGATCCCGTTTTACTGGAACGCGAAAGCAGTTTGAGTAAAGACCTAAATGAGAAAGCCGCGCGACGAATGAGGTTTCAAGGAGGAGCCAGGCAGGATCCGGCCGAGGACGCTGCGCTTGCCAAAGAAATAGACGAGCTCGCGTGGCAGCTCCGCGAAGTTGAAGCCCAAATAAGAACCGCCAGCATGAGGGAAACCGCTTCGCTTGAAACCCGGCCTTTGTCATTACCAGCGATTCAAGAGCGAGTCCTTGAGGATAACACTCTGCTTTTGGAATATTCACTCGGCGACGAACGAAGCTACCTGTGGGCCATCACTAAGAATTCGGTTCACAGTTATGAGCTTCCGAAACGCGCAGAAATCGAAGTAACTGCGCGAAATGTTTATACCTTGCTCACCGCAAGTCAGCCGCTGGCAGGCGAAACATTTGAGCAACGACAATCGCGGGTAATGACCGCTAACGAACAGTTGCCGGCTTTGATCACAAACTTGAGCAGAATGGTGCTCGAACCTGTAGCTTCAGAGCTTGGAAACAAACGCTTGTTAATCGTCGCCGATGGCGCGTTGCAGTACATTCCGTTTCAGGTATTGTCTAAACCGGCTGACCCAAATCCGCTTGGCCTAAATGCAACGGCAACCCAAGCCCGACCTCTCGTCGCGGATCACGAAATCGTCAACGAGCCGTCCGCCTCTGCGCTGGCTCTATTAATCGAAGGTACAGCTTCGCGTAAACAACCGGCGAACTCCGTAGCCGTTTTTGCAGATCCAGTCTTTGAAGCCGACGATCCTCGAATTAAGTCAGGCAACTCTACCAATTCCGAAGTCTTGACATCGGAGTTAAACGAGACCGAACTACACCGCGCCCTGAGAGACGTCAATTTCACGGGAAGTGACTCCCGAATTCCTCGACTACCAGCTTCGCGAGATGAGGCCGACGCGATCATAGCCGCAGCCCCCTGGTGGTCGGATTTCAAAGCAATCGGTTTCGACGCTAACCGCGAAACGGCCTTAAGCGCGGATCTTGGGGATTACAGAATCGTCCATTTTGCGACTCATGGTTTTCTTAATGATGAACATCCGGAGTTGTCTGGCGTAGTGCTTTCCCTGTTTGACGAAAAGGGGCAGCCCCGTGAAGGATTTCTGCGTTTGCATGATATCTACAACTTGAAGCTTCCAGTTGAACTGGTCGTCTTGAGCGCGTGTAATACCGGTCTTGGCAAAGATGTACGTGGCGAGGGATTGATTGGATTAACGCGCGGCTTTATGTATGCCGGCGCGTCGAGTGTGGTTGCCAGTCTATGGAAAGTGGACGACGAAGCGACAGCGGAACTTATGCGCCATTTCTACACCGCCATGTTGCAAGACGGGTTGGAACCTCCAGCCGCGCTGAGAAAAGCTCAACTGCAAATGTCCACTCAGAAGCGTTGGCAGTCGCCATACTACTGGTCCGGGTTCATCATCCAGGGGCAGTACGTGCAACGGGCAGGCCCTCCTCCTCTCTTCAGCCCGAGCGTTTATGTGTGGGTCGGTGCTATCGCGGTCGCGTTATTGTTTGCAATATTTTTTGGTTGGAGAAAAAGACGAAGTCGGTTTGTTTAGGTACAATACCGCCCGTCGCAGCAGAGGTCCGCGTTCACCCAACTTAGTTGCCGCCGCCCATGAACAAAGATTGGGTTCTCAGTCAAGAGTCGTTTGACTCCCTGCTTGCCTGGTTATCGCCGCAACGCGAAGACGCCGGCAGGAAATACGAAAACATTCGACTTCGGTTGATAAAAATGTTTGCCTGCCGCGGATGTTGTGATGCGGAAGACCTGGCGGACGAAACGATCAATCGCGTTGCCAAAAGGCTCGGTGACATCAAGGATAATTTTCACGGCGAACCCGCACTCTATTTCTATGGCGTGTCCAAGAAAGTTTACCTGGAATACCTAAGAAGAAAACCAGCTCCTCCTCCGCCAGTCCCTGAAGACAAACCGATCGAAAGGGAATATGAGTGTTTGGAAAACTGTGTCCAGAAACTGACGCCGAATAACCGGCGCCTGGTCCTGGACTACTATCAGGAAGAAAAGAGGGCGAAGATTGACCATCGCAAACAACTGGCCGCCCACCTCGGTATTGCCTTAAATGCGCTGAGGATCCGGGCTCATCGTGTTCGCGCCACGTTGCAACAATGTGTCAAAACCTGCATCCAGGAAGGAGCATGAAATAAACCTCGACGAATTGTCATTCAATTTAGGGGAGCCTGTTTGTGAGGATGTAGGAACACTGTGAGCGAAAATCAACAAGATATTATCCGGCGCTATCTCCTGGGGGGCCTTGATGAGGCGACGTCCGCCCAGGTTGAGGAGCGACTATTAACGGATCAAGCTTTTTACGAAGAGCTATCGATACGGGAAGATGAAATAACTGATGAGTACCTTGAGGGCCAACTCTCTGACTCGGAACGCCGTGGATTTGAAACGCACTTTCTTTCTGCCAATGAACGGCGTGAGAAGCTTCGCTTCGCGCGTAACCTGAAACACTATGTTCGCGAGGCGACTTCCAGGGACGTCCCTGTCGAGAGAGTGTCCGCCGAGGAGCCTGGCACACGTTACTCGGAGATCCGTCCACGCTTTGGATTCCTCCCTTTCAGAAATCCGCTCATTGCCTATTCGCTGGTCGCAGTTGCTGTGCTGGCAATCTTCGGAGCGTCGTGGGTTTTTCTCAGTACCCGGGGATCGCGGACGGGTGACCCCGAAAGCTTCGTGACGGTCAATTTGACTCCCGGATCAACTCGATCGGACGGCAATATTACGTCTATTCGAATTCCGCCAGGGACGGGCTCGGTGCGCCTGCAATTGACTCTGCCTGCGAACGAATATCAAAGTTACCAGGCAGAGCTATTAACTAGCGATCGAACCAGCGTTTTGCTTCAACAGAACCTCAAAGCTGAAACTCTCTCTTCCGGAAAAGCCATCAACCTCACAGTTCCTGTCGGACTACTCAAACGCGACGACTATCGGGCCAAAGTTAGCGGCCTTAGCTCTGACGGCAGTTACAACCACGTCGCGAGCTATTCTATTCGTATCCTTCCGTAGAGTTCCCTGACTCTCCGCCCGCTCAATTCACGTCGAATGAAATATTTTGTCCGCCGTTGACATTACTGCTGAAGGAAGTGGTTTTGTATTTCTTTGGCCCCGTATCGCTTCTGGTCGGGCGCCGCAGTCTTTAATTCCCACGTAAAGCCCAAATTCCAAGTACCTGAGGAAACGAACAATGGATAAACAAACAAGAACAGGAACAGGAGTTTATCTTTGAGAACAGCACGAAAAGAATAATGAAGATCATGAATCCTTCGTTTGAGATCAAAGTGGTTCTTAAAGATCCCGACTCTAGACTCAAAACTCAGAAGGTGATCACCTGGAAGAAACCTTCAAGCGGATGCTAGTTGACCGGCTCGATCAATCGGGATGAACCGTCGGGGCGTCGGCATGCGGGACGAAGCAACTTCGGCAGCGGGCTTCGTACATGCCCTCGCCGCCGACCGCGACTCGCTCTTCGGATTCAAACGTGCGCTGGGTGTAGTTGGCCGGCTGGCCACACCGCATACAAATCGCGTGAGTCTTGGTGATGTATTCGGCCACTGCCAGGAGTTGCGGCATAGGCTCCCATGGTTTGCCGGTGTAATCCTGATCGAGGCCGGCGATGATTACCCTCACCCCACGCTGGGCCAGTTCGTTGGCGACGCCCACCAACTCGTTGTCAAAGAACTGGCCCTCGTCGATTCCGACTACCTCGGTGTCGCGATCAACTTTCGCCAAAATCTCGGAAGCACTCTTACTATTCGCTGACTCATGTCGCATCTCCGAATGAGACACGATGTGATCGTGTGAGAAGCGAGAATCGATTTGCGGTTTGAACACTTGCACCTTCTGACGCGCGATCTTTGCGCGACGAAGACGTCGAATCAGTTCTTCTGACTTACCAGAAAACATCGACCCGGCGATTACTTCGATCCAGCCGGCGCTCTGCCGCGAGTGATGCGTCGGGTCGCCGTCGTTTACTTGAGCGATTAGTTCTTCCATGGTTCAGCGGGTGACGCAGACTTCAGTTTGCGTGCTGGGCTCGAATGTAACGCAAACCTAAGTTGCGTATTGCGTTTTATTTTAACCGGCTAAGACAAATCGCAAACTAGAGTTTGCGTTACGATCGTTGCGTTACGATTGGTACAACTGCCGATTATAAAACGGCGCGAACGCACCGATTAATGCCGTCTCAAAGCTGGCTGCGCGCGTCACCAGGTCTCGCGAAAGAATGCCCCAGGCTCCTTGTCGACTGCGCACATCAGGAATTCCCGCCAACTCATCAATAACAAGTCCCAACTCACGTTTCCCCTCAATCACTTTTTTTGACAACGAAGGCGGGACGCTGATTGACGGTGTCGCCCCGAAGGCACCGTTCTTCCCGTCAGTCGCGTAAGCCCAACCGCGCAAGAAGATGTGCCATTCGCCTTCGATTGAGATCGAATGAAATCCACCTTCGAGCCCAACATAAATTTCCGCCGACCGTCTTTGGGCTTGCAGCAAATCTCGAACGGCAAGTGCGCGCTCACGGGCGCCTTGCATCAATTCCCAGTCGTTCATGGGCATCGCCGGAATAGTGGTTTCCACCCGGCGAGCGAGCACCGTCGCTTCCGACCACGCTGAATCGATTTCGGCAACGCGCGCGATCGCGGCCCGCACCGCCATGATCTTAGCAGCACGATCGGACCCTAAGGCGACTGTCTTGATTTGAACCTGCGGCTGCTGGTGCAAGTGTGGCGGAAGAACTCGAGTCTGGTCAGGCAAAACGCGTCAGAGAATAACACTGTCGCAGGCGCCATCAAAAGTGATGCGCCTTCGAATGGTGTCTTAAAGTTGAAATTGTTTGTGCGTTTCAAGCCCCTCCCTCTGGGAGGGGTTAGGGGAGGGCTTGGCGCGACTGACCCCTCACCACGAAAAGCGCGCGGCAAAAGCGCATTCGAAACACCCGCTTGACAGCGCTCACACTGGGTTGCTGTAATCCGATCAGTCCATCTCGGTTATTTATGTCGAACTCAGTTGCTTTTAAATGGAGTCAGGTAGTGTCTCTTGAAGAATTAGTTTACGACTGGAACACCATCGATCCCGCGCTTTTTCATCCCAAACGCCACATCGGGTTTGACGATGAAACTTTGCGTGATGGCTTGCAGTCACCGTCAGTGTGCGAACCATCCGTGGAGCAGAAAATTGAGTTGCTTCACCTGATGAACGCCCTCGGAATCGATACCGCGGACATTGGTCTACCGGGCGCAGGCGGCACACACGCGGCCGGCGTTGAACTGATGGCCCGCGAAATCGTCGAGCAGAAACTGAAGATTCGCCCGAATTGCGCAGCGCGAACACATCGCAACGATATTCAACCGATCATAGATATTTCGCAGCGCGCGGGTATTCCCATCGAAGCATGCACGTTCATCGGATCTTCCGCGATAAGGTTCTACGCTGAGGATTGGACACTCGACAAACTTCTGGAATTAACGGAAGACGCGGTCAGTTTCGCGGTCGGTGAAGGCGTGCCGGTGATGTATGTAACCGAAGACACGACCCGCGCTAATCCTGACACGATTCGCGCGCTTTACACCACCGCCATTCGATGCGGAGCGAAAGCTGTCTGCGTGTGCGACACCGTGGGACACTCAACACCAGACGGCGCGCGCGCGGTGGTTCGTTTTGTCAAAAACATCATCGAGGAACAAGGTGGCGGCATCCGGCTCGACTGGCATGGCCACCAGGATCGCGGTCTCGGCGTGATCAATTCTATTGCCGCTATTCAAGGCGGCGCAGATCAGGTGCACGGCTCGGCTCTCGGAATGGGCGAGCGGGTTGGCAATACGCCGATGGACCAGTTGCTGGTAAATCTTAAGTTGATGGGCTGGATCGACAACGATTTGTCGCGTCTTGGCGAGTATTGTTCAACTGCGTCAAAAGCGTGTGAATGGACCATTCCACATAATTACCCGGTTTTCGGGCGAGACGCTTTTCGCACCGCAACCGGTGTACACGCGGCTGCCGTGATCAAAAGCTATAAGAAAGGTGAGCGAGAACTTGCCGATCTGGTTTACTCGGGTGTTCCGGCAGGCGCATTCGGGCTGGAACAAGTTGTTGAAATCGGACCGATGAGCGGGAAATCCAACGTAGTCTATTGGCTCGAGAGGCGCGGCATTGAAGCCAACGAGGAACGCGTGAGCCGAATATACGATCGAGCAAAGCAAGCATCTGCCGTTCTGGCTGATGAAGAGATCATGCAATTGGTCTAGCCCCCTCAGGTTGTTGAATGGCTCTTAAAGTTTATGTCGTCAGTCCAGGCAATATCGTCCACAACGACGGTTGAAGAATTGTTAAGAACGCCGTCCGTCACTCGTGCGTTTGCGCACCTCGACTCCATCCTCGCAAAAACCACCGAAGAACAAATTCGAATTAGTTCGATTCCGGCGCCGCCGTTTAATGAAACGCAGCGCGCTGAATACTTCAAAAAACGATTTGAACAACTGGGGTTGGAAAATCCGCACGTTGACGCTGAAGGAAACTGCGTCGCACTCCGTCGCGGACGCGCCGTTGGCCCGCTATTGGTCGTCAGTGCGCATTTAGACACTGTGTTTCCTGGCGCTACTGATGTTTCTGTGAAGCGCGCCGGAGATAAACTTGTTGGGCCAGGAATTTCGGACGATAGCTGCGGTCTCGTTACCTTGCTTGCAATCGCCGAGGCGTTGAACGAAGCCCAGATCGAAACCGAAGGCTCGATTCTTTTTGTCGGCACTGTGGGCGAGGAAGGCGAAGGCAATCTGCGAGGTGTCAGGTATCTACTAACCGATGGGGAATGGGCTGGCCGCGTCGATGCCTTTTTAAGTTTTGACGGAGCGGAAACAGATCGTATTACAAACGGTGCGCTGGGCTCCAGACGTTATCGCGTGACGTTTCGCGGGAGCGGCGGGCATTCCTGGGGTGATTTCGGCGCCGCGAATGCGATTCATGCCCTCGGCCGCGGGATCACCAAGCTGGCTTCTTATCCCGCACCGAAAGAACCTCGCACGACGTTCAACGTCGGCGTGGTTGAAGGAGGCAGCAGCATTAACGCGATTCCCGAAGAAGCGTCGATGGATGTCGACCTGCGGTCGGCCAACTCTGATGAGTTGTTGAAGCTCGATGCTTTCTTCCGCCGGGCGATGCGCGAAGCAGCGGACGACGAAAATGCCGCGCGCAAAGACAATGAACGGCCGCTGCAGTTAAAAGTTGATCTGCTCGGCGAACGTCCAAGTGGTGAGACGCCTTCGGATCATCCGCTCGTGCGTCTCGCAGACGATGCGACAAAAGCCCTTGGACTCACGGCCATCTTGAATGTGGCATCAACTGATTCCAACATTCCCATTTCGCTCGGCATTCCGGCGATTACGTTGGGCGGCGGCGGCACCTCCGGCAACGCGCACACACTTGAGGAGTGGTATTCGCCAGTAGCACGCGACAAAGGGTTGAAACGAGGTTTGCTGGTAATTCTCGGTACGGTTGGTTTAGCGAAGGATTCGAAGTAACTAGCAGCGCCGACGGCGGTTTATCTCAGTTTCAAACTTTCGCAAAAAACAGCCGGTCACATTTTGCGTAGTTCCCCTCTCCGTAAACGGGGAGGGGTAAGGGGTGGGGTTCGCGCGAACGGCAACCTCTCCCCCCATCCCCTCACCGCTTGCGGAGAGGGGTGAATCAAAAACAAAAAAGGGTAGGCACAGTTGCCTACCCTTTAAGTCTGTTGACTTCTAGTTTAGTTCACCGGAATTGTGATCGTTGCTGAACCCGGCTTGCCCGCGGGGAAGCGTTTTTGGCGCGCAATCCGCACGGCTCCAGCATCCCCACCCGAGGCCTGTGTCACGCGTCCGGATTCATCATAGGTGACGGTGACGGTAATCTTCTTCGGACCAGGTTTCGCAGCCTCAGCGACAGGTGCTGCTGTTTTCGGTGCTGCCGATGACTGTGCAACAGCTGGCGTTCGTTCGTCGCGCGCTTCATCTCTGGCCTTAGCTTTATCGCGATCTCGTTGACGCTTGGCGGCCAGCGCAGCTTCATTGTTGGCTGTTGCATCTTCCTGAGTGGCTTCCGTCGCAGTTTGCGCAACGGTCGAATCTGCTACTTCTGCCGGTGTCGGCGCAGGCTGTGGCGGAGCCACAACTGCTGAAGTCACTCCGCGATACCAACCCGCCGGAACTCCAATAACAGCGACGCTTAACAAGACAACGGCCACCACAGAAGCAACGACGAGGTTTCGTCGCCTGCCCATCGACTCTTTGCTGATGAATGACAAGAAACCTGGCACACGGAGGTCTTCAAATTCGCCGTCAAACGATTCGGTTGACGACTCTTCCGGTTGCTCGTCAGAAACGAAATTCTCCGGAAACGCCGGCGCTGGAATTACTCCTTCGTCCAACCGGCGCAGACCTTCTAACACGACTTGTGTCCACGGTTGATTAATCGTGCGCTCGATCGGGTCTGGGGCAGCGCCAAACTCAAACTTCGCGTTCGGAAGCGTGAGGGCGTAATAAACAGCGTCGATACCTCTTAATACACCAATGCGAGCGTCGACCACGGAACCGGTCTGGAGAAAAAAGTAGCCGTGTCCCTGGGGATACAACACCTTCAACTGCCCAGTCTTCCGCTGGTTACAGAAAAACTCGATCAGCTCCGAAAGTGACAAATCGCTTAAGTGTCCGGTTAGTGCCATTTGTTCGACTCCTATTGCGTGCAGGATTGGTCGGGAGTGTGCGACGCGCTTATTGGGTGAGTGAGAATTTGTAGTTGATCACGCCGGAGACCTTCACCGGTTGACCTGAAAGTTTTGTTGGAGAGAACCGTGCTCGCAGCGCAGCCTGGACCGCTACGTCCTTCAAGCTCGAAGGTCCACTCAAAGCTTCCGCCGCAATGACTTTGCCGTTTTCGTCAACTACGACGGATACGATCACGACGCCGGAAATCCTCAAGCGCTTGGCAGCGTCAGGATAAGTCGGCGCCGGAAGGTTTATCGCGGTGCCATTGAGAACGCCACCGGATATGGGTCTGAGTAATGGCTTCGGAGCTGCCGGTGGAGGAGGCTCAGAGTCCATCTTCACGGCCGGGGAGCCGTTAGTGGCAGCGCTCCTGGCAACTTCGCTGGTACCGAGGTTGTTGAATTTGTCAGACGTTAGTTTTGATGTGGGCAATGACGGAGTCGCTGGTTTGTTTGCAACTACCGGCGAAGTAGATTTGTTGTCAGTGTTGGCAGCGACTGTGTTGGTCGCGGGTGATGGCTGGGCATTGGCCTGCGCCATCTTCATCATCGCCTCATCCAGGTAGTACATGATGGAACGGTAGGTGATTTCTGTCGGCTCAAAAGTAATTCGTCCCGAGTCAATCACTGCTACGGACGTGGTCATCTTGTTCCAGTTGCCGGCGAAGTCGAACTCATACTTGTACGTCTCTTTGCTAATGAGCGAGCCGTCGTCGTTCACCAGAGTCATCTCACTGATGTTTCCCTTATCGTCGTACTTGTAGACCTCTTTGCCGGTAAGGTTCGCACCGGCGACAGGAAAGTATTGATTCTCGGTCTTGTTGCCGCGGATGTCGTACGCGACGATCTCGAGCACGACGTGTTTGCTTTCCTGCGTGCGGCCGTTCTCATTAACGAGCTTCGCGATTTCTGTTCGCACTCGCCGCACCGGACCAACAAGTCCATCTCGATTGCGATCGCTCTCGACGGTTGCCGTCGATGTCTTCGATTCAGGAAGGTTTGCGCGAGCTGTCAGATTTGACTGCGCCAAAGGGGTAATTGCACACGCCAACAAAGTGAAGACGATTGAAGTGATGCGACCTATCCGTATAAACATTTTTCGCTCCTGAAGATCTGAAGAGGGTGGGACTTAAACCGACCAGGGGTGGGTCGTGCGGCTGGCCTCTGGCGCGCACGGCACTGGCATAATAGCGGGTTTAACTGTGTTTGTCTACACCAAACGCGTGATCAACACGAGGCTTACTGATGGGTATTATTGGCCTTTTCTTTAGGGATATTGGGATATCCCGCAAGCAGGCTAACTATTTGGTCGATGAGGCGGATGCTATTTCCCCTTCCCGTCTGGTCATTGCAGAGGACTGAAAAGGCGAAACTCTGGCCATTTTCGGTGGTCACGTAGCCCGACAATGTGTTGTCGTAAGTTAAGGATCCGGTCTTCGCCTGGACGCGTTTATTGACACCGCTGAGCCGTCCACCCAAAGTTCCATCCTGGCCTGCGATAGGCAATGAGGCGCGAAAGGCATCAGCGGCGGCTCCTTTCGAAAGGGTCACCAGCAGTCTGGTTGCGGACGACGGCGTCACCAGGTTTAGCCGCGACAACCCTGAGCCATCGTGCAAGGCCAGTCGAGCAGTCGGAACGCCTGCTCGAGACAACCACAACCGAATAAGCGCGACTCCCGACTCCTCATCGCCTAGTTCTCGGCCGGGAGGATCACCCACATCCAGCATCGCTCGGCGTTCTCTCCCCAACGTCCGCAGTATCAGCTCTGCGTAGAGATTGTTACTCTCCTTGTTCGTTTCCCTCACGATGTCAGCCAGCGGTTTGCTGGTAACTGAAGCCAGCTCGACCGCACGGGAAGGATCGAATCGCTGACTTGGAGGAACGCGTGATGTTCTTGATTGAGGCTGACCATCAACGGTTATTCCCCGCGTGCGGAGGGCTTCGCGAAACAACGTCGCCGCCCACAGCGCCGGGTTATGAACTGACAGGCGCGCGCCAAAACCCTTGTAACCCGGTGTTAGTTCTCCCCATACCTCGACATTGTTGTTTGATAAACCTCGATACAATCCGATCGTCGGCCGCGACGCGTCATTGTTAACGGCCATGCGATTTTGGACCGTGACGAAACCATTGACGTCTGTAACTCTCACGTCAGGCGGTGTGCCCGATTTGTTTGAGGGCAGCACATTCACATCCACTTCGTTCTCATTGATCGATAGCGCGCTTGCTTCAGCGCCGAAATACCATTGAATGTCGGTCCACTGCCAACCATCCCCGAGGGCATTGCCGCGAAAATAACTTTCGTCTCCGATAACATTGCCGCGAATCGTTCTAACACCTCGCGCGTAAAGATCTTCGGCAAGTTTTTCAAGTGATGCCGTGTTTGCCGCCTTATTTTTCGACACCAGGTCCGGCGCTCCCCGCCCGTAAAGAATCAAGTCGCCCTGGATCACACCGCTCTGCGGTTCGGCGTTCGCGTAAACAGACGTGCGCCAGCGGTAATCCTGGCCCAAAAGCTCAAGCGCCACACCCGTCGTATAGATCTTCATGTTTGAGGCAGGAGTGAACAGGTGTTCGCTATTGCGTTCATACAACGTCGAGCCGTCAGACAAAGACACGACGGAGATACCCCAACGCGCTGACGAAAAGTCGCCCTGTTTGACGAGCTCCTCAATTCGTTGCCCTAGCTCCGCACTCGTGGTGATGCTCGAGGTCGACCTGGTTTCGGATGATTTCTCCGCAGTCTTTTCTGCGGCCTTCTCGGGTGCAATGAAAACGGTCTGAGAGGCGATCGAGGCGAAGATAAAGACGGCGATGACGATGGCGAGAATTCGAAAGCGAATGGAAATCATTGAACTTAACCCCTTGAGCTATCTGGAAAACAACGCTGCTGTACGACGGCTCGCGAGCACTTGACACGTGACTGCATAAACTTCTTCAACAGACAAATCGCCAACTCTGCTCCCGTAAACAATGCGATGGTGTTGCTCCTGCGGAACAAAACTATTGGGAGTCGGACGGTCGCTTAGCATCACGACCGACGTCCCTACCGCCGTGGCCACGTGCATTGGTCCGGTATCGTTTGAGACGAAGACTGACAGGCGCGCTTGTACGGAGGCGAGCTGACCAAGCGAAAGTCGATCGAAAATCAACGCCGAAGGAGGAAAGATTTGGCGCATCTCCTTCGACAAGTCGTTCTCTTCGGGTCCTGCGAAAACAATTACGCGAGCGCCTTCGTTTCGAGTGAGGTGATCAGCCAAGGCAGCGAAGCGTTCCAGGGGCCAACGGCGTCCGGCGTGACCGGCGCCTGGGAACAGTCCGACCAGCGGCGCACCTGTATCTGCTTTCGCTTTCTTCAGCATTCTTTCGATCGTCATATCATCCGACGCGCGGGTATTAAGCCGCGGCCAACGCGATACGTTCTTGATTCCGAGCGGTTGTATTACGTCCAGATAACGATCTATGGAGTGTTTACTTGAGTCTTCGCGCGGCGGACCGGGATTGAAGTTGGACAGGAAATTGAGCGAACGTCCGGGTCTGCGGGAAAACAATCGCTTTGGCGCTCCGGATAAAAATCCAAGCAAATTGGTCTCAGACAAGCTGTGAAGATCGATAACGAAATCAAACTGCGATCGCCTGACCTTTTTTACCAGTTGAAAAATACGCGCGATCGAAACCAACTTTGGGCCATCGCGTAACGATACGCGGTCAACGACGAAGGTCGCGTTTGCGTAGCCTGACAGCTCGATGATCTCTGCGCCAGGTTTTCCAACTGCAACTGTAATGCGCGCCGACGGAAATCGCTCTCGAATGGCTCTCAGCGCAGGCAGACTTAACACCACGTCGCCGAGTTGGCCAAAATCGATTACTAAAATATTGCGAGGATCAAAAACACTCACTACTTAACTCACTTAATTCAACAACATTTCAATCCAGTATCCGCAGATCTCGACCTGTCATTTCATCCGGTTGGTCCAGTCCTAACAACGCCAACATGGTCGGGGCCACGTCTTCCAGGGCGCCGCCTTCACGCAATTTGGCGCCTCGCGAGTCTTCGTCAATCAAGTGTAACGGGACCGGATTGGTGGTGTGCGCGGTGTGTGGCCCGCCTGACTTGGGGTCAATCATTTGTTCAGCGTTGCCGTGGTCGGCGGTGATAATTGTTATTCCCTTAGCTTGTCTAACCGCTTTCGTGATCCAACCCAGACATGTATCGACATACGCGCAAGCTTCGATCGTCTTATCAAGTTTCCCCGTATGGCCCACCATGTCCGGATTCGCGAAATTCACAACGAAGACGTCCGTTTCGCCTTCTTCTATTGCGCGTAAGACCTTGTCCGTCAGCTTGAACGCCGACATCTCCGGTTGCAAATCGTAGGTCGCTATCTTGGGCGAAGGCACGAGTAGCCGCCGCTCGTAGATATGTTCCCGCTCAACTCCTCCGTTGAAAAAATAGGTAACGTGCGCGTACTTCTCGGTTTCCGCAAGGCGGTAGTTGCGGGTTTTCGTTTCGTCCCAAACTTCCGCCAGAACATTTTTATGATCATAAGGCGGAAAGGCAACGGGCAGGGGAAAGGTCCGGTCATAAACAGTGAAACAGACGAAGGTCACGGACGGCCGCATCGTCACGTCAAATTCCGCGAAGCCCGGCACAGCCAACGCTCTGGTGAGTTGGCGGGCGCGGTCCGGACGAAAATTGAAAAAGATAATGGTGTCGCCATCATTAATTGTTCCGACCGGCCGGCCATCTTCATTCACGATCACCACAGGGTCTACAAACTCGTCGGTAATTCCCCGTTCATAAGAACTCTGAACCGCTGCGACCGGATCAGTCGCCGGTTGCCCGCGACCATTGGTAAGGAGTTCCTCCGCACGTTGGGTTCGTTCCCAACGTTTGTCGCGGTCCATCGCGTAGTAACGCCCCACTAACGATGCAATTTCCCCGATACCAATCTCCGCAAGTTTGGTTTGCAGGGCTTGCAGGTAATGAACGGCGGATGTGGGTGGTGTGTCCCGGCCATCAAGAAAGCAATGGATGTAAACTTTTTCAACGCCGTGATCGCGGGCCATCCTGAGCAGCGCGTACAGGTGCTCGATCGATGAGTGTACCTGGCCGTCGGACAACAACCCCATCAGGTGAAGCGCTGTACGACGTTGCACGACTTCGTCCATCGCAGATACTAAAACTTCATTACGAAAGAATCCGCCGGTCGCGATGTCGTAATCGACGCGCGACACGTCCATTCTGATGACGCGGCCGGCGCCAATGTTCAAGTGGCCCACTTCAGAGTTGCCCATCACACCCGCTGGCAAACCGACGCGCGTTCCCGAAGCTTCCAGTAACGTCTGGGGATATTGCTGGCAGAGCTCGTCATAAAAAGGAGTCGCGGCCAACGCAATGGCATTTCCTTCAAGCCGGGGAGAATAGCCCCAACCATCAATCACAATTAGCGCGAGTGGACCTCGTTTGTTAGGCACTGATTTCCTTTAGACAGGTTTCTTGTTCCAGTAATCCGGACTCTCCTGCATGGCCGGATCCGGGCGCTCCATCCATCGCTCTGGTCGATGCAAAGGGATGAAACCAAAGCGCTCATACAGAGTGTGCGCATCTTTAGTTGCCAACACCCACCGGCGAAACCCCTGCAATTCAGGATGTGACAAGATCACATCCATCAACCACTTCGAAATACCGCGTCCCCGGTGATCGGTCAGCACAAACACGTCGGCAACCCAGGCAAATGTAGCGTAGTCGGTAACAACGCGCGCGAAGCCGATCAGTTGATTGTTGTGGTAAACCCCGAAGTTGAAAGAATTGTTCAGCGCGCGCTCGACGACTTCAATCGCTCTTCCCTGTCCCCAATAAGATTGATTGGAAATGAAGTCGTGAATTACGCGCAGGTCGAGGCGTGAATTGTCTGTGCTGATGGTGTAATCGCCCCGTTGCCACTCGCACCCGCTGGCTTCTGTCATCGATGCTCGCTCCCTAACTGCCGGCGGCGCTGAGTTCTCCAGAGCGTTGAACTGAACTCTCTAACTGGTAAAAGGCATCCCGGCCGGGATAACGTGCCGATGCCATTAAGTTTCCTTCGATACGCAGCAACTGATTGTACTTGGCGATACGATCCGTACGTGACAGCGACCCCGTCTTGATTTGTCCCGCGTTGGTAGCCACAGCCAGGTCGGCGATGAACGAGTCTTCCGTTTCGCCGGAGCGATGGGAAATCACAGCGGTGCGCCGGTTGGTCTTCGCCAGCTCGATACAGTCAAGTGTTTCGGTAAGCGTGCCGATTTGGTTGACCTTGATCAAAATCGAATTAGCAACGCCAAGGTCAATTCCCTTCCTTAAAAACGCGGTGTTCGTCACAAACAAATCGTCGCCAACAAGCTGAACTTTGCGGCCAATCTCATCTGTTAATGTTTTCCAACCTGCCCAGTCGTTCTCAGCCATGCCGTCTTCGATTGAAATGATGGGATACTTCTCAACCCATCCTTTCCAGAACTGGACCATCTCGTCGCTCGATAGTTTCCGCTTGTCGCTCTTCTTAAAGACATAGGAAGAACCGTCGTAAAACTCGCTGGCGGCAGGATCGAGCGCCAGCAAACAATCATTTCCCGCCGAATAGCCCGCCTGTTCAACAGCTTCGAGAATCGTGTCGATGGCTTCTTCATTTGAACGTAAGTTTGGCGCAAAACCGCCTTCGTCGCCGACACTCGTCGCGTAACCTCGTTTTTTCAAAACACCTTTCAACGTGTGAAAGATTTCAGCGCCTGTCCTCAGCGCTTCGGAAAAACTCTTAGCTCCGACCGGGACAATCATGAACTCCTGAAAGTCGACATTGTTATCGGCATGAGCACCGCCATTGATGATGTTCATCATTGGGACCGGCAGCGTGCGCGCATTTGGACCACCGAGATAATGATAGAGGGGCACTTCGAGATAGTTGGCGGCGGCGCGCGCTGTTGCGAGGGAAACGGCCAGCAACGCATTCGCTCCAAGTTTTGATTTGTTGGGGGTGCCGTCTAACTGGATTAGCGCAGCGTCTACGTCAGCCTGGTCCAACGCGTCGAAGCCTTCAAGCTCAGGCGCGATAATTTCGTTCACGTTGCTGACGGCTTTAAGGACGCCCTTTCCGAGATAGCGTTTAGCATCGCCGTCGCGCAGTTCGACCGCTTCGTGTTCTCCGGTTGATGCACCGGACGGAACGGCGGCGCGGCCCATTTCTCCCGTTTCGAGTGTTACCTCGGCTTCCAGCGTCGGGTTACCGCGCGAATCCAAAATTTCACGTGCGTGTATGTCCTCGATCCAACTCATATGGTTTGGCCTCGAAAATGATCGCGTTTTGATAGTGGAGTCATTAACCGCAGAGTAACTTTAACATTGACTGGAGTGACGAGGCACGGGGCGTAGCGCCCGTGCATAACGGGCATCTTCCCAAGCTCAAGCAAGCTTACGCGCCTGAGCGCGCACTATCGGTGCGGCTTTGTCTCTCAACGGCATCCGCTGGCGGTGTGACCTTCAAACGAACATTCACGACGCGACGCCGTTCCACTCCACCGACTTCAAACTGGAGTCCGTTGTAGTTGATCGCATCGCCAGGCTTGAGCAGGTGCCCAGCTTCCGTCATGAGAAACCCGGCAATCGTCGTGTAACTTTCCGATTCCGGCAAATTCAACTTCAAACGCCGATTAAGGTCACGCACCGCCAGGCCTCCGGCGAGGGTATATTCGTTTTCGCCCTCGGCAGTGATCTGCTCGTTCACTTCTTCATCATGTTCGTCTGAAATGTCGCCGACGATCTCTTCCAGCAAGTCTTCGAGAGTGATGATACCTTCAAGCCCTCCGTGTTCATCGACGACAAAACCAAAATGCGCCTTGGCTTTTTGCATCTGACGAAGAACGTCCTCGAGTCGCGCCGTGTCGACGACATACAGGGGCGGCTGCAACACGTCCTGCAGACGAAACTTTTCCGGTTTAAGCAAGTAAGGCATCACGTCTTTGCTGTGTATAAAACCAATTACGTCGTCGAGAGATTCGCGATAAACCGGCAAACGTGAGTACCTGTGCTTCTCAAACGCCTTCGTCATTTCTTCTAAATCGCAATCCGCCGAAAGGGCGGCCATTTCCGTGCGTGGCACCATCGCTTCGCGCACGAGCGTGTCGGAGAATTCGAACACTCGATGAATCAAACGCCGTTCTTCAGCGCGCAAATGTCCACTCTCGCGCGACGTGTCGATAAGCTGGCGGATCTCAGCTTCGGTATAGCTCGACGCGTGCTCGAGCGAAGCCTTTAATCCGAGTAGTTGCACAATGCGGACACTCGCCCAATCCAGAGCACGAATCGGCCAGTGAAAGAACCAGTAGAACGCCTTCATCGGTAACGCCACCCACAAGGCAATCTTTTCGGCCAGTTCTAATCCCAGTAATTTCGGCGCCTGCTCGCCGATCACAATATGCAGCGCCGTGATGATCGCAAACGCGACTACAAACGAGATGCCATGCCGCCATGCGTCGGACATGCCGGACAGCGGACCTTCGAGGAGACTTGCGACGGTTGGTTCGCCAATCCATCCCAGTGCCAACGAGGCTAGCGTTATTCCTAATTGCGAGGCGGAGAGATACGCGTTGAGATTGTTTAGCAGGCCCAGCAAACGTTTTGCTGATTGACTCCCGGATGCCGCCAGCGTTTCGATTCGCGAACGGCGAACACCGACGAAGGCAAATTCAGCCGCGACGAAGAAACCGTTGGCTAGTACGAGTACGAGTACGGCGAGAAGCTTTAATAGAGCGAGCGTAATTGAGGTTTCATGCTCGGCTTGTAGAACGAACAAAAGCGAAAGGTAACTTGGTAAGTCGTCCATATTTTCGGGAGGATTTGTCGATTCCCGATACTCTACAGGGGGATTTACGGGTTGGAGCGATCATAGCACGTGGCGGTGCGCCACCTAAGCAGGCGCGCCTATCGTTGGGATTTGCGATGGTTTTTGGGCCAACTAATGCCCGGCAGAGGCTGCTGCTGCGCGCGCTCGTGCTGGTCGCCGGTCATGTTTAGCGCAGGCGCGAGCCAGAGCTTCCTCGACGCGCGGTTCAATGCTGCACTCTGCCTGGCGGCAGACCGCTGCTAATTCAGAGATAACCAGGTAGCGTGCGCGCTCGAGCATTCGTTGTTCGCGGAATGAAAGAGGCTTTGTATGACTTAAATACGTCAGATGCTTGAGAACGTCGGCGGCTTCAAACACGTCTCCGGTGCGCATCTTTTCGGAGAAGTCTTTAAACCGATCTTTCCAATCGTTAGCGGGAAAGGAGAAGTCGTCCGCCAGCGCCTTAAATAACAGATCGCATTGGCTGGAAGAGATCGGAGAACGAAGACCGACTTCGGTTGCGTTTGTGACGGGAACGAGGACTAGTGAATTATTAGCAGCGAGGCGAAGCGTATAGAACGAAAGGGAGTTTGTGCCTATTTGCTTCTGTTCAATCTGCTCGATGGTCCCGATACCATGATTGGGGTAAACGACTTTCTGGCCGACTTTGAAGCCCACCGTGCCACCTCCATCGATTTGAAAAATCAGACTGCGCCGCACGCGCGGGTCTGGGGGAATCCGAGCGACGCAGTATTAGCGCCGGGCCCTATTTGGTAAGTAATTGAAGTCTACAAGCGGTTTCGCGGAGCGTCAAGGTTTGCCCTGACGCCACTAACGTGAAACTCGGAACAACGAAAACGCGAGGATGAACACATTGAAAATAGCCTATTTACCGCAACAACTCAAGACGGGAAGCATTGCAGTCAAACGATAGTTCAAAAGGGCAACGAATAACCGGTAACATTTTGGCAAGGCTTAAAATCAACTGTGTTTTTGGTTGCTTCAGCGGCACGACGCAATTGAGCCAGCGCTTCCGCGGCTTTTGATTCCAACAGCGAATCATTTGGTGAAGGTGTGCGCGCCAAAACCCAATAATTTCCCGGCGGCAGGTTGTTAAGAGCAAACGTTCCGTCTGCTTGAACAGGAGACGCAAAGTACCGGAGCGAATCGTCGGCATGCTCCTTCTCGACCGGGACGAGATGAACCTTAAGGTTCGGCGGTGAAACTACTCCCGCATCGCGCATGATCTTTCCGCGCAGAGATCCGGCGCCTTCAGCCAAAGTGATGGTCAAATCCTTGAACCGTTCAGCTGCCTTCAAGGTAATACCATCGCGTGCCACGTCCGGTCGTTTTGCAACCGCCGTCCTGGCAATCGTGGCAGGTGTGCTGCTGCCGGCTGTGACCGATCGCAGGTACCAGTATCGAGCGAAGAAACGGGTATTGATGTTGTATAGCCCCGCCGTGAGATTGCGAAGCCTGAAGTCACCCGCGGGGTTAGGTGAGCCTTGAGCAAAGAAAAAGTTTGCCGGACGCAGCTGGTCCTTCGGTCGACTCTTCTCATTCAGTCGCGCGATCACCAGAGTTTCCGCGAATAGCGGTTGTCGTTTGTCCTTACATTCGACCGCGTCAGACTTAACTAAAGACACTCGACCTTCGATTGCACCCAGCGGCCTGATGGCAATTTCGACCCCGGCTACATCTGCACCTTTCACGATCACTCGTCGCGGCTCCGACGAAAACGCCTCGCCCTGCTGGGTAAAGTATTGCGCAGCGACGTCGTACTCGCCGTCAGGGACTCCATGAAATGCGAAACCCTCGCCGCCCGCTCGTTGAAAAGTTGACCCGACAAAAGTCGTCGATCCACCGATGGTCTGCATCAGGTTGACGGTGACGACAAAAGTCGATTGGGGATCGATCGTGCCAACCACTTTTCCGCTGACGATTCGACCTGCTTCACCACGATGACGAATATCAACGCCGCTGGTTTCTTCTCCTGGCCTGACTGTTATCTCTGCCGCAGTGTCACGTGAGGATGAAGGTGCGTACGTCGGAGCTTCACCGTCAAAAGGGGTCAAGACTTCCGCGAACGAAGGCTTGCTTAGGGTAGAAACTACGTAGGTACCTGGAACAAGTCCGTACAACCGGTATATGCCCCGATCGTCCGTCGTCTTTTGCGATTGATAACCGGAAAATCTCGGCACTTCGCCTCGGGCGTCGCGGATCATGACTGCGCGTACGCCGATTTGCACAGCAGGTTCGCCGGCGGAATTCAACACCGAACCGCTGATCACGCCACCTTTGATCAGGTTGAGCGTCACTGTGTCGCCGACCCGGTAGTACGCGGGCGGCGAATCAGAATCCCGAGGAGGAGTAACGTAAGAAGGTGCACTGACGGCCAGCCCGTAAAGCAGCGGGTCGAGTCCCGCGATGCGAAACCTTCCGTCGCTGTCGGTCGTCGCAGAGCGCTGCTGAAAAAACGGAGCGGAACCTCTCGCAAAAACTACCGCGTTAGGCAATGGCTGGCCGTTCTCATTCAACACCTGTCCAGTTATCGTGCCGCTGCCTGAAGGTTCTTCCTGACCCAACCCCGTAACAGCGAATAGGATCAGGGCAACCAGAGCAGCGATCGTATTACGTGTCGATGTACTCATCGAGAACGCTATCTAGGGAGTTCGTGGCGCGTTAAGATCGAGGACCATTTCAACTTCGATGGGAGCACCCTCAGTGATTGTGACCGACTGTTTGACTGTGAGCGGACGTTGTCGTGATTCCGGAATAAATCCCGTTATGACCAAATCATAGGTACCCGATGGGACATTGTTAATCATGAAGAGTCCGCGAGCATCAACCTCCTGCGAACGCGTGCCGAAGGTGTTCTCGCCTGGCTTTACAAGCCGAGCCAAAAACCGCGTGCCGGGCGGGGCTGGGCCATTCAAAAGTTTGAAAGTCCCGGAAACGGTGCCAGTGCCCGCGAGAATCATCAGCTTCACGCCAGACACTTGTTCCCCGCTCTTAATTTCCAGTCCGCGCGGTTGCGGGATGCCATCTCGCTCGATCCGAGAAATGAACAAAACATCGTCCATCCTTTGGTTTGGCGGCATAACCTGAAAACTTACAAACCCGGGATCCAAACCACCGATACGGAAGCTGCCATCCGGATTGAGCGGCACCGAGTGGCCGTAGCCTCCGGGCCCCCCACCTTCTCTCCGCACAAAAGCCGTTAGCCGGGATTGGCCCACCTTCGCCAGGAGCGTCTTGTCGGCGGTTCCCTCTACCACAACGACGCCACTGACGGCAGCTCCCTTCACAGTCTTAACAATGAGACCGCTTACATCTTGATTCACGATGTCAAAACTCACACTGTCGGAGCGCAAGTCGCTGGCGGCATTCGGCGTCATCACGATTGCATACTTCCCGGGCGAGAGATTGTCATAACGGAGTTCCCCGCGGGAATTTGAAACCGTAGTTGTGCCATACATCGGCATCCTTTGATTGTCTGCAAACTTCTGAATCCCGAACCGCATGTGAGGTACTGGCTGATTTGTCTCGCCATTAACGACTACTGCTGTCGCCGTAAAACCCTGTGGGCCAGGCGCGACCGTGATATCGATGTTCGCAGCTTCGGCGCCTTCGGTTAATTCGACAGTCTTCGGTTCCTCAGGCTTGGTCGCATCGGCGTAATAGGCACGCGCGTAGCCCACTCGCCCGCGGCTGATCGTGTTGAAAAAGCCTTCTGTTGAATCACCGACAAAGACGTTGTATTTACCCGGAGGCAACCCATAAATGCGATAGATGCCCCGGTCGTCAGTGGAAAAGTTGGACCAGGGTGAGAAGCGGCGCTGCTGTTGCTCACGCTGGTCAGTGGGAACGACACTCACTCGCTCGTCAATGATGGGCCGGCCCTCAGCATCAGTTACTTTGCCCGTGACGACTGCGCCGCGCAGGACAGTGAAATCGATCCCTTGCACGGTCTCACCTTCGCCAAGAATCAAGGTTTTTCCGGTTGCATAAAATTGCGCGAGATCGTTAACCACATAACTCGGGGCGAGCGGACTGATCGTGTAAGTCCCGGCGGGAATACTACTGATGCGGTAATTGCCGTCAGCATCTGTTGCCGATTTGAACGTCAATGCCGATTCAAATTCAGTGCGCGCCGCTCGCAAACCCACGACGATACCGCCGCGCCCTCTCCCGTTATTGGTTATGCGTCCCGTCACCGTCGCAGTCGGCGCTTTTTTTACAGCTCGTTGTTGATGAAGTCGCAGCGAGGTAACGCGACCAGGGAATGCGGCCACACTAAAGGCAGCCGTGTAGCAAAGACTGAACAGAAAAACGATTACAAGACGATTGAGAGTAAACATAGGAACTTCTGGACCGTGGCTGGTGGAGAGCGACAGAATATTACTCAATACGGCTCTGATTGTCTCCATTTATTTGTATTCAGTTGTCACCGCCTATTCATGCTGTTAGGATCGTCGCAGTTTCAGCAGCGATCTGCTTGCGCGAGAGCCAGTTGAGGATCTGCAAGTTAACCGTCTTTCGCGTGTCTCAGCCGCTTCATTACAAATGGCACTCCTGAAAATCACCGACGCCAGCGGTCGCCAATGGCAACACAATCTGCAAGCACAAGCGAACTGCACCATCGGTCGCGCGCCTGACAATACCGTGGTGCTCGACGACCCGCGCGCCTCTCGCTACCACGCGCACATCAGATCTGCTGATGATGGCACGTTCACGCTCGTCGATGGTGCCATTATTAATGGCCAACTCCGTCGCAGCGCTAACAAAGTGTTTGTTAACGGTGGCCCGCACGCAGAGTATCTGTTGAAAAATGGCGACCGCGTCACCATCGGCGCCAGCACGATCCGTTTCGAACAGCGGCCGGAAGAACGAACGACAGACGTGCGGTACGACGACAAGCCGCTAGGCCATACGCAACTGCTGATCTCCGCAAACGACGTTATGTCCACGGTCCTGCACGGCAAACCCGCCGAGGCTGTGGCCAGCACTCCCGCACGCGACAAGGTGCTCGAAGCGCTGCAGCGAAAAGCGAACATCCTCACGGCGCTTTATGAAATGAGCAAGACGCTCGGATCGGTATTCGATCTCGACGCTATATTCGCGAAAGCGACCGACATCATCTTCCGCTCAACGCCCGCCGATCGAGTTGTAGCATTGTTGGCCGAAGGCGACGGGAAAGGTAACCCTGAAGATGTTGTGCTCAATCCAATAGCGACAAGAGCGCGTGACGAAAGTCTTAACAACCACGCCCGCAAGTTAACTATTGGCCGCACGATCACGCGCAAAGTGATGAAAGACCGCGTCGCCTTGTTATCCCAGGACGCAGCTTCGGACGAACAGTTTGCCGGCGTTGACTCAATTGTTTCCCAGGGAGTTCGTTCCACGATTTGTGCGCCGCTCGTTGGAGAGTCGCGCGTTCACGGCGCGATCTACGCGGATCGTTTGGATCCGTTCGCCGCATTCAAGCCGGATGACCTTGAACTGATCAGCGCCGTCGCGGCGCAAACCGCGATCGCGGTTGAAAACGCGCGCGCGCACGAACGTCTCGCGCGCGAGGAAGTGGCCCGCGCAAACTACAGCAGGTTCCTTCCGGAATACGTCGTCAAGCAAATGCTTGAGAATCCGGAATCGTTCAAGCTCGGTGGAACAAATCAAGCGATCACGGTGCTCTTCGCAGATATTCGCGGCTTCACCACCATCTCCGAACACGCCCAACCGGAAAAAATTGTGGGACTATTGAACCGCTATTTCTCTGCGATGACCGACATCATCTTCGCCCATGGCGGAACTCTTGATAAATATTTGGGAGATGGTTTGATGGCGCTGTTTGGTGCGCCGACGACCACACCGGAAGATGCGTCGAACGCGCTTAATGCCGCGGTCGCCATGCAGCGGCGCATCCTCGGGATCAACATTGAGTTGGGCCAGGAAGGTCTGCCTGAGATTGGCGTTGGCATCGGATTGCACACGGGTGAAGCGACGGTAGGTTACATCGGTTCGGAACGGCGTTCCGAATACACCGCGATAGGCGACACCGTGAACACTGCATCGCGCCTGGAATCAAACGCGCGAGGCGGTGAGATCCTGGTAAGCGACGCAACGGCCAAAGCTGCCCGAAGCCGGTACAAGTTGAGACCGCGCGACCCGATTACCGTAAAGAATCGCGAGCAGCCAGTGGTTTTGTGGGAAGTTGACTGGCAACGCGCCAGCGGTGCGTTTTAGGTTTAGGGCGACTGATTGTTCACCAGGTTAGTCGTGTCCGGCCGCTGGTTTATGTGGCGGCTTTTTTCACATGAAGTTGACGCAGGTATTTAACCGGCGGCTGACGATCGCGCGCGTGTACGGAATTCCAGTGCGCATCGATTATCGCTGGTTCGCCGTCTTCGCGCTCAGCGTTTGGCTAATCGCCACCAACCTTCAAAGCCACATCATCGCGATTGGTAACGTTCGTCTCCCGCCGCTCGATTCCGCCACTGCCTGGATACTCGGCCTGATCACCACCGCTGGTTGGTTTCTGTCAATCTTTGGCCATGAACTCTCTCACGCACTAATGGCGCGCGCTGAAGGCATCGAGATCGAGGAAATCGTGCTGCATCCGTTCGGCGGCCTGGCGCGGTTGAAAATGGAGCCGCAGAACCCCAGAGCGGAATTGCGAATCGCTGTCGCCGGACCAGCCGCGAGTTTCCTGTTTGCCATACTCGCTTTCATCGCTGCACGAATTGCCGCGAGCGGCGGTTATGTTGCGACAGTTGTAGTTTTCTTCTTAATCGCGGCGGGAAACCTGCTGCTCGCCTTGTTCAACCTCTTCCCTGGTTATCCTCTTGATGGCGGGCGCGTGTTGCGCGCAATCCTCTGGCACAGAACTGGAAACATAAAAGATGCGACGCGCATGGCAGGCATTTGCGGAATGCTCGTTGCGGGCATCCTGATCGTCTTCGGCATCTACGTCATACTCTCGCCCAGCTGGAAACAACTCCAACCATACTTCATGGGCGGATGGTCCATCCTCGTCGGTTTGTTTCTCCTCGATACGGCCTGGAAAGTTGTGAAGGCGGCACAGGGAGCGCGGATGGCAACCGTTGCCGATGCGATGTCAGCTCCGATTGTTCTTGATCCGCGCCTGACTGTAAGCAAGTTCGTTGATGAAGTGTTGCCGCTGCATCGACATACGAGTTTTCCGGTTGCTGTTAACGGGCGTTTGCAGGGAATACTCGCCCTTGAAGATTTGAAGTCTCTCCCGCGCGGCGAGTGGGCCAGGACCATCGTGCAAACATTGATGCGTCCCGTGGCGCCTGAACTCTTCGTTGAGGCAAACACTACACTCGATTCGGCCCAGCAACTCATGCAGAGAAACAACGTGGGTGCGTTGGGCGTCATCAATAACCGTGGCGAACTGATCGGGTTTCTGCAGCGAGGAAAAGTGAAGCGAGTCTCAAAGACAAAACGTCGGCAGTCTTCTTAATATCATTGGCGAATCCGATTGCCTCGCTGGACCGCGCGGCAAAGCCCGAAAACGGCCCCTGACAAACCTCCCAGGACGTATCCCGCAAATAAAGCGAGGAAGCTTTCGGTCCCGAAGACGACCTTGCCGATAAGAAGTAACAAAACAGAAAGTGTGAGAGCGCCCAAACCGGCAAACAAGGCGACAAATCCAATATAAGGAGCTAGCCGCGCATTTTGGGGATCACCTACGGCAACCAGAGTCGCTAACCCCCGATCACCAGCAACACACAAACAAATCCATACATCGGCAGGAACATAGCAATTCCCAAACAAGGAAGATTCTGTGGCTCAACACGCTACCACCATTCCTCATTGCCACGGCACACATTTTTCGCGATAATCCCAGCGGAGCCTTAATTCCCAACTGCCGATATTTGCAGTCTCCGACCGTAGCTTTACTTCTTGAGACTGACGGGCCGGAAGGCTACTCGGCGAAGCGGCAATTCAAGGCTGACAGGCGCTCGGGGTTCTTGATTACGGACTGGTGAAACTTAAATTGCACCCTCTGAATCGCAAATCGCAAATCGCAAGTTTGAAAGTAACTGATGCTCTTACTACTGCCATACACAGAGTACCTGGGAAGACTAAGTGAACCGCGCAATATCGCGGACCTTGTCCTGGTCTTCTTGCTTGTGTATGCAGTTTTAAAGCTTGTTCGCGGAACTCGAGCCGCTCCCATGGCAGCCGCGATCGGAGCTTTTGCCCTCCTTTACTGGTTCGCCGCACGCCAGGAACTAGCAACACTCGAATTTATTCTGAGAGGCGCGCTGTTGTACATCGGCGTTGCCATCATCGTTCTCTTCCAATCAGAAATCCGCCAGGCACTGATCAGTTTCGGCAATCGCTTCCGTATGCCCTTTGTGCGGAAGCAACTCGGGCAGTTTGGCGAAGGCCTTTACGACGAAATCATCCTGGCAGCCACGACGCTCTCGTCCACGAAGACGGGCGCGCTCATCGTTATCGAACGCAACGTCGGTCTCAAGAACATCATCGACGGCGGTGTCAAACTCGATGCTGAGCTGAGTTACGACTTGCTGGTGAGCATTTTCAATCCTCAGTCGCCGTTGCACGACGGCGCTGTAGTGGTTAGACGTCACCGGGTTGCCGCTGCGTCCTGCTTCCTGCCGTTGACGCTGAACCCGCGACTCTCGCGCGACCTCGGCACGCGACATCGTGCCGCGCTCGGTGTGACCGAAGACACTGATGCGGTCGCGGTCGTGGTTTCGGAAGAAACAGGATTGATTTCGGTAGTGCAAAATGGCGACATCAAACGCGGGCTCGATGCCACGCGACTCCGAGCGCTGATCTCCGAAGCGCTTGAAGTTCCGGCGAAGCGTAAGCAGCCCGAGAAGCAGACCGAACCGGAGCATGACGCGGAAGAAGTCGCTTCCATCTGAACAATCGCAACACTCTTCTACAGGACGTAATCGCTAAAAACCGGATCCTTCTGTAATGCCGTATCAGGACATAGAGGACGAAGCAACAACTTCCGTACGTCGCGCGCCGACATCGGCTGAGCGTTGGCTGCGGAAGATTCTGTTGGAAGATTGGACATTGAAGTTACTGGCAATCGCCATCACGGCCGTCCTGTGGTTCGCAGTGACGGGACAAAACAAGCCGGTAATGCAACGCACGGTGGTCCAACTGAATTTTTTGCGCCCCGAAGGAATGGAGATCAGCAACGATCCGCCAACAAGTGTTGAAGTCGTACTGAAAGGCAGTCCGGCGAAGCTAGATCAGGTGGGATCACGACTAATGGCAAGCGTCGATATCAGCGATCAAAAAACCGGCGAGCGCGTGGTGCGCTTGTCGCAGGATCGTGTCCAGCTGTCGGTTCCCGCCGGTGTCGGAATTGAAAGCTTTCGGCCGGCGACAATCACAGTCCGGTTGGATCCGATCGTCGAGTCGACCGCAGCAGTGGAAGTTAAGTTTGAAGGAAAACCTGCGGAAGGCTATGAGGTTGCCGGTTACACAACTGCTCCGGCAAGCGTCAACCTCCGCGGCCCGTCGGAACGAGTCAAGAACCTGCAAAAGGTAAACACGGAAACGATATCACTTGAAGGGCGGCGCGAGAGTTTCACCCTTACCAACGTCGCGATCAGCATGCCTGATCCTAAAATCGAATTGCTTGATCCCTCAGTTCAGATTCACGTAAACGTGATAGAGAAAAAACGTAGCGAGTTGAATCTACGCTTCGCCCACGACAATTTACCGCTATTAGCTCGCATCGCTTCCTCCAGTTACAGGCAGTAGCGTCGACCGATACACTTCATCAGCATGGGTAAACTTTTTGGCACGGACGGAATGCGCGGCGAAGCCGGCAAGTTTCCTTTGGACGCCCCCACAGTCCAGGTGGTCGGCGCTTCTTTGGCAACTCACCTCGCTGAAACTTTGGGACGAAGGCCCACCATCGTCATCGGTCGGGACACGCGCGCGTCCGGTGAGTGGATTGAACAAGCGCTGATCGCCGGTGCAGGTTCCGCAAACGCAGTTTGCAAATCGGCCGGCGTGATGACGACTCCCGGCGTCGCGTATCTAGCGCGGACGATGCCCGCTGACGCTGGAATCGTCATCAGCGCTTCTCACAATCCATACCAGGACAACGGGATCAAGATTTTTTCACCAACCGGGCGCAAGCTCAACGAAAAGACGGAGAAGTTAATCGAGCATGACGTGTTTTCGAAGAAGCATGCCGAAACCGCATCTAGGAGATCGTCACGGCGATGACGCTGAAGAGCTCGCAAGTCGATATCTCGACTACCTGGTTAACGACGTTGCAGATGGGTTGTCGCTTACTGGAGTTGGAATTGTTGTCGACTGTGCGAATGGGGCAGCTTCATCGTTTGCTCCAACGCTTTTCGAGCGCCTGGGAGCTAACCTCACTGCGATCAACAACCAGCCGGATGGACGTAACATAAACGTCAACTGCGGATCGCTGCACATGGAGTCGCTCCAGGCTGAAGTACTCAAGCAGAAAGCAGACCTCGGAGTTGCTGTTGACGGCGATGCTGATCGCGCGTTGTTCATCGACTCAACGGGCGAAGTCGTCAACGGTGACGGCGTCCTTTGGGTTTTGGCAAAACATCTACAGCATCAGGGGCGGTTACAAAACAATACCGTCGTGGCAACGGTGATGAGCAACATTGGATTGGAGCTCGCTCTCCAATCGCGCGACATAAAGTTGGTGCGCACCGATGTTGGTGATAAGTATGTGCTTGATGAGTTGTTGCGGATCGGCGCGAGTCTTGGCGGTGAGCAATCAGGCCACATCATCTTTCCGTCCATAAGTCTGGCCGGTGACGGATTGATTACCACGATCAGCGTGCTGAAAGCGATGAGTGAACAGGAGAACTCGCTGCGAACACTAACCGAAGGATTTCAGACCTTCCCGCAGATTTTGGTCAACGTTCCCGTGAAAGAGAAACGTCCGTTTACGGAAGTGCCGGCGATCGCCAACGCGGCACGGGAGCTCGAAAATCACCTCGGCAAGAAGGGCCGTTTGCTGCTGCGCTATTCAGGAACGGAGCCACTGGCCCGCGTTATGCTAGAAGGCGAGAAGCAGGAAGAAATCGAGAATCATGCACACGAACTTGCGGCCGTAATTCGCGCTGCATTGAGCTCGTGACAGGCGTGGAAGTGTGCAAAAGTTACTCGGATGTTTTGAAAAATTTACTCGGTTCGACTTCACTTTTCGCCAGCATTTCCGGGCCTGCGGTCGCGATTTCTCAAGAACCCTCGGGAAATTAACGAACGTCAACGCCGTTCAAAAACTTTCTTGCGGGGCATGCTTCTTGCGATGTATATTGTGGGGCAAGAGAGACGGTTGGTGGATCCTCCGTCTCAAGTGGTTGCTGGGGTGAGGACAGTGACCACGCATATGGATGGGCGCGACGTACTCCCACGTTTGTCGCGCCCATTCGCTTTTCTATTCATAGTTCCCGTCATCTTCCAATCTCCATTTCCAAATCATTCACAGTTCGCGTGGTAAGATTTCGTCTACAAGCTCGTTCGTTGTAAGTCGAACTTTGACTGCCGTCAGGAAGGGTCAATTCATGCCGCGAGTGCATGTGCGCACAAAGTTGCGGTCGCAGGATTATGAGATCACGATCGGCCACGGTTTGCTTGCCCGCACCGGCAGCATCGCCCGCAAAGGCCTGAATCCAACGCCGGGCCATGTCGCATTGATCTCGAATAAGCGCGTGTTTGGGTTGTACGGAGAGACGGTCAGCAAGAGTTTGGTTGCAAGCGGTTTTAGAGTCTCGTCATGGCTGTTGCGAGAAGGCGAACGCCATAAAACTCTCGATGAGGCTGACAGATTAATACGCTTTTTACAGGGAAAAGAGCTCGAACGGTCCGATGCTGTGATTGCTTTAGGCGGCGGAGTAGTTGGTGACCTCGCTGGGTTTGCCGCATCCGTTTTCCTTCGCGGCGTCCAGTTTATCCAGATTCCTACGACGTTATTGGCCCAGGTTGATGCTTCTGTTGGCGGCAAGACTGGCGTGAACTTGCCGCTCGCAAAAAACGCGATTGGGACTTTTCATCAACCACGCGCCGTCGTCATCGATGTCAACACTTTGCAGACATTACCGCCGCGGGACCTAGTCGCTGGTTGGTGCGAAGCGGTAAAGCAAGGGGCGGTAGCTAGCAAGCCTCTGTTTAAACAAACTACCAACTTGCTTTCCAGCATCAACGGCAATCAACCCGCCGGTTCGTCACAACTCGAAGAACTCATTGCCGCCCATTGTGCATTCAAAGCCTCGGTGGTCGCGGCCGACGAACGCGAAGACTCGTTGCGGCGCGATAGACGTTCCCGTCGTGTTTTGAATTTTGGCCACACGATCGCGCACGCTCTTGAAGCGGTAACAAACTACGAACGTTTTCGACATGGTGAAGCGGTGGGCCATGGCATACTGGTAGCTGCTGAGTTGTCAAAAAATCTGGGCCTCTTGCCGCAATCGGAGCTAGAATTACTTAAAGAGGGCGTGCGCCTTTGTGGCCCACTACCTCGGGCTCACGATCTTAGCCGGGGAGCTATCGTTAACGCGCTAACGTTGGACAAGAAACGAAGCGGCGGACACGTTCAATGGGTACTGCTCGAGCGGATAGGAAAGCCAAAGATTGTTGACGCCAAACACATCAAGCCGCAGCTATTAACGAAATCGTTGCGAGCTGGCTTGGAACTTAAGTAGTCAGGCGGAATACCAGTCATGAAGACAACCAGAGATCGCAGCGGTGAACGAGGCAGTGCGCGCCTGAAGTTTTTGGTGGTCTTAATCATCCTTGGCTTCATCGCCTACAGTGGCTACCAATATATTCCAGTCGCCTACCAGTCATATCTGTACAAGGATTTGATGCAACAGAAAGTTGACGCCGCAGTGGCTCTGGGCCATCCAGCCGCTTGGGTGACAGAGCAACTGAAGAAGAGCGGGCCGGATTATGACGTTCCTCCAGATGCGCAAATTGAAACGGTTAAGCAATCTGAACGCGTTGAGACAAGGGTGCAGTTTACTCGGCCGATAGAGTTCCCGGGTTACACCTACAACTACAACTTCGATCACACGGCCAAAAGCGCCAACTTTATTTTCAAGTAGTCAGTTTCAGCTATCTCTATATCTACGCCATAAGAAAAGGGCGCTGGAGCATAAAGCTTCAGCGCCCTTAATTCGTTGTTGCTGGAAGTTAGTGCTGAGTGTTGTCGAGAAATGCCTTGAGTTTGCGCGACCGCGAAGGATGACGAAGCTTGCGTAATGCTTTGGCTTCGATTTGGCGAATGCGTTCGCGCGTCACGGCGAAGTGTTGACCCACTTCTTCCAGCGTGTGCTCTGAACCAGTTGTTCCCAATCCAAAGCGCATCTTAATTACCTTCTCTTCACGCGGGGTCAGCGTGGCGAGCACTTCATCCGTAATCTCTCGCAGGTTTGAAGCTACAACTGCGTCGGCCGGATTGAGTATCGACTTGTCTTCAATGAAATCTCCGAGGTGCGAATCTTCTTCCTCACCAATCGGCGTTTCAAGTGAGATTGGTTCCTGCGCAATTTTCAGCACCTTGCGCACCTTCGACACCGGAATGTCCATCTTGCGCGCAATTTCCTCGCTCGTCGGTTCGCGCCCAAGTTCCTGAACAAGCGCACGCGAAGTACGGATCAACTTATTGATCGTCTCGATCATGTGGACCGGAATCCGGATGGTGCGTGCCTGATCAGCAATTGCGCGTGTAATCGCCTGACGAATCCACCAGGTAGCATAAGTCGAAAACTTATAGCCGCGTCGCCATTCAAACTTATCGACAGCCTTCATCAATCCGATGTTGCCTTCCTGGATTAAATCCAGAAACTGCAACCCGCGATTGGTGTACTTCTTGGCTATGGATACGACCAGACGGAGGTTGGCTTCGACGAGTTCACGTTTGGCCTGGCCCGTCTGCTGTTCCCCAATCACAATCGCCTGGAGAGAGCGTTTAACTTCGACGGGACTGACGTCGTGATCAACTTCGATCTGTTGCAGACGTTTCTTTGCCAGCGAGATACGTCGCTTGAGTTCTTTTTGATCGTCTGCCTTGATCCGCTTGCGTGTTAGTTTCTCGTTACAACTGTCAATCTCGCGTTCAGCATCCCGCACTTCCTTTTGCACGGCGCGAATCGCATTGATCAGGCGCTGGCGCGCGCGCTCAGTTACGTTTAGCCGGCCGATTTCCTGCGCGATTTCCAGGCGTATCCGCGCGACGCGACGCCGCAACCGCACCACCTTCTTGCTCTTCTTACCGCGTAAAGGTTTCTGCTCGACGCGTAGTTTTTCCCATTCCTTCAGGCCGTGCTTGAAACATCGACGAATGTTTTGAATACCTTCAATCGTCCAGGCCTTGTACTCTTCCGCTTTGTCTTCGTCGCCTGTCAGCTCCGCTTGTTCAGAAAAGATTACGATGTCGCGAATGTTTGCCGTGCCGGCATTGAGTTCATCACCGATGCCAAGCACTTCCTTTACCGCAATCGGTGAACGCGCAATAGCTTTTTGCGTTTTCAGTTGCCCGCGTTCGATGCGTTTCGCGATCGCTACTTCGCCTTCGCGCGTCAGCAGCGCCACCACTCCCATCTCGCGCAAATACAAACGCACTGGGTCGTTCGTCTTTTCCAAAGCGCCAGCCGATAGATCAAGTTCGACGTCTTCGTCAATTCCATCTTCATCGTCCGGCACGACGGCCGCCGCTTGTTCGATTAAGCGTTCATCTGAATCTGCTACCGGTATGTTGGAACCTTCAAGCTTTTGGAGGACGTCTTCAATGTCGTCAGGAGAAACTACGTTGTCAGGCAGCTCGCGATTGAGATCGTCGAACGTGAGGTACTTCTTGTCACCTCCCAATTCAAGCAGACGCTCCATTACGTCATCGCGATCTTTATCTTCGATAGTTGACACCGATGTTTCCTGCGACTCTTCAGAATCCAACGCGGGGTTGTGAGAATCTAACTAAATTCCTGGGCTTCAAAGTGCACTTTCGGCTGACAAGACGTCTGCTTTCGGGAGCAAATCATTTCGGCGCCTCGCCATCTCAACTGCCTCGACCGATAGTTGATCTATTCGTTCCGTTTCGCCTGCTCGCTCAGCAGCAGCAATCTCGGAACTAATGTCGTTAATCCGCCGGTCGACTAGCATCAACCGCAAAGCGTCGATGCACCGGCGCGCTGCCAGACGCTTTGCATCGGGGTTTTCATCAGAAGCAAACTCACTTAAAAGCAAAGCTGGGAGAATCTCCGCCACGGGATCGCCTTCCATCCTGGTGCTGAGAAAATCGTAGTTTACTTCCTGCCCCGAGCGATCGGCTTCGTCAATGGCGCGGAAAATGGGCGCCGTCGCCAGTCCATCGTAATCTTCAACGTTCAACCCGGGCAGAATTTCCTTCCGAAACTCGGCATCACTCAGCAACAACTCCAGTAGTCGTTGCTCTGCGACGGTTGGTCGGGAATACATCCGTCGCTGCGGGCTCGCCTGCGACGGTCCGCGAGTACCGCTTCGAATTCCTTGCCACAGTTCGCGCCGCACGCCTACATCGCCAATCCGCAACGAATCCATGGCGATGTCAAAATATTCCCGTTTCTGCAGACGGCTCTGAACCGCGCGAATGTAGGGAAGAACCTCGTCAATCGCGGCCTCTTTGTCTGCCGGATTGCTAAGTTTGCGGTCCCGTACCGCTTGATCGATTACGAATTGAATGTGGGGCTGTGCGTTGCCGCGTTGCCGCGCATACTCGCCGGCGCCTGCTTTTCTAATGAACTCATCCGGATCGGAATTGTCCGGCAGCACCAATACTTTTACTTCAATATCTTCAGCAAGAAGTATCTCGATTGCCTTTTTTGCTGCCTGCACACCCGCAGGGTCGCCATCATAGTTGACTACTACTTTGCGGGCAAACCGGCTCAACAGTTTGACTTGATCGTTCGTCAGCGCCGTTCCCAAACTCGCCACAACGTTCTTAATTCCAAACTGATAAGGAACAATTAGATCCAAAAAACCTTCAACCAGAATCGCAAAACCATTGCGTCGAATTTCGTCGCGCGTGAGATTCAGACCGAAAAGATTTCTGCCTTTGACGTATGCGGAAGTTTCGGGTGAGTTGATGTATTTCGCGTCTTCGTTCTTCAGCGTGCGGCCGCCGAAGGCAATCGGGCGCCCCTGGAAATCGAAGACAGGAAACATCAAACGTCCGCGAAAGCGATCGTATGAACCGCCCTCGTCTTTTTTAACAACCAGCCCGCTCTTCTCGATCTGTTCCTGGGTTGCGCCCTTTTGTCTTAGATGTATTGACAGCGCGTCCCAACTATCGGGCGCGTATCCAAGCCGGAAAGTCTTTTGCGTATCGTCCGTTATTTCTCGCCGCTCGAGGTATTCGCGCGCGATTCGTCCCTCGTTACTTGAAAGGAGCTGCTGTTCCCACCATTCGAGCGCCCACTTATTGAGTTCGATTACCTCGTCCGACTCCTGGCGTCTGGCTTCAAAGCGACTGTCATCAATCAGTTTTGGCAGCGGGACGCCGGTTTTGTCAGCAACGATCTTGATGGCTTCGGGAAACGAAACGCGTTCCATCTCCATCACGAAATTGAAGACAGTGCCGCCCTTGTGACAACCGAAGCAATAGAAGATTTCCTTGGCCGGGCTCACCGAAAATGATGGCGTTTTCTCTTTATGGAAGGGACAGCACGCCATCCAGTTAGCGCCCTTTTTCTTGATCTGAACATAGTCCTGAATTACGCGGACAATGTCTGCCTGGCGTTTTAGATCGTCAATGAATATTTGGGGGTAACGCACTTTTTTCAGTCCGCTATGATTTGAGGTGAGCAAGGAAGTCAGTTGGCGTAAAGACAGGCAGTGTGGCGTTCGTAAAGTCTGATACGTTGCGTGTCACAATCGCATCCAGTCCTTCGGCGGTGGCGCAACAGTGCTGCACGGCGTCTTCGTAATCGCTGATCGGTGCGTCGAAAGCGGCCTTAAGAACAGACTCATCAATAGAACACACATTGACTGCCCCCAGAAGTTCCTTCATCGATTCTCGCAAGTGAGTAGGCTCTTTTGCTTTACGGGCTATGTAGAAGACGTTGAGGGGGGTTGAAGCGGAGATGTACGGTTCGAACGCATCGCTTTCGATTAAGTCAAAAATTTCTGCTGCTTCCGCGGCAAAAGGTTCGCGAGCCATGATCAGATCAAGAACAACATCCGTATCCAGGAGTACGCGCATCATGAATACTTCCTGATTAAATAATCGGAGATGATGTCCTTTACTTCTTCCTCATTTGGAGGACTGCGGTCGAATTTGAGAATACCGTAGAGCCGCTGCGATAACCTTTTCCGCGTCCGCTTCGTTTGACCAATTTCAACTGAATTACTTTGACGCTCTGCGTCCCTAAGCTCCTTGATTCTCGCTGTTAGATCTCGCCTTTCGTTGAGATATTTACGCGTTCTGTACCGAATCTTGGCACGCACTATCCGTAGGTGGAATTGAACCCGCTCAGTGGTCTCTCCAAGTTCCTCGGCTATCTGCTCCGCGCCCATTCCTTCAACTGTATAGAGTAAGAAAAGTTCCACGTCCTGTTGACTTAATCCCTTGAAAATCACCTTTAATGGTAATGAATTACGCAGCTGTTCATATGTCTCGCTACGCTCTTCTTTTTCAAGAGTCTGTGGAGTCACAGAACCACTAAGCTCATCAAACATCGTTTGCCAGCTCGCTTCGAGCAGAGCCTGCCGGTCCTGAAGTGGAAGCTGATTAATCTCCTTCTCTAATTCTCTATCGGCCATGTTTGATATCTTACTCGTTAGACTAATAGTTCGGCGACATCGGCGGTGAATTCATGTGAGGGGAATCATGGGTTCACCTTTGCTACTGCTTCAATTCCACGACGGTCGCGCCAGCGCCTCCCTCATTCTGAGGTGCGGCGGCAAAGCGCGCGACGTGTGGATGATCCTTCAACATCTCACTGATCGCCCGGCGTAGAGCACCGGTGCCGTGCCCGTGGATAATGCGCACCTGACTCAGATTTGCAACCGACGCCTGGTCGAGGAATTTATCTACGGCGTCGACGGCTTCATCGGTGGTCTTGCCGATTACATTCAACTCTGAACGGCCATTCGCTGCTTCCGTTTTGAGTTGGACTTCCGTTCCTTTTGGTTGACGAAGGCTCGCAAATTTATCAGTTGGAGGTTTAATTGGAGCAGTTGCTTCAACGAGTTCGAGATTCTCCAACTTCTCCCTCATCCGCAGCGACTTCACGCGAACTTCAACTTGATCGCCCTTAATCTCATCAACAATCCCGATCGAACCGAACGACTTTAACTTCACCTTATCGCCGACTGCAATTGGACGATGAGAAGTTGGCTGATAAATCTTTTCGTCTTCGAAAACTGCCTCGGGTGAAACCGGAACTCCCTGCCTGACAACCCGTACAGCGCGCGATTGTTGCGAGGCAGGACCGTGTTTGTATTGCGCGTCTGAACCCTCGCGCGCCGCTCCGGATTGGGTGACGCTTGCTGACGCGCGCTGCGCTTCACGCTTTAACTCGGCGGCACGCCTGGCTACTTCGCGCTCCACTTTCACTCGCTCGGTTCGCTCCTGGACAGTCGTCAGTAATTCGCGTGCCTTGCTCTCAAATGCGGCCACATGCTCTTGAAGTTGTCGCTCAAATGTCTGTTGGCGCTCGCGCTCGTGACGTTCAGCTTGCTTGTCGAGCGCCGCGTACTTCTCGGCCACTGCGCGACGTTCCTCCTCGAGGGCGCGCCGCAAAGCCTCCGCGTCTTCGGACTCACGTTTTATGTGCTGCAAATATTCCGCCGCCTGCCGCGTCGAATCTTTGACCGAGTCCAGCGCTCCTTCAATTACTTTGCCGGGTATTCCAAACCGCCGCGCAATCTCAAGTCCTGATGACGAACCGGCGAGGCCGACAATCAAGTGATATGTCGGTTGCAGCGTTTTTTCATCGAACTCGACGCTGGCATTCATCACTCCGTCTTCAGTTGACGCGTAATGTTTCAAGCCTCCGTAGTGAGTGGTCGCAATCACCTGGGCCCCGCACATCTTTCGAAAATGGTGCACAACCGCAACGCCCAGCGCCGAACCCTCTTCCGGGTCCGTGCCGGTTCCAACCTCATCCAAAAGCACGAGCGCCGGAGTGTCGCAAAGTTCGATCATGCGCGAAATGTTGGCGATATGTGACGTAAACGTCGAAAGGTTGGCGGCGAGTGATTGATGGTCGCCAATGTCAGCCAGGACGGATAAATAGAACGGTACAGTCGCGGCGCGCGCCGGCACTGACAGTCCCGACAGTGCCATCAAAGACAACAGCCCGGCGGTTTTGAGAACTACTGTCTTCCCTCCTGCGTTGGCGCCGGAGATCACCATCGAATCGTGATCATCATCGAGCGATAAGGAAACCGGAACGACTTCACCGCCCGTCGACCGCAGGTTTTCTTCCAACAAAGGATGGCGCGCATCCACTAATTTCAAAGTGGCACGAATTTCAGTTTCCTCGACTCCGGGAATGACGCACTTGAATCGACGATGAAAAGCTGCCTTCGAGTTTATGAAATCAAGTTCGCCGACGACGTCGTGCGCCATTTCAAACGCCGGCAATTGTTCTCGCAATTCTTCCGTCAAGCCAAACAGGATTTTCATGATCTCGCGCGCTTCAGCTTCATGAAGCGCCTGCAACTCGTTGTTCGACTCAATCGTTTCCAGAGGTTCGACGAAGGCTGTCGCTCCCGAAGACGAATATCCGTGAGCGACACCATTGATGCGAGCACGATGATCAGCCTTAACGGGAATGACAAAGCGATCGTTTCGAATCGTTACCAGTTCATCCTGAATCGCCTCTTCTGACCGTCGCATTAAGCTTTCGAGCGTCCGCGTAATCCGCGATCGAAGCCTCGTAATTTCGTGTCTAATCCGGGCCAACTCCGGGCTCGCGCGATCATCCAGTTCTCCACTGGGCAGAATCTTGTTTGAGATTTTTGCTATCAGCCGGTTCAGGTCGGTGGGCAGGTGTCCGATCAGTTTCCAAAGCATGGGCGAGCTTTCACGCTCGGCGAGAACGGCAGCGCGCGCTGACATGGCCTGTTCAGCCAACGCTTTAAGGTCAAGTATTGCAGTCGCCTCAAGCACGGCCGCTTCAACACGCAACAGTGCGATCGATTCGGAAGGATCGCTCAGGTCACTAAATGACCAACCTACTCTTCGTTCGCGCAACGCAACGCATTCAGCGAGGGCCGCCAGCGATTGCTTCAGTTCTGGCAACGCAGTGAACGGCTGAAGTTGATCAACCCGCGCGCTACCCATCGATGTTTGCGCGCCCTGACGAATCAACTCACGCAGTTTGTCGTATTCAAGAATGTGAAATGCCTGATCGTGCATGAAAACAGACCTGAAACAATGAGGAGATAGACCAACCTGAAGACGTTGCGGAAGACCCTAAAAGCGGCGGTGGCGGCGTTCGCGGCCTTGCATTGCGTCGTGAAATAGTTCCTTCACATTAACCAAAATAATATCTGCGCCGTTATGAGTAAAAGCTGTGCGTGTTGCGCGGCCCGCACCCTTCGTTTCGCTGACACGGGGACTCGACTCGAACTGAATCGTTCCTTCAACTTCATCCACAGCGAGTGCCAACTGTTCGTCGCCTCTCAATGACACCAGCAGCACAGGCGCCGTGCTTTCCTCGACAGATCCGTTCGGTCTCATCGCTAACAAATCCAAAACCGTAAGCATCCGGCCATGAACAGATACGACGCCGCGGATTGCTTCAGGGGCGCGTGGAAGAGGCGCAGGCTCGCGCCACTCCACAACTGCGTTAACTTCATCTTCACGCACCGCAAATCGAAGAGAACCGCGCCGAAACGCTCGCAGCGATTCGTTATGTCGTTTGGCATCCTCAACAGGCGTCATCGTTTGTGCATCCGTCGGAAACGTAAACCATTCTAACTTAAAAGGTGAAGAGCCTACATTCATCAGCCGTCGTGGGAAGTGTACGGTGTCGACGACTTCGTCTGATAAAATGTCGGCTGACCCATTGTTAGCTGTATCGCCGCACCAGCGAGGGAAAGGCTGCCCGAATATGGATGACTTTGACCGTTATCGCTCCGAAATGAACGAAAAACTGCTCGGTAGCGATCATCTCGGTATCAAACGCTTCTTCGCCCTCGACACACAAGCGTACGAGGACGGCGCGCTGGACAAACGCACCAAGGAGATGCTTGGACTCGTCGCATCCATCGTTCTGCGTTGCGACGATTGCATTACCTATCACGTCAAACAATGTGTGACGGCAGGGGTGACGCGTCCCGAGTTTATGGATGTCTTCAACGTGGCACTCGTCGTCGGCGGTTCAATCACGATTCCACATCTGCGGAGGGCCGTCGATCGGCTCGACCAGGCGTTGGCAGGAGTTGCCGGCGAAGCCGCGCCACACTCACATCAGTAAAATGTTAACCATCGTTACAGAAGCCCTGGGGGTCGAACTCAAATATTGCTTCTCCCCTCTCCGCAAGCGGAGAGGGGTTGGGGGAGAGCTAGCGTGAACAGCAAAGCCCCACCCCCTGCCCCTCCCCGCTTTGCGGAGAGGGGAGAAACCATCAACAACTATTGGGGGTCGGAAACCCGCTGACTATCTTGCGAACGAATGACAAAAGTCGCCGAGTCTATGAAGCTGCATTTGTCGGCTTGATGGTTATACTTCTCGTTCGCGTCGGTGCTTCGACCTCGGCGGCGATGAAGAGATCAACTATGTCTGCTCAGGAAAATGCGCGCGTGCGCGCGCCCGAACTAACTGGAGGTCGCGGCTGGCTCAACACCGACAAGCCGCTCACGCTGGCCGCGCTTAAAGGTAAGGTAGTGCTGCTGGATTTTTGGACTTACGGCTGCATCAACTGCATCCACATCATTCCCGATCTGAAAAAACTCGAAGCGAAGTATCCAAATGAGCTGGTCGTGATTGGAGTTCACTCCGCCAAGTTTGAAAACGAGAAAGAGACCGAGAACATACGCCGCATTATCCTGCGCTACGAACTGGAGCATCCTGTTTACAACGACGCGGATTTCAAGGTTTGGCAAAGTTACGGCGTGCGCGCCTGGCCGACACAGGTCCTCATCGACCCTGCTGGCTATGTAATCGGTGCGGTATCGGGCGAAGGAAACTACGACATCATCGACCAAGTCGTGGCCAAAACCATCGGCGAATTTCGCAAACGTGGCGAATTAAATGAAGAGCCGCTGAAGCTGACCCTCGAACGCGCGAAGGTCGGAGACTTGCCGTTGGCGTTTCCCGGCAAAGTGTTAGCCGATCAAAAAAGTGATCGACTGTTCATCGCAGATTCAAATCACAATCGCATAGTTGTTACCCGCCTCGACGGCACATTGCTCGAGACGATTGGCAGCGGCGAGCGCGGTTCAACCGATGGTACGTACGAAAAGGCCGGCTTCTATCGACCACAGGGAATGGTCCTGGATGGCGACAATTTGTTCGTGGCTGATACTGAAAACCATTTGATCCGCCGCATTGATCTAAAAACCAAAACAGTCAGTACCGTTGCAGGTACCGGTCAACAATCTCGCGAGTACTTTCTCCGTGGGCCGGCCCGCACGATACCCCTTAGTTCCCCATGGGACCTGCAGTTGATTGGACGACAGCTTTACATCGCGATGGCGGGACCGCATCAGATTTGGAAACTCGATCTCGACAAGCAGCAAGTTTCCACCTTTGCTGGGTCCGGCCGCGAAGCTCGCCTTGACGGCGGGTTAATGGACGCCGGTTTCGCACAGCCTTCGGGTATCACTTCCGACGGCAAAAAACTCTTCATCGCTGATAGTGAGTCAAACATCATTCGCGAAATCGATCCGGCGTCGGGGACTGTTGAGACGCTCGTAGGCGGCGACTTGTTTGAGTTTGGTGACGTCGATGCCACCGGCGACGACGTGCGCTTGCAACACCCGCTCGGAGTTGTTTCCTATGGCGAGTCGGTGTTGATTGCAGATACTTACAATCACAAAATTAAGCAGCTCGATCCGAAACAACGCACAGTCAAAACGTTTTCCGGCGTGGGTAAACCCGGGCAAGCAGATGGTTCAGCGGCATCGTTTTACGAACCCGGCGGTTTGACGATCGCGAACGGCAAGCTCTACGTCGCAGATACAAACAATCATGCAATCCGGGTCGTGGACTTGAAGACCAAAAGCGCTTCGACGTTGAACATCAAAGGTCTCGAACCTCCCGCCGCCACTGCTCAGATGACAAGCACCGACGTTGCGCCGAATGCTGAGGAGATTTCTGTCCCGACGCAACGACTAAAAGCCGGCGGTATTACAACCGTAGTCGTAAACGTGGATTTGCCGGAAGGCTATCACCTTAATCCCAACGCTCCTCAGCGTTACTCCGCCTCGTCTAATGGTCCAAAAAACTCTTCGGGGCTGTTTGCTGAGTCAGGACAGGACGGTGTTGGTGTGAAGGAGCTCCGTCGCAGCTCTAAGGGTCTGCAACTTCCGATCAGGATTAGCTACAGACCGGTAGAACCCGGCTCGGGTTCGCTACGCATCCAGGCCACACTCTTTTATTGTCGCAAAGACAACACTGGTACGTGTCTGATCAAAACGCTGGTTTGGCGGGTTCCGATCGACGTGGCACGAGACGGTCCTGGCGTTAGCGAGATACGACTTGAGGGCAGACTTACTGAGATGTGACGTTTGGACGTTTTGTCCGAATGGTTGTTCGCACGAATACAGAACCGGGAGCGATAGCGACCGGGTTCAAGACTAGATACCACTCACGACAGTTTCAAAATGCGCACACTCATTCGCCTTGTTCGTATTCCACATAAACCACCGCGTTGATTACATCCTGTTCCGTCCAAAGATACTTAACAATTCCGCAGGGTACTTGTGGGTTGGAATGCAAGAACTCGGGCTAAGCTACACCGCAGAGTTGATAGCCTTTCAGCTTGAACCCGGTCGCTATCGCTCCCGGTTCTGTCTTCGGGCAACTCATCTTGAGGGCCTTCGTATCAGCGCACGATGTTTGGCCCTCGGAGCATGACCCGGTCGCTATCGCTCCCGGTTCTGTCTTCGTGCAACTCATCTTGAGGGCTTTCGTATCATCGCCCGATGTTTGGCCTTCGGAGCATGACCCGGTCTATATCGCTCCGGGTTCTGTCTTCGGGCAATTGAACCGGTTCGCACCCACTTGCCCGTCGATTAATGGGCGAGTACCATCGTTTCTCGTAAAACTTCGATTTTCAGGAGCCAGAAAAACAATGGCTGATCAATCAGGAGCTCAAGCAGTTCCCAACAAACCGTTTCTTACCGACATTAAGACTCTTCGCGAACGCGCCCGCCAACACATCGAACAAGGCGCCGTAACTGAAGGTTACCGCGCGGATCGCGACACAGTTATCAAGATTCTTAACGAGGCACTAGCCACAGAGATTGTCTGCGTTCTGCGCTACCGGCGACATTACTTCATGGCTTCCGGGATCAACGCCGAAAGTGTCGCCGCGGAGTTTCTTCAACACGCGAACGAAGAACAGGGACACGCAGACGAGATCGCGGGACGCATCGTGCAGCTTGGCGGCGAGCCAAATTTTAATCCCGAAGGTCTGACCATGCGCAGCCATGCCGAGTATGTCGAAGGGAATACCCTGCTCGACATGATCAAGGAAGATCTGGTGGCTGAACGCATCGCAATCGACAGTTACCGCGAGATGATCAACTATGTGGGCAACGACGATCCCACTACGCGGCGAATGCTCGAGGGAATTCTTGCGATGGAAGAAGAACACGCGGATGATCTTGTGAGTCTGCTCGAAACTATGAAATGACCTGTCGCGCAAAGCGCGGCTGAACTGTGCTTTTTCCGAGCGTGATGCTTTGCCATAAAGCATCACGCTTGTTAGCGTATACGGCACTTCCATTGCCAGACGAACGACAAAGTAATTCAAACGCCCCACGGCCGAGTATGTGCCGCAACTGCGGGGCAATTGTCGGCGCCGGCCAGCAACAATGCGCCGTGTGCGGGCGATCCACTGCTCCTGTTGCTTCCGCTGGTCGACGTGCGCCCGATACCGAAACACTGCGTTTCGCGCGCGCGGTCCTCGATCGTCCATACAAGTTCACTATTATCTTTCTAGTAGCAAATTTCTTCCTGTTTCTAATGATGTGGCAATCGAGCGGGATGTCGATGGGCGTTCTGGGATTATTTCCCGAAAACGTACTAGTGGCCTATGGCGCGAAGGTCAATTCTCTTGTTCGCGAAAATCATCAATGGTGGCGTTTGGTTACGCCGATGTTTCTTCACGTGAACCTGATCCATCTGCTGGTGAACATGTACAGCCTCTGGGTGGTTGGGCCTTACGTGGAAAAATTGTATGGCTCCGCAAAGTTTGTGGTCTTTTGGGTCGTGACTGGTATCGCAGCGCTCGTGGCCAGCTATTTTACGGTGGTGACTGGCGGAGTTCCCGGCGGATCGTTAGGAGCTTTCATTTTCAAAACCCACGACGCGCCCTCAGTAGGAGCGTCTGGAGCGTTGTTCGGTTTGGTTGGTGTGTTGTTTGTGTTCGGCATAAAGTTTCGGCGCGAATTGCCGGAAGGATTTAAGCGCGCATTTGGCACCGGCCTTCTGCCGATGATCATGCTCAACCTGTTTATCGGATATGTCGGTCGCGGCATCATTGATAACGCAGCGCACCTGGGCGGCCTGGTTGCCGGAGCAGCTCTGGCGCTCGTTGTCGACTACCGCCGGCCCGGTGAACGGTCTGCGATGGCGATGACCTGGCAGGTCCTGCAGATCGCCGCGATTGCTCTCGTCATCGTGAGTTTCATCAAGACTGCACAACACTTTCGCGATCCTTTGCCTTCGCAATTTGTCGAACAACGCGCGGCCCTGGACCAGTCGGGGCAGCTTCGTCAACCGGCCGCGCTCTTCATAACTTTTGTTCAGGCAATGACGGAGGCGCAGGAAACGTTTGACCAGACGTTGAGAAATCACGACGCATCACGGGTAGACACGGCCGTGAAAAAGTTAGACGCGGCGCCGCTATTCGATGCCGACTCGACGAGACTGAAAGAAGAGCTTAAGGGTTTGGTAGTGGAAGCTAAGGATGTGATCGCGATTGATGCGAACACGGAAAGTAACAAACGAATCGTGCAACAGAAGCAAAGTGAACTCGTTTCGCGTTTCCTCGCCTGGAGCAAAGGCTACAACGCGTGGCTGAAAACTAGTGGACGCAATTTTGGCGGAATTGAAATCCCGGAATAAACATTCTTCGCGGCTCATAAACGCGAAGGCGACGAAAAACACTATTTAGGAGAAGGCGATGGAGATAAAGAAAGTTGGTGTGTTGGGTTGTGGATTGATGGGTTCAGGTATCGCCCAAACCGCGGCCACTGCAGGTTATGAAACGGTGGTGCGGGAAGTTTCTGATGAATTGCTGAAAAAGGGATTCGCCGGTATTGAGAAATCGCTCGCCAAGTTTGCGGAGAAAGGAACGATTACCGGCGAACAGCAAACGGCTGCGCGCGATCGCTTGACCGGAACGACGTCGTTTCAAGACCTGGCTGACTGCGATATCGTCATCGAAGCGATCATCGAAAACATCGAAGAGAAGCGAACGACTTATGCGGAACTCGATCGTATCTGTAAACCGGAAACAATCTTCGCTTCAAATACGTCGTCAATTTCGATAACAGAAATGATGACCGCCACCTCGCCGGAGCGGCAACAGCGTTTCATCGGTCTCCACTTCTTTAATCCCGTTCCAATTATGAAGCTCGTCGAAGTCGTGCGGACGATTCTGACCGACGAAGCGATCTATGAAGATGCGTTCGAGTTTGCAAAACGGTTGGGCAAGGTCCCGGTGCGCGCGGGCGACAAAACCGGCTTCATAGTTAACCGTCTACTCGTTCCCTACATGCTTGATGCGATTCGCGCGCTGGAGGAGGGTGTCGGTTCAATTGTTGACATCGACACGTCGATGAAACTCGGCTTGGGATATCCGATGGGGCCATTCACGCTTGGCGACTTTGTCGGACTCGACACTACTTACTACATCGCTGAGATCATGTTCAATGAGTTTCGCGAGAAACGATTTGCGCCGCCGCCACTATTGAAGCGAATGGTGCTGGCCGGTTTGTATGGCCGGAAATCGGGACGCGGCTTCTACGATTACACGAAGGATCCAAAGAACCCCACGCCAATGAATCTGGTGTGAACAGAAAGCGTTGCGTGAATCTTAGTTAACGAATTGGTCGTTGGTCTGAACTTATGTCGTCTCCGCACATTCTTGTCGATCGACGTGATTCAATTGCTTTTGTCACGTTGAACCGTCCGGAAAAACTAAACGCGCTCTCGCGCGAGATGCTGGTAGAGCTGACAGAAACGTTCCGGCGATTCGCGGCGGACAATACTTTGCGGTCGGTAATTCTCACCGGCGCGGGCGCACGCGCGTTTTCGGCCGGAACGGATCTGGGCCAACTGATCAGTACGACCGGGCAGGATGAAGCTCTTCAAATCGCTAAACGCGGACAACAACTCTGCGACGAAATCGAGCGCTCGCCGGTTCCGGTGATTGCGGCTGTCAACGGCATTGCCGCCGGCGCAGGTTGTGAACTAGCTCTCGCATGTCATCTTCGTATCGCGTCACCCAATGCTTCGTTCAGTTTGCCGGAGACGAAGTTGGGCATCATCCCAGGTTATGGAGGCACGCAGCGTCTCGCACGTGAGATCGGCAGAGGCCGAGCGTTCGAGATTATTTTGACAGCGCGAACTGTGCAGGCCGACGAAGCGCTGCGCATCGGACTCATCAGTCGCATTGCCGGCGACGCCGACACACTGACCGCTGCGATGACTTTAGCCGACGAGATCAGTCAGCTGGCGCCGCTCGCGATTCGTTCGTGTATCGAAGCAGTGACAACCGGATTAGATCTCACGCTTGATGAGGGACTGGACCTGGAAGCGAAACTCTTCGCAGAACTGTTTGCGACCGATGATATGCGGGAAGGCACGAGGGCGTTTCTGGAAAAACGAAAACCCGTGTTCAGCGGGAAGTAGGATCGATGCAGAACCGCGAGCGGTAGCGAGCGGATGCTAAACTCAATTTGCGAAGGGTGTTTGCGGAAACGAATGCTTGCATCCGCTCGCTACTGCTCGCGGTTCTGCATTCTTACCGTGCCGGATAGATCCAGTTTTCCTGGGGCCGCTGTCACAGTTCGCCCCGAAGACTCTAAAACATCTGAACGTGTTGGACACGTCCTAATACGTGTCCTACACTCAAATGCCTTTCCAGTTAGCTCGAACGGAGCGTTAGCGCTTGCAGCCAGTTGTGCATGAAGGAAAACTTGACGCGAGAACTTTCCGCTTTGGGATTGTTGCCAGTCGGTGGAACGATTTCATCAGCACCCGGCTCATCGAAGGCGCGCTTGAGGCGTTGGAAGGACTGGGGGCGGATGAAAAACGGGTCCACGTATATAGAGTTCCCGGCGCGTTTGAGATTCCGTTGCTCGCACTGACCCTCGCGCAATCAGGAGAGTTTGATGCGATCATTTGTGTAGGTACAATCATTCGCGGTCAAACGCCGCACTTCGAATACATTTCCAGCGAGGTCGCGAGAGGAATTGGCGAAGCCGGGCTGAGCACGGGCATCCCAGTGGTGTTTGGAGTAATAACAGCAGACAATGTAGATCAGGCAATCGAACGAGCTGGAGTTAAGTTGGGGAACAAGGGTTTTGAAGCCGCGATGGTTGCGGTAGAACTTGCAAATCTTTACCGGGAAGCGTTGAAGAAGGATGAACGATCAAACGAGGATTAATGAACTTCAAATCTTCCGTTCGGCGTTTGGAATTCTTCGTTAAGAATTATGGGTTCGCGACGTAAGGCGCGTGAATGCGCCTTGCAAATGCTCTTTGCGGCGGATGTTGCCGAAACCGATCCTGAGCAGGTTCTCAAAACCTACTGGGCGGAACTAGGCGACTCTGAAACGGAAGAAGCGGCTCGCAATTTTGCGACGCGGCTTGCCGCCGGAACTCTCGCTCATCTTGATGCGCTTGACGAGCGTATTCGCTCACGCGCCGAACACTGGCGCATCCCGCGAATGGCGATCGTCGACCGGAATATCCTCAGGCTGGCCGTTTACGAGTTTCTTTACGAACCGACGCCCCGAACAGTAGCTATCAACGAAGCACTGGAAATCGCCCGCCGCTTTTCCACCTACGAAGCAACTCAGTTTATCAACGGAATTCTTGATGCCATCAAGCGCGATCTTGATGAGCAGCAGCCTCAAACTGAAACTGTACCTGAACCCGAATCCGAATCGGACACTACCGACGCGGACGATTCACAGGACAGCGACTTCCCTGATCAAGACAGTTCCGCGTCTGCATAAACAGCTTCCGGTTTCCCCGGGTCTGCCGCTTTCAATTCAGTTCCACCATTTACCATTCACCGTTCACCCTTTACTATTCAATCGTGGACCAAACACGGCAGGAATTTCTCTTGGAACTGGAAGATCTGGTCGAGCACGTTTTTAGCGACCTCGACGAATTGCGAGCTTCCCAGTCTGACCGGTTGATCAGACGGAAACTAATCGATCGAGTTTTCCGGCGCGTCCACAGTGTTAAAGGGCTCGCCGCAACAACCGGGATCGACGACGTTACGAAAACTGCGCATGAGTTTGAGAACCTACTCCATGCGCTTCGCTCAGGACGAGTGGATCTGGATGACGACATTCTGGACTTGTGTGAGAACGCAACCGAAACGTTGTCCGAAGGCCTCGAGTTGACCGAGGCCGCGAGCGATGAGTCTTCGCACCAGAACTTATTCGACCAACTTCAGGCTGCAGCAGCGCGGGACGAGCGCGTCGCAGATACACATGCATTCCTCGATGCAGTGCCCTCGTCGCTTCAAGATCGTTTGTCGGACGCTGAGAAGCAGCGGCTGGGCAATTTGCTGGCGGAAGGAAATGCGCTGTTTGAAGTGGTTGCCAGTTTTAATCTCAATAGTTTCGATCGCGACTTTGCCGGGTTAAAGGAAAAACTAATCGAAACTGGAGAGGTGGTCTCAACCTCGCCTGCTGTAAACGCCACGCGACCTGATCAGATCTGTTTTTCGATTCTTTACGCAGCATTGCCCGAAGCGTCGTTTCAAACGGCATTGTCGGAGTTGGCTGAGAGTAGTTGCGAAGAACTAGTCGGCGCTGTTGAGAATAGAGACGGGTATCCGTCGCTTCCCACGTTTGTCCGCACGGACCTGGAAAAACTCGACCACCTGATCTCATCTACTCACGAACTGTTTCGCACAACAGCGAATGCGTTTAATCGCGCATTATCGATGGAAGACGTTAGGGAAGACGCACGCGCTGAGTTGTCTGCGCTTGATGACCAGATACGTAACGCTTTTTTGAGCGTTGAAGAGGAATTAATCAATCTGCGTATGGCTTCGATTGGACCAACACTCCAGCGAGCGGTGCGCGGTGGCCGGGCGGCGGCGCGAAAGGCGGGCAAGCGAATTCATTTCGAAGTCAGCGGAGCCGCAGTGCAAGTCGATAAAGTTGTGGCGGAAGCGATCGCAGACCCTCTTGTTCACCTCGTTCGTAATGCGGTTGACCATGGAATCGAAAACACTGACGAACGCACGCGCGCCGGCAAAGCACCCCGCGGGACAATTCGGATTGAGGCGACAAATGAAGGCAGCCAGTCGCGCGTGAGAGTAACTGACGATGGACGTGGAATCGATCCGAATACTGTGTCTGAGGCGGCCTGGGCGTTAGGTTTGGCCGAACGGAATTCACATCTTGATCTCGAAAAGAGTTTGCGGCTGATCTTTCGTCCGGGCTTTACCACGGCGGCGGAAACGACAGATTTGTCGGGGCGAGGCGTGGGCCTCGACGTCGTAGAAACAGCGGTTGAACAGGTTGGCGGCGGCCTACGCGTCTCCAGCAAGCCAGGCGAGGGAGCAACGTTTGAGATTGTGCTGCCTGTCAGTTTTGGCCTACTCGGAGTAACTGTCGTTAGTTCATCCGGCAACCGTTACTGCATTCCCACAGAATATGTTAACGAGGTGGACGCTGCGGACGCAGGGTCAAAAACTTCGTTACGGACTTTGCTTGGCGCCGTCGCTGTTGAGTCAGACGGGTTACCAGAGGTGACATGCCGGCTGCCCGAGGGACGAACTGTGAACATCATTGTCGATGATGTTATCGGAGATGAAGAGGTGCTGGTGCGGAATCTCGGGCGGCACGCGGGACGCTGGCAGGGAGTGGCCGGAGCGGCCGAGCTGCGCGATGGATCGGTCGCCCTCGTGCTGGACCTGCCGCGGTTGCTCGATGCCGCCATCTGATTCGCATTTCTGTGCAGCGCCTTCGGCGCTTCAATGCAAGAGATTTAGCAGCGCTAGAAACGCCAACTAACCGCAGTTACTCACCTATCACCTAATCCAAACTCGGTTCCCGCCTGTGCCAATCTGTTGCCCTCTGATAGTTGTCAGCAAGACTTATCAGCATCTGCTCACTCCACGCCGGGCCGATGAATTGAATGCCTGTTGGCAGGTTGTTCTGACCGAAGCCGTTGGGAATTGAAATCGCCGGCACACCCACCAGATTACTCGCACCAATTGGAGTGCTCGCCGCCAGTCCCGGGTACGCTTGATCAAATGTCTTGTTGATTGGATATGAAACGCTGGCGCGCGACGGCGCAATCAGCACATCGATCTTTTTGAACATCTCATTCCAGGCGCGCCGCATCGGCACGCGCATCCGCATCGCGTGGAGATAGTCCACCGCGGTCACCAGCGAAGCGGAATATCCACCAACACGCCCGTTTGGCGAAGCAAGCTGTTGCACACGACCTGATTCGATCAGGTCGCGGAATGCCGCCGCTCCTTCTGCGTCAACAATAGTTCCGACCGCTGGTCCATAAGGAAAGTCGGGAAGTTTCACATCCATTTCGATCGTCGCAAATTTCTTCAAGACATCGACCGATCGCAAAAAGTTTTCTTTAACTTCCGGTTGGGCCTTCTCATACGAATCTTTCATAACTCCCAACCGCAGCTTCGTATTCCTCCGCGTCATCCTCACCGTTCGTGGTTGAGGGCGATCTTTTGATGTGGGATCCAGCGGGTCTCTTCCGGCAATGGCGTTAAAAACCAATTCACAATCGCGCGCCGAACGGCACATTGGTCCAAGTTTGTCGAGTGTCCAACACAACGCCATCGCGCCGTAGCGCGAGACCGCGCCGTAAGTCGGCCGCAAACCCGAAACGCCGGAAAACGCGGCCGGAGTGATGATTGAACCTGAAGTTTCAGAACCGATGCTGAAGGCGACGAGACCAGCAGCAGTTGCCGAACCGGGTCCCGACGATGAGCCGCCACTCCAATAGTCTGTATTCCAGGGCGTCTTGCATGGACCAGTCAGACTCGCGCTCGCCTCGTTGTAACCCATGCCGCCGGCGAGCTCGACCATTGCCAACTTTGCAACGAGTATCGCGCCAGCATCGCGCAGCTTCTTTACCACCGTCGCGTCGTAGTCAAACTGCTGGTCCTCATAAGGCTTCGCACCCCAGGTCGTTTTCGCGCGGCGCGTCGCTAGTAGATCCTTCGCGCCATACGGAATGCCGTGCAATGGCCCACGATAACGCCCGCGCTGAATCTCCTTGTCGGCAGCAACTGCCTCCTCGAGCGCCGAGTTTGTCATGACTGTCGCGACAGCGTTTAAACGCGGTCCGTATTTTTCGAGTCGTTCGAGGTAACCTTCGGTGAGTTTGACGGAAGTGATTTGCCTGGTGCGCAGCAGAGTGGCCTGTTCAGTGATTGTCGAAAAGAACGGGAGTTCTTCTTCCATGGGGGTTTCGGTCCTTAGGCAATGAAAATGAAATCCGGTTCGTCTCCGTTCTTCAGCTTGAACTCCCGGAAACGGTCGCTCGCGCGAATGTTGCCATCGAGATCGCGCTTGATGCGTTCCCATTGCGCGTCTTCAATATTTTTGCCAAATCGCAATCGGGCGACTTCGGCGTATGCCTCAGCCAGCGGAGAAGGCGCGGCCGGTGACGGAGATGGACTAGGCGAAGGTGTCGGGCTCGGCGCAGTTGCTTGAGCTAAAACGTCCGTCGTTATTTGCGCCGACACCAAAGCAGCCGTCGTTGCCGCAGGTACAAGCTTTACAAACGCGCGACGATTGAGGTGTCTGCTTTCCGTTGAATGGGCAGGTAATGATTCATTGTTCATGACTTGGATTCTCCGAGTCGGAATCGGCGTTAAGCCCTTGCGCTCCTACGGAGCGCAAATTTGATGGGACGGTATCTATAAACATCTCGCCCCTCACCGGGGCGAAGGCCACTGAAGCGACACACAGTAGTTCGCGTCGCATGCGAAGTAACCAATCGCCGTAAGAAAGAACAAATGAAAACTGTGAAATGACAAATTGAAAAATTATTTCGACGTTCTTCTTGCGTTCTCGGATTCTACCTGGTCGACGCACAACTACGGCTGACGAATCATTCCCTGCCCCGCTACCTTCAGCGGGCTTCCATATTTGAGTTTCAAAAGTTGCGGCGGTCCCAAAGCCTGCACAGTCAAAATGTACAGGTTGTCAAAATCGCTTTCCGGGATGATCGGCATGTGTGGACCACCGAATGCCGCAATGATCTCAGGCACAGTGTTGTTGTGGCCCGCGATAAAGACGACCTGTCCAACGTTGTTCGCGCGGATTTGCTTCACCAGTTCGGCGGTCTTTTTCGCTTCAACCGTGCTGACCGTCACGCCGAGTTTGTCGGCCAGCGGTTTGACCGTGTTCTGCGTGCGCTTGAACTCAGTCGCATAGATGGCCTTAACTCCCGCGTCGGCAAACATTCGCGCTATTTCCTGTGCGCGAAACTCTCCGGCCGGACTTAGCTCTGGATCTTTGTTCTCCGGCTCGACCTTTTTCTCGGCGTGCCTGACGAGGATGAGAATTGTTGGTTGTTGAACCTGATTCGGGTCGCTGAAATTAGCGGACGCGATCGGAGTCAGAAGTAAAACGAAAAGGGTAAAACTAACGAAAGTGAAACGGTGTAAGTTGGGTCTCATGCTTAGCCTAATTTATCCGAAAAATTTGCCGCCTAAGATAACATTGGAGAACACCGGATCCGAAGAATGTGCGCGCTTCGATAGGGCTCCTATTTAGAATCTCTGTGTAGCCTTCGTGCGCTCTGTGTCTCGGTGGTGGGTGTTTCTAACGAAATTACTTCGGAAGCACAGAGGCGATCGAGGCTACACAGCCAAAATGTAGTCAGCGCATTATTAAGATCCGGCCGCTACCGCCTGCCGTTCAAGTGGTGTTAATCTATAACTCAATCCACGCGTACGAAGGTTCATTGCCTGCCGCATTTTTGCCCGGAAAGAGGTGTGAAGGTTGAGTCAGTCAGCGCCTGAGTTATCTGAGATTATTGCCGACAATTTCGGCGCGAACGCCACCTATGTCGAAGGGTTGTTGAGCCGTTTCCGCAGCAATCCTGAACTCGTAGACGAATCGTGGCGAGCGTATTTCACCGAGTTGCTGGGCGACGGCGCAGAGGCGAAAACTCAGGCCCCAACAGCTACCTCCACACCCGCAAAAGAGTCGCGCACACAAGACAACGGCGATCAGCCGGCCGTGCAAACAACCAGCAGCACAACTGAGGCCGCTAGTGCTCCCGCCGCAAGCGCGCCGGCAAAGTCGAAAGCTCCTGCACCTGAGAAACCGCCGGCGGCGGACGAATCGATCGAGGTCGTCCCAATCCGTGGCGCTGCGTTGAAAATCGTGGAGAACATGGAGGCGAGCCTTTCTGTTCCGACGGCAACGTCTCAGCGCCGCATTCCGGTAAAGCTACTCGACGAAAACCGTCGTTTGATTAACAAAAACCTTCAGGAGAATCGTCGCGGGAAAGCGTCGTACACGCACGTGATTGCGTGGGCACTGCTGCGCGCGTTCGATGAGTTTCCTCAGCTCAACGATGGCTACAATGTGGTTGATGGATCGCCCGTGCGCTTGCGCAGGGCAAACGTCAATCTCGGAATTGCTATCGATCTGACAAAGAAGGACGGCACGCGCACGTTGCTGGTCCCAAACATCAAACAAGCAAACAAGCTTCGCTTCTCCGAGTTTCTTCAAGCCTACGACGACGTGGTGAAACGTGCTCGCGACGGCAAGTTGCAGATGCCCGACTTTCAGGGAACAACTATTTCGCTAACCAACCCTGGAACGATTGGTACAGTTGCTTCCACGCCACGCTTGATGGCGGGACAGTCAGTAATTATTGCCACCGGGGCAATCGAATATCCGGCTGAGTACCAGGCCATGACACCTGAAGCGGTGTCGCAGTTAGGCATCAGCAAAGCAATCACGATTAGCAGTACTTACGATCACAGGATTATTCAGGGAGCTGAGTCAGGAGCGTTTCTGGCGCGCGTGCATGAACTACTTACCGGCCAGCATGGTTTTTACGAAGGCATCTTTTCAGATCTGAATATCACTCACGTTCCGTATCGTTGGAACACTGATCGCAATCCAGTTTTCGAGCAAGGCGATCGACTGCACGAACAGGCTTCGAAGGAAGCAGGCGTAATTGAACTGATCAACGCTTATCGCGTCAGAGGTCATTTGATTGCAGACATCGATCCGCTGCACGCGATGCCAGTGCTCTATCACACGGAGTTGGATATTGAAACCTACGGGTTGACGATCTGGGACCTCGATCGAGAGTTTATGACTCGCGGCCTCGCAGGCACAGAAGTCGCGACGTTGCGCGAAATTCTCGACATCTTGCAGCGCGCCTATTGCGGCAAGGTCGGCACCGAATACCGCCACATCCAAAGCAAAGAAGAGAAAGTCTGGATTCGCGAACAGATCCGCCGCGAGTTTGTAAATCCGGAACCGATTCCGGTCGACGTTAAGAAGCAGATGCTTTGGAAACTCATCTCGGCTGAACAGTTTGAAAGGTTTCTGCACACCAGATATCTCGGACAGAAGCGTTTCTCACTCGAGGGATGCGAAACAATCATCCCCTTGCTGGATCAGTTAATCGAAGGTGGGGCCGGCCGCGGCGTTGAAGACATAACGATGGGCATGGCCCATCGTGGACGGCTAAATGTGCTGGCAAACGTGATCGGCAAGTTTTGTGAACGGATCTTTGCGTCGTTTGAAGGCGCCGCTCATCCGTCGTTCCCGGCAGACGAAGGCGACGTCAAGTATCACCAGGGCGCCGTCGGGGAACGCGAAACCGCGCATGGCAAAGTCATGCTCACGCTCTCGCCTAACCCGAGTCACCTCGAGGCTGTCGATCCGGTAGTCGAAGGAATGGTGCGCGCAAAACAGGACGACTTGAAGGACCGTGCAGGCATGCCGCGCGAGCGGGTAATCGACTACGCGATGCCCGTGCTGCTCCACGGCGATGCGGCGTTTGCCGGACAAGGCGTAGTGATGGAGACGCTGAATCTGGCTAATCTCCGCGGCTATCGCACCGGTGGAACAATTCACATCATCATCAACAATCAAATTGGTTTCACGACGTCACCTGAAGCTGGACGATCCACGATTTATTCCACCGATGTTGCGCGCATGATGCAGTTGCCGATTTTTCATATCAACGGAGACGATCCGGAGGCTGCTTATCGAGCGCTTCGAATCGCGCTGGATTACCGGCAGGAGTTTAATAAAGACGTCGTCCTGGACGTCGTCGGCTTCCGCAAACTGGGCCATAACGAAACGGACGAACCGAGTTATACGCAGCCATTGATGTACCAGCGCGTGAAGGCGCACCCGGGCGTGCGCGCGATTTATTCCCAGCAACTTATCAACGAAGGTGTCATCACCGAAGATGAGTTAAATGAGATGATTCGCGATCGCGTCAGTCGTTACGAGGACGCACAGGCACGCGCTAAGGAAGTTGTCGGAAAGAAAGCGAAGTCTCCGGACATCACACCTGTTGTAGAACTCGACGGCTCGGACCTAGTCGAAACGTCCGTTAAGGCAGAACAAATCCAAAACATCGCGCACAAGATTGCGTTGGTGCCGGACGGATTCAACATCAATCCCAAGATGGTGGGCCAACTCGCGCGACGCGCGCGAATGGGTTCAGGCGAACTCCCGTTGGATTGGGCATTCGCAGAAGCGATGGCATTCGGAACGCTTGTGCTCGATGGCAGGCGCGTTCGTTTAAGCGGTCAGGATTCTGGACGCGGAACATTCAGCCAGCGGCACGCAGTCTTGTACGACACGCAGACGGGAAAATCATGGGCGCCCCTTTCCGAGCTTCGTTCGGAGTCGCATCCTGAGGCCCGTTTTGAGGTTTTCGATAGTTCACTGTCCGAAGAAGGCGTACTCGGCTTCGAGTATGGCTACACCGTAAATGCGCGTGAGGCGCTCGTATTGTGGGAAGCGCAGTTTGGCGATTTTGTAAACGGCGCGCAGACGATCATCGACCAATACATTGCGGCGTCGGAAGACAAATGGCGACAGACGTCGCGGCTGACGATGCTTTTGCCACACGGTTACGAGGGCCAGGGACCGGAACACTCGAGTGCGCGGCTGGAGCGCTTCCTGCAACTCTGCGCCGAAAACAATTTGCAGGTTTGTTATCCGACTACGCCGGCGCAGTATTTTCATCTGCTGAGAAGGCAGGTAACCCCCGGTATGGAGCGACCATTGGTTGTCATTACGCCGAAGAGCTTGTTGCGACTGCCCGCGGCTTCATCTTCAATTGACGACTTAACGCAAGGCGGTTTCCGGCCTGTCATCGAAGACCCGATTGTGAAAAGCAATGAGGCGGTTACGCGGGTCGTGCTTTGCAGCGGTAAGGTTTATTACGATTTGACAGAAGCACGAAACAAGGCGGCGGTGGAAAATGTAGCCATTCTCCGGCTTGAACAGTTTTATCCGTTTCCGAAGCAACTGCTGGATGCGGTACTGGCGAAATATGCGTCTGCGACTGAATTCATCTGGGCGCAGGAAGAACCGAGAAATATGGGCGGGTGGACGTTTGTGCGCGACCGCCTGCAAGACTTGATGGCTGCCGGCAAGCAGATCGTCTACGTTGGCCGAACCGCGTCGGCAAGTCCTGCAACAGGTTCCTACAGCATTCACCAGGAGGAGCAACGAAAGCTCGTTGCCGACGCCTTGGGAATCAGCGAGAGCGCAGCTGCGGTAACAGACAAACCGGAGCCCCCGGCATCGGATTGAGATGGCAACGGTGCATATTTCAAGCTGGTGGAGGCGGGGGCAAGCCCCTCTGCAAATTAACGGGCGTCGACAAATACAGAGAACACCAAAGTAGAACATCTGACTCTGAGGTTGAGTTTTCTCCCCACTAGAATCGGTCGCTACCGCTCTCGTTCCGTATTCGTCGACCCACACTGTGGTGAGAACAGATAGCCTGGAATCACCGAGTATCACCTCTGCTCATAAACACGCCACACATCCTAAAACCGTGAAAATAATCTTAGCTATAGTCACCGTTATTGCCTCGTTAGTCGCGCTCGGTTCATCGCACGCCACCTTTCGCCTCGACGCTGGTGTAAGCAACTTCCCGCCGGAAGAGAGACACCTTCGCAACATCAAGCAACTTACATTTGGCGGTGAAAACGCTGAGGCCTATTTTTCGGCGGACGGCAAGCAGATCATTTTTCAGTCGACACGTGATGGTCGCAGGTGCGATCAGATCTACACGATGAGTATCGACGGCACCGGCGCTCGTATGATTTCAAACGGCGAGGGCCGCACGACATGCGCGTATTTTTTTCCGAACGGCAAGCGCGCGCTCTATTCGTCAACCCACACCGGCAGCAAAGACTGTCCGCCGCGACCCGATTTCTCCAAGGGTTACGTTTGGGCCATATATCCGTCATTCGACATCTTCACCTCGCGTCCCGACGGTTCTGACATCAAACAACTGACCAGCACACCTGGCTACGATGCGGAGACTACGATTTCCCGTCAGGGAAAGCTCGTCTTCACGTCTATGCGCGACGGCGATCTCGATATTTATACGATGGACGGCAACGGGAAAAACATTCGCCGGCTGACAAATGAATTGGGATACGACGGAGGTCCATTTTGGTCATACGATGGCAAGCAGATCGTCTATCGCGCTTACCATCCGCAGCACCCGAAAGACAAAGAGGATTACATCAATCTTTTGAAGCAGAATCTGATTCGCCCATCGATTCTCGAGATTTGGGTAATGAACGCCGATGGAACGAACAAGCGGCAGGTGACCAGGAATGGAAAGGCCAACTTTGCGCCGTATTTCTTCCCGGACGGCCGCGCATCATCTTCTCTTCAAACATGGATGACCCGCGCGGGCGCAACTTCGATTTGTATAAAATCAATGTCGACGGTTCCGGCCTGGAACGCATCACAAGCAACGACACGTTTGATGGTTTCCCGATGTTTTCTCCGGATGGAAAGAAATTGATTTTTGCATCCAATCGCAACGCGGCGACACGCGGCGATACAAACATCTTTATTGCCGATTGGATCGAATAACGGTCAGCGAGCCGCGTAGCGGCGGCATGAATGTAGCCCCGGGTGAGCGAGCGAAGCGAGCGTAACCCGGGGACCATGCGCCAGATTTATCTCAAGCCCGCTTTAGCGGGCGACAGATCAGCGGGGGCATGCCCCCTTCCTTACCTGAGAGTTGTCCCAAGGTGAGAGAAATTAATGGGGCATGAGATAGCCCAATAGGTAACCAGGCACTTTTCATCTGCCCCGCTTTCAAGCCAAAACGAGGTCCATTATGTTTCGTAAATATCTAAGCCTCGCGCTACTCATATCCGTTAGCTTTACACTCGGCGTTGCCCAGTCGTCATCGCCGGCGCCAAGCGTTGACCGCTTGCGCGAACACGTCAGCTATCTCGCCTCCGAAAAACTCGATGGACGTCGCACAGGAACCGCCGGTGCAGACCTCGCCGCCGAATACATTGCCCGCGAATTCGCTCGTTACGGTCTGCGGCGCAGCATCGGTCACGACACGGCGGGTATGTCTATTCTCGAAGCTGATTCGCCTAACCGTTATCTGCAAAGGTTTCCTTACGTTGCAGGGGTAAAGCTCGGCGCCGGCAACACTTTGGCTCTCACGACGAGTGCGGCGGAACAAGCACTAAGTGTTGAAAATGACTGGATGCCGCTGGGATTCACACTGAATGCGCGAATCGACAAAGCTCCCGCCGTGTTTGTCGGCTATGGCATTACGGCTTCAGACTTGAACTACGACGATTTCAAGGGTGCGAATATTACGGGCAAGGTGGCAATAGCTTTTGCTGCGGCACCAGACGAACAAAACCCGCACAGTCTTTACGTCCGTTACAGGGATCCACGCTGGCGAGCAATTGCTGCGCGCAACGCCGGCGCCAAAGCCCTCCTCTTAATCGTGCGTTCCGAGAATTTTCGCGAAGCTCATCTCTCAAGGCTTCACTTCGATAACAGCGGCGGAGATGCGGGGTTGCCAGTCATTGCGATCTCAAGACAGGCTGCGTTGAAGTTGTTGAATCTCGCGGACCCTGCAGCACTTGCGGATCTGGAGTCAAGAATCTCGCGTTTTGCCAGCAACAAACTGGCGCCACCGCCTGGCTGGAGTCCGGAAAAGGAAAGTTGGACCATGCCCAGCGTGGTTGGGCCCGTAAGTTTGTCAACCAACGTGGTTCGGCAGGAGGTAGCGGCACATAACGTAGTGGGCATCCTGGATGGTTCTGATCCGGTGTTGAAGAAACAGGCGATCGTGATTGGTGCGCATTACGACCATCTCGGTAGAGGCGGGGCCGGTAGTCTGGCGCCGCGTGAAGGTGACATACATCACGGTGCCGACGATAACGCGTCGGGAACGGCGGGCCTGCTCGAGCTGGCGCGCATCTTCGCGTCCCAGCGGCCGCGGCGGACGATTGTGTTTATTGCATTCAGTGGTGAAGAAGAAGGTTTGCTGGGGTCCGACTTCTATGTAAACCATCCGATCGTGCCCCTCGCAAACACGGTTGCCATGATCAATATGGACATGATTGGACGCATGAAGAACCAGAGCCTCGTCATTGGCGGCGTAGGCACCGCTCCTGAATGGCGTTCACTTATTGATTCAGCCAACCTCTTGCAAAGTGTCACTGTCAATACGACGGGCCGGGCTGCCGTGGTTCCTGGACAGGTGCCTTTGGTGGTTGCTTCGAACGGAAGCACAATCGTCTCAAGTGATTCTGCGAAACAGTTTCAGTTAAGTCTGACGGAAGATGGATTCGGTCCGAGCGATCATTCTTCGTTTTACAAGAAACAGATTCCCGTCCTTTTCTTCTGGACAGGAACTCACGAGGACTATCACAAACCTACGGACACTGCCGACAAGCTCAACTACGAAGATGAGTCGCGTGTGGTTGGGATGGTCGCGCGCATCGTTCGCAGCGTCGACGCCGCCGAAAAACCGCCGACCTATACGGTTGCGAAAGCGAGCGGAGCCAACACGGTCAGGGTTCCGAGTCTATCTCGGCACAATTCCAAACTATGCGGATGCAAACGATGGGTTACTGCTTGACGGTGTGCGTGAAGGATCTCCAGCGGCGGAAGCCGGCCTGAAGGCGGGTGACAAAATTGTGAAGCTGGCTGGCCGCGAGATACGGAACGTTTACGATTACACTTACGCGCTCGGAGAAATGAAAGCGGGTCAGGAATACGAGGTGCAACTCGTCAGAGGAAGCGAGCGACTAACGCTGAAAATCACACCCGCAGCTCGCAGGTAATCGCAGAAACAGTAAGGGGGAAGGGGTAAAGGGGAATCCCTCCTATTGCCTCATGCGCCTTCCAATGGACAAAGGGGAACGGGTAACGGGAAACATCAGTTCCCCTTTCCCCCTTCCCCTTTAGTCTTTCGGTTGAGTTTTCTTACCAGCGCGGTTCGCGGTCGTAGCCACCACGGTCGCCGCTGCCGCGGTCGCGATCGCGACCACCACCACCACCACCGCCGTAGCCTCCACGATAACCACCGCGTCCGCCTCGATCTTCTCGCGGCTTGGCTTCATTGACTGTCAAATTGCGGCCGCCGAAGTCCTTGCCGTTGAATTGCTCAATCGCTGCGGCCGCTTCTTCCGGAGTGGCCATCTCGACAAACGCAAATCCACGGGAGCGACCGGTGTCGCGGTCCTCGATTACCGACGCCGACTCGACTGTACCAGCCGCCGCGAATGCCTCGCGGAGTTCTTCACTCGTTGTGCGGAACGAGAGGTTTCCCACATAAAGTTTCGTACCCATGTCTGTTTTATCCTTTGAATCGAAGGAAGCGCGGGCAAAACAAGATCGCAGACTCAAGCGGGGAGCTATCTTGACCTGTTCAGGCGAAAACGCGACCACCCGGTGCTCTAAATAACGAGAGCGGCTTCTAACAAGTTGACAATTGCCTCACTCTCTCCTCAGCCGAACGTTGTCGCTTACAGTCACGGACAGGCGCAATCACCACTGACGCGCGAGAGCAGGAGCTAACGGGGGCAAGTATGCCTCAGGGGTCGATAGTAGTTCAAGCCTCAAATAGCCGCCGGAGGTGAGAAATTGCACTTATTACGGGAAAAATCGGGGACCGCGCAGGACTGGGCTAATCACCCACCCCACGTACCGGCGATTTCAAGGGGTTTTTGCCGGCGGCCACTTTTAATTCTCTACTCGCAAGTTCCTCGTCATTCCGCAATCACGGTCGCCTGGGATGCGACGGCACGCCATCGTCCGTTTCGTTTCAGGAACACATCTGTAAACCGCAATTTCACCGTGACAGTATTTCCCTGATAGCTTCCGGTAGCAGTCGTTCTACCCGTCACCACCGCTACGTTTCCAAAAAGGCGAACGTCCACGTCATCAATTGTTCCTGATTCGAGTTTGCGATCACCTGAGTCGAACTCGGCCATCACCTGCGCCTTCGTGAGAACCCGACCTGAAGGATCAGTTACCGACCAATCATCCGCCAGTAAGGAATTGATGGTGTTACGGTCTTTAGAAACCCACGCTTTGATCAACTGCTGCTGAATTTGCTTCAACCGCATCGAGTCCTTTGCGTTGTTGCCGACCCCTTGACCAAGACCTGCCACTGCAGTCGCGGCCAATAACACCAGGACCAAAATGCATTTCATATAAGGCGTTTCTCCTCTTTTAAGAGTTTGGGAGTAATCCTTCGACCGCACACCTCAACGAGAAAGAACTTGTCACGCCGAAGGCGTGCAACAACTTAGCCCAATAAGAAAGACCGCAAATCCCAGGGTGGCCAGCAACATGCGTATATTCATGACTATTGACTCCTGGTTTTAACCATACCAACTGGCTATGGAATACCTCACGCCATGCGTGACAGGTGTTACTTCGTGAGTTGTCTCAGAAGGAAAAGCCACAAATTTCCCGGCTTCACCAGGCATGGCATATGTTCCGCGTTTCCGGTGTGGTCGCCATGCGGTAAATACGAGTGAACCGCCGCAGTAACCTTTCGCTTCGGGAAACTCTGTCTGACCGTTCAGGAAAATGACAACTGAAATCTTGCGCGACTGCTCGCGCACCGATTCAATCAGGCCTGTATTGCCATCCTGGTGGGCGACAAAAAAATCACCCACCCGATAACGAAGAAACTGAGGTTCTTCACAAGTGGTTAGCGTGATTCTGAAATGCCGGCCGACTTCATCTCGGTAAGCAACCAGTTTTTCGGTTACGCGCTCTGCCGTTCCCTGGGATGGTCGCAATCGCTCGGTCTTCCGAACGTTTACATCCACGGAACCATAATCATCTCGACCATAGACGGTGGCAGCGCCCGTACGTGATTGTTCAAGTTCATTAATTAGTTCAGCGCAATACTTCGCATCGAAGAAGTTATTGCTCGTGAACAAGTCAAAGAGAAGATCCATTAGGGTCAGAGGTCGCGCGGGCTGTTGAACCTAAGCGTCGCAAAGCTCAGGTGGAGCAAAATTAGAACACCGACAGTTATGGCAAGCAGTATATCCAAAACCGTTGCTTCGTAAAGGTAAAGCAGATGTGGAAGGTAATAGAGGTGAATGTCCGACTCTTCGGCCAACCAGAAGCAAAATTGCCACCAGTAGACATACAGGATCGTTGCGCCGGTTAAGCTCAGGACGTTTAGCAGCGTGCCCTTGAAGGTCTTCAGCCAGCAACCTACGAAACTAAATATCAAGCACAAGAAAATGAGCGGACGGGAAATCTCATCAATATCCGGTCCGAATTTACAAACGATGAAGCCGGTCTCCTGAACCAGCTTTTGTCGCTCAGCATGTTCCCGCTCCATTCTGTAAAACTGCCACGCGAGATTGAACGAAGCCACTAGCAGGATCCACGTCGCCAGGATCTTGATCGGACACCGGGACATCTTGAAGGCCCACTCCTTGAGGAGTTAGACCTCCAAACTATTTAGTTGTTCCAATTCGAATAAATAATCACGAGTCGTTGCTTCGAGTGAGCCAAAGCAACGCGGCTCCAAAGACGCCGCATGCAACGGAATCTGACAATGCCCACCACAATGGCAATCCCGAAGTGTGATCGATAACGAAGAACACCGGCAGGGCGACTAAATAAGCAATGCCGTTGAGTATTACGAGCGGTCGAAATCTTTTCACATTCGCCGCCAGAATCCACAAAGATATGCCGTGCATGCCGTAGGTGTATGACGCCTGGCGAATCAGGAAAATGGTAACCGGCCCGGCCAGCATTTCGCCGAGACCCAGCCACTCGTGCGCTGACTCCATCCATGAGCGAGGCATTACTACCGCAACGAATGCAAGTATCTCAAAGGAACCCGCCAATCGTAGTAACCACGATTGTAGACGCTCATTGTTCACGCGATTCCGAATGTGGCACCGGCATCTTGCCCGTGCTGCACGAGCAGGACTCCCGTGCCGCCTACTTCAATTTTTCCCGAACATCATACGGAAGATAATTTCGAGAGACGTAGTCAGTATCTTTAACCGTCATGTGGCAAGCCTGGCATGTTTCAAGTTTCCCGCTCGCTTTCACTGACTTTCCCGCGCCATCCAAAGCGATGTATTCCCAATCGCCATTGCCAGGATTATAGCCAGCTTCCCGTTTTCTCATTGCGGTTAACAACTCGGGTGCAGAACTGTCTCTGCTCGGCAATTTCTCTTTGACTATGATCGAACCCTGCGGAAACACGGGAGTTCTCTCCTCCATCATTGCGTGCCGGCCAACTTCGTTGACATAAACCGTTATGAATTTGTCGCGATGCGGATTCTCTGCTTCCATCTTTGATTGCTCGGCCGTTGGACGAGCACATTGAATCGCGATCCGAGAATGAAATACGGCGGGGACGGGATTAACGCGCGTCCAGGTCTTGTACCCTTCGATTAACTCGGCGCCCGAGGCCGGAGCAACGTCAACAGCAGACAATCCGCCACTCATTTCTCGATGGACCAGAAACGGAAATGATGGCCCACGTCGCTGCAAACATCAGCACAACACCGACTACCACGTAGAGAAGTTTTGCCTTTGAACTCATAAAACCGTCCCTCGACTTCCTTCGACGCATTTATTACATCAGCTTCGTTTCAATCCAAACCACTGAAAAGCCTTTGCAGGATTGCCGTTCATCGTCACCACTTCAATTTCGTCGAGCGCAACCGTTTCAAACTCCTGCGTCAGCGTTTCGATCCAGCGCGGGTCGTGATGTCGAACGGTAACTCCTTCGGGGAGATCAAACACTCCGTAGGTCCCATACTTTTGCTCGTCGCGCTGATATCGCTCTAGGTTTCGCTCGTCCGTTTGCAGCCAGAGATCGCTGATGTACAAGAGTCCGCCGGCCTTTAAAACTCGGTGGATTTCACGAACGATCGCATGCTGGCCAATATCAGTCGGCACGCATGTTAAGACGCTGAACAAAAGCGCAGCGTTGGCAGAAGCATCTGGTATCGGAAGTTGATTTTTGGAGTTGAGCTCCTCGAAGGTGATTTCGGCAAAACGTTTGCGGGCCGCGGCGATCATGGCCGGAGCGGGATCGAAACCAATCAGGTTGTGATAGCCAAGGTCAAACAGCTGTCCTAACGTGCGCCCGTAGCCGCAACCAAAATCGAGAATGAGACTGTCCGGACTCAACCATTGCCTCAAACGATCTGAGTTCAACGGGTGCGCAAAAGCTTTTCGGGGGCCTTCGCGGTCCCAATAATCTACCTGGCAATCGAGATCCATCCGATTAACGTTTTGCCGTATCGCGGTAGTTTTCGATGGTTTTGATGGGGTCATAAAGTTGCCGGATTTTCGTTGACTTACTCCCATTGTGGACATATGCTGTGGCCCCTCGCAACACTGGTTTTATTGATTTGTGAACCCTCACATTTCTCTACTCCAGTCTTACAATCACATCCCGACGGGCGGACGTTATGGAACTCACATCTCCACCGCTACGGAGGCATTATGAAACATCTTCGAAGGATCTGTTGTGGTCTTTTCCTGATGACTGCTCTTTCGATCCCTGCTCTTGCAGGTGACGGTCACGGTCCGGGTTCTCCTGAGCCAGGCCAGACAGAGACTCCCCCTGCGCCTGCACCAGGTGACACGCAGGGTCCAAACATAATGGGAGAGCTCCAGACTCCGGGACTTACCGCGGTTCTAAACGCGATCCTGTCAGTTGTGTAGATTGAGACAGGACGAAGCGCGCGGTTTCGCTGTCACCACACGCACGACGAGTAACAACCTGCGATTGAAGCAGTGGGTAACAGGATATGAAGCGAAGCAAGAAGCAAACCAAGAGTGCCTCCACTAAGAAAAAAGTAAGTCGGACGCAAACACCAAAGACGGACAGCGCTGACGCTGAGCGCCAGAGAGACAAGGATCAGTTTGGTGTTCCCGGGTCAAACTACGGCGAGCCCCCGGCTAAGGTGCGATTCGAGGCAACAATCCATGCCGCCGGTCCCGGCGCCATGAGTATCGCCTTGTTGGATCGCCTCGACATCGATCGCGTTCCCGATCCTAAAGGCGAAGTTCGCGCGCTGGTCACGGCCGATGAGTGCGTGCGGCTGCTCGAGAAGGGTTTTGAGGTGCGGCTTCAACACGCGCATCCAGTTCGTCCGCTCAATCGCGCATTAATTGAAACTGACGAATCCGTCCGCCGTTGGATCGACGAGCGAGTGCGGAACATTAAACGTCCCCAATAGGGATCCGAGGTCTACCGATGTATCGCACGGTTGCACAGCTTGACTCGGTAATGAACATCCTCTCGTCGTTCTTCCCGGATTTGTGCACGCGGGTTGAATTGCCGAACCGCTCAAGAGAAGGTCGTCGCATTTTCGCTTTGCGAATACATGCCGGCAGCGCTACAGGCCGCCGCGGCGTGCTGATAATCGGCGGAATGCATGCGCGGGAACTGATGAATCCCGACGCGATTGTCGAGCTTCAGTTGGATCTGGTCACGGCTTATTTGAATGAGACGGGCATCACCATCGGCGGCCGGCGATGGTCGGAAACGGATATCAAAGTAATGCTTGAAGCACTCGATATCTGGCTGCTGCCGTGCGCCAATCCTGACGGACGTGAGTTCGTCTTGAACGTCGACGATCTGTGGAGACAAAATCGGCGAGACAATCCAGGCACACCATGTGACGGCGTGGATCTAAACCGCAACTGCGACTTCGTTTGGGGTGTGACCACCAGCGCCACCTCGTGCAATCCTTGCGTAAATACTTTTGTTGGCCCCGACCGCTTCTCCGAGCCTGAATCGCGTAACATCAGGGACCTGCTTAATTCGTATCGGATCGATGTGTTTTGCGATGTCCACTCATATACCGAGCTCGTCCTTTACCCATGGGGTCACGCCCGCACCCAAACAACTGATCCCAGCCAACGGTTTACCAGCCTCGCCACCGGAACCTGTGCGCCCCTGAGCCCGTCTACTCACCAGGAGTACATGTTGCCGCGGGACCAACTTCGCTTCCAAAGAGTGTCCCGCCAGATCGTCGCCGACATTCGGGCCGTACGCGGCCGCGTTTACACGGCCCAGACGATTCGGGATCTCTACGCTACCACCGGCACCAGCACCGACTACGTCTATAGCCGCCACATCGCCAACCCCGCCGTTCGCAAAACGTATGGCTTCGCTTTCGAAACCGGGCCCTTCGACACAGACGACCGGACCTCGTTTCATCCCCCCGACCCGACATTGATAAAGCGAGACGCCAAGGCCGGCATGATCTCGTTGATGCAGCAATCTATCTGCGCAATCGAGTTCATCGGCAGTACCCTTTTAGGGAGTAGTAGGGAAATGAAGTCGCTCCGAAAAGTTCGCGATCAGCAGTTGGTGACGACCGACGCGGGACGTGAGTTAATCGCGCTGTTTGACCGTGTTCAGATTCCGCTCCTCGGCCTGGTGTTGGCAGACAAGTCGCTTACCGCGGAAGCGATGAGCCTGCTGGAACTGGCCGGTAAGCTTCTCGAATCCGACAAAGCGACCGTCAGCGCTCGTGATGTGAAGCGTGGACTCGCACTCGTTGATTCGCTCGCGCAGCGCACGACTTCCGCTAACATTCGCCGTGACCTCGACGCCGTTCGCAAACAACTCCAGAAGGCCAGCGACAAGAACGTCGGTAAGGTCCTCAATGATCTACTCAAAGTACGCGGCCCGGTTACAAAGCAGCCATCGCGGGCCCCGAAGCGAGTTGGCCCCAAGCTCGCATCAAAAACGCCACCAGGACGAGCCAAATCCAAATCCAGAAAACGTAAGCCCTGAGCAAGTCTGATCCTTCATCTCTTCTCTGATGCCGCACAAATAGCCTGTTGGTGAGCAACGGCTTTAACCTCATACCAACCAGCGGTCGCATTTAGTCGTTCACAGAGAATCGGGCTATTGGCGAAGCTCTCATCGAAGTATCGTTCCCATGGCATCAAATTGACGTCCTGAAACACTTCTTTTTCCTTGCGGACGATCATTAACGCGTTGTTCGACAGCGGAGCGTCTGGTCCGTGCCATTTAATTTTTGTTGGCTATTGCTTCAACCTCAACCAGCATCGCTTCCAGCGATTCCTTCGGCAGATATTTTCCATTAACCACCACGGCGGCAATGCGCCGAGTATTGCCGATGCTTTCGAGCGGGTTCGCCTCGAGTAGGACCAGGTCGGCTATCTTCCCTTTCTCGATGGTGCCGAGAGAGTCAGACAGATTGAGGTATCTTGCAGGGTTTACTGTCGCAGTCTGAAGTGCCTCCAACGGGGTGAAACCTGCCTGAACGAACAACTCAAGTTCATCGTGCAAACTGAAGCCGGGGAAGCAGAATGCGTTGAAGGTGTCGGTCCCTGCAAGGAACTTTACGCCCGCGCGGCGCATCGCCCCGGTTATTAACAACATCCGCTCATACACCGGCCGGTATGAAGTGAAGAATCCTAGCTCCCAATCAAAAATTCGCCTGATGTTTGACGGCATGTACCTGAGACGTGGATCGTTTCTGAACGCCGGGTCTCCGCCTGACGCCAGCGAGCGGTGCAGGACTAGCGTCGGCACTGCGTAGGTTTCGCTGCGCGCCAGGTGTTTGAAGAGCGCCGACGCTTTCTTCTCGCTATAACTCGCCAGCGGTTCCGTTTCGCCGCGGATAAACAACTCGATGTGCGGGGCAAAGCCCTTGTCAACGCGCGCCGCCGCGTCCGCAAGTGATCGCCTCAGACTCTCTTCCTGCGCGGAACAAGCCAGATTTAACCCGAAGAGGTGTTCAAAGGTTTTCTGCCCAGCGTTTGATGCTTCACCGGCACTTACCGAAAAGGGTATGTGCCCGGCAAAGGTAATGTTTTGCTTTCTCGACTCGTCGGCGATCGCAAAATAGGTTTCGCGCGGAAGGAATTGATATACCTTGATGAAGTCGTAGCCGCTTTGTTTGATCTCGCGAACCGCTTGTCGTCCGCTTGCTGGGTCGGCCACCGATATTGAACCCGGCCACATCGGCGTTGGCCCATCAACTACTGGACTGCCCACAATCATGCGCGGGCCGGCAAGTGTGCCGCTGATTACTTCGCCTCTTTGTTTCAAAAGACTTTCAGAACCAAACATCTGCCGCACGCCTGTCACTCCGTTTGCGAGAGCTAAAGGAAAAAATATTTCACGCGCCTGTTTGTCTTCGGGCACGTGAAAGTGCATGTCCCAAAGGCCTGGTATCAGGAATTTACCGCTGGCGTTCACTACCTGAGCATCTGTGCGGAAACGGACCTTTCCTGTCGTACCCACCGCGATAATTCGATTGCCGGCAATTACGACCGTCGCGTCCGATTTGAGCTTTCCTGTTGCTGGATCGATTACCGTCACATGAGTAAAGACCAGTGGCCGAACCGGTGCTACAGGTTGCGCTTCTACAATCGGCAGCCAACACAAAAGAATTAAAAGGAGCGATGTGAGAATTTTTCTCATGAGAGCCAGCACGGAATGCTATCACGCAGCCTGTAGCTCGGACTTAGAATGTGAAAAGAAACTTGAGAGACGATGCTCGCGGTTCAGTCGGGGTTATCGGTCGACCTGCGTCAGCAAATGGGGTCATCGTGACAGGCCACACCGTACAAAATTGCCAGTACCCCCACCGCAACTCCGATTCCGATACCGATTTTCGCAACCAACGAAAGTCCACCGTGCTTTTTTACCTCGACGACATCGCCGAAATTTAACATCTGACTTCGTCCGGTTTTGGAATCGGTGATCGTAAATGAGTTTTCGTCGACCTGGCTAATGTTGCCCTTAAGTTTTGAACCATCTTTTAGCTTGACCGTAACGCGCGATTTTTTGTTGGCATGCTTGTTAACTTCGGCTTTCACCTTCGCGTCAGAAGCCTGCCGTTCATTCGATTGCGCGAAGCCAAAGGCGGGGATGCCCCACGCAACATGAATCAGCAAACCAATTAGACAAAAAGACAGGAGGTTCTTAGACATCGTCTTCTCCTCACGTTAGCACTGGCGTTCTGCGAGGTGTAATTTGAGGCACGAAACGTAGCGTTAGGGTTCCCGCAAAGAAGTGCGCACAAAACCAGGCAGGACCCGGGCGTACTTATGCTGGCCACTTAGTTCTTATTTTGACGCGAGTCAGGGCCACCGCGAAGGGAACGAATCCGCGTTCGTAGTGGATAGTAGCGAACGGCCCGGCCTTCGCGCGCGCGGATTTCGGTGCTAAAGGGTTTCGTCGCTCGACTGCGCACCAGCAGTGTCAGCGTCGGATGTTTGAAGTCTGAAATCGCGTGAATCTCGTCAGGGTCGACAACGTAAACGCTGCCGGCGTCAAAAGAGATCTTTCCGATCTCTGCCGCGTCACAGCCGCCGTCCTGATTTTCGGACATCCGGTAGGAACTTTGTGTAAACCCTCCTGAGAGAATCTTCGACGCGAACCAATAGCGATGATCGTGAATGCTGTCGGCATAACCATCGCGAAGCAGTGAAGGCGATTTGTACTCATGCAACCAAACCTGAAACGCGTCGTCCGATCCGCGGTGGAGGAGCCACTTGAAATGCGTCGAGGTTTCATGCGACTCCCAGGCACACTGGTCCAACTTGGGATCGTTCCATGAGTCAAGGAAGTCCTGGACATGTTCCCAGGAAACATCCGACAGCAAGTTCGCCGCGGAACGGATCGCGTCGCCAGGCGCATCCCAGGGCAAGCTTTCAAGTCGTTCGATTAATCCTCGCATTGTCTTTGACTCCTAAAACATGTTCGCATACTTGAGCGTTCCGTCCTTATCGCGCTCACAAATTTGATCACAAGTCATGCCTTGCGTGTAAGTTTTGAGCGTGTTGCCCTTCCCGATATGGTTCTTAATCGGGTCCGTCCAGGAAACCAGAACATCGACGATTGTCCTTCCGAGATCGACTGAAAACACACCGTCCGATTCGCTCGGGTCACCCGATATCACCTGTTCCACCAGTCGATGAATTACTTTTTCATGAATGGGTTCCACCTGCTCCTTAAATCGCGCCAGCATAAACCACTGGTCCAGCTGCAGCGTGTTGCCGTTCTGGTCTGTGAGGATAACAAACTTTCTGTCCGCAGCGCCTACTCCCTTCCCCACTCGAATCTCCGCTGAAACGTCCCCACTGCCCACAACCTGTTTAGGCGCGAACTGAAACGTGATTTTTCCGAAAGTCTCCGACCGAATGTAAGGACGATTCTCACGCGAAAGCAACGTGCTCGCGTAGACTCCAAATGGCGGGACTGCTGGCCAGGTCTTCCGCCAGCCAACTTAAGACAGGAAGCGCGTGAGATGCCATGTCAAAAATCATCCCCGAATTGGCAATTGACGGGCGCGCGCTCTTCAAGTCCGCGCGGTTCCGCTTCGAACATCTCGAACTCGAACTTTCTGCATTCGCCGAAACCAAATTCATCCAGCTTTGTCGCGCGTGAGGAACGGCTTCAAGCGCGCTGCGTAGTGATCGAAGCCAAAAACACGAGTCGCTCGATCCCGCAATGTTCTGCCTTAAGGAGGGTAACTGCCGCAGGGTCAGCATCAAAAGGTTTCTCGATAAAAATGTAATCCGTTTTGCCGTCCCTCGCCCATTCGCTTGCGTTCTTGCAATGTTTTTCCGGAGGGGTAACCACGAAGACTGCTTTGGGACGGATAAAGCCTGGCAAGCTCCCTCGCTCTGCCAACTCGAGTCGGCGACGGTCAATACACAGTGCCCCAAGTTGCTCAGCCTCGATCATGTTGACGAGTGTGTTCTTCAGGTAGCGGTGGTATTGCGGCTGTCCGAGTCCATATTCACTGTCGTACAAAAACACAGCTTCGATCTGTTTTTCGACGATGAACCAGTGCAAAGCCCTGGCGTATTGCAGTGCCCACTGGCCGCCGCCCGCAACCACAATCACCGGGCGTTCCCCTTTTTCGTCCATCAACTTTTGTATCGCGTCGAACATTAACGACATGGACCATTTACTCCCACGGAAGATTATCGAAGCCCCGACGCATTCGGTTAGCGACGCGACGCCGGCATTCGATTTCGAAAAGTTGAAAGTTCTGAAATTGCTTTATGCGCCCGGTGAGGCAGTTACTCATTTCGATGTGCGCTCGTTGTAGATGGGATCAAGCGTGCGCGTAGTGTTCTCCGTCACGCTTGGCATCGGGCCGGCAAAGATCGCGCCTGGGCTGAATCAAGTTCATTCGTGGCTTGCCCTTTCGATGATATTTTGGGCGCTGACTTCACGAACACCGCGCGTGCGGCGCATTAACAGTCTTATAAACACGCCTTCGAGAATCAGCACTACCAGAAAGGGCAGCAGTGAGAAAGCAAGAATTCGCTCCACCGGTAACTGGAGCACACTTTTCATCACTCCCATTAAAACCGTGATAGCTACAAGTCCGAAAATGAAGATCGCCATCATCGCAAATATGAGGGATTCAGGCCTCACTTCTGATGATTTGTCGAGGCTGTCGCCGCGATTCAACTTTGCGCCACAATAATTACAGTAGCTCAGCCCCTGCGCGACGGACACACCGCAAGTTGAACAAAACATCCTCTTCTACCTCCAAAAGCTACTACGATATTGATTCTGCTAAGTTCAACAGTGATTTCTAAACAAAGACAATTTACACTGGGCCTCCGCTAGGCAAAACGGCAACGGGGCGCGCGACATCAGGGCTTTCTCAAATTCGAGCCAAGTGCGGAAGTCGTGAGAAAGCCCGACAAGGGTTCGAACGTCCATTCGACCCGGAGCCCGGAGCGATTACAAATTAAAACCCGACGCACTAAGGCAGTATGCGAAACCCGTTGCGCACTGGGATGCAGCGCGCTCCTGGCGGACAGGGTTTTTGAATTCCGAAAAACGGCCTGCCTGTGCCAAAGCGGTACTGACACGTCATCATTCTTGTGGGCGACATCAGCGCGCGAGCGAAGTTTGCCTGCACGTTGATTGTGGACCAGCCGTCCATCCCGCCGTACGGCGCAATCAGATGCGTCGGGCAGGTCATGAATGCTACTTGGTTAGGCGATGCTTTACCGCGTGAAAATGTCTTTGCTCCGGCTGGCAAGGCGCAACCGAGGATCAGGATCACGAGGACGAGGTGTAAGGTTCTTTTCATGAGATTCCTCCTTAACGACGTGGATGATTGAGTTTGTGGTGGAAGAGCAGCGGCATTGTACTCTGTGACAAGTGGCCCGGAAAGCATTACGCTTAGGGACAGTCCGCGAGCCTTACGAAGAATCGTTCGTGTTCAAATCAGAATAGCGAGCTAGGCGCGACAGCCCATGATGTTGTTTAGCGGCCCGGGCCCACACTAGACCTTTTATTGGCGCGAGGAAGTTTTTGAGTCCGTAAATATCTTTCACACTCTGTCTTGAACAGCGAAAACGGAGGGGCGGAGCCAATGTTTACGACGGCCAACTGGCGAGGGTTTGATCGAGAAGTTTGAGCAGGTTTTGGGCATCCGCCTCATCTTTGGCGGCGCGCCCTTGGTAGTGCTGGTAGTCGAGCAAGGCAGCCTCGGCATAAGCCCTTGCACGTAGCAGGCTGGTGCGTTGCGTTGACGACTGTTCGGTCCCGGCTGCTTGAACATACATCAAAGCCATATTGAACCGAGTTTGCCCCGCTTGGAAACGGTCACCTATCTTCTCAGAATACTTTGCGTTTAGTTCGTAGTGCTCGCGCGCGCTGTGGAATTGGCCTACCTCATGGTAGAGAGTGGCAAGTTGACCATGCATCGGAGCAAGCGCAGTCCAGGCATCTTTAGGACACAGTTGCAGCCCCTGAAGATAGCACTGTTCCGCCGCTTGAGCATGGCGCAGAAGCGACTCTTCCGGTTCGTTCTGTTGACGAGCATCTATAAGACGCTCGTGGTGTACTTGCCCGATTTGCTTGATGCAGGCGGAGCGGCTCAAATCGTCGTTAGGGGGATACAAATCCATCGCGCGTTGGTAGGCTGCTTCGGCAGCATTGGGATCGCGGACCGCGCGAACCTGCAAATACGCATTGCCGAGGCTGAATTCTGCGATAGCTTCAGCTGCCTTGTCACCGCTACGTCGGACATGACTAATGGATTCTAAATAGTATTGAACGCATTCTGGGTTATCTTGTTGGCGCAATATCTGACCCAGCGCGAACACAGTAGCGCCGAGCGATCGCAGCCGGTATCGCTGGTCGTCATCCAGCAGAGTGTTCGAAGGAACGCTAAGAGCATCAGCAGCCCGTTCTCGACTCCATTCGACCCGCTTTTCCTGAAGTGCAACAGCCTTACCAAGGTCGCGCTCATATTCCACAGCCAGACGAACGCGGTAATCCATAACAAGGCTATATGTGTCTTCGTTACCCGGCACTCGTTTATCATCGGCGCTGCAATAGTTTGGGCGGATTTCTTCAACGATCCTGGCCCACTCGGACGTGCGACCTTGATATTCGTAGATACATCGCAGGCCCTGCATGCAGGCAATCAGCGGCTCCCACCATTGGTTCCTGCGAGCTAGGCGACGGGCTTCGAGGAAGTTGGCTTCGTCCAGTACCAGTAAGTCGATTACCTTCCGATTGCCTTCGTTGAATTGTAGATGGTAATAGACACCAAATGCTCCTACCGCTTCGACCCAAGCGCGTAGGGCGGATTGGGAAGTGGAGCGGCCAGCTCGGCCGTCATAGTGGCGAGCGAAAAGCTGGCGTAGGAACCATGGCAGCGCGGGATGAATGCTAAACCAGGTCTCGCCTAGATGAGTGAGCAGTCCTGTATCCTTGGCACGCGCAAGCAATCCGGCGAGATGTTCATTGGTCTCGCTCTTCAACTCGGGCAAGGCATGCTTGCCAACTTGCCCCATAAACCGAAGGACATCAACATCTACCGTACCTTGAAAAAGATGCAGTAGAGCGATGATCGGAAGCTCCTCTCCCCTAAACGCATGGCGGAAGCCGTAGTCGAGCGAGGCGCCGAGAGATTTGTCGCGACCCTCATTCTCATTGGCGTCCTCGATCTGTTGTTCGCCGCTTCGGATGGAATCAACGAAGGCGGCAATTCAATCCTTTCCGCGAAGCCCTGCTCTTACTGCTTGCCCGATGAGAACGCGGAGCGTGAGTGGATTGCCGGCGCAGTAGTCGAGCAGCGGTTGCCAGTCGGCGATTTCGGCTCGCTTGAGATTTCTCTCTTCGCCCAGTTTGAGGGCGAGCCTGGCGGCGTCGGAGTTCCTCATGCGGGGCATCTTGATGAGATGGGGAATCTTGCCGAGCCACTTCTGTTCGTCCCGTCGAGAGGTGAGCAGAATCTTGACCTTGCTTGCGGCGTCGAGCTTGAGTTGTTTCAGAAAGTCGCGGAGATCGTCCTGCTCGTCGGCGGTCCATTGAGAATCCGTGCCTTCCGGGAAGCCAGCCACCGATTCGACATTGTCCCAAATCCAAAGGATGGGAACGAGACGAAGAAGTTGAAGTGCAAGTTGTCGGCGCTTGTTGGGGTCGTTCACAGCGCCCCAATGGATGCCTTGGGCCTCTAGTAGCGGCGCGAACGGTTGGCCTATCTGGTTTAGCAAGTCATTGAGGTCCATGTGGCTCTCGAATGACGCGAGCAAGACGAGGGGTTGTTGGCCCAACCCTCCGGTGACGGAATACCAGCGTGCGAATTCAACGGCGGTGGAGCTTTTTCCCTGTCCAGCGTAAGCGTGCAAGAGAACCACCCGATGGTTATCAAAAGCGCGGTCAAGTGCGAGTAGAGTTTCATCGCGACCGACAAAGCCTTCTTCCGGTACGTAGCGGAGAAGGCCGCGGTTGAGCTGGATGGGATCGAGTTCTTGCTGGTCGGCGAGCGCGGTGGTGTGTCCAGGCGCAACAAGCTCAATGGGAGTCGCTTCATAGGCTACGGGAACAAACCAGTCCTGAATGGGACGTGGCTGGAGACCGACCCAGCGGTCTGGATTAAGCTGAAGATGTTTCCGTCCTTCGGTGGCAGCCTGACCGAAACTTCGTCCCTTTGCCAGGGCGGCATAGAGCTGACCGATGTATTGCGCGGCCGTAACGACGTAAACACTGTAGCGCATGCCAAGGACGGCTGGGATACCTTGATCAATGACAGCTTGCGCCAAGGAGCCAATGGCGCGAACCTCGTCATGAACATTCTCTACCGCCCCGGACGATACGGCTTCATGCATCGCTGACTGGCAGGCGTTGAGCACGAGGACCGGCACGCCGTTATCATAAAGAAGCTGGCCGAGCATTTGACCGTCAACGGGACGCATCTTGTCTTCGCTGGGGTGCTCGAAGAGCAAATAGCCGTGCTTGCCGGAGTTTTCTCCGCTGACCGTCGAGGTCGAAAGGGCGCTGAGCCAGCCAGCCATCGAGCTTTCGCTCAAGTCGGCATAGATGCCGTGGCCATCGAAGTGGACGATGTGATAAGGGCGGCCCGCTTCTTTGGCATCGGCGAGTTCTCGCTGGAGCTCTTCAAAAGTGGGTGGACGGAGAGCGTTGATGTCAAAGCGCGCCCGACCCTCACCGAGGTCTTGCAGTAGGCGGTTAGCCACCGCGCGAAGTTCGACGTCTTCGGCCCCGCCGGGGCGACATGCGATGTATAGGAGACGTATGCGGGCCTGTTCGACGGGTGTGGGGGAGACGAAAAAACGGTTCGGCCTCGATTGAACGCGAACAAAGGATTTCACACGGAGCGAAATAGGGGAATCCATTTCGGAATCGCGCATTAATTCCCAGGGAATAGAGGCGGCCTCCGCTACGCCGGTGGCGATTTCAATTCGGAGGTTGGCCAAATCGTTTCGGATTGAGAACCAGAGCGCCTGAGTGTTGGCGTTGGCGGTGAGGACTTTGGTGTATAGCTCTTCGCCTCGTGTTTTCATGAAAGCTTCAACCTGCTCCGCGATAATGGTGTCCGCGACTTCACCGAGTTGTAGGTAGTCTTCAAGATACCAACGAAGATCGCGCTGTTCCTGTTCGGTGATTGCGAACTGGATTTTTGCCTCAGCCTCCAGATCGGCTTGGCCGTTTCGCCTTAGCGTCAGGCGGACGACATAAGAGCCACCTGTGCGGTTCATCTTGGCGAATGTGCAGGATGTTCATAGTGAAGAATATGAGTGGGCACCTTAATGACTCTTAGCAGCGAGAGCGTACTTCCTTCACAACGGCCGATTATAGTAAGTTGGCGAGAATCGGACGATATGAAGCGTATCCCGCGAGGGCGCGACTCGTGCTTCGAAGAGATCTCTTGAATCAAAAATAGATACAGTTTGAAGTGGCGACCGCCTGCGGGGGTCGTCATTCAAGTTGCTCCTTAACCGGAAGTCGTTCAGGAGTCGATTTCAATTATCGAGTTTTCTCGAGTAATAATATCGCCTATTCAAATAGCTTTCTATACACTTCGAGTGTTCTAGCTCGAACTATAACGCCGCGTCGTTGTGCCGGCGCACTCCAAATGGTTGTGCCGACGTATGGTTTGTTAGTATTTAGAGACACCAATTTTATTTGGAAAAACCAATTTATAGAGCAGTTGCTGCTGCGTCTGCTCGAATTCGAAGTTATTGGAATTCAATCGCCAGTTGGTAAATATCGGGTACTGGAAGTTCGTTTGATTGTCATCGAAGGCCTGCTGCGCCGTCTGAAAGCCGGATTCAAACTTTGCGCCATAAGCGAATTTATCTGCATTAACTCCCGCGTTTTCAAAGTCGCTCGGATTTGTAAATCCTGAGTACAACTGGAGGTTTAAAAAGTCCACGTTGTTGTTAACAGCCGTGGGATCCAAATTCCCGACTTCTGCTGGTGAGAGTGTCAGGAAAGAGCGTTTAACTCTTGGGTTTTGAAACCTCTGTCCGATGGCATCGATCAGCAGGGCGAATTGATTCTGAGTAGTGTCATCGGAAATCGGAGACTCCCAGTCCAGATCAAAACCATCCAGACCAAAGCTGCCCAGGTAAAGCATCAGGTTGGAGGCGAAGTTTTCGGCGTTTTCCTGATCCGAAAAATTGGCGTTGGAAAATATGTTAGAGAGCGCGTTGCCATCGCCAAATTCCAGCGTCACTCCGATCTTGATGTTGGGATTGTTTTGGCGAGCATCCCTGAGGATGTTGTCCATGTAGGGCTGGTTGTGTGCGGGCGCGCCCATTGCAATCGTGTACGAAGAGCCATCGCCGGTCGGAATAGTGTCAGGGCTGGTCGGAAGCGTCGTAACAAAACAGAGGTACAGGATATCGACAGACTGGTAGACGTTGTTCTTGATCAGCATCTGGTAGGAGCTGTTGGGACTATCGTAGGTGGTTCCCTTAGGCTCGTCCTCATTCAAAAAGATCCACGCGTTAACGAGTGGAGTAGTCGCGTTCATGGTTTCTCCTTAGGTTGCGGGAAGAGGTTTGTGAGACCAGTATCTAAGGCTGACGCTCAAATCTTTAACACTGAGATCGGAGTCGCGTGTTCGAATCTTGTTTTCGAAACACTAATCGACGTCATTTGCTTTCCTCGGCAGTCCTGCCGAACGACTCAGCCAGTAACTATCGATCACAGCCGATTCGATTAACTTGTTCAGCTTCGCCTTTGGTTTCAAGAATCTTCTTCGGCTTCTCGCCCATCTTTCTAAACTGCTTAAGATCTTCCGCGGCTTCCGAGAGTCGCTTTGTCCTCGAACAGCAATGCCATGCTACGAAGGCCCCATTCCCATCTTTGATTCTATGGGCATATAGCAACCACTCGACGTTCAATTCGTGACTGTTGGTAAATCCCTTTTCTGGAAAATCTTTGATAGTCACAAACCTTTCTGAATCCTGCTTCCATGCCTGTATCACTTCGACCTTTACAACAGTTACAGAGTCATTCTCGTAAGGAACTCTTGTCGTCTCAATGACTTTGCCGACAAAAACCTCGTCAGCGCGTTGAAATTCTTCCTGCAAAGTTAGCTTGGGCCAGCAACTGCATTGAGCAAACGTCTCGCGGAGGTGCAGAGAAAACATCGTCGCCACCAAAAAACTCAAAATTATTGTTTTCATAAACCGCAAGATTACGCTTTGAGGTAGAGACCTGACTTAACATCGTGTGGCCAGACCATATTCCTGCCAGAAGATTTCAGATTAATACTGCGCCGTTGAGGCCGCCCTCGGCGTGCACGTTATAGCGTTAGAGTCATTACTTAACTCCGACGACCTTTCCGTTCTTAACTTGCAGCTTTTCTCGAATCCTTCTGTGACTCTCAGCCAGCTGTCCAGGGCGAACGGCCGAATCATTCACGTCCTCCGGGAGGTCTGACGAATCCAGAATCATCAAACGCTCCCCGCGTTTAGGTTCAAATTCGAGATTTTCTTCGACACCTTCCGCCAAAAAAGCAGAAGATTTGATTACGCCTTTTTGATTGTAAGTGATAATTACCTTCATCTTTTTACCCTTCCATTAAGGAGAATTTGCCCCACGAGACGTGCACTCCGTCAACACAATGGGACGCTCGGGTTTCTTCAGTTGATCTTGTCTCAGGGAGTAGCACGGCTCAAGTTCAGAACGTAAAGCAGGCTATGGCCCGTGAGATTTTTTACTTTGATTTCAATTCTGTGGGCAGGCGAGTTCGCATCGTTGACGAACCCTCTCACTGAGACTTCTATTCTCAAATCCACGCCTGGAGCGTAGTTGGAGAATGGAAGAGCGGTGAAAGTGTAGACAGCGTCGTGTAGCGGGTTATTCCAAAACCAGGTATCCGTACTATTTGGACCGAGATATGCACCAGAAACAATTGTCTTTGTCATAGTACCCATTGAGTGCTCCTTTCGAGTTCGAAAAGTTATCGCTGAGATACGAGTTTGTGAGACCAGTCAGATGAGAGCTCTACTGATCGGCGATTTCGTTAGAAGTCTGCAACGGCTAACGGCAGTGACGCAGACAACTACTCCGTATCCAGGAGTCTAGTTGTGTTCTCCGTGACACTCGCCGGCTGTGCTAACTCCGCGGTTCTCACCTGCTGTCCTGGACCTTCATACATCGGAAAATTAGCCGCAGGCGGCAGCGCGCCAGCCGTTGATGTTGATCCTAACGTGGATGTCTGCACCGGGCTGGTAGTCGCCGCAGTGTCATTACCGAAGAGCCACGAATAAAGCATCAACACGAGGCCAACAAAAAAGACGAGGATCGGGATAACGACCGGCATTCCCTCATCGATCATCAGACTGAACACCAAAAAGACCGGGAACATCACAGCGCTTATGAACATTAACTTGGCCCCGTGGCGCATTCGTTTTCGCCGCGGTGAGGGTAAGGAACTCTGAATCTGTTTTGGAGCTTCGGCAGGCACGCCGCCGGCAGTGAGCCATTGGATTAACCCGCCCAGCGGAAGGCCGCAGCGCGAACAGAATCTCATCTCATCGGAGACTTGCTGCTGACCGCATCTAGGACAATACATAAAACCCCCAACACATATAACTATGGCTTTGCCTCAAAAGTGTAATGCAGACGGTCAAATGAGTGGGTAGACGAATACAGAACCGGAGCGGTAGCGACGGAACTGACGTTGAATGCAATGCTGGAAGACTAAATGAAAAAGTAATCTGTATTCCTCAGATTGCCGGAATTCACTGTAATCATCCGTCGCTACCGCTCCGGTTCTGTATTCGCCGACCCTCTGAAATTTCTCTTGCCTACCGGCACAGTTACCGCAGAGTCACGCCTCTATCTTTCGACTTTTGAGGTAAAGCCTATGACTATTAGCTTAACCTGAGAGAGTACGAGAAGCCTCTATGCCATGTTCCTATGTCGAATTGTTTCGTGTTAGTTCGTGTTAATTCGTGGATCGCTTTAAGTCCAGCGCCTAAAACATCTATCCACGAAAAGTATACGAACCACAGGCAAGTCCCTTTTCTCCAGGCCAATCTAATCACTTTCCACATCAGGCCATTCAAAGATCTTCTCTGAAGGTGGCCCCGCCGGCGTCTGATTTAAGTCTACTCCCGTCAACCGCTGTATCTCGCTTTTGAACCAACTCTCAAAAGGGTCGTTTGCCAGGGCATATCTTTTCGTGGCTTCGGTTGGATCTCCCAATTCGGTAAATACGATAAGTAGTGGGCCGTGAGGAGTCTCCTGCCAGAAGACTGCCTCATGAGACACGCCAAACCGCTGGTAGAAAGTATCCATTTCAGACGCTCGCCGGTGCTTTAACTCGTCTGTGAATTTCATGACCTCTTCCCTTCCCTGCGTAACAGGGAAAGCTCGAACAATCAGTGGCATCTAAAAATCCTTTCAACTATCAAATCGCAGCGGGGGATAAGCGCTTGTTCACGTGCGCACTCTACTCGCTCAATCGCACCTGCGCCAGGTCGGTATGGATAACGTCATAATGAAGCACGCGTGTCGGAAGCTCGAGCAAAAACTCACGGTCTCTCGCGAGGTGATGAGGTTTCTCGATGTCCTGCCCTGCAAATGCCTTGATCGCTTCTCGCGATTCCCAGTACGAAATCACCGTGTATTCCACCGCGCCTGCCTCATTCCGTTTCATCACCTGGACACCGAGACTTCCGGGAACAGTACGGATCCTTTTTACCCCCTCGAGCAGGTAGGGGTAATACTCGGCATCACGCGCCGCCGCGATTCGTCCTTTCCATTCACGAGCGACAACTGTCTTCAATGAGGTCGAAGGAAGCTGCGCGAAATCACCGGCACGGCCGGCTTTAGTAGAGAAGGCGAATAGCAGAATGCAAATCAATCCGATGACTAGGGTAACGTTCTTCATAATGAGTTCTCCTGTCTTCGCGTCGGACCAAGAAGCGGCTCAACGCTGTTCCGTTGCACGTGTGATATACTACGCTCGCTTTTAGGGCTTGACACCCCGTTTTCCGAAAGCGGTTTCCGCGCCCGATAGAACGCGGGTTTTTTGTGTCCGAGTTTGTCGGGTGGCTGTGCCAATACAATACCCGCAAGGGAAATAGCACAGGGCTGTCTTTCGGCGGCTGTCAAACGCCCGACAACTTTTGACGAAGCCGAAAGAGGACACAAAAATGAGTACGACAATTCCGTTAGCTTTCCAAGTCGACTACAAAATCGGACTCGACGAGAAAAGCCTTACGCCAGCGAAGCTCGCTGAAATCTCAGCCCAACAATCAATTTTCTACTGCCGCTGTCTCTTTTATTTGTTGAGACAGGCCGCCATCAGCGAACCGCACGATCCACTCTTCAATCACAATCTGTTCCTGCAAGCGCTGGAAGAGATCACGACAATCGGCGCCGCTTTGAGCGAGGCCGCACACACTCACGTTGAGCAACTTGCCAACTTGAAATAACCAGCGAAGAAGCCAAAGCCTTGATAAATCACGATAGCCAGATTTGACGAGTCAAAAAATTGGCGCGCGAGTTAACGGATGAGGAAGCTGCTGATTCCGGTTCACTGCTTCTAATGTTTGCTCGGCTAGCAAGCTCTGAGCGGGCTTTGTCAGGCATCGCCTTTGGTGGGTCGGAGTTTTTGATTGTCCTTCGTAACTCTAATGAGGAAGCGCAACGCTTGATTCACCGCGTCGGCGTCTGGGAAGACATCTGCGACGTCGGGCTCCAGCCTGATAACGTCGCCAAAAGCCTTGCGGCCAGGACCGAGCTTCCGAACCCGGAGATTTCTCAGATCATACTCAGGCCGAAGATCTTCTTCTAATTCTGATTCAACCTTCTTCATAGGCTTTACGTTCAGCCGGTGTCACTTCTCTCGCACTAATCAAGCGAACGGCATCGTTCCTTTCAGTGTACGATACGATTAATATCCGACCCTCCTTAGATGCACCGATTATGAGATAACGTCTTTCATCTAAGGAATGATCCGGGTCATAGAAATCGACATAGAGTGGGTCGCCAAAGACAGTGGCAGCATCCGCAAATGAAACCCCGTGCTTCTCAAAATTGGCCGTAGCCTTGGCTTCATCCCATTCAAGATCCACAAGCGAAGTATAACATTCGGCGCTCACCCGGCAGACAACGAGAGTTATCTAACGCTGGCCTTTGTATGTTGACCAAAGTGTGCTGAAGCAGCAAATATTTGTTTCAGCCCGCGGGGGCACCGGAGAAGCCGTGCTGGCCTTGAGACTCCAAGTCCGAAGCTGAGATTAGCTCCGGTGCCCGCTTCTTGCGAGCGCCATTTGAGACCGGACAGTATCTGAAGCAACATTTGTGTCACAACGTAAGGCCGTCGATTTCTGAGAGGCGACCGGCGATGTCTGGCATTATGTCAGGCAACTCAGAGAGGGGAACCGTTTTTATCACATTTGGCAGGCCTCGAAGAAGACGAGGAACAAACATACCGTCTCTGTAAGCAATGAACTGTTCCTTCTGTTTGAATGATGCCATCGCTGCCTCAATTGGTTCTGAGAGATTCTCTCCAGAGCAAACAGTGAGCACAATATTGGCACCTTCGATGCGACTTTCCATTTGCGAATAGAATTCTTGTGGGTTGGACTCTTCTAGTCTCGGTTCACTGAGTGGAAACTGAACCTTAATATTTCTTTCGCCGCAATACCGATCAATAAAACGGTAGGTTCGAGCATATTGGTCAGCGGTATCCATAAAGGGAGGTCTAGTGATGAAGGGGAATCTACCTATCACCGGACCTACAACGCATAGGGTTGCCATGTCATTGCTCCATTGGTTTCATATGATTCAAACTCAAAGAAGGTCAATCGCTCCTCGGTAAGTGAAGTGAGCGCTAATGAGCACGGTCGTCAGGACTCGGATTAGGAACGCGAGCGTAGATTGAGGTTTCGCTATAAGACCCGTCGTCAAACTTAAGCTGAGCTTGCACAAGCATTGGTCCCCAATAAGAAAGTGAAGCACAGAAAGTTGGATCATCGTCTCGGTCGCAAACTACTTGTGAAAACATGCGCCCCGCAGACCATGTTACTGTTCTCGGTAGAGTCCTTTGCTCATCGTGGGCAACGATCCAAAGGCGTGCCTCATACGCTTGACCTGGTACCAGCGATGGCATGACTTCGACGACAGGCATATTGCCCTTCAGTTCGACATATATCGACTTTCGTCGAATCTCGGCTTGTGGGTCATGATTGCCAATAAATTCAAGTGCTCTTGGGTGCTTTGGCGCGGGCAAAGTAGCATAGGGCATCAGGCGGCGATCAATAACACGAAGGGTCTTCCAGTACCACTCATTCGGCAAGAGTTTTTCGCCGTCTGCTGAGACGACCAGACCTCTTGTAACAAAACGGACGCGCAACTGTTGAGCGGCCGGATGCCACTTCAAGGAAATCATATTGTATGTGTTACAGGCCGTTTCCCCTTCAGGTAATGATTTACTACTAGCCCGATCCCCCGGCGCCAACCAACAACGCAGTCTTTGATCGCGCTTCCCAAGCGCATTCCGAATCGTATGAGAAGACCTGTGGCAGATGCTTATGGCCGTGTAATACCAAATGAAATCCGAAATCTCGCAGAAGGTTCAATAACGATCCGGAGTTCATGATCGCATCATATCCTCTATTCGGTTCTACGAGAGGAGGTATAAGTATTGGATGATGATGTACAAGCGCGATCTTTATATAGTTATCGAGGGTATCGCCGGACTTCTTCTTTTTCAGATTATTCTCGAGCGTTCTCAATTGGCTCTTCACAGCTTGTATGGCATCGAGGCCGATTTGGCCTCTCTTCTCATCGGGAGAGTCTTTTTGAACCCAAAGGCACGAATTCAGCTCAACCAGAACGACACCAATCCTAGTTAAATCGATAACCCTGGAAAGCGAGCCAGCATTCGCGGAATCTATATAGTTATCCTTACGCACGCCAGAAAAGAGCGAAGAGAAGAACGCGCAATAGGGCTGCCATCGGCGTGACTGGTCCGGTTCATCCCAAATGACGTCGTGATTACCGGGCACAATTCCTAGCCGAGTGAAGTTGAACTTAGGGTCGAGCCGAGATAATGGCCCACTAGGAGTTCGTAATGTCTCCAGGAATGCCCTCGCCTCGTTGTACTCGTCTGCCGCCGCGTCCTGAGTAAGATCGCCAGTTACACACACGAGAAGAGGGTTCGGGTGAGTTGAGTCTTCTTTCCACTCTCGGTTGTTCCACTCGTCGCTCCGCCAATCTAGCCTTAGTAAATCATTGAGAGGCGGAATTCCTGCTGTGGATGCATCAGCATGATCATGTCGGGAGCGATGCTGCTTGCCAAAGTGGAGATCTGAAAGATGTATGATCCGAACCTGTCTCAGTAACTCTGGCATCTTACTACTCCTCTGAAGTCTTGTGCCTGATTGAGTCGTCTAACGCCTTCGGTCATTACTCGCGGAGTCTTTTACGTTCCCGCCCGCGAGGAATGCCTTCGCTTCTTCGATCTCAGGTCGGCTGCTATCGGCGGCGAGTGAGAGCGTTACAAGTTTGTCATAGTAAATCATCGCCTTCTTCCGATCGGCTGCGAGCTTGCTGTGATCTGCCGCGAGTCTCGCGGCCCGCGCCGCACCATATAATCCGTTAAACCGGTTCGGCGAGGTGCGTAGCGAGGTCTCAAATTCCTGTAAGGCTGCCGACGGTTGTTTGAGCTCTACCAGAAGTTCACCGAGTTGCTCACGCGCGGGAAGGATTGCTCCGGGCGTCACAGGATGTTTGTCAGTCGCGTCATCCAAATCCGCAGCGGCGCGCATCAGCCGAAGCGACTCGTCATGTTTACCTTCGGCAAACTCTAACCAGGCAGATGCAATGAGGCGCTCGATCTCAACTTGTTTGGCCCAATCGTATCCGCCTTTCACTTCAACCAGCGCACGTTGGATGGCCGCTAATTTTTCCACCTGCTGACGAGCAGTAGTGGTATCGCCACTGCGCGCAGATCCAACCGCACGCGCAAAGTGAATGTGGGCTTCGGCCCACTGAAATCGCGGCCAGGGGAAAGTTGCCGCAGTCCCAATTGGTAAAGTCAATTTGGCTGCCTCATCCCAACGCCGCCGTTCAAGCGCGTAGCGGGCGGGAATAGCGCCGAAGGCATAAGCCACCTTGAAACTCTCCGGCTCAACACGCTGAATCTTGTTCAGCTCATCGAGGACGTTCCAGGCGTGTTTGTCCTGCGCGCCTTGCAGGTAGGCATAAGCAAGATAGTCCATGGCGTGAAGCTGCTCATCCCACACGGCAGTCATTTGGTTTCTGACGGCATGGGCCTTTGCCGAGGCCTTGGCATCGAGATTTGAGCGCACCGCTTCCTGCCACAAACCCAGCCGCGTAAAAATGTGTGAGGGCATGTGCTGAGCGTGGGCCGACGCGGGCGCGATTTTGGCGTAGCTCCGAGCGGCGCGCAGCGCAAGATGCGCTAGCGCAGGGTAGTCGTAGCTGTGAATGATGTAGTGAGTGACGCCCGGATGCTGCGGCTGGCGCGCGAGAACCCGATTCAAAATTTGCGCGGCTTCTTTTTCGCGGACATAGCTCTTGTCATTCGCCATCATTCCCGTCGCAACCAGCGTCAACGCATAAAACACTCCTGCTTCATGGTCTGACGGATGGCTGCGGAAAAGTTGCTTCATCGCTTCGCTGAAAGCGAACGAACGTGTTTTGTGATCAAGCTTGTCTGAGTCCTTATAAAAGACTTCTATAGCCGCAATGTAATTTCGCTCGCGTGGAGTTTTTACGCCTGCGGCTTTCGCCTTTTCGATGGCGGCCCACCCTTTCTGCAACTCTGCCGCGCTCGGCGGCGCCCAAAGAGGATGGTAGTTGCTCGCGGCGATGCCCCAGTAACCCATGCCACAGCGCGGGTCAGTTACGGTAACTTCGGTGAACGCCTTCTCAGCCTCTTCGTACTCGAAGGAATGGAGCCACGCGACTGCGCGATTGAATTGCTTTTGTGCCTTGGGAGTGCAGGAAACGGGAAAATTCACTTGCCCGAGCTTTTCTGAAGGCTCATGGCGATGTCCGTGTGGGTGTTCACCTTGATGGGGCTGGTGCTCTTGCGCTCTGACAGAAGCGGAGAGACACAAAAAGGCGGCGAGGTTGATGCTAAGTAGAATGCGTTTCATAGGTTTCTCCTCCGTCGAAGCAAAAGGCCGATACGTTGGCGTTTGATTCTCAACCAGCCAATTCATAACAAAGCGCAGTCGTCTCTTCGGCCTGCCATATCACGTAGGTGCTCGGCCTATCGCGCGGCTGCCGACCGGCGCAACATCCAACTGTACAACGCGACGATGATGCCCACGAATCCGAGCAGGCCGAGCCATGGACCAAGTGCAAAGTCCTCCGGTACGAGCGCGAGCGGCGCATCGTTCGACAAGCCAACAATCAGACCCGCGTTGATCACTCCCCACAAACTCTCGCCCACAATCAATCCCGACGCCACGAGTGTGCCGAGCCGGTCAGCGCGCTCAGGGTTCGCGGCCGCGCGAGCACGCCGGTTGTACCAATAGGAGATTACGGCGCCAATGACGACTGCAAAGGTTGCCGACATCGGAAGATAAATGCCAATGCCGACCGCGAGCGGTGGAATGCGCAGTTTCTTCATCGCGCCAAGTATGGTGTCGAGCAAAATGAGACCGACGCCCACGAGCGCGCCGATGCCGATCATCTTCCATTCGAGGTTGCCGCCGATCACGCCCTGCGCAAGGGCGGAGATTAACGTAGCCTGGGGCGCGGGCAACGGATTTAGTGCGACAACGTTAACGTTCGGAGCTCCGGCGAAGCCATATGCAGTAGCCAGCAGGTTGAGAACAAATGGGATCACCGCCGCGCCGGCAGCGACGCCTACGATCAACGCGATCTGTTGACGCATTGGTGAGGCGCCGACAAGCTGACCCGTTTTCAGATCCTGCAAGTTATCGTTGGAGATCGTCGCGCAAGCAAAAATGATAGCCGTCACGAAAAGCGCGAAGGCAACGAGCGCGGGCCGCGTCTCTGTTGTCGGAGACACAGCAAAGATGAGCACCGATGCGCAGATGACGATCGACAGAATACCAACGCCGGAAATTGGGCTGTTGGAAGCGCCGATCAGTCCCGCCATATAGCCGCAAATACCGGCGATGAGAAAGCCGACGATTAGGACAAACGGCACGGCAATAAGTGTGAGCTTTCCCGCTTCGGGTGCGAGCACGGTCGAACGCGCGAATGTGTAGGCCAGAATTCCAGTGATGATGAGACATGCGACCGTGAGAATCAGAATCCACGTGCCTGACAGATCACGGTCGCGATCGTCTCGCACGCCCGTGTCACGTGAGCTGGCGAGCGTGCTCACAAGTCCGCCCACAACTGGCTTGGCAAGTCGTGCCAGCGTGTAGATCGCGGCGACCGCGATCGCACCGGCACCGATAAAGCGCACCTGCGTCCGCCAAATTCCCAGAGTGTGCGCTGCGAGCGTTGCGCCCTCAGCGGCGGGCTGCATTGACGTCAAGATTGGCACCGCTATCGCCCATGCGATGATCAGGCCGGTCAGCATCGCCATGCCGACCGACAACCCGACGAGATGACCTGCGCCGACAAGCGCGAGCGAGAAAGCGATGTCGTACCCGCTCGAAGCCATCGTGCCGAGACGAAAGAATCCCGACACTGAACCGGCCGCAATACGCGTCGCCGTCACGATTGCTAGTCCCGCGGAAGCAACCGAGCCCAGGATCACGGCGATGAGTCCTTCTCTCGCTTCGCCCGTGTCATCTTTGGTTTCGCCACGCGTACCCGATCCCACTTTCAAAACTTCAGCGGCTGCGACGCCTTCCGGGTACGGCAGATCGGAGTTAGTTACGAGGGCACGGCGAAGTGGAATCGTGAACAAGACTCCGAGAACGCCGCCGCTGAGACAGATGAGAAACGATTGCCAAAAGGGGAATCCGGTCCACCAACCGACGATCACCAGTCCCGGCAGAACAAAGATGATGGCTGAAAGTGTGCCCGCCGCGGACGCTACGGTCTGGACGATATTGTTTTCCAGAATTGACGAGTCTTTAACGAAGCTGAGAATGGCCATCGAAATCACCGCAGCGGGAATCGACGACGCGAAAGTCAGCCCAACCTTGAGGCCGAGGTAGACGTTGGCGGCCGTGAAGATGGTGGTGATCAGCGCGCCCAGAATCAGGCCGCGTATGGTGAGTTCTTTTGGTTTCATAGGGTTTAATCCTGGCTGTCCGGATCTCAAATTAAATGTCCGCTGCCTCACAAGAGGAATGAATTGAAAAGTTCCGCGAAGCGGAACGAATGACAATAGCCCAGCACTTCAGTGCTGGGAATACATTCCTTTAGCTCGGCCGAGTCCGTAAGCGGACGACTGATATTGACCAATCAACCGTCCGCTCCACGGACTAGTGATGTTTGGCCCACAGTTACCCAGCACTAAAGTGGGATTTATATCCTTGACTCCACCACGGGATTCTGTATAATGGTTGCGTTAAGTCCAAATGAAGGAACACGCGACCATGAAATTTCTCGGCAAATATAACAGCCTCATAGCCTTACTAAAAGCCTTCCCTGACGAAGAAACCTGTGTCAGACACTTTGAAAAGCTGCGCTGGCCTTCGGGCATCGTTTGCCCGCTTTGTGGTAGCGCAAGGCAAATCTACCGCGTCAAGCGCGGTCACGGTTACAAGTGCGCAGATTGCCGGAAACCATTAAGCGTTCGCAAGGGAACGATATTCGAGAGAAAGCCGTTTACCGCTTCAAACATGGTTTGCCGCAATCTGGCTAGTCACGAGTCACCGCAAGGGCATCCCCAGCACACAGCTTGCCCGTGAGTTGGACGTAACCCAAAAAACAGCGTGGTTCATCCTCGGACGGTTGCGCGAAGTTGCTGGCGCGATCACGTCTCAGGGTGGCCCGATGAGCGGTCAGGTTGAAGCGGACGAGACCTACATCGGTGGTAAGGAAAAGAACAAACACATGAGCAAGCGGCTACACCTTAAAGGCGGTCAGGGTGGCAAGCTGGCCGTGGCTGGCGTGTGTGATCGTAGCGGTCGCGTGAAAGCGGAAAAGATTGCGTCGGCTACAAAAGAGTTTTTAGGTGACTTCATCCGGCGACACGTTGCACCTAACTCACAGCTATTCACCGATGAGCATCCCACCTACCCGAAAATCATTGATCGGTACAACGAGTTACAGCACCAAACCGTGCGCCACACGATGGGCCAATATGTAAACGGCGAGTGTCACACAAACGGCATCGAATCGTTTTGGGCGTTACTCAAGCGCGGTCACTATGGCGTGTTTCATCATTTCAGCGGCAAGCATCTTCACCGTTATCTAGCAGAGTTTGAAGCACGTTGGGGTATGTCGAAATTCGATGGTTCTAACCGCGTCGATTTGATGTTAGAATCCAGCCCCGGATTGAGACTCACCTACGAAAGACTTATCGCGGAGTGAAGGAAGAAGCGGTACACATAGATATGACGCCGGATGAGCTTTTACAGGCGGCGGTTAGTCGTGTGCCTCGCTCTTACCTGCAACCGTGGTTGAATAAGGTTCACCACGGCGATGGCGTTAAGTTAATGAACAAGATGCTTGCCGGATCAATCGACGTGATCGTAACTAGTCCGCAGTAGAATTTGCGAAATAGCACAGGAAACGGCTTTAAAAACGGAAGCGGCGGCAAGTGGGAAAAGGCGCAACTAATCGAAGGGTACGACGAAAGCACCGATGATATGCCACACGATGAGTACGTGGCGTGGCAACGCGAAAGTCTCACAGCCATGATGCGCGTGCTCCGCAATGATGGAGTGATTTTCTATAACCACAAGTGGCGCGTTCAAGGTGGGCTGCTGCAAGACCGTCACGACATAGTTGAGGGTTTCCCCGTTCGCCAGATCATCATCTGGAAACGCAAAGGTGGCATCAATTTCAATCCAGGTTATTTCTTGCCAACCTACGAAGTCATCTACATGATCTGTAAACCTGACTTCAAACTTGCGCCCAAAGCGAACGGGTAAGGCGACGTTTGGAGATGAAACAGGAAGAAAAAGGCAACCCGCATCCTGCGCCTTTTCCTGTGGAATTAGCCCAAAGGTGCATCGCTTCAACTACAGGCCGGATCACTCTCGATCCGAATATGGGAAGCGGCCAAACCGCTATCGCCGCCGAGATTTTAGGCCGCGACTGGATCGGGATTGACATTTCAAAAAACTACGTCAAACTAGCCAACGAACGCATCCGCGCCGCTCGCGGATTGATGAGAAAACTTCCGTTCAATGGCTAATGGACGAACTACTCAATCGCCCCGCGCCTCTCAATAAAAAACTTCTGTTCGCCCGTATGCGGGAGATCATCGCATTGGGTCAACAGACCATGCCCGCCATCGCTCGCTATAACGGCACAGGTGGCCCGGGTTGTTTCCTTGAGGACCTGATCGGCCTTCGCGCTGGCAATCAGGACATAGCAGACATCATCGGTTGGGAAGTCAAATACTTCACTCCGCAAACAAACTACATCACCCTATTTCACAAGGAACCCGGCCCCGCTGGCATCATGGTTTACATGGTGAATAAGTACGGCTGGAAAGACGCTCAAGGGCGTCTCAGTTTCCGGCATACCATCGCGGGTAAGTCAGATCGATTCCAAGTGATTGATGATGCTGGCAACGTGATTGTGCGGCCATTGCAGGGCAACGGCCCTGTGCCGATCTGGACACATGACACGATTCTAAACGCAGCAAATAAGTTGAAACGTCTGTTGCTTGTGAAGGGCGAACGTTCGGGCCAAAAAGTGAGATTCATTCGCGCCGATATGTTTGAGAATCTACATCTAACCTTGCTCATTAGTGAGTTGGTAAACGGAACGGTTGCTATTGACTTTGACGCACGTGAGGCGCGGCCGGGAAGTGCTGCACTTAGAAACCACGGGACAAAATTTCGCATCTACCCTGAGAATGTTTGCCGTCTCTATCTGAAAAAGGAACGCTTTACTTAGCCGCATCTTTTCGAGCCCGGCGGCGGACGGGAGAGCGTTCCTTGAGCAAGTCTTTGTGCCTCGCGTTAATGATGTAGCTTAGCCCTTGATAGCTTAATCCTAGAAGGGACGCCGCGTGAGTTACTCTTCCATTGACTTTTCCTAAAGCCTGCCTAATCAATGACCGTTCAAATTTCAAGACTTCTCGCCGAAAATCGCAGGGCTTTGTTAAGAGTATTGTGTTGACTTCCTCTGCGTTTAATTCCCCACCTAAACTCACAACGACTTTGCTTGCTGCTTCGTTCAGTCTCCGCAACACGTCCTTATCTTGAGACTCTGAAAGCCACTGGCGTGCCCTTAGGTATTCGGCATGTAGAATCTCGCTTGGTAATGGATCAATTTCCTCAATCAGAGACAACGCCGCAAGGCCCGCTTTGTTAAGCGCCCCGACTTGCTGTGCAACTTCAATCGCCCTCCTGAAAATAACGTGGGCATGTTCCTTTTTGCCGGAACGGGCAAGAGCAATGCCTTGAGTGGTCAAGGCATCGGCGAGCAAACATTGATGGCCGCTCTTTCCCAAGATGGACACGGCGGATCGGATAAGCAATTCAGCATCCCTAAACTTACCCTGATCAATGAAAACTTGTGCTCTAGTTTGATCTATTTGAGCAACGGTGACCTTGTCTTTAACGCGGGCTGCTAAAAGGCGGGCATCCTCAAGGTGACGGTGGGCCTCTCTGAAGCGCGAAAGCTTAGACAGAAGAAATCCCAAGTTGTTCTTAACATCGGCGCGGTACAGAGTATTTCCAGCAAGTTTGAAATAGTCATCGGCTTTCTTGTATTGCTGAATAGCCTCTTGAAAAGATTCTTTCCTATCTTCAGATGCGGCGATCTCCTCCAACACAACTGCGAGTTGATTAGAGTAAGCTCCCCGCAGCGCATAGTAAGGTATCTTCTGAAAAAGGCGAGCACTATCTCTAAGAATTTTTAGCGCATCACCATAACGTGAAGCAGACCACTCCACGATTGCGAGTCTGAATAATGCCCGCGCTCTTGTCGGGCCTTCGGTTGTGAGTTTTTGCAGCGACTCGTTAAGCATTATCCGCGCTTCGTCTAACGAGCCTTCGCGCCAATAGCAGCAAGCTAATTCAACCCGTCCAGCGGCAACTTTTTGCACGTCTCCGATGGATTCGTAGAAAGTTATGCTCCCACTAATTAAGTCCCTGCCTAATTCTTGGCCTCGCTTGAATTGATTTCGGCTGCCGATCCATCTCGTTAGGATTCCGGCGCACATCAAGACTTCAGCGGCCACCGAAGAATGCAATCCTTCCAAGTTAGGACGCTCGCCTACACGCTCCCAGAGTGGGCGCATTACCTCTTGCGCCCCGTCGTAATTACCTTTGTCTTTGAGTTCTAAAGCAGTCTGACAGCGAAGCAATGCTTCAGCGTTTGGTGTCAGGTGTGATGTGTCGAGTTTTAGTGAGGCTATCTTCATGCGAGATAAACCTTTTCCTGTGAAGTAAGAACTCGTGCAAGGATCGGCGGGATATTAGTCTGAGAAGATGACTCTTGCAAGAAGTTCCTGAAGTTGCTCTATTCTTTTGGCGATGCTCGAATTCTTGCATCGCCTCAAATCAAAAAAGGAGACAACTTCATGAAAGGCTTACTGACTGTAGCTACTATAACGTGTGTCTTGTAAGTTTCAGTTCTGGCAGGAAATATCCCCACGGATGGCGTTGCCGCGCCTACACCGCCGCCGCAGGAATCTGAGGGAAGTATCCCGACCGGAGACTTAACGAATCCGGTTTTCGAGACGATCCTGACGGTAATCGGTATCGCGGTTTAGTAACAGTTTTGGCCTGACCTAAATGCGGGGAAAACTGCCGGGATGGCAGCGTGTGGGAGTGTGTCTAAAAAAGCAAGGGGCGTTACTGTCCTCACCCCAGCAACGCCCTCCCCACAAGTTTGGCTTGCGGGTTCTCTTACACTCAGGCGGACACATTCAGCACCCGCCTCTTATTGTTCGCGGTTATAATCCTATGCAGTCTTGGAGGGCAATGGCCGAACGGGAATGGTCAATTTCCAAAAGATGCAAGACTTCTTTTATGCCCCTTGCCATGATGCCCCACCATGCCCCGTTTCAGGCCGTTGTTGCATCAAGTATATAAATCCCACTAAAGTGCTGGGCTATTGTCACTCGTCTCGCTTTGCGGGACTTACTATCACTTGCCCCAAGCCTATTCAACAACAACCAGTAGTCTCTTGAAAACCTTCACCGCAGATACGGCGCGACGTTCTTGGCAATCTGCTTAAACTCAGAATCCTTGAGCGGCAATCGACGAAACGCTGCCCAGCTCTCGCGCGGCGCCAAATTGCCCCCGGCAGCAGCGTCCGATCCGTACAGAATTCTTTTCACACCAATCTGACGAATACGCTTGGCGACGAGTGCGGCATTGGCAGGCGAGATGTTTTGGTCCACGCAGGAAGCCACATCGAACCAGAGTCGACGCGTTCGCGGATCACGCCGCTCCACTGCCTCGGCGAGCACCGCCAGCGCATTGTCTGCCGGCGGATCATCGTAGCCCGGCCCAGTCCCAGCGAGGTGCGCAATCTGCACGTGAACGTTTGGAACGAGCGGGAGGAGTTGTTCCAGAAAGATGCGCGCCTGTGCCGCGCCGTACGGTCGCTTAAGGGAGATTGACGCTCGCATGTGTATCACCATCGACATGCGATGCTGGTTCGCCGCGCGAAAAACTCGCCGCAACTGCTCGAGGTGTTCGGGATTGTCCACCTGCACATCGGAGTTACCGAAGTGTAGTTTGATGCCGCGTTTGAGAATCGGATCTTTTGCGCATCGCTCGAGCTCCTCGAGCGCGTAGTCCTTGAGTGGATTAAAGCCGCAGAACGCTATCAGTCGTTTCGGGTATTCAGCTGCCTGCGCCGCGGTCCAGTCGTTTTCGGCGCGAACTTTTGCATACTCATCCTCAACGGTGCGTGAGGGACTGCCGTACATGTAGGCAACCGACAATAAGAGCGCGCTGCGAATACCGGCCGTATCCAGATGAGTTACGACATCTTTCGCGGTTAATTGTTGTGGGCCACCCGATCCACGGGAGATTAACTTGACGATCGCTGGACTGAAGACGTGCTGGTGATAGTCGGCGACTGGCGCGACTTGTCCTGACGCGGTATGGGACAGGAGTATCGTCAGCAATAAACTCAGAGCGTATTTCATCTAATCCTCGAGAAACCCTGCGTTCTATATCGACGGGGACCAGCGCCGGCGATTACACATTAAGCTGACACTGTGCGCCTAATGCCATTAACTCTCGATGCCTTGGGAGCTCCTGTCAACGAGTGACTTAGGCCGGGCTCGAATTCGTTGCTTCCTACGAGGCCCGAGCTCGCCAACCGCGTCGTCGTAACGCTTCATTGCTGCCAGCAGACCCGATTGAACATCAATCGTGAATTGTGAAGGAAACGGTTTTCCTACAACTTTCACTGTGCTTATTTTGAGTTGTGTCCAGATTTCCTGTTGCAGTCGCTCCTGAAACGCGTGGTGCAGGTATTCCCGAAAACTCGCCGGAATAGCACCGGATTCTACTAGATACATCTTGGTATGGAGGATCGATATGATCTGTTCATGAAGTGGCTTCATGTGTTTCTCGCGAACGAAGATCTTCACTTCTCTAGAGTTGTCCGACGAAAGCTTCGAGATATCTTCGTCCACGATCGCATCCAGCACCTGTTTCGAAACCTCAATCTCAATCACTAAATTGTAAAGCGGACCGTAAAACTCTTCTATCTGCTGCTCCAACTGCTTGATACGAAGCTCTAACCGTTTCGTGCGATCATCACGAAGCTTGCCAAAATAATAAGTAGCAAACCACCCAGCGGCTGTAACAAGACCGGCGAAGATCAGTTCCGGCATTTATTACCTCCTAATTGGGTTTGGCTTGCCGTCGCAATCCGACTGACGTTGCAAACGTTTGGTGACATACGCGGCTTTGCCTCAAAAGTCGAAAGATAAACGCGTGACTTTGCGGTAGCTATGTCATGTAGGCAAGAGACCTTGCAGAGGGTCGGCGAATACAGAACCGGAGCGGTAGCGACGGATGATGCAGTGAATGGCGGCAATCTTTGGACTGCCAGATTACTTTTCGTTAGGTTTTCCGGCATTGCATTCCACGTCAGTTCCGTCGCTATCGCTCCGGTTCTGTATTCTTCGACCCACTCATTTGACCGTCTGCATACACTTTTGAGGCAAAGCCGACATACGCCTTAAATAGCCTTAGACAAGTAATCCTGGACTCGACTTGAGACTTGCTGAAAGACGATGAAGGATGAACGATGAACGCGAAATCGGTTCTTCATCTACTTTCGCGCGAGTGCAATTTCAATCTGAGCAAGGTGATGTTCATTATGATCGGGGACCTTATCGAATTCATCTCTTAAAGTTCGAACACCTGTTTCACTGTGAACGAATTCGAGGTGTCCGTTGTTGGTGTAATGTTGGCGCGCCAGGTGGATGATGCCTGCGCGCGTCGCTTCGTAGATTCGCTCGAGACAGGTCCAGTGGCATGTTTGAATAGTCCAACCCTTTTGCCCACGCATCCTGGTCGAATGCCCACAGAACCTGGCGAGGCTCGCTAAGCGTCCGCCGGATCCGATCAGACAAGACGGTCTCGGCATCCGCGAGATGATGCAGGATGAATCGAACCGGCCACTTGCCTGGTGCAGAACACCTATCTAATTCATCGTTGCCCAAATCAAAATATTTCAGCGTCCGATCGCGCGTCGATTCAAGTCTGGTGATGATGTCCATAAATGCCTTCCCAACAGGAACGTGACAGCTCCGTAGTGGGGCTCGAGCTCGCAATTGTGTTTCGGTTTTGCCCCTCTCCGCCAGCGGAGAGGGGTTGGGGGAGAGGTAGAAGCCGCGTAACCCCACCCCTGCCCCCTCCCCGCTTGCGGGGAGGGGAACAAACTGCGGCTGAGTTAACTCAGCAATCAAAAGCGCCGTCGCCACTTCGAACTGTCACCGCACTCCAAATATCGCCTTAAGTTTTTCCTAATCGATGTAAATCAACGTGACTCATGCCATTTGCGTAGCAACGCTTGTTCTTTATCAGGATCAAGACCAGCTTTGAGTTTTTCATTGGTGCGATTTGTTTGGAACCAGTTCAAAGTATCTTTGATGGTGTCACTCAATGCGCGAAAGCTGAGACCAGCAGCCAAAGCTTTATCACTATTGATGAACATACAGCCTTTCATATGAGGCGCTGCTTTCTCGGGGAGCCAAAACGGCAGCTCTGTCCACGCACCGACTTCCTCTCGCAAAAGAAACTCCTCATCGACCCACGCAAAAGAGGCGTCGCTCTCGCTCGCGATTTTACATTCTTTAAGCAATCGCTCCATCGTCACGGTACCAGGCAAACCGCTGGCGTTATATACACCTGTTTGCCGTCGTTCAATCATTCTCACGGTCCATTCCGCCAAATCGCGCACATCAATAAACTGGATGTCGCGATCAGGACGGCCGGGCGCCAATACCTCGCCTCCGTTGGCCACACGAACCACCCAATACGTAAATCGATCCGTGTAATCATCAGGGCCAACAATTAAACCCGGACGAATCGTAAAGGTGCGATTGGGGAGGACTGCTTCCACGGCTTGTTCACACAAAGCCTTCAACCCGCCATACATGTCTCCATAGTTGACCGCCGAGGATTCCCCTGTCGGATCCACCGCGTTGGCCTTGTCCAGTTGTTCTTTCGTGAGGGTCTTGAGCGCGGCTGTTTCGCTCACGCCGTATGAGCTCACATCTGCATATACGGAAATACTGGAAACAAAAACGTAGGTGTCGATTGAATCAGACAAGACTTGCGCTGAAGCCCGCACCGATCGCGGCAAATATCCGCAAGTGTCAACGACTGCGTCCCAGCGGCGACCCTCAAGTTTAGCCAGATCGTGGTTTCGATCGCCGATGATTGTTTCGACTTCGTGAGATTGTTCGGATCGATGTGTGCCACGGTTGAAAAGCGTAACCTCGTGATTGCGAGCGAGCGCTGCCGCCACCAAATGGCGACCAACAAATCTTGTTCCGCCGATAATCAACAGCTTCATTTACTTATGCTCTATTGAGAACAGGAAGGAACATCGGCTTTCTCAGTTTGCGCCTCCAGCGCTTTGAGGCGCGACTCACTTGACCATTACTGACTTCATGATCGTGGCGAAGGTGGGAATGTCCGCATCGTCCAGGTACGTGAAAAATAGCTGGACCGCGTAGCCGTTCTTCGTCGTCACATACGCTTTCTGCTTAAACTCACCGTATGGAGACGTGCCCTTGATTGTTACGCCGGCAAATTCAGCGGTGCCTATCTGCACAGTGCGGATTTCGTCCAGAAACTCCACACCAAAGTTCGTACCCTTGCCGAGCAGTGCAATCGAACGCAGGACGTCAGCACCAGTTTTCATCGAGGCGGAAGGTATGCGTTCGGCTATCAACATGAAGGCAGCGTTTCCCGGCATTCCTTCGGGCAGCTTCGTGAGGCTAAGAAGAATTGTGCTGCGGTCTATCGAATCCTCGACCTGTGCTTTCTTCTTTTCGTCGACTGAACCAACCATTTTCTTCGAGTCGTCCACAATCTTGCCGCGCTGCTGGGCGCTTTGGACCACCCACTCTCGTGGGACTGACAACGACAAGCCGAAGAAATTGTTTACATAGTTCGTGCCGTCGAGTTGGCCCAGGTCGAGCGGGGCAACAGCAACAACGGGCACCGGTGCGGGGTTCTTCGTTTCTCCCGGGCCCGGCTGTGCGGACACTTGTTTCGCTGCGCCGGCGACAACGAGCAATAGTAGAAGTTTCAGGAATTTAGAAAACATCTTCGAACCTCTTGTTTTGATTTGCGGACTTACGGTGTTCTTACTCTTTCCATCGCAACTTCGGAGCGGGCGAATCCGACTTTCTCCCAAAACGGACTGCTGCCGTGGCCGGCACGCAGCACCCAGGTGATTCCAACGTCGTTTCCGATTAGTTGCCGGACGAGCTCCCTGCCGATGCCTTGCCCGCGTTTATCTGCGGCGACGGCGACCATTGAGATGTAGCCGTTGGATACCTCGTCACAGACTGCTCTCGCGAATCCCACAACGCGATCGCCCTCATGCGCGACTACGGTTCGGCTAGTGTGCTCGATTAATTTATCGAACTTCTCCGGATCAGCGACTCGATCTTTCCAGCCCATCTCCGACAGAAACTGCCGGACACGATCGTAGTCGGAAGGCGCTATAGGAGTGAACTTCATGTGGATTTCGGAAAGACTTAGTGTCATCACTTACGGCATGTGTTCGTAATGTCGCCCTTCCCTCTGTAATACGTGCCGTTTGGACAGGTGACTGCCGGATTGAGGTGAGAAAAAACGCCGAGCGGGCTTGTGTACGCGGGCACGGTCCATACATGAACCGCCCAGGGCGAGTGCGCAGAATACTTGCCACCTTTGCTCGTGCACTCAGCTTCGGTAATGAAGCCATCGGCGCCAAGAGCATCCATCGCCCCATTCGACGCGGCCTTCAAACATATTCCCGAGTGCCGATGCCAGTGATCATTCGGCCCGATGAAGCCTTCAGGCGCACCTGAGTTATCACTGGCCGGCTCATGCTGATACATCAATCCCACAATGCGGGAGTCAGGTGCTGTGCCAGCGTAAAGAATACTCGATGGATGAAGAATCTCTTCGTCCGTTAACGTGCCGCTGCGGTTGATTATTCCGCCCATGTAATGAGTTCCCATGCCCGGAACAAAAGGGCCGACTCGCCGGTACCCGGCAGCCTCTGCATCTTTCACCGTGGGACACTTCTTAATCGGATCTACCGTCAGTGTCAGTTGATTTATGAGTTGCGTGCGGACGGGCGCGGGAAGGTTCGCGAGAGGAACTGCCGGCGCAGTCGTATGCTGAGGAGCATTTATCAGCTTAGACCAACCCTTGTCGTCGCCATCGGGAAACAGGAATGCTGACTCGGCGCCGGAGTGCTCTCCAGTGTGGTCTGCGTTATGGCCGGCTGATCCCTCCGGGCGAATGTTCGTTGCCTTACTGTGACTCGACGCCTCTTTGGTCGAACAACCTGAGGCGAAAATCGCCGCCCCTAACAAAAAGATAAGTGCAGGCCATTGGCCTTTCATTCTTTCCCCAAAGTTCGAACTGGATTGCAATTAAAGGTCTCGTGATTGCCTGATCACGTTCTATCCTTGTTAGATCAATCCCAAGTTGTAGTCAGCGCTTACTGTTCACGAGGAGTATTCATCGCAAGTTATTACCTTTCGACGCGTTTCAAGTCAATATTTCACACTCCATTGAATCGCGGGCTTTATGCAGCCCCATCTTGAGCGCACATCATCGACTTGTTCAAATCAAAAAGGCGCGTTCGAAAACGCGCCTTTCTCTTGCTTTCGTGAGTTGTTGCACGCAGGCCAATCTACGACTTCAGCTTAGCCAAAACCTGACTTTCCTCTTCGGGTCGCAGTTTGCCCAGCCAGACATTCGTAATCTCCCCCTTAGCGTTGGCGACGATCACGGTGGGCGTTCCCGCAATCAAAAGCGAATCCAATTGAGATTGTTTGATTTCCAGTCCCACAATGCCCAGATCATTGAGGTACTTTGCAGACTCGTCCTTCTCCTGCGGCAGGACCGCGACTATGTTGACGTCCTGATGCTTCGTTTGCTCGATTAGCTGTTTGTAGAAGTCAGCGCTTTCCGCACAGAAATGACAGTTTTTCTGCAACACGAGCAAGACATTTTTGTCGCTTCTTGACCAATCAACATCCGCTAACTGAACCTTATCTCCAATCTTGGGTAGCTCTCGCTGAGACGAAGATGCCGGTTTGTCGAAGAAATTTCGATGGGCCCAAACACCTCCAATAGAAGCGATGGTCACGATGATTAATATATTGGCCAGAACTTGAATTCTGTTTTGGATGTTACTCATGAGTTGCCTTTCTGCCTGGATTTCCAGCGCAAGAGTTACTGCGTTGGCTCTTTTTAACCGCCGGCCCCTCAAATCACGGGGCGTCAAAAGCTGGTTGCACGTGAGGTCGAAAGGGCCAGCGGCAAAATGGGCGACTCCGAACGATTTCGTTCGAGAATCGCCGAGTTAGTATCTGTCACACTTATCGCCGCGTGTGACGCAGTAGCATGCACCTCTGCTTGGCGAAACGTAGCAGCACTTTTGAGAGTCGGTCCAACAACAAGTGCCGTTCTGTGTGAGATCACCGCAGGAGTATGTGCCTTTGCCACAGTACTGCGGCGATGCTCCAGAGGCCGGCGTGTGGTAAGAAATCACGCCAAAGGCTACCAGTATCACCAGGAATGCGAGTCTAGTGACTAGTGATTTCATCTCTTTTTTCCTTTCTGAGTATTTGTTTGCCAATAAAGGAAGCTGGCTACACCGGAAGGCAAAACCAGGGAACTCTCCAGATAGCGGCTTCCACATCTGAATGTTGATAAGCGGCAAAACATTTCATGAGACGAATTAAGCCCATTTTGGCGTATCACATTTAGGCCTTTCTCTTCTGCCCGGAATGAGAGCATGCCGCCAGCCTCGCCAATTGCTAGACTCAGCACATTGCAATATATTGCTTCCTCTCAAGTAATTAATTCGCGAAAGGGTCTGATTCGAACATGCCGAATTCTGTTCCCATCACCGTCGCACATGGCGACGGCATCGGGCCGGAGATCATGGCGGCCACGCTTCACATTCTTAAGGAAGCGGGCGCCGCTCTCGAGATTGAAACTATCGATATCGGTGAAAAGGTTTACCTGGCCGGCAACAGCTCGGGCATCGAGCCCAGCGCGTGGGAGTCGCTGCGTCGCACCAAAGTTTTTCTCAAAGCGCCGATAACCACGCCGCAGGGTGGCGGTTATAAAAGCCTGAATGTGACGGTGCGAAAAACGCTTGGTCTGTATGCGAATGTCCGTCCGTGCGTTTCATATCATCCTTTCGTCGAAACAAAACACCCGGTGATGGACGTGGTTATCGTTCGTGAGAACGAGGAAGATCTGTATGCCGGAATCGAACACCGCCAAACGAACCAGGTTGTACAGTGTCTGAAACTCATCTCGCGTCCCGGTTCTGAAAAGATCGTGCGCTACGCGTTTGAGTACGCACGCCGGAACAACCGCAAGAAGGTCACCTGCTTCACCAAAGACAACATCATGAAACTTACCGACGGTTTGTTTCACAAAGTCTTTGATGAAATTGCAACTGAATATTCTGATATCGAGGACGAACACTGGATCGTTGACATCGGGGCCGCGAAACTTGCCGATACTCCCGAAGCATTCGACGTGGTGGTGATGCCGAATCTTTACGGCGATGTGCTGTCTGACGTGGCTGCGCAAATCGCGGGGTCAGTTGGACTCGCCGGTTCGGCAAACATCGGCGAGCACGTCTCGATGTTTGAAGCAATTCACGGATCGGCGCCGCGCCGCGCCGGACAAAACCTCGCGAACCCATCCGGGTTGCTGCTGGGCGCTGTCATGATGTTGGTCCATATCGGCCAAATCGATACTGCCGAGCGCGTCCACAACGCGTGGTTGCGAACGATCGAAGACGGCATCCACACCTACGACATCTACGAAGAAGGCAAGAGCAAACAGAAGGTCGGGACGAAAGAGTTTGCCGAAGCGGTAGCCCAACGAGTGGGCCAGTCGCCCCAAACTCTTAAGGCAGTTAAATACAAAGCAAGCAGTGCGTCTGCAGCGCCGGCAAAAACATCAAGCCCAGCAAAGCAGGCGAAGAAAGATCTGGTAGGCGTCGACGTCTTTCTGGATTGGACGAAAGGATCGGCCGATCAACTTGGGGAGTCGTTAAGTAAACTGGGCGGCAACGGAACCAAATTGACGATGATGAGTAACCGGGGCGTAAAAGTTTGGCCCGGCGGCCACGCGGAGACGTTCTGCTCGGACCACTGGCGCTGTCGCTTCCTTTCGGACGGCAGCAATAGCGGCGTTACTCACGATCAAATTATTACTCTACTTAAACGAGTCGCTGACGCAGGTTTTGATTTCATCAAAATTGAAAATCTCTACAACTTTGACGACGAACGTGGATACTCGCTTGATCAAGGCGAGTAAGCAGACACCATTTTCAGGGGGACAACATGACTGAACAACAAGCACAACAGCGAGCTGACGACAAAGAACAACCAGCCAGCGAACCCGGACCGACGGAGAAACTCCGCGATCGCGATCCGGTAAACGCTGACCTCGCAGTTCCCGGCGCACAGGATCCGGAGAGCGAGATCAAGGAAGAAATCAACCCAAACACCGAGTAGGACGGAAACTATGTCTTCGAATACTTCAGCACCCGCGGCGCTCGTCGCGGTGGTCATGGGTAGTAAGTCTGATTGGGAAACGATGCGACACGCTGATCAGACGCTGGCTGACTTTGGCGTCGGGCATGAATGTCATGTCATGTCAGCCCATCGCACTCCACATCTGGCTTCGGAGTTTGCGTCCGGAGCGGCGGATCGCGGAGTCGAGATCATCATCGCTGCTGCGGGCGGCGCCGCGCATTTGGCGGGGGTGTTGGCCGCGCACACAACTCTGCCGGTCCTTGGCGTTCCCATGAAGAGCGATGCACTCAATGGCATGGATTCGCTGCTTGCGACTGTTCAAATGCCAGCGGGTATTCCAGTCGGCACGCTCGCGATCGGTAAACCCGGTGCGATCAACGCAGCACTACTGGCAATCGCAATCCTCGCGAACAGCCGTCCCGAGCTACGCGAGAAGTTGACCGATTTCCGACGTAAACAGGAAGAACAGGTCCGAAACGCGACGCTGGAAACCGCAAATGCCCGCGCAAGTTCCTCTTGATCAATATCTTTGATCAATGATCGTCCCAGTCCTGCGCCGCGCGGGGAAGTCCTTGTAATCTCACGATCTTTGGCGCAGAATGCCCCCACTTAAATACCGGCCCGGATGACCGCCCCGAAGCTGCCTGGTGTCATCCGTTTTCACCGTAATTCCTGACTCATCGCGGGAACGAATGATCGGACAAACAGTCTCCCACTACCGGATAATTGAACTACTTGGCGAAGGCGCGATGGGCAGGGTTTACCTTGCTCAACACATGACGCTCGGGCGGCAAGTCGCCATAAAGTTTCTCTCATCAACCAGTCCCGAATATCGCGACCGCTTTCTGCGCGAAGCCCGCGCCGTCTCCGTTTTAACTCATCCGAATATCGCCAACGTGTTTGACTACGGCGAAACCCCCGAAGGCGTGCCTTACATCGTGATGGAACTGATCAAGGGGCAAACGCTGAGCGAGAAACTGCTCGGCGGTTCCCTGCCCTTGATTGAAGCAGTACGAATCGTCTCTTCGATCGCGGCTGCACTTGCGGAAGCCCATCACCGGGGCGTGGTCCATCGCGACGTCAAACCGTCAAACATCGTGATCACTGAACGCGGCCAGGCAAAGGTGTTGGATTTCGGCCTCGTAAAACAGATTGCGGACGAGTCGCTGGTTGTTGACACAACACCGACGATACCCGGCTCAATGACTCGCAGCGATGTGATCGTCGGCACGCCCCTCTACCTGTCGCCTGAACAGGCCCTGGGAAAACCGGTGGACGGGCGCAGCGATCTGTTTGCCCTTGGCGCCGTTTTGTACGAATGCCTTGCCGGTCAATCGGCGTTTGGTGGGTCAAACGTTGTGGAGATTGGCGCCCAAGTAATTTATTTCACCCCGCCGTTGCCTTCGAAAATCAATCCTCGTGTTCCGCCGGCGCTCGATCGAATCACTATGAAAGCGCTGGAAAAGAAAGTAGAGGCGCGTTACCAGAAAGCCGAAGATCTGATTGCGGATCTAAACGCAGTGCTGCCGTCACTTAACGAAGATGATGTTCGCGTGAATGGTCGAAACACGGCAAACCTTGTTGCCCCACAAACGCATTCGGCCAGCGCACTGAGAACGTTAACTGATGCGCTACGGCAGCCGCGTTTGTCTTACGGTAGATTCATCATCGTCTTTCTGGTTCTCGCCACAATCGGATTTGCGGTGTGGCAAATTACGAAGCCCGCTCCCTATCAGCCGAATGCACTGGCGTCGGATTGGTATAACAAAGGCACCGACGCCCTGCGAAACGGATCGTTTCTGCAGGCATCGAAAGCGTTCCAACAGGCGATCGCCGCCGATCCGAAATTTGCGCTCGCGCACGCGCGGCTGGCCGAAAGTTGGTTTGAGTTGGATTACGCCGACCGGGCTAAGGACGAGATGCTGCTCGTCAGACAACTCGCGCCCAACCAATCGCAGTTGGCGAAAACAGATTCGCTTAAGCTGGATGCTATCGATTTGACGGTCACCAGAAACTTTCCCGCCTCGATCGATGCTTACCAACAGTTGCTGAAGCTAACGCCGGACGAACCTCATTTGTACGTCGATCTGGGTCGTGCTTTCGAAAAGAACGATGAAGTCAAAAAAGCAATTGAGAGTTACATCAACGCTACCACTCGCGCGCCTCAGTATGCGCCGGCATTTCTACGGCTGGGCGTGCTGTATGGCGATCAACTTGATCTCGCCAGTGCGATAGCAAACTTCGATAAGGCGCAGGCATTGTTTGAGGCCAGCGGCAACTACGAAGGACAGGCAGAAGTCGCTTTTCAGCGAGGTGCGCTGCTGGACAAACTTGGCAAGACAGAGGAAGCACGTCCACAGCTCATACGCGCGCTCGAGTTAAGCAGGACCACATCGAATCAGTATCTGGAAGTGAAGACACTGCTCAAACTCGGCAACGTGGCCGTTACGGAGGGAGACCTCGACAAGGGCCGCGGGCTAATGAACGAGGCTATCAACACTGCGCGCAACAACAGCATTGATAATCAGATCAAACGCGGGCTCGTCGACCTCGGAAATTCCTATTTTGACTCCTCGGATTACGCCGAAGCCGAAAAGTACTTTCATCAATCGTTGGATTTGGCACGGCAACAAAAAGACAACCGCAACGCCGCTCGCGCTTTGTTGTCGCTCGGCAGTGTTTTGATGAGTCAAAGTAAAACTGATGAGGCGCTGCGATTTATCGAACAAGCCCTGCCGTTCTACGAGCAGGGTGGTTATCGCAAGGAAGCAATGCAGGCGTTGACCTTGTTGGCGCGAGGTAAATCGCGGAAAGGTGAACTTGAGGCGGCGCTGCAAGCATTCACACAACAACTAAAAATTGCGCGCCAGTTGGGCGATCCTTCTCTGACTCTTCCGCCGATCGGCGAAATCGGTTTGCTGCAAATGTATCAAGGCAAGTTTAGCGAGTCGCTGAAACAATTCGAGGAGAGTTATACGCTCGCGAAGTCGCTCGGCAATCCAAAGAACATCGGACTCGCCCTTGTTAACCGGGCTACGCTCCTGTGGCAGCTAGGGCGATATGACGAAGCGCGACGTGTCCTGGATGAAGCCCGGCCAATTGCGGAGCCTCCCACCGCAGCGAAAAATCTCAGCTCGGCTTTTTTTCTCGAGGCGGGACGCATGGCTTTGAGCCAAAACAACTGGCAGGAAGCGAAAAATAACAGTAAGCAAGCCCTCGAGCTCGCCGGCACTCAACTCAAAGTTACCGCCACTGAAGCGTTTTTTACTCTCGGACTGGCGGACGTGTTCTCGAAAAACGGTGCCGCGGGAATAGCCAGTTGCCGAAACGCACTTGCCATCGCAAACGAAACCAGCAATCCCACCGTGCAGGCGGATGCCCTCGTCGCGTTGGCCCAGGCCCTAAACGAAGGCGCCGATGCTGAGGAGACGCTGAAAATTGCGACCGAGGCGCAGACGGTGACTGCTCGTTTGGGCCAACGTCACCAGGAATGGCTCACCTGGCTGATTATTTCACGCGCCGACCGTCGACTCAGTAATAACTCAGCCGCACAGGAAGCCGCGGCGCGTGCCTCAACTCTCCTTGCCTCACTCGAACAGGAATGGGGCAGCGACAATTACAACAGTTACCTCCATCGCCCAGATATGGAGTATTACCGCAGACAACTTTCCGAAGCTCTCGCTCAGAAACCCTAAACCTCATTCACCCAAAGGAGCACTCCCATGGCAGACACTGGCAACGACATCATTATCAAAGGCGGCTCGGTTAGGATCGACTTCCCCGAGGATTACAGTCCTGAGGGCAATTCCGGTCGGAAGAAGTTTAAGAACGACAAACGAAGGATCGTACAAATTCGAATCGTCGACCAGAACAACATCGAGAAATATAACTCAGGTCCGGAAGACCCAAATGGATTGAAATGGACGATTACGGTTTCTAACGACGTCGAAAGCTAGGCCTCAGAATCGGTTCCGCAGTACCAAAGCATTGTCCGAACCGCCGATCCGGTGACCGCTCACCTCCTCATCGGCGATTAGAACCACGTGTGCGAAATCAGGTCAAAGCCGCCGCCGCGTCAGCAGCGCAATCACAGCGACAAACAACGCGGCGCCGATGATGGACCACACGATTGGGAAACTGGTTGTTCCAATCTGAATTGCGAAAAGCTCCGGCAAACCGAGTTGGCGCGATAACCACATTCCAACCACGGCGCCCACAAACCCCAGGGCGATCGACACTAAACAACCCCCGCGGGTGAAGCCGGTGATTGCCTGTCCTAACGCGCCACAGAGTCCGGCAATAACAAGAAGGATGATCACATCGAGTAGCGTCATAATGGTGTCCTCTTAAAGTCGGTAAATAGAAACTGCAATCCTAATTTTCAACAGCAGATTACGAAACCAGAACCGGGAGCGGTGGCGACCGGGAGCAGGCTAAGCAAAACTACCTACATTCACCTGTCATTGCGATAGACGTGGCCATCTTTCATCACAAATCGCACGCGTTCCAACTCGGAAATGTCCCGGAGAGGGTCGCCATTGACAGCGATGATGTCAGCCAACATTCCCGGCTCGATCGCCCCGAATTCAGTTGAGCGTTCCAGCAGGGCTGCGGCTACGGTGGTGGCTGATTGGATTGCCTGCATCGGCGTCATCCCGTATCGCACCATGTAAGTCATTTCCTTCGCCTGATTTTCCGTCCACGCATAACCGCCCGCGTCTGTGCCGTAAGCGATCTTTACACCCTTGCGCACCGCGATCCCAAACGCGCGTGCTTCCATGTCTCGCATCGTCAGCCAAATCGGAGCACCAGCAGCCGCGCGTCCTTCCGCCACATAAACGCCAACGTAAATAGTCGGGCACCAGTAAACTCGCTGAGCGATCATGCGATCCATCAACCCTTCGTCGAGTCCATACCCATGCTCAATCGAATCGACGCCAACCTTCAGCGACGCGTCGATACCGTCCCAGGCCATGGCGTGCGCGGCGACACGTCGACCCAACCGGTGAGCTTCATCCACCATGGCTTTCATTTCTTCGTCAGTAAAATTTAGCCATGAGCGCAGCTTCCCATCTTTCACGTAGTAACGACGGTCCGCGTAAAACTTGATCCAGTCAGCTCCAAACTTGACCTGCTCGCGCACGGCACGCCGGATGTTGTCTGGTCCATCAACAATTTGAACGCCCTCGGGCATCTTCAACTCCCACGAATAACCACTTAACGGGTACATGCCCGTGGCAGAAAACGCGCGCGTCGATACGAACATACGAGGGCCAGGAATAACGCCGCGATTGATGGCAGTCTTAACGTCAACGTCCGCGTACATCGCTCCCTCTGTTTCGAGATCGCGAAGGACAGTGAACCCATTCATCAACGCAATGCGCGCGGCAACCGTGGCACGAATCGTTCGATATGGAATCGATTCTTTCAATAGTTGCTCATCGTAATCGGCTGTGGTGATGTCGCCCTGAAGCAGGACGTGAGTGTGACAGTCTGCGAGTCCCGGCAAGACAGTAGCGTGAGATAAATCCACTACGGTGGCTGATGCGGGCACAGAGCGTTGAATCTGGTCCAGCGGACCAACGGCTTTAATTCGTTGCCCCTGGACAAGGATCCCCTGGTTTTCGCGTACTCGCCCCGCGCGCACATCGATCAAACGGCCGGCTTTTATAAGAGTGACCTGTTCAGGCTTCGCTTGAGGAAACGCAATTGTGAACAAGGAGAAACTCAGCATCAAAACAACTGCAGTTTTTTTCATATTCCCTCCGTCCAGGGGTTTCGCGAATTCAAAATTCAAGCGGCCTTTACTGCCGCCGCTAAAGCGGCTATTAATCCTTAGGCCCATGGCAACCAGCCGTAAAACGGCTGGCCTATGCACCCCGACTCCGTCGGGGCTGCCGCGTTGAACGCGGCATTAAAACGCACGCACTTGAAAGTCGCTATTGGAACCCTCGCTCCTCACACGTTGCAATTGTGACCAGCAGCGTCTCTTCCCTACCACGAAATTATTCAACTTGATTGGCCCGATGTAACTTTACCTGCTCTATTCGCCAGCCACTCGCGCACAACTTCCGCCACCCCACGCTTGTTAGCGTCAACCTCGTAGTTCATGCGACGCATTTCCTCGGTGGTAATTGATCCCGCTAGTTTGCTTAACACGTCCTGCAAGCCCGGTACACGTGCCAAACTTTGGCTGCGGACCATAAACACTGCCTCGTAAGGTGGAAAGTAACGCCGATCATCCGCCAACTGCACAAGATCCAACGCGGCTATTCTTCCCTCCGTCGAATTGCCGGCAATCAGATCTACTTTTCCTGAGCTAAGCGCAATGTATGTGAGTGACAAATCCATTTCTCGCGGCTGCTCCGCGAATCTTAGATTGTAGGTTTTTGAAAATCCGGGATAGCCGTCGGCACGCGACATGAAATCGTGTCCGAAGCCGGCCCGCCAACGCGGCGCCTGCGGCGCGACGTCCGAAATCGTCTTCAGGTTGAGCCGTCGCGCATCCGCGCCGCGCACCAGAATTGCAAAAGTGTTTTCAAATCCCACCGGCTCGCTCACCGCGACGTTGAATTGTGCCGCATAGTCTCGTTTAACTTGTTCATAAACCTGGCGCGGATCGGTTACCGGCGGGTGACGAAGTATCCCGGTAAACGCAGTGCCCGTGTATTCGGGATAAAGATCAATCTTTCCGGCAAGCAACGCATCGTGTGGCAGGTTTCCACCTAACTCGAAGTTGCGCTCTACCGAAACTCCCCGAGCTTCAAGCAACTGGGCCGCGATCTCAGCGAGCAGGACCGACTCAGTGAAGTCTTTCGATCCGACTACAACCCGCTGCGCACTTGTGGAGTCGCCCGATCTGCCAAAGTTTCGTGAAATTCCAAAGACGACGAAACCTGCAATTACGATTATCGCCAGCAACAATGACAGCCGGCCCCACCTGCTCGATTTTCGTCGTGGATCAGGAGACGCGAAAAGTTGACCGAGCGCGCCCAAAGTAAAGTCGGCAATTAACGCCATCAGCGCTGCCGGCACCGCACCCGCGAGTAGCAAATTCGTATCGGGTTGCCGCAACCCGCGAAAGATATAAACGCCAAGCCCACCGGCTCCGACTGCGGCGGCGATCGTGGCCACACCTACAGCAATCACCGTCGCCACTCTTACGCCCGTGATAATTACGCTCATCGCCAACGGTAATTCAACGTGACGCAAAACCTGGCCACCAGTCATTCCCATCGCAACGGCCGCCTCGTGCACGTTTCGATCGACGCCGAAGATGCCTGTCACAGTGTTCCGAATGATTGGCAGTAGCGAATAAAGCACGAGGGCCACGATTGCCGTGCGCGGGCCAATCCCGCCGATGAATGGGAGCGGAATCAAAAACCCAAACAGCGCGAGGCTCGGAATCGTTTGCATAACGTTGGCGATCCCCAACACCGGTCCACGCAGAAACTTTTTCCGGGTTAACAGAACACCGACGGGAATTCCAATTACAACGGCCAGCAGTATCGAGATGATCACGAGTGAGAGATGCTCACGCACGTGGCCCAACAGCTCCGGCCAATTCTGTTGTAGGAAATTCCAAAACGACATTGCTACAAAGACCCTTCAAGTTGAATAACCTCAAGGTCGGGAAGAGGCGCTTGCGCCCGCTCTCAGCATTCAACTTACTAAGCGCCCAACGCGCGAACATATTCCCTCCCCGTGAACGGGGAGGGTTAGGGTAGGGGTTCCCGCGGCGGCAACCTCTCCCCCATCCCCTCTCCGCTTGCGGAGAGGGAAAAAAGCGTCACTCGCCGTCTTCCACCGAAGTCTTCAGCGTCTCGATATACGCAACTACCTGTTCGTCTTTCGACTTAACAAAGTTGTCGGGCGTTTCCAGCAATACCAGCCGGCCTTCATCCATGAGACCGATGCGGCTTCCCAGCAGTAACGCTTCACGTACGTCGTGAGTTACCAGCACCGCGGTTTTATTCAGAGTGCGCTGAAGATTTGCAAACTCGCGTTGAAGGCTGGCGCGCGTCAGCGGGTCGAGGGCGCCGAAAGGTTCGTCCAGCAAAAGCAACGGCGGTTCGGCAGCGAGTGCGCGCGCCACTCCAACGCGTTGGCGCTGCCCTCCCGACAACTCTGCCGGATAGCGCTTTGCGAATTGCGCGGAGTCTAAACCAACCATGGTCAACAGCTCATCAACGCGGCCATTGATCCGCGCGTCGTCCCAACCCTCCAGGCGCGGGACGATGCCGATGTTCTTTTCGACTGTGAAGTGTGGAAATAGTCCGCCTTCCTGAATCACGTAGCCGGTCCGGCGGCGCAGGCGAATCGGGTCCCAGTCAGTTGTCTTCTTGCCATCGACTCTGATCTCGCCGGACGTTGGCTCAAGTAGGCGATTGATTAGTTTGAGAGTGGTTGTCTTTCCCGAACCTGACTCGCCAAGCAATACCACGGTCTCTCCGTGAGCGACCGCGAAGTTAAGATTCGAAACGATTGGTAACGAAGATCCTGCGTGGGAGAAATTTACGTCTCGAAATTCAACAATTGGAGTGTTGCCAGACTCAGGCATGTCGGCGGAATTGTGAACCTATCTAAGCGGCACAGACTTTAGTCTGTGTGTCGACTTTGGTGACTAAGGACTTCGGTCTGCGTGACCTTAGTGGCACAGACTTCAGTCTGTGTTTTGACGATCGCAAGCGGACACAGACTAAGGTCTGTGCCACGCAATTCTCAGACGGCCAACAGCAGGTTGCTGCTGAAACGCTCTTGCGAATCAAGCCAGGTGCGCGCGCGACTAAAGCCCGCGTGGGAAGCGAGCGCCGCCAGGTTTGTCAGATCATACTTGTACGAGTTTTCCGTGTGGATCTGCTCGCCTTCGGCAAAGTTAACAGTTAAATCTAATTGACGAATGTTGACGCTTTGCCGGCGAGTGCTTTCGATGTAGATCTCGATCCTGCCCTCGCTTTCATCGTAGAACGCGCGATGTTGAAACGCGCGTACATCAAAATCACCACCAAGCTCGCGGTTAATTCGGGCAAGCACATTAAGGTTGAAAGCGGCGGTGACTCCGAGCGCATCATTGTAGGCAGCTTCAAGAACGGTTTTGTCCTTTTTCAGATCTGCGCCGAGCAACAACGCGTCACCTTCAGACAAAACAGCGCGCAGTGCCTGCAAAAACCTGGCCGCTTCTTCGCGATCGAAGTTGCTGATGTTCGAACCGAGAAAGAGGGCGAGCGTGCGGCCACGTTTCGCTTTCGCCAACTCGCGTAAGCCTGCGAAATAATCTGCGGCGTAAGCTTCAATTGTTAGTTGCGGGTACGACTGGAGCAGAATGCGCGAGCTGCTGTCGAGCGCCGAGGCTGAGATGTCTACTGGGACATAACAAAGTTCGTCCTGTTTTCTGAGCAGCGCCTCGATCACCAGCCGCGTCTTCGAAGCACTTCCGCTCCCCATCTCGATAAGTGTGACTTCGCCGTCAACTGAAGCCACGATCTCATCTGCAAAGCGCTCGAGGATCTCATTCTCAGCGCGTGTTAAGTAATACTCAGGCAGCAAACAAATCGCTTCAAACAACTGTGAACCAAGTTCGTCGTAAAAGTATTTTGGAAGAAATCGTTTTGGCTGCGATGCAAGGCCGCGCCTCACATCTTCCGCCAGTCCCGCCCGCGGATCGCGGGTAACGAGATTGTGAATGTGTAGACGTTCGTTGCTTGCAGCGACGCGAAGAGGTTGTGACATGGATGCCGTCTCAGTTTTCGAGTGAGACACAAAGAGGCCTTAGTAATTGTGTTAGTCGCCGTGACTTTTAAATGTTGGCATATGATAACGCATCGAGAGTGAATGGCAACCGAGGGTAATAACGAGAGCTGAAAAGCGGGCGGCATTGCCACTAAGCGCTGTGTGACAATTGCGGGCCCGGCATCTCCCCAGGTTCTTGTTGTCCGAGCGGGCTTTGTGTTAATTTTTGCCCTCAATTCGAGCAAGCGCGTCGCCCGGCTCGACGTCGCCTTGATTGGGAAACTGATTAATCCTCCCCACGTTGCGGCCGCCCAGTTTCTAAACCGTCAGGAGTTTTGTCAGGAATCTTTACTCCCAATCCATTTCACTAACCTCAGGACTACTATTGAAGCGAGCTGATAGTAACGACTCACTAACGGCGCCCAGCCGCTAATCTAACAAGGAATACCCCCATGCATTTTCCAATCCCCCAAGTTATTCGCCCAGCGAAGACCTTTGTTTTGCCCGCGGTTTTTCTGGTCGCAGCCTTCGCTTGTCTCGCGGCGATTAGTCGGTTCATGACGACTTCGACCGCCCAATCAAAATCAGGCGAATCCGTCATCACTACAGATTTCGTACGGCGAATCCCAGTAGTCACCAATGACATTGTTTATAGCCCTGTTACTAACAGGCTTTATGCAACCGTGCCGAGCAGCGGGGGAGCTAACGGCAACAGCGTGACAACGATCAATCCAGCTACGGGATCGATTACCAACTCAGTCTTCATCGGCAGTGAGCCAAACAAACTCGCGCTCGCCGACGACGGGCAGACTCTCTACGCAGCGTTGGATGGAGCTTTTTCGATTCGCCGCTTCGACGCAGCGACGCAAACGCCCGGGCTGAAATTCTCTCTTTTAAAGGATAATTTTTTCGGACGATACGTCGCCAGTGATCTGGCGGTTGCACCTGGCACCACGAATCTGGTCGCCGTGGCCCGACAATATTTAGGCCTCAGCCCTCCGGAAGCAGGGGTAGCTGTTTTTGATAACGGCGTGCAGCGGCCTAACACCGGGCCCGGGCACGTAAGCGGCAGCGACTACCTCGCGTTCTCAGCGTCCGCTTCAAAACTGTATGGAAGCAGTCAATGGGGTACTTTAAGGACCATGACGATTGACGGTTCCGGAGTGACGCAAACGGGAACGCCGCCGCCGTTTACAGTTGGCACTCGAATCAAGTTTCACAACGGACTGATCTACAGCTCGACCGGCCAGGTCATTAACCCCGACACAGGAACGCTGTTGGGCACGTTCTCAGGCGCTAATTCAACTGCGTTTGTCGCAGACTCGTCGGTCGGTCGCGCCTATTACCTGATGAGCAACGGTAATGGGACCTTCACGCTAAAAGCTTATGACCTTCAAACATTTCTGCCGATCGATACTTCAACCATTTCAGGAGTGTTCGGCCAGCCATCGACGATGGTGCGCTGGGGGTCAAACGGACTCGCCTTCCGCACGGAAAATAAGGAACTCTATGTAATTCAAACCGTTCTGATTCCTTCGCCGGATCCAGTTCCAACACCTACACCAACACCTGCTTCAACGCCAACTCCATCTCCGACTCCGTTCGCAGCTTTCGTCCAACAAGTTCCATTGGTAACTAATGACGTCATCTACAACCAGGCGTCGCAGAAGCTTTTCGTGAGCGTCCCCAGCGCGGGGGGCAGCAATGGAAATAGCGTGGCTACGATCGACCCCGCTACCGCAGCCATCGGCACTTCGGTTTGGGTGGGAAGCGAACCTGCGAAATTGGCGCCGTCAGATGACGGCCACACTTTGTATGTAGGGTTAAACGGCGCGGGCGCTATCCGTCAGTTTGATATGACGTCTTTAACGGCTGGTTCACAGTTTTCCCTTGGCATTGACAACTTTAACGGTCCGTTAACTGCCAATGACATAGCAGTGGCGCCCGGTTCCCCGAACGTTATCGCCGTAACACGAAACTCATTCCAGGGTGGCGTTGCGATTTTCGACAACGGCGTCCAACGACCTAACACGGCCCAAGGTAGTGATTCTTTAGCCTACTCTGATTCGGCATCAACGCTTTACTGGGGTTCTTCCACATTACTGACGACCGGAACTGTAGACAACAACGGCATAACTACTGGGACTTCAGCACCTTTCGGCGGTAATCCCATCAAGTTCGCTAATGGCCTTGTTTATGGCGGATCGGGCCAAGTTGTTAACCCTGCTACAGGAGACATTGTCGGGACTTTCTCAGGCATCGGTTTTGGCAGCAATCCGATTGCGGTGGATTTGGCGAACGGGCGTGTGTTCTTCATCTCGAGTGGGATTTTTGGCAATACATTGCAGTTGCGCGCCTACGACATTAATACATTTGTTCCGATCGGGTTCGTTGATTTCCCCAACATGTTCGGCCCACCTACCAGCCTCGTCCGCTGGGGAACCAACGGTCTGGCGTTTCGCACCAGCACGCGAGTTGTAATCCTTCGAACATCACTCGTGAACGCTTCGGACCCCGTACCTGCCGCGACTCCAACACCGTCACCTACACCTTCACCGTCGCCGGCGTACATTCCTACGTTGGTCAGAAGGGTGAATTTGCCAGCGAACGATCTCGTAGTTAGTCCCGGGCAGACGCTTTACGCAAGCGTTCCCGGAAGTGTGGTCGGCAACGGCAATAGCATTACTTCCATCAATACGGGGACAGCTAGCGTCGGAACATCAACTTTCGTCGGTAGCGAGCCAAACAGGCTTGCTCTTTCAGACGACGGCCGCACGTTATATGTCTCATTGGACGGGGCCGCAGCGATCCGAAAATTCGATCTGCAAACGCAAGCCGCGGGGCTCCAGTTTAGCTGGGGTACTAACTTCCTGCGACCGGCAGACATGGAGGTTGTTCCCGGCGCTCCGCAATCGCTGGCCGTGTCTGATGGGAACGGTGGCGGTTTTGGCGTCGCTATTTATGACGACGGAGTGCAACGGCCAAACGCCAGCAAAGGCCAGGCTTACGCAATCGGTCCACTCGAGTTCGGGAGCTCACCAACAGTGCTCTATGGCTATGATTCCTATTCGAGTGGATTTGAGTTGGTGAAGTTCACACTAGACAGCTCCGGGGTCACGGCTTCGACCCTGGTCCGTAATCTCTTGACCGGGTTTACAAACGGTATGGAGTTTTCCAATGGTCTTTTGTATTCGGGCTCCGGTCGCGTAGCTAATCCTGAAACCAGCAGACTCGCCGGAACTTTTCAAAACGTAAGTTTCAGTTCGGCGATAGTCGTGGATGCTTCGCTGGGACGTGCTTTCTTCATCAGCGGCAGTGGCTCGAGCGCGCTTCTGACTGCCTTCGACATAAATACGTTTCTGCCAATCGGGTCGTTGACTATTCCTAATGTTGACGGCACACCGGCTAGTCTGGTGCGCTGGGGCACTAATGGTCTCGCCTTCAGAACGCAGACGAACTTTAGCCCAAACTTCGTCAGTAAGGTTTATCTCATTCAAAGCGAACTGGTCTCAAATGCGACGCCCGTTCCAACCGCTGTGCAATTCAGTAGTCCCACCGCAAATGTCATCGAAGGCAACCCAAGCGTGACACTCACGGTAAATCGATCGGGTGACGTTTCCACGACCACGACGGTGAACTACGCAACTGGCGGCGGAACGGCGACCGCTGGAAGTGACTACACCGTGACGAGTGGGACGTTGACCTTTGATCCAGGGCAATTATCCAAAACCATTACGGTTCCGATTATTAATGAAAACTTATATGAGGTAACCGCCGAGACGTTTAACGTCACCCTCAGTAACCCGAGTGCTGGGGTTATGTTGCTTGATCCGAGCAACACAGTGGTGACTATCAGTGACTTTGATCAGCAGCCGGTGATTCTCATCGGTAACATCAGTTTGGCCGAAGGAAATTCGGGGACGAAGGTTTTCAGTTTTCCCGTGACTCTTTCAAATCCGTCGATCCAAACGATCAGCGTCAACTTCGCGACGGCGAATGGAACCGCCACTGATGGCAGCGACTATGTCGGTACCACCGGCACGGTGACGTTCAACCCAACGGAAACAAGCAAAACCATCAGCGTGACCGTTAACGGCGATACTACTCTGGAAACCAACGAGACGTTCTTCATTAACCTGACGAATGCGATTAACGTATCGTCGCTTGATAATCAGGCTCTTGGCACGATCCTCAATGACGACACGCCGGCGTTCAAATTCGAGCTCGCCAGCTACACAGCGACCGAGAACGCTCCGAGCGTGTCAGTCGTCGTGACGCGCGGTGGCGATCCTTCGATCGCCGCCACCGTTGACTATGCGACCAACGACTTCAGTGGCGTTCCAGCCAATGATTTGCAGCCCGCTCGTTGTCATATTGTGAATGGCAATGCGTCAGGCAAATGCGATTACGCCACAGCAGGAGGCAGGTTGCGATTTGCGGCAAACGAGTCGAGTAAGACCATCGTGCTTTCAATTGTCGACGATGTTTATGTTGAAGGTGATGAGTTGCTGAGTATCGCTTTGAGCAACCCATCGAGTGGCAGCCTTGTTTCGCCGTCGTCAACCACTATCGCCATTCAGGACAACGACACCAACCCGAATCCGAGCAATCCCTACGTGCTCAATCCGTTTTTTGTAAGACAGCAGTATCTCGATTTTCTGCTGCGTGAACCGGACACTGCCGGGTACAACGATTGGCTCACCGTGCTTAACAACTGCAATCCCAACCAGGGATTTCTGGGCGCTCCACCGGAATGTGATCGCGTGCACGTCTCGTCGGGTTTCTTCCGCTCGCCCGAATTTGGCGAGAGAGGTTACTGGGTTTACCGGTTCTTCTCCGCGAGTTTGGGACGGCGGCCATTCTTTGCTGAGTTCACGCCTCAGATGCGTCGCCTGAGCGGCTTGAAACCACAAGCCGATCTCGCTGCGGATGAAGCTGATTTCATTAATGAGTTTATGCAGCGCCCGGAGTTCATCAATATTTACAGCGGCGTAACGGATGCTGCGCACGCGTCAGAATTCATCACGCGTTTGGAACAGAAAGCCGGCGTTACCTTGCCCGCTAGTGTGCCGCCGACGCAGCCGGGTCAGCCACCGCAGTACAATCGACAGGACCTGATCAACCTGATGGAGAATGGCACGCTGAGCCCGGCTAAAACGCTGCGAGCTTTCGTGGAGCAGAAGGTCGTGTGGGATGCCTACTTCTTCAAGGCCTTCGTGGCGATGGAATACTTTGGCTACTTAAGACGTGACCCTGAAGCAGCCGGCTATGACGATTGGGTGGACGTGCTGACAAATGGCCGCGCCTCAGCGGGTATCGCTCCGGGGGATTTTCGCCACCTCGTTTTCGGCTTCCTGTATTCGGAAGAGTATCGGGAACGCTTCGGACCAAAATAGATCGATCAGTCCTGAGTGCTGAGTCCTGAGTGCTGAGTATAGTTGCTGTTTGCTGTTGACTGTTTACTGTTTGCTCACTCAGTACTCAGCACTCAGCACTCTCCCCTTGACCCCCGGCGAAAGGCTCGGGCAAGATCACACGCATGCATTACCTGAAGTCCCCCGCGGCACGCCTGGGCCGCAGTTTTTCCCCATCCAGTAAACACTTCCTGATAGTGGCCGCGTTGACATTGTTGTCAGCGGTACCGGCATCTGCCCAGAGTTACCGCACCGAAATTTCAGTAGGCGACGCGGTTACGGTTAACGTTAAAAGCAAAACCGGCCGGGTAAGCGTCTTCGCGACGGAAGAACTTCAAAAGAGAGTGTTGTTGGAGGCAAATTCCCAGGGTGCGCCGGTAGATCAAACACACGTTATAGCCACGCCAAAAGGAAATTCACTCACGATCAATGTGCTCGATCGTAACGGTAAAGACCGCATTGATCTCGTGTTGCGCGTGCCCCAACGTTCGAAAGTGAAGATTGAGACCGAGGCCGGCGCAGTGGATGTCGTCGGGAACGTGGAATCGGCCGAAGTGGCTTCAAATACCGGAACGATTCATGCGGACGTGCCTCTTGATGCCTTGAAGTTCAATTTCACCTGGCAGGCAAGCAAACCACGCTATCTCAGCGACGTAGAATTGCCCGAGATCAAGGAAAAACGCGGTGGCATGTTTGTCATCTCAGGCAGACTCGGCGAGGAGAAGCCCGAAAAAGAACAGCGCGTGCAACTCAACTTTGTAACGCAGCGCGGTGTGGTCCTGCTCAATGTCGACCCGAGCATGGTCCCCAGCGACTTACGCGAGCGACCACTGACAGAAGCGGCGCGCGCTATCGTTCGCAGCGGTGACAGCCAGTTGATCGACGCAATCCGCAAAGTCTCGCCGAAAATGTTTGGCGATTTTGCCAAAACTTTGCCGCCACCGGAGAAGGAACCTGCACTCGTCCGGCGTAGTGCGCCCGGCCTATTCGTCAGGGAACTTTCGCCGCAACTGATGCGATTCAATGCGAGCGTTACCGATCGTCAGGGACGCGCGATTGGCGGCATGAAAGAAATCGACTTTACGGTGTTTGAAAACGGAGTCGAACGCCGCGTCACAAATGTATCGCCATCTACGGAGCCGTTTAACCTCGTGCTGCTGCTGGACGTATCCGGCAGCGTTGAAGAACGCATCGACTTCATTCGCAAAGCAGCGCGCGACTTTCTCAATACGGCGAGTCCTCAGGATCGGATTGCGATCATCAGCTTTCGCGACGACATCCAGATTATTTCCGACTTCAGCACCGATCGCCGGTTGCTTTCGCGCAAGCTCGACGAGATTGATGCGGGCGGCGCCACCGCGCTTTACGACGCGCTGGGTTACGTAATGGCAGACACGCTGAAGAAACTTCGTGGTGAACGAACTGCGATCGTGGTCCTTTCCGACGGGGACGACAACAAGTCGTTTGTTCCCTTCCCCGCGATTCTGGAAGCCGTGGCTGAATCCGGAGCGTTGATTTATCCGTTGTACGTCCCTTCGGGACTAATACCTGAATCGAGCGTGCCCAAAGCGGAAACGACGATCGATCCGCTGCGTTCGCGCTACCTCACGCTTACAACCCGCGCCCACGAAGAAGGTCAAAAGCTGGCCGCGGTCTCTGGCGGTGTTTACTATCCCATCCGCCACCTCGGCGAATTGCAACGCGCTTACGATGACGTGGTCATGCAACTTCGGACGGCGTATACAATTACCTACGCCTCCAACTCGCGCTCCTCGACAATTCCGAGAGTGAGGGTACGCGCGAATCGCGAAGGTGCTTCTGTGAGACTGAGCCCCGTCGTCGGCCTCGATACTCCATAGCTAAGCAAACGAATGACCTATCGACGTTTAGCACGATCGTCTTACTACTCGTTGAACTTTTCAGCGCCTGACTTCAATGTTATGGACCACGTCAGTTCGGCTTTGCCGCCGGATGTGCGGCGGTGGCTTTGCCCCGCCGTTTGAGCCTCTCACATTTTTGGGGCTGAGCCCCTGGTGCGGCCTTGGCCAAATTGTCCGATACGCTAAATCCCACGGGCATAGCCCGGCAATGATTCAGCCTTCTGTCGGCGGGGCACAGCCATCGCCGCACATCCGGCGGCAAAGCCGAAGCCGCATCCAGCGGATAACACCTTTCTCGTGGAACGCCGGGTTTACTTTTCGAAGCCCATCATTCATCCTTCCCCAGTCATGAGCCAACCACTTTTTGCGGCATTATTTGATGAAACGGAACGCCGGCCGCTGACCGTTTCCGAGCTCACCGAAGCGGTGCGCAAGGCCATCGAAGCGCGTTTTGCTTCGGTTTGGGTGGAAGGCGAAATTTCAAACTTCAAGGCCCACGCTTCAGGCCACTGGTACTTCACAATCAAAGATGAAACGTCGCAGTTGCGCGCGAAGTGTTTTCGTTCAGCCAACACGAAAATTCGATTTCGCCCCACGGACGGTTTGCACGTTCGCGCACGCGGCCGTCTGACTGTTTATGAAGCGCGCGGCGATTACGAATTAATAGTTGAATCGCTCGATCCTGTGGGCGCGGGCGCTTTACAGATTGCCTTTGAGCAGTTGCGCGATCGTCTTAACAAGGAAGGTTTGTTTGCGCGCGAGTTAAAACGGCCGTTGCCGCTTTTCCCCGCGCGAGTTGGGATCGTCACGTCGCCCACGGGCGCGGCAATTCGCGACATCTTGAACGTGCTCTCGCGCCGCACGCGCACGGTCCATTTGCTCCTGTCACCGGCACGCGTCCAGGGCGAAAACGCCGGCCCCGACATTGCGCGCGCTATTCGACTTATCAACGATCATCACACTCGCGCGCAACGCGAAGGCCGTTTCAAGGATCTGGTTGACGTGCTGATCGTTGGTCGCGGCGGTGGTTCAACCGAAGATTTATGGGCGTTCAACCAGGAGGAAGTGGCGCGAGCGATTCGTGCTTCGGCTATTCCGGTGATCTCCGCGGTTGGACATGAAACGGATTTTACGATTGCTGACTTCGTGGCCGACCAGCGCGCGCCCACGCCGTCCGCGGCCGCCGAATTAGTGGCCGCTCGTGAGGATCAGATTTGCTCGGCTATCGATCAAATGGGCCAGCGACTGACTCAGTTGATGCGCTACCGAATCGTCAAGGCGCGTTCGCGTGTGCAGGAACAGGCGTTGTCCCAGGTATTTGATGAAGTACGCACGCAGATGCGAACTGCGCGCAGCGCTTCCGATCGCGCGCAACATCGACTCGAAATGTTGATGACGGAAACGGTAAGAGATGCGCGCGTCCGTGCGGATGCGTTGTCTCGAAACATCTCTCCGGCCCAACTACGTGGACGATTAACAGAAGCGCGACTGCGATCGGAGTCGGCGTTTAGCGATTGTTACGCCGCCGTCCAAAAGCAATTGGACGAGGCGCGAGGAAGGTTGGGTTTAACCGCCGCGTCGCTTGATGCCCTCTCGCCGTTAGGAGTTTTGCAGCGCGGTTACGCGATTGCGCAAGACGCGCAGGGAAAACTGCTGCGCGATGCAGGCCGTGTTTCCGTCGGAGACACCGTTAAAGTCCGCCTCGCGCGTGGTAAGTTAAATACCAACGTCACTTCGGTTGATGAGTAGTGAAGGTGACGAACTGAGCGCTGGGTGGGTCGGCGATACAGAACCCGGAGCGATAGCGACGGAATTCAAGTAATAAAACTGAGCACTCCGTGGGTCGACGAATTCAGAACCAGAGCGATAGCGAAGGAATTCAAGTAATAAAACCGGGCACTCCGTGGGTCGACGAATTCAGAACCAGAGCGATAGCGAAGGAATTCAAGTAATAAAACCGGGCACTCCGTGGGTCGACGAATACCAAACCGGAGCGATAGCGACGGAATTCAAGTAATAAAGGTGAGCACTCCGTGGTTCGATGAATACAACCCGGAGCGATAGCGACGGATTGAAGATCGGATGGCTCTCACGTGTGGATCACAAGATAGTTAATAGATCTAATCGGGAAGTAATAAACAGGCCGAGTGGGTCGACGAAAATTGTGTGTCATTCCAACGTTTTGTCCGTCGCTACCGCTCCGGTTCCGTAATCGTCAACCCACTCGACTGAGTGTGTGCAGTCCTGCGAGCCTTATTAAGTGTGATTATGAAGAACGCTGAACAACCAAAAACCTTTGAAGCATCGCTTGAAGCCTTGGAACAAATCGTTAATGAGCTCGAGCGTGGCGATCTGCCGCTCGAGCGCAGTCTTGAATTGTTTGAGCAAGGCATCGGCCTTTCACGGCAGTGCCAGGAGCGTTTGAGCCAGGCGGAGCGGCGCATCGAAGTTTTATTGCGCGACAATCAGGGGCGGACCGTCGTCAGCGAATTTGAAGGCGGCAAATCCATTTCTGAAGAAGGCGGCGCCGATGACAACGCCTTCTGAAACTGAATCGCTCGCGAGCGTCCAGTCACTGATTGACTACCTGCGCGACACGCAACAATTGATCGACGCGAGGCTCGATCAACTCCTGCCCACCGAAAGTCTTCCACCCACGACAGTTCATGCCGCAATCCGCTGGAGCGTCTTTGCCGGCGGCAAGCGCTTCCGGCCGCTACTGTTGCGCGCGGTGGGCGAATGCTTCGGCTCACCGGATGAGTCGCTCGTTCATAGCGCTTGCGCGCTGGAGATGATTCATACCTATTCGCTTATTCACGACGACCTACCCTCAATGGACGACGACGATTTGCGACGTGGCCGCGCCACCTGCCACATCAGATTTGGCGAAGCGACTGCAATTCTCGCCGGCGACGCGTTGCAAACACTCGCGTTTAAGACAATCTCGGAAGACGAAAGCCTGGACGCCAATAAACGAATACGACTGATCAAAGAGGTTGCGGAAGCGTCAGGAACGCCGCGTGGCATGGTGGCGGGCCAGGCTTACGATTTGGAAGCGGAATCACGCGACGTAGTGGAACAGGAACTCGAAACGATTCATCACCTGAAGACAGGCGCGCTGATTATTGCAGCAGCACGTTGCGGCGCAATCATCGCAGATGCGACGGAAGTAGAGTTGACTGTAGTAACGAGATACGCGGCACAGCTGGGTTTGCTGTTTCAAATTACCGATGATCTTTTGGACGTAACTGCGACTGCGGAAACGCTCGGCAAGACACCGGGAAAAGACATGCGCGCCAGAAAAGCAACTTACGCCAGGTTGCACGGCGAAGCAGTGGCCCGTGAACTCGCGCATCGAGCGCATGCAGAAGCGCTTTCATCACTTCGGCAACTCGCACGACCAACCGAGCGTCTCCACTCAATTGCGGATTACATCCTCAACCGTACGGCGTAAGCGGCAATATGGACATAGGCCACCTTCTGTTGTTGTGGGTTGGATGAAGGAATTAGATGAAGTACTTGTGGTCCAAGTTAGGAGTTGTATTCGTCTTCATATATGCCATTGTTGCAACAGGGGCGAGAGTCAATGACCTCAACTCCGATCCCTGGATGTTCAAAAATTTGATGTCCGATGTGGTCTCGGCACCGGGCCGCCTATTAGTACTCAAGCCACTCGGGTTTTATGTCGATGGTTCAACTCCGAATCAGTACCTTGTCAGCATCTTTATCACGGCAGTTATTGTCTACCTCTTCGGGGCGTTGATTGAACGTGGCCTGCGAGCGCTCTGGAAACGTTAGCTAGGTAAGCCCACATTTCGGCGCGCATAACCCGACTCATCACGCTTCAAGTGACCGCGATATTCTCCCTGATCCTCTCAGCGCGGGGACTGTGGAGCCTGCCATGGTGCCGCGGGGTATCAAAAAAAACCTGATCTCCGTTAACTTGAATGCTTGATCATTTGTCTACCGGCGCTGAAGCGCCGCGTTCGGCCCTTGTTTGAGTTTTCGAAAAATGAAATCCGTTGCAATGGCCATCATTTCCGGAGTAGCAGCATACTTTCTGCTCGGAGTCTTTGTCCGAGATATCCGTTTCATCTACTGGCGCCAAACGCCCAAAAAGCTTGGCGCGATCAGCTATTTAGGTGTGGCCATTTTTTTATGGGTTCCCGTCATTGTGTTCAGTGGCCTCATTGAAGTCAGGCATCCGTCTGCCTGGTATTGCCTGGCGCTTCTCGGCCTCTTAATTTCTTTTATTGGGTATATCATTGACTCCGTGTAATTCTTTGGGGGCGCCGGGTTGTCGGATTGATCGGCCGCGCCCTACAAAGCCTGAAGGCCAGCATTGGATGGCTGTCGAATTCCTTCATCGGTATAATCATCATGGAGGTGTGATGAACTATAAAGTTGTATTAAATGAGTCGGAAGAAGGCTTCAGCGTTTCCTGCCCCGGCTTGCCGGGCTGTTGGTCCCAGGGCGCTACTGAAGAAGAAGCCCTTGAAAATATTCAGGATGCTATTGCTGAGTACCTGGGCGCGATAGATGAGTTGGTGAAAGGGCAGGATGTTCGAGAGGTCAGGGTTGCGGTGTAAATCGTGCCGAAGATTCCTGGAGTCAGTCACCTCGCTGCGGTGAGAGCATTAGAGAAAGCAGGCTTTCGCATCGTCAGGCAAGGAAAACATATTCATGTCAGATGGAATTCGCATCCTCACAATCCCTCGGCACAATCCGGTAAATGAATTTACGATGGGTGGTATCGCACGTGATGCTGGTCTGTCAGTCGAGGAGTTCAAGAAGCTTCTCTAATCGCACGCCATCCAACAAAGCCTCGCAGCTGACGGCGTTATATGTCCTCCACCTCTGATGTGTCGCAACCAGATAGCGCGAATAAAAGCACAACTCTGCTCGACGAGTTTGTGAAGCAGACGGCGACGCAGGCGGCGCTCATTGCAGGTTTTGCCTTCGCAATCCTAACCACCGTTTCATTTGATTCTTCAACTCCTTATCGCCGAGGAATTGCTTTTGTTATTTGCGCCTCCGTAACCATCAGCGCCGAGCTGCTTGCAGCTTTCATCCTGGCAACGCTTGGCTTCGTCGTGAAGATCAATACCTCGGATCAGATGGACGATATTTTCCAAACCGAAATGAATATCGCTTGGGTCGCTTACCTTTTGGGTCTACTGTCTTTTTTAGCTGCCTTGATATTGATGGCTTGGATACGATATAGGCCTGTTGCGGTGTGGATAACGATAATCGTCGTTATTGCTCTGTTCATCGGTGTTCTCGTTATGGCAAATATGGTTCGCAAAAACAATAAGTTGCCCGCATAGTTCGTTTTGAGCTACGACCCAGTTGTCTATCGGCCACTGACGTTATGCGGCTGGTTCCATATGAGAACGCTACTACTAATTACGACGTTACTACTGGTTAGCTCCGGCGCGTCGGCGAATGGCCAGAGGTGTTTAGAGTACGGTCCCACTGTTTCCCTTACCGGAACTCTTCGTTCCCAGATTGTTCCCGGGCCCCCTAACTACGAGTCGATCAAGCGAGGCCATCGTAAGGAAAGGGTAATAATTCTTATGCTCGTGGACGCTGCTTGCACGACCGGTAATGATCCTCAAGGGTTTGACGTACCCGAAAGCGGGATCCGGAAAATCCAACTTGTTGTCACGAAGGACGCACACTGGAAAATCGTCCGCCGTTTGATGGGCAACCGCGCGACTCTTACAGGCACTCTTTTCCATGCTCATACGGGCCATCACCGCACAAAAGTTCTACTCCATGTGGCCAATATTCGCGCCGCCACATAACAAAGCCTTGCAGCTGCCGGCGCGATAGTATGTTTCTCAAGTAATCTGGTTCCTGCGTGGTTGAATGCTGATCGCGCGCCGCAGCTGAAGGTTGTCGTTATCCCGCATAAACCTCAGAGTTCGGAATCCGCTGTTTGGTCCACTTACGGACGACATCCATCCGCGCCGAGCCATTCTCTGTGCGCGTAGATTTATTTGGAGGGAAGTCTAAATGTTGCTATTTAAATACTTCAAGATCACCGACTACTTCATGGCCAATTTGAGAGAACGGCAGATTTGGTTCTCGGCCCCGCGCGAATTCAACGATATCGATGATTCAGACCTCCGCATAGACTGGCAATTAACCGACGAAGACATCTGGAATGAATTTAGCTTCATTCAGCAGCAGATCTATCAGTCCGCCATGATGAATGGGGATTTTTCGAGTGGACCAGTTCTCCGTGAACATGAAGCACGTCAAAGATTTATGTCGATACTTGCTGATCGGGGGCCAGACGGGGCACCAGACCACAGTGGCAAGCTGCGAGCATCTATGACTGAGGCGCTGGCGTGGCGTCGCCAAACCATCGGCATCTGTAGTTTCTCCCAAGACAACTTGAACAGACTTTTGTGGTCGCATTATGCCGATGGAGATCGCGGGGTCTGTATCGGACTGGAAACGGCGCTTGATAGTGAGTGCTTTCCCAAACTTGAAGTAGTCAACTACGTAGATACCTTGCCCAAAATAAAGCTGCTGTCGCACATGAGGGATAACTTGATAACGCTTTACACCACAAAGCGCAGAGAATGGTCCTACGAGCGGGAAGTTCGGGCCTTCCAACACTCCCGTGGCAATCACGCGATGGATCCCCGATGCTTAGTGAATTTGTTCTTTGGCGAGCGCGCGTCGCCTGAGCACATAAAGGAGATTCAGGATATTGTGCGAGAGACATACGGGAAGCAGGTCGGCCTGCTAAAGATGATTCGTAAAGTAGACGACGAGCGTGAGTTTCGAACTGTGTCGAATTGACGTTGGATCCGGAGAGACTCCCTGTAACGTTTCGCTAGCATGGTAGTGCGGCCTACCCCTGACGGCGCGATAGCATGCTTCTCAAGCAACCTCGTCCGTCCTGGTTGAATGCTGATCGCGCGCCGCAGCTGAACGCTAGCGTAATACCGCCCGGCCGATGACAAAGTCAGAATACGAGTCAGAGATCCTATTGCTCATCGGCCGTCGCATCGCTGATGTTCGGTACCACGAACTCGTATATCGGGACCCGAGCGGAGCACCACTTGCTGAACCTGCGTGGAACCAGAATGCGGCGTTCGACTCGCTCGATTATGGCCTCGATCTCGAATTTGATGACGGCTCGATGTGCCATGTCACCTGGGGAGCCGAGTTTCAACCTTACGGCCTCAGTATCCGACGGACCGCGCCACAATACTTGGAACCGATCCGAGTCTGGAAAGTGACGCATGAGAGCCGTTGGCAGCCTTGGCTAGGCGAGCGGATCGCGGCCGTAGACGTGTACTGGAGTTGGGTTCAATACGAAGGCGACCCCAAGCATGCAGAGTACCCGCAAAGTCTGCGTCTAACATTCGAAAGCGGTGCGCAGGTTTATCTCTCCGCATTCGAGATTCGAGACAACGGCTTTCGGATGGGCTGTATGGACCACGTCACCCTATTTTTCGACGGAGTGGTTGCCGAGGAGTACGGGGCTTGGCCTGCCGGCTATCCACATCGGGCGGCATAAAAAATCGTTGCAGCGGACGCTGCGCAGGGCGACGCTCTTTATTTCAACTGTAAGGCCCCTCTTGAGCACCGATGAGCTTTGCGTTATGCGCTTCCCTCAATCAGTACTGGAGCCAACACGTCGGTCTCGCCGTAGTTCAGCCGTTTGACACTTATTTCAAGGCGAGCTCACATGAATGGAAAGATGAAAGCAGACCCTGCAGATCCCGGGCATGTGGAGCGGGACGCGTATGACGAGCTGCAGTGCTATACGCTCGCTCATGGTGATAGCGCGTTTATCCATCAACATGTGGTGGATGCGTGGATTGCGCAGCACGCGGATGAGCGAACCAAATCTATCGCGCTGACGTTTGCACTTGTCGGACTTTACTTGCACGTTGAGAAGGGGTTTTCGGGACGGCAGGTACAGGAGACGCATATGAACCTGGCCCAACACAAGCGGAACTGGCCGTCGTTTACTCTTCCGCGCGAGCGAGGCTCGATCACTGCAAGCGGAGTGATGGCGAAGGATGCTGGACCAGAGCGAGACCAGGCTATCGATGAATGGTGCGCGTCTGTTTGGGAAGCGTTTCGCGAGAGTCGTCAAGCCGTTGTAGAGCTACTGGCTGAGCATGAGAAGCGAGCGGGCGGTGTCTTAGGAAGGGCCTAACACGCTGCTTCAGCTTAGCGGCAGCTTTAGTCGTCTGTGGTGAGTGGAGACAAAATAAAGAGTCGAAGATATGTGTATTACCGACCATTGTAACAACGAAGACGAAGGCACTCAGAGCAAGGGCATTGAGCGGCGCACGTTCCTCACTGGTGCAACGGCAGCTGTGGTGGGCGTTACGCTTGTGTCCGAAGGGTTCGCTCAACCACAACAACAGCCGCCAACGAATGCTTTGAATGATCCGAATGTTATTCAAGGCATGGTTTCTTTCAAGAGTGGCGCGGACATGATTCAGGGCTACGTTGCGCGTCCCCGGAGAGCCGGGCGGTTCCCCGCAGTGGTAGTACTTCATGGGAACCTGCATCTGCCGGAAGACCACCGTTACACCGCAGCTCAATTGGCGCAGGGCGGTTTCGTCAGCCTCGCCGTCAGGCGTTTTTCCCGCACCCCCGAACTAACGATGGCGGAACTCAATAGATCGGATAGAGAAGACCGTCGTTATCTCGGCAATACTTTTACTCAGGTAGAACTCCAGGATGCTGAAGCCGCAATCAACTACCTCAAGACGCTGTCCTACGTTAAGCGCAAAGGCGTTGGCATGGTTGGCTTCTGCGGCGGCGGTTATCAAAGTGTGCTGCTCTCGATTCAATCAAAAGACATTGACGTTGTGGTTGCCTTCTATGCGCCGCCGGTTTTACTCGAACAATTTCAAGCGCCAAATGACCGAAAGCGTGATTTGATCGATGTTGTCAGGGAGATTCGAGTTCCGGTTCAGGGTCACTATGGAACGGCCGGCCGACGCTGCTATTCGGGTGGAAGACGTGAGGAGATTTGAGGAAGCCTTACGGAAACAAAACACACTGGTAGAATTCTTTTACTATGAAGGTGCAGGCCACGCTTTTTGCGACTACACACGCCGCAACTACAATGCAGAAGCAGCGACGTTAGCTAAAGGGCGAATGATTGAGTTTCTGAAACGGCACCTCAAATAAATGCAGCTGATTCCATAAGTCTTGTTCCTTCGTCCTGGATGCGATCGCGTGCTGCGGTTGAAGGCCAGCGTTGGCGGCTTCGTTGATGCTAGCCAAACCGAGGGGGAGCATTAGAAATATTATGACTAAGCACGCATTCTTTCTCAGCATAGTTTTGCTTGCGACCGCGCCTCTGCATCCGGAGTTTGCTACGGTCGCGCTTCCTGATCAGCCACCGGTCGTCGTTATCTACTGCGCGACTCAAGGTGACCCACCGTGTTGTGGAGACCATCTTAAATTTGATGCGAGCGTGGGTAATGTTGATCCTAACGATAAGCTTAGGTACGTATGGTCGATGACGAAAGGTAGAATCCGAAGCGGTCAAGGAACCTCTTCCATTGAGGTTGATGCAAGCGACGCTAAGGGACAACCGATTCTGGTCACGCTCGAGGTTGTGGTAACGATTCAGGTGAACACTCGCGGCCGTAAACGAAGGTATGGGGGAGTGGCTTCTGCGTCATATCAGACGTGCCCAGTCCCGCGTCACCCAACAAAGGCTTGCAGCTGACGTGCGAGCATCTTACTCAGTAGTGGTTCGCGCGGGTTGAATGCTGATTGCGCGCCGCAGCTGAAGGTCGGCGTTTAGACGAACTTGCTTGGAGGGTACATGTGGCGGCGGTTTAAAAAGAAGCCTCCCGAAATCCCTGACACAGGAGTCGATCAGTCGTGGAGTATGTTTCAGGGTGAGTATGATGGTGAGCCGTTGATTGCCCGGGTCAATGTTGGCTTAAAACCATTTGTTGGTCACCCGAAATATTCTCATCACGTGGGAGTAGCCGTGCCGTTTCTCGCCTCCGATGAGAACGGCTTCCCTCAGTCTGAGGAGGCGGCAGAGTTAATGGGGATTGAAGACCAGATCTGTGCCGAATTGGAGGTTGGGAACGAGTCTCTTTTTGCCGCAGTGATAACGACCGGTGGGAAGAGGGAGTTTATCTTCTACACGTCCAACCCTGAAGGTGTCGAGGTAAAGTTGAAGAACTTGAAGGACAAAATCCACGGCCACACAATCCAGGGAATGATAAGCGCTGATGACAATTGGGACGTCTACCGACAGTTCGTCGCCTAGCAAGTCATCTCGAGATGACGCCTGCGATAACAGCCTTCATCGTTGTCTTCTACGACTGAGTTGTATGTCTTGCGGGCGGCGCCTCAATCACTACATTGGCGCAAGGTTGCAGAACCGCGACCGGTAGGGAGCGGATGCTGGATTCAAGTTGAGATCTAACATCCCGTCACTACCGCTCCGGGTTCTGCATTAGTGTTAACACATGATTCACGTCTCGCTTGCAAATGTATTGACACGCTGCTTCAAGTCTGATATTTAGCCGCCGTTTAGATCATTTTGGATTTCCCGATCCTCAAACGAACCTCCCAACGCATTAATCGCAGTTTAGTAATTCGATCGAGACTGGGACAGGTCGACGACCCGATTTCGTCTGACAAGTTCCGAACGTGGCCGCCCATCCAACAAAGGAGTGACCTATGAAAAAGGGATCGATTACCTTGGGATGTACTTTGTTCGTGACGCTGGCAGTTGTTCTTTGGCAAATGCCGAAGACGGTAGATTCTCAGTCCACCGCGCGTGCCCGGGCGAATCCGACAGCGCTCTTTGCGTTCCGCGATAGTGCGGATACGCCTCCCTCAATTGGACGGGTCCGACATTCAAACTGAGCCACAATTATCCGAAAGCGCGTCCCAGATGCGAGGCCCGTGGCTAAAACGCCAGGTTAACTTCAATGACCCAGATCCAAAGTGGGAAGACTGGAAGGCCTATGTCCAGGACATCATCGATTACGTGGCGGAAGGACAAGATCCGAACCTGCCGGAAAATGTAGGTTGGAAGACCGAGGTAAACGGCGAAACACGCTGGTTCCATATTCCCTGGATGGCGTATGACGCGCACGCCGGGAGGGAATTCGTCCATGGCTTGACGAACGAACTCTCCACCGCTCTTTCCACTTTCAGGAACGATGACGATATTGAACGCGCCAGCGGCAACATGAAAGCGGACGGCGCAAAGAAGGTCCACGGAGACGATCCGCTTTTCGAAACCTGGTCGGTCGGCATGTACAACCCTTGCGGCGCGTGGTCCATCGGTCAGGCCTTTCCCGCTTCCGGCGCGCCGGCTACGCACAGGGATCCGAGGACCGGGCAGTTGCGGGCTAACGGGTTGCCGTTCCCCGAGGGAACGGTAGTTATGAAGCTTTTAAATACGACGGCGAGTGCCGAAAGCGGCGTGAAGTATCTCAAGAACTCGACGAATTGGCAGGCGAACGGCCACAAAAAATTCGTGCCGGTGCCGACCAAATCATCGGACTATGCGACCTACGACCGTGCAATTACGACTGTGCATTTGATTCAGGTTGATCTGGCCGTCATCGACCCGCGTTCACCGACGCGCTGGGTTTATAGCACGCTGGCTTATGACGGCACCCAGCCGGGCCCAACTGTTTGGAGCCGTCTGGTGCCGCTCGGAGTGCAATGGGGTAGTGACCCGCAAACATTTCCGGCTGTGCCACAGGCCCAAAGCAAACCACCATGGCAAACAGTGCTGGCGCCGACCGATTTGCCCGAGCACTATGGGTGTAATAAACGTTTTGCGGGCGTGGTTGATAACCCGTCATCGAGCTGCGTTTCCTGCCACATGGGAGGTTACGCGGCCGCGCCGGGCGTGATCATCCAGCAAGGCAAAAACGTCCCGCTGATCTTTGTTCCCACCTCCATGTGCAAGACCTACACACCGGCAGCTCAGAGTTATTTCTCAAATTACAAGTACCCGGCGCCGTACCCGGGTTCGACGGGTCTGATTAAAGCGGCGATTCCGCTGGATTCGTCATTGCAGCTTCAAGTGGCGTATGCGGAGTACGCCGAGTTCGTGAATGGACAGTGAGCGGAGTAAGGTGCAAGTCTAGATGGTGGCTGTCGCCGGTTAGGGCGAAGCGGGAGAATGCGGCAGCCATCACCTTAACAGCCAACTGCTTTTTCACCTGCAAAAACTTTTCGCTGGGGGATCAAATATGAACTCGATTACGCGACGCGAGTGGCTTCAATTGATGGCAGCTTCGGGCGTCACCTTGATGGCGGACAAAGCCCTGGGACAGCGGCCAAGGCCTGTTCATCAGCTTGAAGCGAAGTGGATTACCAGGACCCTTAACGGCCACAGGGTCATGTTGCGCAGTTACAACAGCCAGGTACCCGGCCCGCTACTGAAAGCCAGGCCCGGCGAGACGATGCACATCCGATTGAAGAACTCGCTGTTTGCTCCCCGCAACGCCCCGGCCAGGGGAGCGATTCCTCCCGGCGTGTCAACAAAATGGGACGGCGACCATAACGTGCCGCACCATTTTGAAGTGACCAACCTGCACACGCACGGCTTTGACACGATACCGCATCTGTTCACTCCGCTGGGAACTTCCGATCCGGCGTCGTCGATGATTGCTATCATGCCCGGAGAGTCTTTCGATTACGCTTTCCCGCTCCCGGAAGATCATCCGCCCGGCTTCTATTGGTATCACCCGCACCATCACGGCTCGACCGCAGTGCAAGCCGTCACCGGCATGGCCGGAGGCATAATCATTTATGGCGACGTTGACGAGGTGCCGGAGATCAAGGCCGCCAGAGATATTCCGCTCGTGATTAACGACATCGGCCTGTTTCCGCACGAGACAACGTCGGGTCTTTGGCTCTACGCGCCCACCCAAAATGCCATCTGGCAAACCTTCGGCGGCAACGTGACTATTTACGATCCCGCGACGAAAAAGAGCGTGCCGACCAAGCTCAAAGGCGGTTTTACTACGGGAGATTATCCGCTGCGCTACTACCTCTTAAACGGGCAGCCGTTTTATGAGGAAACGCACAACCCCAACATTCCCACCGAGCCGCTGGGCGCGCAGTTGCCTTACCAGAAGTTCACAGTCGCGCCCGGCGAAGTCGTGCGCTTCCGTATGCTCAACGCCTGCTCAGACAATTTCATGCCGCTCTGGGTCGAAGGGCACGAAGTGCACATGATCGCACTCGATGGCGTGAACTTCACGGCGCCGCGGACGATTCCGGAGACTACCGGAGTATGCCCGGCGCCGCAGTTTTCACTTGCCCCGTCGAATCGCGCTGAGTTTCTGATCAAGGGTTCAACAACGCCAGGTACTTACCGGATCATGGAACTCGGACAGACCGAGCAATTCCTCGTGAGCGATCCAAAGGTGATCGCCGTCATTGAAGTCACCGGCACGTCGAAGAACATGAATCTGCCGGCGACGCTACCCACGCCCAGCCGCTACTACCCGCTCATCAAACCGGAAGAGATCAAGCGCGAGCGCACGGTGATCTTCAACGCCAACTTCCCCGCGCAGAAGAATCTATATGTCGGCTTGGATTTCCAGATCAACGATCGGCTCTATGACCAGCACGTCGTGCCGGCCGAAGACCGCGTGAAGCTGGACACCGCGGAACAATGGACGATACAAGTGCCCGACCATGATCACGGCGGCACGGAGGGACACCCCTTCCACATCCACGTCGATCACTTCGAGGTCATCAGCGTCGGTAGCACGCAGTTGCCGCCCGGCACCATTCAGGACACGATTTGGGTCCCCAAGAACACTTCAGTCGTCATCCGCATGAAGTTCCTGGGTTTCAAGGGCAAGTCGGTTTACCACTGCCACATTCTGCCGCATGAAGATACCGGGATGATGCAGAATTTCCTCATCGAATGATGACGCTCAGTCAACACTTGATAAAGACAACGATATGTTTCCGTGTTGATGCGCGCGAAAAGCAAGGAGGCGGAACGTGAATGTCATCCTGATCCACGACGCTGCGATTGATGAGTACATGTCCACCGTGCTGCTGACCACGATGACGGACGTGAAACTGCTCGGGATTGTCATCGTTAACGCCGATTGCATTCCCGCTCCGGCCATGCAGACTGCCTGGAAGATTCAACAGTACATCAAGGCGACGTCTATTCCGCTCGGCCTCAGCGGCGCGCGAGGCGTCAATCCGTTCCCGTGGCCGTATCGCAGCGACTGCGTCGCCGAGGGTAACGTCGGCGTCCTCGCGTCGATCAAACCTAACCCGGAATGGCCGCCGTTCCCGGACGGCGATGCGTTGCTCGCAAATCTTCTGGAAAAGGCTACTGACCCGGTGACTCTGCTGGTAACTTCCCCGATGACGACGCTCGCAGACGCGCTTAATAGCAATCCCAAGTTGGCCGAAAAGATAGACCAGGTCGTCTGGATGGGAGGCGCGCTCGATGTGAACGGCAACCTCGACCCGTCCACAGTCCCCACGCCGCCCTGTAATCCGTGCGCGGAATGGAACGCCTTCTTCGATCCTTACGCGATCGACTGGGTCTTTAAGAACACGAGCTTTCCCATCACCATGTTTCCGCTCGACATGACGAACAAAGCAAAGATCACCACGAGTTTTCTGATCTCGCTTGCCAATCAGTCCGGCGCCTACCCGCTCTCCAAACTCGCTTTTGAAAGTTACCTACTCGTGGGCAGCGAAGTTTTCTATGACATGTGGGATGTCGTCACGACCTGCTACCTCACCCGTAAGGATTTATTTAAACCCGCCAAGACTCTGAGCCTAGGCATCGACACCGCGTTCGACGACACCCAGGGATGTATCAAAGAGCAAAGTGGGGGCCGCCCCGTCAACGTTGTCTTCGACTTCGCGGACGACGGGTCGAAGTTCTACTCCTACGTGCTGGATCAATTCAAACAATAGCCGGGACGATGCATTGAGTCATCTCTCTGACGCGCCGCCGAACAACTCATTCGGCCCGACGCCTCGATAGCATGCGTTTTCATCTTGATTCCTTGCATTGAATCTCGGATGCTATTCGCTCGACGCGAGTTAATTCGGGCGTTCGGTCGCACAGTTGGAAAAAAAAATGCGGAGCCGCGACCGGTGGGGAGCGGATGCGAAATTCAACTTGAGAGCTAACATCCCGCCGCTCCCGCTCCCGGTTCTGCATGAGTTAGACATCGTTTGCGGAACCGCGACCGGTAGGGAGCGGATGCTAAATTCAACTTGAGAGCTAACATCCCGTCGCTACCGCTCCGGGTTCTGCATTATTATGAAATCTGGTTAGCTGCAGAACCGCGACCGGTAGGGAGCGGATGCTGAATTCAACTTGAGGCTATCATCCCGTCGCTACCGCTCCGGGTTCTGCATTAGACATCCTGGTTTGCAGAACCGCGACCGGTAGGGAGCGGATGCTGAATTCAACTTGAGGCTATCATCCCGTCGCTACCGCTCCGGGTTCTGCATTAGACATCCTGGTTTGCAGAACCGCGACTGGTAGGGAGCGGATGCGAAATTCAACTTGAGAGCTAATAGGTACAAGCATGGAGTTCAAAGATGAAATGCGTGGCGTGCGGGAGTACGGCATTGGTGGAAGGCATACTTCAGGGTAATGACGGATCAACCCCGAGCTTCTACCCCAGTGACACACCGTTACTAAGAAGAATTTTTGGCATCGGCGGGAGGGCCGTTCGTGCCTACGGGTGTGTTCACTGTCAGCACCTGCAATTGGCTATCGAGCTCCGCGAAGGCGATCTTGAACGCTACCAGCAATTTGAAGGCGAGCAGCCGAACGTCCTGGAAAGAATAAGCCCTGAGCCGCATCTCGAGGATTGAAGCAAATTGAGTTTTGTGCAGACGCGCCTATGGTTCCGCGGGAAATCGATGCTAGGAGATTTTTTCAGAAGCCGATCTGCGAAACGAAAGTTAGCCCAAACTCAGGCTGAATTCGACGCTACCTGCCGCGCGTTAGTAGAGGCTAATCAGGCAGCGCGCGTTAGCGGCCAGAAGATCTCGCCAGAAATGTCGCTGGCGGCCGACAAAAACTCGGTTGCGCTTCAGAAACTACTTCACGCCAAACATGATTTAGAGCAAGCTATCGGCGGACCTGAACCCGTTCAATTGACGGAGTTAGTTCGTAATAAAGTATGCCAGCGATTCGATAACGAAGACCAAGGCGAGGTCATTCGCTTGCTGGAGAAAGAGTGTGGTCGCGGCTTGCCATTTCACGAGCGGGCCACCCCACAGGATTTGGAACGTGTGAGGCTGGCGGTGCTAAAGCTTTCCGATGGAAATCTTTCCGAGCTTCGGAAGCAAGTCAATATCGCCAGAACAGATTGGCGAGATGTTCTTTGCTTCGCTGAACAGCCAGAAGCTTTCAAAATGAGCCTGGTGAATTACGCGAAATTGGCTTCGGATAAGCGAGCCGAAATCGACGCACGGGATCGGCAACAGTATGATTCATGGTTGCACGATCAATCCAAATGACGTCGCGACCGAACAAAGCCTTGCAGCTGACGGCGCGATAGCATGTTTCTCAAGTAACCGTTTACCCCTTCGGCTTGAATGCTGATCGCGCGCCGCGGCTGAAGGCCACCGTTCGGCATCTACCCGTTTCGTTATACCGTTCCGTAAAGGAGATTGGAATGGCTAGCCCCGACCAAGAGAAAGAGGTTGCGAGACTAAAAAAAGTTGCGAAGCGTTATTTTGACGCTTACACCGTCGCAAAAGTGATTGACAGCATTGGTAGCACAATTAAGACGATCGGCGGAGCTTTCGTGCTTCTGTTCGTCGTTCTTGGATTTTACATTCTTAGTCAAAGCCGCGGCGAAGCCACAATACTTGCGGCCGCAATCTTAATCATAATTTTGGGCGTCGCTATCGGCGCGCTTTTTTATGTCGCGGGGGTTTTGGTTTCCGCGCAAGGGCAAATACTCAAGGCATCGCTTGACGCCGCCGTTAATACTTCGCCCTTCTTAATGATTGAAGAGAAGGCAAAGGTAATGTCGGTATAAATGAAGGCTTTCTGTCGAAGGCGATGCCCAACAACGGCATGCAGCGGACGCGCAACTAGCATGTCTTTCATGCAAGGCAATCTTGTAGCGGCGGTTCGTGCGCGCCGCTGATGCCCAGCGTTATCCGGCTATCCTATGCAGAATCTGCAGAAACTGAATCGCCAACTTGCGGTACATCGCAATCGACTTCTTAGCGACATTGGCCTTACCACCGACGAAGCCTCGAAGGTAGCAACGCTGGTGGCCCATGAGATTCACGGACTGTCTGCGGACGCGAAAGCTAAAATCAAGGAGGCGTCACCTGTTTCAATTTCCGCTCGCATCGACGAACTTATTACTTTCCAGGCTTGGATGGACTTAGCCCATTCACTTCCTCAACATCCGATTACTGTCCGAACACAGGTGCTTGTGCAAAACTACATCTGCTTCGTATATCTCAAAGATGCCTGTTTCGAGGTCATATCAGAACAAGCGGCTCCCAAATCTGTCGCGGCTCGCTGCGCAAAGCATCTGTGCCGTGGCGCTGTGCGTGATTTCCGCAACGCGTTCTCGCACGCTAACTGGCAATACAACTCAACATACACCGGGCTCGAATGCTGGGTACGTCGGAACGCGACGGATCAGTTGGGACGGTTAAAGCATTTCAATGTGTCGCAGGGCGATCTTACTTTCTGGCAGACGCTTTCGCGTGCTGTGGCGTATGCTGCGTTTTTGCAACTCGCCGAATAACAAATCGTTGGACGCGAGCCGCGGAAGCGTGTTTCCCAGAACCTTTTATAATTCAAAGTTGGCGGTACCGCGCGGCCGCGTCAACTCAGACGTTGGGCCTCCGAATCGAGTGTAAAAGCAGACTCAGACTCGGTATAGTTCGTCTATGCGCTTCGCATGGAATGAGAAGAAGGCCGCAAGTAATCTTCTTAAGCATGGCATTTGCTTCGAAGAGGCGGCCACAGTCTTCGGCGATCTCCTTTCAGATACGTTCCCCGACCACAATCATTCTTTCGAGGAGCAGCGCTTCATTATTATAGGAGCGTCGGAGTCAGGTAAGATTCTTGTCGTCGCACATACAGACGATGGAGAGTTAGTTCGGATTATCAGTGCCCGTGAGGCTACCTTTGGAGAAAGAAAGTCTTATGAAGAAAGTTGAATCAGAAGAAGAGGACGATCTGCAGCCGGAGTATGATTTTTCGCAGATGCAGGGCGGCGTGCGCGGCAAATATGTGGAGCGGTACCGCCAGGGAACAAATCTGGTGCTGCTAGATCCGGATGTTGCGGCCGCATTTCCCGATGCAAAAGCCGTGAATGATGCGTTGCGCCTATTGCTGCAAGAAAAGGAAAGCCCTCAGCCGCGTTGAATCCCATCGCAGAAGCCCAACAAAGTCTCGCAGCTGACGGCGCGTAGCGTTTTTCTCAAGTAACTTCTTTCCCTCGGCTCGAATGATGATCGCGCGCCGCGGCTGAAGGCCAGCGTTCGGTTGCTCGCTTGTGTGGATCGTAAAGACAGCTGCGGCCAGTCGGAAAATATGGGAGCGCGTGAACAGTTCCGGATAATCCGCTTGATTGGCGCGATTGCGGCGTTATTGACGGTTCTCGGAATTGCCATTCTCGTGTTTTGGTTGATGATTCGTCTCCCGCGCTTCTAACGCAAACTGTGGAAACATTCCTTCCCGACAGCGTGAAGGCGGTCCTGCTAGGGTTGATCGCGACAGTGTTCGTACTCTCGCGGCTCGCTCGCTGGTTTCCCCATGTCGCCTGGCTGCAGGTCTTTCGCCTTCCGGTTATTCAAATGAGCGAGAAGCAGAGGGTAAAACGGCAGCGGTCCGGTAACCGGCTGGCGGGTCTGGAGCTGGTTCTGGCCGGCATTGTGTTGCCGCTCCTTTATTTCGCCTCAACGATCATGTTTTTCAACGAACCTAAGACGATACCCACGATCATTGTGTCTGCCTGTTCGGTCTTGTGTATCGCCCTTGGGATCTGGATCTTCATACGGAATTGGTGAATAGGCCGCAGCCGAAAGAGCGCTTGCAGCGGACTCGCCGTGAGCGGGCTTCTTTGTTAAGTTGCGTGGGCGAGCCGCTGAAGCGCAACGTTAGGCGTCGAAAAGAAACTGTTTGGAGGCGCACGTGTCGGAGCTCAAGACCAAACCTACTGAAGTCAGTGCCGAGAGTCACATTGCTGCCATCACGAACGAGGAGCAACGCAGTGACGCCCAGACGCTGGTTGCTCTCATGCGAAGAGTTACCAAGCAAGAGCCAATGATGTGGGGTCCAAGCATCGTCGGATTCGGGAGCTACCATTACAAGTACGCAAGTGGTCACGAAGGCGATTCGGCTCTCGCTGGGTTTGCCGTGCGGGGAAGTGAGTTGGTTGTTTACATCGCTGCGGGTTTCGAAGGTCGTGACAATTGTTGGCCAAGCTGGGAAAGCACAAGACTGGGAATATGTGTCTACATCAGGCGCCTGGCCAACGTCGATCTGAAGGTCCTGGAGACGTTGGTAGCCCGATCGATAGCAGAGACCAAGCGTCGCTATCCGCAACCTAACGAAAACGACGCCTAACCCTGTCTTGCACCGGACTCACCTTCGGCGAGCCGGTGAAGTCCACATTGGATGGATGAAGATCACTCCCAAGAGGAATGCACAAATGACAGAACGAGAGGATGGATTATGGGAATACCGACACACATAGATGTGAGGGTTATTGCAAAGGATGGCAAATACCTGGGCGATGATATAGGCGGCGCCCTTGTGACTATTTACGATGTCCATACTGACGAGTTGCTGGCTCGCGGGACGACTAGCGGAGGCTCAGGACAGCAAAATCTGATGGACATTTGCGTGACCCGCTCGGAAGTCTTGCCCGTTGATGAAGCTTCAGTGTTTACCACAGCACTTGATTTAGATGAGCCACGCTTGATCAGAGTAACTGCTTACGGACCACTTGCTGCACAGCAGTCGGCTAACACAGTTTCTCTTACGCAGTGGGTTTACCCCGGAAAGAATATCAACGGCGGCGCGCATGGAGGCGGATTTCTACTCGAGATTCCGGGTCTGGTAGTTCAGATACTGAATCCTCCTACACACTTCCTGCCAAAGTCTGCTCCGCAGGATATCGAGATCAGAGCTAACGTCACGATGATGTGCGGTTGCCCCATTGGCATCCTGCCGTGGAACCCAGAGCAATTCGACGTCATGGCGGTAATCAAGCAGGGAGAATATTATTCCGAAGAGTTTCCACTCCAATATGATGAGCATGCGCCCTACGGAATACCCAGCCAATTTGCAGTTAAGTGGCCGGTGCCGAAGAATGAAACAGGACAACCACAGATATACGAGATCATAGTTTCAGCTTTTCAACAGAAGACAGGTAATACGGGGGTGGACAAGGCGACAGTCATCATTCCGCCAGAATCTACAGCGTCGGATTCGTAAAGTTGAAATGAAAAAGGCACGCCGTTTGGAATCCTGATGGGCAAACAATCATACAGGGCCTGTAGGCTGAAGCAGACGCATAACAATCTACTGTTAGCGGGAGGTGAAGAAAATGGCAGACAACTACAAAGACAACATAAGACCAACTTTAAAGTTTTTGGCGGTGCTGCCGGCTTTGGTTGCCTCAGCCGTCTTGTCGACGACCCACGCGCAAGCGCCCAACGTCAGCGAGCTCACCACACAAACCAGGCCTATTGTGTCGAAGTGTGCGAAGGCGCCGCCGGACGCCGAGTATTTCATCCCGGAAAATCTCGTCCAACACATTGTGCCGAGCGGCTCAGGGGCTTACGGCTATCGCACAGGCTGTCCTCTCTGGGTGGTCGACTTCTCCCTGAACAGCAAGTCCAACACTGTCCTTCTCCCGAACGGCCAGCGGATGAAAGAGAAAACCGTTTTTTACGGCGTGCCACACGATCTGCCGAGTTCCCTAACGGCGGGCGGTGAAAACCCCATCGTCAAGGAAGACTGCGAGCGACTCCGCGTGGAGCACTTCATCTACAGGAAGTTCAAGCACGAGCCGACATTCATCTTCCAAAAACACCTCACTCGGACAGGCGTGTGGCAGGGTTCTCAAAACGGATGCAAACTAACAAAAGACCCTGGCACCCCGCCCGACGCTTTTAGGGTCGAAGCACCGGATGCCAACGTGTTGGTAATTCGTGTCGCTACGCGGGTCAAGCTTCGCACGTCCTGGCAGGAGGCCGCCGCGAAGATTCACGACATCCCGGCCCAATAGAGGCTTGCAAAAGAGGAACGGGGCACGTCTCCTTGAACGTAGTAAAAAGGGAAGAGGCGACTCGTTCCGTCAATGGGCAGCCCAACAACTCATTCGCGCACGCGCGATAGCATTCCCTTCATCGTTTGGTTTGCGCTCAGCGTTGAAGCTGATGCCCGGCCGGGTTGATCGAGCGTTCGACGCTTCTTCAGTCCACGCGGTTTCAGGCAGGAATTGCACCTATGACACACTTAAAATGATGCTCCTAGCATCTTGGCGCCTCCACCGCACTCGCCACATCCTGAAGACAGTGGCCTCAAAAGAGTTGAGCTCGGGTAATAGAACTTTGACGTTAGTTGTCTGATGCTCTTGTCAACGGGGACGCCGCAGTCCTTAACCGGCTCTGGAGCAACGATCTTGTCTTTACGTTCCCAAATGGCAAGGTGTCTAGCAAGGCAGGGCGGCTTGCGGGTCAAAAACCCTCGGATCAAGCTTCTCAATCTACTAACCTCAATGATCAGGTGAAGGTATATCTCTATGGCAATACTGCGGTCGTGACCGTGCTTTCTACGTGGAGAGGAAAAACCGGGGCGCAAGAATATAGCGATCAATATCAGGCAACTCATGTGTGGGTAAAACAGCAAGGGCGATGGCAGCTCGTGGCCGCACATGTCAGTCAGGTGAAGTGAGATTACCAAAACACGCGTCGAACAAGCGATTGAGCGGACTCCAATTGAGCATTTTAGAATTCGCAGTCGCGTGGGCGACCCGCCGAAGCGCAACGTTACTTACCCAGGCGATTTATGAACTCTTTCTCACGGGGTTTCGTATCCTTCAGGGAGGTGGTTTGATGTTTTGTCCAAAATGCGGTCAGGAACAAGCTTCTGAGTCTGTGCGCTTCTGTTCGCGCTGTGGATTTAAGTTGAACACCGTCGACGAGGCATTAGCCAAACGCGTAATCAAGATGGCAATGTATCTTGTCTTAACATTGTGCGCGATAATCGGATGGGGCTCGATAACGGCTGGTCCTGCCTACATGCAGCTACGAGTTATCATTACGCTCTTTGCGGCAACGACCTTCTATTTACTCTTCTCGCGTGACCTGAAGCATATTTTCTATAAATTGTTTTCTCAGAATATTGAACAGATAAAGCAAGTCACACCTGCGAGTCAGGAGTCTGCCTTGCCGCTGGGGCAAAGAATCCCCGTGCCGACCCTTGGGTCACATCGAGTAAGTACAGCAGAGATGGTGCAGCCGCCTAGCGTTACGGAGCACACAACTATATTGCTCGATAAAGACAAACGTTGATTCGGTCAGCGCCGCGCCCAACAACTCATTCAGACGGACGCGCAGTTAGCTAACTTTTCATCGAGAACTTGTCTCACGATCTCGTTGTTTGCGCGCCGGTTAGTTCGGGCGTTAGGCACTTGCCGAACCTAAGCTAAGTCCCTGGAGGCATAATGAAAAACAATCAAACTCCTCATTGGGCAAACTTCATCGGCTTGCTGTCTTTCATCTGCCTTGTAGCATTTCATGTTAATGCACAGACGAAGTTGACGGACGATGCTCAAATGCCTTTGATCCGTGAGCGAGTCCAGAGGATCATGCGTGAGACAATTGAGCATGGCGAGACTGTGATCATCCTCGATGGTCGTCAGGCGATTGCGAGAACTTTCATTCCACCGTCAAAACTGGCTGTCGATGAGGTTAAGGCTTATGGAGATAAGGCAGTGGCGATTCTCGCTGAGTACCTCCGCCAGACCAGCGGGTTTGAGAAGTATCATGCAATGCGCTTGCTGGGAGCGATCGGTGGAAAGAGCGTCGTAGCGCCACTACGTCAGGTCGCCCTGCATGATTCTTCAGCAGGATATCGCGAGTATGCTTTGGCTTTTCTGACGCAGGCGCCTTGGGAGCTAGCAGCACCGATTCTACAGGAGGCAGCCAGCCGTGATGCTGACCTCAGAGTGCGTCAAAGAGCAAAGGAACTGCTTGAGGGGTATGGACCCCGATGATGTGCCGACGTGGCCAACAACTCGTTGGACCGGAGCGCGGGGAGCCTCTTTCGCTTGATTGAATCAATCCCTACCTTAAACGCCGGGGAGCAACCCCGGCTCTCGCCTTGATCCTTCCCTTTCTTTGCCAGATCCGGTGGACGTTGAGAGAGTTACGATTAAACCGCCAGGCACCGGCATCGACACGCCCTAATCATTGTTGAAGTTATTGCCGCGCTTTGTCGGCACTGAAGGGCTTTATCTGGCCCGGAAGTTTCCTCAAAGGGGGGCATCGTGCTGAAGAATGGAGGCGTCTTACGTGATGGCCATTGACAAGCATTCCATTGAGTTTCAGGGCGACAGAAACATCTTGTAGGAGCTGTCAACGCTGCACATCGATCTGGAGACGTCCGACCATGATTCACCATCAGATTCGCCGGCTCCCCTTTCGGCTCTTGCTCTATTTCACACTATGCCTCGCGTGTGCTCCCAATGGTATGGGCCAGCGTACGCCGCACCAGGAAAGGCTTGATGAGGATTTCATCACAGCCGTCGAGCGCCGAGACTGGGCGAGAATACAGCAACTGCTTGATAGCGGCGCAAACATTAACGCCAGATCAAGGATCAACCGGTACTACGCCTTAAAGTTTGCGGTCCTTTGGTCGGATCCGAAGCTTGTCACATTCTTACTCGACAAGGGTGCGGATATTAATCTTACGGACGACGGTGACGACACCGCGTTAATGGAGGCGGCAAATAGCCACGACCCGCAGAATAAGGTCATCGTCAAACTGTTGCTGGACCGAGGCGCAAACGTTCATGCCAGCGGCACTCGCGCACTGTTGAATGCGGCGAAAGAGGGCGGCCCCGAAGTCGTACAACTTCTGTTGCAGAAAGGCGCCGACCCAAATGCCAGAAACATTGTGAAACATGCCGGAGACTGGGCGGGCGATACCGCTCTGATGTATGCGGTGCAGGGGGATTTCGTCGAAGCAGTGCGGCTCCTGCTTGCCGCTGGCGCCGACGTTCGGGCCGTCAACGAAAGCGGCCAAACGGTGTTAATGAAAGCAGCTCGGGTTGACGCCGGCAACGACGTCCAAACCCACGTCGTGATGCTAAAGCTGTTGTTAGATCGAGGCGTTGACGTCAACGCCAGGGACAAGCAGGGGAAGACCGCGCTCATGCACGCCGCTTATGAGTGGTTTACTGAGGCGGGCGGTGTCTTTTCACATGCGGAAATCCTGCGCGTGTTGTTAGAGCACGGCGCGGACGTGAATGCCCGGGACAGGCAGGGAGATACCGCGCTGATGACGGCCATCAAGCATAGCCGGATCACCCCCGCCAAGGGCGGTAACCTCGAGGTCGTGAAAATCCTTCTGGAGAACGGGGCACAGGTTAATCTTAAGAATCGAAAGGGTCAGACGGCTATGACGTACGCGAAGGAGCTGTTCGTAGGTGGCGCCGAGGCAGCTGAGATGCGGTCTTCAATCATTGCACTGCTCAAAAAGGCGGGGGCGAATGAATAATTCTGCTGCTGGACTCTTGATGATCGAAAGCGAAGGGTTAGCATGAATCATCTACTCTCTTTGGCAATACTGCTCCTGGTGCCTGTCTCACAAAATCAGAACTTGCCGGACGCATACTATCAACTCCCGGAACAGGTCCGGGAGAAGGCCACTATCATTGCCACAGGAACTTATGCTCAGGGAAGAAGTCTTTACATCTGGAGGCGTGATGGGACCCAGGTATGGGCCCAGACATCGTCGGTTCCGAATCACCAAAGTCTACCGAGGGCAAGTCGGGGGCAAATCCATTTACATAAATAGCAGTATGTTGCCAAAGACTAAATATGTCAGCGCGAGGTTAGAGGCGGGGCGTGAATATCTAGTGCTTCTGCGACCAACTAGTAAGTCACTTGAGGTGCTCAAGACAGGAGAACAGATTCCCGTCAGGGGTGCTCTACGTGATGAAGAAATCATTGCCATCGTGCGATTAAAATGATGTTGAGCACACTGATGTGATTGCCATGAGATAGCTTGCCTCAAGACTGAAAGAAACGCGTCGGCGCTTAGCGCCGAATGATTTTAGCCCGGCCTTTCAAGGCCGGGATCGCTGCCGATCACGATTCCGGCGTCGCGTCAGCGACGTCATGAAGGGGTCTATCATCTCATTCCGTCGCTACGCGACGTTACTTTGAGGGCCGTTTCCAACCCGGCCTTGAAAGGCCGGGCTAAAGTCACTTCGACGCTACGCGTCGCAAACCTGACTTTTCGACTTTTGAGGCAAGGCACATGAGAATGATTAAATTGACGTTAATTCTTGCCGGCCTTTCATTGATGACCCCAATCGTACAGGCTCAGACCAGGGAAACCCCCACCGTGTCCAACCCTGCCCTGCGTGCTGAATTGCTAACTACCGGCGGTGGGGAGAGCTGCTTAAAGCAAACAAGCCTCAAAGTCGCGAACCGCGATGTAATCATCACCCTGCAGGACGCAGAACGGATCAAGCTCACCGTGGAGAAGTATCTGGCGAAGATGAGGACGAAACTGAAGCCATCAGTGCCTGGGCCGGATGAAGTGTTTATTGATTGCTGGGGCACGGTACGCATGGGCGGGTGGATATTAGAGTCATCATTATTCTCTGCTGAACCGGAATTACGTTTAACTGTCCGCATACATAACAGTGAATATCTAATTGTTCGACGAGAAATTCGTGTGCAGCAGACCGAGGGGCAATGGAAAGTCGTCGGAGACGGGCGCGTAACGTATCATCGAGAACGTAAGTGAGAGGCGGTGAGCCCTTATTGCTCTAAACCTTTTGCCGTCGAATAACCGGAAGTAGTTTGATTCCTCGGCGCCACCGAACCAGCGCTTGCAGCGAACCGAAATTACGTGCGTCTCATCCGTTAACTTAAATTCTTGATTAGTTGTCGGACGTTGAAGCGCGCAGTAACCTAAAACCATATGCCGATCCAATCGATGGAACTGGTTTGGCCTGCTGCGCAGTACCTGCCTGGATATATTCTCGCGCTTCAAAAGGGTTGGTCACCGGACAACCTCCGGCCGCAGGCCGCAGCCGAGGAACTTGCGCGAATCGCAGAAGACTCTACGCGCTTTCTTTGTGAACAGGTCGACCGGGAAGCCAAAGGACCGCGTATCAATTTGCCTGACGGTCGTACGGTTCCTCGTCTCCCTGGGTATTCACAGTGGATGTGGGATGGGGAATTCTGCGGGATGATTGGCTTTCGCTGGCAACCAGGTACTACAGAGCTCCCTCCCTATTGTCTGGGGCACATTGGTTATTCGGTGGTGCCGTGGAAGCGGCAGCGGGGATACGCAACCCGCGCATTGCAATTGCTGCTTCCGCAGGCAAGAAGTGAGGGGCTTTCGTACGTCGAGCTGATTAGTGATGCCGACAACATTGCATCTCAGCGGGTGATCGAGGCGAACGGAGGCGAGCTGATCGAGCGGTTCAACAAGCCAGCAGGATATGGTGGTGCGGAGAGTATGCGTTTCCGTATTCTCCTTGCAGAAACCGCGGCCTAACAAGCGCTAGCAAACGCTCTGGGTTCTGCATTTGTTCCGTGTTGCAGAACCGCGACCGGTAGGGAGCGGATGCTAAATTCAACTTGAGAGCTAACATCCCGTCGCTACCGCTCCCGGGTTCTGCATTTGTTCCGTATTGCAAAACCGCGACCGGTAGGGAGCGGATGCGAATTTCAACTTAAGAGCTGACATCCCGTCGCTACCGCTCCGGGTTCTGCATTTGTTCCGTATTGCAAAACCGCGACCGATAGGGAGCGGATGCGAATTTCAACTTGAGAGTTGACATCCCGTCGCTACCGCTCCGGGTTCTGCATTTGTTCTGACGCTCGTGGTTGCGTCCCGGCTACCATAAAGTCATGGACTTCGTTAATGGCGCCCATATTTTGTTGAGAGGAAGAAATGAGTTCCCCATACGAGAGCGCTGACCTAATCATTAAGCTATATGAGCTGCGACGGGAAGAAAAACTCCGCACAGCGCGCGAATGGTATTCAAAGGACTTCCACCCTGCGAGCGCCCAGGATGTGCTCAACACTTTGCGAGGTGAGCAGTCAGCATACTTCCGCATGGTGACGTCGTATTGGGAGATGGCGGCGTCTTTTGTAAATCATGGCGCGATCGACTGGAAGATGTTCATGGATGCTAATCCAGGCGAGCCGGTCAATGTTTTCGTCAAGCTCTATCCCTATCTTGGCGAGCTACGCTCCATGTTCGCCTCCAAGTATGATGACGCTCAGGCTTTCCAACATCTGGAACAAGTGATAATGCAGTTGCCTCATGCCCAGGAGCAGTTAGAGGAAAGAATTGAGCAGTTCAAAGAAGCGCGCGTCCGCTGGGAAGCCGCAAACAAAAGACAACCTGCGTGATTCATCGATCAGATCAACTGGGGCTCCAGTGCTTGCTAATCTCGGATGCTATTCGCTCGGCGCGGATTAATTCGGGCGTTGCGTGGCGATATGGAGCATGTTTACCACTTTCTTGCTGAAGCTGTTACGCTCCCGCCGTGAAGTTAGATGAAGCTAACCGCACTTTATCTGAACGCCACCGTTAAGTTTCTTTAGACTGAAATGAGAAAGGCACGGTTACTCATTCTCGGGTTCATTCTCTTCGGAGCGAACCAGTTCTCATCCCTGGGTTTGTATCGGGCCCAGTCCCCTGCTTCCAAACCTAAGTCGGACGAATTAGTGCTCGTCGGAACCGTCACGAAACTCTATCCGGTCGCTGGACCACGCGTGCGCCGACGCTGGGCAGTCGTGACACATGTCGATCGCGTGGTCTCGGGCAGATTTTCCGGGACGACCTTCACCTTCACTATTCACAGCCCGGCAAGGGCGGGGTTGCGAGTCAACCGCGCGTATATCATCAAGGCCACCAGGACCGACAGCGGATATGTCGTGAATGAACTTGCGTTAGAGGAAGTGCGTTCTCCAGGACAGCCGTCCTCGCAGAAATTCGCAAAACCTAAATTGGTTGGACCCTGGCGACCTGGATCTGAGGATTATGACAAATTCAATTTTCATATTGATGCCTCGCATCTTAATTGCCGCCAGTGCTTCGATCGCACTGCTGCTTGGCGTCGCCCACCTCGTCTTTACCTTCTTTGGCCCAAAGCTTCGGCCTCGAGATTCAGCTCTTGAAGCAAGAATGAAAGACGTGTCGCCTGTAATCACAAGCCAAACAACGATGTGGAAATGCTGGATTGGTTTCAACGCGAGTCACAGCTTCAGCGCTATCCTGTTTGGCTCCGTATATGGTTACCTGGCGCTCGTGCAACCTGCTGTGCTATTCCATTCGGCGTTCCTTGCAATCCTTGGTGGTTTGTTTCTTCTTATCTACCTTATTCTCGGAAAGAAGTATTGGTTCAGCACACCCTTTCGTTATCTGATTGTGGCGTCGATTCTTTATGCGGCCGGCTTCGTTGCAGCGCTGGCCTGACAAGTTGTAAATCTTTACATCGTTGACGCACGATCCAATAAGCTGCCATGTATTGGAACTCGGCCGTATTACCTGGAGGCCCTGATGTTCTGTCCGAAATGCGGTCATCAGCAAGTTTCTGACGATATCCGTTTCTGTGCGCGCTGTGGTTTGTCTCTCGGCATTGTGACTGACATGGTCGTCAATACCGGTAATCAACTTCAGCGTGAAAAGCGAGAGCTGACGGGTATCGCGCTGATGATGGCCGCAATCCTAATGCTGCTGAACTTCATCATCGTATTTGGCACAGTTACGTTACCGCATCTGGCAAACCCGGTATCTTTCTGGATTTGGCTTTCTTTTGTCCTCAGCTCGCTGCTTGTTTCTGGATTCGGCCTGGCGAATCTGATCCGGTCAGGCTTTTTCAAGAGGTTGAAGGAGCGACAAGCGCGGATGATGATGAGCCCTGAACGGGTGGATCAAGTGTCACAAGCAGAAGCGATACCGCGTTTAGTTGAACCGGCAAGTGTGACGGAAATGACGACACGCGAGCTACAGCGTAAGCCCAAAGACTAATCAGCGAAGTTTCCAGAAGGAAGAACCCGCATAGTGGAGCCGCGCGGGCGGCTCATTCTCGAAAGGAGTTTCCAATGTCGAACGATGAACTTTGGAAAGCACCGGACGTAGTCCCGTCCGTCAGCTACGTGGATCTGCCACGTGCGATCGAGTGGCTTCAAAGGGTCTTTGGCTTTCGGGAGCGCGCGGACGAGCGGCTTGCATGGCCGGGTGGCGGCATGACATGGATGGAAGTGGGCAACGGGCTCATTCATGTGGCCTCACCTTACGAGGACTGGTTGAAGAGTCCTTCTGCCACAGATGCATATCATGTGCTCAAAGTGTACGTCGATGACGTTGACGAACATTTCGCTCGAGCAAAGGCCGAAGGCGCCACCGTTGTTTCCGAGCCCGAGGACGGATTCTGGGGCGGTCGAGTTTACCGAACCATCGATCATGAGGGTCATCACTGGGAGTTTTCCCAGCGCGGCCGCGACCTGCCCGCAGACAAATGGCAACTACCACCTGGTGTCACGCGGGGCGTGAGCTAGCAGAACCGAACCGCGTCTAAATAGAAACTTAAACGGCGAGAAGGTGTAAGCCTAATCGCCGCTTAATTATCATCGCTTTCCAAATCGTCGTAGTCAGATAACGTGACACCCCACCTAGAGCAGTCGAGCACTAAACGATGGCAAATACTAAGTAGAAGTAGACCGTGGACGCGCATATCATCCGCATAATCGTCGAATGGATATACAATCGTTGCGCCTTGCCACAGACGCTCGATATAAATAAATTCCCACAAAATACCCCTCTCAAGTTCAATCTTCGTTCGCTTGAACTCGCACCCAAACTCTTCTTTTAAGACTTTTTTGAATTCAGAAATGTGAGGGGCGAAGTGAGGATATGGCAACGTGTCTCAACCCTTAGTTACCAATGCGGAACTCTTTGGTGATCTGGTTGCATACGAAGGCTTCGGGCATCCCTTCTGGGAGTTTAATCGGACCCTTATCGGCCAATGCGAGGTCTTCGGCTCTTTCAAACATTTCTCGCAGTTCAGACGAAGCTGGCGGAAAGGTCGCAAGTGGAGCCCTTCCATTCTTGAAGTCAAATAGTATTTGGCCCATGACAGTTCGCTCGAATGCTCTCTTTGCTTCTCCGACTGAATTGCCTTGCGCAACAATATCGTGATCCACGCATTGAGCAGCCCACAAGCCATCTCTTTGTTGTAGCAAGAGAACTCTTAGAATAAATATGTGTTCTTGATTCCGCTTCATTATCAATGGCCCGTGGTTAGTTCTTAACAATTGAGGAGAACTTGGGTCATTTGCTAGGTAACCCCGATAATAAAGGCAACTCATGCAGACGCCACTGGCGTCATCATGAGTTGCCTTTATTTTATGGGCTTCCTGGAAAGGCATGTCAAGGGCTGAAGGGCTCAATTGCTGGGCACGGCATACAAAATCTTTTGCATAAGCTATGCTAATAGATCCTGGCGAGGTCACATGGATTCGTGATGCTCGTTTCCAAGCTGGAGATGCTCGGGGCTATCGGCATTTGGGTTCCGCGCCTGATGAGACTGACCGGCCTGCCCGGCGACGATGGCTTGGCATAGCGATAGTTACGGGAATGGCATACTTCGCCGTGGCTATCGGATCTTCCGCACTTGCCGGCGCAGCTGGCTCGGACCGAGTGCAATTCTTTTGTCGGCTGTCTGCCTTTGTGATTAGCGGCGTGTTGTTCGTCGCTCACCTGGTGTATGAGCACTTCAGACTTCGAAACACAGCGCGCAGAACGGCGTCGCACGCATCCTTAGGCGTCGCTTTGGGTGCATTTGCGCTTGCGCTCGCCGCGAATATCCATGACCTGGGGTCACCCACGGGTTACCGGCCTCGAATGCTGATTGCACTCGTTGTCTGCCGCTTCTGACCGCTGTGCCGGCGTTTATTGCCGGCTTGGTCCTCGCGGCTCTCATGAATGTTTGGTCGCCAGTGGTTGAAGCGCAGCGTTAGCAGCAACTTGGGCGCTAACATCCCGTCGCTACCGCTCCGAGTTCCGCATTAGTCGTGAACATCGTTTGCAGAACCGCGACCGGTAGGGAGCGGATACTGAATTCAACTTGAGAGCTAACATCCCGTCGCTACTGCTCCAGGTTCCGCATTAGTCTTAACATTGTTGATGGCAACACTCAGCAGCATAAGTGTGACTAAGCTACATTGCGAAAGGAATCTTCAATGAGCACCGAACATGAAAGCATGATGGGAATTATCAAGTTGTATGAGTTGAGATCTGAGGCCACTATGCGCAAGGCACGTGATTGGTTCGCCCTGGGTTTCCATCCCACCAGTGCGCAAGACATTCTTCAGACGCTGGTTGGCGATCACAGTGCTGATTTTCGAATGGTGGTTTCTTATTGGGACATGGCGGCGGCGTTTGTTGTTTTCGATGCGATTCAGGATGAAATGTTCAATGCGATAAATACAGAGCACGTCGCAGTCTACGCCAAACTTCAGCCCTTCCTGGCAGAGCTTCGCGCGGTGCCGGGTATTCCGCCATATATGTTTTTGCAGCATCTCGAACCAGTGGTCCAACGCATACCCGATTGGGAAGATCGAGTAGCAGCAATGCGGCGTTACATTAAAAGTCGCCGGGAATCACAAGCCGCCGCGCCAGAATAGAAACGGAACAGCCCGTTCTCGAGATCGCGCTATCGAACAAACGAACTGTGAAAACAATGACACGCGCTCATATTCTCACCATCGCAGCCATCATTACCTTATGCATGCTTCCGGCACGTAGCGTATGGGCGCATCCGGCATGGGGCATCGTCATTGACCGTAACAATCAGATTTACTTTAGTGACCTGGAAACTATTTGGAGGATTGATGCTCAAGGGAAACTCTCAGTTTTCAGAGCGGGCGCAGGCGGCACCCACACGCATGACCTGAACATTGACGAAGCCGGAAACCTTTATGGCGCAGAGAATTCTTACGAACCTTCAACCCAAAGATTTTTCAGTGCCGTTTGGAGGATGACGCCCGCAGGCAGTTTTTCATACCTGCTAACTCCGACTGACGATCCGCCCGAAGGCACGAGCATTTGGAAAGACCGCGAAGGGAATATGTACCACGCCAGCAACTATCCGGAACGCGAACTATTAGTCTTAAAACGGACTCCGAGCGGCAACGTTACAGCATTGGTCGCAAGCAGTAAGCCCCTTCGAGAATATCGTCAGGGCGCGCCGTACAGCATTGGCGGCATGGCATTCGGCCCCGATGGCGCCTTATATCTGACAGACAGTTCAAACATCCGGAAGATCACGTTGGATGGAAGAATGACAATGCTGGCTGGCAATATCGCGGTGGAGAATCGAGCGGAAAGTCCGATGCCGGACAGTGCGGTCACTCGATTGTTCGGTATCGCGGTTGATCCGCAAAGCAATGCGTTTGTCGCCGACTATGGCAACCGGCGCGTTATAAAAATTTCGCCTGATGGCAGCCTCACCACGGTCGTGCGCGCCGAACAGCCCTGGTCGCCCACAGGCATTGCCTTGAAGGACGGCAACGTTTACGTCCTGGAGTTTGGATTTTCGCCGCCAAGTACGTATGCCCCACGTGTTCGCAAGCTAGCGGCGGACGGGCGAATCACGATCCTTGCAACTGTTGGAGCGAACAGCGGTCCGGCGGCCGGTGAAGGTCCATCTGGCGCGAACTCTCAACCACCCTCAGAATCACGCGCAAGAATGCCTTTTGTTTTACTTGGGTTGGCAGTAGGAATTTTCGTTCTGACGTTTGTCATCTGGCGTATTCGTAGTAGAAAAGTGTCCGCTCACCAGTCTTCGTAGCATCGAAATGACGAGCTGCTCGCTCACGTTAGTCGTCGCTTGATCATTTCAACTCCATCGTGCTCGTGCTTGATTTGCTCCGGCTCAGTTACCCGCTGATAGCCATGCCTCGCATAAAAGTTTTCAGCCGGAGGTGCTGCATGGACGCGCAGGGCCTTTAGACCAGCGTTCCAACCAACGTTTTCGAGTTGTTGAAGCAGCCGGCGTCCCACACCAGTGCGCTGATATTCCGGCAGGACGTACAACCACCTCAACTGTTCAGGCGCGTCAACGTCAATACCTCCAAATGCGAACACTTCGGAGCTGGACTCAGCCACAACTAAACCACCGATGCTGATCAAACGGTCCCAGCCACTCTCCTGCCCGGTCGGTGGACCAACCAGGCAATAGTAAATGTGCTGGATTGATGGCTTGTCGGCTGCTGTCGCGGTGCGGATGTTGATTGAGTTGCTCAACTCACTAACCAATACCGGCTTTCTTCTGCATGTTTTTGAGTGTCTCGGGTATGAAGGAAGTGATCTGGTGAGTTTCCTGCCGGCCGTCGGAGAAAGTTTGATAAAGGGTGAAGTCGGGCAGAGATAAACAACTGAGCGGCGACTGAATGTTGTAGCCGGTGTCGATGCCGATCGCGGAATGTGAAATGTAGATGCCGTGCCGGCCGAGTCGGCCCAGCAACGGTAGCAGGGGTGTCGGCGTGTGTCCGAAGATGCACGGTTTGCCGCGATAGTTTTTATAAAAACTCATATCTCGCATCCAGAGGAGCGCCTGCGGCGGCGTCTCACGTGGATGCTTTTCAAGTTCCAGACCAGCATGAACGTAGATGGCGTATTCGTCTTCGTGGTAGTAAGGCAACGACTGGAAGAAGTCGAGGTGTTCCGCCGGCATGCTGTTCTCAATTTGTCGCCTTACGTCGTCAAGGTCCTGCTCCTTGTCAACGCGTAAACTCTTGAGCGTGTACTGCTCATAGGTGCGTTCGCCACCCGTCACCGGGGTTATCCAAAGATTCGCCGACCCCTCAATAAAATCCAACAGCATCTGTTCGTGATTGCCACGCAGGCAAACCACGCGCTCCGGATTTTCGTTATGAAGCTCCAGAACGAGATCGACACAACCAGGCGCATCGGGTCCGCGATCAATCAAATCACCGAGGAACACCAGCGTGTCGGAAGATCCATTGCGCGGTATCATCTCCAGGAGCCCATGAAGCTGCGCGCAACGGCCATGGATATCGCCGATGACAAAAGTTTTCATTCCGCGGTTTCCTCGATTTTCTCCGAACTACTTTTGATCCGGTGCATTAGTTCCTTGAACCGCGGGTCATCGTGCAGGTCACTCCAGTTTGGATCCGATTCAAACCAAAAGAAGTTTTCGTTACCGAGATTGATTGCTTTTTCCAACCACTCAAGCGCTTTTACCTGCCGACCTTGTAACAGATAAGCCGACGCCAGCCAATAAGCAATGTCGTGATCGGCGGCGGCGGCCGTCTTCACGCGAGAGGTAATTTGTTGATCCGCGAGCTCATGTTTTCCCTGCGCGCTCAGGCATATCGCCAGAATTGGCCGGATGCCATCCATTTTCGGATGCCGCTCGAGCACCTGCTCGAGGATCCGCGTTGCTGAGTCGATCTCACCTCGATAGTAAAGAACGCGCGCGCGAATCGTTTTGATCACAGGATGGTCCGGTTCAAGCTCCGCGCCCAGATCCAACTCGTGCAGTGCTTCTTCATAACGCTGCTGGTACATGAAGATGCGCGCCCGATTGTAACTGGCGACCACGCGTTCAGTCGGATTGAGCCGCACCATTCGATCGAAACTTCTCAGCGCGCGATCGTATTCGCCGTCCAATCGAGCAACGACGCCGCGCACGAAATGCACACCGACGTCGTTGGGATATTCGTCGCGCAGTTTCAACACTTCCTGGCGCGCCTTTTGTTTTCTACCGCGCGTCAAGTAAATGAAGATCATCTGCATGCGCGCTTCCAGCAAGTTCGGGTCGAGCGCCAGGGCTTTGTTGAACTCGGTTTCTGCCGTGTCGTGATCGTGGGCTTCGCCAAGCCCTTTCAAAACGCGGTTGACGTAGCAACTGCCCAGCGCCGAATGCGCGAGCGCAAAATTCGGATCGAGTTCTGTGGCCCTTTGGAAATGGGAAATGGCCTCATCCAAGTCAGCGCGCGAAATCGAGTGATAGATGAATTGGCCCAGGCAATTGCGGCCGCGCAAATACTCTTCAGACGCGGCAGCATCGGTGGTCGTGCCTTTGGCGAGCTCCACTTTTTCTTTGGGTGTGAGTTCCACCCGAAGGCCCTCGACGATGTGCTGCACAATGTTGTCCTGGACACCGATGATGTCGCTGGCGTCGGCGTCAATTCGATCGCTCCAAAGAATCTCGCTTGTTCTGACGTCGAGCAATTGCACTGTCACGCGCAAGCGATCAGTAACGCGCAGGAAACTCGCAGTCAGGATCGCATCCACGTCGAGTTCGCGGCCCACGTCGCCGGGCTCGAATTGTCTTCCCCTGATACTTAACGATCACAGAAGACGGGCGGACAACGAGCGAGCGCACGCGCGCGAGTTCAGTAATGACAGCGTCCGCGAGCGAAAACTCGTAGAACTGCGTTTCCGGATCGTTGCCGAGATTCTTAAACGGCATGATTGCCACGCTCTTGCGTTCACGATCGCCCAGCGTAGTCGGCGTTTCGTGCGCATCTCGTGGCTGGGAACTTTGTCCCCGGCCGTAGGAGCCTGAAGACCCTTCACCCGCGACGTTACGAAACCAGCGCAATGCGCGCGTGATGGGTCCCTCCGTTGCGAGGTGTCGCGGCGCCATCGGCAAGCCACTGTCATCAACGATCGTTCCTCCGGTTAACGCAATGTCGCGAACGACCGCGCGAAGATCGTCTCTAAATTGCGCGATCTGCTGGTAACGGTCGCGCGGATTTTTCTTTAACGCCCGATCGAGAATTTGTTGCAGGCGCGGCGGAACCGGATCGGGCCGAGCTTCACTCAGCGGCACTGGTTCTTCGTGTAACACTGCATGGCGAACGTCAACCGCGGTCTTGCCACGGAACGGCCACGAGCCCGTCAACATTTCATAGAGCAGCACACCGGAAGAAAAAATGTCAGCGCGTGCATCCACGCGATCGCCGCGCGCCTGTTCGGGCGCCGCATAGGTTGCAGTTCCGTACGGTATGCCAACTTCCGTCAGCTCGGTGTGATGAATTCCAGATGTGCGCGCGGCATCCTCATCAAGTAGTTTCGCCAGACCGAAGTCGAGCACCTTTGCCTGGCCCTTCTTCGTCACCATCACATTTCCGGCTTTGATGTCCCGATGAATAATTCCCTGCGCATGAGCGACAGCAAGAGCATCCGCAACCTGAATAGCAAGTGACAGTGCGCTCTCTAACTGCAACGGCCTGCCGTTAACCAACTGCCGAACGTTCCGGCCGTCGATGTACTGCATCGCTATGAAATGGACGCCGTCAATCTCGTTAAGGTCGAATATGGTGCAGATATTGGGATGGTCGAGGGCCGACGCCAGCCGCGCTTCCCTTTCAAATCGCTTAAGGTTTGCGGCTTTTGCGACCAGTTCCTCGGGTAGGACTTTGATAACTACAGTACGGCCCAGTTTGGAATCAACGGCTTTATAGACCGTCCCCTGTCCGCCCGCGCCGAGCTTCTCGAGAATCTTGTAATTCCCCAGTGTGGTTCCAACCATGAGGTTTTTTTGGCTTACGCCTTATTAAATCCCAACCGTTGCTGAGCCGCAACCCGCTGTGATCCCTGGCCGATCATTTGGTCCTCTCAACTTGCGAAGCCAGACTTTTTGTAATGGCCCGTGACGAGATGCGAACGGCCACTCCTATGATCTTAAGACTCTTCGAGTTACACCTCTGTCGATGACGACCAAGACAATAAACGACAAGCGCATTCCGCTGGCTTATTTCATTACTTTTCGTGGGTACGGAACCTGGCTGCATGGCGATTCGTCGCGGCCAGTTAATCGCTTTCACAACCGGTACGGGGCTCCTCGACTGCAGCGAAACGACAGGTGGAAGTCGTACAACAAGGACCGGCTAACACACGCCATCGTCCGACTAGCCTCGATGCAAAAAACAGTTGTGAAGGAGGCGATTCACGAAACATGCAGGACTCGTGGATGGGAGGTGTGGGCCACTAACGTCAGAAGTAACCATGTTCATACGGTCGTCACGGCAAACGCCAAAGCTGAGACTGTGAGGGCCGCGTTGAAGGCAAATGCGACGCGCAAACTGCGGGAAGCTGGCTGCTGGCGAAGTGGGAAAACTCCGTGGGCTGAAAGGGGTAGCGTGAAATATCTTTGGACTGAGCGTGAAGTAATTAACGCCGTAGTATACGTCGAGGAAGAACAGGGAGAATGACAGTGCAACGGATCCCGCGTCTCTGCCTAGATACCGTTCGCGTGGGTCGGCGAAAACAGAACCGGAGCGGTAGCGACGGTATTGAGGTTGAGAGCCCTTCAACGTTCAATCGGTCGCTACCGCTCCCGTTCTTTATTCGTCGACCACTGAATAATCGTGTCCCCGCCTACCAACGGTCGCTACCGCTCCCGTTCTGTACTCCTCACCCACTGAATAATCGTGTCCCCGCCACAATCGGTCGCTACCGCTCCCGTTCTGTATTCGTCGACCCACTGAATAATCGTGTCCCTGCCTACCAACGGTCGCTACCGCTCCCGTTCTGTATTTCTCGACCCACTGAATAATCGTGTCCCTGCCTACCAACGGTCGCTACCGCTCCCGTTCTGTATTTCTCGACCCACTGAATAATCGTGTCCCTGCCTACCAACGGTCGCTACCGCTCTCGTTCTATTCCTCGACCCACTGAATAATCGTGTCCCCGCCTTCAATCGGTCGCTACCGCTCCCTTTCTGTATTCGTCGACCCAGCGGGAATCTCACGCCATCAGGAATATTCAGGAACAGCGGCCGTTGTTCTTTCGTGTAACGGACTGGACGTTTTTTATGAGGCGACGCGGCGGCGCGGCCGTTGCCGACACGCCCGTCGTAGGGCTATCTTGTCGCTATCACGCTTGTTGTCTCCCCTTCCGTTTGCTGCAATGAGCAAGAAGATCTTCATCGGTGCACTCTTCTGTTTCGCTGTGCTCGCCTCTGCCTTCGCAGTGCGGCCGCAGGACGCGAACGAGAAAGCCAAAAAAGAAGAAGAGCTAAGGCTGGAACTGTCGCGGAAGGCGCGCGTCCTCGTCGACGAAGTCGCTACCGGAGCTTTGAGTTTAAAGCTGCCCGAGAACCGTTCGTTCATACTCGCGTCGGCCGCCGACCTGATGTGGGAACATGACGAGAAGCGCGCGCGCAACCTTTTCTGGGACGCACTCAACACACTCGCACTCGTAAAACCCACCGCACCTGAGTCAGCTAAACAACCCTTGCCTGAGCAACAACGCAATATGGTTGCTTACTTTGCAACTTACGGAATGCGTCGCGAGCTGTTGAGAAAAGTGGCACGTCACGACCCGGGGTTTGCGATGGACCTCCTGCGGTCGACACAGATTGTGTTCCCCGAAACAGGCGAGGGCCCAGGCTTTCAAACACACGAGCGGGAGCTGGAACACGAGATCGCATCGGCCGCAGCTGCGCGTGACCCTAAGCGCGCGCTGGAAATCGCGCGCGAAAGCTTGTCGCGCGGCGTCTCGTTTCAACTCCTGGATTTATTGATGCAACTAAACGCGCGGGATGCTGAATTAGGTTCCAGGTTTGCCGGGGAAATGATTGGCAAACTTCAAACAAAGAACCTGTCAACTGACTTCATAACGTCGCGAATCCTCGTCGAGCTCGTTCTGTCTAGCCGGCCTGCTAGGGACGACACGCAATCGCGGCAATTGAAACTGGATCGCGAACAGCGCCGCGACCTGATCCTTCTGATCGCGAATGCGGCATCAGGGTTGAATCCCAATCCAAACCTTCTCTGGGCAATCGAAGAAATCCTTCCGGAATTTCAGGAGTTCGCGCCCGAGCGCTTGCCGTTGCTGCAAAAGAAACTGGCTGCGTTCAATCAAACTCTAAACGCGGACCAGAAGGGTTGGACCACGCATAATTCGCTGGTTCGCAGCGGTTCACCCGAGGAAATGATGCGGCGTTCTTTGGAATTAGACGAGGAACCACGCAGAAGTCTTCAAGACCAGGCGGTTTTGATGGCTGTATTTCGCGGACGCGCGGACGCGTTGCGCGAATTAATAGCGACTGAGATTGACGATAAGTCGAGACGTGACGCGTTGATCGACTCGCTGGATGGCGAGTTGATCAATCAAGCGACGGATAAGGGCGATGCGGATGCGTTGCGCAAACTACTGCCGCAGGTGAGGCTGCGGGAAGAACGCGCGCGCGCCATGACTGGGATAGCTGTTCTGCTTGAAAAGAAAGGCGATCACGATGAAGCGGTGAAGTTGCTGGACGAAGCGCGTACTTTGATCAAAATCGATCTTGATAGCCAGACTCAGTCAAATGCATTAATGGCATTGATGGCTGCTTATGCGTTGGTTGATCCGCCGAAAGCGTTCGCCATCATCGAGAAGACCGTCGATCGCGCCAACAATGAGCTGACGAAGTTGTTGCTGTTAGATAAGATCGTCAACACGGGCATTTTAAAGAAGGGCGAGATCGTGCTTCAGCAGTTCGGGATTCTGCCGCAGGACTTTCTAATTTTTCGTTTCGGAAAAAGTTTGGGGGCGCTTGCGAAGGTAGACTTCGACCGGACGCGCGCCGCTGCCGACCGTTTGGGACGTAATGAACTTCGACTACTGGCACGGTTGATGCTGGCCCGGGCGCTGGTGGAAGAAACACGAAAGCGGGCTTAACGGTCCAAAGTCGAAGGTCCAATGTCCAAAGTCTCATGGGACCTCAAGGTTGATTACCTTAACTCGACTGGACTTTGCGACCTTGGACTTTGGACCTCGGACTTCGGACCCCGGACTTTGGACCTCGGACTTTGGACTTTGATTTTGGACTTTGGACCTTGGACTTTGGAACTCGGACTTTGGACTTGGTTACAACCTATGAAAAACCCGATAACGATGTGTTTGTTGGCTCTTTTATTTGCAATAAGTGGAATCGAAAGTAAACCGCAAACTCCCACCGCAGCGTCGCACGAAGTCTTCTGGCAAAAGTTTCGTCAGGCCGTGATTAATACCAACAAGACGGCCGTCGCTGATATGTCGCAGTTTCCGATCTCGATGCCATACGGAATGGCGACTGTGCGCAACCGTTCACAACTGCTGAGACGCTATCGCCAGGTTTTCAATCACGACAGCAGTGCGGCGAAATGTTTTGTGGACGCGCTTCCAACGCTGGATCCGGTACGGCCAAATGAATTTACGGTTGGGTGTAAGAACTCCGCTGGTCATGAAGTAGTGATTTATTCGTTTACCCGCGGACGTAATGGCTGGAAGTTCACCGGGCTGGATAACCTGAACGAGTGAGTATGTGGCACGGGCGTCTCGCCCGTGCAGCACGGGCAAGATGCCCGTGCCACACTTCGGGCCTCAATTAATCCGTTATCCCCATCTGCCAGAGCATGAACGCGTAATCAAACGCCACCTCACGCAGATAGTCGTATCGACCTGACGAGCCGCCGTGTCCGGCGCCCATGTTTGTTTTCAGCAACAACGGGTTGTCGCCCGTTTTCATTGCTCGCATGCGCGCGACCAGCTTCGCGCCTTCCCAATACGGCACCTGGCTGTCGTTAAGTGAAACCTTCACGAGCGTCGCCGGATAATTCTTCGCACCGACGTTGTCGTAAGGCGAATACTTCTTCATGTACTCGTATGCTGCCTTCTCGTTGGGGTTTCCCCATTCAATGTATTCGCTGGTCGTCAGCGGCAATGAAGCGTCGAGCATTGTGTTAAGGACGTCAACGAAAGGGACCTGCGACACAACTGCTTTGAACAAATCAGGTCGCATGTTGGAAACAGCACCCATCAACAAACCGCCGGCGCTGCCACCCTGAATCACCATGCGATCGCTCGCAGTGTATTTGTTTTTGACCAAATGCTCGGCAGCCGCAATGAAGTCAGTGAACGTGTTCATCTTGTTCATCATGCGACCGGCAGAACGCCAGTCTTCGCCCAGCTCACCGCCGCCACGAATATGCGCGATGACATAAACGACGCCGCGATCGAGCAGGCTGAGCCGATTTGAAGAAAATGTCGGCGGGATCGAAGCGCCATACGAACCGTAGCCATAAAGCAGCAGTGGCGCTTTGCCGTCGATCTTTGTTCCGCGTCGATAGACCACGGACATGGGAACCTTCGTGCCGTCAGACGCGACGGCAAACAAACGCTCCGACACGTAGTTCTTGCGATCGAAACCGCCGGGAACTTCTGTTTCCTTAAGTAGCGTTGACTGCTGCGTTTCCATGTTGTAGTCAAACACAGAAGACGGGGTCACCAGCGACTGGTAGCTGTAGCGAACGATCGGTGTGTCGAAAACACGATTGACGGACACGCCGGCCGCGTAAACCGGTTCAGGAAACTGAATGCGATGCGACTTGTTCGTCTTCAGATCAATCACGCGCAATTTCTGAAGTCCGCCTTCCCATTCGGAGACGACGGCGTGATTAACAAACAAGCTGATGTCTTCGACTTTCACAGCCGGTTGATGCGCAACGAATTCTTTCCAGTTCTTCTCGGAAGGATCTGAAACCGGCGCCCTTACAATCCGGAAGTTTTTTGCGCCTTTGTTTGTGCGGATATAAAACATGCCGCCGTGATGATCGACGTCATATTCATGCTCCGCTTCACGAGCGCGAATGAGTTTCAATTCTGAAGTTGGCTGATCGGCCGGCAGATAACGGAATTCGGCGGACGTTTTGCTGTACGAACCAACGAAAATCATCGCCTTATCTCGCGAGCGTCCCGCACCAACGTCGAATATCTCGTCCTTCTCTTCGAAAATCACATCCGTCTTGTCGGTGCCGAGCACATGACGCGAAAACTTGTCCGAACGCTTCGTCACAGCATCTTCAGTAGTAAAGAAAATGGTCTTGTTGTCCGTAGCCCACATTACGTTGCCGACACGCTCAAACGTCTCCGGCAACAATTGGCCCGTGCGCAAGTCTTTTATGTAGAGCTTGAATTGGCGATAGCCGCTGGTGTCGGTTGAGTAAGCGAGCAGGTTCCCGTCATCGCTAACTGCAAAAGCGCTGATGCTGTAATACTTGAACCCCTTGGCTAGTTCATTCTGATCGAGAACGAGCTCTGCTTTCGCATCAAGACTTCCACGCTTACGCCAGTAGGTCGGGTATTGCTTACCTTGCTCAGTTGTCGTGAAGTAGTAATAGTCGCCAAAACGATACGGGACGGACGCGTCGGTTTCTTTGATGTGGCCCACCATCTCCTTGTAAAGCTTCTCCTGAAACGCCTGGGTGGGCTTCATCACCGTATCGGTGTATGAATTCTCGGCTTCGAGATGGGCAACGACGGCCGGGTTCGTTTTTTCACGAAGCCAAAAATAGTCGTCTACCACTGTTTCGCCGTGGATAGTTGTCGTCTTGCTTTTCTTTTCTGCCATTGGTGGTTTCGGAGTGGATGCGCCGCCGCCGTCAGTCTGTTTCTGGGCGGACGCAGATGTGAACACGGTTATCAGTGCCAGAAGCACGGGGAGTAGCGAAGTCGAGTGTCTTCTCATTTCTGACCTTCTTTGCTAAGGGGAACGGTTTCACGGAATTGGGGATGATGGCAATCGGCGCACGACTACGCCGGACAATACGAGATTTTTTAGCTTTAAGTTGCAGCGGCACACGGCCGCTAATCATGGACTGTTCAACCGCGAGGCGGATCGCCCCAGCCCGAGCCTTTGTATTTACCGTTTTCGACTAAGCAAGGAACGGTAGGATCGCCGCCGGAAAACGCGAGCATGTCTTGGCGATGGCCGCGATCAGTCTGTGCGTCGTAGTCAGTGAACGGGATGCCTTTGGAATTGTAATAATCGCGAGCCTGCTGGCAATAAGGACAGCCGGGTTTTGTATAGATAACTAAAGCCAAGAAACCACCTCCGTATTCGCGTTGCGAGAGTAGTTTAGCAATCTCGGCGGATAGATGCGAAGTCGGGATAAACGCATCAGCGGTTAACTCGCGTAGGTCGACGAAAAACAGAACCGCAGCGGTACCGACAGAACTCAATTGCTCGCCGCGTGGGTCGACGAATACAGAACCGGAGCGGTAGCGACGGACCTCGATTGCTCGTCGCGTGAGTCGACGAATACAGAACCGGAGCGGTAGCGACGGAACTCAATTGCTCGCCGCGTGGGTCGACGAATACATCTATGAAGCAGTTAAAGGGTGTCAAGACACAAAAAGGGTTTGACACCGCAGTGCCCAGGTTAGGGTGTAGTTGTCCTGGTTCTTTGACATGAAACTGATTTGTAGTCGTTAACGGTTAACTCACTCGAGCTGACAGCAAGTGCTGCGCTCAATCATCTATTCGGGTCTTACCCATGAGGATTGCTCCGCTCTCCGCTGGGTTGAAGCTGTTGTCAGTCACACCCAGTGGAGGCTGGCTGCCCAATCAGAACCTCAGGCATGTTAGGCCTAGTATTTGTCGGGGCAAGCCGAGCTGCGACGGCGCGACGTTGAAACTCTGCGTAGTCAATCTGGTCGCGCAAAAGAATGTAGCTGCGGACCAGTAACTTCCGGGCTACAGCTACCTTGGCTTTGGGCTTTCCATGACGCTGATACAGGCGCCGATAGAAACGTTTCAGCTCCTCGTCGTATCTGATAGTGGTGTGAGCGGCCTCCACCATAAAGAAACGCAACAAGCGAGAGCCGGCTTTGCTGATACCCAGATAGCGTTTCTTCTCAGCGGAAGAATGCTCGCGCGGGTCAAAGCCAACCTAAGCGGTCACCTTGCGTTGATTGCCAAAGCGGTTAATCGGCTCCAGCGTATGCACCAATGCCAGCGCCGTCAGTAAGCCGATGCCGGGATGGGTGCGCAGGCGGCTGATACGTTCGTCACCCCTGGCTTGTTGCTTGAGCCACTCCACCGACTCGTCGATCCGCTGGTTCAAGGGGACCATCAGCGTTAACCATTGTTCCCGTTGTTGCTGCATTACGGGTGACATGGTCAGGTTCCGCAGTTGTTGCAAACCAGGCTGCGTAAACAACCGCGATTGTCGTGACAACCCTGATTGGATGGCCAGCGATTGCAAGCTGTTCTTGATGCTGGTGCGCATTCTCACCAGCTTATGCCGGTAACGCAGCATGCGCAGGATCTCGCGACTGCTGGTGGAGGGTTGGTGAATACGCGGAAACTCATTATGAATGAGCAAATCTAAAATGAGTCCCGCGTCCCGACGATCGTTCTTCTGCCGCCGGCGCGCGCAACGGCGAATCTCGGCCGCATCGCCGAGCCAAACTTCATGGCCCACTTCTTCCAGCAGGTGTTCAAACCAGGGGCTGTAACCACTGGCTTCGAGCCCTACCAGGACGGGACCAGGCAGTCCAGCATAGAAGGCTCGCACCGCAGTCTTGTCAGCGTGCTTTAGTTCATGCGTGGTGACCACTCCAGTTTCAGTTTTCAAACAGCAAATAGTTTGTTGACGTGCGTGAAAGTCGACGCCGCAATATACTCTGTAGTTCATAGCAGGTGTCTCCTTTCAGTTTCATGTCAACCACAAGTCTAAACCACTTGCGGTGAAACCAGGGGCACCTGCTTCATAACATCAGAACCGGAGCGGTAGTGACGGACTAATCGTTGATAGCGGTCAATCAGAAGTTCAAAATGCTCTACGCGGGAACCTTTTTGCGAGAGTTAAGTCCCGTCGCTACCGCTCCGGTTCTGTTTTCGTCGACCCACGACAATTGGTTTTATCCCGGTAACTATCTCCCAACATTTCACCACCTTGCAGGCAACTTCCCAAAAACCGTTGTATTCGTTTCACAGCCAAAACCGTTATACTGCCGGAGTGACTGAGCAGACTTGCGAACGTACTTCCGCAGCAATCGACAACGATTTGCTCGATCCGTATGAGCGACTTGTCACTATTGAGGTGCTGGGGAAGAAATTGGAAGTGCCGGAAAAGAACCGCCTGTTACGCTGCTTTCAGTACCTGTCACTCAACTCCATTTCTTACGGCGATTTCTGCTGGAATGGCGAATGTACAAACTGCCAGGTTTGGTACCGCACGCCCGAGGATTTAGACCAACCTCCCAAGACAGCGCTCGCCTGCCGCGTTGAAGTGGTTGAAGGAATGATCATCACTTCAATGAGCCAATTCATAAAAATCGAAGGCGTAAATAAGTAGGCTTGTGGCACGGGCATCTTGTCCGTGCAAGCACGGAGCGGGACGCTAGTGCCACTCACGTACGCACGCTTTAGTTTGCGCTACTAATACTTCGGAACGCTCGGATCGACTTCATTAGACCACGCTGTGATACCGCCCTTGAGGTTCAAGAGGTTTCCCTCGAAGCCGGAGCGCTTGAGTGCCTCAATCGCCCTGGCACTGCGTCCGCCCATCTTGCAATGAACAACTGTTTCGCGGTTCGCATCGATCTCTGAAATTCGATTCAACACCTGCGCCAACGGAATATGTTTCGAATTCGGCAGCTTCGCCACCGCGACTTCGTTCGCCTCTCGCACGTCAATAATCTGAATATCGTCGCCGTTATCGAGCCGTTGCTTCAGCTCCGTTGCGGTTATCTCCGGCATCGCCTGAGTAGTTGCCTGATCCATAAATCCTCCGAGTTGTTTGATTGGGCGTAGATTTTAACGGCGTGGTACGCCGGGAACAAGCGAGCGCGAATTATGATTAAGTCAGCGCAAGCCCTCGGTGCCGCTGAAATGTTCAAGCGTGAAAGTCTCAAGAGCCAGGAAGAGGTGCTTGCGCCCGCTTTCAGATTCAACTTGACTTGTCTCATGGTCGGGAAGAGGCGCTTGCGCCCGCTTTCAGATTCAACTTAACTTGTCTCATGGTCGGGAAGAGGCATTCCGGATTGCATCTTATCAGGTCATACATATTTGAAACCGCCGAATCTGCAGTCAGAAACTGATACACTGTCAGTGAATCCCATTCATTAATCCTTCAGAGAGGTTGCCATGCGGTTTGAGTTTTATCATTCCGGGCTCGACGACGTTCCCAAACTTTCCGTTGACGGGACTGTTCCCAACAGCATTCATTTTTCACACTGGGAAGGCAACGAAACGCCCGCGGAAGTCAAAGCTGACACGTCGACAGAAATAGCTCTCAATCTCGTTGCCTCACCCAATAAGGACCAACTAACGCGTGGCATTGATCTGGTAACGAACAATCATTTCGATACGGATGGTGTGTTGTCTGTTTGGACCGTCCTGACCGGCGCACACGCGCTGGAGTTGCGCGACAAACTTATTCCGGCTGCTGAGTCGGGAGATTTTTCTGAGTTCAGAAAGGAGTCGGCGGTGCGCGCCAGCATTGTCATCCAGGGCACAGACCAACCTGTTCCCGACGATGAACCAGGGTCACCTATCGCTTCGCGTTTGGCAGGTGAAAAGGTCGACGACGAGGCGCGCGCCTATGAACTGGTGTTGCCAGAAGTCGAGCGCATTCTGACGCGCACCGACGAATACGAAGAACTGTGGCGCGAGCCCTGGGAAAGAATCGCGCGCGCGTTGGAAAGTTTTGAGCGCGGCACTAGCACCGTGAAAGAGTTTGCCGAACTCTCGCTGGTATCGCTGGCGCCTGAAGTTTTCAGCGAAACAGGCTTCAGCCCAACGAAGAATTCAGCCCCGTACACAGCTATCGCTCATCACGCGCACGGTCCGCTGTTTGTCATCACCACGCCACTTCGCAATGGTTGGGTCTACCGCGTCGACTATCCTTACTATTCATGGGCCGAGACAGTGGTCCGTCCGCGTATCAAACGTCGCGACTTGTCGGAAGTGTTGGCTCAGCTAAACGAGCGAGAGACTGCACAGGGCGGGGCCTGGAAATTTGATACGACGGAAATGACTGCCGCTATCAAGTTTCTCGGAAACGACGGCAAGCTCGCAGCTTCCTCCCAGCAGCCGGATGACGTCGCGGCTGTGTTCAAATCAACCCTAACTACACAGCATCCGACAGCAGCGGCTGGATAATCCGAATCAATGTATGACGTGGTGATTATTGGCGCTGGACCTGCTGGATTATCGGCCGCTTTATGGTGTGACGAATTGGGGCTCGATACTCTTGTGCTGGAGCAGAACGAGCAGATCGGCGGACAGCTTCACTCGATTCATGGGCCAATAACGAACTACCCTGGCGTGCGCGCAACAAACGGTGTGGAATTTTTGAGCACGTTTGCGCGAGATGTCGATGAGGCTGATTTCGATCTATGGACGAACGTTGAAATTGAAAACGTTGACCTGAAAGCGCGCCGCGTAAAGCTTCGCAGCGGCGAGGAGTTGCAGTCAATCGCTATCATTATTGCTACGGGCGTTCGCAGGCGGCGACTCGGCATTCCCGGCGAGAGTGAATTCGCGAACCGCGGCATTATTGAATCTCCGACGAGGGATCGTCAGCAGTTTGCTGGGCAAGACGTCTGCGTGATTGGCGGCGGCGACGCCGCTGCTGAAAACGCTTTGCTGCTGGCCGAAGTTTGTCCGACAGTGACGTTGGTCCATCGAGGCAAAACCTTGAAGGCACGCCGCGAATTTGTTGAAAAGATTCAGGGAGAACATTGCGTTACTGTTTTTCCCGAGTCAGTGGTGACCCAAATACTGGGGAACGATCACGTCGAGGCAGTCGAGATCAGGCGCAAAGAGGCGTTAAAGCCATTTCAAATGGCCGTCCGTGGTGTTGCCATTCGCATCGGCGTTCAGCCCAACACGGAATTGTTTGCCGGACAGATAAATGCGGACGACCGTGGATATGTGGCGGTGACAGCGCAGCACGAAACGAGCGTGACGAACGTGTTTGCGATTGGCGACGTCTCGAGTCCGCTCGCTCCGACAATTGTTAGCGCCGCCGGCGCAGGAGCGACCGCGGGAAAAGTAATTGCGAGCCGCCTGCGCGGATCGTAATGCAAACCTTCAGTTTGCGCTGTTCACTATGGCAGACAATTTCTTACCTTACACCGACGATCATATTGCCGCATATCCGGTGGAATACATCGCGGGTATTGATCTGTATAACTCCGGAGAGTTTCATGCGGCGCATGACGTGTGGGAAGAGCGTTGGATGGGTGAAGTTGGGCCAAAGGAGAAACTTTTTCTACAGGCAATGATTCAATCGGCCGTCGCCTTTCATCATCTCGAGATCGGCCGGCCAGGCGCGGCGCGCCAAATGTACCAACGAGCAAAGGAAAAATTTGCGCGTTTGGGTTCGAATATCTTCATGTCACTCGATCTAATCGATTACCAAGCCCAACTGGATGTTGCTTTGTCGTGGTTAATGACTGCGGCTGACCCACGCGAGTTGACGGCTCCAAACATACAGCCGCCGAAGATTAGACTGCTCCCTCAAATCTCGAGCTACGACTGATTTGGAGCGCCGAAGGCGCAAGGATGGATTGCCAAGCGCCGAAGGCGCGGAATGTAATAGCCTGGGCCAGCGGCCCAGGAAAGCCACGCAGGCGAAATCATTAAGCGCTGAAGGCGCGAGATAAATAATTTATGTGTTATTCCGCGGCTTTCAGTGCTTTTACACACTGATGAATGCAATCGTCCTGGGCCGTTGGCCCAGGCTGTCACAGTTCGCGCCTTCGGCGCTTTGAGACGATTGCATTGCGAAGTTACGAGGTCAGGGGCCTTTTACTTATATGTTTGATCGTCTAAATAATCTCCGACTCCTGCTTCTCGGTGCATGGCTCGGCGCAGCAATATTTTTCAGCGCAGCCGTCGCACCCGGTGCCTTTGCTGTCCTCAGGCGTTTCCAATTAGCCAACGCAGGCGAAATCGCCGGTTCCCTCGTTAGTCGAACGCTCGGTGTCATAAATACGAGTGGATTCATCATTAGTCTGATCGCGTTAGTCCTGGCGTTCTTATTTCGAAAGTTTTACACGCGCCGGAACATGTTCGCTCAGTATGTCTTGTTTACAATCGCGGCGATCGCAACTGCTGCCGGTGAGTGGGTAATTGCCGCGCGCATGCGGTCGCTTCGAGCGGGCTTCGGAATGCCAATTGATAACGTGCCGTTGACTGATCCGGCCCGAGTGGCCTTTCAAACCCTTCACGGTTATTCTGTCGCGGCACTTTCTGTTGCTATCATTGCCGCCCTCGTTTCATTTTTCTTAGTTGCTACACGGAAGCCGCGCGCGGACGTTTAAGGAAGACGTGCATGGAAATTATTGAACAAACCGGCGAGTGGCGTGATCGTTATTCGCAGTGGCGGACCAAATACAACGTCTCGGATGGTGATGTTGGAGATTCTTATCCCTGGGTGCGAAATCGCCGTGCTCCTTTTTCACCGGCGCGACGCGCGCTGCCAATGCTTAACCTCGCGTTGATTTCCTCAGCGGGCGCCTATATCGACGGCACCGACGCTTTTGATATCACCGGTGCGGACGGCGACTTTAGTTTTCGTGAGATTCCTTCTGAAATTGAAACCACGGATTTGAAGTTTGCCGCACGCGGATACGATCCGGCGGCCGTCGAGGCCGATGCCAACTCTCAACTTCCACTCGAGCGGCTCTTCGAGTTTGTAAACAACGGAATAATTGGACAACTGAACCAGGTGTTCTGGAGTTGCTGCGGTTTCATTCCAAATGCAGCACGTGTGGCGGAAGAAACTGTGCCTCGCCTGATTGAGCGTGTCGAGCGATATCAGGTGCAGGCGGCGCTGCTCATTCCAGCATCGCGTCTTTGCCACCAAACGGTTTCACTGATTGCTCGCGGGCTGGAAGATGCCGGCATTCCTACGATGACCCTCGCTGTTGTTCAGGACGTGGTAGAAAGTGTGAGGCCGCCGCGCGCCGCTCTTTATGATGGACAACTCGGCAGCGTCGCCGGCTTGCCAAACTTTGCCGAGCATCAACGACGCGTGCTTGATGAAGCATTGCGTTTGATCGAGCCGATGGACCAGCCGGGGATTCGGCAGTTGACCGTCGCCCTCGAGAGCCAGGTCGAAGCGGCACGCGGCGAACGTTGATCGTTTGAGGTTCAGGACCACGGTGCGACGTCTCCTACTTTTCATACTCGTCTTAGTTGCCCTGTTGGTCCTGTACCTTCTCCTTTGGCCCGTTCCCATTTCACCTGTAGCCTGGACTCCTCCGGCAGCGCCGCCGCTCACAGGCGTCTACCAACAAAATAATCTACTGGCAGCAACTGAAAGACTTTCGCTCGGCGAAGGCTTCGCTCCCGAAGACGTCGCGATTGCCCCCGATGGCCGCATCTACGCTGGTTTCGATGACGGTCGGATTATGCGTCTTGAGTCCGACGGCACGCGCCCCCAGGTGTTTGCGAATACGGGAGGACGTCCCCTCGGGATGAAATTCGACGCGGTGGGCAATCTGATCGTGGCGGACGCCAATCGCGGATTACTTTTGATCGATACGAGTGGTTCGGTTGTGACTTTGACGAATCAAGCCGACGATATTCCTTTGCGTTGCACTAACGATCTCGATATCGGCGCCGATGGAACGATCTACTTCACTGACGCTTCGGCGAAGTTTCCGATCTCAAACTACAAGGCAGACTTGATTGAACACGGCCATTCGGGCCGTTTGCTTGCGTATTACCCGTCGACGAAAACCACCAGGACGTTGTTGTGGAATCTCAGTTTTGCCAACGGCGTCGCGGCGAGTCGCGACCAATCGTTTGTTTTGGTAGTTGAAACGGGCGAGTACCGAATCCATCGCGTTTGGTTAACTGGTCCAAAGGCGAGCCAAAAAGAAGTGTTTATTGAAAACCTGCCGGGCTTCCCTGACGGTCTTTCCTCAAACGGCCGCGACAAGTTCTGGCTCGCACTCGTTACGCCGCGCAATCAGCTACTCGACAAAACATTGCCGCGTCCGTTTCTGCGCAAAATGATCATGCGCCTGCCGAAGTTTCTGCAACCGGCGCCCAAGCGCTACAGCTTCGTGCTCGGTTTAAATTCTAACGGGCAAGTGATCGATAACCTGCAAAACGCCTCACCAGACTGCTACGCCCAAATCGCCAACGTGGTCGAACACAACGGCGCACTCTACTTCGGCAGCATCGGCGAAAGCACGGTGGGGCGCTATCGACTGCCGCGTTGAGATCTCTCTCAATCTGCAATCGCGGACCTTGCTCAAAAATCCGTTAGTCCGCGTTAGCGGACGAATGAAAATAGCCCAGCGATTCATCGCTGGGATTGGCAGGAATCCCAAAAACGAAGTCCGTGCAGCGGACGGCTGAAAAAGCGTAGAGATCTAATCATCGGGCCTGCTCGATCAGTTTTGCTTCTTCTTCAAGCGCCGTGCGGAAGCCGTCAAGAACATCTATTAGCAAACCGACTTTTGCTAAACTCTGCCGCCGATCCCGCGCGTTGCCGAGAAAGAATTCAAGCTGAATACGTCGTCCACAATCAGCAAGCGTGAGCATATTGGTTCCGCTGCGCGTATTTCCCGCCATCACTCGATTCAACTTCGGCCACAACGTAAGAAGTGGATCGACTCGAGGCCGGAGCCCCGAAGCAACAAACGAATTGGATGAAGGCGTCGGACGTACCAGGTCACGACGCTTTTGTTCTTTTATGGCCCAGTAAATATCATTTTTATCAACTCCAAAAATGAAAAAAGGCTCAACCGTGCGAAAGAGACAACAAGGGCGCTCTCGCCCTTTAGACTGCCCTCTCACACAGCGAGCCAATGATCGACTTAGCGTAGACAAGTACGGTACGCCCAGCCGCTACGGTCACCATAGCTAGATCAAACTCAACTGCGGTTATTTAAGAAAGATCGAAACTGCCCTGTCGGTTCCCGAATTACATCTTGTTGCGCCGTCTTCGTCACGTAAGAAGACTTGACGCCCACAGGGAAAAGAAAAAGCAGCGGCGACAGCCTAGATCAAAACGAATACAGGATCAAGCATATCTTTTTTTGGAAGGCTACTACATGAAGTAGTCAGAGGTGAGCCTATTTCACAATCGACTTCTTAGCGCGACGACGCACTGGCGAACGTTGCTTCAGTAGATCGGGGTGTCTGGATTCGATGATGTAAGCAAGCCCTTGATAGCTAAGCCGTAGTAACGATGCAGCGTGAGTGATGCGGCCATTGGCCTGAGCTAAAGCCTGTTTGATCATCGACCGTTCATACTCCAAAACCTTGCCGTGAAAGTCGAAGCCTTTTTCTAACAGGATCTCCGTCGCTTCGTCTCCGCTTAGTTCGCCGCGCAAACTTGTAGCGAGTTTTCCTGCAGCGTCGTTGACTCTCAAAAGTAAATCCTGATTCTGCGATTCTCTGAGCCATTCCCGCGCTTGCTGGTAGGCGGCTTGCAAGGTCGCGGGCGAGAGCTGATCTACTTCCTCGATTAGCGTTAGCGCGGCAAGTCCGGCTTTGTTCTGTGCGTTCACCTGCAAGGCAACTTCGATGGCATGTTGGAACATGTAGTGCGCTCGCTGCTTCTTTCCCCACCTTGCCAGAGCGATACCTTGACTAATCAGCGCATCGACTTCTAAACACCTATGACCCATCTTGGCGAAAGATGATGCTGCTCTACGGGCGACTGATTCAGCTTCTTTCCATTTGCCCTCTGCGATGAAAACTTGCGCCCGCGTTTCATCTACCTGTGCGGCCCGCGCCTTATCTCTGAAACTGAGAAACAATCGTCGCGCTTCATCGAGATACTTGTGTGCTTCCTTGAAACGAGACAGCTTAGAGAGCAGGAATCCAACGTTGTTTTTAACGTCAGCACGAAACACGGGATTGCTGGCTAATCGGAAATGCCGATCCGCTTCCTTGTATTCAGTGACGGCTCGCTGAAAATATTCCGATCGGTTTTCTGAATTGGCAAGGGCTGTTAACACGAGTGCGAATTGACTATGAAAAACGCCCGTAGTTGTATGGTTGGCAAGTCTCTCAAACAGAGCCGCATTTTCCGAGAGAATTCGTAAGGCTTCATCCGGTCGCCCAGCGGTCCAAACAACGGTTGTCAGTTTGAGTAATGCTCTTGCCCGCGTCTCTCCCTTTGTCGTGAGTCGCTCCAGGGATTCCCGCAGCATGATTTCGGCTTCGTTTAATTCCCCGTCCCGCCAATAGCAATATGCGATCTCAGTACGTGCGGCTGCGATCCGCTTAACGTCATTCTCTGACTCAAAATAAGTAATGCTTTCAGTGATGAGATTCTTCGCTGTTTCCTGTGCCCCTTCGATCTGATTCTTGCTACCGATCCAACCCGTCAAGATACCCACACACAGCAAAACTTCGGCGGCGGTCGAAGGATGAAGCCCGGTAGTGTCCGGCCTCTCTCCGACTCGCTTCCATAGCGGGCGCATTACGTCTTGCGCCCCTTGATAGTCACTTTTGTCTTTCAATTCCAGAGCAGTCTCACACCTAAGCAGAGCTGCGGCGTTTGGTGTTAGTCGCGCCGTGTGGAGTTTTGGTGAGGCTATCTTCAAGCGAGATAAACCTTTTCAGTGAGAAGTAAGAAGGCTTGCGAGTACGAGCGGATATTAGTCGCCATCGCTGTGCCTTGCAAGATGCTTCGGAGACTGCTCTATTTTGTTTTGTTGCCAGAAGTCTTACATCCTCAAATCCAAGGAGAAAAAACCATGAAACGATTTGCATTGGCATTCAGCTTGTTGTGTGTGCTGTCCGGCACGACCTTAGCCGGACTCATTCCATCTACAGACGTGACCGCGCCTGTACCGCCGCCGCAGGAATCTGAGGGAAGTATCCCGACCGGAGACTTAACGAATCCGGTTTTCGAGACGATCCTGACGGTAATCGGTATCGCGGTTTAGTCTGACTGTTAATTAGCTGATGCGTGAAACTGCCGTGTGGCAGAACGGAGTCGTGTGTCTAAAAGCAAGGGGCGTTACTGTCCTCACCCCAGCAACGCCCTACCCACAAGTTTGGCTTGAGGGTGTCTCTTACACTCGGACGGACACATTCAGCACCCGCCCCTATTGAGCGAGGTTATATTCCGATGCAAATTATTCGGCAAGGATCGGAGGGAAGGGACGGCACTCAAAAAGATGCAACAAGTTTTGCATCGAAACAGCACCACAGATTCCACCCCACTATTTGTGTTGACGCAGTCAACACTTGCCCACTAAAAACATCTCGCACACGCACAAATTGTTCAAAAAGTCCGACGGTTGCCCATAAAGTCCCGCGATGCCCCGCCTTTTTAGACAAAGCCGAATCCCTGAATCCCCGATCCCCCGATCCCCCGCATACCAGATACACAGGTGTATAGCTGCTAACCAACGACTTTCCCGCCAAAAATGCTTACCAGAGATTTTGCTAAGAATGTGGATACGCAGTATCCAAAACACTGCATATTCACGAGCTGGAAAATTCCCTCCTAAGCTCTGTTATTTCAGCACTTAACCCAAGCCGGCGCACGCACGCCCCAATGGCACAGGCATTGATACGTTAATGGTCGAAACAAACGTGTAACTGCACGAGTTCAAAGTCCATTCGCGCTCTATTCCCCAGGGAGACGGCAATGATCAACCTAGTGTCAGCAGCAACTTCGACTCCGAAAAATGCATTTCAGACCACGGAGTTAGCTAACGCTCTCGTGCATAAACTCACCCCAGAACTTATCAACACCATCAATGCTCTTGGCGTCGACCAGCGCTATTCGGTCATGGACAACTATCCCGATTTTCTCTCCGGGAAACCCATGAACGCCGACAGCTCGACCACTCAACTCGGCGTCGACGCTACGCGCACGTGCATTGAACAATGGCAGGGAGATCCTTCGAAGATTGGTTTGCTGGTAGCCGCCACCAACACTCCCGATCAAATGCTTCCCTGCCTCGCCTCAGAAGTTGTCGGCAAAACTCACGGACTTCTCTCCAGATCGATCCGCACAGTCAGCATGCAGAGTCAGGGCTGTTCGGTGCTTTTAAAATCCATTGAAGTCGCTCAATGGTATCTCGCCGCAAACCCCGGCCAACTGGCGATCGTGCTGATGGCCGAAGCACACACTCCCTTTGTCGCGCCGCTCTTGAGCGACGAATATTTCGGTTATCGTGAACTCGCAAAACTGAGGAAGGAGCGAAAAGTAGATGATGCCCAGTTCGCACAGCAAAGGCTGGATACGACCTTCGTCGTTCAATCGATGCTCTTTGGAGACGGTGCGGTAGCGCTGCTCGTAGGCACCGAAGAAGGTAAGCCAGCTTTTGGTCCAATCTCCCACTTAACCAACGATGAGCCTGATGACGTGAATCTGCTCACCATGACCAGTAATAGTTCTCACCCGTTTTTGCAAGGCCGGCCGCAATACTTCATGCGTCCCACCGTCCCCTCACGTGGCGCGCACTATGCGGTCACAACTGTCAAGAACGTTTTGGAACATCCCGACTCGCCTGTCTCAAATCTCGGCCAGGTTGATGACTGCCTGATCCACACCGGCAGCAAGAAAATACTCGATGGCGTTTGTTCACAGCTTCACCTGGAAACTGACTCAACCAAGGTCCAGGGCTCTTACGAAGTTTTGAAGAACTACGGCAACCTCTCGAGCGCTTCAACCGGATTCATGTTGGCTGCAAAGGACGAATGGACCGGACCGGCAATGGTCGTCGGCTTCGGCGTCGGCTTCACCGCCAGCGCCGGCGTTATGAGTTTTAATTAGTATTAGCTCTCATAAAACTGAAAAGTAATAACGCGCCTTTGCGCCGAATAGACGCAACGCGACGTTGCTGAAGTCTCTCGAGTCGTTTTCAACCTAATCACAATCAGAATTCTCCCGCCAAGGAGTTGACCTATGCCATTTAACGCCCGCTTCCTATTCGTTCTATTTGTAATGATTTTTTGGACGCTTGCCGGTGACACTTCGGCCGTTTTGGGCCAGGGCACGGGCCGCAAGGTTGTTTATATAAGAGGTTCAGAGCCATGGGTGATGAACCTGGATGGAAGTGGGCAGACGAAACTCTGCACCTGCCTGGGATCGAAGCGACCTGTTTTGTCGCCGGATGGTCTCAAGGTTGCATTCGAATATGGCGATTCTATTTATCGCATAAATGTCGATGGCGCCGGATTGATCAATCTTACACCGGCGGGCGGAGTCAACAGCTACGCGACGTGGGCGCCTGACAGCTCAGAAATAGCTTTCCAGAGCGATGGAGCAACCGGTGGGGAGCCTAGCATTTATCGAGTCAAGATCGACGGCAGCAATCGGACGCAACTCACCTTCAACAGCGACGACAGAAGGCCATCGTGGTCACCTGACGGAAAGAAAATTGCCTTTCTCAGCAACGCACATGGACTTTGGTGGGATGTTTACCTGATGAGTTCTGCAGGAGGTCCTACCACTCGACTTACTTTCTTTAATTTTGACGGCATTAAGAGACCTATCTGGTCTCCTGACAGCTCTCGTCTCGTCGCCGCTTACGACAGAGCCTGCATCCAGCATGAAATCGGCGGAATTTACATTATAAACATTGATCCCAACTTGGGAGGTCCAAGAAGAATTATTGAGTGCTATGGAGGGGGCGGGCCCGATTATTGGGCCGCTTGGTCGCCAAACGGCAAGAGATTGGCCCTGACCTATGGCAGCTATATTGCGACTGTAAACCCTGACGGTACCGGCCTCATCTTGATTGGGCCGGAGGCCTACTCATATAGCCAGCCCATATGGACACCCGATGGTAAGAAAGTAATTTATGTTTATGGCGTCTATCCATTTCCCGATTTAGAACTATACGCAGCCAATGCTGACGGTACCGGTTACACCAACCTGACCAGAACGCCGTCGAACCCTGAGTGGCAAGCTGATCTTGGTCGAGGTGTGGTTTGCGAAATGCCAACAATACAAACTCCTCCTACTCAGACGCTCAGCACGCCGTGGCCGTACGACGTGGATGGAACCAATCCGAATTGGAGCATGACTGCTGAAGTAAGCGCGAACGATGGCCTGGTCCTGAAAGACGTCAAGCTGGGCCAACGCTACATGGCAAAGCGAATCAGCGTACCCTACTACTCTCTGGAAACGAGCGCCTTTCCAAAACAACGGGGTGAACTAAAGCCTAATAGTTCTGATCCGACGATGCGAAGCCGCCTCGTAGATTTCACCGTCACCACGGATGGCGAAAAGATGGTGATCGAAGCTACTTACGCAATCGATTCGATCGGACAGAGTTGTCTTCGAGTTAGCCAACGCTATGAGTTTTACAAACAAGGTGTCGGAGGCCCCTGCGAACCGAGTGAAAAGTTGACTTGCTCGCGATGGAAGCCGATTGTGGAATATCAGTTTGCTCCGAAGGGCAACGAGACCTTCACATCATTCAACATCGCCCAGCGCCAGCACTTTCGCGTAGACGACAACCCATACAACACGATCGGACTGTTTAAAGATTGTGACTTCGCTGAGACTGAGGGTGGCTGCCTGCCGCGCGGGGTGGTATTTGAAGCGAAATCAAACCCGCAGTTCAATGAGTATTCCGGGTTTGCGATCCTAAACGGTAAGCGCGCAAATAGGTGGGACAACATTCACCAAACCTTCAGAGCCAAGGTAGATGAACCTGGAATAGATTGGACCTTTCAGAATTGGAGTTACAAAGGACCAGGCTGTCCGGAGTGCATGCACAGCCACTGGCGTTGGGGCGCCGCAAATGGTCCGGTGTGGAATAACGGAAAGGTATTCGAAATTCCTTCGGGATCAAACCAAGACATAAAGCTTTCGGTAGTGCGTTATCAAAGCGGAGAGGAAGATCCAACCGATGTTGCGGGCATCGTACATTCAGGCCAGCCGATCCGCACTTATTTCACAGCGGGCCGAAGTCCGCTACAAATCTACCGCGGTTCGGCTCCGGAAGAAGTTGTTGTTTGGTATTCAGCAACGGGACGTCAAACCAGCGACGCGTTTTTCGGGCACGGCGGATTCTTTAATCCAACCCTGGTCAGCAAAAGACTATACGGAAGTTCCGGGAGCGGTCTGACGAAGGAAGGCGACACTGAGTCGCTGAGTTCTACTTCGCCCGTCAACCTTTCAGGAGGCGACGAGCTTACTTCAATTGATGCCGGGCAGATTTATGAAGAAGGCACAACGGATGTCGTGCCGTTCGATGCAACACTTGGTGGAGCTCTGCCTGCTGGATACTCCCTATATACAAATCTCAGTTACAACGTTAACTCTGAGGCCGAAGCATCGGCTCCGTACACCGTGACGTTCTCAGTTCCTTCCGTTTCCGATCAGACTGTCTTTAACAACTTGAGGGTGTTTCATCTTGAGCAGGATCCTTACGATCCGGACGAAGTAATCTGGACCGATCGGACCGTGCTCGCTCCAGATCCCCTCGCACCCAATTTCCCTAACAGGACGATTAACGCCAGGTCAAATCTACTCGGACAATTCGTGGTCGCTTCGCTAACTAATCCTCAACCGCCCAATACCGCGGTTGCAGATCTCGCCGTAAGCGTCACCGACTCCACCGATCCAATTGTTGAAGGCGGCAATCTCACGTACACGGTTGTGGTTACTAATAATGGACCACAGACCGCCACCCAGGTGAGCCTGGCAAATTCATTGCCAGCCGACAGCGAACTCGTGTCGTTCACTTCGAACCAGGGAACATGCAAAGAAACTGAGGGCACCGTTGTGTGCAAGCTCTCGACACTGTCAGCGACAGCAAGTGCGGTCGTCATGATTGTTGTAAGCCCCTCGAACGGCGAGATCACAAATGCGGCGTACGTGACCGCTAAGGAAACAGATTCCAATCTCGCAAATAACAATGCAACTCAAAGCACGACGGTCTCAATCGATCCAAACGCCGCGCCGACCGTCACGATTACGAGTCCATCCAACGGAAACATGTTTACTGGGCCGGCTAATATTCCCGTCACGATCAATGCGTCAGACGATGGCTCAATAACCTCCGTCGAACTTTTCGATAACGGACAATCAGTAGGTTTTGGGATTGCGGGCAATCCAAACGAGTACACATTCACGTGGTCGAACGTTAGCTTTGGTCAACATTCGCTGATTGCCAAGGCAACAGATAATGGAGGACGAAGTTCAGTCTCAGCCGCAACCAATGTTTTTGTAAACGGGACGGCAAATGTTTATATCTGGAGTCCAGTCGACAACGCACAATTCACAACTCCTGGAAGCGTTTTAATTCGCGGCGCCGAAGGACAAGGTGGTGCCAACATCGCCAGCGTTGAATTTTTTGCCAATAATATGTCGATTGGTCCGGGAATTATTGAGGGTGGGGGCCTTTATAAGATTACCTGGGTTAATCCGCCCTCTGGTTCATATTTGATGACGATCGCGGCCACTGATAACTCAGGCGTTGTGACGATCTCAAATCCCGTCAGGATCAATGTCTACCTTCAAAATAATGCGTCTCCGACGGTAACCATGACTGCGCCACTCAATGGCGCGACGTTTACGACGCCGACAAATATCACTATGACCGCGACTGCCTCGGACAGCGATGGTTCGATTAGCGGAGTGAATTTCTACGCAAACGGAACTCTACTCGGCATGGGCGCAGTCACGGGCCCCAACCAATACAGTTTTACGTGGTCCAATCCTCCGGGTGGAAATCACATATTGGTTGCCATAGCTGTTGATAACTACGGCACAACCATGAATTCCTCGTGGACGTCTGTTAGTGTCTCGTCTCCCGCACTTTTCGTGACGGCTTCGACGACGCTCAATAGCAGCGACGCGGCAATAAAAGCGCGGCTTGAAGCGTTGGGGTATGTGGTCACCGTAAAGGCCGGTTCTGCTGCCACCACAGCGGACGCCACTGGCAAGGCCGTGGTAGTTATCTCATCAACAGTTACGCCAACATCGGTGGGCACTAAGTTTCGCATCGTCGCAGTTCCTGTCGTTCTGTGGGAATCCGGGTTATATACCAACATGGGAATGACGGGCAGCACGAATAAAGATTTCGGCACGATTACGAAGCAGACTCAAGTTAAGATAACTAATGCCACTCATCCGCTAGCGGCCGGGTTGTCAGGCACTGTGACAGTGCTCAATGTTTCGGGAACGATGAGTTGGGGCAAGCCAAACGCGAACGCCGCAGCGATAGCCACGGCTGCCACTGACTCGACTAAGACGTTGATCTTTGGCTATGCAAGCGGAGCAGCTATGCCTGGTTTGACGGCGCCGGCGCGACGTGTCGGCCTATTCATGAATGACACATCGGCCGCTAGCTTCAACAGCAATGGAGGACTGTTGTTTGACACGGCGGTGAAGTGGGCCACAGGTCGTTTATAGGTGGGCCATTCGCAAATTAATCCGTGAAAAATAGGAACTCAATCAGCGTTTGGCGAGGTGCGTTGGGAGGTGTTCTCGGAAACACGGCGAAAGCCACTATTGTCGCCGTAATAGTCTTTGTCAAGTACCAACGCTTCGACGGCAGTGCGTTATTTTTTGCAATCCTCGGCATCCCTTCAGCTGCGCTTGTAGGTGTAATAATCGCGATGATTCTTCGGCTCATCGCGCGCAAAGTAAGAACCGGAATTGTCGCAAGAACAACGGTCGGCGGCTGTCTGGTGCTGGCAATGGGTGTAATCGCTTACTTCGGCGGTGTGAGTAATTGGTCAGCGGACGATATTTCGACCTGGATGCTGGCTTCGCTGTTCTATCTTGACTTCGGCTTCCTCACGGGCGCAATAGCGGGCCTACTTGCCGGAGCTAAGACCATCGCGGCCTCGCGCAATTAAGCCGGCGACTAGATCGCCGTGTGGCAACGCGATTCGCAAAAGCCTACGTTCATACCCAGATGAATGAGGCCAAAATTTCATTGGGCATTTTGCGAGCCGCGCTTGGCGGCGCGACCGGAGGATTACTTTTCTTCGTGTATCTGGGTCTCCGCAGTGACATGTTTCAAACGGAGACCGGGCACGATCAAGCTTATCTCGTGATGTACATCGGTTACTTCCTGGTGCCGTTCCTTCTCCTGGGCACACTCACCGGCACGATCATTGGAATTTGCATTTGGTTGATAACTCGCCCTCCGAAAAACCCGTTTCGTCTGATAAAGCGAGTTGTACTGGGAATGTTCCTGGCCATACTTCTTGCTGTACCCATCACTCTGTATTTTGGCGAGGACAATAGGACTTTTGAGTACTGGACCAACTTCACAGTGTTAGTGTTGATGTTCGGTTTTGCCGTCGGAGCATTAGCCGGTGGATTCGCAGGGACTAGACGAGCGGGCGCTGATGCTGAGGATCGGCGCTTCGATGCAGACTCACCGCTATGATCTCTATGAGGTGTCCTGTAACTAATTAAGCTTATCAAGTCACAGTTTCCAATGCGGTAATGCCGGCGACGAGGCCGTTGATGGTTTGGCTAATCTGCGAAAAATCAAACGGCTTGCCAATTACTCCGTTAACCAGATTCTCTTCACCGCCCGGTGGCGTCGTCCCGCTGCCGTAGCCAGTGACCAGCACAATCTTCATATCGGACCATCGGTGACGAATCGCACGCGCTGTCTCCCAACCGTCCATGTCCGGCATGGCAAGGTCGGTAAACACCAAATCGAAATCCGTGCGCGCTACTTGTTGTAGAGCGGTTTGTCCGCTGTCGGCGAGCACCACCTTGTGACCCATTACTTCCAGCATGTCTGCGAGTGTCTCTCTTACCGCCGGTTCATCGTCAATTACCAGAATCGAAAGCGACGAAATCTCGGGGGTCTCGATGGAAACTGATTCTTCTTCTGTCGTTACTTCATGAGCCGGTAAATCGATCGTGAAAGTAGTCCCGCCCCCAACTTCCGAAACTACGCCGATCAACCCGTCATGACGTTCGATAATGCTGTAGCTAACCGATAAACCGAGGCCTGTTCCCTGCGCCCCTTTGGTGGAAAAGAACGGGTCGAAGATCTTCTGACGCACGTCTTCAGGCATGCCGATTCCCGTGTCTTTAAACTGGAGCCGCAACCGTTTTCCTTCGGTGACATTGCCTATCTCAAGTTTTCCACCTTTCGGCATCGCGTCGACTGCGTTAACGATCAAGTTAACGAAAACTTCACGCAGCTCCGAGGCGCTGCCAAACGTGTACTGTCCTTCTTCGGCGTTCAATGCAACTTCGTACTCAAGCCCACGCAAACGGGCTTCGTTTTGCCAGCGCGTACGAGTAATTTCGATGGCGTCGTTCAGCAGATTGGTAACGTCCAATATCTCAAACTCTTTCGCCGGCGACTTGCGCGCAAACGTTTGAATGCGACGGACGGTAGCGGCTGCGTCTTCGGCTGCGGTTTGGATGATGTCGAGATTACGCACTACGGCATCGTCCTTCACCTGGCGCCGCAGTAGTTGTGCACGACCTAAGATCGCTGCCAGCGAATTGTTGAAGTCGTGGGCCACGCCTGAGGCCAGCTGGCCCAGGGCGCGCAATTTGTCGGCCCGGGCAGCGCGTTCACGCTCCTCTTTTTGTTCGGTAATATCGCGAGCGATGCCGAGCACACCGGTTGTCCGTCCTTCCACGACCAGCGGTGAATTATCTACGCGCGCGTAGCGCAGCCGACCATCGGCCGAGAAGTAGCGCATCTCGTAAGTTTGCGCTTCTCCCATCAACGCGTTTTGCAGCTTGGGACCGATCGTCTCGCGATCAGGTTCATAAACGAGATCCAGTAAATACCTGCCAATAAACTGCTCGCGCTTCAGACCAAGCGCCAGCAAGGTGGCGCTGTTGCACCATTTGAACCGGCCATCCATGTCGACTGCGTAAATCGACTCGCGCGCGCTCTCGAGGATGTTCGTCAATAGCGACTGGTGTTCGCGGGCGACGGCCTGGACTTTCCGCAATTCCGAGAGATCGCGCGCCGTGCAGACAGCCGCAGTCACTTCACCAGTTTTTTCCAACACCGGTTCGATCGAAACGAGAATCGGGCGATTCAAGCTGTCCGGAGTAACCTCAATAGTCAGGCTGCGGCCCTTCGCAATCGCTTCTTCGACAACACAAGTTGAGTCTTCGGAAGTTGTCCGCAGGATGTCACAACACTTACTCCCGAGAAGACTACGGGGATCCGACGCCTCCATCGCGGCCCCGGCGCGGTTGACCCGTTTCAAATAACCACCGCGATCGAAAATGAATATGCCGTCCGACATCGCGTCGAAGGTGGTTTCCCATTCCGACTTCGCCCGCGCCACCATTTCAAAGAGTTCAGCCTGGCCCATACCTACGCCCAGGCGTTCGGCGACCGACTGGACCAACGACAACTCGTCTTCATTCCAACGGCGTACCCGATCGGTCTGGTGTATGCACATCACGCCGCGGAAGCGGCCTTTGATGATGAGCGGATAGTCAATTTGGGAACGGATGTTTTCCTGCCGCGCATGTTCGCGAATACATTCACTGAAGTCCGCGGGTCCGTCGTTATGGTTATGCGAATCGTTTATGACGAGCGGTTTTGAGAGGCCCAACAAGTGCTTGCCGATGGGATCGTCGTAGGTAACGCATCGCGAAGATAGCGGCGCGCAACCGTCGGCGATGTATTCATGTTGAATAGTAGAAACAGGGTCCTGCGGATTGTAAAGGTACAAGTGCACACGAGACGCTGCCAGTGCGATGCCGGTTTCGCGCGTAGCAGTACTCAGCACCTCATCAAGACTCAGCGACGCACGAATCGCCATAGTCACTTTGTTGAGCAGCGACTCTCGTTTAGAGGTCGATTCTGCCTTCTGATACAACTCAGCCTGACGAATCGCGATGCCGGTTTGATCACCGACGGCTTTCGCGAGGGCAATATCTGAATGGGTCCAGTGTCGAAGCTCTCTGGTGGTCGACAGAGCAAATGCTGCCATCACTTCCTCACCTACGCGGATCGCCACGTACATGATCGATCGCACATTCGCGGGCCCGAGGATACGAGCATAAACACCCGCGATCCTCGGATCGTTGGCAGCATCGTCGAAACAAAGGACGCCATTCTCATCAAGCGCACTAATCAGGACGTCGACGTCCTGAAGATTAAAGTTGGGCGCAGCAGGCACAACGCCCTGCGCGTGATACTCCGCCACATTGAGCACGCGGCTCCATTTGGCGTCTTTAACAAAAAGCGAACAACGGTCGGCTTGTAAATACGCACCGAGCTCGTGGACAGCAGTCTGAAAAATTTCCGAACTGTCGAGCGAACAGCGAATCGCCTGCGAGATACGATGAGTCATCGCCTCGCGTTGCGCTTGTTGCGCCAACACTTCTTCCGATCGTTTCCGGTCGGTCAGATCGCGCGCGACACCCTGGATACCAACCGATTTACCGTTTCGATAGATGAGACGCGTGCTGACTTCCAACCGAACGCGTCGATGGCCTTTTGTGATGATTTCCAACTCATAGACCGTCGGCGCATCCAGGTCGGTTTTTTTGGTAATCATTTCGCGCGCGACCGCCACGTACTCGGGCGCCAGCACATCGACGATATTCATCAGCGTTGCTTCCTCGCGACTGTAACCTGTGATGCGTTCACCACTGCGATTCAGCGATGTGAAGTTGCCGGCCAGATCGTGCGTGTAAATGATGTCGTTAGCGTTTTCGAACAACTCACGGTATCGCGCCTCATTTTCCTGTAATGCCTTTTGAGCTTTGCGATTTTCCGTGATGTCAGTTGCAACACCGATGATTCCCATCGCCTTTCCCGACTCGTCGGTTAACGGAGAATATCTGGTGTCGAAGGCCAGGTCGCCGATTTCCACGACAACGGAAAAAGCTTCGCCGTCGAGTGCGCGCCGGATGTTATCGATCACGGCCGGAGTGTCGTGAAACACATCGTAAAGAGACTGGCCCACCAGCTCTCCTGACTTCCATCCCAGGGCCCTTAGCCCTTCGCCCTCCAACAACGTGCAGATGCCGTTGTGGTCTGTCGCAAACAACACTAACGACGCACTACTAACGACAGTACGCAGGCGCGTCTCAGTTTGCTTTAAGGCTTCGCGTCCACGTCGCCGGTCAGTCACGTCGCGAATTACCGCCTGGACCGCTCGCTTCCCGTAGTACATAAACGGCATGCCGGTCACTTCAACGTCGATGATCTCGCCGTTGAGCCGCAGGTGTTTTACTTCTGTCAGCGGACTGGAGGCACCGAGCTGAATATCCGCGATTCGTTTACTGGCAGCGTCACGGTAATCGGGATGGACCCTATCCAACACTGACTGTCCGATTAAGTCTTCGGCGCAACTCGCACCCCATAACCGGACTGCGGCGGAATTTACATAGATTAGTTTGCCACTGCTATGGACGATGATTGCTTCGGGCGACAATTCAACCAGACGCCGGTAACGGTCCTCGCTCTGCCTTAATGCTTCCTCAGCTAGTTTCTGCTCGGTAATGTCCCTGACTACGGCGCGAACTCCGGTCGGCCGGTCTTGTCGATCGCGTTCAACCGAGATAACGCAGTCGAGATATCGATCATTGTTCTGTTGATCTCGGAGACGGTAAGTGGATCGCAACGACGATTTATCTTCGTTTCGCGCTGCCGCAACGGCGTGCGCAGCGTATTCGCTACCGATGAGGGTGCTGAGATGAGTGCCAACAATGTCTGAAGAAGTCTTCCCGAAGAAGACTGCTCCCGCGACGTTGATGCTGGTTATGACTCCGTCGATGTTGTGCGTGTAAATGATGTCCGTTGCATGTTCGACGATCTCTCGATAATGCTTTTCAATTCGGCAGCGCTCCGTGAGTCGAGCGATCTTCGCGAGCAGCTCTTCATTGCGGAAAGGTAGGTTTAGGTAATCGTCGGCGCCCGCCGTCAAGCCAGCGATACTGTCTTCAGGCAACATCCTGCGTCCGCTGATCAAAACGATAGGCGTGTTGGCTGTTTCGGGATTGGTCTTGATCTTCCGGCAGAGCTCGATGCCATCAACGACAGGCATCACCACATCGCTAATCACCACGTCCGGTTGAAACGTCGCCAGCGACTCAAAAGCCTCCGCGCCGTCGCCAACACACATCACCTCATACCCTTCCTGTTCCAGCAGATCATGAAGCAGCGAAGAGACGTGCCGATCGTCGTCTGCAACAAGCACGCGGCATTTTTCAGAGGAGACCATGGCCATGGGTTTAATTTAATCGGGCGCTATCCGGCGTATTTAGAGGCGACGCAAACGGACTGGATTTAAGAGGAGAATCAGCGGCTAAACCACTTGGATTGAGGATTTAACAAACGTAGAGATGCGGCCGCAAATCGGCCCTCAGCAGTATAACAAGGTTAGTCTGAGTTTGTCACCGCCTAAAATACCGACCAAAAGGCCGTTTTTCGGGATGTTTTGGGGAGTTGCAGGCTACTTTGCAGGCGCAGGTGAGCCTCCGGTTTTTGCGAAATAACCTGGACGATAGTTGAGTTTGAGGCTTTGCTTCCGCAGTTCTTCATCGACTACTTCGATTTGAATACGACGGTAGGAACCATCGCGCGCTTTGTTTGAAGGAGAATAAGCGACGAGGTACTGCTCCCGAAGATCCCTTTGGATTTGGTCAAAGGCAGTGCGCAGCTCTCGCTCGCTACGAGGGAAATAAGCCCTGCCGCCGGTCCTCTCCGCAATCTTCTTCAACGACCCCATATCGACGCCTCCCTGGTAGGAATCGCCAATCCCAATCGCGTAGATCAAGGCGTCGGCTTTCTGAGCACGCTCGATCGCCTCGTGCATCTTGACCTGACTGATTGTGTCCACACCGTCTGTCAACAGGATAATCGCGCGACGAGTGTTTTCAGCAGAGTCGGACAGAAGTTCGTTTGAGGAAGCCCAGACCGCATCCCAAAGAGCTGTCGAACCCGCCATGATCTGGTTGGTGTCAGAAATCGGCGGAGTTCCGCCAACCACTACGCCGCCACCGATGTAACCGGACGGCGGTACAAACTCAACGCGGTCGATCGCGCGACGTAAACGATCGAGGTTGCCGGTGAATCCTTGCTCGAGGGTCACGTCTCCCGTGAACGAAACTATGGCGGCTTCGTCTTTGTAAGGACGCATAACGGCCTCGAGAAATGATCGGGCAGCAACCTTTTCATCAGGCAGTGTGCGTTCTTCGGATTGACTCGTGTCAATGAGTATTGCGATCGAAAGTGGCAAATCGATGTTCTGTTGGAAAGTGAAGATCTCCTGCGGCTGGCCGTCTTCCAACACTCGAATATCTTCTTTTTTGAGCGAGCTGATAAAACGCTTATTGCTGTCGGCGGCCGTAAAGAAAATGTTAGTCAGGTTTGTTTCTACACGGACCACTTCATCCGACTCGCCGCTTGGTTCGTCGCGAGGCGGAGTCGGTGATGGTGACGCTTCACTGGTCCGGCGCGCGCGGGTCTTGTCCTGCGGATCTGACTGCGATTGTGCCTGGGCAGCAATCAGTCCACTGAATACGAACCAACTGTTGCTGACTGTTGTTCCAGCAATCAACGAGAGCAACACCAGCAACGCCACAACGAAATTTCCAATTCGACGATCAGACATCGGTAATTCTACGGCCTCACGCTATCTGCAATTGCTTTGTACCCGTGCTTGGTTCTTACCTTCAGACCCTTCCGACTTTCAGCCAGCCTAACGTCAATCTTTCTAAAGCTGCCGTCGTAACGATCGTTGGCCGGTTTGTAAGTGACCAAATACTGCGCCCGAAGTTCCTTCGCGATTTTGTTAAAGGAGCGTTCCAGCGTCAGCATATCGCCGGTGAAAAAAGCCATCCCGCCCGTTTCCTCGGACAGTGTCACCAAATCTCGGTCGCCCTTATCTCTGGCCTGGCCCGCCTCTACGCCGGGAACGGTAGAAACAAAACCAGCCTTAGTGGAGATGGCGAAAATGGTGGTTTCGGTTCGCTGAGCTATATCTATTGCGTCGCGAAGATTCGCGCGGCTGTACGTATCGTCACCGTCAGTTATCACCACCAGCACACGCCGCCCAACCACTGAGCGAAGTTTCTCGTCGCAGAATTGCCACACAGCGTCGAAGAGTGCGGTTTTCTCCCCGGTCTGCTTTACTCCGAATACTGCCTTGTTCAGCAGATCGAGTTGATCCGTAAAGTCCTGACGCAAGTTTATGTCGTGATCGAACGTCGCAAACAACACGCGGTCTCGTCTCGGGCGCACCACTGTGTAGATGAAGTTCATCGCCGACTCTTGTTCAAACTTCAACTTGCCCAGAGTTGATGGAGACGTATCCATCAGCACGGCGACGTAAAGCGGTAAAGCTTCCCCAAGGTCGTCGGAGAACGTTTCAATTTGCTGCGGCACTTTATCTTCAAAAACCTGAAAGTCTTCCTTCGTCAGTCCCGCTACAAACTGCCCTTTTTTATCGACGACGGTAATTGGGAGGCGCACACGACGAATAAACGTCGTGATGGATTCCTGATCAGGCGTGGGGCTTGGCGTCGGGGTTGGCCTCGGTCGCTGTGCATTGACTTCGATGCCTGCAGCGCCGAGCGCAACAGCAAACACCAAAAGGCGCAGTAAATGGCGGGGAATAAACGTCATGAATCTTATGTGAATAGGATTTTCTCTGGGCTGGAGACCGGCGGTTTGATGCCACGCCGGCGCGGCCTCGTTGCCCTTTAAACCCTTAGTCAGACTGCAATCACAGCGAATTATGAGAGCACAGGTCCGCGCACAAACCAAACCGCCGACTTCTGCGCCCCCGGCGTCTTCAATTCTGCACTTTTACCTGATCGAGCACTTGCGACAGCTCGGGCGGTAGGGGCGCTGAAAACTCAAGTCGTTCCCCAGTCTTCGGATGGCGAAAGGCTATGCGCTCCGCATGCAGAAATTGCCGGCCGAGTTTACGAACGGAAGCGCGCAACTGTGGGTCGCTGATGCTATTTTCGCGGCCATCTGAATATGACTCGTCGCCAACAACTGGGTGTTTCAACCAGGCCAGATGCACGCGTATCTGGTGAGTACGTCCAGTTTTGAGCTCGACGTCAACGAGTGTAAACGCTTCGTAACTGTGCCGGACTTTGAAAAGTGATATCGCTTCGCGTCCGCCTGACACTACAGCCATACGCGTACGGTTCCGCGGATCGCGGGCGATGGGTTGTTCTATTCTTCCTTCTGTTATCTTCATCACCCCGAAAACCAAAGCAACATAACTCTTGAAAACCTGGCGCGCGCGAAACTGATCGGAAAGGCTCTCGTGAGCTGACTCGGTTTTCGCGACCACGAGCAAGCCGGACGTTCCTTTGTCGAGGCGATGAACGATACCGGGACGGATTGCGCCGCCGCGACTCGAAAGTTTCTGGAAGTGAAAAGCCAACGCATTAGCCAGTGTGCCGGAATAAATGCCGGCAGCCGGGTGGACCACCAGCCCGGCCGGTTTGTTTACGACGACCACGTCGTCGTCTTCGAACACAATGTTGAGTGGTATGTCTTCGGGCGAGAAGTTATGTGAAGGCGGTGGTGTTAGCGACACCTCTATCTCATCGCCTGCCGCCAGCCGGTGAGACGCTTTGACGGCGGCGCCGTTCAGGAAGACGTCGTCCTCCTCAATTAATTTCTGCAACCTCGCGCGGCTCCAGCTCTCGATTTGTGCGGCAAGATAAGCGTCAAGACGTTTGCCGGCGTCGGCTTCAGTGACTACAAAAATCAACGCTTCGGGTGTCATCGGCGAACTCATTACAGCGAACTAAAATAAAAAGGCCGCATCGAACGTCGGGGAACAGCAGTTACCGATCCTCAGTTCTTTGCGAGCCTTCAATCAATCGAGAAGTCGCGCAGCGCCACACAATCACTACGCTGGTGAGCCGCGGCGACCAACGAAGAACCCGAATAACATTAACCGTTCTTCTGTTCAAAATCCTTCATAAAGGAAACTAACGCTTTTACGCCATCGAGGGGGAACGCGTTGTAGATTGAAGCGCGAATGCCACCTACTGAACGATGTCCCTTCAAACCGTCGAGTTTTTGAGCAGTTGCTTCAGTGGTAAACCGCTTTTCAAGTTCTTCCGAAGGCAAGCGAAAAGTCACATTCATAATTGAACGCGAGTCGGTATCGGCATGGCCACGATAGAAGTCAGACGCATCAATCGCGTCGTAAATCAACTGTGACTTTTCCTCGTTTTCACGGTGCATCGCCGATAGTCCGCCTTTTTCGCGAAGCCACTTGGCGACCAGACTGATGATGTAAATCCCCCACGTGTTTGGAGTGTTGTAGAGAGATTTGTTCTCCACGTGAGTCCGGTAGTCGAGCATCGTGTGAAGGCCATCAGGTATTCGCTGAAGCAGATCGTCCCGGATAATCACAAGGGTCACGCCGCTTGGTCCCATGTTCTTTTGTGCGCCTGCATAAATCAAACCATACTTCTCGACTGGAATCGGATGCGAAAGAATATCTGACGAAGCGTCTGCGACTAGCGGAACGTCACCGACTTGCGGTTCTCGTTTCCATTCGACGCCTTCAATTGTTTCGTTAGTCGTAATGTGGACGAACGCAGCTTTGGGATCGAGAGTGAGCTCATCGTCGTTTGGCACTCGCGTAAAACCACCGTCCGCCATCGTCGCCGCAACATTGACTGCGCCGGCGCGCTTCCCTTCTTTCAGCGCCTTCTTGCCCCAACTACCGGTGATGACGTAATCGGCGCTGCCACCTGCCGGCAGAAAATTCATAGGCACCATGGAAAATTGCAAACTGGCGCCGCCTTGCAGAAAAAGTACGTGATAGTTTTCGGGGATTCCTAAAAGTTCTCTGAGACCGTTTTCGGCGCGCGCGTAGATTTCGTCGAAAGTTTTGCTCCGGTGACTAATCTCCATCACCGACATGCCAACGCCCGGCAAGGACAGCATGTCGCGTTGCGCCTCCTCGAGAACGGGCACAGGCAGAACTGCTGGTCCAGCGCTAAAGTTATGGATTCTTTCCGTCATCATTCGCTCCGTAAGATGGCAGGCTCACAACACTCAGGAACATGCAAAACCATTACTGAGGTTCCTCGTCATACTGATTCCTCATCATTCGTCCCGCCATTCGGGTCACGAGCGTGCGCGGCGCGAGCCGCTCAGCTTCCATCATGGCGCGGTTTGTCCAACCGGAAACCACGTGACTCTTGCCGCGCGCCAATGCCCGCAAAGCGGTGTCAACGACATCTTCCGGTGTTTGTGCCGTCCGTGCCGGCGGACGTTTGCCACGGGCAGCTTCAAAGAAATTCGTGTCCGTCACCCCGGGGCAGAGCGCGAGGACGCGCACGCCATGCGTCCGGTTCTCTTCCCACAAAGCTTCTGAAAACGAAAGCACAAAGGCTTTGGTGGCCGCATACGTTGCCATGAAAGGCACTGCCTGGAAACCGGCGGTGGACGCAACGTTGATAATCGAGCCCTGCTTTCGCTCGCGCATCGGTTGCAGAAAACGATAGGTCAACTCGACCAACGACTTCACGTTTAGATCGATCATGTTCAACTCGCGGTCGAGATCCTGTTTGGCGAAGTCGCCAAACGAACCGAAGCCCGCGTTGTTTATCAACATGTCAACAGTCAGTCCGCGCCTTTTCGTCTCTTCAAACAGCCGCGCCGCCGAGTCGGCTTTGCTCAAATCCAACGCCACATGTTGCGCGCGAATGCTGTTGGAACGGCCCAGCTCGTTACACAGAGTGATTAGTTTGTCCTCTGACCGCGCGACGAGGAGAACGTTGCGGCCGCGCGTCGCCAACCGGCGAGCAAAAACTTCGCCGATGCCGCTTGAAGCGCCGGTGATTAAGGCAGTGTTCATGAGTCGCTCAACTCGAGCAGATCCAGTTCAATAATGTCCGCATGCCCGTTGTTAAGTTTGGACAGCAACTCCGCCGAGGGAGCGTTGTCTAAGTTAATGCGAGCGACTGCAGCTTCCGCGCCATCGAAAACGATGTTCTCCATTTCCTGAACGTTGATTTGTTCGCTCTTGATCGCGTCGAGCACCGCAGCGAGTACACCCGGACGATCGAGATGGCGCACAACCAGGCGGTGCGTAGCGGGCGTTTGTCGCGCGAGGTTTACCACGTTGGGAACCTGGCCTGACTCTTTAAACTCTTTCACGATCCGCACAGTTTCAGCTGCGATTGCCTCCTGCGCCTGATCAGTCGATGCGCCGATGTGGTGCGTGCCATAAAGGTTCGGTTCATTTCGAATGTCTGAAGTAAACTCGCCGGTACCTGCAGTTGGCTCTCCGTTATAAACATCCAAACCAGCACGGATGCCGCGCGACTTCATTGCAGAAACCAGGGCAGCTTCATCCACGACTTCGCCGCGAGCTGTATTGATGAAGTATGAACCTTCCTTCATTGCGTCGAAAAAGCTCGCACTTAGAAAACCTTTTGTTTGGGGATTCAGCGCAACGTGAACACTAACCACGTCAGCTTCGCGGGCGACATCCTCCGGAGTTGCCTTGTAAACAACGCCCATCGCGGCTGCTCGTTCCGGAGTCAAACTGCGGCTCCACGCGATCACCGGCATTCCAAAGGCGCGCGCGCGCGGAATCATTTCCTGTCCAATTTTTCCAACGCCGATCAGGCCAAGCGTCCGGCCAAACAAGCCACGCGCTTTTGAAAATTCCTTCTTGTTCCACTCGCCACGCCGGAGCGTAATGACGTTGTCGGCGATGCGGCGGTCGAGTGCGAGAATTAGACCGAATGCCAGCTCCGCAACTGCGATCGAATTCTTTCCCGGACAATTTGAAACGTAGATGCCTCGTCGCGAGGCGGCCGCGACGTCAATCGTGTTGTATCCGGCGCCCGCGCGTACCACGAGCCTGATCTGGCTGGCAGCGAGCATGGGCTCTGTAACCTTAGTGCCACGCACAACCAACACCTCAGGCGAACCGCTGCGAATAGCTTCGACGAGCGCTTCGTCCTTTAAGTCTGGCTGAAACGACACTTCGCAGCCAATGGCGTTAAGCCCGTCGCGTCCGGATTGTTCAAATTTGTCAGCGATTAAGACACGCATATCGTTGCTGTCACATTGTTAGTCAAGCCAAGCGATAAAACCGGCGTTAGATCTTATGAATCAACAGGCCATCTCGAAGCTTCGGCTCAAACCACGTCGATTTCGGAGGCATTATTTCGCCTGCGTCAGAAACGCGAAGCAGATCGTCCATCGTGGTGGCAAACAAAGAAAACGCCACTGCAGCTTTGCCTTCGTTTACGAGCCGTTCGAGTTCCCCCGTTCCTCTCAAACCACCGATGAAATCAATTCGTTTGTCGGTCCTGACGTCTTTAATGCCCAGGATCGGATCCAGCAGGCGATCCTGGAGAACACTAACGTCGAGCGATTCAACTGTGCCTGCCGGAGCAGGCGACGTTGCGGAGAGAGTCAGCTTGTACCAGCGCCCGTCCAGATACATGCTCCATTCCCCTCGCGCCGCCGGGCTGGGGCTGCCATTTTCAGTTACATCAAATGTCTTTCGCACCGCATTAAGAAATTCCTCGTTGGACAATCCGTTCAAGTCGCGGACCGTGCGGTTGTAAGGCAGTATCTGTACCTGATCGTCGGGAAACAAGACTGCGAGGAAGAAGTTGTAATCTTCATCGCCAGTGTGACCAAAACTATTCGTCTTCAACTCTGCACGCGCCCGCGCTGCGCTCGCGGCACGATGATGCCCGTCAGCGATGTAGAGAAACGGGACTTCGCGGAATGCCTGAACGAAGCGTACCGGATCAGGAACATGCCAGATCGTGTGCTTCACTCCGTCGGCCGCGGTAAAGTCGAAGAGCGCATTGGTGACCATCGTCTCCATCACCATGCTGTCGATTTCGCGACTTGCGCGGTAAGTTAGAAACACTGGTCCAGTCTGCGCGCGCAGCACCAGCACGTGCCGGGTGCGGTCGTCTTCTTTGTCGCGGCGGGTGCGCTCGTGTTTGCGAATCAGATCCTGGTCATACTCGTCGATTGAACAGGCAGCGACAATTCCCACCTGCTCGTGGTCGCCCATGATCAAGCGATAAAGGTAGATGCTGGGAGCTTCTTCGGTTACGAGCGGAGCGTCTTTGACGAGGCTGTCGAAATTGTCGAGTGCTTTGCGATAGACCTGATCGCTGTAGATGTCAGTGCCCTCAGGCAAGTCGATTTCAGGACGCGACACGTGCAGGAAACTAAACGGGTTTTCACCTGCCAGCGCGCGCGCTTCTTCCGTGTTGACGACGTCGTACGGAACACTTGCCACCTGGCTCGCGCGATCCGGTTGTGGACGTAACGCACTGAAAGGACGAATGTCTGCCACTAATCCTCCTCGCAAGCAGTCAGTCTCACACACAGCGACGAGAGACTGCCCGCGCATCACCTGAGACGTTTAGTAATTGGCTTTGCTGTAAGACTATCCGTTACGGCGCGGTCTTAGCAAGTCAACGATACTGGGAGCGCCGGTGGCTGGCCCGCCCTCCCGACGACAGGTGTTACAATCAACTCAAACAGACATCAAGCTTTCAGAACAGAGGCAACTGAAATGAGCGAGTTAGCAACGCGCGATTGTGTCCCATGCCGCGGAGGTGTTCCTCCATTAAAGGGAGACGAACTTTCAAAACTAAGTGCCCAGGTTGAAGGATGGGAAGTCGTCAACGAACACCATCTGCGCAAGGAATACCGCTTCAAGGATTTCAAAGAAACCCAAACGTTTGTAAATAAGGTGGGCGATCTAGCGGAAGAACAATGGCATCACCCGGACATTTGTTTCGGCTGGGGGCGCGCTGAAGTCACTATTTGGACTCATAAGATTGATGGCCTGACCGAAAGCGACTTCATTCTGGCGGCGAAAATTGATGCGCTGCAATAGCGACGCTCTGGTGGCCGGCCTGGACGTGCGCGTTATACGCGACCATCAATCCCCAATCGCATCCACATAAATTCTTTCGGTTTCATCGACCATGCGTTGCAGGCTGAAATGCGCGGCAGCTTCCGATGCCGCGCTGCCCAGCCGTTTACGTAATTCCTCGTCGCGCAGCAATCGACGAATCGCCTCAACAAGCTGGTCCACGTTTTGTATATCGATCAGTAACCCAGTGCTGCCGTCGCGCACCGTTTCCTGTGCTCCCTCGGTGCGCGTCGCCACGACGGCCGAACCTGTCGCCATTGCTTCCACTATTGCGAGTCCAAACGACTCGGTGTGCGACGCGGATACAAAAACCTCCAGCGCGCAATAAAGCTGCGCCAGGTCATCCATCCATCCCAACAACTTCACTCGTGGTCCAAGCTTCAGCTCTTCGATCAGTTGAAGAATGTGGCCGCGGTGTTCCTGGCTACGCGAATGGTCGATGCCGGCGATGACGAAGTAGAGGTTTGGAAACTCCTGACTAAGCCTGGCAGCCGCATGGAGAAACTCGATTTGGCCCTTGAGTGGAGTTAGCTCGCCGACGGTGCCTACGAGTCGAGCATCCGCGGGCAGGTCATGCCGGCTTAGAAACTGCGGTCGATTAAAATTCTGCTTCGCCCCTTTCAATTTCTCGCCGTCGATTCCATTCAACACGATAGCTATTTTTTCCGGGGTCGCAATGCCATCCATTACGAGTTGGCGAGCAACGGCCTGAGACACAGCAATTACTTTTGCAGCTTTCGACAGCGTGATGCTGTGAATACGGTTCATCGGAAATAGCACATGGCGCGTGACGATCAACCTTGAATGTTTCGACGCAGTCGCCGCATACGCTGCCGGCGGATAGTCTCGTGCCATGTGAGCGTGCACGATCTGGATCCCGTGCCGGCGCACAATTTTCGCCAACTCACGTGCGCTTCCTACGTCCAGGGCGTTACGCAAGGGAAGGTGAAAAATGTTCTGAGTTGGGATCGCGGATAATTCAGTGGCGAGAGCCGTGTCTGATCGCAGGGCCACATAAACGTCATGTCCCCGGCGCACGAGTCCATTAACGAGATCCAGAAGATGTCGCTCGCCACCGCCCATGGATTGCGCCGAACTTATTTGAAGAATCTTCAACGCGGCAGGTTTTTACGGTTCGAATTTGGATTAACGACTGGAATGTACACAAGAATGGGCCGTTGCTCCAGACATAAACCGCCTCCAGGCTGACCGTATGACGCGTACCGAAGCGAAACATTTAAACCACGGGCTGTTTGCTTAACGTCTAAGCTACGGCCTGCAGTGACCCCGAAGAGCTTGAAAACCGCTAAATGTCATCGGCACAAGTGTTGCCGATAGATTTGTGCTCTCCGGCTATTCGGATCGAAGGAGGTTAGTATGGCAGAGTCAAAATTGGTAACAGGACTATTTAAGAATCGCCTCGCTGCCGAGTCGGCGGTGGACGCGATTCTGAAGCGAGGATACACGCGTGACGACATCAGCGTGATGATGTCTGACGCGACTCATAGTAAGGAGTTTGCGCTTCAGGCCCGCACACATGCTGCGGACGGCGCGGGAATCGGCGGTGCACTCGGCGGAGTTGTAGGAGCGGTGTTGGCTGCGATCGTGGCAGTTGGAAGTACTATTTTTCTTCCCGGCCTTAATCTGGTAATTGCAGGACCAATTGCGGCGGCGCTCGCAGGCGCTGGCGCAGGCGCAGCAACAGGTGGCGTCATCGGAGCTCTCATCGGCGCAGGCATTCCCGAATATCGGGCGAAGGTTTATGAAGCCGGTCTTCGGAGCGGAGGAATTCTGATTGGCGTCGAATCGAAATCAGATGAAGAAGTCGACAAACTCGAAGAGCTGCTCGAAGCAATTGGCGGCGAACACGTGCGAACAGAATAACAGGGGGAAATAGAAGACAGACCCTCATCACTCTCCCAGGGACGGGAATCCATCAAAAACGCAAACTAAAAGTTTGCGGTACAAAAACAAAAGGGCTTGCGATTTTCATCGCAAGTCCTTTTCGTGTGCGCTGAGGTGAAAACTATTTATTGAATGCCTCTCCGACATCCTCGATCGCTTCGCCCACCTTGCGGCGCGCTTTGCCAAATCCTTCCCTCAAGTCGCCACCGGCCTGATCTGCTTGCCCCTCGGCTTCCAGATCACGATCGTCTAACGCGCGTCCTACTGTTTCTTTGGCCGCGCCCTTCGCCTGGTCAAATTTGCCCTCAATCTCGTCTCGATTCGGTAATGCCATGGAAAACCTCCTCCAAGGATCAGGATAATTAGTTGCTGGCACGAGGACTACTGCAACGGTTGTTCCGCTGACAAAACTGAATCAACTAGACCGATGAAGGGGAATTGAATTGCAGGATAAGGGGAATTACGACTAACGAACGCTAGCAGGATGTACTCTTACTGGACTGTAACTGCGCGATCTTGGAACAATCCTTACGCAGTCGCCGGCTCTTCAACAGAAGAGTTCGCGTTTTTGACGAAGCGGTCGGTTTTTTCGCAGATCGGAAGCCGTACTTCGAAGCGCGTGCCCTCTCCAGGCTCACTCACCACGACAATTTCGCCCTGGTGCCTCGTGATAATGCCGTGCGACGCCGACAATCCCAGACCACTTCCCATTTTTCCTTTGGTAGTAAAGAACGGTTCGAAAATTCGTGATGAAACTTCAGCCGGCATTCCACAACCCGTGTCGGCAACCCAGAAACAGCCGCTGTCGATCTCAGCGCGCGCTCCGATTTCCATGGTGCCGCCCTCTGGCATCGCATCAACTGCGTTGAAGATCAGATTCAGCACGACCTCGCGCAGTTCTGCCTGTTCACCCATAACGTAGACCGCACTATTGCTCTCAACCTTAACTTCAACCTGTCCTTTGCGGGATTTGCTCTGCCACTTCGGCCGCGCAATATCGATGCTGGAAGTGATCAAGTAACCCAACTCGACTGGCGCAAACTCACTGATGGAGTCGCGACGCGCAAACTCGAGAATGCGGCGCAACGTCTTCGTTCCGTCGGCAACTGCGTTGGTGATTACTTCAAGACTCTTCGCAGACGCTTCATCGCTTGCGTGCCGCAACAGGAGTTGAGCACGTCCCTGGATAACTGTTAACGAGTTGTTCAAATTGTGAGCGACGCCGGCGGCCAGCTCTCCAACCGCACGCAGCTTGTCCGACTGCGCCATCAACTCGCGCTCGCGCTTTCGATCAGTTACATCGCGCAGGAAGACGAGCGCGCCGTCAATCTCACCTTCTTTCCAAAGTGGAGACGTATGCGCTTCTGCGTAACGCACGGTTCCATCCGGACGAAGCAAACGAACTTCAAACTCCGTGTCGTCGCCAGTCAGCGTCTGAGTCAGGTTCTGCTCAGTCACCAATCGACAATCTTCACACACGATATCGAGAAAGCTCCCGCCCGCAGTCATGAGAAGTTTGAAAGGTTCCGCGCGCTCGTTGAGCCACGTAATGCGCGAGTTGCGATCAAGCGCGTAGATCTCATCGGGTGTGCGCTCAGCAATACTCGCGATGAATGATTTGTGAGCGATCGCTTCCGCTTCCGCGCGACGGAGATCCGAAATATCGCGGGCAACAACCAGCGCTCCGGTTTCACCTTCAGCGGCGAGAGGTTGCACGAAAACCGCGATTGCCTTCTCCTGCTCGGCGCCTGCAGTGATTTCAACTTCTACCTTCTCAGATAACTGCAACGCGCGATCGACCACGCAACCATCGGCGCCTTCGACATACCAGAACATTCGACAGCATGGGGTATCCACTTCCAAAGGAGATCCATGAAGTGTCGCGGCAGCTTCGTTGGCACACTTTAGATGTCCATCTGAAGAAAACAGGAAAACGGCGTCCGGCATAGCCGTGAACGCCTGAAACATTATGCTTGAGTTCTGCCCTGCGCCCGGTGAAGCCAAGTCGGCCGGTGGCTCTGCGAGCGCGCTATTCGAGTGTTGTTTTGACATTTCGTGAACGATATTTCGGGGAATACTTACTGGCGGGGCCCGTGGGTGGGCGACTTCATACTAGCAAAACTCGTGGCTGAGACGCCAGAATTTTGTTAAATCACAAACAAATTGGGCGTGTTCCCTCGCGGAAACACGCCCATATTTTGACTCGTTCGTTAAAGTTTCTAGAACTCGAAGCGAACAGCCAACTGCACCTGACGCTCGCGGAACAGCGTGCTGTCTGCGGCGGTGGTGCTCAGGAAGGGGGCATTAAAGGTCAGACACTGGGCCGCGCCTGCGGGACAACCAGCCGTCGCGTACGAGTAGATGGTTGCATTTACGCCAGTGACCTGAGTGCGATTGAAAAGGTTAAAGGCTTCAGCCAAAACTTCCAGCTTCGTGCCTTCGGTGATGCTGAAACGTCGCGACAAGCGCATGTCCAGGAACCAAATGTTTGGTTGCTTGAACGCGTTGCGTGGGAACTGCGCGAAGCGGCTTGCACCGCCCGAGCCGTTGACGCCGCCGCCCGGCGTCGTGTTGGACGCGAAGCCGTATGCCGTCGGTGTAATGGAGCCTGACAAATTGGCAGTTACGCGCGCTCCTGAGAAAGCATTCAGGATGGGCGCGATGGTCCAACCGTTGAAAACGTACCGTCCCACGCCATCACGGAACGGGTTCGGGCTATACACGACGCTGGCAACCAACTTCTGTCTCCGGTCAAAAGATGAATAAGAATCCTCACCAGATTGATCGAAGGCGTTGAATGGAAGGTTGTTTGTCGAGAACGTTACCGAGCTCTGGCCATTGTCGTAAGCGCGCGACAACGTGTAGCTGGTCTGGAACTGCAAACCGTCAGTCAGTCTGCGGTTCGCCTGCAACACGAACGCGTGATATTTCGAATACACGTCGCTGCGGATTTCTGTGATCTGGGCAAACGCCGTATTCGGCCTTGGGCCAGTAAAGATTGGACTTACATAGCTCTGGCCACCCAGTGGACCGCCCACCAGCGGAATATTCACAAGACGTGTTGGTAGCGGAAGGTTAGTGTCGACGAAGTTTGGCAACGAGTTACCAAAGCTGCCAAGGTAAGACGCTGACACGACAGTGTTCCGCGCGATTTCACGTTCGAAGATGAAATCCCACTGATGAATCTGCGGTAGTTGGAAGTCGTCATCAAAATGCTGGACGGCGCCCACCGGTGCGTTCGAAGCCGGTAGCAGATTCGGGTAAATCGGCATGAGACCACAGTCGTCTGCGTTGAGCGCAGGCACGGCCGCCGTACACGCAGTCGGCAGATTGTTGTTTGCAGTCGCAAACTGACGCTGGCCTCTGTCGATGCCGACGCCGGTGTTAACCAACGTGTTGTAAACGGTGGAATTAATCACGCGTCCGTAATAGATGCCCCAACCGCCGCGCAGGCTGGTTTTGCCGTCGCCGGTTAGGTCGTAGGCCAAGCCGATGCGGGGACCGATGTTGTTTCTGTCGTCCACTCGGTTCGCGGTTTGAGGCAGCAGCGGGTTGACGTTAATCGGCACCGGGTTGCGCTGGTATTCATAACGCACGCCCAGGTTCAACGTCAGGCGCGGCGCGATGCGCCAGTCGTCTTGCAAGAAGTAGTTGAGGTCTGTGGTTTTCATCGTCAGACCCAACACACCAAATCCCTGGGTAAAGCTACCCTGATAGCACTTGCCCGCGCGGCGAGTGGAGCCAATGCAACGGCCAAGCGGGTTGCTGGTAGCAGTGCCCGCGCTCAAGGCACGTATGGCACCTGCGTTTTGGAAGTTCACATAATCGACGATGAAATCGCTGATTCCGGTTGCGCCGGTGTAACTGAACTCGCCACCCGCGAAGCGCAGGTTGTTGATGATGTCTTTGACGAAGTTGACGTCACCACCAAACTTGAACGAGTGATTACCAGTCGTGTAAGTCATCGTGTCGGCAAATTGCCAACGGCGTTCGTCTGGAAATGCCGCTCGCTCGAGAAATTCAGGCATACCAAACGAGAACCCGTTTTGAATGAACGTCTGAGGCGATCTGCCGCCAGGTGCGTTCGTCGGTTCTCCTGGTGCTGGTGGCTGGCTGAACTGGAACTCATTGTCACGGCCCCACTGGAAGCGGGCTTCATTGAGTAGCATGGCATTGATTGTGGAAGCCACGCGGACGTTCAGTGAATCGATCTCCACAAAGTCGTCGCCGAAGTTGTCAATCGCGCGCGTGTTGGTCGCCTGGGTTTGAATGCCCGCCGGTGATTCCCAACGCAGGCGGTTGTAACTAACCGTCAGGGTGTTTCGATCGTTAATGTTCCAGTCGAGTTTCGGAAGGATCAGCTTCTGGTCACCGGTGCGTGGCACTGGTCCCGAAATGCTGCTGAGGAAATTTAAGGTGTTGTCGATCTGCGTTGTCGTCAACCCACGAGCGGTCAGCGCAGTGCGCTGTGCGGTCGTCAAGTTGAGAAAACTACCGGTTGAAAAGATCGAAAGGCCCGGGAAGTCTCTCTTCTGCTGGTCGTAGCTGAAGAAGAAGAACGCCTTGTCTTTGACGATCGGTCCGCCGATTGTTCCACCAAACTGGTGACGAACGTCTTCCGGCTTATAACCAACCGGCGTGAAGACGCCATTGACGAGCACTTGCCGCGTCGCCAGCGGATTGCGGGCGCCCCATTTGTTGTTACGTTGGTAGTAGAACAAGCCACCGTGAAACTCGTTTGTTCCGCTCTTGGTAACAGCGTTTACTACGCCGCCGGCCGAACGGCCATATTCGGCGGAGTAGCTTGAAGTGTTGACCTGGAATTCTCGAATCGCAGCCTGGCTGATGGAATAGCTGATACGCGTGCGGCCGCGTTCTTCAGCAAAAAACGCCTGGTTGTTGTCGCCGCCATCGATCGTGCTGTTGTTCAGGAGTCCGGAGATTCCGCGGAAACTAATAAGACCGAATGTGCCGTCTGGTACTGCGCCTGGTGATAACAAAGCGAAGTTTGACCAGCGGCGGCCGTTAATCGGCAATTCATTGATTGACGTTTGGTTGTAGTTGCTGGAGAAGTCCTGCTGGGAGGTATTGATGACGGGCGCGTCTGAAGTTACTTCAACGACACCCTCGACAGGTCCAATACTCATGGCTACTGGCAAGGTCGTAACCTGACCGACTTCTACTGTTACACGTTCAGCAACGAAGTTAGTAAATCCCGGAGCATTGACTGTGACGGCATAGATACCCGGGGAAAGGTTAGCTATTCGGTAACCTCCCTGGTCGTCAGTAACCGCCACGTCCTCCTTGTTGGTCTCGGTGTTTCTCGCCGTAATGCTGGCGTTGGGAACAACCTCCTTGTTGGGGTTGGTCACCACGCCGCCGATGGCGCCAGTTGTCGTCGACTGGCCAAATGCGATCGTGCACATTCCGAGCACCAATGACAGGACGAAAGACAACTTCACAAATTTCGACATAGGGGAACTCCTTACTCTTGAGTTGACGTTGAAAGAAGCTGCGCGACCGAGCGGGCGCAGGTTGCAACTTAAAATCGCGGTTAAAATTGGCTTTTTGCGATTCAAGCAGGAAAAAACAAACTTAGCCCCGACGGTTGCCGCGACTTCTATCACGGGCGTTCGGGTAGGCGCAAGCCTTGTATGGGTTAAAAGTAATTGAAATCAATCGTTGGTCGAGTGGAGAGAAGACAAACGAATCCCAGAGCATACATAAGCGGTTCGCAAGGCGTATGCCGGATTTCCCCACCCAGCGAACCGATAATTATTGTCCGACTTTTCGATGGTTAGAGCAGGTTGTGGAAAAACCCGGGCACCCCGGCCCGCCAAGAATTTGGATTAATCTTGGAAAATCAGGAAATCGCGTCACAATCGGCCTTATATTGCGACGCAGTCCCCCTCTAAAGAGATCAAAGTTTCTCGACGATCATCGCGATGCCCTGCCCGCCACCGATACACGCCGTGGCCAGACCGTATCGACCGTTCCTGCGATGTAGTTCGTTCAGCACTGTAAGCACGAGCCTGGTGCCGGTCGCGCCCAGTGGATGCCCAAGTGCGATCGCGCCCCCATTAACGTTTGTGCGTTCTCGATCCAGACCCAGTTCCTTCTCAACGGCCAGATACTGCGCCGCGAAAGCTTCGTTAACTTCCACAAGATCGATGTCTTCGAGCCTAAGCCCCGCCTTCTCCAGCGCCAGAAGGGTTGCCGGCACCGGACCAATTCCCATGATCTCCGGCTCAACGCCAGCGTAAGCCCAACTGACAATGCGGCCACGTGGGGTGACGCCGGGGCGCTTCGCATACTCTTCGCCGCAGATGATTAATGTCGCCGCACCATCAACAATTCCAGAGGCGTTACCGGCAGTGACAAAGCCGTCAGCAGCGAAGGCCGGTTTCAACTTCGCAAGTCCTTCCAGGGTGGTGTCGGGTCGCAGGTGATCGTCCGCCTCAAACATTGAAGTGGATTTACGAGTCTTCACTTCGACCGGAACAATCTCCTCTGACAGGTAACAAGCATCTTTGGCTTTTTTCGCCAGTTGTTGTGAGCGCAACGCATATTCATCCTGCGCTTCGCGCGTGATGTTGTACTTGCGCGCGAGGTTCTCCGCCGTACCCGCCATCGGCGTGTTGCAGTAGGTATCGAGCAGCGCGACCATCAAACTATCTTCGAGTTTCCCACCGCCAAGTGGAAAGCCCGAGCGAGCGCCACGAATGACGTGCGGCGCCTGCGACATTGATTCCATGCCACCAACCAAAGCGGTCTCAGCTTCACCAAGTTGAATCATCTGTGCGCCGGAAACGATTGACTGAATGCCACTGCCGCATAAACGGTTTACGGTCAGCGCCGGACGATCGAAAGGAACACCCGCCTTCAAAGCAACGTGCCGGGCGCCATAGATCGCATCGCTCGATGTTTGTAGTGCATTGCCGATAACAGTGTGATCGATATCTTCAGGAGCGACGCCCGTCGCTTGAAACGTGCCTTTCGCAGCAACTGCACCGAGATCGATTGCCGAGACGTCCTTCAGTCCACCGACGTATTCGCCCATCGGCGTTCGCTTCCCACCCAAAATGAAAACTTCGCGAGCCATTTAATGTTGACCTCTCATAGATAAGAATTATGCGTTGTTTGAAACAGAAGAGAGTAGCAAACGCGTGAACTTGAGGTCAATTTAGGCAAGCGGTAGGGGGGGTAGATCTTGAGACTCAGGCGAGACACGCGCCAATCGCAACAACTTACTCCGTAAAACGGTGTTCCGCGCGGTAGCGGTGCAGGAGCTCTTCCAGGAAACCCTCGTAGGTGAATGTCGCGGGTTCGTATGCAGGTCGCAGTTTGTACATCAACGGCAGTGCAACTCTCCACGCCATCCATTGGCGTGCAACACTCGAAAGGTCCCAACGTCTTCGCAGCAATGTTTCGACAACTTCAATCTCCGGCTCGGTAAGCACACTAATAGAACCCGAGAACGGGACGGGTGGAAATGCACGTCGCAACGCGGGATCACTCACGTCCGAAGAAAACAGCTTTGTGAAAGCGGGCGCTTCGGCCTCTCTTTCTCGAACAACCACGGTGCCGGCAACCATGTCGCCGACGCGCTGGTCCGACCCGCTCAGAAAAACTGAAATCAAACCAATCGAATAGAAGGGCGCCGGCATCATGTCAAAACTTCGCATCAGGTTTCTGACGGTGGCTTCCCAAAAAGTCACGGGCCGGCCGTCTTCTCGTATTACTCGCAACTTCAAGAGTCGCTTGCCAGGTGTTTGCCCGTTCCAGACCCACTCGAAAAAAGCGAAGTAACCCGAAAAGATCAGGAACAGGATCACGATTAGGACAGCCTGCACCCACTTCGGCGCGTTTGCCAGCTGGTTTCCGACGCTCGAATAGTTCGCAAGCACGGTAAAACCAATACCCATTATGACGATGGCAAAAATCTGAATGGCGTGATCGAGTGCGCAGGCGAGAAACCGGTTACCGATCGAGGCGAGTGCGAAGTGAAGCGGAACGCGCTCCGGCGTTTCGATGATTAAGACGTCTTCAGTTGCGAGTGTTGCAGACACTGGAATGGTAACAATCAGATAAGACGCAGACCGGCTCTCTGGAAAGGGACGAAGTCAAGTTCATTGGCCGTGGCTAAGCTAGCATTACAACGTAGGGCGACCGCTGTAATCTGACAGTCAGCAAGCGATCGAGAGCGACGGCCAGTAGAGTTAAAGAGGTCTGCGGCCCGCTGAGCATCAGCTGCGGTGAAAGGCTCAGGAGCGCCAAAGAGAATTTGCGCCGCTTGCCGATCCTTATCGGTCAGCGGTCCACAAAGAAATTCGCTCCAGGCAATGGTACTTATGCCTAGGTCATGGTTCTCTAAGAGCCACGTCTGTAATTTTTTGTCTTCCGAAGAATCGGCTACCAGCGCCTGGATGAGGAAGTTAGTATCAAGATGTATCATCCGCGTTTAGCGGCGGCCGTTACGAACGCCTGCTTGCCAGTCCGCTGCGCTAGCTGCGTTTAATCCAAGGCTACGCTGCAACTCTTTGAACACTTCGAGTCGGTTCTCCGCGACGCCCGCCCTATATCCGGAACTCGCTTGCTGAACGGCTTGGCGAATGACTTCTTCTTCGGATACACCCCATTCGTCGGCAAGCCGAGTCAGAAGGTTTGCCGTCGTCGGATCTACTTCAAGAGTTATTGGATCTGTGTTCTTGCTCACGGTGAAATCCTAACATCCTATTTCCGACCAAACAACATAGAGCCAGCTCGATCACTCACTGAACCTTATTCGAACGTATCGTCTCTTTCCTACCTTTAAAAGCGTTGTCATGCCCGGCTTCCACATCGTATGGGAGTTCACAATCGTTTGCCGTTCGCCATCAACATAAACCCCGCCCTGCTGAATAAGTCTGCGAGCTTCGGCCTTCGAATCTGCCAAACCGGCGGCTTGTAAGAGATGAGACAAGTCCCAGCCCGTTGGGTGATTGGAAGGAAGTAAGAGTTCTTCAACGTTCTCCGGAACTTCCTTATTCCGAAACCTCCGCACAAACTCTTGTTCCGCGCGCGCTGCATCCTCTGACGAATGGAAATCACTAACAATCGATTTAGCCAGATCGACCTTGATGTCTCGCGGGTTGCGCTCACCGCTTTCTGCTTCTCGTCGCAAAGTCGCAATTTGATCGGCCGGCAAGTCCGTCAGGAGCTCATAATAACGCCACATCAGATCGTCCGAGACTGACATGACCTTTCCGAAGATCTCTGACGGCGGTTCATTAATTCCGATGTAATTGCCGAGGCTCTTCGACATCTTTTGCACGCCGTCTGTGCCTTCCAACAACGGCATAATGATCGCGACTTGTGCCGGCTGTTGATACTCCCGCTGAAGATTACGGCCCATCAACAGATTAAACTTCTGATCGCTCCCACCAAGCTCAACATCCGCTTCCAAAGCGACTGAGTCGTAAGCCTGCGTCAATGGATAGAGCAACTCGTGCAGAGCAATCGGTTTCTCTTCGTCGAGTCTCTTGGCAAAGTCGTCACGCTCGAGGATCTGTTTGACTGTGACGTGAGAAGCGAGACGGATGAACCCATCGGAGCCGAGTTTGTCCATCCATTCGGAATTGAAACGGAGTTCTGTCTTGCCGGGGTCGAGCAGCTTCGCCACCTGGTTTTTGTAAGTCTCTGCGTTTGCGTTGATCTCTTCGCGGCTGAGTTGGGGACGCGTTGCGGAGTTTCCGGAAGGATCGCCGATCAAACCTGTAAAGTCGCCGATCAGGAAAATTACTGTGTGTCCCAATTCCTGAAACGCGCGCAACTTTCGAATAACCACTGTGTGTCCGAGATGAATATCCGGCGCAGTCGGGTCCACACCGAGCTTGATGCGCAGTGGTTTGCCTGTTTGCTGCGCGCGCTCGAGCTTCTGCCGTAGTTCATCCTCGCGAATAATTTCGCTGACGCCCTTGCGCAGGTAAGTTAGCTGCTCGTCAATTGTCATCGTTATGTGACACAGACTTTAGTCTGTGTAGTTTTATGCATCACAGACTGAAGTCTGTGCCACTGGCCGCGCAACCACTCGACGGCCTACGATCTCGTAGTTTCCAGCGACTACAAACGCCACCGCCTCCGGATAGAGCTCGTGCTCTCGCTCAAGTATGCGCGCCGACAAAGTTTCCTCCGTGTCAGAATCGAGCACCTCCATGGCGCGCTGCGCGATTATCGGCCCTCCGTCAAGAGTCTCGTCAACGAAGTGCACCGTGCACCCTGTCCATTTCACTCCATGTTCGATCGCCTGCAACTGCGCATTCAGACCGGGAAAAGCAGGCAGCAGACTGGGATGAACATTCAGGATCCGGTCGCGAAATGCCTCCAGGAAAACAGACGAAAGCACGCGCATGTATCCCGCAAGACAAATCAGATCAACTTGATGCCCGTTTAAAACATCGATCAGCGTCCGATCGTGGTCTTCACGCGAACGTCCGTTTCGTTCAACAACTTCAATTTTCAAATCCAGCTCTCGGGCGCGTTCCAAACCTGCGGCATCCGCATGGTCACTTAGAACCAAAACTATGTCTGCGTTTGGTATGCGCCCGTCGCGGACCGCATGGGCCAACGCCAGCATGTTTGAGCCGCGCCCTGAAATCAGAATTGCCAAACGAGTCGAGCTCATACAAACGTTACTTCCTTAGGGCCCCGCGTAACGAGGCCGATCTCGTAAGTCGCTGATCCAGTCGCTTCGATTTGTTTCTTTACCTGCTCGGCATCTTGAGCGGCGGTGATCACAACCATACCGGCGCCCATATTGAATGTCCGATACATTTCCGCTTCAGAAACATTCCCGATCTGTTGCATCAAATCAAAAACGGGAAGAATGGGCCAGCTGCCTTTTCTGATCTCCACCGAACAACCGTCAGGAAGAATCCTCGGGATGTTGTCTGTCAAACCGCCGCCCGTAATGTGCGCCAATCCTTTGATTAAGCCGTCATCAAGTAACGGTGCAATCGGTTTGAAATAACTGATGTGGGGTTGCAGCAGTGCCTCACCAACGGTCATGCCCAATTCCTGAACCTTATCGGCCACACCATATCCTGCGACGTCGAAAAATAACTTGCGCGCGAGTGAATAACCATTTGTGTGGAGGCCCACCGATGGCAACGCAATCAGAACGTCACCTTCGGTGATGCGTTTTCCGTCGATCACAAGCTCTTTGTCTGCCACTCCGACAATGAAACCGGCGACGTCGTATTCGCCGGACGAATACAGATCCGGCATTTCAGCTGTTTCGCCACCGAGCAGAACGCAACCATTTTCGCGGCAGCCGTCGGCAACACCCTCAACCACAGACGCGACAACATCAGGCACCAATTTGCCGGTAGCGACGTAATCAAGAAAGAACAGTGGCCGCGCGCCCTGGACAAGGATGTCGTTGACGCAGTGATTGACAAGGTCACGTCCGACCGTGTTGTGAACGCCGGTGAGGAAGGCAATCTTGAGTTTGGTCCCAACGCCATCAGCGGAGGCAACCAACACCGGCTGGCGTAATTGAGGGAACGCGCCGTCGAACATGCCGCCAAAGCTTCCAATTTCCGATAGCGTGCGGTCATTGAACGTGCGCTTAGCCAATTCCTTGATCTTGTCCGTTGCCCGCGTAGCAGCGTCGATATCAACGCCGGCGTCGCTGTAGGTAATTGGTTTCATTCGGGGAAAATCAGTGGTCAGTAGTCGGTAGTCAGTAGTCAGTAGTCAGTAGTCAGTAGTCAGTGGTCAGTAGTAGTAGTGTGATCATGATCAGTGGTCAGTTTCGTTTCAGGCGCCGAAGGCGCTTGCGACTCCATTCACCATTTACCATTTACTATTTACCAGTCTTCACCTTCGGTGGTGGCCCAAAATCCCCGTACGCGATGAAGCCGGACCGCGTTGAGTCGTCCTTTTGTGCCGTCCGGCCGGTCCAGATATCTGTGGTCGCTTCTTTCGCTGTCTTGACTACGTAATCGTTCGCTCTGCCGCGCGTCGTGATCGAAATCTCGCCCTGGAGATCTGTTCGGTAGACTTTTACATTACTGTTCTTCAGACGATCGAGAACAATTTGTGACGGATGGCCGTAACGGTTCCATTCGCCACAAGAAATGATCGCGACTTCCGGCTTCGCCCGCGTGACAAAGTCTTCAGACGTTGCGTATTTCGATCCATGATGGCCCACCTTGAGAAACTTGACTCGCAGATCACTCTCTTTCGTAAGCAGTCGATGTTCGGTCTGCTCCTCCGCGTCGCCATTCAACAACATCGAAAAGTCGCCGTAGTCCAGACGTATGACGATCGAGTTCGAATTCGGTAGATTGCCCCCCGTCTTCATCTGCTCACGTGTGAACGATGGCTCGGTCGGCGCCAGGATTGTGAGACGGGCCCCGCCGCCGAGGTCATATTTGCGCCCGGCCTCCGATTTTTCATATTGCGCACCGCTTTGTGTCAGCGCCGCTTTGTACTCATCGTAAAACTTCGTTACCGAAGCAGTGCGGGAAGCTTTGGGCGCCGGCGCCGGCTTCTTTCCTTTTGCCGGAGCCTTGGTCTGAGGACGCAACGACTCGGGTATATCAGGTTCAAGGCCGTTATCGATGAAATGCAATACCTTCGTTGACTTAAGAACTTCGTCCACCGCGCCAATGTGATCGGGATGTGGATGAGTAGCTATGAAGAAATCAATTTGCTGAACGCTGAGACGCTTCAGCGCTTCGAGAACAGTCTTGCCCTTGCCTGTGTCACCCGCATCAATTAGCACTGTCTTTCCTGCGGGCGAGACGATGAGAATGGAATCGCCGTTAACTGGTCCAACATCGAGCACGTAAACGCGAAGTTCGCCGCCTGATGCCGGCGGCGGCTTCGCTTTCCACCACGGCAAGGCGTATTTCCACCCAACGTAACCGGCCGCGCTCAGCACGACAGCCAGCACCGCAATCGCGCAGCCACAGCCCTTCATCGATCGCGCCACTCGTTAAATGTCCTTTTGTCTAATTTGGAAAACTCACCGGAAGTACTAGTTGTCCGCCGTGACTGTCTCGTGATCGCGTTCCCACATCGTTTCCGCTTCGCTGGTAATACGCGTTGGATACTTCTCGTTCCAACATGCAACACACGAAGCGTCGGGTTTCACGCCAATCGCGTCGATCATTCCTTCCAGCGAAAGGTAGCCAAGGGAATCGGCTTCGATAAACTTCCGAATCTCATCAACAGACATCTGCGCCGCGATCAGATCAGCTTTGTTCGGCGTATCGATCCCGTAATAACAAGGACTGATCGTCGGTGGGCAACTGATACGCACGTGAATCTCTTTCGCGCCCGCCTCTCTCACCATGCGCACAATCTTTTTTGAAGTCGTGCCACGCACAATCGAGTCGTCGATTAGCACGACGCGCTTGCCTTCGATCAATCCGCGCACCGGGTTCAACTTAATGCGCACGCCAAACGAACGGATCGACTGGCGCGGTTCAATAAACGTGCGACCGACGTAGTGATTGCGCACGAGTCCGAATCTGAAACTGATTCCACTTTGTGCCGAATAACCAATAGCCGCGACCGTTCCTGAGTCTGGAACAGGGACTACGAGGTCGGCATCAGCAGGCTGTTCGAGAGCGAGTTGCGCGCCCATTCTGTGGCGCGACTCATTCACGGGAAGCCCGTAGATGAGCGAGTCAGGCCGCGCAAAGTAAACGTGTTCAAACAGGCACATCGCTGGTTGCTGCCGTTCGAGCGGATGGGAAGACCGCAGTCCGTCAGCATCAATCACGATCATCTCACCAGGTTCGACGTCGCGGATGTACTGGGCGTCGATCAAATCAAATGCGCATGTCTCGGAAGCGATTACCCATGCGTCTCCCAGACGGCCAAGCGCCAGGGGACGAAACCCGCGCGGATCGCGCACTGCAATCAACTCGGAAGGCGTCAGGAACAGCATCGAGAAAGCGCCGTTCGTGTCGCGCAAAACTTCCGGGATTGCTTGCCTGACTGTCGGCGCCTTTGATCGAGCCACACCGTGCAGTACAACTTCGGTGTCCGAAGTTGCTGAAAAGATTGCGCCCTCGCGTTCCAGCTTTTTTCGTTCTTCGCGCGCGAAAGGAAGGTTACCGTTGTGGCAGACAGCAATCTGGCCGTGCTGGCAGGTGACGAGAAAAGGCTGCGCTTCACGAATCGAGACCTCTCCGGCCGTCGAATACCGCACATGGCCAATCGCACTCGCGCCGCTGAGACGATCCAGAGTTGCTTGATTAAACGCGTCGGCAACATGACCCATAGCGCGTTCCTGCCGCAGCTCGTTGCCGTCCGAGGAAACGATGCCACACGATTCCTGTCCGCGATGTTGCAGCGCGTAGAGACCGAGATAGGTCAGCCGCGCTGCATCGACGTGGCCGTAAATTCCAAAGACGCCGCACTCGTCGCGAAACTTGTCTTGAATTGTGTCCACTATCCCTGTCCTTTGCTTCCCTGCTGACGTTTTAATTATGACGTGTTGAGCTTACTTCGCATTTACAATCGTTTCAACCGAAGTTGTGTTTCGAATTCAAATCAATGTCATGACGACTTCCAAATGTCGACTGGCCACCGGTAACGATTCCTGGTGTTCCATTTGGGTCGACGAATGCAGAACCGGAGCGATAGCGTCGGAGTCCAGTTTCATTTCCAAGTATGATGGAATTCTGACGCTCCTCGACCGATTGAGAGGCATTCAACGTTTGATCCGTCGCTATCGCTCCGGTTCTGTATTCTTCGACCCACGAACCTGTCATTCAAATGGGCGGGCGCAAGCGCCTCTTCCCCACCCTGAGCCTTTCGAGCTTGAACCTGCAACTAGCTGACTCAATTTCTAAACCATTGCTCAAGCCGGCAGTCTCGCAGTTAGGAAGAGGGGCTTGCCCCCGCTTCTTGATCAACGCTATACACAAAAGCGACTGCGTTCGGTATGATGCGTCTAGATTTCGGCGACCATCGCATCTCCCCGAGTCAGGGTCCTTCTTAAAGGTGCGTTTTAACCATGCGGATTATCTTTTTGGTGACGATTCTCGTCCTGTCTTCGTCAGCATTTGTAATTAATCGAACGGCGCATAGCGCTGTCTCCACAGCACGCAGCGCGTCAGAGCTGTATGGCAAACACTGTGCGTCGTGTCATGGTAAAGACGGCCGCTCAAAAACCCTCAAAGCCAAATTTAATCATGCGAGAAACCTGACGGACGCTTCGTGGCAAAGCGACGTCAGCGACGAACGTATTTTTAATTCGATCAATAACGGCCGTGGTAAACACATGCCGGCATATAAGAAGAAACTGTCTGAACCGGAAATCGAATCGCTTGTGGCATATGTGCGCGCCCTACGCCGCTAAATCAAGATGAAAAGAGCCAGCCGGATCTCCGAAGCGTTGGTTATATTCCTGCGAGTTGCGCTCGTGGCCGCACTCGGCGTGGCAGGCTGGTCAATTTATTCGCGACTTCCTCGCACTCCTTTTCAAGAGCCCGCGGGCGAGACGAAGACGACATTACAGATTGTGTTGCGTCCGTCCGCTTTGAACAACACCACACCACTCGACATCCCAGTTGAACTCTATCCTGTAGATATTGTGGCGGTGCGCCACGAATATTTCACCGAACGAAGGGCGGGAAAACGGTTCGACGATTTCCTCAACGAACGTATGGCCGGTCGTAGTCCTGTTTCAACAAAGCTTGATAACCAGGGTTACTCCTCAGTGACCGTTACCCAGGGAAATTGGTGGCTGCATGCGTTGTTGGATGGTGAAGAGGAACTGGAGTGGCGCCTGCCGATTACTGTGGGAGGCCGCAAGCAAACGGTCGAACTCACTTCGCAAAATGTTTACACAAGAACACGTAGCTTCTGATAGATGCAGGGCACCCCAGCTGTAAACCAAAAGAGATTTTCCATATCTCATTTCTCATTTCTCATTTGTCATCGCCAACAAGCTGAAAGCGATCGCGCAAGGAATGTCAGATCGCAATCTCTGCGCCAATGACAAATGAGAAACATGAAATGAGATATGGAAAATGTTCTTTTGAAAGAAGTATCTGAAGTCTAAACTCAATCTACCTTGAATGAAAGCTCTCCGGATAGAAAGAAAGCGACTGTCAGTTAAAGAAATTGAACGCCCCGTTGCCGGCGATGAAGTACTGGTGCGGGTGTTGCTCTCGGGCATCTGTAATACGGACCTCGAAATCGCGCGCGGCTACGCTGGTTTTAAGGGCACGCTCGGACACGAGTTTGTGGGCGTCGTTGAAGAAGGAGCTGATAGCACGATCAAAGGTCAACGCGTCGTCGGTGAGATCAACGCAGGCTGCGGCTCCTGCGAACTCTGCAAAGCCGGCGACTCGCGGCATTGCCTCAATCGCACAGTGTTAGGAATCGTAGGCCGCGATGGCGCGCACGCGGAATACCTCCGCCTGCCTCGACAAAATCTGATTCCCCTCCCCGACACAATTGCCGACGAGCACGCGGTGTTTACCGAACCACTCGCCGCGGCCTGCGGAATCATGGAACGCGTTCCAATTCGCAAGGGCGATCGCGTGGCAGTCATCGGAGACGGAAAACTTGGACTCCTGTGCGCCCAGGCGATCGCGCTTAGCGGGGCCGAGGTTTTGTTGATCGGCAAGCACGCCGAAAAACTTCGCATCGCCGAACGGCGCGGAATTGAAACAGCGACAGTGAAAAAAGGTGCGCGGCGCAAACGCGAATTTGATGTGGTGGTGGAAGCCTCAGGGTCGCCTTCGGCGTTTCCATCTGCGCTCGAGTTGTTGCGGCCGTTAGGTGTGCTGGTTTTGAAATCGACTTTCGCTGAAGATGCGCCGCTTCAAATCAACAACCAGGCAAGGCTGGTGGTCGATGAAATTGCAATCGTTGGATCGCGCTGCGGCCGTTTTCAACCCGCGATTGATTTGTTGAAGAAAAACGCGCTGGACATCGACAGCCTGATTAGCGAGGAGTACCCGCTGTCTCGCGGAGTTTATGCGATGGAACGCGCCGGCAAAAAGGGAGTCATGAAAGTTTTCTTGCGACCATAGCAGCCCGAGCTTTCAGCGATTACAACTCGGAATTTTCCATTTCTCATTTCTCATTTGTCATTTGAAGAACGGATGGCGAATACTCATTGCTCAATGCTAACGGTTTCTGCAATGACAAATGGTGGATCAACTCTGAAATGCAACAGGTGACGTAGATGGCGATTACCGTCTTTAGACGGTTGCCCGAAGGGCGTTAGGCCAGCCGTTTTACGGCTGGTAGTTGCGACCACCGCACTCCGTTAAGGCCGCTTTAGCGGCCTTTTACTGCCGCCGCTAAAGCGGCTACGAAACCTTAGACGCTCCGCAACCAGCCGTAAAACGGCTGGCCTATGCACCCCGACTCCGTCGGGGCTGCCGCGTAAACGCGGCATTAAACCGCACGCAGCTGAAAGTCGCTGTGGACCCCTCGTTTCTCACACGTTGCACTTCAGACTTGAATCCGCGAATGACAAATGAAAAATGAGAAATGGAAAATGTCTTGGTTCGTGACCTCCCCGATCTTGCCTGATATTTCAGTCGTCCGCTTACACGGACTATTCTCGGGACCTGACAATGGTTTTCCTCCCTTTCTTTTGCTCCCCTGCCTCGCCTTGGTTATACTTCAATCCCCATTCCGCACTCCGATAACTTTCGCGTGAAATCCATCGGAGGCTCGACTTCGGTTTTTTGAAGGTGGTGTTTATGTTCGAGCTGGTCAAAGACGAAAACCGCACAAATGAACAGGTAATTCTGCGAAAGCTGCGCGTTTGGATTGTGGCACTCGCGGTCGCTTGCCTGGTCGCCGGCATCGGCGTAGGCGCCATGCTTTCGGGACGACCTACGGTGGCACAAAACGAACCGCAGGTGTCTCGCGCGCCGGAGGCCTTGTCGGCTTCATTCGCTGAAATCGCGCGTCGTGTCGAGCCTGCCGTCGTAAACATTGAGACGATGACTGCCGCGCCTGAGGTGGCGGAAGGCGACAGCGAGGATAAAGAGGATCCGACGTCGAATAATCCGTTGTTGGACATGTTTCGTCGTCAGCAGCGACGCCCAACGAGAGGAGTCGGCAGCGGGTTCATCGTCAGCTCTGAAGGCTACATTCTGACCAATGAACACGTGGTGGGTGGTTCCTCAAAGATTATTGTGGGGCTTCAGTCTGGCGAAGAATATCGCGGACGTGTTGTTGGCATCGACGAGGAGACGGACGTTGCAGTCGTAAAGATTGACGCGCCACGCGCGCTTCCCACCGTAACGCTCGGCGATTCCGACGGAGCGCAGGTGGGTGATTGGGTGCTCGCGATCGGTTCACCTTTCGGTCTCGACCAAACGGTGACGGCCGGCATCATCTCCAAAAAGGAACGTGAAACGCCCTACTTCACAAATTTCCAACGCTTTCTCCAAACTGACGCTGCGATCAACCGCGGGAATAGCGGTGGGCCCTTAGTGAACATGCGTGGTGAAGTGATCGGCATCAATTCTCAGATCGCAACTTCCACCGGAGACTACAACGGGATCGGCTTCGCACTTCCGGCAACTGAGGCACGGTTCGTCTACCAGCAGATTGTTTCAAATGGCAAAGTCCGGCGTGGCTACCTCGGCGTAACGCTCGAGTCAGTCAAGGAAGAGTTCGCCCGCGTCTATGGTCTGGCGGCGGCCAAAGGCGCCATCATCATGGACGTTCAGGAAACCAAGGATGGAGTTCCAACGCCCGCAGCGAAAGCCGGAATGCAGAAGTTAGACATCATCACCGAGTTTAACGGCCACGCCGTTGAGAGCGCGCAGGACCTGATTCAAAAGGTCGCCAGCACGCCGGTCGGAAACTCTGCCGCGTTTACTTACCTGCGTGAGCGCGACGGTAAACTCGAAAAATATACGGCAAACATCGTTCTTGGTGAACGTCCGATTCCCACCACCATCGGTGAAACGTTTGCACCGAAGGGGAAAGTGACGCCCACGAAAGCAAATAGTCCGCAGCTCGGACTTACGCTCACCGAACTTACGCAGCAGTTGATAACTGAAAAGCGTCTGGGCAGCGTTCGCGGCCTCTACGTGAAGGACCTCGATCCGCACGGGCTGGCTGCGGAAGTCAGGGTGAGCGGCCAACAAGCCATTGCCGAAGGTGACGTGATCACCAGAATCAACCGCGTGCCGGTGGCGACACTCGCTGATTTTCAGCGCGTGTTAACCACGTTGAAGGCAGGCGATCCAATCGTGTTACAAGTGTCGCGTTATTCGCGTACGCTTGATCGCGTAACAACAAGAATCGTTCAATTCACTTACCAATAGAATGTTTGTCGATTCCAGGTTTCAGGCGCGGAAAGGTTCGCGCCTGGAGCCTGGAACCGTTTGAGAAACCGATGGCCCAAGCAAAGAAAGCGCTGGCGAAGAATAATTCGAAGCAAAACTCCAAAACGCGCACCCGCTCATCAGTAAAAACCTACCAAAACTATATCGGCGGCGAATGGGTTCCCAGTGAATCCGGGGAAGTCTATGAGAACACCAACCCCGCAAACACTGATGACGTCATTGGCCGGTTTCCGCTGTCCACGTCTGCCGATGTTGACGCAGCCGTAAATGCAGCGCGCGAAGCTTATGACGGCTGGCGTAATACACCGGCTCCTAAGCGCGCTGAATTGCTTTTCACGCTCGGCGAAATCTTGATTCGCAACAAGGACCAATTCTCGGCGGACATGACGCGCGAGATGGGCAAGGTTTTGGCTGAGGCGGGGGGCGACGTTCAGGAAGCGATCGATTGCACTTACTACACTGCCGGTGAAGGCCGCCGCTTGCATGGCTTTACCACGCCGGCGGAGATGCGCGACAAGTTCGCGATGTGTGTTCGCCAGCCGGTCGGTCTGTGCGGATTGATCACGCCCTGGAATTTTCCGATGGCGATCCCTTCGTGGAAGCTGATTCCAGCGCTGGTGTGTGGCAACACCGTGGTGATGAAGCCTGCCGAAGATACGCCGCTCTCAACCTACAACCTCGTTCAAGCATGTGAAGAAGCAGGAATACCGGCGGGCGTCGTTAATCTTGTGACCGGATATGGTGAGAAGGCCGGCGCAGCAATTACAAATCATCCTGCGCTTCGTTTGATTTCATTTACCGGATCAACTGAAACCGGTCGCGTAGTTGCTTCGGCGTGTGCCGAACGTAATGCGATCTGCTCGCTTGAAATGGGCGGTAAGAACGTAATCATCGTAATGGACGATGCCGATATCGATCTGGCGATTGAAGGCGCAGTTTGGGGAGCGTTCGGCACGTCTGGACAACGTTGCACTGCCTCGTCACGTTTGGTGGTCCATAAGAAAGTCTACAAACAGTTTTCGAAGAAGTTGGTCGAGAAGGCTCGTTCGCTGCGGGTCGGCAACGGCGCGGATTCGAAGACAGACATGGGACCGGTGATTAATGCCGATGCCGTCGGGAAGATCATGAGTTACATCGAAATCGGTCAGAAAGAAGACGGCGCTACGCTCGCCTGCGGCGGAAATCGCTTATCGAAGGGTGAATACTCACGCGGCTACTTCATCGAGCCGACTGTCTTCACGGATGTGGAGCCGGACATGCGAATCGCGCAGGAAGAGATTTTTGGACCTGTCACCGCCGTGATTCCCACCACATCATTGGAAGAAGCAATCGAAATCGGGAACGGCGTGCGATACGGCCTTTCAGCCGCGATCTACACGAGCGACGTCAATCGCGCATTCAGGGCGATGAACGACATGTACACCGGCATCTTCTATATCAACGCATCCACGATCGGCGCCGAAGTGCATTTGCCGTTCGGTGGAACCAAGTCTACCGGCAACGGCCATCGCGAAGCTGGAACTCAAGTGCTTGATATCTTTTCTGAATGGAAGTCAGTTTACGTCGATTACAGCGGCAAGCTTCAACGTGCCCAGATCGATAACGTCGAAGGAATTGGATAATCGGATGTTAGATTCAAGATGCTAGATGCTAGACACTTGATGGTTTAGAGATCTTCCAGCATCCAGCATCTAGTATCTGCCATCTCTCATCTCCCCTGGAGGAACTGAAACGTGATTGTCGGCTTGCCGAAAGAAATCAAAGACAATGAATATCGGGTTGGCTTAACGCCCGCCGGCGTACGTGCTTTAACTGATTCAAGTCACCAGGTAATCGTCGAGAAAAGCGCTGGCGAAGGATCGGGCTTTGACGACGGCTTGTATCAAAAAGCAGGCGCTAAAATTATCGACTCACCCGACGATGTTTGGCAGCAGGCAGACATGATCGTAAAGGTGAAGGAACCAATTGCGCCTGAATATCCGCGAATGCGCGAAGGACAATTGCTGTTCACCTACCTGCATCTCGCTCCCGATCACAAACTCACGCAGGAACTCTTAACGCGAAAGGTCACCGGTATCGCGTACGAAACGATCACCGATCGTCGCGGTAGTCTGCCGCTGTTAACTCCGATGTCGGAGGTTGCTGGGCGCATGGCCATCCAGGTGGGCGCGCATTATCTGGAGAAGATGCAGGGAGGTCGCGGAATTCTGCTCGGTGGCGTCCCCGGCGTGCCGGCAGCGAAAGTTGTGATTATTGGGGGCGGAGTAGTAGGTACAAATGCGGCGAAGATTGCGGTCGGCATGGGCGCCAACGTGACAATCATCGACAACAACCTCGATCGGCTGCGCGAACTCGACGACATCTTCCTGACGAAGATTTCCACACTGGCGTCGAGCGCCTACATGATTCACGACGCCATCGCGACCGCGGACCTAATTGTCGGCGCTGTACTCGTACCAGGCGCGTCTGCTCCTAAACTCGTGACGCGAGGCATGCTGAAAGATGTGCCCAACGGCGCAGTGATCGTTGACGTGGCGGTGGATCAGGGCGGCTGCATCGAGACGACGCATCCGACGACGCATTCAGATCCAACTTACTACGTCGAGGGTGTGCTGCATTACTGTGTTGCCAACATGCCGGGCGCGGTTCCGCGTACTTCTACTTTTGCGCTCACGAACGCTACGCTTCCTTACGCGGTGAAGCTCGCGAACAAAGGCTTCTTCGACGCAATTCGTAGTGATGAAGGATTAAAGGCGGGAGTTAACACTTACGCGGGGCATTGCACGTATGAAGCCGTCGCGACCGCACAAAACATTCCCTACACAAATATAGACGCGCTGATTGAAGTTACCAGCGCGTCTACAGCTTAAGTCAGTGGCACGGGCATCTTGCCCGTGCTGCTTTTGCCACTTTAAGTTTTCCTGTTTCCTAACACTGTCTCAACACACTCTACTAAACTTTCGGCCGAGACCGGCTTCGCCAGAAACGCGTTTACCTGATCCGCATTATCCTCTTTGCGTTCCAGCGCGCTCAGCAATATCACCGGCACATCCGCAAGCGTTTGGCTATTTCTCAGGAAGCGGCAAAACTCATGGCCGCTGAGATTCGGCATCATTGCGTCCGTGACAACGATATCTACCGGTGACGCGAGGGCGAGCTTCATCGCCTCCAATCCATCTGCGGCAGGAATAACTTCATAACCCGCGCGTTCAAGCACGACCTGGAGGAAACGCCTTAACGCCCGGTCATCCTCCGCCAGCAACACACGAATCGGCGGCCCGCCATCACGCGGTACGACCGTGCCTGGTTGTGTGGTTGTAACTTTTTCCTGGGCCATCGTTGAGCTGAGAAACTCTGGTCGGGCGGGCGCTTGCGGGGAGCCGGGTCGGGACCCGGTAAATTCAGAATAAGACTGGGACAGGTGATTGTCAACGAATTCAATTTTTGGGAACGAATCAGCCACAGATTCAAACAGATAAGCGCGGATCACAGAAACAGAACGTAGCAAGGAATTCGTCGTGGTTTGCACAGAGTCTCGTTTGATTCTTCTCTTAAACAACATGCTGGCTGTGTCTTTATGGGTTTTCTGAATCCGCGTTTTATCCGCGTTTATCTGCGGCCAATAAGTTCTTTACGTCGCATCCAAAAACTGCCGCTGCCAAATCTCAAGGTTAAGCAACTGGAACACTTGCAGGTTGAAATCTTCCCTGCCTGAGTCGTTGGCCTCGATTATCTTTTTCACTTCGCGCGGATCAAACAGCCCGCGCTTCTTCACAGTTTCTTCACTCAGTAGTTCGTCGATCATCGGCCGCAGCGGACCGCGCAGCCACGATCTAATCGGCGCACCAAACCCAGCCTTCTTTCGCCAGACGACTTCTCGCGGCAGCGTTTTCTCGAGCGCTCGCTTCAAGATGTACTTCCGCTTGAATCCGCGCAGTTTTAGATGCGCTGGCATGCGAGCCGCGAATTCGATCATGTGCCGGTTGAGAAATGGCACGCGGACTTCCAAATTTGCCGCCATCGACGTCTTGTCGGTCGTGATCAAATTCAAACATGGCAGAAACGTTTTCAGATCAACGTAAAGTAGGCGATTCAAAGGATCGACATCTCTCACTCGTTCGAAATAGTGACGATGCGCGGCGTAGGCATCAAGTCCGCTTGTCGCCTCGCGCATCTCCGGCGAATACAAATGCTGCTTGGCAGCGTCAGTAAAATAAGTGCCGTATCCAAGGTAACGATTCTCGAAGTCGAGCGCTGCACTGCGCGCAAACTTTTTCGCATTGCGCAACGTGGCCGTTAGCGGTCCAGGTAAACCTCCCGGCAGCGTCTGGGCAATCACGCGCATGAGCGGCCGCCGCAACAGGCTGGGGACGGGATCGAAAACTCCGGCAATCTTCATGGCCATTTGCCGCGGATAACCTGCAAACACTTCGTCGCCGCCCATTCCGGAAAGCATGACGCGGAGCGTTTCGCGAGCCGCACGAGAAACCAGATAACTGGGGATTGCCATATCAATCGCCGGCTCGTCCATGTGATAGACGAGCTTCGGAAGCAACTCGGCAACCGAAGGCTTCAACATGATCTCGTGGTAATCAGTGTTGAGTTGCTGGTTCACACGACGCGCCCACTCCACGTCGTCCGGAATGATGTCGTAGCGCAAATCTTCGCTTTCGATTCCCACCGTATAAGTGCTGACGCGCCGGCCGTTGCTATGGTTTTTCATCATGGCAACGATCGACGATGAGTCGATGCCGCCGGAAAGGAACGATCCCAACGGGACGTCCGCAACCATTTCCATTTTGACGGTGCGATCGAGCGTTTCCAGCAACTGCTCCTGCCACCACTTTTCGCTGCGGCCTGCTTCGATGTGGTCGAAGGAAACATCCCACCACGCGCGCGTTTTTATTTCGTCGTTGCGCCACGTCAGCACGTGAGCAGGAGACAGCGTCTTAATCCCCTCGAAGAGAGTGTTCGGGTCCGGCACCCACAGGAACGTGAGGAACTGATGGAGCGATGCAGTATCAAGACGCGGCTTGATCAACTTTGACGCCAATAGCGCTTTTATTTCTGACGCGAACAAAAATGAAGGCGGCTTGCCGCCGGTCGCTGGGACCTGAGCAAAGTAGAGTGGTTTGATTCCGACATGATCGCGGGCAAGAGTGAATGTTCGTTCTTCATTGTCCCAGACGGCAAAATGGAACATGCCATTGAGTCGAGGCAGACACGCTTCGCCCCACTCGATGAACGCAGTTAACAATACTTCGGTGTCGGTATGAGTCTTGAAGACATGTCCTTTGGTCTTCAGCTCTTCGCGCAGGTCGCGGTAGTTGTAAATCTCGCCACCGAAGGTCATGACGTAACGGCCGTCTGGCGAAACCATTGGCTGATGTCCGGCGTGGGTGGTGTCGATGATTGCGAGACGGCGGTGGCCGAGACTCACGGTTCGACCTTCTGAGTCGGTTTCACTGGTGGTCCAAATGCCTTCATCGTCGCGGCCGCGATGTTCGATGGACGCAAGCATCGCCGAAATGAAGGACTGTGAGTTCTGACTAACTAGTCCGGCGATGCCACACATGATTGGTAAAGTCCTGAGTGCTGAGTACTGAGTCCTGAGTACATGTTTGAGTGCTCGGGACTCATAACTGAATTCGTTCCCCGGTGCGCAGCGAATCGAGCGCGCGGAACGTCCCCCGCGAGGTCGCTGCCAGTTGGTCCAAAGGAATCGGCGCAGAGCTACCGTTTAAAACGGTCGCACATACGGCTTTCACTTCCTCAGCTTGTCCTTTGTCCTGCGCGCGCAAAGTAATTTTTTCCTCACGTCCATTCCGATAGGCAGCGGCTGTTAGAAAATCTTCAATCACGAAGGTTTTGCCGTCGCCGAAAATCTCGATTCGTTCTTTTGGCAGCGCCTTATCACCTTCAGCGAGATAAGCGATGTTGCCGTTAGAGCCATCAGCGAACCGGAGCGTAATGAAAACAGAATCCTGGTTAACGACGTCAGGACGGCTGGCGCCCAAGGCTTCCGCAAAAATCGATACTGGCGGCGCGTCGATCCAAAACTGCATCAGGTCGATGAAATGGCAGACTTCACCGATGATCCTGCCGCCACCCTGCGACGCGTCCTGAATCCAATGGCTCGTCGAAATGCGTCCCGCGTTTACCCGATAAACAATTGATAACGGCCCTTCGTGGCCGGCAAAAAACTCCGCAGCCTTTCGCGCAAGCGGGGAAAACCGGCGGTTAAACCCGACCATCAATTGTCCGCGCGAACCCTTCGCTGCCGTTAACACTTCATCAAGCTCCGCATCGTTGAGCGCGAGCGGCTTCTCAACAAACACGTGCTTGTCATTCTTGAGCGCATGCGCTGTCAACTCTGCGTGCGAGTCGTGACGCGTACCGATCACGAGCAAATTGATGTCCGGGTCTTCAATAAGATCTTTCCAATCTGAAACTGCTTTCTCAAATCCAAACTTTTTGCCGGCATCAACAGCAGTAACACCGGACGCCGTGGCAACAGAAACGAACTCTGCACGTTCCTGCTTGAAATGTGGCAGCAGCATTCCCTGCACGTATCCGCCTGCCCCGATTACACCCAGCCGTACCGACTTCTCTGTTGATGCGCGTTTGCGGGTGTCGCTCAACGCAACAGTGCGCGACAGCTCCCGTTCAGGATCGTAACGAAGCACGACTCCCAGGTAAGGCTCGTTGCCGTCACCAGCGATCAGATCGTACGCGCGCTCTGCATCATCGATATTAAACTGATGAGTGATTAGCGGATCGATGCCAACACGTTTTTGCGCGACCAGGTTCAGAAACGCTTCAATGTTTCTCTTCTCCGTCCAGCGCACGTAGCCCACGGGATAGTCGTGCCCGCGCTCTTCATAATTAGGGTCATACCGGCCAGGGCCGTACGACATTGAAATCTGCAACGACAGTTCACGCGCGAAATAAGAAGCACGTGGCACGGCCAGCCCGGTCATGCCGACAACTACCACGCGGCCTTTCATTCGTGAAATTTCACCCGCGAGTTCGATTGGTTGATTGGAGTCTGTGGCTGCGGTTATCAGCACGGCGTCGGCGCCGCGTCCTGCGGTCCAACTCATGACCGCATTTTTCGCTTCGTCATTTGAAAACGCGACAGCATCCGCGCCGAGCTCTTTAGCAAGCGCAAGTTTGGCCTCGTCAAGATCGAGGCCGAACACGTCGCAACCGTTTGCCTTCAGCAGTTGCACAGTGAGCTGGCCCACCAGGCCCAGTCCGATAACTACCACCGACTCGCCAAGGGTTGGCGCCGCCAGACGCACGCCTTGAAGTGCAATGGCTCCAAGTGTTCCGAATGCACCGTTTTCAAAACTTACTTCTTCCGGAAGCCGGACACAGAGATTTTTCGGGACCGACAAGACTTCAGCGTGAGAGGCGAAGCCAACCCCCGCGCACGCCACCCGATCGCCAGCATGAAATTCGCTAACGCCATCGCCCACGGCCATCACGATTCCGGCTGCGCTGTAACCGAGCGCTTGCGACGAGGCGAGTTTGCCTCGGACCGCGTTGAAAGTGTTGCGCAAGCCTTCGGTTCGCGCTTTCTCGATTACCGCCTTCACAAGATCGGGGCGTTCCCGCGCCTCCTGGACCAAACTCTTTCGCGCACTTTCGACGGAAGCGCGTTCAGTTCCGGCGCTGATGAGTGAAGCGACCGAGCGAACAAGTACGCGCCCAGGCTGCACGATGGGCACCGGCACCTCGGCGACGTCAACTTTGCCGCTCTTTCGGTTTTGCAAAACTTGTTTCATTAAACAGCGCGCGAATTCAGTGGCTTATCTGCAAGCGTCGACTCGATGATATTGCTGACCCACTCAGCACGAGCGTCCCACGTTCCCAACATCACTGCGGACTGGCGCTTTTTTGCGGCTTCCGGATTCGTCTCGCGCAAGGCGTCTTCAATCAACTCAAAAAATTGATCGCGGCTGCGTGCTATGCGTAGCACGTCAGCCATCGCCTCATACTCCGGTAGCGGCGAAATCACAACCGGCTTACCAGTCGCCAGATACTCGCGAACCTTGATAGCCGAACCGTAGCTGGTGAAGGCCTTGTCAGTGTCCCACGGCAGCACACAGACATCAAAACCGGCCGCGTAGGCCGGCAAATCTTCGTAAGAAACCGGGGGGAGAAAATGCGTATTGGGCAACGCTTCGATGTCCAGCCCGCGCGATTTGTTCCCTATAAAAACCCATTGCCACTCAGGCCGTTCGCGCGCGGCTTTCTTTATCAACTCCTGGTCAACCAGCCACGGCTCGATCGCGCCGAAGTATCCGATGCGCGGTCGCGGAATAGCTTCAACTTCAGGTGCGACTTTCAATTCGCTTGTGTGGCTCCAGTGATCGAAATCTACAGCCTGCTCCAGCAGGTAGGAACGATCGCGTCCGCGCTTTGCCTCGTCCATTAGTTTCCGACTGGAATAGAACACGATGTCGGCGCTATCGATCGCGCGTTCATGGAGAAGGCGGATCATTTCAGGGTCAACCGCATGGTCCATCGTGTTCGCGTCATACTTGTCAGACACATGATAAATCACGAGCGACTCATTTAACCGTCCCACCATTTCAACGGCTGTGGGGATGGCGATCCAGAGTATCGGCCGGACCAGGCCACGCGAGCGTGCCAATCCTCCAATTTGAGTGGCCAGCAAGTGTTGATTGACGATGCGTGCCGCAGCGTTGCCGAAGAATGGAACGACGGCAGGGGAAACAACTGTAATTCCCTCGGCTGTAGTGCGCGCGAACTTGGCGTAGCTGCGAAGTTTGCGCCGCACGCGCGGCAGAAAGTCCTTGTGACGCAGGGAGACCATGCCCATGGAAATCGAGTTGACGAAGATGACTTTGTTGCCGGCGCGTGCAAACCGGCGCATCAGATGATTTTTGGAGTGCGGATGGTGATACCACCAATCTTCGCCACCAAAACAAATGATTGAATTGTCATGCAACATTGAGGTCTGGGATCTGAAAGCTAATATCCGAAATCTGAAATCTGATTCTGTTAGTAGTTGTTGGACGCGGTTACCGCGAAGTTCGCCGGTTTATTGCTTTCTGGTTTTAAAACCTTGAAAACTGATTTCTGGAATTTGGAATTTAAGATCTGAAATCTGAAATCTCACATTGGATAGTACAATACCGCCCAGCCTTCATGAACATACAACGACCACTCGGCAAGTATGCGACCAGTTCGCTCGCGTACGGCTGTCTGATCTTCTTCGCCACACTCATCATCTTCACGATCTCCCGCGTCCATCAGGTGGCCGACTCGCAATACTCAATGATGGTCAGCCAGAGCCTCCTGAACCACAGAACATTTGCGCTCGACCACTACACGCTTCCTCGCCACGAACCCGTCTGGCACGGCTATTACTTTCGCCATGGACCAATTTATCAACTGGAAGTAGCGCAGGGTCGTATTTACTACCATTTCCCTCCGGGTACTTCCATTCTTTCGGCGCCGTTTGTTGCCGCGCTGAATGTTTTCGGTGTGTCCGCCGTCAACCACGACGGTACCTACAATCCGCGCGGTGAAGTGAGGCTCGAAGCGGCCATCGCGGCGTTGCTGATGGCCACACTGGCCACGATCTTTTTCTTTACCGCACGGCTACTGCTGCCACCGCGCTGGAGTGCCGCGGTGGCAATTGGCGGAGCACTCGGGACGCAGGTTTACAGTACTGCTTCGCGCGCTTTGTGGAGCGAGACATGGGGAATATTTCTCCTGGGCATTGTCATACTTCTACTTCTGGCGGTTGAAACTGGACGCGCCCGCTTCAGGCCAATACTTACGGCAAGCATTCTTTCGTGGATGTTTTTTGTGCGACCTACTTTTGCAATTCCGGTTATCGCCATCAGTGTTTACGTTCTACTGTTTTGCCGCCAGATGTTTGTTCGTTATGCCCTAACGGGAGCAGCGTGGTTGGCGGGGTTCGTCGCGTATTCGTGGATTCATTTTCATCAGTTGCTGCCAAGCTACTACCGCGCTAGTCGAATCAGTACGACGACGTTCTGGACTGCGTTAGCGGGTAACCTCGTCAGTCCAGCCAGAGGATTGTTGGTTTATGTCCCTGTTCTGTTGTTTGTCGCGTATCTGCTAATTGCCTATCGATCAAAGATTCGACACCGCCGGCTGTTGTTCCTTTCGTTAGCGGTTATCGCCGCGCACTTGTTGCTGATCTCCGGCTTTCCACACTGGTGGGGCGGCCACAGCTTTGGTCCACGTTTCACCACCGGCCTGGTTCCGTGGTTCGTCCTCCTCGCAATCCTGGGTCTCGACGCGATGTTGACGTCGCAGCGACGCCATTCAACAACTCGATCACTGCGCTGGCAGGCGCAATTGATCGTTGGCGTCGTGCTGTTGGTCGCAAGCATGTTTATCCACACGCGCGGCGCCGCTTCACATGCGACCTGGCGGTGGAACCAAAAACCAAAGGGCATCGATGAACATCCGGAGCGTCTTTGGGATTGGCGGCAGCCGCAATTTCTCGCTGGTTATCTTCCCTATCCGGCGCCGCGCGAGTTCCCTCTCTTGGTGGATGGCGAGTTAGCAATTACAAACGCGGAAATGGATCGGGTGTTGTGGTACGGGTGGATTCAAGGGACCGAGCGTGAGGTTTGGGCGGAAAAAGACGCGGCACTTGTCTTTCGACTAACGGACCGAAACGCAACAACCATTCAGATGACGATGGTCCCCTTCATTGTGCCCGGCAAACTTGATGCACAACGTGTGAAAGTAACTTTGAATGAAGTGCCACTTACGGAATTAACGCTGAACGAGAACTCTCCCCGAGTTTATTCACTCGTGCTGCCCGCCGAAGCTCTGCGAGAAAATAACTCGCTTGTTTTTCACGCGCCGGGTGCGGAGTCTCCCTTGAAGCTTGGCGCCGGCGACGATCCGCGGCCGCGCAGTTTCAGACTCATTTCGATTCGAAAGTAAGAAAAAGCCCTCTCCCACTGGGAGAGGGTTGGGAGAGGGTTAGGGTTTGCGCATTCTTATGAACTACAGCGCGTAGTTTCACTCAAAGTGAAACTACGCGCTGTTGAACGTTGATGATTGCGACGCCCAAGCCCTCTTCCCTAACCCTTCTCCCAAAGGGAGAAGGGAAAAAAAGCAGTCCCACACCGTCACAGCTCACCCGATATTCGCAATCGAAACAGCCGCCAAAGATTGCTGAGTGCGTCCTGCAAACTCGCGTTATTAATGTTGTGTGTGGGCGAACGGTAAGTTATGGGAACCTCTATTGACCGGAGGTTACGACAGTACGCTTTTATCTCCGTCTGAAAAAACGGCCCTCGCGATTCAATGCCTCTGTCTAACACATTCTGCAAAACGTCGCGTGAAAACAACTCAAAGCCACTTGTCATGTCATCAAAACGAGTTCCGAGCGCGATGTTCGCCAAAATCGATCCACCGCGACTAATCATGCGTCGCTTTAATGGGCTCTCAATCATTTGCCCACCCGAACAAAACCTGCTGCCGAAAATGCATTCGTAACCTTCCGTCATCCTGGTGAAGAATTTCGGCATGTCGGACGGTTGGTGGCTGAAACCTGCATCAATCTCGAGTATCCAATCGCAGCCCGCCTCCAGTGCTTCGCGATATCCGCGAACGTAAGCATCGACGATGCCACGATTCTCCGGCGCCCAGACGACGTGCAGCTGCTGTTCGTCCTTTGCCAACTCAAGCAGAAGATCGAGTGTCTTGTCACGACTTGCGCGGTCTAGCACGGCGAAAAACTTAACCGACTTGAAATCCTGCGCTTCACACTGCGCCAGCACTTCGTTAACAAATCTAACCGCAGACTCCGACTCATTCGCCATCGGACACACGACCCCGAAAACAATCCCGCTGGTTGGCGCAGCCTGACTCCCGGCAACGTCCATCAAGCTGCGACCGTCCCATACACCAGAATTGAAGTAATAATCTGCATTGCGTTTATTTCGGGTGAGCGGGTGACAAACCACGGCGGCGTATAAGTCTCTTGCTACTTCGTGTCAGCAGGCGCAGTTGGTACAAACCCATAGCGGCAAATATGAAAAGAAAATAATGCACAGCCAGGACGTAACGATATTCCGTGTGTAGCACCGATTGCACGCAAAGATAATAGGCAGGAACTGATAGCAACAACAAAAGCGATGGCCACGTTCGTCTCTTGATTAAAATCACAATTCCCAGTAGCGCCAGCGGCAACATGACAGCGGTTATGAAAAGCGTTTGCACGCCGCGGATGATGTAGCGTGGGTAACGCGTCCACAAAGTTGTCGCCGGGCGAAGTTCGTAGAGTTCGATAGCGGCAACGTCAACGATACTTCGTCCACTCGCGGCAACGTCCTCACACGTCACCACAATTTCGCCTTGCGATTGACTTATGAACGGCAGTTCCACATTTGAAACTGGCTGCGACTGTCCTACTTTTACCTCCGGCTTGTCGACCGTCTGAGCTGCCAAAGCCTTTCCACCAGCGCCGGCTAAAACGCGAAACCGCACACGACCTTCCTGGATAGTGACTGGAATTCTCAGCACGTACTCGTGAAGCGGTTTCGTGGAAAGGGGCGAGGTCGTTAGCAGTATTCGATACTTCGCGTTATTGGAATCTAAACGCAACTTGTCTCCGCCAAACATCTCTCCCGCTCGCACGATTGATTTCGAATACAACTCGCCAGGAGTGACGACTAAAACACGTTTCGCGTCATTCAGGTCGTGGACGCCGTAATCGATCACCGGCTCCGCTGAAATCTTTGGCGTTCGTTCGAGACGAAGCATCGCAGTTGCGCGACGGACCATGACCCCCGCAAACCAAAACGGATTGTGGCGAACAATGTCGAAGCCGCGCGCTAGTCGCTGCCGATCGCGCGCGATACCGTCTGGCGCAAACAGCGTCGAGTAGTAATCCGGACGTCCATACTGTTCCGCCTCCATTTTCATGATTCCCATGTCAGTTGAGGGAATACCAAATCTGCCTTCAGTGTCGTAGTCGGCAATTCCTTCGAGCATTGTTTGCCCCGCACCGAGCGACACCGGGATGAAGTGATGAAACACAATCCAATTGCGAATGGTGAGGGGCGCAAGAATGAGAATTGCGCCTGCCATTAAAGTCATCGAATATCGCAGCCGCCTCGCACGGTCGAACAAAAAGAAGGCAATGACTGCCAAAAACGGCGCCATCAATAAAGCATTCGCCCGCAGCCAACACGACAAACCAATCAATGCGCCCGCCGCGAGCACACTAACCAATCGCGGTTTCTTGACGGCGCGGACAAGACAATAGATACCCAGCAACACGGGAAACACTGCGAGCGTGTCCGGCAGAAGCAGTACTGAATTCCAGGTGAACTGCGGCGCTAATGCCACGAGGAGCCCAGCTATGAGCGCGACGCTAAACGGCAATAGTTCGAGCGCGATCAGGAAGATGAGGACGGCGGCCAGAGAATCGACGAAGATCTGAAGTAGTTGAATTGATTTATCAGATTCGCCGAAAACGCTCCACACGGTCGCAATTACGATCGGGTAACCTGGCGGATGGCCCAAAAGATTTGGATCAGCGAGTGGTCCCCTTGCGCTAAAAAATCCGCGCAGGCCGCCTTCTCTCAACATCCCCGCAGCGCGTTGATAGTCCTCAGCAACCACAGTCTGAACTTTCCAGACGTCGTGTTGCGCGTCGTGACGAGAAAGCAAGCGCATTCCCAACGCGACCAGAAATATCGCGACGAGCGCGAATACGACTTGATTCGCCGGCGGCCGTGGAGAAGTCGCGTGATTGATCATGGAACAATCTGAACAAACTTCAAGTTATATCCACGAACGTTACGTTCCCGCCGCGTTTCCGCTTTTGCGTGCCGCGACAGCCATTGATTTCCTTCGAGCATTCGTTCCACGTGGTCTATAGCAGACGCATCAAACCATGCACTTTTGCCGTCGTCGTAAATCTTTCTGATCTCCAAATCCATCTGCGAAAGATCATTGACCGGTCGCCACTCGATTGACGGGTTGAAGTATGCTGCCAAATTGTTGTCTGAATTCTCCGACTGAAAATAGACCACCGTCCCCGGTTTCCAGAGACTGCTCATCTCTAATGCAATTGATAGCGGCGGGTGCTTTTCAATCTTTGAATACGGGTAGATAAAGAACAGAAAATTCGACAGCGCCATAGCGGCTACAAACAACGCCAGACCGTAAGTCCGTTTCCTGACGGGCTCGCTATGTCCGCTGGATCCCATAATGGCAAAGAGCAAAATCAGCGGAAGCAAATAAAACAACCGGTAGAACGTATTGTGTGGAAGCCAAAAGAATAGAAAAATTAAATAGATTCCGATCCACAACAAGCAAAGCCTCGCCAACCGGCTTGATAACAGCCTGCCGGCAATGGCGTTTAGTTTTATTCGTTTTACCGATCGCAACAACGTCAGCAGCCAGGCCAAAGCGAAAAGCAGGAAGACGGCAAGCAGAGCAATAATGGGCGGCGTTAAAAGTCCTCGAAGTAATGATGGCCTGGCGTTAAAAAACAGCCGCACATTACCGCGAAGTGTGTAGCCAAGATTGCTGATCGGGTCGAACCCGAAGCTCGCGTCAGGCGACGCGGACGTCACCCATCTCAGAAATCTCGGTACGTCCGTGGAATTCGTGGCCACATAGAAGCAATAAAAGTAGATGCCCAGAATTATTAGCAGCGACGTAACGCAAAATTGCGCGACCTTGGAAACCTGTTGACGGCGAACGCGCGTTGCGGCCTGCCAGAAGATTGCGAGCGCAATCACCGGATAAACAAGCACTGCAAGCTCATGTATTAGCGCGGCGATTGAAAATGTTACTGCGGCGAGCAGTGGCCGAGGCTTGCGTTCGGGCAGCACAAGCAGAAATGTTAACAACAGGAAAAAGACACTAAACACGTAAGCATCTGCATCTGTGGAGTATTTCCACCACGTCGCGGAAAACGCGAACATCAGCGTCAGCGACCAGGCGAGGTATTGCGACTTTGAAACGTGTTGCAGAAGTCGATAGAGCATTGCTGCCGTAGCGACACTGACCAGCGAGTTGGCGACTTGTAAGACATCGAGGGCGCGCGGGGTGAGTCCGATCGCGTGGGCCAACTTGTAAAGACCATAACCTGCGACGTTGTAAAGCAGGTGATTGGGATGGAGCAATGAGGGATTTAGGAACGGCGCGCTTTCAATTGCGCGCGCAAAAGTAATCCCATCCCAGTAATAGTTTTTAGTTGGGAACAGCAGATAGACCAGCAGGATCAGCGGAAAAGCAATCCACGTAAGGACGTTGCGACCCCTGAGTAAGTTTAGGGCTTGCACAGTCAGGCTGTTTTGTCCGTTGAAGTCCTGGCACGGGCCACGCAAAGACCTGACACGCCAAAGGGCAGGTTGATGTGTCGCAGCAAGCGGCCTTCCGCTCCCAGAAGATTGCCGAAGAGGCCGTTAAAGACCGGGATATTTATGTTGTTTTCGCTTGACGTGCGCATGCCTGTCAGTTGCATCAACTTTCGAATGACGAGTATCGGCGCGAAGAACGTAATGTTCGCATAAGTCGTTCGCTCAACTTCAAAGCCGGCCTTCTCGACCGCGCGGCGTAGCTCTGGCATTCGGTAACGACGGCGATGATGACTCACGTCGTCCTGCACACCCCACAGAAACATAAACGTCGGCACAAACAACAATAGCCGGCCATCAGGTTTCAAAACGCGACGCATTTCCCGCAACCCTGCCACGTCGTCATCGATGTGCTCGACAACGTCCAAAGCGGTAACCAGATCGAAGGTTGCATCGTCATAGGGCAGTTGCTCGGCAGCACCGAGCTTGGTTTTGAGCCCTCGCTGGCGGCAAAACTCCAATGCGTCAGGCGAAACATCAACACCTTCAGCGTCGCCAAATTGCGACAGCATCATCAGGTTACCGCCGGTCCCGCATCCGACATCTAGAATGCGCGGCCGGTGTTTGAAGTCACGACAAATCTGTTCGACGAAGCCGGCGATGATGCGACGACGTCCGCGATGCCACCAGTGCGTCTCCTCCAGTTGATAGAGGATCGGATAGGTGTGCTGCATCATCTCCTGCGGCAGCGCTTCGCTTGTTTCTATAGGTTGGTCCAACTTTATCAAGACCTTCCGCGACTCTCGCTGTTGATTCGTCCAAAACCCCGCCAGCTATTTTTGTTGTGCCAACCGATAATCACGTCCTCTGCGCCAATCTCTTCCCACCACTTTTCAAACTCCTCGCGCGAAACGTAATGCGCTGTCGGAGCGACGAGGTGATCAAACACGATAGTATGTTGCTCGCGCCATCCGAAACTCGAAATTGAGCTGAGATAGTCGCCGTAAAAAAGTCCGCGTGCCAGCGAAGCTCCGCGTTGCGATCTACTCAGTGGCCCGTAAACCAATTTAGTTGCCGCATAAACCAGGGCCGTTGGGAGTTTCGACAATTGCAACAGCGCCTGCCGGTTCATTCGCGCCGTCAACTTTTCGCGAACAGGGCTGACGAAGTTTGTTATCCAGCCGTTGTTTTCGGCGCCGTAAACCCACACCGAAAAATGTCCGCCCGGTTTGATCTTCGAAGCCAGCGACTTGAACGCAGACAGCGGATCGGGGGTGTGATGAACCACGCCGACGGTGAACGCGTAATCGAACGCACGACGCAATGGTAAGAGGGACAAATCAGCTTGCACAATGTGCAGGTTGTCCGAGCCGCGCGTAGCCGCGAAAGCCGAGTCGACCGCATCGCTAAGGTCAACAGCAACGACGTCACGGGCGCCCCATCGTCCCGCAAGCAGCGTGTGGCGTCCCTTGCCACATCCTCCTTCGAGCACAACCTTGTCGCGAAAGAAATCCCGCGTCACCGGCGCCAGCCACCCAAGCATCTGCTCTGCATACCGCTCGTCTCCCTGCGTGAAGTGTTGCCATTGCCACCCAAAGCTCGACGCGGTCGCTGCCTTATCTGCATCAATGTTTGCGAGGTCGGCAAATCGCGGAACGCCACGCACAATCGGAAACTGAGCGCCGCAACCATTGCACTGTATAGATCCGTCGAGGATCTCGTTTGCTTCCTGTTTCGTAATCTGTTGGACGAGTAATTCGCCTTCACACGAGGGGCAGGCGAGATACTCAGTCAGTCTGGCTTTCATTCGGGAATACTGTAACCGATCGGAGGCGCCCAATCTGAATCGCGAAACCCCAGTCACTATTTCATGGTTTTGTTCGGATTTTTCGGAACGCCACGGACGAGACGCACCAGCGACACCAGCGCGAGGCCCGCGAAGACGAGCAACACACTGTGCATTGGCAACCCGTATCTCAGCTCGGAATGCATGAAGGACAAGCTAAGCAGATAGTAAAGGACCGTTGACAGTAGTAACCCAGTGATTCGTTTGTCGCCGCGAAATCCCACACCCAAACCCACTAACGCAAGCGGCAATAAAATCCAACGAAACACTGATTGGATCATTCCCACAAGGTTCACGACGGCAGCTATCACGCTGCGTTGAGAAGACTCAGGAAGGGTCTTTCGGCTCGTGATGTTTATTCCTGAGCTGCCCATCCGCGGTGGTGGTTCACCCGCATATTTCAGCATGCTCGCCATCCGGCCAAGCATCACGCCCGCGTACCATACTGGATGCCTCGCAATAATCGCGACAGCTTTGCGCGCGCGCTCGCGGTCTCTCTCGACACCGTTTGGGTAGTAAAGCGTGAATCGAGCGTCAGGCGGCAGACCTCTCTGTGCGCGCTCCTGTTCAATCAATGCCTGGTCGCCATAGACGGCGCCAAACTCGGCCGCGCGATCTGTTTCGCCAATTCCCTCCCACAGATTAGTGCCCGCGCCTAATCCAGTGGGCACGAAAGCGTGAAACGCAATCGCGTTTCTTACCAGCAAGGGCGCGACCAAAAGTATCGCACCTAAAATCGGGGCAAAGGCAAACATCAAGCGACGTCGCCAGTCGATATTTAGAACCAGCCAAACACCGACGGCCCAGAAAACAACTAACAAGAGTCCATTCGCTCGAAACCAACATGACGCTCCGACGGCAACGCCTGCCCCAATGGCCCAACTCAAACGACGCTGCTTAAACGCCAGCAACAGCATCCACACTCCCGCCAGGACAAGCCAATTTGTCGGCGCGTCGGCGGTTGGCGTGGCCCCCGCAAGTGCCAGCAGCGGAGCGAGAGCTGCAAAGATTGAGGCTACCGCTCCGGTGGTCCAGTTGAACGCCGTTACGCCAATCCCCAGAATTAGCAAGACCGAAAACGAATCTAAGATCCATTGCACTCTCTGAGTCGCTGCCGGGGATCGCTCTCCGGTAAGCGAGTAGACGACTGCCAACCACATTGGATAGCCCGGCGGATAAACGGCTGCTTCGGTTTGAGCCGGGTCATCAATCCAAAACATGGAGGCCCTGCCGTCGAGTATTTTCTGCGCTTGACGATCAAAGAGCGCATACGATCCATGCTGAAACCATGACGCATCGGAAAGATGGTCTTGAATGAAACGTGAAGTGAACCCCCGAACTGCGAGCGCAACAGCCAGGATAAACATCACAACCAACACCCGCCGCAATGATGTGCGGTGTGAATGCACCCATTGCCGCAGCGGCGTTGTTTTCTGTGCAGTCACTTTGTCGCGGTGATGATCAGGTTCCAACCGAAGTGGTTTTGAAGAAGACGAAACAGCTTTTCTGGGATGAGCGCACTTAAGAAGTGAAGTTCTCCGCGCGTTAGCTGTTCCACTTGAAACTTCACATCGCGGAAATCTTTGAAAAGTTTTCGAGCTTGCGACCGGCTGTAAACTTTCACGAGGGGCTCAGCCCCTTTCTCGTTATATTCGACCCAGCGGCCCATGATCTGTTCGGGAGATCTGCCGCGCAACAACTCGCCGCGGAACACTCCTCGATGCAGCATCATTTCGCCCCAGTAATTCAAAGAATGGCGGTAATACAGCATTACCTTGGCCGTGCCGCCGCGTTTAAGGACGCGATGAATTTCCCGTATGCCGCCGGCGGTATTTGGTGTGTGATGCAGGACGCCGTTGGAATAAACCACATCGAAACTCGCATCGGGAAACGGGAGTGTCTCACCGTCAGTCAAAACAAAATCACCGGACACTCCGTAGAGCGCGAACCTGTGTTTTGAAATTTGAATCGAGCGCGGCGTCAGGTCTGCACCGGTGCAAATCGCGCCACCGCGCGCAAACTGAAGTAAGTCAGTACCCATGCCGCAGCCCACTTCCAGCAGACGTTCGCCGGCATGCTGATCAAAACCCATGACCCGCGGCATCCACGGCGCATAATCCTGGTACCGGTGCCGTTCAACTTCATCGAAAAACTCGCGGGTCCCGAATTCTTCTTCGCGACCGTATACCGCGCCACAAGGATCGTTACTCCATTGCTCGCGCGCGCGGGTCTTGTCTATGTCCGTTATCGTTCTCACTTTTCGATCGATGTCCAAACCCCGGCTTTGCCACCGGATGTGCGGCGGTGGCTCTGCCCCGCCGTAACGTCACCACTCATTTCTGGGCTACGCCCTTGGTGCGGCCTTTGGCCCCAGGATTAGGGCATAGCCCTAAACCAATCCGGCTGCTGTCGGCGGGGCAGAGCCACCGCCGCACATCCGGCGGCAAAGCCGTGGTGGAAGTGGCCCATGACTCTTGACGCAAGGATCGTAATGCGGCTTCCTGAGCTTTCAACTTAAGAACGCTTCAGCATGTCAGGCACTAGCCTCGCAACCAACTCCAATAAGCATCGAGCACGTTTTGCGCGTTCCGACTCCACGTGTGGCGTGCGATAGCCGCTTCGCGCGCGGCTGCGCCAAGTTGCCGACGCAGAACGGGCGACTCGGCAAGTCGTTCGATTGAGCCCGCTAATAGTTCAACGTTGCCTGGTTCAACAAGTAAGGCTGTTTTTTCATGCGTCAACACGTCACCGATCTGACCCAACCTGCTGGCCACGATTCCTTTTCCCATTGCCATGTATTCAAAAATCTTTGTTGGAGAACCGAAAAACTCTGTCTCATCAGCCAGGGGCACATGCGGTGAAACCAGAACGTCGCAGGCATCGAGTAAAGCAGGCACTTCTTCATGTCTAACTGCGCCGGTGAATATCACGCGACCATTTTGTTCTTCCGCGGTCAACAGTTGTTTGACCTGCGCATGCAAACTGCCGCTGCCGACCAGCAGAAACCTAACGGGCGTTTCCGAAGTTATGAGTTTAATGGCTTCGGCTAGTTTTACCACGCCGTGCCATGGACCAAAGGAGCCTACAAATCCAACGAGTGTTTCTGCCTCTTCAATCTCAAATTGACTTCGCAAAAGCTTTCCGCCGATGCCCGGTTGAAACTGATCGGTGTCAACGCCATTTGGATTGACGATGATTTTTTCAGCCGGCACACCAGCACGCTCGAGATTGCGGCGTTCTACGTCGGAGACGACAAAAATACGCGCCGCCGCCGCCAGGTTCAAACGCTCGAAACGCGCCAGCAACTCGAGGTTTCCCACATGGTCCCAATGACGACCGACCCAAACTTCCGAACCGTTGTATTCCAAAAACAGCGGGCGCTTTGCGCGTAAGCTCGCCACCACCCCCGACCAGCCAAATCGCGCGTAGCGCTGGTAAATGAAGTCAGGAGGATTGGACTCAATCATGGGCACGGCCGCGCGCGTGAAGGTTCTGTTGTTATGAATTTCAAAAGCCGCGCGCGTTCCTCCGGCGGGCTCAGGCTCAATAACGGTTTGCGCCTCGGGACGATCAAGCCCAGCTATTCGGTCGTTAGTGATCAAGTGTAATTGCACGCCGAATGCGCATAACGCATCCGTCACACCCTTGATGTGCGTCGCAGCGCCACCCGCCTGTGTTCCGGGCCCTGGTGTCGCACGCAGATAAACAATTCGAAGTGGCTCACCTTCTGCGACGGGGCTTGGCATCGCAGTTGGCTTGATCGGCAGTCTCCGGTTCTCTACTTCCGACTCTAAAACTTTCAACTCGCGTCTCGCCGCCGAAAACGTATTAATGCTCGAGGAAAGCAACTGGGTCAGCCGCGAAGGTGCACGCATGACAATGCGATCGCGTGCGTCCTTTTCAAACGCCCCATCCTCGTCGAGCATCACAACTTCACGCGCGCCGGCCATGACGCCAAACAGCCTGAACAGATCCTGTCCGCGTTGCCAACCGATCCGCTCAGTTGCAATTGCAAAAACTTCCGGGCGATAGGAACGCAACAAGCGAAGCCGCGACGCAAAGTTTCGCCGTTCAAGTTCAGCGCGCGAAATCGTTTGCGTCTCCGCCTCGGGGTAACGTTCGTCGAGGACCCTGCGCGCGTTCGCTTCGTCGCCGCTCAAGACGACCAACACAACTCTCATGCGACGATTCTCCGGCGGGTCATCACCGAATCCCTTCTTCCGGCAGCGAAATCCTACGCTTTGTCCAGTTGGCGGGGTTTGATAAGGCGACGAGTTCGTGTCTGCGGACAAGAAACATGTCGAAAACGGATTGGCCAGTTTTCCTGGCGAAGAAGATCGTCACGAGAACGAAGATTAAGACATAACTTAGCATCGATGCGACGGCTGCTCCGCGCGCGCCTCCCGAGGGCACAAGAGCAAATACCAACACGAGATTAACGGCGAGTGTCACGATCCAGAAGAGTGGGACGGCCTTTGGTAATCCCATCGCATTCAAATGTTGCACGAGCACTGACTCCAGTCCGATGAGAAAAACCCCCGGCAAGAGGATCAGCAACAGGAAAGGCACGTCAGTGAACGCGGGCCCATACAACCACGGCAGCAGGAACCCCAGGCCGGCGGCGGCGAGACAAATAACAAACATGACGAGTGCAGTGTGTCGCGCAACCAATGAAGTGGTTTGTCCAAGGCGATCTTGTTCAGCTGTAACTCGAGGGAAAAGCAGAGTAGCGATCACGCCCGGCAGCAGCATCAACATCATTGCGACCTGCGAAGCCACACTGTACACGCCCGTTTCGGCCGTTCCGCGGAAGTGGTTCAAAACGAGAAGATCTGCGCGAAAGATTATCGCGCCCGCCAGAATTGAGACGTGAAATTTTATTCCGTAACGCATCAGCGACGCGAGCATGCCTTTCGCGCGCGACGAAGGCTCTATCGTTTCGCGACGAATCGTTTTCCAAACCAGGAATGCAACTACGAAGGCGCCGATGACATTAATTGCCGTGTTGAAAACAACGAGGGTCCATAAACCACTTCGCAGTACGACTAAGGCCAATACGGCATTGATGGGCACGAACGCTTGAATTGCCAGGTCCCACAGATTGAACCGTTCCACATCCCCAACCGCGAGGAAGATGTTCAATCCAATCAGGGTCACGAGTTGAAACGGAATAGCGATTAAGGCAATCGCAATCAATCGGGCGGGAATGTTGTTGAATAACTGCGGTGTCGTCGATGCGACAATCGCAACCGCGACAGCCAGCACACTGCCAAACACAAAAGCGAACAATAGCGATGAGGTGGCAACTGGTCCAAGTTGTCGCCGGTCACGGGAAATGAAATATGTTGCGGCCGAAGGAAGACCGGCGGCGCCAAGCTGAACAACCGTAGCAACAGTGACATTGATGACCGCTAACGTTCCTAAACCGTCAACTCCCAGCCATCGCGCCACAATTACGCCGGCGATTACGCTTCCGGCCGTCATGATTAACCGGACCAGGAGAGTACCGGCAATTTGAACCGAGAACCTACGAGACGGACTTGACCCTACCGAAGTTGTCCTGGGTAAATCTGCGTCAGTATCAGAGAGTGTCTCAGTCAATCAAGTTCTCCGGCAGTCACACACCTCAACATCATTTTCGGGGTCAGTCATTCAATCAAGTAACCTCATAGTAAGAATGGGAGCATTTAATTTGGTAAATTCAAGTTCAAAACACTTCGTCAGCCACGGTCGATCCAGCGTTCATACCAGAGGCTGAGATTCAGTAGCGTCCAAAGATGAAAGCCCCAGTCGTGCTTGCCGCTGCGATGTTGTTCGAGTAAATGACCGACAAAGTCGTAATCGAGAAACTTGCGTTCTCGCATGCGCGAATTCATAAGATGGTCATCAAACCAGTCTCCCAGGGCCGTACGAAACCATTCGCGCACGGGCGCGCCGAAGCCGCGCTTCGGACTGTAAAGCAAGTCGTGCGGAAGGACCTCCTCGAGCGCGCGCTTCAGAATGTGTTTGCCCGTGGTGCCGGAGACCTTTAGCGACCTCGGCAACCCCATCGCATATTCCACCAGGTGATGATCGAGAAACGGCACGCGCGCCTCGACGCTGGTCGCCATCGTAATCTTGTCAACTCGCATCAGCAGCAACTCAGGCAAACGCAGCTTCAGTTCGAGATACGTCATCCGTTCGAGAAAACCCGAGTCGGGCCTCTCGCGCTCGATGTGGTCCAGATACTTGCTCACTGCTTCGAGTGACGAACGCCCGTTGTAGCGCGCGGATTGCGAGCGCGAGAGCACACGGCGCTTGAACGACTCGTCATAGATGACTACGCCGCCCCAGAACAGTGGTTCGTCTTTCCCAAGACGCCGGAGAAGTTCGATAGCCGCACGCTTGCGGCCAGTCGCTTCGAGCGCCGGTCGCATAACTGCACTGGCGCCCTGACGAACAAATCGCGGCACCTTTTCCGCATACCGCCAGAAGTTTTCGTAAATTCTTAAATGGCGAACGTAATTGTCGTAGCCGCTGAAGATTTCATCGGAGCCTTCACCAACCTGTACCACGATTGTCCCGGAATCGCGGGCGAGTTTTGAAACGTAGTACAGCGGAACGCAAACAGGGTCAGCGATGGGTTCGTCCTGATGAAACACCAGCGACGGCAGAAACTCCTGCATCTCTTTTTCAGAGATCATGACTTCGTGATGGTTGGTCTGAAACGTATCAGCGATACGTCGCGCCGACTCCAGCTCATTCAAATACTCAGCATCGCGAAAACCAACAGTAAAAGTCTCGACCGGTCGCGACATCAGTTCCGACATCAAGGCTACATTCGCCGACGAATCAACTCCGCCCGAAAGGAAAACTCCAAACGGCACATCTGACATCATTCGTTTACGAATCGAGTCGCGCAGCAATCTGAGGATCTCCTGCTGGTGTGAAATCGCGTCGCCTTCAATCGCGGCAGCCGGCGGGAGCGCGTCCCAGTATTGCTTCATATCGACAGTGCCGTCGCGCTTCACAATCACCAAGTGGCCTGCTGGAATCTTTTGAATGTTGCGAAACAACGTTTGCGGCGGTGGAGTCGTCATGAACGTGAGGTAGTGATACAACGAGTCTTCGTCCACGTCCGCTGTCACCGCCGTGTGCTGGAGGATCGCTTTGATTTCGGAAGCGAAGATGAAACGCCCGTTCCGGTGATAGAAATAAAGGGGCTTCACGCCAATGCGATCGCGGACCAGCAGCAACTGTTCGCGCCGCGCGTCCCAAAGTGCGATTGCGTAATCGCCTTCGATGTCGTGAACGAAATCGATGCCACGCTCTTCGTAGAGATGAAGAATCGTTTCCGAGTCCGTTTGCGATGCGTAAACGTGGCCACGCGACTTCAGGCCTTCCCGGAGCGTCGCGTGGTTATAAATTTCCCCGTTGAAAACCAGCCAAACCTGATCCGTGCAGCCGTGCATCGGCTGATGACCCGCTTCAGAGAGATCGATGATTGATAGGCGACGAAAACCAAGACCGCCGCGTGCGTGGGATTGTTGAGAGGCGTGAGTTTCCTGAGCTGGATTGTGATCAAAAAGCAGTTCGCCGGCGTCGTCAGGTCCACGGTGCTGCATCTCGTCGCGCATGCGAACGATGAGGTCGCGGTCAACACTCCCGCGACTTGCACCATATTCCCAGACTCCGCAGATACCGCACATAATTAGATGTCAGAGGTCAGAAGTCAGAAGTCAGAAGTCAGAAGTCAGAATGAGACGCGCGCGAACAAATATGAAATAAGAAACATGAAATCTTAACTTCGAAATCTGTCTTCGATCCTACTTAGTCGTTCCCCCATATCCTCTGAGGGACCGACCGGCACAAGCGCCCAGCGTAACTTACAAGGCATCTCGGCATTCAACTTCCAGCACGCGCCTGTTGATGGCGCCTTCGAGCCGTAGCCGGAAGACGTAAATTGGCTTTCCAACTCAGGACTTGTTTCCAAATCGAGCGCGCAGACGAGTAAGCTGGCGCCTGTCAAACTGTCGTATGCGCGCGTAGTTGCGTTTTGCATCACGGCAACTTCGATCGTGCTGCCGAAATGAAAACGTGCAGCAACGACATGAGTTCCAGCGCCGGATAGTTCGTCCTCAATCAGCCACCATCGATCCGTCTTATTAAACGTTACCGTCCGGCGATGAGTGACGGGCGACGACAGCCGCGTATACCCCTTGTGCTCAGCGCTCACCCGATCAAGCTCCGCCGACGTCGTCCATTCCAGGACGCTCGGCTGCGCTTCATTGCCGATGACAAACGGTTGGTCTATCTCGGTCGTATTCTGTTCAGTACCGTCCACTTCAATTGTTGAGTGATATGCGGTTGATCGAAACAGTTGACGCTCATCCAAATCGGCTGTGTAGACATAAGTGCCAGGATCAACGATGAAGGCGGCGCCAAAAGCCCCCACTTCCAGGCTTAATGCGTCGTTGTGTCCATGTGACCCTCTTCCATTTATCCCGGCCCCTGACGCATTGAACAACAGATACAGATCCTTGTCCCTCATGACATACGTTCCTGCATCAGGAAACGCTCGCGAGCATAATTCAGGCACACTCTTCGATAACCGTTGAAAGGCTGCGACGCCTTCTTCGCCGCATGTCCATAACACTTCCTCCGGCATCGACTGTCCGTGCGGCATTAGATCGCAGTCCTCAAAGACCACAGCTCCGACAGCAGCGACGTACGCATGATCCTGGGCCGAGCGATTCGATATCGGCAACACCTGGCCATTGTCGGAATCACCAATGAGCGGCGCGTAACCGTCAGGTCGCAAATAGCCGCGAATGTAATCAATCATCCCGCGCAGCTTTACAGCATGTGACTCGGGAACGCGAACGCCGTTAACGCGGCAGAGCACGAAGGTATAAAGAAACAACTCGGTTACGAAACGATGATAACCAGTCGAAGCCTCGAAGTCGGCGCCGTCCGGCAGCACCTGTTTGTCCATCTCGCGTAACATTTCGCGGACGCCAAAGTGGAGCCATTCCTGCGCCGCTGCCAGTTCCGGCAGCATCGTTCCCAGCCACACCAGACCGACAACGTCCGAGAGATAGTGATTGCTCGTGACCACGTAGGAGTACTCAAGATTTTGCCGGATGAACGCACCGTGCTGATCAAACAGCGCCAGCATTTCCGTCAGCCTTTGTTCAGTCAACGCCTCAGACTTACGAAAGACTTCGAACGCGGCCAACAGATTAATCGCGCGCAGCGCGACTTCCATCGCGCAAGCCCAGTTCACGCCATAGCCATACGGATTATGTTCGCGCCAACGTGAAACCTGCTCGAAGAATTCCGCGCTAAACCTCTCATCGTTTGTAACTGCGAACGCGCGAGCCAGTGTCAACAAGTGAGGCAGGCGGTTCAGCTCCCACAACAAGCGAACGTCCGACCCGTCGCCGCGCATGAGCGTGATCGTGGAGTGATACTCCATGGACCACTCGACGCCGGACAGCGGATCAAGATGCCAGTTAATCTCTTTTCCAAAACTTCTCTCGCCGAGACCGAGCAAAGGCCACCGGTGTTCGTTCACGATTGCCTCGGCCGCGAGCAGCAGCACGTTTGTCTGTGCCGGAAACAAACTCCGCTGCAAACGACCAGCAGATGAATCGGAAAAACCTGGGACGAGTGGAGCAGATCTATTGCGAAAGTAGTCCAGCAACTGGCGTGCAGTCATGGTCGCGAAACGACCGCGCAAACGCGGAGTCGTCCTGATGAGTTGCTCCAAATTTGCTCGCTCGCGATTGCGCGCAATGGCCACGCCGCCGCGACGCAACACTTCCAGCGCGGCTGTCTTCACAGCGACCTCTCCACGCACTGCACGTTTAATTTTGCGGACGATACTCATCTGGTGGGTTGCTCAGGAGCAGCCTATCGACGAGTAGACGAGAATTCAAGCAGTGAGCTTAGGATGCGGTCAGCGGTGTGGCCGTCCCAATACGGCGGAACGCGGTGATTGGTGACGGACGGTGCGTCAAGGGCGGCGTGAGCGGCCGCCACGATTCGTTGAAGATCGCGGCCGACAAGTTTGTTAGTTCCCATTTCGATCGTAATCGGACGCTCAGTATTGTCTCGTAACGTCAAACACGGAATGCCAAGGACTGTAGTCTCTTCCTGAATCCCGCCTGAATCCGTCAACACGAGGCGGGCGCCACTCATTAATTGCAGAAAATCAAGATAACCAAGCGGGTCAACCAGGAGAACATTGCCTGACTGTTGGAGCTGTTCTGTGAGGCCAAACTCCTCGAGCGTTTTCCTGGTGCGAGGATGAACCGGAAATACGATCGGAAGCCGAGCGGAGATCTGCCGCAACGCTTCTACGATCCCGGAAAGATTCTCGCGCGTATCAACATTCGAAGGACGATGCAGAGTCAACAACGCATAATCGGTTAACTCAACTCCCAGCGTCTCTTTGATGCGTGACGACCTGGCCGTCTCGAGTCGCGGAAGCAACGAATCGATCATGATGTTGCCAACCAGCTTTATGCGTTCAGCCGGGATTCCTTCGCGCAACAGATTTTCATCGGCATCTTTCGAGGGTGTGAACAGGAGGTCCGCGATCTGATCAGTCAACAGGCGATTTATTTCTTCCGGCATCGTGCGGTCGCGGCTGCGCAGCCCGGCTTCAACGTGAGCGACCTTTACACCGAGTTTCGAGCAAACCAAAGCACAAGCGAGTGTCGAATTAACGTCTCCGACAACAAGCACCCAGTCGGGTTGAGTTTCAAGCACAACCGGTTCAAAGCGTTGCATGACAGTCGCAGTCTGAACTGCATGAGATGCCGAGCCGACTTCCAGGTGGACATCGGGTTGTGGGAGTGAGAGGTCGCGGAAGAAGGCGTCAGACATGTCCGCGTCGTAGTGTTGGCCGGTATGAACAACAAGCGGCGCAAACTCTCGTTCACGCCGCTTCATTGCTTCCACGATAGGCGCGACCTTCATGAAGTTGGGCCGCGCGCCCACCACGTTGATTACTTTAAGCATTCAAGATCAGTTGAGTTCCGCTCGAAGGCTAATGGGGCCTCACAGTCTGATTATCTTTGCGCGACTTTCGCGGCGCACGTCTCCGTTCAACGCATTGCGAGTGTCAACTACGAGCGAGGCGAGTTGCGTGATGCGCGAGTAGTCGATGCCGCTGTGGTCAGTCACGATAATCACGCAATCGGATTTTTTGACTTCATCGTCCGTCAACTGAGCGGAAGTCAACGGCTCGCCGCTGCCTTCATGGTGCGCATCGTCGAAACGTATTTCTTCCACAAACGGGTCATGATAATGAACGTCGGCTCCCCTGGCGCGCAGCCGATCGATGATGGACAACGCGGGGCTTTCGCGGACGTCGTCAATGTCTTTCTTGTAAGCCACACCCAACAAAAGCACGCGCGCCCCGTTCATTGCCTTTCGCTCATCGTTGAGTCCGTCTGCAACCAACTGCACGACGTGTTCAGGCATGCGCGAGTTCACTTCTTCGGCAAGGCCGATGAAGCGCGAATCAAAACCATGCTGGCGCGCTTTCCACGACAGATAGTGGGGATCGAGCGGAATGCAATGACCGCCAATGCCTGGTCCCGGATAGAACGCCATGAAACCAAACGGCTTCGTCGCAGCCGCGCGGATCACTTCCCACGTATCGATGTTCAGCGCATAGCATAGCCGCGCCATCTCGTTTGCCATGCCGATGTTCACCGCGCGAAATGTGTTTTCCAAAAGCTTGGCAGTCTCGGCAACACGCGCGGAGCTGACAGCATGCACGTCCTTCACAATCTGGCCATACAGAGACGCGGCGGCCTCAGTTGAATCGGCCGTGACGCCGCCGACAACCTTGGGAATGTTGTGCGTCTGAAACTGTGGGTTACCTGGATCAACCCGCTCCGGAGAAAACGCAAGCAGAAAGTCCTCGTCGAGTTTCAGTCCGGTTTCTTCAAACATCGGCAGCAAAACTTCGTCAGTTGTTCCCGGGTATGTGGTCGACTCGAGAACAACCAACTGTCCCTTGTGCAAACGCTTTGTGATCTCTTCGGCTGCCGCAAGGATGTAAGAAACGTCGGGCTCTTTGGTCTTTCGGAGTGGCGTGGGAACGCAGATGATGACGGCGTCACAATCTTTCAGATGGTCGAAGTTTGTAGTTGCGCGTAACCGTTTGCCGGCGACGAGCTCCTTGATGAGCGACGACTCGACGTCGCCGATGTAGGATTCACCGCTATTAATCTGCGCGGCCTTGGCCTCGTCGACTTCAAAACCAGTGCCGTTAAAACCGTTGCGGGCAAACTCGGTGAGCAAAGGCAAACCGACATATCCCAGTCCGACCACTCCAACGTGGACCTGCTTCGACTTAATCGCCGAAAGAATTTGTTCCTTAACCATGTATTAGGTTGTGTTCCTTTGAGAAATTCAAGTAATTCAGAGGTTCGTTGCTCATGTCGCGGCACGGTCCGGGCTGGATACTAAGATACGGGGACATTTGCATCTGTTATCGGAATCAACAAGGGGTGCAGTCAGCTAAATAAACTGAAAAACGCAGCTAAATTCCAGCAGGCAAGACTATTTGAGCGTCGGTTGTAGTGTCAAGCAAGCGATTTTTGCCGGAACGAGTGATTGTTCGAGGGTTTCCGCGGATCGAGAGCTGTGATGTCAGTACCACCCGCGGTAGCGGTGGGTCTCACATACATCCTGAACCCACCCGCTACCGCGGGTGGTACTGACTCATAGCGATTCTGCTTGACAGCGTGCTGCCCTTCCCACTATATCCACCCGACTCATGCGCGAACAGTCGACAAGAGAACCTGATGAGCAACTGGTGCGCGGTCTCGGTTTGTTTGACGCCAGCATGATCGTCGTAGGCTCGATGATCGGCTCAGGAATCTTCATCGTGTCCGCCGAATCTTCCCGGCTTGTCGGCGCCCCCGGCTGGTTGCTGATGGCGTGGGCCATCGCTGGATTGCTGACGATCACGGGCGCGCTTTGTTGCGCGGAGTTGGCTGCGATGTGGCCGAAAGCGGGCGGGCAGTATGTTTTTCTGCGCGAGGCTTATGGGCCGTCAGTCGGCTTCATGTTTGGCTGGGCACTATTTCTAGTCATTCAAACCGGCACCATCGCCGCAGTCGCAGTCGCCTTTGCAAACTTCACCGGCGTGTTAACCAACACGATCTCGTCAGACAACTACATCGTGTCGCCGCGCGTATTCGGCGCCTATGCCGTCAGTCTTTCGACTCAACAACTTCTCGCGATCCTGATGATCCTTTTTCTTACCGTTACCAACACTACCGGTTTGAAAACAGGGAAACTGATCCAGAACACATTCACCTTCACTAAAACTGCTGCACTGCTTGGACTGATTATCGTTGGCCTGGTGTTTGGTTGGAACGAAGGCAGCGCGGCCTATACATCTGATTGGTGGAACCCGGTCGCGAATGGATGGAAACCGCCAGCCGCTCAACTTGGGTTTGAGGCTGCCGGCGGTCTGATGGCACTCGCGCTCACCATGCTTCTTGGACGCGCGATGGTTGGCCCACTCTTCGCGCAGTCAGCGTGGAACAACGTCACGTTTACCGGTGGCGAAGTCCGCAATCCCGGTCGCAACCTCCCGCGCGCGCTGTTGATTGGTTGCATTTTGGTCGTCGCACTTTACCTGCTTGCGAACCTCGCTTACGTCGTAACGTTGCCTTTGAGCGGGATTCAAAACGCGCCGCAGAACCGGGTTGCCACGGCTCTTATGCAGCAGGTTTTTGGACCACGCGGCACGGTGCTCATGGCGATCGCGATTATGATTTCAACTTTTGGTTGCAACAACGGTCTGATTCTGGCAGGTGCGCGCGTTTACTACGCGATGGCGCGCGATAACCTTTTCTTCAAAAAGGTTGGAACCATCAACAGCCGTCACGTGCCGGCGGTTGCGCTGGTGATGCAGGGAATCTGGGCGTCGTTACTCACGTTGCCCAGAACGGTAACAACTGACGCACGAACAGGCGCGGTTACTTACGGCAACGTTTACACGCAACTGCTCGAATACATCATCTCAGTCGATATGGTGTTTTACGCGCTGATGGTAGGAGCAGTGATTGTGATGCGCAGAAAGGCACCGGATGCAGCGCGGCCGTACCGGACGCTGGGGTATCCGATTGTTCCGCTCGTCTATATCGTCCTGGCCGTGTTGATTGTTCTCGATCTCGCCTGGCTCGCACCAACGACATCAGGAATTGGCTACCTGATCGTGCTGACTGGAATTCCGGTTTATTGGCTGTGGCGAAAGCGAGCGGGACAATGACCCCTTTCCCCGTCCCCTTTTCCCTTTCCCCTTTCCCCTTTTCCTTGATTATTTAACCCACTCATCTGCAATCTCTGTTTCCACCTTCACGGGCACCGTCTTCAAGTATTCTTCTCCCGCACTTACCATTGCGCGTTCCACTTTATTTGAAACCTCTAACGCTTCATCTGCATCAGCCTCAACAACGATTTCATCATGAATAATATTTACAATCTGCGCGTTCGTACCACGAAGCTCGTCCTTCAATAAACGCAGCGCTCGCTTGAGTATGTCCGCGCTCGTGCCCTGAATGGGCGTGTTCTTCCCGTTACGCTTCGTCATCGAAATCTGCTGACGGTCCTGTTCGTCATAACGAAAACGAACTAACCGTCCCGAGGCTGTTCGAGCCTGGCGTTCACGCACCGCGCGATTGGCGGCGTCAGTCAAATAGGTATCAAGGCCGCGATACGTGGCGAAGTACTTGCGCAAAATGTTCTCGGCTTCCGGCACGCCCACCCCGGTCATGATCGAGAATCGTTGCGCGCCGATTCCATAAACCACACCAAAGTTCAGACGCTTCGCAAAGTCTCGCTGGTCCTTCGTCACCTGGTCCACCGCCACGTTGAAAACCTGCCCGGCGGTTACGCGATGAAGGTCCGCTCCAGATCTAAACGCATCCATGAACGCGCTGTCGCCGGAAAACTCCGCGAGAATGCGCAGCTCGATTTGCGAGTAGTCAGCGATTACCAGCTTTCGACCGTGCGGGTGCCCCGAAAAGCATCTTCGATATTCCAACGCATGGGGCACTTGTTGAATGTTGGGATTCGTACAGGAAAATCTTCCCGTCGGCGCGCCAATCTGCCGGAAGTCGGCGTGTAACCGGTGGGTCGTGGGGTTGATCAGGTCGATCATGTTTTGACCGTAACTGGTGAGGGCTTTTTGCACCGTCCGGTATTCCAACAAGGTCGCGATCACCGGATACTGCGCTGCCAGCGGCTGCAACTTCCAATTGCGGGTTGAATCAGGAACCGGAATGCCCAAGCGTTCGAGCGCCTGCGTCAATTGCTGGTGCGAGTCGAGATTGATTTCGTCACGCTGTGGACCACCAAACAACGTTCCCTGCGAAGATTCTTCAGCAAGTATTTCCTGTAACTCGTCTGCAAGCTGAGCTCGTCGTTTCTCAACCAGGGAAAGTTGCTGCAACCACCGATCTTTGTGCATGTAAAAACCGGTGAGTTCGATGTCGACAACTACGTTCACGCAGTTAAATTCCAGTTGTGCACACTCAATGAGCGAGTCACCCTTCAACCGCTCAATAAGCTTCTCGCGAAGAGGAATGAGAATCGCGGCATCGCGCGCAGCGTATTCAAGTTGCGCCTCCGACAGTTCGAAATTCCAGTTACTAAGCCGTTCGCTTTTGTCGACAGACTCATTCAAATAACGCGACGCCACAGTTTCCAGTCCATGCCGCTCTTCGATGTCACCTGCGCCCACCAACTGGCTGGCGAGCAGCGTGTCGAACAAACCGCCGATCTCGACTCCGAGTACGAACTTGAGAAATTTGGCGTCAAACTTTGCGTTGTGAGCGATTTTGATGGGACGTTGCGCCGCGATCAGCGAGCGCAAAGGGGCAACAGACTCGGCGCTTTTGAGATCGCCGTTTGCGAAAGCATCAAGGTCAATAATGTAAACGCCGGCGGGCGTCGCGAGTTGAATGAGACGGAGGCGGCCGAAGTAAGGATCAAGCTCCGTGGTTTCGGTGTCGAGTCCGATTACCTGGTAGGTCGATAGCGATTCAACTGCTTTGCGAAGCTCTTCTTCAGTCTTAATAACCCAGTACTTGGTGTTCAACGACTCTTTACCCCAATCAAGTAACGCACAGGCTCACTGCCTGGAACAAATGCGGCGTGCTCAGTGTTAGCCGGCAAAAAATCGCGATCGCCTTTGCTCAGCAAATATTTCTCGCCGTCTACTTCAAACGCCAACGTCCCGCTGATGATCCAGTGCGTTTGATCGTCGCTGTGCGAGTGTCGTTCGTGAACTGTTCCTGGCGAGTCGGACCATTCGGTGACTGTATATCCTTCACTCTCGAGCTGCTTGCGCAATTTTGATTGATCTGGCGGCAGAGGCTCGTTCCAGTGTTGTACTTTGAAACTCATTCTTAACTGGCTGTTTTCTGCGAGGGAGTCGAAACGAGAAGAAGCAGCAGCACTGCGGCAGTTACTCCCAGCGAAGCGCTGACGAGAAACGCCGTTTGAGGGCCGCGCCAATCCCACAAGATGCCCATCAATAGCGACGCCGGCAAAACGGTGATTCCGAAAGCGAGATTATACAGGCCGTACGCTGTCCCACGTTGTTGCGGTTTGACCAGGTCAGCAACGAGCGCCTTTTCCGAGCCTTCAACGAGTCCAAAATAAAGTCCATAGACGATGAACAAGATCCACACAGAAACCTGATTTGAAACAAATGCGAATCCCGCATAAACCGCGGCGTAAAGAATCCAGCCGGAGACTATCAGTCGACGACGGCCGAGAATATCCGACAAGTGTCCGCCGTATATGGAGCTGATCACTTTGCTGACGTGCAACACTGCCCACAGTAATGGCAGTGTTTGTAATGAGACGCCGGCCGTTTGTGCTCGTAGTAACAGAAACGCATCCGAGGAGTTGGAAAGCGTAAAGAGAGCAACTACGACGAGGAACCGTTTGAAATTGCCGTCGAACCCGCGCAGTGACAGGCGAACCGGCGATGCGATCTCGACGGCGTTTGCCTTTGGCGAAGAGTCGCGAACGAAAAACGCAACCACTATCACCGCAGCGAGGGCGGGAATCGACGCGAGCAAAAAGATGCTCATAAACTCAGACGCGGCAATCGCATTTCGATCTTCAGCGATCAGTCGCACGAGAAAATAGCCGAGCAGCGGCCCTACCATCGCGCCTGTGTGGTCCATCGCACGGTGAAAGCCAAACGCGAGGCCACGTTCATTTACCGCGACTGTGTCCGCAATCATCGCGTCGCGCGGCGCGCTGCGGATTCCTTTTCCGACCCGATCGATCAGTCTCATACCCAGGACTTGATACCAGTTACCGGCAAATGCCAGCAGCGGGCGGGTGAAACTGGACAGCACGTAACCGAAGACGACGAAAACTTTTCTTTTGCCGTGGCGGTCGCTGAAGTAGCCGGCAAAGAGTTTGAGCAAGCTGGAAATCGATTCGGCCGTCCCCTCGATCACGCCAACAGCGCCGGGAGAGGCGCCGAGGGTTAACAGTAGAAAGGCCGGCAGCAGCGGGTAGATGATTTCGCTGGAAGCGTCGTTGAGGAGACTGACGAGGCTAATCGCGAAAACGTTTCGCGGGAGAGATCTGTATCTTCGCCAAACGGTTGGAGCCGCTTCGGTTTGAGGTAGATAGGGTTCTGAGAAGGGAGTGTCAGCGGCGTCGCCATGTCTGTCTTTCATCTTCTTCGCCGCTCAACGAGAGTTACCGGTCCGTTTACGTGTAGCTGCCGGGGGCCGGTTGGCTTGCGGTTGTGATGTTAGTCGCGTGCTCCACCACCAAAATGCCACGGCCCCGGCAATCGCCACGAAGATTACTCCGACAATCGTCAGGCGCAGAGCCCATTTCACCGCAAGCCGGGCGATTAGAACAAATATCGCCAGCATGACAATGCCGGCGATGATGAAAATAGTCGTCCAATCCATGCTTTGGACCTCGGGGCGCAACCAGTTGTTGCTCGCCCCTCTCCGCTAGCGGAGAGGGGTTGGGGAGAGATAGCCCAGCTACGAACCCCACCCCCGGGCCCCTCCCCGCTTGCGGGGAGGGGAGAATCATTCCTTGCGGTACTTCGCGCGTACTATCGTTTTAATGTTACCGCGCACGTGAAAGTCGCCTTCGATCTTGACACTAAGCGGATCGCAGGCGCTCACAAAATCTTCGAGAATGATATTGATGACGTGCTCATGAAAGATTTTCACGTTGCGAAAAGAGTTGATGTACAGCTTCAAACTCTTCAACTCGACGCAACGCTCGTTGGGAACATACACGATGCGAATCGTGGCGAAATCCGGGAAATCTGAAAAAGGGCAGATCGCTGTGAACTCGGTTATTTCAAAATCAATCTTTACTTTTCGACCGGGAAACTCATACGCAAACGTGTCGAGTGGAAACAGATCCATTTCCTCTCGCGGTGTCGAACGAATATCAAGTCCCTGCTGGTTTACCGGCGCGAGCGGCGCCTCTTCAATTGCCATAACCAAACCTCACAATCCACCGATTACGCAGATTACACAGATTAGGCGAAGAAAATTCGGAGCGCAAAAGAAAACTAGACGCGCGGTAGCGACGATGAAGTTGGACTCCAGGGAAGGCGAGCGTCTCCTCTTACTGTTTTGTCCTCTTAATCTGCGTGATCTGCGTAATCTGTGGACACTTCAAACGGAGGCAGGACGCCGGCCAATTTGAAAGAGTTTTACCAAAACCAACCCGGCAATAAATCCGCCGATGTGCGCCGCATAGGCCACGCCGCCCTGTTGTGAGCCGCCACCCAACATTCCCAGACCACTGATCAACTGAAACACAAACCAAAGTCCGATGGCCACGTACGCGGGAACGTCAGTCAGAAACCGGAACAGAATCACGGTGACACGGCGCTTCGGATGGAGCACAAGGTAGCCGCCGAGCACGCCGGAGATCGCGCCTGATGCACCCAAACTCGGTATCAACAGACTGCTGGGATCGGTCGCAAGAATGACCGTAGAAAACACGTGAGCGAGCGAGGCGATGATGCCGCAAATAAGATAAAAGATGGCGTACCTGACGTGGCCGAGCGTGTGCTCAAGATTGTCGCCGAAGATCCAAAGAAACAACATGTTGCCTGCGATGTGCGCGATACCGCCGTGCATGAACATCGAGAAAATCAACGTCAGATAAACACTCAAGGGTGTGGGCTGCAGGCCCGGCACCAACAACTCCTGGCCGGTAACAGGATGTTCGACGACGCGATCGGGCGTCTTGATGTCATTGCCCGTCACAATCTCCTGCGGCACTGTCGAGAACGCATAGGTGAATCGATCGTTCGACCCCAGTCCCTGCAGAAACACAAAAACAAGAATGTTGATGGCGATAAAGATGTAGTTGACGAACGGAGTCGTCGTGCGGTCTGCGTTGTCGTCGTAAAGTGGAAAAACCATTTTAGTTCCCGAACTGTTAAGGCAATCGTGTGCGCGACACGTTGCAGGGTTGTGAATAAAGTGTGACCCGAAGCGTAGTCATCTAACAATGAGATGACTGTTTAGCAAAGAGCCGCTGGCCCAGGCTGTCACAGCTCGCGTCTTCGGCGCTTAGCACGAAAAACGCCGTCGATGAATCCCGCGCCCCTTTACTTGCGCGGCATCGCTACGCCCGCAGCCGTGATTGCGGGAACGTGTGGCTTCAACAATTCATAGCCCTCTGAACGCGCAACGTAGGTGGCGGCCGTGATGTCGCCGGTTACGTTCAACGTCGTCCGGCACATGTCGAGTATTCGATCCACTCCCAGGATGATCGCGATCAACGCAGGGTTAACTCCGATTGTCACCAGCACGCCGATGATGAACGGTATGGAGCCCGAGGGAACGCCAGCGGTTCCGATTCCACCAAGGATCGCCAGGTACACAACCATCAATTGTTGGCCCAACGAAAGATCAATGCCGGCGAGTTGAGCGAGAAACAAAACAGTTACGCCTTCATACAGCGCCGTGCCGTTTTGGTTTGCGGTTGCCCCAACCGTCAACACGAAACTGTTGATTTCCTGAGGCACTCCGAGATTTTCTTCAGAAACGCGTAGCGCCGTGGGCAGCGTCGCATTCGAAGACGAAGTAGAGAACGCCGTAAGGATTACCGTCTTGATTCGTCTAAAAAACTCCAGCGGCGAAATCCGCGATAGGAAATAAACCGACAGGGAAAATACTCCAAACATGTGCAGCGAGAGACCTAACAGCACAGTCACGACAAACCAACCAAGTGCCTGCAACAGGTCAAGACCAAACCGCGCGGTATTGTTAAAGAGCAGACAGGCCACCGCGTAAGGCGCTAGCTTCATGATGATGTCGATGACTTTGGCGGAAATTTCAAACAAAGCTTCGAGCCCGCGCAGCAACGGACCGGACACACTCGTGGGGATCAGAGTCGCCGCGACGCCCAGCAAGACTGAAAAAAACATCAAGTGAAGCATGTCGGGCGTGTCTGTTTGCTTTTCCTCGCCCGCCTTGATTCCGGCAATTGAGGCAATTGGATTCGACGGAATCAGCGTTTTGACAACCGTCATCAAGGCTGAATCTTTGTTTGCTTCGCTTGCTTTTTTCGCGTCCTCGACGCGCTTCGCAGCGTCGCCGCTGTAACGTTGCTGCAAGGCTGCTGAAGTTGCCGGATCTACACGACGGCCGGGCTTGATGGTGTTGGTGAGCGTCAACCCGATCGCGACTGAGATTCCCGAGATGATGATCGTGTAGGCGAGCGTCTTTAGTCCGACGCGCCCGAGCTTGCGAACATCTCCAATGCCGGCGACGCCCACGACCAGAGAAGAAAAAACGAGGGGCACTACGATCAGCAACAGCAAGCGCAGGAACATTGCGCCGATCGGTTCGGTGATATTAGAAACAACCCAGGCGACGCGCGCATGATCTGCTCCGAAAATCTTGTTAACCACCACGCCCGCGATCACACCGATCGCCAGACCGATAAAGATGCGCGTGTGCAGCGGCCAGCCCTTAGGCTTGTCCGGAGTCTCCTCGTCGAGATCAGTAGTCAGTTCGCGTTCGAACGCGTCGGAATCCAACCGCGGAGTTTTTGGTTTGTCCTTATCAGGCATGGTGCAGTTGTCACCTTCCCCAGCGCAGTTTGTCGCGCAGCACATCAAAATAGTTTCTATTCATTGGCTGCACGAGATTAAAAGTGGTTTCACTTTTGCGAATCACTACACGGTCTTCAACCTTGAGCGGAAAACCTACCTGCCCGTCTAGCGTTAACGCTACGTCTTCCTGCTCCGTTTTCAGGCACAACTCGATAATAGCGTCGTCTGGAACAACGATCGGACGATTGGAAAGAGTGAAGGGACAGATGGGAGTGATCACGACCGCGTTCATTGACGGGAAAATCACTGGTCCACCCGCGGAGAGGTTGTAAGCCGTCGAGCCCGTAGGGGTCGACACAATCAAGCCGTCCGCGCGAAAGGCATTAACAAACTGTTGGTTGAGATTTGCTTCGATCTCGATAATCCGCGCCAGTGCCGACTTGTTGATGACCACATCGTTGAGCACGCGATTTTGTTTGAGCAGTTCTTCGCCGCGCCGCAATTCGACATCCAGCATGACGCGCGGGTCCAGCCGATAATTGCCATCGAGAATTGTTTGCAACGCGTCATATAGTTCCTCGATGCGAAACTCGGCGAGATAACCCAACCCTCCGTAATTCACACCCAGTACCGGCACTTCGCGATCGCCGACCGTTCGGGCCGTCGCGATCATCGTGCCATCACCACCGAGCACGAGAATCAAATCTACATTCGCCGCGAGTTGTTCAGTAGGAATTTCTTCAACGGCGCAACCCGTTTGCTGTTGGATTCGCTCACGTTCAATTTCCGGACCGCCGAGCAGAGAGATGCCGCGCTGGTGTAGCCACGTGGCGAGCTCACACAGCGTTCGCAGTGCATCAGGCTGGTGGGGCTTGAGAACTATGCCGATCCGCTTTATGGAAGAGGGCGCCATTTTCTCGACCCGAGCAGCGACCTAAGCAAGAAGTTTGAATTGGGCTGGAACGCAGCCATGGTAACTGGACGCCTTACCGATTGCCAAACTTATACAGCCTGGATTAATGAACACTAATCAACACCAAAAAACAGGAGGGGTTAGCGTTCGTTCGTGTGACCGTGGACCTCGTCTGATGTGACGATGAGCCCGGTCGCTGTCGCTCCGTTCATAGATGTATTTGTGGTCCCATACATTTGTCATTTGGTGCCCGTCAACCTGTACATCGCAAGAAACTCAACGTTCCCATCCGCGCCGCGAATCGGAGACTCCATCAGGCGCACTTCGTGCAGGCCACTTTTCAGCGCTGACTCTTTCACGTTTGCGATCACTTCTGCGTGCTTTTCCGGATCGCGCACGATGCCGCCTTTACCAACTTCACCTCGACCTACCTCAAACTGCGGCTTGATTAAAGTGATCAGCGCACCTGCTTCGGTGAGCAAGTCAGCGATGACAGGGAAAATTTTCGTTGCGGAAATGAACGATACGTCCATTACGACTAGATCAAACTTGCCTGAAAAATCTTCGGCGCGAAGGTAGCGAGCGTTTACGCCCTCGCGCACATCTACGCGCGGATCTGTTCGCAGTCGCCAGTCTATTTGATTATGTCCGACATCAAGAGCTACCACGCTTTGCGCGCCGTGCTGGAGGAGACTATCAGTAAAGCCTCCGGTAGAAGCTCCTATGTCCAGGCAGCGAAAGTTGTTGACGTCGATTTCGAACTCACGCAACGCAGCTTCAAGTTTTAGACCCCCGCGACCGACATATCGCGATGCAGGATCATTTTCACCTTTAATGCGGAGCGGAGCGTCAGGCGGGAATTGATCGGAAGGTTTATCGACTCGCTGTTCATTTACGAGAACAGCGCCTGCCATGATGAGAGCTTGCGCTTTGGTGCGCGACTCAGCCAGTCCTTTTTCGACCAGCAACTTGTCGATGCGCTCGCGTTTCATGCGCGTTCACTTTACCGCAGAACTCGCACGACGAGCATCGATCAGGAAAGACGCAGGGCCTAAGCGTGCTTGCGTGATGCATGCATGATCGCGCGGGGTGTGTCAGTTAGATTTAGCTCGCGCGCGCAGTCAGTACAAAGCCACACGAGTGTGTGAGGAGCGTCTGCCCAGAAAAACGATCCCACGCGCCCTGCAACTTTCATGGCCTCATTCACCGGCAGCTGCTGCAATGCCTGCACATAAAACGATCCGTTATAGAACTCGCCTGGGGCATCGTCGTCTCTGTGAATGCACTCCCGCTCGCGAAACATTTGCTTCGTCATTTAAATGCTCGACTTCCTCGCGCCGCACGCGCAATGAATTCAATTAAGCGTCGGGTAGTTGTTGCTTGGTGAGAAGGGTCCCAGGACAAGTTGCTATTTCGAACGTCACTTCCCTTTTGCTTTCGCCAGATAATGCCATTCGATCTCTAATCAGTCAACAATATTGAACACTGCTCAACGATCTTCGGAAATTATTCCCTTACGGCCGGGGAGAACCCTCAAAAATGTCCCTAATTCGCATTAAATCGTCTGAGTCCTGGCGTGTGCGCGCTTCGCGCCTGGCCTCCCGACGAAGCCTCCGTGCCTCTTTTTTGGCTTGGCGGCGCTCGTTTTGGTCTGGTTCGTCCCGAACTATGGGAGCCGTATTCACGCGCGCCCTTGCGGGTGATGCAGGTGGCTTAATGGACACGTTGCGCGTAGAGGATTCATTATCCGCGGTTCGTTTAGGTTGGCTTTCCGTCTCTTCCAGGTCGTCAATGCTCTCTTCGACAGCGGAGGTCGTTCCCCCGGAGGCCAATACAGACGGGTCTTCAGTTGTCGCCGGAGCGACTTCTGCCGATTGCTCCGCGGGCTGCGAGACTACCTCACCACGATTCGTCGCCCGCTGTTTGTAAATCAACGTGCCGCCAACCGCGCCCATCATCAGGGCGCCAGTCAACGCGAGCACCAAAAACAGGGTGCGCCGCGAGCGCGATGCGGCCCGGACGGTTTCCAGGGGAACCACCGGTCTCGCGTTGAGGACGGTAGCCTCTTCGTCGAAATGCGGCTCCACAAGTGGAATCTCAGCTCTGAAAATTTCTGGTTCTTTCAAACTTCACTCCTTGTCTGGTGCGATAACACAGTCAGACAATGAATAGCTGCTGCAATACGAAGGCCAAAACTTGTTCCCTTCAACTACGCGAATTCCCGCGCATTCGGGGCGAGGTCAAACCCGTGACGGAATACAACCTGACCATATCGTGCATTAAAACAACGCGCCCGGCTGTCTAAGCAGCTCGGGCGCGATTATCCTGTCTAAAAGAGCGGCGGCTCAGCTCAAACCTTCTGAGGCATAGCGCGACGCTCGTCCAGTACGTCGATACTTTCCTTGACTCTCGTGTAAATCCCGTCGGCGTCTAAACCATACTTGGCGAGCAACAATTTTGCGTCTCCATGCGTCACCAGCCGATCCGGAATTCCCATTCTTACTACTCGAACTTTGTCCTGGAGGCCGTTTTCTTCCAACAACTCGAGCACAGCGGATCCAAAACCGCCGGCAAGATATGCTTCCTCCACCGTCACAATCAACCGTTTTGTGCGCGCCAGCGCCAGCAGCAACTGGGCATCCAAAGGCTTAACGAAGCGCGCGTTAACGACCGTCGTTTCGATCTTTTCCTGAGCCAGATTCTCCGCGGCTTTGAGCGACGGATGAACCATTGAACCATAAGCTACGATTGCAATTTCTCCGCCGTCGCGCAGAATTTCGCCTTTGCCGATTTCCAAAACATGCGGCGGCTGGCTAATGTCAACGCCCACTCCATTGCCGCGCGGATAGCGCATGGCGGCCGGGCCAACGTGCTCCACCATCGTCAGCAACATGTCGCGCATCTCGGCTTCATCGCGAGGCGCCATCAAGACAATGTTGGGCACGCTCCGCAGGTAGGCGATGTCGAGCAGTCCATGATGAGTTGGTCCATCGCCACCTGCAACACCGCCTCGATCGAGGCAAAACTTCACATTCAAATTTTGAATACAGACGTCGTGAACCACTTGATCGAAGCCGCGCTGAAGGAAGGTTGAATAGATGGCGCACACCGGCTTCAGCCCCTCGCACGACATGCCGGCCGCGAACGTAACGCAATGCTGTTCGGCAATACCAACGTCGAATGAGCGCTCCGGAAATTGTTCAAGTGCGGTGCAAACGCCGGTTCCGTCAGGCATCGCTGCGGTTAGCGCAATGATCTTTTCGTCAGTCGCCATCAACTCAGCCAGCGTGTTACCAAACACGGCCGTGTAAGTTGGAGCGGACGCCTTCGACTTGATCGCTTTGCCACTCTTCAGGTCGAAAGGACCGGTCGCATGCCAACGGTAATAGTCCTGCTCCGCCTCCGGATGTCCCTTCCCTTTGGTCGTTAAAGCGTGAACGATAACCGGCCCGTCTTCGATCTGTTTGGCTTCACGCAACGCCGCTACGAGTGCGCGCGGATTGTGACCATCGACGTAGCCGATGTATTTGAACCCCAACTCGCTGACCAGTGCGCCCGGTAACACCGCTGCGGCAATCGCGTCCTTCACGGTCTTTGCTGCGTGATGCAGACGTTCCCCTACCGAAGGGATCGCCAGCAGAGTTTCCTCTACTTCATCTTTGAAGCGGTGATAGTTATGAGCTCCCCTGATGCGATTCAGGTAACCGGTCAGTGCTCCGACGGCGGGCGCGATCGACATCTCGTTGTCGTTCAAAACGACAATCAGCCGGCTCTTTAAATGACCAGCCTGGTTGATCGCTTCCATCGCCATCCCACCCGCGAGTGATGCGTCACCAATCAAAGCCACCACATGGTAATCCTCACCCTTTTTATCGCGCGCGATTGCCATTCCGAGTGCGGCCGACAAAGACGTGGACGCGTGTCCTGCGCCGAACACGTCATACTCTGATTCGTCACGTTTCAGAAAACCGCTTAGTCCACCATATTGCTTGATGGTCGGCAGGAGGTCGCGACGCCCGGTCAGTATCTTGTGCGCATAAGCCTGATGGCCAACGTCCCAGACGAGCCGGTCGTTTGGCGTATCGAACGCATAGTGCAAAGCCACCGCCAACTCGATTGCACCCAATGAAGCGCCAGTGTGACCACCGATACGCGACATCGTCTCGAGTATGTAGTGTCGGATTTCGTCGGCTACCGGTTGCAAACTCTCTATGGGCAGTTGACGCAGGTCGGCCGGGGAGTTGATCTGATCAAGAAGTGTCATTGGCGAGGTATTGTAGCTTGGCGTTTCAGATTTTTACTACCTGCATTGATTTAACCGAGTAGTTCTTTAGCGACCCACTTCGTGTTCTTTGCGCTATAAAGTACTCTGCCTAAATGCAGAAATCAAGTGCTAAGTTTCCAGACTAATTCGCAAAGGACAGCGTCTAAAGCGCGATGAGTCAAATCAGGTAAGCAAAATCCCCATTTTTCGAATCAGTGATGCAAGAAGGAGTTAGAGAAACGATGTCTTTAAAACGCATTTTCATGGGCGCGCTGGGATTAACAATGGCGCTGAGCATGACCGCACTTGGTCAGGAACAAACCCAGACGACAACGCCTGACGCTAAAGGGCAGGAAAGAATCGAGCGGCGCGAACGGATGCGCGAGCGCGGTGAACGGATGCGGGAGCGTGGTGAACGGATGCGCGAGCGTGGTGAACGGCACAAGGGCATGCGCGGCCGCCACGGTTTTGGTGGCGCCATGCACCGGCTCAATCTCTCAGACGCGCAACGCGATCAAATGCGCGCAATTGTGGAGCGACGGATGGAGGCGACTAAAGTTCAGCGCGAAGAGTTAATGAGGCTGAGAGAGAAAAGAGTCGCCGGCACGTTTGCCGCAGAAGATGAAGCACGCGCGAGGGCATTACGCGAACAGATTCACACATCTATGGAAGGCGTGAGGGCAGAAACAGAAGCCATTCTGACGGCTGAGCAAAAAGCCCAACTTGAAAAACTCAAAGCCGAGCGCGACGCGCGTCATGCAGAACGCAAGGCACGACGCGAACAGCGACTAAAAGAACGGCAGGAACGACGGATCAACGAACAGTAGTTATCCGTTGCACACTTCGCGGAAGGCCCGGACCTCGCGCCGGGCCTTTTCGTTTTCGCTTCAATTAAACGCGTCCACCAATCGCAACCGGCGCCGCAGCTTCAGTTGTCGTGCAACACATTCCTGTTGTCGTCAGGTTGTCCTGAAGCACAACAAACACTTCCCACTCGTTGCCATCCGGATCGTGAATCCAGGTCTTGTCCTGCATCGCGTAACAACAGTTGGTTTGCATCTCGTCGCGCGTAATCAGTCCGGAGTCCATCCACTTCTGGCGTACGGCGAGAACGTCTTGAGTAGATTCGACCTGAATTCCCAGATGTGAAAGCGCGCCTTTTTCTCTGACCGCACCCTGGTTCAATGTCAGATTTAGTGGCGGGTTTTGGACGTCAAACTTGGCATAGCCGGGCCGGACTTTCGAGGGCTCAATTCCCAGCATTTTCTGATAAAACTCGGTGCTCTCGGCCACATTGCGAACGTTCAGTGCCACATGCGCTTTTAGCGCAATCACTGGCATTTCGGTGTTGCTTTCCATATCTGCCTCCTCTATATTCATATTCACATAAGCGAATATGTTTCGGAAGAATATACCTACATGATATATATGTCAAGCCGCATATGAAAGGCGCGCAAATTAAGTTACGGGAGATGGCGCGGGACGACTGGGAGCGGGTCCGGGCGATATACGAGGACGGCATTCAGTACCGGCCATGCGACGTTCGAAACCGAGGTGCCGGCGTGGGAAGCCTGGGACACTAATCACCTGGCTTTTGGACGGCTTGTCGCTGTGATTAACGATGGGGAGATTGCGGGCTGGGCCGCGTTAAGTGCCGTCTCACGCCGGAAGGTGTACAGCGGAGTCGCCGAGGTGAGCGTTTATGTCGACCGAAAGTTGCGCGGGCAAGGCATAGGAAAAACACTGCTTAAATCGGTTGATCAACGTGTCGGAAAATAACGGAATCTGGACGCTTCAGGCGAGCGTGTTTCCTGAGAATCAAGGCAGCGTTAATCTTCACCTCAGTTGCGGCTTTCGCGAAGTTGGACTCCGGGAGGCGATTGGCAAACGCGATGGAGCCTGGCGAAATACGTTACTGCTGGAGCGCCGCAGCAAGCTGGTCGAAATCGACTGATGTTCAATAAATTTACTCGCAAGATATCGATAGAATTGGTCGAGATTTTCGCGAAAAATGGTGACGAGTTGAGGAACTCTGCAAGCGCCAAAATCGTATCTATTTAAGCTAGTTCAGCGACACAAAAATTACATGGGAAACAAAGACTACGACATTGCTCTGCTGTTTCGCGCGCTGGCTGATCGCACGCGTTTGCGGCTGATCAATCTGATGGGTAACGACGAAGTTTGCGTCTGTTTTTTCGTCGAAGTTCTAAAGACCAACCAACCGAAAATCTCCAGGCATTTGGCCTATTTGAAACGGGCCGGGGTTGTGTCCTCGCGCCGCGAAGGAAAATGGATTCACTATCGACTGGTTGAACCACCCAACGAACACGCTGCGAACATCTTCCGAGAAGTTCGAACTGCGTTGGACAACAATCGTGAAATGCAAACTGATCGCTTGCGGCTGCGAAAAATCTGTTGCGCTCCGCAACTCCCGGTGCAACTGAAGCGCGCGCCGCTTCCTGCCAGCCTTGTCGCTTAACCAGGGAAGTGGCACAGACTCTAGTCTGTGATCAAAAGGGACGACACCGACTTAAGTTCTAGCAACCCCCGCCAGTTTCAAGGGAAGGAAATCCGACCATGGTTACCGCTATCGAACCCGTACTTCGCCGCCAATTAATCGACCGACGTCACAAGTTACAAGCTGCCGCACCTGCTTTTCAGCGGCCGGCTGAACTCACAAGACTGCTGGGCGAGGTGGATGAAGCACTCCACAGAATGGATGAAGGCATTTACGGATTATGCGAGGTCTGTCATGACCCGGTGGAATCTGAACGCCTGCTCGCTGATCCACTCGCCAGATTCTGTATCGATCACTTAACGCCGCGCGAGCAACGAGCTCTGGAAGACGATCTGTCGTTGGCGGCGCAGATCCAGAGCCGGTTGCTGCCCGAGCCACGAACAATGGTTGACGGTTGGGAAGTCGCTTTTCACTATCAACCCGCCGGACCGGTGAGCGGCGACTACTGTGATCTGATTAGTGGAGACGATCAGTCGCTATACTTCATTCTGGGTGACGTTTCGGGGAAAGGTGTGGCCGCATCGATGTTGATGGCCCATCTTCACGCAATGTTTCGCACTCTCGCGGCGATCAATTTGCCGTTGGAACAAATGGTTGAGCGAGTCAGCCGCGTCTTTTGTGAAAGCACCTTGCCGACGCAGTACGCTACGCTCGTTTGTGGTAAAGCAAGTACGAATGGCGACGTGGAGATCTGCAACGCCGGTCACCTTCCGCCCCTCGTGATTCGGCAAGACGGTGTAACGAGCATTGACGCAACAGGTTTGCCGGTAGGCGTCTTCTCGACCGAGAGCTTCACGTGCAATACGTTCAATCTGCAAAAAGGCGATTCGATCTTTCTGTACACCGACGGCTTTTCTGAATCGGCTGACGGCGACGGGCGCGAGTATGGAATTGAACGCCTGGCGGAATTGCTGCGCGACGAACACAACCTGTCGCCGAAGCCGCTGATTGAGCGCGGCATTCGTGATCTGCAAAGCTTTTCTAATGGCGGAGCGCCAGCAGACGACCTTACGCTGATGGCGATTCAGCGAACGAAGTAAAACAACTCCTTGGAGTGCGCCGGCTTGACGGCGGTTTTTTACCGCCAGCCAAAGCGCCGACAGGTCGGCGCACTCCAAAGCCAACCACCTTGACAATCGGGGCTTGCTGTTTAGAATGATTTTCGCCTCAACAAGGCGCGGAGATGTGGCCGAGTGGCTGAAGGCGGCGGTTTGCTAAACCGTTAAGGGTCAAAAGCCCTTCACAGGTTCGAATCCTGTCATCTCCGCCAGAAATTCAGAGGTCAGAGGTCGGAGATCAGAAGTCAGCGAAAGCGTCGCTGACAACTGATGTCAACTCTGACCTCTAGTTCTATAATCTGACATCTGATCTCTAACTTCTTGCTTATGGTTCGCGTACGTTTTGCACCATCACCAACCGGTTACCTGCACATCGGCGCAGCGCGCTCTGCGCTCTTCAACTGGCTCTACGCCAAAAAGGTCGGCGGCAAGTTTCTGCTGCGCATCGAAGATACTGATCTGCAACGTTCGACCGAAGAATCTACTCGTTCCATTATCGAAGGTTTGGAGTGGCTGGGGTTGTCTTTCGACGAAGAGATGGTTTTCCAGTCGGCGAACGCGGAAAAGCATCGCGCCGCAGCAAATCGGTTGGTCGAAGAAGGCAAGGCTTACCGCGATTTCACACCCAAAGGCGAACGCAACGACGCAACTGTCAAGCAAGGCATTGCCGATCGAGCGCGCGCACAAGCTGCTGAAGGCGCCGATCCACGAGGTAACGAATATCGCGAGCTCGCAAAAGAGGAGTCGGATCGTCGAGCGAGTGCAGGTGAGCCCTTCGCTGTGCGTTTAAAAGTTCCGCGTGATGGCAAAACGCATTTTCAGGATCTCGTTTTTGGACCACAGGAACGCAGTTATTCCGAAATTGAAGATCTGGTGTTGTTGCGTTCCGATGGACATCCGCTCTACAACCTCTCCGTCGTGATTGACGACATCGAGATGGAGATTAGCCACGTCATACGCGGCCAGGATCATTTAACCAACACCCACAAACAGGTCCTGCTGTATGAAGCGTTAGGCGCAAAGGTTCCTGAGTTTGCGCATCTGCCTCTCATTCTCGCGCCCAACAAAGGAAAACTGTCCAAGCGTAAACACGGCGAGGTCGTGTCATTAACTACTTATCGCGATCGTGGCTTCATTCCGGCGGCGTTTCGAAATTTTCTCGCCCTGCTTGGCTGGTCTGCTCCCGATGGCAAGGAAATGATGTCTGTGGACGATCTGATTCAGCAGTTTACGCTCGAGCACATCCATCGCTCGCCCGCGATTTTCAATTTTCAGGAAAACGACCCGCGTCATTGGACTGACGAAAAAGCGCTGTGGATGAACGCCGAATACATCCGCACCATGCCGATTGATGATTTATTGCCGATGGTGAAAGCGGAGCTGCGAAGTAATAAACTTTGGCGCGAAGAGTATGACGACGACGATCGCGAGTGGTTTGCAAATGCCGTCGATCTCATCCGGCACCGCTTTTTCACGCTCAAGGATTTCTCGGGTCAGGGTCGCGCCTATTTCTCCGATGATTTCGACTTCGATCCTGCTGCGATTAATAAAAACTTGCGCAAGGAACCTGCGTTGAAAGAGCTTTTGCCGGCGCTCGCCGCTGAAATAGAACAGACTGAACCGTTCAACGCCGAAACTGCCGAAGCAACTCTGCGCCGATTTGCAGATTCGTCTGGTGTTAAGTCGGGGTTACTGATCAATGGTTCGCGAACGATGTTGACCGGGCAGGCTGTCGGCCCCTCGATGTTTGAGGTGTTTGCGATTCTCGGAAAAAAACGTTCTGTCGAGAGACTACGGAGTGGAGTACCATGGTTCGACGTCATGAATGCTCTGGGTGACGTGTAAGAGTTGATTTACGACCCGACTAATTTGACGGTTTCGGAGGCAAAGTGATGCTAACCAGGTTTTTACTTGCGATAGTTCTCTGTTCAATGTCGGCGGTCGTGGCATTCGCGCAAAATAGCAATTCGTCTACGACCGTGAGACCGCGCACTACTTCCACACCGTCTAATACAAACAGCTCGGCGCCCGCGGAACCTCAGCGCAGCACTGATATTCAGAAACCGGCGACAACTCAACCTGCCGCCCGTGCAACACCTGCAACTCCCAGGGTCACAACTGCCGAAACGCCGGGTTCGCAGGGCGTCGTGGCTGCCTTCAACGCATCTGATAAACGGAATACGCAAAGCTGACGTTAAGGTGGTTTCAAATGTTTACTGGAATTCGCCTCGCCTCTTGCTGTTCAACAACAATGGAACAGTGACAAAGGGTTGGGAGCAGATGCGCAAAAATCGCGAGACTTCATATCGCGAGTTGAAAGACGTGAAGCTTGAAGTGCGCGACCTTTCGATCACCATGCTGGGCCGCGACGCCGCAGTTGTATCGTGCCTCTGGACGCAGTCACAAACTTATCAGGGCAATCCGGAAACAGCGACGGGCAGAATGACTTTGGTTTTCCGAAGAGTGGGCAAAGACTGGAAAGCAATTCACCTGCACACCTCGCCCGATCGTCCCGATGCCTCACGAGTGATGCCGTCTGAGCAAACTCCGTAAGACCGTTTATTGACGGGTCTTACCTGGGTCAGTGGTATAGGTCAGCCCGCCCAGTGAAAAAAGAACTCGTGGGTGCATGCTCACTCAATACAGTTTGTTTTATTCGTGAGACTCATCCAGGTGAACAAACGCTTCAAGCGATCCGCCAACAACCCTGCCTTTGCGAATTTCAGGATGTGAAACTTGAGAAACCTGCTTACCCAAACGGCCCAGCGAGCGATTAGCTACCTTGAAAGTTTACCCGAGCGGCGCGTCGCACCATCCAACGAAGCTGTTAAGAACTTAGCGGCCTTGCGAATTCCGATGCCTGAGGAGTCAACGGATCCTGAAGTAGTCTTGAAGCAGCTCGATGAACTCGGTTCACCTGCCACGATGGCGATGGCTGGTCCGCGTTTCTTCGGTTTTGTGATCGGCGGCGCACTGCCGGCAACAGTAGCTGCCAACTGGCTGGCTGCGGCCTGGGATCAAAACAGCGGACTGTATAACACCACACCGGTTACCGCCGAACTGGAACAGATCGCGCTTAACTGGTTGCTGGAAGTATTGAGTTTGCCGCGAGAAAGTGGCGGTGCATTCGTAACTGGCGCAACGGTGGCAAACTTCACGGGGCTCGCGGCGGCTCGCCATGCAGTGCTGGAGAGAGCAGGCTGGAATGTCGAGGCAGACGGATTGTTCGGAGCTCCTCCGATTACCGTAGTCACGAGCGCCGAAGCACATCCCACCGTTTACAAATCGCTTGGAATGTTAGGTCTGGGAAGAAATCGGGTTTTGAAAGTGCCTGTCGACGATCAGGGAAGACTGCGGGTCGACGATTTACCTCGTATAGAGGGGCCAACAATTATCTGTGCGCAAGCTGGGAACGTTAATACTGGATCGTTCGATCCGATTGAAGCCATTTGCGAACGCGCGCATTCCCAGGGCGCGTGGGTGCATGTCGACGGCGCGTTTGGTCTTTGGTCACGCGCGTCAAGAAAGTATGAGCACTTAGCCAAAGGTCTTGAGGCAGCGGATTCCTGGGCGACGGATGCGCACAAGTGGCTCAATGTTCCTTACGACAGTGGCGTGACGTTCGTGCGCGACGCCGATTCCTTACGCGCAGCACTCGCGATTACCGCAGAGTATCTTCCCACCCAAACAGAACATCGCAATCCTTCGGATTTTACGCCGGAGCTGTCACGTCGCGGTCGCGGTATTGAAGTTTGGGCTGCGCTGCTTTCGTTGGGTCGCAAAGGTTTGTCTGATTTGATTGAACGTAACTGTCGCCATGCGCGCAGATTTGCGGAAGGCTTTCAGGCTGCCGGCTACGAAGTGTTGAATGAGGTCGTGTTGAACCAGGTGTTGGTTTCCTTCGGCGAACCCGAAGTAACCAACCGTATCATCGCTGAGATTCAAGAAGACGGTACGTGCTGGTGTGGAGGCACGGGGTGGCAGGGCAAAACGGCGATGCGTATCAGCGTTTCATCCTGGGCTACCACTGATTCGGACGTCGAACGAAGTCTCGAAGCGATGTTGCGGATCGCAGCAAGGCGGTCAACCGTTGGTAAGAACGCATGAAGTTGTCAGTCGCCGGAAGTGAAAAGCCGTCCATGATCTTTCACGATCATGGACGGCTTCGGTGAACTGTTGGGATTGGCCTGAGGCTGACTGTGCCCTTCCTGAAAAGGAGGACTACGAGTAAGACTTCCGAACCGAAATCCTAACGAGCTAGTTCTGGTTCAGAGGTCAGGCCGCAGCCACCTCACTGTGATAAGAACTCATATGTTTTGAATCACCTCCTTTCCAGTGTTGGCGCGATCATAAAATACAAGTGCCAAGCCGTCAATCGGTTTCTCAACTCAGCAGTATCTTAATTTCAGCACCCTGTGCGTGCTCTATGTTCTCTGTGCCTTTGCGGTGGAATTTTTGCTAACAGACTCATTACAGTTAGAGCGATAAGGACGAACCAAATCCTAATTCTGAGGGCTTCGACTGAACACCAACTGGCCACCGGAAAACACTTTCCATGGGCGCTCGATGCCGAAGAAGTACGGAATTTCGCGATAGTCCCCGGCGTCGTGAATCACAAAATCAGCCAGCTTGTCGGGCTCGAGTGAGCCAAGCTGATTGCCCCGGTTCAAACTGAAGGCAGCATTAATCGTGGTTGCGGTGATTCCTTCGGCCGGAGTGATTTTCATATGCGTCGACGCAATCGACAGCACCATGGGAATGGACGGAGTCGGCGATGAGCCGGGATTGAAATCGGTCGCCAAAACTATTGCCAGGCCGGCATCGATCATTTCACGCGCTGCGGGATAACGAGAAAGACCGAGGGCATAGACTGAACCCGGTAATAGCACGGGCTGGACCGCCGCGGATTTCAATGCGCCTATTCCTTCACCGTCGGTGTGTTCAAGATGATCGGCGGTCTGCGCACCAAGCTCGGCGGCCAGTCTGGCTCCACCGGAAAGCGAAAGCTGATCGGCGTGCATCCGCAAACCTAATCCCTGCCGGCGCGCTGCCAAAAGAATCTGCCGTGCCTCGTCAACCGTAAATACCTTTTCTTCACAAAACACATCACAAAACTCCGCAAGCTTCTCCGCACCAACGCGCGGCAACATTTCGTCGATCAATAGTGAGACGTATCCTTGCCGGCGAGTTTTGTACTCCGGTGGAATGTTATGCGCGCCGAGAAAGGTTGAGACATAACGAAGCGGCATCTCCTGGTCCAGTTGCCGGATCGCGCGAAGAATCTTCAGCTCATCGTCGAGGGTGAGGCCGTAACCGGATTTAGCTTCGATTGTGGTAGTGCCGGTGCGAAGGAACCAATTTGCGTAGCGGCGTCCCGCGGCGACTAGTTCATCGAGTGTCGCCTCGCGCGTGGTCCGCACAGTCGATTGAATCCCACCACCGCGCGCCGCAATCTCCTGATAAGTTGCCCCAGATGCCCGTTCTTCGAATTCATTTGCTCGCACACCCGCAAAAACCGGATGCGTATGCGCGTCAATAAAGCCGGGCAACACCGTGCGTCCTTGCGCGTCAACTACTTCGCAATCGCTATGGATTAACGACTCAATCTCCGCACGCGTGCCGACACGTTCGATGCGTTTGCCGCGAACGAGCATCGCACCGTCTGGAATAATCGACAGTTGACGCAATTCCGGCCCAACGCGCGGACGCGCAGGACCGGCCAGCGTCACGACTTGTGAACAGTTGATAACTGCGAGGGAATTTGGCAAATCGCTATGCTTCTTTGTACAACCAGGCGCCGGCTAATGCAGCCAAAGTGTACTCAACAAAGCACCAAATCAACCCGATCACGAAAAACTGCATGGGGAATCCCAGCAGAATGGTGTAGATGACTCCACAGTAAACACAGCCGACGAACCACACGATCAACGCGGCGCAAACTGCTGTTTTCGGTCCTGGGCCATATCGGGGTCGAATCATCGCATAAAGCATCACCAGCAGGATGCCTAACGCAAATGTGAGGCCCACCGCGACCGCGATGAACGAACCGCCGGGATCGGGCAGATTCAGCCGTGCAAACTCGGCCTTCATCTGCGCGCCGAGAATGACGTCATTGAGGAGAAACTCGCCGATGTTTAAAACGATCCCAGCGACGAGACCACCGAGAACGATCCGTCCGTAATTCATGTATTACACTCCTTCTTTTGGGGGTTGAGCTGAGCCGACTACATGGCGGGAGGGTTTATCACAAGTTTGGAGGTTATTACCAGCAAGTAATTTTGAAATGCGTGGAGAACCGATTACTTCCAACGATGTGGATCGACGAAAACAGAACCGGAAGCGATAGCGAGCGGGTTCGTGTTGGAATGCTCTTAATCATAAAGGTCCTAGCTCGACATGAGTGGTTGATTGGCCAGAAGACTGATAAAAGTTGATTTTACGTGATTCGTGTTTGAAGGAAATCCGCGATGAACCCGGTCGCTATCACTCCCGGTCCTGTAATTGTCGACGCCACCGGCACAGGCTAGCCTAATGGAGTTGCGTTTAGCGACTCAAAATACCGGTAGTGCCCCGTTATTTCCCACGCAAACAAGACATCCTGGATGCGCGCGCCTGAGCCAATGTTGTGCGCAATCAGGTAACGTCTTGTTGGTTCAGACCAAACATTCGTCACGATTCCGATGTGGTCTATGCCATTTCCAAGGTCCCATGAAACGATGTCGCCTGGACGGTAGTCGGCTGGTGCATTAGTGACGGGCAGCGATTTGTTTTGGCGTGTGAAGTAAGTGGTGAGATTTAAAACGCGCCGGTGATCGATATTTGAGTCTGTGCCACGCGCGCCCCATTTGTTGGGATACTCCGACCACGCCCGTTTCATGTCTTCATGAACTTCTTTTTGCAGATCAATTCCCGCTTTACGAAAGGCCCGCACAACCACGTCTGAACAGACGCCCGTCTCAATGGGAACATCGCCGTTGGGATAATCAATCCCAACGTATGCAGGATCATATCCGGTAGTTACTTCGGTCTGGGCGCTCGCCGAAGCCAGAAGTTGCTTAAGCTCGAGAGAGGCAGAATCAGGCAGGGGATGCACAACCGTCGGGCTTGGTTCGGCCTGTGGTAGCGTCCTGGAGATATACGAATCACGTGAACAAGAAACCGACACGAGGCTGACGACTAGCACGGCCAACAAGTAATTCGCTTTAAGCATATTTCTCTAACCACTTTTTCACGTCATCCCGCATGGCCGGCACTATCTCATGCCCGGCATCGTAACTCTTGAGTTCCACATCGCGCGCCCGCAAGCGTAGCCGTTCTTCGTAATCAGCAACGCGTTCAGGTGTGTAGAATTCATCACGTGTTCCGGCGAGATGAAACACAGCTGCGCCAGTAGGTTGGTAGACTTTGCTTGTTTCCCAATCGCCAGGCATTCCGCCGCACATGCCGATCACACCGCGCAACAAATTCGGATGCGTAAAAGCGAAGCGATAGTTCATCGCGCATGTTTGCGAAAAACCAAGCAGAAAGATGCGCTCCCGATCCGCAATGCCCTCGTCGATTAACGACTTCGACAAATCCAAAATCGCCTGATGATGAACGGCTACCGATTCTTCAGGATGAAAATTCGTGAGCCAGCCAAAGCCAAACCGCAGTGGACCGCCGGGTTCCTTTGGTTCCTTTAGGTGCTGGTGCATTCCCTGCAGTGCCGCGATGTTAAAACCTGCCGGCGCCATCTGCGTCGCGTCGCGCATCATGTGTCGCTTGCTTGAGCCGTATCCGTGAAGCGCAATAAGCAGCGGGGCCGGCGAACGCTCCGGACGATGTAAATCGTAGTGCAGTTTGATTTCGGCTTTTAAAGTCCGTCCAGCTAAGGCGTCGTCGTTGTTCATGCGCCCCAACGATAACAAAGCGGCGATTTGCCAGGAAAGCATGAAGCTGCCTTTGTTGAAACGCACGCGCTAGCTGGCGTGTGTGCTGCGACCGGTGGCTCGCTTAATCGATCGCGTTCCCTTGGCTCGGTTGCTTCATGTTACGATTCTTTGAACAGGAAATCTTAATTCGAAAATTGTAAAAGAGGTGGCGCATGAAGTTTCCAGGTGGATTCAACATTCAACAGATGATGAAGCAGGCGCAGGTAATGCAGGAAAAGATGCAGAAGGAGATGGATGAACTGCGCGTCGAGGCATCAGCGGGAGGCGGCGTAGTCAGCGTCGCGATGAAGGGAAACCACGAGCTAATCTCGTTGAAGGTTGATCCCGAGGCTGTTAAAGAAGGCGACGTGGAAATGCTACAGGACATGATCCTCGCGGCAGTCAACGAAGCCAACCGCAAGGTTGACGAAGCGATGAAGGGCAAACTGGGTGGGATGCTGCCGCCGGGATTGGGCGGGATGTTAGGCTAAGCTGCCTGAGTTTCCACCACTAAACACCAATGCTGGAATACGCTGAACCGGTTACCAAACTGATTGATGAGCTGAAGCGACTGCCCGGAATCGGACACAAGTCTGCGCAGCGTTTGGCGTTTCACATCATGCGCGCGCCGGACATTGATCTCGAACGACTCACCAGCGCGATGCGCGACGTTAAGCAACGCATCGTCTTCTGTTCCGTCTGTAACAATCTCACGGAAATTGATCCCTGCCGCATTTGCTCTTCTCCGACCCGCGATCACTCCGTCATCTGTGTGGTGGAAGAGCCGCACAGCATGGTGGCGGTAGAAAAGACACGCAGCTTCAAGGGCGTCTATCACGTGTTGCACGGAAGCCTTTCGCCCATGCGGCAGATTGGACCAAACGAACTTCATCTCGCTAATCTGCTGCCGCGATTTAAACCGGAAAACAATGACGGCGTGGAAGTGTCGGAAGTGATCCTCGCCACCAACCCGACAACCGAAGGCGAAGCCACCGCAAACTATATTAGTCGCTTGTTAAAGCCGTTGGGTCTGCGAGTGACGCGGATAGCGATGGGAATGCCGGTTGGAAGTGACTTGGAATACGTTGATGAAGTGACAATGGACAAAGCTCTCGCTAACAGGCATGAGATTTAGTTGGTGAAGGTAAAACAGACGGATTTCTCATTTCTCATTTCTCATTTGTTCATTTTTCATTTCTTAAAACGTTCCCAGATTCAAGACTGAGCGGCTCATGGTAGGGAAGAGGCGCTTGCGCCCGCTTCAATTCGATCCCTCCAAGCGGGGCAAGAGCTTCTTCTTCACGTGATTAGGTGGATTCAAGTTTGAAGTGCAACTTCACACCGTTGAAGCGCGCAGCTCTGTGGGTCGAAGACCACGACAGCGCACATCAAAAGCCGTTGCACTTCCAAATTGAATCCGCGAATGACTAATGAGAAATGAGAGATGGTTCTTTTGTGAGTCACCCCCAGCCAATAGCCTGTTTAGAACCGCACGTGCTCAACCGGTGCGCTCTTTTTGCAGTCTTCGCAAGCATCTCCAGTCTCATACATGTGGGCATCAAACTCCACCAGTGATCTGATCGGTATGTTTTCGAGTTTGTCCGGCGCCGAAGTGAAACGCACGATCGCTCCGCACCCGATGACGTTCGCGCCTAACTCTTTGACCAGTGCTGCGGTTTCTTCAATCGCCGAACCGCTACGGATGATATCGTCCACGATGATGCAGGGGTTGACCTCACCCTGGTTGATGTACTGGCGAAACATTCGCTTTCCTTGCTCCTGCTCCGCCCAGTAAATCTGTTCTGCATTTAAAGCATCGCGGACGCCAAACGCGACGGGGATTCCGCCCGAACTCGGACTGATGATTGACACCTTTGGCAACTGACTCGAAATGTCGCGATCGACTCGAAACTTCCGGCTAAGACCAACTGCCAGCACTCGCGCCGTGTCGTAATAACGAAACGCCAGAGGCATTTGAAAGTAATGCGGCGAATGCTTTCCATTTGGATAAACGAAATGTCCTTCACGAAAAGCGCCGGTGCGCTTCAAAATCTGCATTACCGTTTCAGACGACGGAATCAGGTCAACCATTTTCGGCTCCACTATTCACCAGGAATGAGATGAGACAGAGTATGACATCAGGCGACTAATCGCCCTCGCCTTGCATGCTCAGTTTCATCCGTTGATTTCGCCGCACAGCATACATCATCAATGCGCCGGCGCTCCATCGCTGAGCGCGCGTTTGATCAGTTCGGCCTGATCTTCCGGCAGTTCAGGCGGCAACCGATCGAGGTCAAACCATCGTGCTTCCTGAATTTCAAAGTTCAGCTGATCTGCTTCGCCGACTGCAAAGCAACGGAAAACTATTTCAAGCTGCCGTGGTTTCTTAAATGTGCGCACGGTTACAAGTTCCAGCTTTTCGATTTCTAGTCCGGCTTCCTCCTGCAATTCTCGCCGAATGGCCGCTTGCGGTTGTTCACCTTTCTCCAGGTAACCGCCCGGCATTCCCCAGCCAGAGCCCGGCCGGAAGCGGTGTTTGAGTAATAAGACGCGGCCTTGCCGGTCGGTAATCACCGCGCCGGCGGTGACCGCGAAGCGGGGGTGACTAGCGCTCACGGACCATCGCCTGATTTTTTTAGGTAAGCGATGCCAGATTGCCGACAACAGGTCGTTGATCATTTCAGTTGCAGGATAACAAGTATCCGGTTGATTGGCGCACATTGAAACATGTGGCACGGGCATTTTGATGTGGCACAGGCGTCTCGCCCGTGCTGCACGAGCAAGATGCTCGTGCTACGTTCATTGACGCAGATTTATCGCGCTGGGTAAGATTCAACTGTCAGTTGCAAACCAGAAAACGAAAGAGATGGCCGATCAAATGACCGCTGTTGCCTCTGAGTCAAACTCCGGTGACGTTAGCACCCAGTCTCCCGCGCGAGTACCTAAGCGTATTACTAACGCGCAAACGGTATGCAACGAGAAAAACGCGAAGGGCAAACTCTGCAATGGTCACCTCAAGCAATTGAAGACGGCGGGCGAAGCTGCGGAAATACATCTGCGTGGCGACGATGTGCTCTTCAAGTGCCAAACTTGCGGCACGTTTTACATGGGGCCGCCCCTCGGCCACATACGTGATCCGCATAAGCAGTCACGCTTCGTCGAGGCTGAGCTAACAGCTCTGTTGCAAGCAGCCGGCGGAACGCTTCCCGTAGTAAAAAAAGATGCGCGCGGCGTATTTGTGATGGAAACGACAGCACACGCGCCGGCGGCCGCAAAACCTGCACCCGCAGCAACCACTGCAGCTCAACCAACCGCGCAATCCGCCGCGCCTGCTGCCCCACGAGCGGCGGCGCCCGCAGCGAAGCCCGCTTCAAAGGCGGGGACCAATCCTGACCGCGCCCTTAACAAGCGATACACATACGCTGGGGTCGTAGATACAGGCCCAGTCGCCGGGGAGACCTTTGAACAAAAGGTCGCGCGTTTAAAAGCAGTATCGGCTGCGGCCAAGCAGCGTGCTGAAGAAGGCGGTGGCGAAGTGGCGCCGAGTGAGCCGACTGAGACGCCGGTAGTAAGTGCGGTGCTTGATGCTGCCATGAGTCCGCCAACTGACGCGGAGGCGGCCGGCGCACCATCAGCGGCGGGAACGCCGGCGCCGGCTGGCACAACATCATCAACTAGCAAGCCTACGGGACAGGCGGATCGAAGTTTGATGATCAGGTCGACTTACTGCGGAGTAGTTGATACGGGACCAGTTCCTGGAGAGACATTTGAACAAAAGGTCGCACGCCTCGCCGCTGTGTCGGCAGCAGCAAAACAACGCGCCGAAGGCGGATGATGGGCACAGGAAGCAGCGGCAGGAAGCAGGAGCAGGAAAGCCAATTCACAAAAACATTTTCCATATCTCATTTGTCATTTCTCATTTACTCATTTCGATCGAACGTTCCGCGGGTCGACTGATCTGATGACCTTCAGAAGTGACAGGTCTCGATCCGACGGAACGTTCGAGAAATGAGCAAATGAAAAATGACAAATGAAATATGGAAAGTGTCTTGTCTTCACGTTCTTACACCTTTTGCTCAAGCTAGCTTAACTTGCCGTCCTCGCCGCGCATCCCAAAGCGTATGGACCACCACGGCAAGCACGATTATTGCTCCACCAAGTAGAGCCCACGACGTCGGACGCTCCCCGATAATTAGATACACCCAAATTGGATTCAACACCGGCTCAACGTAACCAACGATGCCGGCGTCAAGCGAACGAACGCCGCGCGCCATTGCGACCGTGAACAGTGTGTAAGCCAAACCGATTTGGACCACGCCGAGATACACGACGCTGAGCACGTCGCCACGCGTCATGTTTTGCAGAACGCTTAGACCCGACGACGCGGCAATTAGCACAACAATCAAGTTACCGTAAATCACAGAGGAAGCCCGGTTGACGGCTCGCGCTGTCGAATGTCGGAGCAAGAGAAAGTAACAGGCGAAGCAAAAACCTGAGGCCAGAGCCAGGAGATTACCGGTGACGTCCTGCGGTCGGAGTTTGCCTACAAAGAAAAGCGACATTCCGATGACGCAGGCAATGACCGTTATTAGATCGCGTCGGCGAAACTTTTCTTTGTAAATCAGCGGTTCGAGTATCAGCAGGTAGAGCGGCGCCGTGTACTGGAGAAAAATTGCGTTGGCGGCAGTTGTTTGCTTGGTGGCCAACACAAACAGAAGCAAAAGCGCTGCATAAAGGACCGAGGCAATGGCGGTCACGCGGTTGAGACCAAAGCCTTCGTGACGCGTGAAGATGGCAACTGTAATCGCAGCCAGGAGGGAACGGCCGAAGGAGAGCTGCAAACCAGAAAGCGATGTCAGCTTGATGAACAGTCCGCCCGTGCTCCAGAGTATCGCGGCTGCGACGACGAAGAGCAGGGGTGGGATAGATGTTCTCTCTGCCACGTATTTTTGCCGGAGCGTTCGATAGAAATTAGCCACGACCAAGGGGTCGTGGCATTCTAATTTTTACTGCTTGAGGACGTTGGCGCGTCGACTTCAATTGCTCGAACCTTCAACGTCTTCCGTCTCATTCAGGCTTTTCATATATTTTCCAAACACGCCGTTCCACGGTGGAATCACAATCGACACAGCGCCTAAAGCCTGCGCCTGGCAGGCAAGCCGAATCAACGGTCGCGGTTCGCTCGTTTCTATGTAACCAAACTCCTTGATCTTCTTCCCTTCGCGCGCGGCTACGTCTGAAAGTTTTTCGGCCCCGCCTAAAACTCCAACCCAGCACGTGCCGCACGACGCCGAGCGGCATTCGACTGGAATAGGCCCTTCGATACGACGCGGATCAATCTCCCGCCAATTCTGCGAACGATCCGCGGCAGCGCCCCAAGCCAGATCCTGCTCATTATTCAGTTTGTATTTAGCGCGTTCGTCGCATTCATCGTAAGTGACAGTCCACTTCTTATCGACGGTTTTCAGAAAACTAAACAGACCCTGGCTGTCGTCAACTGCGCGTTCGCGCAAAATCTGCTCAGGCGATCTCCTGGCAACCTTCGCATCAAGCAACATCTCGCCTTTAGCGCTACGAAACGCCAGCATCCCAACCTGCGTCACCGTCATGAAAGCTACTGCCGTGATGCCAACAACGAGTGACGGATCAACCTTCGCTGCTCCCGCAGCGCGTTTAGCGACGTCAAGGATCTGATCCAACAACTGCTTGTCAGACTGGAAATCAGCGCCTAAAGCCTCAACTTCCTGTTTCACGATGGGCCAATAACGGTGGCCATAAAGAAACCTGTGCGATGAGTCGATTTGATCGACGAGCCGGTAATGGCCTTGCAGCAACAGCTGCTGGGCGAGGCGCTCCGGATCCGGCGCATCTCGCAACGCGTGGTGCAGGGAAAGTGGGTAAAAAGCGAACCAAATCTGAGTGGCGTTCTTATCTACATCGTGGATAAGCCGGACGAGTGCCGTTAGAGCGCCGCTCCAACTTTCGTCGGATTGGTCATTAAGAAACAGTTCGAATGGCGTCTGAGTGCTGGTAGATGTTGCTGTTTGTGTCATAAGAAACGGGGATTATAACCAGCGAAGGCTGAAACCGCACGAGAGGTAGTCGTGAAGTCAGTACCGCCTGCGGTCGCGAGCCGGTTTCCAATCATTGAACATACCCACCCGCTACTGCGGGTGGTACTGCCTTCATGTGCAATCGGTCAGTTGTCAGGAATCATTGACAACTGATATTCACTGGCATAAAAATCCAGTCCACGCCGCATTCACCGTCTCGATCTACGAAAGGGTTTTCAGATGAGTGCCAAAGAATCCGAATCCACTAAAACAACAAAGAGCTTTGACAGTGCCTACAGTTTTTCGTTTGCCATTGGGATCGGCCTGGTCTTGTTTCTTGCCGGGCTGGTGATCAGTCTGACACTCGGTGAAGGCACAACCATCGGTCTCATCTTTGGAATTCCCCTTTTGATCGCAGGCCTATTGCTCCCGCTGATCATGATGCGCGACCTCTTCAAGCCAAATGAAGTGACCGGCGTGTGCCCGCATTGCTCGACACCGATCAAAACCTCAACCTCCACGATTCGTTTGGAATGCCCGGGTTGTAATCAACTGCTGGTGGTGAAGGACACGCAGTTGTTGCCGGCGACAGGTGTGGTTGAGACAAGCGCTAACCCATGAACCAATCGCGCGTCCAGTAATCACTGAGAGTCAACGCGAACAGAATTCCCAACCAGAACAACGCCGATGCGAAGACGACCCAGATGAGTCTCGAGCTGTAACGCACGTGCATGAAGTAAAGCACGACCAGCGTGGCTTTTATTACAGCAATCGTGAGCGCAATGATGACGTTCAAAGGATCCGGGAAGTCGTTTACCCCTGCCCAGACGGTTAGCCCAGTTCCCACCATGAGGGCGAGAAAGATCGTTAAGTAAACTTTTAATGAAACAATGTGTTCGCTCATATGCGCGTCGAAACACAGACTTCTGTCTGTGCTCATTCACTAAGACACAGACTCAAGTCTGTGCCACTAGTGTTCCAGGTGCCGTCCCAGCAAGTACAGCAACGGAAACAAAAAGATCCAGATGATGTCAACGAAGTGCCAGTAGAGTCCTGAAACCTCCACTGGGCTGTGGTACTCGGGATCGTACCGTCCCTTCGCCGCGAAAAATAGAATCACTGACAAGAGCCCTACGCCGATGATCATGTGCACCGCGTGCATGCCTGTCATCGCAAAGTAAATCCAGTAGAACATCTCCACGTGTTGCGCTTTCGCGCCTTCGAGCAGGTGAACGCTGCCTGGATCAAACGGGCGATCGGCTATCAAGTGACCGGGGATTAACCGATCAACGTACTTGTCGCGATACTCGACTGCCTTGATGCCTAAAAACGTCAACCCCAGGATTAACGTGAGCGACAGGCAAATCACCTGGCCCCGACGCTTCCCCGTCTGCGCGCTGTAAACAGCCAGCGCCATCGTAAAGCTGCTCAGAATCAGCACCACCGTGTTAATGGCGCCCAATGGAAGCGACAGGTGATTACTGGCGGAAGCAAACTCAAGCGGATACAGACTGCGATAGAGCGTGTAAGCAAAGAACATCCCGCCAAAGAACATGATCTCGGTCACCAGGAATACCCACATTCCCAGCGTTCCGGCCTCGCGCTGCTGCTCCATGTTCTCGAAATGGTGCTGCAACGCCGGATGGTTTGCTTCGTGATGTATTGCTACGCCTTCTGCCATGTCAAATCTCAGAATCTCAGAATTCAGAACTCAGAATTCAGAATTCAGAACTCAAAATCAGATCTCAAGTCTCAGAACTCAGGACTCAGGACTCAGAACTTAATACTCAGTTCTCGGCCATCTCAAATTTGCGGTTTTCCTTCAATGATCACGTCCGCATCTTCCAGACCTTCATCCTTCTTATACGTTCCCACCACCTGAGTCTCTTCCGGCGGTGCAAACTCATACGCTTCCCACGTCACGACGGGTGTAACGATAAAATTCTCTGTTGGTGGAGGAGATGGAGTTCGCCATTCCAGACCCGGGAGGTGCCACGGGTTTGCTGTTGCGCGTTTTCCATACCGCATGGACCAGACGAGATATGCCAGCGGTATCAGTAGTCCGAAACCTAAAATCGACGCGCCCGCTGACGACAGTACGTTGAAGACCTGAAACTCAGGCGGATACGCATGATACCGGCGTGGCATTCCCAGATAGCCCGCCACAAATTGCGGCAGGAATGTCAGGTTGAACCCAACAAAGATCACGAGCGCGGAAAACCTGCCAAAGCCTTCCGGGTACATGCGACCGCTGATCTTGGGCCACCAATAGTGCAAGCCGCCGAGATAACCAAACAAAGCGCCACCCACCATGATGTAGTGGAAGTGGGCGACGATGAAATACGTATCACTCACATGTACGTCAACAGCGAGGGCAGCCAGAAACAATCCGGTCATCCCGCCGACGGTAAACAATCCGATGAAGCCAAGCGCGTAGAGCATTGGCGTGTCGTATGAAATCGAACCTTTGTAGAGCGTGGCCGTCCAGTTGAAAACTTTTACGGCCGACGGAATCGCTACGGCAAAACTCAAGAAAGAAAAGATTAATCCGGCGTAAACCGATTGGCTCGCCACAAACAGGTGGTGGCCCCAAACGAGGAATCCAAACACGGCGATAGCTAAACTTGAAAACGCGACAAACGTGTAACCGAAAATATTCTTGCGCGAGAAGTTTGCGATCAATTCACTGACTACACCCATACTCGGCAACACCATGATGTAAACCGCTGGATGCGAGTAAAACCAAAACAGATGCTGGAAAAGAACGGGGTCGCCGCCTGTCGCCGGATCGAAAATTCCAACTCGAGCCAAACGTTCAAAGGCCAGCAGCAAAATGGTTATGGCAATAACCGGAGTGCCGAGAATCATGACCAGAGATGCTGCGTAGTGTGACCAGATGAACAGCGGCAAACGGAACCATGTCATTCCGGGAGCGCGCATTGTGTGAATCGTGACGATGAAATTGAGTCCTGTGAGGATTGACGAAAACCCGCTCACGAAGATTCCCAATCCAGTCGCTATCACATAGGAGTTGGAGAAAGAGGTGCTGTAGGGCGCGTAAAAAGTCCAGCCCGTGTCTACTCCCCCGGCCAGCAGAGCGTAGATGGTAATGATTCCACCGAGGAGATAGATGTACCAGCTAAGTAAATTGATGCGAGGGAACGCCAGGTCCTTGGCGCCAATCATCATCGGCACAAGGAAGTTTCCAAGCGTTGCCGGAATCGACGGAATCAAAAAGAAGAAGACCATTATGATTCCGTGCTGGGTAAAGACCTTGTTATAAGTCGCGGAAGTAAGAAGGTCGCCCTGGGGCGTCAGCAGCTCAAGGCGAATGAACATCGCATACAAGCCACCGATCAAAAAGAAGAACGAGATCGATCCCAGATAAAGCAGCGCAATGCGTTTGTGATCTTTCGTCAGCAGCCACGACTTCAAGCCATACTGCGCGTTCAGATAATTAACGCGGGCTGCCTGTGGTGTCTCGAATTTTTCGATGTCTTTCATAAATTCCGAATGTGCTGCTACCGCAAATTACGCGTCGGCGAAGCTGTCGCCTGGGGCACTGCCGGCACCGGCGCCCTTTGCTGACCGGGCGTTTGCTGCTGGCCTGCCGGCTGCAACGACTTAATGAACGCCATGATCTGGATCAACTGATCGGGAGTCACTTGTCCCTGGAACGTGGGCATGATGGCCCCAAAACCGTTCACCAGCTTCGCGGAAGGATTCTCGATCGACTCGCGCACGTAACTTTCGTCAGCCGTGATCGTTTGCCCGTTAGCCAGAAAGACCTTTCTGCCAAACAGTGCAATCAAGTCCGGTCCACGTCCGCCCTCACCTGCAGCACCGTGACACGATGCACAACCCAGCGATTGATAGAGTTGCTGACCCGCAACCGCCGGCGACTGCTGCCCCGTGTTTCCGCTTAACCAATCGTCGAATTGATTTGGTTCCATCACTACAATCGATCCCACCATGCCCGAGTGGTTCATGCCGCAATACTCCGCACAGAACAGGTGATAGGTGCCCGGCTTCGTCGCCTCAAACCATTGAGTCGTGTATTTGCCCGGCAACACGTCTGTCTTAATACGGAATGCGGGGAAGAATAAGTCATGGATGACGTCTTCCGACGTCATGATCAGTTTGACTTTGCGACCGGCCGGCACGTGCAGCTCGTTGATCTCGCGTTGTCCGGTTGAGTGCTGAAACTTCCACATCCACTGCTTGCCGACTACGTACACTTCGAGAGCATTTGCGGGCGGGCGATACATCTGGAAATAGACTTGCGCACCCCAGGCGAACATACTCATTGCGATGAGGAACGGGACTACTGACCAGAGCATTTCGAGTTTGTGTGAGCCGGCGATTGGCCGCGGTATTTCATACGGCGAACGGCGGCGATACTTCACCAGAAAGTAAACCAGCGTTCCCGAAATCAGTAGAGTAAAGAAGACCGTGACGCCTGACAGGTAGAAATAAAGCGCATCCACCTTCGACGAAAGCGTCGAAGCGCTGGGCGGTATTAATGGAATCCACGTCGACTGCATCTGCTACGACGCACCTCCAGTCGCCAAATCAACTCTCGCGCCAGCGCGACCGCGTCTTTTCAACACCAACAACAGTCCGACGATCAATGCCAACGTCACCACTCCTGCCACTCGCATGATTCTCATCACCGCAGCGCCATACTTTCCGGTCGCAGGATCGTAGTGAAAACAGTAGAGCATCAACTGGTCCACCGGTGATCCGATCTTGTTGTCGGCAGCTTCGATCAATCCCAGACGCAGATCGCGGGGCGCATATTCGATGCCGTAGAAATACCGGGCCAATCGTCCTTTTGGCGTGGCCACAAAGATTCCACTCGCGTGCGCAAACTGCTGCGTCGGTTCGTCGTAGCGATAATGAAATCCCACCGCGTCTGTAATTCGTTTAATCGTCTCCGCGTCGGCGGTCAGGAAGTGCCAGCCGGCGTTCGCGTTTGCTCGCTTCGCTTCAGGAAGGTAATCGACGTAGGTTTTCTTTTTTGCCGCTGCCAGCGCTGGAGTTTCGCGCGGATCAAAACTGACTGTAACGACCTCGAATTCCTGACCCGGAGTAAACGACATGACCTTGAACGCCGTTACCATTCCGTTCAGCACTTGATTGCAAAGCATCGGGCATTCGTAATAAACCAGCGACAACATCACGGGTTTACTGCCGAAGTAATCGCCTAACTTCACTGACTGTCCCTGTTCGTTTTTGAACATCAAATCGAGCGGCAATTGTTCGTCCAGTTTTTGCTCGATACGCACGTTGTCTAAAGCCTTAGGCAGGCCGGTAACCGCACGCGGTTCGTATGGCTTCGAGCTGTAAAGTGGCGAATTGGCCCGCGGGACCTGGGCGGACGCGGGAGGGAGGAGGCAGCACGCAACAAGCAAAAGACAGAATGCAAAAAGCGCAAAACGGCGACGGCCGTTCGCGACTGTTGCAGTCGTCGAGCTGCGTGATTTGTTTCTCCCCATCATCTATCGCTTCCCTTGTTCACCAGGTTTTTGAATTTCCGCTTACTGCCTGCCGGAACTAGCAGTTGTTGGTAAAACCGGATCCATACCGGCGCCGTCTTTTCGCGCCGGCAAACCTTCTTGAATGACGCGTTTGATCGCATCTTCAATCTTCATACAGGGCGCGGCCGGCGACGCCTCGACGCGCTTGTCGGCATGGTCACCACTTTCTGCAACTGTGTCGTGCCCGCCTGGCTCAGCCTGTTTACAATTCAACTGCCGTTCCCATTGTTCGCGCAGCGCACGGTACTCGGCTTGCGGTTCTCTTTTTTCCAAAGGTACCCATTGACCGTTTTCCAGTTTCAAACCAAACCCTGGTGCTGATTGAAGTCGCGGCTCAGGTGGCAAACGTTCTTCCCTGGTTAAAGCCATCGGACCGGGCGGACGTTCTCGTTCTTTCCGCGATTCCCTGCTTTGGAAAAATGCAAACAGTCCCCACATCAACACGGCCACCAGCGCAGTCATCAAAGTCAGCCCGCCGACAAACTTCAAAAGCGCGCCGACGTCCACATCACTGCGCTCGTGCGTCACATCGACGTTCTTGATGTGCGAAACGTCCGGTGTTTCAGTGACGTGTCCGCGACCGTTTCCTTTATGTCCGTTTCTGGCCATAACTGAACTAATGCCCCGCGTGCGCGTGTTTCTGCTCGAGCACGGTTTCGTACTGCGGATCGTTAATTGGAATTAACGGCCTGCGATTGAGCGCCCATGCAAATACTGTTAGCCACAAGCCACCCATAGCGAGCGGCGCGACAATGTCCATCCAACTCACGTGAAAATGTTCATGAAGAAAACTTGGCGCTATCACCCAGAAGAAATCAACCAGCCGCATCACCAGGATTAAGACTGCTACCAAAAACAACTTCCCCGCGTTTCGCTTCAACGATCGCGAGAGCAGGAACAGAAACGGAAACGCGAAATGAAGTAAAACGACAACGAACGCGATCACGCCCCAACCGCCGTGTAGCCGCGGCAAATACCAATGGATTTCCTCGGGCAGGTTTCCCGACCAAATAATTAGAAACTGCGAAAACGCGAAGTAAGTCCAAAGCATAACCAGCGCCAGCAAAAGCTTGCCGAGGTCGTGGAAATGCATCTGAGCGACGACTGAGCTCATCGGCTCCTGCTTCGTGAGCATCGCCATCACCGCAATCACGAACGCCAAAGCACTAACAGCCCACGCAGCGACGAAGATGAAGCCGTAGATCGTTGAGTACCATTCCGGCTCAAGCGACATAAACCAATCAATGGACGCGAAAGTCACAGTAAAGATCAACAGCACCATTCCTGGCCCACTCAGCATGCGCATTCGTTTCACTAGTCGACGATCCGCCGTTTGATCCTGCAGGGTCGACCAGCGTCTCAACAGAAACGCCAGGAGCAGCCAGATCGCGAAACAAATTACCGAACGGATCGTAAAGAACGGCAGGTTCAAATAATTGGTTTTCGCCGCGACGACCGGGTGCTTTGCAACTTCTTCCGCGTGTGTCCATGAATAGATCGAATGCGCGCCGAGCACGATCGGCACAAACAGCAGCAGCATTAACGGTAACGTTTGGGTTGCAGCTTCAAGCACACGCCGGATGACGAGTCCCCACCCACCGGCTGTCAGGTGTTGCAACATCAGCAACGCCAGTGAGCCAACCGAAATTCCCGTCCAGAAGCAAAAGGCAAACAGGTAAGAATGGAAAAACTGATCGCGGTTAAGGAAAAAACCGACGACCAGGATCGCCAGAAATACAACTCCGATCGGAAGCGCTCGCTGTTGCAAACGCTTGACTCCCGCCGGTGCTGCGTATGAGCCGTTCACCGGTGTCCTCCGCTCGTCGCTGCTGCCGGCGAAGCGCCGGGAACAGCAGTCGTTTCAGTCTGGTTCTGTTGAAGTTGGAGGGCGCGAATGTATGCGACTATGGCCCAACGATCCTTAACCGGGACCTGGTGCGCGTAGCTAGGCATCGCACCCCAGCCATTCGTCATCGCGTCAAAGAAGTGGCCCACCGGAGCTTGCCTCAGCCTGTCGTCGTGGAATGACGCTGCGCGCCGGAAGCCGCGGCGCACAATCATGCCGTCGCCTTTGCCGGTGAATCCATGACACGCGGTACAGAAAATTTCATAGCGCTCCTTGCCGCGCACAACGAGTTCCTGCGTAACCGGCAGAGGAAATTCTTCAACGTCGTCGGGAAATGCAGCGGCGCCTTGCAGTTGAGGCGAGCCCGGAGACGATGCAGCCGCGGGTTGTGGTCCACTCGCCGACTGGCTTGAAGCGGCGGCGGCCGAACGTCCAGCTTTTTTGCCCGTGTAATACTCAACGTCTGTCATTAGAAACCCGCGTGGAACTGTGCCTTCAACTGGCGGCCGCGACGACAATCCATCCCGGAAAAACGTGGAACCGCGATACGGTTTCATCTTCGGCTGGTTCTGCATGTCGGTGCGACAGGAAGTAGCAAACAGCAGACAGCAAACGGCAAACAGCAGGAACACTGAACGCGAATATTTTTGCTTGCTGATCATTTCTTCAACCAATGCTTGCCGTTTTCTGTCCGCCGCTGCCATCCGCAGCCCGCCGTCTGCTGTTTACTGTCTGCTGCCTGCTGTCTGCTATTTCACACTTCCACGTCCGTCACATCTCTCGCGCCGAGTGTCTGCATAAACTGCCTGGCTTCGTCGTGCTTGAACATCGGATCGTTTGCCTCAATCACCAGGAAGAAACGATCGCGTGTTGCCAGCGCAAAGTTCGGCGCGTTGAAAACCGGGTGGTACGGTTGCGGCAACTTGTTCAGCACCAACATTCCCAGCACTGCCGCGAACGCTGCACACAACACCGTGGTCTCGAAGGTAATAGGAATGAAAGCCGGCCAACTGTTGTAAGGTTTGCCTCCGACATTCAACGGATAGTCGATGACTTCCATCCAATACTGCATGAAGAAACCGCCCAGGCCGCCGAGTATTCCTCCTATCAAGACGATCAACGGCAGGCTGGTTCGCGTGAAACCAATCGCGTCTGACAATTCTTCAATCGGATACGGCGAGTAGCCGTTTATCCGGCGATAACCCGCTTCGTATGTTCGACGCGCAGCAGCAACCAGATCACTCGGGTTGTCGAATTCAGCCATGACCCCGTAGAGCGGAGGGGCGTGGCGTCGTCCGCCATGCACCGGCAATACACCAGCTTTTAGATCTCGTTGGTCAGCCATCTTTCTTCGTGGCACGGGCATCTTGCCCGTGCGCACGGGCGGGACGCCCGTGCCACCTTCGTTACTCTTCTACTTCTGCTTCGGGCAGTATCGTGCGCATCTCAAAAATCGAAATCATCGGCAGGAAGCGAATGAACAGGAACAGCAACGTAAAGAAGAATCCAATCGTGCCGATGAACATCGTCCAATCCCACATCGAGGGCTGATACATTCCCCACGACGAAGGCAGGAAGTCGCGATGCAAGCTCGTTATCACAATCACAAAACGCTCCAGCCACATGCCGATACTGACCACGAACGAAATGAGCCAGAGCAGCAGCAGGTTGGAACGCACCTTCTTGATCCACAAAAACTGCGGCGTCACGATGTTGCAGATAATCAAGGCCCAGTAATACAGCGCATATGGACCATGCATGCGGTTCCAAACCATGTAGCGTTCGAAACGATTGCCGCTGTACCAGCCAAAAAATGCTTCCATCACGTAGCCGTAGCCGACGATTAGTCCGGTGGCCAACATCACCTTCGCCATGTTGTGCATGTGGCGCATGGTGATGAAGCCTTCCAGTCCATACACCTTCCGCAGCGGAATGGTGAGCAATAACACCATGGCAAAGCCCGCATAGATCGCGCCCGCAACGAAGTAAGGTGGAAACATAGTCGCGTGCCACCCGGGTATCACACCGACCGCAAAGTCGAAACTGACGATCGTGTGCACTGACAGCACGAGGGGAGTCGCCAATCCGGCCAGCAACAGGTACGCCATTTCGTAGCGATGCCAGTGTCGCGCCGAACCGCGCCAGCCCATGGCGAGCAGTCCGTACAAAATTTGAAATGGCTTGCTGCGAGCGCGGTCACGGAGCGTGGCGAAGTCGGGAATCAAACCGACAAACCAAAACATCGCGGAGACTGTGGCGTAGGTTGAAACTGCAAACACGTCCCACATCAACGGGCTGCGAAACTGCGGCCAGATTCCCATCGTGTTCGGATAAGGAAACAGCCAGTAAGCCAACCACGGGCGCCCGAGGTGCATGATCGGATACATGCCGGCCTGCGCCACGGCAAACAAGGTCATCGCTTCAGCAAAACGGTTGATCGACGTGCGCCATTTCTGCCGCAGCAAAAGCAGAATCGCCGAGATCAACGTGCCCGCGTGCCCAATTCCGATCCACCAGACAAAGTTCAGGATGTCGATGCCCCAGGCAACTGGGATGTTGACGCCCCACAGACCAATACCGACGAAGACCAGGTTGGTGATCGTCAGCAATAAAAGCTGAAACAGGATGAACGAGACTGCGAAACCGAGGAACCACCAGAGCGGTGTCTTCCGCTTGAGAACGATTGAACTGATCTTGTCAGTCACCGAAGCAAACGTCAGCCCGGGGTCGATCACCGGCGCCGTTGTATGGTGCTCCTGCAACTGACTATGTGGTTCTTCGTGCATAACTCAGTTTTCGCGGATCATCATTGAGCACTAACCCGAGTTCCCTTGCCCGTGATTGCCCCTCTCCGCGCGCGGAGAGGGGTTGGGGAGAGGTAGCTCACTTTCAAACCCCACCCCCGGCCCCTCCCCGCTTGCGGGGAGGGGTGATTGGTTAACGGCCTCCCAGGCTCCAGGTCACCTGAAAGACTCCATCACCGGAGAGACTTTTTGTTACACGCTTTCCCCTTGCCCTTTCCCCGTTTCCCCCTAGCTTCTTATTTCCGGGTTCGGGTTCTTCAAAGCCGTCAAGTATGTCGTTCGCGGTCGCGTGTTGAGCTCAGTCAATACGCCGTAATTACGTTGTTCCGCTTTTAGTTTGGAAACACGACTATTCGGATCGTTGATATCGCCAAACACGATTACGTCTGTCGGACAAACTGCCTGGCACGCGGTAACAATTTCGCCGTCGCGAACCTTCCGTCCCTCAATCTCTGACTGGATTTTTGCGCTTTGAATTCGCTGTACACAGTAAGTGCACTTCTCCATCACACCCCGGCTCCGCACTGACACATCAGGATTACGCATCAACTGGTACGTAGGCGTTTCCCAATCCTGGTAAAGGTAGAAATTAAACCGGCGGACCTTGTACGGGCAGTTGTTGGAACAATACTTCGTACCGACGCACCGGTTATAGACCATGTCGTTAAGGCCCTCGGAGCTGTGGACCGTTGCATGGACCGGGCAAACAGGTTCGCACGGTGCGTTCTCGCAATGCATGCAGGGCACCGGCATGAAGTGAGTTGCCTCCACGTTATTCGGATCGTCGCCTTTGAAATACGTATCAACGCGGATCCAGTGCATCTCGCGGCTGCGTATAACTTCTTCTTTGCCGACTACTGGAATGTTGTTTTCGGCCTGACAGGCGATCGTGCACGCATTGCACCCGATGCAATTATTCAAATCCAACGCCATGCCCCAGGCGTATCCGAGACCCTGATCTTTGTACGGGTAATCCGGATACAACGAAGGGTGTTTGCCTTCTTCGTGAGGCGCATGTTCACCCTCGCCTGCGTGCAGATGTTCCTCCAACGTTTGGGCGCGCACGATGTCGCGATCTTCTTTCGAGTAGTTGTGGTCCTCCATGTTGAAATGGATTTGGGTCGATGCAATCACATATTGATCCGCGCCCTTTTCAACCTGCACACCCGTAGCCGACCACGCTGCATCTGCCGTTCGGATTTCGTAAGCATTGAACCCATGACCGGTGCCCGCCCGCCCGCCGATGCGGCGTCCGTAACCAAGCTGAATTGTGATCACTCCATCGGGTTGACCCGGCGTAATCCACGTTGGAACGGCCGCCGAGATCGTTCGTCCGCGATGACTGATCCGGAGCGTGTCAACGTGAACGTCGCCTCCCTTCTGACCAACCTTTTTGACGATGCCGAGTTGGCTGGCAGTGTTCGGGCTGATCAACGCTGCGTTGTCCCACGTGATTTTCGACAAAGGCTTCGGCAACTCCTGCAACCAGCCATTGTTCGCGAAGCGGCCGTCGAAGATGCTCGGATCGGTTCGGAAGACGATCTCAAAGCCCTGACTTTGCGCATCCGCGATAGCGTTTATTTGTTGGGCTAAGCCTGAGGCATTGGCTGAGAGATTCCTGGGACTAAACGCGGTGTTGGGAATGAAGCCGTCGTGCACCCACTTGCGCCAGTTTGTTTCAAAATCTGCCGAGGGCGTTGACGCCTGTTGCGGGCCGAGTAGGTCCTGAGTCCTGAGTGAGTCCTGAGTCCTGAGTCCTGAGTCCTGAGTCCTGAGTGAGTCCTGAGTCCTGAGTCCTGAGTCCTGAGTCCTATTCTCTCCCGACCGATTGCTGTTTGCTGTTTGCTGATTACTGTTTGCTGATTGCTGATTGCTGTTTGCTATTTGCTGATTGATTTCCGCGACTTCCCTGCTGTTGCCAGTACTCGCGAATGATTTCGTAAGGCTTGCGGTCGTACTGCGGCGTGAAGACGGCGAGCAGCTCATGCGCACTCTTACCTTCAAAGAGCGGCTCGATCAGCGGCTGCACGATCGATACGGTGCCGTCATAAGTACGCGTGTCGCTCCACGCTTCCAGATAGTGGGCCTCGGGAATATGCCAGTGACACAATTCCGCCGTCTCGTCGCGGTAGGCGCCCAGATGCACGCGTAATTTTGTTTTGAACAGCCGGGCCTGGTCTAACTTGAGGTCGATGGGTGTGTTGTAAACAGGATTACCGCCAAGAATCACGAGCAGCTCGACGCGTCCGCCGTCGATATCGTTGACCAACTCCTGCAGTGACTGGCGCTGATCGACTGAATTCGCTTCCAGTGGATCAGTGTAGAAAACCGTTTGACCAACGTTGCCGAGCGATTGATTCATCGCGTGGGCCAACGAATGAACTTCAGCCGGCGCCTCTCTACCGGCGATCACAATGCTTTTGCCTCTGAAGGCCTGAAGATCGCGAGCCAGGGCATCAAGGCCGCTGGTGAAGTCCTGAGCTTGCACGTTGGCCACGCCGACACGCGAGGCAACGGCCTTCGCAGCCTTCAGCAGTTCACTCGGACGGATGGTCCATTGATGATCCGCATGCGCACCGGTAGTCGTCGGCGTTGTTTCGATGACATACAAACGGTTCATCTCTTGCTTGCCTTCAGTGACGCGGCGCTTGGCTGAAAAGTCGCGCGCGTACCGTAGCGTGCCTGGCATCGCCGACAGGAAATCTGCGTCGAGGGAAAGCACCCGATCAGCCTTGCGAAAATCGTAAATGGTATTTACCGGTTGGCCGAACGCCATGATCGCGCCGGTGCGCGCGTTGTCGTTGTTAACGGGTTCGTATTGATGCCATTTCGCCTGCGGAAACTCCGTCAGGATCGCCTTCAGTTGAGCGGCGAGCGTCGGCGACGTGACCGTTTCAGTCAGAAAACGCATTCCCGCGCCTTGTTTAGGACGTTGTTCATCCAGCGCGGTGCGGATCTCACCAACAAACGTGGTCCACGGCCGGGTCTCTTCACGGAAAATTGGAGTTTGTGATCGATCCGGGTCGTAAAGACCCAGGATCGACGCCTGCGAAAAGATGTCGGTGGCGCTGGAGCCTCGATCGCCTGCCTCGCCACTTTGATTGTTGGGATGATCAGGATTGCCTTCGACCTTTGTAGGCCGGCCTTCGTTACTGCGCGCCAGCAGCGGTGTCGCCACGCCGCCTACGGTGTACGCCGTTGCGAAGAACAGGGCCTTGCCTGGAGGTCCGTATTCCGGCTGGTGAACATAAGGGACTATCTTTTCGGGTGGCTGAAATACACATCCGCTGATACCTGCCAAAGCGAGTGAAGCACCCATCAGCTTGAGGAATGATCGCCGCTCCAACGGGTTGTCCCAGTTCTCAGCCTGTTGCGGGTATTCACGTTCGACAAATTCTTTGAACGCCGGAGCATCGGCCAACTCTTCGAGACTGCGCCAATATTTCTTGGGGGGCGCCGACTTCACCTGACCGGTAATCTCATCCTGGTGATCCAGAACGTATTGCCGCATCAACTTAAAGTTTATGTGCCGGTCTTCGTGCATCGAGAGAGTTAGGTTTGTTCTTTGTTCTTTCTGCTCAAATCAGCACAGACTTGATCTGTGCTATTTGCGCCAACTATCGGTGGCACGTTGAACAACTAGTAAGTACTTCCGGACCCTGTATCCTATACTTCGCAACCAGCGAGCGTCCTTCTGCAATCTCTTCAACACTCTTGTTGACTGGCCGCCACGTCATGTCGAAGATCTTATCGGCCGGGCGCACAACGTTCTCCGGCGCGCGGTGACATTCAAGACACCATTCCATCTGAAGCGTGGCAGCTTGATATGCGATCGGCATGTCATCGACCTTGCCGTGACAAGTCGAGCAGCCCACACCTTTGTTTACGTGAATGCTGTGATCGAAATAAGCGTAGTCAGGTAGGTCGTGGACGCGCACCCATTCCAGCGGCTTGCCTGTGCGGAAACTTGCACGCACAGGTTCCAGATACGGGCTCTCGGCCCAGATCTGTTTATGACAACTCATGCACGTTTCAGTCGACGGCAATCCCGCGGTAGCGGCCGTCTCGACTGACGTGTGGCAGTAACGGCAATCAATTCCGTCATCGCCGACGTGATGTTTATGGCTGAACTGCACCGGTTGCTGGCGTTCCACCCACTGCCCCGTGTTCCAGGATGAGCGGTTCAGCTCTGCTGTTACCCACAACAATGCGACGAGAATGAAAACCGCTCCATAGATCGTCAGCTTGGCGAGTGCGTTGGTGCTGTGATGAAAAATCTGCGGCATCTACGCAGGTTAGTCCCCTGACTGCAATCCACTGACTGGTGCGGCGGAAAGCAGCAGAACATGAGCTGCACCAGATTTCATGATTCGTAACGATGCGTCGCCGGTAAACACACCGCCAGACGCGTAGACTACGGATCGCGATCTAATTTGCTTTGCAAGTTGTCGTTACTTTAGCAGATGAATAACTTTTTTCAAGTCAGGGGTGAAATGAGGGATTGATTACCGCTGTGAAGCTTGTGCGCCATTCACGAGGAAGTCACGCTGTTGCCACTTTGAACTGCTACGCAGCGTCTCGCGCAAGCATGGCCGCGCCGATAGTTGCTGCATCTTCGCCAAGTGACGCACCCATTATTTGAGTTGCCTCAAAGCACGGTTGAAAGGCGCGGCGCTTCGCTTCCTGAATAATAGGATTCAAGATCAGGTCGCCGGCACGCATTACGCCGCCTCCCAGGACAACACGTTCGATATTCAAGAGGTTGAGGATGCTCGCTACGCCGGTGCCAATGTATTTTCCAGTGCGTTCGATCATCATCAGCGCAAAGTCGTCGCCCTCAGTTGCTTCGCGAGCCATGTCGGCGGCAGTAAAGTTTTTGTTCATTGCCAGTTTGGAAAGAGACGAGGTGGAATCGCGGTTCAGACGCTCGTTGGCACGACGAACAATATTTGGCGCAGAAGCAACTGTCTCAAGACATCCCCGGTTGCCGCACAAGCACTCGGCGCCTTCAGTGTCGATAGTGATATGGCCAACTTCCCCGGCGAAGCCCGAAGCACCTGTCCAGAGTTTTCCGTCAATGATAATTGCGCCGCCAATACCTTCACCGATGGTGATGTAGAACATGTTGCGCGCGCCGCGACCGGCGCCCACCTGGTACTCGCCGTACGCCTCCGCATTCGCGTCGTTCTCGATCTCGATGCGCAGGCCGGTAGCTTTCATCGCTTCCTCGTGCAGGTTTGGACGAACGGACGACGGCAGGTAGGTTGATGAAATCACGGTGTCGCTCTGCCGGTTCACCAGACCGGGAATGGCTATTCCTACTGCCCCGATGCTGTGTTCTTGCCGCAACTCCTTCACAAGAGTCGCTATTTCTGCCACCAGGTTGTTGGGTTGAATCTCAGTCTCGCGTCGCTGAACAATCGTGCCTTGCTCATCCACGGTCGCTCCGCGCAGTTTCGTCCCGCAAAGCTCGATGCCAATAAAACGCTGTAGGGAATTGGGGGTCGAGTCCATTAACAACCTTCCGGAAAATAGTGAACGGGGATGAAAGTAGTCGAAGGATAATCGAGGGTGCTGGGGGTGTCAAACAGGTGTTTGTACGTGTAGAATGCCGGAAAACTCGGGGCTTTGGTCTTCGGCCTTTGGTCTTCGACAAATTGATCTGCATCAAAGACCCAAGACCTGAATCCAAAGACCAAAATGCAAATCCGCTCAATACTCCTGCCGACGGATTTCAGCGAATGCGGAAACTACGCGCTTTCCTATGCCGCGTCTCTGGCCCGCAAGTTTGGCGCATCGATCATTTGTGTTCACGTCATCGAACCGATGGTTCCGACCGTGGGTTATTCCGGGATGACTGAGCCCTTGCCGCTCGCGGACATCACCGATCAGTTGGAAGACTCCGCCGAGCGTGAATTACCAAAGATAGCGGAATGTGAAGAATGCGCCGGTCTCGAGATTGAAGAGGTTATTGCGCACGGGGAAGCAGCCTCTGAAATAGCGCGCGTTGCCGAAGAGCGAAATGTCGATTTGATTGTAATCTCTTCCCATGGCCGCACCGGCCTGGGTCGAATTCTTTTTGGTTCGACCGCTGAGGCAGTTGTACGTCATGCTTCATGCCCGGTGTTGGTCGTCAAACCTGCGAAAGAACGTGAATCGTCCTAGTCAGCACTGAGCCGTAAGCAGTAATTAAATCCATAAACAGGAAAGTATTACTGCTTACAGCTCACTGCTCACTATCCAAACATGCATCTAGACGTCCTCTACGACCTGCTTGGCCGCTACGGCATCTACGCTGTATTTCTCCTCGTGATGGTAGAGGGCGACATCACGTTGTTGCTGGCCGGTGTGTTTGCCAATCGAGCATTCTTCGGCGAGCACAGTTTTGCGTGGGTGCTGCTGGCGGGAACACTTGGCGGCGCTGCCAGTGACAACATCGCTTACTTTATTGGTCGTCAATCCCGCAAACGGATTCGCGACGTGCGGTTTTATCGCGCCGCCCAGCCGCGCATGGAACGCTTGACGCGAAACTTCGGCGCGCTCTCGATTTTCCTCTCGAAATACATCTACGGCCTACGTTGGGCTTCATGCATCTTCTACGGCGTTAGTCGCATGCCGTATTTGAGGTTTGTGTTACTGTCGTTAGGGAGTTGTTTTGCGTGGGTTTTGGTGCTAAGTGGCGCCGGCTACTTTTTTAGCAGCGCGGTCATCGGCATCATCGGCGATTTCGAACGCCTCGGTAAGGTGTTGCTGGTCATTGTCATCATCGGCGTCGTCGCGTTTTATCTGATCGAAAGGTTTTACTTGTCGCCGAAGGTCGAGGAAGCCGACCCGGAAAAATTTCAGGAGCTCGAACACGCGGCACAGGAAAAGTTGCATGACTTAAAGCAGGAAATTCAGGAGCACAACCCGTTTAAGCCGGGACGTCACGACGAGCAGAAAAAGACCAAAAAACACGGCGACCAGGATGATACGGATTAAGCGAAAGGAACCTCGTAAACTTAGTGATCATTGAATCTTCCGCGCCCACTCGAGTGGACCTTGCCGGCGGCACGATTGATATCTGGCCGCTCTATCTTTTTCATCCAGGCGCGTCAACCGTAAATTTTGCCACTTCGTTGCGCGCGAATTGTCGCATTGAGACACGCGACGATGGCCGCATTGTGCTCGAATCTCGCGACCGCAAGTTGGCGTTCGAGACACACCTCGAAGCTTTGGAGGATCTGATTCGGGAAGAGCGACTCGAGTTAATTTCGAAACTCGTTCACTTTTTCAAACCCGACACTGGGTTTCATCTGGTTGCCAATAGTCAGGCGCCGGCCGGTGCGGGCATGGGGGGATCGTCAGCACTCGCCATTGCTTGTATTGGTGCACTCAACCGGCTGACCGGCGACAAATACGACCCGCGAAAGTTCATCACGATCGCTGCAAATGTAGAGACGACGGTGATCCGCGTACCCGCAGGTTTTCAGGATTACTACTCTGCTCAATATGGCGCCACTTCGTCCGTACAGTTTCGCGCCGACGGTATCGAACGGGAAGCGCTGGACGTTGCCGGAGAAAAATTTGAGAGCCGCATCGCCATTTGTTACACGGGCGAGCCGCGCCTGTCGGGCACTAACAATTGGGAAATCTTCAAGCGCCACATCGATGGCGATCCGGAATTGTTTTCGCTGTTTGACGGCATCCGAGATTCAGCGGCGCGAATGCGCGAAGCTTTGTTGGCCGACGATTGGGATCTTGTGCGCGACGTAATGCGGGCCGCTTATCCGAACCGCAAACGATTGGCGCCCAACATGACAACACCGCAGATGGATCGACTGGTGGAAAAAGCGCTGGCAAACGGCGCGGAAGCGGCGAAAGTTTGTGGCGCAGGCGGAGGCGGCTGTATTGCGTTTCTCTGCGCTGAAGGACGGAAAGCCGACGTCGAAAAGGCATTGGCCGTAGAACAAGGCGCCGAAGTGATCGATTGGAAGTTTTCGCCGGAAGGGTTGGTGGTTAGCAGCGAATAATCCGCAGCTGCCGGCCCGAAGGGCCGACAGTCAGTGAGCCACGACCGTCAGGTCGTGGAAAGACGACCGACCCGAGACAGTTCGTTGAGGCCCGTAGGGCCGATAGTTAATAGCCACGACCGTCAGGTCGTGGGACACCGACCCGAGACAGTTCGTTGAGGCCCGCAGGGCCGATAGTTAATAGCCACGACCGTCAGGTCGTGGGACACCGACCCGAGACAGTTCGTTGAGGCCCGTAGGGCCGATAGTTAGTAGCCACGACCGTCAGGTCGTGGGAAACGACCCGAGACAGTTCGTTGAGGCCCGTAGGGCCGATAGGTTAATAGCCACGACCGTCAGGTCGTGGAAAGATAGTCTCGAGAGAGTTGGCGAGGCCAGCAGGGCCGACAGTCATTTCCATAAGTACCGCTCGTCATATTCGATTTCATGTTTATCTAGCAGACTGATAAGTTCTTCCTTGAATGTGCGCTTCGCATGATGTCTTTCCTGCTCATTCACATAACGCATCACTCGCCGTTCATCTGATTTGCTGACACTAAAAGCACCATAGCCCTCCTGCCAGGCAAATCGTCGCAGCCGCGGAAACGACTCATGAATCCACCGCGACGAATTCGCCTTAATAACATTCACGAAATCAGCAAGGCTGATCGTCGAAGGGAGCGATGTGTAAAGGTGAATGTGATCATAAACAGCTCCAGCGGCCAGTAACTTCGCTTTCTTATTTCGTACTATTCCGCCAACGAATGAGTAGAGGTCTTCCCGCATTTCTCTTTCTAACCACGGCCCACGTCCTGCGGTGCTCCACGTGAAGTGGACGAGCAAGCTGACATATTTTCCAGACATGTCGGGCAGGGTAGATGAGTTATCAAGAGGAAGCGAGTACAGCGGAGATTTGTATACTTGCCGGACTCTACAAGAGTTCTTTTATCGCAACTGTCGGCCCTTCGGGCCTCAACCAATATTAATGGGGGTCTTCGACCACGACCTCACGGTCGTGGCTATTAACTGCCGGCCCGAAGGGCCTCAACCAATATTAATGGGGGCCTTCGTCCACGACCTGACGGTCGTGGCTATTAACTGTCGGCCCTTCGGGCCTATCTATGTAATCTGCGGATAATTTCCTGGGGATAGTCACCTCATCCACTGCCAACGATTCTCGTAGTACGAAGGTGAGCGATCGGGATAACGCTTCTTGTACTCCTTATAACGTCTCAGCAGTTTCGCGTAGCGCGCGTCTGAAGAACGCAGCCGTTGGTGTGGCAGCGCGCGCAGGTAGTCTTCGATCTTCGTCATTCGTCGCGGGGAGAAGCGCCAGTCGTAGTTCCCCAAGTCATAAAGATTCGCTAACCCGTAACCTTTAATTCTTCCGGAAAAATCGACGTACGGATCGAAATAACTCCACGTTAAGTCCCTCAACGAGCGAAACAATGGCTTGCGCCCGTGCAGGCCAACGTCGCGCGACCGGCCGATGGATCCCCACCTTCCGTTTCGCTGAAACACAAAGATCACATGGTCCAGCAAGTCGACTGATTCGATGTCCATCAGCAGCGGCGGATAACCATGCTGTTCAAGAATGACCGCCGCCGACACCGCTGCTTCCAAACAGTGGGCTTCGCCAACTTTCAACATCTCGCGAAATGAGCGCAGCGTGCCGCCCGTAGTCTCCCAGTTGTAAGGCATCGAGGTGAAGTATCTTTGGACAAGTTCCGGGGTACGCAGCGATTGAATCAGCCGCCACTCTTTTGGGGTAAAAGCTTCTTTAGCCGGTTTGTTAGTCAATCCAATTAGTCCGTATTTGTTGCGCTCTTGCCTCGAATGGCCGCGTAATGTAAGACTTAATAAATCGAATCAAGGCAGGTAAGTTTTTCAGGTAAATGGAACCCGATCTTTTAGTCCGCCAAATGACTCGCGGCGAACAGGAAGCCGAGACCGAGTCGGCGCGGTTAATCGAACTCATCGACGATGCGCTGGCGTCTGTTGCCATTGCTTCGGAGGTTGACGCTCTTGACTCAGCCGCCGATCGCATCGAGCGCGCCGCTCGAGACTTATCCGTCGCTCTGCGCGAACTGGCCCTCCAGCGTCGCGACGTTGCCGATGATAACGAATAGACCACTCAACCACTTACTTTAAACGTTATGACTTCAACTTACCCAGAAACTGACCGCCAACGCGAGGCGGCGTCGCTAAATAGAAATGCAGCCGAGCCGCTGAGCAGGAATAGTCACCTGCTCAACTGGGTCGAAAAGATGGCGAACCTAACCAAGCCTGATGCCATTCATTGGGTCGATGGTTCGCAAGAGGAAGATGAAATGCTGAAGGCACAAATGGTCGCCGGCGGCACCTTCATCAAACTCAACGAGGAACTCTGGCCCGGCTGTTACTACGCAAAGTCGCATCCGAGCGACGTCGCGCGCGTGGAAGATCGCACTTTCATCTGTTCACTTTCAAAAGACGCCGCTGGTCCCACAAACAACTGGGAAGAGCCGTATCAAATGCGCCGGAAGCTCAAAGAGCTTTTCGAGGGGTCGATGCGCGGCCGCACCATGTACGTGCTTCCGTTCAGCATGGGTCCCATCGGTTCGCCGATGTCGCAAATAGGGGTCCAGCTTACTGACTCGCCCTATGTTGTCGTGAACATGCGCATCATGGCCCGCATCGGGATGCCGGTGTATGAGGAGATCGACAAAGACTACAAACGGGTCGTGCCATGCATGCACTCCGTCGGCGCGCCGCTCGAGCCGGGTCAACAGGACGTGCCCTGGCCTTGCAACAAAGAGAAGTACATCGTGCATTTTCCGGAGACGCGCGAAATCTGGTCTTACGGATCGGGTTACGGTGGCAACGCGCTGTTGGGTAAGAAATGTTTCGCCCTTCGTATCGCTTCCAACATCGCTCGCGACGAAGGCTGGATGGCGGAGCACATGTTGATTGTCGGAGTCGAAAATCCGCAGGGTGAGAAGACATACGTAACGGCGGCTTTCCCGAGCGCATGTGGCAAGACCAATTTTGCGATGCTGATTCCGCCGGATGGTTTCGAGGGTTGGAAGGTTTGGACCGTCGGTGATGACATCGCGTGGATCAAGCCTGATGAAAATGGCCGGTTACGCGCGATCAATCCGGAAGCGGGTTTCTTCGGTGTAGCGCCCGGCACGTCAGTAAAAACGAATCCAAACGCGATGGCGGCGCTGGCAACCAATTCAATCTTCACGAACGTGGCGCTTACACCGGAAGGCGGAGTTTGGTGGGAAGGAATGACTGACGAGCCACCCGCTGAGTGTCTGGATTGGCAAGGCAACCGCTGGACTCCGGCGATTGCCAAAGAGACGGGGGCAAAGGCTGCTCATCCGAACGCGCGTTTTACCGCACCGGCGTCGCAGTGTCCGACTATCGATCCTGATTGGGAGAATCCAAACGGGGTCCCGATCAGCGCGATCATTTTTGGTGGGCGTCGCGGCACGACGATGCCGCTCGTGTACCAGGCGTTCAACTGGAGTTCCGGAGTTTACATCGGCGCCACGATGGGTTCTGAGATGACCGCGGCCGCCGCCGGCACCATTGGAAAAGTTAGACGCGATCCGATGGCGATGTTGCCTTTTTGTGGTTATCACATGGGCGACTACTTCCGTCACTGGATTCGCATGCAGCGTTCGTTAACTGAAACTCCGCGCATCTTCCATGTGAACTGGTTTCGCAAAGACAAGGATGGAAAGTTTATCTGGCCGGGCTTCGGCGAGAACATGCGCGTGTTGAAGTGGATAGTGGATCGCGCCCGCGGCCGCGCTCTCGCGAAGGAAACGCCGATCGGCTGGATGCCACACTACGAAGACATTGAGTGGCACGGACTCGACTTTTCAAAAGAGAAGTTTGAAGAGCTACAGGCGTTTGATCGCGCAGCGTGGCGCGAGGAAGTGTTGGGACATGAGGAATTGTTCCTCGACCTGCACGACCGTCTGCCACCCGAAACAATCTACGAGCGTGAGCTGCTGATCTGCAGGCTTTGATGCAGCAGGCAGTCGGCAGTCGGCAGTCGGCAGTCGGCAGTCGGCAGTCGGCAGGAATACGGGATTTATCATTTCTCATTTTCCATTTCTCATTGGTCATCGCGGATTCAATCTGAAGTGCAATCGACTGTTGATGATGCGACATCGTGGGTCGAAGAAAACAGAACCGGGAGCGATAGCGACCGGGTTCAAGCTAGAATGACTATCAGCTTCGGTCAAAGAGGTCGTCCAGGTTCTTGGAACGCATCGATAAGCAATTCACTCTTACGAACACACCGGGGTCAAAAGTCGGCGGTGAGAATGGCGGGACCCGCTTCACACTCTATGCTATTGAACTGATCACGAGGCCCATCCTAGCTTGAACCCGGTCGCTATCGCTCCCGGTTCTGTGTTCTTCGACCCACAGCGATGACGGTATCTAGCGCGCAGCGAAGTTGCACTTCAGACTTGAATCCACCATTTGAGGAAATCGGTAAACAGCAATCGGTAAACTGCTATTACTTCAAGCAATCAGACAGACCGAACTTAGAGGTCTTAGCGGTGAACAGTTCACCTGGTTCAGCCAAGACACTGATTGGCGAGAGTCGATCGCTGAGGCCGACGAATGAGTAATGTTTACTGAGTGCTGATGCCGTTTGCCTCAAATGACAAATGAGAAATGGAAAATGAGAAATGATAAATCCCGTACTTCTTCCCTACCGGCTCCTATCTAGCCCGGCGGCCAGTTCATGGTCCTTCCTCCCAACACGTGCACATGCAGGTGAAACACTGACTGTCCGGCGCCCTCGCCTGTGTTTATAACCGTTCGAAATCCGCTCTCGTCCAATCCAGCCTGGTTTGCAACGCGCGCACCGACCCGCAACAAGTGGCCCAGCAGCGGCTCATCTCTCCGTGACGCTTCGTTAAGCGACTCGATGTGATCGGTTGGAATAACCAGCAGATGCGTCGGTGCCTGCGGGTTGATGTCGCGAATAACCACGCACCGATCGTCACGTTGAATAATCTCGGCCGGTATCTCGCCGGCAATTACTTTGCAAAACAGGCAATTGGTTTCTGACATCCTTGATTCCTTTAGCCCCTCCCCGCCAGCGGGGAGGGGTTGGGGGTGGGGTTCGCAGCGATGGCAACCTCTCCCCTAACCCCTCTCCGCTTGCGGAGAGGGGAATCATCAAATCAAATCCAAACACACCCTTCTTCGATGAGGACGTGGACACCCAACTACATCTCAGCCGCTACTCCCGGATCCAACCCCTGCGACAACGGCGCCGTAACCGATTCACGAATGCGCTCAATGTTTGCCCCTACCGCGCGGAGCTTCGATTCAATTTTTTCATAACCGCGATCGATGTGATAGACGCGGTCAATGATCGTTTCGCCATTTGCTACTAGTCCCGCCAACACCAGCGACGCCGATGCGCGCAAATCGGACGCCTGCAGCGGCGCTCCCGTTAATTGAGTTGGTCCAACAACTGTCGCTGTGTGACCTTCGATCGAAATCTGCGCGCCCATTCTCTGCAACTCCGATGCGTGCATGAAGCGGTTCTCAAACACTGTCTCTTCGATTACTGAACGACCTTCGGCTTGTGTCATCAAAGCCATGTACTGCGCCTGCATGTCCGTCGCAAAGTTGGGATAGGGCTCGGTCCTAACATCTCTGGCGACAGGAGTTTCGAGGCAACACACGCGCAGAGTGCTGGGATTTAGTTCTTCAATCGACACCCCGGCCTCGCGAAACTTGCTGATAACACTGCCGAGATGCAAAGGCTCGCAGTCCTTAATCTCGAGATCGCCCCTCGTGATCGCCGCTGCCGCAATGAAGGTCCCGGCTTCGATGCGGTCAGGAATTATCGTATGCTCCGCAGAGCCCAATCCTTCAACGCCTTCAATCTCAATCCGGCTGGTGCCGGCACCACGGACTCGCGCACCCATCTTGTTTAGCAACTCAGCGAGGTCGATGATCTCAGGCTCTCGCGCTGCATTCTCAAGAATCGTTTTGCCCTCAGCTAAAGTCGCCGCCATCATCAGGTTTTCCGTTCCCGTGACGGTAACTTTATCGAAGTGGACTTCCTGCCCCTTCAGTCTTCCACCTTTGGGCGCGCGCGCGATCACATTTCCACTTTCCAACCTCACTTCTGCGCCGAGTAGTTCAAACGCGCGCAGGTGCAAATCAATTGGCCGCGTGCCGATAGCGCAACCACCCGGCAAAGAAACTTTCGCTTTACCGAACCGCGCCAGTAGTGGTCCAAGAGCCAACACGGACGCGCGCATCGTTCGCACCAGTTCATAAGGCGCTTCAAAAAGCTCGATGTTCCTTGCGGTAATTTTATGCGTGCGCAGCTCGGGAGTCAGAACTGTCGCACCGATGTCTTCAAGGAGGCGGCGCTGCGTGATGATGTCGCGAACATACGGAAGGTTGTGAAGGATGACTGTTTCAGGAGTCAGCAATGCCGCAGCCATGCACGGCAGAGCAGAATTCTTCGCACCGCTGATTGAAACGCGGCCCTTGAGGGTCTGGCCTCCGGTTATTCGAAACTTGTCCACGATGCCAACAGATTAGAGGAAAACGTGTAAACGATAAAGTTGCGACTACGAGCAAAGGCTCGTTTGGATCGGCATCAGTCAAGCCTCTCAAGCGCCACCGTTCTTGGAATGCCTTGAAGGTCCGAATGAATGTCTAACAACTTCCACCTGCGTCTATCGATCAACTCATCAACCGCGCTGTGTTGATTAAAACCAATTTCGAAAATGAGATGTCCGCCGGTTCTCAGGAAATTTGCGGACTCATCCAGCAAACGGCGAATTACATCCAGGCCGTCCGGGCCTCCCTGCAACGCCGGGCGAGGTTCAAAGTCACGGACTTCTCTTTGCAAACCACTTAAGTCGTCATCGGCGACATAAGGTGGGTTTGAAACGATCATATCAAAAACTGTCTGCTGCGAATCCAGCTCGGCAAAACAATCAGAGACGACGAACGTAATCCGATCGCCGACGCTGTGCCTGGCTGCGTTCCGCTTCGCCACTTCCAACGCTGATGGCGAAACATCAACGGCAGTGACTCTTGCCTCGGGCAGTTGATGGGCCAAGGTCACTGCAATACATCCCGATCCAGTGCCAACGTCGCAAATCATCCGCGCATTGGGGTCCAATCTCATCGCCGTCTCAATCAACAGTTCTGTTTCGGGTCGCGGAATCAGGACGTCAGAAGTCACTTCAAATTCCAATCCAAAAAACTCCTGCACGCCCGTTATGTATTGCAAAGGCTTTCCCGCCGATCGTTCGTCAAAATATCCTCGCAAAAGTTTGAGCGACGGCTCATCGACGGGTTCGTCTGCATGACTCAGAATGAACGTGCGATTGCGGCCGAGCGCGAATGCCGCTAGTGATCCCGCTTCCCGCCGCGCGTCAGGCACGCCCGCCTTCCGCAGTTGATTAGCACCTTCCAAAATTGCTTCTGCAATTGATTTAGTCATTCGAATTGAATGCGTTTCTGTCTCAACACTCGACTGCTACTCCGGGCCCGGTATAATGCGGCCACTGAATAGTGTCGTTTAGGTCCTGTGTTTTCGGGAACGGGAAATGAATTGCGCGTTTCCTGCTAGTACCACGGTACGAGTCTCGTTCCTCCCGTACGACAGGACCTCCAAGCTAACGCGGTTTGGAGGTTCTGCCGTTAAAGAGATCAGAAGTTTAACAGCGTTGCGCAAGGAGCACTGGTGGGAACACTAACAAAAGCCCTTTTGTTGTTCGCCATGAATTGGCTGGATGCGCAGCTAACGATCCTCTGGCTGCGCCTCGATGTGGCAACTGAAGGCAATAGCCTAATGGCAAGTCTCCTTAACCTTGGCGAAACGCCTTTCATGCTGGTCAAAATCTTTATTGGCGCACTCGCGGGTTACACTCTATATCGCTTCGCTCAATTCCCAATCGCCCGGCGGGGCATGAAACTCGTGCTCGGCGTCTATTCCGCGTTAATGCTCGTCCACGTTGCTACCGGGTTCTCAGCGCTCGGATGGAGCGCCCCCGACACCGTCCTTGCCTTCTTCGCCAGCCTGCCAAATGCATTGTTGGCACTTTTCTTCTGAGAATTATTTCCAGTCCGTGAACATTTCCCGTGACGCTGGATAGCGAAAAAAGGGAACTATCTGCCTCGCCACGCGTCTTAATTTTAACTAAGAACAACCCGTAGTGTGCCACTTGAAGTCTTGCGCCAGGCCGATAGAAACCATAAATTCTTAATACATTCCGCGGCCTGGATGCCCCCGCGCAACTGGCGGATGCCGGGGCAGCATCTTACCCAATGCTCATATAATGAGGCCCGGATTTTGAATAAGAGAGAAAAAACTATGTATCGAATATCAGCTCGTCAAATACTTTTAATTGCTTTGATTTCAGCCTTGTTCGCTGCCGGAGCAGTGGCGCTAGTCGACCGCGTCTCCGACCGGTTGCAGCCGGCGGGAGTTGCGTTTTCAGAAGCGTCGCCGGCCGGGATTACTGATCCAGCGGCAGCGGCTGACGAACAAAACAACATCGAGGTTTACCGCACGCTTTCTCCAGGCGTGGTAAACGTCCACTCCACTTCCTATGCCCGCGACTTCTTCGGGTACGTTGAGCCGCGCGAAGGCTCAGGTTCCGGATCCGTGATCGATCAGGAAGGTCACATTCTTACGAATCATCACGTCATCGAAGGCGCGCAAAAGGTCGCCGTCAGTTTTGGCGGTCAGAAAAACTACGCGGCGACCGTTGTCGGCCGCGATCCAAACACTGACCTTGCAGTCATCAAGTTACTGGAACGACCGAAGGAACCGTTGACGGTTGTGCCACTTGGCGACTCTGACAAGTTGGAAGTTGGCCAGAAGGTATTGGCGATTGGTAATCCGTTCGGCCTGGATCGAACGTTGACCACCGGCGTTATCAGTGGCTTGCAACGACCGATTCGTGCCCGCAACAATGTGCCCATCGAAGGGGCGATTCAAACAGACGCTTCGATCAATCCGGGAAATTCCGGTGGGCCACTTCTGGATTCCCACGGACGCATGATTGGAATCAATTCGCAGATTTTGTCTCCGTCAGGAGCGTCAGCCGGCGTTGGATTTGCGATTCCGGTGAACATCGCTAAACGCATCGTTCCGCAGCTGGTGAGATTTGGTGAAGTGCGACGCGCGAAGCTGGCTATTACCAGTCGCGACGTTCAGTTACTGAAAGATCGCATCGAGCTACCCGTTTCGGAGGGCGTAGTGATCTGGCAAGTCGTTCCGGGCGGGGCGGCCGCGAATGCCGGTTTACGTGGACTGACACAAACGGAAAACGGTGATGTGGAAATAGGAGACATCATCGTCGGCATCGATAACGAAAACCTCGCAAACACTGACGACCTTTATCGCATTCTCGACAAGCATCAACTTGGCGATACTGTTCAAGTGCAGATTATTCGGGGCGGCCGAAGAATGAATGTGCCTGTCCGACTCACAGCGTCTCCTGAGACGCGCGGTCGCGGCGTCTTACCTTAGACAGTTCAAGCGGGGACAGGTTAACTAACAGCTGTCCCCGCTATTCTTACTACGGACACTACGTGAACCAAACCAATCACTTTTTTGATCTTGGTTATGGCTGGCTCTGCAAACACTGCACGGCCGAAGATGCAGAACGCAAACTTCATCCATCCGATAAATCCACCGAATCCCGTCAACCACACCTCGCCCTGGCAAGCTGGACTGACTCCACTCGACATTCTTTAACCTGTCCTCGTTGTGGAATAGAAGAAACGATTAGTACATAAGGCCCGAAGGGCCGGCAGTTAATAGCCACGACCGTCAGGTCGTGGACGAAGGCCCCCTTTATATTATTTGAGGCCCGAAGGCCTTAACGAGATATCTCTGGATTGTGTCCACGACCTGACGGTCGTGGCTATTAACTAACGGCCCTTCGGGCCTAGCCCCCATTACCGCGTCGCGTTCTGGGGAAACTTGCGGTCGTAATCGCGCACGCTGCGTTGGATAACATCCAACGCTTCCGCGCGACCATAAACATCTGGTATCTCAACGCGTCGCGGCGCGTCACCGGGTAATTGTTTGTAACTCAGAAAATAGTGTTTCAGCCGATCGATCAGTGCAGCGGGGCATTCGTGAATGTCCTGGATGTGCCCGTATGCGAGGTCTGCATCGAGAATGGAGACGATTTTGTCGTCGGCCTGGCGACCGTCAATCATGCGCAGGCCACCAATCGGTCGCGCGAGCAGGAAGAAACCTCCCTGCGCAAACGACTTTTCCGAAAGTACGCAGATGTCCATCGGGTCGCCATCACCTTCGATACCCGCCGATCCGGTTCGCTCCGCGCAAAGCTGGGCCACTTCTTCCCCGCAGAATGTTCCGGGTATGAACCCATACAACGTCGGACACATTGAAGAAAATCGCTGCGGTCGATCCACACGCAAGTGGCCCGACTGTTTATCGAGTTCGTACTTCACGACGTCAGTCGGCACGATTTCAATGTAGGCATTGACCGAATTCGGGGCGTTAGCACCCGGCGAAACACCATGCCACGGGTGGGCCTGAAACAAGCGATGCGAACCTGCCGTCGATGTGGAATTATCTGGTGCCACAATTACCTCCGAAGCGCGCTGTGACTCGAGTCTATGTACAAAGATGGTGCTACAATTTAACTGCGATAACAATCATGGCGCGGCCATCTGGTCTGTGCTTGCCCGACAGGACCTGCGGTCCCACTTTCCTTTTCTATGTCAGTAGCCGAAATAGCCGCCACCCCGCAGACTCGCGCGATCTCGATGCGTTGGATTATCAGCGCTAAAGATGATCTGGTGTGGTTAATCGGGTCAGTTCTATCAAGTTACGCACTTCTGGTCCTTTATGTCTCCGGTATCATTCCGCTCGTTCCAATGGTGGCTGCATGGGCCATTCTGATCGACGCGCCACACGTCTTCGGCACTTTCTCGCGGACCTATTTCGATAAGACGGAACGACAGAACCGCAGCCGTCTGCTTTGGGGGTCGTTACTGTTTTTCGCAGTTGGGCCAATCATGGTTTTGTCGGGACTTGGCTTCGTCTTCTTTTTCCTCGCTGCGCTCTGGGCCTACTACCATCTCGTCAAGCAACATTACGGGTTTATGGTCCTCTACAAAAAGAAGAACAACGATCTCGCTGCAATTGACAATGGACTTGATCGACTGTTGCTGCTATTCGCGTTCAACTATCCGTTCGTTGCTTTCATCGCCGTTGACCCGGAGGCAATGAAGCGAGTTCCTGCCGTCCTTCAATCGAGCGTTGACTTACTCGCCACGCTGCTGCTTTGGGGCACGATTGCCATTTTCATTGTTTGGCTGGCGCGACAAGTTCAACGCGCGTTGACAGGCGAAACGCTAAATGTACCGAAGTATCTTTTGCTTGCCGCGGCGATTCCGATGCACTGGATCGTGCTGCTGACCCCGATGCCGCACAAACCCATTGCAATAGTCGCGATATTGACCATTTACCACAACCTGCAATATCACCGGCTCATCTGGTTTCATAACAAGAAGTACCGGACTGCTCAGGCTGAGGCAGCGGCAACCGCACAATCGGCCGAGGGTAAATACGGCGCGGCAGAACTCATCAGCCGCCGGCTTCTCTACTACATCGCTTTCGGCATTGTTTTTGGATTGATCTACCAGGGGCCGCGACAGTTTCTTGGTTACAGCAGTTTGCAGAATGAAAGCGCCGGACTTTCTCAACCTCTCGGAGCGCAACTCGTAATTTCGTTTCTCTGGGGCTACGCCTTTATTCACTACTATCTCGATTCCAAAATCTGGCGTATCCGCCGCGATCCCACAGTTGGCAAGGCGCTCAACATGGCCTGAAACCTCAACAATCTTTACTTCGGAGCTTTGCCGTTATCGAATCAGCTCGCGGAGTCGCAGAAAACCAAAGGCCATGATGCTCTGAGCACTGCCTCCGCACCGAAAACCTTGACTGTTTATGTCGGCGGTAATAACTTACAGGCAATCAACCTGGGCCCCACTTCCTGTCATCGCCTGGATGCATTCGGGATTAAAGAATTTCAACGTTAGGACATTAAATTATTGACCAGTTAACTCTGGCCGGAAACTGTTATGAGAAGCAAAGTTTTCATCAGCTACAGCCACGCGGATCGCCGGTGGCTCGATCAACTTCAAGTATTTCTGAAGCCGGTCGAGCGTACCGGTCTCATCGAACGTTGGGATGATACGAAGTTAGAGGCGGGACAAAAATGGCGCGACGAAATTCATAAGGCACTTGAATCAGCCAAGGTTGCCGTGCTGCTCGTGAGCGCGAACTTTCTCGCTTCGGATTTCATTGCGGATCAGGAAATACCTCCGCTCCTGGCCGCTGCCGAACGTGATGGGGCATTAATTCTGTCGGTAATTGTCAGCCCCTGCGATCTGCCTCCAAGTCTCTCGCAGTTTCAGGCTGTGAACGATCCAAAAAAGACGTTGGTTGACATGAAAAAGGGAGAACGCGACCGCGTGTGGATCAAGGTTGTCAAAAGTATCGAAAGTGCAATCAGTGAGTCGCCGTCCGATCCGAAGCCTGAAGAGAAGAGCGCTCCCGCAGACGAACGACGTGCCGAGCAGTCTTCGCAGACAAGAGCTTCCGCGCCGTCCAAAAGCAAAAGCGAAAAGACAGGATCAACGCTGTCGGTTGGCGAAGAGTTGGAGCTTGAGGGCATAAAGGGACGAGATATCGCCGCCGTAAAAGGGGAAGATGTTTCTAATCTGGTTCCAACAGGATCAAAAATTGAGGTGTTGAAAAACGCGAAGATTAAGGACTCCGAGTTGGAGGACATAGTGGGAATAAAGCAGGAGGGGCGCACCGCCAAGGACAAAGAATGATTTCCTACATGGAACGCCGCCTGGCGCAATTCGTCGATCGCGTGGAAGAGATGGACCACTTCCGCCAGATGCTCGACACGCGCGAAAAACCAATCATGGTCGTGTGGGGTGAGGCGGGTCTCGGCAAAACTTCGCTGTTCTTCCGCATGATCCACGAATGCGCCGAACGCAAGACGCGCAAATCAGAAGTGGTCTGGAGTGATACGCGCAGCCACACCTATCTTGACGTGCTGTGCAAAATTCGCGACGACGTGGGTGTAGATCATTTCAAAGCGTTCTCTCAATTGGTTGACAGTACTCGGAATCCCCAGCTGGAGGTAAAACTCGCAGTAGAGACAACTGGGGAGATCGACGTAGCGCGTGATATGGAAGTGACAAACTCCACAGTTGGGGATGTGGCCGGCGCCATGTTCAAAAACTCCACATTTGTGCTTCCCGGAATTCCAATGTCTGAGCGTGCAGAACTGGAGAACAAGCGGCTACAGAATATTCACGACCAGTTTGTTGAGGATCTCGGCACGGCGCTAAAAGATGAACCTTTGGTTGTCTTTTTCGACGCCGTCGAAAAGATGAAAGACGATTGTTACAAATGGGTCTGGGGCGAAATGTTACGTGCAGCGGTGGAAGATCGATTGGGGAAAATCAGCTTCGTTTTGTGCGGGCGCAAACCACCAGACATTGAACCCGAAATGGAAATGATGGTCAAAAGGACGGAGCTTCGACCTCTGAGACAGGAGCATATAGCCGAGTATCTGCTCAAACGCGCGCAGGAGGAAAACGTCCAGGCTTTACTTAACAATCCCGCACTAATTGATTTTTGCGCGGAGACGCTGTTGGGTGCGACAAAAGGGCAACCCCTGGCGATTGCGAGTTCAATTGAAGGTGCCCTCACTAAGTTTAAGAAAGGATAGATAAGTTTGGCAGACCTGCTTTCCGATTTCCAGGCTCTCATGTCGCGGCTGGCCTCCGGTGGTTCGGGGGCAACAGTTGAATTTCTGCTTGAGCAGATGGAACCTGAAAGTGGAAGATGCTTAAGACTTTGCGCAATTCCCCACCAGTTTGATTCCCAAATTCTTCAGGTGCTCGAGCCCGGATTGACGCGCGAACACGCCGACAAACTTTGCGACGAATTCGCGGGGTTGCCGGTGGTGACGTTTAATCCTGACGGCATGGCCCTCCACGATGAAGCAAGGGAGCAGCTCTTCCAACAATGGATTGGACCACCCGGTGATGCAACATTCACGGCCGCCAGTAAGCGACTGGAAGCTTACTTCGCGAACAAAGCCAAAACCGCAACTGATGCCAACACCCTGGATGTCTTCGACACCGCCCAAATGTTTCATCTCCTGGGAGCTAATCAGGAGGCCGGCTTCCAAAGATTCCAGGATATGTGCCGGCGGAAGCGCCATCAGTTTCGGCTGGATGATTGTGAACACCTCATCAGCTTGACGCACGAATACGATAGCGTCTTGCTGCCTCGCCATCAGCTCTGGCTGGCATACCACGAAGGGAAGCTGGCAGCGGATCGCTGTGACTGGAAAATTGCCGAGGAAATTTTTCAACGCATTCTCAGCACCCAGCCACTCGATCCTGAACTTGCAATTCGTGCCACCAATCGACTGGGGATGATTCTAGACGAGAAGCGCGATTACCCGGGCGCGATTGACCATTATCAAAAGGCATTAAAGCTCGCGGAGAGCACCGCCGTTGGAAAGGCTTTTGTTCATAGACTGCTCACCGATCTGGGAACGGCCCAACGCGACAGTGGCCAGATCGAGGAAGCTGAAAAAGTACTGACGCGCAGCATCGAACTGGCCAAGGGATACGACGATCAGTCTGCGATCGCAGTCGCTTATAACAGCCTGGGGACGCTCTATCGGAAAAAGCAGGAGCCCTGGGAAGCGATTAGTGCTTATCAGAAGAGTCTCGATTACCTGTTGAAAAGCAACGACTCGTTAAGACCGGCGCAGGTTTACAACAATCTGGGTGTGGTTTACCGCGAGCTTGGCAAGTGGAAGGAAAGCAAGGATTTCTTTGAAAAGAGTCGAGTCATTTCGGCGCAGGTTGGAGACTCTAACGGTGAAGCAAAAACACTCAACAACTTAACCGTCGTTTATGGAAACCTGAAACAGAATAACAATGCAGTTGAATCTGCGCAGCGGGCCGCCAAACTATTTGAAGAGTTACACGATACGTACAATGCGGCTTTAGCGAAACGCAATCTCGGCAGGCTATATCGACGGATGAAGGAACATGATAAAGCGGCTGAGGCTTTCAATGAAGCTATCAATTCGTTTGAACATTGTAAGGCGATAGGGGAAGTGGCCGAGACGCGCGGAGATATTAAGCGCCTTCAAAATCGCAGGAGTGGTGTCGTCTTCTGGATAATCGCAATCTCAATTATTCTTGGCGTAATTATTCTGGTGGGATTACTTATTGTCTATCTGTAATCGTGTGGCCTGAAGAGCACAGTCGCACCAATCGAGCTTTATCGCCTTAAATCCGCTTCCAGCGTCTCGACGTCGTATCCTTCCTTACGAACTCTCAGGTCGTAATACAACAACACCACGTAAATCAAAGGCAGTGGTCCAATTACAAAAGAAACAACATGACCCAGGATCGTCCCAGTCAAACCCATTAGCGCCGCAGCTATCGCCTGGAAGGCATATATTCCCGCGTAGATAAACAGGGACATGAACAGGAAGGTGAATAGACTGCGGAAATAATAGCCTCGGCCTAACTGGGCGCTGCGCCTGAGTGCATTAATCCCCCAGCGCTTTTCCAGCACTCCCACGGGCGGATAAAAAAGCGTCAGGGTTACGATCACAATCGTACTCAGAATTATCCATAGTATCGTCGATGCCGAAACGATCGTCAGCAACCACGGGAAGTTCGGAGATAGATAAAAACCTCCTAAAATCAAGAGTATGCCCAGCAGGCAGCAACCGAATAAGATTAAATAAAACAGCAAAGTTGTTGCCAAGAGTTTCGCCATCGACTTGATGGAAAGTCGATTCCATGTGCGGCGCAGTCCTGGAGCGTTTCCCAGGCAGACATCTGCCACTATTACCGTAATCGCCATGGTAGCAATGGTGGAAAATAAGAAATAAACGAAGAAGTAAGCCGCTAAGCTGGTTAAAGCCCAACGGGGATCTACCATCTTGTTGATCAGGACGAGGCCCATGACAAAAGCCGGGAAAACAATCACGACGTAGGCGATAAAAATCTGCCTAAAATAATGTCGGTACACGCTGAACGTGTTCTTGATAATCTCAGGTATAGTCTGTTCCTGAAGGTAGTTTCGTTCGCGTTGTGAGAACATTTTTCCTTCCTAACTACGCCTTTGAATTCTTCGCGACACGAGCAGGAATTCGACTGGAGCGAAGCGAATGAGGGCTTTTGCCCCTCGCCTGTTCGATAAGTAAACTGAAGTAACTGAAAAAAGCGACTTGCGTCCGGACTGCCAGTGGGGTTGCTACGAGTCGCCCTTGAACCTTAAGCGTAAATGTCTGAGCAGTTCAGGCTCGTTCAATAGCTGAGTCTGTGCGAAAGTTATCATCGCGATGCAGGCATTGCAATTGAATTCTCGCGGATTTACGCGTTGAAAATCTGACGATGGCTCAATATGAATTCGTCACTGTCTGGCAAATCGAGGCGCCGCAGGAGCGGGTGTGGGATTTGATCTTCAATTCCGACCGGTGGCCCGAGTGGTGGCGCGGTGTTGAGAAAGTTGAGAAGCTAAAAGACGGAGACGCGAATCATGTCGGCGCTGTTCATCGATACACGTGGAAGAGCAAGCTTCCGTATCGTCTCGTGTTCGACATGGAAACGACGCGCGTCGAGCCAGTGTCAATTATTGAAGGCCGCGCCATCGGCCAATTGGATGGAACCGGTCGTTGGCAACTCTCGAATGACGGCAAGATTACGACAGCGCGTTACGACTGGAAGGTCCGCACGACAGAATGTTGGATGAACTACCTCGCGCCCATCGCGCGGCCGTTTTTCGAGTGGAACCATGATGTCGTTATGAATTGGGGAGGCGAGGGTCTGGCAAAACGCCTTGGCGTTCCGCTTATGAACAAAAGTCACTGACAAGCTCAACGAACTGCTCCGGATATTCCTCATGCGGCAAGTGTCCGCAGTTTCTAAAGACAAACAAACGCGAATGACCGATCTCCTCATGTAGTCGTTCTCCGTCTGCCAGCGGCACTTCGCGGTCGCTGTCTCCCCACAAGACCAACGTAGGTTGTTTCAGCAAGTGCGCCTCGCGCGAAACTCGTTCTGCGTCCCATTTTCTGACCGTGCGAATGATCGCACGGTGTGTTCCGCGCGTCCGCAGAGGAAGATGTCTGGCCTGAACTCTCTGTTCATCAAGCGGCCAGGCGTGCCGGTCGTATACGCGTTTCATTCGGAAGCGCAAAAGCCGGCGCGAACCAACAACCAACGGCGAAAGGATATCGCCGATGATTGGCGAACCAAACAAACGCATCAGCAGGTATCTGGTTGGGCGGTTGTTGGTAACAGCTCCGACCAATACCAGACGTTCAACGAGTTCAGGACGATCAAGTGCAATGGTTGCAGCTACCGCGCCACCGTAGGAACTGCCGACTAAGAAAGCACGTTCGATTTCGAGGTGGTCCAACAGCCTGGTGATCATTTGCGCCTGACGCGCAATCGTGTACTCGAGGTCACGCGGCTTGCCCGAATAACCATAGCCCAGAAGATCAGGCGCGATCACCCGGAAGCCTTTGCCGGCGAGATCCAGCAATACTTTGCTCCAAACTAAATTGGACGACGCAAATCCATGAATAGGAACCATCACCGGCGCGGTTGCTTCGCCGGCTTCCTGATAATGGACACGCACGCCGTCGACGTCCGCGAAGCGCGAAAGATCGGCATGAAACACGTGCTCGCGATTCTGCTCCCACTCTACATCACGAGGACGTAGCAGAAGTTTCGCCGCAATGGCGAGCACTGAAGCACCCGCTATCCAATATCGTTTTTTCATTTAAATTGAAAGCCAGTTCACAAATTGAAGTTTGAGTTACAACTGAGGAAAGACTACCGCTGGATGCAGCGTCATTTGTAATTGATCGAAAACGCCGACCGCAATCAGATTTCCATTAGCGTCACGCATCCGCACTCGCTCGCCCGGCTCCCACCCGGAGTCTGAACACTCCAGATTCAAACCGTGTTGAACTCTCGAAACGTCGTCCGCCGAAAGTTCAATGTGTGGCAATCTCGAAAGTGCTTCATCAGGCGCCAAAATAGCCCTGCCAATCGCTTCCTCGGCAATATTGACCTTCAACCGCTCGAGCGTGCGCGCTTGATCAATGCCGAAATCTCCGACCCTCGTGCGACGCAATTCAGCCAAATGAGCGCCCACGTTGAGAAGCTTACCGAAATCCTCGGCGAGAGTTCGAATGTAAGTTCCGGAAGAACACTGGACCCGCACCTTCAAGTCATAGGTTCCATCTGAATTGTCTTTTGGTAACTCCGGAGTGGCTGTGGCCTGGAATTCCGCGATATGTACGCGTACTGGGGAGCGTTCGACCACTTCGCCGGCGCGCGCGAGTTCATAGAGTTTTTTGCCGCCTTGTTTCTTTGCCGAATACATCGGCGGCACCTGGTCGATTTCGCCACGCAGGCTTGCCATCGCGTTCTCTATTTCGTCACTGGTCCATGGCCCGCCATTCTGCGGTCCACTGATTGGCTGTCCGGTCACGTCGCCTGTGTCAGTGGCGTAACCCAGCCGTATGACCGCTTCGTATTCCTTGTCGAGTTTCATCAGAAACTGCGATAGCCGCGTCGCGCGGCCGACGAGCATAACCAGCACTCCCGTCGCAAACGGGTCGAGCGTGCCGGTGTGTCCGACCCGACGCTGGCCCAACAGGTGACGCACTTGAGCGACGACGTCGTGCGAAGTGACCCCGGGATGTTTATCAATGATCAGGATTCCATCCATTACTTGTATTCTAGTTTGTCAATCCGCGATTAGCGATGTGAACGAGACGGAAGTCGCGCCGTTGAAGCCTTTAATAGATGCTTTTCGACAGGCGTCTATGTGCTTAAATACTTTCGATGCGACGCCGGAGAATCAGCAAAGGAGATGAGCAGCGCCCTGTCGCTGCGTTAACGCCCGAAGAAAGACGTGTGCGTCTTTTTCAACGTGCGGCAAAGTTGCTGGCTGCCAAGCCGCGCTCGGTGGAAGAACTGCGCGAGCGTTTGTCGGAAAGTCGTGGCGCCACGAAGACGCTGATAAATGAAGTGATCGCGCGGCTAAAGGAGTATGGCTACCTCGACGACGAGAAGTTTGCGTTGAGTTTCGCGTCGTCCAAAGTCAGACAACGGCCCACGGGCAGGCGGCGACTGGAAAGAGATTTATCGTTAAAGAAAATAGATCGAGGCATTGCCGGCGAGGCGCTTGATTTAGTCTACGCGGAAACGACTGAAGAAGAGTTGATCGACCGCGCGATCGAAAAGCGTTTGCGACTTCGCGGCCGCCCCCAAAATCGCGCTGACGCCAAAAGTCTTTTCGACCATCTGCTGCGACAAGGTTTTCCGTTTGATCTGGTCAGCGACAAAGTCCGCGCCTTGTCGAAATCCGACACGGATGAGGAGTAGCGATCGTTTCAACAATGTTGTGAGGTAAGTACCACTTGCGGTAGCAGGTGGGTCTGAAACGAAAGCTTACAGACGTACCCACCCGCTACAGCGGGTGGTACGGACCTCATCTTGACGCTCGGCTGTGACTCATCGTCCCTAAAGATTCGGTCAAATTCACCCAGAACAGCGCGCGTGCTAGACTTCTAAACTGTTGGTAGTCAGTGGTTCGTTGTCAGTTGTACATCGCGCGACAAATCGCACGCTGCTTACTGCCTACTGTTTACCGTTTACTGTTTGCTGTCTGCTGTTTACTGATTATGACCGGAAACGAGATTCGCGAAGCTTTTCTGAATTACTTCGAGCGTAATGGGCACACCCGTGTCCGGTCGTCGCCCTTGCTGCCTGCCAACGATCCGACGCTGCTCTTCACCAACGCCGGTATGAACCAATTCAAGGACGTCTTCCTCGGCCTCGAGAAGCGAGACTCCGTCCGCGCCTGTTCTTCGCAGAAATGCATTCGCGCGGGCGGCAAGCACAACGATCTTGACGAGGTCGGTAAAACTGCGCGGCATCACACATTTTTTGAGATGCTCGGCAATTTTTCCTTCGGCGACTATTTCAAAGAAGACGCAGTCAAGTTTGCCTGGGACCTGCTGGTCAATGAACTGAAACTCGATCCAGCACGACTTTGGTTTAGCGTTTTTGAGGGCGACGCTGAAGTTGGGCCAGACGAAGACGCAGAACGGTTTTGGGAACAGGTGGGCGCGCCCCGCGAGAGAATTCTGCGTTTTGGGCGTAAGGACAATTTCTGGCAAATGGGCGAGACCGGCCCATGTGGTCCATGTAGTGAGGTTCACTATTACATGGGCGATGACCCGGCTGATCCCACGAAGAACCGCGCGGAACTCGTCAATGGACCAGGCGACGACACGGTGGAGATCTGGAACCTGGTCTTCATGCAATTTGAGCGCACTGAAGTTGAGCCCGGGAATTACAAGCTCGAACCGTTGCCGGCGCCTTCAGTCGATACGGGAGCAGGATTGGAACGTCTGGCAGTGGTACTGCAAGGCGTTAAGTCAAATTACGAAACAGACTTGATCCGGCCAATAATCGAGTTCACTGCCAAGCTCGCCGACCGTCATTATGAACCGGAAACTCAGGAAGGGTTTGCGATGCGCGTGATCGCTGACCACGCGCGTGCCACAGCGTTTGCGATCGCGGACGGAATTCTGCCCGGCAATGAAGGCCGCAACTACGTGTTGCGCAAAATCATGCGCCGCGCAATCTATCAGGGCCGTCACACCCTGGGCCTGGATTTGTTTTTTCACCGCGTGACCGACTTCGTGGTCGAGCAAATGCATGAAGCGTATCCGGAGCTCGAAACCCATCGCGAGTTCATCGACAAGATGGTGCGGCTGGAAGAGGAACGATTTGGATCGACGCTGACTGTTGGTCTGCAGCGGCTCGAAGAGTTGTTTAGTAAGTCCGGAAAACAACAGCCGAGTTACGAGGAGATGGCGAGGCTTTACGATACGTTTGGCACACCGCGCGATCTGGTACGAGTCAGTCTGGAAGAGCGTGGCTTTTCGATTTCCGAAGATGAGTTTCTTAATAACTTCGATGCGGCACTAAAGCAGTTACAACAATCGAGCGGGCGTGACCATTCTGCCTCGCAATCGAAGACGAAACCTGTCTACGCCACAACTGCTGAACGCGCAGGCAGCAATATATTCACCGGCTACCAGGGCACTCGTCATGACACTTCGCGAGTACTGGGACTAATCAGAAACGACGCCGAAGTTGAGGCGCTGAGGGAAGGCGAGGAAGGTGAAGTCGTTCTCGATCAAACTCCGTTTTATGCAGAAAGCGGTGGTCAGGTTGGCGACGTTGGTATCTTGGTGGCTGCTGACCAACCCGCTGCTGAGGGTGGTTCGGAATTCAGAGCGTTGGTTATTGATACTTATTCGCCTTCGCACGGGTTGATCATTCACAAGGTTAAAGTTGAAAAAGGGAACCTGAAGATTGGCGACACCCTGGCGGCCGAAGTGGATGTTGAAAAACGCGATGCGACCCGTCGCAACCATACGGCGACTCACCTGATGCATGCGGCGCTGCGAGAAGTGTTGGGCACACATGTTAAGCAAGCCGGGTCGATCGTTGCTCCCAATTATCTGCGTTTCGACTTCAATCATTATCAACCACTGACGCCGTCCGAAATCGACGAGATAGAGCGGTTGGTGAATTACTACATTCTTCGTAACGAGCCCGTGCAAACCGATGAGATGGCTACTGAAGAAGCTATGCGATCGGGCGCGATGGCGTTGTTTGGAGAAAAATATGGCGAGCGCGTGCGCGTGCTTTCGATCAAAGGCATTGAAGGTATTTTCTCTCGCGAGCTTTGCGGCGGTACGCACGTCCGTGCGACTGGCGACATCGGCAGTTTTAAGATTGTGAGCGACGAATCGATTGCTTCCGGCGTGCGGCGAATACGCGCCATTACCGGTTTCGATGCTTATGAACGCTTTCGCGATGACGAACGTTTGATCGATCAGGTTGCGAGTGGGTTGAAAACGTCGCGCGCCGAAGTGCCCGCGGTAATCAGCAAACTTCAGGATGAACTTAAGAAAGTCCGCCGCGAAGCAGACGAACTACGGATGAAGATCGCAACCGGAGCGGCAGGATCAGCTTCCTCCAACGGGGATGAGTCGCGCGAGATATCCGGCGTGCGTGTCCTGGCGCGCGAAGCGAGCGGCCTTGACGCCAATGCGATGCGTCAACTTTCCGACACGCTGCTGGCCCGGTTGAAGTCTGGCGTGGTTGTGTTGGGTCGCAGTGGCGAGGGCAAAGTGTCGCTAATCGTGCGTACGTCTGACGATTTGAAATCCAGGGTGCCGGCAGGCCAGGTAATTAAGGAACTCGCGCCGATTGTCGGTGGCAAAGGCGGCGGCAAGGCCGACATGGCAGAAGGCGGCGGCAGCCAGCCGGAAAAACTGACTGAGGCGCTCGAAGCAAGTTATTCGATAGTTGAGAAGCTGCTTGGTTAGCAGCTCTTGAGAAAAATGCGCGAGCGCCATCTGGACATGACGCTCGCGCTACAGATCGGGAAGACGTCACTCACAAAAACGTCGTCCCGATTCCCCGCCGCGTTACATGGCTTTCTGCTTTTCAGTGAGTTCAATCCCCATCTTCACGAGGGTCACCTTGTTGAGTGTTCCGGTCACTTTCAAAGTCTCCGCCGCTTGATACTTCTTCAGACCTGCGCGCGTGTCGTCATCCAGTTTTCCGGTTTGCTCGCCGGTGTAAAAACCCTTGTCCTTCAAAAGCGCCTGGGCTTGTTTGACTTGATCTTTATTGGCTCTAAAGACCGGCCCGCGCTTCTTTGGTGGTTTATTTTCGGTTGTCGTTTGAGTAGTGGTTGAGCTGTTCGCGTTCTGAGCTGCCATCGCGACGCTGCTTACAACCAGTAGCAAAAGCATCGTAGAAATTATTCTCTTCATGGGGTCCTCTTCGTGAGGCGCGCATCTGCGCGCGACTTACCTGAGTGGTTTGGAAAAGCGCGCGGATCATACCGTTTGTCAATAGCGAAAGCAGCGTCACGTGTGAAAACACCCGATCCCGAAAAATGCAAATGATCTTGCAAGCTGGTGATGTGCGAATCTTCATCTCTGATCCACAGTTCCAGCACCAGGCAGGCTCGACTGCGAATTTTCCAGAGTTGGGGAGGGTCTTGCACCCGCTCCTGCCGCGTTCACGCGGCAGCCCGACAGGGACACCAGGCCAGCCGTTTTACGGCTGGTGAGAAGCGGGGCTCAAAAGGCCAGGGCCGTTTCAACGGCATTGGAAAATGTAAGGCCGCTAAAGCCTGAGATTGCTTATCTGTCTCCTGTTACCAGCCGTAAAACGGCTGGCCTAATCACCCTGCGGGCATCCGCCTAAAGGCGGAACGTCGCTACAAATAATGAACCAGGAGAGGTTGTAAGCGCCATTTCGCAACCTTGAGCCAATCCACACTGAATTTATCTTAGGGGTTGAAACCCTCAACAATCCCCCGAATCCCTAATAAAAAGCATCAAGTTTACTTGTGTTGGCAATCGTTTAACTATGTGGTAACATGGCTTGCGGTTACGAAGGGTCACGAAAAGGCCAAACCCGAACTTCACATTCAGCCGTTTTCCGGCACGTTATCAATAAAAGGAGTTCTCGATTTTACCCCTATGGCTAGACTTCCCCTGATCGTCATCATCGTTGCTGTTTATGCCGTCTCTGTTGCGGCTCAAGGTGGGTCCAATTACACAGTCGATAACTTCGACTTTGCCGGCGCTGTCAGGATCGAAACTACAGCCCCGGCTGCCCGTCCATTAGGCAAGCGCCGATCGCGGCTGCTGAGTTCGAACAACCACGCTCCATCAAGCACCGCTTTGGTCCATCCCACGAGCATGAGCTTCTCGAATACGCTCGCCGGATTCACCACGGGCAATGGTGCAATCGATAACTTCATAGTCACGTCGGGTCGTCGCAACTCAGTCGATCCTCTGTTGCTCTATGCAATCATGCATCAGGAATCCACATTCAAACCGCGCGCGATGTCATACAAAGGCGCACGCGGACTGATGCAACTGATGCCCGGTACGGCGTTGCGTTTTGGCGTCTCCAATATTTGGGATCCGCAACAAAATATCGAAGGCGGCACGCGTTACATGCGGTTTCTCCTGGATAAGTTCAACGGCGACGTTCAGCTCGCGCTGGCCGGGTACAACGCTGGTGAGGGCGCCGTCATGAAATACGGATACAACGTTCCTCCCTACGCCGAGACGCGCGAATACGTGCGCCGGATTAGCAAGCGTTACTCATTGATTCGCGACCCCGAGACAGCTCGCTACGCAAATGCCGTAACGCGCGAACAGGTTGCGGCTGTACAAACTAAAGAGTCGGCGCCATTGAGTATGTATGAGCGCAGCGTATTCGCAGTTCAGCTTCCAGACGGCCGGCTGCAATTAATCTCGCAGTAGGAAATTCTGCATCAAGAAAACGACGCGGGACGGAATCACTTTCGTCCCGCGTTTTTGTGTCTGTTGAGGTGGAACTTAACTGACTGGTTGCGTGACCAGTGCCGGAAGAGGAGTCATCGCTCGCGCTGCGGGGACGCATATCACCGGGCAAGGAGCGTTTCTAACTACGCGCTCAATCTCCGAACCAAGCACTGGTGTTCCGCCAAAAAGTGAGGCGTGGACACTTGTGCCGATCACTATTAAGTCTGCATCAATCTCGGCCGCGAGGCGCGCAATTTCCGCGTAAGGCCTGCCCTCAACAATGTGGGTTATTGCGCGCGCGCTATTTTCTTTTACAAACTGCTCCATGCGTTCATGAACGTAACTGCGCAAACGGGCGAGCGCTTGCAAACCACCTTCCGGAAACACCATCGAAATCTGTTCGAGGTAGTCGCCGATAACGTAAACGGCGTGAAGCTCCGCTCCGTGCTGGTTAGCGAGTTGGGTCGCAACCTGGGTTGCTGCCGAAGACGACGGCCGAAAGTTCGTGGTAAGCAGCACACGGTTAAGACGAATTTCGCTTTGGCCGCCCTTGTGTTCGACGAAGTCGTGTTGCGGAGGTCGAATCGTCAACACCGGGCAGGTCGCCTCAGCGATGATCTCTTCCGCCGTCGATCCCCATAGTGCCCGCGCGAGGCCTCTACGGCCATGCGTGACAACAGTCACAAGATCAATGTCGTAATCGCGAACCGCCTTTGCGATTTCCGGCGCGGGATCGCCTTCGACAATCACTGGCTCGACTTCCAATCCATCAAACAAGGGATCAGCCAGCAGGTTAAGCACTTCACTTCTGACCTGAAGCAACCACTTGTTTTCCTGTTCTTCGAAAACGCGTTCAGGGAGCGTCAGAAGATTGGCCGGCATACTACCGCTTTGGACACTGAAAAGGACCACGCGTCCGCGGCCGCTGTGAGCGAATGCAGCTGCATACTTCAGGGCTGCACGCGCGCGCGGTGTGAAATCGGTTGGGAACAGAATGTTCCGAAAGGGGTACATAAAAAGTCGACGGATATTGCGCAGGTACCGATCGGCGCGGAGTCTATCAAAGAAAAGCAAGCAGTAACTAGTTAATCAGTAAACAGCAAACGGCAAATGGTAAATAAAAACCTGCCAGCTATGTGTCAGCTATAATGGTCTTGCTAATCAACTTCAAAGCTGAGTTCACCCCATGACACTTACGCTCCTGGCTCTCGCTTTCCTGTTTCTCTTAGCCGCCGCCTACCGGCTCTACGGTAGATGGGTTTCCCGCCAATTCAATCTCGACGACGCGATTACGACGCCCGCGCATCGCGTCAACGACGGCGTCGATTTCGTGCCGACCAGGCCGTTCTATTTGTTTGGCCAGCATTTTTCCGCTATCGCTGCGGCTGGGCCGATTGCTGGTCCTATTCTCGCTTGCCAGGCTTTTGGTTGGCTTCCCTGTTTGATTTGGATCGGGTTGGGCGTGGTGCTGATTGGCGCTGTCCACGACTTCACCGGCCTCGCGGCGTCGGTCAGACATGGAGCGACTTCGATCGCGGAGATTACTCGAGAGCATCTTGGCAGCCGCGCCGGACGCGCCATGATGGCGTTCATTTGGATCGCGCTTGTGTACGTGATTGTCGCGTTCACTGACATCACATCCGGGACTTTTGTTGGCGGCTCAGAAGAACTGCGCGCCGCTTCGTTTACTTTCAACCCGGGAGGCGCGGTCGCGGCGGCGAGCATCATGTACCTTTTGCTGTCGATCATACTCGGGTTGGTCCAACGATATCTAAACCCACCTCTTTGGCTCACGACGGTAATCTTCGTTCCGGCTGCGTTTGCGTTGTCCTGGATCGGCACGATGACTTCAAACGTGTTCGTGCTTGATCACAAAACATGGGGCGTATTGATCCTTCTTTACTGTGGCATCGCGTCAGTCCTGCCCGTTTGGATGTTGCTGCAACCGCGCGGCTACCTTGGCGGGTTCATTCTCTACACAGCGCTCGCACTCGGCATCGTCGGCATATTTCTTCGGCGGTTATGAAATTCAACAACCGGCGTTTAAGTCGTTTAACGTCGGCGGCATGACCGGAATGCTGTTTCCATTTCTGTTCGTGACGATTGCTTGCGGTGCCTGTTCAGGTTTTCATGGACTCGTTTGTTCGGGCACTACGTCGAAACAAATTGACCGCGAGTCGCACATGCGGCCGATTGGCTACGGCGGAATGCTGGCGGAAGGATTTGTGGCGCTGATTGCGCTCGTCACGGTGATGATAGTCGCGCAGGACGCGTTGCGCGGGAAAGCTCCTGGGACGATCTACGGTAACGGAATAGGGCAGTTTCTCACGCTGATCATCGGCAAAGAGAATCTCGGATTTGCTGTCACGTTTGGCGCGATGGCCTTCTCCACTTTTGTTTTTGACACGCTCGACGTTTCAATGCGACTTGGCCGGTACATCGTGCAGGAGCTTGGCGGTTGGCGGGGTCGCGTCGGCGCGTTTGCCGGTACGCTTTTGACGATGGGGCTGCCGTTTTATTTCGTAATGTTTGCGCCGCCCAATTCGTGGGCGAAGTTTTGGACGTTGTTTGGCGCTTCAAACCAGTTGCTTGCCGCCTTGACGCTTTTGACTGTCAGCGTGTGGCTCTACAGAGCACGGCAGCGAATCGCGTTCACGTTGCTGCCGATGATTTTTGTACTGGCTATCACGCTTTGGGCGCTAATTACCCTTGTCATCGGAAACATTCGCATCACGAAAATCGGGACCGGAACACTAGACATCGAACTCTTGAATGCGATTGCAGCGGCGGCACTGGTAATACTCGCACTCTATCTGACAGCTCTCGCGGTCGTCAGGATGAGGGCCGATCGGCAAAAAGGAAGTTTGATAGCGCCGCACGCAGCGCTGAGCCTGGAGGAGTAAAACCAACCATTTATGGAAAATGAAACCAAATGGGCCCTTTCTCTTATAATCATGCGGCTTCTGCCGCTGCTCGTCTTGCCAGTTTGGCCGCTAATCGGGGATAATCCGCAGTTTCAGCGTGAACGGTTGCTCGGCACAATAGGTGCGCCGCTCGGATTTCGCGACGCAAATTAGTTAAGACTGTGCCCGGCGCCCTTCAAACTTTTTAAGACTCACCTGCAAGGAAGGTTCAGAAAGGACTGTCACAATTGAACTAAATGCTGATTTGCAATCGGCCGGATGGCCGTTTGCGCAGCGTTCAATCGAAAACATCATGAAATTAAACAGTTATCTCTCCGGCTTTGGCGCGCGTCTCCGCCGTTCAATGTTCACGTTTCTGGCGATGCTTGTCGGCATGGCAGCGTCGGCGTCATCCGTACTGGCTCAATCGCATGGCGGCGAAGCCAACTTAATCCTTCCTGATCTGTCACAGGTAACTTTCCTGGGTGGTATCGACGGCCACAACCTTCTGCTCGGCGGCATTCTGATTTGCATTCTTGGTCTTGCCTTCGGCCTCGCGATTTACATGAACCTGAAAAATCTTCCGGTTCATCGCGCGATGCGGGAAATCTCCGAACTGATTTATGAAACTTGCAAAACTTATCTAATCACTCAGGGCAAGTTTATTCTCATCCTCGAAGTTTTTATCGGCGCAATCATAGTTCTTTACTTCGGCGTGTTGCGCGAGATGGAGCCGCTGCGCGTGGCCATCATTCTCGCGTTCAGCTTGATCGGCATCGCCGGCAGTTATGGCGTCGCGTGGTTTGGCATTCGCGTTAACACGTTTGCAAATTCCCGCACGGCATACGCCAGTCTGGGAGGCAAGCCGTTCCCGCTTTACCAAATTCCGCTAAAAGCCGGCATGAGCATCGGCATGATGCTGATCAGCGTGGAACTGCTGATCATGTTATGCATCTTGTTGTTTATCCCCGGCGACTATGCTGGCCCATGTTTTATCGGCTTCGCAATCGGTGAATCACTTGGCGCTGCTGCTCTTCGTATTGCCGGCGGCATATTCACCAAGATTGCCGACATCGGTTCTGACTTGATGAAGATCGTCTTCAAAATTAAGGAAGACGACGCGCGAAATCCCGGTGTGATTGCAGACTGTACTGGCGACAATGCCGGCGACTCGGTCGGACCCAGCGCTGACGGCTTCGAAACCTACGGCGTTACCGGTGTCGCGCTGATCACATTCATTCTGCTGGGCGTACGCGATCCCCAAATTCAAGTGCAGTTGCTGGTTTGGATTTTCGTCATGCGCATCATGATGATCATCGCCAGCGCCGGCTCTTATTTCATCAACAACATGATCGCCAAGGCGCGTTATGCCAACGCGGCCACGATGAACTTTGAAGCGCCGCTTACTTCGCTCGTCTGGATCACGTCAATCGTTTCCGTCGCGATCACGTTCGTCGTGTCGTACCTGACGATCCCGACGCTTGGCGGCGACGCGAGTCTCTGGTGGAAGCTTTCCATGATCATCTCCTGCGGCACGCTCGCGGGTGCGATCATTCCTGAGTTGGTGAAGGTGTTTACCTCCACCGAATCTCGTCACGTGCAGGAAGTGGTTACTTCGTCACGTGAAGGCGGGGCGTCGCTCAATATTCTTTCGGGTTTAGTGGCGGGCAATTTCTCCGGCTACTGGCTGGGCATGAGCATCGTCATCTTGATGTCGATTGCTTATTACTTCAGCACGCTCGGGCTTGATCCATTGATGGTGGCGGCTCCGGTGTTCGCTTTTGGTTTGGTTGCATTTGGTTTCCTGGGGATGGGCCCGGTAACGATCGCGGTCGATTCTTATGGACCGGTAACGGACAACGCGCAGTCGGTTTATGAGTTATCGCTGATCGAACAAGTGCCAAACCTGCAGGAAGACATGAAGCGAGACCACAACATCGACGTGAACTTCAGTCGCGCCAAGCATCTGCTCGAGGAAAACGATGGCGCAGGCAATACCTTCAAAGCGACTGCAAAACCTGTGTTAATCGGCACGGCCGTTGTCGGCGCAACGACGATGATCTTTTCGATCATGATGGCACTGACCAACGGTCTCACCGTCAACACCGAAAGCTTGTCGTTGCTGCATGCTCCGTTTGTTTTGGGATTAATCACTGGCGGCGCGGTGATTTACTGGTTTACCGGCGCCTCGATCCAGGCGGTCACGACCGGCGCCTATCGTGCCGTTGAATTTATCAAGGCCAACATCCGGCTCGAAGGCGTGGAGAAAGCATCGGTCGAAGACAGTAAGAAGGTGGTACAGATCTGCACGCAGTATGCGCAGAAAGGCATGTTCAATATTTTTCTGACGGTGTTTTTCTCAACGCTTGCTTTTGCGTTTGTCGAACCATTCTTCTTTATCGGTTACCTGATCTCGATCGCCGTCTTCGGTCTTTATCAGGCGATTTTTATGGCGAACGCCGGTGGCGCATGGGACAATGCCAAGAAAGTCGTGGAAGTCGACTTGAAACAAAAAGGCACGCCGCTGCACGACGCGACCGTGGTCGGCGACACAGTTGGTGATCCTTTCAAAGACACGTCATCCGTTGCTTTGAATCCAGTCATCAAGTTCACCACGCTCTTCGGCTTACTCGCGGTGGAGCTGGCAGTTTCAATCGCGGACCGGGAGAACGGTTTAATGATTACGCGCGTGCTGGCTGCGATTTTCTTTTTGATTTCGGTGTACTTCATTTGGCGCTCGTTCCATAAGATGCGGATCGGCGCTTTGGCTCCGGAAGCAGTCGAAGTCGGAAGAGGAAGCATTGCTGCTGACTAACGCTGAATCAAACATGAGGTGTCGATGAGTACGTCATACCATAACGCTAACGCGGAAACTCTTTTGGGCGTGGCACTCGCGCCGCTCGATGCCACGCGGTCCATTTCATTAGTGTTTGCATTTAGTTTGCTCACGGCGCTGTCGGCGCAAATCGTTATCCCAGCAGGGCCGGTGCCGATCACCGGCCAAACATTTGCAGTGTTGTTGACTGGAGCGTTGTTAGGCTCGCGCCTGGGCGCGGCCGCGATGATCGCGTATCTGGTCGAAGGCGCGAGTGGACTGCCATTTTTCTACGGCGGCTCGAGCGGCATCGCGCACTTGCTGGGTCCAACCGGCGGTTATCTGATTGCGTTCCCGGCAGCGGCCTTTATTACCGGAGCGTTTGCAGAACATGGCTGGGACAAACGGTTTGGGACAGCGGTAGCAGCGATGGCGATCGGTTCTCTGGTGATCATGCTTAGCGGCTGGGCATGGTTTTCACTGCTTATGAACACTTCACCGCTGGTTACGTTTCAACTAAACGTACTTCGATTTCTCCCCGGCGACGTAATTAAAATCCTTTTGGCAGCGGCGATTTTGCCAACCGGATGGAAGCTGCTTAAACGGCGCAGCTCAGATCCGAAATAACGAGCTTGCCAGGATTTACCTTGCGGCTTCGCCGCTTCCTGTGCGGAAAGGCTCGCCTTTCCGCTGGAAACCATAAAAAAGTTCGCGAGGCTGAGCCTCGCGCATTGTAAAAACGAACTGCTCGGAAAGGCAGAGCCTTTCCGCACAGAATGCGGCAGAGCCGCCGAAACGTTTCAGTGTGCCAAACCAGGTTTGCAATACGCCCACTTCAACCTCTCCGCTAATGTCTATCGAACCCCGTCGTTAGGAGTAATCTCAAAATGTTTTTCAACTACAGCGGTAACTTGCTCGATCAGTATCTGAAGAAAGTCGCGGTGCTGTTTCTTCTTCTGTTGTGTTTCGCATTGCCGGGGTCTGTGATTGGTCAATCGAAGAAGTCGATAACACATGAAGCAATTTGGTTGATGAAACGCGTGGGCGCTCCCATACCCAGCCCCGATGGCCGCTGGGTCGTTTTCTCCGTGGTCGAACCCGCGTACGACGAAAAGGACCAGACGTCGGATCTATGGATTGTCCCGGCCGACGGCAGCGCGCAGCCACGACGCTTGACGTTCAGCAAAAGCGCAGAAGGCGGGGCCACGTGGAGTCATGACAGCCAACGCCTCGCGTTCTCAGCGAAACGAGAAGGCGACGAAGTGAACCAGATCTACGTGATGGACGTCGTCTCCGGCGGCGAAGCAGTACGCGTCACCACACTATCGACTGGCGCACGCGCTCCGCAGTGGCGGCCTGATGGCAAGGCGCTCCTCTTCGTCAGCTCTGTATATCCCGGCGCGAAAGACGACGAAGCAAACAAGAAGATTGCGAGTGAACGCAAGGCCCAGAAATATCGTGCTCGCGTTTACGACAGTTTCCCTATCCGGAATTGGGACAAGTGGCTCGAAGATACTCAATCGCATCTCTTCGTGCAGATGCTCGAGCCAGATGCGAAGGCAAAGGATTTACTTGGGGGCACGAAGTTTGTGGCAGAGCCGGGTTTTGGCGGTTCGTTGGGAACTGCGGGGGATGAGATTGCGGCAGTTTGGACGCCTGACGGCCAATCGATTGTGTTCGTGGCAACAACGAATCGGAATGTCTCGGCCTATGCAGCCTCAAATACTCTGCTCTACAAGATTGCGGCAAACGGCGGCGAACCCTCGGCGTTAACGTCCGGTACAGAGAGTTACAGCCAGCCTGTGTTTCGACCGGACGGCAAGGCCCTTTACTTCACGGTTACACCTGAAAACGATCGCGTCTACAACCTGGGCCGGCTCGCTTCGATGGCGTGGCCCGAAGGTGGTCCAGTCAAAATTTTGACAAATGGGTTCGATCGCGCCGTCGGATCGTACGCGTTCACACCTGACAGTAAGACGGTTTACCTGCTGGCGGAAGAGGCGGGGCATGAAAAAGTTTTCAGCCTGCCAGCGGGGGGCGGCGACGTGAAACTGGCGTTTGAAATGACCGAGGGCGCCTACACGAACCTGCGTATGCCGCCAAAGTCGGCAACACCTTTGTTGTTTGCAAACTGGGAAAGCGCCACCAATCCGCATGAAGTAGTTAAGATCGATCCGAAAGCCGGCAGGCATCAACGGTTGACCGAGATCAACGTAGCGCGTGCGGGCCAAATCGATTGGCAACCGCTGAAACATTTCTGGGTAACCACGAAAGCCGGCAACAAAGTTCACAGTATGGTGGCGCTGCCGCCGAATTTCGACGAGCGCAAGAAGTATCCGTTACTGGTGCTTTTACACGGCGGGCCACATTCAATGTGGCGCGATCAGTTTTTCCTGCGGTGGAACTACCACTTATTAGCGCAGCCTGGTTATGTCGTTTTGCTGACTGACTACACCGGCTCAACGGGCTACGGTGAAAAGTTTGCGCAGGCTATTCAGGGCGACCCGTTTATTGGCCCGGCAGCAGATGTGAACGAAGCTGCGGACGAAGCGGTGCGCTTATATTCCTTCATTGATGGCACCCGCATGGCCGCCGGCGGCGCCAGCTACGGCGGTCACCTCGCCAACTGGCTCCAGGCAACATCCACTCGTTACAAGGCGCTGATCAGTCACGCCGGTTTGATCAATCTCGAGTCCCAGTGGGGAACCAGCGACATTATCTATCATCGCGAAGTGAATAATGGTGGCCCGGTTTGGGAGCAAGGCAAAGTTTGGCGTGAACAAAACCCGATACGCTTCGCGAAAAACTTTCGAACTCCAATTCTGCTGACGGTAGGGGAAAACGATTTTCGCGTGCCTCTGAATCAAACACTGGAAAACTGGAGTGTGCTGCAGCGCCTGCGAATACCGAGTCGTCTCATCGTATTTCCGGATGAAAACCACTGGATTCAAAAAGGTGAGAACAGCCGTTTTTTTTACAAGGAAGTGCACGCCTGGCTGGGTAAGTATCTGAAACCGGAAACGCAGAACGCGCAGATCAATGTTGCGCAATAGGGAGTTGCGAAAATGAATCGCGTCATTCACCTCATACTAATCGGGACGTTGGTCTTATCGGTCACAACCTTATTGTCGGCTTCGTCCCAGGACAAACCTTCCTTTCGTATCGAAAGTATTAAGCCGTACGACAAAGCGGTACCTGGGCAGGTCATGGGGATACATGTTGAAGGTCTGCAAGCGGGCCCGGCGGCCGTGTTGCTGGCGGTCGAGGACTTCAAGATTGAAGTGGTCCAGGATGGAGTAACGCTGGCAGCAAAAGTGCGCACAGTGACACCCACGATGACGATCACACGTTCCGAGAATGCTGAGGAATCCGAGCCGCGCCGTGAGTTTTATCAAAACGTCAAGTTTGTGGTGCCACGCGGTCTACATACCGGTACGGCGGAACTAAGACTCTCCTACCGGGGCCGTTGGTCGAACACCGTAACCTTCACTGTTTTGGAAAAACCCATGGTGCCGGTGGTTGGTACGATGTCGGTGCTGACTATCGGCGGCATTGCGCCTAACCGGGCGCCTGGAACCAAACCCACCGGAAACGATCTGGGCTGGCGACTTGAACGCGGCGCCACTGTGCGAGCAATGGTTGAGCCGCTTGTCGATCCTGAGGATCCAAGCTCGGCCATACTCGTTCGCTTCAAGCAGGCTGGTACCTACTACGACGCAGTGACGCGAGTCACAAACCAACCCTTTAATGTAGAGAATCGCAGGCAGTCAGTGCGCTTCCTGCCGGCGCGCGATGAGTTGGAATTGGATGTACCCGGCGCGCTTGCGATGGGACCTGCGGAAGTCGAAATACGTTTAAAGGCAAATGGACAAACCGGCGATCCTGTAACTCTCGCGGTTACGATCACTGATACCACGCGAACGGTCGAGGCGCCGGGCGAACATGCTCCACGGCTCCTGGCTGTTACACCTCAGCGCACTGGTGCAGGTCAATCAATATTGCTGTCAGTAGATCAGCTCCGCGGGTTGGAGCCGGACCCGGCAAAGACGATCGTGTTTATTGAACAGGACGGGGCGCGATACGCAGCGACAGTAGAACGTAACTCAGCTTTACTTAGACCGGGCACCTCATCTGACGATCCGGTGGCGTTAATTGTGCGGACCTCTCGACAAATAGTTGGCAAAGCGCAAATTCGTATCTTCAATCCACTGCGGGGCGAATCTGCCGGCACAAGTCAGCCGGTCCCAATCGAAATCCTGGAAGATGTTCAGCCCCCTCAGGTATCCAGCGTAAGCGAAGCTACGGAAGCTGATCTGGCGCCATTGCTTAGGATGTACGAAATCCAGCGTCAAGCGGGCAAACCGTTCCCCGAATATGATCCGAGCCGGCGTTACCTGACCGTTCGAGCAACGGGGATTGACTACAATCCACAGTTCGTTCGTATCAGGTTTGAGCAAGCCGGCCGCAGCCACACGCTTAGGTTCGCCGATTTTTCAAGTTTTTCCGGCGAGGCTCTGGTTGTGCGTCTACCAAAAGAACTAAGAGCTGGAGCGGTCACTGTCACAATTCAAAACCTCGGAGTCGATGGCTCCAGCACGCCAGTCGTAAAAGAAATCAGACTCAAGTAGCCAAACCTGTCCCCACACGAAGCGTCGTATGCAAGTGCTGAAGGTCCGTTCGCACCAACGCGAAGAACTGGTGGAGTTCACCGAGCAGGTTCAGGAAGAGCTGAAGAAGTCTGGTGAACAGGAAGGAATTTGTTTTCTCTACGTGCAGCATACGACCGCCGGTTTGACCGTAAATGAAAATGCTGACCCGGATGTGCCCCGCGACATGCTGCACGCTTTACGCACACTCGTTCCTCAACATGGGATGGGTTTTCGTCATGGTGAAGAAAATTCAGACGCACACATCAAAGCCAGCCTGGTAGGTTCGTCGGTGGCAGTTCCCTTCAAAGATGGCCGTTTACTGCTTGGCCGTTGGCAGGGAATTTTTCTTTGCGAGTTTGACGGCGGGCGCGAACGTCAGGTGATAATGCTTTTGAAATAGCGCGATTGGTCCGTCCATAAAGTTTACTACCCTGAATCACCAGTAACAGAAATCCGTAGTGCCGTATCGCAACTACGATCAAGTCGCTCCAAACTACGACGCCGCGATGCGGCCGCTCGAGCGTTGGTTCCTCGCGAAGTTGCGCTCCGCAACGTTTCGTCACCTGCCGCCAAATGCACGCATCCTGGAAATCGGCGCCGGCACCGGACTTAACTTCGTTTACTATCCTGAAAACGCCCTTGGTGTTGCTATCGAACCGAGCTCGGAGATGTTACGAGTAGCCGGTATCAAACCGCGCCCGGAAGGTGTGAAACTCCTACGCAGCTGCGCGGAAGATTTGCCGTTTCAGACTGCGACGTTTGACGCGGCCTTTGCAACGCTGGTCTTTTGCTCAGTGACATCACCAGCGAAGGCGTTTGCAGAGCTCAAACGCGTAGTGAGGCCGGGTGGTACGGTGCTGCTGCTCGAACACGTCCGACCAAAAAACCTGCTGGGCCCTCTGTTTGACTTATTGAATTTATGCACCGTCCCGCTGTTTGATGATCACGTCAACCGCCGAACGAGTGAGGCCGCACGGACTGCCGGGTTGAATGTCCTGAGCGTCGAGAAAAGTTTGCTGGGAATCATCAATCTCATCGTATGCCGAGTGTGACTCAATGAACCAGTTGTTACTTTTATCAATAATTGTGTTCGTCCTCGTTGTGGTTCCTGCGACGGCTCAGCCTGGCGACGCGGCAGCCGCCGAAGAGCGCATTGAAACACATTACGATGCCGAAAAAGACCAGACAACAATTCGGCTTACTCCCGTGCAAATTCCGATATCAGATTCTCGATACCATAGTCTTCATATTTCGCCCTCGTTCAGTTATTCGGGCCACACTCCCGCGCGACCTAAGCACATCGATTTCGAACTACAGACAGTCGTAAAAGGACGCTTGCGCACAGACCTTTATGTTGTTTTTGTGATTGAAGGCCAAACGGTCTTTCTTAGTTCGAGTCGCCGCGCTGTGAAGAACCCCGTTCGCGGTAGAGTCTGGATGGGAGAGCAACTCATCTTTCGCATGCCGCTGGAAACTCTTCTCAAAATGGCTCGCGCAAAAGACGTGGCAATCAAAATGGATGGGGTAAACTTTGAGTTGCGCGAGGCACAACTGCGAGCGTTACAGGAATTTGCGAAGACGATTCCGTAAAGTAAGCCACTGTCCGCAATCGGAGAGGAAGCAGCTACTGCTCACTGAACTTCTTCAAAATCTCCGCAAACTTTTCCACGTCAGCGCGCGTGCGTTCCAGCGAACGGCGGCTCTCAAGATACGCCGCCCAATTGGGCGTTTGCGTCAGGGCCTTTTGCGTGTCTTCGTCCAGCGCCTGGGCCATGACTGCAATCAGGTCGCTGACGATTCCCGTGTGTGACAGGAGTGATTCGATGATCGAGTAGGCGAGCCGCGCCTGCTCGTAATCGAGGTCGTTTGCTTCAGTTTGCTGAACCGTTGGTTCCATTTTCAATCCACCGGAGTACGCGGCTTTGAGCCCTGTATAAATGGAAGTTCAGTTACGCGCGCGTTTCGTTCCAGAGTTCCGGAGGCAACCCGCACGTTAGTGTCGGGCGCGAGAAAATCAAACTTAAGGTAAGCCAGCGCGATCGTCCGCTCCAACGAGGGCGAAAAGATGGCGGAGGTGAGCCTACCAATATCTTTTCCGTCAGCAGATCTCACCAGGTCACCTGCTGAAACATCAGCCGCACCAACGAATGTTAATCCTGTCAATTTCTTGGCAACATGGCCGCGGTACTTAATGCGCGCGATGATCTCCTGGCCGATGTAGCAGCCCTTCGTGTAGCTGACCGCATCGTCCAAATTTGACTCAGTCACGACATTTGTTTCATCCATGTCCACGCCGTAACGCGCAACGCCTGCTTCGATTCTCAGAATTTCCAGGGCGTCGTAACCAACGGGCTCAGCGCCGCCATCAATCAATTCCTGCCATAAGGCTGACGCTGCATTCGCGTCTACAAACAGATCAAACCCATCCTCGGCAGTGTGTGTGGCACGCATCACCGTCAATGGACCAAGGTTCTCTGGCGGGTCGGCGGTATCACCACCGGTCCATTTAGTCCTGAGAATTCCATTTGTCTCCAAGCCGGCTGCTTCTTCGCTGATTACGGCTGCAACGATGGACGAAGATTTTTCGCCCTGGATTGTTAACTGCGCCGTTGTTTCCGTTAGATCCGAAATGTGAAAGTCGCCGGCAAGCGTGAACCTCTGAAGAGTGTTGACTACGCGTTCATGCGTCGCAGCTTCTGTGTCGATGAGAAACACCGGACTTTGGTCGTCTTCCAGGCGGGCAACACGAACACTCGCAACCAATCGGCCCTGCACGTTTGGAAACGCAGCCGACATCCACGTTCCCTGGGCGAGCGTTTTCATGTCGTTCGTGATCAGGCCATTTAGAAACTGGATTGCTTCACTGCCGGTTACCAAAAGACGTCCACGCGAAGACAAGTCAATAACACCGGCGCCTCCGTTTCGAACTGCCGCATACTCTCGCTGCACATCACCATACGACTGCGGCACGAGGTGACCGTCACGTTCCGTCATCTTCGCGCCTAAATGTCGATGCGCTGCGTCAAGTTTAGATACGGGCTGCTGTTGTGTTTCTACTGTCATGAGCTTGTCAGTGACATTATACGTGGCAAGAGGGTCTGGCCGTGTAGCGGCAATGAAGAAGTGGGGACGGAATCAGTCAATTGCAACCAGGAGTCACAAGCAGGAGTCTTAAGCAGGTGAACACTAATGCCAGTGCCGATTGCTTTGGATTCAACCTTTTACGGCTGGCAATCCTCAAGTACCTTATTAGCGTCTTCGATTCGGCCCGCTATGCCAAGCTCAGTGAAGATCTCCACTGCGCGTTCCGCATACGGTAGGGCCTCATCGCGTTTCCCCTGGTGCGCCAGGCTGTTGGCGAGTGTTTGGGAGTGGAGGGCGATCGTTTCCTTGCGACCCAACTCTTTCGCCAAACGAAGTGCCTCACGGCTGAGCTTTTCGGCCTCTGGCCAATTTTCCTTATTCTCCATCAATAGCGCGAGATTGCCGGTGATGTTCTCGATCGATTCAGCATGTTCGACGGCCTGAGCTATGCGCAACCCTTCGCGATAATTCACTTCCGCGGCGTCGAGATCTCCTGAAAGGCGCTCGGCGTCAGCTAAAGTATTTAAATCAATAGCCACATCATTGCTTTCGGCATCGAGACTTTGATCGAGTTTGAGTACCTCGCGAAAAGCCTCAATTGCCGCAGGAAATTCCCTCTTTAAATAATGAGCCAGTCCCCGCAGGTTAATGGCAGTGGCTTGCTCGCGAGCGCCAGACCCCGCTTCTTTCCAATACTTCTCAGCCCTTTCAGCACACGCCAGCAAATCATCTGATTCTTCTCGTAACCGGTGAATCCAACCGGCCTGGTAGGCTCGCCAACCTGCATTGTAAGGATCGTCGGCTGCGACAGCTTTGGCCTCTGCTTGCAGATTAAGCGACAACGATTCGTCGTAGCGCCCACTGAAATTGCAGAATTGAAAAAGCGCAGCGGCCACCGTCTGGAGTCGCGCATTCGGCCCACTCACAAAAAAGGGAAAGGCAGGTGCAATCGTAGGCCAGGCCTCATGCAAAACCGGGAATCGCTCAAAGTTTTCGTATCCGTTCTCAACTACTAATGCATAAGCACGTTCTTCGAATCGATGATTAGTTTCGGCCACTACTTCAGGCCTTTTTCTGCGGAGAAAAACTGCGACCATCGCTACCAGAGCAAACTGCTTTTCCTCCTCGTCGGGTATGACCAGCGCCCGGCTGGAGAGGTCGCCCAGGGCGGTCTCAGCAGCAGTGCTCGATATGTTTGCCAGTTCTGCGATCAGATTCACCGCGACAGGTCGAGTAAAGTAAGTGAGTGCGGCGAGGACTTTAGTTTCGCTCTCGGTGAATGTTCCGAGTAGATCGCCAAAAATGAACTCCAGCGGATCGTTGTCAGATGAAGCACTCCTGAGCAAATCCAGCGCCGCGGCGACGGTTCGGCACCGGCCCCGGCCTAACTGACCCGCGACCCACCGGAGGAGCAACGGATTGCCTCCCGTCTCTTCGTAGAGTTGCGTACGTTCTCGCGCGGTCGCTTTTGCAAGCAGTGGTCGATCGATAGCAAGTTCGTCAAGCAACGATTGCGCTGCATCAGGATCCAATTTGGCCAGGCGGATGATGCGTGCATCGACGTCAGTCCGCAGCCGGCTCGTGGCGATGGCTTTGCAGCCGACGGGAAGTAGGCTGAGGAAGTCAAAAAGCCGGCTTTGATGGTCCTTTGGGAGGGATTCGAGGTTATCGAGGATCAACAAGGCCTTTGCCGGAACAAGCGCTTCGATAACCAGCCGGGGCCGGTCGGTTTCGGGCTCCTTCGCAATATCCGAGTTCTTCAACAAACGGGCGATCTCATTGAGAATATTGAGATACCCGGGCGTGACGAAGTCGGAGAGCCTCTTCTCACCTTCCGCCGTCAGTCTTCGCTCTTTCGATGAAAGAAAGAAAATACGATCAAATTGTCCGGGCATAACTAACTCGGCGGCGCGAATAGCCAGCGTCGTCTTGCCCATGCCTCCGGGGCCATCAATCAAGACTCCCCACGTACGCGTTCTCGGCGAAAGCGCATCCGCAATTTTGTTTAATTCGTCGGTGCGCCCAAAGAAAGATTGCAGCCGCGGAAGGTTGTTCGGAATTGTCGTCGTGACGGTTGTAGCCGACTGATTAGCGGGAGTCGACTGCTTTGGGGGCGCGTTTCCTTTTCCTTGTGTCCACGCCGATCGACTTCAACCGCTGCAGTACCAGCTTGGCAGCTTCCGCAGGGGTCTTTTGATCGAGCTCGACAAATCCTGCTGTCGAGTAGAGCCCTTTGATAGTTGCATGATCAAAACGGCATAGCATTACTTCCTCTACCTTACGTTCTTTGATCAGTGCGTGGATCGCAGTCCACTCCAACCCGCACCATTCTTTCTTTTCGTAATCGTTGCAAACTATCAATACCACGAGGTCAGACTGTTTGTGATAGAGATCCGGAAGGTGAATGCCCAGGTCCGATCGCGCGAAATCAGCTTCGTGATACTTGTCATAAAGTACCGCCTTCTCGCCGAAGCGTTCTGCGAAAATGTCGGCGACTTTAGAGACATAGTCCCGTTTTTCGCCTGCAAACGAAAAAGCAACACGAAAAAGTTTGGTGCTCATTTGTGATGAAGGGGCCGACGTTAAGGGACGTCGTGCGACAGAATGAAATTAACCACTTAGTCGTTTAAGGATGACACGCGAGCCGGCCGTTCGCAAATCAATTTAACCAGCCAAAAATCGAGACCGGCGTGCCTACGGCCGGAGGCTGATGCGGTAGGTTTTGATTTTGGAATTCAACGTGGTTGCGTTCATCCCCAGCAGCCGCGCCGCTCGCGATTGATGGCCGCCGGTTTGTTCCAATGCACGCCGGATCAAATCAATTTCAAACCTGCGCACCTGATCATAAAAGTTGATGCCCCGGGACAAATCGTGGACAGCGCCCATGCTCGCACCCTCCTGCGAGGCAGCTATCACCGATTGCGGGTCACTGATCTCGGGACGCAAACACTGCTTCGATACTTCGTCACCAGGGGCGATTACCACCGCTCGTTCAATCGCGTTTTCAAGTTCGCGTACATTTCCGGGCCACGCATATGCTTCAAGCAACGCCAGCACGTCTGGAGCGATCTGTTCGGACACTCGACGTCCGTTCTCTTCGTTATACTTTTCGATGAAATGCTGAGCGAGCGGCAGGATGTCTTCGCGGCGGTCACGCAATGGTGGCAATTCAATCGGAACGACTGCCAGGCGATAATACAAGTCTTCTCTAAACGTGCCCTGCTTGACTGCTTCCTTTAAGTCGATATTGGTTGCTGCGATTATGCGAACGTCGACGCGTCTCGGCGAGGTGTCACCGAGCGGCGTGAACTCGCGCTCCTGAATCACGCGCAGTAATCGCACCTGCGTTTCCGGCGGTATATCGCCAATCTCATCCAGGAAGATCGAACCGCCATCAGCTACTTCAAACAAACCCTTTTTGGCGGCGACTGCTCCGGTAAACGCTCCGCGGGTGTGCCCAAACAATTCTGACTCGAGCAGCTCCGAAGGAATGTTTGAACTGTTGACTGTGACGAAGGGCTTCCCTACTCGCGGACTCGCCTCGTGAATAGCTCTCGCGATTAGCTCTTTTCCAGTTCCACTTTCGCCGGTAATTAAGACTGTAGATCGCGCCGGCGCGACCTGTTCAACTAACCGAAAAACTTCCTGCATCACGTCGGAGCGCCCGACGATCGCGCCGCGATCCACCGAGCGACTCATCGCCCGGCGCAGCGTGCGACGTTCTTCTTCTTTGCGACGCCGCTTGATGCCCGCGCCTACCGTCGCCGTGATTTGTTCGTTTTGAAACGGTTTACGAATGCAGCCAAAGGCGCCGTGTTCCCAGGCGGCGATAGCCGTATCAAACGTCGCATACGCGGTAATCATGACTACCGCGGCTTCGGCGTCCATCTTCAGAAATTCTTCCAGCGCGCGAAGACCACCGATACCGGGCATCGACACATCAAGCAACACCACGTCGTAAGCACGGCGGCCATAGGCTTCCAAACCTTCTTCGCCCGTCTTCGCCAGGTCGACGCGGTAACCCTCTGTCGAAAGCAGCGTCTCCAGAACCTCGCGCATTATTTCCTCGTCATCGACGACAAGTACTGAACCTTTTTTTGCCACTCTTCTTTCCGTCTTCGCTGCCAATGATTGGTCCTCGCCTTAGCGGGCAAACAGTTTAGGGGAGATCGATATAAAGAAAAAGGCAAGAGCACAGCGAACGTTCGCAATGCTCTTGCGCTTCCATTTTGCAAACAAACTAATCGCCAACGGCCTGCAACGTGGCTCGCGCATGCGCTGTCGGCAACGTGATACGGAACGTTGTACCTCGTCCGGGACTGCTGTCGACGCTGATATGGCCCGAGTGCTCCTGCACAATTCCGTAGGAAACTGCCAGACCAAGTCCGGTGCCTCTGCCCACTCCTTTGGTGGTGTAAAACGGGTCATAAATCTTGGCAACATTTTCCGGTGCGATGCCCATTCCAGTGTCAGTGATCTCCACCGTCAAATACTCTTCGTCAAACGGGCCTGTCGATATGCGGATTGACCCGCCGACAGTAATCGCGTCACGCGCATTGAGCAGCAGATTGGTAAACACCTGTTGCAGTTTCCCCGCATTGCCGAAAACGGTCGGCGCTTCTCGATCGTAGTCGCGAACGATCTCGATCTGGTTGCCACGCATCTGCGGCTCGAGCAATTGGAGCGTGTCATCGAGCACCTTGTTGATGTCGAGCTCGGAAAACTCCGTCGCGTTGCCAGTGCGAGAAAAATTCAGCAGGTTGTTTACGATGTTGGTTGCGCGTTCGGCCTGCCGCCTTACTTTTAGCAGCAGCGCATGCTTGGGATCAGTTTCGGCCAGCATGCCCATGAGCATCTGCGTGTAGGAGGAAACTCCCGTCAGCGGTGTGTTCACTTCATGCGCGACGCCCGCTGCCAGCAATCCAATTGAAGAAAGTTTTTCGCGTTGTTGCAGTTGTTCTTCGAGACGAATACGCGACGTGACATCTTCAAGCACAACGAGTGCGCCTGTTTGCTGAAGGATGTCTTGCAAAGGCGCAATCGCGATGTTTAAAACCAGCGAGCGTCCGGCGTAAGTTGCAGTGTGAATCTTATAGATGTGACGCGTCTCTTTTAGCTGCCAACGATCGGCACCAAGCACCTGACTAAGCGTGTCGGTAAAATCTTCTGAGAACAGGTCCTCAACACGCCTGCCCACGGCTTGCTCGCGACTTACGTCGAGAATCTCTTCGAGTGCCGAGTTGAGCCGGATCACTCTGCCTTCGAGATCGACCGCCAACAAGCCAACGTTAATCGACTCAATTATTGACTCGTTAAACTCCTTCAAGATCTTAAGCTCGGCTGCGCGCTCCTGCTGTTCCTGATAGAGCAGACTGTTTTCAATGGCTACTGCGACGTAACCCGAAACCGTTAACAGGATGTCCAGGTCCTCGGACGACAGCAACGCTCCGTCAGCAGAACGGCCAAGTCCAATAACTGCGACCATCCGGCCACGCACAACACAGGGAACATAGTAATGAAGCGAACGCCGTACGAAGCCCGTTGTTTCCGGTATCAGATCGAGATCATCAGTCCTGACGACGCCCGTCTCCGCTGAACGCACGCGGATCATTTCGCGGAAGTCAGGCGGCACTACCATCTCCGCCGACAGGCCAACTGCGCGGGCGACGCGATAACCGCTGTTTGCTTTCGCGTCTTCGATGAAAATTGCGACGCGTCCAACGTTCATCACTTCCTGCAAACGGTTAACAAGAGAGTCAAGCAGCGGATCAAATGCTGTCGTCGCTGAAAGCGTGCGACCGAAGTCCAACAAGCTGTTGCGCATGTCGTAGCGTTCGCCGTAGAACATGCGATCGATTTGTTCCTGCAGAAAGTTCTTTACCGGAGCTGCAATCATCACGATCGCTGCCATCGCCACAATCGCAACGACCACGCGCAGGGTCAGCACGCCGGACGAGAGGCCCTCGTTACCACCCAACGCATAAAGCCCGGCCAGGTAAACCACGGAACCGACCATGAGCGCGATCGCCAGAGTCGTCAGCACGTAAACGAAAACACGACGCACGACCAGCTCCACGTCCATCAGCCGGTAGCGCAAAACTGAATAACCGAAGGCAAGTGGAATCAAAATCAACGGGAGAACCGCAGCATCCGTTAACCAGGGGTCTGCCTCGGTGCCCATCAGGTATCCGATGGCATATAGCAATGTGAACGGCGCTACGGCCAGCAACGATCCCCAAACGACCCACTTCATCTGTTGCCGGATAACCGCGCCCTTCGCTTTGAACCAGGTTCTCATCAGGAAATAGACACTCGCGACGAGAGCCAGCGTGAAGTGAGCGAAACTCAACCGGTAAAACAGCTCGACAAAACGTTCCGAGACTGGTGGTAGAGAGGTTATAGGCTCCAGCAACGGCGTAAGCACGCCTCTCAAGAAAACGAAGTCAGCTAAGAACAACAACAAAATCGCCGGCACGTAAAGCAGGGCCGCGCGCCAGCGTCGCTCCTGAAAGAGTTGTTCACGTTCGGGATAAACCAAACAGAAGTGGAGAAACAGCGGAGGAAAGACGATGAATGCGGCGTTCTTTAAAAAAGCGACCGCCAGATCGAGATCTCGATAACTCCCAACCGGCGAGTATGAGTGAAAAACAAAGGCGGCGAGGCACAGTGTTGCAAAATGCAGCGCGAAAGGGGCGCGGCCACCCTGCTTGAACAACACGAAGAACCCTACGAATAAATACACGAGCCCGATTAAATTGATGTAGAGCTCGCGCGGGGTCCACTTGTGAATGACATTAAGGTGATCGAGATCGGCGTAATAGTACCGACTTTCGATTGGATAAGATGGTCGCTCAATAATATAGTGAATGTCACCATCGACCTCCGCCTGATCCAGATAGATTTGAACGTCTCGCGCGCGTCCCACCTGGTCGTAGTCTCTGTTGTTGAGACTGATCCCATGTAACACATCGCCGGGCACGATCTGGCCGCGCGCCCCGGATGATCCAGGCTCTACCTTCTCGGCGACAATCCCCTGTTGTGTGTCTACCCAGGTGACGCCGTCCCATGCGGGCGTTTCCTGTCTCACACGCTGGCCAAAGTTAAGTATGCCCGCCGCCAGGAGCAGCGCGGTGCCTACCAACACCAGCCAGGTTCCCGTTGTAAAAACAGATCGCTTCACCAGTTATCTCGAGTGCTCAAAACTGAAAATCTCCAACCCTGAAATAAAAATGCAATGTATGTTCCCCGATCCAGAACGACCGAGCCGCTGCCTTCAAACCGCGGCCACTTCTTCTGGCGCACAACGGGAATCGCGGTCTCCTAATCTTGTCCTAGTCTCAATGCTCGCGTTTTTCCTAAGGAAGCGCATTTGATCGGGAAAAACTATCCAATTTTCTGGAGTTTTCCGAGATTTTGGAGAAACAGCTAGCGGGACGTTTGGAGGAAACTTGCGAGCATTTGCCAGATGAGAAGTCCCGCCTTGTAGCTCTAAAACCTGACGGATATCCCACCGCGAACCGAACGACGGCCGTTGCTGATCAGAGTTATCGTTTCTCCGTTTTCGGAGCTTGCCTGCAGATCCAAAATGTTACGCGCATCGATTACGGCCTGCGCGCGCACGGGCAATCCGAAGCTTGGTAGCTCCTTCGTAACCTGAATGCTCAACGATGGATCGTAGACCGCCAGGCGACCCGCAAAAGGATCGATCGCAAAAACGGTTGCGTTTGGTGAGAAGCGCAAGATCGTTCGTATGTTGGTTGTGTTATTAAGCTCGGCGTCGAGCTGTAGCGCGGCTGACTGGAAGAACCCGCTTTCGAAAATGTCGGACGGGCGTGAAAGGTCTTCAGACAAACGCTGGCCTTGACCGAACGAATAACCGGCCGACGCAGTCCAGACGCGACTCAATCGTCGCGCATATACCAGACGCATGCCTCGCGCATTGCCCTGCTGGTTCGCGACGGTGATAAATGCTTCGCCGGTCGCGCCTGAGAATGCAGTGATGGGCGTGCTTAACAAACCAACACCGCGGCCAGTCGTGGTGTCGAAGAATGCAGTCGCTTCTAACGACGACTCGTTATCGACAACTCTTTCGACCCCAAACTCCAATCGATGGCTGCGTTCCATGACTGCCTGGCCATCGACGAAAGCGATGGGACGCTTGTTCCCTTCAGTGAAAACAATATCAGCGTCTTCAAACGACGCGACGCTTTGCATGTTGCTTTCATCACCACCAGCAGCGTACGCAGCTTTCAGGCGAGTTCTGGCGTTGGCATCAAACTGAACTCCTATACGCGGGCTCAACGAGCGGGCGCCGCCGGCACCGATGAAGCGTGAGTAGTCGAGTCCGAGTACAACGACGATTCCATCGCGCACAATCCACTCGTCAACCGCGCGCACCGAAAATTGTCCGACACGGTCTCGCTGTTCATTTCCGCTGGAAACCCAGATTGGTGTGCCGTAGCGAACAGCTCCTACACCCATTCCAACCTTATGACGCTGCCCCAAACGCAGTTGCGTTTTCGCTTCAAACCGTCCGGGCGCATTAGGCCCGACACCGGTTTGACCGGCGAAGATCACTTCAACGCCGTCAGTAGCTTCGGCAGAAAGTGCAAAGTTTAATCCGCGATAAGCACCAAAGGCGTTACTCGCGAAGTAGGTTTCTACCACGCCCTGCATTCGTCGCTGCGAATCGGCATGAGACGCCTGAGCTGTATCCTCGGCAGGCAAATCGGCGGAGGCCTCTTCGGTAACTGGCCGGTCTGCGCCAAGCACCGCCTGGATGTCGAGATCCTCACCTTCCCGAGCCTGGAAAATTGAACGACGAGTATGTGACGACCGGAGTGTCCACCTCGGATCCTCTCGATCCTTACGCCGTTCCGGGAGAGTGTTTCCTGAACCAACCGGTTCGAGGTTGAAACGGTAGACAAGTTCCTGGGAAGCTCGAACTTCTACTGAATTGAAAACGACAGCGTTAAAACCTTCGGCGATCGCGCGAATGCCGTAGCGTCCCGGTGAGATTCGGGTGATGAAGCGACCTTGATCGTCGCTGCGTGTCTGTCTGATGACTTTGCTGGCGCCGTCTCGCATCAGCGAGATGAGGGCACCGGCGACAGGATTGCCTTTATTGTCCAGCACCGCGCCGGTGATTGTTCCCAGATTTGAACGGCCCGCTTGCGCCACCGGCACCTGAAGACACAAAGCGCCCGATAGCATTACCAGGAACAGACCCACTGTTTTTCCGCCAGATAGTTTTCTCATCGACGAAACCTCCTGGCGTCTCCGGTAGGACACGCTGAAGAAATCGAATGTGGCTGTGGTCGGCGCAAAGTAGGCAAGGAGTCTCCCAATTTCGTGCCACAGGCATTATGCCCATGCCACTTTTAAAGCTCCCTCAGGAAAATGGGCGGCTTCACCCGCTCGCGTGGAGCACTGGTTCAGGCCAGGAGACTTACCGGAACCGCTGGATAACCCGCATTTTCCGCCAGTAAATCGCGTGCTGTCAAGCAATCTATTGAGATTCGATGTCGCTTTTGGGCGCCGTTTGGTGCCCCTCTTCCCCCGTGCTACGATCCCTCCGAGGATTTCTAGTCAGCCCTTTGCCATCCATGATCGACGAAGTTCGCTCTGCCAAGCTCGACAACGGCGTTACCGTTTTGACAGAACACATGCCCGGCCTCCGGTCTGTGACTGCCGGAATCTGGGTTAGACGCGGCTCCCGCCACGAAAGCCCCGAACTCAACGGAATCTGCCATTTCATTGAACATGCTGTCTTCAAGGGGACAACGCGTCGTACTGCGCGTGATATCGCCATTGAATCGGATCGGCTGGGGGGAAACCTGGACGCGTTTACTACCCATGAGATGACAGGATTCGCCATTAAGGTTGCGGACCGGCGGTTGCCGGAAGCAATAGATTTATTGGCTGACCTTCTGGCACACCCCAGATTTGACCAGACAGACATCGATCGCGAGCAGCGAGTAATCCTGGAAGAGATGAAGATGGTTGAAGATACGCCCGATGAACTGTTGGGCGAGCTCTTCAATGCGGCGTATTTCCCTGATCATCCACTCGGAAGGCCTATTGAGGGCACGAAAGAGACGGTTTCCAAACTCGATCACGAGACGATTTCCGAGTTTCATGCTCAGGAATTTTCGGCCAGAAACCTCGTGGTCGCGGCTGCCGGCAATGTCGATCACGACCAGCTGGTTCAATTGGTCTCCAAGTCCTTAAATGGTTATTCCCAACATTCGGCGTCTTCATCGAACGGCAATACTCATCCGCCAGCCACCGCGGCGCCAATTCTGATTGAGCACAAGACCGAACTGGAGCAAGCCCACCTGGTGATTGCGGCTCCCTGGCCCGATGGGCGGAGTCCCGACCGTTATGCCGCCGGCCTTTTGGCCTCCATTGTGGGCGGCGGAACTTCGAGCAGGCTGTGGCAAACGATCAGAGAGGAACGGGGGCTCGCCTATTCGGTCGGTGCGGGCGGTAGCACGTTTTCAGATGTGGGCGTGTTCACTATTTACGCCGGCACATCACCTGAATACCTCGACGAAGTGGTCGATCTTTCGTTGAAAGAGCTTCGGCATATTGTCGCGAACAGTGTGACGGACGCTGAACTGGAGCTCGCGAAGGAGCAAGCTGTATCGTCAATACTTTTGGGTCTGGAATCGTCCAGCGCGCGAGCCGGGGCGTTGGCGCGACAGGAAATAATCCATGGCCGCCGGATTTCTCCCGAGGAAGTTCTGGCAAAGATCGATGCGGTAACAGTCGAAGACCTTCAGCAGATCGCCAGGCGGTTCTTTACTACCGACTCTTTGGCACTCGGAGCGCTCGGTAATCTCAACGGGTTTGAGGTCGATCGGTCGCGATTGCAAATCTAGTCTCAATTTCAGATCTCAGATCTCAAATCTCAAATCGGAGATCTCAAATCTCAAATTTCAGGTCGATCTCGAGCCTCAGATTTCTCGAAATCGCGACTTCGCGTGTGAGACTTTGCCGCTTGAGATGTGATAAAGTTTGCCTTCAGTACCTTCTTAGTTAGTCATAGTTCTACATCCAAAATGAAACTTACCGTTCTCGGCAGCGGATCAACTGGAAATGCGGTTTTGATCGTTGCAGGCGAGACGCGTGTTCTCGTTGACGCCGGCCTGAGCGCCAAAGAGATCGTGCGGCGTCTGGCGCTCGTCGGCGAAGACGTTCATAGTCTCGACGCTGTCCTCGTCACACATGAGCATGGTGATCATGCGGGCGGATTGCGGGTATTGCTCAGAACGGTTGACTGCCCGGTCTATATCTCCGGCAAAACCTGCGACGCATATATCAGCGAGCGGTTCAAACTCGCTACGGACGAACCGCGAAAGCGCGCCCGGGCTCTTCAAAACCGCGTCGAACACATTGAATCGAGCCGGGATTTTCGCATCGGCGAGATTGATTTCCACCCCTTCACTATTCCGCATGATGCGGCCGACAACTTTGGTTTTACCGCCATGCACCAGGGCGTAAAGATCGCCACTTTGATGGACTTCGGCCACATGACAACGCTTATTACCGAACAGTTGCGTGGTTGCGCGGCGATTGTGATTGAGTCAAACCACAGTCGCGACATGCTGAAGGCTTGCGATCATTATCCGTGGGAATTGAAGCAACGAATCCTCTCGCGGCTGGGTCACCTGTCGAATGAAGACGTTGCTGACTGGATTAAAGCTGGCTTCGACGGCGCAGCGAGGTTTCTGGTACTGGCGCATCTTTCGCAACGAGCAAACAATCCATATCTTGCCAAGATTTCAGCCGAAGTAGCTTTGCAGGAACGGTCTCCGCTTTTTCATACAGAGACGCAGGTCAGTTTGTCTTTTCCAAAGGAACCGACTCCGTGGATCGAGGTCTGAGCAACGCATGAAGGATCACACGGAAGGATGAACCCTTCCCTTGTCGTCAAGTGGATCTTGTGCCGCCGTCGACTGGTTACCTACTCGCTGGTCATTTCCACATTACTATTCAACTTCGCCTGCGCCATCAGCAATGAACGGCGAACTCTGCCTCCTGAAGTGGAGTCGGCGATTACGGCCGTGACCGACGATATCGCCGCTGAACGTTACGATAAGATTTACAGTGAAGCTTCGGAGCTTTGGCGACAGGACGCGACTCAGGAGCAGAACGCAGCCACCTTTAAAACATTGCGGGCAAAACTCGGAACCGTTCAAAGTCGCACATTGCAGTCTGCCATCGCCCAGGAAAATTCGAGTGGGCCACTAAAGGGAAGCGTTTACATCGTTACTTATCGCACTCAATTTCAGTCGGGCGAAGGAATGGAAACCTTCACCCTGGTCCCTCGGGACCAGACCTGGAAATTGGCGCGATACTTTGTTAACTCGACAGCTTTGAAACAATGAATGTCGCACGAGCGTCTCGCTTGTGCAGCGCAGGCAAGAAGCCCGCGCCACATTAAGACGAACATGATCGACCGTTACACACTTCCCGAAATGGGCGCGCTCTGGAGCGACCAAACCAAATTCCAGAAATGGCTGGAAGTGGAAATCGCCGTCTGCGAAGTGCACGCAGAGATGGGCACCATTCCCGCCGACGCGCTGGAACAAATCAAACAGCGTGCTGCCTTCTCAGTTGAGCGAATTAACGAAATTGAGAAAACGACCAATCACGACGTCATCGCGTTTACGACGAACCTCGCCGAAAACATCGGCGACGCAGCACGTTTCGTACACTATGGACTGACATCTTCAGACGTCGTCGACACCGCTAATGCCCTTTTGCTGAGAGACGCGTGCGACATTCTCCTCAGTAAAGTCGATGCCTTTCTTGAAGTTCTGAAGAAACGCGCGTTTGAATTCAAAGAAACTCCGCAGATTGGCCGCACTCATGGCATTCACGCCGAACCAACCTCCTTCGGACTAACGTTTGCGCTTTGGTATGCGGAAATGCGGCGCAATCGCACGCGACTGGAACGCGCGCGCGAAGCCGTTGCCGTCGGCAAGATAAGTGGAGCCGTCGGCGCGTTTGCTCATCTTGATCCGATCGTTGAAGAGAAAGTCTGTCAACGGCTGGGAATTCAGCCCGCCCTCGTTTCAACGCAAGTAATTCAACGCGATCGTTATGCCGAGTACTTGACGACTCTGGCGATCATCGCTTCATCGCTCGACAAGTTTGCGTTGAACGTACGTCACTGGCAACGAACCGAAGTTGGTGAAGCGCAGGAACCGTTCGGCGCCGGACAAAAAGGTTCAAGTGCGATGCCGCACAAACGTAATCCGATTATTGCCGAACGCATTTGCGGGCTGGCGCGGGTCATCCGGGCAAACAGCATCGTGGGTCTCGAAAACGTCGCGCTCTGGCACGAACGGGACATCTCGCATTCTTCGGCGGAAAGAGTCGTGTTGCCGGATTCGAGTATCGGCCTCGATTACATTCTGCAAAAGGCAACGAAATTGATCGGCGGGCTGGTAGTTAATCCGAAACGAATGCTTGAGAACCTGAACGCGACGCGCGGACTTGTTTTCAGCGGACAGTTATTACTGGCTCTCACGCAGAAAGGCGTTGCGCGCGAAACTGCCTACGAGTGGGTGCAAAGGAATGCAATGAAGGCCTGGGACGAGAATGGCAGTCTTCAGGAACTAGTGAACGCCGACACCGACATCAATGGAAAACTAACTCCGCAGGAACTTGAAGGCGTCTTCAAGCTCGACACCTACCTGCGAAACGTAGACAAGATCTTCGATCGAGTGTTTAAAGGCGACGGTTGACGCCGCCTTACTTGTTCACGATATTGTCGGCGATGTTGCCGATGATCGGCAGCTTAAACTTTTGGCCCTGATAAGCTTTGACCGCGGCAAAAATCAACCCAACAAACATTGCCATTGCGATCAGCCAAAAGATTAACCAGATTACCGTCACCAGCAGACTGCCCAGCGTTCCGGCTGCGCTCCCGCCGCCACCTGATGCTGCCGCCGCTGCTCCGATGCTAAACACGACCGTCAGGATCATCGCGACCACAGCCAGCACGATCATGATGACGGAGTTCGCGACGCCAAAAAGAATTGACTGCATGGCGTGGAAACGTACGAAGCGATTCTCCTTTTCTAGAAAGAAGAAGATCACGCCGACAATCCAAATGTAAGAAATCGCGGCGGCCACCTTCGGGTCCATGCCGCCAAGCGGAGAGTTGGATGACGGCGCGTTACCGCTGGGTGTTCCATAGTTCTGTTGTCCCGGGGGCGGGTTTTGCATGAAAGTTCTCCTGATGTTTGTTGTGACTGGTTACGCAAATCGCGGGCGCGGAATATTATGCTATTCGCTACACATGAAGCAATGAATGTCTTAGTATGACGTTAAAGACCAGTTGGACAGTTGATCCGCTTGCGAGGTTTGCGATCTTTGCGGTTAAACTTGGACACCCGGAAGCGCAGTCTTGCAGCACCTTTAAGCGTCGGATCACGAGCAACTCATCAATTACTGTTAGGCAGCAGCAACTATGAAAGCTAAAGTTTATGTAAGCTTGAAACCGGGTGTTCTCGATCCGCAGGGGAAAGCCATACAGCATTCGGTTGAGTTGCTGGGTTTCACCGGCATCGACGACGTGCGTCAGGGAAAATATTTCGAGATTGCTCTGCAAGATGCTGATCGTGAACAGGCGGAGCAGTCTGTCGCGCGAATGGCCCGTGAAGTCCTTTCAAATCCGATTATTGAAGACTACCGCGTGGAGATAGAAGGTTGAAGTTTGGAATCATCGTATTTCCGGGATCAAACTGCGATCACGATGCTTACCACGTGATTTCAAAGCACGTGGGACAGCCCGTTGACTTTATCTGGCACCGTGACACGGACCTGCGATCGTACGACGCGCTGATTATTCCCGGTGGCTTTTCTTACGGCGACTATCTGCGCGCCGGTGCGCTCGCGCGGTTTTCCCCGGTGATGGAGTCGGTTAAGAAGTTTGCCGCCGGTGGCCGGTTTGTACTCGGCATCTGCAACGGGTTTCAGATTCTTTGCGAAGCGGGTCTCTTGCCCGGCGCGCTTATTCGCAATCGGGACCTGCATTTCATCTGCGAACACGTCTTCGTTCGCGTGGAAACTGCGGATACGCCTTTTACCAACGAGCTGAAGACCAAGTCGGTTTTGCGCCTCCCTATTGCTCATGCTGAAGGAAACTACGTCTGCGATGATGAAACCCTCGGAGAACTTCAGCAGGATGACAGAATTGTTTTTCGTTACTGTGATTCCCAGGGAAACACGACTGACGCGGCGAACCCGAATGGCTCACGCGATAACATTGCCGGTATTTGCAATCGTTCGCGCAACGTTTTGGGATTAATGCCACACCCGGAACGCGCGTGTGAAGATCTTCTAGGGTCGATCGATGGCCGCGATATGTTTCGTTCGCTCGCAGCTACGCTGGCTGCGGTCGCCTGACTAAATCATGCTTTTAATGCGTCATCACATGGAGAGAAAAAGATGAAACATCACCCCGCCTGGCTTGCCGCAGGTTTGATACTTTTCGCAGTGCTCGCCTGTAACCTCGGCAAGCGCACGGCCAACGTGAATGAGAATACCAACTCAAACCGAAGCGCCCGCGCTGAAGTTGAAGATCTCGGCTCCGGGACCTACATCAAAGAGATCAACATGGCGCGCGACAACGGCCGTGGTGATCCTGGTGAAGAGACCACCTCATTTAGTCCCGACGACCGGAAGATCCACTGCGTCGTTAAGTTGAAAGAGGCGAAGTCGGGGACCGCGATGAGGTTCTCATGGTGGATCGTCGATGCTGACGGCACGCAGAATAAAAAGATTAAGGACATCGATTACACGACACGCACTCTCGAGAATGTTGTCCACGGCCACCTGGTGCTGCCGAATAATTGGCCGCTAGGCAAATACAAAGTTCAGGTTTACGTAAACGGCGATCTCGATAAGACTGTCGCATACGCCGTAGAGTAGATTTGACGTGGCAAGGGCGTCCGCTTTGCCATGTTGGAAACAATTCGGTCGCTAAAAATGAAACGATCCCTTCCGTTCATAATTATCATCGTCGTCCTGGTCGCAGCCGTCGCTGTCGCCTGGTCGCTGAAACAGTCTGCTGTTGAACCGCTGAAACCGTCGGCTGTTGAAGCACTGAAACAGACTGCTGTTGAAACTACTACACCGTCTCCGGGATCGACATCTTCATCGGCGTCGAGCGTCGCGTCCGACGCGCATCCCGGGGCACAACCCCCGCATAGTCATGGACCGGAGATCCGCTCCGGTAACGCTGGAAGAATTTGGCGACTTTCAATGTCCGCCATGCGGCATGCTCCACCCGGTCCTGCAAGCGATGGAGCGCGAGTTTGGCTCACGGTTGCGAGTGATCTTTCGCGAGTATCCTCTCGTTCCAGCTCACGCACATGCTTTGTCGGCTGCGCGCGCGGCTGAGGCGGCCGGGATGCAGGGAAAGTTTTGGGAAATGCACGCAATGCTGTTCGAAAACCAGAAAGCCTGGAAAGATGCGTTTGACGTCAGACCGATTTTCGAAGGCTACGCGACGAAGATTGGTTTGGACCTGGAGACGTATAAGCGCGATGTAAATAGCGAGGCGGTTGCTCAACGAATTTTTCTTGATGGCAAGCGCGCGCACTCCCTCGGCGTTCAGGGCACGCCCACCGTTTTCATGAACGGCCGGGAAGTGCCTTTTGAGTCCCTGGCACCGGAAAAACTGCGAGTCTTAATCAATAGCGAGCTTGCGGCTCCGGGCAAATAACGGTGTCATCACCGCCCGTAGACATAGACAAAACGACGTCGCGCGCTGCGGTGTTGTATGCCATCACCGCCGTTGTTGCTTTAGCCGGACTCGCCGACGCGATCTATCTCACCGTAGAACACCTCGCCGGGCGCAGCGTTCGCTGCACAATTGTTAAAGGTTGTTCCGAAGTTCTCTCCAGCCCATACGCGACTGTGCGCGGTATGCCGTTGGCGCTGATTGGCGCAGCTGCCTACTTCACTGTGTTCAGTCTCGCGACGCTGGCTGCGTTTGGCTACAAGTGGACAGGAAAACTACTGCTGGTCGTCGTCAGTCTGATGTTTCTCACATCACTCTGGCTGATTTACCTGCAAGCGTTTGTCATCGGCGCCTTCTGCCAGTTTTGTTTGCTGTCTGCGCTGATTACGCTCGTGCTGGCCTTCCTGGTGGGACTAATCACCGTAAAGACCCGCCGAACTGAATAGTCAGTTCACGTATGACAATGCTTATGCAATTTGCGGTTTACGTCTCATTAGCGCCGCGCTTCAGCGCGGTGAGAATCGTCACGACCTAAACCGGAAACCGTTTAAACGGTTTCCATTTCCTATATCCTTCGCTGTTCACCGCGCTAAAGCGCGGTGCTAATGAGAAAGCGGGCTCACTTGCACCGCTTTAATCCCCACTGTTACTCTTCCTCCACACCGTCGAAGTTTTGAAAGGAGTTACTTTTCATGAAGAAGAACGCTATTACACTGCTCGTCGCTATTTTCTTTATAGCTACATTTGCCGTCGTGGCCACGAGTGGGTATGTAAATTCCCCTGATGTTCCCGCGCCGCTCGCGATCGGTGCCACCGTTGAAGATTTCACATTGCCGGATGGTGATGGCAAGGAGCACTCGCTGAATTCGCTTAAAGGCAAAAACGGCTCGGTCCTTATCTTCGTTGCCGTCAAGTGTCCGGTTTCGAATGCTTACAACGAGCGGATGGAAAAGTTGGCGCAGGACTACAAAGCGAAAGGCATCAACGTCATCGGCATCAACTCCAATGTTGCCGAGTCGGCCGACGCCGTAAAAGCGCATGCCTCCACTAATCATCTGACGTTCCCCGTTCTTAAAGACGGCGGCAACAAGATTGCTGATCGGCTCGGCGCCACGGTGACACCGGAAGTTTACTTCCTTGACGCCGCCAACAAGCTTCTCTATCGCGGACGAATCGATAACGCGAAGGACGTTTCGCAGGTGGAAACTAACGACTTGCGGGAAGCCCTCGATGCCGCACTCGCTGGTAAGCCAGTCGCGAAAACCACCGCGACCGCGTTTGGTTGCACCATCAAGCGAGCATAAATGATCACCCTTCGACTCAAACTCGCGTTTGGTCTTATCACCGCGAGTATCTTGCTGTTCGGCTTTCCCGTGTCAGCGCAAAAAAGCGCGCCAAGCGGAAAGCCGGCAGCACCCGTTCAATCGAGCAAGCCGCAATCCTCTCAATCGCCGATCGCCGTTCAGGAAATCGACACGCCGGCTTTGCAGGGCTTGATCAAGCGCGATGCTGCTCGCCCGTTGCTCATTAATTTTTGGGCCACCTGGTGTGATCCCTGCCGCGACGAGTTTCCTGATCTGGTAAAAATTGACGGCGACTTTCGTTCCAAGGGTCTTGATTTCATCACTATCTCGCTTGACGATCTGGCTGACATCAAAACGGAAGTTCCCAGGTTTTTGGTCCAGATGAAAGCCACGATGCCCGCGTATCTGCTTAACGTGTCTGACCCGGAACCGGCCATCAAGGCGGTGGACGTGGAATGGGGCGGTGCTTTGCCGGCCACTTTTCTCTATAACCAAAAAGGAGAATTGGTTTTTAAGCACTTCGGACGGGTAAAGCCTGAGGAACTTCGTGCCGCGATAGAAAAGTTAGTAGAGAGTAAGCAGATGGCAAGCAAATAACTGCTGCTTGTTTGGTCGACCTGCCTCGCTATGGAACCCATCACTCCTGACGTAGTCTCCGCCCACAATCTTACTCAGGAAGAATTTCAGCGTATCAACTCGTTGCTGGGCCGCGAGCCTTCTTTCGTGGAGCTCGGCATTTTTTCTGTGATGTGGTCGGAACACTGTTCCTACAAATCGTCTCGCGTTCATCTGCGGCGCTTGCCCACGAAAGGTGAGCGAATCATCGTTCCGCCGGGCGAAAACGCAGGCATCGTCGATATCGGCGATGGCTGGTGTGCCGCGTTCAAGATCGAATCGCACAACCATCCGTCCTTCATTGAACCGTTTCAGGGCGCAGCGACTGGAGTCGGCGGCATCCTGCGCGACGTGTTCACGATGGGCGCGCGCCCCATTGCTTCAATGAACAGTTTGCGTTTTGGATCTTTGGACCATGCGAAGCATGGACGACGCAACCGCTCGCTGCTCGCCGGCGTGGTTAGCGGAATTGCGCATTACGGAAACGCATTTGGAGTAGCGACCGTCGGCGGCGAAGTTGCGTTTGACGATGCGTATTCATTGAACCCGCTCGTCAACGCGTTTGCTCTCGGTCTGGTGCGACAGGACCAAATCTTTTTTGGTAAAGCGACTGGAGTCGGCAATCCCATCATGTATGTCGGCGCTAAAACGGGCCGCGACGGGATACACGGCGCGACCATGGCCTCCGCGGAGTTTGACGAAGAGGCGCTGGAGAAGCGGCCGACTGTGCAGGTTGGCGATCCCTTTTTGGAAAAGCTGCTGCTCGAGGCGTGTCTTGAGGCGATGCGCAGTGGCGCTGTCGCGGGCATTCAGGACATGGGCGCGGCAGGTCTTACGTCATCTAGTTGTGAAATGGCGTCGCGCGCTGGTACCGGCATCGAAATCGATCTTTCGCTCGTCCCGCAACGCGAGCCCGACATGACGGCTTACGAGATGCTGCTTTCGGAGTCGCAGGAGCGCATGTTGATCGTGGCGCACGCGGGACGCGAACGCGAAGTGATCGACATCTTTCGCAAGTGGGACCTGGACGCTGTTGTCATTGGTCGCGTCCGCGAAGGCAGCAACATGCGCGTACTGCATAACAATGAAACAGTCGCCGACATTCCAGTCTCCGCACTAACAGATGAAGCGCCGTTGTATGAACGCCCGATGGCGGAACCGAGTCGAAAGTCCAACGTCCAAAGTCCAACGCCCAAAGTCCAACGTGCGACGCAGGAAAATCAGAGCAATAACGACGCGCTGTTCGCCTTGCTGGCTTCCCCGAACATAGCCTCGAAGCAGTATGTTTATCGTCAATACGATCACATGGTGCGGACTAACACTGCCGTCCTGCCAGGCGCGGATGCGGCCGTGGTCAGAATCAAGGAAACTCGGCGAGCATTGGCGATGTCACTCGATGGAAATGGACGTTACTGCGCCGCCAACCCGCGAGAGGGCACCAAGCTGATCGTGGCGGAGTCGGCCCGCAACGTCGTTTGCGTGGGCGCGCGTCCATTAGCCATCACAAACTGTTTGAACTTTGCGTCGCCGGAACGCCCCGAAGTTATGTGGACGTTTTCTGAAGTGATCGACGGGATGGCGGAGGCCTGCAATGTTTTCAACACGCCGGTAGTCTCCGGCAACGTTTCCTTCTACAACGAAACCGAAGGCCGTGGAATTCTGCCGACTCCGGTTATCGGCATGGTTGGACTCGTTGAAGACGTCCGGCGCGTCGTGCAACCGGGTTTCAAGCGTGAGGGCGATCTGATTGCGCTACTCGGCGAGACTTCCGACGATATCTCCATTAGCGAATACGCTGCCGTAATCGAGGGCAAGTCGACGGAGGAAATGATTGCGACCGGCTCAGTGCCGCGCATCGATCTCGAAAAGGAACTGAGAGTACAGAACGTTTGCCTGCGCGCGGCCGAGGCAGGACTTCTTTCCTCAGCACATGACTGCGCGGATGGCGGACTCGGTGTAGCGCTTGCCGAAAACTGTTTTTCGACACTGAATACGAGCGCCATCGGCGCTGATATTGAACTGACCGATCCCTTGCCTCTCACTACCTTGCTCTTTAGCGAATCACCCTCGCGCATTATCATCAGCTTTAGCGAAGCTGCACGTTCCGACGTTGAGAACCTGGCCCAGGCAGAGAGTTGCCCGTTCACATTGATAGGCCGCGTTGGCGGCAAAGACCTGCGCGTAAGTGTCAACGGGCAAGCAGCCATCGCGGCGAGTGTTGATACCCTCGAAAACGCGTGGCGCAGTTCGCTTTCCAGTAGACTCCAGGCTGAAGTGATGGCAGCCAATAATTAGTTAACAGCAAACAGTAATCAGCAAACAGCAGTAAGTGATTGCTCTGATTACTGATTTACTAATTGCGGACTGCTGCTTGCTGTTTGCTGTTTACCGCTTGCTGTTTGCCATTTGCCGTTTGCTGTTTGCTGTTTGCCATTTGCTGTTTGCTGTTTGCTGTTTACTGTTTGCTGTTTACCGTTTGCTGTTTACCGCTTGCTGTTTGCCATTTGCCGTTTGCTGTTTACTTCTTTCCAATGACAAATTTGAAATGAGAAATGATAAATCCCGTCTTTTCCGTTTGGATGGACAATAGAGCCCACTACGAACGATGCATCCGGTCATCTATCTCAACAAAGTAATGCTCGAGGCGACCAAGGCACGCGTCGCGCCAGTTTCATCGGCGATGTTGTATGGTCGCGGAGTCTTTACTACCGTCGCGATTTACAACGGCAAACCATTTCTATGGCCTGACCACTGGCGGCGTCTCAAAGATCACGCAGAGCGATTAAATGTGAATCATGCAGGCTGCACAGCCGACAGTGTGGGTGAGGCGGTTTCAAAACTCGCAGCGGTCAACCAGGTTAAGGACGGTCGGGCGCGTGTAATCCTGTTGGCTCGCAGCGGACGTGATTTTTGGAAGTCGAAGAACACAGGCGGACGCAAGACAGATCTTCTGATCATGACTGGCGACCCGCAAAAAGTTCCGGCCGCAGGTATGTCGCTGGCCGTTTCGCCCTATCGAGTCAACACACTATCGCCGCTCGCCGGCATTAGAAGTTTGAATTACCTGGAACAGGTACTCTCGTGGGAGGAAGCCCAGGCCAGGGACTTTGATGAAGCCGTCCTGCTGAACGAACGCGGTGAGATCGTCTCTGCCACAATGGCTAACCTCTTTTGGGTACGCGACGGAACGTTACTTACACCAGCGCTTAGTACAGGTGCGACCGCCGGTATCACTCGCGCTGCGGTGATCAGTCTTGCAGAAAAACTGTTCATTCCCATAATTGAAGGGACATTCGAATTAAGCGATCTCGTCGACGCTGAGGAGATTTTCCTGACGTCGTCCAGCATCGACGTGGCGCTGGTCACTACTTTCGATTTTCGGCGGTATTCAGCGAGTTCATCCAAAACTCACGCCCGGCTCAGCGAAGCACTCAAAGCCCTTAAATAAGCCATATGGAGCACTCGGCGTGCGCATCTTGCCGGTGGTGCGCAGGCAGAAGCCCGGGCCAGTTTTCATTGCCAACTAGTCGTCCCCAGAGTAAAGTACCCACCATTAATGGGTCTCTCGGGAATTCAGGCACCTCGCCGCAGATATACTCCCCTGCTCTTTACGCCAACGGAGGAGAGATAGTCCACAATCGATAAACCGCTTTTATTCTGGGTCAAGCCAGGAGATTCTAAATGCGCCCCCAACCATTGCGGATCAAGTCATCGAAATCGCACGCCACGCGAAAGCGAATCCTGGTAGTAAATTGTTATTTTGACGATTCGCGTCAACCTATTCGGCGCACCACGAAAGTCCCTCAGGCAGTTGGGCCAATTTACCTGGCCGGCGCTTTTTCGCGCGAAAACTGCGATGTGCGTTGTTACACCGAACTCGCCAGCGGACCACTTGAAGATGAATCATTGCTGGCCTGGCCGGACGTGCTCGTTCTGACCGGACTGACAAATAGTTTCGATCGCATGCTGCACCTGACGGCCTACGCGCGCACGAAGAACCCGCGCGTCATAGTCGTTGCCGGTGGACCACCGGTGCGTTCGTTACCGGCGTTGTCCGAAAAGGTTTTTGATTACGCGTGCTACGGCGACATTGAAGAACTGTGCCAGGTGATCACAGACGCGTTGGGTCCCGAGTACGTGGCCCACACAATGCTGCCTCGCTATGATCTTGCTTATTGGCTGGGCCGGATTGGTTACGTCGAAACAACTCGCTATTGCAACTTTCGCTGTTCCTTCTGCTCGCTGACCGCCGAAGGGCGACCGTACAAAACCTACGAACTTGACTACATTCGCCAACAGATTCTCGCTTCGGGCAAACGGCGGCGAATGTTTTTCCTCGATAACAACTTCTACGGCAGCGATCGCAATCATTTCCGCGCCCGGCTTGAATTAATTAACGAGATGCGCGCGGCGGGCCAATTCAACGAGTGGGGCGCACTCGTGACCAACGATTTTTACGCGCGCGGGGAAAACCTGGAGATGATACGCGCCGCTGGTTGTGAGCTGCTCTTCAGCGGGCTGGAGTCGTTCGACAACGATTGGTTGCGCAATTTCAATAAACTGCAAAACACGAAAGCGCCGCAGGTCGAGATGATCAGCAAGTCACTCAACGCGGGCGTCGTGTTTGCTTACGGGCTAATGTTGGATGTGACGACCCGCAGCGTTGCCGACCTCCGGCGCGAGTTGAATTTCATCACCGGCACACCTGAGATTACGATTCCGTCGTTCGTAACGCTGTCGATTCCGTTGCTGGGAACGCCTTACTTTTACGAATGCTTAAAAAACCGCACACTTCTTCCCAACACGAAACTGCGCGACATGGACGGCACTACCGTCATGCAGAAACCTCTCAGCGATTTGTCTGAAGTGGTGAAGTTTGTCGACGATCTGCAAAGTTTAAGAGGATTCCAGTCGCGGGTGGTGCGTCACGCCGTAAACTTCGCTCGCATCTATCATTCGAAGTTGACGAAGATGCAAATCATTCTCGCAGTCGGCGCCGGCTTGCTTGTTTGTGCTCAACCGCTGGCTACGTCATTCACAGGCTTTGGTTGGGCAAAGAAACGCCAGCGTCCCCGCACGTTCATCAGCTCGACCGAGCCTTTGGACCACATGTACACGCCGGCCTTCAGAGTTGACTCTAAGTTTGAAAAGTACTTTCAACCAACGATGGTGACGGATAAATCAGGCGAGCTACATGAGGACATTGTGACTTCGGGACTCTTGAAAACTGAGACGGCTGCTCGCGCGGTTGTGTAGATAGGGCACAGGCGTCCAGCCCGTGTTTGCAGCAACTCAAGTCGTTTCTTCGCCTCGTTCGCGTTCCTTCAACACTCTGCGCAAAATCTTTCCGGCCGGTGTCTTTGGTATTTCCGCGACAAATTCCAGGCTGCGAATTCGCTTGTAAGGCGCTACGCGGGCAGCGACAAAATCCATAATGCTCTGCGCGTTCGCCTCGCCCCTTGAAACCACGAAGGCTTTGGGGACTTCACCGGCTGCCTCATCTGCCACGCCGACTACCGCCGCGTCAGCCACTGCCGGATGAGTCAGCAACATCGACTCGAGTTCCGCCGGCGCTACCTGGCGTCCATTACATTTAATTAACTCTTTCAACCGATCGACAACGAACAAACGACCTTCCGCGTCGCAATAGCCGATGTCTCCGGTCCGCAGCCACCCTTCAGAATCGATCATTTCTGCCGTCGCAGCGGCATTGCCCAGATACCCCTTCATCACCTGTGGACCCCGCAGCCAGATCTCGCCTTTTTGTCCCGCAGCCAACTCATCATTTGTCGTGTAGTCGACAATTTTGCATTCAGTGTTTGGCAGACAGAAACCAACGGACCCCGAAGTATGACGGGCGGAATTTGCCAGACTCGCGTGTGACAGTGGGCTGACTTCCGTCATGCCATAGCCGTAACGAATGTCGCAGCCGATGCGGGAAGAACAATCGGTCGCGATGTTGTCAGCGAGGGTGGCGGCCCCGCAGTGGATCGACTTCAGGCGCGACAGATCGTAATTGACGACTTGCGGCGCGCGCGACAAAGCCAGCACGAGCGGTGGAACAAGAGGCGCGATGGTGATCTCGTAACGTTCGAGCGACTGCAAAAACTGGTCAAGGTCGTAACGCGGAACCGTGACGACAGTCGCACCCTGGCTCAGTCCCATGTTGGCAACGATGTGGAGTCCGTAGAGGTGATACATCGGGACTACACAAATGAGTTTGTCTTTCTCACCAAAGGCGTCAGTAGCTTCCATTTGCCGCAGCATGGCGACGAGATTGCGATGCGTGAGCATTACACCCTTCGGAAATCCGGTGGTGCCGCTGGAGTAAGGAAGTGCCGCGACGTCTTTAGCCGGATTGATCTCGACCTCGGGTAAAGAATCGCCCGACGTCATTAACGAAGCAAACGGAATTGCGCCGTCGGCTTCGCCAACTACGAAGATCTTTTCGATGCCTGCTGCTCGAGCGACAGCTTGGGCATTTTCCATCAACTGCGGAATTGTCAGTATGTATTTGGCGCCCGAGTCACTGAGTTGCTTGATGATTTCATTGTCAGTAAACAACGGGGGCACCATCGTGGTTGCCAGGCCCAACGTGGCTAGCGCATGAAACGCCAGGATGTACTCCGGAATGTTTGGACTGTAAATCGCAAACACTTCGCCTTTTTTCAGTCCGTGGGATGCAAAGCCGGCAGCCAACTTGCGCACGTATGAGGGCACTTGCGCATACGTGTAAGTGCGGCCGGTGGGCGCGTCAACCAACGCCGGCTTATCGCCCAACTGCTGCGCGCGCCGGAGGACGTACTCCGTCACCGTGATGTCGGGTATCTCAATCGGTTTGTGAGGACTGGTAAAGATCATTCAGTTTAACTCCGTAGTTGTCTTCGTCTTCTGCCTCCTGCTCCTTGCTCCTGCTTCCTGCTCCTTGCTCCTGCTTCCTGCTCCTGCCTCCTGCCTCCGTTCACTTAGCGTCTCCAAACGGCGCGTCGCGTTCCTTGACCGCCTGTTTGAAACCGGCTTCGGTGGCTCGTTTTTGAAACTCATAACCTTCTTTTGTGTGTCGCGCGACGCCGTCGAACAGGGTTCCAAGCATTTGGGCCGCGTGCAGGCCCTGGCCCATCAGCGTTTGATTTATTAACAACTTCATCATCACCAACTGATTGACGGGCAGCAATGCAACTCGTTCAAGCATTCGCTCAAACCGGTTATCGAGTTGATCGCCGGGAACAGCTTCTGTTGCCAATCCCCATTCAGCAGCTTGTTTTCCTGTTAGACAGTCGCCGGTAAATAACAATCGTTTCGCTTTTTCCGGTCCGATGCGATAGGCCCAAAGCGCTGTGGTCGGGACTCCCCAGGCGCGCGCCGGCGGATAGCCGATACTTGCCGACTCTTCAATGAACAGCAGATCGGAACACAGCGCCATATCTGTTCCACCTGCCACGCAGAATCCGTGCACCTTACAGATCACGGGCTTGTCGCTATAGAAAAGACTCATGAAGCCGCGCACGTTGCGGCTCATCATTGCGTAGTCGAGCACCGGGTCCCAGGGAGAATTCGGATCGTGGTTCGCCATCTGAATCTTCGGATCCATCGCTGAACCGCTGGGCCAACCCATTAATCCGCCTTCGTCGCCAAGCCGTTGCTCTGCGGTCATCACTAAATCGTAACCACCGCAAAAACCCTTCCCGTTGCCGGCGAGTGCGATCACGTGCACGCTCGGATCGAGATTCGCTCGCTCAACACAGGCGGCCAGTTCAGCGGGCATCTCAAACGTGATCCCGTTGCCGCGTTCGGGACGATTAAGCGTGATGCGCGCGATGCGGCCAGTCACGTCGTAAGTTAGAGTCTTTAGTGTGTCCATAATTCTGTGGTGCGCCGACCTTTTGGAGTGCGCCGACCTGTCGGCGCTTTAAGTTCTGTTAGGAATCGCGCGATCACCCTCAAAAGCGGCGACAGGTCGCCGCACTCCAAAAAACTAATCAAACCCTGGCGCCATCATTCGCGTCATCGCTTCCGGATTAACGATTTGACGCTTGCTCATCCATTCGTCTGCTTCGCTGATATGCCTCTGACCAATTTCATCATTCATCAACTGGCCCAAACGCCGTCTTGCGACTGCTTCGTACAAATCTATGTCCGCCAGATCAAACGCCTCCATCGCCTGCTTCAACATACCGATGGCCTTAGCGCGATCTCCTCGACGATCCGCAACTCCCGCCATCACCAGAGTGGCAAACGGGTTAGCCCACGCCACGCGTTCCTTCAATATCTTTCCAGCCCATTTCTCGGCCAGGTTGATGCGTCGAGTTGGGTCCGTTGCGGGCGCCGAAGCCAGCGCGGCTCGCGCCTGTAAATGCATCGCCTCAATCTTCAGCACCTGAATGCGCATGAGCATCGAATCTTCCAGGGCGCGCCATTGACCCTGAATATGTTTCCATGCGACCTCACCATCGCCCGTGTACAACTCGATCTGCGCGAGCGCCAGCATGGAAGTGTAGTGTTGAAGATGAAATCCCTCGTGCGGCCAGTCTTTCAGTGCTTCGATCACTTCGGCGCGCGCGCGCGTCGGCTCGTCGGCAGCAAGCCAGATCAGATTCAGGCGAGTGCGCAGGTCCATCGCGGCAAACAGGTTTCCCTGTTCCAGGGCTGCGGCCAGTAACACTGGAACACGACGTGAGACTTCCCCGATTTCCCCCATGTAAAGCATGGCGCTGAGCATGAAACGGTTTGCGATCGTCAACTCCCACGTAACGCCCGTACACTGGTCGCGCAACACTTCGGCGGCACGCTCACACATCGTCGCCGCATTCTTCCAATGACCAACCAGATACGCGGTGACGCCGGTGGCCCACATCGAGAGACCAATTGCGTGCGGATGGCCCACGCGCTGGGCCAATTCTTCAGCGCGCTGGGCAATCTGCATGGCTCGTTTTCGAGTCGGCTCACCGCTCGAAGCAGTTTGCGCTGCTTCAAACGCCATTGCCCGCGCCACACGGAATGGCTCGCCGGCGCGTAATGCCAGCAACAAGTGACGGCAATGAAAGTCGGCGCCGCGGATTAGATCGACAGCTCCCAGCCCCGCGGCAAGCGCCCAACAGATATCGATGCGAAACAACTCCGACTCCGGAATCTCGCCCGCGCTTCGTTCCGTAAAATTGAGCCCTCGCAATCGCAACTGAATCTTCTTCAGGATCAGCGACAGCAGCGCGCGTTTTGGACCAGCGGGCAAAGTGATTCCAACTGCCTGCAGAACTGAACGAATCACCTCCAGCCCTTCCTTGATGTGACCGCCCATCAGCAACTGTTCGGCGGCCCTGCGCTTAAAATCGAGACTGCGCGAAGCGCTGGTGTCCTGGGCCACGTCAAGAAATGCCTGTGCGGCTTCACCCGGCCGTCCCGCATTCATCAGCGCTTCCGCGAGTCCGCGCTTCATTTCTACAAGCTCCGCGCCTCGCACGGGCGCTAGTTCGAGGGCGCGGCGATAAAAGGCAGCTGCGCGATCAAAAGCCAGCGCGCTCGCAGCTTTGCGCGCAGCGACCGCCGCGTGAGTCGCAGCGCGCACGCGCTCTCCGGCGCCCAGGTAGTGTTCAAACAGTGCTTCGGGATCGTCGATGCCGCGCGCCTCGATCGCCTGGGCCAGGCGACGATGGATTTGGTTTACTTTGGTTGGGTCGAGTTGGTTCGCGAGGGTTTCGCGAATGCGATCGTGGTAAAGCTCGAGTGTGTGGCCCGTGCCACCCGCGCGTAAAAACTGTGCGGCACGCAACGAGCTAACCAATGGTGCGTCGTCGCCCGACAATTCGGCAGCCTGATAAACAACTTCCGGATTGACTGGCCGTCCTGCAACTGCCAGCGCGTCGATAAACTGCCGCGCGCCGCTGGGTAGATGACGGAGTCGCGCGTCGAGCATGACTCCGAGGGTTATACCAGTAGTCGAAGTTTGGTCACTCGTCGCTGCGTAGCGCGCTAGTTGTTCAAGTAAAAATGGATTGCCGCGCGCCTCGCGAAGAATTGCGCCGATAAAAGGCGCTACTCCAACCGCCTCGTCCCCAAGTAATTGATGCACAAGAGCGTTTGATTCGTCGCGGTTAAGCGCACCAACCAAAACCTCTCGACAACTCTCTGACCCAGTCTTCTCCAGCAGCGACTTGAGAAAAGGCTTCGTCTCCACGTCCTCGGTACGAAAACTGGAGAGAAGCAGTAGCGGCGGTGCATCGGGCGGGCGCAGTAAATCTTCAAGCAGCGTGGTGCTATCCGCGTCAGACCACTGAAGGTCGTCAATGTAAAGCACCAGCGGTTGCCGATCGGAAATGCGGCCGAGAAGTTCACGCAACGCCGCAAACGCTTTACGTCTCAAGCTAAACGGATCAGGCACCTCCTGCTCACGCTGCGGCGCATTGAAGACGGCATCAACTTGCAGCATCACCGGAAACAGTCGTGCTAACGCGAGTACTTCGCGCGGCATCAGCGCTTCGGCCTTGATGTCGGGCAGCGACATCAAATACTTCGTCAAACTGTCAACGACGCCGTCCAGCGCTTTGTAAGGAACTGATTCGCGCTCGTAGCACCGTCCTTCAAGAATCACTACGTCAGATTCTTTAGCGCGCAACTGATCCAAAAAGTGGCGCGCCAGCGCGCTCTTGCCCATCCCCGAACCGCCGTGGAGATAAACAGTGACTGTTTGGCCCCGCCTCGTGAATTCGAATGCATCGCGCAACGCGCTCAACTGCCGCTCGCGGCCAACGAATGGTGACGATTCAACTGTCGCCGGCGCCGCTGGAGCGATGACAGACTGCCTCAATGGTCCGGTATCGCCGACGCCAAGAGCGCGCAGGATCTCGGTTCCTGAAGGTCGCTCTTCCGGTTTGCGTCGCAACAGCGAGACGCATAAGTGGTTCAGATCTTCAGGGACGTTTTTGACTAGTTCGATCGGCGCGGGAGGATCGAAGTTTTGCTTGTTCATCATCACTTCGAAATATTTGCCGGAGAACGGAAGACGCGCCGTGAGCGCCTGATACAACATCACGCCGACGCTATACCAGTCGCTCGCGCGTGAAATCGGAAGCTGAGCTCCCTGCTCTGGCGACATGTAATCGGGCGTGCCGGCAAGCGTTACGCTTTCGTGCACCTCCTGGCCGCGAACTTCAGCGACAAGTCCGAAGTCCAAAATCACAACGCGCCCTTCAGTAGTGACCAACACGTTCGACGGTTTAATGTCTCGATGGAGCTTGCCGGTTTCATGCAAGCCATGCACTCCCTCGGCGAGTTGTTGCACGGCGGCGCGCAATCGCTGAACGTCGAGCACGGAACGTGACAAAGACGTTTCCGCGGAAAGGTCCATAGGTTCGGTTGAATGAACGGTGATCTTGATCGAATCAAGCTGCATCGTTTCCGCTTCGTAGTCAGCCAGGGCTTCACTTGGCAATTTCGAGCTTTTCTTGAGCGTAGGCGTGCGCGACGTTTCCCGAAGCCGCGCGAGGTAACCAGGCCGCACGTATTCCAAAAAATTCATTCCCTGCACGAGTTCCATGGTGAAAAACCAGAACTGCCCGTCGGCCATGAACTCATACAGAGCCACCAGGTTGGGATGCGAGACGTCGGCGAGCGAACGAAACTCGTTTTTGAAGCGTGAGATATGCGAGGCTTCGGCGCGGGTCAGTGTCTTAAGCGCGACTAACTTGTCGGTTTCCATATCGTGCGCTTCATACACAACGCCCATGCCTCCTGACCCGAGTCGGCGGCGAATACGGAAACGTTTGGTGCCGAGGAATTCGTTTGAGTGCTGACTCATCGATTGCTGGTTGAGCGGCCCGAGGCGCGCGAGATGAAGTTATTCAGGCCCGAGATGAAAGTTAGTATAGATTAGTGTAAGGCATAAGCATCGCAAAGGAGAACTTTCATGGACTGGCGCGTCTTCTTAAGCACGTTTGGGGTGATCTTACTGGCGGAGATGGGCGACAAGACGCAACTCGCCGCAATGACAATGTCGGCGCAGACTAAGAAACCGTGGGCAGTGTTTCTGGCCGCTGCGCTCGCCCTGACGATCGTCTCCGCGATTGGAGTCGTTGTTGGCGGCGTGGTCGGCAATTACCTGCCGCTTATTTGGATCAAACGCGCAGCAGCGTTGGCGTTTATCATCATCGGGGTTTTGATCCTTCTCGACAAATTCTGATTGAAACTTTGCTATCGGAGATCAATTCATGCCTCAAACTCCACACACAGAACGTCACTTTACATCCAGTGAAGTCGTGAGAGACGTCGTTATCGGTATGTCCGACGGGCTAACGGTCCCGTTCGCGCTCGCTGCGGGTTTAACGGGCGCGGTGCACACCACCGGGATAATAGTGACGGCCGGTCTCGCGGAGATTGCGGCAGGAACAATTGCGATGGGCCTGGGTGGTTATCTCGCCGCCAAGAGCGATGCTGAACACTACGCGAAGGAACGTGAGCGCGAAAAACGCGAAGTGGCTGAAATACCTCATGAAGAAATGCGTGAAGTTGCCGAAGTATTCGAAGAGTATGGATTAACGAAGGAACAGACCAAGCCGCTGGTGGAGGCGTTGCGCAAGCAACCGAAAAAGTGGATCGACTTCATGATGCGCTTCGAGCTTGGTTTGGAAAAGCCTGACCCGAAACGAGCGTTGACAAGCGCGATTACAATCGGCGGGGCTTACGCTGTTGGGGGCCTCGTTCCACTCTTCCCGTACATGGGGACAAACGATGCGACGCAAGCCCTCATCGTTTCAATTGTCGTCACGTTGTTCACTTTGCTGGTATTTGGTTTTGTTAAAGGCCGCTTCACCGGGATGAGGCCGGTGCGGAGTGCATTGCAAACCGCATTTATCGGCAGCGCCGCCGCGGGCGCGGCGTTTCTCATTGCAAGATTAATCACTGAATGATTCCCCCTCCCCGCAAAGGGGGAGGGGTAGGGGGTGGGGTTTGGTGCCGTTACCTCTCCCCAACCCCTCTCCGCCTGCGGAGAGGGGCCATCCTTTTTAGAACATTCCCTCATCTGCTGCGTATACACATCCACATCCATTCGCTTAGGAGAACTCTAAATGCAATTGCAGTCTGGTAATCGTTTCGCTCGCATATTACTGCCATCAATACTCATCGCGCTGTTGTTGTCGCCATCCGCGTTCGCGTGGCAGGGTGCTGCGACTGCCACATCTACCGCCAGAGTTGCGACTTTAACTTCGGATGAACGTAAAGCAGCCGACAAGGTCAAGCTCGAAACCATTCGCAGCCTCACCACGACGCTCAGCTCCAACGAATTTGAAGGTCGCGGAACGGCCCAGCCAGGCGGTGAGAAGGCAGCCCAGTACCTGGCAGATCAGTTTAAGAAACTCGGATTGAAGCCGGCCGGCGAAAACGGAACATACCTGCAATCAATTAAGTTCCGTTCAGCGGAAGTGTTACCAACGACCGTCGTCAAAATTGGCGAAACTTCGCTTGAGCACGCGACGGATTACGTCGTGCTGCCTCCTTACAACTCCGAAGTTGTCGATTTTACAGCCCCGGTGGTATTCGCCGGTTTCGGCGTGGTGTCGGAAGAGTTGAAACGCGACGACCTGGCCGGGATTGATGTGAAAGGAAAGGTCGTCATCATCGCGAATGGTGAACCTGCCGGAGTGGATGCGGCCATGTGGCGTCGCGCTACCGCGCCGCAAACTCGCGCGATGAACATTCTCGGACGCGGCGCGCTCGCAATGGTGGCAGCCAATGTCGGCACCACGGCGCAGCCATTTTCGTTGCTGGCAAATTACCTTTCGCGCCGGCGAGTTTCACTCGCATCAGCCCCGGCGATGATGTTTAAGACTCCGCCGGTGTTGCTGGTAAGCGACGCAGCCATGGAGAAAATCTTTGCCGGTTCTGACATGACATATGCGCAGGTCCTCGCGAAAGCCAAGGCAGGTGAAAGCGTCACCCGCGATATGAACAAGACTGCAACCGTAGCTTTGCGATTCAAGATGGGAGAAGCGACAGGCAGCAATGTTGCCGCCGTTTTCGAGGGCTCTGATCCAAAGCTGAAGGAAGAAGCAGTCGTATATACCGCGCATTACGACGCCTATGGAATCGAAAATGGTCGCATCTTTCCGGGCGCCGCTGACAACGCGCTTGGAACCGCGACAATCGTGGCAATTGCCGAGGCGATGACCAAAGCATTTCCAAAACCGGAGTCGAGGCCTCGACGTTCAATTCTGTTTTTGGCAGTGACAGGCGAAGAGTACGGTTTATTTGGAGCGGAACATTGGGTGCGAAACCCGACCTGGCCGCTCGCAAAAGTCGCTGCTGACATAAACTTTGATGGAATCGGAACAGAAGTTTATGGACCAGTGAAACGGCTGGTGGGCTTTGGCGCGGAGCATTCAGAACTGGGAAGAGTTTTTGAAGACGTGACCGTGGCAACCGGCAACATCGTTACGGCGGATCCGATGCCGGAAGAAAATGCGTTCGTACGTTCTGATCATTACGCGTTTGTGAAACAGGGTGTGCCCGCCTTAATGTTATTGGGCGGACCGGATGGCGATGTTTCAATCTGGGTTGCTCGGGCGAAGAAGTGGATGGAGACTGACTATCACTCGCCCACGGACACTATTAAGCCGGATTGGAACTGGTCTGGCCCACGTACGACTGCGCAAGTGGGTATGTTGATTGGATTGCGCGTGGCCAACGCCGAACAAATGCCGGCGTGGCTCCCAACTTCACGATTTAACAAACCAAGGAAGGCGGCGTGACGAATAGGTGTGAAGAGGCCCGGCTTCTGTCAACGCGCAGCGTAGGAGTTTAGGCGCGGCTTTGCCGCATCCGGTGCGGAAAGGCTCTGCCTTTCCGCGTCGCTCGCTTTTAAATCGTGTCGAGGCTTAGCCTCGCCAATCTGTCTTACCACTCGGACGGAAGGCAAGCCTTTCCGCACAGGACGCGGCAAGCCGCCGATCATCGGCCCGTCCACGCCATAACGATCCCACGAACGACACAGGTATTGCTGGCGACTGCTTGCTGATGCCCTGCTACGCCTTCGCTGAGTCACCAACAGCTCTAAATACATCTACCATCGCGAGCGCTAAGACCATCACCACCGGCCCGAGCACGATTCCCAACACCCCAAACACTTGTAGTCCACCCAGCACCGCGAAAAAGACGAGAAGCTCGTGCAGTTTCGTCCGGCTGCCAACCAGCTTCGGCCGGAGAAAGTTATCGATCATCCCGATTACCAGTGTTCCCCAAAGCACCAGCATGATTGCTTTCACATACTGGCCCGTCACCGCCAGGTAAATCGCCGCGGGGACCCAAACCACGAACGAACCTAACATCGGAATCATCGACATGAATGTCATCACCACTCCCCAGACGATTGCCGACGGCACGCCCAACACCCAAAATGCGAGGCCCCCGAGTGTTCCCTGTATTACCGCAATGGCCAATACGCCGTACACGCTCGCACCGATCACGTCGCGCGTTCGTTCCATGATCGCTTCCGCTTCTTTGCGCTCGAGCGGAAGCGTGTCTCTGATCACATCGAAAATGCGATCGCCGTCCCGGAATAAGTAGTACATCGTGAAGATGACGAAGAACATCTGCACGATTGCGCCAACCACACCGCCAATAAATCCGACCGCTCGTCCGGCGAGCTGGCCACCCAGTCCGCGAATTTGATCCGAGACGTACGCACCCGAACGCAGGCTCTCCACGTCAACGTATTTACCGGCCCAACCTAACAGACGTCCTATCAGCGGTGAGTTTGGATCTAGGACGTAGGTTATTGCAGCCTGAACACCGTGAGCAGCGCCGGAGAGTTCATTGATGACTGCTGTGGTGATAAGTACGAGCGGCACCAGAATCGTGAGAACCACCAGAACGCACGACAGCAACGCGCTCAAAGCAGGTTTCTTTGTACGTTTCACGAGGCGGCGGTGGACCGGATAAAACACGATGACGAGCACAGCGGCCCATAACAGCACCCCGATAAATGGTTTCAGGATCAACCAACAGAGATAAACAGCAATCGCCGTCACCGCAAGCAATGTCCACCAACGAATTTGCCGACTGTAGCTAGTCATCCATGTTTCTCCTGACAGGTGGCTGTAAACACTTGTTACCTATAATCGATGCTGTAGCGTTCTACAAAGAATATTGATGTGCGAGAACGCGAGCGTGGGAAATTGCTTCCCCGCTCTCCGCCAGCGGAGAGGGGGATGGGGGAGAGGTTGCATCGCGCGAAACCCCACCCCTGACCCTCCCCGTTTACGGGGAGGGACTCTGCCGCGTGAACGCGGCAATGCTAAGCTTGCCATCCGGATGTAAGATACCGACAATACGGTCGGAGGTTACAATGAAGTATCGCGTATTAGTTGAGCAGGACGAGGATGGAGTTTTCGTTGCTGAGGTTCCTTCCTTGCCGGGCTGTATTTCGCAAGGCCCAACCCGAGCGGAAGCCACTGCAAACATTAAAGAGGCGATAGAGCTTTATCTTGATAGTTTGGCGGCTCATAACGATCCGATTCCACCACCGATTACAGAGGAAATCATCGAGGTTGGGGCGTGAGCGCATTGCCTCGCCTTTCCGGACGCGAAGTTGTCAAAGCATTGGTTTAAGTTGGCTATGAGTTTGACCGCCAACGTGGAAGTCACATCATTCTCCGGCAAACAACATATCCCTATCGTCGCGTAGTCGTACCCGATCACAAAGAAATGGCAAAAGGAACGCTGAGAAGTATCATCCGTGAGACTGGTCTCACTGTAGATCAGTTCAAGAACTTATTGTAGACAACACTTTGCACTTAGGCTTCCCCAATCCCATTCCGGCCTCAACCGCCTCTCGGTGTATCATTGTGCTTCCGACAATCCCTCCTGAGGTGAACCAACGTGGCCCAGGTTATTGAAGAACCTAAAGAAACCCCGCATAAAACCGCCGCCAAAAGGGCGCTAAGGCCAATAAGAAGAGCCAGCCGCTCCAACTAAATGGGTCTACCTCTTTGAGGAAGGCAGCGGTGATGACAAGTCTTTGCTCGGCGGCAAAGGCGCCGGCCTATGCGAAATGACGCAGGCGGGACTGCCTGTCCCACCCGGCTTGATCGTTTCCACTGAAGCTTGCAACGCATTTTTCGACAACGACAAAAGCTTCCCGGACGGCATGTGGGACCAGGTCAAGGAAGGTCTGAAAGCGATCGAAGAGAAGGTCGGCAAGAAGTTTGGTGATCCGCAAAATCCACTGCTCGTCTCGGTCCGCTCCGGCGCTGCTTTTTCGATGCCGGGAATGATGGACACTGTTTTGAATCTCGGTCTCAATGAAAAAACTGTCCAGGGCCTGGCGAAACAAACCGGCGATCTTCGGTTTGCACTCGACGCTTACCGGCGCTTTGCGTCGCTGTTTGGCGAAATCGTGATGGGCGTGGCCCACGAAAAGTTTGAGCGCGTGATGGATCGTTTCAAGGCACAAACTTCCGGCGGGCGCGACACAGACCTCAAACCGGACCACCTGCGCGAGATCATTGCCGCCGAAAAACAAATCATCGGCTCCGAGCAACACGCGATTCCTGAAGATCCATACGAACAATTACGCGTAGCGATTGCGGCAGTCTTCAATTCCTGGATGGGCCGCCGCGCAATCGACTACCGGCGCATCAATCGTATTCCCGATTCACTCGGCACCGCCGTTAACGTGCAGGCAATGGTGTTTGGAAACATGGGCACCGGCAGCGGGACCGGCGTCGCATTCACACGCAATCCTTCCACCGGCAAGAAAGAGCTTTACGGCGAATACCTGTTGAACGCGCAGGGCGAAGACGTGGTCGCCGGCATTCGCACGCCGAATCCGATTAGCCAATTGAAGACCGAGCTGCCAAAAGTTTACGAAGAGTTTGCATCGATCACTCGCCGGCTCGAAGACCACTATCACGACATGCAGGACTGCGAATTTACGATCGAGCGCGGCAAGCTTTGGATGTTGCAAACGCGCACGGGAAAACGCAGTGGCGCGGCGGCTGTGCGTATCGCGGTCGAGATGGTTGGCGAGAAATTGATCGATCGCGCTACTGCCGTGCGTCGAGTTACACCTGAACAACTCGATCAACTGTTGCATCCAACCGTCGATCCGAAAACGAAAGCTACGGTGTTAGCTACTGGATTGCCGGCGAGTCCTGGCGCCGCGCAAGGCCAGGTTGTTTTCAGCCCGGACGAAGCTGAAGAACTCGCGCGTGAAGGCGCAAAGGTAGTCCTGGTGCGCCAGGAAACCAGCCCGGACGATTTTCACGGCATGGTCGCCGCGCAGGCGATCGTCACAGCGCGCGGCGGGATGACGAGTCATGCGGCCGTTGTTGCGCGAGGCATGGGCAAGACCTGCGTCAGCGGCGCCAACTCGATTCAAATCGACTACAGCCAGCAACAGTTCAGTGTTGAGGGCACGGTGGTCACGAAAGGCGACTGGATCACAGTCGATGGTTCAACTGGTCGAGTGTTTCTGGGCCAGGTTCCGACTGTGCAGCCGACACTCGGTCCCGAGTTTCACGAGTTGATGTTATGGGCCGACAAGTTTCGGCGTTTGCGAGTGCGCGCGAATGCAGACACCCCACGCGATGCCAAGGTCGCGCGACAGTTTGGCGCCGAAGGTATCGGACTGTGCCGCACTGAACACATGTTCTTCGGCGACCAGCGACTCGCGGCGATGCGCGAAATGATTCTGGCTGAGGGCGTCGGCGCGCGCGAAAAGGCTTTGGAGAAACTTTTGCCGCTGCAACGCGGCGATTTCGTCGGCATCTTCCGCGAGATGGCCGGGTTTCCAGTTACGATTCGTCTGCTCGATCCGCCGCTCCATGAGTTTCTGCCAAACGCCGAAGAGTTACAGGCGGAACTGAGTGAGTTGAAGATGGCTGTGCGCCTGGCAACAACGCTTGGCGATATGGACAAGTTGTTGGATGAAATCGACGAGAAGCGGCGGCTTTTGAAACAGGTAATGCGCATTCGTGAGTCGAATCCAATGCTGGGCTTTCGAGGATGCCGGCTCGGATTATTGTTTCCGGAAGTAACTCGCATGCAATGCCGCGCAATCTTTGAAGCCGCTTGTCAGGTCCAGGGCGAACGCAAGAAAACAGAGCTTGAAATCATGGTGCCTCTCGTTTCGCTTAGCCAGGAGCTACAGCAACAGCGTGCGCAGATTGAAGAGGTGGCGCGGCAGGTAATGGGCGAACACGGCATGACGATCGATTATCGTGTGGGCACCATGATCGAGTTGCCGCGCGCCGCGCTGATTGCCGATAAGATTGCTGAACACGCTGACTTCTTCTCGTTTGGCACCAACGATTTAACGCAAACTACTTTTGGTCTTAGCCGCGACGATTCAAGTCGGTTCCTGCCAAACTACGTTGAGCACAAAATTCTTCCTGACGATCCTTTTCAGGTGCTTGATCGAGAAGGCGTGGGCCAACTCGTTCGCATCGGCACGGAACGCGGACGCAGCGTCAAGCCGCAACTGAAAGTGGGCATCTGCGGGGAGCATGGCGGCGATCCAAGCTCGATCGCTTTCTGCAACGAAATTGGATTGAGCTACGTGAGTTGTTCACCGTTCCGCGTGCCCGTAGCGCGACTGGCTGCAGCACAAGCCGCGCTTACCGCCGCGCAAGAAGCAGGCACTTAGTGGGAAAGCTATCCGCAGATTACGCAGATTACAGGGTAGACGGTTAGCAAGTTCGTACATCGTTCGAACATACAGATTTCTGACTTGTTTAAAACTTTAATCTGCGTAATCTGCGTAATCTGCGGATGAATTAGGAGCCAATCCGAAGCACCGACTCCGCCCTGTGCAGTCATCACTCCCCTCAATTTGTGTTTCAGAAAACCACAGACTAAAGTCTGTGACCGAAGTAATAAAAAATAAGGAGACCCTGATGAAGAAATATCTTTTCCTGTCCGTACTAATAATCATTTCCGCAGTCGCCGCCATGGCCTACACCGGTGAAGTGCCTGCCGCCGGCGCCACAGCGCCACCGTTCACCCTGCTGACAAACGAAGGTAAGGAAGCCAGCCTCTCAGACTTCAAAGGCAAGTGGGTGGTCCTTTACTTCTATCCCAAGGACTTTACGAGCGGCTGCACGCTCGAGGCGCGAAACTTCCAGCGCGACCTGGAGAAGTATCAGAAGTTGAATGCGGTGATTCTGGGTGTAAGCCTGGACACGGCCGAGTCTCACAAAGACTTTTGCGCGAAGGAAGGTCTTAACTTCAAGTTGCTGGCCGATACCGAAGCGAAAGTCTCAAACGACTACGGTTCAATCATGGAGTACAACGGGAAGCAATATTCCGCACGCAACACCTTCATCATCGATCCGAAGGGGAAGATTGCCAGAGTCTTCATGAAAGTCGGACCGGCGGGACACAGCGACGAAGTGCTAGCCGCGCTGGCTGAACTTCAAGCCAAGTAAGATTTTCGTCAGCGATTTACAAACAAAGAGATGGGCCGT